>JBFWOS010000001.1:0-356726 GCA_050250375.1 Candidatus Omnitrophota bacterium
CTTCATCACCTTGATTATTTGTTCATCCGTAAACTTTCTCTGTGTCATTGACAAGCCTCCTTGTTTGGCTTGTTCTATCACATTTTCGTCGTACCTTCAAGTGGTCTGGAGATTGGGGGGAGGTCAGATGAAGCAATTAATGGAAGATTTATAATGGTTGGTGTTGCCAGCGTGACCGGGAGAACCGGCGTGTACATTTGGGCAACTTGCGCATGAAGAATCCGGACGTCCAGATTGCTTAAGATGATTAAGCAAGCCAGGATCGTCCGGAAGAATTTGGTCATATTAATTTGTTGGTTTGATTAAAGTTATTCATTTCTAATAATTGGAGAAAATCCACTACCCCCTATTTTTCTACATCAATGCTTTCTTTATACACTGTTCAAACTTAGGAAACAAATAATTTATTATTTCCATAGCAACCTTTAATTGTTTCTTTAATTGTTCCTCTGTTTGATAAGGAAAAACACTTTGTGTCCCCCCACAAAAATTTGAGATGTCAATTTCAAAATTTGGCTTGGATAAACCAAGCATTAAACTAAAGAAATCACCCGGGTGCCCTCTGTTTATTAATACAAGCATTTCTCCTACATCAGAATTTTTTTTAGAAAATGAAATGATCCCATTCCCCAAATTTTTGCTATAAGGAGAAAAGTCCAATAAATTTAGCGATAAAAATTTATTGATAATTTTTGTTGCTGAATAATCAGACTTACCAATGATACGATATTTAGAACGAGGAGGACTCTCATTTTCACGTATCCACTCTTGAAAGCGAATCAGAGTGCTGTAATGTTTAGGATATGTCTTTTTAAAAGAAACTAATTGTCGTAATGTGCTTCTTTCTATGTTATTTTGTATTAATTTCTTGAGTGTTGAGACAATATCCTTCTTAATTCGATCTTCAAGTTTATCATAATGTTTAGCAAATTTAACGTAGTAGTAAGCATTAATTTGCGGTTTCAGGGCCAACCCATCGAACGGTGGAGCACTTTTGAATAACTTCACCCCCAATTTGGTCAAATTCGAAGCAATTTTTATTCTTTGTTCAAATTCTTTAGTTGCCATAAACTGAAGGTATTAGTATAGGATTCAATAAACCTGGATTTACTAATATTGTATTAGTATCTGTTTTAGTAGTTGGAGTAAAGTTATTATTATCCCTACTCTTTTCTTTCTTCTTTTCTTTTTTCGCCGGAATTATAATAGGAATTTTAGAATCATCTCTTGGGACTAGGTCATATAATATAAATCCGGTCGCTCCCGGATAAATATATACATCCAACGGATTGCCAGTCAATACATCCGCTATTATACCTATATATGTCCTTCCATTTGTTATGTCTTGTGGCTCACCTAATTCATAACCCGTAAGACATAAATAATCGCTCATTTGTTTTTTATCTCTCCATGTAGGTATACTATGGGACTTTGGTTTTAAATCCCAAATTCGTTCACCGATCTGATCAATCACATCCGGCTTTATCATATTAAAAAGTAGTATTTCCCAATCATAGGCAGGAAATTTGTTCCGACCCCAGTTTCGGAATAAGGTGTGTGCTCTAGTTCCATTTATAGCAAACTCCAAATATAAACCTAAAGCATCAACATATAATATTGGATTGTTATTTATAAATCCATAAACATTTAACCCACCTTGTTCCCCAATCGGATCACGATTCAACCACCTACCAATTTCTGGATCGTAGTACCGATATCCATAATAATACAATCCGCTTTCGGTATCAAGGTACTTCGTGCTGAAGCGGTAGGGGTTGGAGTTGGCGAGGATGCCGCTGGATAAGATTGTATTTCCGTACGGATCATATTCGTACTGGGCATCAATGGAGCCGTCGGAGACGTCTACCAGTTGAGTGACGTTGCCGTTGCCATCGTACATATGATGGTGAAACAAGAAAGGCGTCGATCCATCGACTGTCACAAGCAGGCCGCCGATGCCTCCAGCGCCTTGCATGGATTGAGAAAGATCTAAGCCCCAAACATAATACTTGTCGGTGACGATTGTCCCAACCGTGTTGGTATCCCTAATCACGTTCCATCCGTCATACACATATTGGCGGACCGCGTCTTGGACCCACGCGACACCTGCCCAGGTAGAAACAGCCTTCTGAACTCTGCGGCCTTGATAATCAGTCCGTAAGCGAAGCTTACGGACAACAGGCAACGCTTCAACATAATGTTTATCGGAACGCGCATGCTTCAAGCGCGTTCCGGAAGGAAAGCGTTGCCGTAAATTTGTGCTGTGAAACTTAAACAAATCAGCCCGAATTATCCCGGAGGCCGCAGGCCTACGGGTCGTCGAAGACGACAGGCCGTCAAGGTTCTTTGACGGCCCGGATAATGCCACAAAATCTGTTTTTGAAAAAGAAAAAGACAGGGCGGACAGTTCAATGGTTTTTTCTTTTTCAAAAATAGATGAAGTAACTACAGGAAGGTTTATTATCGAAGGCGTTACCAGCGTGACCGGGAGAACCGGTGAATACGTGAGGGCAACTTGCGCATGAAGAATCCGGACGTCCAGGTTTGTTAACACTATTAACAAACTCAGAATCGTCCGGATAATTTTGTTCATCTTTATTGAATTAAGATTGCCGCACTAAATCCACATATTAATGTTAGCGGGACTAGACATACATACAACCAAAAGAATACCTTTGCTATGTTGGAGACTTTATCCGAGCGAGTCACAAAGAAGGAAAGCGCTATCCCGCAGCCAAGCACCAATGGAATCACATAGAATCCATTAACAAGCCAGTCAATTGATCTTCCAAAACCGTCTCCAGCAGTTGTCATGCCCGCCGCAAATGAAAGGGCAAACGGAAATAAAACCGAATTTAAGACCGCTAGGATGCAACCAAAGATTAATAATTTCTTCTGGCAGGAATTTCTTGTCATATTACTCCAGGTTTATACAGTATACGTTTAATATTCGAAACCCTTCTTCGGTTTATCACCATCACATAATTCACAAAAACCTTCTAGCGCATTTTTCTGATAATTTAACTGTTTTTCTTTTGTATAATGCCGTTCACCGGTGTAGATTTCGGATTTATCATTTGCCCACAGCGACTTTGCATCATTCTGTAAGATACTAAATACATCTACGCCTCCTAATTTTGTATGCTTAACGGCTCCAGCCTCATGAAGCATTTTGTTAAAATTCACAGCTACCAATCCAATACCTCCATGATTAAAGTTTGCTCCAAGGTAATTGCTGTATAGGTCTTCTGCCGTCCCACCACTTTGCCCATGTGGCGAATTTTCGAAGAATTTCCTGAATACGTCCTGTTCAGTCTCCTTCCATGTGGACAGAGTGTATGCCCGCCCCGAGTCATTTAGCTTTGTTGCGAGCCATGACACGGTGAAAAAATGCCCCATATCGAGCCAACCGTATTTACACGTAAATACCCACTTGTTCTTAGTGCCACTTACATCATTGGTATCAAACACTTCTCTACCTAATGTCCACAGTAGATCAAGAGTCCATTTACGTTCGTTCGGTACTCTGGGACCTCCCAAACCAAACCATTGTTTCTTATTTCGCAGCTTCTTAGCCTCGGACATGTATCGACCTAACATCCCCTGTTCAGTGGTACGAACGGTTCTAAATACGAATGTTGGTGAGGCAACTCCATTTGGATTCACCCATTCGCCCAAAACATCGTAGTGAATGATTGGGCTATTCATAACAAATCCGTATAAATTAATTCCCCCATCTTCCTCAATAGGATCCCTGCTCAACCACCTCCCCGTCGCAGGCTCATTGTACCGATACCCATAATAATACAATCCGTACTCGGAATCCAGATATTTGGTGCTGAAGCGGTAGGGGTTGGAGTTGGCGAGGATGCCGGTGGCAATAATGGCGTTGCCGTATGGATCATATTCGTACTGGGCATCAATGGAACCGTCGGAGACGTCTACCAACTGGCCAACGTTGCCGTTGCCATCGTACATATGATGATGGAACAGAAACGGCGTCGATCCATCGACTGTCACAAGCAAGCCGCCGATGCCTCCGGCGCCTTGCAAGGACTGGCTTAAATCCAGACCCCACACGGACTGGACTCAACATTTTGCGCGGGTATGCAACTTTTTACTCGCTATTTATTTTGCGGGGCTAAACCGTTCTCTTCGATATCTTTAAGTATTAAGTCGACGGCTATTGCGCACCTTTCAGACAAAATTGGGCGATTTGTTAAAAACATTTTTTCTCTTAATTTTGGTAATGCTTTTTGAGCAGCTTTCCCAATACTTCCCAATGCATCAGCTGAAAACGAAGATACATCCATATCACTATCAAGTTGAAGTATCAATTCATCAATAATGTCTTCTCTTTTAGGTTTTATTTGTATTAACGCTCTCGCCGCTTCTCTAGGCAAAGCTAACACATTCCTCCTTTTAATTGATCTCAATATACAATCAATGGTTTCATCTGATTGATCTTTTGTTTCACCCAAGGCAACAATTGCTTGCACAGCATCAAACTCTTTGTCACCATCAATTATTGCTATCAATTGCTTTCGGCTTTCATCCACATTAACCCCCATGGTCATCCTATTCGCCAGCACTTTAGCTGTCATATTAGCCTCTTCTCTCCTACTTCTTTCATGGTTATATGACACACACATCCATAAAGCCCATGAAACGCATAAGAACCCTACAGTTAAAGAACCGACAAATATGAATGCTATCACTTTTTTTAATTTGGTTGCCATGGATTTCTTATATCACCTAAAGATTCATGAAAGGCATTTTCAATTATCTCAGCAGCTACTCCATCATAACTTTTTTCCAAGTGTGCTTTTATATTTTCGAAATATTGAGTCCACACTTTTAATTGTGCCGTTTCGCCACCAAAGAATGCTACGCCAATTTTATTTAATCGACCTCGTGATTTCTCATATGACTCCGTTTCGACCAAAAAATTATTAAAATTCGAATTATCTGCGTAGACTCTCCATTTTCTTATCCCCACTAGCGGATGATTACCTAAAGTCTGGGCACTAATTTCTCGCAATGGATCATTATACGTTATTTTTACAGCAATTCTGTCAGCGTTTATGAAATCGCTCATGACTCCAGTAAATCCTAGTACATTGAACCGAGCTATTCCGTTAGTTTCATCAACATCGACAGTCGCTTCCGAATTAAAAACACCGTTAAAATGCTCAAACCTTTTCAAATCAATATAAGTTTCATTCATGATTTTTTCAAGTCTAGAGGCCCCCACACAAGTTACTAATAACTTATGTCTCGTATGATTAAGTGAACCTCTTCCCTTCTCCCAATTAGGTTCAAGATTATTATTAAATTCTTCATCAAGTTGTTCAGCCGTTGTCCATGGGGCGTCATATACCTTGCGACCATCTTTGTCTCCCCAATTAACAGAGTTGTTGAACACAAAAGAGTAAAGATTAATTCCACCAACTTCCGCAATGGGGTCTCTACTGAGCCATCGGCCAGTTACCGGATCGTAATACCTGAACCCATAATAATACAGATTATACTCCGAATCCAGATATTTGGTGCTGAAACGGTATGGATTAGAGTTGGCGAGGATTCCGCTGGATAAAATAGTATTTCCATACGGATCATATTCGTACTGGGCATCAATGGAGCCGTCGGAAACATCCACCAACTGGCCGACATTGCCGTTGCCATCGTACATATGATGATGAAACAAGAAAGGCGTCGATCCATCGACTGTCACAAGCAAGCCGCCGATACCGCCGGCGCCTTGCATGGATTGAGAAAGATCCAGTCCCCAAACATAATACTTGTCGGTGACGATTGTTCCGACTGTGTTGGTATCCTTTATAACATTCCATCCGTCATACACGTATTGGCGGACCGCGTCTTGGACCCACGCGACACCTGCCCAGGTAGAAACAGCCTTCTGCGCCCGTCTTCCCTGATAATCATAGACCATATCGATCTTCTTATCATTGATCGCCGGTGTTGACGGTTGAGCCGTAATCAGCCGGTTCTCGGCATCGTAGGTGTAAGTGACATTTTTGTTACCGCTGATTGCGGTTAAATTGCCGTCATCATCGTGAGTAAACGTATTGGTTCCGCCTCCGGCAACGTTCTCGGTGGAATACTGATTAAGGTTATTTGCCGAATACGTGCCGTTGTTGGCCGCTACTGTAATGTTAGTGCGGTTGCCGATCGGATCATAAGCAAAACTGCGGTATTCCCCGGTGACCGGGCTCGTCAGCACATTCACGTCCGTCCCGAGGTATCGAGCGGATTCGTTCAACTCGCTTCGATCATTGTAAGCAAAGCGGTTAAACGCCGCCGCGCTGAAGGCTGACCCCGTGTTGGCCACGGAAGTCCTGCGCCCCAGTTCATCATACTGATAATCATACTGGGAGACCAGCCCGCTCAAAAACATATTCTGGACCTGGGTGACCAGGTTGCGGTTGGGCTCGTACGTGTAGACCGTATCGCGCGGATAACTGTAGAGCCGGTTAAGCAGATCAGAATCGGCCGCGTAAAAATACTCCGCCGCTTCCGTTGAGGCGCCGGCGACCGTCCATTCCAGATGATTAAACCGCCCGAAATTATCGTAAGCATAACCGATCCCGTAACTGCTGCCGGCGTTGAATCCCGTCGGCCTTCCGATGACGCCGCTTGTTGCATATGTGCGTGTAATTGTCGCACTATATAACCCGCTGATGGTTTCACTTAAAGGCTGTAACGCCGCGTTGTAAGCAAACGTGCGGCTGCCCAGTCCATCAGCAACTGTCTTTGATCGTCCGAGACGATCATATGTGAAAGTTACATCCGGCGTTGAGTCGGAATAATTGACGGTCAACAGTTCCCCGGTATTTGCATCATAACCGTAAGTGGTGACCGGTCCGCGTGCCCAGGTCCGTGTTGCCAATTGCCCGGCGGTCGTGTACGTGTAAGACACACTTTCCGCGTTGTCGTCCACCTTGCTCGTCAAAAGGCCCGTGGCCTCCTGATAATTCCAGGTGGTCACATCTTCCTGCCCGCTAACTCCGGACGGCCAGGTTGTTCCTGTCCAGGCGGCCGATGTACGGTACGTGTGCATCTCCTCAAGGCGTCCGTAAGAATCATAAACATACTCGACCGGATACGGAACATCCCCCCAGGTGCGCGTGACCTGATTGCGGTCGTTGTACTCAAACCGTGTCACATCATTGAGCGCGTTGGTTTCCGTGGCCTTGCGCCCGGCCGTGTCATACGTAAAACTCACACTGTTCGAGGCGGCGTCCGTGACTGAAACCACTTGTCCTGTCGCTGCATTGTACGCCGTCGTTGTCGTGCCTGTGCGCGGATCCGTGACACCGGTCTGGCGTTCCAGCCCGTCATACACAAACGTCGTGGTCACACCGGACTTGCTTGTATCGGAGGTCAACAAGCCGTTCACACTGACCGCGACCGCGTCGGTATCCGAATCCGGATAATCGATGGCGCGCGTCTGCGTCTTGTTCGGCCGGTCGATGGTCGTCTGCGCGGTTGTCGTGTTGCCGTGGATGTCAATAGAGACGGACTCCTCGACCAGTCCGCCCGCGCCCAGCCCCGTCAAGCGTGAAAGCTGAAAGCCGGTCGTCGTGGCGGTTGAATTGTTATCCGTCGCGTAGACCTTCTGCACCGTTTGCTGCCACCAGTCCGGGCTTATAAACGTGAACACCGTGTCGGTGTCGGTAATCCGGTCGGTCGAGCTGAGGTCCAGACTGCTATTGTCGTTGATGTCGAGGCCTGAGCGGATTTGATTACCGAGCGCATCATACTCGTAAAGCACATCGGCTTGTCCCGTTGCGGCCACGCGCTGCAATTGGCCGAGATTATTGTAGAAATACTCGGTGGTGTGCGTGCCGGTAAAGCCGGGGCGTTCCACCTTGACGGTGCGCCCGAGCATATCAGTCGTCGTCCTCTCATAATTCGGCGAAGACGGGCTTCCCGTGTGAACTTCCGTCCAGCGTGTGCCATCGGTATTCACCCCGTAGGTGAAATACTGCGCAACCACCCCGGTGCCGGTCACACTCCTGGCCTGTCCGTCAACAAACTGTTCGCTGATTTCCACGGCCCCTCCCGGACGGGTCACGGTCGTGGTCAACAGGTCGGTTGAATAATCGTAATCCGTCACCAGCCCGGATGGATCGGTTGAATTTAAAAGACGCCCGGCCGTATCGTAGACAGACTGCGTCTGCAGGGACAATGCCTCGGAGCTGACCGTCTCGGTGAGGCGGCGTCCCGCGGCATCATAGGTGTAGGCCGTTTGAAGATCATCCGGCGCGGCCTCCTTGGTTTGGGTCAGCACGCGGTTAATCCCGTCATAGGTGTAATCCACGGTGATGCCGGATGCGTCCGTCGTACTTTCAAGACGGCAGCAGTCCCAGGTGTTGTCGCTTTGTGTGCCGTTGGATTGATACACATTGGTCACGTGACCGTAGGCGTCATAATCCCTCCGTGTCCAGTGGGCCGGCTGGTAAGCAGAGCCGTCGTACAACTCGGTTGCTTCAAATAACAGCTCACCGGTTTTATTCGTCACACGGATCTCGCGGGTGGTCTTGTTGGCCACACCGTTAGGGTTGGCGGTTGTGCCGTGGGTAACGATTTCTCTAATATCAGTCCCGCCGGCTGATACCACAAACCAGTTAGACAATGGATAAAAACTGACTGAATAAGTACCTGGCTGGTATAAATAAGTATCTTTACGCCCATCCGGATATGTTACACTCTCTGGCCGCCAGTTTCCAATCGAGCCAATTCCGTATGGAGACGTCACCGTTGTCGTCCGTTGATTACCGGCCGCACCGTAAACAGCCGTCGGAGTTAAAGCCCGCTCCACGATTGTTGTTCGGCGCCCATCCGGTGCCTGGCTGTAGACATAAAACGTCTTGCTGACAACATCGCCGAGTATTTCTTCGGTGACCTTGCGCGGACGGCGCTGGTCTTCGGTCAGATCAGAGTCTGACGCGTGTTGGACAACGTATTCATAATAGACCGCGCGGCTGGCCGAGGCCGGCGCGCTGATCGGTTCATCCAGCCATGAGCTGATCTCGGTTGCGACCCGCCCCAGGCTGTCGTAGGTGTATTTCACCCAGGAACCGTCGGGATTGGTCACGGACTTGATCTGCCCGAAATTGTTGAAGTCCAGCGGATCTTCGTACCACTCGGTGGTGGTGGTCAGGGCCAGATTGTCCGGGTCTTCAACTACTTCGATTACTTCTTCAAAGATTCCTGAATAATTATCGATTTCCTTGAAGGTCGTGCTGGTCTTGGAGGCGACATTGTTCAGGCTGTCCTTGACCGTTTCAACGACCGTGCGTGTTCCGCTGCCGGTGGTTTCTACTTGTGTTGTTAACCGCAGACCGCTGCCTTCATTGAGGGTCCAGACCTGATTAAGCCCGTCCCAGATGTATTCCGTGACCGTGACAACCGACCCGGCCGTTTCAGTGATTCTCAGCCGGTCAAAGATTGTCGGTGAGGCGTCAGGATTTTCGATCTTCCAGGATTTTAGAGGAACAGCTCCCGGATTAATCGCGTAAAACCCGCTGACCAAAGCGCCTTTGGCGGCCAGGTCATAATATTTGATCTCATAACTGTACGCGTCAAGGACCGTGACATCAACAAACAGATCCGGGGCCACGACTTGCCGCAGCGCGCTCGCCTCATACAGTTTCTGTGTGTCATTACCAAACGAATACACCTTGAGGGCATCCGGCGTGGCGTTGACAGGCGACGGATTATCCGTTTTCAGGGCCAGTTGTCCGACCGGATTTCCCCGGCTGGTACGGCCAAGACCGAAGGTGACATCTACGCTTCCCAATGTGCAGGTGCCGTCCAATTGACAGCCCGGCGCTCCGTTATTGGCCGACTTTCCGCAGTCATCACATCCGACATGCAGCAGCACATCCTTCTGGCAGCCTTCGATCGACGGATTGATCACCCGGACTTTCAACCGTCCTTCCCCTTTTATATCGGAAATGACGGCTGAATAACCAAAACTGTTATCCGGTGTAATGACGGCCCGGGCGGTTTCATTTTCTACCGGAATAACTTGCCAGACCACACTTTCATCGGGGTCAACCGGAGTCACCACACGGATATTAACCGTGTCGCCCGGCAGCAGATTGTAAGTTTCCGGATCGATCGTGCAGGCGCATTCACCGTCAAAATTATCAGAACCCGGAACGATATAATTGTTGTCAATAAATCCGAGATTCCACGGTGACGGCATATTGTAAAACACACGCACCGTTTTGGTCCCGTTGGCGCTCAGGTACTCGACTTCTGCCGGAAACGGCAGCGTCGGACTCGGCGGCTGGGGAACCGTAAAGAGGATCTTGCGGTAGGCCGGATCCGTGGTGGAATATTCAAAATAGCCTTCCGTTAACTGTATATCCAGGGAATTGTTGCGATCGAACACCAGCGTGGTAGGCTGGCCGTTAAAAATATCGACAGCTGTCCCGGTGAAATGCGTATTGCCTGTCTTACGGGTCAGGTCATAACGGATAATATCCCCGTTCTGGACCGGATTGGCGGTCAGCACTTCAAATTCCACCTGCAAATTAAAATCAACCGTCTGGCTGAAATTGGCGCCGATGAATTCTTTATGACCGGAACCGCTTCCATTAAATATGACAACCGGCGTCAACGAAGTCCCGAACACATAATCCTCGTCAAACCAGACACTGTTAATTTGAGACGACAAACGCACGTACACCGGTGTTCCCGTGATCGGGATGCCGGAGACGGCATACACCGTCGCGCCGGTGGTCCCGCTGTCGGCGATGTCATCGTCGCCGAGCGTGGTGCCGACGGTCAGCCGGTAAGCGCTGACGCCTTCGCCGGTTGTCCACTGAAAGGTGGTGTCGATATTGGTCAGTGTGGAACCCGGCGCCGGGGTCAACAGGACTGCGCCGGCGGTCTGGACATTCGGTGTGTCGGTCGCCGTATTCGATACCGGCCCGCTGCCGATCGCGTTTTGCGCAACCACGCGGAACTGGTACGCCGTGCCGTTGGTCAGGCCGGTAATAAGGGCGCCGGTCCCGGGGACCGTGAAGGTCGTGGCAAAGGCGCCGCTGGCAACCGTGCCGTACTGGACCTCGTACCCGGTGATCGGCGAACCGTTGTCCGCCGGGGCAGACCAGCTCAAATTAACCCGCCGGTCATCCGCCGAGGCGGACAAATCCGTGACCGCGGCCGGAGCAGACGGCGCGGCCGCGCTGATCATTTTGACATTCGCCAATGTGACGTTCGGAAAATACAAAGCCGCGTCCACCAGCATTTCCCCGCTGGCCGTTGAGGCGCTGGTATAAAAGACCGTTCCGTTCTTCTTATATTTGACGGTCGTTCCGGTGCGTTCCACCTGGAATTTGTCCGTCGTCAGGTATCCGCCGTAAACGCCTTTGGATACTCCGTTTTCATAAATTTCAACCGTCGCGTTGCTTTTTAACAGAACACCGAACTGGACCGTGTCATAACTGGCGCTGGCATTGACCGACGACAATCCGCAGATCATGTGGCTGTTGGTCTGGTTGGCGTTGAATTCAACTTCAAAATTCGCGCTGTGCCGGTTGACTGAAGCGGCTCCGCCGTTGCCCCAGGCGGTCCCGGCGGTCTTGGTCAGGCTGCTGCCGTTGGCCGTCACGCCGACGAGGTCGGTCCAGACGATATCAACGGTTGTGCCCGGTGTGGCCTGGGCCGTGTTGGACGGCTGGCTGTTGCCGACCGCGTTTTTGGCCACCACGCGAAACTGGTACGCGGTGGTGTTGTTGAGCCCCAGGATGGTCGCGCCCGGGGTCGCGTCGTCGTTGTAAGTCAGATTGAACAGGCCGCTGGACACCGTGCCGTACTGGATGTCGTAACCGGTGATCGGTGAATTGTTGGCGTCAGGCGCGGTCCAGGCCAGGGAAACCTGGCTGTTGCCGGCCCCGGCCTTCAGGTCTGTGACCGCGTTCGGCGCTGCCGGCGGCAGACTGGACGTGTCGATGAATTTGACATTTGGCACGGTTGTATTTTGGTAATAGAGCGCGGCATCGACCAATAATTCACCATTACTCGGTATGGTGCTGGTATAAAAGGTCGCCCCGTTTTTCTTATATTTAATCGTCGTTCCTGTCCGCTGGATTAAGAAAACATCGGAAGACTGATAAGTGCCGTATATGCCTTTCGAAACGCCGCTTTCATAGACCTCAACTCCGCCTGTATTGTAAAGAAAAATACCGTAACCGATCGTGTTCCAATTCGCGTTGGTATTTGTTGCCGAAAGTCCGTAAATAATATGATAACTGCTCGGTGTCGTCGTCATCTCAATGGCGAAATCACCGGAATACTTGCTGACGGAGGCTGCGCCGGCGCTGCCCCAACCGCCAGAAATGGTTTTGGTTATGGTGTTACCGTTGGCCGTCACGCCGACCAAATCGGTCCACACAATGTCCGTGATGACATCCGGCGTGGCCTGTACAACATTCGAAGGGCCTCCGGAACCCAGCGCGTTTTTCGCCACCACCCTAAACTGGTACGCCGTGCCGTTGGTCAGGCCCGTGATCGTTGCGCCCGGAACGGCGTCGTCATTAAAGGTCGACGCGAAAGCGCCGCTGGCCACGGTTCCGTACTGAGCATCGTATCCGGTAATGGCCGATCCGTTGGCCGCCGGCGCTGTCCAGCTTAAGTTGACCTTGCCGCTGGCAGGGACAGCGCTCAGGTCCCCGATAATCCCCGGAGCCGTCGGTCCGTTGGGCAGATAACCGATGATCTTCGCGTTGAGGATGGAACTGTTAATGTAATACAGACTGGAATCCACCAGCATGTCGGCGGAACTGGATTGCGCGCTGGTATAAAACACCGTCCCGTTTTTCTTGTATTTGACCGCGGTCCCTTCCCGCTGGACCTGGAAGATATCCCCGGACTGGTAAGAACCGAACGCTCCCTTATACACCCCGCTCTCATAAACTTCGATGGTCGCGTTATTTTTAAGCAGGATCGCGAAATGGATGGACGTATAATTGGCATCGGCATTGGTGTATGAAAGCCCGCAGAGCCAATGGCTGGCGGCTGAATTGGTGGTGAACTGGACCGCGAAATCCCCGCTGTACTTATTGAGAGAAGCGGCTCCCGCATTGCCCCATCCGGTACCCGCCACCTTGGTGATGGAATTCCCGTTTGCGGTCACGCCGGCCAGGTCGGTCCACACCACATCGACCGTGGTGTTTGGTGTCGCCGCAACCACATTGGACGGCTGGGATGACCCGATCGCGTTTTTGGCCACCACGCGGAACTGATACGCCGTTCCATTGGTTAAGCCGTTAATCGTCGCGCCCGGGGTGGTGTCATCGGTAAAAATGGAAGTGAAGTTCCCGCTGGCCACGGTTCCGTACTGGACTTCGTATTCTGTAATCGCTGATCCGTTATCGGACACGGCGCTCCAGGTTAAAGAAACCGCCTGGCTGCTGATGGTCGCGTTTAAATCCGTAATTGTGGATGGAACCTGGGCCGGGACCCCGTAAAATTTGACATTGTTGATCGTGGCTCCGGCGGTGTATAAAGCGGTATCAACCAGCAGACTGCCTGAACTGGTGATGGTGCTGGTGTAAAATACCGCGTCATTCTTCAAATAAGTGATCGTTGTGCCGGTCCGGTTGACTTTAAAAACATCCCCGGTTTGATAAGCCCCGAACAGTCCGCGCGAAACCCCGTTTTCGTGCACCGCGACCGTCCCGTCCGCAAGAAGGTAAACGGCATAATCGATCGTATTATAATTGGCGTTGATGTTGGTGTCGGATAACCCGCACAGCCGGTATGTATTTGTCTCAGACGCCGTAAACTGGACCCCGAAATCACCGCTGTAACTGCCTGTTGATGCGGCCCCCGCGTTCCCCCAGGCCGTCGCGGCCGTCTTGGTCAGATTATTCGCGTTGACGGAAACACCGGTAACATCCGTCCACACCACCGCCACTTCCGCGGCCCGGGTAACGGCAGGGTTAAAGAGAAACATGAAGGCGAATAAAAAGATTGTACTGTAGAGGTTGCGCGGTTTTGGTCTCATGAGGCGGTTTTCCTTTTTTTATTCACCGACGGATGACCGGGCCGGAAACACCGGACGCCGACGGTTTCTAAAGTTAAACAACATTTTTATGGAACAACCCGACGCGGACTAAAATTAGAGATGGGCGCAGGAAAAAAAGTAAGAGTCTCAAACAGAAAATAAGGAGTCACGTTTGATTGTATTTTTTTCTATTGTATCAGATTTTTTTTAGATTTTACTATCTTTTTCGGACCTCGTGCTATCATTTTTCTACTTTTACCAAGAAATATACAAAAAATTACAAGTTTTGGCCTGAAGGGGACAGTCCCCCGTTAGGGACAGGTCACCGCCCCTTCATCTTTTCATGGAACTGAAATCGGAAAAATGCCGAACCGATCACTTTCCCTTTTTCAAAGAACTCCTCTTCTTCAAAAATAATCTCGACGGGTTTTTGTGACCTCTTGTTACATTTGATCCGGTTGATGAGGTCATCGGGCTGATCGTGATTATAGTGCCGAAATGAGCTGTACTTCCAGTTGTTTGCCTCTTTAACAAGCCCCGCCTTCAAAGGGTTATTCTCAATATATTCCCCACACGCTCTGAGGTAACTTTCATTTTCAATTAATAACCCGCGAAACCGTTCCCTCCAGACCGGACCGCTCAATCGATACTTTTTATGGAAGTGATAACTATACTGGCTTTTGACATATTGCATGGCTTTGGAAAACCCGGGTACATCCGGCAGGCTGACAATCAG
Organism: Candidatus Omnitrophota bacterium; assembly: GCA_050250375.1. Classification (GTDB taxonomy): domain Bacteria; phylum Omnitrophota; class Gorgyraeia; order Zapsychrales; family Zapsychraceae; genus JAGOSC01. The sequence goes on from JBFWOS010000001.1 coordinate 14,784, forward strand.
ATGAAAATGGGTGTGCATCAAACAGTAGTGGTGAACCTGGAAGCCTGACATTTTCTTGGTCAGAATGAGAAGGCGATAAAGTGATTCGAAATCGTCGTCATCCCGCATTAATTTCATTTTTCGGATTGACCGTGAAATAATGTGCGCGTAGCACCCGTCGAATAAAATATCCTGGCGGGCTATTCGAGACATAAAAAACCCCCTTTCGATCCTATAGGGCATCGATCGGGGGTTGCTAAAATTATACTTTTTTTCTTATATTTGTCAAATGATCCTTCACCATGGGGTCCTCTGTCCCTTTTTGGGGACTGTCCCCTTCAGACAAAAACGGCAGGTTGGTCAGCGGGATAATGTTGATAATGACCGGGACAAAGCCTTCGATGTTCATCTGCTCCAGCGGCTGGTCCCATAACGGAAGCGGGACTCCGGTATCGTCGCGTCTGATCTGCAGGTCCAGCAGTTTCGGATTCAAGTCGATCCCGCCGTATTTCTGTTCTTTCGCGGTCACGGTCAAGGCCTGATCCGCTTTCAACGTATCCGGATTCTCGCCCAAGACAGCCGCGTCAGCCAGACTGCGGTAATTCACATTCACCTGTAATTCTTCAGCGATAAGGACCTGGGCTTGTTCCGCTGAAATCCCGATTTCATCCAGGGCCGCCAAAACAACGCCTCTGGACTGTTGCAGCAACCCTTCCAGCTCCTGATAAATCCCCGGCACAGCCATGCTGCCGCGGCCGGTCACGTAACGGCTGATCAAATCAAAGTCATGGCTCAACGCCCGGTCATTCCGGCTCAGCGCGGCCAGAGAATCCGTCAGCTCACCCAGCCCGGTCAACACATCACGGCCAAGGGTTTTTCGGCGGCGAAGGCCTTCCGCACCGGAATTATCCATGGCCGCGTCAAAGGCCATTTTGTTTCTGATATTATTATGTTCGATCGTGACCGTTTGATGGGTCTGGACAAATGAACTCTGAAGTTTATCAATCCACTGCCGGTTGACTTGTTCCGCCCCGATGCTGTCCGAGTACGAACGGTATTGCTGTACGGCTTCTTCGATATAATCCCGCAGCAAAGGCTGGGCGTTTTTCCAATAAGTCTGCATATTCGCCACGACCTTCGACCTGAACTCGCCCCTGACCCCGATATTAAACATATCGATGAGCTCATCGGTGGATTTTTCGGGAAAGGCATCGATCAGCCAGCCGTTCACCCCGTGATTGATCTGAATATCAAATCCGGCGCCTTTGACCCCGATATTCAAACCTCCGGAAAGACCGACCCGCTGATGGCTTGTTCCAGATGCCTCCTGCGTCGGGTCCGGCATATTCAGCCACAGATCAACCGCGGTTGTCGCCGCCTTCATAACATTCTTCCCGGTCTTCTCTATATAGATGACCTTCCCTTTCAGGGCGTTAAACCGGATGAACAAACGATACAAATTTTCCCCCTGGCCGAAGTACCGCTCACGCACGCTGACTTTAGTCATCCCGGAAACAACAATCTCGTGGTCTGCGTCATTTAAAAACTCCCAGTGGTCCGCGGCAACCGCAGCGCCAAACCGTTCTTTAATCAAACCGTCCCTTTTTAACCGTTCCCAGATGCTGTCGATCTGTTCGTCCGGAATCTTTCCGGCCTCCTGCAAATCCTCTTTGGTGAAGGCCCCGGCTTCCATCCGTTTAAAACGGGCCACCCACTCTTCCCCGTATTCATCCTGGGCCTCTCCTCCCAGGAGCAGATTCGCCCCCTGGCCGTAACCCAGCAATTCCCCTTCGGAATTATAATATTGTTTATCCGTATCGCCGACGATCCATTCAATCAGCGGGATCAGCATGCCCTGCCCTTTATACCGGACCATCCGCCGCAGCAAACCGACCAGCGGCCGGTTTTCAAGGTCCGCGAATTGCGGGACATTTTCTTCCCCCAGAATTCCGCCCAGCAGATCCTGCAGGTTCCGGTTGAGCGCCAATTTCGCCTTGCGCCGGATTTCATACAACTCTTCGCCGCTGATGTTTTCATAACCGCGCTCTGCGACCAGTTCCGCCAATTCCCCTGGATACCAGTCATCCGGAAGCGAGCCGTTCTGCACCCCTTCCACGTCGTAACCGGGGACAATGATCCGCCTGGCCACCCGCGCGTTTTCATCCGAAACACCGATGATCAAATCGGATAAATTCGCCAGGGCCTTCGGCGCGTAGAATTGCCTGGAGCCGTACATCTCCGTTAACAGGTCATCCGGAACCAGGTCCCAGCCCAGCATCGACCTCAGCCTCGCGACGTCTTCATAGATGGGAAGCGCCGCCGGGTTCGGCGTGTGCGTTTTATAGACGATCTTCACCTTCTCAAACATACTTTTTCCGCCGAACAGTTTCGCGCGGTTGATCTCATTGACCATCTCCATGGCCGTAAAAAACGTCTGGCCTTCATTCAACATGATGATGTCCGGGACCACGCCCAATTCTTTGAGTAACTGGACATACGCCTTCCCGTAAAATCCGTATTGAATCCACTGCGCGTCACCGCCGGGATACAGATGATGAAAGATATCAAATTTAGGCGCGCGCAAGGCAAACTGCGGGGTCCCTTCGTTATTCACCACATAAACCTGGACCTCATAATCTTTTCCGGCCGGATGCTCCGCGGCCCTGATCGAATCCAGCAGTTCCCAGATCTGCTGCTGATAACCGTCAAAATCCTCGTCACTGGCCTGAAGCACCTGGGCGTAATTATCGTTAATCTGTCCCCGCTTGTTAATCTCCGTCAGGATACCCATCTCCTTCAGTTTGTCCCAGAACTTGTTGACCTGGCCGGCGCTGAGTTTTAATTTTTTCTGCAGGTCGTTTCGCTGATGGATCATCCGCGGGGATTCATGGATCTTCCCCTTGAAATTGACTTTAAAGGTAAACGGTTTTTGGACGCCGTGTTCATCGGTTATCATCAACGGTTTGATATCCTGCTGGTTGTCCCAGTCGATTTCCTTGGCGGCAATGGTCCGCCGCTGAAAGACTTCATATAACGGCAAAGCCGATATCCCCGCGTACCCGTCGGTCGACCCCCATCTTCCTTTCAGATATTTTTTGACCCCGGCAATCGTTTCTCCGTCCAGAAATCCCAGGCCGCCCGCGCCCTGCGCCACCTGGGCGTTCGGATCATTGCCTTCCCGGGCCAGGGCCGGAATCAGCGATTCCAGGACCACATCGGCGAACACCGGGAGTTTTCCGTCAATTAACGGTTTGATCAACTCCACCAGTTCCGTGTCATTGGAAAAATTAACGATCTGTTCGGCCACGGTGTATGTCCTCCCGGACAGCCGCTCCCATTCATTGAGTTTAAAGACATATTCACGGGCCACGTTTAAAAACCCCAGATCGTAGGGGTACGCCTGATTGACGCTCAGCTTGTACACATTCACGTCATCGATAAATTGGTTGAAATTTTCAATCAGGCGGGTGCGCAATTCCCGGTTCTGCTCTCCGGCTAAATTGCCGTTCACCCAATCCGTAAAATGGTTCCGGAACCACTGTTCCTGTCCGTCAATCCCCAGATGGTTGAACGCGACATGTTTCTTGACTTCCGATTCAATCTGGTTCCAGGACCGGGCATCTAAAAATAATTCGGTGACGGCCTGGTACGTCTGCGCCTTGGCGCTTAACACGGCATTGTCGGTAAATGCCTTGATCTGAATCTTCTCCACATAACCCGGGACCGCTTTCTGCCCGACATCAAACAGCTGCACCGTGGACAACACATATTCGGCGCCGGCGGCCTTTTCAACGGCCGGACGGATCCGGTTGAGCACAGCAAAATCCACCGGCTGATCCGCGTCGACATACCCCTGGCGGACAACACCGGTCACCGCGCGCATGTCGTTTCCGCCGGAGAAATAACGCCGGGGCACGGTATTATGCGAAACCGGATCAACATCTTCCTTAATATAATCAAAGACCCCTTCCCTGAACATGGTGAGGTACTGCTCATAAATCTTCTGATTGATTTCCCGGTCTTTGGTTTCAATCCCCCGGGTCTTGCCCTTGTCCACGTAAACCTGCCCGAGCAGGCTTTCTTTTAAATTCATTTTGTACCAGGTGGCCAGCAAAAGGGAATGATAGACCTGACGCAGCTGGGCGAAATGTTCGCCTTCGTTCACTTCCCTTTCTATTTCCGGTAAAAGGATCTCACGGACCATCTCGGAAGAAACCCCGCTGATCACCTCATTGTCCCGGCCCTGATTCTGGGCCATCGAAAACCGCGGATCATTGGAGTTCGCGTTGAGCGCCACATAATCTTCTTCCAGCATAACCTTTAAACGGCTCTCGAGGATAAACGCGGTGTTGCCCTTGTGATAAATAGTGGCGGTGTCCGGGACGATCCAGATCTTGTTGAAGGTGTTCATCGGGAAGTCCGTTGTCCCGAATTTCTCCTGCATTTTTTTATAGACCCGGTCCCAGAAATCTTTGCCGAACTGGTCTTCCGGATAAAGCATGGATGAGGTTAACTGTTTGAGGATATAATCCTGGGCCAGAAGGTCGCGGCCCATTTCGGTCTGGCCGAAGGATCGGGCGATGATCTTGTCCTGTTCATACGGCGAGAGGTTGACCCACAATTCCCCTTCAGGAACGGTCAGCGCCGCGAGGAAATATTTGACCAGCCGTTTTGTTTCTTCGGAAAACTGCTCCGGGTCCAGGCCGGAGTCGCCTTTGGCAATGATAAAATCAAACTCCAGGGGATTCTCCGGATGAAGGCTGATCCCCTGCAGTTTGGCCGGCTGGAATCCTTCGGTGATTTTGAGGATTGTTCCGGGTAACGGTAAATTGATTTCAGATTGTAAAACGGTACTGGCCGAAAGTATGGCCGGAGGAACGATCGTGGTGGCGGTAAAGTTTAAAAGAAGCAGACAGCTGATCAGGCGAAACAGGACCGAAAATTTCCGTTTTGGATTGAACATTTGGATTATCCCTCTTACCGGTTAACTGACTTTAAAACGTTTAAATATATGTCAAATGGCCGATGACACGTCCGGACAGCCATTAAAAAACAGCGTGACAGGCGTATGAACAGACAAATACCTGTACAACTTTAAACTAAAGTTATTCGGTGGAGATACTTCGGATTGGGGAATTTGGAAATCTACTGTTTAAGTATAAACAAAGTATAGTACAAATTAACTTTAAATTCAAGGAATTCTATCGGTAAGTTGGATTTACTTCTTGGCCGGAAAAAACTTGCGGACCAGCCACAGGATCGGGTCATAATAACGGGACACGACTCTTTCTTTCAGCGGGATGATGCCGTTGTCGGTGATGTGGATATGCTCCGGGCAGACCTGGGTGCAGCATTTGGTGATGTTGCACATCCCGGCGCCGTATTCGTCCTTGATTTTCGGGATGCGGTCTTCGGTATCCAGAGGATGCATTTCAAGCGAAGCGAGCCGGATCATGAACCGCGGCCCGACGAATTTTTCGTGCTGGTTGTGGTCGCGCAGGACATGGCAGACATTCTGGCAGAGGTAACATTCGATGCATTTGCGGAATTCCTGGACACGTTCGATGTCGCGCTGGTACATGCGCCAGTTGCCGTCTTTGTCTTTGGCCCGGGGTTTGAACGGGGCGATTTTCTGGTTTTGTTTGTAATTCCACGACACATCCGTCACGAGGTCTTTGATTAACGGGAAGGTCTTTAACGGCTGGACCGTGATCACTTCATCGTCTTTAAATGTGTTCATCCGGGTCATGCAGCTCAGCCGCGGTTTGCCGTTGATCTCCATACTGCAGGAGCCGCATTTGCCGGCCTTGCAGTTCCAGCGGCAGGCCAGGTCAGTGGACTGGCGCGACTGGATCCGGTGGATGCAGTCAAGCACCACCATGCCCTGGTCCACCTCAACGCTGTATTCTTTAAATTCACCGCCGTTTTTGTCCCCGCGCCACACGCGGAATCTGCGCTCAGCCATTTTTCCCCTCCAGTTCCTCAAGGGTCGCGTGAGCGATCTTGGCCAGGGCCTCGGGCGGCGTCGGACGGTTTTCTTTAAACGCCTCCATCTCCCCTTTTTCATTCTTGCGGACAATGACGTTATATTTCAGGCCGGCGTCGGTCTCGTTTTCAAAATCAATGCGGGTATGTCCGCCGCGGGATTCTTCCCGAAGCAGGGCGGACCTGGCCACGGCCTCGGCCGTGATCATCAAATTATTTAAATCAATCGCCTCATTCCAGCCCGGATTATACTGGCTGGTGGAATGCGCCTTTACTTTGCCGACGTCCTCTTTCAGGCGCTGCAGTTCCTTGATCCCCTCTTCGAGTTCGTCTTTGATCCGGACAATCCCGACTTTATTCTGCATCACCGCCTGCAAATCTTCGTGCACGACAAACGGGTTCGGACCTTTTTCCCGGTTGAGGATATCCGTGGCCCGGCGGATAATCGCCGTGGCTTCCGTGTCAGAGACCTTCAAAAGCTGTTTCCCTTTGATATATTCAGCGGCCCCGTCCCCGGCCAATTTCCCGAAGACCAGAAGGTCAGACAGGGAATTCCCGCCCAGACGGTTCGCGCCGTGCATGCCCCCGGCGCACTCTCCGCAGGCGAATAATCCCGGCACCCGGGTCTGTTGTGAATCACTGTCCACCCTGATCCCGCCCATAAAATAATGGAGGGTGGGCCCGACTTCCATCGGCTCCTTGGTGATATCAACCTCCGCGAGTTCTTTAAACTGGTGATACATCGACGGTAATTTCTTGCGGATAAAATCTGCGGGCCGGCGGCTGGCGATATCCAGAAACGCCCCGCCGTGCGGTGACCCACGGCCGGCTTCCACTTCTTTTTTAATCGCCTTCGCGACAACGTCCCGGGTCAAAAGTTCCGGCGGACGCCGCGCGTTTTTATCTCCGGCCAGCCAACGGTTGGCTTCCTCTTCGGTGTCGGCCGTTTCCGAGGCAAACCGCGGCGGAATATATTTAAACATAAAGCGTTCATTTTTATTGTTGAGTAAAATCCCTCCGTCGCCGCGCACCCCTTCTGTGACCAGGACCCCTTTAACGGAAGGCGGCCACATCATCCCGGTGGGATGAAACTGCGTGAATTCCATGTCGATCAATTCAGCGCCCGCGCGGTACGCCATCCCCAGTCCATCGCCGGAATATTCCCAGGAATTGGATGTGACCTGCCAGGCCTTGCCTCCGCCGCCGGTCGCCATGATCACGGCCTTGGCTTTGAAAATCACAAAACGCCCTGTCTCTCTCCAATAAGCCACAAGTCCCGCCACTTTTCCGTCTGACATCAGCAAATCCAGCCCCGTGCATTCCATGTGGCAATGAATGCCTTTGTGCACACAAAAATCCTGCAGGGTGCGGATCATTTCCAAACCCGTCCGGTCCCCCACGTGAGCGAGCCTTGGATAACGGTGCCCGCCGAAATTCCGCTGGCTGATCAGTCCGTCGGGTGTGCGGTCAAAAACCGCGCCCCATTCTTCCAGTTCCCGGACCCGGTCCGGGGCCTGTTGCGCGTGCAGTTCCGCCATGCGCCACTGGTTCAAAAATTTTCCGCCGCGCATCGTATCACGAAAATGGATCTTCCAATTATCACGTTTGTCGACATTGCCTAACGCCGCCGCGACACCGCCCTCGGCCATAACCGTGTGCGCCTTGCCCAGCAAAGACTTGGAGATCATCCCGGTGTTCAGCCCCTTCTGCGCGCATTCAATCGCCGCGCGGATTCCGGCTCCCCCGGCCCCAACCACCAGGACATCATGTTCAATTGTTTGTATCTCGGAAATATTCATATTGTCTTTAACGTTAAACGAAACACTTTAAACTTTACACTTTAAACTTTAAACCCTAAACGTTTCTCCCTAAAACCCCCACGTGTTCACATCCTGCCACACACCCATCGATACCATGCGGATATAAAAATCGGTGAACCCGACCCAGATCATACTGATCCACGCCCACAGCTGATGGTTCATATTCAGGATGGAAACCCTGTTCCAGGCCCGGTGCCCCAGGTGTTCCTGGCCGGCCGGACAACTGAAACAGTCTTTTTTCCCGCCCACTAAATGGCGGAAGGCGTGACACCCGAAAGTATAACAGGACAATAAATACACATTTAAAACAAGGACCATGGTGCCGACACCGACACCGACTTTCCCGTGGAAGAAAAAGGCCTGGAACGCGTCGTAAGCCAGAAGCGCGATATAACCGATCGCGATATATAGAGTATAGCGGTGCAGGTTCTGAAACAGGAACAGCTTCGTTTCCCCTTTATAATTTTTTTGCGGGATCCCGGTGACGGAGCACGCCGGCGGGGTCATAAAATAAGAACGGTAATAAAATTTGCGGTAATAATAACAGGTGGTCCGAAACGACAACGGGCCTAACAGGATAAGCATGGCCGGTGACGCCGGTAAAAATGACGGCCACCATTTCGGCCAGCTGCCGAACCAGGCATGCTCCAGGGGAGCGGCCCCGGCCGCGGTCGGATCAACAAACAGGACCGGAGAATAAAGCGGTGAAAGGTACGATCCGTGAAAATAATGGTTGGCCTGGAACATCGCCCAGGTGGTGTAAACGACAAAACACAAAAAACCGAGCCCCGTTAATAACGGCTCAACCCACCAGGCATCGCTGCGTTTGGTCGCGGCGAACTGGGTCTGATGGCCTCCGGGTTTTTCCTGCATTATTTGACTCAAGGGTCTCTCCACATTTAAAATTTAAGATTGGATTATATCACAGACCGAATCCAATTCAATAAGCAATAATACTTATTTACTACCTTCATAGAAAATCCGGTACACAGCGCCGGTGTAGTCGTCCGAGACCAGGATTGACCCATCAGGCATATTGAGTATATCCACCGGCCGGCCCCAGACACTCTCCCCCTGTTTCCATCCGGTCGCGAAATCTTCGTAACTGACCGCCTTGTTGTCTTTGACCCGCACCAGGGTCAAGCGGTAACCGTTTTTCTTGCTGCGGTTCCAGGAGCCGTGTTCCGCGATCAGGATCTGGTCTTTATATTCTTCCGGAAACATGTCCCCGCGATAAAACCGCATCCCCAGCGAGGCCACGTGCGCACCGAGTTCCTGCGCGGCCGGTTCAAATTCACTGCACGCCCGTTCCTTGCCGAATACCGGGTCTGAAATATCCTTGCCGAAACAATAGGGAAATCCGAAATGCATGCCCGGACGCGGGGCGTGATTGAGCTCATCCGGAGGAAGATCGTCCCCGAGCATGTCCCGGCCGTTGTCGGTGAACCACAACTCATTGGTCCGCGGGTCCCAGTCGTAACCGACCGAATTGCGGATGCCTTTGGCAAAAATCTCGAGTTCCGTTCCATCCGGGTTCATGCGCATCATCGATCCGTAACGCGGGTCGCGTTTGACGCAGGTGTTGCACGGAGCGCCGACCGGAATATATAATTTTCCGTCCGGCCCGAAGCGGATCACCTTCCAGCCGTGCCACCCGTCTTTGGGTAGGCGGTCGGTCACCAGCACCGGCTTGAATGTCGCGGGGATACCTTCATCCATGTGATCAATCCGCAGGACGCGGCCGATCTCTCCGATATAAAGCGAGCCGTCTTTGTACGCCACGCCGTTGGGGGGCGTCTCAAAAATATTTGAAATGGTGTAAATCTTGTCGACCTTGTAGTCCTGATTCTTGTCGGTCAGGATATAAACTTTTCCGTCCTGGCGGTTGCCGACAAAAACGGTGTTGTTATCCCCCAGGGCCATGGCCCTGGCCCCCGGGATCCCCGAGACGTACATCTCAATCCTGAACCCTTCCGGGAGTTTGATCTGCTCAAGCGGATAACTCTGGGCCGCGCCGCTTTTCGCGAACAAACAAAACAGAACCGCCCACAGATAAATTTTAATCTTCGCCATATTTTTCCTTGAGCGACTGCACAACCCCCGGGTCTGCCAGGGTGGTCACATCGCCTAACGCCCGTCCTTCGGCCACGTCGCGTAAAAGCCGGCGCATGATCTTCCCGCTGCGGGTCTTGGGCAGTTCGGGAGTAAAGATGATCGTCTTCGGCCGCGCGATGGAGCCGATCTTTTCCGCCACATGTTTTTTCAAAGTCTCTTTCATCGGTTCGTCCGCAGCATTTCCTTCCCGGATGATGACAAACGCGGCTATGGCCTGCCCCTTTAGGTCGTCGGTGATCCCTACAACAGCGGATTCCGCCACCGCGTGATGGTCCACCAAAGCGCTTTCCACCTCCATCGTGCTGATATTGTGCCCGGCCACGAGCATGATGTCATCGACCCGGCCCAGCAGCCACAGATATCCGTCGTCGTCGCGCTTGACACCGTCGCCCGGAAAATAAACGTCCGGCCAGCGGCCCCAATACGTGTCCCTGTAACGCTGTTCATCGCCCCAGATCCCGCGCAGCATCGACGGCCAGGGGGAGGTAATCGCCAGGTAACCGCCGCCGCGGTCAATGACCTTCCCCTCTTCCGTCAGCACCTTCACATCGATCCCGGGCATCGGCCTGGTCGCCGAACCGGGTTTGGTCGGCACCAAAGCCGGCAGCGGCGAGATCATGATGCTGCCGGTCTCGGTCTGCCACCAGGTATCGACAATCGGGCATTTTCCCCGGCCGATATTTTCGTGGTACCACATCCACGCCTCAGGGTTGATCGGTTCTCCGACTGTCCCCAATAATTTAAGGCTTGATAAATCACACCCTTTTAAAAACGACAACCCCCATTTCATAAACGTACGGATCGCTGTCGGCGCGGTGTAAAACTTGCTCACTTCATATTTTTCGATGATTTTCCAGAAACGGTTACGTTCGGGAAAGTCCGGAGTGCCTTCAAACATCACCTGGGTCGCGGCGTTCGCCATCGGCCCGTAAACCATATACGTGTGGCCGGTGACCCAGCCGACATCCGCCGTGCACCAGAAAACATCATCGGCCTGCAGATCAAAAACCATTTTGGTCGTGGCCATCGCCCCGGTCAGGTACCCGCCGGTGGTGTGGATGATCCCCTTGGGTTTGCCGGTTGTCCCGGAGGTGTAGAGGATAAACAAAACGTCCTCGGCGTCCATCGGTTCCGGTTCGCAAAAATCATCCGCATCTTTGACGAGATCGTGATACCAGATGTCGCGCCCTTCTTTCATCGGGACCGGATTCCCGGTGCGTTTGAGCACAACCATATTTTTAAGCCCGGGACATTCCGCCGCGGCCTGGTCAGACGTTTCTTTTAACGGGACGATCTTGCCCCGGCGCCAGCCGCCGTCCGCGGTCACAAGCAGTTTCGCGTCGGCGTCGAGGATCCGTCCGCGCAGCGATTCAACGCTGAAACCGCCGAACACAACCGTGTGGATCGCGCCCAGCCGCGCGCAAGCCAGCATCGCAAACGCCGCCTCCGGTACCATCGGCATGTAGATCGCGACCCGGTCGCCTTTACCGACCCCGAGTTTCTTAAATCCGTTGGCCAGTTTGTTGACCGCCAGATAAACATCATCATACGTCAGGCGTTTGTCATCCCCGGGTTCGCCTTCCCACAGGATCGCCGTCTTTTTCCCAAGACCCGCCTTGACGTGACGGTCCAGGCAGTTGTAACAGGCATTGAGTTTCCCGCCGATAAACCATTTGGCAAACGGGGGCTTCCATTCGAGGACCTTGTCCCATTTCTTAAACCATTCGAGCTGTGCGGCGTGGCCGGCCCAATATTTCTGCGGATCATTCAGCGCGGTTGTATAAATGGAATCATCCTTGATCACGGCCTCGCGGATAAAAGACGGATCAGGGATAAACAGGCGGTCTTCGTGCAGCAGGTTTTCAACCGTGGCGTGTTCGGCCCGGTCCGGTGTTTTATCAGGCATGGCGTTCCTCCCCTTTTGCTATTTGATCAGACCAAGGAGATCCCTGAACTTCGGATGCGCGGAAGTTCGAAGAAGCTCCATGAGGATCATTTCCGTACTGGTGATGACGGCCCCCAGCGCACGCATCCGGTCAAGGCCGTACATCCGGTTTTCACTGGTCCTGGACGACACCGCGTCGGCCACCACACTCACGGAAAATTGGTGCTCCATGAGATCCGAGACCGTCTGGTACACACACACGTGGGACTCAATCCCGCAGATGATCACTTCTTTTCGTTTATATGATTTCAGCTCGGCCGTAAACGCCTCACAGAGGAAACAACTGAAGGTATTTTTGGGGAGCGGTTTGATCCCGCTGAGATGTTCCGCGATCTCAGGGACCGTCGGGCCGATTTTCTCCGGGACCTGTTCCGTCACGATCAGCGGGATACCGAGGATCCGGCAGGCCCTGATCAATCCGCGGACATTATGGAACAGCCGTTCCTGATCATGCATCAGCCGCGCCAGGTTCCCCTGGACATCGACCACCACCAGCACGCTCTTTTCAATCGAGACCATAATTAAAACCGGTTAAAGATATCTTCTTCCTGTTTTTGCTGTTCACGGCGCTTGTAATCGCTCAGCGCGCCCTGGCTGAAATAATAAAGGAAAAAAATCAGGACCAGCGGAACGGCGACAAAAGCAATATAAATCCATGGCCTGACTCTGCGTTTTTTTGAATTGTAATATAAGGACATTATTTTTTGAAATTAAGAAATGTTGGAGACAGCGGTCATGGTGATGTCAACCACCATGGCCTTCTTTTTCCAGAGCGGCACACTGATCTCGTGGTACGTGTACCGGTCGTACGGGAAACTCAGTCCGTCGACAATATTGTTTTTGGCTTTGGCGACGTCCGACAGCAAAAGCCGGCTGTACCCCAGGTCCTGCAGGCGCTGGGCGAAATCCAGGGCCAGGCTTTTGCAGAACTCGCCCAGGTTCTCCAGGACAAACTTCTGGTCGTCTTCATCGAATCCGCGCAACTGCAGGGATTTGAGCAGTTTCTCCACACTTTCCTCTTCGATAAAAAAGATGATCGCGCCGGCGGCCTCGTCTTTGGCCTGGGATTCTTCCGAGGCGTAATAGTTAAGCCCGAACACGTAACAGGGGCCGTTGAATTTCTCCAGGCCCCCGACCCGCATCCGGCTGTTGTATTCGATAATCTCCCGCTCCGCCACCTGCGGCTGGCCGGATAATTCCAGATTGCATTTATTTTTAAGCGTCTGCTCGATCAGTTTTTTTAGGGCATCGGCAATGGCCGTGTTTTCCGCATTGTCTGCCATGAATCAAACTCCTGGGTTAAACGTACCGCATCGGTGACAAATTGATTTTCGCTTCCGAGATCAGCGTGATGATATCCCGCCGGCTCACCACCCCCATCAGGATACCGTCGCGCACGATCGGGACACGCCGGATATGCGTGCGCATAAAAAACTTGCAGACCTCCCGCGCGTCGTCATCCTCATGAAAACAAATGACTTCCCGAGACATATATTCTTCCACTTTGTGGTCTTCGTCAACATTTTTTTCAAGTAATATACGCAATAAATCTTTTTCCGACAAGACCCCTACCACCAACCCGGATGAATTAACCACCGGCATCCCGCTGATTTTATGTCTGGTCAACAAATGGAGCGCTTCAATAATCGGCATATCCGGCCTGGCTGTTACCACCTCTTTCGTCATGATTGATCCGACTGGGAACATAGTCCACCTCCGTGTTTGGCTGACAGTTTATCAAACGTTTACGTTTCGATTCGTATCCCGACCGGACAATGGTCCGATCCCGTCACGTCACTCAGGATAAAGGCCTCTTTCAACTGCGGCCGCAAATTTTCGGTCACGAAGAAATAGTCAATGCGCCAGCCGATGTTCCGTTCCCGGGCCCGCGTTTTGTAATCCCACCAGCTGTAATGGCCGGGGTCTTGGTTGAAATGCCGGAACGTATCGGTGTAACCGGCGTTGATAAACTTGCTCACCCAGGCCCGTTCTTCCGGAAGAAACCCGGTGGTCTTTTCGTTTTCCTTGGGGCGGGCCAGGTCGATCTCGGTGTGCGCGGTGTTGACGTCGCCGCAGACCACGACCTTGCGTCCGGCCTTGCGCTGTTTTTCGATGTGTTTAAAGAACGCGTCGTAAAATTCCATTTTAAACGGTACCCGTTTATTGCCGGACCCGCCGTTGGGATAATAAATATTATAAAGGAGAAACTCCCCGAAATCCATGAATAGAGTACGGCCCTCGCTGTCGAACTGCGCCACCCCCAGGCCGGGTTCGTGTTTGACCGGTTTGTTTTTGGTAAAGACCGCCACCCCGCTGTAACCTTTCTTTTCGGCCGAGGCCCAATAGGTGTGATACCCGGACGGTTCGAGGATATCTTTGGTTAACTGTCCCGGTTCCGCCTTGGTTTCCTGCAGACACAGGATATCGGGTGATTCTTTCTGGAGCCATTCAAAAAATCCCTTTTTGGAAATGGCCCGGATGCCGTTTACGTTCCAGCTGATGATGCGCATAACATTCCTCTCGCTAAAAATTAATATTGTAAGGGCCGTTCGCGAACGGCCCCTACTTTTGATCTTTGATCCCGCTCTCCGCTAAACCTTTTGCGCTAAGCAAAATCCCCCAGCCTCACCGGAAGCCTGCGAGCTCCCCACTGGCCGGGTTTTTCATCGAAATGCCCGGGGATTCCCGTCCCGCATTTCGCACATTGATTTTTATTTCTTAATTGATACGTCCCCAGCACATACCAGTCGCGTTCGATCACGCGGGCCTGGCATCGGGAGCAATACGTGCTGCCCCCGTCCGGATCATGCACATTGCCGGTGTAGACATATTTTAACCCGTTGGCCAGCGCGATCTGCCGGGAACGGGTCAACGTCGCGGCCGGTGTGTTGGGTTTGTCCAGCATCTTGTAATCCGGATGAAAGGCGCTGAAGTGCAGAGGCACATCGTCCCCGAGATTCTTGAAAATCCATTTGGTCATCGCGTCGATCTCTTCAGGGCTGTCGTTTTCATCCGGGATTAAAAGGGTCGTGATCTCAAACCAGACCTTGGTCTCGTGTTTGAGATAGACCAGGGTGTCGAGTACCGGCTGCAATGCACTGAGCGTGATCTTTTCATAGAAACGGTCGGTAAACCCTTTGAGGTCGACATTGGCCGCGTCCATGTGGCTGTAAAATTCTTTTCTGGGTTCCGGGCAGATATACCCGGCGGTGACGGCAACGGTTTTTATATCGAGTTTGTGACATTCCTTGGCGATGTCGATCGCGTATTCGGCGAAGATCACCGGATCGTTGTAGGTGAAGGCGACACTGCGGCACTGCAATTGTTTGGCGGCGCGGGCGATCGTTTCGGGTGAGGCCTGGTCGGTCAGGCGGTCCCATTCCCGGGATTTGCTGATGTCCCAGTTCTGGCAGAACTTGCAGCCGAGGTTGCAGCCCGCGGTGCCGAACGATAAAACACTGGTGCCGGGATAAAAATGGTTGAGCGGTTTTTTTTCGATCGGGTCCACGCAGAACCCGCTGCTGCGGCCGTAGGTGGTGAGGATCATTTCCCCGCCGATGTTCTGGCGCACAAAACAAAACCCGCGCTGGCCTTCGGCTAAACAACAATCACGCGGGCAGAGTTCACACCGGATCCGTCCGTCATCCAACTTCGACCAATACCGTCCCTTGAAATTCTGAAGCATGATCCCATTTTACCACGATTCCCCCCCGATTTCGCTGGGAAATATGCTAAATTCGCAGATAAGGACATTTGCCTCGCCCACTTAAAAAAGTGGCCGCCCGGCCACTCTTCTGCCCATGAAATTCCGTCGTCCGGCGGAATTTGAATTGCGACCGCGCAGTCACAATTGTATCTTTGATCCCTGTCCCCTGATCCCCGATCCCTCTTTCCGGCGAATTAGGTACATTAGGTGTCCGTCACTTTATTTATTCCCATTTACAGGGCCCTACAATCATTAATCATCATTAATCATCGTTAATCCCGAAACTAGTGCAAAATTTTTCAAGAATCTCTTCTATAGTCTTAAAATCAGTTATTATCTGCGGATGCAGAAAAACTACCCTGCTTTCTTCCACAGCATGCCGGAATGCTATACATGGCTCACCCACACAATCGATTTCTTCTTGTAGTTTTTTTACTCTCTCAAAATTCGAATCCCGACGAGACTGCTTATTAAGTTCATTTTGAAGAGATTGCAATTTCTGTTGTTGTTCTGGCGTAATAGATTCGCGAGGTAAATAAGGCGGTATTCTATGCGCTAATGTATCACGATATTCCTTTAAATAAGCATCATGCCATTCTTTGATATGCCCTACACTTAAATAATCACGAAAATTGCTGGGCGCTAGCTCCTTAATTTCAGGATTAAAAAGATTCACATCAAATTTGTTAATCTTGACATTGCCGTTCTCATAAACTAAGACCCAAGCCAAATTATCTAGAAAACCAAATATATTGACAAAGAAAGAATGCAAATATATTGCAATGTCATGCAATTCATCCTGACTTAAAAATGTGCCTCTGGCAAAAGGGAAAATAGAATAAATATTTTCTATACACCGTTCTATAATGGTTAATCTACGACACACTCCGTGCAACATATATTCCTTAGCTTTCACTTCTTTCAATAAATCAACAACTTGCATCGCCATTGACAACAACCGAGCATACCTCGATTTTAGATAGATCAATTCCTCTTCCATCTTTTGTACATCTTCTATTTTGAATCTTTGAGCAGGAGTTTTCATTATTTCCCTAAATTTCTTAAACACACACCGATTTTTCTGTCATTTTAGAAAAGTGCCGCCCGGCCACTCTTCTGCCCATGAAATTCCGTCGTCCGGCGGAATTTGAATTGCGACCGCGCAGTCACAATTGTATCTTTGATCCCTGTCCCCTGATCCCCGATCCCTTCTGCAGGTGTGTGTCTATTTTATATTAACGGGCCACCCATTCAATTTTACGGTGAGACTGGACACAATCACGCAAATAAAGGTTTATTAAATTCTGGTAGGGCACCCCCATCTCATCGGCCATGGACTTGAAATACTCAATAACATCATCCCCCAGACGGATGGTGACCGGCTTCTTGAGGCGGGCGGCATAAGGATTACGGCGCCCTTTCATCTTTGAAAAATCATATTGAGATCTCATATTCTTCCCTCACTGTAATGTCGCGTTTCGTGTTTGGTGGCTTTCCTTGCCGAAATAATTCTGATTAAATTAGCCACCTCACCATTCATTATATTCAACAAATTTTAGAAAACAAGGGGTCAAGACCCTGCATAACCGCATCTCTGCTGTTTTCGGATAAGTGGCCGGCCACTTTTCTGCCCAATTGGTGCCCCGGGGCACCAATTTGAATTTCGACCGGCCGGTCGAAATGTACGCAACAGATATGCTTGTTCCCTACGATCCCTGTCCCCTGATCCCCGATCCCTACATTTACAAACGATTCTACCACGCTTAGCCCGGTTTTCCCGCAGAATTATCGTTGACTTTCCGGGTGTTTCGGTTAATATGATAATCTTACGTTAATTTCAATCATTATTTCAATGCCTAAAAAACCATTTCAACCGAACCTGAACACCCCGGCTGACCTGCTTTGCAAAGAGGAACTCAACAAACTCGCGCAAAAAGGGATCTCACAAACGGGCCTGTACGATTCGTTCCGTGATACCGCCAGCGCGGATATCGCCTGGGAATCCGAACAGATCGCCAAAAGCACCGGGATTTATCTGGAATTCGACCGCTCCTTCAAGGAGTCCGACAATCACTGGTATTACATGATCCGCATGGCGAATCCGGGCGGGGGTGTGATCTCGCGCAAACAATGGCAGGTAATCGACGGCCTGTCTGAAAAACACTGCCAGAACCCTTACGGCCTGCCGACCCTTCGTGTCACCAACCGGCAGACCATTCAATTTCACTGGATCAAAAAAGAAGGCGTCGTTGACCTGGTCAAATCACTGGCGGAGGCCGGCTTTAACACGTTAAACGGCTGCGGGGACAACACACGTAACGTGATGGCCTGTCCGCTCTCGCGCTTCTCGCCGGATTTTAACGCGCTGGACTGGGCGCGGCAGGCGGGATTATATTTTCAATTACCGCTGGATCCGTTTATCAAGATCTTCGCGATTGATCCGAATCTTGTGCGCCGTCCGGAACATTCCTTTGCTTACGGGGACAATCTGTTAAACCGCAAATTCAAGATCGCCTTCACCTGCGTCCATGCCGATCCCGCGACCGGAAAACTGGCCCCGGATAATTGTGTAGAGATGCGCACACACGACATGGGTGTCGCGCCGGTCCTGGAAAATAATAAAATCGTCGCTTACCAGGTTTATGTCGGCGGCGGGCAGGGCGAACGAAACGGTAAACCGTCGATGGCGGCTTTAAGTGTTCCGCTGGCGATCGTTTCCAAAGAACAGCTTTTACCGGTGATGGACGCGGTGGTCCACGTGCACAAACAGTGGGGCGACCGTCAAAGCCGTTTCTGGGCCCGGGTCAAATATGTGATCAAAAAACAGGGTGTGGACTGGTACCGCGACCAGGTCTCTTCGCGTCTGGGATTTCCGCTGGAAAAACCGAATCCGGAACTGGACCACGGCGACCGCCACCTGCACCACGGTTGGCACAAACAGCCGGACACGGGACTGTACTCATTCGGCGCCTATATAGAGAACGGACGCCTGCAGGATGACAGCCAAAACGGACGATTAAAAGCCATGGTCCGTCAAACCATGGAAAAGTTTGATGTTGAATTGTCGCTGACCCCGAATCAGGATCTGATCTTCAGCAACATCCCGGAAAAACAAAAGTCAGAATTTGAAGATTATTTGAAAAGTTTCGGGTACGGACTACGCAATGGAAAGGCTTATTCTGCGTTACGCCTGCGTTCCGGGGCGTGTGTGGGACGCGACTCCTGCCGCCTGACGTACACCGATTCAGAAAAATTTGAACCGGAACTGATCGATGAACTGGAAAAACGCGGCTGGGGTGATATGACCGAATCCATCGGCATTACCGGCTGTGAACGGCAGTGTTTCCGTCCCGCGACCAAGACCATCGGGCTCGTCGGTTCAGGCATGGACCGTTACATGTTTAAGCTGTTCGGCAATGAAGCCGGCCGGCATCAGGGGGTTCCCCTGATCTCTTCGGATGGTCAAGAGATGCACTTGCGCTCGGTCCCCCGCGAACAGGTCGCGGTCGTGATCGAGGCGTTGTTTCAAAATTTCAAAAAGAACGCGCAGACCGGTGAGGATCTCGGTGCGTTTCACCGCAGAATCGGCGCGGACGCCATCATCACCTATCTCAAAGAAAACCCGCCCACCGCAGAATCCATGACCAAACCGTTTAATACGGATTGTGTGATCGATTAATCGGCACAGCCGATGAACGCCTGTCCTCCCCTGATTCCTTACTTGCGGAAATTCTGAATATATGATATCTTTTGATTATGATCAGGAGGCCTGAACTATGACCATTACCATGACCAGTAAAAACCAAATCACCTTGCCCAAAAAAATCGTTGATGCCCTCCGCCTGCACAAAGGTTCGCTTTTTGATATTCATATTAAATCGAACCGTATCGAACTGATCCCCCTTGATGTTTCTCAAAGAGAATTTTCCGATGAAGAATATGAGAAACTCGAAACGATCTATCAGAAAGAAAAAGGATTGGCTAAAAAAGCCACCAAGAAAAATATCCGCAGCCTTAAATAAAAAACGTTATGCCGCTTCAACTATTCTTTCTACCTGCTTTTGAAAGAAGCTTTAAATCGCTGGATGCCGGACAAAAGAAAATCGTCCGGTTATTGTTAGAGGCGGTTGAAGCCTATTTTGCATCGGATTGTACTTTAGCGGAAGCACAAAAAATTGCCCCCCGTTTTTTCTACAAACAATTACGAAAACCGTTTTATGAAGCCGGGATTGAAGGAAAATTACGGATCATCCTCAGACGTGAACAATCACAATGTTTTGCTATTCTGGTAGGTAATCACGATCAGATCAAACGGTTTCTGGCGGGCCAATAATTAACCATTATACTGTAAGGAACGGCTTTAAACCATTCCCTGCCGCCGGACTATTCCTTCCACTTGTAACCTTTTTTCTCCAGCTTGGAGCGGATTTCTTTGACGTGTTTTTTGATCCACCAGTCCTCGTATTTGGAGAGGATAAAATTGATGTCGCGGTTCCATTCGGTGAGCGCGTAATAATACAGCCTGATCCGTTCCGGGGACGTGGCCCGCGATTTCATAAACGAGGTGAGTTTGAAGATGACCGACCGTTCCCCGCGGTAGGGGATGGCGACATTAACGAGGATATTGGTCCGTTCCTTAAAATCCATGTCCGTGATCTGGTAACCCAGCGCGTGCAGCCAGCTCTCGTTTTCGTCGTGCGTCTCGTTCTCAAAGACGAACTCGGGGAATTCTTTCACATCGGTGATCAGTTCGAGGTCTTCGCCCGGAGCGATCCGGCGTTTGTCTTCGCCGGGGATATGGACGCAGTACTGGGACTCCATCTCCCTGTTGCCGGTGAAGATCTCCTTCATCTTGGTCGTGCCGCTGATCCAGCCCTTGTATCCGTCGCGGACGTGTCTGACAGGCATTTTGTTTTCGAATTCCATTAAAAACACCTCTAAATGAAAATAAACTACAAATGATATCAGTAATTCGTAAAAACTAAGAAGTCGGAAAAATTTAGGTCCACTGGTTCAATAAAATGAACCCAGCTCCCCGCATCAAGATGCGGGGTATCTGACAACGGCTTTAGCTCGCTCGTATGAAACAATAACCTCGCCCTCGAGGACAATCGGTTCATTCTGCGAAGCATACCCATCCTGCTACGCTCGAATGTTTTCACGTTCGAGCTTCGCAGAGATGATTCTGCCCGACGTCCAACCCCGATGCAAGCACCGGGGTATGCGAAGCAGAATCAATTGTTTACTGACCTCCATCCTCTTTCTTCTAAAATCTTTATTCTTCCCTCTTCCTTCTTATTTCTTACACTATACAATCTTTCTAACGTTCTGACCACTCATCCCCATTCTGATCACTGATCACTCTTAACAGCCCATCTCAGCCGCGCGCTTTTTGAGCGCGGATTATCATATTGTTCCTGGAAGGACGCGCGGATAGGTTCAGGGTCAATCTCCGCATAAAGCCCGGCCTCTAAGCCTTCCTTAAAAAATGTGCTGACACGATTATCTTCCCCGGAATGAAACGTCAGGACCGCCGCGCGTCCTCCCGGTTTAAGACAATACGGCAGGTTGCGCAAAAACTGTTCCAGCACAGAAAACTCGTCGTTGACAAAAATCCGCAGGGCCTGGAACGTCCGGCGGACCGAACGGGTGACGTCATCCTCCGGCATCTCCCGGTTGGCCTTCCTCAAGGCCTTACGTACCGTAAACGCCAATTGCGCGGTGGTGAACAAATCGTCGCGGCGAAGATAAATCGCGTCGGCAATCTCCCGCGTAAACGGCTCCTCGGAATTCATCCACAGAATTTTCTCGATTTCTTCCAGGCCTAATGTCTGAATCCGTTCGCTGGCGGGTTTGTCCAGCAGGGGATTAAACCGCAGATCAAGCGGTCCGGCCGTTTTGAACGTAAAGCCGCGCTGGGGGTTATCCAACTGCATCGAGGAAACACCCAGATCGGCCAGGACAAAATCAAATCCGCCGTCTACTTCCGTGAGCAGTTTGTGTGCCCCCGCGAAATTCATCGACCGGATGATCAGCTGTTCCCCGGAGAAACCCAGATTCCTTAGCCGGGCCTCCGTCCGCGCGATCTCAATCGAATCGATGTCGATGCCGTAAAGTTTTCCGCCCGGGGTGACCCGTTTGAGGAGTTCCTGCGCGTGCCCGCCGTAACCGAGGGTCGCGTCCAGGCCGACTTGTCCGGGCCGCGGATTAAAAAACCGCAGGATTTCCTGCACACAAATCGGACGGTGCGTTCCGGCCGGGGTCTGTCCGCTCTGAAGGACCTTCTCAACATCCTCAGCGTACTTGTCCGGATTCAGCTCTTTGTATTTTTCCTCAAACCGCCTGGGATGGGTACCCCGGTAACGTTTGCGCCTCTGGTGCTGCGGTCCTTCCTGATTTTGATTCGGTTCGTTCATCGCGCGCTCAATTAAACTCGGTATATTTTTTGGCATTGCCTCTGGATTTTTCAACCGGATATTTTTCGTTGTTGATTTTTATTTTCGCGTCAAACGCGCTGGGAAGGTCAATCCCGGTCTCATGGGCCAGCAGTAAAATATAGGCGTAGACATCGGCGAGTTCATGCGCCAGCTTGTCTTTTTTGTTTTCAGGCAATTGGTTGTCATCCGTCCACTGGAATAATTCCAGGATCTCGGCGGCCTCAAGCGAAAGAGAGATCGCGAGATTCTTCGGTGTGTGATACTGTTTCCAGTCCCGTTCTTTCTGGAACAACAAGATTTTTTCCAAATGTTCTTTCACGGTAATCCTCCGTTGTTGAGTGATCGGTTCTGATCCCTGATCACCGATCACTGATCACTGATAAATCTTCTCCCCCCGTACTCCCCCTTAAGCATATGCCGTTTACGGCCGAACCCGGGGGCCTTGGTCATCATAAATCCCTGTTGTCTTAATCCGCGGCGCACATCTCCGGCCGAGGTGAAGGTCGCGACCGTTGTCCCCGGACGGCTCAGGGCGCCGATCCCCACAAAGACATCGTCCGACCACATCTCTTTATTTTTGGCCGGCGCGAATCCGTCCAGAAACCAGGCATCCATCGTGTAGTGCTCACGGCTCATGCGCTCCAGGCCTTTATTGACATGGGCAAAAATTAAATTCAGTTTCACCCGCCCGCCGGAAAACTCGACCGGCTTTCCCTCGGCGCCGATGGCCGGATACTGTTCGATCAGCGCGGCTGCGTACGTGTCCAGCTCCGGCCAGAGTTTTAACGCGCGCTCAAGGTCCGGTTTATTTAAAGGAAACTGGTCAATGGAAACGTAATGCAGACGCGCGTGGGCCGGGGCGTACTGCTCGAACAATTGCCAGGCGCATAAAAAGTTGAGTCCGGTGCCGAACCCTGTCTCTCCGATGACAAACGGTTCGGCCGTTGATAAACAGTCAAAACGTTCCTTTAAATGATTGCCCCCGCAGAAAACATGCAGGCCTTCATCATACCCGCTTTGCTGGCAGAAATATTTGTCATCGAACCGGACTGAATGCGGCAGGCCGTTTTCATCCCAGTGCAGGTCCGTATAAGAAACTTCGTTTTGGTCAGGGTTCATAGAATTATCGTTTATTGTCTCGGAAAACTTGGAACCATAATAGCAGAAACGGACGGGGAATGGCTAGGAGAACTTTGACAGGGATCAGGGATCGGAGGGATGCTTTTATCCTTACAGGAATTTATCTGCGGAGGTGTTGAAAGTGACCGCCAGTTTCTTGGCCAGTTCTTTACTGATCCCGCGTCGGTCATGTTCGATATCCGAGATCTTCTGAATGGTCAATCCGCCCAAACGCTGGCCCAGCTCTTCCTGGGTCAAGTGATCACGCTCGCGGTAAACCTTAACGTTCTTTCCTAACGTCATCCGGGATTTTTGCTTTTTATACCAATCGGTCTGTGTAATATCCATCCATTCGTCCCCGTCTTCAATAATCTCGAACCGGCTCCCGAATTTCTCTTTCAAAAACCGGACAACAACCGATGGAATTGATCCTCGAATCTCAAAAATTTTTTCTTTAGTACGGGGCTTTTTCACGACTGCCAACATAATACACCTCAATTAAGACTGCACCCTTATCGTACCGCCAGCAAGCAACATACCGGTAGGTCAGGGGGCAATGATATTCCCGGTCCGATAATTTACCGTAATTCGGCCAGGACGGTTGAACCGGGCCTGATTTTCTCAAGTCATCCACCAATTCAAAAAATGTGTGCTGGATATGGCCCGGCAGATGATTTAATTGTCTCTCGAGTTTTCGTTTGATCTTAACTTCGTACATCATAAATATACCCTGTTTCGGGGTATAAGTCAAGGCGGGATTAAAAAAGAAACCCGCCCGATTATTCTAATCGAGCGGGTCTAAAAAGGGATACTTGTATTCTACGGAATAAGACTATTTTGTCAATCGATTCGTATGTGACACGTTAGAAACAGGCACGCCGGTTCCTACGTTCGATCACTGATTACTGGGCAATATGCTTTCCA
The DNA here is from genome assembly GCA_050250375.1 of Candidatus Omnitrophota bacterium. Taxonomy (GTDB): domain Bacteria; phylum Omnitrophota; class Gorgyraeia; order Zapsychrales; family Zapsychraceae; genus JAGOSC01. The sequence goes on from JBFWOS010000001.1 coordinate 38,814, forward strand.
GTTTTTCTGTCACCGCCGCATCGAGCGGGTCAACGGGTGAATCAAAACGGGCCACCACCTCACCCTCCGGACTGATGAGGAATTTGTTAAAGTTCCAGCTGATCTCCCCGGCAAACGCGGTCGATTCGGTTAAATACCGGTACAGCGGGTTAATGTCCGCGCCCTTGACGCTGGTCTTGGCAAACAGCGGAAAATCCGTCTTGTATTGGAGCAGGCAAAAATCCCTGATCTCTTCATTTGTGCCCGGTTCCTGAGCCTTAAAATTGTTCGCCGGAAACGCCAGCACCTCGAACCCGCGGTCTTTGTAGGTCTGGTAGAGCGTCTGGAGCCCCGCGTATTGTTTGGTGTACCCGCATTTCGAGGCGGTGTTGACGATCAATAACGCCTTGCCCTGGTAATCCGCCAGGTTCACCGATTCGCCGTCGATCCCGGTCATCGTGAACGAATGCACGTTGGTGTTTTGGGCTTGCACGCCCTTAGTGCTCAGGCACATCCCGAAAAATAAAAACATCATCAATAATTTCACGTTGTTTTCCCTCCGTTTAAAAACCGTAGGGAACGGTTTTAAACCGTTCCCTACATTTTATAGATGCGGCGAAAAATGGTATTGTTCGATCTTCTTGCGGTTCGCCATCAAAAATTTCTCAAACTCCGGGGTGATCTGATAAACGCCGCGCGACGCCCGGTCAAACCAGAAATTATGATTGTTCTGCAAAATACGCGCGGCGTGTTCGATCTGGAGCTGGTCGTTCAGCTTTTTGGTGGTTGACGGGCCGTTCTCGTAAAGAAACAAGGCCAAGCGGATCGCCTTTTCTTTATACGCCGTGAACAACGCCTCGCTGCGGCTTCCGGCCTGATTAAGATCAAGGCTGCGTCCGTCGAATTCTTTCAAGGCGCTTTTCTTTTTGGCGTAATTTTTATAACCCGCGTACGGCCTGGGTTCAAATTCAATCTGTACGGTTTTTTTCCGGTCACGGATATCCAGCGTCATCAGTCCGCATTCCAGGCGCTTCAAAAGCCCGCACATCCTCTTGTATTCCTTCGGCCAGCGCCCGCCCTTGCCCAGCGGAATGTACGCGTAGACCTTGTCGGCGATCTTGCGGCGTTCGATCAGCTGGTAAACGAGTTTGAGGTTAAATCCGGTCTTCATCTCGACCGCGATCATCTCCCCGTCTTTTTTCGCCAGGATGTCAATGCCCTCCACTTCGGAATGGACGGTGTAACCTTCCCTTTCCAGAAACTTTTTCACCGGAGGATACATGTCGGTCTCACGCATGGCGGATAATCCTCTTTAGAACCAGATCTTTCCAGACCGGTAAACGCAGCAGCGTCTCTTCCGGCATAAACAAAATATAATAGGCCAGTAACTGCAGGCTGAAATAAATGAGCTGATGCATGGTCGCCGCGATCAACAGATGAAATCCAAGCCCCACAGCCATCGCCCACCAGACCGTGCGTCTGTCCAGAAAGAAAAACGCGCCGAAGGTCTCAAACGCCAGCGCCAGGTACATCTGCACCGTCCAGGTCCATTTGGGCAGGACCCGCAGCATCCACGCCGCGATGTCCGTGCGGTACGTCCCCTGTACGTGCGTCCACAACACATCCCTGTAATTCAGCCAGTCCCCGTACATCACCTTGCATGTCCCGGCCGTAAAATACTGGATGAACATCGTCAATTGTAAAGTGCGCAGCGGCCAGGCGGATTGACGCATAACGGTTTCGCCGGAATCAAGCGTGAACGGCCGCGCCGCGGGAGCCAGCGCCAGCACCGCGAATCCCGCGATATAAAGTTTGTTGATCGTAAACGCCGAGATGATATCCACCTGCTGGACGTAAACCGCGCAAAAAAACAGGACCGCCATAAAGATGTTGCGGAATCGTCCCGTGAACACCCCCGCGATGCTGCCGAACAGCACCACCGCAAAGACCGGTACCTGCCACGCCGATAAAAGCGGAAACGGTGTGATGTGGTACCAGTTGTTGGTGGCCTCCGTCAGATGAAACCCTTCCGCGGTCAGCCATTCCCCGGCGTAACGAAACCGTTCGAGCATATAAAGGAGAAACGTGAACACAAACGCCTTCTCGAACATCCGTAAACGGACCGGGTGCACCGGCGCAAACCAGAATCCGAGTAAAGTATCCATGATTAAAGAACCTCGCGACGATGGGGTTCCTGAAAAAGGTGGGTAGAAATAATTTCCTGCTGATCCTCCGGAACGGTCTCCAGAGGCGGAACGGTCCAGTGGCCGGACGGTTTGGCCAGTTCCGGGGTTCCGACCTTATAAGTCACGCGCACAAAACGTACCTCTTCAACCGGAGATTCCAACGGGTGAAGCTGTTCATAACGTTGTTTGATAAACCCGGCCATGGCCTGGCGCAGCGGTAAGGCGTTCTCATTTTCGCGGGCGAGATCCAGCATGCGTTTCAGGCGGGTGCGGTAACCGAAGGGCTTGAGCCGTCCGTAATCCTCTTCGGGGACACTGCTCCAGCTTTCCTGGCCCTGCAAACGCACAAGGTAATAATAATTGCCCCAGGCTTTGACACGGTCGGGGAACAGACACGCGATGCGGTACATATTGTTCAGGTAGTTGGCCGCGTTTCTCGATGCGGCCTTGGAAAAACCCGCGCGGGTGAAGGCCTCCAGCGGAATCTGCCGTCCGCTCAAACCGACGTACGCGATCGGTAAAAGCCACAGACAGAAAAATGCATAGGCAAAAATATAATCCGCCGGTCCCGCGAGTTTTTGTTTATTCATATTCACACAAGTAAGCCGTGTCCTGGTCAACCTTGACCTTGAACTTGGACTGGGCCGGGATATCAAACGACGACCCGATGCCGAAATCTTCCCACTCATTGTATTCCGGGAAAAATACAGACAGGGCCCCGGTCACGACCGTCATCGTCTCTTTAGTGTTGGTGTCGAACTCATATTCACCGGGTTTCATGACGCCCACGGTTTTTTTCCCCGCATCAGAATTAACGACAAATGATTTCACCTTTCCTTCAAAATACTCATTCACTTCTACCACGTTACTGCTCCTTTTTTTGTAGATCGTTCCAAATATGATGTTGGTTCACTGCGTTCGCTGGAAAACAGGACAACCTTCCGCCCGTTCCAAATGACTTATTCTAATGCACAAGCGCCAAATTTCAAGTGACAAATGCGGGGCGCGGTTTAAACCGGATAGCGGACAAAAACCATTTTCCATAAATTAACGCCGCTGATCCACCGTCATGGTCCCCGGTCAGGTTTTCAACTTTCCCCCGCAGAAACGGCAGTACAGGGAATCGTCCTCATGTCCGGACAATTCGCAGCGCGGGCATTTTCTGGACAGATTCATCGACCGCGCGGCCAGCGACAGCTCCACCGAAAAAATACCCGTGGGCACAACAATAATCGCGTAACCCATGATCATGATCAGCGAGGCCATGACCTGCCCGAACACCGTCTGCGGCGCGATGTCCCCGTACCCGACGGTGGTGATCGTGACAATCGCCCAGTAAATGCTGCGCGGAATGCTCGTAAACCCGTTGGCCTCCCCTTCGACCAGGTACATCACCGTTCCCATAATCACGGTGATCGTCATGATCACCATCAGAAAGACCAGGATCTTGTCCTTGCTGGCCTTGCTCGCCTTGATGAGGACGTCCAGCTCCCCCAGATAGCGGCCGAGTTTTAAGACCCGAAAGACACGCAACAGCCGCAGCGCGCGGATCACCAACAGCGACTGCGCGCTGGTAAAGAATAATCCGAGATAGGTGGGGATCACCGCTAAAAAGTCAACGATGCCGAAAAAACTCAAGGCGTACCGGCGAGGTCTTTTCACACACACCAGCCGCAGGACATACTCAACCGTAAACACAAACGTGAACGACCACTCCACGGCGTGCAGCAGCGGCCCGTGCCGCAGCCGGATCCCCTTCACCGATTCCAGGAGGACCACAAAGACACTGATAAAAATCGCCCACAACAGGGCCACGTCAAAGGCCTTGCCCGCGGGAGTCTCGGCCCCGAAAATAATCTCGAACAGTTCCGCCCGCCACGGAGCGGCATGCGGTTCAATGGGTCTGCTTTTAGTGTTTTTCATGGATTTACTTTTATACCATGACCCGGGGCAGGCGTCAATCACACGGGGAAATAAAAAAGGCGCCTCGAATTTCTCGAGACGCCTTTTTAACCAAAGACTTTAAAAACTACGCTTTTCGTCTGCGTAAACAGGCCCCCATTAAACCGCCACTTAAAAGAAACAATGACATCGGTTCAGGAACAACAGATGCGGCCGAAGATTCCACTTCAATATTCAGTGCGGGCGCTATTCGTAAAGGATCTTCTTTTGAAGTAAAATATTCAATCGAAGTATTATTCTGTACACGCGTCATAATCAGTGTTAACAGATTATCGGTATCGCTGTTAAAAAAATTCAACAAAGCAGGCGTTGATAAGGAAACTCGAAAACCATCAACCGTGGGTGGAAAATTTAGATTAAAAGATCCGATAAAAAGAACATCCGTATTCAAAACTCCTCCTGAACTTCCGGTGTCATTCCCGGGTGCATTGTTCCATGTGAGTGTTGTTTCCCCCCAATTTTCCCCCGCATGTCCGTCATTCAGGCCATAAATATTGTACGTACTCGGATTGCTGGGAAGATTAACGGGAGGATTCTGACCGGCCCCATCCGTGCCCGCATAAGAAATCTCAAAGGCAATACTGATAATCGGATCGACAATACCGCTCGTATCAAATCGTAAATACCCTTTCCGGTTATTTCCATTCAATTGAAGATCATTCTTAATCCAGACTAACGGTTCAAGCCCATGGTTCACATCAGAGGCTCCGTTATTTTGAAAATCGGACAAAACATATGAATCCGCTCCATTTCCATAATCCGTATACAATAACATTGCGCTCGCCTGATTTGGTGTTGCTGTCAACATTCCCATGCATAAAATGACTCCGGCGATCCAATAAGATTTTCTCATAAAACTTTCCTTTCGAAATTATCCAGCGTTAGTTGATACTTTTGTTTTATATAAACAGCAAGGACCTTCGTTCCGGGATAAATTGAAAATATAGATCTTGCGTGAATGAATAACTTTATCATTGATTCATTTTTTTGACAATATGACAATCTATCCCACACTCGGACAACGAACCTAGCCTATCGTTCAATATTGATCACTGATCGCTGCGGACCGATCACTCATTCAAAATTTATTTTAAATAAAAAAGGCGTCTCGATTATCGAGACGCCTTTTGTCAACGCGGTATGTCAGAACTACGCTTTTCGTCGCCGGAAATACGCTCCCATCAGGCCGCTGCCGAATAAAAGCATCGAGGCCGGTTCAGGTGTGACCACCGTGCGGTCAGCCGTAATATTAATATTGTCGATTTTTACGAAATCATTGTCGTCGCCGTCCAGCCAGAACGCGATCCAGATCTTGGCCTGGTTCTCCGGCAGGGCAATGGTGGTATTCTGGACTGAGTTCGTGCTCCCAAGATCGGTCCAGAACCAGTTGCTCATTTTAGCCGCGTCAGCGGTTGAGTCCCTTAAATCTTTGGTGAGGCTGTTAAACCCGGTAATATCGCCGATAAAATAACCCGCTTTAAAACTGTCGTTGGTTTCAAGGAGAGTCGTGAACCAGTCAAACTGCAGCTGAACATTCGAATAACCGCTGGTGCTGAGGCCTATCAAAAGACCGGCGTCATCCATGGCCCAGCCGTGGGCGTTTTGGGATAAATCCAATAAAGGCCACGAAGAACGGCCGACATCCGCCGCGATTGAGGACGCGGATGAACCCGAACCGTCAAAACGCGCCGCGTACCAATTGTTGTCCGCACCGGGTGTCACCGGAACGCCCGGACCGAAAGGCGGCAATGCCGTTGAATGGGGGGCATTGTTGAAATCTTCATGAAATATGGTTACGGCCTGGGAATCGGTTGTCCCGCACAGCAAAACAACAACAACGGTTAAAAATATAAAATTCTTCATGCGGTTGCTCTCCTTATTAATGTAATGTAGGGAACGGTCTCGACCGTTCCGTACTACATGAAAAATGGAGCAAAATCCATGCCCGAATGACAAATATTTACCAATAACAGACAAATAAACACAAAATCATCTTTCTTGTCCGGGACAAACCAGGACAAACAGGCGCAAAAACAGCCCGGCCTGCACCGTACCCTGTGGTGATTATTCAACAATGATGAAAAAATTAGGCATTGAAACAGGCGGGACCATCCGGGAGATAGGGCGCTGTCCCCTATCTAAACAAAAAAAGGCCGCCCCGAATGGAGCGGCCTTTGAATCAATCGATCAAAAAAACCTTATTTCTTGCGGCGTCTTAAGAATGCGCTGCCGACCAAACCGCTGCCGAAAAGCAGCATGGAAGCCGGTTCAGGAACAACACCATTCCCGCCATCCGGAGGAACGATCACACCACCGGTCTGTTCAAACCCGGAGTACTGGACATTGGCCTGTGAAAAATTGTAAAACCCGAATTGTCCGGCTGTGTAAGAATTATCATTCACCGTTGTGCTCCAAAGGATATCAGAACCTTCCTTCACTTCAATACTGAACACGCCCGGGGCGAAATCCAGATGAAAATCATAGGTCGTGCCGTGCACCCAACCCTTATCGGTGGCCCAGTTGCTGGCCAAAATGGTTGAATGGCTGGTTCCGTCTTTGTCCCAGAAATCAGCCAAAACCAGATCAGTCACGTCCGGCGCGTCGATCTTCTTGATGGAAAAACCTTCCAGCGCGTCCCCGTAAGGCGACAAGGTCTGGTTAACGGCCTTCCAGTCAAACACGTAGGTCTGATTGGCGCCTGTGTACCCGAAAACGAATCCCATAAAATCATCATCACCGGCATTCGGCAAAACCAGCCATGAACCGTCGATGGAATAACTGGTCTGATTCAGATTGTTCAGGAAAAAGGACGGGTCCGCATTGATGGTCTGGGTAACGGTTGTGTTTCCGTTGCTCAGGACCCAGTTACCGGCTGATTGTCCACCGCCCAGATCCAGGGTCAAATCCGACCAGGTGGTCAGGTCAACCGGATCCGCGAAGGATTGTGTACTGACGGCAACCGTCAGGGCCAAACTTAAAACGATGATTGAAAACAAACGCATGACTAATCTCCTTAATATTTATTAATAATTATTCAGGACAACACTTTAATCAAGAACAAAAAATTTGTCAATAGGACAACAACGGACACACCCGGCCAGCAGATCTTTTATCTAAATAACAGCATAAGCCCAACGGTCAATCTTATCCCTTGTCCCTGATCCCTGATCCCTTTCTAATTTCTCCCCAAAAAATCGCGTTTGCCCAGCTCTACCCCGTTGTGGCGTAAAATGGCATAAGCGACCGTCATGTGAAAATAGACATTCGGCAGGACAAAATCAAGCAGATAGGGTTGGCCATTGAATTCCGTTTCGACTCCCCTGATCTTCAGCATCACCTTGCGGTCTTCACTGCCGTCGACCTGGGAGGGATCCACGGACCGGGCAAAGGCGATGGTCTTGGCGAGGCGCGCCTGCAATTCGGCGAAGGTCTTTTCGGTGTCTTCGTAACTGGGAACGGCCTGGCCCGATAATCTGGCCGCGCACCCCTTCACCATATCCCCGGCGATCTGAACCTGGCGGATGAGCGGGTACATGTCGGGCGCGAGCCGCGCGTTTAAAAACACCTCCGGATCGATTTTCTTCGCTTCCGCGTGCGCTTCGGCTTTCTTAAGAATCGACGAAAGGATTTCCAGCTGACGGACACAAACCGGAATAGATGCCTGGTACATGGATAATGACATGGTTGGTTCTCCTTATTATAAATTTAATAAAAAAAATCTTAATTGAAATAAAGAACTCTCCCGAGCGTTCCCTACCTTTGGCCCAACGGTCATTCCTATCCCTGATCACTGATCACTTTTTCCGCGATGTCTTCTTTTTAACCGCCGCTTTCTTTTTCACGGGTGCTTTTTTGGCCGGGGCGCGTTTGGTCTTGGTTTTTTTCGCGGGCGCGGCTTTCTTCTTCGCCTTCAGCGCGGGTGTGACAGATGGAGCTGCAGACTGAAGGCCCGGCGAAGACATCGATGGTGAAGAGAGTTTTCCCGGCACAACCGGGGCCGGCGGCGTGCGTCCTTTGCGCGCGGCAAAACATTCCGGACAAAACACCGGACGGTCACCGCTGGGCTTAAACGGCAGTTCCGCATCTTTGCCGCACTCGTAACAGACCACGGCGTACATCTGTCTTTGGTTAAGAAACTTATGCTGGGTCGGACGCACCGGTCCCTGCGTCTGCGGGGCTGAGGGCGTTATCCGCACCGCCGGTTTTGAAGCCGCCAGCGCCTGCGCCAATTCGGTTAAAGACTTGGTCATAAACGCATCCAGCTTCTCGTTCATCACCGCCAGCTGTTCCTGGATCTGGACCATGACGCCGGCAACATCCTGATTACTTTTCGCTTTCTTTTTCATATTCATCCTTGCTTTGAAAATTTATTTTAGACCCATCATAACAAAAATCACCTCCCGGCTCAAGAAAAGCTTAAAAAAGGGGACGGAGGGGTGCGTCCCTAATCCGTATGAAACCCGATTTTTGACTTTTTCTTTTCTGATGGTGAATCCATGAGTTTGCGGATCGCTTCAAAGACCACCCGAAATTGGGCGTCGTATTGTTTCTCTAATGTTTCAAGTTTTTGCGCAAGTTCTTTGTGCGTACTCAGGATTTCCCTCAATTTGACAAAGGTCCGCATAATGGCAATATTGACATGAATAGCCTGCTCACTATTTAATACGCCGGACAACATCGCAATACCTTCCTGCGTAAATACAAAAGGTCTTTTTCTTAAACCCATACGGTCTTCTTTGGAAGCCGCAAATTGCGACTTCCAAACTTGAAATTCATCTCTGGTCATTTGAAACATAAAATCAGGTGGAAAGCGTTTCAAATTTCTTTAGACATAGATCCTCCTCATGAATGGCCCTCTCACTATTAAGGACCGTCGAAAGCATCGACACACCTTGCTCCGTAAAAACATAAGGTCAGCCAGATCACGATCGAGCATGACCTTTTGACCGCGAAGGATATAAATTTTGTTGGAAATGTGCGTTATAGAAATGGATCTTGACGGCATGTTCCCCCCTTTTAATTAAAGGGGAACCGAGCATTGCGGGGGATTTATTTTTTGCAATTGGTTCAGTTTGTGGAGTTCATTATAACAAAATCGAATAACGTGTCAAAGTAGACGATTCCCTGATCGCTTTACGCTAACCGCTTGAATACGGGTCCCTGGGGACTGGGCCTTGGGCACAAATAACAGCGATGGTCTAACGATCTATATTATCACTTGTCCCCTATCACTTCGATCCCTGTTCACTGATCCCTATTCCCTGTCTGACTTTTTGGAAGAGGGATTTGTAGGTGGAAGCTAAATTGGATTTTAGCATAATAATTTTTTTTCACCTTAAACTTTAAACCTTAAACCCCTCGATTCTACTTTCTTCTCAACTTATTCCTTCTTTCTTCTTACTTCCTACTTCTTTCTTTTTTCACAGATCTCATTCTACAAGATAAAGTGTTGCATTAGAACCTTGAGGGTTATCTGTCCCCTATCTTTACTTTCCTCCTTTAATATCATCAATGATCTGCTGGGCTTCTTTTTCTGGCAAACCATACGCCTGTTTGTCCTGCAGTGCATTAAGAATATCCGGTTCCAGTGGGTACAACTGACCCTTGTTATACAAAATTTCGGCTCCGCCTTTGGGATTGTCTTTATAGTCCAGCTGGGCGCACAGAATAATGGCCCCGGTCGTGGCGTTCATCTTGTCCGGCATCACCGTGGCGACGACCGGAATAATATCCTTTGGGTCATAAATGTCTTCGTCACCCTTGTAATGCTGGGCCTCGCAGCAGAACAGGTCGCGGGCCAGATGCTCCGGTCCCACCACAATATCCGAGTGGATTTTCAAAACCGCCTGGGCCGCGTCGGCGCATGGCTTGTTCATATATTTCTTCACAATCTTGGCTGTGACGGACGCCATGTCGATTTCGAACGTCGGTTCGGCACCCGTGGCCTTTTCGATCAATGTCTGGATAGACATTTGCGAAAATTCCTGCTGGGTCCCTGCCAGGAAATCTTTTTCCAGCTGTTCCAAATATTCATCGTCACCGTCTCCGTCAAGGGCCGGACCGTAATCCTCCAGGGTTAAAAATTTCGCATTCAGGAAATAGACCTTGCCGACAACAGGCAGTTCCACCCAACCGTAAGCATGGCCGTGTCCGTCGCTTTGGACCAAAACGTCTACCCCCGCCCCCACCCGGATGGTGATGCCGAACGGGCCTTTGATGACAATGGTGCCCGTAAACTGTACCTGTATTTTGCTGGAAGAAAAATAAACATTTATATCCACCCGGATGGTCTTATATATCTGAAATTTTATCTGAAAATGAAAAACGTCCGTCTTCAGCGCGAGGGTGGCGGCCCCCCGCACCAGCGGCACCTTATACAACGTGTATGATACTCCTCCGGTGATGTAAACGCTGACCTTGGCCGAATCCAGAATAAATTTAGTCTGGCTGACGCTCAGGCCGCAAATGGTAAAAGGGGAAATATCGACATTGACGGTAATCCCCGCCTGATCGATTTTCAACAGATTCACGTCGAAATTAACGCCGAAAATGACCGCGTGCATCCGGAAATACAACCCGTTGGAATAAGGGTTCTGGTCCTGAAATTTGCATTTCTGGACGAGCGTCGCGGGGATGGTGGTATCCACCACCACAATGATCATAAAATCCTTCACCCGGATGTTGTCAAACAGGGCCGCCGCGTCATTGGACACGTCCGTCTTGATAAAACTGGTAATCAGCTCCGTGAAACTGGTCCCCTTGGCTGGGTCTCCACTGGTGTAACACCCGCAGAATCCTGAAACGGCCTCGCCGTCCATCACGGCGATCATCATACTGATTTCTTCCGGTTTCGGCGACGACGTCTTTAACTTGATGCTGCCTCCCACCTCGAAATCGAACCCTGCTTCATCGACCTGCAATTGAACGAAAATATCTTCCAGCACGACATTGGTCTTTGGGATAGGAAAATTAGTGTCCACCTGAAGGTTGGCGATCGTCTTGCCGGTGGAGGTGATTTCAAAACTGCCGGAAAGTCCCAACACGACGGAGGGGCTGATCTGCAGGGTGCCGCTCTCGATCCCGAACTGGATGCTCCAAAGCTGCGGGCTGACTTTAAACACGGCGTTTGGATTTTTAATGGAAATCACTTTGGGAACGATGTCAAACGTCTGGACCAGGACCAGGTCCATTTCATACTGGTTATCGGACGGGTCCAGCAGCAGGCGCGTTAAAAACACGCTGTCGGCGTTTTGTCTGGCCTTCTTTCCCCTCAGCAGATTGGCCAGCTTCTTAAAATCCGTTTTATCCAGATCGATTTCCGAGAAAAACAGCAATCCCTTCTGGATCCCGTAACCGGCGGTGTCGATGGGCGCGTCCGGAAACAGCGTCTTGATGTCAAACTGGGCGGCGGTGACCGACGACACCACCATCCCCGCGTTCTGTACCGTAATGTTCCCCAATGATGCCGGCAGGACCGGGAACAATTTATTCATGTTGACGTTTTGAAACAGCATACCGGCGATAAATCCCGAACTGCCCGCGTACTTTTCGACCGCCAGGGCGATATTAGTTTTAATCTGTTTGTACGAAACGCCGCAGGTCAGCAAAAACACAAAATCATCCGCCTTCTTTTGGATCAGGACAGCGGGTTTGTTGACGGAAATAGGGTCCATCCAGGAAGGCGCCGGCCAGGACTGGCCGGCGATATCCTTGACGATATCCGGGACCGGGTACGTGCCATCGACTGTGGTGTTCAATTCGAAATCTCCGGCCAGATCGGCGCTGACAAACGTCTGGGACGACAAAAACCGGAACTGGCCGGACACATCCCCCGACAATGTCTTGGCATCGTTCATGGTACCGACTTCAATGGACAAAAACTCGACGATGATCCCTTTGGGACCGACCGGAATCGTAAACCCCTGATTGTTGCCTGCCAACAGCCTCCAGGCGGGCGCGGTGTTGACGTCCTGGGCCTGAAACAGCAACTGGTCAAACGCGGGTAAAGCCGGCCCTTTGTAAGGCACATGCAAAAGGTCCTGGATCAGGCCCGGTACATTCAGCGATGATCCTTCCTTCAAACTGGCGGCAAACGAAAACGACTGCCAGTACGTCAACTCCGCCTCAAGCGTTGTCCGGGCCGAGGAACCCACCGTCATGTCCGCCTTAAGCATGCTGCTGGCCTGACACTTTCCGAACGGGTTCAACAAAGTCAATTGGCCCTGGATCCCGCCGATACTGATCACGCCAGAAATCAAATCCCCCCCGCCGCCGGCCTGCAACAGGAATGTGACAGAAAGAAGCGACACCGGACGGACGGAAATGCAAAAATTAAGTCCGGTCAGACTCACCGACAAATTGCTTTGCTGATGCGTCTTGGGCAGCCCCTTGATCAACTCTCCCATGTTGCCGCCGACCCAATCCTGCAGACTGTTCAAATCCAGCGTCAACGGGGCAAAGTGGGACTGGACCTGTATCGTGGGCCGTTTACCGATGTCCATCTGGCACAAAAACTGCACCGGCGTGCCGGCCGCGCCCAGCTTTGCGGTCACATCAAGGTTTATCGTAAACGACTGATAATCGGTCGTCGGAGAATCCGGTTCCGGCCCCTTGATCTGGCCGAAACGGCTTTGCAGGGACACCGTTGTCTTCAGATCGATCTTCCCGTTAAAGAAATGCCTGAGATTAATGTCCGGCAGCTGAAATTGCAGATTAAACTGAGGGGCTGAGACATCCCCGCTGATATCGCCCGACACCTGCACGGACTTCAGCTCATTGGCAATCACTTGGGTGATATACCCAATCGTCGGAAACTCAGCCGGGTCCTGGGTCAGCGTGCCGTTGAATTGCGTGCCGGCCGCCACGGACACACCTAGCGCCGCGTCCGTGTAAGCGGCGGTGGCCACAGAATAAACGCCGGCGTCTTCAACAAAAAAACAGTCGAAGATGGTGCCTTTCAGGACGGGGTAGTTCTGCGAAAATTTGTATTTCCCCGCGTCTTGCTGTTTCAGTCTGAACAGGCCGGCCGCCTGCAGTCCGGCCGTATCCGTAAAGAATATCCAGTGGACGCCGCAGGACATCCCTTCCCCAGGCAGACGGGTTTCCCCTTTAAAATGCAGACAGCGGTCGTCGGCGGTCAAATCACTAACGCCGGTGATCAGCACCTCCCCCGATGGAATAATCCGTTTCAAATTCTCTTCTAACCCTGCGCATAAATTCAATGACTCCGGCGGCAGACGAAACGTTAAACGGTCCAGGCTGAAAAATTTATCGATTTGTTGTCTGAACTTAAATAAAGTCATGCGCTCACCAATCCATAATTATCGGCATGTGGTCGCTGACCGCCAGACGAAAGTCGGCGAACAATGGCTGAAGGGTCGAGTACGGAACAACCGCCCCGATTCCGGCGCCCAGGCGTGCCTGTTTATAACAATATATATAATCCCGGAAATTCTTATCGATATCGGCGTCGTACTGCCCTGATGTCGGAAAAAGGTCAAGGAGAAGATTATTCACGGAGCCTATCCCTCCGCGGTCAGGACGAGTATAAAAATTATCGTAATCATAACTGAAAATACTGTGGATGTCGGGCGGGTTAAAATTGGGCGGCCGCAGCGAGGTCAACAGCGGAGTCCCGCCGTCATGCACCTGCCAGTTCATGTCGATATCCTTTAACGGCTTAAAGCTGTAATAGGCGTCACTCGTGGTGTCGGTTGTAATATTCGACGGGGTAATATTAAAATCCCCCATAAGGATGGCCTGGGCGGCGCTGCCGGGCTGAATGTCCCTGATCCTGGCCAGCATACAGTTGCCGTATTTCGGCCCCTGATGGGAAGGGTCCTTGCCCGAGACCGGTCCCCGGGCATGATACACCAATATGGGAATTGACGTTGTTCCATTCGTGAACAGGCCCATAAAAGGCGGCCGGTCGGATTTAAGCGGAAAATCTACCGGATTGCCCGCGGTGTCTTTGAATTCATAACTGACATCGGCCAGCGACAAAGGCGCCTGATAGATAAACAGGTACTCCTCCATCCGGCCCGCGCCGAACTGGGTGCTGGAAATATATCCGTATTGTTTGCCGTATGTATTATTCAGGACGTTCGAAATCCCCCAGCCGATTTTCATGCCGAGGTTTTCCCGCACCTCCATGATACCCAGCAGCGACACGTTTTCCTTATTGATAAGGCTGGCTACGTACCGGCAGAACGCCCAAAACGTTTCCTCCCCATAACCAATGAGTTTACTGGACCCCAGGTTTTCAATGTTCCAGGACATGATTGTTATAGGCATATATTCTCCTCATTTAACATCGGCTGTTCCCGATTTTTTTCATCCTTCGATCCCTGTTCCCTGTCTGACTTTTTGGAAGAGGGATTTGTAGGTGGAAGCTAAATTGGATTTTAGCATAATAAATTTTTTCTTTCACCTTAAACTTTAAACCTTAAACCCCTTGGTCCTGTTTTCTCTGGATATTTCTTCCTTCTTTCTTCTTACTTCTTTCGTTTTTCACAGATTCCTGATCACTCATTTGCCATCCTGCCGATCATCTTGTATAATTGTGACAAACACCCCGCTCGATCTCCCCTTATATTCATAAAGAGAGAAAACGTGTCATCAAAAACCATTTCCACCGAAATTGTTTCCAACAAAATATTTTTCATCCGCGGCCAAAAAGTGATGATTGATCATGACCTAGCCCTGCTCTACGGAGTTTCAACAAAGCGCTTAAATGAACAAGTGAAAAGAAATAAAAAACGGTTTCCGGAAGATTTTATGTTTCGCCTAACAAAAATGGAAAAGGACGAACTGGTCGCAAATTGCGACCAGTTCAAAACATTAAAACATTCAAGGGTGAGCCCGACAGCTTTTACCGAGCAAGGTGTCGCCATGCTCTCCAGCGTTTTAAATAGCGAAAAAGCTGTCGAAGTGAATATGATCATTATGCGCACCTTCGTGAGATTGCGTGAAATTTTGAATACCAATAAAGAATTGGCCCAACGGCTTGATCAGCTGGAAAAGCGGATGGGACAGAAAGACCATGAGGTTAAATTGATATTTGAAGCCATCCGTCAGTTAATGCAGCATCCGAAAACACCCAAACGCAAAATAGGCTTTCACACGGATTAGTTTAAAAACTGTACGGAACGGTCTTAGACCGTTCCCTTCAATCCCTGTGTCCTGATCCCTAAGATAGGGCGCTGTCCCGTATCTTAACACAAAGGAATTGCTTCCAGATAGGAATCTAAAGGCGTCGAATTCGACCCCTTTAAAATTTTCTTGATAACACACATATTTGTGTGGTAATATTGATTTCATGTTTACGCCCTCGTAGCTTAATGGATAAAGCCCTTGTCCGACTAACGAGATGATGCAGGTTCGATTCCTGCCGAGGGTGTAATACATCATTTGGCTCAAATATAATCTCCGGACAAGGATATTTGAGCCAATAATTTTTCTTGAACAAACGGCCATCCGTAGCTATACTTTAATTGTCGGACAA
The DNA here is from genome assembly GCA_050250375.1 of Candidatus Omnitrophota bacterium. Taxonomy (GTDB): domain Bacteria; phylum Omnitrophota; class Gorgyraeia; order Zapsychrales; family Zapsychraceae; genus JAGOSC01. Next base: position 54,444 of record JBFWOS010000001.1, read on the forward strand.
GGATTATAAGCTACGAGCCAAGGCCAGGAGAAATCCTGGCCTTTCTTTTTATAACCATATTCCCCGCATGGAGAAAATGGTATTAATATTGAAACTGTACGGAACGGTCGCGACCGTTCCTTTTGATCCTTAATATCGCTCTACCCTATCCGCCTTACGCTCACCGCTCATCAATCCGGGTTACGGGGTGTGTCCCGGAATTCGATCCATCCCTCTTTACGCTCAACGCTGAAAAAGCCCGTCCCTCATTTATATTTCCTTCCCTTCCATTACGGCCTGTCCCAATGTTCCTGGCCTTGGACCGAGGTGTATTCTTTCTGGATTTGGGTGATGATTTTCTGAAAATCATTTTGTGACAAGTTGTTTCTGATTCCTGTGCCTGTGATGACACCTCTTCTTACCCGGTAGTCAAAGTCCTTGTATAAACTCGTGAATGCGACGTCCTTAAGCCACGCCGGCGGATAATAGGTCGTCGGTTTGATATCATTGATCTTAAGCCGCCAGGGTACGGTCGAAAAATTGCGGTGCTGAAGTTGAATAATCTCCGTCCAGGGGTTGATCTGCCATTGCCGCGTGTTGAACACATAGTCGTAAAGCCGCTCGGTGTTCGCTTGTGAGACCGGCACCAATTCCTGCAAAATACCCTGGCTGCTCGTCAGTTCACGGTCCATGGCCGCGTTAAAGACCGCCGGGGCCGTATCATAATTGGAGGCTTTGATCGCGCGTTTGGCCGCCTCGATCCCGATGATATTCGACGGTATGTCTTCCGGTGAAAAGGACGAATTGTCCATGCCCATGCCATCGACCCTCCAGGTCGACAACTCGTGCGCAATACCTTCGGCATATGCGATCGCGCCGGCGAGTTCCAGCATCGCTTCCTGGCCATACGGCTCGCGCGTGACCAGGACCGAACCATCGTAAAGGTTCATACACATGTGCCCCGTGTTGAGCCCGTCAAAAATGAACTTCGTCATGTCCGCGTTGTCCCTGACATGTCCCAAATCCACAAATCCGGCATTGAGTGTATAAAGAAATCCCGCTCTTGCCCCGCGCAAGTTCACCCCGTCGGCCGCCCATCCGGTCAAGCCCTCGCCTGTGCGAGCGTAGTAATGGCGCTCAATCTTGGCCGGATCCTGCGCGTCTGTTCCCAATATGCAGCAGCTGCGCTTATTAGGTTCAGCATCGGACGCGTTGTGCAGACCGGCGCATTGTTCCAGGCAATACAGGGCGCCGCGCCGCATGGGACCGCCGGCATGGGCCAGGCCGCACATGTCGCCGTTGGCGCGCTTGAGCATGTCGCTGGTCGGGTTTTCGCCGTCGCGTTTGCCATCGAACCAGTGAATCACTTTATAATCTTTGCCTGACTTATCGATCCGGTACAAAAGCCCGCTCTTGGGCCCTTTGGCGGAATAACTGTCAACGGCGGCCCCGTAAATATATCCGTCGGCGCCTTCCACCACCTGCGCGGACGGCAACACGCCGTTTCTCATGTCAAATTTATGCAGGACGTCCAGTTTCTTGGTGCGCGGGTCGAACTTGTATAAAACGCCGTATCCCCTGTTTCTGGAGTAACCGCCTGCCGCTGTTGTCCCATAGAGATTCCCGTCGCTGGCGCTCATGAGGCTCACCGGGCCCGAACCGTCCGCGGCATTGAACACATGGACCGTTTGAATATTCCGGGACCCCGGAGCCGTCTTATAGATCGTCCCGTGAATGGTTTCGTCGGTATTTCCGGTGTAGGTGGTTCCGTACAACATCCCGTCCTGGCCCAGCGTCAGCGCGTTGGGATAAACACCGCCCTGCTTGTCCCCGAAATAATACAGCGCAAAGACCGGTTCTTGCCCGCCGTCCAGACGGTAGATCATGCCCCGTTTTTGATTATGCGTATAGGTGGTGACCCCGTACATCCTGCCGTCGGCCAGCACTAAACCCGTTTGCGGATACGATGGCCATGAATTCATGATCTGCTGCTTGGTATATTTCTCCGGAGGGGGCAAGGGGGGCAGTTTTCCATTTTTGAAACTGGCCTCGGTGCGGACTCCTTTATTTCCGGGGCTTACCGTGAAAATGGTGCCGGTATTAAGTTCACCGCCCCCGTAGGTCGTACCGTAAAACAACACGCCGCCCGGCCCTTTGGCCAATCCGCTCCTGGGTGAACTTCCGTCGGTGCCGTTAAAACTGTGGATGACCTGGGTCTCTCCCCGCGGGGTCACCCGGAACACCGTGCCGTGGCCGTATTCCCCGCCGCCGGGGGTGGTGGAATAAAGATTGCCTTCCCTGTCTTCGACGATGGCGTTTGGTTCTTCCGGCCAGATGGGGCCGTTCTCCCGTTCATCCTCGGCAAACCTGGCTTTCAGTTTAAAGGTCAGTTCGAGCGGCTGCGGCCCTTGTTGTTCCTGGGTAAAAGCGGGGGTGGTGAAAAGGAACGTGAACAAGAGAAAGGGAATAAGTGATTTCATAGGCTCATCGGGGTTTCGGCGTGTTTTCCGCACAATTCTTTGATCCTTGATCGGTTGGGGTGCAAAAAATTATTTGATCTGTCCCTTTTTGGGAACAGTCCCGTTCTCCGTTCTTTTGGGGGACCCATATAGCCGCCAAACACTTCATACCGGAACGTTTGATTTTGACTGACCCACCAGTAAAGCGCATTGTTTTTGAGATGCTTAACTTTTGTTTAATTGTATCCACTTAAATTTCAGATGTTCGGAGAAACGACACCACTTTTTCCCTGTCTGTTCAATCCATTTCTGCGGGGACAAGACAAAATAATTGTTCCCCGCATAATTTCTAAACTGGTCGAATTCGACCAGTTTAAAATCCGGGTTGTTTAACTTTTCCCACAGCCCTAAAAAGTCTATTGTACTTCTGCTGCGCATCCAGTTCTTAACGATGTCTGCCGGAGCGTCGCTATCGCGGTATTTCGCGATATCTGTTAAAGAAATGTAATCTAATTGTTTTATTAAAATTACCGATATCTCTTTACCTTGAACATCCAGCTTAATCATTTTAGATCCTCTCTTTAATCGGTTAAGAGAGGAATCGAAGGGGATGAATATCTTTATACCATGCATGCGTGTGGGAGTCAATAAAACGTTCAATAAGGATCTTTTATAACCGGTTAAATACACTCAATTGCCTGAGTTTTTTAAAAAGGATTTTGTAGGTGGAAGGTAAGTTGGATTTTGGCATAATAAATTTTTTCTTTCACCTTAAACTTTAAACCTTAAACCCCTCGGTCCTGTTTTTTCTGGATATTTCTTCCTTCTTTCTTCTTACCTCTTACTTTCTTTCAGTTCTTTCCTTAATCCCAGATCCCTGTGCCCTGATCCCTAAGATAGGGCGCTGTCCCGTATCTTACTTATCCCTTATCCCTTTTAAATATTTCTCCCACCCGATACCTCACCTCCCCGCCGCAGGCGTTTAGGGCGCGCACGATCTTCTCCTGGATATTGGGAGACACCGGACGCCCCGCGCGCGCTTTACGCACCTGCTTGAACGTCAGCTGCTCGGTAGAGGCCTTGACAAGATCCTCATTCGTCAGCCCGCGCTCGGTTAAAATGATATCGATGGGTTGGGGTTCAGTTGTCATGATTAATCAAAAAACCGGGTTACGGTGTGTGTTCCTGGATCTGCTTCTTACCCAACTTCTTACTCTGAGAAGTTTCAAGATAGTTGTCGTTGCTCATAATCTTCTTACCCGTTTTATGCTCCAGGTCTACGCGGGCTTTACCGGCGACACTGCCGCCGTCAATAGCGGCTTCTTTATTCTGTGTAAATCCCTGAGTATCTTTGCTACGGGTGATGGCTACCGTCGATGCCTCCCCCAGCATGGAAAAAATCAACTCAAGATCATTCATATGATCCCGTAAATTCTCGCGTTCCAGGCCTTTGAGTTTTTTATATTCCGACGGAGTAACGCCAAAAGCGGCTTTGGAAATCTCCGCGGTTAAAATCGCGTATTCCCCCTGATTTTTGATCCCCCGATTGTTCCATTCATCGGTCAGCTCTTCCCGAACAGCTATCCCGCGCACCCGCTTTTCGATCCAGGCATCCGAATACCCCTTGGCCTTATAGATGGCCCGCATTCTCTTCATCGCCAATTCCGGATCCTCAATCTCCTGAATCCGTTCATACCCGACCCTGGCCAGCCAGCGTTTGAAGGGTTCGGCCTTATGAGACGGGATGGATTGAATAATACGAAAAATGCCTTCCGTATTAGCGCAGTCCGTTGGGTATGATTTACCGTCAGAGGCAGGCAACTTCAGTTGGTGACAAATTGTCACCAACTCACTACCTTCTTCTCTTAACCTCTGGGCCAATTTGTTCCAATATTTCCTTGCCTTCTTGATATCTGATTGATCCGTTAAGACTTGCACTACATCAACCACCGAAAACCACCACTCATTGTTGTGAATGACTTTCCGGATCTTTGTTCCTTTAAAAACAGCGATTTTTGTTAAAGACATTTCGTTGGACATAAAAATTTCCCCTTTCTTTTTTTGGCGTTGTATGGGGAAGAGCGAGTAGGGAACGGTTCAAAACCGTTCCTTACTATAGGGGATGAATATCTTTATACCATGCATGCGTGTGGGAGTCAATAAAACGTTCAATAAGGATCTTTTATAACCGGTTAAATACACTCAATTGCCTGAGTTTTTTAAAAAGGATTTTGTAGGTGGAAGGTAAGTTGGATTTTGGCATAATAAATTGTTTATTTTACGTTAAACGTTTAACCTTAAACCCCTCGGTCCTGTTTTTTCTGGATATTTCTTCCTTCTTTCTTCTTACTTCCTATTCTTTTTTTTCACAGATCCCTGATCCCTAAGATAGGGCGCTGTCCCGTATCTTGTCGAAAAGGGGGGCAAAGGTGTACGTCCCTTTTTTATAAGCATAACGGTCATTCCTATCCCTTATCACTTATCCCTTTTCACTACACCCGCCAGGCATATTTCCCTTCCAACAATAAATTATTCAAATACACATCCGTCGCCGGATCAGGTTCGTCCCCTTGCGGGATAAAGACATCCGCGAGGTACCGGGCATATTTATCGGGGCGGCTGGAGCGCATCACGATCAGCGCTGACTCCTTTAACAGCGACTGCACAAACACCTTGGCCGCGTCCCCCTCTTTCGTGCCGAGTTCCGGCGCGTCGATATCCCGCAGGCGCAGGGTTTCGGTGTGCTCAAGGCGGAACCCCAGATCAATGCGGACCTTGAGTGTGTCAGCGTCCACCACCCGTTCAATCACCGCCGCGTACGTGAACAGGTCTTTGGTCCCGCGCTCACTGCGTTTGAGCGAATAGCGGTCGGCCGCAGGATCAAAAACACTTTCAACAATCTCATCCGCCTCGAATTTCGATACGGCGCGCGCCGAAAGACGCTTGTAGATGTTGAAACCCAGATCCAGCAGCCACTCGCGTTCATCTTTGCCCGCGCCCAGCTGCGGCCGCTGCACCAGCCGGTACGTGTACAATTGCCCGCGGGCAGGCGTCAATAATTTTTGCGGGGGAGCCGATTCATTTTTAATCGCGGCCGGTGTTCCTCTTGTGGACTTGATCCTCGCGGCCAGTTCATCCGCGGACCAGGCATGCTCAATGACCTTCTGTTCAAACAGATCCCGCTCATCCTCGTCGGAAATAGCGATCAGTTTGCGGTAATGGGTCCAGCTGAATTGTGGGCGGCCGCCCACAATCTTCAGGCGGGGGTACGTCTGCACAAACCGCACACAGCGGTGCAGCGTTGATATTTCGATCCCAAGATCCTTGGATAATCGTTGGACAACCTCCGTCCCATACTCCGCGCGATCCTTATTTTGTTTAATGTGCGTCTGGATCAGGTTCCCCGTCTCCCAGTAAATCTTCACCTTCTCGGCTTCAATCTTCTGCTGGCCAAGGATCAGCGTCTGTTTGACTTTTTGAAAGAGGGATTTGTAGGTGGAGGGGAGTTTGGTGGTCATTAAAAAACTTTCGTAATTTTTATTGAGGATTAGGCATTTAAAAGCGTTCTCAATCTATTATCGGAATAAATACATTCTATCACTTATTAATATTTTTGATTCTTTCTTTACCAGAAGTGAGGTTATTTAACACTTCAAAAAAATAAGTCTTACCGACTCCTTTCGAATAGGAGGAAGAGTGAAATCTTACTGGAGTTGTAAAGATAAGCTGCGTTTCTGGGTGACTTCTCCAAAAAAGATAGGATGCAAAAGCTTGCATTTTACTGCATTGTGGAGCTATCGCAACGTCATATTGGTACTTTATAACATTAAACTCTTCCTCAAGTTTCGAGAGAATTTCCTCAAAAAACAGTGTCGAAACTTCAACTTCACGGATATGCCATCGAGAAAGTAACTCAGCATGAATCGATTTTGAGAACTCTGTTCTCCATTGTAAGTTTTTGTGAGGAGATCTTCCCCAAATGGCAATTAATGTACTTGGAGCATACTGATTTATGAGTCCTTCTATTCTATGGGGCTCATAGCCAACAAAAATAACCAAACAGGTCTGAGATCCAGGCCTAAAATTCCCACCGAACTCGGGCAATATTTGGACTTCCTTTAGGCCTGCACTTTGAAGATAATCAGTCGCCAAATCAAATCTTTTTTTAACCAATTCCTTTTCTATTTTCTCAATATCCACTTTCTTAGGAAAATAATCTTTTGCCTCTGTGCAAACGATTGATACTTTCATCCCAATGGATAAGCATGAGTGAATGGAATATATAGCCCACAAATGGGTCATGCCAGATATGTCTATTAAGACAGATTCGTACGCAAATTCTGTTCGAATTCGCTCGATTTCTGATTTTATTTTGAAGCATGTTTGGATTGGGCTATTTGAATTTACTACTAACTCTTTAGGATCTTCTCCCTGGATAGATTTAATCAAGTGTTTAAGTTTCTTATAGTTGGGTTCATTATCTTGTTTCTGGCTCTCGTAACGAAATAACAACCATCGACCGATCTTACATTTTGCCTTCTTTAGACTTGCCGTAAATTTTAACGCACGCTCTTCAAAACCTGCAGCACAGATGACTAGGTCTTCTGTTAGAGGCTTTTTATAATTAAATTGTAATGCCGTTATTTTGATGTCGTTCATCATTTTTCCGGAAATAATGTGCCTTGCTGTGAGGCTACCTTCCCCTCAGCTAAATCTCGCAATTTTCTTCGATGTCGTTCAATAAACTTGGTAGGCTTTAGCAAAAGCTCTTCCAATCGATCCGTGCTTAGATATATATGATTTCTTACTCTATAAGTAATACCAAATGCAGGCGCGAATATCTTATTTAGGTCATATCGTCTTGATAAGCCTATCTGAGCACGTGAAAATGTTACTCCCTCGTCTAACACTAATCCCCACTGAATTAACCCATCTAGAATTAATTTGGCTTCAGCGCTCAATGAATCACCATCTAATCTTTCAAATGAAATGGTTTCATACCACCTATTTTCTTCCTCTGTCTTATATTCCACAAGATATCGTCTTGATAACTCACCTATCGAACTTATAACTGAGAATAATGCATTACCCAAAGACGTATTGTCAACCTCACCCGGAATATTGGATAAAGCTTTGAATAGTGTCTTGGCATGAGTTCTCACGACTACATCTTGATCTCTTAAAGAAACTTTTCCAGAACCGGGTTGTACGCTATTATGACTGAAAATTTGTTCGACCAACTCTAATAAAGTTCTTATGCTCCCATGGGATATGCTTGAAATTATATTCCATCCGGCATAATAGGCTTTTCCCCGTGGAGGGCGTTTCTTTGTGGACTCTCCTTTTTTAGGTCTCCTAGCTCCTGGCTGACTTAACCCTCTCAGGAATTCTTCTGAGGATTGAGATTCCCCCAATATATTCACTATGCTTTCGTTAAAACCTGCCGACTTAAGCCTTGTATCAATAACTCTGGCCATATACTTCGATAAATTCTTTGAAGTGTCTCGTTGAGTTTTTGTGGAGACTTCACCCAAATCAACATATGTTGCCTCATGCCTTGGATCAATGGCACGACCATCTGATGAATCTATCGTATACATGTATTTATCATATGTGATTTTAAAGCAGTGATTTTCTTGAACTGATCGTACTAATGAGTTTAGGATTTTCTGCATTTCAAAATGCATATTACCTTGACTTGCATCATCAACCAAAATGAAAAACCTAGTACTTCGCAACTCGCCAAACAGCTGTTTTATTACAAAGAAAAAGGAATCCAAGTCTCTTTCATCAAAAAAATGACTAATTTTCCTTTCTCCAATCCTATACCAGTTAGCTATTATTGAACTCTCTTGCGCCACACAAACTGCAAGGATCTGATGAAATATGTTAATGGGATTTTCTGGGTCGACTAAAATTAATTTACCCAATCTTTCCTCAAGAAACTTAATTAAGAGTTGATAATCATTAGGAATTTGAATTATGGGCCGCTTACTTACCGGATCGACACATTCTAAACCTTTCTTAATTTCCTCAAATGTTTTATTCCAAATCTTTAAAACTAAAATATGTTTCAATATTCTTTGAGTCTCTGGATCAAATATATCTTGACCAATGGCCTGTGGCGTAAACACCTTAAATTCTCCAAGTCTGCAAGTGAATAGAACACCAAATGAGTTCTGAAAATTATATCGAATTTGTTCAAGTCGTTCTCTAAGTTCTAGATCATCTTGGGATTGAATTATAACCTGTGGATTAAAAGCTAGTACTCTCAAATAATGAGATTTACCACAACCCCTAGGTCCGGAAATCAATGTATTTCCGAAGCGGGAAATGACATCAAACCTGGCTGCATCAGGCTCAAAAAGCTTATATAACTTACCTGCTGTAGGTATCCATTCTACACGTAACCATTCAAACGGCTTTTCAACTGGAACTTTAAAAAAATTTTCAGGCACTGAAGCTTCGGGCTGATTAAAAACACGCATTATTTCCTGGAATGAACTAAATTTATTCTCCATTAAATTCTGAAGGATGGAATACACCTTCTCACCCAATATATATCTTGCGGGGTTTCCAGGACACTTCTCACATGCCAACAAGGCTACTTTTAGTAAATGATTTCTAAAATTCTCTAAGTCAGACTTGACTTCAAGTTGTGGCGATGAAGAAGAAGGAATTCCAATAAAATCAATCAGCCAAAATTCTATATTTGACATCTCTACAGTTGAAACGCTTGTGAAATCAACCAAAATATTACGTTCGTGCAAATCTCCGTGTATTAATCCAGCTTTTTCAATCTCAGCCATAGCTCCACCGATTCTTTGTATAAATCGATCAAAAAATTTACTTGTTATATTCTCTTGAGATTTTAAAAATTCCAGAAATGTTTTTGCTGATACGGGAATATTTTCAAAAACCACACAATTCAGAACCACTTCTTTTCCCTCGGGCAACTCAATATTCAATTCTCCCATTTCTATTACTTCGGGCAATGCTGGATGCTTTAATTTTGAGCGCATTACTAGAGCTCTTCTTAATTTCTCCCAAGAAACAGTTCCCGGCAAAAAAATCTTGAGAGTTCGGTCTCTGTCTAGCATTGTTTCTTTTGCTAGAAATGTATATGATGAGTTGCCTTTCCCAAGAAGGCTTTTAACCTCATAACTATGTTTAAGTGGTTCACTAACTTTTTTGTCATCTGTTTTTACTGTTTTGCCAATAAGGAAATCTAAGGAAAATAGTTCAATAGTAAAATATTTATCGATCCAATCGGCCAACTTAAACCCTTTATCTGTTCTAGTGATAATTCTATGCTTATCTAATAAATCTAACTCTGAGTCCAGTTGATCCCTACTTATTTCCAAATTCTGCGCAATCTTACTTTCATTTTCATTCGGGAATTGATGCAAGTACAATAAAATTAAACGCTTAAAAGGATCACTCATCAAGGTAATTATATTCCCTTGACGCTCAGTACGTTTATTTGGTTCTTTCAAAATAATCCCAGAACTCATTTTCCTCCTAATAATTCCATCTGTTTACAAGCAGCGACTCGTTTAACCTGATCAATAATTCGAGTTGACAAATGACATTCAATAATATCTCGCTCTCCATCAAACCAATCTAATTTACCATTTAGCCCTTCGAAAATTTGTAGAATACCTTGCGCGCTATAACCATTTCTATGATTCTGATCAACACAAATCATCATCTTCACTGCAAATTTTCTATTTCCCGCAAAATCATGAGCCTCTCCAATAGCACCAGGACTTACCATTAAATTTATGATATAATCATACTCCTCTATCAAAATTTCTTCGGCCACTTTTACATTCAACCCTCTTAAATTCATATCCTCTTTATTGATTATTTCTTCTGGAAAATCTGCATCATGATTTAACTCTTTAAGCTTCATCCTTATTTCACAACGCTTCGCATATAAGTCCCCTCCACTGATACCTGGACCAAAAATTAATATTTTTAGCTTACAGCCATCATGAATTCTACTGGCTGCCGCACGCAATCTTTTTAGATGTTTGTTAGTCATAACCAAAATATCACCAAGCTTTTCACTTAGGCCTCATTAATAAAATAAGTTCGCAGGATTCCTTTCTGGAATCTCTTTTGGTGTTATTTCCACCCAGCGTGCTAAACCTCATCTTTACTTTTTCCTTCTCTTGAATATCAAAAAATTGCATTGCTGTGTTTTTAACTTCTTCTCCTGATAAACCGTTGCTGCATTCCTCATTAGGAAAAGTAAATATAACTGTAGCCCCGGACTCAGCAAGGTTACTTAAGAGATCAATTAACGCCTGTTTTGATTGTCCTTTATTGCTAAAGCTTGATTGAGGTCTTTTGGATATATCAGGGTAGCGCCCCACACCGGAAACCTTTCCACACTCTTTATTGGCAATGGTTTCCAGGACATGATAAAAGCGGCTGTATTGAACTCCGGAATAAGGCGGGTCCACAAAGACAAGATCGGTGGGTCTCAATTTCTTGGCCTCGTCAATAGCATTTGCCACGCGAGCCTCGCCAATAGTCCTTGCATGCAACTTTGATACTTCCGACAATGTTCTTTTGCACACATCAACCGGGTCTTTTTGCCAGGATTCCAACAAAAATTTCTTGGCCGTTCTGGTGGGTTGGAACGGCTGTGCCGTGTGTCCGGGAGAAGCCGCGCACCGACTAGCAGCCATGATGACGGCAGCTAAGCTCACCTTTTGATGAGTCAATTCTTGCGGAACATATTTTAATAAATAGTCAAAGGTCAGCGCTTGCTGCGGGCTGTAATAATGCCCTCCATAGGCATTCCAGATGGGGCCAATTGTTGACCGCTCTTCACAGAGTTCACGACAATCTTTAACATATTGACCCATCCTGCGCTTATCAAGCTTTGCGCTAAGCTTTTCAGCGGATATCCATAACTTCGATTCCCGCCTTAAATCGTCCACCCGATTAAGCCAATTTTCAGTAAGCTCCGATTCTTCAATAACCCTATTTCTTCCAATAATTGATTCCGTCAGGATAACGGAGTATTTCTGCAAATCTATTGCAAGCACCGGTAAGTCGGTGTGTCGAGCCACATGACACGCAACAGCCCCTGCCCCGCAAAAAAGATCCACAATCCGTTTAGCGGATTTGGCTTCTTCATCAAGCAACTTTCCCAAACCATTGGTGAGCATATACCGTTTTGAGCCCATGTATTTCATATACAAATTCCTGTTAAGCCAATACGTTCACAACCGGAAAGTATCAAGAGTTCCTTTGATAATTTGGTACGCAACTCAAATACATTGTTAATCAAAGATGCATCTTGGTTAACATTATTTATAGTATCGTTAACTTCACTCCACATATCTAACAAAGGATCGGTACTTGTATTTTCCCAAAGACCTCGATCTATACCCAATGGTTCCCACCAAAATTCTAAATCTTTTTTAGTTGTAGCTGTACATTCCATCAAGCGAGAGACTGACCCCGTAGATAACCTTAAGAGCAACATCGCTCGACATAACATTTGTATATGATATTTTTCGTCAGTGTAAGTTCCATTTTTTCTTGCTTCTATTAAAAGACGCGATCCAGGCAGTTTATTAGTTGGCCCCGATAATAAAGTACTTAACCTCTGTGATTCATTCTTAGAAATCCCCAAATTCTGCATGACTTTAATTAATTGCTTTTTTGGAATACTGCTTTTTGAGCCATGTAGAGATCTAAAATATTTTTGCAGGGCTCCCCTAAACAACAAAAAATCTATAACAAAACTATTATTTTTTGAAGGGGTAAATGAATTCCACATTTCTGTAATTAAATTAAGCACTTCCTTAATATTTAAAGAGTTATATGGGGTTAAGTCAGAAGGTCTATAGCTAGCCTCATTTCTTACAGTTCTATCTTTTTCTAATATTTTCAAATCATGAATCCAATTTTTCAGCCAATCTTCAGCAAGCCATCCAATTGGAGAGCTATACCCTCCCGTTAATTCAGTAAACCAATCTTTAAGACAAATTCCTTCAGGTCTAATTATTTCCTCAATTAAATGGATAGCATTTGGTGATTTGGCCCAAACTTCAAATGCTTCTACTACTGCGACATGTGTTCCCTTTCCCGAAATTTTATGAATTCTTGAACTATCGATAGTAAAATGAATTTTATCAAATATTCCAATTCCCTCTGCTGCCAAGAGCGACATAACCGCCCTTAACTCTGCATAATAGGCAAAATGTTTAGTCCGACTCCTGTCGCCCAATGAATAAGATATTAGTGCTTTCCCCAGAAAATCCCACCCATCTAAACAATGCAAAGGTGTGGAGGCAGCTATATATTTTTTTATATCCCGCCTAATGTTTCCGGCCTTACAGTCTATTGAAATTTTTTTTATACAATTCTTTCTGTATCGATTATTAAAAATCCATCTATTAAGCTTGAAATCCTTTTTTAGAAGTTCAAAATTTTTCTCAGATTCTATTCTTGAAAATGCAGAATATGGCATAGTATTTTTTACCTATTAAAACCTAAATGTTCAAAAACATTTTTGGCAACCGTTCCCAATTCTGTTTTTTCAACCATCAAATGTCTCAAAAGTTGACGACGAAACTCTCTATAACCACTTCCTCCTCGAAAAGCTAATTTTCGCAATCTTTCATTTTCCTCTAAATTAGGAGCACCTGATGATCTCCAATCAAACTTTGAGAGGGACTGAGTTAAATTATCAATAAAATCTATAATTTTCTTTTTACGTTTTAGATCTTTAATGGCTTCGTTTACTGAAATTTCGGCATCTGGGACATCTGATAATTTCCATGATTTAAGGTTGAGACTTACTGCTTTTTCGAAGAAAATGTCGTTGGTCACATTCAACACAACTGAAACACCTTGATCATTATTGAGCAATGAATGTGGCCCATCAAATGCTGGGTCATTATTCTTTTGCTTTTTATATTTAATACCCCTTAAATCTTTTGCCCATCCCGAGTTATTGTCTTCAACAAAATATTTTATTCTGTTCCAAAGATATATCAGGAAGGCCGCTTGTTGTGTCCTTGTCCAGGGGATAATGATCTTGTGTTCCCCGACTCTTGCGCCATAAAGACCCCCTATTGAAACACCTTTACCTTCGTATGACTTTATATAACTTTTGAGCAAAGCTCTAATCCAAGCAGCTTGGGTAACAGCCCCAGCGCCACCCTCCCCTAACATATTTATTCGATGATACCAAACACTTTCCTGTTCGTACCATAATGACTCAGTAATTTCCTGCGCTCTTGCCTCTCTATATACTTTGTGCCCCTCAAATCTATCAAGCCAATCTTCCGTTCGCAACAATGGATAAAGGTCATAGGCTAAACTTGGATTAATCCTCTTTGGTTTTATATTAATCGTCCAAAATAAATATGCCTGCCAACTAATATCTAACTCATGAAAAGCCACAACAGGAAGCTGATAGTTTTCATCATCCAACTTGTCATCAAAGGCCAATAACCGATGTTGTCCATCTATTATTTCTATTGGATGTTTCTTCTTTGGCTTCCAGTTTTTCCCTTTAAAACTTCTAGGCAATATAACTTCAATGTCTGTTGAATTCTCTTCAATTTCAATTAAATCATTCTTGTCAACAGCCATATCGTTTCTTTCATCAGCCTTCCCTAAAATATTTACAACTATCGCTGTAGGAAGCCACCCTGGTTTTCTCAAATTATTAAAAACTTCTTCTTTCCTTTTCGAACCTGATAATTCTGACCATGGATATCCATATTTAATGTACTCACGTATATTTGCTGAACGAGATGGCTCATGTTGTCTTTGTATATGTTTATCACTGGTTCTTGAAATTCCAGATTTAATTCCGCGTCTATATACACCTGATAATAGTTTTAACTTCTTAGCGGAAAGAGAAAAAACATAAAAGAACTCTTTTGGCTTCTTTCTTAAGTTTTCTTTCTTAAATTCGATACCTTTCCATTCATTCAACCACTGATGGATTTTCAATGCCTTTATTTTTTCCATAGTTTTCCCCTATATTTGTTATTCTACGGATTATTTATGTTCTCTCAAACGCCTCCCGCAACACCGCTCGCATCAGCATTTCGGAGTGGTCTTTGCGTTCGGCGACTTGTTTATCAAGCTCACCGACCATGATCGTAAACTTATCCACCAGGTTGACGATAACTTGTTGTTCAATCACAGAAGGGACAGGAACTACAAACTGTTCAAGATTGTATTTAGGAAGACCTTCCCGTCCAGCACCTGTAGTAGATTCGAACATCACCTTTTGGAATTGCGGTGATAAAACTATTTTGTGCATAAATCCTTTAGACATTAAAATACTTCGAATAATACAAACGTGTTGACTTACATTTCCTTCTCTGAAATCTACTGGAATTAATGCACACCGCCCAAGAGATCCGCCAGTAATATTTAACAGTAAATCGCCAGCAATGACAGCTGTTCCTTTCATCTGTTTATGTACTTCGGAGGATATAAATTTTATATCGTCACAATCTAAGCCATCGTCATGAATATTCTGAGACCTAAAAAATAAAATTCCTTTTGTTGAGTAATTACTCCCTTTCGGAGTACTTCCTGAACCAATCTTCGAACAAAGATCACCCAACCGACACCATTCCCACCCCTCCGGCAACTCAAAGGGTTTTTCTTCATTGGTTATTGGTGATAATGGTTTTTCTTTTTTAATTTTCCCTTCCTTAATCAGTCGTTCTTTCTCTGCCTTAATTCTCTCAAGCAACTTTGAGGCATGGTTTTCGCCGCTGATGAGTTTAGGATTTTCTTTGCGCCATTGGGCTGTCAATTTACCTTCAATGGCTTCCTGCAAAACAGATTGACGAAGATTGTAAAGCAAAGCTTCTTGAGTCTCGACTTCATCTTTAAATAACTGTCGTAAACAATTTATATTCTTAACTCTATTGAATTTCAATTTCGCTGTATGAAGGATTTCACTCCTTGAAAGCTCTCCTGTATTCTTATAATGTACAATCTTATTTTGCACGTCCACAGAACAGGCAGGAAACATTAGCTGTTTCATTTTCTCCGCATTTACATTTGGTTGCGCTGTCCCATTTTTCATTTCAAGAATTTGATTCCAAAAAAGATACGAATTCAAAAAAAGATAAATATATTCGGGATTAAAGCTGGCATTAACTGTCAACCGAATCAAGTAACTTGCGAACACGCAATTTGTTGGAATATTTTTGATAAATACTGTTTTACCAGTTGTACCACCTGTTCGCGTTATTAAAATATCCTCTTCATTTAATGAATACTTTTTTAGCTCTTTACAGTCACAAAAAGGTACAGACGGCCAATCTATTACGCCCTCAGTAATGTCGGTAATACGGAGCAACTTGCTATTCCCATCAAGCTTTGCAGATGTAGTATAACCATACTGGGTCTTAGTTAGAGCATCCCCCAAAGGAATAAAATTCTTGTAAGTATCAGCAATGATTTTCATTAATACCGTGTTATGTAGCTGCCTTAACTCTTCTTCGTTAGATTTAATAAATGTAAGTTTGCGATAGCCATACTCAGGAACAAAAGAATTAACCATTCTGAACTGCTTCCTTAAGTTTCTTTAAAAGTTCTTCACTCTTGCAAAACGAATCATGAAGCGTGGCGACCAGCTCTGCGCTTGAATAGACGTGTTCCGCTTCAGGCATGTGTGGATTTTTAATGTCGAGGTTATACCCATTAGTTGCTATCGTTTCGATCGAAACTTTCCAGACCTGTTCGCTTTTTTTACGTTTCTTCCACCATTTCTTTAGACCATCGAATTCACTTTTCTGTATCGGTTTAGTCTTATTATAAGCCTTTACCCCTTCCGGCAATTTGTGTTCCCAATACCAAACCTCTTTTGTAGGCTTGCCTTTGTCGAAGAATAGAAGATTTGTCGCAACGCTCGCATAAGGTTGAAAAACCGAATTAGGCAGACGCACTATCGTATGTAAATTGCAATTCTCCAATAGATGTTGACGTATCCGTTGCTTAACTCCGTCTCCCGTCAGCGATCCGTCCGGTAGTACAATACCTGCGCGCCCCCCGTCTTTGAGATAACGGATCATCAACATTAAGAAAAGATCGGCACTTTCTGCGGTGCGGAAATTCTGCGGAAAATTGGTTTCGACTCCATCCGTAACCGAAGCACCAAAAGGAGGATTGGCAAGGATGACATCAACCCGGTCTTTTTGTCCGATGGATGTATATTCGCGATTAAGGCTATCAGTATAATCAATATTGGGGACTTCAATGTCATGGAGGATAAGATTAGTGACGGCCAACATAAAAGGAAGCGGCTTAAATTCCATTCCGTGAATCGTTTTTTCAAGTTCCTTCAGGTCATCAACGCCCTTAACATCCTGCGTGCGAATATTCTCGATTGCACTCGTTAAGAAACCGCCGGTGCCGCAGGCGGGATCCAAAACTTTCTCACCTAACCTTGGATTTACCATTTCCGTAATAAATTCGGTCAGAGCGCGCGGGGTGTAGAATTCCCCGTAATTGCCGGCGTTTTGAAGATCGCGCAGGATGGTCTCATAAATATCGCCAAAAACGTGACGGTCCTCGGCTTTGTTAAAGTCAATCTGGTTTAACGCGTTAATCACCTGGCGGAGGATGGTGCCGTTTTTCATATAGTTGTTTGTGCCGTCAAATATTTCACGGACAATAAGCGCGCGTTTATTGCCGGTGCTCACGTCTAAATTCTTTAGTTGAGGAATTAGTTTGCCATCAATAAAACTTTTCAGCTCATCCCCCGTCATCCCCTCATCATCAGCGGCCCAATTACGCCATTGTAATTCCTTGGGGATCACCGAAACATATTTATTATTGATTAACTCCATTTCCTGATCTTTATCATCCAAAACCTTGAGGCTGATCATCCAGCCCAATTGTTCGATGCGCTGGGCGTCTCCAGACACGCCGGGGTCTCTGCGCATAATGTTTTGTAAACTTTTAATGATACCGCCAAGATTCTTCATTAACTCTCCTTACGCAACGGCATAAAGCTCATGCTCCAACTCTTTGATGGCCAGGATGTATTGATCACGGCCGCCAAAGGATTGAATAATTTCCGTTGGTGTTCCCATTTGATTAAACGGCTCGATTTTTAAGACTGAAAGGTCTTCAATATTCTCAATGCCTTCATCCGCATATTTATCCAACAGGGCGTTGAGAACGGCACGCGCTTTGTTGCCGTATTTGGTGAAATAATTGCGTTTTTTAACTCCTTCGGCTCTTTCTTTGCGTGTGAGAGCCGGCATATCCCAGGCGATATGACAAATCAGATCAAAAATATCTAAATCTTTCTTTGTTTCCTCCAACAAATTCTCCAGAATAATGCCTTTCGATTCTAGTTCTTCGACAATCGCTTGTTTTTTATGAGTGCTATTCCACCTGGCGAGAAATTCGTTCAAGGTGTGAAACTCTTTTATAATACTTCTTTTCGTATAGTCAATTAAGGTCTCGGTCATCAGTTTGCCGTTGGCATCCAAATGCTGGACACGTTCATTCAAAATGGACACATCCACGCCAGCGACAAAGATTTTTGGACTCGGATCAGATGTTATTGGTCCCCCCCCCACAATTTCAGGCGGAGGATCATAGATGGTAGTTCCATCTCCTTCAAAATCAACAGGCTCATCGGTTTCAGGATCGATGACTTCCTGATCATCTAAAGGATCAATAACTACATCTGTTATCTCCTCATCTCCATTAATTTCTTTGATCATGACCGGATCTCCGTCAAACTTAGAGTCGGCAAAAAGATTGGTGACACTGCGAAAATCCATAATCGTAAAATATGTTTTATCGTATACTTCGTTAATACGCGTTCCGCGGCCGATAATCTGTTTGAACTCGGTCATGGATTGAATATTTGACTCAAGAACAATCAATTTGCAGGTTTGCGCGTCAACACCGGTGGTCATCAATTTTGAAGTGGTGGCAATGACAGGATAAGTTTCTTCGGGATTAATAAAATTATCCACTTCGCGCTTACCTTCGTCATTATCGCCGGTTATACGCATGACATATTTATAGTTCTCCAAAACCAAATCTGAATTTTCAATGGCCAGGGCTTGTCGCATCCGTTCGGCATGTTCGATATCTACACAAAAAACAA
Source organism: Candidatus Omnitrophota bacterium (assembly GCA_050250375.1). Taxonomy (GTDB): domain Bacteria; phylum Omnitrophota; class Gorgyraeia; order Zapsychrales; family Zapsychraceae; genus JAGOSC01. The sequence goes on from JBFWOS010000001.1 coordinate 73,017, forward strand.
TGGTTTTGTCAAAACGATTTGTCTTTCTTAAAAACTCAGTTATCTTCTTGGCCACTATTTTTGTCCGATCATCAATAACCAAATTTTTGTCAAAATCTTTAGTGTTATAGACCCGGTCTTCGACCTCGTTACCGTCTTTGTCTTTCTTGCCTAATTCCGGGCGCCAGCCTTCCAGATCGGTATTGATTCCGACTCGGATAACCTTGTAAGGCGCCAGAAACCCGTCCGCGATACCCTGCTTGAGCGTGTAGGTGTAAACAGGTTCACCAAAATAATCAATATTAGAAATTGTCTTTGTTTCCCGCGGGGTTGCAGTAAGTCCGATATGTGTAGCGGATTTAAAATAATTAAGAATCGCTTTCCACGCGTTGTCAGACGCCGCGCTTCCGCGATGGCACTCATCAACAACCACTAAATCAAAAAAATCAGGACGGAATTGTCTATACGCGTCCTTATCCTCATTATCATTTGTCAGTCCTTGATAAAGGGCTAAATAAATTTCGTAGGCTTTGTCAATCTGGTGTTTTTTGATAACAGTCATTTTTTCTTTAAAATGCTTAAAATCATTGCGCTTGGTTTGATCAATCAGAATGTTACGATCCGCCAGAAAAAGTATTCGCTTTTTCCTGCCGTTTTTCCAAAGCCGGTAGATGATTTGAAACGCCGTGTAGGTTTTTCCTGTGCCGGTGGCCATGACAAGGAGCACTCTATTCTGCCCGCGGGCGATGGCTTCAACAGTTCGATTAATCGCGATTTGCTGATAGTAGCGCGGGGAACGTCCTGAACCATCGTAAAAATAGTCGAATGAAGCGGCTTGTTCCTCCTCGGGAGTTTCAATATTTTTAAACTTTTTGTATATTTGCCATAATTCAGCGGGGGAAGGAAAATTGTCCAGGGAGTATTCTTTTTCGATCGGCATCGTGAGTCCGGAAAAATCATGCTGGATAAAGCCGTCGCCGTTAGAACTAAAGGCGAGCGGAACATCCAATATCTTTGCGTATCTTAAGGCTTGTTGTAACCCGGAACCTACTGAATGGTTGTTATCTTTTGCTTCAATGACAGCGATGGGAATATTGGGTTTAAGATAGAGAATAATGTCGGCACGTTTTCGTTCGCCACGGACCGATTTTTTACCCTTAACAAAGATACGGCCGTCAGTAAAATACACTTCCTCACGAATCTGTTTTGATAAGTCCCAACCCGCTTTAAGTATGGCCGGCAAAATGAATTGGGTGCAGATATCGCGTTCCGAGAGTTCTTTTTTGTTGGTCATTTGCTTTTAAACTATGGATTGAGAAAATTGATTCATTTCTTTATATCATTATTTAAGCTTTGATTTTCTAATTTTTCCAAGTATTTTTTAAATTCAAAATGTATCTATATTACAATTTACCTCTCACCGCTCCACCTTCCCCTCTCCCCCCTTACAGGGATCGGGGATCAGTGATCATTGGTTGGCCCGTTATGCTCTTGAAGAGAATCATACTAAATTTTCTGTTTGTCGTCATCGGTCAACCTTTTCTTCGTCTCCAGGACACGCCGCAAACTCGCAATCCGGCGGGATTCTTCCTACGTAACTGCCGTCGGCGCATTGTTTGGCGTCCATTGTGCACGCATGCGTGCTCTTGGTGTTATGAGCAGGAGTGCAGCTGGATATAAATAAAGAAAGAAGAAGGAAGAAGAAAGAGGGGAGAAATTTATTGACCGTTGGGCTATTGGGTATATGGGTAAATGGGTATATGTGTTTATGCGGGGTTATGACTGTTGGGCGGATAAAGTCACACGTCACAAAGTCACATGTCACATGTGACTTGTGTCCTGTGACGTGTGACATTGCTTGACCACCGGTCACTGGTCCCTGATCCCTATTTTTTCCGCAAATTTTCATACAGAACCTTTCCTTCACGGTCAAAGATCGTGTCGCTGAGGATCGCATTGTTTTCATAGACCACTTCGGCCATGAGATACCCGTCAGGATGGTAGATCCTGTTCGGTCCGTCCGGGAGGCCTTCCCGGGATGATATCGTCTCCATGAGCCGGCCGTCTTTATAATAATATGTGAGGGTCCCGGTCACGGGCTGGCCGGATTCATCAACCAGCCGGTTGTTTTTATAATGCATGACATGCGACAGTTCCCCATCCGGGAAATACTCTTTGTAATCACCATCAAGCTGATAATTACGCGACGATCCGGAGGTCTTGATCACCCCGTTGGGATAATAAAGCGTAAACACGGACTCATTGCCGCCGATCGCCTGCGACAGGAAGGCGACTTTCCCGTCAGGATAATAACGGATGTGCCTGATTTGCTGGCGCTGGTTATATTTGATTTCCTGCATCACTTCCCCGTTTTTGAAGTAATTACGCGCCACTGCTGTGCCGTCGTTTTCCTGGGTCATATCTGAAAGAAGATTACCGGAGTCGTCATTCACCCGGGAGTATGAAGCGGGGACGGCGGCATAGAGCAAAGGAGAAAAACTGGTTATCAATAAAGAAAGAAGGAAGATAAAAGAAGGAAGAAATTTATTGCCCGTTGGGCTATTGGGTTTATGGGTAGATGGGTATATGTGTTTATGGGGGGTTATGACTGTTGGGCGGATAAAGTCACATGTCACATGTGACTTGTGTCCTGTGACGTGTGACATTATCCATTCCTTCATCTTCATGAGCCTGCCGTTGGTGGCCTGCAGTTCGGCAAAATCCAGATACAGTGAAACGATAAGATTGAGCTGTTTTAATTCCGGTTCGGACAAATAGTTCTTGGCGATGACGGCATCCTGCGCGGTAACATAATTATTTTTTAAGCTGGTCAGCCCCATTAGAGGCTTACGGCTGTCCGCGCGTTTCTCGATGATCTCGGCCGCGGTGTGGCCGTGAACGGCATAATGCATCTTATTTTGCACAGTGGCGAAGAATTCCTGGGTCAGTTTGTCGTTAACCTTGTAATCAATGCTGGTGGCGTAAATATCGGTCACTTTCTGGTAAAAATTGCGCTCACTGCTGCGGATGTCACGGATACGTTGTAGAAGTTCTTCAAAATAACGCGCCCGGCCTCCGCCTGCCTTAAGCCGTTCATCATCCAGCGTAAAGCCTTTAACGATATATTCCCTGAGCCGTTGGGTGGCCCAAATGCGAAATTGCGTGCCCTGCAATGATTTCACACGGTACCCGACAGAGATAATGACATCCAGATTGTAATAATTGGTCGGTTTGGTAGAAAATTCGGAATTTCCGAATTTTCTCATCGTTAGTTCCTCAGATAATTCTTTCTCTTGGTAGATATTCTGAATATGTTCATTAATCGTAGATTTTGATTTATCAAAGAGTTCCGCCATCTGGTCTTGAGACAACCAGACTGTTTCATCTTCAATCTTAACCCGTAGTTTTGTCTGCCCATCGTCAGTTTTGTAAATAATAATCTGCGGTTCCGGTTTTTTCATTTATCTTCCTCCAATTTTCCTAAATTTTCTTTTCCTGCGTTTATGTTTGCATTGATTGAATGCTTCTACCCGGCGCATGGATTGTTTAGGTTAATTGGGTATACCGTTTAAGGTTTAAGGCGTAACGTTTAAGGTTAAAAAGGTTATTATATCAATTCTTGAAAGATTTGGTCCTTGATTTCTTTCGTATATCCTATCCGTTTACTTAGGCGTTGACAACATATGTATGTATATACTTTAATTAAACATTTAAGGATCGGGGCATCCCGGTCGGATGTTAAAGGCGGTCACTGCCAGTGCGGGGGCCGCCTACTTTTTTGGTAAAATAACCAGGCCGCTTCCTTGGTATTTCCCCCTCCCAAAACAAAAATCGGGTAATCCTTGTCCACAATCAGCAAATTGTGATCCCCGGATTCATCTAAGAACATAATTTTCATACCGTAAATCCTTAATTAACTTCGTATCCAATGCATAAAGCAACCGGTTCTTTTTTGGGATCGCCGTTTTGGGCGATCAGGTAACAGGCGTACCGGGTTAACATAATATCATCGACTTGCCTTTGCCCCCCCTTACCTAGGACGATCATTTTGTTGACGTCAACAAAATGATCGGAGATGTTCTGCATGTCCGTCTCTTCCTTAATACAATGTTGTTTTTAATGCATTTTGGTCAGGGGGATTTTCTTCATTGATTTTACCCGGCGCATGGATTGTTTAGGTCAATAGGATATAGGGAACAGGCATCTCGGCCCGCAGCATTCGCTGCGAAGCGGCGAGACGGGCGCCTGTTCCGTACGAAATTGATATTGATATTAATTTTGTATTGTTTTTTGTTCGTTTTGATAAATTATTATACACAAAATTTTTCGCATTTCATCAGCAAAATGAGGGTTGGCACTATCCTTTCCGGGCTTTGTGCTATCTTTTTTCTACCTTTTGGGCGGATTGGGAGGATTTTAAGGGATCAGGGGTCAGGGATTAGGGATAATCTTGACCGTTGGGCTTATGCTGTTATTAGTTATTAGTGGTGAGTGATCTGTGATCAGTCGTTTGACCGTTGGGTTAATGCTGTTATCCAATCCAGGGATCTGATCACCCGTTTGCTGACCATCAATTACCCGAGTTGTTAGTCTGACTTATTTATCAATGACTTTAGGATTTGCGCAAACCCCTCTTTATCAAGATTTCCTGTAGCCAGTTTCATCATTCCATCGTACAATTTCTGATCCTGGTCAAGAATTTCAATGCCGTTTAATTCAAGAAATACCAGAGCAGCTGCCAGCCCTGTTCTTTTATTCCCATCGATAAAAGGCTGATTCTGGGAAATATGAAACGCATAGGCGGCAGCCTTCATGCTTAGATCGCCATGGAGGTAATCCCCCTGAAATGTTGCCTGCGGTTGTGACAACGCCGATTGAAGCATTTCCATATCTCTGAGTCCGGGTTTGCCGCCATATAAATCGAGTTGGTTTTGATGGATTTCAATGATTTCGGCGAGGGTCAGAAAAATAAATTCATTCATCGTTTGATTATTTGGCCAATTTCTTTAATGTACCGGCATGGTTCTTATTGACTTTTGTCAGAGCAGTACGAAAGGCCTTTTCTCTGGCCTTGTCCCGGACCGGAGAGATTATAATATTCGTCCCATCGGTTGACACTTCCAGCGGAGTATCTTTGTCAATCTTCAGGATCTGTAAAATTGCCTTTTCAATGACTAGGGCCTGGCTGTTTCCGTGTTGGGTTAAAGTTTTGATCATTGGCCACCTCCAGAGTGTTAATACAACGTACTAACAGTATATCACCAAAATATATGTTGTCAATGTACGGTGAGTTGTAAAATAGAAGAAAGATGAAAGATGAAAGAAAAGTTATAAAAGTTTAAGGTTTGACGTTTAAGGTTAAGGAACTAACAAGACACAAGTGACAAACAAATTCCATTGTTCAACATTCAATAACCAAACAGGATTATTTTTTGTTTGGATTTTGTTGTTTGTGATTTTTTTGTACCTTGTCTCTTGTTTCTTTTAATTCTTCGAATGCAGGCATTTATTAAGTCTTTTCTAATTCGTTTAATAGGCCGATATCTTCTGTTTGTCGCAAGGCATCAATTATCTTTTTCTGCCAATTAAAGGGTATCGTTTTATATGCTTTTTTAATACTGGATATCTGTTGATGGTTGATTAACGCCTTTAAAACAATCATCGCGGTCTCTTGATCTTTAATCGTTTTTTCTTTCTTAAGGCGTCTGGGAGCAATGATCAATTTATGCAATGCAAAATTAGCCGGATGCGGTAGTTTTATCGTCATCTGATCAATCTTCACTTGTATTATATTTTGCGTAAGCATCTCCAGAAATCGTAAGGCAGTCGCGTTGACTCCTAACGATGGTAACGGGTACGGCTTTTCGCGGCCCCTTCCCCGTTCAGGAGTTAAGAATTCAAGAATCAATTCCGGATGGTCCAGTTTAATATATCCCTGAGCGCCTTTAAACGTTGTAATAAACCCCAAATCTTTGAGTAATTCCGGAATATCCACCTTTACTTTTATGGATGCGGGATGATCAATCAAAAAATCGATATCCCGCGTAATCAACGTTATCTTTCTTAAATCATCCTGACCGGAAAAGTATTTTTCATAAAATACAACACACCAACTTCCGATCAGAATAAGTTCAGAAAGTATTTTCTGTTTATGAAAACGCTGCAATACATCAAGACACAGATCATATTGCTTCTTTTCCACGCAATGCTCCCTGAAGATATTTAATCTGTTTTTTCACTTGTGATAAATGACTTCGGTATTTTGCCCGCAATTTCTTAGCATCGTCATACCTTTTGATTTCATCTTTTGGCAGTTTACCTTGATAGATGTGTTTTACTTTCTGACCGATCCTTTTGACCAGATAATAATATTCGTTATTTTTGATGATCTTTTTGGATAAGCACCCTTCAGGCAGTTTCTTAAGGGCAGACTCATACTCTTTTTTCATACGCAAAGAATTTTTCAACTCTTCCTTTAAAACCCCTTTTATAACACCTCTCATAACAGCCTCCTGGTTACCTAACAAACTATACTTAAATATAACTTGTTTGGTAACCCCTGTCAACTTTTTCATGGCAGTTACCTAACAATAATATGAGATCAAATTGTTGTTGGGTATGTGTTTGGCATGGAGAAGATAGCTGGGAGAAGAAAGAAAAAAGAAGAAACATTAAAGAAGAAATAATAAAAGTTTAAGGTTATGGATTCTAAACAAATTCCATTCTTCAACATTCAAAAACCAAACAGGATTATTTTTTGTTTGGATTTTGTTGTTTGTGATTTTTTTGTACCTTGTCTCTTGTTTCTTGTTACTTCTTAGATTTTCTTTCCTCTTTCTTCTTCCATCTTCCTTCTCATTAAGTTCTCACTACTCCGTGTGGAATCCAATTTTCTTTTTTGGGTTTTCATCTTCTTTCATCAAACGACGGATAACTTCAAAAACCGCATGTATATCCTGATCGTGACCTTCTACCTTACTTTCCAGTTCTTTTAACTTTACTGCTAATTCTTTATGCAATGACAGCGTCTCGCGCAATTTAACGAATGTTCTCATTATTGCGACATTAACCGTTATTGCCCTGTCACTATTTAAAACTCCCGAAAGCATGGCAACCCCTTGTTCAGTAAAAGCATACGTCCGATATTTAATATTCTTCCCTCTTTTCAAGATCGCAGATTGCGATCTTGGTTGATTTCTGTCTAATTCAGATGAGATTTCTTGTAATTTCAAAGATTCAGACTCATTCCAAGTCAATTGGAACATGAAATCATCAGGAAATCTTTTCTTATTGCGCTTAACCTGTTCATTCAATCGAAAGGTTGGAACGCCGTAAAGCGCTGCCAAATCACGATCAAGCATGACTTTCTGACCTCGAATAAAAAATATTTTATTAGTAACAATTTCGGTGGAAATAATTTTTGAAGGCATTTATTCTCCCTTTTTTATACGGGGAGATCAAGCGGGGGATATTTTTGAATTATACTCCGCGGTTCGGGAAATGGCAAATGTGTCGCGATGTACGGGCCGTTCGCGAACGGCCCCTACGCATTTTTCCTGAGGAAAAACGCCCCCAGGAAATTCTGCTCCGGGAAGGCGTCGATGAGGCGCTGGTTGCCGCAGAGATCCATGCCGGAGGGTTTGATCACGTCTTCTTCCAGTTTTTCCCGGTAGGCAAAGCGCAGGCCCTTGTCGAAGATGAGGACCTCACGGCCGTGGTCGTAATCGGTGGAGAACGCGGCGATGCCGCCGGGTTTGATCACCCGGCCGATCTCTTTCATCAGGGCGCGCCGGGCCGCGGAGGTGAGGTGTTCGATCACACATATAGAAAAGACCCGGTCGAAATGGTTGTCGGGAAACGGCAGGGGTTTTCCGCCTTCGAGGTCGTAGGCCTTGATGTCCCAGCCCATTTTTTCGCCGACGTAATTTGTATTAAAATTGATCCCGCAGTTGTTCCAGTCATTGTCGATGATGGACACTTTACAGCCCAGGCCGGCCAGGTAAAAATTAAACGCGGTTGAGGCCCCGCCGATATCAAGGACCGTCTCCCCCGGTTTCACCCCGGAATGACAGAAACACCACGCGTTTTCCCAGGCGTTTTTCTTTTCGGAATAGTCGGTGTACATGCGCGGGACAAACGAGGCGGCGGTGGCGGTGTATTTTAATCCTTTGGCGGTGAGCGTTTTCTTGACCGCCTCGATACCTTCGGTGATGTGTTTGATCCCGGGGAGATCAAGATCTTCATCCATCCACAGCGCGCTGCGGTTGATGTGGTCTTTCGGATTGGGGACATTCCCTCCGACGGGTACGGTCCATTCCCCGGGTTGATCCGGAACAATCCCGGACGGGCCCAGGCGCCTGGCGCGGCGTTCGCACGCGCGCGTCTGATGCTGACGGCAGGCCTTGCGGAACCTTAAAAAACAATAATAAGTAAACGGAAGATACGGCGGGTATACATCCTTGCGGTCGTTTTTCATGGGCGCGTTTTTGTTTTATTTAAGGACCGCAAGCATGTCTTCGACCTTGACGAATTTTTCCCTCGGCTTGCCCGTCTTCTGGCCGTTGGCGATCTCGGCGGCGTCGATCTTTTTCCAGTCGGCGAAGCGCACGACCTTCACCCCTTTATTCTTGAGAAAGTTCAGCAGTTCCGAAGAGTTGGGGTTGACACACGGCGTGAGGCTGCCCGTGTCTTCCAGGATCTTCTGCACGGTCTCTTCGGAATCGGGTTTGTTGGTCCCGATGACTCCCGAAGGCCCGCGTTTGATCCAGCCCGCGCAGTACAATCCCTGAACGACCGCGCCTTTATCCGTGATGCGCCCGGCCGCGTTTTCAAACACGCCGTTTTTCTCATCAAACGGTACCCCTTCAAGCGGGATGCCGCGGTAACCGACACTGCGAAAAAAGATGTCGCAGGGCTGTTCGATCTTTTTGCCTGTCCCACGGGCCTTTTGATTACCGGCCTCGCCCGACAGGCTGTTTTTTTCCAGGATGACTTTTTCGATCCGGCCCGCGCCTTTTAATTCCACCGGGCTTTTCTGGAAGTGGCAGTAAAATTTTTTGGGTTTGTCACCCTGGCCGCGTTCGGAGAATCCTTTAAGGATCTCGAAATTCTTTTTCTTGGGCGCGTTGCCGGGATCGGCCAATTCCTGCTGGCTGATTTCACTGATATTCATGTCGGCCGGTTCCACCACCGGGTCACAATGCGTGAGTTCCCCGAACTCGCGGATTTCCACCGGCGTAAACGCCGACTGCGCCGGACCACGCCGTCCGATCATATGGATCTCTTCGATCTTACTTTTTTTGAGAGCCTCAAGCGCGTGCTCGGCGATGTCCGTGGTTTGTAATTCCTCAACGGATTTGGCTAATATACGGCAGACGTCCATGGCCACGTTCCCCTGGCCGATGATGACGGCCCTTTTTCCGGAGAGGTCAAACACGCGGTCGCGGTATTCGGGGCGTCCGTTGTACCAGGCCACAAATTCAGTGGCGGTGTGGCTGCCTTCCAGGTCTTCCCCGGGAATGCCGAGCTTGCGGTCGGTCTCGGCCCCGCAGGTAAAGAGGATCGCGTCATAAAATTTTTTAAGGTCGGTGACGGAGATATCACGGCCCACCGTCACATTCAAAAAGAATTCCACATTCTCGCGTTCCGCGGTCTTCTCATACACCTTGATGACATTTTTGATCTTGGCATGATCGGGAGCAACCCCGTAACGGACCAGGCCGAAAGGCGCGGGCAGACGGTCAAAGAAATCTATTTTTATTTTTTTATCGGATTTGGCGAGGGCTTCGGCCGCGTAAAACCCGCTGGGGCCGCTGCCGACGATGGCGACACGTAAAGGACGAGCTTCTGTACCGAGATTAGAGGACATGCCTGCTCCTTTGATCAGATATGTTGGCCGGATTTTTATTACCGCTACTATATAATGGTACAAAATTCTTGTCAACATCCATATTTGGTAAAATCCTGCTTGACTTATACTAACGTTTTGATATTCTTATTCAAACAATAAAAATTTCTTGGAGCCCCTAAATGCTGATTGGTGTACCAAAAGAAATCCATCCCGGTGAACACAGAACTCCCCTCATCCCTGCTTCCGTTGATCGTCTCGTTAAAAAAGGAATAGAAATCCAGGTCGAATCCGGCCTCGGTCTGTCGATCGGCCTGAAGGATGACGAATATACCAAGGCCGGCGCGAAGATCGCCGACCGCGAAACCGTTTTGACCACGTCTGATATGATCCTGCGTTTGCGTATCCCTCCCAAGGAAGAAATCGCGAGGCTTAAAAAGGGAAGTATCCATGTGAGTTTTCTGGATCCGTTTAATGAAGGTGTGCTGATTGACGAGTTTATCAAAAACAAGATCAGCGCGGTCAGTATGGAGATGATCCCGCGCACGACCTTCGCGCAGAAAATGGACGCGCTCAGTTCGCAGGCGAACCTGGCCGGTTACGTGACGGTCATCCTCGCGGCGGAACGTTCCAAAAAAATATTTCCGATGATGAACACCCCGGCCGGGACGATTGCCCCTACCCGTGTCTTTGTCATCGGCGCCGGTGTGGCCGGACTGCAGGCGATCGCGACCGCCAAACGGTTGGGCGCGCGCGTGGAGGCCTTTGACACCCGCCCGGTCGTTGAAGAACAGGTGCAGTCTTTGGGCGCGAAATTTATCAAGATCGATTTGGGCGAGACCGGACAGACCAAGGACGGTTACGCCAAGGCTTTAACCGAAGAACAACTCAAGATCCAGCGCGACGGCATGGCCAAGGTCTGCGCTTCTTCTGATATTGTGATTACAACGGCCCAGCTGTTCGGACGCAAGGCGCCGGTCATCCTCACCAAAGAGATGGTCGCGCAGATGAAACCGGGCAGTATCATTGTGGACATGGCGGTTGAGTCCGGCGGCAACGTGGAAGGTTCAAAACTTAATGAGGAAGTGGACGTCAACGGGGTCACGATCATCGGCCTGGGGAATCTGCCGGCCAAGGTCGCGGTGCACGCGAGCCAGATGTATTCCTCCAACCTCTTTAACCTGGTGGACACGTTCTGGGACAAAGACGCCAAGACATTTAATCTTGATACGGCGCACGAGATCTTTAAGGGCTGCCTCATCACCCACAACGGTGAACTGGTCAGCGAGATGATTAAAAATTTCAGGAACAAAGGTTAACCTATGGACCCGCAAACACTCGTCTTCTTATTTTTCGTTTTTATGCTCTCGGTCTTTCTCGGCTTTGAACTGATCGCCAAGGTTCCGGCCACCCTGCACACGCCGTTGATGTCCGGGGCCAACGCCATTTCCGGGATCACGATTGTCGGTTCGATTATCGCGGCCGGCGGCGAAGGGAATAATATCAGCTTAATCCTGGGCGCGATCTCGGTCTGCCTGGCCACCATCAACGTGGTCGGCGGGTACATTGTCACCGACCGGATGCTGGCGATGTTCAAGAAAAAAGAAACACCCAAACCGGGAGCCGCCAAATCATGAGTAATTTCGCCATCAATTTAGCGTACATTGTCTCCGCGGTCCTTTTTATTTTCGGTTTAAAGATGTTGGGTTCTCCAGCCACTGCCCGTAAAGGGAACATGGTATCGGGAGTCGGTATGCTGCTTGCGGTGATTGCTGTCATGCTCACCAACGGTTTGTCATTCACCAGCATCATCATCGCGATGCTGATCGGTACGGCCATCGGCGCGGTTGCGGCGAAAGTCGTGGCGATGACGGCGATGCCGGAAATGGTCGCCCTTTTTAACGGCTCAGGCGGCGCGGCCAGTCTCCTCTTGGGATGGGCGGCGTATCATTACAACGGGCACATGGATATGTTTACAACCGTGACGACGATCCTTTCCGTTCTGATCGGCGGTATCACGTTAACCGGAAGTGTGGTGGCCTGGGGCAAGCTCAGCGAAAAGATCACCAGCAAACCGGTCCTTTATAAAGGCCAGCAGGTGGTCAATTCCCTAATCCTGGTGGGTGTCATCATCGGTTCAATCGTTTTCTGCCTGAACCCGTCTGAAAATTACCCGATCTTCCTTTTAATCGTCCTGGTTTCTTTTGTGCTGGGTGTGCTGGTTGTCATCCCCATCGGCGGGGCGGATATGCCGGTGGTCATTTCCCTCTTAAACAGTTATTCCGGTCTCGCGGCCTGCGCGGCCGGGTTTGTCATTCAAAATACAATCCTGATTGTGGCCGGGGCCTTGGTCGGCGCGAGCGGGATTATCCTGACGAATATTATGTGCAAGGCCATGAACCGTCCGTTGTCGAATGTGCTGTTCAGCGGGTTCGGGGCGGTGACCGAATCAGGCGCGGGCGCGGGTGTTAAAGGCGAGGCCAAACCGATTTCCGCCAAAGACGCTTATTATGTGTTGGAAGCGGCCGGTTCCGTCGTGTTTGTCCCGGGTTACGGGATGGCGGTGGCGCAGGCCCAGCACGTGGTGCGCGAACTCGGGCAGCTGCTTGAGGCCAACGGTTCGGAAGTCAGTTACGCGATCCATCCGGTGGCGGGACGTATGCCCGGCCACATGAATGTCCTTCTGGCCGAGGCGAACGTGCCTTACGACCAGCTGGTGGAAATGGACGCGATCAATCCCACCATTGAAAATATCGACGTCGCCATTGTCATCGGCGCCAACGACGTGGTCAACCCCGCGGCGCGCCACGACAAGACCTCCCCCATTTACGGCATGCCGATCATCAACGTGGACAAGGCCAAGACGGTGTTTGTCCTGAAACGTTCGATGAACACCGGTTTCGCCGGCGTACAAAACGAACTCTTCTTTTACGACAACACCCGCATGCTCTTCGGTGACGCCAAAGAATCCATCGCGACCCTGGTTGCGGAATTCAAAAAATAACCGGATCCCCTTCTCTTATAATTAATAACGACAGGCTGGTTAAAACTGTTTTAGATGATCCGCTTGGCGGATTTTCGTTTGGTCGTGGTTTTGACAGCGGCCGCGCCGGAGGAAAAAGTCTTGGCGCTGCGCTTTTTGGTGGCGGTCTTGAGGAATTTGACGGCGATCAGGAACAATGTCCCTGATTTTTTTTCGGTTGAACGGATCACCTTGGCCGGACCCTGAAAAATATCCAGGACCCCGGACATGACCACCCGGATATCCAGGATATCGCCCTGGTCGTATTTGACCTCGCTGTAAAACGAAATCCCGCCCAGGCTCATGTCTTCGGTGGTGGAAAGATGTATGGATGTGTCGGTATTCTTGCGTGACGATTTGGCCAGTTTGAATTCAACACTCAGGACCCGTTTGGCGCGGATGTATTGCCTGCGTTCAATGCCTGTTTTCTGTTTGACCATGACCTGCTTCCTTTTTCCCGATTTGGTTTTTCTTAGAATAAATCCAACTCAATGCTTCGTCAAGCGATAACTTCCATTTAATCTTTTGTCCCCGGGACATTGTATTCGAGTTTTAACGGGCCGGCCGGAAGATCAACGGAGGTTTGAACCTCGTACAGGACGTTCTGCATCAGGCACAGCCCCTGGTCGCCGGTCTTGCAATAATAAATCCCCAGCTTGATGTAATAGACCGGATCATCAATCCGGCGGCCGATCACGTAATGGCGCGTGTCGACGAAGATCTCCCGTTTCAGGATCAATTCGCCTTCGCCGGAAAAAAATTCTATCTTTGGATTCGCCTCCACCAGCAATTCATGCCCCTGCGGAAATTTCAGATCCAGGCTCAAAAGGGTGATCTGGGCCGGATAGGTTCCGGGCAGCGTGATCCGTTCGCCTAAAAAATTTTTCATGTCCAGCCGATCAATCTGCTGACCGGGAACCTCCAGGACTTCGGTCACGGTGTGACTGCAGGCCGTGTTAAAAACTAAAACCCCGAGCCATAAAATAAGTGTTGTCTTTTTCATCACCCGTCTCCTATTCCTTCGGCCCCAGCATCTTTTCGGGGCGGACAATTTCGTCAAATTTTTCCGGTGTAAGCAGGTCGAGCGCGACCGCGGCCTCTTTAAGGGTGGTGTTTTCCTGATGGGCCTTTTTGGCGACCTTGGCCGCGTTATCGTAACCGATGTGGGGGTTCAAGGCCGTCACCAACATCAGGGAATGCTCGAGATGTTTTTTCACGTTTTCTTTATTCGGGACAATCCCGACGGCGCAATGGTCTTTAAACGCGGCGCAGGCGTCCCCTAACAACCGGATCGACTGCAGGAGATTAAAGATCATCACCGGTTTGTAGACATTCAGTTCAAAATTTCCGCTCGCGCCGGCCATATTGATCGCGACGTCATTGCCCATTACCTGCACGCAGACCATGGTCATGGCCTCGCACTGGGTGGGGTTGACTTTTCCCGGCATGATGGAACTGCCCGGTTCATTTTCCGGCAGGCTGATCTCACCAATACCGCAACGCGGGCCGGACCCGAGCCAACGGATGTCATTGGCGATCTTATTTAGAGAAGCCGCCAGGGTTTTCAGGACTCCGCTGAATTCAACCACCGCGTCATGCGCGGCCAGGGCCTCGAATTTATTTTCAGCCGTGATAAACGGCAGGCCGGACAGTTCAGCAATTTTCTTGGCCGCGGCAACGGCAAATTTAGGATGGGTGTTTAATCCCGTGCCGACCGCGGTCCCGCCCAGGGCGAGTTCGTACAAACGCGGCAGGGCGTTTTCGATCCTGATGAGTCCGTTCGTTAGTTGTTTGGCATACGCGGAAAATTCATTACCGAGGGTGACAGGCGTCGCGTCCATCAGATGAGTACGGCCGATCTTGATGATGTCTTTAAATTCTTTGGCCTTTTTATCGAGCGCGTCGCGAAGCCCAATGACCGCCGGAATAAGACACGCGTGGATCTGTTTGACCGCGGCCACGTGCATCGCCGCCGGGAATACGTCATTCGAAGACTGCGCCTTGTTGCAGTCGTCGTTGGGGTGAATGGGTTTCTTGCTGCCCATGGTCCCGCCCGCGAGTTCAATCGCGCGGTTGGAGATGACTTCGTTGGCGTTCATGTTGGTCTGCGTGCCGCTTCCGGTCTGCCAGACCGACAACGGAAAATGCGCGTTGAGTTTTCCTTCAATCACTTCATCGGCCGCCTGCACGATCAATTTCACTTTGCCTTGTTCGAGCAAACCCAGCTCCCCGTTGACCAGGGCCGCGGACTTTTTGATGATCCCCAGCGCCCAGATGATCTCTTCGGGAAAGGTCTCCACCCCGATCGGGAAATGGATCAGGGAACGCGCGGTCTGCGCCCCGTAATATTTATCAGCCGGGACCTTGATCTCGCCCATGCTGTCGGATTCGGTTCGGTAATTCATGGTTGTCTGGCTCCTTACGCCTATTTAGAAGTTGCTTTGTCGGTGAATACTTTCATCAAATCGATCGGGATCGGGAACAGGGTGGTCGTGTTGTTTTCCCCGCCGATCTCAACCAGGGTCTGCAGATAACGCAATTGAAGCGCCATCGGATATTCCTGCATCAGTTTCGCGGCCTCACACACCTTGGCGGCGGCTTCGAATTCCCCTTCCGCGGCAATGACCTTGGCCCGGCGTTCGCGTTCGGCCTCGGCCTGACGCGCCATGGCCTTCCTTAAATCTTCCGAGATGTCCACGTGTTTGACTTCCACGTCGGTGACCTTGATGCCCCACGGGTCCGTGCTTTTATCGAGGATGGTCTGCAGTTTTTCATTGATCTTTTCACGGTTGGCCAAAAGGTCGTCAAAATCCATTTCCCCCAGGACACTTCTTAATGTGGTCTGCGCTTTTTGAGATGTGGCATACTGGTAATTCTGGATCTCAACGTCCGCCTTGATCGGGTCAATCACCCGGAAATAACACACGGCGTTGACCTTGGCCGAGACGTTGTCTTTGGTGATAATATCCTGCGGAGGAACATCAAGGGTGATAATTCTTGAGCTGATAATAACAGCGCGTTCAAACGGCCACATCACAAAAACAACTCCCGGACCGCGCGGCTTTTCAACAACCCGGCCGAGCTGGTAAATGACGGCCCGTTCATATTCATTGAGGATCTTGACCCAGTTCCACAATAAAAATAAAATGACTCCGATAAAGACGATAAATCCCATAATGTACTCCCGTTTATTTTTTTCTCAATCCCGTTCAGGACAGGATTGACGCGGTCTTCGTTTAAGAGGACCGTTCTGTTGATTTTTTCCGTACGGTCAAAAGCATTCCCTTGGACGATTCAACGATCACTTTTTCACCCGTCTCAATGTCCTGCGCGGCGGTCGCGTTCCATAATTCGCCGGACACAAAAATCTTTCCCTCCGCTCCCTTTAAAATCGCGCGTTTGACCTCGCCCTCTTCCCCGATCAGCCGGTCAAAACCGACTTTGGATTTTTTGTGCTGGTTCTTGAGGAGATACGTGATGACAAATAACGAGATCACGGTGGTCGACAGCGCGAAGCCGCCGATGATCACCTTGGAAACACGCATGACCGGGTCGGCCGAATCAAACAGCAGCATTGAACCCAGCACCATACAAATTATCCCGCCCAAGGTCAGCATCCCGAAAGCCGGCGTGTACGCCTCGGCAATCAAAAGGACCAGCCCCAGGATGGTCAGCGCCAGGCCCGCGTAATTCGTCGGTAAAGTCTGCATACTGTAAAACGCGAGGATCAGAAAAATAGCTCCGATGATCCCGGGCGCGCCGAATCCCGGATGGGTGACTTCAAATAATAAACCGTAAAACCCGAGGATCATCAGAAGATACGCGATGTTCGGGTTGGCCAGGATGTTAAAAAATTTCTGGCGGAAATCCATCGGGATGGTTTCGATGTGCGCGTGTCTGGTGTCCAGGACAACCTCATGCCCGTTGACATTCACCTTGTATCCGTCGAGTTTCACCATCAGTTCGCTTAGGTCGGTTGCGACAAATTCAACCACTTTCTTTTCCAGGGCCTCGTCACTGGTGATCGAGTCGCTGTGCGCGACACTCTGCACCGCCCATTCCACGTTGCGGTTGCGTTCGATCGCGATCGATTTGATAAACGCGACCGTATCGTTTAAAATCTTGCTGCTCATCGGGTCGTCATCCGGCTCAATCGGTTTTTCTTTTTTGGCTTCAACCGGCTGTTCTTTGGTCTCTTCGGCCGGGACAGACTGTTCCCCGGACGCGGTTTCGCCGGCCTTATCTGAATCCGATTTCTCCTGGGTCTCTGCCGGTTCTTCGCTTGAGTCCTGCGATTTCTTCTGTTCGATTTGTTTGGCCCGGATCTCTTCGAGCAAATCTTTCAATTCCCGCCAGTCGGATTTTTCTTTGGGGGCGGAACCGCCGCCGAAATCCACCGGATGGGCCGCGCCGATATTGGTCGAAGGCGCCATCGCCGCGACGTGACTGGCGTAGGTGATAAAGACACCGGCTGATCCGGCGCGTGAACCGCTCGGTGACACGTAAACCACGATCGGCACCGGAGAGGTCAGCATCTTTTTGACAATGGTCCGGGTGGATGATAATAAACCGCCGGGGGTATCCAGCTCAATGACCAGCATGCGCGCCCGGTCCCGTTCGGCGCGGTCAATGGCCTTGGAGATGTATTCGGCCGTGACCGGATTGACGGTGTCATCCTCGAGGCTGATCACATACACTTTATTGGACGGGTTCGAGCCGGCCGTTGAAAAATTCAGCAGGCCGAACGACACGGTGCATATTAAGGTATACAGAAATATTCGCCACTTTTTCTTAAACGGCATCTTTGCCCCCATGATTAATTATTCTGAAGATAATGCGTCAATAACCTCACCCCGGCGCCGGTTGCCCCGTGGCCGAAATAAAGCCGTTTGGCATTTTCCACAAACGCGGTCCCGGCGATATCCAGATGGGCCCATTTGGTTTCTTCGGTAAACTGGCGTAAAAATTCGGCGGCGGTAATGGTGCCTCCCGCTCCTTTGGGATACCCGAGGTTGCGGATATCGGCGATCTGCGATTTGACGGATTCCGCCAATTCCGGATAAATCGGCAGCCGCCAGAGTCGGTCGTCGGTTTCTTTGGCGGACCGGGTCAGGTGCTGGGCGAAGGACTCATCGGTCGTCACCAGCGCGGTATGGTTGTGCCCCAGCGCGACAATACAGGCGCCGGTCAGGGTGGCAATGTCAATCAGCCGTTCCGGTTTATAATTGCGGATGACGTAAGAAATCGCGTCAGCCAGAACCAGCCGTCCTTCCGCGTCGGTATTGGCGACCTCCACGGTCTTCCCTGAATAACTGGTCAGGACCTCGCCGGGTTTGTACGCTGTTGAACCGGTAACGTTCTCGGCAATGCCGCAGACAAACAGGATATTTTTTTTCAGGTTCAGCGCGATGGCGTTTTTCAGCGTTCCGATCACCGCCGCGGCCCCGCTCATGTCGAGCCGCATCGCCTCGATGTTTCCGGTCGGTTTGAGGTTAAGACCGCCGGTGTCAAAGGTCATGCCCTTGCCGATCACGGCCGTGTAATCTTTTTTCTTGGACGCCCCGTTGTACTGGACAATGATCAGTTTCGGTTCCTGCCGGCTGCCCTGGTTAACGGCCAGGTGCAGGTTCAACCCCT
Organism: Candidatus Omnitrophota bacterium; assembly: GCA_050250375.1. Classification (GTDB taxonomy): domain Bacteria; phylum Omnitrophota; class Gorgyraeia; order Zapsychrales; family Zapsychraceae; genus JAGOSC01. The sequence continues at coordinate 91,502 of JBFWOS010000001.1, forward strand.
TGGCTTTAAGTTCCTTTTTATTGAGGACCTCAAGCGAAATGTGTTTATGCCCCTTGGTCAGTTTGCGGACCACCTTCTCCAGATAATCCGATGTCACCAGGTCCGCGTTGTCATTGATCAGGTCTCTTGTAAAGTTGGTCCCTTCGCACACGGCCACCATGTGGTCGTACGATTTTTTCTTCGCCGCGATGAGCGTGTAGCTTTTTTCCGCCACCGGGACTTCATGGGTGAATTTGGTGATGTATTTCTGCCAGACGTAGGTCCCGATCAGGACGGCCTCGATCAGGGCGTGGATGCTTTCGTCCTTGATGTCGCTGGGGATAATCTCGATCTTCTTTTTTTTCTGCAGGTATTTGGACTGCAGGGCGGTCTTGATGCAGATCCGAAACGCGGTCGAAGACAGTTCACTGCGCTGGCCGATCCCGACCAGCAGAACCAGGGTCGAGCGGTAAACGACCGGGAAGATGTCGCATTTATCCCCGTTGAATTGTTCCGCATCAAAAATACTGACAATTTGTTCTTTTAAATCTGAAGGAATCGACGCTGAGAATTTTTTCTGTTTGATGTGACTTTTTTCAAAAATCAGGACGGTCGCGTCCTGGTCGAACTGAGCGGTGGATTGAAACTGAATCACAAAATACCCCTTTCTGGAGAGGAGATCGTTTAATAAAAATTGATTGAGTTTGAAAGATCAGCGTTGATTCATGGGTACATAATCCCGGACGGTCTGTCCGGTGTAAATCTGCCGCGGGCGTCCGATCTTGGACTTCGGGTCTTCTTTCATTTCCTTCCAATGGGCGATCCATCCCGGCATGCGCCCGATCGCGAACAGGACCGGGAACATCTCGGTCGGGATCCCGATGGCCTTGTAAATCAGCCCGCTGTAAAAATCGACATTCGGATAAAGTTTTCGTTCGGCAAAATAATCATCTTTCAGGACCGCCGCTTCAAGCTTGACGGCCAGATCGAGCAACGGGTCATGGATGCCCATCGCGTCGAACAGTTTCTGGCAGCGCTGTTTGATGATTTTCGCCCGGGGATCAAAATTCTTGTACACCCGGTGGCCGAATCCCATCAAACGGTAATTGTCTTCCGGGTCTTTGGCTTTATTGATATATTTCTGGATATCTCCGCCCCCGGCCTGGATTTCTTCGAGCATCTCAACGACTTTCTGGTTGGCGCCCCCGTGCAGCGGTCCCCACAAGGCGCAGACGCCGCCGGAAACCGACGCGAACAGGTTCGCCCACGAACTGCCGATCAGCCGCACGGTTGAGGTGCTGCAATTCTGCTCATGGTCCGCGTGCAGGATTAAAAGGGCCATTAAGGCTGAGACCGTTTCCGGTTTGATATCATAATCTTTATTTTTGGTGGAAAACATCATGTGGAGAAAATTGGGGATATACTTCAGGTCGTCGCGCGGCGGGACAAAATCTTCGTCCACCGACTTCTTGTAGGTGTACGCCGAGATCGTCCGGACCTTGGATAAAAGCTGGGCCGCCATGATCTCGATCTCTTCGCTGTTCGGTTCCGGTGTCAGCAGTTCGGGATAATACCCGGACAGGGAACAGACCATCGCGGACAAAAGCCCCATCGGATGCCCGTCTTTGGGATAACCTTTGAAAAAATTCAGCATATGAGGATGCAGCGGGGCGTGCTGGGTGAATGAACCGGAAAAGCGGTTCAGTTCTTTTTCATTCGGCAGTTTTCCGTTAATCAGCAGATACGCCGTTTCCACAAACGTCGCCTGCTCCGCAATCTGATCAATCGGTATGCCGCGGTAACGCAGGATCCCCTTCTCTCCGTCCAGATATGTGATCGCACTCTTGCACGCGCCCGTGTTTCCGAAACCGTTGTCCAGCGTGATATACGATGTGGCCGATCTTAACGTGGAGATATCGATTGCCTTTTCATTTTCCGTGCCGACGATCACCGGGAATTCATACGTTTGGCCGCCCAGAACTAATTGTGCCTTTTCCTCCATTGATTCCTCCATCTAAATTTTTATGAAATATTTTGGGATGAGAATTAAAGTTGCCCTATTATATTATGGAACTATTTTGATTTCAAGCATTCCGTTCAGGCCGGTGGTCAGCGCGCCGGTTTGAAGTCTTCCAGGTACAGCTGGCTGTCCGCCTGTTTGATCGTCGGATGGTTCTTCAGTTCGATCAGCATGCTTTCCGTCCGGCTCCACGTCTCGACCAGCTGCTGTTCCAGCTCGGTGATACGGCCTTTTAAGGCCGTGATTTCCGTCATCAGCGGTGTCTTCATCTGCGTCAGTTCTTTTTCAGTGTACATTTTTTCTTTATTGCGGTTGGCGTAATCGATTTCACCCAACTGTTGGATCTTGATATTCATCTGGTCCGTTAATAAAACGATATCGTTCTTTAAACGGTCACGGTCTTTGATGACATCCTCCACCTCAACGTCTTTTTGGGCGATCATCTGGCGCGCCTTGGACAACGCCGTCTTTAACGAATCCGTTTGTTCCTTGAGTTTCGCGTATTCGGCCTTGTCAATTCCCGCCGCGGAATGCTGTTTGAGTTTGGCGATCTCCTGATTTAATATTTCGGAATCTTTCAGGGTTTGTTTCAGTTTCATCCGCAGGGCGTGGTTTTCATCACTCAGGCCGGCGATCTCAATGGTCTTGGCATCGGCGTCTTTTTTAAAACCCTGGATCAGGTTCCTGGCCTCTTTTAATTCCCCGGCCATGGCCTTGGCCTCGGCGGCCTCCTGCAGCTGGGTGGTAACCTCTGCCATCTTCTTCTGAAAGGCCGCATTTTCCTGAAGCAGGATCTCCAGCCGTTCGTTCAGTTCAGTGTTTTTGTTTTTAAGGTCTGTGTGTTCGCTGATCGAAAAAGAATTATTGTTCTTGAACTGGTTGAGTTCTTCAAGGCTGAGGGACAGCTGGGTATTTTTTTCGGCGATGATCTGCAGCTGCTCCTCGAGTCCCGATTTTTCTTCGGCGAGCTTCAATAACTGCGCCTGTTTGTATTCATTATCGATCTTCAGCGCCGACAATTCGTTGCTGATGCGGTCAAAGTCGGCCTTGCTCTCGATCTTCGCGTTGAAGCGTTCTTCCGATAATTTCCGGTCAAAGTCAGATACCTGTTTTTCCAGCAGGCCGATCTTTTCCTGCAGGGGCGTTTTGGCTTCTTCCATCTGTTTAGCCAGCTGGTCCTGCCGGGTGTCGAGGCCCTTGCGTAATTCCGCCAGTTCTCCGTCCTGCTGGTCCACCAGTCTTTTGTAAACCGCATTTTTTTCGGTCTCGTCTGTTAACCTGGTCCTGATCTGGACGGCCTCATCCTCTTTGAGTTTAAACGCGAGGTCTTTTTCATTGAGTTGTTTTTCAAGCCCCGTGATTTTTTCAAGGAACGGTTTGGCGGCATTTTTATTTTCCGCGCTGAGGGCGGCGATCATTTCTTCTTTGGCCTGCAGTTCTTTTTTAACGGTATTTAATTCTTCCGTGCGTTTCTCGACATCGGCCTGGCTGGAGGCCAGACTTTGTTCCTTTTCTTTTAACTGTGCGCCCAGCAAATCCGTTTCCTTTTTATGACCGGCCTTGAGCTGTTTGATCTCTTCATCATGCCCGTCTAACTTTTTCTGGGTCTCGGCTGATTTTTTGTCTCTGGCCGCGAGTGTCTTGTTCAGGTCCTCAATCGTTTGAGCGGAAGCGGATTCCGCTGACCTGATCCGGCCGTTTAACTGATCAATATCTTTTTCCTTTTGCGAAACCAGGTCTTCTTTTTCTTTCAGTTTCCGGGTGAGCGTTTTGATCTCTTCTTCATATTTCTTCTTCAGATTGTTGCTTTCGGATTCCGCTTTTTCCTCGTTGGTCAGGGCCTGCTGACGGACGGTTTTAATATTATCTTCTAGTTCCGTAATTTTTTCGTTCAAGGGTTTTTGGGCCTTGAGAATGGCCTGGTCCTGCCGGGTCTTGACTTCTTTATATTTGCCTTCCAGTTCTTCCAATGTCTTGTTTTTTTCTTTCAATTCATTGGTCAGGAGGCTGATTCGTTCATCCCCGCTTGTCTTTTCCGCGACGATCTTGGCCACGAGTTCATTGGCCTTGTTGAGCTGCTCGGTTTTTTCCCTGATCAGCCGTTCATAGTCCGCGATCTGGTTTTGATGGGCTGAATCCCGGGAGGACATCAGGGACTCTTTTTCCTTTTGCAACGATTCAAGCTGCTTTTTAAGCTGTTTGACGGTTTGCTGCAGTTCGGTCATCCGGATTGAATAGCCGTCCTGGATTGAATTTTTCTGGGCCTTGAGTTCCTGTCTCAGCTGACGGTTGGTTTCAAGGAGCTGACTTTTATTCGACTGACCGGAAAGTTGCGTTTCCAGGTCAAAAATGGTCCGGCGCAGATTCCGGATGAGAAGGTCTTTTTCCCGAAGCTCTTCTTCCAGCAAATCGTCTGCAGGTTGTTCGGCAAATACCGCGGGTTGAAAAATTAAATGGCCCATAACCATAATCAATAATGTCATGGCCGAAACAACAGCATGTCTGGGTTTAAAAATGACTGGTCTTTTCATCGTGAGGGTCAACATATTGTTCCTGGATCTTCTGGATATCGGGTAAAATCCGGACGAACGAGTCAACCAGGTCCGGGTCAAAATGTTTGCCTTTTCCGTCTTTAATCTCTTCCATCGTCTGATCAAGTTTCCAGGCCCCTTTGTAGGGCCGTGCGGTCATCAAGGCATCGAACACGTCGCATAATCCGCAGATCCGTCCGACCAGCGGGATTGAGGTTTCTTTGATTCCTTTGGGATATCCGCTTCCGTCCCACTTTTCGTGATGGGTCAGCGCGATCAGACGGGCCATTTTCATAAATTCGGAATTGCTTCCGGATAATAATTCCGCGCCGATGGTCGTGTGTGTCTTCATGACCTCCCATTCCTCATCGGTGAGCCGTCCCGGTTTCTGCAGGATCCGGTCGGGAATGCCGATCTTGCCGATATCGTGCAGGGGCGCGGCGGTCAGCAGGCTGTCGCATTCCGCCGGGGACAAGCCGGATTCCTGCGCGAGGCGGGCGGAATAATGGCTCATACGCACAATGTGCAGCCCTGTTTCGGAATCCCGGTATTCAATCGCCCTGGCCAGACGGGTGATCACGTCCAGCTGGGTATTGGATAATTGACGGGTCCGTTCCTTGACCTTGTCTTCAAGCAGCCGGTTCTGGTCTTTGGCCTGCTTGTGCAGCATCTGGGCCTCGATCAGATTTCGGAACCGGATCAGCACTTCAATCCGGTCGTACGGTTTATTCAAAAAATCTTTCGCCCCGGACTCAAGCGCCTTGAACCGGGCCTGATGGTCGGAGTCGTGGGAAAGGACAATGATCGGCAGAAATGTGTCCGCGTGCATTTGCCTGAGCTGCTCCATCACCTCAAACCCCGTCACGCTGGGCATCCACAGGTCCAGGACCAGCAGGTCCGGCTGGATCGATTCAAACAGGCTGACGGCCTGGGTTGAATCCGTTGAGGAATGCACATTTTTATAACCGGCCTTCTCGAAGATTTCTTCCAGCAGGCGGATGCTGATCTCATCATCATCGATGATGAGGATCTGGGCGCCACGGATTATGTCATCTGTAATCATAAATCATATCTCAAACGATTCATATCGATGAAACACTTCATGATCTGTCGAGTCACAATGGATCGGTGTAATGGTGACATACTTGTTATTCAACGCGTATGTGTCGATCGAATTATTTTTATGTTTGATCGCGGTTTTCCCGGTCAGCCAGTAATACTCTTTCAAGTTCGGATCCTTGCATTTCTTGAACGTGCCGTGGATCGGTTCCAGGCATTGTTTGGTAAACTTGATGCCCTTGATTTGTGAAGACGGAAGATTCGGAACATTCAGGTTCAAAAATGTGCCGCTGGGCAGAGGGTTTTTCCTCATAAATTTAACCAGCTTTCCGGCGCACTGGGCGGCGTATGAAAAATCCGGTTCGTTAAAAGTATCGAGCGATACGGCAATCGACGGGATCCCCATCAGGGCGCCCTCCCTGGCCCCGGCCACAGTCCCCGAATAAAAAACACTGCAGCCTTCATTGGACCCGAGGTTGATCCCGGACACCAGAAAATCAGGTTTCTTTTTATAAAGGACATCCACCGCGAACTTGACACAATCGGCCGGTGTCCCGCTGACCCCGTAACCGAAGAAATTCTTTCTGCGGTCCACGAGTTTCTGCCGGATCGGATGCGCCAGGGTAATCCCGTGCCCGACGGATGAACGTTCCGAGTCGGGAGCGACCACCTTGACCTTCCCTAATTTTTTGAGTTCCAGATAAACGGCGTAAATTCCCGGGGCGTAAATGCCGTCATCGTTCGTTAGTAATATGTCCATTATGTGAGGTTGTCCGGTCAGACAACGGATAAATCTTTTTTAATAATGTAACTACACTATCATAAATTATTCTTTAGAGCAAATTTTTGTAACACTTGGGTATTCATATTTTTACATTCGAATGGTTAAACAATAAAGTATTTACGGATAGAACGCAGGGTGTGATCTGAAAAATCTGGGAATGGCGCGTGCCGCAGGGTTTGCACGTTACTGATCGGTTTGATCGATGACCGGACAGAGGTTATGAAATTCTTTGTCCAGCCGATGCAGAGGCACCAGGTGTATTTGTTTACACCGGTTGCATTTGAATTCAAGGCCGCGGTGGGTCAGCTTAAACAAAAGTTTACCGCAGTCACAACGTTCTTCCTGGTTTTGGTCGGGCTCGATATACGTCATAATTTAGCTTATTTTAATATTCAAAATCGTAACATTTACAAAATATCGTGTCAATATTTATTTAAACTAAGCTTTATACTGACGTATTTTAGATGGAGAATTCCGGATCCGGCAGGATTTTCTTGAGCAGGTAATCCGTGATCTTGTCCGCGGATTCATCCGTGGCGGACGCCTCATCCAGGACCAGATCCACCTGCCCGGCGTCAAACGGGTTTTCCCCGACATTGACCACCACCGTCCGGTTCGGCTGGTTTAACGAGCGCAGCATGTCCAGTTCATACCGGTCGACGTCCGAAACCCGCGCGATAAAGATCAGCCCGGCATCCGTCATCACGTGCGCCATCTCCCCCAGCTGCTGGATGATCTGGACACGGTTTAAGACCTTATCATTTGAATTGATCTGGGTGGATAACAATTCATTGGATATTCCCAGAAAATAAGTCAGCTTGCCCAGGTCGAACAGCTTTTTTTCCAGGGCCTTGGCGATTTCCAGTTTTCCTTTATAGGCCGCGCCCGTGATAATAACAAACGCTGAATTGTGTTTAAACTCGTGCGCCCGCTTGGACGGAGTGATGTCGCTGCGTTCCCAATTGTGTTCCCGGGCCTTGATGTGCGCTTTTAACGTGCTGGAATCTTCGAAGACGGGAGCAAGGATAATCCCGCCGCCGGAGATTTCATAATTGTCAACGATCACAAAACGCCCGGTCTCCGAAATATACGTGACCTCATCAAACGCGACCGGTTTCAAAGTTTCTAAAATGCATTCAGCCACGTCATGCCGGTCGATTTGCGGCTTGTTGGATATGGACGAAAGTTCCGACGCGTCCAGGACACTGATGATCTCCGACAAGACCACCGGCACCTGCTGTGACGATAATTTCAGTTTATAATTTTTTCCTTTTACAAAAGGCTGTTTCCCCATCCAGAACAGATTGGCCTTGAATTTTGTACTGACATGCGGTTTTTTTTGTTTGACCAGGCTTAAGATTTCTCCCGGCTTGATATAAATCTGGGTCTCGAGAGTCAATCCCGTGCTTTGACCGGAAAAGGCCGACTGCAGTTTCGGAAGATTGAATCCCTCGATGCTCTTTACGGTAGACATTTTTTTCGACGGCAAGAAAACAACTTCATCCCCGACCGCAATCGTTCCCGCTTCAATCCGGCCGGAAAAAATCCGGCGGTCATCGCCTTCCTCCGTAAATTTATAAATATCCTGGATCGGAAAACGAACATCCATTTCATCTTTCGGCGGCGCCTTCTTAAAATCATCAAAGGCTTCAAGTGCAGACAATCCCTTGTACCAAGGCATTTTGTCCGACAGGGTCACAATATTGTCGCCTTCGCGCGCACTGATCGGGATAAAATGCTGGGGTTTTAAATTGATCTCCGCCAGGAATGCGGAATACTCCCGGTGGATGGACTCAAATACCTGTTCGCTGTATTTCACCAGATCCATCTTATTGACACAGACCGTTACGTTTTTTATTCCCAGGAATGACATCATGTAACCGTGCCGTTTGGAATTCTCTTTGATCCCTTCATTCGCGTCAATGACGAGCATAGCGGCCTCGGCCCGGGCCGCGCCCGTGACCATATTCTTTAAGAATTCAATGTGTCCGGGGGCATCGATGATAATATAATCCCGCTTTTCGGATTTAAAAAAACTGCGGGCGGTATCAATGGTGATCCCCTGGGATTGTTCATCTTTCAGGGCGTCCAGCAAAAACGCGTATTCAAACGGTTTTGAGTTGCGTTTGCACATGGCCTTAACCTGGTCCAGCTTGCCTTCCGGCAATGACCCCGTATCCGCTAAAAGACGGCCGATCAATGTGCTCTTGCCGTGGTCGACATGTCCGACAATAACAACGTTCATCTGTTTCTTTTCAATCATGGATCTCAGTCCTTTATCAATTCAAAATTATCTAAAATTAATTTTGTCTTCAAACGAAAACTTACATGTACCCGCTTACCCGTAACGTCTCAAGACCGCCGCCGTCTTCTTTGTCCTGGGCGCGCCCGGAACGTTCCGCAATATTCTTAAATTTTCCCGAACGTAATTCTTCGATGATGTCTTTGACATTCTTCGCGGTGGATTCCACCGGTGTCGTGCAGGGAAAACAGCCTAACGAACGGTAACGTTTGCCTTCACCGCGGTCAAAATACAATCCGGTGATGGGGATATTCTCACGGTCGATGTATTCCCAGATATTCAGTTCCGTCCAGTCCAGCAGAGGATGAATCCTCAAATGGGTGCCCGGCGCGAAATCGGTTTTAAACTGGTTCCATAATTCCGGAGGCTGGTCGCCGACATCCCAGTCGTTATTCCGGTCGCGCGGTGAGAAATAACGTTCCTTGGAACGGCTGCCTTCTTCGTCGGCCCTGACCCCCACGATGACTCCGGTGTACGGTTCAGTATTGTTGTCCACTTCGTATTCACCCTTTTCATGGTTCATCCGGTAACGGGTCCAATCCCCGGCCAGGGTATGTTTGAGCGCCTCGGTCTTTAACGCCTTGCAGCAGGAAATACGGTCAATGGCTCCGTCGGGAAATGTTTTTTTCGCGGCCAGGGCCTCTTTGTTCTGGCCGTAAACCATATTTAATTTCCATTCCCGGGCCAGGCGGTCGCGGTATTCAATCATCTCGGGAATCTTGTAACTGGTATCAATATGCACCAGCGGAAACGGGACATGCCCGAAAAACGCCTTTCTCGCGAGCCACAACAACACCGTGCTGTCCTTTCCAATGGACCAGAGCATGGCCAGGTTTTTAAATTCACGATAGGCTTCCCGCAGAATAAAGACGCTTTGCGCCTCAATTTCATCCAATTTTGTCATTGTTTTAGACATACTGTAACCTCATCATTTTATTTCTTCGGGCGGTTCGGGTTATTATGCAGACCGCATTCTTTTTGTTCAGGGGCTTCCCACCACCACCGTCCCGCGCGGACATCTTCCCCGGGTTTGATCGCCCGGGTGCAGGGTGAACAGCCGATGCTGACAAATCCCTGCGCGTGCAAGGGATTAACATCGACCTGATTTTCTTTAATGTATATTTTCATCTGCTCGAACGACCAGTCGGCCAGCGGATTGATTTTAACTTTCGCATTGGCGGCGTCCCATTCAAATGTTTTCAATTCAGTCCGTGTCACGGACTGCGCCTTCCTTAATCCGGTAATCCAGGCGTCTGTTTCTTTCAGGGCGCGCTGCAGCGGCTCAACTTTCCTGATCCCGCAGCAGGTTTTACGATTGTCCACACTCTCATAAAACAAATTGATCCCCTTATTCATGACCATCGCCTGCACGGATTGTGTATCCGGATAAAAAATCTCAAGCTGGAGCGGATACTTCTTCTGGTTCTTGGCCAATAAATCATATGTTTCCGGGAAAAGCCGTCCCGTATCGAGAGTAAAAATTTTAATTTCAGGCTGGACCTTGGCGATCATATCGGTCAGCACCTGGTCTTCTTCACCGAGGCTGGTGGCAAATTTCAGTCGCGGACCGAAACGGCTGTACGCGTACTGAAGGATTTCCTGTGCTGTAAACCCTTTTGTATCTTTCAAATATTGTTCGATTTTGTCTTTCATAAAGTTTCTCTCGGCAACGGCCGCTTCCATTGATCCTGAAATTTAAATATCAAATGTGACCAGATTTTTTTTATCCCGGTGCCGCCGGCAGATCTCTTCATAATTTATTTCTTCCAGCGTTTTCAGCACCGCCTGGTCAACCTCTTCCCACACTAAATCCATAATATGACTCTTGCCGGTTGCAGAACGATGGTCTGCGGCACAATATCCGATACTGCCCAGATCGGTGATTAATCGGTCAAGACCGATGCTCTGCGGTTCTTTGGCTAACAGATACCCTCCGTTTTTTCCCCGGATACTTTCAGTATATCCTAATTGTTTTAGGGAGATGAGAATCTGGGTCAAAAATTGAACAGGAATACCTTGTTTATCGGCAATAACACTGATCGGAAGCGGTTCTTTATTGGGCCAATGCAAAGAAAGCTCCAAGAGAGCTTTGCAGGCATAATCGATTTTAGCTGAAATCCGCATGGTCTTTAATCCTAACTAACTTGATCATTTTAGTAAGGATATCACTCTTCCAGCAATTTGTCAACAATTCGTGCGCTTCCGGAAGGCATCGGATAATCTTTAAGATTTTTATGGCTGACCCATTTTCGGGCCGAATTCATCACGGGATTCGTTTTAAACCGGCAACGAAACACGTGCAATTGGACCCGAAAATGGGTGTAATAATGCTTTAATTGCATCATCGGCAATTCCCCATCGACCTCAACACCGACCTCTTCCCTTAATTCCCGCTTTAACGCCTGCAGTGGCGTTTCCCCGGATTCAATTTTTCCGCCTGGAAATTCCCATAAATCTGCCAACAGCCCCTTGGAGGAGCGCTTCTGGATATAATATTTTCCCCGGTGTTCGACCACCCCAACGGATACGTCCAACTCCTGGATCACCTTCTTTTTCGGGGTAGGGATAATTTCCTGAATGCCTTGTTCATTAGCCAGGCAAACCTTCCGCAGCGGGCAGGCATTACAAACCGGTTCTTTACTCTTACAGACCAGCGCCCCCAATTCCATCAGGGCCTGGTTAAACGTCCGTAAATTTTTCCCGGGCATAATCTCTAAAAGATACCGGACGATCACCGGATCGTTTTTAATATCCGCGGTCCCTTCCAGCGCTAATAAACGCATAATCACTCGTCTGACGTTGGCATCCACAATCGGCACCCTTTGATCAAAGGCAATACTCAGCACGGCCCCGGTCGTATAGGCCCCGAATCCAGGCAGTTTTCTCAACTCGTCAAATGTCTCCGGTATTTTTCCGGCATAATTCTGGCAGATTATCACGGCCGCTTTGTGCAGATTCTTGGCCCGCTGATAATATCCTAAGCCCTGCCACATCTTGAGAATTTTCTGTTCCGGAGACCGCGCGACATCGTCCACGGTTGGAAACTGTTTGACCCAGCGTTCATAATAGGGAATTACCGCATTGACGGTTGTCTGCTGCAGCATGACTTCCGAAATCCAGATCTTATAAGGATCCCTGGTTAACCGCCAGGGTAAGTCGCGGGCATTGGTTCTGTACCAGGCATTCAGCTGCCGGGCGATGGATGAATGACTTTCGGGCATATGTAATCAGGTTGATTGAATCAGATCACTAAAGAGATCGACCATCCCGGGATGCTGTCCCACCGGACGGCTGACCTTTATGCGGACGGACGGATATTTTTGACGGCATTGCTCAACGATCACCGGGATATCTTCATCGACATGCCGGCCGGAATTGAGAAAATTAAGCAAGACGGCAATTTCGTCCGCCCCTTGTTTAACACAGCGGTCTATTCCTTCAGGAATACTGGGGCTCTCTATTTCTAAAAACGCGTATTCCAAAATATTAAAATCCGTCTTGCCTTTCAGATGTTCGAGTAATTGTACAACTTCCTCTTTTGTTTTCGACGATCGGCTTCCATGGGATATCACCAGAACCGCTTTTTTCAGCATTGAATGGTCCTAACGGGTAATTTGGATATCGAGATCTTTAGTTCCTGCCCATATGTAAACGGCAAAATCCGGCTTGTTCCATCAATGTATACATTTCCCTGAGGCATCAATGATGTGATCTTGACGGACTGTGTGCGGCCCAGAATACCGCCCTTTAACCGGTATGCCCCGTTTAATCCTTCATACAATTCCCGCGGCATATACTGCATATCCGGCGAATACGGGTCTAGTTGTTCCCCCCCGGCCGAACGGATCGCCCCCGAACTTCCGGTCGCCGTTGAAACCCAGATTCCGGAACTTCTCTGTTCTTCTTCCACTTTATTAATATTCAAGACGTACCGGCTCAGGACGGCCGGATTTGAGTGCGCGATCAGGGCGTCATTAAGCACGTTAACACCGCTCCCTCCATCCAGGGATAAAGACAATCGGTGCAGATCCTTTTGGATATAGTCTCCTGTTTTCAGTTTTGTGATAATCTGATCAAAATTATTGATATTCCCCGCACATAATCGGCCAACGCTATAGGTTAACGAAGAATTTACACCGATAATGATCTGATCACGCGCGGAAGCAGCCGCCCTCAGGAACGTACCGTCTCCTCCCACCGTAATGATTTTATCGAATTCATTAAAAGGAACCTGTCCTTCCCGAAAATAATATTTCGCGGGAATGTCGTGTTTTTTCAGGACGTCTTTTATATAGTTAAAAGTGTTTGAATGCTCTTCGTCCGCTTTTTTAAACCGGATCAGCTGGGACTTTAACAATCGGCTGGCCGGCTCCGCGGTTCCGATGATATTTTTCTCTTTATAAATGGAAAAAACTGTTTTTTTATACAGAACTAATACTTTTTTCATAACCTTATACCGCGTCAAATACGATATTATTATTTAAATCCTTAATCGACCGAAACACGGCATCCGCCTGACTTAAATATTCCCTGGGCAGCGATGTCTCAAGAGCAAAACACTTAAGACCGGCCGCCTTGGCGGACTGTATCCCGTAAGGGGCATTCTCGATCACGACCGCATCCCTGGCCTTAACGCCTAACTTTTGAACCGCCTGATGAAATGGTTCCGGATGGGGTTTCCCATATTGAACATCATTTCCGGTCACCGTTACCGCAAACAGCCTAAATAAATGATCCGGCAAAATCCGGTGCAATTCATGCCTCGCTGTACCGGTTACCAGGGCCAGCTTCACATCAAGCCTGTAGAGTTTCTTTAACAACGTTCTTGAACCTGAAATAAACCGTTGTTTTGCGTTCAGTTTAAATAACTCTTCTTTCGCCGATAATATTTTCCTGCCTTCTTCACTATTATAAGGCACATTGTATTTCTGATATATTTCTTTCAGGGCTTCTTCCCCGGGCTGACCTTCTCTTGAATATATGTCGTGATGGGTGACCTGGATCTTATTTAAATGCAGTATTTTTTTCCAGGCCAAATAGTGATCCGGCATGGTATTGGTGATCACACCATCCATATCAAAGATGACCGCTTTTATCCGACAAATATTCTTAGACATTCCACAGAGGTTATTTGAATGGGATTGAACTATGATTATAAGAAAACTTAGTATTAAAATAAACTGAAATTTATAGTTTTACAATGGATAATTCCTGGACAGCCGCCGATAAGGTCTCTGAGGCAGAAGCTTCAATTTTCAGGTCAGCAATCCCGTCTAAGGGCGTTTCGGATAACGTAATGATGACCAGGGCCGCTCCGGCCCGTTTGGCCATCCGGGGAAGACTGGCGGCGGGTTCAACCACCAGCGTTGAACCAACCGCAATAAACAAATCACAATCGCCGCTGAACTGTACCGCTTGATCCAAAGTCCAAGGGTCAATCCTTTGACCAAAAGAAATCGTGTTTGGTTTTAAAAACCCGCTGCAATCCAGGCATATGGGAGCAGATTCACCATCTTTTAATCGTTGATAAACTTCTTGCCAGGGGAACAGTTTTCGGCAGGACAAACAACTGACCTCACGGTTAGTCCCGTGTAATTCAATCACCCGATTCGGATGACTGCCGGCTAATTGATGCAGTCCGTCAATATTCTGCGTTATAACCGCTGTTAGCTTACCGGATTGTTCCATTTTTACAATAGAGTAATGCCCCGGATTCGGCACGGCTTTCACCAAAGACTCGTAGAGCTCCATCTTATAATTCCAGTATTCAACGCGTTTTTGATCGTCAGACAGAAACTCCTGGTAGGTTACCGGCGCGTGGCGCCCCCAAAAACCTCCTTTGCTGCGATAGTCACTGATTCCGCTTTCTGTGGAGATTCCGGCCCCGGTGAAAACGACTAATTTTTTAGATGTCTTGATTAAATATTTAAGGCGGGTTAATGCGTCCAATTATCGTGAGTTTTGCCGACTTCTCATCTGGTTCAACCTTATTTCCATGGCTTGTTTTTTTAATTCCATATTTTGTTTTCTTTGCTCAAGCGCCCTCTTTTTTTCAGCATCTGCAAGTTCCCTTTTTTGTTTCCTTAAGGCCTTAGCTAAATCCTTTTGGGCTTTTTTCATCTCCAGATTATTTTCAGTCTGAACTTTCCTAACTTCTTCCATCATTTTTTTTTGTTTTTCACTTTCTCTACTTTTCTTAATTTCTTCAATAAACTCCTGCTGACGTTCCGGTGAGGCATCATACCACTTTCGGCCAGTTAGTTTTTCAAAACGATATTTGACATACAAAGGAACTTCGCTATCCGCCAGAACCGTTTTCGCTTCCATAACACACAAAAAAATGAATACTGCCAACATTAATCGCCCTATTTTCATGAGTATAAAGGCCTCCTTTTATATTAGTATAACACAGTGCCCCAGTACTGCCTACCTAAACTTTGCCTTTGCCAGATCAATGGCGAATAATTCACTCGAGCGCTGAAAATGCTTATATTCACAAAAATCTGTCGTTTTCACAACTACTTGATAAGACTATATATAGATGGATTCCTACAATTCCGAATTTCATTCATTATGATTTAACCAATCGGCGACATCTTGGGAATATTGGGCGGGTATATTGTTCCGGTTAATTATTTCCCGGTCAACTAAATCAATATCCTGATTGCTGAGAATATATTTTGTTCCGCCTTTTGTCTCCACAATTGTAAAAGGCTTGGCTTTCTTCACCTTATCAAGCAACAAAACAAACTCTCTAAACGAACTAAACCCTTCTCCGTTCACCTTTGAAACTATTTCATTGCCTTGCCCGTGATAACCGGCATTAATGTCATCTGACAATACATTCAATAAAACAACCAGTTCCCGGTCAAACTCAAGATTTAAGCGGCCATCTCCCAACAAAAAATAGGTCATATTGACCGGGGCCTGTTCCCACCAGCGTTTCCCCCAGGACATTAACAAATCAGAACTGAGGATCGTAAAGACAAGGCCTCCATGTATATAGTACGTCGGCACTTGAATGTCATTAGGAAAAGGAATTAAATTGATAAAGGGAATTAACTTAAACGAAAGGCTTTCTGTCTTGGCATGACGCATGATCGTAAAATTTACGGATTCATTGATCTGTTTTTTGGAAATCAGATATGGGAGGGTTAATCGTTCGTTCCCGCGAAAATCGAAAGTACCGTCTTCACCAATCTTGACTCCATCAACTTCAAGAATCACGTCTTCTTCCTGAAGATTACCGTAAGCCGATGAATAAGGAAGCAGTTTTGTGACAACAACACCACCCTCCACTTTATCAAGGCCGTAATAACGACGCATGTTTGTATTTTCTGTGTTCATATAATTCAAACCGATCATGGGGAACCCGTCATATTTCCCATCCTTCAAATCTTCAAAAAAGTGGTTGATGATCGGAACCGGAATCATATACCCGATATTCTGACCCGCATTCAATACCTGCATGGCTATACCGACCAGCTTACCGTCTTGAACGACCGGACCACCGCTGTTCCCCGGATTAATGGCCGCGTCAATTTGAACCGCTAACAATTGCCTGGCACTTTGTGAATACGAAGAAACTTCAATCCTGGAAACCACTCCTTCAGTAATGGATAACTTTTCTCCACCCTGCGGAAAACCAATGACCGTGACGGTATCCTGCAATTGCGGTAAATCACCCATTTTCAAAGGCCGCGTGCCCTCGAAAAATTTTTGATCAACAACTTCAAGCATCGCCAAGTCACAGTCTTGAGCGATCGCAACCACTTTCGCGGTGTATTTTTTTGGATCAGCATGTTTCTTAACTTGAATAAACGTTTGGTCGGTAACAACGTGGGCATTGGTTAAAATGCGGTTTTCTGATATGATCGCTCCGGAACCGCTGCTTGAGGAGACACCTTGTGACTGCCAGGGGCGGTAAAAATCCATCCGGTTCGTTGTTACAAAAATCTTAACAACGGATTCGGTGGGTTGAGCGGCAATACCAATTGAGCTGATAAAGAAGGAACTGACAACAAATAACAGTCCAATTATAATTCTATTTTGCATAAAATTTGCAACGGATTAGATTTTGTTTAATTGCGCTTCGCTTGTGACGACATTTTCAATGCCGGGGTCTTCATCAACTTCTGACATCTCCGGAGTACTAACTTCCATTGTCTGGATCTCACCCTTCAGGAATGCGTTGATGTCATCAATCTTGGTTTGCAAACTTTGAATTTCCTGCTTTACGGCCGGATTTTGCTGTTCTTCCGCTGATGAATTCTGAAGAACGGACAACCGTTGATGAATCTCCAGCAATTGATCCTTGAGGACGACTAAGTTGTGGTGGGTTTTATCGATTACCTTAGATTTATCGTAGAGTTCGACCAATGTATTATCGAGTTGAGCCTGTATTTCGCCCATCATTTCTTCTTTTTGCTGGGCATCGTAATGTTTGTCTTTGAGTTTTAACTTATATATTTCGAGCATCCCTTCAAGCTCTTGAATTTCCAAAACTTTTTTCTGAACCATGACACGCAAATTGTCACTCCTTAAGTCTCTTTTTTCCTTTTCTTGCTGTAACAGATCTTTGAGAAGCTCAATATGATTAATTTTTTCGCGGGAAAGACGGTCACGGGTCAGAATCTTGTCATCCAATCGGGCCAATTCCTTGGTTAAATCATCGATCTGCTGTTTCTGGTAGTCAATATCTTGATTGGCATCCTGCAAATTCTGCTTATACAAGGTAATCATGTTGGTGACTTGTTTTAACTCCCGTTCTTTTTCCATGATAATTGAGTTTAACTCTTTTTCACGATCAGCACTGATTTTTGGCCCTTCATCCTTGCTGATATAAAAACGGTCATCATCCTTGCTTTTTTCTAACTTTCCTTTTACAGTACTGTCCAACTTGGCAATACGTTTATCTTTTTCCGATAAAACTTTATCAGAACTTGCCAACTTTTCCCGGTATTCTTCCAACACCTTATTCAAACCGGTGATTTCTTTGTCTTTCTTGGCTAATTGCTGGGCATGAATTTCGTCTTTTTGAGCCAATTCCTTTTCCAGTTTCTGTAACTTTTCCTCTTTTTCTTTTATGATATTCTGAGTCAATTCGAATCGTGATTCAAAGTCCAGGACCTGCTGATTCAACTCTTTCAAAGATTTATCTTTTTCCTCAATTTGTTTATCTTTCATGGCCAACTCTGCCTTTTGATCCTTAATAATCTCATCCTTCTTGGCCAATTCTTTATCCGTTTCTTTCTTCTTGGTTTCATTCTGCTTTAGCTGTGCGACTTGGTAACGTAATTTCCATGCCTCATCCTGATATTTTTGCGCCTTTGACAATTCTTCTTTCAGTTTGTCCACTTCGCTTTTGAATTTGACCATATTTTCCGATTCTTTTTTAAGTTCTTTGATCTGCCGTTGATATTCGGCGATTTCTTGATCCCTGCCTTCGAGTTTCTTTTCGATGCCTTCCCCTTTGGCCATTAAACTCTGAATTTTCTCGTCCAATTCCTTAATTTGCTTTTCTTTATCTTTGAGCTTGGTTTCTGTCTGGGCCAATTTCGATTTTAAATCCTTAAAGTTTTTCTCAAGCCGCTGGGTTAAAAGATTCTTTGATTCAAATTCCACCAGTTCACTGCGGAGCTTGTTAATCTCACCGTTCTTTTCGGTCTCTTTCGATTTGCTTTCGGTCAATTCTAACGAAAGATCGACAATTTCTTTGGACAAATGGTCAATTTTGTCATCACGATCCTCTAAAACAAGGTGCATATCATCTAATTTAACTTTCGCTTCGTCCAATAAAGATGTTATGCCACCGACATCCGGCAGAGTGTTCAAATTGGTTTTGGCCTGTACATCCGCGGGAACACGGTTTCCTTCCTCATCATAAAAACGTTGTTTCCGGCTGAATTCCGAGGGAGACAATAAAGCAACTTCGCCCTGGATGTATCCGTTTTTCGCATTGACTTCACGCAAACGGTTATATTGCTTCTCAAAAAGCTCAATTTCATTTTGCAGCCTTTTATTCTCAAGCTTTAAAGAGGCGTGAATCACTTTTAGAGGATCTTCCCCCTTCGCATAACGTTCCTGGATTTCCGCCTCTTCCTGGTCCAAAACAGCTTTTTGTTCTGCGTCGATGGCAACCATTTCCTGTTCAAAAAAGGACCGTTCAAAGCCTTTTTCCATCAAATCTTCACCAAGCACATTCCGTTTATACCGGAAGTAGTCACTCTTGTCCTTCAATTTTTTGGTGTACTCCAGAAGATCTTCTAAAAGGATTAAATCCATTTTTTGTGAAGCAGGCACATTCTTTTCGCGGGATAAAGACTTTAGCGCATCATGCAATTTGGGATCGTTGGGGTTTAATAAGAATGCCCGGCTAAAATCACTGATTGCATCACTGTATTTTCCATCCCGAATCATTTTTTGGCCATGCTCATAAAAAGAATCAGCAATTTTGTCAGGGGTTTCTTGAGCGTTGGATATCTGTGGTAAAAGTATAATTAAGCCGAGTAAAACGATTCGTAGGAGTAGGGCAGTATTTTTCATGATCAATCGTAAATCCTTTATTTAGTAGTCAATTAGTTTACCTTCAAATGAAAGTAAGTATACCACCTTATTCACGATTCATCAAGGACACAAAACATACGCAAGCCATTCATTTGCATGTGTTTACATTAAAACTATATTAAAATATTATTTAATTTTCTTCTCGTTTATAATAATACTATTATATGGCCTTGCTCATTTTCCTTTTTTTCTTTCTTTTAAGCTTCGGCCAGGCATCTTCAATTAAAATAAATCCAACACATCGTTCGGTCCCGCAATTGCAAGGATGATCTTCGTGATCCTCCCACGAATAATTGTAATTATATGTAATTTCTTCACCTTTTTTTATGTCCTTAATCGCGATAATCCAGACATGTCCTTTAATAATTTCAGATTCGCAGTTGGGGTCACAGGAATGATTGATGAAACGGGCCGTGTTGTAATCAAAATATCCATCCAGGTCGTAACGTTTGTTAAGTTCAAAAAGATAAACTGCTCCCATTTCCTCATTATCAGCGTTATTCTCAAGCGGTTTTTGAGCCCTTCGATCGGACTCCTTTTTTGTTACCTTCTCCCCCACATATTCAATGATCCGTGTTCCTTTTTTTATGTTTACACTCGCGTAAATTCCTGTTCCATGAATGGCCGATTTGCGAAGCTTTATGTACGGGCTGGTCATTTTTTTGATAGTCATGTAGATATCCCAATTTAATCGGTTAAAAATATTATCATACAAAACTTTTTAAATTAAACAACGATTGATTGAACTTTCTCTAGGAGGGTTCAGTTATGGGGAAAATCAACTTTGCCACGGCCCCGCCTTCAGGGTGATTATTAATCACGATATCGCCATCGTGAATATCCATAATGTTCCGGCAGACGGACAAACCCAAGCCAACTCCGCCTTTGGCCCGTCTGGTTGTAAAAAACGGATCGAAGATTTTATCCAAATCGGCTTCTTTGATACCATGGCCGTTGTCTTTAACCAACATACAAATCGAATGATCTTCCTGGAATGTTTCAATCTTTAATTCGCCAAACTGTTCAACGGAGAAAACAGCATTCAGCAGCAGGTTGATAATCACTTGTTCAATACGGATGTGGTCAATCCGTAAATCCGGCAATTTATTATCTAACTTTTTAATGACCTTAATTTCTTTTTTCTCAATCTCATGGTTGACTAAAGCCAGCGCCTTAAATACAGAATCGTTAAGACTGCAATTGTCCTTTTTTAATTCGGAAAGACCGGAATATTCCAGCAAGTCCGTTATAATTGCATTAGCACGGTCAACCGCGTCATTGATATTGTTCAGAACTATTTGGACCTTTTCATCGTTCGCATCAATCTGTTCAGTCAGGTATTGAACCCCGTATTTGATCGCGGCCAAAGGATTTCTGACTTCATGGGCAACTCCGCTGGCCAAGGCTCCAACGACTTTCATTTTCTCCGCCTGAACCAGATGGCCCTGGGCTACTTTTAATTTTTTATAGGCCTCTAGCAACTCCGTTTCAAGCTCTTTGCGTTTTATGGCATAATGAAGCACTTTTATTAGCGTATAGCCGTTGTATTTTCCTTTGACCAGAAAATCCTGGGCGCCATAATCCAGCGCCTGGATACCGAGCTCTTCTTCATAGGCCCCGGTATTGATGACGATCGCCATCTGGGGATACAATTCATTTAAACGTTTAATGGTTTTTGTTCCCTGGTGGTCGGGAAGATTGAGATCCAGGATGACAACATCAAATGAATCTTCCTCTAAAAACTCCAACGCACCCTTAAGAGTGTTGGTTGTCTTCATTAATTCCGTGTAGTGTTCAACCTCGGTCAGCATCGCTTCAATAACCCTGATATCGACCTGATTATCTTCGACAACAAGGATTTTTAACGGCTTTGAAAATTTAAGGGGATGATCGGAGCTCACTTATTATCCTTTCCGTTATCCAAAACCTCTTCTGAACCGGCAGAATCAATTTTCGGATTTGAGTCACTGGCTTCGACTCCGCCAGATTCATTAAAATAATTTAACGGCTCATCGTTTCCGATAAGGATTGATTGGGCAGAATGTCGTCTCGGCTGATCCGTTTCTTTTATTGGTTGCGTCCTGTCATCACTGTCTTCATTGATAATAAGCCTTGACGGCATGACCGATCGGATCTCTTGTTGATTCGTCTTTGCTTGGGGATGCTTGATAAGACTTGACGCCTCATTCTTAGCCGGAAACATTTCGGATTGACCCGGCGGTTTCTTTCTATTCCCAAACCAAAAGATTTCCCGATGATCCTTAACGACCTTGATCTTCAAACGGAACGGTAAGCTGGCCAGCGCCGCGTCTATTTTTTCATGATCGGTTGAATCAAATATTCCAAGACCTTGAGCATATTCCCGGGAATTCTGGTTGAACTGTTTTTGGTCCAGGGCTTCCACTTTTTCGACGACTAAGACAGCGATCGGATCGTCTTTTTGTTGGGCATAAACCGGAAAATTCCAAAGAAAACCATACACAACAATCCCAAATGCAACGAGGCGTAAATATTTTTTTTTCAGGATCATTTCCCTGTTTACAAAAATAGTTTGGGGTTACAAGTTGATCAAAATTCTATTGTTTATTATAAGGGAAGGAAAATCTGAGGCAAACAAAATCTAATATTTTTCAGGATACAAATTCGTCTTGAATGGATAATAAAATCGAAGAAAAACTAAAATCTGGCGGTAGCGCCGAAAGTAATAGATAGGGAATCCCAATTGACTTCATTTAGACGTTGTTTAGGAGTGCCCCCATTACTTAGAAAAAACTGGACAGTTCCTGGGTCCATTTCCCAGTCTTGGAGAACTAAACTTAATGATAACGACCACATTGAATTTATAAAATAGTCCCCGCCCCCCTCAAACACAATCCCACGTCCCTTATCCGAAATCATTTCAAAACTTCTCGGATTGACGAAATCATCCCTTAAATTCCAAGTGCCGTCGCCCACATAATCCGCGAAGTGATACTCAAAACGACCAAAACCACGCAACTTATTTTTTCGAGTTCTTCCAGACAACTCTAACCCGACCCACGGGCCATCCCATTGTGACCTGTAACGACTATCCAGTCCTGGAAAGGGTCCAAAATCCGGTATTGTCTGATTTCCATCCTGTATGACAAAGTCTTGTTTGTGCCTTGAATACCCGCCTAAAAATGTGACGGTCAATTTATCGACAAGAAAAATCGGGTCCGGGTTATCAACATAAAAACGCAAACCTCCGGCCAAAGAATAATCCCAGACATAACCATCATCGGACGAATTATTCGAACGGGAAAATTCGTCCGTACGATTGTCTCCATCATAATCAGAATCCTGATTATCTCCCTTAATAATAGAACCATACCCCGCTTTGGCATCAACCACAAAATGATTCAATAATATAAAATCAAATTTGGCTTTTGCTTCTACCATTTGTATATCCGACCAAGTTAATTCTGATATAATGTTTGGTGTGGCCGTTCCGGTCAGATCAGACGCAATATTAAAATCCAAATCATCAACGCGGTAACCGATCGTCACCCGGGTATTTGTTTCTATCCCCGGTATACCCACCTTCTGGTCTTCCGATTTATAATTTAAATTGATTGATGGGACCGCATTTTCCTTAAATGGGTACTGGTCATTTGTAACTTCAGCCATTTCGGCCCGTTCCAAATCTTCCAGGGTAACCGTTTTAATACTCGTATTATTGTCAGCGAACCGCTTAAAATTTCGATCAACATTGTCATAATTATAATAATTATGGGCATCCTTAATATGTTCAGCTGGTTCAGCCTGAAACACATTTTCTGATTTTTGGACAGATGATTTGTTTCCAAATATAGATGCTGCGGAATCTTTAACGGCCTCATCAGACAAAGCCACTTCAAATATTTCCCTTTTGGGAGTCTTAACAACCGTTTGCCCGTCTCCATAAACGTATATGGGATCATCCAGTTCCACAAAACTGCTTGCAGTCAACTCATTATCGGTTTTGAACGCTGATTTCTTTTTAGGTGAAGATTTTGCAGTTTTCTCAATATATGGATTTGGTGCTTTTGGAGGAATATTGATTACTTTAGCTTGAGGAACGCGTTTTACAGGTTCAATGTCTTCATCCGTGGCTTCGGAGATAGAAACAAACCCCATTTTTTTTATACGTTCTTCCTGATCATTCTCAGCAGACCAAGATCCGGTAGCAGTAAAAAAAACAGCCAAAATGACTGTCATTTTGACAATAAAATACTTACACAGATTATTCATATTGAACATAGGGATATTGTGCCATTTCAAAAGACGTTTGTCAATATGACAGATTAGTACTTAATAGGACAAAAAAAATACCAAAAATTGCATAACTTTCCTGAAAGCAACATCTTATGACTACCCGTGCAAATGATCATTCATCAAATTATTATGACTGGCGATCACGAACCAGTGTTTTTCGCCCCTCTGCCAGGTCATTGTATACCTTCTAATGACATGTTTTATGCCGCGCTCACTCTTCTCGATCGTAAAAATAAAATATTGAACGATCGCAATATGACCATGAAGTTTTATATTAATGGGTTTTAATTCACAGATAATAATATCGGTCGACTGTGTCCAAAAACCCACCCATTTTTCCAGCCAGGGCCGGTCAACCGGCAATGGACTCTCATGACCATAACCGATCATATCCAGATGAATATATTCTATAAATTCATCAACCCGCTTTGTGATCAATAGTTCCCAATGATCTTCAAGGGATTTCCACACCGCGTTTTGATCGGCATTCCAGTCGGTTGGTTTATTGGAGGTCAATTTTGACATTTAGAATTCTCCTTATTAATTCAAATTAGCGATTAAACAAATCTTACGGGATTCCCCTTTATTTGTCAATTCCATCAAACGAATAGACCGCCTGCTTTAACTGCTGGTCCCAATGGTGTAATTTAGGAAAATAGAAACCAAACGAAATTAAGGACAAAAAACCAAACCCGTAATAATCATTGATATTTTTTGTCATCAAAGTCAGGACTAGGCCCAAGATCCCGATCGACTCGCACATCCCAAAGGTGATCATAGAACTTGTTTGTAAATGCTTCAACATTTCCTGCAGGGTGAACTCTCTTTTCCTGGAATTCCGAGAAACGATCCGGCGCATTAACCCGATGGAGATCAGAATAGAAATTCCAACAACCCAAAAAACCTGCCGGATGACCTCGGCATGATCAAAAACAGGCTGGCCGTCCGCTGAACGCGAAAGCAGGTAATAGGCAATCCCACCATAAATAATCACACTAAAGGATGTGGAATAACCGATGACGCTGGTTGAACGGTAAACGTCGTTTAACTCATCCTCATAATTTTCCATGGACTTTATCGACCGGTAATTTTCCGGGCCATGCTTGAAAGCTGCTCCGGCGTCGCTGTCTTGGCCTTGGCAAAATTGAGATCTCCCACTGAATTGATCGGCACAAGATGAATATGCGCATGCGGGACCTCAAGCCCGGCCACCATGATTCCTATCCGTTTACAATCCACCGCTTTTTCGATCATGCCCGCGATTTTCTTGGCAAAAATAAACGCGCCGCCCAGCAGATCATCGTCAACGGTGAAAATATAATCAATTTCCTTCTTGGGAATAACCAGGGTATGCCCCGGATTGATCGGCCTGATATCCAAAAAGGCCAAATATCTGTCATTTTCAAGTATTTTATGACAGGGAATTTCCCCGTTTATAATCTTAGTAAACAATGTCGCCATAATATTTTCTCCTGTTTCTCACTCTTTAGACTGATATTCAGGCATCTGTCCGTTTAATGCGTTTTCAACCAGATGTTTGATATCCTGGCTGAAATTAGCGGACAAAATCCATTCAAGATACCCGCGGTCTTTTTTCACGACTTCTTCCAGAGAGTACCTCTTGGCATATTTACCGAACATCATGTATAACTTCCCGTTCCACCAGCGGAATTTTCTTTCCGTATCATAAAATTCATCGGAACTCTGATAGTCAAAGGCTAAAAGCGAATCAATGGATCCGTCACCGTATTTGTTTGACTGCATCTGAAGAATTTCAAGGGTCGCGTTGGTGTCGGCCAAGGCCGTATGCGCGTTCTCGAGTGTTTTCTGGCAATAAAATTGATACGCGGCGGAAAGATCACGTTTTTCATTCAGATGGTACACCTTTTGAGCGTCGTATATTTTCCTCTGCTCAAAATCAAAACTGAGTCCCGATTCAATAAACTCCCTTCTCAGCAAAGGCAAATCAAATCGCTCCACATTAAATCCTCCAAAATCGGCATCCCCGATGAAAGCAAGAACCTCTTGAGCCACATCTTTAAATTGCGGCTGCCCCTTGACATCCTCATTTGAAATCCCTGTCAGCGCGGTGACGGCCGGAGGTATCGGCATCCCTGGATTAATCTTTCGCACATATTGTTCTTTATTTCCGTCAAGCAGGCATTTAACCAGGGCAATTTCAATAATTCGGTCCTTTTCCACCCAAGTCCCGGTCGTCTCCAGATCCATAATAATAACTGTATTTGATAAATTCATACGTACCTTTCTATAGGGGTAACACTGTTTTACAAATTAATGCTGCAAATGAATTGACAGCCGTTCAATCTGTCGTTATAGTCAACTAAAATTAAACCGCATGATAATTCTATGGCAAAAATAATCTGTAACTATATTCTTATTTTATTTTTGTTTGCGATTGCCGGTTGCAGCTTGGCCAAATATGGCATCAATTACAGCCAAACAAGTATTCCGCGCTTTGCGGATTATTCTGTCACTAAAAATAACCCGCCTGAAGATGAACGGATCAAAGTTGTAAGTTACAATATCCGTTTCTCCAAAAAAATCGAAAAAGCTGTTAATATTTTAAATCAAAACAAAGATTTAAAAGATGCCGATATAATTCTTCTGCAGGAGATGGATGAAACAGGGGTTGAAAAAATAGCCAAGGAATTGAATTACAACTACGTTTATTACCCTGCCGTATTCCACCCCATACCAAAACAAAATTTCGGGAATGCTATCCTGTCCAAATGGCCGATCTTGAATGACAGTAAAATAATCCTTTCGGATGACAGCGATGAAAAACTGCAAAGGATCGCGGCCAGTGCAACCCTCGATATCAACGGAAAAAAAATGATGGTTTTCTCCGTCCATATGCGGATTTCAATTAAACCATTTATCCGATCTATCCAGACAGCCCGTATCATCCGGTCAATACCGGATGATATCGATTATTGTATCGTCGCTGGTGACTTCAATACGTTTACCCAGATGGGATACTTTGCCGTATTAAACCCATTTGAAAAAAACGGATTTACGCTGGCAACAAAAGAAATCGGCTGGACTTACAAACACTGGTATACCGTAAACAAAAAGTTCTCCCTAGACCATATATTCAGTAAAGGGATGAAAACGATCAACTACGGAAAAGTTAATAACCATTCAGCTAGCGACCATATTCCAATCTGGGCTGATTTTTCTTTAGTCAAATAAAGATTTAGGCTTTAACAACGTTTGCGGCTTGCTCGCCTTTCGGGCCTTCAATGATCTCAAACTCTACTTCCTGCCCTTCCTCAAGCATTTTGTAGCCGTCTCCCTGAATCGCAGAAAAATGAACAAAGACATCTTTTCCTGATTCCGGTGTAATAAATCCGTACCCTTTTTGGTTGCTGAACCATTTGACTTTTCCTTTTACCATCATGAACTCCTTAGTTGTTGTAGTGTTTTCCTCAATAAATCGAACTGGAACGTTTTCACTACAAAATCATCCGCTCCAGCCGACTTTGCATCTTGCAAATCATTGGGTTGCAGGGTCGAAGTGACCATAATTATCTTGGTCGTAAAATCTGGGATAGCCTTGATCTTTTTGCACAAATCGAAACTATCCACATCCGGAAAAAATGTATCCAGAATAATCAGCACCGGTTTTTCGGCCACGACCTTGTTATAGGCCTCCGAACCTTTGGACACAAACCCCAGGTTGACATACCCCAGATCTTTAAAAACTTTCGCCATGCCGATTTTGTCCTTTTCACTGCGATCAATCAATAAGACTTTATCCATGATCATTTCTGTTTGATCAGTTTCTTTATCGGCCCCTTTTGCCTTGGCCATGGCTGATTTCCTGATATTGGAAAACGGTGCGTCTTCACCAAACTTCAACGAATTCGGATATTTTGCATAATCATAAGCCGTTTCCTTCGAAATAACTTCCTGAATAACTAAATCTGAAAGGCAACGCTCAAAGGTATGCGTGTCGGAATCTTCTTCGGAATCAAGCTGTCCTCTCAGCTCAAGAAATGCTCCGCGACGAATTAAGTTCCGGATGGATATCGTCGTTAACAATAGTTCAGTCGCCAGGATCCGTTCGGTTGAATTTTTTCGCGGGATCAAGGTCTGCGAGCAGATCCCGATTAGGTTTCCGGCTAATTGGGCAGAAACCTGTTCACGATAACCGGAAGGATAAACGTCAATAATCCGGTTTAAGGTCTCCACCGCATCCGGGGCGTGCACCGTGGTTAACACCAAATGCCCGGTTTCAGCGGCAGTCAGAGCCATCGAGATGGCTTCATAATCACGGATTTCTCCAATAACAATAACATCCGGATCCTGACGCAGGGAATATTTCAAAGCGCTGGCGAAAGTAGGCGTGTCAGCACCGACTTCCCGCTGGATGATCAGGCTTTTTTTCGATTTATGGGTATACTCAATCGGGTCTTCAATCGTGACAATCTTGCATTTTTCCGTGTTATTGATCATGTTGATGATATACGTTAACGTCGTACTTTTACCGCTTCCTGATGCTCCTGAAACAATAAACAAACCTTTCTTGTGATTCGCAATATCTTTAAGGGGCTCGGGTAAACCAAAACGCAAGATTGTGTCTATATTGAGAGGTGTAACACGAATGGTCGAAGCCATATGCCCTTTTTCAAAATGGACATTGACCCGGAATTGATAATCACTGCGGTAAGCGTAGGAACTGTCCAGTTCCCGCTCCTGAACAAACTTTTGCTGCTGCCTTTCTGTGAGCATCTGAAAAACCAGGCTCTTAATCATATCGTCGTTGAGAACCTCTTCTCCCAAGGCCTCCAAATCACCGTGGATCCGGAGTATCGGCGGGTTACCAACAACAAGATGCAGATCTGAAGCGCTCTTCAGAATAGCCGTTTCTAATAAATCGTCAATTTTCTTGAATTCCATAATAACTGTTTAATATACCATATAATTATTTTAAAAAAAATACATCATTAATATTTAAAAAAACCGGCCTTGATCATTTTCTACTCTTTTAGTATACTCATGTAATTATTTTTACAAAAATTTATGAAAAAACAAATCCTCTTATTCGACTTTGACGGCACGATCGCCGATACATTTCTGCAGATTGTCGCTATCAGCAACCGGCT
Organism: Candidatus Omnitrophota bacterium; assembly: GCA_050250375.1. Lineage (GTDB taxonomy): Bacteria > Omnitrophota > Gorgyraeia > Zapsychrales > Zapsychraceae > JAGOSC01. Next base: position 120,147 of record JBFWOS010000001.1, read on the forward strand.
TTCCAAAGAGTTCAATTTCAACCTGATCCATACGCATGAGGTTGAAATCTTAAAAAACAACTCTGTTGAGGAAACCATTCAGTATCTCAACGTCCCGAAAATCAAGATCCCGAAAATTCTCTTACGCGCCAGGGCTGAACTTCACAAAGACATCAAAACAATTAAACCGGTCAAAGATCTCGCTGAAATCCTTTTAGAACTGAAGTCACAAGGATTTTACATGGGGATCATCACCACCAATTCCGTCAAGAACGTAAAAGAATTTTTAAGAACCCACCAGCTCGATATTTTCGATTTTATCAGTTCGACATCCAAGATCTTCGGCAAAAGCCACTCCCTCAAAATGCTGATCAAAAAGAAAAACTTCAAGATTGAACAGGCCTATTATATCGGGGACGAAATCAGAGATATCCAGGCGGCCCAGAAAGCCGGCATAAAAATGGTGGCCGTCACGTGGGGTTTTAATTCCAAAAAGGTTTTAAAACAACATGCGCCTGATTACCTGATCAACACCCCGGTTGAACTGATTAAAATCTGCCAATAATTTAAAAGAACAAATGCGGATAATTACGCCGCTTTTTTCTGATCGCGCTTGATGAGCATAATGCTGTCTGCCATTGTCTTGATCAAAAATTTATAATCATCCCAGTCATCAATCGGACTGACGGCAAACAAAGCGCCAAACAATCCGCCGTCGTGAATAAAAAAATAGTCCAGGACTCTGCGCTGCGGTTCGCTTCGGGAAAAGGCCCTGACGACAATCGAATCCTGCCCGTTGGTTTTAGTCAATTCCTGTTTAAACCCTGTCCTGTATAAATTTCTTTTAACCAATTCTTCCTTGTTTAACTGGGTCAAAAAACTCACATTGGAATCAATTTTTGCGAAAGTCGCCGTCACCAGGGGCTGTGAGGAAATCACCACCATGAGCGCCCCTTCCGATATATGATATTCCCAGGCAGGGTTACAAAGAAATTCGATGGATAACACCTTATCATTACAGGATTCCAATCCATATTTCTGAATAATGTCGGTCTGATTGTATTGGGTAACTGCTTCGGCGGGTTTTAAACACTGGAATTGGGTAAAAAAACTGACTGAAATCAATAAAATTCGAAATAATAAGGACCGTCCCACAGGTGCGGGTCTTGGAACCGTTATTGCTGAATTAATTTTCAACTTAAAATCTTGATGACTTAATTGCTCAACCATGATCCTGCCTTAAATCTGTTCCAACTAAATTCGTCATAAGTATACCACATAAGTTTTCCGATATCCAAGAAATGAATTTATAAACTTATTAAACTTAATATATATTTAAGATGTACTTACTTTACCGTGAGTTCAACCGGACAGTGGTCTGAACCGATGACATCCTTTAGAATTTTTGAAGATATGACCCTGCGGCTAAACCCGCCGGACACACAAAAATAATCGATCCGCCATCCAATATTGCGCGCCCGGCAATTGTTCATCGGGCTCCACCATGTATAATGCCCGCCTTCTTTCGTAAATAGCCGAAAGGTATCCACGAACCCCGCCTTGATCATATTTTCGAAACCTGAACGTTCCTGCGGAGTAAAGCCATGATTTTTGACATTACCCTTCGGGTTCGTAAGATCGAGCTCTGTGTGCGCGACGTTCAAATCTCCGCAAAAAATGACCGGTCTTTTCTTTTCCAGTTTTTTTAAATATTTCAAAAAATCAACATCCCATTCCTTCACTCGGTAATCAAGCCGTTCCAGTTCCCTTTTCGAATTAGGGACATAAACATTAACGAGAAAAAACTCAGAAAATTCAACCGTGATCACCCTTCCTTCATGATCGTGTTTATCAATTCCTACTCCATACGTGACCTTTAAAGGTTTACGTTGGGTAAAGACCGCTGTTCCCGAGTACCCGGCTTTTTCGGCATCGTACCAGAATTGTTCATACCCTTTAAGGCTTAAGTCCGGCCGGTCTTTGGGAGATTTGGTTTCCTGCAGGCAGATTATATCCGCTCCTGCTTTCTCAATAAAACTGACCAGACCTTTGCCGATCGCCGATTTTATCCCGTTCACATTAAATGAAATTATTTTGATCATGGCGAATATCCTATTTTGTTAAACTGGTTATTAATTTTTTCTCATGCGGATACCGCTCGGTCAGCTCATCCCGCCGGGCCGTCTTATAATCGTTAAAGTCAAACCCGGGGGCAACCGTGCATCCCATCAAGGCATATTTCCCGCCCCGCTTCAGGCGGCATCCCTGCCAGACCATCCGGGGGACCATTAATTGTACTTCGTGCCCGTTGAGGATATCGTGACCTAAAATATACCTCTGGGTCGATCCATCTTCGAATAAATGCAGCATCTCCACCGGGTCACCCAAATAAAAATGAAACGTTTCATCCGTTGGCAAACGATGAATCGCGGAAAACGTCTTTGGAGTCAGTAAATAAAAAATGGTAGTTGAAAAATTCCTGGTCCCCTCGTAACGGGCCGGCAGGCCGACAACCGGGATCATTTCTTCACTGCGGTAGGTTTCTAAATAATATCCGCCTTCCACCGGATGCGGCCTTAACCCCAACTGTTTGATAATTTGTTTTGCGTTCATGCGTTCCTCCCGTCAAATCAATCTTCATTTTTTATATTAAGGGATGTACTGTTCCAAGGCCGGTTTCCACCGGCGATATCCCTCACGGTTCAGGTGAAGTCCGTCTGTAGTCCAGGCCGGATTAAGCTGGCCGTTCTGTTCATACGTCGGATACACATCAATATAAACGGCATGGTGTCGTTCAGCGGTTATTTTAAGATTCTGGTTAAATAAACGGATATCCGCATTGCTGATGGTGCGTTTATAAAATTTCATAAACTTTCCGTCATGCGTCGGCAGAAGACTATGAACATACAGTTCGGTATCCGGCAGCTGTTCCCGGATTTTACTGATTGTAAGGTCATATTGCGACAACATTTGATCCGCCGTCCCGGCGGACGGTTGGTCATTGATACCGACCATTAAAAAAATCTTTTCCGGATTTAATTTCGCGACCTCATCAAGGCGCCTGTAAACACCCGCTATTTTTTCACCGACAATTCCCAGGTTCAGAATCGCATCGTTATCCAAAAAACTGGCCCAGTCATTCAGGGCAAAAAAACTGTCCCCGATAAATACAATCGGCCTGCCGCTACGCGTTCTAAATCGTTTTTGTCCGGTCATATCAAACAGAAACGCCGCCGAATCTTTCAAGACAACCCCCTGCCGTCGTTCTCCGAAACGATTAAAATAATCCATGGTCAGTTTCACAGAAGGCCATTGCGGGTTAGAAAAAATCAGCCATACCCGGCCATGTTTTAAAAAGTTGTTAAGCGATGATTCCGTCACGGCAAGGGAGGATTGCACCCGGTTCTCACGGTACGCCCCGGACGCATCATAATTAAGCACCATTTGACTGATCGGTAGTTTTCGGCCTTGGTCGGACGGGATGATTGAATCCGATATTCCCCATAATGAAAAATGCCTGTTGTCCGGATTAAGCTCTCGCCTGTTCACATAATACACAAACGGATAAAACGCGTTCATGTTTAGGCAAACACCGTCGCCCGGTTTGTAATTCTTTTTAAAATATTCCATAACCTGCCTGTTCTGCTGCTGTTCCCTTCCGGAGAGAACCGCTTCTAAGGCTACCGTTATCGGCTGGGAAAGTAACATAAAACCGGCTACCAGACTTACGACAAGTCCTGTTTTTCCGAATCGTTCGCCCAACCATCCCAGACCGGCCGCAACAAATATATAAATCATCGGACATAAAAATAAAATCTCCCGTCCGAAAACAGGGTACAGTTTAAAACAACCCATAATAAACACGATCAGAAACGGAATGATGATCAGGCTGAACCGTTCCATATTTTTGCGGGCCACGGCCTGAAGGCCGGTTAAGAAAGTAATGGATGCCACCAGGGGAAACTGGAAACCAGCCGGAAATTCAAACATCAGCTGTGAAATTTGAATCACCCAATCAAGCATGGCGGTAGACCAAAACGGGGCATTGCTAAACTTCCCCTTAATCGCCGACCAAACATAGTGGCTTTGGACCAAATGACTAAACGCCACGAGATAAAGGACAATAAAACTGACCATCCAGACACTAATAACCCCGATGAAGGACGGTATCCTTTTGTAATATTTAAACGAAATAATCTGGTCAGCCAGGCAGAGTCCAACAGAGACTAACACAAACAAGCTGATATTGGAAAACCAGATGACCGTCGCGCCTAAAACACTCAGCGTCAGCATACTTTTAGGATTGAACTCCAGCCGCCGGGCGTGTTCGAAATACAGCAGCAGAACCAAACACATCAATACATCGCTGGAATAGGGTTTAACCTCAGCTGCAAAATAAACCAACGCGTCAGAACAGGCGAACAGACCCAACGCGAGCAGTGCCGTCCTGGGCTTTAAATATAATTTGGCAAACTGAAGGAACAAAAACAATGAAATGACAGAGCAAATCAGCGGATACAACCTGAGGGCATACTCGGACGGGCCGAATAAACCGACGACTAATTTTTCCACCAGATAAAATCCCAACGCGTCCAGCGATTGATCCGGAACAACTTGAACGTAATAAAATATTTCCTTAAAGGACCGGCTCAGGATGCTAACGGCATATTTTGCCTCTTCTCCCCAGAGGGAGCGGTTTTCAAGAAAGTGCCAAAACCTCAATCCCAACCCAACGGCAATAATTAACCAATAATATACGTTACGCATGGCGGGTGAAAATCACCTTAATCAACTGGTTAAACTAGTCGACCAACTCACGGTCCAGGTTCAGAATGGCTTCCTTAAGCCCGTAAACAACTTTGGTCATATTGTCAAAATTTAAAGTTTCGGCTTTATCGGATTGGCGATGATAATGGCGGTTACGCAAAAACGCCGTGTCCGTGACCATAACAGCCGGATAACCCATTTTCCAGAACGACCAGTGGTCGGAATAATAAATCCCTGGAACAAATTCGGGAGAGATAACCTTCTCGATGGGAAAATCACTTTTTTGTCTAAACCCACGGTAAAGAAAATTAGCGATGTGCCGGGATCGAAGGTTGCCTACGATACTGATAAAATTCGCCTGGTTAGGATAAAATGGCCCTAAAAACGGCAGATAGCGCTGGGAGAATAAATCCTGGGAATAATACCCGATCATTTCCAAAATAACAGATCCCTTGATCCGTTCCTCCTTTGCCTTGGCCTGGCGGGTATAAACATAACTCCCCATATTAACGGTATGGAAAAAAGGCGGCTCTTCATTGACGAAGGCAATAAACTTTACGGTATGATTTAAGCGGCTGTTCTTAAATTGTCTGGCGAGTTCCAGCAGACCGGCTACCCCGCTGGCATTATCATCCGCTCCCGGATTATAACAGGAATCGTAGTGAGCCCCTATAATTATGATTTCACCGGGATAGGTAACCCCCTGTTTAACGGCAATCAAATTTTTGTAAACCTTGCCGTCGATTTTATAGGACATGACCTGCACAGGATACCCCAGTTCCGCAAATGACTGATAAATAAACGAACTGGCGTCTTCGAGGTTATCATAGTTGGCATGATTACGGACGCCTATTTCCTCGGCAAGGATGTTCACAAAGTTTCGCAGCCGAATGGAAACAGCCTCCTCATCCCTGGTCATTTTAATCTGTTTTCTGTCCGAAGGTCTCCAGCCGAAGGTTGTCAGATAGATGAATCCAGGGATAACAAAAACCAGCCAGACGAGCATTATGAAAAACTTTTTATAGGGATAACCCATACGTTAGAAAAATCATCCGGCCTGCATCTTCAAAGCCGGGATTTAGTGTATTTTATAATTTTTGTGAATCAGGAATATCCTTACGGACAAACCCCATATGCAGGGTAAAATGTTCTTTATCATTCCACGGCCAGAACATGGCGATGGCAATCAGGTCCTGGTCAAGCGCGTTGACGAATAATGTCTGAAACTCATTGATCCCTCCGTATGAGTGCGTCAATCTCATATCATCTTCAGACGGTTTCTGACCGGACATCTTCTTAATACCGCCGTAATCCGTTTCAAAAATGCTTTGCCATTCCTGGAGCTCAGACTGATAAACCACCAATTCGATCTTTTCAAACGTAAAACTGCGTTTATCGTGAACCGCCAGTCCTTTTTTCTTGGATTTCTGCATGGTATTGACCATCCATGCCTCCATTTTTATTTTCTGTTCCTTGCTATATTCCTGAAACTCCACCATACAAACTCCTTTGCTTCGCTAATTTATATGTTATCCTGAAACATCATTCTATTTTTCTCCCGTGAAACGAAACCGCGGGATCACTTTTCCATCCACCTGAACACTCTCAATAAACATGGCTAACGGCCTGACCCATAAGTTATGATCGTCAGAATTTTTCTTATTTAATGCCTTGTAAACCACCATCCACTCTTCCGTCTCACTGTGTCTGGCCAAATTAACCACTTCATATTTGTTCCCTTTATAGTGTTGATAAATACCGTTCTTTAATCGAGGATATTGTTGGTCCATTTATGAAATCACCTGTTCAATGGTATTAATCAACGTAAGAAAATCCTCCCGCATGGGGCAAAAACACTCAATAAAATGTTCCTGCGCTTTTATCATTTCTTGCGGGGAAACCTGGTCGGCTAAAAGAATGATCCGTAATTGCGGACAGTTCATTCTGATCTTTTTTAATTTTCCATAAAGGGCTGTATCCGGGTATTCCTTATCAACTAAAAAAATATCCACGGGGTTAGTTTTTAAAACAACCCCGGCCTCATCCAAAGTATGCACCTTCCTGCAAAAATAGCCAAAATTCGCCGCTTCCAGAACATCGATCAGCACTTGAGTTTCTTCGCAAATTTTTGATAAGAGCAGAATGGATTTATTCATTTTATTCAGCAATAAAATCAGGGTCGCCCACATGTTGTCCGATGTCAGACCCCATTTGGTCAGAAGAAATACTTGGATCATTGAAATACTGATAATGCTCAACGATCAACCCAATATCCGGACGCCCGCTTTTTATAGATTTAATCGTCCGATCATTCAATTCTTCCATCATTTCAATATTCTCGATTAATCCAAAATCAACATGCTTTATGCCAACGACTCTTCCAGATAGATCAACCCCAACAATGGACATAAATGTCTCCCCGGTGTCCTTAGTTAATCCATAGTGTCTGGATAATAAAAGATTGTTGAGCGCTTTACTTGACCGGCAATACCGGACGTCATTCGGTGAAACCGTCATATGCAGCGTCCGCACTCCAATCCTGTCTGCTATTTTCTCTGCGAGTCCCGATGGTTCCTTAATAGGATGAATGTGCGCTGAGGCGATTTCGTAAAACCCCTGCATTTCCGTAAAACAATTTTCCAAAAGTACCGGAACAATGAACCCGGGCATAAAGAAAAACGTATCGGAACAACCCACGGCACCGTTTTGGTTGATTTTATAGGGAAATACTTTCATGGTTATCGATCGGCGATTATGTTGAAGCTTCTTCACGAAAGCTTCCTGACACTGATTAATTCTTTTCACCCACTGTCGCTCATCCATGTTTGGACCGAATCCCATTAAAGACAATCTGGCCTGGTCATCCGGGCCGATAAATTCCCAAATATCCTTATTAAAATATGTATCTTTATGCGCCACGACCAATGAAATATCCCGTCGATGATCTTCCATTTCTTCGAAAACACTTGATAATTGAAAATATAAATGCTTCCGCCAGACATCCGTCAGCATCGTAACCCGGGGATAAAAACGCTCGGAATGCTGTCCCAATTTAAAATCCGGCTGCGCGATGGAAAAGATGGTTTCAGGAAAGACAAGATGTGTCAACCTGTTTCTCACCTCGTTTCTAGGGCGGATCATGACCGCGCCAAATTCACAAAACATGGACCGCATCTGTCCGTTGGCATGAATCCGCGGAAAACGGTCGAGTTCTTGCTGAAACAGACGTTTAATATCAGAATCATTCTTAAACCGGTGAAGTTTCACACTTACTCTTGCCTTTACTCGATAAAATGTCTATTGTGCGGGAGGTTGTTTAGTATAATCGATGGGATGTCCGTATTTTTTATAATTTATTCCGACTGTATCCATATCTGTCATCAGTGGACCATGAAATCCAAACGGGGTTACTTCAAAAAAGGCATCCACCAGGTCTTTTTCAATAACGAGAGTTCGGTTACTTTTCTTAGCCATATCTTTCGCTTTCTTGGCAACGGGGATTTCAACCATCGGCCGTGCAAAAAACGGCATCTTGTTCAACATTTTCTCAAACTTGACCATGGTCGCCTCTTCCCATTCGATCTTAGCGTTTTGTTCGTCTTTATTTTCCATATCCTTCCTTTCGGTCGTATTTACAGGCAATACTTCTTTATTGTAGCGAAATTAGAATTGATATCAACCTCTTTTAAATCTGATGCCGTTTGTTAATGCATCTTCATTTTAATGCCGCATTTTTATTTTTTGTCGGAAAAAGACTGGCAATATTTAAGGACAATGAGTATAATCGTATTTACATTTAACTTGTTTAGACCCTTGTAACAGAAAGTTGTCACCCTTTCATTATGGAATCCAGAGTAATCCCCATATTCAGCAATAAAGGCGGTGTCGGAAAAACGTTTGTCGCGGTTAACTTAGCGGCTACCCTCGCCCTGTTGAAACGCAAAGTTTTATTGCTCAATCTCGATCTCCAGGCCGGACATGATATGGCCATTAATTTGAATGTGACCCCGGAACAATCATTGGCCCATCTCATTCCCGAGATGAAAAAAACTGAACAGTTCAGTCTTGAAACAATCAAAAAATTCCTGGTTCCGCATTCATCCGGATTTGATTTCTTAACGGCCATCACCGACCCACAGCAAATCAACTCAATCCATCCGGCCGATGTTAAAATATTCCTGAATAAAGTCAACGTCCATTACGATTTTATCATTGTCGATTTAGGCGTTTCGTTCAATGAGTTGGTAATCACTGTCCTCGATAATTCTGATGCGATCCTGCTCTTGGCCACACCGGATGTTCTGGCCGTCTATCAATTGGCCTGGTGTATTAAAACCCTGCAGGAAATGCATTTTTCACTGAAAACAGTAAAGCTGGTCCTCAACCGGGCAGAAAGCCAGGGCGGCGTCGGCTGGAAAGAAGTCCGGGCGGCCCTGGATATTGACATTATCGGACGGATCCCCTCCGATGGGAAGGCCGTTGGAAAGGCCCTTGAATTGGGAATCCCGGCCGTTGAAGAAAATCCTCGGGGAACAATCGCGGACGGCTTTAAAAAATTAGCGGCTGAACTTTTCAAAAAAGATATTTATTTACCGAAGTCCGAGGCCAAACAGCGAAACATGCAGTCGGAAAAAATTGAAACCCTGGCCGCCCAGGACGCGATTGTTGAATTTAAGGAAGGTGAAACCAAAGAACCGCCCAAACAAGATGACATTTTCAAAAACGCCGACTATACCAAAATTAAAATTAGTATTCAGAAAAAACTGATTGACCGTCTTGAGATGAATTCCCTGACACCCGAACATTTCACCGACCCTAAAAAAGCCCAAGAACTAAGAGAATCCGCCAAACAATTGATCAATACTATCCTGTTGGAAGAAGGCGGGAAATATGCCTCCTCCCTGGAAATTCGTACCCGGACCGTAAATGAAATCGTTAAAGAAACGTTTGGGCTGGGGATCCTCGAGGAAATCATGGAAGACGTCAACGTCGAAGAAGTCATGGTCAACGGCAGCCAGGAAATATATATCGAGAAAAAAGGTGAAATCACCTTAACCGAACATAAGTTCATTTCTGACCAGCATCTCAGGGCTATTATTAACAGGATCATCGCGCCTCTCGGCCGGCGTCTGGACGAATCTTCTCCGATGGTCGACGCCCGACTTCAGGACGGTTCCCGGTTCAATGCGATTATTCCACCGGTCTCCTTATCCGGCCCATGTGTAACCATCCGGAAATTTGCCGCTGAAAAACTGACGGTCGATCATATTGTCTATAAATTTAATACCCTGTCCGAACAGATGAACAATTTTCTGCATGCGTGTGTCCTGGGCCGGATGAATATCATTATCGCCGGAGGTACCGGTTCCGGAAAAACAACTCTTTTAAACGTCCTGTCTGAATTTATCCCGGACGATGAACGCATCATCACCATAGAAGACGCGGCCGAGTTAAGTCTGCAAAAAGAACATTGGTGCCGGCTGGAAGCGCGCCCGGCCAACGTCGAAGGCGTCGGTGAAATCTCCGTTCGCGATCTGTTCGTTAATACCTTGCGTATGCGGCCTGACCGTATTGTCATCGGTGAATGCCGGGGGCCGGAAGTATTGGATATGCTCCAGGCCATGAACACCGGCCATGACGGCTCTATGACCAGCCTTCACGCTAACTCGGCCCGGGATGTCCTCATCCGCATGAGTTCCATGATCCTTTTAAGCGGGATCGAACTGCCCATGCGGGCCATTAATGAAATGATTTCTTCGGCGATCAATATCATCGTCCACATGGCGCGTTATACGGATGGTTCGCGCAAAGTCACAGGGATCTCGGAAATCGTCGGCCTTGATAATGACAGTGAACTGGATCTTAAAGAAATCTTTTTTTTCAATCAAACCGGCCGCGATGAGTCGGGCGTCATCCACGGCCAGTTTCAGAATTCGAATTATATCCCCAAATGTGCCGATGAACTGATTAAAAAAGGGGTCAAAATCGATTTGTCCATGTTTAAATCTTAGACCAAAAAAAGAATTCTTATGAAAACAAAAGTCATTACATTCTGGAGCAACAAAGGCGGCGTTGGAAAAACATTTCTGGCGGTGAATACAGCCACCACATTGACCTTGTTAAAACACCGGGTCCTGCTGATGGAATTAAACTTTCAGTCCATCCATGCGATCGACAAAATGTTAAATCTCGTCAGCCGTTTCGGGCTCGCCAACCTGATGTCCCAGATCGAAACCCTGGATAATCCCGAAATCATCAAAAAAGCCGTCTCCCCTCATTCCTGCGGGATGGATTATCTGCCGGTGGTCTCAAGTTCCACCCAGAATGCTGAATTTACAACCGCAAAAATAAAGGCTTTTTTTGAAAAGGCGTCAACTTTGTACGATTTTATTATTCTGGATGCCCGCCGCGCGCTCAGTGAAGGTCTCGTTTCCGTGATGCAAAATTCAAATCTGGTCGTGCTGATTGATACGCCTGAAAATTTGACCGTCAACAAATTTAAATGGTGCCTGTCCATGCTCAACAGCATCCATATTCCCAAACCGATGATCAAGCTGGTCATCAACCGGTCCGCGTCCCGGGGGACTGTTGATCCGAAATTATTAAAAGAACAACTGGGCCTGGACATCCTGGGAGAAATCCCTTCGGATGGAAAAACGGTAGGTTTAGCCCTCAACAGCTGCATCCCCTGCGTCCTCGATAGTCCGAAAAGTCCGGTCACCCAGGCCATCGTGAATTTTGCGAGAAAATTTGAGAATGAGGCACTATATCCTGAAGTCACTATTCAGGAAAACGCGCTGATTTCCGGTAAGATTCAGGACCAGGACGGCTCGCTGAAAAAATTCGGGGTAACCCGCTCCAAAGATGACAATGCTTTTATATTCAACCAGGATGATGAGGAAATCCTTCTGAAAAAGAAGACTCATGAAAAACTGGTTAAAGAAATGAATATTGTTAACCTGGGGCCAGAGTCCTTTACGGATGAAAAACTAATGAAGGAACTTCGTGAAAAAGCCACGGGTATCACCGATAAACTGCTGACCCAGGAATATTCAAAGTTGACCAAGGATGACACCATCCGCGCCCGTTTGACGAACGAAATTGTCAGCGAGGCCTTCGGTCTTGGGCCGCTCGAAGAATTTCTGGAGGACACGGACGTCTCGGACATCATGGTCAACAGCCAAAGACAAACCTTTATTGAAAAGAAAGGTAAAATCATTAAAACCGGCGCAAAATTTTCGTCTGAAATGCAGATGCGAAGCATCATCGACCGGATCATTGCTCCGTTAGGCCGCCGGATTGACGAATCAACTCCCATGGTCGACGCGCGCTTGCAGGACGGTTCGCGTTTTAACGCGCTTATCCCCCCGCTCTCTTTAACGGGGCCTATGATCACGATCCGTAAATTCGGGCGTGAACGCCCAAAAGTCGATGACCTCCTGAACAAATACAATAGCTTAAATGACAATATGCGTGTATTTCTTGAAGCCGCAGTCCGCGGAAGAAAAAATATTATCGTTTCCGGAGGAACAGGTTCAGGAAAAACAACCCTTCTCAACATTATCTCAACATTCATTCCGGATAAAGAACGGATCGTCACGATTGAAGACGCGGCTGAGTTAAGAATCAACAAATCCCACTGGATCCGGCTGGAATCGCGTCCGCCCAACATTGAAGGTAAAGGGCAGATCCACATCCGGACCCTGTTCATGAACAGCCTGCACATGCGCCCGGACCGTATTATCGTCGGGGAATGCCGGGGGTCTGAGGTCATCGACATGCTCCAGGCCATGAATACGGGACATGACGGGTCTATGACGACCCTGCACGCCAACTCCACCAAAGACGTGCTGGTCCGCATGAGTTCCATGATTCTGCTGGCCGGTGTTGAATTACCCATTCGCGCGATTTACGAAATGATTTCCACCGCCCTGGACCTCATTGTCCATATCAACCGGTTCAGTGACGGGACCCGTAAGATTGTCGAAATCACGGAAGTCGCCGGCCTGACGAAAGACCACTCCCTCCAATTAGGCGATATTTTCAAATTTGAACAAAAGGGAATGGATGAAGGCGGCAAGATTCTCGGAGAATATGTGGCGACCGGTTATGTGCCTAAATGTTATGAGGAATTCAAAACGATCGGGATTGATCTCGATAAAAACATATTCACTCCCCCCGCAAAAAAATAATAAATCAAGATTTTATTTTTGCTGAAATAGACCTTCATAATCGGTCAGGTCCGTCCGGAGATGATCGGAATCCGTGGTGAACGCTTCTTCAAAGGCAGGCGAATCCCAGGTCCAGCGGTGTTGGGCGATGATCTTCTCAAGATCCCGGGTATCGTTGACTTGCGCAACGACGACTTTTTTTTTCGTTTCGGCTCTGAGCAAAACAAGTTTTTCTTCGAGCCTGCGTTGATGCTCCGGCAGACTTGAATACAGTATCCCGTCCGACTCTATGATCACAATCTGCTCCAGCTTGCGAGGGGTCCTTGAAAACGGCCAGGGTTTATCCGGGCGGCCAAACTGGTACACGCCCTTTTCTTTCTCTGAATAAGAATACCGCGACCGGGCCTGGTCGGAAAAAAAATACGGGTAATACCCGTGAACAATCTTATGGTCATCGCGGTTTACCGCAGAGGTATACTGGTCCTGATACGAACCATCGGCACAAACCCGGCCGGCCCACCAAACGTTCGTCAGAAACGCTAAAAGTAAAAAATAATTTTTCATTTTTTCCCGAGATCTATTGATTGAATTAATTCCAGGCGGATACTGTTAGATTAACTGTACGCCAGTTTTAAAAAAAATCAATAACCCGGACCGGGACTGACCGGGACTGACCGGGACTGTCTGGATCTTTACTTGTGGGGGAAAAATTAAAAGGAAGATTATGGAAATGACTGGAGTAAATCTTTATTGATCAATCGTTTTGAGCGTTTGGATGAGAAATCCGTAATCGGGAGTTTTAATCACCGAATCGTAACCACCAGCCCGCTTGACTCCCAGGACATCAATCGCTGAAACATGTCCGGTGATAATAATGATGTTGGCCCTGTTTTCATCCAACTGGCTGATCAAGCGGCAAAGTTCAATCCCCTGAATATCGGGAAGGATTGTGTCCAGGATGATAATATCCGGATTCTCCGTCCTGGCCTTTTCCAGGCCTTCCTGACCGCTGGAGGCTACACTGAATTTCGTAAACCCCTCGCTTTTGAGGGTGTCTTTCATCAAAAACTGATCGCCTTCATTATCATCCACGATCAGAATTTTCACTTTATCTTTGTCCGTAATTTTATATTGGCCGATTTTGTCCATCTCGACCGATTCAATCGCCCCTAAAATCTCGGAAAAATCGCAGGGTTTCTGTAAAAAACCATCGGCCATATCAAGAACCTTGTTGTGATCCTTTAGATAATCCCTGTCATAGCCGGTGATGACAATAATCCTCGGTTGAAACGAACCGCTGTATTTATTTCTGATATTCTGGATGAGTTCAAACCCATCCAGTTTCGGTATGTGCAGATCGGTTAAGATCACATCCGGCTGATTTTCCTGGATGATTTCCCAGGCCTGCTCACCATCCAGGGCGCTTAAGACTTCATAATCATGCGAGGCGATTTTCTGAACCATCATCTCAAGGACGATATCTTCATCATCAATCACCAAAACTTTTGCCAACTTTTTATTCATAAAATCCTCTGATTAATCCTGAGAAGAGTATAGATCATTTTCCGCTGCTTTGACAAACAAAAAACATTAATTTTGATATATAAACTTAACTAAATCGAAGCTTGTATTACCGTGACAATGGTGGGACTCACCGTTCGCGTTTGACCATCTTCCAGCAACGGTGGATCGTTTTATTGCGGTAATCTTCGGGAATTGTTTTCGGGGTCAGCTCATGGATTGTCTGTGCCCCTAAATCATCCAGGCGCGGTTCAAACCGCTGATGGTTGGTTGAAAAAAACACGATAGAACCCGGGATCATCACCTTCATGACTTTGCGCAAGAGCAAAGGATGTTCGCGGTTAATATCAAATGAATCTTCTTGTTCATGGTCCTGGGAAAACGAAGGCGGATCAATGAAGGCCAGGCTGAATCTCCGCCCTTCCTTATATATACGGTCCAGATAATCCAGCGCATCGGATTGCACCATCTCATGGTTCTTTCCCATGCATTGATTCAATTCCATATTATCCTTCGCCCATTTTAAATAGGTCGAATTACGGTCGACCGTCACAGAACTCTGCACGCCTCCGGCCGCGGCCGCACAGGTAAACGCGCCGGTATACGCGTAAAGGTTGAGAAAATCTTTCCCTTTGGCCATACCACGGATGAGCATACGGGTCTCCCGGTGATCAGAAAATAACCCTGTATCCAGATAATCCTCCAGATTAACCCAGAACTTCAGATCCCGTTCGTTGACCTCAAACCGCACCCCTTTAGAGTCCAGTTTTTTATACCGGGGACCGTCTTTAATGTTGGTCGTCCTTTGTCTGATATGGACGTTTTCTTTCGGGATGGATAACGCCTGCCCGACGGCTTCAGCCATTTTCGGCAGCCAGTCGGTTCCTGTCTGAAGGCGGATGTATTCACCGACCACGGCATGCCCCCCGTACCAGTCCACCACCGCCCGGACTTCCGGAATGTCCCAGTCGTACAAGCGAAAACAGTCAATATTCTGTTTCCGGAACCGTTTCGAAAAATGCCGGTATTGTTTGCGGACCCGGTTGGATAACAGCTCCGCATGCTGCCGGGTTTTTTCCGGAGTGATAATATTTTTTAGTCTTGAAGGGGTTGAATGACCTGAACCGGCCATTTAAATAATCCTCAGTCGTAAATAAAAATTGTTATAGCCGTAGGGACCGTCCGGTGTTAACCGGCTGCGTATACATCTTTCCCGAAAGCACTTTTCCATCCTCATTAAGCATAACCCGATAGTAGTACCGTAATCCATTAATCACACTGCCCCCTAAATCCCATTCCCTATCATTCTGTTTTTCAAGAGCCATATCGTTCCATTGTTTCATGTGGATATCACAAAAATCATCCCATACCAAATGGGCGTCTTCCTCACTGTTAATTTGAGTTCCGGTTTCGGCTAAAAGTCGGCCGTATTCTTCGTAATTTCCATATCCAGAGATTTCAATCAGCCGCGAAAATGGGTGCGATACTTAAAAATCCGTTTATTTCTTGGACCATAAGAACGGAACCCATTAAAAGCATCACTCTTACATTCAGCCAGAAAAATTCTAAATCTTTACATTTGAAACATTTACTCATCTACATCCCGTATCAAGGGGTTAATATTTCTTGCTATCGACTTTAATTTAAGATAAAATTTACGAATCATTTTAATTTCCCGCTAAATTCAAAAAAGAACACTGACGCTTATGTCGATTGAAATCATCCCCATAACACAAGTTTCGACCATTGAAGCCTTTGCTAACACCCTCAAAAGTGATTATCAGGTCAACCGCTGGTTCTTATACATCATGCAACAGCCCTCTGCTTCTGAAGAGCTGTGTAAATCCTCGGAGGTCGCGCACAGTTTTTCCCGCCTAAAAACCTGGGTGATTGTTCAACGCTTCCTTTTTCTTACGGTCATCCCATGGGCCGTGACAGCGTTATTTTTTCCGATCAATTGGATATCGGTCATATCCCTGGCAGTCCTCGTGACCGGCATGTTATCCGTCGCCGTCGTAAAAATTAATTTAGTCAAAAAGATTGCCCTCCATATGCTTCAGCGTGATTTTGGCGGAAAATCCCTCGAAAAACTAACCTTATACGAAGTGGGTGAATTCTACGGCAGAAAATATAACACAACAGCGTTAGTCGATAAACTGAATAAGGCGGCCGTCATCTACAGAGTCGCGGTTGCAGCCTCTCTTTTTATCGGCGTATTTATCTTTTCATTCAAATTTATAGAATTAGTAGCTTTCACGCTGATGGGCTTGTTCATAAGCCGCTTGACTGTGAATACCGATTTCTTTTATAAAAGACTATCTTAATATTCCAGGATTTAATTAAATTTTACCAGAGAAAATATAATGCTTAACAGCAATATTCTCCCAAAGCTTGACGTGGTCAGAAAAAAAGTCACCCTGATAAACTGATAAACAATCAGCATGACTGGGCCGTTCATCTTTTTATGTTTAAACACTAAATTTTGTGCGTCATAATACATCCAGTTGAGATTGGTGATCCGGTTTTCATTCAAAGTTTGAAAATACTGCTGCGACCCGGGTAACGGTGACAACAAGCCGAAGATCGTAAAATATGGATTTAATTTCAAACAGAATTTCCACATCTTAAAAATATTTTTATAGGAATCCGTTTCAAAACCAAAAATAAAATGGGCCTTGATCCTGATTCCAGCCTCTTTAATTTTTCTTGCGTATTCGAGATACTTCCCCCCCATCGTGAACTTCCCACCCATCGCCTTGTCGGACTCTCCCTGGGTAATTTCAAAACCAATTAAAAACTGTTTGCATCCGCTGTCCCTGGCCAGTTCCAGGGTCTGTGTATTTTTCGCGATATCAATCGTGCATTGCGTGACCCAATTCATTTTTAATGGTTTGATGGCCTCAAAAAGTTCACGGGCATACGCCGGATCATTGTAAATGTTATTATCGATAAACTCGACAGTACGGTATTTCTTCCTGACAATTTTCAACAATTCAACCAGCTGAAAAACCGGTTTTCGCCGGAGCCTTCCCCCGCTGATTCCCGGAATAGTACAAAAATGGCACTTAAATTTACAGCCTCGGGTCGTTTCTAGAAAATTTTTAACAATATGCGGTGGTGATTTTAACAATTCCTGATGAACGTCGTCATAAAAGTCATCAATCGACCCGCCGGAATAAACTTTTTTCATCTCCCCTTTTTCAAAATCGTTCACAATTTCTTTCCAGACCCCCTCACATTCACCAATAACAACACTGTCACAAAACTCCAATGCTTCTTTTGGCAGAAACGTGACATGGGGGCCGCCCATGACTACTTTTGATCCGCATTTTCTAAAATCTTTAGCAATTTTATAGGCCTCTAAACAATTCGACGTAAAACAGGTAATCGCGACAAGCTTGCCCGGCTTATAAAAACTCCTGTTCCAGACTTTCGTATTGAATTCCCTGAAATGATAATCTTTGGGCGTTAAGGCTTTTAAAACAACAAATAAAGGCGGATAACAATTCACAACCCGCATGGCCAGCCAGCTAAGCAGCCCCCGATTGATCGGGTTAATCATATAAAGTTCTTTTTCATATTCAAATGATTTCCTGATAGACGGATGTTGATTGATCATAGCATCGACAATAAAGATAAATGACCACAGATTTAAAAAAACTTCCACGAACCCCAGCACATGGATTAATTTAAATTTCTGAACGTCAAAAAGCCAAATCGACACAACTACACCCAATTGGACTAACTGTAGACAAGTCAAAATAAGGATCGACTTCCAATCACCGGAGAATAGTTGTCCGGTGGATTTGATCATTTTTAAATATTTTTTCCGCACGATCAGGCCGGCAAAAATATATAGAACAAAGACATTTAGAAAAAAATTCACAATGGTTAAGGGCAGAACGACACCCTTAAAATACAACAAAAAATTAAAAATATGTACGCCGATATAAATCAGCAGATACTGCCACCAATACCGGTAAGCGTTCTTTTTAAACTGGGATATGGTTACGATAATTTCCTGGCCGCTCACCAACTCAACAAGGGACCCACAAATACCCGCCATAAAAAAGACAACAAACAAAGCTTTAAGAAAGACCGAAAATGTCCCCAAAAAAGGCAAAAAAACATTGTCATTAACAATATCCAGGAGGTACATAAGGATGACGAACTGAAAGTTCGCACAGAGGATCGAAAAGGACCGGGAAATGCCTGTAAATGAGTTATTCATACTTCAAGTATATACCTAATTCTTGATTTCTTCAGCCTAAAAATTCCTTGTGGTTTTATCTTACCTGTATTCTTCCCTGTAAAGCAAGGTAATTCTTCAATCCCGAAGGAAACAGGAAAGTGTGCTTTATGATTTTTCGTATGTTTGGAAAACCGCCCGGTTTTTGCCTTCTTTCTTGGCGGCATACATCAGCCGGTCGGCCTGGATGATCATTTCGCTGACGGAGTCAAGGGCCGTCACAAATGTGGCCACCCCGAGGCTGAATGTGACCTTCCACCCGTTGTGCTGCATGGCCCGGATCAGGCCGTCCTTTAAACGCCGGATCACGATCTGCGATTCTTCACTGTTGGTTTCGGGAAGCAAAATAACAAACTCATCTCCCCCCAGGCGGCCGGCCTTGTCCGTCACGCGGATGGATTTCTGGATCGTGAGCGCCACTTCCTGAAGCACCTGGTTTCCGGTTTCATGCCCATACGTATCGTTGATCTCCTTGAACTGGTCACAGTCAATATAAACCAGGGTCATCGGGCGCGGATACCGGCGGGTCCGGCGGGTTTCTTCCGTCACAATTTCCATAAAGGCCTGGTTATTGGAAAGTCCGGTGAGAAAATCTTTTCGGGCCAGCATCCTTTCCCGTTCCAAAGACATCTTCAACTTTGACAAAATAACCGAAACGATCACAAAGAACCCCAGACGGATGCCTGCGTTCCAGAACAGGATAAACAAACTGATATACTCATGGTTTGCCAGCAGATCGGCGGCAATCCATACAAAAGCGCTGACGAATGAAACCAGAATCGCCTGGCCGGGCCCTGAGGTCCAGGCCATTACCACAATCGGCAGGAGATAAAATATGGAAAATCCAAGGACATAACCCGTGATCGTATCCAGCAACCCGATAATGACAATAAGCATGTAACTGAACAGCATGCTGGTTGTTTTATTCTCCTCCAGAAAATTAATAATTTTTTTGTGCACGGTTCTTCTCTGCTCCTTGATTATAAAAATATTGGTCCGGGGATATCTGGTTAATGTTAAATATTATACGGAGGATATTATCCGAATGGAAGCGTGAATTACAATATCAGGCGAGTTTAAAATTTCTTAAAAATGGAATCGAGGACTCCTTCAATAAGGATCTGCTCCGGGGCTTTTTCCGGTTGTGCCGGCGGAGCCGTTTCTCCCGACGGCGCAGTCTGTTTGATGCCTTGGGCCGGTTGCGTCCCGCCTGATGCCGGGGTTTCCGGGCCGGAAGCCGGCGCCTTTTCTCCCGAATCAAATGTCTTATTGAACAGTTTCTGCAATTCCTCACGGCCCTTATTTTTAAGCGCGTTTGCCGCCAGATCTTTCAAGTCAGGAAAAAATTGGACGTTGGGACCTTTCCCGGTAATCAGCAGCGGGAACCGGATCCTCTTTTGTTCATCGTAGAGGTATTCCAGCTGCGGCGCCGCCTGAGCCATATACTGCGACATATCCTGCGGAATAATAAATATCCCGTTAAACGTATAACGCTGGTCGAATCCGACCTGGCCAGTTCCAGTAAAGAGAAAATTGTCCGCGGTCAGATTAAATGATTTGATCTTGACCAGGCTGTTTTCTATGCCGATTGTCATAGTCGCGTCGGTAATGACCGTATCTTTCTGGTTAAGCCGTGTTTTTAAATCCGGCGGAAGAATGGACTCGATCGTCTGCCGGAAATTGGAGATAATCTTGATATTATCAAGAACCAACGCCAGGATGTTGATATCGGTGAGCCGCCCTTCCTTAAACGCCAGGTTCCCCTGCCCCGTCAGGGCCTCCATCATCACGTTCGGTTCAAAGCCGTGCCCCTGGATCGCAAGCTCTCCGTTAATAACACCCTGAACCTTAACCGCGAAATCCTTTTGGTTGATGATTTCAGCCAGACTTAAATCGATCAATTTCGTGTCGGCCTGATAACGCTGTTCCTTCACAAAATCAGTCAAGGACCCTTTGAGCGATAAACTGCCCTTCCCGAGTTTAAGGACGATTTCCTCCATCGTCACATTATTCCCCGCGAACTGAATCTTGGCCTGGACCGGATCGACCGGCGCGTTTAATTCCTTGAGCACGACCCTGCCGTTTTTAAATTCCATGGTCCCGTTCACCGGTCCGAGGCCTGACGGCCCGGCCGTCAATGAACTTAAGGCGACGGAGGCCTGCCCTTTTAACTCGACCGGTAACGGCGCGTCTTTAAGCGCCGCGATGCTTTGTTTCAGCCGGTCTAACGATAACGCCGATAAATCCGTCTGGAAATTCAGCCCGTCGATCTTGATCTCCTGGGTCTGCTGGTTCAACGCGGCCTTTGTCTCAAACGAAAAATTCGGCCGGTCACTCAGGTAAGCCAGTTCACCCTGCACACTGAACGGCCCGCCGTTCAGCGAAAAATCTTTGATGTTAAGTTTGGCCTGCGACACATCAAGACCGACACCCGGAGCGATTTCCTTAAATGACACCTGCCCCCCGGATAAAGACACATCCATGGACAGCGATTCAAGTCCGGCAGGTCCGGCCGCGGCATCCTTGATCGATACCCGGCATTTTCCGGCCAGCTTGTCCGGCAGCGGGACATCTTTGAGCGCGGGCGCGCTTTCCTTGATTTGCGCAAGCGAAAACCCGGCCAGGTCGGTTTCAAACGTCGTATCCCTCAGGCGCACTGATTGTTTTTCCAGATTAAATACGCCGTAGCCGTCAAGCGAGACATTCGGCACCGGATTCATAACACCGGCTTTTAAAGAAAAAGAAAACGGTCCGTTCAGCGAAAAATCTTTTAACGCCAGGTTTATGCCCTGCACAGACAACGCCGCCCCGCTCTTGTCCTTAAGGCTCACCGCTCCATTGGTCAAACCGAAGTTCATATTAAGAGAAGTCAACCCGGCAGGCCCCGCAGAAAATTCATTGAGGTCCAGACGGATATTTCCCGTCAGCTTATCCGGAAGCGGCTGGTCCTTGAGCATCGGAACGGCAGACTTCAGCTGGTCCAGCGAATAAGAAGACAGGTCGGTGGTCACGGACACTCCGCTTAAGCGGACGCTCTGTGACATCATGTCAAACAGGGCCTTGCCCTGGACTGTGATATTCGGCTGATCGTTCAGATACGCGGCAGAGACATTCCATTGAAACGGATTGTTTAACGAAAATCCGGTCACACCGACGTTGATCTTTGAGGCCGCAAACGATACGCCGGGCGCGGCTTCTTTGATCGCAATCTTTCCGTTTTCAAATTTGACATCGGCGTTGACGGACGTCAGTCCCTGCGGTCCGGCCGCAAGTTCTTTGACCGTTAGTGTAAACTGACCGCCCAGCACTTCCGGAAAAGGGACATTTTGGGGGATGACCGGAAGCTGACGGATCGCGTCAAAAGAGATCTTGTCCAAATCTGTTTTAAGGCTGAATTGTGAAAGGGTAACCGCCGACGTTTTCGGGTCAAGCCGGACCTTGCCTTCCACCCGGATATTTTCCTGCTGGCCGAAAACCGCCGCGCCCAAAGAGACCTTAAACGGCGCGCTTAATGAAAATCCGTTAACCATCAGGGATGCCTGCGTCACGCTCAGCTTCATTTCAGGATCGAAGGTGCGGTCAATGACGGTAATTTCGCCCCCGGTCATTTCAACGGTATCCACAAACACAGCCGGCAAATCCGCCGGCTTTGCCGCAGGGGATGACGGGCCTGATCCCCCGGTCCCGGGCTGCGAAGGATTTTCCGCCGGAGGAGTTCCGATCGTCTGGGCATTGATCTGTCCGTCTTTATCCCGAATAATGGTTACCCGCGGTGATTTGATCTGCACCCGGGTGACCGCGATCTCCTTCTTCATAATATACGACAACACGTTCACACTGACAAAGACTTCATCGACACTGAAAAAATCGCCTGTTCCGAAAGCGGAACTTTCACTGATCGTCACTCCGTTAATCGCGAAGCGTACGCCCTGGCTGATGGAAGGTTTTAAATCAATCGTCTTAAAATCAACCGTGCGGTTAAGCGCCGAATTCGCGGCCGCGACAATCTGGGTTTTATAACGGTTAACGTCCAGTGTTTTCAGGAAGATAAAAACACCCGCCAACAGCAGGACAAACAGGATTAAAACTACAAGGATAATTCGTTTAAGGATTTTCATATCTTTAATATATTTGAGATTAATAAAACGACAGGAATAATATCCACCATCCTAGCAAATCCGTTTGGGTTGTCAATGGCTGTGTTGTCTATCCGCAGGAACTCTCACACGCGAAGGCCTGGGGCATATCGTTTTTATACAATTCTTCGCAGGATTTGACACATTCGACGCAAACCTGATACTGGGCCGATTCAACCCGCCAGCAGCGGCCGTCGACCAGCTGGCACTGCGCGTACACCCGGCAACGGTCGCCAAAGGCGTACATCATCGTGCACATCTCAGCGACATTCGGACCGCACTGGATCTCAAGGCCGTGGCAGTTTTCGATCCCGCATTTCTCCTCTGCGGCCCAAAGCGGATCCGCAGCCGTAACCCCGACAACCAAACACAAGGACAACAGTTTAATAAGCTTCATCATCTCTCCTCCTATTGGTCGTACTTGTAGCCGTATTGTTTGACTTCCGTCATCGTGACCGGGATCTTCGCCCCGTTCGCCAAAGTCATGGGTGTCTCAAACAGCCGGTTCATTTCCTCGGAATAAATCAGCATAGTCTGCGGATCAATCAGGCGCACACCGCTTCCAGACAATTTAACGTCTCCCAGGTCGACCGCGTCCAGCGCGCCATCGGCCATTTCTTTAATCCCGCCGTACATCCCGTCCATGAACTTCGTGAGTCCCGCCGGATTCGCGTCATATTGGAATTCGATCCGCGCACAGCGGGTCTGGCCGCAAGGGACCATGTCCCTGAGGATAAAAATCGCCGTAAACTCGATCGTATTTCCGTCCGGCAGGGTAAACTGGCTTTCCGACAGCCACGTTTCTCCGACGGTTATTTCCCGTCCGATAAAATCACCGACCCGTCCGTTATATTCGGCCTTCTCTTTATTCACCATGGCTTCAACACTGATGCTCTTAAGGATCTCTGCAGGCGTGTTTGCCGGAAGACCGGCCTTCATCTTCTCGACAAATTCTTCAAACCCGTTTACATACACGAAATGTCCGTCCGGATCCAGATGGAGATCGTATTTCATATCGAACATCGGCTGTGTAATTGAATCCGGGACCGGCTGGCCGTCACGGGTCATCGTAATGAGCAGCGGCACGGCTTTGAGGGAATATCCTTGTTCCGTCTTTTTAATCACCACCTTGACCGTTCCTTCGGTCTGGTCCACCTGTTTTTTTAAAGACCCGAATTCTTTGGTGCGTTGCGCGCTGTAGGTTTCCCGGTAAGAAATTCCGTCCGGCGGATTAAAGACAAACCGGACGGTCTCCTGCGCTGCGGCCGTACGGGTCATGAGTAGAAAAATAATAATAAACAAACCGTATGTTCGTTTCATAATAATCCTTCCGGTCCTATTGCAGACCCGTTCTTCTTCAAAAATTCAACCAGGTCAGACAAATTGTTTCCCTGTCCGTCCACCGTAACGTCAAGTCTTTCCGCCGGTAATTGCAGGCGGTTCACCCAGAACGTCGGGTATCCGAACCATTTGGCTCCGGAGGCATCCCATCCGGCGAAGGCGACAAACAATATTTCTTCGCGCTTCAGACCCAGGGCATCCATTCCCAGCTGATAAGCCTTCGGGTCCGGTTTGTATGTCCGCGCTTCATCCGTGCTGATGACCCGGTCAAAATACTGATCCAGTCCGGAATGATCAATCCCGGCGTTAAGCATGTCCCCGGTCATATTGGATAAAAAAATCATCCGGATACCGCTGGCCTTCAAGGCCTGCAAGGCAGGAAGCACATCCGGCCACGGTTTTAATGTCAGGTAAGCCCCCATCAGCTGACGGCGTTTATCCTCGGTCAGGTCGAGTTTGAGTTTATCACAGGCATACACCAGCGCGTCTTCCGTCACCGCCCAGAAATCCTTGTACTGTCCGCCGGAAACCCGCAGCCACGTATACTCAAACTGGCGCGTGCGCCATTCATCGCCCAGGGCTTTGCCTTGTCCGGGAAACAATTCTTCAGCCAGGGCAAAGACCGGCCGCGGGTCAAACACCGGAAACGCGTCGAACGCAACGGCCTTTATGGAGGATTGATTTTGCGCGTCCGCGGGAAGGACCGAAAGATTTCCGGCCAGAATTAAAAAACCGGTCATGAATGTTTGAAAAGATAAACGTGTTAAAATCATCCTTGCTCCTTATCCGTTAAAATGAATGGCCAGCCAGACCGTTTGTCCATCGGAGTCTGTCCATTCAACCCGGTGGTTCATTCCGGAGGGGATCAACAGATAATCCCCTTCTGTCAGCAGGACGGGATTGGGCGCCCCTTCAAACAGCAGGCCTGCCTTCCCCTTTAATAACAACACCCATTCGTCCCAGTCCGAAACCAGCCAATCCCCGTCAGGAGTCGCCTGCCCCTGCGAGACAATCCGTTCCACTTTCATTCCCGGACGGGTCAAAAGATCATCAAAAATTTCGTTGTGTGAAGCATCCGGCAGGTTTTTAAAAATGTTATTCAGCATAATTTAAAGTGATCAGGGATCAGGGTTCAGTGATCGTAGGGGAATAACAACCGTGGCCTAACGATAAATATTGATCACTGATCACTGATCCCTTCTTTTAGTCCTTCCAGAAACTCCCAGCGTTCAAAGGCCGCCAGCAAATCATCTTCAATCTTTTCCAGCTGGACCTGGACTTCCTGGATCTTTTTTTTGTCCTGTTTATAAAACTCCGGGTCTTCCATGATATTGTAGATTTTATCCTGCTGGTCTTCAAGTTTCGCGATTTTGGCGGTCACACTGTTCAATTCGCGCTGTTGTTCAAACGTAAGTCCGGGTTTGGAAAAAATTTTTGCAGGCGTTTCCTCCTCATCGCTGTCCATTTGATATTTGGACGGAACGTTATTCTGTTTCTGATTGAGCCAGTCATCGTAACCGCCGGGGTATTCCCCGATCTTCCCGTCCCCTTCAAAGACAATGGTTGAGGTCACGACATTATTGAGAAAGGCCCGGTCATGGCTGACCAGTAAAAGAGTCCCGGCATATTCGACCAGCAATTCTTCAAGCAGTTCGAGTGTTTCGATATCAAGGTCATTGGTGGGCTCATCCATCACCAGAAAATTAAACGGCTGGGTAAACAGCCGCGCGAGGAACAAACGGTTCCGTTCCCCGCCGGACAAGACCTTGACCGGGGTGCGCGCGCGTTCGGGTGAAAATAAAAAATCCTGAAGATACCCGACCAGATGCCGCGGTTTGCCGTTGATCATGACCGTGTCGCCTGAACCGCCGCTGATATTCTCGATGACGGATTTTTCTTCATCCAGCTGCTGACGGAGTTGATCGTAATAAGCGATTTCAAGGTTGGTACCGAGTTTGACGGTCCCCTGTTTGGGGGCGAGTTTGCCCAGCAGGATTTTTAGCAGGGTCGTTTTGCCGCTGCCGTTGGGACCGATCAGTCCGATCTTGTCCCCGCGCATGATCTGCGTGGTAAATTTCTGAATCAGGCAGACATCCCCGTAACCGTGGCTGATGTTCACCGCCTTGATCACCTGCCGTCCGGACATTTCCGCTTCCTGCGCGGTCATGCGCACCTTGCCGGTCTGCCGGCGCTGGGCGAGTTTTTCGACGCGCAGACGTTCCAGGGCCTTGACCCGTCCTTCATTGCGGGTGCGCCGGGCCTTGATCCCTTTGCGGATCCAGATCTCTTCCTGAGCGAGTTTCTTGTCAAAATGTTCGTTGTGCGCCGTCTCGATCTCAAGTTCCAATTGTTTGCGTTCCAGAAATGTTTTGTAATCACACATCCAGCTGTACATCCGGCCGCGGTCCAGTTCAATAATACGCGTCGCCAGATGCGACATAAACATCCGGTCATGGGTCACAAAAAAAAGTGTGCCGCGGTATTGTTTGAGGAATTCCTCAAGCCAGTTGATCGTGTCCATGTCCAGATGGTTCGTCGGTTCGTCCAAAAGCAAAATGTCGGGATTGAGCACAAACGCCCGGGCCAGCATCACGCGTTTTTTCTGCCCGCCGGACAGATTTTCAAAAGGCTGGTCGGGATCGAGTTTCATCTGGGCCACCATCTGTTCGACCGTGCGGTCGATTTCCCAGCTGTTGGTGCGGTCCATTTCGGCCTGCAGACGGTCGAGTTCGCGCATCAGCGCCGGGGTATGTTCCGTCTGCAGACGATGCATGAGATGATGGTATTCGCTGACCGTTTTGGCCTGTGCGCCGAGGCCTGAAAGGACAATATCAAAGACATCCCCTTTCAGTTCGCCGGGGATTTCCTGAGGGAGATGCGTGACCAGCACCCCTTTTTGATAAATAATCTTACCGGTATCAACTTCCAGCTGTTTGTTCATGACCTTCATGAGCGTCGTTTTCCCGGTCCCGTTACGGCCCAGCAGCGCCACCCGTTCACCGGGTTCGAGCTGCAAACTGATGTTATCAAATAAAAGCGGCCCGCCCAAGGACAGGCTTATATCCTGCAGACTGATCACAGCCATGAATTTAGTGTTCCTTTATTTTAAGGGTGAATGTTCGGTGTTGAAAACATTCGGACATGGATCGTTTAAATTATTCCCTTTTATGTCCGGCGTAAGGGCTTTAACAAATAATCCAGACCGTTCAATTTGATTTCGTACAGACTTTTCAGCATGTCTCCGAGCTGGCCGGCCGGGAATCCCTTGCGGCCGAACCACAGAATGTATTCTTCCGGCAGGTCAATCAGCCGGTAATCCTTGTATTTTCCAAACGGCATTTTCATGCGCGTCATCTTCAAAAAAAATTCTTCGTCAGGGATCAGTGGATTATCTTCGGACATAATTTGAATTTTTTGGAGAAACTTCCAAACAGGATATTTTATTGTTTGGAGTTTGCGGAAACTATTCCGCCTCTGCCTTGATCCGGATCGTTGCGTCCGCGCCGGGCCCGACCCCGATAAATTTCCCGCTGAGATCAAAACCGAGATCAATTTCAACGGACTTGATATTTTTATTCACCTTCAGACTGCTGACGATATCGTTGACAAAATCGTTAATCTCTTCCTGGGAACGCCGCACGCCCTGCCGCAGTTTGTCGGCGGGGACGACTGTCTTTTTCTCAGGCACGTCACTCTTGATATAGGTCCTCTCCGGGCTGGGACTGCGCCACGGTTCGCGTTTCTTGAAAGAATCATATCCTTTCGATTGTTCAGGTTCCCCGTCCCCGTATTTAAAAGGACGTTTGGTTCCCGCCGGCCGTTTTTCAAAACGGGTGAAGGCATGTTTGCCGGGACTTTTAGCCGGGCCGCGTTTGCTCTTGGTCTTCATGATGCTCTCCTTGATGAATTAAACTCATTGATCGGTCGTATGTGCACGTCAGCAGACACAGGCCAGTCCCCCATCCCCTGATACGCGTACCCGTATCCCTTAACTATTCTGAAAAATCAAATTCCCTGGTACTGATCGAATATTCCTTCAACGCCTTCAGCGGAATATAATCGAGCGTTCTCTCATTGGTCGCTTCCAGGATCACCTTGGGCGCCTTGCCCGCGTCATAGGCCTCCAGCCACCGCAGCGCGCACAGGCACCAGCGGTCGCCTTCAATCAATCCCGGAAAATCAAACTGGGGCATCGGGGTGGACAGATCATTGCCGGCTTTCCTTGAGAATTCCAGAAAATCATCCGTGGCAACGATACAAACGGTGTGGATACCAAAATCCTCCTGGCCGGTGTTGCAGCATCCGTCGCGGTAAAATCCGGTCATGGGAAACTTCGAGCAGGATTGTAATTTTGTTCCCAAAACATTTTTCTGGTCTAACATGCTGATCCCTTCTTAAACAACAGGGGACAACCCCCAAAAATAATCAGGTGCCGCCCCCTGCTTATGGTTCTAATCGAAAACTATTTGCCTTTTTTGGCTGCTTTCTGATTACTTTTTTTACCTTTTGATTTTGGACTTTTGTCACCCATGGCGTTCCTCCTTTTTATCGCGTCTTTTTCCTTAATTAGAAAAATGTTTCGCGAATAATAAATTATGAATTAATGAATAATTTCCCGGAGTCAATCGCTGTTGTCAATACGTGCACTATTTTACAATAAATAAACAGAAATGCTATTTAAATTAATGAGTGATCACTGAAAACCCAAGCCATTTAGTTTTCTTTTTAAACGAAATCACTTGGCCAAACCAGCGTTTTGGAAAATTAGCATAACAGTCCAATCACCGATCACTGATCCCTGATCCCTGATCACTTTTTAGCGCTTGGTATTGATAATAATTCACCTCAATATTTCCATTAAATAATTTGCGCACCTTGTCCGGCCGGCCGCGGGTGAAAAATTCCGGGAAACGTTTGTCGGATGTTAGAAAATACAGGGACCAGCCTTTCTGATTTCTAAACTTTTCATCTAAGGCGTGGTACAGCGGGTTGAGATCCCGGAGGGTGGAAAGCGTAACACCGTACGGCGGATTGGAGATGACCATACCGGTTTCCAAATCCAGCTGTAAATCACAGGCGTCTTTTGCTTCAAAGACAATATCTTTCTCAACGCCCGCGTTTGCGGCATTCTCCCGGCAGCATTTGACCAAATCCGGTTCAATGTCATACCCCCTGATCCGCAAACCGCCGGACGGAACAATCCCCTGGCGGGCTTCGTCCCTCGCCGTTGTCCAGGCCTTGGGATCAATCACCGGCCATTGTTCCGAAATAAACGTGCGGTTCATCCCCGGAGCAATATTACGCGCCAGCATCGCCGCTTCAATTAAAATTGTCCCGGCCCCGCACATCGGATCGATCAGGAATTGATCTTTTTTCCATCCGCTCAAAACAACCAGCGCCGCCGCCAGGGTCTCCCGGATCGGGGCCTCGCCGGTCTTCTTTCGGTACCCGCGTTTGTGCAGGCCGTCACCGGATGTATCCAGCGTGATTAAGGCCATATCTTTTAAAATCCCGATGTGGATCGTGAACTCCGGGCCGGTTTCGGGAAACTCGTTGCGGTTAAACTTTTCTTTCAGCCGTTCAATGATGGCTTTTTTACCGACCGACTGATTGGACCGTACGCTCTCGAGTTTCGATTTGACGGAACTCCCGGTGACGGTAATTTTCCCTTCCGGGATCAGCCATTGTTCGAACGGGATCGCCTTGATCCCGTCAAACAATTGGTCGAAATCGCGCGCCTCAAACTGCCCGAGTTTGACCACGACCCGGTCCGCGCAGCGCAGATGGATGTTCGCTTTGGGGATCTCGTTAATCGTCGCGTCAAATTCGATCTTGCCGTCAGAACCGGCCGTCGTGAAAAAACCAAGGTCGCGGACTTCCTTTTTAACAAGGGCTTCGAGGCCGAAGGTGGATGTGGCTATGAGCGAAATTTTAGTCATGAATAAATTCCAGTTACCAATCAATCGGATAATAGTCTTTCAGGAATTTTCCGCACCAGTGGGTCCCGGTCAGGATCCCGTGAAAAAACGGATCACACACGCGCGCGGCCCCGTCGACGATGTCCAGCGGCGGTTGAAAATCATGCACCTCCTGCCTCCGTTTGGCAAGGATTATGGGATCTTCGTCCGTCACCCAGCCCGTGTCCACCGCGTTCATGAATATCCCGCTTTTCGACAAATCCGCGGCCGACGTGTGGGTCAGCATATTCAAAGCGGCCTTGGCCATATTGGTATGCGGATGACGGGCGGCTTTTTTGTAACGGTGGAACTTGCCTTCCATCGCCGAGACATTCACAATGTGTTTCATCCCGGTGTTGTCGCGTTTCATCATCCCGCTGAGCCGGTTGCACAGCACAAACGGGGCGATCGCGTTGACCAGCTGGATTTCCAGCATCTCCGCCGTCGGAATATCTCCCAGGGTCAATCGCCAGCTGTTGGTCGTGCGCAGGTCCACCTGCTGCAGGTCCGCGTCAAGTTTGCCTTCCGGAAAAACCTCCCGGGACGCGAGGGTATGATCATACGCGTAAGGGATCTGCGACAACTGCGCGCTGGCCAGCATCCCGATCCCGGGTCGCTTGGTGTTCCAGTTCACCGGCAGGGCCGCCTGGTCAATCTGGGTCACGGAAGCCCCCTGCATCACCTGCCGTTTGCAGTCATCAAAACGGGAAAGCAGAACACGGGCTTCCCCGGGCAATTCCTGAATGGATTTCAATTCCATCGGGATGAGGTGCGCGTAAAATCCGGGCGGACGGCGCACGGTCTGCGCGGCGTTATTGATCAAAAGATCCAGCCGGTCGAAATTCTGCTCGACGTACCGGCAAAATATTTCTACGCTCGGCGTGTGCCGCAGATCCAGGCCGTAGATGTGCAGACGGTCTTTCCAATCCGAGTAATCAGGTTCTTTGGCATATCTCAAGGCCGAGTCGACGGGGAAACGCGTTGTCGCGATCACCGTGGCCCCGGCCCTCAGCATCATCATCGTCGACTGGTAACCGATCTTGAGCCTTGAACCGGTGATCACCGCGACCTGTCCATTCAGAGGCGCGGTCTGAAATCTTTTCTGATAGTTGAATTCCGCGCACACCGGGCACATCTGGTCATAAAAATGATGCAGTTCCAGAAAATCAGCCTTGCAGACATAACAATTGCGCGGGGAAATCAGACGTCCCGTCTTTTCCCGGATATGCTCAACGGCGACTTTTTCAGGCGCGGTAAATACCTGTGCCTCACGCGCCCGGCGGATTCCGGTTGAGGCCCGGGCCTTGCGTTCCTGGTTGACGACCTTCTGCCGTTCGGCCCGCCGCAAATCACTGAGCCTTTTCCGGATCTCTTCTTTATCCGGACGGGAGAGTTTGCCGGCCGCCGTCAGAAGCGCCAGCCTTTGTTCATTGGACAACCCGGTCAGCCGTTCCGTATCTTCAAGCAGATGTTCCAGCACCCGGATACAAAGGTCGACGTCATCCGAAGAATATTTTTGTGATTGTTGTGTTTCGTCCATTGTTTACGCTGCTACAAGGTATTTCTATTTGTGGTCGGGGACAACATAAGCCTTCCAGCGACCCTCGGCCCAGTCTTCGGTTTTTTTCATCGCCGCTATCTTAAAGTCAATCACCTGGTTTTTATATTCATCAACGGTGATGGTCCGGTTCTGGTATTTTTTAAAAAGGTCCTTTTCCTTAATGTAAACCTCTTTCATCAGGATGTAATTCCTCCTGTACCGTTCCCGTGCCCCAGCTTCCTCGGTCATCATGGCTCCATACCTGGATAACTGATAAACATGATAGATCTCTTGAATCCGGCGCCGGGTGGCCTGGTTAAAATCACCATGAAAAAGCAATGTCATCCGGAACCGGTCTTCCATAAAACTTTCTAAATCCGTGTCCGACATCTGATCCAGACGGACCTTTCGGATACACCCGCTGTGTTTGAGCATCCTGAGATTTTTCTTGCAGTAACCTTTCCAGGGCTCATCAAACGGCTGAATTTGTTCACAGGCGTAAATATACTCCCGCAGAGCCTTATTCCTTTGCGGCCCGCCCTGGGGATTCCGGTTCAATTCGCGCAGAATCTCATCGAATTTCCGGTGAATAATTGTCCGGCTTTCCAGGATCTTGCCGCCATGATATTCAAACCCCATACGACCAGTAAATTTGATGAGATCCGGAGCGTTCAATGCGGCCAAACCACCCGTGAAAAGGACGGTCCCGGTCAATAAAAGTTTATAAAACTTAATTCTGGTCAGTTGAATTTTCCTCGCCGATCACTTCTTGGGGACAATATACGATTTCCACTTCCCCTGCGCCCAGTCAGGAGTCTGCTTCATGGCTGAAATCTTCAGATCAATCACCAATTTCTTGTAAGCATCAATGGTCAGAGACCGCTTGTAATAAGCCTTAAGCCATTCTTTTTCCTTTTGGTACACGTCCTTCATCAGCCGGTGTGTCCGGCGGTAGTGTTCTCTGGATTCAGGATTGACTTCAGCCCCGCTTTTGTACCGGTAATATTGGTGGACATGGTAAAGGTCTTTAACCCGCAAGTCCATCGCTTTTTTAAAATCACCGTACACGATAATATTGGTTTGAAATTTTTCCGCCAGGAAATCATACAGTTCCTGATCCGTCAGCTGATTCAGACGGACCCGGCGGATACAATCGAAATGCCGGTACACCCTGGAGTTCTGATTGCAATAACCGCGCCGTGGCTGATCAAAAGGAGGAACCTGTTCGCATGCGACAACAAATTGGCGCAGCAGTTTTTGCCGCAGGGTCTGTTCCTGGGCCGCCGGATCATTGTTCAGCCGGTACATCAGTTCATCCGCTTTCTGCCGGACAATCGTCCGCGTTTCCAATATTTTTTGGCCGTGATACTCCGCGCCCTGTTGGCAGACAAACACGGTTAGCTCGGCCGCGTTGAGCGCCGCAACCACCCCGGCCGATGTTAAAATACCCGCATAAACCAGATTGAGAAACTTCCGTTGAGACATTTATTCACCACCGTGACTGTTCCCTGCAATATCGATCCCTGTTCACTGTTCACTGTTCACTATCTTAACAAACTTTCCCGTTTCTTTATCAAATTTAAATGTCCGCTCCCCCGCGCCCCAATATTCACGTCCGGCCAGAAAACGCATGATCACTTCCGCGTAATAGACATTCCCCAGGGCGTTGTAATGGTTGGTCGGGTTTAATAAATTTTCCCGCTTGACGTTCTTTTCAGCAAACTTTGCTTCTAACGCGCGTTGTGAATCAATGTATTCAACCCGGTCTTTATATTCAAACAGTTTGCGCCGGACGGCTTCGGGCAATTCCGAAAAATTACCCGCACAGAAAAAAATAACCTGGCTGTTGTTGGCCCGCGCGACCGACAGGAGGTTGTCCAGCAAAAGGACATTCAGTTGAATATCGTTGTCTTTGTATTCAATTGTTTTTCCCCGGGCGATATTCGACCAGATCATATATTTGACGACCAAAGCCGTGTTTGAAAATCTGAATAAATCCGAAGACAGGAAACTCTTCTGCGGGTCAAACCCCAGGATTTTCTCCAGTTGTTCGCGCATGAACGGCCGGTGAAAATAATCAAACGGGGTCACCGCGTGTGTCAATAAATGCCCGTCCTCTTCCCGCAGCTGAACCCGGTAAAAAGCGGAATGTTTCAGGTTCAGCCGGTTTTCTTTGGACACTTCCGAGACGACTTCGTCCCGAGGTCCCAGAAGAATATAATTGAAGATGACCACATCCGGGTTGTACCGCAGACCGTCTTTCAAATAACGCAGATAACTCTGGCCCAGCCCGTAACCGGACACGCCGAAATTCAGCACCTCGAGCTGCCCCATGCTTTTCTCAAGAAAATGCGTCCAGATCGTATGTTCAGGCTGATAATCGCCAAAGACAAACGAATCCCCGAAGGCCGCCACGCGCAGGGTGTCCCGAGGCGGGACCAGGCTATAGTTGCGCAGCGCGCGCAATCCCTGGGGCGAACTCTTGTCCGCCAGCCCCTCCTTGACGCCTTCCTTTATATAGAAAATCCGCTGGTCTTTTTGCAGGTACCGGATATATTCTTTGCCTTTTCCGACCGTATACGACAACTCATTATCCACCGTATAAAAATTATTGGTATGCCCCGGATTGGAGTACATCGCCTCAACGATCCTGGATTTAATCAAATGATCCAGCGTCTGCTGGTGCCCGATCAGAAAAAAACTTTCCTGCCGGTTGACCAGAAACAGCAAGGCCCCGTACGACACCGCCTCGATAAGAAACAGGTTAATGAACAGGATAAAAATTCCGTTGAGGAGTTTGAAGGAACGATTATTTCTTTTGAAAACAAGAAATATCAGGCATGACCCGAAACTTAGAAATAATATACTCAGCATAAAATAGGATCAACAGGGACTCGGGCCCGCTTATTTCTCAAACAGCGGGACATATTGTCCGTATCCCTCTTTGACCAGGTCCTCTTTGGGAATAAACCGCAGGGCCGCGGAATTCATACAGTACCGCTGGCCGGTGGGAGACGAACGTTCCCCGTCAAACACGTGGCCCAGATGTGAATCCGCTTCTTTACTGCGAACCTCGGTCCGGAACATGCCGTGACTGTCATCATCCTTCTCGATGACATTCGCCGGTTCAAGCGGTTTGCTGAAACTCGGCCAGCCGGTCCCGGAATCATATTTATCCAGAGAACTGAACAGCGGTTCCCCGGAGACAACATCCACATAAATCCCATCACGGTGGTTATTCCAATATTTGTTACGAAACGCGGGTTCGGTTGAATTTTCCTGGGTGACGGCAAACTGGATCGGCGTCAGTTTTTTCTGCAGGTCGGACTCGCTGTATTTTTTAAGTGATACTTTCCTCGGCAGCGGGCAGAGATTGGGGGCGTTATTCCAGGTTTTTTCCAGAAATTTTTCCCGTCCTGAACCGGCGCGGTATTTTTTGTAATCACCGGGTTCTTTCAGGGAATAGTCCTGATGATATTCTTCGGCCGGGTAAAACACGCCGGCTTTAAGGATCTGGGTGACGACCGGTTTTTTAAACAGGCCGCTCTTGTCCAGTTTGTCCCGTGATTCTTCAGCTGTTATTTTCTGTTCTTCATCAAAATAAAATATCGCGGTGCGATATTGGGACCCCTGGTCGGCGAACTGTCCCTTCTCATCGGTGGGATCGATGTCCCTCCAGTAAACGTTTAACACATCTTCCAGGGAAATCTGTTCGGGATCAAAGGTCACCTCGACCGCCTCGTAATGGCCGGTCTTTCCGGTTGAGACCTCCTCATAAGTCGGGTTCTTTTTTTGCCCGCCGGTATATCCGGCCACGGCATCAAGGACACCGTTCACGCCGTTAAAGACCGACTCGGTGCACCAGAAACACCCTCCGGCCAGGATGATCTTTTCTGTTTTCTTCATAGCTTCGTCCTTATCCTCCGCCCGGACCAGGCCGGGGCACAGGAACAATAACATCGAGAGAAATATTTTTAAAAAAATACATTTGGTTCTGAAAATCATTTTGATCTCATTTATAAATGGATCAGGAGTCAGGGAACAGGGATAGAAGAAAAAAATGTAAATCTTTTTCTACGATCACTGCCCCCTCATCCCTGATCCTTTTTTGCTTTTCAGCACTACATGAAACTTATCTAGAATGGGCGCAGAAGGAATCGAACCTTCGACCTCTGCCATGTGAGGGCAGCACTCTAACCAACTGAGCTATGCGCCCAAAAATAGGGATAAGGGATAAGTGACAAGGGATAATTCTGACCGTTATACGGAATCTTTAATCACTTACCACGTATCACTTATCACCTATACGTTTTTTATTTTAAACCAAAAAACTCCAGAATCATTCTGCCCAATTTACGCTCTCTTCCGCTTTTTGTCAATGGGATGCCGATCTTTCTGGAAATTTTTCCTTTGGCCGCTGAAATACCCAGCGCCCGTTTCCAGGAAAATGAAAATCCGTATTTTTTCATATTTATCCTCCATCCATTTAGAAATTTTTTGCCTATATTTTATCTTTGTTCCGGAGGAATGCCTTGTTGCAGTGTTCACAGGTTGGTCTGAGTTCTAACATTTGTCTACTGCACCTCGCTGATCCCCTTCAGATTGATATGCATTTTATTTTTCTCCCATAAAAGGATATCCTTGAACCGTTTGTTGAAAACGATCTCATCGTAGCGGTACACGTTGCGGGCCGTGATCGTCTGTGAAAAAGTGTCATCGATGCCGGCCAAAGACGCAAAAATCACCACCCGGTCTTCCAGCAATTTCTTCATATCGGCTCCGTACAAAGGGCTGGACTCATCAATAAAATGCCGCAGGGTCCAGCTCAGAGCAAACAGCGGGGAATAATCGCATTCAAGTTTAAGGTTATGAAATTTCCGCGACCGCTCCCCTTCCAGGCTTGTCTCGTTTCGCGTAAGGGTCAGGGTCATGCGCGCCTCAACAATATGATTAAGGCGTTCGTTCGCCGCGCGGAAGGACAGGCAGGGTTTTCCGTTGTACGGATGCACGACGGCGATGTCGGAAAAAATCACTCGCGCACTCGGACGCGCGAAGCGCGCGTACAATAATCCCGTCACGATCACGATCATCAGCAGGCCCAGGTAACTCTGGACTGTTACCAGCACATTGACCCAGATCCCCACCGGGGTAAACGGCGCATTCAAAAGCTGAACGCTGAAGAAAAAACAATCCACGAAATGCCAAAACGCGTGGCCGCGGTTGACCCCTTCCAGCGCGTCCGGACCTGCGGCAAAATACAGGGCCCCAAAAAACACATTCGTGATAAAAAACAGGGCAACCAGGATCAGAAAAAACTTCGGCCAGGAAATGGACAAGAAATAATGGTAAAGATCTGAAAACAGCCGTCCGCTTTCGCGCGGGCGGTGAATATTAAGGCTGCCGTCCTTATTAATTACGACCGGTGTCTGCGCGGCCGCGGCTTCCGCTTCACTCTGATCTTTTTCTCTTTCCATAAACCCGTTCCCTGATTACTGATTCTTTTTTCTCCAGATCCTCTCCAAATACTGGTCCCGTCCGCAGCGGAACCGGTAATACTTATACCGCAGCGGATTTTTTTTGTAATAATCCTGATGATATTCTTCCGCCGGATAAAACTTCGAGGCCGGGATCAGTTCCAAGGTGATCGTTCGTCCGAACTTGCGTGATTTTTCGAATTGATCCCTGGATTGCCGGGCCAGTAATTCTTGATCTTTATTCAGATAAAAAATCGCGGGCCGGTATTCCGGTCCGCGGTCGCAGAACTGGCCGCCGGAATCCGTGGGATTGACCTGCCGCCAAAAGACGTCCAGGAGCTGGGTGTACGTCACTCTGGACGGATCGTAAAGAATCTCAACCGCTTCCATGTGCCCTTTTCTTCCATAATCTTTATAAGTCGGGTCCTCTCCCTTCCCGCCGGTATAACCGGACAGGACCCGGATGACCCCGTCAATTTTTTCAAACGGCGGTTCCATGCACCAGAAACATCCCCCCGCAAAGACAGCCGTTTCCTGTTGGGCGGAAACGGCCGCAGAGTCAGCCGGCCCCGCTCCGGCTGAAAAAAATAATATAATAATGGTTAAATAAAACCTGAACACTTCATCGCCTTGATTAAGGTTATTTTTCAGGCAGATACAGTTCCCGTGAAGCAAAATCCTCGGGGATGCCCAGCCTCTGGTAAAGTTCACGCATATTCTGGGTTTCCTCTTCAATCGCCCGTTTGACCTCCATCCGGTGCCAGAAATGAATGACCAGAAGAGAACACAGCATCACCCCGAATGAAATACCCAGGGCCGAAAGGGCCCGCTTTGAACGGTCCTCCGCCGTAAAAATAAAACCGGCCGCCCCGAAGATAAGCGGAATAATCATCAGCCCCAGGACGAAATAGACAACGCCCAGCCCGGAGCAGCCGAAGCTCTCACACTGGAATCCGGGGACCTTTTGCAAAAGATTCGAGCGCACAAAAAACACAAAGGCGGTCCCGGTCACAATTGAAATAATAAGAATTTTGATATTTAAACGCATATCCTGGAATGATTAAACAGACACCCGTAGTATTCTTGCATCGGCTGATGGCAATCATCTGCCATTTTTACTGGAAGAGAGAGTTAAAAACCTTGTCCGGACTGAGCAGCATCTTCAAATAGGTCATTTCCAGTATTTTCTGTTCAAACTGGTCTTTGCTCATCCGGCCGATGCGGTAACTTTCCCTGTATTCATGCTGTAAACCCCGGACGGCCTTGATCGTGAGCAGGAAATACCCGACAGTGATCACCAGCGCGATGATATAAAAGATGTTGGCCACTTGCTGGACAGGATCTTTCTTCTCTTTAAATAAATTGTACCTGTCATTCATAATCCACCCGCATTTTCCTTATGATTAATAATTGAAAACATTATACAGCGGTTTCAAAAAAAATGGTAGAACAGAATCGAAACTGTGTTGTCGCGTTAGGATCAGATGTGTGATTATCCCTTTTGACATAAAAGATGGATATACCGGGCCATGGATAAAAACGGTTCGGATTGACTGAACGACCGTTCGCATTCCAGCACCTGCGTCTCGTCCAGGCTGTCGCGTACCGATCTTTCGCAATGATCGTAAAATATCCTGATCCCGCTTTTTTCAAGGATCCGGAATTTCAAATCGTCCATCCAGCCATATACCGTTTGCGGGACCAGCGGATTGGTCGGGGTAAGACTTTTGGTCCGCCCGAACTTAAACCCGATGTCCTTGCGGTAAAAATTCCCGCGCAGGACGGTTTTGAAAATCGTGCCGTTCAGGTTGAAAAACATCAGCGATAAATATCCGCCGGGTTTGAGCATCCGGTCCAGATGATTCAGCATCTCCCGCGGGTCTTCCACCCATTCCAGAACCGCATGGCACAAAATGACGTCATACGGTGCAGGGTTTTGCGCGGCGTGGTCCTGGATCGACGCGTGGATAAAATCAGCGTTACCGATTCCCTTGTCCTGGAAGCCGGCCCTGGCATCGGCAATCATGTTGGATGAATGATCGCACAGCGTGAGGTGATGGCCGTTTTGGGCGAGCACACTGGAACACTGTCCGGCCCCGCTGCCGGCATCAAGGATATTCAGCGTAGGCCGGCCTTCATTTAAAAAAATCTTCAGGTCATTGAGCAGGATCTCAAGCCGGATCTTTCCTTTCAAGGAACCGTAAATATTCTTCTTCATCCTTGCGGCGTAGGGATCAAAATTTTTATCGGGAATATTGTCGGTCATAAAACGCGTTCATTTCTGCTTAGAATGAATAACTGATATCGATCATCCCCACGATTTCGTTATCCGGGTTGATCTCGTCTTCGTGGTTCCAGACATAGGTAAACCCGGGGGTCACGCTGACAGATCCGAACGTGTAGGTAGTCCCGAGATTAAATTCGGTCGCGTACAGCTTCGATGGTTTCAGATCGGAGGCGCCGTCATTGCCCCAATTCGCCACAGATGCGTCAAGGCCCTGCCCATCCTGGGTCAGGCCGCATTTGGGTATCGGCACCGTCGTACTGAAGCCCCAGGAATAATACCACCCGTTATCCGGACCGCCTTCGGTGGCTTTATATTCATACGCGGCCAGCACGTCAAAAGAAACATCCACCGGCAGAACCGGGATTTTAAACAAACTCGCGGACACCCAGAGTTCGTTGACATCGGAAAACCGGTTGGCCTTCAGGTAATCAAAATAGACATAACCGGCGGAGACATTGATCTTTTCAAAATCGCGGCTGAGGGTGAGCGCGTAATCCGCTTCGGTGGACGATTCATGGCCGCTTCCGATCGGCAGTCCTCCCCAGATATTCAACGACACGTCGATGCCGGCCACCAGGTCTTCAAACGCGATGTCAAGGCTGGGCTGGTAAGACGGATCATTCTCCGGGTAAAGGTCCAGGCCCCGCCAGATATAACGCGTCACAAAACTCTGGGAAACGGTGATGTTGACTTTCTGATTTTTGATATCAAGGGAATATACCTGGGTGAGGGGTAACAGCAGAAATACCGCGCAAACAACCATCGTGAGTACGATTCTCTTCATTGGGCCTCCGGGTTAAATTGAGATATTTTATTAATCTTACAGAAAGATTCCGGGGCTGGATATAAAAATCTGATTTAATTTAAGCGAATTGTTCACACATTCACGGGGATGAACGCGGTGACCTGTTTTACCGCGGTCACGGTCAGCCGGTGCATCGCACGGGTACAGGCAATGTAGAGGATTTTCTTGTCTATGTCGGTTTTGTAATTGAGGGGTGTGGCCTGCGGGACAATGACATGGTCAAACTCCAGGCCCTTGGCCATATGCGCGGTCGAAATCAGGATGCCCTGACGGAACGCGTCGCTGGCGGGAGTCAGCAAATATACCTTGAGTCCCTGCCCTTTGAAGGTTTGATAAAATTCCTGCGCCTGCCGTTGTGTTTTTAGAATAATGCCCAGCGAATGGAAACCGGATTCAGGAAATTCCCGGATCACGCGCGCGATCTCTGAAAGCTCCGCCTCTTCATCCGCGGCACAACGCACAACGGGCGGCTCCCCTTTCCGTTCCACCGGCTCCAGATCCTTGTTAGGAGAAATCGCCTGCGCGAATTGGGTAATCTCATACGTGGAACGATAACTCTTAAGGAGCTTAACACAATCCGCGCCGGTAAAAACCCGGCCGATCTTTTCAGCCGATGATGAACTGAACGGATTCACCGACTGGTTGGCGTCACCGAGAATAGTCTTTTTGCAGGTGAACAATTTTGAAATCACCGCGTACTGCACCGGAGTATAATCCTGCATTTCATCAATGAGCAGATGTTTGACGTGATCAAACGTTTTCAGCCCGTCCCAGCGCATCTTCAGATAAATCAGCGGATAAACGTCCGCGTATTCCAGGATCGACCCCTTGATCAATTTCAGATATTCCGGCCGTCCCCACCATTGGAAGAAATCCTTGTACAGGCCGCGCAGGGTGGTGACCTTAAACATCTTTTTGACAGCCGTCTTAATCTCGACGCATTCCTCCGGAGTCGTCGTATAATGGTAATAAATTCCGATATTGGTCTCAATGTCCTTACTGATCTTGTTCAGCCGGTCCTGAATGGAAAGATACGGGTACGCCGCAAACCGTTCAGCCATGAACCACGCCGGAACCAGCCATTTGTGGACGATCAGGTCTGTTGACTGGAAATACGCGGACTCGGCCTGCGCGATGTATTCATCCAGCTTGAGGAGAAACTCGTGGCTCGCCTTGGCCTGGATCCGTTCGCGCAGGGCCTTGTCATTCTTCTCCAATAACAAAGTGACCTGTTCATAAAACGTCTGAAAATCAAACGCGCGCTGAAGCAGGTCGCGCGCCAGTTCTTCCATGCCGATCTCGGGAATCATTTCTTCCCCCAGTTCAGGCAGGACATTCGCGATAAAATCGGCAAAGACCTTATTGGGAGAAATGATCAGGATGTCGTGCGCGGCGATATCGTCCTTGAAGCGGTACAGCAAGAACGCGATGCGGTGCAGGGCAATGGATGTCTTGCCGGAACCGGCCACCCCCTGGATGATCAGCACGTTGGAGTTTTCATTGCGGATGATCGAGTTCTGGTCGCGCTGGATCGTCGCGACGATGTTTTTCATCTTCTCATCCGAGGCGAGGCTGAGTTCTTTCTGGAGCACCTCATCGTGGATGTTTAACGAACTCTCGATCATAAAATCCATCTCGCCTTCACGGATGCGGTACTGGCGTTTGAGAGCGATCTCACCCGACACTGTTCCGCCCGGAGAAATGAATTGCGCCCGGCCCTTTTCATAATCGTAAAACATGGTTGAAATCGGCGCGCGCCAATCGTAAGTGAGCCTCTGTCCGAGGTCTTCATCCACAAATCCGTGTATACCGATATAAATGGGAAGCGTTTCATCCACGTCATTTTCCTTAAAATCAATCCGTCCGAAATACGGGTTCTGCAGGAGTTTGATGATGCGTTTACTTGAATCCGCGACCGTCTCCGCCGTGCGCACGGCCTGATTCACCGATTCCTGGACATTGATCTTCTCCACATGGTCCATGCCTGCCTTGTTATCCCAGAGATATTCTTTATGTTCCCTGATCTGGCGCGCGTATTCCTTCACCCGGGCCGTGATTGACTCCAGAGTTATCCGCAATGTTGTCCTGACTGATTTTAAATGCTGACGTTCGTCTTGTTCGGTGGGATTAAACATATTTTCCTTTATTCTGGTTTGAAGAAAAGTCACATCCTTCATAAACTTGACTTCCCGTAGGTAGTTATCCTAATACCTTCTCTTCATTGTGTCTACTTGTTTGAAAAAATAACAGGCAGGATTCGGTGATGGCGGGCGTCCGGTATTAAGGCGGCGGGACGTGGGCTCTGGTTACTTCTCATTAAACGGGATCGTCAGGGACACTTTATCCTGGGATATGTCAAACTGCGCGTCAAAAACACCGGAGCAGACGGACTCAATGGCAACATCGATTAACTCTGAAACTTCTTTTCCCTGATAAAAGTCATAATTCTGAAACTCGGACTGGCAGGCAAAAACAATGCTGTTGCGGACGTCGCCGGCGCTGGTGTAAATGGTAATTTTGACCGCCTTTCCATCGCGGTACTTTTCTTCCTCCGCCAGGGCATCAAATTCTTTTCCGTTTTGAGTGTATACAAATTTCTTTTTCATTCAAACTTATCCCTTTCCGTTCTGTTTCTATCCATTTCCTACGGCTCTATGAGCTCATCCTAAATCCTTCAATCCCTTATCCCCAAGAATACCGCCCGCTTACCGCTGTCTAAGACGGATAGATCCGCAGATGCGGACCAACAGCACCCGTCTTCCAAAAGGTTTCCAACTCTTCAAACAACTTGATAAGAAGACTTACCACCTCAGCCGGGCTCCTTAAATTTTTACCGAAGAGCCGCCGCCACAATGGCCTGTCCTGACAGAACCAGTTCGATGTGGTGGAGCCTCGGCCTGGCTGCAAACGGCCGCGAACAGGTGTCCAGCCTGCTGAAACCTCACTCGGGGGATAATGTTTTCCACCTGTTTCCATCCCGGCCGCAGGACATGTCCCGAAATTGACTACAAAACGCGGACGGCCGTACTTCTCCCATTGAATATCAAAAAGGTGCACAATATCACCATCAATCCGGCGAAACTCGATAAACACCGGCGAATTTTTGCGGTCCAGGTCGAACCCGGCCTTCTGTGCGCGAGGGATAAAGACACGCGTGATTTCCTGTCTCAATGCGGTTGTTTTGCCCATTCGCGTCCTTCCTATTATCCCACCGACCCTCTTCCCGTTCAATTGTCGGTGCGCACCGACAATTAGGGAATACGGATTATTCCACCGAGATTTGGCGATTTTAACTTTGTCATGACCATAGGAACCATCCGCTTTAAATCATCATACCGGTTTGTTTTTGCCGTCAGAACAACAACAGGAATGGCGGCATTTCTGATATTGATTTGATACTGTAAATTCTGATCCGCCGTAATAAACACATCAAAATTTTGAGCCATGAGTTTTAGCAGTTCGCCGTTCTTCTTTCCCTGCCATCCGGCCTCAGGCACAGTTTTCACCTGATGTCCTTTGAAATCTTGTTTAAGGCGTTTGGGCAGAGATTCATCTAAAAGGATTTTCATCCCCGGGTAATACCTTGTTTGGCTAATTCAAGAACAGC
This sequence comes from Candidatus Omnitrophota bacterium, assembly GCA_050250375.1. Lineage (GTDB taxonomy): Bacteria > Omnitrophota > Gorgyraeia > Zapsychrales > Zapsychraceae > JAGOSC01. Next base: position 163,981 of record JBFWOS010000001.1, read on the forward strand.
AATGGCTTGTTTTTTTGTGACGGTTGGGTAATCTTTCAGGAAGTCGTTCAGACGATCCCCTGCTTCCAGGTAATCGATCAGTGTTTTGACGGCCACCCGTGTCCCGCGGAATACAGGTTCCCCTCCGAGAATATCTTTGGATGTCTGGATGTAAGCCTTATAGGAAATTTTAATCATAGTACATTTATAACACAATTTATAAGTGATTCAATGGTTAAATTCCCGCTTCCGTACCCCTCCCGCCACGAGTTTCTGCCGCCCGGAAACTATTTGATTCCAAAGAAAAGTGGCCGGCCACTTTTCCCTCAACCTGAATTGTGGGCGGCCGCCCAGAATTCTTTTCTTGTGAATTAGTGCCGGCCGGCACCAATTTGAATTGTGCACGGCCATGCACTATTCGGGTTAGGTGGTATCTCCGCGGCTTGATACTCTATTCATTTAACTCCCAAACCGATTATTGACAAATTCATATAATTTTTTGTCTGTTTCAAGGGGCCAATCAATCGCATGCTTAAACTTGACATTTATCTTGTTAATAACCTGATCAGATAGACCGTAATTTGTTGATCGAAACTTATTTGTAGGGAACCCAATATTCTTTGTTAAAATATTTACATTCATATCATCGAAGCCAAATCCTAAAAAATATACTTTCTTACTCTTTTCTATAACTAGAGAATACTCATCAGGCAAGGTTTGGTCAAAACGTATTGTCTGTATGTTTTTTGATAAGCTAGAAATATCTCCTCCCAAAGCACCATAATCCCTTAATAATTTTTTTATGTCAATATTCTTACCATCGAATTTACCATAAACATGTAAAATCTTGACAGCATTCATAACAGTGTTCAATTTCTTTAAATCCTCAGGTTTCCCCTCAATTTCTAAACCATAAAGATTTATGATTGCCTGAACCAAGAAATATTCCATTAACCGATCATAATTGAAACTGATAAAACAAACCTTATTACATTCTAAATATTTTAATAAATCATCGATTGTATTCTTAACAAAAAAGCACCCAAAGAAGACTCTTAACCAATTTTGTCTCCATCTGAAACATTCATTACTTAGATTCCCCTCTTCCTTGGCGCAAGGGTTTAAAGACCGCCTTTCCGCGCTCAGAAGCTCTCTTACAATCATGTATTTGCAAATATCTTGATAAACATTATTGTCTTGATTAATACTTATAAATCTGTCGATCGAGGTAACACCAGAAAAATAAATTCTATTCCCTAACATTTGACAATAGTTACTGAGTTTTAAATTCGTAGACCAAGCCGCCTCTAACATCTCAGCCACACTTTCTAACAAATCTAATTCTTGCAACAATTTTTCTGATGGCTTTAAAAGACTTTTTGAAATATTTCGGATTAATTCCAAACCTGTTGGATACCCAAAATCACAACTAGCACCTGCACCTAAAACAAAACAGCATTCAAACTCACTTACATCGTTTGCCACTCTTTATTTTTCTCCTATATTTCCATTCTGCAAAAAAACACACATATATTTATTTCCACAATACTGTACGGAACGGTTTTAAACCGTTCCCTGCTGTTCGCTTTTCCCTAACTCTCAATTGCGTCCACGTGGACGTAATTCTGAAATACTCCCTCGATCCCTGTGTCCTGATCTCAAATAATACTGTACGGAACGGTTTTAAACCGTTCCCTACTAAATATCGACTAAATTTCGACCGCGCGGTCGAAATTCAAGACACTCTCTTCGCTCCCTGTTCCGTTCTCGTTTTCTTACCTGTCGATTGTATTGGTATTTTGCAGGATTTTCGTGGTTTTTTCCAGCCATGGCATCGGGAAGGTTAACGAATATTTGAGGTACAGGGTGTTCCATCCGGTATCCCCGTAGGCCTGCAGTTCGGCCTTGACGGGTTTGTCTCCCTGGTAAGATTCCACAATCCGGAACTCACCGGACAGCAGGCCCGAGACCGCCCGGATATATTCCTTGACCCGGTATTCATCCGTGCAGGGGGACCATTCATTCCCAAAATAACCCGCGGACAGGGAAAGCTCGTCTTCATTCTGCAGTTTTAACTTCACGTCAAACTGCAGCCCGTCCTGCCGGAGGATGTCCATGCATAAATCAGCCGGGTCATCCGAATAAATGCGCGTTTCCAGATGCGCAAAGGCCTCCTGGATTCTGGAAAACGCGTAATCCGCTATTTTGATGGTATCAGGCATGTGTTTCGGCCTCCAAGATACAAGCCCAACAAGGTACAAACGATTTTCAAACAACAAACGTCAGAGTGTACTTAACTTAGGTCAACAACAGGTCTGGGACCCGTGTCTTCTTTCTGAAATAATAAATTCATCAACTGATGGCTGATTTCTATTATACAGACTTTTAAAAACAAATGGTAGGCCGATTTTTACCGGAACGGGATGATCTTTAATCCCGCGGCGGGGGTATTTATTGGGCTGATTACGCGTTTTTCTTGATGGTTGGGTTATACGCGACATTCTTCTTGGGAACCCGTCTGACTTCCTCGGTTCGTTTTTTCCCGTATGACCGCGCGGTCTGCCCGTTTTTTGCCGCAAAATTGTTCCCGCGTGCGCCCTTGTAGGACGACTGCCCTGCGTACGTCCTTGACGACGGTGCGTAATGTTTCGCGCCGGCTGAGCGTTCCTTATTCCGGGCGGCCAGCTCATCGATCTTTTTCTCCATATACGTGATCCGCTTCTGCAGATCTTTGAGGATTGTAATAATTTCCGAATTGATATCCTGTTCCACGTTGACTCCTTTTTAAGCGAAGATTGGGTCTTCGCAGCTTTAATAAAATTTCACAAATCCGCCCACATTTCCTGATACGCGCTGTACACCGGGCGCAGCTGGCGGATCAGGGGGCCGCCGGTGCCGTCTCCGAAACCGGCGATGCCGTTGTATTCGTGGTTCCAGCCGCTGCCATCGGGATTAAGGTTCTGCTGCCACTTGTCCCCATTGTACCACCACTCATCCGCCCACTGAAAGACAAAACCGCCGATCGAATTGCCCGGCGCGTCTCCTCCCCGGCGGTGTTTCTGGATATCGGCCCAGGCCCGGCGGTGGATGTCGGCCTGGTAACTCTCCTTGAGTACGCCGTCTCTGACGATCGGGTGAGACGTGCCGAATTCGGTCAGCATTACCGGCCGGTCATAATCCCGCGCGATTTTCTTCCAGAGTTCATGAAAACCGTTATTGCTGTACATGTTCAGCCCGAAGATGTCGATGTCGGGCGCGTATTTCGCGTACTCCTCCAGCAGGCCGTAGGCGCCGTTGCACAGCGCGACCGGATGTTTGCCGTCGAGTTTCTTGATGAGAAGCGCCGCTTCATTGATAAATTCCGCGTAGGCCTGCGGCTGTTTCGGCGCCTGCGTGCGGGTGTATTCGCTCAGGTTGTTTTCATTGCCGAGCACCCACATCAACAGGTAAGGTTCGTCTTTGTGGCCGAGCACCATGACTTCGACCGATTTGAGCATGTTGGCTTTCTGCTCGGGGTCGGTGTAATCCGTTCCGATATCCCACGACGCTCCGGAACCCACCCCGTACGATCCGACCAGATCGCCCATCGCCACCCAGATACCGTAATCGGCGTGCATCGCGCGCATCAATTCCTTATTAGAGGCGTGATTGAGAAGGACATCCCCGCTCGCGTTGATCTGCATCAGCTGCGGATCATCCGAGGCGTGATGATACACCCGGATCGCGTTGACGCCCATGTCTTTCATCAGCTGGAAATCACCGATTTCATTTTCCTCGGGGTCACGCTGATTGTTACGGTTGGCATCGACCCAGGTCTGGTAGGCGTAATCGTTGCGTCCGTCCTGATCATCATCCACCACCATCCAGTCCCGGCGGGTGTTGTCGTTGGAGCTTTCACCGATCGCGGTGGGGGTGTAACACATGCCGTGGATAAAAAACGGCTGGTCTTCCACCAGCAGCTGCCAGCCTCTCTCATCTTTAACCGTCCTGACTTCCGCGGCTGAGGCGTTATGGCCTGAAATGATTGCCAGGATTATACAGAATAGCAGCGCAGTCTTGCCTGATAACATATTCATCATTGTTCCAAATAACCTGATTAATTTGTTGGGGACTGAACCCGGAAAGTAACCTTGAGTCAGAGACATATTAACAAAAACGCCCGGAGTGTACTAGTGATATTTTACGCCTCTTCCTTTTTTTTGGTAGCAGGAAAACGGGGATTTTTATATCCCCGGATCCTGCGCTTTGATATCCTTCCGGTGAAACATACGGTACAAAACCGGTAAAACCACCAGGGTCAGGATCGTCGAAGAAATGATCCCGCCGATAACGACGGTGGCCAGCGGCCGCTGCACCTCCGCTCCGCGTCCGGTCGCCAGCGCCATCGGAACAAATCCGAGCGACGCCACCAGCGCCGTCATCAGGACCGGACGCAGCCGTGTTAAGGCCCCCTGGCTCACGGCCTCATCCAGATGTTTTCCGTCTTCCCGCAACCGTTTGATAAACGAAATCATGACCAGGCCGTTGAGAACAGCCACGCCCGACAAGGCGATGAACCCGACCCCGGCGGAAATCGACAGGGAAATCCCGCGCAGCCAAAGGGCGGTTACGCCTCCGGTTAACGCCAGCGGCACACCGGTAAAAACCAGCAGGGCATCCTTGACCGTCCCGAAATTCATGAACAACAGAATAAAGATCAGGCCCAGCGCGACCGGGACAACAACCGTCAGCCGTTTGGCCGCCGAGATCATCTGTTCAAACTGCCCGCCCCAGTCGATCCAGTAATTGGCCGGGATCTTGACGTCCTGCCCGATTCTTTTCTCCGATTCTTCAACGAAGGAACCGATGTCCCGCCCGCGGACGTTGGCGGTCACAACAATACGGCGTTTGCCGTTCTCACGGCTGATCTGGTTCGGTCCGGGAGCGATTTGAAACTCCGCGACAGTTCCCAGCGGTAAATATCGTCTGGGCTGTTCCCTTCCGTCCGGCATCGTGGTCGATTCATGGTCCGGCAAGGGAATCGGCAGGCGTTTAAGCGACTCGATGTCACTGCGCAATTCTTCGGGCAGACGGACAACCAGATCAAAACGGCGGTCGCCCTCAAAAACCTGACCGGCATTTTTGCCGCCCAGGGCGATCTCAATCGTTTCCTGGATCACCGACATATTGAGTCCGTAACGAACGGCCTCTTTACGGTCAATGTGAATGGTCAACACAGGCAGTCCGGTGATCTGTTCGACTTTCACATCCGAAGCGCCCTCGACTTTGTTGAGGACTTCCGCGATTTCATTTCCGGTCTTGAGCAGGACATCCATATCATCCCCGAATATCTTGACGGCGACGTCACTGCGCACCCCGGCGATCAGTTCATTAAACCGCATCTGGATGGGCTGAGTAAATTCGTACGCGTTGCCGGGTATCTTTTCGAGGTCTTCCTCCAGACCGCGGACGACATCCGCTTTGGACCGGCTTTTATCGGGCCACTCCTTGCGTTCCTTGAGCATGACAAATGTGTCGGCCACATTCGGCGGCATCGGGTCGGTCGCGATCTCGGCGGTCCCGATCTTGCTGAACACCGTTTCAACCTCGGGATGTCCCTTGATTGTTTTTTCAACGACCTTCTGCATGTCAACGGCCTGCGAGACACTCGTGCCGGGAATCCGCATCGCGTGCAGCGCCACATCACCCTCATCAAGGCTTGGAATAAATTCCTGCCCCATCCGGGTAAATAAAAATCCGGTCAGACACAAAAGAACCAACGCGGCGGTCACGACTATTTTCTGAAATTTCATCGCCCAGGAAAGAGACGGGGCGTAGATCCTGTTGGCCAGGCGCATGATTACATTTTCCTCTTCCGAGACTTTTCCGGTCAGAAACAGGGCCACAGCCGCCGGGATAAAGGTCACGGAAAATATCATCGCGCCGATCAACGCGGTTACGACGGTAAAGGCCATCGGGATAAACATCTTGCCTTCAACACCGGTCAGGGTCAGGACCGGCAGATAAACGATCATGATGATCAGCTGGCCGAAAAAAATCGCCTGCTGGACTTCTTTGGACGATTCGAACACCAGGTCCAGGCGTTCCTCCCGGGTCAATGTCCGCCCAAGCTGATGCTGTTTGCGCGCGAACCGACGGATGCAGTTTTCCACGATGACAACCGCGCCGTCGATGATGATCCCGAAATCAAGCGCCCCGAGGCTCATCAGATTCGCGCTGACCTGGTTCTTAACCATCCCGGTAATCGTAAACAGCATGGATAACGGAATGACCATGGCCGTGATCACGGCCGCGCGGATATTGCCGAGAAACAAAAACAGGATCACCATGACCAGCAAAGCGCCGAGCAAAAGATTTTCCCTGACGGTTTCGATGGTGGCATCCACAAGGGTGGTGCGGTTATAAACGGTTTTCGCGCTGACCCCTTCGGGAAGCGTGCGGTTGATTTCCTTCATCCGCTCATCCACCCGTTCTGACACGGTGCGGCTGTTTTCACCCATGAGCATAAATACCGTTCCAACGACAACCTCGTTCCCGTTCTCCGTAGCCGCTCCGGTACGCAGTTCATTCCCTTCGGCCACCTGCGCGACATTCTTGATAAAAACCGGAACCCCTTCGTGGTACCCGACAATAATATTACCGACTTCTTCTATATTGCTGACTTGTCCCGGGGCGCGGACCAGATATTGTTCACCCGCGTGTTCAATATAACCGGCGCCGACATTCGCGTTGTTATTTTCCAGGGCTTCAAGCACGTCATGAAACGTCAATCCGTACGCGATCAACCGCTCGGGCTGCGGGGTCACGTGAAACTGCCGTTCGTAACCGCCGATGGTGTTCACCTCGGTCACCCCGGGAACGGTGCGCAGCTGCGGTTTGATGACCCAGTCCTGGATCGTCCTTAAATCCGACGGTTTATACGAAGTCCCGTCGGGTTTGAGAGCGGATTCCTGCGCCTCAACCGTCCACATATAAATCTCCCCCAGACCGGTTGCGATCGGCCCCATCATCGGGTCTATCCCGTCGGGAAGATTACTTTTGGCTTCCTGGATGCGTTCATTGACTAACTGGCGCGCGAAATAGATATCCGTCCCGTCCTTAAAAATGACGGTGACCTGCGATAAACCGTAGCGGGACAATGACCGGGTTTGTTCCAGATGCGGCAATCCCGACATAACGGTCTCGATGGGAAATGTCACCCGCTGTTCAACCTCCAAAGGCGAAAAACCCGAAGCCTCGGTGTTGATCTGGACCTGCACGTTGGTGATATCGGGCACGGCATCAATCGGCAGCCGTTGAAAATTAAAAACACCCAAAACCATCACGCCCAAGGCCGCCATCATGACCAGGGCCCTGTGGACGATGGAAAATCGAATCAGTTTTTCTAGCATTTTTGACACCTTCCTTAATATATTAAATTGAAACGGTCACCGGCCGGTTAATGGCTGTGGTCGTGCCCCATTTCACTCTCGAGCATTTTTGATTTTAGACTAAACGAGCCTTTGACAACGACCTCGTCCCCGGACATCAGCCCGGCCTGAATCGAGGCGTTTTCTTTGCTCCGGGACTGGACCTTGACTTCTTTGGCCTCGAACCCGCCTTTGGCCCTGACGAAAACAACACTGCGGCCCTCAACGGTCTGGATGGATTCCGACGGGATGGTGATGCCGTCTTTCTCACTGTCCACCAGGATGTCCCCGCGGACCGACATGCCGAGTTTTAATAGATTCTTTTTATTGCTGACCCTGGCCCTGATTTTAACGGTAAAGGTCGTTTCATCGACCCGGTGCGAGACAAACACAATCTTTCCTTTCAGGGTCTTGCCGGGATAGGCCAGCGGATAAACGTTAATTTTTTGTCCGAGTTTTATTGCGGCAATATCCTTTTCATAGACATCGAAATTGGCCCAGAGCTGGGTCAGATCGGCAATGGCGTACAGGGCCGTTGTTTCGTCCACGTGTTCGCCTTTTTTAACAAATTCTGAAATGACGGTCCCTGAAACAGGGGCTCTGACCTTGATTGTCTCGTGATGATCATTTAACGTGACTGTGCACAGCACCGCCCCCTGTTCAATAAACTCACTCAGAACGGCGTGACATTCATCAACAGCGGCTGATCCGGGAGCGAAAACATATTTCACATCTTCGACATCCTGGGCAATACGGCCGCTGACCGGGACCTTGGCGGAAAAACCCGAAGACTTCACTTCAATGGTCTCGATCCCCGCCAGTTTTTCTGATTCTTCGGAAAGTTCGATCAGGCCTTCTTCATGGCCGTGTTCGTCATGATCTCCGTGTTCATCGGCATGATCATCATCCCCCTCATGATCATCCTGTTTTCCGCTTTCTTCCCCGTGGCCGTGATCGTCATGCCCGTGGTGATCATGGCCGGATTCTTCCCCATGTTTTTGTCCGGCCCCGAAAACCGGAGTATAAATCACCGTCAGGGCGAGAGAAACAACGAGGCTTAAAACAAACTTAAAATTTTTCATTAAAAAAATCCTCCTGTCGTAAAGAAGCCTGGACAGAGGCCTCAAGGGCGCTCAAACTCCGGCTTAAATGGAACAATCCTTCATAATAATTAACCTTGGTCTGTTTAACCGTCTTGACCTGGTCCAGATAATTTAAAAAGTCGATTTTGCCTTCACTGTAACGCAGGTCCGCCAGCCGCAGCAATTCACTGGCCTCCTCTAATGTTTTCTTGGATAACTCGAATTGTTTCCGGGCCAGCTCAGCCTCCAGGAAATTCTCATAGACTTCAAAGAGGGCCTGTTCCCTGACCGCCGCTGTCCGGGTCGCCTGAATTTCCTGACCGGCCCTGGCCTTTTTGACTTCGCCGTGATTAAAATTCCACAGGGGCAGACTGATCCCGACCAGAACGGCATAATCCTCTTCGGAATTTTCTTCGGTCCGTTTGAATCCCAGCGAATAGGACGGCAGCCGGTTAAGCCGTTCTTTTTTTATATTTTTATTTGAAGAGTCGAGTTCCAATTCGGCCGTCTTGATGTCCGGACGGTTGTCGAGCGCGATGGATTTAAGCTGGTCCAAAGACAGCAGGAGTTGTTCTTCCTTAAACGTTTCTTCAATCTCAAAGACCGTATCCATCGGCCGTCCCAGGACCAGATTCAGGCGGGCCTGATCGGTTTTGAGATCTTTGCCGGCCGACAGGAAATCATGTTCCGCCTGCAGCAGTTCAATCTTCGCCCGCTGTAAATCATTCTTAAAAACCTGCCCGGACTGGTAGCGCTCCTGGACCCGTCCGAAAAACTGACGCATGGAATTCAGATTGTCTTTGGTCAACTCAAGCCTTTTTTGATCCAGCATGATTTTAGAATAAATTTCCCGCACCCGCAGATAAACCGAGGCCCAGACCGAACGCAGGGTTTCGTCCTGGATTTTGACCTGGTTGACGGCGATCTGTTTTTCAAAAAAACGCACGCCAAAGGGATCAAAAGGCTGGATGATTTCAATGGAATCGAGCTGTGCGTCCCCTTCCCCGAATTCCAATTCAGCCTCGGGGTTTTGAAACGTCCGCGCCGTGACTATATCCCCGCGCGCCGCTTCAAGGGACTGCCTGGCCTCGATCATTTGGGGATTAAAATCAAACGCGGTCTTTAAGGCCTGATAAAAATCAAGCCGGCCGGTTTTGTCGGCCGCTTCACCTTGCGCAGCCGGATTCTGGATCAACAATAAAATAAGGATAAAGATCGGAAAATATGAACGCATTCATCAACTCCCGTATAAAACAAAAAGTTTTAAAAGATTAAAAAAACGTGACGGGTTAGGCGTGGAATTTCGGCGGGCGCTCGGGATTGAGCCGGATAGGATTTACATAAGAAAAATTGTACGCGAAACTGAGGATGGCCCCCGGATACTGGCCGGTCGTGTCGTCCTGAAGGACCGGGACATCCACCTGATGACAGCAGGTATGGCAGACCAGGACACAATGGTGCGCCGTTGCCTCATCCGCGTGGTCGGAACAATCCCCTTCCAGAGGAAGGAAGGAAACCGCGACCATGATCATAATCAGTATTTTAAATAATTTCATCATAACGGTAAAAACTTTAACACGGGATGAAACACTTGTCAACACCGGCCTCGCTGCGTTCACCCGATTTTTGCCAATGTCCGGAAATGAACCTCACGCTCCTTGACCTTCCGGGGTATTCTTCTATAATATTCCTATGTCCGCACAAACTGAAAATCCATCGGCTGACAATTACACCCCGTTGTTGATCCTTTTGGGCCTGACTGTTTCGGCCGCGTTCGCGCTGGAGGTCGGGTCCCCGCAATGGAACTGGAACAACTGGATGCACAATTTTATGGGGCTGTTCCTGGTGATCTTTTCCATGTTCAAGTTGTTTGACCTGCGCGGATTTGCCGACGGGTTCTCCAAATATGACGTGATCGCCGGGCGCTGGCGGGTGTACGGCCTGTTCTATCCGTTGATTGAACTCGGACTGGGCCTGGGATATCTGAGCAAATATTATCCGAAAGCGGTGTACCTGACGACTTTGGCCGTGATGCTGGTCAGCTCGATCGGTGTCCTGCGCAGTATCCTGAAAGGATCCAAACTCAGATGCGCCTGTATGGGAACTGTCCTGCAGGTCCCCTTAAGTACAGTCACGCTTGTTGAAGATGTCGGCATGGGCTTGATGGCGCTGATGATGCTGATCCAGTCTTAACCCGGCTTAACGCGGGTCCTTCCTTCTTTCGGCTCAACGGCCGCTCCCGAGGTAAATACAAAGATGACAGAACCGAACAGGATCGCCATGTCCGCGACATTGAAGATGCCGGTCCTCACCGGGCCGATCCCGACATTAAGAAAATCAATGACCGCGCCATCGTTAAAAATACGGTCGATCAGATTACTGAAACCGCCGGCGATAACAAACGCGCCGCAGACAAACGAGGTTCCGCCAAGTAAAGGGGTTTTTAAAAGATAAATAAGGAAAGCGGTTAAAAGGACAAGAACCACGGCGGTAAACAATGCCGTCCGCCAGTGTTCGGGCCAGCCGGCTCCCAGGCCGAGAAAGGCCCCGTGATTTTCGGAATAATCCAGCCGGAAGGTATCGAGGAAAAAACTGCGCATCTCTTCACCCGCAAGCCGGGCGCGCGCGACGTGTTTGCTCGCCTGATCAACGCTGATACATCCGGCCAGGACCATACACAGAATCATCCACCGGGTCAACTTCATTTAACGTAGACCGTCTTGATATTCACAAATTCACGAATCCCGAAGGAAGATAATTCCCGGCCGTAACCGGATTCTTTAATCCCGCCGAAGGGCAGCCGGGCGTCACTGCGCACGAACGCGTTGACAAAACACGCGCCGGCCTCCAGTTCATTCCGGGCGATGCGTTCGGCCCTGGCCTTGTCTTTGGAAAACACCGCGGCCCCCAACCCGAATATAGAATCGTTGGCTTTGCGAACCGCGTCCTGTTCATCTTTGGCGCTGATAATCGAAGCCACCGGGCCGAACAACTCATCGTGATAAGAAAGGACATTTTCATCCACGTCGGTTAAGACCGTCGGCGGATAATAGGCGCCTTCAAGGTCAGGAATAACACCGCCCAGCAAAAGCCTGGCGCCGTCTTTGATGCTTGTCCGGACCTGTTCATGCAGCTGGTCTCTCAAATCATGCCTGGCCTGCGGCCCCAGGGTAGTTTCTTCTTTAAGCGGATCTCCCATCACCTGTTCTTTCATTTTGGAAACAAACAGCTTTTCAAAATCATTCTTAAGAGATTCAACCACAATGAAACGTTTGGCCGAGATACAGCTCTGCCCGCCGTTAATCATGCGCGACTGGACACACATGTTCACCGCTGATTCCAGGTCCGCGTCTTCTAAAATGATGTATGGGTCACTTCCCCCCAGTTCCAGAACGGTTTTCTTAAGGACGGCTCCGGCCGCGGACGCCACCGCCTTACCCGCCGGTGTGCTCCCGGTTAATGTCACGGCCTTGATATGCGGATGTTCGATCACGGCGGCGACTTCACGGGAACCGATTAACAACGACCGGAATATATTTTCCGGAAAACCGGCTTCCCTGACGACTTCTTCGATCGCCAGCGCACAGCCCGGGACATTGGAGGCGTGTTTGAGGATGCCCCCGTTCCCGGCCATCAGCGCCGGAACAAGAAAACGGAATACCTGCCAGAAGGGAAAATTCCACGGCATCACCGCCAGGACCAGACCCAGCGGCTGAAAACTCACATAACTTTTCGAGGCGTCGGTTGAGATCATCTCATCCGCCAGAAATGCCTCGGCCTTTTGCGCGTAATAACGGCAGAGCAGGGCGCACTTGTCAATCTCCGAACGGGACTGGGAAATCGGTTTGCCCATTTCGATCGTCATGAGGCGCGCATATTCCGCCTTCTTTCTTTCCAGGCATTCGGCGGCCTTGATCATCAAAGTTGATTTTCTGGCGAACGGTTCATTGCGCCACGCGAGAAACGCCTGCTGGGATTGTTCCAATATCTGTTTCACTTCGGCAGCGGAATGTTCCGTGTAACTCTGGACCATTTTTCCCGTAACCGGATTAATGACTTCCATGGACATGGTAAACTCTCCTGTCTTCTAAATGGTATCCGTCAGTTTTTTAAGTTCCTGGGTTAAGACCTTATCATTCTCTGAATAATCCACAGGAACATCGATCAGGTGAACTCCCGGCGAGTCCAGGGCCTCACGCATCAGCGGCTGTAAATCCCCGGTCTTCCCGACCCGGTGCCCTTTCGCCCCGTAACTCTCGGCATACTTCACAAAATCCGGGTTGCCGAACGTCAGACCGAAGTCCTCCAGCTTCATCGCCTCCTGTTTCCAGCGGATCATCCCGTAGGCGTCGTCCCGTAAAATGAGGATGACCAGATCCAACTTTAACCGCATGGCTGTTTCCAGTTCCTGTGAATTCATCATAAAACCGCCGTCCCCGCAAACCGCCATAATCTTTTTATGCGGATAAATAATCTTCGCGGCGATGGCCGAAGGCAGCCCCGTCCCCATGGACGCCAGCGCGTTATCCAGTAAGACGGTGTTCGAGTGATGGGCCGGATAATTCCGGGCAAACCAGATCTTGTACATCCCGTTATCAAGGGCGATAATCCCGTCGGAAGGCATGACTTTTCGGACGTCGGCCACAAGCCTCTGCGGGGTGACCGGGAACCGGCCTTCATCCTGGTCCTCCTGGATGTGCGCCTCCATCATTGTATTAATTTTGGAAAAATAGGAAAAATCCCATTGATCCTGTTTGGTTAATAATTGTGTGATCTGCCAGATGCTGTTGGCGATATCCCCGATGACCTCCACCTGGGGAAAATAAACCGGGTCCACCGACGCGGATATAAAATTCACATGGATCACGACCATGGTATCATCCGGCCGCATGAAAAAGGGCGGCTTCTCGACCACGTCGTGTCCGACATTGATAATCAGGTCCGCTTTGTCGATGGCTCTGTGGATAAAATCATGGTCCGATAAAGCGGCGGTGCCCAGATACAGCGGATGCCGTTCATCGACCACGCCCTTGCCCATCTGCGTATTCACAAACGGGATGCCGAACTTTTCGATAAACTTGGTCAGCATTTTAGACGTTATTTTCCGGTTAGCCCCCGCGCCGATCAGGATCAGCGGGTACCTGGCCTTCTCGATCATTTCAACGGCTTTTCGAACGGACTTTATCTCGACGACCGGACGGCGGGAAATACTCTTTTGAAAAACAAAATCGCCCGCCTCTTCCTCGGCAATGTCTTCGGGTAATTCAAGATGAACCGCCCCCGGCCGCTCCTCCTGGGAAAGACGAAACGCCTCCCTGACTCTCGACGGAATATTTCTTCCGTTGACGATCTGCCGCGTATATTTGGTTAACGGACGCATCATATCGATCACGTCCACGATCTGAAACTGTCCCTGTTTGCTCGTCTTGATCGGTTTTTGTCCGGTGATCATTAACATCGGCATGGCCCCGAGCTGGGCGTACGCCGCCGCCGTGACCAGGTTCGTCGCTCCCGGTCCGAGGGTGGACAGACAGACCCCTGTTTTTCCCGTCAATCGTCCGTAAGTCGCCGCCATAAATCCCGCGGCCTGTTCATGCCGGGCGATAATAAAACGGATTTTAGATTTTCGCACCGACTCCAGCAGATCGAGATTTTCTTCACCGGGCAGACCGAAAATATATTCGACCCCTTCATTTTCCAGGGCCTTGACAAATAAATCTGATGCCTTCATCTTATTTCTTTCCTTTCAAAACCTGTTTCACGGCCCCGGCCATGTCCGGCACTTTGTCTTCCGGGTGAAACAGGGCGCGGACGTTTCCGTCCCCGTCGATTAAATAAACATAGGTTGTGTGATCAATGAGATACCCCAGCGCCGATTCCACGCCCACTTTTTCGTACCAGGCCTTGTAGTCGGCCACGACTTCATCCACGATCAGCGGATTACCGGTCAGGCCGACGGCGTCCATCTCAAAATAATCGAGGTATTCTTTGATTTTTTCAGGTGTGTCGCGGTCGCCGTCGACCGAGATGAATACGGTCAGCACTTTTTCTTTTTCCTGCGCCGATAATAACTGGTACACCCGGCTGATCTTCGACATCGTGACCGGGCAGATATCCGGGCATGACAGGTAACCGAAAAACAGAAGGATCACCTGCCCCCGGTGGTCCTTGAGCTGGAATTTATTTCCATCCTGGTCGGTCAGTATAAAATCATGACTGGGATTGATATCATCATAATATTTCAGGCTGGTGTCCGCGCGGACGGCCCGCGGACAAACAATCTGGGCTAATAAAAACAAAACCAGAAATGCCTGAGTGAAATTTCTTTGAAACGGTGTTTTAATGGCTGCTGTGGTCATGGCCTTCATGCGCGTCTTCATCCTCTTCATGTTCATCATCATGATCATCGTGGTCCGCATGGTCATCATCCGGATGCACTTCCTTGCGGATGACCGCGTTAACGGTCCGTTCCATCCCGTCGGCAAAAACCAGAATCAGATCCGCCGTCTCCCCCGCGTTCAGCGGTTCGATCAGGTCGATCAGCATGATATGCGTACCGCCGGGTTCAAGCGCCACGGTCTCTCCCTTGGGGATAACCAATTCTTTGATCGGACGCATAGTCATGGCCCCGTTGACCGTTTTCATCAGGTGGATCTCAACGGTGTCGGCCAGATCAGACTTGACCTCAACCAGGGTCACGTCTTCCTCGGAGGTGTTGGTGATCGTCAGAAACGCGGCCGAATATTCCGCGGACGGCGGCATGGCCTTGATCCAGGCGTTGTCAATCGTCAGCTCTTCATAAGAAACCTCGGCGCGGACCTGGCCGCAGATCCCTGCCGACAAAATCAGGGTTATAATCAGCAAATTTCTCAAATGGTTCATCAGTTCTGCTCCTTCGTGGTTGAACCAGCGCTGTCGACCTGGACGGATTCCAGGAAAACGGCAATGGCATATAGTTCAGACCCGGTCAGATGGTCGTACGCGGGCATGGCGCTGTTTTCTTTTTGTATCCCTTTTTTCACCGTCTGCTGGATCGCTTCGACGGATGCCCCGAGGGTGTAGGCCGCAGGGTCGGTTAAATCAATCGGACGCGGATAATAACGCTCGGCGCTCAGGCCGTTGCCCTTCCCCTCCTTGCCGTGACACACGGCACAGCCGTTCCCCAGATACAAGGCCCGTCCCTGTTCAATCAGCGCCGGTGCCCGGGAACTTTTTCGCGGCCCGGCGTCTTTTGGGTCCTGTCCGCAACCGGACAACAGTAATATGAATAGAAAAATGAAACATTTAAATGGCATAAGATCCGGTCTGATAGGTACGGTTCTTTTATTCAGAGACCTATTGTAGTAAAAACATCGGAAAGGTTCAATGGATTTAATCGAGGGCAGCGGATGACAATCAGTTGGGGAGAGAATGTCAGGCGTCAATTTAAACGAAAAACGGCTGGCCTGTTTACAGAAATACTCCTGCCAGATTTAGATACAGTCGGCGGACTTTTCGCGGGAGGACAACCAGGCCATTTTTACGAACAGCCATGCGGCCGTGACGATACCCAGCATCTGAATACCATCCGTAATCATTTCGACTATTTTAAACATGTTCAGCATTTTATTGCCTCTTTACGGATTGTTAGAATCAGGACGGTCGGAAAATATCTTTCGGATATGCCAGGCATACAGCCTGTAACAGGCATAACCCATCATAAACACCAACCCGGTTAATTTCATAATAACGAGAATCACGTCAAAATTCTCCCAACTGTTCCCCAGTATACGCTTCAGAAGTTACGACAAGATGACCGAAAGATTACAATTTTGTAATGTTTGCGGCCTTACGCGGCAGGAGAATCCAAAGGGATTTTAATGATAAACTCACTACCGGCTCCGGGAGAACTGCTTACATGAATGGACCAGCCCAGGGACGTGACGATGGATTTGACCCAGCTTAACCCCAGGCCGTTTCCGGTGGTCGACCGGCTGGTATCAACCCGGTAAAATTTCTCAAAAATCCGGCTGATTTGCTCGGCCGGTATTCCGATCCCGGTATCTTTGATTGAAATCCAGCCTTCCCTGTCACCCTCAGAGACCCTGAGCAGGATTTTTCCCTGCGGACCGGTAAACTTAATGGCGTTATCAAGCAGATTGGAAACAACCCTCTGCAGTTTCGGCTCATCGCCCTGAATGTACATCGGAGAATCGGGATGCTCGAACCGGAAATCCAGCCTTTTATCTTCGGCCAAAGGCAGAAAGACTTCATAACCTTTCCTGACCAGTTCGACGATATCCAGCCGGGTGGTGTGGAAGTCTTTGATCCCGGCGTCCGCCTGTTTGATTTCCAGCATCGTATTGATCAGCTTGACCAGCCGGTCGCATTCTTCCACCACGATGCGGTACCCTTCTTTATACGTCTCTATATTTTGTTCGCCGTTTAACGTTGTTTCCGCGAAACCGCGGATGCGGGTGATCGGTGTGCGCAGGTCATGGGCCAGGTTATCGGTGACATCGGAAATCTCCCGGATCAGCGTCTCAATCCGGTCGAGCATATGGTTGAACGCATCCGCCAACTCTTCAATCTCACGGCCCTCGTTTTCCATTTTCACCCGGTAATTAAACCCTTCTTTTCCGATGCGTGTGGCCGTCTGCGTTATCCGTTCCACGCCGGACATCGCCTTTTTGCTGACCAGCCATCCCAACAGCGTCCCGATCAGGAGCATCCCCAGGAGCGTCCCCAGAAAAGTCCTCCGGTACCGGTCAATCAAATGCTGATTGTCCTCCAGGGTAATTCCAAACTGGATGACATAATTGCCGTTCACGATACTACGGGAAATAAAACGCATTTCATGGGGGGCTTTCGAAGAACGCAAGGTGTGAAAAACAATACCCTGTTTGAACGCGGCCCCGGCGTTCCGGTCCAGGTCCTCAAAATCCAGATGGCTCCATACGTTCAGCTCCGACGTCGCAAGTTCTTTGATCCCGGGAGAAAGAAGCCGGATAACGACACGGCCGACGCCTTCCTCCTGAGATTCTTCAAAAACTTCTTCTCTTAACTCCTCATACCCTTCTTCAAAATATTCCCGCTCGATATCAGCCGTCTCGATGAGAAGAAAATTATCCACGCGCTTTAACAGATTTGTCGTTAACGTGGTATAACTGGAAAAAAAGATGACGGCCAGGGACAGAATAAATACAATCGCGTGCCAGACGGTCAGCCGGAAGACGAGTGTGTTGGCCGGATTATTCCTGCTCTTCAATGACATAACCGAATCCCCGGACCGTATGTAATAATTTCTTACTGAAAGGTTTATCGATTTTATCCCTTAACCGGCTGACACGCGCCTCGATGACATTGGTCTCGGGGTCGAAGTTGTAATCCCACACATGCTCGATGATCATGGTCTTGGATACGACACGGCCGGCGTTGCGCATCAGGAATTCCAAAAGGAGAAATTCTCCCGAAGGCAGGATGATTTCCGCGTCACCGCGAAAAACTTTTCTTTTCACCACATCCAGGACCAGGTCACTGACCCGCAGCACAGTGTCTTCGGGTTTCATGGCCACCCGGCGCAGGATGGCCTGGATCCGGACCAGCAGTTCCGTGAACGAAAAAGGTTTAACCACGTAATCATCGCAGCCCAGCCGTAACCCCTTGATGCGGTCTTCCACCGTATTTTTGGCGCTGAGCACAATCACCGGGATTTGAATTTTTTGTTTGCGCATCTCTTCAATCAAGAGCAAACCGTTGATTTTAGGGAGCATAATATCCACCACAGCCAGATCAATATTCTCCGTCTGGGCAAAATGCAAGCCGTCCTCTCCGTTTCCCGCGTGGATGACGTTATACCCGTCCTGCTTTAATCCCTTGATAATAAAATCCGCTGTCTGCTGGTCATCCTCAACTAAAAGTATTTTCATGAAATTTGATTTTTCCGTAATGTTTGTGATCGGCATAAATTAATTTTCTTATTATGGTGGATGGGTTTATCCCGGTCAACCCATTTCATTCCCCGTTCGGAAACAAAATCCGGGATGCGCAAAGAGCGTCCAGTCATTGATAATATGCCCAGGCACGGCCTCTATTATTATTAATATTTGGTTTATTGTATGCGGGGAACCTGACGGAAAGATGACCGGGACATTACATTTTTGTAATCTTCAGCCACGCATTAATCTTTTCTTTGATCTGGTCTTTGACCCGGCGGGTGAAATCCAGTTTTTCGGCATCCGTCCCCCGGAATGATGAAGGGTCCTGGAAGCTCCAGTGAAGGCGTTTAACGTCTCCCGGGAAGACCGGACAGCGTTCCGCAGAGGTTTCATCACAGACCGTGATCACATAATCATACGGCCGGCCTTCTTTTAATTTCTCGGAAACAGAGTTTGTTTTTTTACCGGTGATATCAATGCCCTCTTCTTTGAGCACCTCAACGACAACCGGGTTTAACCGCCCGGGTTCAATGCCGGCGCTTTCCGTATCAAACCGGCCGCCGCCCAGCACACGCAGCAATTCTTCCGCCATCTGGCTGCGGGCCGAATTGTGGATACAGACAAACAAGACTTTTTTATTCATGATCGGTCCTAAATTAATATGGTTTGCAGGAGGTTAAACAAATACCCGGTGATGATGATCCCGGCTGTTGTGATCCCGAAAAAAATCAGGATTAATTTCAACCGCATCGCGCGGCGCAGCATGACGGCCTCCGGCAGGCTCAAAGCCGACATCGCCATCATAAATGTTAAGGCCGTCCCCAGCGGTATACCTTTCTGGAACAGGACCACCGCGACCGGCACGATGGCCGCGCAGCTCCCGTAAAGAGGTACGCCGATGAGAGCCGCAATCGGGACTGAGAAAATTCCCGTCCGCCCGATGATGCCCTGGATCAATTCCTGGGGAATATAATTGTGGATCAACGCGCCCACGCCGACACCTGCCAGCACCCAGATCCAGATCTTCCGGGTAATCGTAACGGATTCATCCCAGCCGAATTTCAGACGGCCGGTCCATTGGGCGTAATGTTCTTCTTTAAGCGGTTCTTCCTGTCTGCCGGCAATATCATTAACAAGGAGCGGACCGACCTTCATCCGGCCGATCACCACACCGGCCACAATCCCCATCAACAGGCCGGTCAAAATATATAAAACCGTGATCTTCCAGCCGAAATAACTGAGCATCAGGACCACCAGGTATTCGTTGATTAACGGTGAGGTCACTAAAAAGGAGAATGTCGCGCCCAACGGTATTCCCGCCTCGAGAAATCCGAGAAAAAGCGGGATCGACGAACAGGAGCAAAACGGGGTGATCGCCCCGAACAGGCTGGCAAAAATGTTGCCGGCGATCCCGCGCCGGCCCATCCACGCCCTGATTTTCTCCCGGGGCAAATAAGTGCGCGCAACCCCGATCAGAAAGATCAGGATAAATAGCATCAACAGAATTTTCACCGAGTCATATAAAAAATAGTGCAGCACCGCGCTCAGGCGGGATTCTGCCGGCAACCTTAACAGATCGTAAACGAACCAGTCTGCCAGGTTCAGCAGCATGACTTCCCTTTTTTATGGTCGTGACCGTGGTCATCGTGGCCATGGTCATGTTTATGGTCATGCCCGCCGCAGCACGGCGACTGGTTCATCTTGCCTTCCAGTTTCTTGTCCAGCTTTTCCATAAACCGGGCGATCAAACCTTTCTTTTTTGTTTCCTGGGTATTTTTTATTTCTGACATGGGACACCTCCGTTATAATGAAACGATCTCCAATCGAATTGACTGGAACCCGTCACTGTTAATCAAAATCTTAACATAGAAATGGATAATAATATAGTTTTCAGAATTATTTAAAATTCGCTCTGAAAACCTGATTTAATGAGTAAAAATATGCCGCAGCCCCTGAACCGCAACAAGCATTCCGATCAGGGCCATGATCCCCGAACTGATATAAGGAAGTTTACGCGCGATCTCACCAAAACCTTTAAACCGTTTGGTCGCGTGTTTAACCGATACGGCGGCCACGACCCCAACGACGACTAATGTAACGGCTAATCCTAAACTGAAGGCCAGCACTAAAGCAAATCCAAGGGTGAATTCCTTCAACTGAAGACAGACCAATAAAACCGCAAAGGCGGAAGGACACGGCAATAATCCGCCTGTCAAACCGAACAAGATGATCTGACCGGTGGTTATATTCCGGTTCGCCAGATGTTTTTGCAATTCCAGGGCATGGGCGCGTTCATGCGCATCTCCGAACTCCAGTTCACTTTCCGTATGGGAGTGATCGTGATTCTCATGACTGTCATGATCGTGGTGCCCGTGGGTATGATGATCCTGATGAAGTCTAAATTCCTTCTGGGCCTGCCGGGTGCGGTAGAACATCCAGCCGGCAAGTCCAACAATAATTATCCCTGTGGCCAACTGGAAATACGGTTCCAACTCCTCAATGCTAAGGCTCTCTGAATACCGCAACCCGATAAAGGCCAGCAGCCAAATCACCGCTGTATGCGAAAAAGTCGCGGATATGCCCAGAAGAAACGCCTGCCAGACTGTTCCCTGGATTGATATGATAAACGCGGTCATCATGGTTTTGCTATGCCCCGGTTCCAGTCCATGAATCGCTCCGAGCAACATGGCGAACGGAAAAAATAACCAGGCATTGCCCTGGGTGATTAATTCATTAAATGACGGCATAAAACACTATCCCTTGAAATTGTTAATAATCAATACTCTCGACTGAGTCCTCGTAATTTCTCATTTCTTCCTCAACGATTTTAATGTATTTCTCCGGGTCTTTAAGAAAAGGCGATTCACATCCCGGACAGCAAAGGTTATAAATGACCCCGTTGTATTCGACCTTGATCCCTTCCCCCATGCTCCCGATTTCTTCACCGCTGACCGGACAGATCTTGTTCCCGGCCTCAACCGCTTGTGACGGGACGGCTGCTTCATCGGCCTGCGCCCGCGCCGGTGAAACGGCCAGCAGAATTCCGGCCAAAATCCCCATCAAAATCAACGTCATTTTCATCGTCTTCTCCTTTTTGAATGGTGGTTACAAATGAATCCTGCGCAGCCGCAGGGCATTGCCGATAACAGACACAGAACTGAAGGCCATCGCTGCCCCGGCAATCATTGGGCTTAATAAAATTCCCAAAAACGGGTAAAGTATCCCTGCGGCAACCGGCACACCCAACGCATTATAGATAAACGCAAAAAAAAGATTCTGCCGGATATTGTTCATGACGGCACGGCTTAACGACAGAGCCTTAACAATACCCATGAGATCACCTTTAACTAATGTTATTCCGGCGCTTTCGATGGCCACATCCGTCCCTGTCCCCATAGCGATCCCGACATGGGCCTCCGCCAGCGCAGGGGCATCATTAATCCCGTCGCCGGCCATCAGAACCAATGCCCCCTGTTGCTTAAACTCCTTGATGATCTTCTGCTTATCCTTCGGCTCTAATTCGGCACGGACATCATCAATCTTTAATTCTCTGGCAATGGCCCGGGCAGTATTTTTATTATCGCCCGTCAGCATAATGACCTTACATCCCTTTTGATGCAAGGCTTCAATCGCCTGAAAGGTCGTCTTCTTGACCGGATCCGATATCCCCAATAATCCGATAACTCTTTTTTCGACAGCGACCCATACAACCGTTTGAGCTTTTTCCTGCAATTCAGCTGATTTATTTTTTAAATCTTCCGGCAGACCCCCGGCCGCTTCCTCAACAAATTTTCCTTTTCCCAAATATACTGATTTCCCGTTGAGTTTACCTTTGACTCCGCCTCCGGTTACGGATTCAAAATCCAAAACATCGCTCAGATCAATACCATTGTCTTTTGCATAATCAATAACAGCCCGCGCCAACGGATGTTCACTGGATTTCTCTAATGCGCCGGCTATGCTCATCAACTCTTTATCATTGATCCCCTGCGCCGTCACAACATTTGTAACCCTTGGTTTACCTTCAGTGAGTGTACCGGTTTTATCCGTCAACACATGCGTAATTTTCTCTGCCTTTTCGATCGCTTCCGCGTTCTTGATTAAAATACCGGATTGGGCGCCGCGGCCGACACCGACCATGATCGACATCGGCGTGGCCAGCCCCAGCGCGCACGGGCAGGCGATGATCAAGACGGCCATCGCGTTGACTAACGCGTAGGCCAGCCTCGGTTGCGGCCCTGCCACGGCCCAGATGATAAACGTGATCACGGCGGTCAGAATCACCGCCGGGACAAAATACCCGGAGACCTTATCCGCCAGCCCCTGGATCGGAGCGCGGCTGCGCTGGGCCTCAGCCACCATATGCACAATTTGAGATAATAAGGTTTCAGAACCGATCTTTTCCGTCTTCATCACAAACGTTCCGGTTTGATTGACCGTGGCCCCGATCACCCTGTCGCCTTCGTTTTTCTCAACAGGAACCGGTTCGCCTGAAATCATGGATTCATCCACCATGCTCTTTCCTTCGACAATGATTCCATCCAGCGGGACCTTCTCCCCCGGCCGCACCCTCAGCCGGTCGCCTTTACGGATATCCTCCACAGGCACATCCTCCTCGCTGCCGTCTTTAATGCGGTGCGCGTTTTTAGCCGCCAATCCCAAAAGCGCCTTGATGGCCTGCCCGGTCTGCGCGCGCGCCTTTGCTTCGAGATATT
This sequence comes from Candidatus Omnitrophota bacterium, assembly GCA_050250375.1. GTDB lineage: Bacteria > Omnitrophota > Gorgyraeia > Zapsychrales > Zapsychraceae > JAGOSC01. Next base: position 187,083 of record JBFWOS010000001.1, read on the forward strand.
GGCCGAGTATCACCAAAACCGTAATCACAACCGCCGCCTCAAAATAAAGCCCGGGCCGTCCATCCATCTTGAACGATTCGGGAAAAAGAGCTGGGAACAAGACAGCCGCGGCGCTGTAAAAATAGGCTGATCCGATACCCATGGCGATCAAGGTGAACATATTCAGACTGCGGTTAAGGACAGATTTCCAGGCTTTTGTAAAAAAGAATCCGCCTGCCCAGAAAACAACCGGCGTGGCCAGGACCATCTGCAGCCACATGGAAATATCGTGTGAAATAAATCCGACGTGTAAAGACGGAACCATTTCCTGCAGGGCTAAAAAGACGACCGGCAGTCCCAGGCCCAGCCCCGTCCACAATTGGCGGGTCAACACCCTAAGCTCCTTGGACGGACCCCCTTCGCCCGCCGTGATTGTTTTCGGTTCTAGTGCCATTCCGCATTTCGGACAGTCACCGGGATGATACTGCTCTACCTCGGGGTGCATGGGGCAGGTATAGATCGTCTTGTCCGCAAGGGTCAAAGGCGTTAACGGCTCCAAAACCATCCCGCATTTCGGGCAATCCCCCGGGGAATCCTGCTTAATCTCAGGATGCATAGGGCAAGTGTAAGTCATTTTGGTTCGCGCGGACGATTTTTCCGGTTTAACATCATTTGAAAAACCCGTCATAAATTTGTCTTTACAATGCGCGGAGCAAAAAAAATACAACGTTCCTTCCTTTTGAATCTTAAAAGATGTGTCTTCCTTGACATCCATGCCGCAAATTGGGTCTTTATACATTTTTCCACTCCCTATATTAATGATGACTGGAATGATCAACGTCTTCTGTCTTGGCTGGTGAGTCCATCTTCTCCGCGTCATTGTGGTCCGAATTTCCCGCCATTCCTTTACCCATCATCGGGCATATGTTTTTCATATTGTCCATCATTTTCCGCATGCCTTCCGTGTCCATCTTTAATTCCACCTCTTTGACAAGATTGAGGTCTTTATCGAATTTCGCCACCTTGTTTCCGGAGACAATCACAATACCCCCATCAGAGGTCGCCACAACGTTTCGATCCATCATCTTCATCATCATGCTATGCATGCCCATCATTTTGCCGTCCATCATCCCTTTACCCATCATGCCTGAGCCCATCATACCGCCCTTCATTTCCTGAGCATAGACCAATCCTGATGCCGCAAACAAGACGACGGCCATAAAAATCAAAACATTCTTTTTCATTGTTTCCCCCTTTTGAAATAACCTGTTTTTAGTGGTTACCGTGTAAAAAATACCGGCCCGGCTCACCGGTCCATCGTCATCGGCCTGGGCCTGTTGTCAAACCGGATAAAATGAAAATTATAAATACTGGCGACGCTGGCCCCGGTCAGCCACCCTAGAACGAAAATCTGAATAAACCCGTAGACCATCTCTTTGACGGACATATCCGTTCTTAAGACCGACGTCACGTCAAGCCCATGCAAAAGACTGTTGAAAAAGGTAATCGTCGTGTCCCGTGACGTGAACAAAATGACCACCACACAGCCCAGATGCAGGAATGACGCCGTCAAACCCACGGCCAGCCCCATTTTTTTAACATTAATGACATCCATGCGGCCCCTCCTTTTTGTCTCTATTGTCATGCTGGTCGTCCGTGTGATGATGCCCTCCCATCATCATTAAATGACAGACAAACATCAATACCACAAAGAAAAATGTGGAATTGCTGCCGTTGAGCCCGATGACCGGCGCCAAGAAAATCAACAGTATCGGCAGCAAACAACATACCATCATCCACCAGCCGTGACTTTTCATTTCCCCCCTCCTTTTCCGGTTCGCGGGAAAAATGCCGGAACCTGCTTTTTATATTCTTCATAAAGCTTGCCGAATTGTTGCGCGACGTCCCGTTCCTCCCGCATAGCGAGTCGATAATACGAGAACATCAGGATCGGCCACATCACCAAAGTTGTTAAAGAAGGCCATTGTAAAAGAAATCCCACGGTGATCAGAAAAAGCCCGCTGTATTGCGGATGACGAACATAAGAATAAACCCCTTCCGTCACCAGCTTCTGCCCCTTTGAATCATAAATCAGTATCCAGCCCTTATAAATAATATAAAACCCGAAAAACACAATCCCGTTGCTGATAATATGCAAAAGTGTCATGGCCGCCGCAGAATCGGCCAGCCCCAAAAGCACAAGCCACAAATGGCCGTGATTATGAGTGAATGGATTTAAGACCGGATACGATTGCCCCATCCATGACGACAACAAATAAATCGTCAGCGGAAAACCATACATTTCGGTAAAAAGGGCTGCAATAAAACCGATGAATGCGCCCATGGACCTCCATTCGACGTTTTTCTTGGGCACAATATAACTGGTGACAAAAAACAAGACCAGCAGGGTGTTGAAGGCCACCGCCGTCCAAAGCCCATACGCATAATTTCCTAAATCTTCTCCGTGCATCTTAATACTCCTTTCTTATAGTTATCGATCGACGCCAACCCCATATTCATAAACCATTTTCCCGCCGCGGTCGCCGGTCATGATCACCAGCCCTGATGCCGTGAACAAACAGACGACAAATAAAACTCTAAGCAGCCTTTTCTGGTGTTGATAAAAAAACCAAAGGACTGGCAAAGACATCAAAGAAAACCACATCGTCCACAAGGCATACCGCTGATGCTGGTCTAATAACGGATGATGTAAATTTAACCGTTCCGTTTCCCACAATCCTGTCTTGACCACAAGCGGCGTGATTAAGGCAGCGGTCACATAAAGACAAAGCGCACATTGATGAAAGAAATGTTTCCTCATTAACCAGCTTAATGTTTCAAAAATTAAAGCGGTAATAAACAAAGCAACTGGGAAATGCACCATTTTCGGATGCAGCGGCTGCAACAATTCAAACATCTTATTCCTCCCTTGACCATTTATTCAGTGATGGTCATGCCCATTCCCGGAGTGGGATTGAGTGTCATGGTCGGATAATCCAACCGCTGTTTTTATTCCGGAATTATGATGCGTTGAATGATCATGCCCGGCTGAGGATAATAAAAAACCATATAAAAACAATACAACAGCTAATCCGATGGCCTGAAATATCAACTTCATTTCTTGCTCTCCGTTTAGTTGTATCCTTTCAATTCAAACCTTAATAATTCTTATTCAAGGTCTTCCAGTATTTCCTCATTGTTTACTTCGTTTTCAGCAATATTGCTATATTTCTCAGGATTCTTTTTGAAATCCTTTGCGCACATGGCACAGCAAAGATTATATATTTTTCCGTTATATTCATATGTAACGACATCTCCCATCTCACCGACTTTCTCACCGCTGACCGGACAGATTTTGTTTCCAACCTCGACCGGCTGTGTCATTTCGATGGTTTCTTCGGATTGGGCAAGAACCGGCAATGTCAACAGCATTACTCCCATAAAAATACCCGTAATAAAGAATACCTTTTTCATTTGATCTCTCCTTTTTAATAATTACTTATAATACTATTGTTGAATTTTTAATCGTCTTATTTCATACCATGAATACAAACAGGGAACGATGAACCAGGTGATACTGGCGACCAGCATCCCGCCGAACGTCGGGATGGCCATCGGCCGCATGATCTCAATCCCCGTCCCCTCGGATAAAAAAATTGGCAGCAGCGCCAGGATGGTCGTGACGCTCGTCATGAAGGCCGGCCGGATGCGGGCCTTTCCCGCCTCGACAGTCACTTCGATGACTTCCTGCGCATTCTTCGGCATACGTTCTTTAAACAATTGGTCCAAATATGTCGTCATCAGGACCCCGTCATCCACGGCAATACCGAACAGGGCGATAAAGCCGACCCACACCGCCACGGAAAAATTAAACCCGTAAAGAGCGAGCAGAAGGACACCGCCGGCTAACGAAATCGGAATCGCCGTGAAGATAAAGAATACCTTTGGAAAAGAATTAAAACACATATACAAAATCATAAAATTCAGAAACAAACTGATCGGAACAAGCAGGGATAATGTTTTTTTCGACCGGACCTGGTTTTCAAATTGTCCGGACCATTGAATGGAATATCCGGCCGGCAGTTTTCCGGACATCTCCCGGGCCACCTTCCGCGAGGCCTCTTCCACAAACCCCACCATGTCTCTGCCGCGGACATTCATGAGGACGTAAGCCCTTAACATCCCGTTCTCCGAACTGATCATCGCCGGGCCTTCGCGCAGTCGTATGTCCGCCAGCTGCCCCAACGGAACAAACGCCCCGCTATCCGTAGGGACCAGTATCCGTTTAATCACGTCCGGGGAATCCCTTAACTCCCTGGCAAACCTGACCCTGACAGGATAACGTTCACGGCCTTCCACCGTCATGGTCAAATTTTCTCCGCCGATCCCGTATTCGATCACGTCCTGCACGTCTTCCATCGTGAGATTATAACGGGCCAGCTCATACCGGTCCGGAAGGATCTCCAGATAAGGTTTTCCGGTTATTTTTTCGGCGTACAGGTCCTCCGCGCCTTTAACCCCCTGCACAATAGTCTTGATCTCCCCGGCAATCCGCTCCAGTTCACTAAGGTCATTCCCGAATATTTTGACCCCCACCGGCGTGCGGATTCCGGTCGCCAGCATATCAATCCGGTTGATGATCGGCTGGGTCCAGATATTGGCAACACCCGGAAAAGTTAATTTCTCGTCCATTTCATGGATTAATTTTTCTTTAGTCAGCCCCTTGCGCCATTCTTTTTTTGGTTTTAAATTGATGATCGTCTCAAACATCTCGACCGGCGCCGGGTCAGTGGCCGTTTCCGCCCGGCCGGTTTTCCCCACCACACTGTCCACTTCGGGAAACTCCTTGATAATAGCATCCTGCTTTTTCATGATTTCAATCGCCTGTGTTAACGAAACGGACGGCGCGACAACCGGCATAAACAGGATTGTCCCTTCATCAAACGAAGGCATGAATTCACGGCCGATGCGTGAACCGAACACCATGGCCGATATCAAAATCACCGCGGGGATAGCCAGGAATATCTTCCGGTGATTCAGGACCTTACGCAGAACTTTTTCATAAACACGTAACAGCCCCCGGTTAAACGGGTGATCTTCAATGGGGGCAAGTTTCCCTTTAAGCAAGAAATAGGCAAGCACGGGAATCAGCGTCAAGGCCACCGCGACCGAGGCCAACAACGCGAAGGTCTTGGTGAAGGCCAGCGGTATAAATAACTTTCCTTCCTGGGACGTTAACGCAAAGACCGGAAAGAAAGAAATGACCGTGGTCAGAATCGCCGTTAAAACGGCCGAACCGACTTCCGATGAGGCCTGATAAACGATCTCCCAACGGGACCGTCCGGATTGATCCGTGCTTAAATGCCGGTAAATGTTCTCGACCATGATGATGCCCATATCCACCAGCGTCCCGATCGCGATGGCGATGCCGGACAGGGACATGATATTGGCATCGACTTTCAAATAATACATGACGATAAACGAGATTAATACGGCCAGAGGAAGACTCAATGAAATAATAAAACTGGCCATGAGATGCCTTAAGAAAAAGAAAACCACAACGATCGTCAAAATGATTTCAAGGATAAGCGTATCCGATAGCGTATTAATGGTCCGTTGAATGAGCTGTGTGCGGTCATAAAACGGGACAATCCTGACCCCTTCGGGAAGACCGATCTTGATTTCTTCCAGTCTTTGTTTGACGCGTTTAATGACCTCCATGGGGTTTTCCCCGTAACGCACAATGACAACCCCGCCGACTGTTTCTTTTCCGTCTTTATCCAGGGCACCCCGCCTGAACTCGGGACCGAGCTGAACCGACGCGATATTCTTAAGAAGCACCGGCGTTCCTTTATTGATCCCGACCACAATATTTTCGATATCTTCCAGGCCTTTGATAAATCCCGCTCCCCGGACAATGAATTCCATGCCGCCGCGTTCATAAACCTTGGCCCCGACATCCATATTCGACCGGCGGACCGCGTTGAATATATCTCCCAGGCGGATATTGTAAACAGCCAGTTCATTGGGATCGACGTCGATCTGGTACTGTTTGACGAATCCCCCGATGGCGGCCACTTCGGATACACCGTCAACCGAGCTGAGCTGATAACGGACATACCAGTCCTGAATGCTGCGCAGATCACCCGGATTATAACCTTCGCCTTCCAGGGTGTACCATAAAACCTGGCCCAGCCCGGTCGCGTCCGGACCGAGGACCGGAGTAACGCCTTCGGGTAATAATTGCGTCGCCTGCTGCAATTTTTCGATGATCCGGGAACGGCCCCAGTAAAAATCCACCCAGTCGTGAAAAATAACATAGACCATCGAGAATCCGAATGCCGAGGAAGCACGGATATCCTTGACTCCCGGCAACCCGAATAATTGAGTCGTCAAAGGATACGTGATCTGGTCTTCCACGGTTTTGGCATCACGGCCCGGCCAGTCCGTAAAAATAATCTGCTGGTTTTCACCGATATCGGGAATGGCGTCGACCGGTATCCGCTGAAGGGAATAAAGCCCCCAGCCGGTCATAAAAATAAAAAAAACAGTGACAACAAAACGATTATTTAAACAAAATTTAATTAAGTGATTGATCATTTTAATGCCTGTGCCCTGTTTGAGCGGACGGATCGTCCACTTTTTCGCTGCCGCTGAACAAAAGCGACTGGCCTCCGGTTAACGTTGTCTGGGAATCCAGGAAAAAATTTCCGTTTGTAACCACCTGTTCACCTTTTCGAAGACCCTCTTTGATCTCAATAAATCCATCCGCTTCCACGCCGGGGATGACCTCGCGGAATTGATACCGTCCATTCCCCTCATCGACATAAACCACTTTCCTTGTTCCTGTGTCAATGACACTGTCCGCAGGGACGTTCAGCCGTTCCCCTAAAGACAGCTCCAGCGTGAAATCCGCGTAGACTTGATGTTTCAACGGCCTATCGGTGTTATTCAGCTGAATCCTGGCTGTTGCCGAACGGGTTTGTTCATTAAGAACATTATTGATGGAATAAATTATTCCGGAGAAATCATTTTTATAACCTTTCACTTTAATGGTGACATTTTGGCCGATTTTAATCAGTCTTATATCCTGCTCATAAATGTCAACCTGAGCCCAGATTTTATTAAGGGTAGGATCAATGAGACTTTTATCCGGCTCGTTGCGGGCCTCCAATTCCTTGATCTGATCATCGCCAAGCCCCAGCAATCTTAAACGCAATTTGGCGGACTCCACCAGTCCCTGCTGGCGGTCACGCAGACCATCGTTAAGACTGTCGACAAACGAAATCGCGCTCAGATATTCCTGCTGAAGTGTATACAGTTCGGAATCATGTCCGATCCTTCCCGCCAAACGGAGCCGTTTGATCATCGGTCTTTTCTCAGCCGATGCACTGCGTATGTCCAGATATTCCCTTTTTTCCTCGTCAACAATAACCTTTCCCTGATCACTTGTACTGATCGGGATCAGATTCATTGCGCAGATGGGGCATTGGCCGGGTTTGTCCTGTTTGACCTGCGGGTGCATGGAACAGGTCCAGTAAACATCTGCGGTTTTATTTTCTTCTGTATGTCCTTCATGCGGATCCCGTGCCGGCTTTTTCAGCAGGACGATCGAAGATATAACCAGGATTGAAATCACCAGACTGAGTATTAATTTTGTATGTTTAATCATGATTCACCTCTTGTATTATTTCCGGTCCAATGAGCCGTTCCATTTCGGAATAACTTTTTAGGGCATTGGATAATGCTTCATAATAAGCCATTTGCGTCTCCAGCAACATCCGTTCACTCTCAATCACCTCTGTTATTTCGACGGTGCCTGATTCGTAAGCGCTCTGCCGGGATTGCAGCCGCAGTTTGGACTGCGGCAGATATTCATTCCGGTATAAATCGACGATCGTTTTACGGGACTGATATTGAAAGTAGATATGTTTGATTTCAAAGAGCGCCAGGTTCTTCGTCTCCTGCAGATTGGACTCACTCACGCTTAAATTGCTCCTGGCTTCCTTAATGGCCGGCCCGATGCGGTTCTGCCAGATCGGAAGCGTCACTTTAAACGGGATCATCCAGGCGTCCCGGCCGTCTTCGGGGTGGGTCGTTGTCCCGTCGCCGATTTCGACATATTGGAACCCGATGGAGAAATCCGGCGCGTTTTCATATTTGGCCAGGGAATATGCGTGTTGTTCGCGTTTGGTCATGGCCAGGGCCTGCAGGATCTGCGGATTATGTTGATCGAGTCCCGCGATAAGCCGGTCCAGGGAGATTTCATCCCCGGGAAGGACAGGTTCATTCGGAAAATCGACAGACAAAACGTCCGGGCGGTTTAACAGGGCGGTGAGATACGCCGACAGACTTTCCTTCTGCTGCCGGAGCATAATGAGTTTCTCAAGAGACCGTGTCACCTCGGACTGTATCTTGACCACATCGGTTTGTGATCCCCGCATGCCGGCATAGTTTGCCTGGAGGATCGATTCTGATTTTCCTGAAAGGGCCTGCATCTGTTCGGACAGGGTCAACATCTTATCCAGCACAAAAAGGTCATAATAGGTTTGAGCGACCTTCGCCGAAATGTCCCGTTCCATGGCCGTCAGTTCGGCCTCGGCTAATTCAACACCGGCCCGGGCCATCTTTCTCTTCTGCATCAGTTTTCCCGGAAAAGGGATTTCCTGTTCGAATTCATAATTATTTTCCTGGGGACCGAAACGGGTCTCGAGCATTTCTCCCATATAAGCATAACGCACGGACGGATCCGGCAACGCCGAGGCCTGGGGCAGACGGTAACGCGCGGCCTGCACCCGCTCGCGGCCGGCCTTGATCTGCGGATTATTCTGCAGAGCCTCTTCGATGAGAACAGACAGTTCCGGGGTCAACTCCCGGACCTGACTGAATGCCGGGGTATAGAACTGACTTACAAAGATAACGGTCAATAGCCCGATTAAATATACTGATTTCTGAAATGAATTTTTTTTCATAATTTTTCCCCAAATAAAATGCCTGAAGACCATTCAAAGAAATGAATGGATTTAAAACAAAACGATTGTTTTTAGGGAAAATATTATAGGCGAAAGACAGAATGCTTGATATAGAGAGGAATAGCCGAGCCGACGCCCGGGGGTGATTCGGGATAATTAAATAGTTTCACCAGGGTTACCGGCTTAAATGCGGCAACAACGGCGTTTACAATAAACAGGTCCGCCTTAGAAAAATCAATACCTTTGACGGACACCGTATCATTCGCCAGTATATTTTTATGGCAGTTACATTCCTGGTTGTTCTGGGGTTGATCCGGCTGTGGGGCCGTTTGATGACAGGGCGGTAATTGCGGTTTGGCCTCTACGATATCCTGGAAGCAGCAGCAATAGATCGAAAATCCCAAAAGGGAGATGATCAGGCCTGAAATAAACGGGATTCGTAAAAGACTTTTTTTCACTCGGCGCGTTCCTTTAATTGACTAAAAATGAATGAACTGCTACAACTATAACATACCCCCATAGGGTATGTCAAAATAAAAATTTCCGATAAACCCCAACACTTCTTGATCTAAAAAACTCCGCCGCTGACTTCCCTCATTTAGTAAGCGCCAGGGTAATTTTTGATTTTTGCTCTTTGGCCTTCGGCGGGGCATCAAACATGTTCTCCCTCGAATCGCGACGGATCCCCAGGACCGAACGGGAAATAAACATATATGTTTTGTAGGGCAGATAACTTTTATACGGGTACCGGGTCAGGACTTTGTACACACGCACCGGATTCGAATAATAAAGAATATAACTTAATTGTCTGGTCGCGTTGATCAGCCAGCCCGGGACCTTGGTCAGCCGGGAATTCCCACTGTGATAGATATCGACATTAAAATTCTGGTCCTCGCATTTCTTGGTTTCTTTATATAATTCGGTCCCCTCAAACGGGGTGACCGAATGGATGACACTCACGGTCAATCTGGAGGTGATCATGAAATAACAGGTCTTTAACATCTGTTTGTAGGTCTCGTTGGTGAAACCGATCATAAAAAACCCTAACATAAAAATCCCCAAACGGTCAGCGATGGCAATATTGTCCTTGATCTTTTCCAGTTTATTGTTCTTCTTGATCTGTTTCTGCATGGCTTTATCGGCGCTCTCCACCGCGACGGCCATGAACCGGCAGCCTGCTTTCTTCAGGAGGGTCAGGATCTGTTCGTCCATCAGGTCCATGCGCACCCCGTTAGGAAAATGAAAAGCGATATCCAGTTTTTTTTCGATGACCAGTTCACAAAACCGGACAGCCCGTTTCTTATCCAGATTCCAGATATCATCGATAAATTCAAAATCACGGATCTTGTATTGAGCAATATAATATTCGATCTGCTCCACCATTTTCTCGGGGCTCATCGCCCTGAACGTTTTTCCGAAAATATCGTGGCAATACGTACACCGGTACGGGCAGGCCCGTGAACTGAAAATGGCAATGTACGGCCGGCATCCGATCGGGGCCAGGGATTCTGTGCGCGCATAAAAATCCAGATCGACCATGTCATACGCCGGGTAAGGCAGGTTGTCCAGGTCCATGATCGGTTCACGCGGGGCCGGTTTGATCACATCCCCCGCCGAAGAACGGACGGCCGTTCCCGGGATTCCCGATAAATCCCGCCCGTCAAAATATTTTTCCAGGATATCCAAGAAGGTCAGCTCCCCTTCTCCGATCACCGCGATATCAATGTTCGGATCTTCCACGACCTTGTTCCAAGAGGCGGACGCGTACGGCCCGCCGCAGATAACCAGACAATCCGGATTCCAGGCCTTGACCCTCCGGGCTGTGTGATGGATACATTGTTTATCGATGGTCAATCCGCTTAAGCCCACGACCGCCGGATTTTCCTTAATCAGATATTCCTCGAGCTGTTCGAATTTCCCGGGCAGATTAAAATCAAGCAGGGACAGGTCGGTGTGACCGAATTGCCGGACATACGCGGCCAGCGACATCAATCCCATCGGATAACAGCGGTTCGCGTGGTATTGTTTAATCGTCAGGATGCAGGTATTAACAAAGAGGATTTTTCGGTTTTGCATAATTTAATTTTTTAATCAAACGTTTTTTAGTTTGTGACAGCCTCAGGCTTTGCTTTTTTAGTCAAATTCTGTTTTGGAACATCGTTCAATCTGGATTTAATAGCCCGCCCTTTCGTAAACCGGACACCGACAATCAATTTTTTAACCGTCAGATAAAACTTCTCCAGCAGATATTTTCTATTCGGAAACCTCTGGAAAATTTTGTAGACACGGACGGGATTAAAATAAAACAACGTATAACTAACCGAAATGGTTGCCCGGATCAGCCATTTCGGGACCTTGGACAGTTTATAATCCCCGTAGACGTACTCCTCCATCTTGAAACTCTGATCGGCGCACGAACCGGTCTCTTCAAAAAGTTTTGTTCCTTCAAATGGAGTGACCGAAAACATGATCGCCGTCGTCAGCCGTGAGGTGACCATAAAATAACAGGTCTGCAGGATCTCCCGGTATGTTTCGTTCGGAAAACCGATCATAAAGTATCCCATGGAAAAAATGCCGACCTTGTCCGTGATCGCGATGTTCTGCTTAATCTTTCCGATCTTGTTGTTCTTCTTGATCTCTTTCTGGATTTTCTTGCTGGCGCTTTCAACCGCCACCGCCATAAAGACACATCCGGCCTTTTTCACCAGGGTCAGCAGTTCTTCATCCATGATATCCATGCGGATCGCGTTGGGGAAATGGAATGATATCTTCAGACCTTTGGCCACAACAATCTCGCAGAACCGTCTGACCCGGTTGCGGTCCAGGTTCCAGATGTCATCATAAATCTCAAAATCCCTGATTCCGTACTGCGCGATATAATATTCAATCTGTTCCACCAGCTTCTCAGCGCTCATCGCCCGGAAAGTTTTCCCGAAAATGTCGTGACAATAAGTGCACTGGTACGGACAGGCCCGGGAGGTGAATAAGGATATATACGGCCTCTCCCCGACCGGGGCCATGGATTGCACACTCCCGTAATGATCGAGATTGATCATGTCATACGCCGGGTACGGCAGCCGGTCCAGATCCATGATCGGCTCCCGGGGAACGGCTTTTTTAATTTCCCCCAGTTCCGTGCGGAAAGCTGTCCCCTTGATATTTTCCAAAGTAATCCCGCTGTAAAATTTATCAAGAATCTCAATAAAGGTCAATTCTCCCTCACCAATAATCGCTATATCCAGATTCCCGTCGCTTAAAATTCTTTTCCATGAAGCAGACGGGTACGGTCCGCCGCAGACGACCAGGCAATCGCTGTTCCAGTCTTTGACCCGCTGTGCCGTTGAGTGTATGCACTCCTGATCAATGGACAAACCGCTCAGGCCCACCACATCCGGTTTTTCCCGCTCCAAATAATAACCCAGTTGTTCATATTTACCGGGTTCATTGAAATCAATAATGGTTACATCCGGATACCCGTTTTCCCGCAGGTATGCCGCGATCGACATAACTCCCAACGGATACCCCTGAGAGGTTTTATATTGTTTGATGGTGACTACACTGGTGTTAATCAACAAAATTTTATGATTACGCATATAATTTCCAGTGATGTTTGGTTGGCTTGATGAAACAGCGGTGAAAAACTCCTGAAAAATGCAAGGAAGAAAAAAAGAACTGGGACAGGTGAGGATTCCAGAATTTTTTCGGCATGGTGTAATTATAACGTACATCCTACGGGTTAACAAGCATTAATCCGGATCTGAAGAATTGGGTCCGTCCGCCTAAACGCCTGAAAAAGCATCCTGTTGCAAAAAGACCACCCGGAGGTGGTCTCTTTGCATAAAACAGCCTTTCATGTTTACTTCTTGTTTAGAATATAATTCTCCCGCCCACGGTCCAGACATAGTCCAGTTCCTGGTGAACACCTCCGAGATCCTGCAGAACCGGAAACAGGATATTGGCGTAAACCGAAATCCCGCCGGATCCGGTCACGGTTAAAGACGGGCCGGTGAGGATTGTATGCCCGCCGCTGTCCATTTCTTTGACCCCTTCCGCCTGATCCTTCCGGGCGTACTGATAATTGGTATCCACGCCCGCCTTGACCGTAACGAGTTCATTGTCCGGGTTGATCACATAATCGGCAAAGACCGCCGCGGAAAACACGTCCCCGAATTCATAATCCTGGTCCCCTTCCGTTTTAAACGTGTAGGTGGTGTTCCCTTTTAAAATGACACGGTCCATCTGGTGCTCAAAGACCCCGCCCAAAATAAAATCATAAGACCCAGATCCGGGCTGGAGTTCCGGCTCAAACCGATCTCCCAGTGAATCAGTCTCATCGGTTTCACCCGTCGGGAATTTGACCCCGCCGGCCAGCCGGACCGCGGTCGCTTCCTGGGCGTAAACCCGGTAGGCCCCGATCACGGTCAGGTCGCCTATGCCTTCTGATTTTTCTTTCACCCCGAGGTTTGCGTGATGGGCCCCCAGCGATTCCCGGATCACCCAGGGAATGTCCATGGTGACCGTCAGGTCTTCCGTAAGGTTCCCTCCCAACCCGGCATGATAGAAATACTCATGGGTCTTATTGTGGACATGGTGGCCGTCATGATGCAGTTCGTGCGCTTCTTCCGCCCCGAAGGCATTCCAGTTCTGCGCTTCAAATAAAACATGGGCAAACCATTTCCGGCCGGGATCCGTGGCCGCAACAACATGATCCTGCCGTCCGAGACGCGGGATCGTGCAGCTTTCACAGGCCAAGGCCGATGGGACGCCTGCGGAAACAAATGCTACACTTAATAAAATAAAAACGAAAAAGACAATCTTCGTCCTCATAACGATAAACTCCTTCTGATGGGTATGAAATGGTATTAATTCGGATGGATTATGAACGAGTTGTTTTCGGGACGTGTTCCACCAAAGGAACGATGTGAAAATCATAAAGGAAAGAATAATGGAATGTGAACGCCGTTGAACCGGCCATTATTTCACCGCGGTCGGTGAAGACAAACAGGTCATTATGGGCGGCCCCGCCGAATTTACTGAGCGGTTTCCCCCGGCACGCGTCCTGCAGGATATATTTGGTGTATTGCGCGGTCTTGCCGGACGCCCCTGAACACAGACAGCCCGATGGCGCGGAATGATCCGGCACGTCATTGGCCCGGACTGTTTCCAGAAAAATGCCGAATGGCATGATCCAGATTAAAAAACAAACGACAGTAATGAGGTAAAATACGCGGAACATGTCCTGATCTTACCAGAATATGATCGGAGCGCAACGTTAAAAAATAAATAATCAGCGGACAGCCGTCTGACGGCATGGTAAAATCAACACATTCGTCCGTTAATCTTAAAAGGCAAAATGCTTGTGAAGAAAAAATCATATTTAGTCCCGGCTGCGATCCTGCTGTTTATCATCTCCCGCCTGCTATATCTTTTCTTTCTCAATGACCGGGATGTCATGACGGATTTCAAATTAATCGAAGTGCGTTATCCCGGGCTGGTGGCCAAACATCTGCTGGACGGTTTGATCATGCCGTTCTGGGATTACCAGTACAGCAGTTATGACGGCGGCACACTCATCACCAGCCTGATGCTGGCCCCTTTCTTCGGGCTGCTGGGGCCGAGTTCTTTGACCCTGGCTTTTTACGGACTGATCAATTCACTGGTCACATTCCTGCTCTGGTGGCGGCTGACCAACCGGTATTTCGGTGAAAAGACCGGCTGGATCCTTGTCCTGCTTTTTATCCTGGCCCCGCCCCTGCACATCAAGGTAACCCTGCTGCCTTCCGGAAACCACATTGAGGTCAGCCTCTTTATTATCCTGATCATCCATTTTTTCTTCAAAATTTTTTATGCGCCGGACACAGACGCGCCGCAGAAAAAAAACAGGTTTCCGGTCCTGGCCGACTTTATGTTCCTGGGTCTTTTCGCCGGACTGGGCGTGTACTTCTGTTATTCAACGGCCGTTCTCCTGCTGTCCTGTTTTTTATTCTGGCTTACGCTGGATAAACGCGGCCATGTGATACGAAACTACGTTGGAATGGCGCTGACATTTGTTGCGGGAATCAGTTTTATCTTTCCCCGGCTGGCGATGTTTGACGCGTCCATCCAAAATGAAATCCTGACCCAATGGCCGGTCGTCAACCTGAACGAATTTCTGCCGCGGATTGTCGGTGTGATGTTCAGCCAGCTGCCTCAGACAATTTCCAGTTCCAGTCCCGTGCACCGGCCGGTGTATTTCCTCTTTATAGGAACCGTGTTATTTTGCGTCCTCCTAGACCGCCGGGCCTGGATTCGGCAGAGCTTTGCGCTTCTTCCGGGAAAAGACCGGAAGGTGGCCTTTGATCAAACGAACGGCGTTCATTTTTTTATACTGTTCACGCTGCTTTATCTCGTCATTGACGCCGTCAGCAACTTTAACACGTATCTTGATCCGGAAAGCCCGATCCGCCACCGGTATTTCTATTTGTTATTTCCCTTCATTTTGATGATTACGGCGGTGGGGATCAGCCGTTTAGCATCGAAAGGAAAGCCCGGAAAAAGTTTGGCCGCGGCCTTCCTTATTTATTGGATTTTCGCCGGGTCTGTGAGCACCTGGCAGCAGCTGGATTTTAGGAACCCCTGTAAGAAAATCTCCCGCAGACTGCGGAGTCCTGGTTATGCCCCGGAGATGCTCGGGACAGTGCTCTGTACGCGTTACGCCCTTGATCCCGAAAAAAGCCTAGCGCTGATCAACCGGGTCAACGAAGAAGAAATCCCGGCCGTGTTCCGCGGCTTCGGTTATGAATTCGGGATCATCCAGCACCTGCATATGGAAGATTACCGGACGCGCATCACCAACCGCCGGCACAAAGAAGAATTGTATAAAGGCTTGAGCCTGGGAATCATCACGGAAAAATACTTTAAAAACACCGATGCCGATAGCGCTTATCTTTACGAAATGCTGGCGGCCGACGCCTGCCGGGATCAGGAACACCTCGGCCGGGGTTTACTCAATTACGCGGACACATCGGCGCTGGCGGACAAGACACTCCCCTATCAGGGCGCCGGAACAATCCTGGCCATTCAATGCGGGCTTCGCGATAAAACTGAATTTAATTTTCTTGAGGGAAGAAACCACGCGGACATCCGCGCCTTTGAGGAAGGTATCCACAACGGGCTCAAGTTCAATAAAAACATCCTGCCGAACCTCTGAGCTTCTGCCGTCCGGCTTAGATTTTCTTGATCAGGTCCATGATCTCATCGATCTTCTTGATCTGCTCGGCCTTGTTGTTCTTGTCAAACGTGGTCATGACGCAGGATTTCATGTGCGTCTCAAGGATGGCCTTCTGGATCCGCAGGAGCGCCGCCCGCACCGCGCTGATCTGGGTGATGATGTCGACACAGTAACGCCCTTCTTTAATCATCGCCTGGATGCCGCGCACCTGGCCTTCAACGCGCTTAAGCGCGTCGAGTTTCTGTTTGTGAGAAGGAAATTCTTTAGTCATGCCCGAACTATACCATACCCTGGGAGGGTATGTCAACGGTCCTGGACAAAATGTACCCGGGGGAATAATTTTTTGATTAATCCGTTTTCGTTAGTCGGTTAGTTCTTAAGCAAAATCTGTGCGCCGTTCGTTTCGATAATCTGCAATAGCCGGCAATTCGCCCCGCCCGGCACTTTAACGCCTGTTTCCCATTTCTTGACTGTGCTTTCACTGGCGTTCAGCAAATAAGCGAATACCGCCTGGCTCACCTTCAGCTTTCTTCGGATCCGTACCACATCCCTGGCTGTATACCGTTTTGGTTCGGGGTAGCGGATTTTGTTAAATTTGTTCATGCTCAAGGAGACATCCTTCACTTCTCCTATAGCGTGAAGATCTTCCTCGACCATGTCTAAAACCTTGGACGGAGTCTTGCGTTTATTGATCATCTTCAATCTCCCTGAATGTATTATTTTTAATTAGAATTTTAATATCATCTTCCGTCAATTGGTCATATTCGTGCGATAATATTTTAAAGGCTTTCTTTTCATCAGGCGTTAAGTTATCCTGTTCATTTTTTCCAAACAACAAACAAAAGATAATAAATTGTTCACGTTTCCAAAAAAATATATTCCGGAAACCTCCCCTTTTTCCCTGCCCTTCTTTCCCGGCCCGGATTTTATACATCTTTGAGCCGAGGGGAATTGCTCTTCCTTTCGAAATATCTCCTAAAATTTCCTTGATATAGTTGTCATCCAAATTATTAGCTTTTATATCTCTCTGAAAGACCTTACTGATCAAACACCGCATTGCTTTTCCTTCTGATAAGAGCATAACACCTGGTGTCATACTTATCAAATTAAATTATTTAGATTAAAAGATTAGAAATACACGCCCCTTTAAGATTCCGGAATGGACGCTTTAAAATAGTATCTCTTCTTTATTTTAGGGAAATCAAGTGCGGGGATTTGACTAACGATATTATAATCGACAACACTTGGAATCGCAAATAGTGGATTAACAGGTGATTAGTTGGCCAGCCCCTGACCATGACCCCACTGATCGGCATAAACCATATACAAATCACGCAGGATATCACGGATATTGCCGTTGTGATGCAGGAACAGGCTGCGGGCTTTTTGGAGCAGATGGTCATCGAGCGGTCCGGCCAGTTCATCCAGCAATTCCTCCAGCAGTTCAGGGCTTGTCCGGCTTCGAAGCAGGACCGGCAGTCCGAGCGGAGAATGCCCGGCCGTGACGAGCCCTTTCGCCCGGCGGGAAACCAGTTTCAGCAAACCCCGCTGCCAGGCCGGTAACAGATCAGCGCCGTCCACCAGGATCATCGAACGCGATCCGGAGGTATTCCACAGCCCCTTCCAGTGTTCCGCTTTTAGAAACGGCGTGTCTGTGTTCACAAAAATCTTGACCAGGCGATACCCCTGCGTTTGCAACCGCGTCCCCAGATGTTCCAGCAGCGTGGTTTTTCCTGACCCGTGCGGGCCTACGATCGCGGCCCGGTAGTTGTGTTGTTCCAACTGCAGGAAAAATTCCTCCCACCCGCCTGACAAAAATCGGTACGCCAGCGTGTCCATCCGCTGGGCGGAAAATGGATTGTGGCGGGCTTTCATCATACTTTCTCCCCCAAGATAATTTCTTTTTCCACAGGCGAGACAATGATCTCTTCCCGGCTGCATTCTCCGCCGGGCTGGACCACGGCCTCGACCCCCCAGATCAGCGAAATCAGTTTTCCGGAAAAACTGTACGGACCTTCCGGCAGTTGAAGATCAAAACCTCTTTGCCCCTGGCGGTCCGCGCCCAGCTGAGTCTCATCGACCAACTGGACATCTTCCGTTCCCCGCCCCCGGGTGTACCAGAACAACCGGACGGAAATATTTTTGGGTGTTTTGTCCAGCTGCCAGGTGACCGTGCCCTTAATCCGGCTGTCAGGTTTAAATGTTTTTTGATCCAGTGTGACGGTAATCATTTCTTTAAATTATCCTTTTAAAGGCAGGAGATTGATTTCATATTCTTCTTTGATGTCCGGCCATTTTTCAATTACCCCGGTAAATTTAATGAACCACACGATTTTATTATTGGTGCTCTTCCAGGAATACATCGTATCGGCAGGAACGGTGACCGACTGCGCCCCGGATTCTTCAATGACAACCGATTCCTGTTCGACAATCGTGTGTGTAAAAAATATATGCCGGTCCGTGTAGGTATCCGTGCCCCTCCGGTAGGTCGCCTCTTCCTGTCCGACCAGGGTGACAGTGAACTTTTTGATATTTTTATTCTTGCCCGGCAGCCTCCAGCGGAGCCGGAACGATTCACCCAGACGAACGTAAAGGGTATCGGTTTCCACCTCGAGCCGCGGATTAAACAAGGCCAGCAGGGCGTGCCAGGCCGCCCCGATCAGGATCAACCCGATACCGCCGAATATAAGCTTGAAGAAAAACGGCGCATCCTTAATGAACAAAAGAGAAACAACCCCGTTCCAGATCGCGGCGACGATAAAAATCATGACAAAGCGGCCCACCGGTCCGCCGCTGCGGCTTTTCAGGATCTGCGGACCACCCGAACGGGGAACGGGCGCATTTCTGGCCGGAAGTTTCGGCTTGAACACCCCCAGCCCGGCCCCGAACACAATCAGTCCTCCGACCAGGGCAAAAATCCCGCCGAAGACAAATGTAAACAAATAGAACCAGGATAAACGGACCGACAGGACCGCTTCTTTCGGGTTCTTTGGGTTGACGTACGCCATCGGCCGGCTGCCGACCGGAACAGAGCGGACATCCCGGCGGACCGATTTTTCAGAACCGGTCGAGACAAAGGATATAAAACTGTATTTGTCGGATTCATACGTGTACCCGTCATAACTGTACCGGAAACGGACATCGGGTTTGTATGTGTTCCCGTCGGAATCGTGGTTGGTCTTGACCTCGCTTTTAAGGACCTGGGCCTCAACGCGTTCCCAGGCCGCGGCGTTCAGACTCTTCACGACCGGAACAACACAGAAGAAGATCATCACACACACCCCGACCAGGAAAAACGGCAGGCCGAACAAAAAAGCCCCGATCCGTCCGCCGCGCGGGACCTCGGTCTTCGCCTGGAAACGGCCGGCGCCCCCTCCATCGGAATTGATACCGCCCCTTACAGACATCACCAGCCCCCAGATCCCGATCAAAACAAAACACACCGGCAGGATCAGAACCAGATAAGTCCACGGGCTGGTGCCTTTGGCCGCGATGTCTTTGGTGATCCCTTTGGCGAAGAGCACCGTCAGCACGCAGCTGAAAGACAGCCAGATAGTAAAAAAAATAAATTCAGGAACGGGGACCCGTGTTCTGATTTTCATTCCGGCCTGCTCATCCGCTGATTGATTTCTTGGCGATTTCGTACCATTTCAGCTGTTCCCTTTTATAAAACGCCGGCGACACATCCACCTTCTTGATAATTTTCTCGAACAGTTCTTTGGCCCTGGCCGTTTCCCCCCGGTTCTTAAGAATCTGGGCGTAACGGCAGCGGGCCTCTTCACCGGTATAATATTGGTTCAGCGCTTCCAGTTCCAGAAAACAGGCGTCCTTCTCATTTAATTTTTCCAGGGAGACCGCCAGCAATAAATGCAGATCCTGATTCTCAAACTTTCCATGGATTTGTCTGATCTTGACCAAAATCTCTTTGGCCCGCCGGTAATCCTCCTTCATAAAATGCGCGTAAGCCAGTTTACCAAGAAGGAGTTCATCATCGGCGTGCATGCCGGTCTCGGAATATTTGGACAACAGGTCAATGGCGTTCCCGAATTGTTTGCAGCGGATATACTCGTCCGCCAGCGCGAGCCGGTTGTCATACGTATCACAGAAATCTACTTTTTCTTTTAATTCTTTAATCACGCCCTCCGGCATTAAGGTGCGTTTTGCCTGGACCGCCACCTGATCCCCGGTCGAGCGTAAATCCGGCAGGACCTCGACCAAAAGATAAATCATGCACCCGACAAACGGAAAAAATAAGATGATCCACAACCAGCTGTACCGCCCGTTTTTGTACGCGTGTATCCCGCAAAATATCTGCAGGACAACCGTCAGGCTGACTCCGAAATAATATGGCATCCTGTTTCCTTTTATTCTTTGGTAATTGTAAAATGTTTGTTATACAAAAATGAAATCCCTAATAACATTGCACCGAGTACAATAAAACTGATGATCTTAAGCATGGGGGTCAATTGTTGCAAATCGACAAATATAATTCTTAATAGAGACAACCCCAATAATAAAAATCCTCCTAACCGGGATATCCGGTCATTCCTAAACAATCCGTAGAGAATTAAAATAACAGCGCCCGACCCCAGACTAAGTGACCGCCAGCCCCATTCTGCATACCGGAATACACTTCCAATCAATAAAATCAAGAATAGAAGAAAAACCATTCCCGTTTCAATTTCTCCGGGCCGGTTTTTTGCATTTTTATCCATAGAAAACTGGCTCAAATAATATATCCCAAAAAACGAGAATAACTCCAGAGTGATGATCATCCACTTTAACATCCCCAAACTTTGATATTCGTCAATCCATAAAAACTTCGCGGTCACGATTCCCAAAAGCCCATAACAATACGCCCTAAACCTTTTAAGAGATAGTGCTTGGGCGATAATAAATAAAGCCACAGTCTCAGCAGTCAATCCAACCGTCAGCCAATGATCGCCCAGTTTGGACCACATCAAAATGGATAACAACCCCACCGCCAATCCGGAATAAACATGCCCGGAGACATCGTTGATCAGACTTCTCACTTCTACTTTCTTATATTGATTGGTCAAGCAAAAACTAATGGACATGGATAGACATCCGGTTAAATAAGTCCATTGACTCACGGTGAGCGGAAATCCCGAAAAATAAAAATCGACATTATACATTTTTAATTCTCCGGAAATAATATACTGAATAACGCTGATACATGTAATGACCAATCCAGCGGCCAAAAGAACTTTCTCGTTTAACCATCTAGCGATAAATAGCACCATCGGCACAACAACCATTAAACACAAAGGCAACCATGTCTGCGCGATCATGGACCAGAGACTGAGAATTAAATAAAAAACCGAGAACCCCGAGAAAGACTTTCCCATCAGACCTGTAATAAAATTATTATTCCGGTCACGCCGGCATATCCAATAACATCCTGCCATCACTGTGCAACCCAGCAAAGCCGTGTATTCAAACAGAGTCAATGGCACCCCCTGAATCTGCACATTGGATTGCCCGGACAGCCATCCGATCCGTAAAAAGCATAACATGGTCAAAGCATAGCTGACGTATCTCAGGATGTTGTCCTTAAATTTCAATCCCGCATATAGGATAAATGGCGTTTCAATCATCCAGATCATTAAACTGGTATACGGCAAGAATTCCAGGTAAACAGCCAACGTAAAGGCAAACATTCCCACAACTAGATCGCTCAGATAAAGCTGATATCTCCGGTATTTCCTGGCCAAAATCCCGGACACAACATAGATCACACTTATTATGGCCAAAGCCATAACACGCCGATCAGGAAAATAACGCTGGAAATCCGGATTACTCATGACAAACAATAAAACAAAATTGCCGAAATTTGCCGCAGATACAATATTTCGTTCTGTGTCGCTTTTTCCTATAACAAGATGAGTCCCCGTAAAATAAAGCACCCCATAGGACGCTAAAAAGGCCAAGTTCAACCCAGTACCCGCAGTGCCCATCGTTCCATGATGAATAGCGGGAACGATAAAAAATTGATGAATACCGTAGGTCATGCCCAAGCCAAGAAATAATGTCTTGATCCATTGGAACCTGTACAATAAAAATACAACGACGCATCCCAAGATGATTGAACTGCCAAACGTAAACGCCGTGACTGCCCCGATCAACGATGTCACGTACGCCACACCTAATGCCACCATCATCATGGTTTCAGATTTATACTTCAAAGCGTGCGTCATCATGCCTGCGGCAACCAGAAACAACAAGGCCAAATCAATAAACTGATTAAAAATCACGCGCGAAGCCTGAAAATGGTACAACGCATAGGTGGTAAAATAGGTCAAGGCCCAGGCTGCACCCAGCAAGGCCAACCCGTAATGCTTCATTTTTTCCTGTTTTTCAAATTTATTCCCCAGAAAAAAAAGAACACCCGCAACCACATAGCCGAACAAATCTTTCATTAACGGCGAAAAATATTTAAAAGAATAACTGATAAAAAAGCCTACCCCTAACGTAAAAATGACGATCCCGATTTTGTTCAGCCAAAACTTTCCGAAATTAATTTCTGCATGAGACGGTTTTTTGACCGGTGAATGACGCTTTTTATTGTCTCGAATAGATTGCTCAGATATCTCTGATGGTTTATCTATTGGTTTAACAATATCTTCGGATAGTAACGTACGACCCAGCGATTTTTTCAGAACATCATTCTCATTACCTTTATATCCAACGTGATTTTCAAGGTCACGGACCCTTTGCGTTAAGTCTTTGACGAGTGAATATAAAATTCTAACTTCATCCCGTGAATGTTCAATATCAGGGTCTTTTTTAAGTTGTCGGGAAGAGCAAAGCATGACCGTCACAAAAGCCAGCGGCCCGGTCAGGAACGCCAACAGAATAAACCATCCGGACAAATTTTTCTGTTGCACGACAATGACGGTTCCAATCAAACTGCCCACCCAGAGAAATGAAAAATATTCCATTCAGGTCCTCATTGTTCGCTGATTTTAAATAACTTGTTAAACTCTTTAAACTTCCACACCCAGATCCCGGTAAAGGTAACTACCGGGATAACCAGCAGTTTCATAATCCACTGGAAAACGGCGCTTTCATGGAACGGCGAATAAATAAAACACATGATCACCAGTCCGCAGACGATGTGGACCCAGCGCAGGACAACCCTGATCTTTTTGGCTTTCAATTTCGGCCTCTCCCTAAAAATAATTCTTTAACAACAATGATGGTTATTATACAACTATTTAAAATTGAATCCTAGTGGTTCGGCAAATTAAATCGTTCTTGAAAGGAACAGAATTAATCAGGACCCATAAAAAAAGCCGCCCCGAAGGACGGCTCTTTTTAGGAATATACTTTAATTAATTGACTTTTGTCTTTAACGAATCCGCGTAAACATTCAGCCGTTCCGTCAGATTTTTCATCGATGTGCCGATCTGGGAGACATCTTCTTTGATCTTCTTGGCGTCTTCCCCTAATAAATCTTTAATCGGGATTTCTTTGAGTTTCGCCTGAACCGTTTCGATCTCGGCCTTTTTGGATTGTAAAGCTGTTTCATATTTCTGGACCATGGCCTTCAATTGGTCCGCGTTCATTTTCTGCGCTTCCGCCTGGACTTCCTGGATCGGTTTGTTTTCATTGACCCCGCTGCTGCTCTGCCCGCATCCGGCCATGAATACACCCAGTAAAACCAGGGTTGCTGCGTTGTTCATCATACGTTTCATGTTTTTTCCTTTTTTGATTGTTCATTTGACCGCAAACCGGCCTTAAAAATGACCGGAATAACGGTGACGTATAATTCGTCCATCATAACAAAATTTAAACGGCTGTCAACCGCCGGTTCAAACGTTCAACCGGCGTGTTTTGTCTTATAAACCCTTCGTTCGCTGATCAGTTTATGCAATTTCACCGGATTGCTCTTTTTACTGCGCATCTTGATGTTGAGCATCTCCACCCCGACCGAAAACGCCATTGAAAAATAAATATAACCCTTTGGAACGTGTACATCAAACCCTTCGGCCACCAGCGTCACGCCGACCAGAATCAGGAATGAGAGCGCCAGGATCTTGATCGTCGGATGCCGGTCCACAAAATTCCCGATGGATTTGGCGGCCAGGAGCATCACCCCCACCGCGATGACAATCGCGATCACCATGACCGGCAGCTGTTTGACCAGCCCCACCGCCGTGATGACGGAATCCAGGGAAAACACGATATCCAGGATCGCGATCTGCACCAGGATTGACGTCAGGCCTGACTTATTTTCCGCCGACTGGTGTTTTTCCTCGTCGCCTTCCAGGCTTTCATGGATTTCGTGGGTGGATTTGGCCAGCAAAAAGAGCCCGCCGATGATCAGGATCAGGTCGCGGCCGGAGATCTCATG
Organism: Candidatus Omnitrophota bacterium; assembly: GCA_050250375.1. Classification (GTDB taxonomy): domain Bacteria; phylum Omnitrophota; class Gorgyraeia; order Zapsychrales; family Zapsychraceae; genus JAGOSC01. The sequence continues at coordinate 211,621 of JBFWOS010000001.1, forward strand.
GCCGAACACGGTAAACCAGCCGTTCGTGAGCCCCATGACCGCGGTGATGGAAAATAAAAGCAGAAGGCGCGCACCCATCGCCAGGCCCAGCCCCATGTTGCGGCCGAAATCACGCTGTTCCTGCGGAAGGCGTCCAACGAGTATGGAAATAAAAATGATATTGTCGATCCCCAGGACTATTTCAAGCGCGGTTAAAGTCCCCAACGCGATCCACGCCTCGGGACTGGTGATCCATTCAAACATAAAACCCTCCTGTGTCTTGTAAAAAGGTGACGGACACCGTTTTCCAATATAAAAACGGTGTCCGTCACCTTTTTAAATAATCGTGACTCCGTAATCCTTTTTCAAACAGTCGGACATTTTGGCCATATCCCCTTTGAATGACAAATTCCTGGCGAAAAATGTCTCGAAACCGGCCGGCCGGATCATGACAAAAATGCGGACATTGGTTTTGGATTGATTGCTCCAGGCATGCGGGATTTTGCGCGGCAGAACAAGCACGGAACCCGGGCCCGCGCTGATCGGCTTCCCGTTGTAATTCACCGACAATTCTCCTTCCGTCACAAAATAGATTTCATCCTCACGGTCATGGATGTGGACCGGGACCCCGCCTCCGGGAACGATGATAATCTGAATGATGGAATATTCACCGCCAGTCTGTTCGGCGCTCACCTGGACCGCGACCTTATCATTGAAGATCGGGAGCCATTGTTCTTTTCCCCCAAGGCTGGCGGAAAATTCAGGAATATTGAAAGAGGTTTGACCCAAGTTCATCGGTTTCACTGGCATACCAGCCTCCTGTTTAGAGTAAACTATCAATAACTTTTCCTAATATACCAAAACCCGGATTGAAGTCAAATTGATCCTGATTCTTGTGCATTCGGCCGCTGTCTCTTGTCTTAGGCCTTTCCCACTTTATATTTTTTACCTTTAATTTTTCCCGCGCTGAGGTGTTTGATGGCGTGTTCGATCTTGTCGGGAGCGATGGCGGCATAACTGTTGACTTCCAGGATATGGATCTTTCCGACGTCTTCGCCTTTAAGGCCGGCCTCTTTGGTGAGGGCTCCCAAAATATCGCCGGGGCGCACATTGTCCTTGCGGCCGCCGCTGATGTAAATGGTGGCCATCGATGAACGCGATGTAAAATTTTTAAACTTGCCCAAGTCCTCCAGGTCCATGGTCGGGCAATCCGTCTTTAAATAATTTCCGATGCCGATCAATGTGTTGAATTCCTTTGAGGAATACAAACTGATCGCCAATCCTTTTTGACCGGCCCGCCCCGTCCGCCCGATGCGGTGAATATAAAGCTCATGGTCCTTCGGCAGATCGTAATTGATCACAATACCCACGTCCTTCACGTCAAACCCGCGGGATGCCAGGTCGGTGGCAATCAGGATCCGGCAGCTTTTATTTTCAAACTTGATCAGGTTCAACGTACGGTCCGGCTGTTCCAGGTCCGAATGGATCTGCAGGGTTTCGACTTTTTTGGTCCGCAGGAACCCCGCCACCTTTTGGCAGACCTCCCGGCTGTTGCAGAAAATCATGCAGGACTCGGGATTGTACGCCCCCAGCAGACGCAGCAGCGCGTCATTCTTGTCCTCGTCCACTTTAAAAAACATCTGTTTCGTGGTGCTCATCTGGTGCTGCGAATCAATTGTCACCTGGACCGGGTCGTCCAGCAGGTCCACGCTCAATTCCTTGATCCCGTTGGGGAACGTCGCCGAGAACAGCATGGTCTGGCGGTTATTCGGCGTAAAGGAGGCAATGTGGCTGATCTCCGCGAGGCTGCCCGTTTCCAGCAGACGGTCCGCTTCATCCAGGACCAGGACCTTCAGATCATTGACCTTGAGCAGTCCCTTTTCCAGCAGATGGGTCAGACGGCCGGCCGTGCCGACGATGATGTGCGCCCCCTGTTCCAGGGATTTCAGTTTGTGGCGTTCTTCGGTGCCGCCCGCGAGGGTGAGCACCTTGATGTTGCTGGTAAACCGCGCCAGCCGGCGGATTTCGTTCGCCACCTGTTCGGCCAGTTCGCGGGACGGAACGATCACAACGGCCTGGGGGATCAGTTTGGTCAAATCCAGTTTGGTCAATATGCCCAGCGCGAAGGCCGCGGTCTTGCCGCTACCGGTATTGGCCTGGCCGATAAAATCTTTGTCTCCCAGAATGAACGGAAGTCCTTTTTCCTGTATAGGTGTCATTTCCAGATAACCCAGCGACTTTAAATTGTCGAGGATGGCCTGGTTTAAGCCCACGCTTTTAAAATCTTTCGATGTTTTGACCACTTTTCCCTGCTTTCTTGTTTGACGGCTATGTGAGTTAGGGCGCTGCCCTATCTTAAGGGCAACAGTTTAACACATTCCCAATAGTTTCACTAGATATTAGATTGTTGCACGCTATAATAGGATTCTTATGAAACTTAAAATCCTACATTCCGTTTTCGGTTATACTTCGTTCCGGCCTTTGCAGGAAACCTGCATCCAGTCGGTGCTGGACAAACGCGACACGCTGCTCATCATGCCGACAGGCGGCGGCAAGTCACTCTGTTACCAGATCCCGGCCCTGGTCTTTCCGGGATTGACCATTGTCATTTCTCCTTTGATATCTTTAATGCAGGACCAGGTGAACCAGCTCAAAAATCTCGGCGTTGAGGTTGAGTGCCTGAACAGCACCCTGTCCCTGGTCGAATATGACATCAACGTCGGCCGGATCAAATCCGGCCGGACTAAACTTTTGTTCTGCGCGCCGGAAACCCTGTTTAAAGAAGAAACCCTGCAGATGCTCAGCACCTGCCCGGTGGATTGCGTCACGATTGACGAGGCGCATTGCATTTCCGAATGGGGGCATGATTTCCGCCCCGAATACCGCAAGATCAAAGAGCTGCGCGGATATTTTCCGGACGCCGTTTTCCTCGCCGTGACCGCCACCGCCACCCAGCGGGTCCGTCAGGATATCATGACCAACCTGGCGTTGAATAAACCGCGTGAGCTGGTGGCCAGTTTCAACCGGGACAATTTATTTTATGAAGTCCTGCCCAAAGGCCGCGCGACCGACCAAACGCTGGACTATCTTGAAAAGTTTAAAAAACAGAGCGGGATCATTTACTGTTTTTCCCGCAAACAGGTGGACAGCCTGACCGAAGACCTCAATGAATTCGGGTTTAAGGCCCTGCCCTATCACGCGGGTTTGCCCGCGGACGTCCGCCGCAAAAACCAGGAACTGTTCATCCGGGACGATGTCCCCATTATGGTGGCCACCATCGCCTTCGGCATGGGGATCAACAAACCCAATGTGCGGTTTGTCATCCATTACGACCTGCCGAAAAATATTGAATCGTATTACCAGGAAACAGGGCGCGCCGGGCGCGACGGCCTGCCTTCGCACTGCCTTTTGCTGTACAGTTCCGCGGACTCAGCCAAGATCAAATATTTCATCGACCAGAAAACTGAGGAGGCCCAGAAACGCGTGGCGCAAAACCATCTGAACACCATCATGGCCTACGCCCAGACCCGCCAATGCCGGCGGATCCCTTTGATCACCTACTTCGGTGAAAAATACGCGGTTGAAAACTGCGGACTGTGCGACAACTGCGTCAACCCGCAGGATACAGCCATGGATTTATCCGTGGCCGCGTCCAAATTCCTGCAATGTGTCCTGGAAACGGACGAACGCTTCGGGGCCGTGCACGTTATCAATGTCCTACGCGGCAGTGCCGCGGAAAAAATCATCAGCAATAATCATGACCGCTGCAAGACCTTCGGGACTGGGCGGGAATGGTCGGTGAAGCAGTGGCAGAATTTCTGCCATCAGCTGCTGGAGCAGAAATTTCTCAATAAAGACGACGAATACAGCGTGTTGAAACTCACGCCGAACGCATACAAAATCTTTAACCGCAAACTCCAGTTCCTGGGCTTTCCTCCGGATAACGATCCCTTGCCGTCCAAATCCGTCAAGGTCAATCAGGGGGAATCGTATGACACGGCCCTGTTTGAACGCCTACGCTCCAAACGCAAAGAGATCGCGGACCAAAAAGGCGTCCCGCCTTACATTATCTTCTCGGACAAAACCCTGATTGATATTTGTCAGCGCAAACCAAAAACCCGGGCGGAATTTGCGCACGTGTTCGGGGTGGGTGAACAGAAACTGGAAAAGTTCAGCGCAGAATTCATCCGCGTCGTGACCGGACGATAACGTTAAAGCGTCCCGCCGCGAAACATCTTTTTATAATGCCGGTACCATTCGCTTTGGAAACGTTCTTCTGGATCATATTTGAGTTTGAGTTTTAAGAATTCCGGAAACTGCGGATAGGCGGCCAGGACCTGGTCCCTGCGCGCCCAGCGGTGATAGGTCAAAAAATACGAACCGCCCAACTCAAGCGCCCGGTCGATGATCTTCTGAAAATCATGCTCCGCTTTTTTAAGGCCTTGCGGTGTGTGGTCCACCCGCAAATTAAAGATCACACAGGCGTAATCATCCCTGGCCCAGGCCAGGAAACTTTCCTCATCTTTTTCGATCATCCGTAAGGTGCCGTAAACAATGTCGAAATGATCGGCCAGGGCATCCGCGCGGACCCGTTCAATAAATTCCGTGATGTCATCCCGCGGGACGTAAACCTCCGTGATCATCAACGATCCCGCCGGACGATCAGGCATGGCCTGGTTGACAAAATCGTGGTAGTCGGCGAAATAATAACTCAGCTGATGTGTGTCCGCCCAGTAAATCTGTCCGTCGGTCGTCAGATAATGCCGGCTGTACAGATCAAAGGCCTTTCCCTTGTCGGTGTGCGCCAGACGGACCAGGTCTTTCCACGTTTCGGGTGATATCTGTTTTTGATCCTCCGGCATCGGCGTGTCATCAGGCACCGGATGGTACGTCGCCAGCACCCCGGTGCGCATAAAATCATCCGCCAGCTCATCCGTTTTATACTGGAAGTCGCCGTAGACGGCCCCTTCCTCGATCCGCTGTTTCGCCCTGGCCGGGAGTTCCGCGATCGGGATCACCTCCACACGCCGCTCAAGTTTCTGGCGGGGGACCAGCTCGAGATCAACCGCCGCGATCACACCGAACAGCCCGTACCCGCCGATCACCAGCGAAAACAGTTCCGGGTTTTCTTCACGGCTGACGGTGCGCAGCATCCCGTCCGCGTCAACCAGCGTAAAAGCGGCAATGTCTTCGATGATCGGCCTGAAACTGATCCCGCGGCTGTGCGCGTTGGCGGACAGGGCCCCGCCGACCGAAAGATAATCAGCCCCAGTCTGTTTTTGTTTAATCCCCCACTGCGGCCACTGTCCCTCCTGCTCTTTCAAAAGATAATCGACCAGCACCGGCCAGGTGATCCCGGCCTCAACCGTCACAATTCCTTTATCCCGGTCAAACGCCAGGACATCCGTCATCTCCGACATACTGATGTGGACAGTCCCCTCTCCGAACTGCTGTCCGCCCATCGCGTGTTTTCCCCCGGAGATGCTGACCGGTTTGTTTTCCTTCTTTGCTTTTAAGATGATATTCACGACATCCGTCGTGTCCTGCGGATAAAACACTTCATCCACCGTGGTCGCGTTCAATCGGGAATGCACATCATTTAAAACGACGCCGGATGTTGCGCCGCAGCCGGCTGTCACAAATAAAATTAAAAGTAAAAAATAGTTTTTCATCGTTTCCTGCCTGAAGCCCAGAGGATCCCGCCTAAGATATGCCGGCGGAACAGAGGGTCCTGATAATCTTCGGAGGAGTGCCCCATGGCCGTGTACCAGGCGCGCCCGCCGTCGTATTCATGGCACCAGGTGACCGGATGACGGACACCGGTCATCCCGCCGCTGTAAGTCGATTCATCAACCGTGACCAGGATCCGCAGGTCCGGGCTGAACGGCAGCCGGAATTCATACCATTCATCCCTGCGCGGCCACTGTTCCGGCAGCATGACCGTCGACGGATGCGCGGGGTCGGTCACCCGGGTGACGGCCTCCTGAATCGGCGGATGGGTCTTGAAATAATTACCGACCAGCCTTCCGTACCAGGGCCACACATATTCTGCGGTCGTGGCCGCGTGAATACCGGCAAAGCCGCCCCCGCCCTGAATAAACTTCACGAAGGCCTCCCGCTGCTCCTGATTAAACAGCCCGTTTCCGGACGGGCTTAAAAAAACGATCACCCGGTATTGTTTGAGGTTTTCATCCGTAAAAACAGCCGCGTCTTCCGTGGCATCGACGGTAAACCCAGACTCTTCACCCAGCGAACGGATGGCCGCGATCCCGTCCGGGATTGACGCGTGCCTGTACCCGAGCGTTTTCGAAAAGACCAGGACCCTGAAATTTTTGGGATAATCCACCTGCTCCGGCTTTTGCGGCCGCGCATAAATTATCGCCGCCGCCAAAAACCCGATGGCGTAGATGAGATAGAAGATTTGTTTTTTGTTGGAGAAAAACTGCATATACAACTATTCTTCTTTAATTTAAAAAATTTTATTCCGTTAACTTCGCTGAAACGATTGAACTAATCACAACAAGAACAGACTCTACAATCCACTGCACATAATACCCTTTTCCTTCGAATTTAATTGGCCCTTCAACAACATATCCCCCGACTTCTGATCCGGCGTTGGCGATCATCTGCAAATTCTCAAGAATTCTTGCCGGCAATATAGAAACATCCCACACCATCATGGATGTATACAAAGCAAATTGTATATAAAGACACCCGAACGTCGTGATCAATGCTGTGATGATATAAGAAAACGAAATCGGAACATTAGCATTAAACAGTGTTTTTGTAACCATCCAGCCAATGATTGCGCCATAGATAATGGCAATGAAAAATGACGAACCGAACCACATATTGATAACACTGATCCAGGCATACAGCAGTGTCAGCAATAACAATTTCCACCAGGCGTGTTGCAAAATGGCCTTCAATGAATTCATGTCAAAGCACCACCTTCTCCATCCGAAAATCATCCATAAAAAACCCGCTGCCGATGTCCATGCAGATCAGGTCCGTGATCACAAACCCGAGTTTTTTATAGGCGTCAATGGAACCGGTGTTCTGTTTATTAACGGTCAATGTAATCCTGGATAAACCGTATTCACGCGCCTTTATTTGCGCCAGTTCAACCGCGCGCCGGCCGTAACCTTTGTTCTGGTGAGACCGCGCGATATACAGTTTGCTTAAAAACAATTCAGATGACTGCGGCACAATCCCCATATATCCGGCCCGAAGTCCGTCCGCATCTGTAAACAGATAATAAAGATAACCCTCCTGTTCAATCTGACGCGTGATCGCCTCACGCGACTGGAACAGGTTGATCATATACTCCACCTGCTCCCGGCCGATGAACGGAATGTAATGTTCCCGCCACAACGAAAAAGCAAACGCCTCGAGTTCGGCAATCAATTCTTGTCCGGCCACTTCAATGTAGTTGATCGTTTTCATGTTCCCAATTATACAGCGCGTCAGAAAAAAATGATAGATTGAATTCACTCCTTGTTTGAGTATTTATAAAGTGTCGTTGCGAAGGGCATTGTTTGAAAAATAAACACCCGCTTCTTCGATAAAAGACAAAATTTTACATCATTTTTTCAAAATAATCATAATAGGTTAAATATTACTATAGTATAATGTTAAAAATTTTATAAATAATCGTTTAACAACAAAGGAGCCTCGATGTTAAAGAAATCAACTAAGACGTTACGAAAACTGAAATTGGTTTTGGGATGTTCTCTGGCGTTTATGTTTGTTCTGTCTTTCATGTTGAAATCGACAGCAACAGCCGCGCTGAAACTGCCCAAAGCACCAAATTCACCCAACGGTCCTTCATCACCGACCGGACCAGCTGCGCCGAATTCACCCAACGGCCCTTCATCTCCAAACGGACCGGCTTCACCGAATTCACCAACAGGACCTGGTACTCCTTCAGATCCGGCAGCTCCTAACGGACCGAATGCTCCTGGTGATCCGTCAGCACCGAATTCACCAAACGGACCAAACAGTCCTTCAGATCCATCAGCACCAAATTCACCAAACGGACCAAACAGTCCTTCAGATCCGTCAGCTCCAAATTCACCAACAGGACCGAACAGTCCTTCAGATCCGACAGCGCCTAACGGACCGAATGCACCCACAGGACCGAACAGTCCTTCAGATCCGACAGCGCCTAACGGACCGAATGCACCAACAGGACCGAACAGTCCTTCAGATCCAACAGCACCAAATGGACCATCTGATCCGTCAGCACCGAATTCTCCAAACGGGCCAAACAGTCCTTCAGATCCGACAGCACCTAACGGACCGAATGCACCTGGCGATCCATCAGCTCCAAATTCACCAACAGGACCAAACGCTCCCGGAGATCCGTCAGCACCGAATTCACCGACTGGACCAAACGCTCCCGGAGATCCGTCAGCACCGAATTCTCCTAACGGACCGAATTCACCGACTGGACCAAACGCTCCTGATTCACCAAACGGACCGACACCTCCAGAATCACCAGACATCTAATGATCGGATGATCCGGCATTCCGGATCAGCTTGAAGATCATTGATCATAAATAAAAAGGGCCGGATATGATTAACATATCCGGCCCTTCTTCTTTGTACTCTCTAATTTATTTCTTAAAAATAATAAGTGAATTTAAGCGCGGAAAAGAACCGGTTGTTTTCCTGGAAGGAATGGTTTGAATTGTTATCGTTGTAAGAAACACTGAAATTCAAATAGGCCTTATCGTTCTTAAAAAACCGTTTCAGGGAATAAGCCAGGTTCAAATAATACTTATGACCGTTATCTTTGCGGGCTGACCCGAAGGCCGGATCCGTATCGTCATAATAAAACAGCTGAAGGTTATACCCTACGGCCGCCGTCAGGTGCGTTGTAATCGTCCGGTTGATGCTGGCCCCCAAAAACACGTTGTTGTACGTAAACCGGTCGTTGTCCGCGTTATTATAAGTGAAGAAAATGCTGTTGATCAGGGCCGTCCGGTCATTGATCTTGTACGACGCGCTGCTCCCCAGCGAAAACCCGTTGGAATCCCGCGGGTTATCCTTATAAAAATTCTGGGCGTACCAGCCGACGCTCGGCCAGACATTCACCCGTTCATTCACCCTGACCGCTCCCGAAAGGTTGAGACCGCTGCTGATCTGGTAACTGGACTCGTCCAGGGTCTGGTAATTCACAAACGGGCTTAAGGTCACGCTCTTGCCGTTAAAGACCTTCTGATACCCCAGCGAAGTCGATAAAATCGTGCTGTCGAATTCATCTTCCGAAAAATAAGTCGTGTTATAAGCCCCCGCGTTCAGGAAGACGTTGGTCCCCGGGTCCAGGGCCTTTTTAAGCGCGGTCGTCACGCTGTTGTAAAAATAGAAATCGTCGCGGGGTTTGTCATCCGAACTGAGCGTGTAGTTGACGACCCCGTACAGCAGATGGATCGTGTCCTGAGGACCTGAGTTGACATTGTCGTCGTAACCGATCCCGGTGGAGACAGTGAAGTTGTTTTTTAACTGGCCCGGTGTTTTCAGGATCATGGCCCGGACTTTTTCCCGTTCCGCCTCATTGTCCCCCACCCTTTTCAGGGCGGCCTTGTAATTTTTCAGGGCCTCGGCATACTGCCCCTGCTGAAGGTAAACCGTGCCCGCGTCCAGAAGCGGGTGATGGTCGGCCGGGCTGATATCCGCGACCTTCTTATAATAGAGAACGGCCTTCCCTAATTCTTTAAGCTGATAGTTGCAATTGCCCAGAAAATAATACGCCTCTTTGAGGTCGTCCGGGTTCAGCGTCTCCATTTCGGGAGACTGCGCGGCCGCTTCGAGCTGACGGCAGGATTCAGCCGGGTCCTGCCGGTAAAGGCTGTACATATTCCTTAATTTCGTTTTGAACGATTCATGATTGCCTTCATCGGCAAACAGATTGGCGTTGGTGTTGATCGTAAGAAAAGCGGTGAACAGGGAAAGAACGATGAGATTGTTTTTTTTCATAAAAATTTCCGTGAATGGTTAATTTTAATAATCAGTTATGGCATTAACGGAAACTTTTGTCAATCAAAAAATCCCGGACAGCGTCCTATTTTGACGGCAGCTCCAGATACCGGGCGGTCACATCCTCGGCATAAATGTCATCGACCTGAAGGTTCCAGACGGCGGGATATAAAACAGCGGTGCGCCGGAAACTCACGGCGTAAATCCGGTGCGCGGGATGCGACGGGTCGGTGTGCGCCGCCTTCTCATTAAACCAGGCCTCGTTGTACCCTCCGGCCTCGGCCGCTCCCAGATGATACCATTGTCCGTGATCCCACACCTCGATCCAGGTATGGTTTCCGCTTTTGTCGGCCCAGATCGGTATCCCGGCGATCCGCACGGGTATTCCTGCCGAACGCAGAACGTCCGCCGCCAGGATGGAAAGCCCGGTGCACGACGCGTAACCAAGCGTAATACTCTCGTAAGGGCTTTGATCCGGTTTATGCCGTTTGGTCGCGTGGTATTCGACGCCGAGAACCTCAAACGCTTTTGTGTTCAGATAAACCGCGGCCTTGTTGATGCTGCCCTGTTCTTTGGCCAGCGGGAGAAAACGCGCGGTAAAATCCCCGCGCCAGTTGTCGCGCCGTTCATTGACGTTCACGTACGGCAGGACATAATTCAAAAAAACATCTTTCGGGATGTCTTTGCCCCAGGGCACTTCATCCCGGGACTGATAGGCCAGACGGACATTGTTAATCAAAAATTCCGAAGAGAGTGTTTCCAAATCACGCGCCGGCATATAACGGACTAAAAAGGCCATGGCCTCCCGGCGCTCTCCGTCAAAATAACTGAGGGCCTTGACCAGTTCCCCGGCATTCTTTTTGGCGCGGTGAAGGGCGAGTTCAACATCCAGCTGATATTCCCTGGGAAGGGCATCGACAATCGCATTGATCTGTCCGATAACCGCCTGAGGCTGATGATAAGGACTGGAATAATGCGGCGCGCATCCGGCCAGGAGGATGAAGATTACGAGATTAAAGATTATTCTGGGAGGCATAGGCATTAAAATTCTTTTATAAAAAAAAGCGATAAAAAAATTTTAACATAATTGAAGGGAAACGAAATAAAAAACTACCGCTTTTTCTGGTCCTTCCTGACTTTCGATTCCAGCTCAAGGATCTTGGCGTTCAATTCCTCGATCTTTTTGTGTTTGGTAATATCTTTGATGGACAGGATGATCAGCTTGGTGCGGTTTTCTTTCATATAGATCCGACGGGCATTGAGCAGTTTGACGCATTTACCGACACCGGGGAAATCATGTTCCACTTCAAAATGATCAAAACTGGTCGTCTTGGGGAGGATTTCCTCCAGCAGGACCCGCAGTTCCGGAATGTCCCACTGGCCATCTCCCAGGTCATAAATATATTCCCCTTCCGTATTCTCGGATTGGACGCCGAAAGTCGAATAAAACGAATCATTGGCCATCGCCACCTTTAAATCTTCATAAAGAATAATTAACGGCTCATGAACGGTGTTGATGATGCCTTCGGTGTATTCGAGGGCGTCCTGGATATTCAGCTCACTCAGTTTCTTTTTCGGCCCATGACTGTCTTTCGGTTTTTTCACGGATAATTCCCTTTTCGTTTTACGAATCCAATACCTTTTGGTTCATTATGGAAGATTCCTGAGATTAACGGCCCGGACCCCATGGCCCACATAAATATCAAAATTAAACTGGTCGCCTTTATTCACTGAACGGTTACCGGTGGTAATATCGTTGGTATAAAAACAATACTCCGCTCTGAGCTCATCACAAAGGTATCCGTATCCTCTCGTCGGGTAAAATTCTGTCACGGTTCCTTTTAAATTCAGCCTGTTTTCCATAGCCCCTCCGATACATTCAAAAGGTTTTAAATTCTCAATTTTACTAAGAGAATTTATCGCTGGCTTTCCCGGTAATGGACATGACAAAACTCTTCGGCGTTATAAATGCTCAGCTTCTGCTTGCAGCCGGTTTTTTTACACACCCTTCCCGCCTTGGATTTCTTGACCGGACCGTTTTTTCTTGTCTTTTTGGGGTACATGCCTAATTCTTATGCCGGAAGGTTATCCGCCCTTTTCCCAAATCATACGGGGACAAAAACACGGTCACCTTGTCTCCGGGCAAGATCTTGATGGAGAACTTGCGCATCTTCCCGGCGATGTAAGCGACCACCATAAACCCGTTCTCCGTCTCCACGCTGAATTTCGCGTTGGATAACGCTTTTTTAACCACTCCCTGGACTTCAACTGCTTCTTCTTTCGACATACTCCCTGCTTTCCTTTTATCCGCCCACAAATTGACCAGATATTATTCGTCTAACTTAAAAACTCCTTAACATGAACGTTGCAATATAATTCCGAGTTATAGATGCTCAAACGCTGTTTGCAACCGAATTTTTTGCAGACCCTTCCTGTCTTAAACCGCTGAACCGGACCTCTCTTCTTTGTTTTTCGAGAATGCATGCGTGGCCTTGTGTTTTACAAAAGCCCGGACGCCTATGTTCGGCGCCGTTACTTTTGTGTTGTTTTTCCGTTTTTTCGGTTTGAAATTCTTCTTAAGAATGCCGATGATTTGAGCCATTCACTCACCGGACGGGCCGGGTGCCCGCCGTAGACGGCCCGTTCAGGGACATGTCCGGTAACGCCCGACATCCCCCCGATCTGCGCCCCCTGTCCGACCACCACATTCGGGGCCACATTGACGGCCCCGCCCAGCACAACATAATCTCCAAGTGTCACGCTGCCGGCCAGCCCTGACTGTCCGCAGATAATCACGCCTTTTCCCAAAATACAATTGTGGGCGATATGGACCTGGTTATCAATTTTCGACCCCTTCCCGATGATCGTCGGTGAAAAAGTCCCCTGGGCGACAGAACTGGTGGACCCGATCTCAACGGAATCCCCGATGGAGACCCCGCCGAAATGCCAAACCTTGTGATGCACGCCCTGGTCATAATTGTAACCGAACCCGTCCGACCCGATGGTGGTGTTGCCGTGAATGATGCAGTCTTGCCCGATCGATACGTTGCGGTATAGAACAACGTTGGGGAATAACACTGTATTTTTCCCGATCCTGGAATTCGACAGGATGACGCATCCCGCGTGGACGATCACATGTTCCGCGATTTCCACACCTTCGGCGATAAAAACGTCCGGCGCGATTGAACTGGAAGGATGCACCCTGGCTGTCCCGGTTGTCCTCCCGTCGGTGAAATCGTCCCACTTCGTTTTGAGCTCATCAAAAAATAATTTGGAATAACGCGAAATCGCCAGGTCGACCGACCGGACCGTGGCGTAAAACCTGAATTTCTTCAGGTGCGCCGATACCTCGGAGGTATTGAGGCCCTTTAAAAACTCTTCGGGAAAAATGATGCCGATGTTCTTAATGACATCGGCATCCGTATGGATATCCTGTAATTTCTGATAATACTTTTTATTCTTGATAAAAACAACACCGTTCTCCATGAGACAGTCAAGAGAACACAGCGTGGAGATGTCTCCCGTTATGTCACCGGATGACCGGATTTGAAAACTGGGATCTGTTGCTTTAAATTGATTCAGTGTAACCAAATTTGCCCTTTTGTTCAGTTAGATCTTGGTTTACCGTTTTATCCCCTGCCGCTGGAATCGGGACAATGATTAATATTTCCAACCGTTGCGGTATGTTGTTCGTTCACGGTCGTCTTCTTTATTCCGGGTGCTTGTGGCGTAAGGGACCATCGGTTTGGCTTCGTTGATGGTGATCCGTTTTCCTTTGATTTCCTTAATCCCGTCCATGGCGGCCATGGCCTCAACTTTATTCGGCATTTCCACAAAACCGTACCCCTTGGAATCGCCGGAAAACTTGTCTTTGATAATTCTGGCGGTCTCCACCTGGCCGAACGCCGTGAACACAGATTTTAATTCTTCCTCGTTTATATCATATGAAAAATTTCCGACATAAATATTCATGCACCCTGCTCCTTAACGGTTTATTTACTCTTTTTCCGTATTTTTTTCTTTAACTTTTTTTATAATTCTTGAATTCTCATCAAATTGAACCTTCCCCTGGGCAATTTCTTCAAGGGCAATGCTGGTAAGATTTCTTGTCGGGGTGTGCTGAACAAGCGCGGGACTCCCCGAGGCCAATTCTAAGGCCCTGACCATAGCCATACGGGTCAGGCGGAATATACTCCCTCCTGATTTTTCCAGCAATTCATCGGAACAATAATATCCGTCGGTTTTCTTTTCTAGGTTGATTTTCTTTACGATTGGAGCCTCCCGTTTTTTTCCTCATTTCCCTAATTGAAAATGACGAGGACCGCCTTCGGTGAATTCACCGTCTTTACCGGCGGCCTGTTTTATCCTAAGATTATTCTTAGATTGACGACCCAGTCTCTGTTGCGGTTATTTTCGATTTCAAACTCAACATCCTGCCCTTCTTTTAATTCCTCGCCCGCTCTCAGGAAGATATAATTCGCGTAAATGTTATGCTGCTGTTTGCTTTCCTGGTCAATGACCACTCCGCATCCGCGGTTCGGGTCATACTCCTTGACTTTACCTTTTTTCATTCAGACTCCCATGATACCGGGTCATTAAATATTTTCTGCGCCGACACAGGGACGGATATGAAACGCCAGGAACCCGTGATAAGCGGATTGCATCTCAAATTCGACCTCCAGCCCTTCTCCCAGCGATTCAAACGGCGTGTCCCACAAACAATCCTTGTGAAAATGGGCTTCTTTACCGTCGCTGGTTTTGATCTTTCCATATTGTTCGTCCTGGAACAATTTCGAAATACGGCCTGTATGCATTTTTCAACTCCGTTCGGTTGATTGATTAAACATCACCTGGAATTTTCGGAAAGACTTTCGTTTGTTAGACGTGCTTTAATTTATTGAGATACCCGAACCCGACCAATTTCTTATTCTGCTCATCCCACAGCCGGAAGGTCAAAGATTTAAGACTGGTTAAAAACGTGATCGCCTTGATTTCCTGGAACATCGGGTTTTCCTTGTAACAGCGTTCGAGAAAATAATTGGGGATGCGCGGAGACAAATGGTGGATATGATGGAACCCGATATTCCCGGTGAACCACTGCAGGATCCTCGGCAATTTTAAATACGAACTGCCCTGCATCGCCTCGTCGACATAATCCCATTCTTCGTGCCGTTCCCAATAGACCCCTTCAAATTGATGCTGAACGTAAAACAGCCAGACCCCGGCTGAACCGGCGACCATGATAATTGGAAGTTGAATCAGAAGGTAGGCTTTTAACCCGATAAAAAAGCTGATGGTTGAGGCCAAGAGTAATATCCCCAAATTGGTCAGATGGACACTTTTAATCCCCCGCTTTCCGGCGTGACTGTAGGGCAGGCGGTGGACAATCAAAAAGAGGATCGTCGGCCCGATGATAAAAAGACAGATCGGGTTACGGGCAAAGCGGTATTTAATCCGCGTCCAGCGGGGGGCTTTTAAATATTCTTCAACGGTCATGGTCCACACATCCCCCCATCCCCGTTCATCCAGGTCGCCCGCGTGGGAATGATGCACCGCGTGGGAGTGCCACCAATAATGATAAGGCGTAAAGGTGAGGATGCCGGTGATAACGCCCCAAAAACGGTTCGCTGCCCTGGATTTGAAAAAGGAGCCGTGACCGCAGTCATGAAAGATAATAAAGACGCGCACCAGCAGTCCCGCCGCAAACAAACCCAAAAACAGGACCAGCCAATAGGAGACACTCAGGCATTTATACATCAGGACCCACAGGATCACATACGGGATCAGCGTATTGCAGAGCTGTCCGATGCTCCGGCTGAGTTTGGGGTTCTGGTACTTGGCCACAATCTTTTGCCAGGACTTCTTGTATTGATCACTTCCCGACGAGATATCCATACCTGCGTTCCTTTTCATTTTGACTGGGCATAATTCTCACAACAAGCTTATTTCAAAAATAAGACCGCTAAATAGATGCATAAAATCGCAGACAGGTATATTAAGATAGGAAGGTCTGTTGTTGGAAAGATTTATCTATCTAATTGATCTGTTATAAGTATAACGTTAAATATCTGAAAATACAAAGGTTAATTTAAAATAACTGCCCAAAAAAATAAGGGACGTACACCTTTTACCCCGTTTTTTACGCCATAAATTGGAGGACTAGGTCTACGTCCCTAATTTATTATTCGGTGGCGATGTAACCGATGACGCCGCAGCCGATGCGGGCCCCCGCGTTACCGGTTGGCTGGCCGAAATCATCTTCCTTTTCATGCAGGATCACCGCGCGTCCGGCGATGCCGTTCTCTCCGGAAAGCGTCACATGCGGAAGGAACAAAGACAAGGTCCCTTCACCCGTTTCCGCGATCTCGATATTCCCCATATCCCCCAGATGCGCGTTTTCTCCGTCATCTGGTTTAAAACCGTGCTGGACCCCGTGCGGATTAAAGTGTCCGCCGGCCCCGTTCCCTTTGTCCGCGCAGCTGCCGAACTGATGGACATGGAATCCGTGTTTGCCCGGCACATCCACACCGGAAACATTGGCCTCAACCATGACACCGTCGGCTTTCTGGATAAAGACAGCCTCCCCGAAAAGTTCCGACCCTTCCGCGGTTCCGGTGATCATGGCCCGGGCCATGACCGGCGCCGGCATTTCTTCATGATCATGCATCATCTCGGCCTGCGCGTACACAGTCCAGGATACAATCATCACCAGCATTAATCTCACAAAATTCTTTTTCATCAATTCCTCCTTTGGATTAATCAAATAAAAGACCTCACAACCCCTTCAGTGTACCAAAGGAATCCAGGACAAGCAAGCGCCGGATGGCTTCAAATGGCATGACGCTCTGCCTGGGGGTTTAAAAAAGTACGGAACTTTTTGAAACCCTGCGTGTTTACCCCTACAATAGTTACACAAACGCACCATCAACTAAGGAGAAACACATGTCCACCAAAATGATCATCACCGGAATATTAACCCTGGCGGTTATGGCCGCTTCCGGTTCGGATGCCCTGGCCAAAGAACGCAAAAAATCCGGAAGTTATCAGGGAAAGAAAACAAAAGGCACATTCCAGAAAAAAATCGACCGGGAACCGGGCCAGGTCAAAAAGAAAACGAACTGGCAGAACGAACGCGGCGAAGGCACCCGCGAGAGCGAACGCAAATGGAACAAAGAAAGCAAGTCCGGGACCTATTCCTCCAGCACGACTACGGCCGGCGGCAAAAAATTCTCCCGGGAAGGCACCGTCACCAAAACCGGCCAGGGCGCGTACACCCAGCAGGGAACCATCACCGGGCCCAACGGCAAGACCGGCACCGTTGAGCGTACTTCCCTCCGCAATGAAGACGGCAGCCGCTCCGTTGATACCACTTATACCGGACCCGGCGGCAACACGCTGGACAGCCAGAAAAAGATCACCTTCGAAGACGGCGTACGTAATGTCGAAGGCCATTATTCATCCAGCACCGGAAAAAGCGGGACATTCACGGGCCAATCCAAATTTGAAGACGGAAAAATCATCACCGAACGCTCCCTGACAAACCAGGACGGAAAAACCTGGCGGCAGGACGTTGAAATTGACAGAGACGGCAACACCATCACCCGGGATGTCACCAACACCAACCCGTGGGGAGAAAGCCGCTCGTTTAACCAGAGTGTAACCGTTGAGGAATCCGAAATAAATCCGTAAACAACGAATCGCTCCCCTGAAATTCTCTCACGAAAAAGAGCCATCCAGCCGGTGGCTCTTTTTTTTATTATTTTTTTTATCTTCCCGGAGTTTCGGTATATCATACTCCTATGCCTAAACCGTCCGGTTGTTCGCCATGGGCCCAAAAGGCCTGCCTGCTGTTAACCATAGTCTTCGGACTGGTCTATCTTGCGCCGTTCGTCAATTACCAGCCCTTTCTTTCCACCGGTGACCACGGCCTGAACCTTTACAACGCCCGGGCCGTCCTCGCCGGGCAAAGGCCCTATCACGATTTCCACTGGTTTTACGGGCCGCTCATGCTGTATTACTCCGCCTTCTGCTTAAAAATATTCGGCATCGGGATTCAAGGCATCTTGATGGGTTCCGTCATCCTCAAACTGATCAGCGGCCTGCTGGTCTTTGCCCTGTGTTCTCTTTATATTTCTCCGTTTTTGGCCTTCGGCGCGGCCGCGTGGTTCTGGCTGTTCAACTTTGATTTCTTTTACACCTACAATCACACCGGCGGGATCACTCTGTCGCTGGCCGTCTTGTATTGCCTGTTTCTGCATTTTAAATCGGACCGTCTGCGGTATTTGATCCTGGGAAGCCTGGCCTGCGCGGGGCTGGGCATGATCAAGGTCAATCTGGGTTTCTGCGGGATCTTCTGCCTGAATGCCGGGGCCGTCCTGAACCGCCTGATCGTTCAGAAAAAATTCTCGCCGGGGCTGACCTATTATCTGGCAGCCAGTTCCCTGGTGCTGCCTGTCTTTGTCATCGCGGCCAACTGGATGTTCATTATCGGCCTGCCGTTTTATGTCATCAGACAGTGTTATCAGTACTTCGGCAACGACACCCAGGCCTGGGAATATACCTCCCCGCTCCAGGCGGTCGTCAAACTCAAGGATTATCTGGTCGGACGGGTCGGTCCGCATAAAGACCTGGCCGCTTTTTCTCTGGCGTCCGCGGGCGCATTGATCTTTTTTGTGATCCAGACCGCCCGGTCCTTTAAAAGGCCGGAACACCAACGGGAAGGTCTGCTGGTGATCACAACCGTTGTGATGTTCACCGTTTGTTTTCTACATGAATATCTCCTCAGCGGGGTCATCTTCCGCGCGTTCTGGGCCCAGCCGTTTTTATTTGTATTGATGTTTTTATCCATCGGCCTGGCCGCCGCGCCCTTTCCGCGGCGGGTGCAATCCATTGTGTTTTTGATCCTGTTCGCGCTGATCGGTACACGCGGCGCGCAGAAAACCGTCCTGATCAATTCCCTGAAAAACCGGGACCAGTTCCTCGCGCTCGAACGGGCGAACATCTACGTCGGCAATTCGCATGACTGGATCTACACTGTGACACGCGCGGCCCGTTATCTCGAAAAAAACCTGGGACCAGACGATTCGATCTTTGTCCTGCCTTACGACCCGCTTTATTATTTCCTGCTGGACAAACCCAGCCCGACCCGCCAGCTGGCCATCCTGAGTTTCGTCAATATCCCGGACGAACAGGAACGTTCCATTGTTGATGACCTGAAAAAAAATAAGCCGCAGTGGGTGCTCCTTTCAAACAGGGCGGCCGCGGATTTGCAAGGGACGGGTCAATTGGGCGTGACGTACGGAAAAATGATCGGTCAATACATCAAAGAAAATTATTCGGTTGAAAAGGAATTCGGGAACTGGGACGGGGTTGCCGGCTGGACGTCAAACCACGCGGTGCGGATTTTACGGCGGACACCTTAAATATCGGACAGTCTTTCTTTAAACGGTCCCATCCACTGAAATGTGTCGGCGCAGATGGTTTTAAGATCTTTTTTCGGCGACCAGCCCGTCTTTTCCGTCACTGCCTGGTTGTCCGTCAAATAAATCCGGACATCGCCTTTGCGTTGCTCCGGGACCGAACGCACCTCAACTGTCCGGCGGGTGATCCGGCTGACCATCGCCGTCAGTTCCATCAGGGAAAATGTGTTAGCCCGTCCGCCGCCGGCGTTGTACACCCGGCCGCTGCAGGAGTGGATATGCTCCATCTGGTAAAAAATCAGTTCACAGACATCATCAATGTGGAGCGCGTCGCGCATTTGTTTTCCGGTCCCGCCGAACCCGATATAACCCAGCGGCCGCCCGAGAAGGTGCTGGAGGATCCAGAACCCGATGATGCCCTGGTCAATGCGTCCCATCTGCCACGCCCCGGCGATCACCCCGAAACGGTTGATGACCCCCCGGATCCCGTACATGTCCATATATTCCGTCAAAAGAAGTTCACTCGCGAGTTTGGTCGCCCCGTACAGGGACTTGGCGCCGTAAATGGAGAAATCCAGCGTGACCCCCGCGCGGCTGTAACCGGCCCCCTGTTTCTGCATCCAGTCAAAACGCGTCGGGGTTTCCTCATACGGCACCTGGTTCAGCGCGTCATAAGGATAGACCCGGCTTGAGGAGAGATAAATCACGTGCGCGCGGTCGCGCCGGGCCAGTTCCAGGCAGTTGAGCGTCCCGTTGAGGCTGGTGTCGATGGTGTACGCCGGGTCTTCGTACGATTTTAAGACACTCGGTTCCGCGGAACATTCAATCAGGTAATCGATTTTGGGCAGGACCAGCAACTGATCTTTGTGACGGATGTCGGCGCGGACAAATTCGATTCCCGCGTCCTGCAGGCGCGCAAGATTCAGTTCAGACCCGGCCCGGTGCAGATTGTCCAGGCACACGACCCGGCAGTCCGTCCAGCGCTGTTTGATAAAAACAGCCAGGTTCGACCCCACAAAACCGGCCCCGCCGGTAATCAAGAGTGTTTTATTCAACCGGTTTCTCCTCGTTCGGTTTCACGCGTTTCCTGATCTCGCCTTTCTGGTAATCTCCCCCGCACAATAACCGTTCCAGGAACACGTAAATAATGATAAACAGATACCGGCTGCCCATCTCCTGCAGCCGCAGGCTTGAAGGCCCTTTACGTTTGTTGTACCAGTGCGTGGGGATCACGGCAAAACTGTACCCCCGCACGATCGCCTTCAGCGGAAGCTCAACGGTGATGTTAAAATGGCGGGACAAAACCGGCCGGATCCCGTTGACCGCTTCCCGGGAAAAACACTTAAACGCGTTGGTCACGTCATTGTATTTCAGGCCGAACAAAATATTGATAAACCCGTTCACCACGCGGTTGAGCACCAGCTTGAACCCCGGATAACCGATGACGCGCGCGTCCTTGTGCCAGCGGGTCCCGAAACAGCAGTCGTACCCTTCGCGGATTTTCTCGACGTATTTGACCATGTCCTTTGGGTCGTCCGAGGAATCGGCCATGGCGATGATCGCGATGTCCCCTTTAAACCGGTCCAGTCCCTTCTTGATCGCGTGGCCGAAACCGAACGGCGGTTGGTTGCGCACCAGGCGCACCCGCGGGTCTTTTTGCGAATACTCCGCGATCACCTCTTCCATCCGGTCCGTGCTGCCGTCGTTGACAATGACGATCTCAAAGTCAAACTGATGTTTTTCAAATTCCTGGCGGATCCCGTCGATCGTCGCGCCGATATTGACCGCCTCGTTTTTGGCCGGAATAATGACCGATATTAGGCTCATGAAAATTAGTCCCTTTGATTGTCACTTCATAAAAATATTTTCAGAAGGCCTCATTATACAAGGAATCCAGGAAAAAAGGTAGGGCTGATTTAACTCTTCAGCTTGAAGCCGGTCTTGAACATCCAGCGGACCATGGCGATGCAGGCGGTGAGGAAAACCGTGATCATCACCAGGCTGACGCCGAGGCTCACATCCGCGGCCTCATAAAAACTCCAGCGGAACCCGCTGATCAGATAAACCACCGGGTTAAACAGCGACACCTTCTGCCAGAACACAGGCAGCATGTCGATCGTGTAAAAACTCCCGCCCAAGAACGTGAGCGGTGTGATGACCAGGATCGGGATGATCTGCAGTTTCTCAAACCCGTCGGCCCAGATCCCGATGATAAACCCGAACAAGCTGAACGTAATGGCCGTCAGAATAAGGAAAAACAACATCAGAAACGGATGGCTGATCTGCATCGGCACAAAGAAAAACGCCGTCGCCAGGATCAGGACCCCGAGGATAATCGACTTGGTGGCCGCGGCCCCCACGTACCCGAGCAGGATCTCGATGTACGACACCGGCGCGGTGAGGATCTCGTAAATCGTGCCCGTGAACTTGGGGAAATAAATCCCGAAAGAGGCGTTTGAAATGCTTTCGGTCAGCACCGAGAGCATAATCAGCCCCGGGACAATAAACGACCCGTAACTGATCCCGTCAATCGATTCGATGCGCGAACCGATGGCCGAACCGAAAACAACGAAATACAATCCCGTTGAGATCACCGGAGACGCCACACTCTGGCCCAACGTCCGGAACCAGCGGGCCATTTCAAAACAGAATATCGCTTTAACCGCGCGCCAATTCATTTCTTCTTCACCAGTTTGATAAATATGTCTTCAAGAGAACTTTGTTTCGTGTGAATGTCTTTATACGTGAACCCGGCCCGGTTGAGGACCGACAAGACACTTGAGATCCCGTTGTCCTCAAGCGTCGAATTAAAACTGTAGACCAGCTGTGTCTTTTCCGCGTTTAACGCCAGCGTGAATTGATTGAGTTCCGCGGGGATTTCCCCGAGCGGTTCGTTCAGGTCCAGGATGAGTTCCTTGCGTCCGAGTTTTTTCATCAGCTTCGCCTTCTCTTCCGTGAGGATGAGCTCGCCGTTGTCGATGATCCCGATGCGGTCGGCCATCTCCTCGGCCTCGTCAATGTAATGCGTCGTGAGAATGATGGTCACGCCCGTCTGCTGCAGGGCGCGCACCTGCTCCCACATGTCCTTGCGCAGTTCAACGTCCACCCCCGCGGTCGGCTCATCCAGGAACAACAGCCGCGGTTCGTGCGACAGGGCCTTGGCGATCATCAAACGCCGTTTCATCCCGCCGGACAAGGTCCGGATCTTGTTCTTGCGTTTGTCCCAGAGCGATAATTTTTTCAGCGTCGATTCGATGTACGCGGCGTCAAACGGTTTGCCGAACAGCCCGCGGCTGAAGGTGACCGTGTCCCACACCGTTTCAAAGGCGTCGGTGGCCAGCTCCTGCGGGACAAGGCCGACTAAGGAGCGGGTCAGGCGGAAATCCGTGAGGATGTCGTGCCCGTCCACATGAATAGTCCCTGCCGTCGGATTGATGATCCCGCAGACCGCGCTGATCAAGGTCGTCTTGCCCGCGCCGTTGGGCCCGAGCAAGGCAAAGATCTCTCCCTTGCGGATTTCGAGATTAATGTTCTTTAAAGCCTGAAACCCGCCGGCATAAGTCTTGTTTAAATTTTGAATGGATAAAATCGAGCGCATTCGAATGATTATCTGTTTTTCTACTTTCCTGAATGAAATCCAATCGGAGTTTTGGGTTTTTCGTCTTCAGAGATTAAACGGCGGAGCGCATTAAAAACACCCTGGAATTGAGCATCATATTTCTTCTCCAGATCCTTCAATTTTCTGGCCAGATTCTTATGCGTACTCAATATTTCCCTTAACTTAATAAATGCCCGCATAATATCAATATTAGCCAGGACAGCCCGCTCACTGTTCAATACACTAGACAGCATCGCAACACCATGCTCTGTAAACGTATAAGGCAGGTATCGTCTTCCGCCTCTCTTTGAGGTGCCATTTTGGCACCTCAAATATTCATCCTTTGTCAGTTGAAACATAAAATCAGAAGGAAACCGTATCTTGTTTCTTCGAACCTGCCGTGTCAGATGTTTCGTTTCAACCTCATACAACTGGGCCAGGTCATGATCCAAAATAACCTTTTGCCCCCGAACGATAAAAATCTTATTGGCGATAACTGTTACAACGGCTGTTTTCCCGGACATAAAAACCCCCCTTTCAATATTAATGAAATCGAATGGGGGAATTAAGTGTCCCTATTATATATGAGTTAATTGTGATGTCAATCAACAGATCCCTGCTTACTCTAACCGCTGGAATTCGGGGGTAGCTCATGTACCTAATTAATTGCGTAAGTGTCCATGAAATTCGTCATCATAATATAAAAGAATAAAAAAGAATAAAAAAGGAAAAAAATTATTAAAAGAATGTGTACCTAAAGATTTAATTTGCCAAATCCGGACGGATTTTCTAAAATACTGACAACACCCCCGCTCTATTCCCCTTATAACGAAAGGGGAACTAATGTCAAACACCACAATTCCATCGCGTTTCATTGAAGAACGTATCTTTCTGATCAGAGGCCAGAAGGTCATGCTTGACCGGGACCTGGCAGAATTGTATCAGGTAAAATCCATTGCTTTACGCCAGCAAGTGATGAGAAATAAAGAGCGGTTTCCAGACGATTTTTGTTTTCAACTGAACGAAGATGAAACGAATCGATTGGTATCACAATTTGTGATACCTTCCAAACAGAGCTTAGGGGGGCATCAACCCTATGTTTTTACTGAGCAAGGAGTTTCCATGCTTTCCAGCGTATTACGTTCAAAACAGGCTGTATTGGTCAATGTCGCCATTATGCGGGCGTTTGTGAAATTGCGCGAGACGCTTTCGTTACACAAAGAACTGGCCGTGAAACTGAGGGAACTGGAACGCAAAGTCGAGGGCCACGATGTCGCCATTCACAATATCTTTGAAGCCATCCGTCGATTGATGAATGAAAATGAAAAACCCAAACGCAAGATCGGGTTTCATGAGGAATGAGCCTCTTCATCGTTTCTCCGAACGGAAGATCAGCCTTAAACCGCGGTCGTAACTGAAATAATTCCACGCCCAGTTCACAAAGGCGACCGCCTTGTTGCGGAACCCGACCAGCGACATCAGATGCACAAACAGCCAGACCAGCCAGCCGAAGATGCCCTGGAATTTGATCACACCCAGGTCCACCACCGCGTTATTCCTCCCGACCGTGGCCATCACGCCCGGGTCCCTGTACTGGAACGGGACAAGCGGTTTGTTGTTGAGCCGCGCGTCCAGATTTTTGGCGAGGCGTTTCGCCTGCTGGATCGCGACCGGGGCCAGCTGCGGGTGGCCGCGGGGCATGTCTTTGGAAATCATCCCGGCGATATCACCGATCGCGAAAATATTCGCGAGCCCTTCCACTTCATTAAATTCGTTCACCCTGATCCGGTTACCGGGAAGGATCACCTCCGCCGGAAAACCCGGGATAACGGCGCCGGTGACCCCGGCCGCCCAGATCAGGTTTCCGGTAGACAAAGTCTTCCCGTTGGAGAGGACCGCGTTTTTTCCGTCGTAAGAAACCACCTTCGTTTTCAGCCAGATGTTCACGCTGTATTTGCTTAAAAACTTCTCCGTGCTGGCCGAGGCCTCTTTAGACATCGTGCGCAGGAGCCGTTCGTCCATATCGACAATATGGATCTGCATGTTCTGAAAATCAAGCTCGGGATAATCATGCGGCAGGACGATCTTCTTGAGTTCCCCCAAAGCGCCTGCGGTCTCAACACCGGTGGGGCCGCCGCCGACAATGACAAACGTCATCAGCCGGGAGCGCTCTTCAATGCTTTCGGTGAGGATCGCCTTCTCAAAACTCTCCAGGATCAGGTTGCGCAGCTCCATCGCCTGGGACACCGTCTTCATCCGCATGGCGTTTTTTTCAATATCCGCCTGGCCGAAAAAATTCGTTTTGGTCCCGAGCGCCAGGACAAGGTAATCATACGAAATGTCCCCGATCGACGTTTCCAGGCACTGATCCGCCGGCCGCACCTTAAAAACCTCGGCCATGCGGAAATACACATTGTCCTGTTTTTTAAAGATCTCGCGCAGCGGATAAGCGATCGAATCCGGTTCCAGGGCCGCGGTCGCCACCTGGTATAACAGCGGCTGAAACGTGTGAAAATTATTTTTGTCAATCAGGACGATCTGGGCGTCCAGAGACCTGAGCTTTTTGGTCAGCTCCAGTCCGCCGAAGCCCCCGCCGACAATCACGATGCGGGGTTTGCTGGTCACAGGGAGATTTACAGACATGGTTCATTTCCTTGCAAAGATTGATTCAAGACGCCCGCACACACCGGCGCCTTGGAAGAGAATATCATAATATAATTCACGTGAAAAAGGAAGGAAATGTGGGGAATATAAAGTGATCGGTGATGTGTGATCAGTGATCAGAGCGCTGTCGCGTATCTTGCGGACTTCTCATTCGACATGTATAATTATTTCAATCCCCCGCTCGATCTCCCCTTATAACCATAAGGAGAGCATAAATGCCGTCAAAAACCATTTCCACCGAAATTGTATCCAACAAAATATTTTTCATCCGCGGCCAGAAAGTGATGATCGACCGCGACCTAGCCGAACTTTATGGTGTAGCCACAAAGGTATTAAATCAGGCCGTTAAGAGAAACATTGACCGGTTTCCGGATGATTTTATGTTTCAACTGACCTGGGAAGAGGCCGAATCTTTGAGGTCACAATTTGTGATCTCAAACCAGGTTGACAGCCAAAGTTCAAGGTCACAAATTGTGACCTTGAACAGAGGTAAAAATGTTAAATATCTTCCCTCTTCTTTCTTTTTTCACAGATCCCTGATCACTTAAATCCTTGACAAAAAAATCAATCCGGGTTAAACTTTCAATGTTTCCTTGAACAACGGTGTTTCGGGAAAAGACATTTTAACCGGCGGTGAGCGCCGGACCAGGACCACGAGGCCCTTAACCAGAACCAATCGGTTAGGGGTTTTTTATTTGGGCAAGGCCGCCCTCTTCCGCTGACTGCCGTCAGCGCGCGAAGGGGGTTTTTTATTGTCTCCGTAAAGATTGTTTCAGCACACATGTTTAACCAACCAACAAGGAGGACCATCATGAAGCACGGCAGCACAATCAGTCAAATCTTGTCCCTAACCCTTGTCCTTTTCCTCGGCCTATCGGTGTTACCCAAGACCTGCACCGCGGAGGATATGGACGAGCCCCCCACCCTGTTCGGGAGTTTCCTGAAAGACATGGGCGTTGAGATCAGCGGCGGCGCAACCATGGATTATTACGACCGTTACGTCTGGCGCGGCCAGTACCTGGACCGGGACAGCGTCCTGCAGCCCGGGATCAGTTTCTCAACACTGGGGTTCACCGTGGGGTACTGGGGCAGTTTCGACATGGAAAACGGGGACTCGCTCACCTCCGATGAAAGCGACTATTACGTCTCTTACGGGTACACGCTTGACCCGGTCACCGTCAGCGTCGGGCACACCTGGTATGATTTCCCCGAATACGACGGATCATCCAAGGAGTTCTTCGTGTCGGTCGCGGTCGACACGTTGTTGTCTCCCACGTTCTCCGTCTTCCACGATTACGAAGACGGGAAAGACCTGAACACGGACGGCGACGGAAATTATTACACCCTGGCCCTGTCCCACAGCGTCCCGCTCTGCGAAAAGACCGGGATCGCGCTGGACCTGGGGCTGACCTTCGGGTACGTCGACGGACAATGGCTGTCCGGCGAAGGCACCCATCTCACGCCAACCATCGGACTGAACATTCCGCTCACCCCCAATCTCACCATCATCCCGACCATCGGGTACAACGCGCCGATGGGCGACCTGGAAGACGCGGATATCGGCAACCAGGAAGACAAGGTCTTCGGCGGTATCAAAACAGCGTTCGCCTTCTAGCGCGGGCCTGGATTCACCAAGAGGAGTTGGTAAGGAGGGCAACTCCTCGCCTTTTATCAATTGGAAAATTAAGAAGTGTGCGGCGGACTGTATCCGTGATCGGACTGTTGGAGGGTATATGTATAAAAGGAATGCCCAGATCACTAGCCAGGCCGCTGTCCCGTATCTTTATTTTTCCTGACGCCAGTGTTATTTGACTTAATTGAGGGCACGCCCCAGCTGTTTGGAAACACACTCTGCCCATTGATTATTCATATCGGCGTTCGGATGCCCATCGCCAGGCAGACCGTACTCACTGGTCATTAGAGGACATTGAAGAAAATTGATGCCATGTGACAAAACAAAATCAGAATACTGAGCATATTTCTGTGCATCGGCCTGAAGAATAAGCACAGAGAACTTGACTCCTTGTTCACGGCAATAACGATCCATATCTAACAACAAAAATTCCAGCACCTTGTCTTTATACCGCTCTCTCCTTCGGGAAACAATCTGCATCACAGCTTTAAGAATCAGCCGGGGCATGACAAATTTCGAAACTGCCCGGCTATAGGGATACCCCAAAAAAATCTCCGAATGAAAATCCATCCCGTCCACTGATTTGATATACGGAAACCTCACCTTACCCGAATGCGCCCTAAGTACAAAATCCTCCACCCATGAAGCAGCCGCGACATTCCGCTCTTCATGTTCCTGAATCAATCCGTAAATAACCAGCCGGGCACCCGTCGTCTTGGGTATAATTTCTTTCATATATAAACTTGTCTGGTATGTGCCATACCCCATAACACCATAATTCCGGACTGTAATATCCGGTTGGTTTTCCTGAAACTTCCAGGACAGGGTTTCATCATCATCAAGCCCCTGTCCAAAGACGAAAGACCCTCCCAAAAAAAACACCGACTGTTCCGCGGACCTATCGGAACCGCCGGTATCCCTGCCACGCAATTCATGTAAGGTATACTGGATCCCTTTCTCCCCTTCCGCAGTAAAAACGTCATAACTCCCGCTCCTCAGCCTCCATCCCAATGTATCATCCAAAGCTATCATGTTCAGCTCGCGGAACGGCCCCTCGCCCGGATTTTTGAAAAATTTACTCCCCATAAAAAACTCGACACACAAAAAGAAAATAATCACCGCTATACCTATAACAGCGCAATAAACACCCAGATGATTTCTGAGTAAAAGAGCCCGAACTTGTCTGTTTTTATTGCCCATAAAATATACCCTTCGTGTTCTATAAGAAAATTTAGTTTATCATTAAACGTGAACGGAGAAAATAATTAATAGGGACGGAGGTGATTTATTGAACAAACGCTAAAAGCAGGGTGCGACCCTATTTATTCAACGTTAAACGTTACACGTTACTCCTTAAACCCCATTCTCCCTCTTCCCTCTTTTTCCATTATCACACCCCCCATCAATTAATTTGCACAACAGTCAAAATTCTTATCCCTTATCACTGCTTTCGATCCCTGATCACTGATTAGGGCGCTGTCCCGTATCTTAATCTTGTTCGTCACTAATCCAAAATCACAGCCCTCAGATCACTGACCGCACCCTTCGTTCCCGCATCCCTGATCTCCGATCCCTTGATCCACTGCCCCCCGTTCTGCTCAATTTTTTGAATCACGGCCGGCTGATCAGGGTCAAGCTCCAGGGATTTCGCCCAATACTCCATGGCCTTTTCAGGGTTGTTCATGGACCGGTAAACGTCCCCCAGATGATCACTGATGGCCGGGTCTTTATACAGACGATCAGCTTTTTGTAAATTCGCGAGGGCCAGGTCTTCCCGTCCCTGTTTATAATAAGCCCAGCCCAAACTGTCATAATAGGCGCCGTTCCCGGGCCTCAACCTGATGGCCTTTTGAACCATTTCCGTCGCCTCCGCCAGGTTCACGGACGCGTCGATATACAAATACCCGAGCGTGTTGAGCGCGTCGGGGTTGTTGGGAGAATACTTCAGGGACTTTTGAATCGTTTTGACGGCCTGGTCCTTCTGGCCGGTCTCCATATAAAGATAACCCAGCTGATATAAAGCGTGTCCGTCTTTTGGTTTTAATTCACACAACCGGACGAATACGGCCAGAGATTCGTCGTACTTTTTTCGTTCATAATACGCCTGGCCCAATAAAATAAGTGCCTCCGTATCGTTGGGATACTTTTTCAGGTGTTCGGTTAAGACAAACTCCATGGTCTCCACCGCCTTTTCCATATCGCCCCGCTGGGCGTATTCTTTGGCGGCCATATAATCAAAATAAAGTTCCGGAGAATATCGATCCATCGTCGAAACGCAGCCCGTCAATGACACCGTGCCCAGGAACAAAATGAAAATTTTACAACGCATTGATTCCCCTTTAGATTACCATTAGAAAATAATTAGGAATAATTAGGGACGGAGGCGATTTATTGAACAAACGCTAAAAACAGGGTGCGACCCTATTTATTCAACGTTAAACGTTACACGTTACTCCTTAAACCCCATTCTCCCTCTTCCCTCTTTTTCCATTATCACACCCCCCATCAATTAATTTGCACAACAGTCAAAATTCTTATCCCTTATCACTTATCCCTTATCACTTATCCCTTATCACTGCTTTCGATCCCTGATCACTTCTTCAACGTATTCAAATATTTTTGATATTGTTCCTGCTGATCCGCCCACCGAGTTAGTATCTTATCAAAAGCATCTATTTGTTTTTTCTGTCTTTCCAAATTCATTTCTGTTTTCTCTAACTGCAGCTTACTCTGTTCCATTTGCCGCTTTTGCTCTTCTAATAGCAATTTATATTCCTTTTCTAATAGCCTGCCTGATTCTAAATGTTTCCTGGTCTCTTCTTGTTGTCGCTTTGCCTCATTCATTCTAGTGTTATAATCTTCCACTTGCTGTTGATAGATCTTTTTACTTTCTTGCTGCCTTATTTCATTCTCCCTCACCTGTCTGTCATATTCTTCCACCTGCCTTTCATAATCTGATTTCTGAGTTTTCCCTTCAGCATGCACGTTGAAACATATTGTTGCCGCAAAAATTATTAAGAAAATCCCGCCGGATAAATTTTTTATACCCTTGTTCATATGTCTCCTTTCGATGGTGGTAATCGTTTCCCTTTGAAATTCATATAAGCTTTTGTGAAAAATTCCGGGATTTCATGGGGCAAACCTCTTCATTTTCTCTTTGTCATCATCATATAAGACCAGTACAACAGGCCTGTCCGCCCCGACTTTGTCCAGCCGGCTCTGCAGATCGGCGAAATGCTCGACAAGGTCTTCATCATCCCAGTATTCCTTATATACGAGCAGCTGGTATTCATACACCTGCGTCTTTTCCTGCAGGCGGATGATCCACTCTTCTTCCTCTTCAAACAATTTCGCGCCGCGGCTGGCCTCGATGATGCGGTGCACCGCGTCATACTTCATTTCCGGCGGATAATAAATAGTGTTGTCATATTCACCAAAAACGACCGACTCTCCCTCAAAATACGGAGCGGTCCATAGTGAATAAGCCCCGGTGATCATCAGCGCCCCGGAAACAAAGACAGCCAGCGCAAGGCTTTTTCGGCTGGGGACATCCGCGCGGTCATCGCGGGAATCTGTGCGCTGAATATCCGGACGGCCCACGGGCCTGGCCAGGTCAAGACGATCCGTTATATCCGCGTAAAAAAGACAGATGCCGACAGACCAAAGCGCACCCAGAAAATTCCACGGAATACACAACAGGGCCCCCTGCAGGGGCGATTTCTGTTCCGGGAGTAAAACGGCCAACCCCAGTGACCCGAAAATATAGATCACGAAAGCCAACAATCCGAATTTAAAATAACGCAGGCACTGGCCCTGCATACAGGTTTCACTCTTGGACAGCGCGTCGGAAACGTCCAGATCATCAAAGATCAGGATTGGAGCAGCCATTGCCAGTTGACACGCCTTCTTGATCCCGGGAACAATCAAAAGTAAAACCTTCAAAAAAATCCGCTTGGCCGCAACCAGCAGGCACCCGAGCAGGTTCGAATAATAGCGGCCAGCCAGCGACATCACCTCACCTGGAGTAACCTTTTCCCGGTTAGACATCTTCTTGACCGTGACTATATGAATGGCAAAGATGTAACTGCCGACAAACAGTTCAACGATACCGGATATCCGGTAATAGATCCTCATCTGTTTCCAGAAATCAGTTTCCAGACGGGAAGATACCACCTCGTTGAAATAGTCAAAAGGAAAATAAATAAGCGCCGGGAGGATAAAAAAGATAAACGGATATTTGAGAACACAGGCCCACATATCCTGGTGAAGCTGGGCGAAACTTCTATTTTTCTGCGGCTGTTTGATGATTTGATCCAAACTTCTTTACTCCTGTTTTCTTTTATTATCGCTGATCACTGATTATAGTTCGTCCCTATTTATTGGATCTTTCAAATCATCATTCCGAGTAAAAAAACCGCCAAACCTAAATAGGAAATGACTTTTGCCATCGTAAATTTTTTAATATAGATGTTCGATATTCCCAGATAAGTTAATTTCTTAGAAACAATCAAATTCATCACTGTTACAAACCCCAAAAATAACGAATAAAGGAATTAAAGAGTATGCCCGCATCCCGGAAAATTTGTCCACTAATAATATTTTCTCTTCATTGGTCAATTCCTTGTTATTCATTTTTTGTACTTATAGAATTCACCCTTACTGTTGCAGTATGCTTGCCGTAAATAAACCCCGATCTTATACTTCTGGGATACTTCATCAAACGTAGGAACAATCGAATATTCCCTCCGGTCAGTCACAATGCGCCATGGATCATTGTTTTGCTTTTTTCCAGTATAGCTCAACAAGATTTCCGGAGTAACCGTCTTGATTCCATCCAATTCGTTAATCACCTCGCCATTTTGCATACCGGCTTTTTCAGCCGGCTTATCCGGATATATATCAACCTGCGCCCCACACGCATCGTATTTCGTATGGAAATCGATCGCATTATCTACATGAATCCCGATTGTGCTGAAGTATGGATTTATAATCACCGCCAATATTATCCAGGGCAACAAGCCCTCTCGCAGCCCTTCACGCCACCGGCAATATACGTAATTCACAAGGGCAGCGAAGGGAAACAAATGCAATACCCCCTGCATAAATCCGACGGAGACGCCCCAAAGGGCTTTAACAATTTCCTGAGAACTTGCCCACAACCACCACGATCTCGTTTCATGACTAAAAACAAACAAGCAGACGCCAAGTATGGCCGTTATGGCTACACTGACTTTTATATTCGCCAAAGTCGGCCAGAAAACTTGATACAGGATATTTCTTTTACGGACAGACCATAACCCAAAGCCCACTCCGAAAAACATAATTACATATCCGAGCACCTCATAAATGGTAGAGTACGGCGAAAGTGTTTTATAATTGTAAATCTCCGACCACCATGCTAATGGAACTAAAAGCAGGGCTATGAATATTTGTGCTACCAGGCACCAGCCGATGTACCCGCCCAGTGTGTACCTTAAAATTGTTTTTATCCTATTTTTCATATTTCGGGGACTGTTCCGTTCTCCCGTTCTCAAGTTAATTAATCAGGAGCAATAACATTGAGAGGCAAGGTTGTATAAAGTGTTCCATTAATGAACACCTCTATCCTATATTCTCCCAGCGGATCACCAGGATGAAAATCATAACAAAATGGCCGGATGCCCTGAGCATGCTCAATCGGGGTTTTTATTCCCGAAACAGCAGTGTTGGTATCATACTCTCGAAAAATTCCTGTCAAGTTCTTCGGCGTGGCAGGAAGATAATGCACCGAATATATTTCATAGGGTTCGTCATTGGGTGGATCAATGAGGAAACAAAACCCAGGACGTCTTGAAGGATCCATTGTGATCTCATTAGTTTCGCGAAGCACGTCTTGATTTGCTGTCGCGCTCTCCATGATACCGACTTTAACCAGAAATTCCGATCGTTCTTTTACAGAAAGCGCCGATTCATCGCAAAGGCTTGGGGCCGCGAATGACATTAAGATTATTGTGATTAGGATTTCTTTTATCATTGTGCGTTATTTTGATAAAGGGAACGGGTCAGCTCAAGCCTCTTCAATTTCCCTCTGTCCCTTTTCGGGGACTATCCCGTTCTCCTGATATTTAATTGTCTCCAAATCCAAACTCAGGACCATCCAGATTATCATCCTCGGGATCATTTCGATTGATTATCCGCTCCTTAAGAAGTATAAACTCTTCCTCGGTTATATCGCCGTTTTTCTTCAAGATACTGAGATTATTGAGCTGCGTGACGATCGGTAACCCATCCGAGCTGGGTAAATAGGCATTGCGCACATACTCGCGTTTTTGTTGCAACATGGCTACAACAAATAGATCCACTGCTTTTTGGGATGGATTATTTTTTAGCAGGGCGAGCTCGCGACTGCCTGTGGAAAACAGAATAAACGTTCGCCGTGAAAGCAGATACATCCCCACCGAGATTATGGTCCCGCTCGACCAAGCAATGAGATTCTCCTGCAAAGTGGCCGCATCCTTTCTTCCAAATCCGAACCACACACAGAGGACCAGGAACATCAAGCATATAGCTCCAGCGGTAAACCAGCCCTTGGAAGAAACACCCACCTCTACCGGATGAGCGGTCACTTCTTCGAAGGGTACGATATACCGGTGTGAAGAGAACCACCGCTCCAGATGCACGTTGACCCCGCCGCTGTCGACCTCAAATGTGTTTTTACCTGAAGGGTATTTTTGGACAAGTTTTTTCATGTTAGTTTTTCTGTTTTTTAATTAATAAATTGGGACGAAGGTGATTTATTGTACAACCGCTAAAAGCAGGGTGCGTCCCTATTTATTTCCAAACACTAAAGCAGGAGCCGTCACTAGTTATTTTATTTAAGAAACCCGTTCTTGCTCTATTCCCATGACAATCCTGCTCCATGGATTTTTAAATCAACATTGTTACTGGTCGTAATTTTATAACTCATCTCCGTATCTGTTGGTGTGGAAAGGGTCACAGTTCCCGTCAGAATACGCCGATTGTTTTCGAAATTACCCACATCGCTGAGGGCCACTTCATCCCATGTACCACCGTTATCCGAACTGATGTAAGCTTGGATATCGGGAGACCCTCCACCCACAGTTACAGGATCTATGTCTTCTTCCAAAATGACGATTTTTGCGTCTGTAGGGGCCGCTTCCGCATCGATTTGCTGAGATACCAGCGTCATATTACCGCCTGATGGTTGAACAAAATGTTGCCGTTCAATGGTGAACGGTTCTGTTGCAATATTTATCGTATCAGTTTTATTGGAGTTTGGAGCGGCGTTATAAATATTTTGTGTCGACGCAAAGGCGTGATCAACATATCCATCCAGATATGAGCCCCCTCCTCCTGAGGAACTACCAATGTATATATGGGAGTTTTGTCCGATGGATTGAATCGTTCCGGTTGCGTATCCTGTTTGCTTGCCATTGAGATAAAGGCCCAGATTATTTCCATCTCTGATAAAAGCCACGTGATACCATTCATCAGTGTTTAACGTCCCGGTCGAGGTCACGTAAACATTAGAACCATCATTGGTCATAGCGAATATTTTACCATCGCCGGAGCTTTCTCCCAGCCGAATTTCCAGTTCATCGTTTCCGGAACCGATTCTTTGATGGAATATTTCCTGATACCCATCTGTATCATTAAACCTTACCCAGGCCGCATAAGTAAAATCACCAGTAGCGGGACTAAGATTATTCCCGGAAGCGGTTACTTTAACATAATCCCCGGAACCGTCTAACATAAGGGATGTTACGCCTGACATTTGTTGACTGTCGTCAAGTCTGGCATTTCCGAAGAAGTCAACTGGATGACGCCGGACAGTCCGGTCAAAATCGCTTACAGCATCATCATCGCCGTCAAAAGCCAGCCAAACAAGCATATTCGCGTTAGGAGCCCATGACTGTATTACATAATCAAAGTTAGTAGAATCGGTGGAATTGATAAAATAATCGGTGATGTAGGCGTCCATATATCCATCCTTAAACCGGGCCGCATCTATCCCAATAGCAACTGCCGTTCGATAAGCATTAAGACTGATATTGGTGTCAACTTGTGCATATAATGGGGGCGATCCTAATAAAAACGCAATCCCTAAAATTATTATTTTTCGCACGTTATCCTCCTTAATAATGATATGTTAGTAATACGTTAAAAATCACATTTTTTGTATGCACCTGGATCTCTTGACTCCGGTTTATCGTTCTTCGAAGAAAATTACTATCTCCTTTCCGGTACAGGTTCCATATGAAATTCCGCCAAGTGATGGAATTCTTGAAAACTGAGCAGGGAAGCTGAATAATTAGGGGCGGAGGACAAACACTAAAAGCAGGGATGCGTCGCTTATTATTTAACTTCATCCAACAACAATTCATCTCCTCCCTGGCGTAAAATCCATCTTTTATGTTCAGGATCAACTTCATTCAATTCAATTTGAACCAATCCATCTCCTCGGCGTTTTACACGATAAAAAATTAAAGGAACGGCCTCTCTTGTGGAACCAAAAGTGATTTCTGTATCATCTGAATATCCCTGAAGATCCTCTCTCAGCCTCCCTATAGTTATTCTGCTCTCTCTTTCTACCTGATCAGGATTCCTTTGCATTAAATCCTCCTTAATTAATCAATTTTATATAATTTCTTTAATGAAAAACGGCATTATTTTTCGACAATCGGCAATATTATATTTATTCTCATTCGAATACTCTCAGTACGGGAACCGATAAATTTTTGCCACCCATCTTTCATCTGGTGTAAATTCTAACAATAATTCAGCATCAAGTTGAGGCGGCCTTAACCCATTCAGATCTATTGTGTCAACGTGCACTTGACCCTTCGAATCCCACCACGTATTTAAGTCCTCACTATACCACCAATGAATGCGCACTTCCTCGGGAAAGGGCATACGATACATAAATGAACCCGCTGAGGCCCCTGCAGTAAGAATCCCGCAGGGAGGCTCGTATTTAAATCCTTCCAGTTTTCGAACGACAATGTCGCGGGAACTCGCGTTTTGGATCTTGATATTTCCATTAAACGTACCACAGCCGGTCAGCAAAAAAGTAGACAGCAAAAAGATGAACGTATGTTTGAATTCGACTTTCGTAATTTTCATAACGGGTATATTTTGAAAGCACCAAGACAGGTCAAGCCCCTTCAATTTCCCTCTGTCCTTTTCTACTTTCTCCTATTTATTTTTCTGATCGAAAAACTGCATTAGTTCCTTTATTTTTCATAGTCTTTAGCAAATTATATAAACTTTTTGTTTCCTTGTAATATTCAATATTGTCGAAGAACCAGGCACGGTGCATTTCTAATATATCGTTAACCCATGGTTCAAAAAAAGACCACCCTTCTTTTTTATATTCATTGTTAAAAAGATCTTCAATATAACCACCAACCCACCTAACATATACTTCATACTCTATTTTCTTATCACCTTGAAAGGAATTCATATAAGTTGATGTTTTTGTTTTATCATTAAATTCTGGGTATTTAATTGACTCTTTCATAATGTCATTCCATACGCTAGTTAGATACATATACTTCGTGTTTTTAGCATTCTCTCTAACCTGATAACAAGTAAAAAAAAATCCAAATAAAGTTAGTATGATAAAAATGATTTTGTTGTTTTCATTGACCCAAGATATAAATTTTTTTTTAAATTTACAGAGAATAATGAATATGACTAGCACAATCATTATTAGACTTTCTAAAAGATAATTCTGAAGTATGTATAACATAGCGGCCTCTTTCAAATCACATATTTTTAGATTTAATAGAAAGAAACGGAAACAGTTCAAACCTCGTCAATTTCCCTCTGTCGCATTTGGGGGACTATCACATTCTCTGCAGTGACCTGGCACAACGGGCTAACCGTTTCCTTCTTCCTTCTTCTTACTTCCCTCTTTTAACCAATCCTTCCCGCCAATCAACCCGTCCTGTCCCGTTCTCTTATAAATTCTGATTCTTCGCCCACAACTCTTTCAAAAAATGTATCCCCCTCCGCCCGTAAGCATTACAGATCATATCGGCGTTTGTTTTGATAGATTTATCTTTCTCACCAACATTATAAAGGCGTTCAATGATGATCTTAATCTCTTGTTCTCGAAACATTGGCGTTGCGTACTCTAAAATTTTTAGAAATATATTACTTATACGCCTGACACTTTCCTCATCGGTAAATTTCGTCATATATTCAATCAGAAAACCAGAACGATGTTGAATTTCAATATACGGGGCCGATAGAATAATCCACTTTTCTGCGGATTCATCTATTCTATCGAGCCATATTGTCAACTCTGCCATTCGGCTTAGAAAAGAGCTGTATGCATCGCCTAATTTCTCTTTAACTTGCGCCTGCTCCTTATATGTCCACGCCCAGAAAGCCACGATTCTTTTTTTTATATCTTCTGATGGTTCATCTTGACTCTCCTTATCCTCTTTTCTTAAGGTCCTTGGAGATATTGACCAAAAAAAGCTAGCCACATCTTCCCATCGGCCTCGTTTATCATCCGCAGCATCATTAAGCATTTTCCAAAATAAACTGTGCGTTCCGTCTTTATTATTTTCTGCCAACGCTTCATCCATCTGCAGATATCCGATGCAGATATGCTCAACGAGTCTTTCTTCTGTACGACCTTCAAATATTTTATTTTCAATAGCCTTTAAATAATTTAAACGCATCAACCCATATAAGTCCCTGTACACCCGAGACCCTGTTAAATATCCTTCCATGAACATTTGCCATTCAAAATCATCAGAAGTTTTTTGAGCGAAAAATTTGATTTTCTCATCAACATACTCATTATCCAAATATCTCATCTGCGGCAAATAACAGCCAAACCAGATGTATCCATCAATGCCAATTGACAAAAATCTTTCAAACTTATCTGAACCCCAATTCTTTTGTTTCTTCTGAGTCGCCCTTGCCACCCTCAAAGAAAAAGAAACGTAAGTCATAACTGACCGGCCAAGGGTGGTATTAAGCGCATATGTAAGAGCGTCTCTTTGAGTGTCTGGATGCTTTTCTCCTTTTAGCAAAGGTATTATCAAATCGAATATCTGCTCGACTTTATCAAAATATTCAGGCAAAAAAGCCTTGTTATCATCTTTTGAACCATCTTCGATTAAATTAACAATAGCATCGATAATCCAGAGATATCTACCTTTCCCACTGTCTTCACCCTGGGCCTCAAGCGCCTCTTTTGTTATGTTGTCCTTACCTCGCTTAAGATATTCTAAATAAAAATCAAAAATCTTATTCCAGTCTAATTCTTTACCCGAGGCCCCAGCATCCTTCAATCCCCGTAAAATTCGATGCAAATAAAAATAATCCAAACCCACTAATGCCTCGAGTCCGTCTGTAAATTTCTTGGGTTCCTCTTTAACAGCAGCTTGCAAAGTATCGGCCAGACCTTCTTTATCGGGTTCCCCCTCAAAAACACCATGCCAGAAGTCAGCACCTTTAAAATCCGCCAAATATTTGACTAATTCACCGATTGGCTTTTGAAGAATTTCCTCTTTAGTAACCGGTGATTTATGGGTAATAAAGCCCCCTTTAAAAGATGATCGTTCTGGTTCGTATGGTTTGCCATCTTTTGGCTCAACTTTTTGCTTCGCCTGTTCATATAAAACGGAGAAATCGGCGTTCTCCCTGAGAGGGGAAAGCCATTTATATTTCCAATAAGCAATTAACTTTTCATCTCCCTTTTTCAGATAATATTCGGGGACTTGGTTAATAAGTTCTTTAATCTTTGTCTTAATTTTGGGAGTAAAGGAAATGTTATGGTGTTGAAAAACATCCTGCGTCTCAACTTCAAGATCGGATTCCCCAAGAATTGTTGGAACAACTTCAAGCAATTTCTCCAACAGTTCGGAATAATCAGCCCAATATCTATCGGCACATATCAAGACAAACCGTCTAAATATGGGAAACTGAAATTTATCAGTTAAAAATGTGTTTAATATCTCTCTGCCCCCGGCACGGTTTATCTCACATTTAACAAGCAAAACGTCTCGTAAAATATTCGTTAAGATTTCTTCGGCTCCATCGCCATTCTCAGGCCCGCTTTTTAAACTGCGGCACCATACATGGGAATAATCCGAGAAAAGCCCGGTATAGATGCTCGAAAGTTTATTTTCAAAGTTATCTGTACTCTGCCAATTTATATCTTTAGGCAATTTGCTTTTGAGTTCCGTGAGGAAAACATCTTTTGTTAAAGCGCTAAAGAAATATTGATTTATATCTGTTTCTGGATCGGCTTTATGGAGCGCCCAGAAATCTTGTCCACGGTCAATATTTCTTAACTGCTCATCTGAAAACTGTTTCACAACACACTGATATTGTCCCTCTTGAAACCCGATCTGCCCGGGCTGTAATCCATCGATTGAAACACGCTCTACAGTAATCCGATAAACATTATTATCGACATCAAAATCAGAATAATGATTCTTCTGTTTATATTCCAATGCCCTCCTTAATCTTTCTGCCAGCCCAAGAACAACCTTGATGGAGCATTTTTTACCGATCAATTCACCATATTTCTTGAAGGCATCCTGAATCCAATATGAATCCCAAGCCAACACAGCGTCATCTCGTCTGGTAAATGAGTATGATTTTCCTCCAGCTTTAATAGCCGTAATTACCTCAATGATTGTTTCAGCAAAAGGATAATCAGGTGCAAAATCATCACTTAAAAATTTTGGCAAAAGTTTTTCGCCGATGTCACTTATCCCCATATCATTCTTACTTGAATAATTCACCCAAACTGAAATCCAAGTATTAAATTTATCGATTTTGAGGTTATCTTTTATAACGGAGGATGGAAGATTTTTTAAAATCTTAACAAAGTACCACCAAAAATGTGGATTGTTAATTGGCTTCCTATGTATGGTAAATTGAATAACATCATCAATAATTTTAATTAAATCCTTGCCATATTTTGGCTGTTGACTCGCATGTCCAGAAACCTTCTCTAAATAATCAA
This sequence comes from Candidatus Omnitrophota bacterium, assembly GCA_050250375.1. GTDB lineage: Bacteria > Omnitrophota > Gorgyraeia > Zapsychrales > Zapsychraceae > JAGOSC01. The sequence continues at coordinate 251,892 of JBFWOS010000001.1, forward strand.
GAACCCCCCAAAACAAAGCATTTCCTTTCACATCGAATGCGATTGTCTCTGGTTTAAAATAATTATTGTCTTGCATCCACTCGAACCAATCTAAAGAGGAAAGTTTATTTAAAAACTCTCGTTCCAAATCCTTGTCAGCACGCACCAGTAGCTTTAAACTTGCAGCGTTGGTGTCATTGTATTGTTGAATCAGGAATTCAATTTTTTCTAAATTTTGATAGTAACTCATAAATCACCTATTTCTATGATGGGGTATAAGTGCTGCCCGCTAAACTTGTCGTTCTGGCCTCTAATAATTTGGCTAAAGTTTTGCATAAATCTTCTACGAAAATATGATCGCCTGTATATATCACTGGCTTAACATTCATTTGGCTATAATCATGAAAATATTTTTGCTGAAAATTCTCCTTTTGCTCTTCAGGAGCAGCTCCCAAATATTTATTAATTTCGGAATCACTAGTTACCCAATAATGCATTTTAACTTCTCTTTTTGTCTCATTATCGGACTTACTACTATTTTCTTTTGCAATCTTAGCCAGTAAGTGTTTAAGAAATGATCGCAAATGGAATTCCAAAGAGGACCCAAGAAAAATTATTGTGTAATTTGTCAAAATATCACACAAACTATTTTCTACGACGTAAACCCCATTATGCCTTTCATAAAGCGAAGGATAAAAATATTGATAATCTTTCTTTCGTAAAATACAAAATCCTGTGTTGGGATTGCCATGCAAATAAGTTAATGAATGTCTTGCCCTTTCTTGGGGTGGAAAGACAAAATAAAATTTCGTCAATTCTTCAGGCTTGGAACTTGTTAAATCTTGCTTCTGCCTAAATCCATCTTCAATTGGATCGTAATAGTTTGTTGTAACAAAACAATTAAAAGCACGAGCAATTTCAATATGAGTAGATGTATGCCTCGTATTTTTCGGAATTGTTTTAGTAAATAGCTCTTGATCAAATTTTTCCTTATCCTCAACATGCTTATATAAGACTCCGAATGCTTCCGGTGATTCACCATTACCATCGACTGAACACCCGTATTTTTCACACCAGGAAACATATAATCCTTTGAGATCAGGAACCCCTGTTATAGCCGAACTAATTCCGGCACCGATAAAAGCAACAAAGACATCAGGCGCTTTTGAATACAGTTCTAGCAAGGAACTGAAATTGTCCTTATTGACCTTAGAATTAAATAAAGCATCTTCCAATTTAGCTGCCATACTTATCCAAAACACCTCTGCGTCAGGGTGTTGAATTGGTTATAAATTTCAATATGACTTTCTATCATATTTTCGATCATCGTAACAGTAATCTTCGCAATGTAGAAAGAGAAGGGGCCAGTCCATACCACTTCAATTTGCCTCCGTTCCCTTCTTCGGACTCTATATTACAAACCTTTTATCTATTTCTTGCATTCTTTTATTGTGATATTCTTTAAACCAAAACCACTTATTCCAAATATCACGTTTTTTCTCCTTCTCGGAGCTTAATTCGTTTAACCTTTTTGAAATAATGTTATGGAAAGAATCTTTATTTGACGTATTTAAATGTCCCTTAAAACAACTATCTATCAGTTCGGGAAGGTTTTTATAATACCCAGGGAAATGATAAATATCCAACACGTTTTCCCCATCAGCATCTGTCCAAATTAACGAGTGATCCATCCACGCACAATCTTTCAACTTTTCATGTATTTTATCTGAAATAATTATTCTAGGCATGCGGGCATTCTTCTCCAGATTAAAGGCATCAATTAAAGCCTGACTAAAAAGAAATTCACCCTTTATATCTTTGCCGAATGTACTGCAATGAAAATCTCCGTCCGCAATACCACCACGAGCCAATAAATGTGTTTCACAAGTTAACATGAAAACTGTCATTGCTATATAATTTAGAAAAAACCTATAGTCGGTAACCGTGTGAATCTTAAGAATTTCCCTTTCTTGCTCTGCATTGTCAAAAGACTCAAACCCTATACTTCTTCTCGCCTCCAAATGATCACTTATTCTTTTACCCATGTCTAACCAAATTATCAAAGAATCGCTGAACATAATAAACTCAACATCACTCATATCCATAACTAAATAGTCAGAAACTAGACGATATTCTTCTTTTTCGTGCCTGATAATATCATTGAGTTGTCCTCTTACACTATCAAAAACTCCCTCCAATTTAATCTTAAACTCTGCCGCGGTCTGATTGGTTTTAACATATTCAGAAAATCCCAACAGGTCAATATAAGCTAATATCACTTTTTTATTCATATTATCCGTTCAAGGGGTTCAGACCCATTTCACACTCGACTGGCATACCCCTTCTCCAACAACAAATTATTCAAATAAACATCCGTCGCCGGATCTGGTTCTTTTCCCTGCGGGATGAAGACGTCCGCGAGGTAGCGGTCGTATTTGTCGGCTTTGCTGGAGCGCAGGATGATAAGCGACGCTTCTTTGAGGAGCGAACGCACGAATGTTTTGGCGGCGTCGCCTTCTTTGGTCCCCGCCTCGGGGCAGTCGATATCGCGCAGGCGAAGGACCTCCCGGTGCCAGCTTAAAAAGCCCAGGTCGACGCGCACTTTAAGAGTGTCGCCGTCCACCACCTTCTCTATATAGGCACGGTAGGTGAACAGGTCTTTGGCGGTGCGCTCACCCGCGGAAAATGTGTAGTCGCCGTTTTTGGGGCGCGACTCAACGATCGCCTCATCCGCGAACCGTGCCGAGACGCGGGGGTCGATGTCCCGAAACACCCCGAAGCCCTGGTCCAGGAGCAAGGCGCGCGCCTCGGGGTTGTCGCCCAGGGCCGGCCTCGACACAAAGCGGTAGGTGTAAAGCGTGCCGCGGGAAGGGGTCAAGGGAGCATTTGGCCGGCCGTAATGCGCCGGCTCTTCTGAACGGACCAGGGCCCCCTCCCCTGACGGGCGAATCTTGACCCGCGCCTGCAGTTCCTTGGATGACCAGCCGTTTCGCCCGGCTTTCTCCTCGATCAACAGACGTTCCTTGTCATCAGGGATGGCCATCAGCTGGCGGTAATGGCTCCAGGTGAATTGGTGCCCCGGGGCACCAATTGGCGGACTGGCATAGGTCCGGGCAAACTTAAAACAGCGGTTCAGCAAGGTCTTATCGACGCCGAGGTCACGGGCAAGACGGGCGATCACTTCAACTCCATAATCCGCGCGGTCTTTATTTTTAAGGATATGCGTGTGGATGATCCGTCCGGTTTCCCAGTACGTGCGCACGCGCTCCTGTTCGATGCGGGCCTGGCCCTCGAGCAGGGTCTTTTCCACCTGTTTGAGCAGGGACCGGTAATTGGATGCTTGAATTGTGGTGGTTTTTGAGGACATATCCCTTATCACATTTTACCAAAATTTCCGCTAATTTCGATAGCCTAAGCGCACTTCGTGCTATCTTTTTTCCACCTTTTGGGCAAAATAGGGGCTTTTTTGAGCGATCCGGGAGGCGGAATCGTAATTTTCATTTCGGGCAGGCCCGTTACTGATTTGAAAATTCCATTGACCGGGATGCCGCGAGCCTCTATATTGAGAGAAAATCAATCTCTACAAAGGACATTACGATGCGTATCTTCCCCGTTCTGGTTTTAACCGTGCTCTCTTTAACGTCTGTTCTGCCGCAGGCCGGCGCCGGGGGAACGGACGACCCTCTGCCCGCGTCCGCGCAAGAGGCGTTTTCCCGGGCCCAGTTTGTGTTCGCGGCCACGGTCGAGACGCGCTACGCGGATGACCGGGGTTTCCCGTCCAGGGCCGAGGCCTTCTGGAACAAATGCTGGAAAGGGTGCGCGGACCTGCCGAAACTCCTCACCATCGACGGCGGCAGCGCTCCGTCCCTGCCTGCCCAGGTGTTTGAGGCCGGCGAGACCTATCTGTTTTATGTGAACGAAAAACTCGCGGACGGATCGTACCGGGCAGACCCCAACCTGACCCGTGTCCTGAAGTTTTCCGAGGCCGAACCCGACCTGATCTTCCTTAATCAGCAAAAATAATCAGCGCCCCCAGCCGACCCGTTAGACCGGATATTTCTGCACGTAGGATTCTCATATCACTTACCACTAATCAATCCACCCCCCACCGCTTATTCAGCCACCCGCCCCATTGCACCGGATATTTCTGCACGTACGACTCGATCACGCGGGTGAGGGCGGTGATATTTTTGATGTCATTTTCGGCGGGGCTTAAGGCCTTCTCGATATTCAGCGCCTCTTCGATCACGATCCGGAAGGTCCGGTCTTCTTTGACGACAAAGACGGGCAGGATCGGGGAACCCGTGCGCGCGTGAAATAACAAAGGCCCGGCCGCGCGGGTGACGCGGCTGTTTAAAAAATCCACCTCGACCCCGGCCTCCTCCTTTGCCTCTTCATCCAGCAGGATAAACAAGAGTTCATTGCGCCGCAGGGCGCTGAGAGAGTCCTTGAAAAATTTTCGGGGAGGTACGGTCTGGATCATGTTGATCTTCCATTGTTCGCACAGGCCGAACATGAAACGGCTGAACGTCTTGTTGCGCATGGGGCGGATGATGACGTTGATTTTATATCCGCGCTGAACCAGCGAGACAAACAGCAGAGGAAAGTTCCCCAGATGCGCCGAGACCGCGATCACCCCCTTGCCCTGCGCCAGCGCCTTGATGAGCCGGTCTTCATGTTCGAGGGTGACAAGCCGGGACAATTGCTTCGGCCGCTCGACGTAATAAAGCAGGTCCGTCATGCTGTGTCCGATGTTTTTGATGCAGGCCGCGGCCAGGGCCTTGTATTCCCGCGGGCTTTTGGTTTCGCCGTAAACCGACCGCAGGTTTTTAAGACAGATCCCACGCTGTTTTTTAAGGCCGATCAGCGCGATGAAAAAAAGCCCGTTTAAAATGAAGGAAATAAACCAGCGCGGCAAATGGAACAGCGCCCATTTCAGTGCATTCAGGGAAAAATTGGACAGGCGGCTTTTAAACTCTTCGGGGGGAAGATTCATCGGCAAAAAAGGGGACGTACACCTTTTATCCCGGTTTCCTCAAAAAATCCGGACAATCGGACATACGTGCGTTGATTTAAAATTTTATAAATAGGGGTAATAGATGTATGTCCCTTATTTTTTCTCCGGACGGATAGAATCCGGGAAGATTTCTTCGATCAGTTTGAAAAGTTCCGGGTCACCCTGTTCAAGGGTCGCACGGCTTTTAAACGCGTAACCTCCGCCCCTGACAGAATCCTTGTCCGCCCAGAAATTATAATACACCTCCAGGCCGAGGACCAGATATGTGGCCGGCCAATAGTCCTTGAGCTGGTCGGGGTCGCTGATCTGCGGGCTGAAAATATGTCCGGAAACCGCCTGGTCCATGGCCTTCTTCAGCCGTTTGATCCAGCCGGAGTTGGCTTTCATGATCCCGTACTGGTAGACCAGGTTGATCATTTCTTCCACCGTCGCGTCCCTGACGCCGTACTGCGTTTCGCCGGGGGATCCGTACGGAACGATCTCGGCCAACTGGAATACCTGCACCGGGCAGGCGCTGACGGCCCGGGCGTATTTCCCGCCGTCCTCATCAAAGTCGCGGCCGCTGTTGACAATCAGAACGGACGGCTGCCTCTGGCTGATCGCCTTTCGCAATATGCCGCCGGTGTCGTCATCTTTTTTCAGCAGGGCATTATAAATTAACTTCACGTGATCAACCTGTTCAGGCAGGGTTTCGGATACGGCGAGGATTGAAATGCCGCCGGCCTCCTCCCTGATCGTGAACTGGCCGGTTATTTCTTCGGGAAGACACTCGGCCCGGGCTGATTGGTTAACGCTGATGAAAGATCCCAGGGTGAGAAAAATGATTCCGGAAATGGTTAAGATTGTTTTGTTCATACGCCGTCCGTTTCCTGATGGATTAAAATTTCTGATTAATGGAATTATAACACAGAGCGCAGGATGTTGGGCATGGATTTATTCAATCATCCATCGCCCGCTCACAGGGCTTCTCCCAATAAAATCCCCAGATATAAAACCGCCAGACCGAGCAATACACTGCCCAGGACATTGACCGCGGACAGAAAAAACTCTCCGTCTTTCATCAGGGCGAACGTCTCCAGGATAAAGGTCGAGAATGTGGTAAACGCCCCCAGCAGGCCGACCATCAGATATAGGCGCGTGTCGGGCGACAACGCCAGCTTTGAGTCCGTCAACGCGAACAGAAAACCGATGATCAAACATCCGGCCAGGTTCACGATGAGCGTGCCGTAGGGAAACCGCGCGCCCAGGGCCTGGAAAACCACTCCCGTCAGAACGTAACGCATCAGCGTTCCCGCGCCTCCGGCCAAAAACAGCCAACCCAATTTAACCATATCCCCTCCTTAAAATAAAAAACTCCCACAATCGGATTTCCGTTGCAGGAGTCATCGGCCCCTTCATGAGCGGGCGGTTAAAGGCGAACTCCATCGCCTCAAATCGTTTAGTTGTTAGAAGTCTACCCCAAGAAACCCCGGCCGTCAAGTCCGCCGATCAATAAGATAGGGGACAGCGCCCTAACTCCCGAGTTAGGGCGCTGTCCCCTATCTTATACGCTGGCGCTGAATGCGTTGAATGACCTCATTCAATTCCTGAAGAAAGGAAGACCGGTCACTCTTTTTAAACGGGGCGGGCCCTGCGGTGATTTCCCCTGAGTCACGAAGATCCGCCATGAGATTGCGGGTCGCGACCGCGTCCCCGATATTGTCTTCCGTGAACGATTTTCCGGATGAGCCGATCACAAACGACCCCTTCTTTAAACAACGGTCCGCCAATAAAACATCAATCGTAATCACGATGTCCTGCGGTTGGACCTGCCCGACAATCCAGTCATCGGCCTCGTCCAGATTTCCGCCGACAACCTTCAGGGCAACGGACGGATCTTCCGGCACCCGCATCCACGAATTGGCCACCAACGTAACGTTCAGTGAATACCGTTTGGCGACACGGAACACCTCTTCTTTCACCGGGCACGCGTCAGCATCGACAAAAATATGCAGCAAAACAAACTCCTCAGGGATCAAATCCCTTCTTACTTAATCTGAATTTCCAATAGTTTACAAACAAAAGGCGATATCCACAAGGAACAAAAAAGCCCTCAGGCATCGGCCTGAAGGCTTTTGAAAATGCCTCCCTAACGGTGATGAATTTTATATCCGGATTTAATTCAGACCCTTACCGCTCCGCGGAATCCTCTGGCCGCGTAGTACGATTCCGCGCCATTGTGATAAACGAACACTGTATTGTAACGGCGGTCGCAAAAAAGGGCGCCGCCGAGTTTTCGGATATCCGCCGGTGTTTTCACCCAGCTCGATGTTTTTGTGTCGAACGTCCCGAGTTTCTGCAGGTCCCGGTATTGGTCTTCTGTTAAAAGCTCAAGCCCCATGCCCGATGCCATATCCATCGCGCTGTTTTTCGGTTTATGTTCTTTCCTGGATTCCAGCGCTTCGCGGTCATAACAAAGACTTCTGCGGCCCTGCGGACTTTCCGCCGAACAATCAAAGAAGATGTATTCACCCGTCTTTTGATCATGACCGACCACATCCGGTTCACCGCCTGAACTTTCCATTTCATGGAGCGGCGACAGTTTTTCCGGATGAGCGTCCAGCCTTGCCCGCACTTTGGCCCATTCAAGACCCTTATGACGTCCCATATTTTTCTCAAAGCGGATTTTCAAACCGCTGAGCAGCTCTTCCCGCTGATCGGGTGACAATTTGATTTTTGATATCGTTTTTTTTGACATAGTTTTTGTTTGCTTTCAGGATCAGGCCTTGTCCGGAAAGTCCTCAACATGAAACTCTCCCTTGCGGCCGTAATAAACGGCCTTTCTGCCGGTGAGAAATACAATGTACCGGGTCGTTCCCGCGGCCAAAATTCGGTTTAAGAATTCAACATAGTTAATCTCTTGTTTCTGAATGGCCTTGAGTGCCGCGACCACGGCCTCCCGGGAAAAATCCCGGGATATGGCCGGCCCCTTAATCCCGAGTTTTTCGATATGGGTCTCGCCGTTTGGCATATAATATGTTTTTTCCATACGCACTAAATCGGCGTCATAGGACTCGACCCCGATCGCTAAAAGGTCCCGCACGACTTCACCAAAGGTGATCGTTCCCTGCAGCGAACGGCTTGTTGCCTGCTGTATGACTTGCGTATCCATTCTTTGCTCCTTAGTTTAGATGAATAAGATAGGACGCTGTCCCCTATCTTACCGGTTCAACATGCGTAATCACATCAAGGATGTTCAGCCTGGCATCAAATAAAGCCTGCTTAACCGCATGACCAATGCGGTGGCCTTCTGTCACAGAGATTCCACCGTCAACCATGACATGAATTTCAATAAAAAAATATAAACCGCTTTTTCTTATACGGCATTTCTCAATACCTATGACCCCAGCCACTGTTTTGGATATCCCTTTGACTTTTTCATCAAACTCAGGTGACACGGCGGCGTCCATCACATCCGCGACAGCGGCCCGCAGCAGCCTAAATCCATTAAAGAAAATCACGCCGCTGGCAAAAAGCGCGGCCCAATCATCGGCGCTTTCGTACCCTTTTCCGCCTATCAAAGAAACGGATATCCCAATAAACGCGGCTAAAGATGTTAACGCGTCTGACCGGCTATGCCAGGCATCGGCTTTGAGCGCGTTGCTGTCAATATCAGCGCCGGCCTTTAATAAAAACCGATACATCAGCTCCTTAATGAGAATAACGGCCACCAATACAAACAAGGTGAATGAAGCCGGCGCCTGATGGGGCGTTAAGACTTCTTTAACGCTGTGAACGGCAATGCCCGCAGCGACGCCGATTAAGGTGGCTGAAACAATCATGGCGGCTAAGGATTCCGCCTTGCCGTGACCATACGGATGATTATCATCCGGTGGACGAGCCCCTATTTTTAGACCCCCCCATACAACGGCGGATGAAAAAATATCCATCAGCGATTCAATCCCGTCAGTAATCAGCGCGTAACTGCTGCCCATGAATCCCGTGACAATTTTGACGGCCGCAAGCAGCATGTTAATCGAAACATTGATCAAGGCCATTTTCATCCCTCTTCCGGAACGATGCGCGTTAATGTCGATTTGATCGGGATTGATGCCCATATTTTCAAGACTTCCTCAAATAAAAACAATTTTAAGAAATAAAAATGGACCCTATTTCTTTATTTTACTATTTCATTCGTTTCGCTCTAAAGCAACAATCCGATCCCCAGGACCATAAGCCCGTAAGTTAAAACGCCCGCTCCGATCATAATGAGGACGGCCAGTTTATTCGGTTTTTCGATATTCTTCCCGATCGCGGACGCGAAAAAACCGCCGCTGATCAGCATGGCGGCTAATGGAAAGGCCAGCCGTACACTCCAGCGTAACGGCGCGGAATAACCGGTGGCATCTGTTAAGATCTGGGCGATCAACGCCAGCATCACCAGGACCCCGGCGTGCGCGTGACCCGCCTTAAAAAAGTTTTTCTGAAACGGCGTCAATTGCAGATTCTGGTGTTTCCCCTGCCACAAACTCAATAAAAAGTATCCTCCGTATTCAATCGATACCATGGTTAACAAAATAACACCGCACATCATTTTCGTTTCACCCGAGAGCATTGATCTTCTCCTTTTTTTTTAGATAGGGGACAGCGCCCTGCTAATCATTAACTTTATCTTGAGTGAAACAACCCGGAATTTGCAGCAAATAAAGGGCGGGATAAAAAAATAAGGTCCGGCACAATGGCCGGACCTTATCTGGATTAAAATTAAACCTTTACGACATTCGTTGCTTGGGGACCTTTAGGACCTTCTCCGGTTTCGTACTCAACGGCGTCACCTTCGCTTAAAGACTTGAATCCTTCACCCTGAATTTCACTATGATGAACAAAACAATCCTTGCTTCCATCATCGGGAGTTATGAATCCAAATCCCTTTTGGTCATTGAACCACTTTACTTTACCTCTTACCATTTGTTTACCCTCCTTTCAATCAAACTTGAGTAAACAATGACGATTGAAAACAAATAACCACAAAAGACTTTTTCCATGTGTATTAAGATTTCACTTGTTAATTTACTCGTTCAATATTTTATATGCTTCCGGGGCTAAGTCAATAAATATAATAGATAGGGGACAGCGCCCTAACTCCTATAAAATGGACACAGAGTTAAGTTACGGAGGGTTGGGATGAATCATTTTCGCAAGCGGATGAATTTTGTTACCGGATGCTACAACGGCCAGTCGCGCAAGATGCGCTCTGTTTCTTCTGAGTGCGCGCTTTCATCCCGTATGATGTCTTCTAATTGGACAACCAATCCTTTGTCCCCAAACTTTTCAGCATCCAACGCGCGTTGAGTATAATTCTTTTTTGCCAAATTCTCTGCTTCCAAGACAGCCTCAAGCATAGCACGGTTGGATTTTGCTTCTTTGACAGGATTAGGTTTTGTTACCGGTTCTCCGCCCAAAGCCACAATTTTATTCGCGAGAAATTGCGCGTGTAACTGCTCATCAGCAACTTCCTGAAGAAAAAATTGGGCCAATTGCGGACGAAACGGGCCCGTTGCTTTAGCCGCATAAGAAATGTATTGAATAATTGCGCTAAACTCGCCGGCCAGATCTTCATTAAGTTTATGAATCAAAGTTGCCTTATCCATGAATACCCTCCTCTTATTTGTATTTCAATCATAACAAAAGAAAAAACCCTCTGCAATGTTAAGTTACAGAGGGTTGTGATGAATCATTTCCGCAAGCGGACGAGTTTTGTATTTGGATAAACAATACCGGAACTAAAGATCTATTTTCTGAACGGAACTCTTTTTCTTCTGAAGAACAAACCAGCGATTCCACTGCCGAACAAGGCCAGGGTTGCGGGTTCGGGATTGGTGGTTGTTTGAACGTCTCTCTCCTGGGCGAACACGATTGAAGCAGGCGAATCGGGAGCAAACGGCGAATCAGGAGATGTCGGCACGGTGATTGAAAAAAGCGCGCCTAGGTTTGGCGGATTAGGACTTTTAGGAACGTTCGGTGAAACGGGTGACTTCGGCAAATTCGGAGCATTTGGACTGTTCGGCGCGTTTGGAACGATTGGTGAATTGGGAGCTATGGGCAATTTTGGCTTATTGGGCAATCCTTCTTCCGGAGGTAATCCGGTAGGTCGGATACTAGACAACCGGTCTATCAGAGCCTCATCCCAATTCGGATTAAAATCATCATGGATATTTGTAATACCAAAATAATATTCCAACGGCCATCGATGATATCCATGCGGTTCAAGATGCGTGATTGTGTTTCCAACTGTGAACGGCAAAACCTGTGTACCTTCATTCAGCATTTCTCTCGACCACCAATTCAAATTCAGCTGGGTAGTCTCTTCAAAATTAAATTCGCCCAAATAAAGGCTTAACCTGGAACCCAAGTCATTTGGATCAGCTTTTACCTGAAACCATAATTCTCCTTCTCCGAGAGCATCAAATGACAAATCTAAAGTATCCGTCTCCCCTGCCCTAAAAGTTAAATTATCAAGCGAAATTAAAGCCTGTGCTTTGGGACTGAATAAGACCAACATACCAACTGAAATTAAAAGTATTCGTTTCATAAATATTTTCTCTTTTTATTTAATTGAATTTATTTTAACCGCACCTGGTGCCCACAATAAGTTAAATGCTGTAATTTGTCAATACACCAACATATGACAAACTATGACAAACAAAAACCCTCTGCAACGTTAAGTTACAGAGGGTTATGATAAGTCTTTTCCGCAAGCGGACGAGTTTTGCAGCTATTTAAATTCAGAGGATCTAATATTTTTGTTGAATGAATTAAAATATTATCGTTTAAACCTCATTAATTCTAATTAATCATATCAAAACTCTTACAAAAACAGATACTACAAATCAAAACAAATCAGGACTAATAGCCCCTCTATTTTCTAAAATATTCTTTTAAGATGATATACAGCTAATCCGCACAAATAAGGCAAATAATAAAGTGCCATGAATCCTGAATAAAGCAAAAGACCTTTCCACTTGCGAGACTTAAACAAATACCAAGGCAGCAACAAAAAACCAGCAGAAAACATAAAGTATCCATAATCATACACACTCGGATAATTTCGAATTGATCTATCAGTGACAGCCCACAAGGCTATCAGGCTACTTAAACTATACATATAAATACTGCCAACATCAGCTGATACCATCTGTCCAAAACTAACAACGGCAATATTGTACACACAGTATATCAAACAGGTATACCATATATAACGGATGTTTGGATTTGAGGTCAGGCCAGATTCCATTTTAGATTTTTTTATTTTGATGGGTCAGCATTTCAACATATCTGAAATAAATAAAGTCGTTTCTCACATCTCAAATATTTCTACAGTTTAGAATTAAATTCTAAGAATATGAGTCAGCACCATAATAGACAATTCCTATTCTATGCCAAACAAAAACCCTCTGCAATGTTAAGTTACAGAGGGTTGTGATGATCATTTCCGCAAGCGGACGAATTTTGCAATTGACTGTTTTACCATGCTCCAGTTGCAGAAAACAAAAAATCAATATCTAGGGTTCTTCGAAAAAAAACTCGCTTCACTAACTCAAAAACTTGTTCTGAGCGAGCGAAGCGAGTCGAAGCACTCCCCCGCGAGGACTCCGGCCTACGGCCTAGAACCTGTCGTCGCTTCGCTCCTCCCCATAGGGGCTCTGCCCCTCTGGTGCTCCCCGCCAAAAATCTTGGCGGGTCGCTGTCACCCCGTTTTATTCATCCGAGTATCCTTGGGGGAACAATCTTCCCCCAAACCCCCTTTAGGTTCTCGTCTTTTAGGGGATCCCAATAAAAAAGCCCTCAGGCAAATACCTGAGGGCTTTCGAAAATGGCTCCCCGGTCGCCCCCAAAATCCGAACTTTTCGTATGAGGTCATTCTGGGCCTTACGAATGCCAAAAGTGGTGAACGATGGTTGGTTATCAATTAAGGGGTAATTGCTATTCCGATGGCATATTCCAATACTCAATAATTTTTCCATCTGCTGCTTTACAGACCCATGCGATATTTCCTGAAGAGGTTACGGTTGTCAACACACCATGCCAGCTTTCACATAAAGGTTTTAAATATTCAGGAGAATCTTTTTTTGGGCGTTCCCGGTCTCGCTCTTCATCGGACTTAGTTCTCAATTTACCAGTTGATGCATCGAAAGACATTTCACTGTCCTCCACAGTAACAACATCAAATGCATACGCATCAATCCCAATGGCGCGAAACCCCTTCAGATTTTCCTTTGGAAAGTTGTGCCAATTCCAATAAAGCTTTAATTACTTGTAAACTCGTTTTCGAAATCATAATAGGATATCCAGATGTGATTATCTAATATCCCACATCTCTCAGTAGAAGCAAATCGTGGAAACTACCTAAATAGTGCGTAGAATTACGTAGGACACCATTGAAAATCACTAATCATCAACAAACTCAATTGTACCGGGGATATTTAGTAAAAAATTATTTCCAAATTGATTCTCTCTTATTCTCTTCCTCCATACGGCGCATCCATGCCATAAAAACACTTGGCCGTCCCAAATAACCGATAATGCGGGTAGGATCTTTTCGACTGACAACCAGAAGGCGTCCTACATTCTGACGCAGCATTTTATGAACAGCATCTCGGACAATTTCATCAGGGTAGACTAGAATCAAATCCTTATTACCAGCTTCTAGGACTGTCGTGTTCGATCCTTGGCTCAAGTTACGCAAAACATCTTCCCGACTAATTACACCTACCAAGCGTTGATCTTCATCCACGATGGGTACAGCACGATGCTTTGTCAAACCCGGATCGCCATTAACAATAAACTCTGCGAGTTCAGAAACTTTCATCGTCGATCTAATTGTTTGAACATCCCGATCCATAACATCTCCAACCTTGGCCAATTCTAATGGATCAATACTGTACTCTCTAGTAATGTGGTGCCCCCGGCGGGCAACTTTTTCTGTCAAGATAGATCGTCGCATAACCAAGACTGTAAAAATATACGCAACAATGCAACCAACCAACAAAGCCGGCATTAAATTAAAATCATGAGTTAGTTCTACCGTAAAAAGAATAGCGGTCAAAGGTGAACGCATTGTTCCACCCATGACAGCAGCCATGCTGATCATTGCCCACAAACTGCTATCTCCAATTGAAAGCCACTGAGATTCAAATGCACCCAATGCACCACCGATAATTAAAAGAGGAGCTAGAACTCCTCCAGAAGTTCCTGAACCTAAAGCCACTGCCCACACTACAGCTTTAACCAGTAATAAGGTAACTAATGCTACCCCGGCCAAATGTCCTTGCAACAAATCACGTATTACATCATATCCTACACCAAATACTCTAGGCTCAATTAGCCCGCCTAAACCCACAAAAAGACCGCCAATAGCTGGCCACCACATCCAATGAATAGGGAGCTTCTTAAATAAATCTTCGAATGTATATACCAGTGTTGTGAGCAACCATGATCCTAAGCCAGCAAATATTCCTACCATGACCGCGATGGCTAGTCCTTCCCAACCTAACGCTTCATGCGGCGCCACAGGAAATATCGGCCCCACACCTAATAATTTAATCCGCACGGTTCCAGCAACGATGGAGGCAATGGCAACGGGTATAAAACTGCGAGGCTTCCATTCAAATAATAATAATTCCACAGCAAGCAGTACCGCCGCAATAGGAGTAGCAAAAATTGCCGACATCCCTGCTGCGGCGCCTGCAACCAGAAGAGTTTTACGTTCCGCAGCTGATAAATGAAAAAGTTGAGCAAACAAAGAACCAAATGCGCCGCCTGTCATAATAATCGGGCCTTCAGCACCAAATGGTCCTCCGGTTCCGATAGAAATTGCGGAAGAAATGGGTTTTAATACAGCTACTTTAGGTTCCATACGGCTGCCGCCGATTAAAATCGCTTCCAATGCCTCAGGAATTCCATGCCCACGAATTTTCTCCGAACCGTATTTTGCCATCAAACCAATTAACAATCCGCCGATAGCAGGTATAAAAACGACTAGAAAACCAAGATGATGTTGAGAAGGTGAAGAAAATACGCTGGACAAATGTTGATAAAAAGCCAGGTTAGTAATAATTCTAATCAACCAAATAAGGGCATAGGCGATAAAAGCACTCATCACTCCTATAACAAATGCCAATGAAGCCAGTTTTAGTATAATCAAATCTCGACTAAAGTCAGCCAAACGATCTTTACCGTGAGAAAACTTTTTATCCATATATGCGTTACTTTCCACTCTCAATCGCAAGACTTCTGCCAAGTCGATGAGTTTTGACTATATTTTTTAAAAATTTAACCAGCTTGTCCTTTTCAAGTTCAGAGAAATTTCCAAAAAAATGTTTATCATTGTTATCGGCAATCTGAGCAAGCTGAGGAACAAGTCTTTCACCTTTGCTCGTTAGTTTGATTTCTTGACAACGACGATCTGTAGTTGATTCATCTCTGACAACCAACCCCTTTTTCAATAAACGACTTATTAATTTCGAAATTGCTCCCTTTGTGAGCCCTGCATTTACCGCAACAACTCCCGGGGAAGTTTCTACTGTTTCATACATTTGGCGAAGAATAATCCATTCCGCAACAGTTACATTACTCACCTCTAATTTCTTACTAAAAGAATGAGCGACATTATTAGAAACGTAACGAAGCCAATACCCTATATGATCTTCTGGAGCGCTGACCTTATTTATTCTCTCATTTTTCATAACATGAATTATAGTTTACTAGGAAACTATTGTCAAGATTAGCGAAGCTTTTAGTGGATCCAACCTGTAAATACAATCTCGCGCTCAAGAAAATCGTTTCTCAAAACCGCCACTAGGCTCGATCTTTCCGTTTTGTGTTAACTGAGGGTGTTCGCTAGAGTTAAGCGATCGGTTCAAATAAAAATGGCCGCTGTAAGTAACTGAATTTCAGTCATTTACAGCGGCCTAAAAACTCCCCGGTCGAGATACTCAGCGCACCAGCAATCGCTTAATCTTGCACATGCCAATTCATCTTATTTTCAATGGTAACAAAGCATTAGACATCGTTGAAGGTCAAGCGCCCTACGGGATTTCGACCTGTGAGCGCGTCACAAAAGCCATTCTGCAGCGATATAAACCGGTTATTTGTAAACCAAATCCTATCACGACCGCCCTGAAATATAAAAGAATTTATAACGAAGCTGAATATCAATCAATGGAAAAAGTCGCGCAAGAATTTGGTGTTTCGCGCGTCAGAATTCATCAAATGCTGAATCTACTCAAACTGGATCAGCGCATTATTGATTACATCGTTGGCATCACAGAAGCGAGACAAAATAACTACTGGACGGAACGAAGGTTACGCGGAATCGCTCAATTACCGGTCACGGAGCAGTACTGCCGATTTGAAACGATACTAAAGAAAGACATCCTGAAAATCAAAAACAGTAACCGCTAAACTCTATCAAAGCTAACTTTCTTTCTTGAAATGCGCCAGCGATTGCTGAAAAGCCGCCAGATCCGTATTGCTGGCAAGCACCAACAAAACATCTCCGCCCTCGATCACTGTTGACCCGGACGGAATAACAAATTTGTCGTTGCGAGAAACAAGCATGATCAGGCATTTTTCCGGAACGTTTAATTCGCGAATCATTTTGCCGATAGCGTCGGAATTATAAGGCACAATGATATCGGTTAGTTCCGCATCAATACCTTCGACTTTCTCAAATTCTATAGGATATGCTTTCCTATCAGGCAAAGGTACATCCAGCTTTAGCAGTTTTGAAACCAGAGGAATTGATGTGCCCTGAATAAAAACAGAAGCAATAACAATGAAAAACACGATATTAAAAATTGTCTCAGCTTGAGGAATACCTGCCGCGAGCGGAAATGTTGCTAAAATGATCGGAACTGATCCCCTCAATCCTACCCACGAAAGCATGATCTTTTTCGGCACGGCGAATTTAAACGGCAGTAAGCATAGAAAAACGCTTACTGGACGGGCAATGAACATAAGGACAATCATAACCAACAACCCTGTTCCAATAAGCGGAACCAAGTGAGACGGAAAAACGAGCAACCCTAAAGTCACGAACATGACAATTTGGCTGATCCAAGCCAAACCGTCATGAAACTTCATGATGGATTTCTTATTAGGAAATTCCGCCTGCGCTAGACCGAGCCCCGTAAGATAGACCGCAAGGATCCCGTTTCCCTTTAAAAGAACAGCAATAACGTAAGTAAACAAGATCAATGAGATTGTTATAACCGGATAAAGGCTTTCATAATCCAATTTAAGCCGCTTGATAAAGAAAACAATGGCCTTCGCCATTAAATAACCGACAAGCGCTCCCATTCCCATATCCAAAACGAATCGCGGAATCAGCGAAACGACCCCTGAGCCTTTTACAGTCAGCAAACTCAACAGACCCATGGTCAAAAAGATAGCCATCGGGTCATTGCTACCGGACTCGAATTCCAACAACGGCTTCAATGGTTTTTTCAGGCTGATGCGTTTTGATCTTAGAATAGCGAATACCGCGGCGGCATCTGTGGATGAAACGATAGAACCAAGCAATATTCCCTCTAACAGGGAAAACTTGAGAATATAAACGGCGAACAACCCGGTAATGATTGCCGTGACCAACACCCCCAAAGTCGAAAGCACAACCCCCGGGATAACAATGGACTTCGCGTCTTTCCAGTCAGTATCAAGTCCGCCTGAAAAGATAATGAAGATGAGCGCCAAAATACCGATATGCTTTGCCAGTTGAGCATTATCAAAATAAATTTTGCCAATCCCTTCCGATCCGGCAAGCATCCCAACCGCCAAAAATAACAATAAAACAGGAACCGCGAACTTGTCCGATATCTTGCTCGAGACAACGCTCGCGAACATTAAAACAGCCGCGCACAATAATATGGTTTCAAATGACCACATTTAAAAATTCTTCCTTTTGATCTGATCCCTTTGTCACATTTGGTTGCTGTCTTATAGTGATTACAAACCAGAAGCATTGCTTAATATTATCTTTTGTTTCAATAGTATACGTTGTATGCAAATTGTAGCAAGTCAAAAGTTACCAGAACATGGCAATATACTTTATTATGCAATCACACTTATCCCCTTTTCAAGTTGTCAATTTGGTATCTTAAATAAAAAATCCGAAAGCAAAGTGTTCGCTGAATTTTAGCTGTCAAAAAGAAAGCCGTTGTAACTCATTGAGCTACAACGGCTTATAAAACTCCCCCGCGAGGACTCGAACCTCGGACCCAGTGGTTACGATCTGACTTCAGTTACCTGAAGAGTCGGACTTTCTCTTCACCGATCATTTCTGATTACGGCGGCGGGTGTAAAGTCTCTGCACTTGCCCTCCCCGCCACATTGTTTCGCTTTGCTTAAACATGCGAAACAGCGGGGATGCTAGCTCAGGATTGTCCCCAGCGTTTTGATTTGTTTGACTCATCAAAACGAATCCGTGGGGATTTCCCTGATTTAGCCCGCTTTTCACTCTGGTGTTTCCACCAGAGGCTGCTAACTTTGAGCATGAAGTTCACGGTGACAGTTCGCGCATAACATAATGCACTTATCCAATTCTGCCTTAACTTTATTCCAGCTTCGGGTATACCCTTTTGCGGAAATCGTAAAGTCTTTCTGAACCGGATCAATGTGATGAAATTCCAGCGCATCTATACAACGATCATAACCGCAGCGTTCGCATTTCCCACCTTTATATGTCACCGCCATTGCACGTATTTTCTTTCTTCGTGCGTAAACGGCTTTAATGAGATACTCGCGCCGATCTTTGTATGTACGTTTGTCTTTCTTCACCCGATCACCCCCCTCATGCTTTTGTGTCAATTGAGACACTCGCCTTGTCTGTTTACAGACAAGGCTCGTGAACAGCCACTTGCTCTACCAACTGAGCTACAGGGGAATAAATCTGTAAATTTTTTTAAAGAACAACTTCCCCTGGATTCCATGATTCTTAAGGGAAAATCCGTGCGGGGGAACGCAACCTGTTTGACAGGAATATAATCACAAGATTATATCTAAATACTCTGAAAAGTCAACTGTCTAATTCAGACAAAATGACCGGCCATGAAGGCTGCCCTTTATTCCAGATTTTGTTTGGCAATCCCGCCCGCCTGCTTTACAATATGACCATTAATCTTATAAAATAAATTTCATATGATTTTTTTCGCCATCAATGTTTTTTTATCCGCGTTCCTGCTCTTTCAGATTGAGCTGATCATCGCCAATTTTTACCTGCCGATCTACGGCGGGAGTTACGCGGTGTGGGGGTCCTGCGTCGTCTTCTTCCAGACCGTGCTTCTGCTGGGATATTGTTTCGCCAAGTTTATTCCCGAAAAAATCGGACTGTTTAATTACCGCAAATTCCACATCCTCTTCATGGCCCTCCCGCTGTTGTTTTTCCCGGGGCGCCCGCTGAAGATTTTCACTTTCAACGAATCTTTGCCCATCACCTTTAACATCTTTGCCCAGCTGTTCCTCAATATCGGCGCGGTGTTTTTTGTGCTTTCCTCCTTGAGCGTGGTCAACCAGGTCTGGTTATCCAAAACCAAACTCCAGACCAAAACCGATCCGTACATCCTGTTTTCCATCTCGAACCTCGGTTCATTCGGGGGACTCCTGACTTACCCGTTCTTTTTCGAAGAGCATTTCGGCGTTCAGCAGCAGCTGTTGTTCTGGAGGATCGGATATCTGTGTTTAATCGCCATTAACGTGTTTATCATGCTGCGCTTCAAAGTCCCGAAAGAAGAAAAAATTGCCGCAGCCCCGCTGGAACCGGTGGAACCCCGGACCATCATCCGCTGGCTTTTGTTGAGCGCGGCGGGCGTCGCGTTCTTTTTATCCGTCACGAATGTGATCACGCTTGAAATTGTGCCCATGCCGCTTTTGTGGGTCATCCCCCTTTGTATTTACCTGATTTCTTTCACCTTCAATTTTAAAAGAAACCCGTGGTGCCCGTCCTGGATTGTGGACAAAATCCACATTTTCATCGGACTGGGAATTTTTATTCACTTCCTGGGCCAGAAAAAGACCATGCAGTTCCTGGTGGTCGCCGCGGTTTATTTCTTCCTGCTCTTTGTGTACTGCATGTACTGCCAGCGGGAACTCTACCGCACACGCCCCGGGACCGGGCGGCTGCCGTTTTTTTATGTGATCAACGCGCTCGGCGGATTTATCGGCGGGGTCTTTGTCAGCTGGATCGTCCCTTTGATCAATGATTCGCTGATTGAATTCATGTATTCCCTTTTACTGCTGGCCCTGGCGCTCTGTGCCGGACCGCAACGCAAAAAGGCGGGTTTGTTTGACTGGATCCTGCTGGCGGGTTTATTCATCGTCATCTGGGGATATCCGCAAATCTTCACCGGGTACAGTTTGATCGGTTTGGCCCTGCTCGTTTTAAGTTATATTTATGTCTTCAGCCAGTGGCGGGAAAAATACACCCTGATCGTGACCAGCCTGGTGCTGGTCATCGCCCTTAAATCGGTCGTCGGGTTTTACTGGCGGGTCAGGGATTTCACCTTCAGCCACCGCAACTATTACGGCATTTACCATATTTATGTCGAAGATCAGAAAAAATATCTCCTGCACGGACAGATCATCCACGGCCTGCAATATGTCGACCCGGCCAAAGAAATGATCCCGCTCTTGTATTATCATCCGCAGTCCACCTACGGGGACCTCTTCACCTCGGACCGGTTCCATTTTAAGAATGTGGGGATCATCGGGCTGGGCATCGGAGTGCTGGCCGCCTACGCCAACCCCGGCCAGACCTACGATTTCTTCGAACTGGATTACGATGATTACCTGATCGCCAACAAATATTTTACGTTCCTCAAAAACGCCCGGGGCAAGATCAATCATTACATCGGCGACGCCCGCCTGCGCATTGAAGACGCCCCGACCGATCATTACGACCTGTTTGTCGTGGACGCGTTTACCGGGGATTCGATCCCCAGCCATTTGATCACTTACGAGGCTGTCGAGCGTTACCGGCATCACCTCAAGAAAGACGGGATCATCTTCTTTCATATCAGCAACCGGTACCTGAGGCTCGGGCCCGTTCTGGGGCGCATCGCCGGAGAACTGGGCGCTTATTTCGCCTGGCAGCAGAAAATCCCGGAATCGGACAATGTGTTCGCGGCGACATGCGTGGCCATGACGTGGGACAAAGAAAAATACGATATCCTGGTCAACCACCTCCACTGGGATAAGATTGATACGTCCAAGACCGGTAAACAGCGTTTGTGGACGGACGATTATTCAAACATTTTATCGATTCTGAAGCTGGATACGATTTGGAAAAGTTTTACCCATTTTGATTATCTTAAATTGTTTTAGGCAGGCCTATTTCACGACCCCATTATAAACCTTAAGGAGGATACCATGATCAAAGAAACGTGTTTAATCGATTTTATTGACGGGACATCCATGCGGTTTGAATTCCAGGTGGACGGCAGCGACACGATGAGCGTCGCCAACGAGATCCACCGCATTGCGGACAGCCCCACGTTGTGTTTTGAGATTGACAACAAGCTGGTCTTTCTGCCGACCGCGAACATCCGCTCGATTGAAGTTTATCCGGCCCCGGCCAAGATCCCGTCGAATGTGCTGCGCGGCGCAACCAGCCTCGGAAACCGGCAATAACGTCTATGCCTGGTTCAGACACGTTATACCCGACGAAATATTACCCCTTTCTGGACGGCCTGCGGGCCCTGTCGATTATATGGGTCATTAGCCATCATATTCTTGTTTTTTTTGACCCGAGCGCGCTGGGCAAACCCTGGTTTATCCCGGTCCTTCTTTATGCCAAGATGGGCATGTTAGGGGTGGATATGTTTTTTGTCATCAGCGGTTTTCTGATCACCGGCCTGCTCTTAAACGACCTTGAAAACAAGGTCCGTCTTAAACGGTTCTATTTACGCCGGATGTTTAAAATCATCCCCTCTTATCTTTTGGCCGTATTGGGGGGGCTTCTTGTCCTTCATTTTTATCATGAGACGACTGTGTACAATTATGGAATTAAGGATTTCAACGATGGCACGGTGCATTTCTTCAGAGGGAAAAGCATCATCAAGGCCAATTGGTCCCTGGTCTCAAACTACCTGCTGTTTATCCAGAATTATAAACGTCATCTCTTTACCCTCGCGCACACCTGGTCCATCGCCGTTGAGGAGCATTTTTACCTGGGATACCCGCTGATTTTATGGGGAATTACCGCGTTCATAAAAAAGATCAGCCACCGCCGTATCGCCCTTGTCTTGATCTTGTTATTATTAACCGCGGAAGTTTATTATTACCGTTTCTGGTGTATTGCCAACATGTTCAACCCGCCTTTTCAGACCACTCTTTTCCGGATTGATGCCCTGATCTTCGGATGTCTTCTGCGGATCTTTGAACCGGCGATGCTGAAATTATTTTCCGGGAAAAAATTTCCCTATTCCTTAATGGCCCTGTTCATCGGATTGGCGTTTTATTGTTCGCTTTTTCTCGCTTCTTATATCAATTATTCATACACGCAGAGACCTTCGACCATCACACTCTATTATTATGCCGCGTATTATCTCGCCCCGGGCTTTGTGATCATCTCGGCGCTCCTTGGATTTAAACCGTTACTGGCTGTCCTGCAGAACAAATTCTTAATCGGGATCGGTAAACAATCCTACGGCACTTATTTGTGGCATTATGTATTGATCCTTCCCTTTATAAGCCTGCAAAAATGGGTCCCTTCCCCGGTGGTTATATGTCTTTATTTTGGGTGTTCCCTTCTCGTCGGGTTCCTGAGCACCATTACGGTTGAGCGTTATTTTCTTAACTTACGCAGAAAATGGGCTCCTTAAGCATGCCTCCCCATCCCTTTAGTTTTAAACGCCTTATTATTTTAATATTCTTAACATTAATCACGTACAGCCCGGTTTTGTTTAACGGATTCGTCGGGGATGATGAAGTCATCTTCCTCAAGAATGATTTTTACCATTCCATCGGCAATATTAAAGTCCTGTTTTCGAAGGATTATGTCACGGACCTGTCCCAGTATCACGGCAGCAAAGACGGGCGTTATCACGGCACGGGGGAGTGGTCGTACCGTCCGGTGCGCACCGCCTCTTATTTTCTGGATGCTTATCTGTACAAGTTCAACCCGTTCGGTTATCACCTGACCAACCTGCTGCTGCATACCGGCGCGGTGATCTTTTTGTATCTGGCCCTGCTTTATCTTTTGCCGTCGACCGCCGCGGCTTTTTTGACCGCACTGCTGTTCAGCCTTCATCCACTTCATCTGGAGGCCGTCGCCGGGATCAGTTACCGGACCGATACCCTGGCGGCCCTGTTTACGTTCGGGGCGTTTTGTTTTTATCTGAAACATGAACGACAGCCCGGTGAACAGATTCACGGGTTCCGGTACTTGTTCCTCTCCCTGCTGTTTTATATATTGGGAATTCTTTCCAAAGAGTCGGTGATTATTTTTCCGCTGATCATTTTTTTCCACGGCCTACTCGTGTCCAAAACCGGATTCGGCCGGGCTTTCGCGCGCGCGTCCGGATTTATCCTGATTGCCGCCATCTATCTCGTCCTGTATTTTTATGTCTTTAAAAATTCGTTTATCGGGAATGTCCCTTTTTCCCGTGAACCGTGGATGCCCCGCCTGATCACCTCGGGTGTCATCCTGGTCCATTACCTGACCTGGATTGTGTTTCCGCAGCAAGTCCATCTCTTGCCCGGATTGTTTACCCCGGCCGCCGGCTCTCTTACTGCCATCCCTTATTTACCGGCCGGTCTATGTTTGGCGGTTGCTGGCATTCTCCTGTGGACGGACAAGGAACGGCGCGCGACGGCGGTTTTCTTTTTATTATGGTTTCTGACGGCCTATCTTCCGGTATCCAACATCATCGCGCTGGCCAATCCGTGCGCCCACCGGTTCATGTATTTTCCGTCCGCGGGTATCTTCGCCCTCTTGTCGATGGCGATCATCCGCCTGACCCAGTCCCCAAAAGTTGCGGCGGTTTTGCCCCGTCTTCAGAACATGATTTTTTTCCTGCTCACCGGCCTGCTCATGATCCAGACCCTGCCGATGGCTTTTTTCTGGAAAAACAATCTGTCTGTGGCCACCCAGTGGGTTAAACACTATCCCGGATTTTTTAAAGGTTACGAAGTCCTCGCCCTGGAATATTTCAAACAACTCGACTGTGAGCGGACCCTCGGTTACGCCGGCAAAGCGATCACCCTCAACCCGTCGGTGGACCCGCGCATGCATTATGTCAAAGGCAGTTGTCTTGATTTGAATCATCCGGATAAGGAAGGTCAGCTTTTAAAGGCCGTTGACTACCAGCCCAATTTTATGCAGGCCCATTTTGAACTGGGAAAATTGTATTTTTCCCGCGGAGATTTTACCGGAGCTCTTCAGTCCTTTGAAACCGCCTATGCCCTGGCCCCGCAGTTCAACACATCCATTTACCTCATCAGGACATACCTGGCCCTGGGGCAGAGAAAAACGGCCGAACGGTTCTATTCCGACCTGTACGAAGAGAGCAAAGACAAAAGACAAAAACGATATCTGGATGAATTTTTCCTGAAGAGTTTTAGTGAATTCAGCCCTGTTCCATAAAAAAAGGCCACCCGTTGCGGGTGGCCTAATTTTGAGGGTTGATACTAGCTGCAAAAAACATTATATCCATTTTCCAGACGCTGTAAATCAACTGGTTTGTCAAACCCTGGTAATAAATTGCTTCCTTGTGTTCCTGCGGGATGTATCAGTGAGTCCGGGTCTGTCACCTTGACGAAAATTCCCCTTTGTTATAGATTGAACTCTCCTGATGTAAACCCCGGCCCGGACATTCTGGCCGACATTAACCTGACACCTGAATTTAATGATGAAAAAATACTTCGCCTGGTTTTTAACCGCAGGATTAATTTTACTTCCCGTTCAGGCGGTCGCCGCACAAAAAGACGACGCCAGGATCCTGGTTAACGGGTACCTCCTGGCCTTCCGGGATAAAAATGAATCCGGAATGAATGAGATCTACGACCGGATCTGGAAAGATCCGGCCGTTCTCGCGCTGGTTCAAGAGAACCATCCGCGGGAATACGCGCTGATCAATTTACGGACGATATTACGCCGGATTGATGACCTGGAAAGGCGTTATGGGCAAGGAACCGCCGCTCTCCCGTCTCCTTCCGGATCCCGGACAATCATCTTTACATCGTCCGATAACACCTCCGGAACATTGCTGGGGAACAGGGGGAACCGTTCCTTAACAACCGGTTACCCCAATCAATACCGCTTGTCCAACCAAAGCCGGTCCCATTTATCCAACAGCCGCATCCGCCGGACAAATACCGACACAGTCAGGGCTTATTCCAATCAGGACCGCACCCGTCATCAAAGCAACCAGCAAAGGCTGCGCGGCCGCCGGTAACGGGATTCCTAGACCTGGCCTTATTGCTGCCGTCCCAAATCCGCGTTGGGCAGAACCTGCAGCTGCTCAAAGGAATTGATGATCTTCATAATGTCCTGCCGGTTAACGGTATTCTTGAACCGTTCAATCACGTACGGGAACCTTAACAATTTACACACGAGCGCCAGCAAACGGACGTGGCTGCATTCATCCGGGGAACAAAGCAGAAAAAACAAGTGCACTTTTTTCTTGTCCGGAGCGTCGAAGTCAACCCCCGGGATTGATTTTGCCAGAATAACCTTCGGTTCCGCAAAAAGAATTCTTTGGGGAAACCGGGCGTGCGGCAGGGCTGCTCCGTTACCGATCCCGGTCGACATCTGCTTTTCGCGGTTTTCCAGTTCAATATACAAACTTTCATAAGAAGACGTCACCCTGTTCTCAAAGGCGATCCGGGCCAGTTTAGACAGGACCTGTTTTTTATTCTGCGCTTTAATATCCAGGTCGATCAACGACTCGCTGATCATCCGGCTTAACGGCAACGGTTTTTCCTGGGTGTTGATAATCAGATCCAGATCATTCCGGTCGGATTCAATGAGTTGTTTCTGGATCTGATGGTCAATGGCCACCAGGTGTCTGGGAGGAAAATCCGTTACCTCCGACTTGGCCAGTTTGGCGTATTGGTCCAGCGCCCCTCTGGTCCGGCGTTCGTACATTTTTATATATTGGGCTATTTCATGGGCTGTCATAATTCGATTGGTTTCCATATGGACCTCCATCCATTAAAAAACAATTCTCCCGGTTCATAAAGTAAGCAATACCGGGCTGTTTAATTTAGGTGACTGTGATTGGAATTAAACCAGGGCTGGAGGGGAACGTCCGCATTCGTAACGCTGGAAGATAAATAAGGAAAGCTTTTGATTAACCGGATTGACCCGCTCCCATGAATCGGGAATGGGCTGATTTAGAGCGCTTAGATTGGAAATGCCGAACGACTTTTCATGATCATCGGCATTCGTAATTCCCACCAATGTCAGCGGCATTAATAGTCTGGACGAAACCTGCCACTGATCTCCCCCTGCATCCCCCAGGCCAAAATCTTTAAAAAGAATGCCGGAGATATTGGAAGCCAGGATCAGAAAATAAACCCCGAAGGTAATCAGGGCGATGTTTTTCTTTAAACGTTTTTTAAAATGTAATATTGGTGTGTTCATAGGGTTAATGACCGTCCATCCTGTATCTGATAAATATACTCTAAGACGGTCCAAAGGTCAATGCCGGAACAAACTATCTATCGTCGCGGTCAATCCGCGCGGACGTCCCAGCTGCCGCCGATTGCCTTGATCAGCTGGACCGCTGAGATCAGCCGCTGGGCCACGATCTGTGTGGCCTGCAGTTCCGCATCCAAACGGGAACGTTCGGCATCGATGACTTCAAGAAATGTGACTAATCCTTCTTTATACCGGGAAATGGAAAGCTCCGCTGTTTGCCGGGAAGACTTAAGGACCTCCTGCTGCGCGACGGCCTGTTCTTTTCTTAACTTTAAATTGCTTAACGACGTCTCGACCTCTTCAACCGCTTTTAAGACAATCTGTCTGTACTCTTCGACCGTGCGGGTGAAATCAGCCCGGTTCGCCTCCAGGTTGGCCTGGCCGCGGCCGCCGGTAAGAACCGGGATCGTCACGCTCGGCCCGAAGGACCAGTAATGGCTTTCCCAATCAAACAGATTCCCGAACTCAACGCTCTTAAGCCCGCCATTGGCGGACAATGTCAGGCGTGGAAAAAAGGCCGCCTCAGCCACGCCGATCCGGGCATTCGCCGCCGCCACAAGCCTCTCAGCCCGCGCGATATCGGGCCGGCGCTCAAGGAGTTCAGAAGGCAGGATGATCGGGACCCGCGGAACGTCCGTGTTCAGCGCCTCGGGTTCAATCAGAAACTCAGACGGCTGCTGTCCGCACAAGACAGCCAAAGCATTCTCCAGTTCTTTACGCCGGCGCAGGACATCAATCCTTTCCGCCTTGACCTTGGCCAATTCGGTTTTGGCCCGGTTAAAGTCCAGTTCACTGGTGACTCCGCCCTGCATCCGTTCATTGACCACGTCAACGGCATACTGCCGCAGTTTGATGGTTTCATCAATGATCTCAACTTCCTTATCCAGCTCACGCAATGAAAAATAGTTGATCGCGATATCGGCGCTGAGGATGAGACGGACCGAATGGTACTCGGCAATGCTGGCTTCGGCCTCGGCATGCCCGGCTTCAAACCCCCGCTTCACCCGTCCCCATAAATCGACTTCATAACTTAAATCCAGCGGCAGCGTATACTGCCTGGACACAAAACTTCCGGAACTGGCGGAAGATGAATTAAAACTGTTTTTGGTTGAACGTGAACGTTCAAATTCTGTTTCCGATTCCATCACCGGATAAAACTCCGCCCGGTCGATCCTGGCCAGCGCGCGCGCCTTTTCCACATTAGCCACGGCACTTTTGAGGTCGTGATTGAAATTCAGGGCCGCTTCCTGCAGATCGTTTAATTCCTCGTCCCGGAATACGGTCCACCAACGGCCGCGGTCCAGATGGTCCTTTGGTTCGGCAATCTTCCATTGGTCGTCTTCTTCAAGACTCCAGCCGTCCGGCATGGAGACCTCAGGACGTGAAAAATCCGTTCCGACAATCGTCTTGCAGCCAAAGGACGTCAACACCAGCAAGGCAACCACCGAAACCACGGCCTTTTCCGGAAGCGATTTGGCTGATTCAATGGTCTTAGTTCGGTTACGGTTGATAAGAACGTACACGGCCGGAATGACAAAAAACGTCAGGAATGTTCCCAGTGTGATCCCTCCGACGGCAGCCACACCCAAAGGCCGGCGGCTTTCCGCCCCGGCGCCGAACCCGATCGCGATCGGCAATATCCCGGCAATGGTCGAAAACGCCGTCATCAGGATCGGACGAAAACGCATCTTGCCCGCACCCATCATGGCCCGGACCGCGCCCTTCCCTTTTCGCATTTCCTGGTTCGCAAAATCGACCAGAAGAATCCCGTTTTTGGTCACAATCCCGACCAGCAGGATAATCCCGATCTGGCTGAACAGGTTGATCCCCATCGCCGGAATGCGCGGCCAGGATTTCAAAAAGCTGTCCGGCCCCGCCGCGATGATCATCTGGTCCAAATAATTCAATCCCCACAAACTGGCCAGCGCCCCGAAAAAGGACAACGGCAGGGTGAATAAAATGACAAACGGGTCGGACAGACTTTCAAACTGGGACGCGAGCACCATGTAAATAATCAGGATGGCCAGCAGAAGGATAAAAAGCATTTCGTTGCCTGTTTCGCGCAGGTCGGATGCTTCACCGGCCCATTCATAACGAAGTCCTTTTTCATCCAGCTGTTTTAACAGGACTTCGGTTTTCTCAAGGGCTGTCCCCAGAGGAATATTCATCGGGGTCGCTTCAATGGTCGCGGACCGCAGACGGTTAAAATGGTTGATTGAACTGGGGCCGCCTCCTGTTTCATATTCAATTAAGTTAATCAACTGGATCAACTGCCCGTCCCGGTTGTTAATGTACAATTTATCAAGATCCGACGGAGACAATCTGGATTCCCGTTCAAGCTGGACAATGACGTCGTATTCTTTCCCTTCCAGGTTGACCTTTGAAAGGTCCAGCCCGCCGAATAAAATCTGCAGGACCTTGGAGATATCCTGGATCGAAACGCCCAGGACAGCGGCGCGGTTACGGTTAATCCGGATGCGTAATTCCGGTTTATTCAATTCAAATGTTGAGCGGACATTGATCAGGAAACCTTCCTGCCGGAGTTTTTGGCTGAATTCCTCGGCGATGCGGTTCAATTCATTCAAATCCTGATGCTGCAGGACCAGCTGAAACGGCTGTGAAAATCCGCGGCCGATCGCCTTGGGGATGATCGGGATGACCAGGGCCCCTTCGATATTCATGAAAAACTGCCCGCTTAACCCTTGCGGCCCGTTGACAATATCACGCACATGGCGTTCACGGTCGGCTTTTAAACGGATAAACGACAAACCCTGCGCCGCCTGACCGGGCCCGCCTCTGGCGAGCGCAACGGCGGAGAAAAACCCTTCGACTTCCGGTGTCGCGCTGATGATTTCTTCCATCTTGCGGACCATCCGGTTGGTGTATTCGCTCGTAGACCCCTGCGGGGCGATCGCGATACAGAACAATCGTCCTTTGTCTTCCTCCGGAAGAAATTCATTATCGAGATGTTTATAAAAATAAAATGTTCCGGCCATGGCCAGTAGACAGACGACCAGGACCAGATAACTGTATTTGAACACCCAGCGCAACGACTTCACATAACCCTTGCGGCGTCGGAGCAGCCAGTTCTCAAAATGGATCAGTATCCCCTTTTTCTTATTTTCGTCATGCGGTTTTAAAATCCGGGCACACATCATCGGGGTGAACGTCAGCGCCACAAAGGAGGAAATAATAACGCTGAAAGAAATGGCGATGGCAAATTCAATAAACAGACGCCCGGTATCGCTGGTCTGAAAGGCCATGGGCAAAAATACGGACACCAGGGCTACGGTGGTCGCGATGACGGCAAACCCGATTTCATTCATCCCCTGGTAGGCGGCCTTAAACGGCGGCATCCCGTCTTCGATATGCCGGTGGATATTTTCAAGGACAATAATCGCGTCGTCAACAACGAGACCGATCGCCAGGACAAACGCCAGCATGGTCACCACATTGATCGAAAAACCGAAGAAATAAAGAACACCGAATGTGGAAATAATCGAAATGGGGATCGTCAGGCTAGGGATCAGCGTTGAACGGACATTATGGAGAAAAATAAAGATAACAAAAACAACCAGCGCAAACGCCAGCCCCAGCGTAATCCAGACTTCCTTGATTGACTCTTCAATAAAGATCGATTCATCATAAGGGATGTTGTAGGTGATGCCTTCGGGAATGAGCGGCTTGAGCCGTTCCAGTTCTTTCTTGATGCCGGTCGCGACATCAATAATATTCGCCTTGGATTGTTTGATAACCCCGATACCGACAGCCGGTTTCCCGTTATACCTTGCCACTGACCGTTCGTCTTCCACGCCGATTTCGGCAAAACCGATGTCGCTCAGCCGGACCAGGTCATCCCCCTGCCGGGTAATGACAAGGTCATTAAATTCTTCCGGTGTTTTCAGCTGTCCTTTGGTTTCGATGGACAATTCCCGCTGCCAGCTCTCCACCCGCCCGCTGGGTAATTCCACGCTCTGTTCGTTTAACGCGCGTTCAACATCCAGGACCGTCACCCGGTGAGCAGCCATTTTGTCCGAATTGAGACGGATACGGATGGCGAAACGTTTTGACCCTCCGAAGATAACCGAACTGACCCCCGGCACGGTCTGCAGGCGGTCTTTAAATAAGTTTTCCGCGATCGTGGTCAGTTCCAGCGTTGAAAAACGTTCGCTGTACAACGCGACCCAGATCGACGGGTTGGCGTCGGCATCCTGCTTGGAGACGATCGGCTCTTCGATATCATCCGGCAGTCGCCCGCGCACCCGGGAGATCCGGTCGCGCACATCCTGCGCGGCGATGTCAACATCTTCCGACAAATCGAATTCAATCGTGATTGAACTGAGTTGTTCACGGCTTTCGCTGGTGATCTGTTTAATCCCTTCAACGCTGGTGAGGGCATCTTCCAACGGCTCGGTGATCTGGGTCTCCATGACCGCGGCGCTTGCCCCCGGATAAATGGTCTGCACGTTGATGATCGGCGGATCAATGTCGGGAAGTTCGCGGACCGGCAGACGGAACACACCCACCACGCCGAACAGAACTAACAACAGGCTCATCATGGACGCCAGAACCGGGCGCTGAATACTGATTTCAGATAATTTCATAGAATTTTCTTTCTGACGGGTCTTCGAACCGGACCGTGACTTTTGATCCCGGGCCGATTTTCTGGTAACCTTCAATGACGATCACTTCGTCTTCTTTGACCCCGGAGATAATTTCAACCATGCCGTCAAACCGTTTCCCGGTCGTGATCCCGCGCAGTTCAACAGCGTCTTCATTCCCGACAATGTAAACGGAAATCTGATCACCTTTCACAATCAGGGCTGATTCAGGAATAACGATTGAATCCTTCTGAACGTCCAGGATCAATTCCACACTGGCGAACATCCCTTCACGCAATTGCCCGGAAGGATTGGAAACCTTGGCCTTGACCAGGGCGGTGCGGCTTGTTTCATCAATTTTAGGATCGATAAAATACACATCCCCCTCATATTCTTTACCTTTATAGGCAGCGACTTTCATTTTTACCGTCTGCCCTTTTTCCAGATCACCCAGATAACGTTCCGGAACATGAAAAGCAACTTTGATCGGGTCCTGGTTAAAGAGGAACGTCAGGCGTGTCCCCTGTGATATGTACTGCCCCACGCTTACAAACCGGTCACCCATAATACCGTCAAACGGGGCCGTGATCGTGGCGTCTTCCAACTGTTCTTTGACCAGTTCCACGGTGGCGCGGTTCGATTCCAGAGACGCCGCGGCCTGGTCATATTCCTGCTGCGAAACGGCTTTTGATTTGACGAGATTTTCATATCGCTGGGCCGTTGTCTCAGCCAGCTTGAGATTGGCCAGGGCCTGGTCATAAGAGGCTTTTAATTTATTCTTTTCGATCTGGATCAACACCTCTCCGGCCTTGACCATCGCCCCCTCGGTAAAATTGATCTCCTCAATGGCGCCGTTGATTTCGCTTTTGATTTCAACCGATTCATTTGACTCAAGAGTTCCGATAATGGATATTTTATTCTGAAGGTCCTTTTTGACCGCCTTAAAACCGACCACATTGACGGACATCGGACCCATTTTGGCGGGCTGTTCGGCTTTGCTTTCCTGCGAACATCCGCTGAGGCTGGATGCTAATATAAATGTAAAACTAACGATCAATAATTGATTGGCTCGCTGTCCCTGAAAAATCTTCATCGCTGTCCCCCTTGAACTGACGAAAGGCTGTTCACTAATTTCTCTATGATATTAAGATAATTCTGGCGTTCATCCGCGTTCAGACGTTTAAACAAATGGATGATCCCCTGTTTCTTTTGCTGATAGACTTCATGGATGATATCCCGGCCTTTGTCCGTGATGGCCACAAACACTGTCCTGCGGTCATCTTTGCCCCTCTGGCGTTTCACCAGTCCGTGTTTGACCAGCCGGTCGATCATGCCTGTTGCTGAAGAAAATTTCTTGTCCATCGAGTGGACAAATTCATTCATGGTCCATTGCGGCTGGCTGGCCAACTGGTCGAGGACCAGAAATTGCTGGCAGGTGATTTTTCCGGTGGTCACGTAATTGTTCTCATACCGGGATATTTCTTGCATCAATTTCGGAAGCAGTCCAACCAGACGATCACCGAACTTTACCGGGCTAATTCCCATGAATAAACCTCCCCTTATTTCGTTATACGAAATATTCTTATAACGAAATATATAACAATTAGCTAAATAATGCAAGTTTATTCTTTTCGGAGGGATTGGCCCGGTTTCAGATGATCGGACGCGCCCTGTCTCTCCCATTTTCAGGGTAAGAAACAGGGCGCCTTAAATTACTGGTTTTGGGAAGGTGTCTTCTTTTTCTTCAAAGACCTGGAGACTTTACGGAACACAAACACGATAAGCCCAAAAATTAAGCCGATCGCCATGATCATCTTGACCGGTTTTACGACCTTGGCAATCAGCGGTGTGTATTTAACCTTTAATTTGGAAGATTCCCCGTCAACAACCAGCAGTTTTGAAAATTGGAAATGCTGGCCCTGCTGGGGAACATTGATCTTGATCGGAAGTATCCCTTTCTCCATCGGAGCGGCCAGCTGTTGGGCCTTCGCCTGATACATACTCGTGTTTCCGGCAGAAAACTGATCCCCGATGCTGTCTGCGGAGGACCGTGTACGGCTGGCGGTTTCCATGACATAACCGCCACGGGCATATGCCTTGACCTCCTTCATGTCCCCGTCAAACTTATAATACGTGTAATCATAAGGAAGATAGACCGACCAGTACGACTGGCTGATCGGGATATCCGTGCTGGGAAGGTTAAGGTTAAGCTGACCCCAGATATGATTCATCTTTTTCCCGTGATCCAGATAAACGATCTCCACCGGAAACTGGGTAAGGTCGCCTCCGGTAAAATGCGATTTCTCCAGGGGGATCAGCGTATTGCCATCCTTGTCTTTGGCCGGCTTGACGGGTTTGCCGGCCACGAACGAACTCCAGATCACGGCCTCATCCGGCAGTTTGAACCTCAGGAATTGTTTGACGTTATTACGGACCTGGTAGGTGACCTTGGTCAATATCTTCCCTTCATTGGTATGCAGGGTCATATGGTCGGCTCGATCGATGGCCGCTACCAGGACGGGGAGTTCTTCGTGCCGGGTCACTTCAATCTCAATGTTCACCGGATGGTTCAGGTATTTAAAAGCGAGTAAGATGGGATTGGCCGAACTCTGCCAGATGCTGGCCGGAAGCTGTTTAATATCGATCTGGGTCGTTTTATCCTTGTTCTTGACGGCCAGT
The DNA here is from genome assembly GCA_050250375.1 of Candidatus Omnitrophota bacterium. Lineage (GTDB taxonomy): Bacteria > Omnitrophota > Gorgyraeia > Zapsychrales > Zapsychraceae > JAGOSC01. The sequence goes on from JBFWOS010000001.1 coordinate 285,844, forward strand.
TCAACATTGGTGCTGGCCGCGACTCCGTAATAACCGATTTCACGTTCTACACCCATCGCCCTGACCCACGGCATCTGCGCGACTCCGGAACCTTCGGTGATATTTTTTTCATAGGTGATGGTCAGGCCGTAATCCCCCTTGCGCCCAAAATTCAAAAAGACGTCCAGATACTGGACACCTTCCTGGGCATTGATTTTCCAGTCGCGCATATCCGCCCCGATGACATTTAATACGCTGACATCTTCCGGCAAAGCCACCCGAAACGAAGACACCTCGGCCTGCAGGATCGAATAATTCAAATAAGTCTGGGAATGGATAATGCCGCCGCCAACGGAAGAATGTGTCGCGGTTTCGGCGTAAACTTTTGGTTCAAGTTCAACTGTTTCAATCTTTTCTTTCGGCAAGGCCTTGGTCCAGCGGACCGAAATGGAACTCGTGTTCGGCATGACGGCCCAGGCGACCGTTTTATCCGCTTGCACATCTTGTTCCACTTTAATCGCCGGTTCGATAAAAATCTGCACCCCCTTTTCAGCGATGTCAAACTCGAACTGGGAAATTGGCGCGGGGATCACGTCCACCTGGAAACTGCCCGGCCCGTGTTCGCGTTCACGCTGGGCCTTGATCAGATATTCGATCTCCAGGGTATACTTCCCTTTTTTATGCATGATCAGATAATATTTTCCGTTAAAATTCATCACAAACGAACTGCCCTTGTTGACCGTGACATCAATTAACCCGACATTGCTGCTGACCAGCGGGATCTGCGTTCGTCCGTCCTCAAACACTTCGAAAAGGACATTCCCTTTAACGGTAACCACATTGTCTTCCAGGGCCGAGACATAATTCACATTATAAATGGCATAAGACGCGATGATCCCGGGCGGTACCGGGACAGGATAAAGACTTTTATCATAATCCTTGCCCGCCAGACTGGGGTCATACTGCGACTGCTGAAAACCTTCGGCCTTTCTCAAGGCACGCTGGGCGGTCTGCCCGGCTTCTTGAGGGGGAACGGTCGCCGGGCTGTTGGATGTACTTAAATAATATGGCTCATATTGAATATTGCTGGTTTCATTTAACCGCTGCTGGATACGGGTTTTCAGGCTCCCGGCTGAAGAGTCACGGGAGTAAAACAAAATAACCATTGCGATCATAAATAACAAACACGTCTTTCTTGATTGGATCACCATATCCTGCCCCCTCTTTATCAATGTTTGACTAAAATTCCACAAATTTTTAAGCCAAGGTCGTCATGATCTGTCCTCTGACTCAAACCAGAAACATAAGAACTGACTGTTATTGAACGTATCGTAAGGCCATATGTTACATTTTTATTTTAAAAATAAAAGGTCGCTCAGAAGATTAAAGGTAGACGGTAAACAGTTTTACGACCCCATACATGAGAAGCCAAAAGGTACCGATAATAGGCACTGGCATGAAGATTACGTAGGTTAAAATCATCGGTGATGTGCCCATCTTTTTTTTCTTGATCTGGAGATATTCTTCAAAGGAACGGCCGGCAAAGATCGCGATCAGCGTATTTACCACCACCATGAAAATAATGACCGGGGGGATTGTTTCCAGAGTCAATTCTCCAATCCCCATCCGTTCTTTTGTAGACCAGATGATCCCAAAATTCAGAAAAGCGGTCGACAATATCCCCCGGATAAAATAATTTAACCGGTCAAAGGCACAAGTCGACACGCCAAAGATCCAGGATATATAAACACTGATGGAAAGGATTAACATGAAATACGTCTGGGGCTCATGGTCGGGGTAACGTTTAAGCAATTCCTGGGCGATATCAAAAAGAAACATACCCATAAACATCCCGGCATATCCCAGGACCAAACAATAGACCATTTGTGAAAACCGGTTATCCATGAAAGAGTGAATCCATATACTTTTTGCCAATAAACTTTTTTCTGATTTTATGGAATTATATCACCCGGAAATGGGTCCGACCAGACCTTTGGCAAGATTTTGAAACGTTATGCTGCCGGAGAATTACCGACGTTTCAGCCCCGATAAATGCTTGATGCGTTTTAGCATATTGGGATGTGTACTCAACGATTCCAGCATCTTATCGGAAAAAGTAAGATTCAGCCGCTGCTGACGGATATTCGCCAATTCACCGGAATCGATGGTGCCTGATTTATCCAGATCAAGCTGATGGAGTTCCCTGATTTCCATCGCGGCGTTAGACGGGTCGTTCATAAAAAAGGCCTTCATCCCTTCGGCGTCCTTCATCGCCCCTTTTCCCATACGCGCGGAACCATAGACAAGTTTGTAAAGCGCGGTGGCCAGGGCTTCCGGCCGATTGCCTAATTCAACCGACCCGCGGTCGGCAAAATATTCACGGACCCGTGACGCATAAAGAACAAGTAAATTGGTCACAAAATAAAAGATGAACGCCGCCAGCCCGATCAGCGCGGTGTTTCCGCGGTCATTACGTCCCCGTCCGCCAAAAAGCAGAAAATGCCAGGCCAGCCGGTACATAATCATCGGGATGACTGATAGAATTGTGATGGTGATGACATCCCGGTTTTTGATATGGGTGATTTCGTGCCCGATAACCGCCTTTAACTCTTCCGGGTTCAACAGCTGCATGATCCCGTGGGTCACGCAAACACGCCCGTCCATCCGTCCGCGGCCGAACGCAAAGGCGTTAGGGATGCTGACCGCCGACACACAGACTTTCGGCATCGGAATTTTGGCCCGGCGGGCCTGGTCTTCAACCATCGCGTATAGTTCGGGATAATCTTCACGTTTGACATAACGGACCTTCATGGTCCATTCAACGATTTTCGGTCCGATCATAAATTGAATAAACATCAGGACCAATGAGAAAATGAAATAAACTTCAAAACTGCCGACGCCCATGGACGTCCCGACCATAACCGCGATCGCGTAAAGAATAGCGAATAACGCGCCCAGCAGCAGGTACATTCTCAATTGTAAAGCGAACATAGTTTAGTCCTTTGTAAAAAATCTTTCCTTTAATTATTTATTCACTCAATGAAAATTATACATAATTTAATTCGATTGTGAATTATAAAATTTCTCCACACTTTGTAATCGGAAATGCGCGTCCCCAAACCGCATTTTTGGCCGTAAGACTTTTCAATCATTATTCGGAAAAAAGCTGAAATGCCGTCCCGGAAGAGATGATTATTGCTGTTCAATCAGGCGTTTGATTTCGGCCAATTGTTTGCGGGTCGCGTTTTCACCGGCCTTGAGGAGTTCATCGACTTTATACAGTTCGAACCAGTTGATTCCCACGAGATCCGGGTGGATCACCACATCCGCCTGCTGAGCGCTTTGTTCGGCGATCACGTGTTCGCAGGCCTGGAGGGTCCGGACGATAATATCCGAAATATTAGGAGAAATGGACCTTTTGAACAGCCGCCCTGCCCGAAACCCGATATAGTGAAACGGATTTTTGACAAACGGAACGGCGGCCTTGCCTTTCTCTTCCCGAAGAAGGATATCAACCCCCGCGCGGACATCTTCGGGCGACTGAAGAACATTGACGGCGATGATTTTCCTGATTCCGCGGCTGTACAGGACATTGGTGGGCAGCGGATTTAAAACTCCGCCGTCAATGATTTCCCGGTCGTTTTTGCAGATCGGCTCAATAACTCCGGGTATGGCGATGCTTTTTCGTATTCCTTCCACGAGTGAACCGCTGTCGATCACCAGTTCTTCGCGCCTGAGCAGATCATAGGCAACAACCTTAAACGGCATCCGGACATTATAGAACGTCTTGCTCCCGAGATATTTTTTAAGCCAGCGTTTGATCAGCCTTCCGCCGACCAAACCCTTGACGGGCACGACCGGATCAAACAGTTTCAGCATAAACATCTTGTTTTCAAATTCACGCGCGGCGCCTTCCAATTCATCGATCGTCATCCCCGAGGCCCAAAAACCGCCGACCAGGGCGCCCATACTGCTCCCCACCACCACATCAATCGGAATGCCTTCTTCCTCCAGCACCCGGATAACGCCGACATGCGCCACACCCAGGGCCGCTCCTCCTCCGAGCACCAGCCCGACCAGGACTCCCCCGATTTCACGCGCTATACGCCGGATCGTTTTGGCGTACACACTCTGGTCGTGGCACATCAGGAAGTTAAAATTATCCGTATCCATGGTCTGGGTCAGGTCCTCGCGCAGGATCAGGGGCAATGACGCATAAATCGAAAAGTCGATGTATTTATTAATTTCTTCAAACGAAAGATAAATCTTGGGATGCACCGCCCGGATAAGCACTTTGATCCGTTCTTCCTTGAAATTAACTTTCAGGGCCTGCTCCAGCCGGTCAATAATCTTCCTGGCCAGGTTGAGGTCTTCCTGCCGGTCCGAGGTGATCAGGTGCACCAGATCGGACTGCGTGAGAGTTTCCTGGACGGCCATATCCATGGCATTAGGAAGATCAAAAATGACATAATGATAGTCCCCGACCAGCAGGCTGATCAGCTGGCTGATATCCTCTTTCAGGGCCGTGCCGTCCGGATTAAAACTGAAATTAAGGATATCAATACCGCTGGGGTCCTTGGAGATATTCTCGATGACTTTATCCTGTTCCGAAATAATGTCGTCCAGCAAAACCGGAGTCTTTTTCCAGTGAGGCGTTGTTTCATTTTTCGGGATTTTGGATAAATCATCCAGGCTGGAAACAACGTTAATAAACATCACTTTTTTCTTGGTTTCTTTCTGCAGGCTGATTGCCATATTGATCGCGTATGTTGAATTCCCGGCCGATCGGATCGGGCTGTAAACCGATATGATCGTGCTTTCGAAAATGGTCTTCAACCCCTTGACGGCGCTGCGGACTCTTTTGGAAAGGCTCTGGTTCAATTCCATACTCAGTTGAGGAATCGTTTTTAGAATCTGGTGGAATTCATCTTTGTCAATTTTCAAAATAACTGAATTATTGACCGCTTCGTAGGTCAAGGTGTGATTCTCTCCGGTCAATAAAGAGATGATCCCGAAATGGGTTCCGCGGTGGATGAACTCGACGTTTTCTTTACGCCCGTTCTGGTCGGTGGTGTACGTCCTGATCCTGCCGGAGACAAGGCAATAAAAGTAATCCGCCGGATCACCTTCCCGTCGGATCACCGCCCCTTTTTTATGATGGTCAATGATGGATTTGCGCGCGATCCGCTGCAGGTCAAACCAGTTCAGACCGGAAAAAATAGGGATCTGTTTCACGATATTAAACTGGTTCATAAAAGAATCAAGGATAGACATAGTCCGGTCTCAGGTAATAATCTCATTTTCAAGCCAGAGGTATTCTTTGGCCAAAAGTTTTTTTGAAAGTCTAAGATGGTTCTCATCATAGTTCTTCCCGTTTTCGGCAAAAAGACGGTTAATCTTTTGCCTGGCCGACAGACAGTATAATTCCGCCAATTCCACCGAATTGGATTTCTCCGGGGCGGCCTTGAGCAAATGATCGGCGTAGGAACAAGCCGACGCCATGGCGAAAAGTTCAACGCCGATATCAACGATCCTGTTCAGAACGGACTGTTTTGACTCAAGCTTTTTCTGGTGCTGAACCATATGATGAAAGACGGTACGGGCCAGCCGTTTCGAGGCATTCTGGCAAAAATGCATATGCGGCCTCAGCCGGGCGTCGAGTTCACTGAATGAGGAAGACGAAGGCAAATAGAGTTTAGGATACCAGACTGCGTAATATCCGGCCAGCGCGCAAAAAGTCTTAAATTTCCCGCCGATGGACGTCTTCCGGCTTAATAACGGCAGGGCCTTACTCAAATGCGGGTCCAGCGCCTCGCGGGCTATAAACAAATGCATGATCTCAGACGTCCCTTCGATAATAATGTTGATGCGCACGTCCCTTAATACCCTTTCCACCGGCCAGGGTTTCATGCCGCGGGCCTTTAACGAATCGGCGTTTTCATAACCCTGCCCCCCGCGGATCTGCAATGTTTCGTCGGCAATCAGCCAGCTGTGGTGGGTGCAGAAATATTTGGCCATCGCGGCCTCAAGCCGGATATCTTTTTTCTTGTCATCGCCCATGTGTGAACACAGCCAGGTCATCGCATCCATCGCGAATGTATGGCCGGCGATATATCCCAATTTCATAGCAATTGTTTCGTGCTCACCGATGGGGGATCCCCACTGGATCCGTTCACTGGACCATTCCCGGACAACATGCAGACACCATTTGGCGATGCCGACCGAGGCTGCCGGCAAGGTCAACCGGCCGGTGTTCAAGGTTGTCAGGGCCAGCTTCAAGCCTTCCCCTTCTCCGCCGATGATATTTTCCCGCGGGACTTTTACGTCTTTGAAACGCAACAATCCGTTCTGGATGCCGTGTAGCCCGAGGAAATGACAGCGGTGGACTTTCTCGATCCCCGGCGTGTCCATCTCAACGATAAAAGCGCTGATCTGTTTTCGTTCCTTGCCATTGACCATTTTGGGCGGAGTGACCGCCATGACAACAATAACCCCGGCAATCAGCCCGTTGGTACACCATAACTTGTCACCGTTTATCAGAAAATATTTTCCGTCTTCGGTCGGAGTGGCCGTCGTTATCATATTGCGCGGATCACTGCCGGCGGACGGTTCCGTTAAGGCAAAGGCAGAGACAACCCCCTTGGCAAATAACGGCAGGTATTTCTTTTTCTGCTCCTCGGATCCAAATAACTTTAACGGTTGCGGCACGCCAATGCTCTGGTGAGCCGAAAGCAAAACCGCCGTCGATCCGCAGTAGCTGGCCACAAGATGGATCGCCCGGTTATAATTGACCTGGCTGAGGCCGAGACCGCCGTATTCCTTGGGAACTTTGATCGCAAACGCACCCAGAGACGTTAACCCTTTATAAACCTTTTCAGGGATAATGCCGGTACGGTCGACATCATCAGGGTCCAGATTCTTTTCAAGGAAATCCTTCAGCCGCGCCACAAAGTCATCGCCTTCTTTTTTGTCATGATCATTCTGAGCGGGATACGGATAAATCAGGTCCCAGTCGACTTTCCCGTGAAAAAGCTGCAAGGCAAAACTGGGATGCTGCCACTGCGTTTCGCGCTGATCTTCCGCAAATTCCAGAGACTCGCGTTTTTCCTTGCTGATATTTTTATCAAATATACTCATTCAAACTCTCCTTGTTTCTCCCCGTTATCTGCCGTCCGGCGTGTTCAGAAAAGAAGATTGAAAATAAATTTTATCCGGATCTTAGATGTGTTTCCTGACAATTTCAGCTACGTCCTCCATCGTCACGGAAGAATACCAATCGTTGTCAGGATAAACCATGACATTGACACCCAGACTGCATTGGCCAAGGCATTTCGCCTGGGCTACCCGGATGCGCGGATGCAACCCCTTTTCTTTGGCGATCCGTCTCAATTCGCGAAACACCTCTTCCCCTTTGTGATCACCGCAACTGGGTTCGACTCCCGCTTTATTATTGGTGCAGACAAAAATCTGTTTTTCGTAAGGTGTCTTTTGCTGTTTCATCTCATCCCTGCTCTTTTAATTGTTTTAACCAGACAAACGTCTCAATGTGTTTTGTTTTGGGGAAGAAATCAAAAGGAATGACCGTCTGGATGGCCCATCCCTTGCGTAAAAAATATTTGAGGTCTCTGGCCAGGGCTTCCGGATTACAGGAAAGGTAGAAAATACTTCCGAACTTTTCCTGACCGGATATCAGCTCACACGCTGCGGGGGTCAAACCCGCCCGGGGAGGATCGATCATGGCGACCGCCTGTCCCGGTTCATTGGCTAAAAGACCGTCCAGATGATCTTCCACCCGGCCTTCAACTACGTGCACATGGTCTAAGCGATGATACTGAACATTATAATTCGCCAGATTAATTGAATTTTTACAATCTTCAATCAAATAACTTTTTGAATAAGATCCCAGCAGGCCAAGGGTAAATAATCCGACCCCGCCGTAAAGATCATAAAAAACTGTATCATCGCTCCACAAATCCAACTGCCGGATTCTTCTAAACAAGACCGGAAGAATGGATAAATTCGCCTGAAAGAAAGTATCCAGAGAATAAAAAACCTTCCGTCCTTCAATTTCTACCCATAAATAGTTTTCTTCCTTAAGATTAAGCGACCCTTTGCCGACCCCTCCCCACTGCAACCGCCCGTCCTGGCCGCAGCGGACAACCAGATTGGCCAGCCGGTATTTTGCGGGAAGCATTTTCGCAACTTCCTCTTTAAGCCGGGGGATAAAATCAGACACAGATTCCATGGCGATGGCGCATTGATTGACGTCCACCACTCCAAAACGGTCTTTAGGAGAAAACCCGATAAATATTTTCTGTTCTTTGGTTTTTAATAACCTCAAATCGAGCCGATGCCGGTAATGGTATTCTTTCGGTGATGGGACGATCGGTTGAATCACAGCAGGATTAATCGCTAAAAGATCGTGAAGTGTATGGGTCACCCGTTGCTGTTTAATCTTTAATTCGTCCGAATACGAAATATTCTGATAGGCACACCCCCCGCATTCGTCAAAGACCGGGCATAAAGGTTTAACGTATCCTATCGTTTCTGAAACAATTTCGTCCATAAGCAGCGGCATATTATTCTAAAATTTTAAATGATTCAACCATTTGCTGGACAGTTGGATAATATTTGTCGAATTGAGAAGGAAAGGCCGTATACGTGACCTGATAAGCCTTTACCTTATCCACCACCGCCCAGGTCATGTAATACATCAACTCCGTTTCCGGCCCCTTTCCTGTAAAAATAACTTTGTAGGCGGGAAGTCCGGACAAAGTGGCGACAGCTGTCGATTCTTCCAGAATAAAATTATCCAGGAAAACAGCCTCCATTTGTTCGATGGCTTTATCTGAATATTCCCTGAGATTTAAAGGTGCTTTTGAAATATCCTGGACGACCACACTGACGTTTTCCTGAAAATAATCCAGCGGCCCATCAAATGGCGAAGCAAATACGACCTTCGCCCCGCCATATCCGGCCATCACGATCCAATCGGCCGGGTATTTGATTGATATTTCCTTGGCAGGATCCCGGTATTTCCGCATAAGTTTTTTCCAATAATTCAAAAATACGACGCCCGAGATTAGGATAACCCCCACCACAGCACTTATTCCTATTGCTTTCGTTGATCTTCTCATTCGTTAATCACCTGTTGTAAAAAGTTTGATTGTTTTGTTTTAACTCGGATAAATACCGGCAAGGCGAAAACCGTTCCGACTTGTATTGGTCCCTGAACCTGCAGAGTTCATCCGCAATTTCACCGATACCGATTTTATCCGCGTAATTTAGTAAACCTCCCCTGAAAGGGGGAAAGCCTGTCCCGAAAATCATACCGACATCAACCGCATGCGGTTCCGGAACGATCTTTTCTTCTAGGCACCTGGCCGCCTCATTAATCATCAGGTAGACCAGACGTTTTTCAATGACAGGATCGCTGACACTTTGAAACTGTTTCTGGTCAAAAAGTTTTTCCACATCCGGATTAGGTGTCGGGTGACGGCCATGAAGGTAAAAACCCTTATTCGTTTTCTTCCCCAACAACCCCTTTTCAAATAACTTTTCAAACGCATCAACCGCTTTGAACCTGCCCCCAAAACTCTCCTCCAGGATGCGCATGACTTTTAATCCGACATCAAGTCCGACCTCGTCCGATAAAATAAAAGGCCCCATCGGCATACCAAAATCAGTCATAATCTTGTCGATCCGCTGCATGTCCCCGGTTTCTTCCAGGATGCGTCCGGCCTCGGCCATATAGACCAGCAAAATCCGGTTGACGATAAAACCGCGGGAATCCTTGACCAGGATCGGGGTCTTTCCCAATTTTTTAGCGAAATTAAGGGTTGTTGCGATCGTTTCTTTTGACGTCAGATCGGTCGTGATAATCTCAACCAGCGGCATACGGTGCACCGGATTGAAAAAATGCAGACCGATAACCCTGGACGGATCGCTGGTCTCTTTGGCCATCTCGGTCACGGATAAAGCTGACGTATTGGTCGCCAGGACAGCCCGGTCGTGGGCAGCCGCGCTCATTTCCTGAAAGACCTTTTTCTTAACCTCCATTTTCTCAACAACGGCCTCGATGACGATCCCTGAATGTTTGAAGCCTGAATAATCAAGGGTCGTTGTAATATGGGCCATTTTCAGATTGGCCTGGGCTTTGGAGAGTTTCCTCGTCTGGACAGCCTTATAATAAATCCTTGATGCGGCTTTAAGGCCCTGGGCCAATGCCTCATGATTGATATCTTTCATCCGTACCCACATATCCCTGGAACTTAGCAATTGCGCAATACCGCCGCCCATAATCCCCGCTCCGACGACCGAACAATGCCGGATTTCATGTGGCCTGATTTCCTCAGCCCCCTCCAGACTTAACTTTTTGTATTTTTCCATAAGATAAAAGACATGAACAAGGTTCTTGGAAATATCCGTGACCGCCAAATCCCCGAACCCTTCACGTTCAATCTGCAGCCCGCGATTACGTCCGCAATAAAAATTTTTGGAAACAACATCCAGAGCTTTGAGCGGAGCCGGATAGAAGCCTTTGGACATCGACATTACTGTCTTTCTGGATTGATTGAAAATAATCTTATGGAACGGACGAAAGCCTTCAAGAAGCCGGATAATCCCTTTTTTCTTCGGGGGCTGATACCGTTTTTTCTTGATCTTCTTGTCAATGACCTGACCGATAAATGCTTGCAGGTGTTCCTCAAGCCCCGCGTTGGGAAACAACCGGTCGACAAGGCCGATCTTCAGGGCCTTCTGCGCATCAACCGGTTTGGCCGTCAGGATCAACTTTAACCCTTCCGATAACCCCACAATGCGCGGAAGACGGTAAGTCCCCCCGAATCCCGGGACAAAACCAAGATTCACTTCCGGCAATCCGATACTCACTTTTTCATTAAAGGTGGCGACCCGGTACAAACAGGCCAGGGCCAGTTCACACCCGCCGCCCAGGGCCACTCCATCAATCAGGGCTATCGTCGGTGTCTTGAGATCTTCGATTTTGTTGAACAAATCCTGACCGGTCTTGGCCTTGTTCTGTCCGTCCTGAATCTCCGTTATTTTTTCGATTTCCTTAATATCCGCGCCGGCAATAAACACATTCTTCTTTTTGCTGAGAAACACAACGGCCTTAAGGACAGTAATTCCGGCCAGGTCCGTAATAATCTGGTCCAGTTTCCCGATGGTTTCCATGTTCAGGATATTCACCTTGGAATCGGGCTGGTCAAACTCGATATATCCAATGCCATTTTGTTCTCTGAATGTAACGGACATAAATTCCTTCCCCTATCTTTCCAGGATCATCGCGGCGCCCTGGCCCCCGCCGATGCATAATGAAACCAGGCCGACATTAAGGTTTTGGCGCTCCATATGCCTGAGCATGGTTAATATCAAACGCGCTCCCGTTGTCCCGACCGGATGGCCCAAGGCAATGGATCCGCCGTTGACATTGAGAATATCCCGGCTGATCTCTCCGGTATATCCTTCGTAACCGAATGATTTCGCAAATTCCTTTGAACTTAACGCGGTCAGGCAGGCCAGCACCTGAACGGCAAACGCCTCGTTAATTTCAATCGCCTGGATATCACTTAATTTCATCCCGGCCTTCTTTAAAACCTTTGGAATGGCATGGGCCGGTCCGATCCCCATCCGGCTTGGCTCAACCCCGGAAAATGCAAAAGCCTTTATGTAGCCTAACGGTTTTTTCGCAAAAATTCTGGATTTTTCTTCATTGCCGATCAGGAGCGCGCATGCCCCGTCAGTAATCTGGCTGGCGTTTCCGGCGGTAACTGTCCCTGCGTACCGGTCAAACACCGGTTTAAGTTTGGCCAGGGCTTCCATGGTCTGGTTTTCACGGGGACCGTTATCATTCACCGCGGCTTTTTTATAATCCGGGCCGGGGATGACCGGGACGATCTCTTCCTTTAAAATTTCTCGCGCGCTGATTGCGCGTTGATGGCTTAAAAGCGCGAATTCATCTTGTTGATTCCGGGTGATCCCGAATTCCTTGGCCAGCACCTCGGCCGTCTGGCCCATATTAAGACCGCAGACCGGATCGGTTAATCCGAGCATCAGCCCGACCGTCGGGTTCAGTAAATCTTTAGGCCGCATTTTTAAAAGGGTTTTTAACCGGGCCGGAAGGCTTTTAGCCTTTGAAAGCTCAACAAAAAGATCCTGTACTTTCTTCGAATAATACATCGGGATATTGCTCATCGACTCGGTCCCGCCGACCATAAACAATCCCCCTTCCTCAACCTGGATCTTCATATAAGCCTGGGCGGCCGACTCAATGCCTGAGGCGCAATTCCGATGGACGGTAAACGCCGGAACCTCCTGGGGGATTCCCGCTAAAAGGGCGACCACCCGGGCAATGTTGGCTGCGTCCGCCGGCTGCCCGACGCAGCCGATAATCACCTCATCCAGCTGGGCAAGATCAAAATCATTCCTCTCAATCAATTCCCGGACTGCAATTCTCCCGAGTTCCTGGGCGGAAAGATGATTAAAATCCGTCTGGAATTTGATGAATGGTGTTCTGATGCCGTCAATCACTGCGACTTTTTTCATTTTTAAAGCACCTATTTCTTTCGATACAAAAATTGACCGGAGATTCCTGGATTATCCCTTAGGACGCGTATCCAAAATCCTTTTTTCTTTATTGGCGACTTCAATTTGTAAACGTTCGACCATCTCAGGCATGGAAATAAATTTAACGGCATTGGGAGCCACTTCGGTTGCGGCCACCATCATCCTTTTGACAGAATCTTGTAAACGGTTTTGATCCGCCCCGTTTTTAGGGCAAATATACAGAATCAATTCATCAACATCATACGGATCATTGTTCTTTTTACAGATCTCGATCTGCCACTCGTCGATTTCCTTTTCCTGCGACAACACCTCGTCAAAATGGTTCAGATTGACCAACGCCCCCTTGACCTTGGATAATTGCAGATCCTTGACATCATTCAAACGGCTGATGTCGCTGGATATGCGGGGTATAAACCAGTTCCGGTGGGGGCACCGTTCATAAACCACACCGCCTTTGACAAAGTCGCCCGTCCGGTACCTTAAAACACAGCTGGCCCGGGCGTCCAGAGACGTATAAACGAGTTCGCCGTCTTCTCCCTCGCCTTTGATTTCCCCTGTCTTCGGATCGACCACTTCCATAATTTCCTTATCAGGATAAAGGTGATACCCGCTGGACTCATCCAGCCTGGTGGGACTTTCCGCCCAGGCGCAACGCGCTTCGGTGAATCCGTACGTCCCGAAAATGGAGACATCTTTTGCCCCCATCAAATTCAGCAATTCCGCTAGTTTCTGTTTAAACCCGAATGTGACTTTGGATGCGCCGAGCACTACTTTTTTCACAAATTCCAATTTGCAGTTTTGTTCTTTGGCGACCCGTAACACATGATAAACATAACTGGGCACTCCGATCACCAGGGAAGGCTGCATTTTGATAAGGGCCTTGATATTGCCCTCCGTCCCGACTGTTTTTCCTCCCCCTGTGCTCAAAACAAGATTACAGGCGGCAAACCCGCCGAAAACAACCTGCCAGAACGCCAGATGCGGGGCATACGGAAACAGGTTCAACACCTTCTCGTCTTTTCGTACGTCAAACAAATTCATCATCCGCGCCCCGGAAGAATAAAGGTTTTCAATATCGTAATTGGAATAGAGAAACGGTGTCGGTTTATTGGTTGTACCGGTCGTATACGTCATAAAGACCGGCATAAATTCACGGGACATCTGATGCGAAACCGCCTCTTTTCCATGGAGTATCTTTTTCAGGACCAGCGGCAATGTCTTTGCCGGAGGCCAGGCCGCACGGATTTTGTGTTCATCCGGCTGGAGTATAAAATCTTTATAATGCTGTGTCGATTCGTCCCGGTCAATTAAATTGATCTTTGATGTAAACGGGATATGTTTCAAATCCTCGACACGTTTGATTTTCTTCGGATCAATTTTATGCTCGTCAAAGAGGCGTTTGTAATAAGGACTGAACGGGTAGATATATTCGTTGATGAACCGGTGAAGCCTTCTATCCTGAAGCTGTTTTATTTCTTGCCGGCTTAGAACAGCGATGTGTTGCCAGGGATTCATAACCTGTGTCCCTTTCTAGAGTTATGCATTAAACTTTCTATCATTATACTCTTTAGCTTCCTGGAAACAATTAAAAACATAATTAATAATATATATATTAATTACATACGCCGGGGGTTAATCAGCCGTGACCGGGGATTATTATTGATCTTTTTTCGAAATAAACTTCTTATAGAGAAAACAGGTTAAACAAAACCCTTGAAAGGCGGAAATCAGGAACAGCACCCCCAAAATACATGATACCCATCGGCCCCAGGGGACAAATGCGGCTGTAATCAGCAGAACTCCAAATATCGTTCGGGTAAAAATTTCCTCCGGAGGCATTTGGCCGTGGCGTTTAAACATGATCTCTCCTAGTTTAAAGGTATGGGAGAACCGCGGAAAATATTTTTCTCCTGATTTTGAAGAAGGCAGGCTGCCTGCGCGTCCAATAAATAGGATAACACTCCGTTGGCAGGACTCACCTGAGCGGCCGGATATTGTTTTTTATCTTCAATCATTTCTTTAACCACCTGGGCTTTTTGCCGTCCGGTAATCATGAAATAAACATGGCGGGCATTATTGATAACCGATAACGTAAGGCTGATCCGGTCATGTTTCAGAGAAACATTGCTGACGGGGATTGTCAGCCGGTAACGGTCATTAATACCGACGGTCCCTGGGAAAAGGGACGCGGTATGCCCGTCTTCCCCAAGCCCCAGGAGGATCAGATCAAACACCGGCATATGATTCTTGTCCAAGGTAAAATAACGCAGTAGTGTGTTTTTGTATTCTTCGGCGGCCAGACCGATGGTCTGGACATCGGTCGGGATCGGATGGATATTTTCGATCGGTATACTGACATGCCTGAGGAGATTGTCTTTGATCAATCTGAAATTATTATCCTTGTCATGTTCATCCACAAAACGCTCATCCGTCAAGAAAATATGGACCTTTGACCAAAGCCTGAACTCATCCGCCGAGGATAAAAGGCTGTAAAACTCAACCGGCGTTCGACCGCCGCAGAACGCGCAGCTAAAACGGCCGTAGGTGCCGATCGATTGAGTCGCCAGACTGATCCATTGCTTGACGAAATAATCGGCCAGCTTGTGGGAATCTTCAAAAATAATAAGGCCAGGTTCATTCATATGGCTAATTGGATTCACGAACGTTTTCCCGAACACTAAGTCTCGATAATCATCCACTAATGTACAGGTTCAGCCCCTCTTTTGTCCATCTTTTTTTAAACCTATTTTTACGAAATCTATCCATGATTTTCTCCCGTATCCATTCCTTATGGCCGGTCGTCATGAATCGCTCTGTTATATGATGAAAGAAATCCTAAGAGGCAGGCCTGTTTTAAATGGAACGAGGCTTCGGATAAATGTGAATTCTATTTTTGTATTAACGAAGATGCCTTGTTCTCAACCGACTTGAGAAGATCTTCAAAGGCTTCGTCAAAGGCCTTGCATCCATCCACCAGGAGCCGATTATTCACATCAACGATATGGATCCCCAGTTCGCTGAGATCATCTAACACCTGAAGCGCTTCTTCGGCCGGATTGTCAAACGCCTCATTGACCGTGCCGTGATCAAGAAATGCTTTAAGGGTAGGTTCAGGAACAGTATTCACCGTCGGACGAGTAATGAGTTCTGTAATGTATTTGATGTCGCTGTACTCAGGGCTTTTGGTGCTGGTTGAGCCCCACAATACACGTTGAACATTGGCCCCGCCCGATTGCAACTGATTAAATTCATCACTGGAAAAAAGCTCTTTATATTTCTCAAAAATAACCCGGCAATTCGCCACAGCGGCCTTCCCCAATAATCCCGCAGCCCTGTCTTTAGTTTCCCGGTCACTGGCTGCCGCGATCTTTTCTTTAAGCAGGGCATCCACCACGGAATCCACCCGGCTGACGAAGACACTCGCCACCGAACGGACTTTAGAGATATTCCCGCCGTCTGATTGGAAGCGCTTCAACCCGTCCAGATAGGCCATCGCGGTTTTTTCGTATTGTTTGAGCGAAAAAATAAGTGTGGCGTTAACGTTGATGCCGGCGGCGATCAGTTCTTCAATCACAAGAAAACCCTGCTTTGTTGACGGCACTTTGATCATCACATTCGGACGATTGACTTTTTTATACAACCGGACACCTTCTTTCCGCTGCTCTTCAACCTTTGACGCCAATAACGGGTTTATTTCCAGGCTCACGTATCCATCCAGCCCGCCGGTTTGTTCATAAACCCCTTTAAAACAATCTGCCGCGTCCTGAATATCCTTAATAGTCAACGCGTCATAAATTTCGAATGCCGACTTGCCCTCGGATTTTAACCGGATTATTTCCTGATCATAATCATGCGTAGTCCCGATCGCCTTGTTAAAGATCGACGGGTTGGATGTCATCCCTCTGAGGCCGTTTTCGATCCGGCTTTTCAGTTCCCCGTTTTCCAGCATCGGGCGATTGATATAATCAAGCCAGATGCTTTGTCCGTATTCAGCGAGTTGTTGGATGGTTGATTTCGACATTGTTTTCCTCCATGAAGGTAACAATTGAATTTAAGAAATGCTTTGAGGATATTTACCGTGACTAAGCAGGTTTGCCCTTGCGGGCGATGGCCTTTTGGGCGGCCTGCACAATATCAACATCTTTCAGGTGATAATATTCCATCAGCTGCTGGGGTGTCCCGGATTGGCCGAAGGTGTCATCAACCGCGACCAGTTCCATCGGGACCGGCGCGTGCTGAACGACCACTTCAGCGACGGCACTGCCCAATCCGCCGTTTCTCTGATGTTCTTCTGCCGTGACGATGGCCCCTGTTTCCCGCGCGGCCTTGATAATCGCGTCTTTATCAACCGGCTTGATCGTGTGCATATTGATCACCCGCGCTTCAATCCCTTCTTTCTTAAGGATTTCCGCGGCCTGCAGCGATTCGGAGACCATGATCCCGCAACTGATCAAAGTCACGTCTTTTCCCTCCCGCAGCACATTGGCTTTACCGATCTCAAAAATATCATCCGCGCAAGTCAAAACCGGAACAGGCGCTCTTGACGTGCGCATATACATCGGGCCTTTTTCGGCGGCAAAGGCACGGGTCGCTTTCCTGGCTTCCAGCTCATCAACCGGACAGACCACTTTCATATTCGGCAATACACGCATTAAGGCCAGATCCTCAAGAGATTGCGCCGAAGCACCGTCTTCACCGACGGTAACTCCTGCGTGGGAACAGATAATCTTGACATTACAATCATTATAACAAAGATCCAGCCGCAGCATATCGTAGGCCCGGTTGGTCATAAAGACGGCGAATGAATTGATAAACGGGATAAACCCGTGAAAACTCAGGCCGGCCGCCGTGCCGACCATATCCTGTTCGGCAATCCCGCAGCTGAAAAACCGGTCCGGAAATTCGTTTTTAAAATATTCGGCCCGTGTGGCATCTTCAAGGTCGGCGGAAACAACCACAATTTTGTCATTTTCACGGCCCAGCTCAACCAGTTCTTTCCCGAAACCATCCCGTGTGGGTATCATTTCATTCATGAATTACTCCAATTCCGCTAACGCGTCCTGAAGCTGTTGCGCGTTAGGTGCTTTCCCATGCCAGGAACGTTCTCCTTCCATAAAGGAAACACCTTTCCCTTTAATTGTATGGGCAATGATGACATAAGGCTTATCTTTGGTTTTAGTAAATTGATCCAGGGCCTGATTCAGTTGAACAAAATTATGGCCGATCACCTCCACCGTTTCCCAGCCAAAACTTTTCCATTTGTCCGCTATGGGTTCCAGGTTCTTAATCTCATTGGTCGGGCCGTTTTCCTGGACTTTATTGTAATCCACGATCGCGCAGACATTGTCGAGTTTACGATGCGCCGCGTGCATGGCCGCTTCCCACACCGAACCTTCCTGAATTTCTCCGTCGCCCATCAAACAATAAACTTTATTTTGCTTATTAAGGAGTTTGTTGCCGATGGCAATGCCATTGGCCACGGACAATCCATGCCCCAATGATCCGGTATTAAATTCAACACCCGGCACTTTCACATGCACATGTCCCTGCAGGATGCTCCCGAACTTTCTGAATCGTTTTAATTCTTCTTTGGAAAAATAACCATAGTTGGCCAAAGCGACATAAACCGCCGGCGTGACGTGCCCTTTGGAAATAATAAGATGGTCCCGCCCGTCCCAGCGCGGTTCCTGCGGATTATGGCTCATCTTTTCATACAAGGCAATAAGGATCTCAACGCAGGACAATGAACCTCCGGGATGTCCCGAGCCGGCCCAATGGGTCACTTCAACAATTTCCCGGCGGAACTGTTTAGCTTTTTGGCGTAATTCATCGTTGTTGATGCCCATATTGTCTCCTTGGCCTTAAGACCAGTTAATACAACCGGAATGGCACAACTCCCCCAACCTATTATGTAATTGGAGAGCGTCACCATTTTTTAGAAAAATGGTGGGCCATGCAAGACTTGAACTTGCCACCCACTGATTAAGAGTCAGTTGCTCTACCAGATGAGCTAATGGCCCAAATTTACAATAAAATTCTTATAATAATCAGGACGCGTATACAATTTTCCTCAAGAATTATTCGAACGGATCTCCTTCCGGATGGGATCACGACTGAACAGAAAAATAATCTCTGCCCGTTTCATACAACAATTCTTCTTATGGAATGGATACGATCCAAAAATAAAATTCAAATTCGTTTAAAAAGGGACACCCTGACAACAGTGTCATTAAGGTCTTGCCTGAATTTTTTCTGGGAAAAATTTCATACATGACTGGGTAACCCGGTGATTGTTATAGCAAAATTTACCGGATAAATCCAGTAATATTCTCGGCAAAAAATGACCGTTCATGCCTGCGGTCCTTGCGCCCTGATTTTTCTTAAAGAGTACTCCACTACTTGGATCCAATCCTCTTCTTTTTACCGACTCTTTCATAAAGGACGTCACTTTTCTTAACAAATTGATCAATCGAGAACGAATTGGGCGGCCCAAAAACAGGAGGTTTGAGGGTCGCATCATAAGGTAAATCGGTCAGATAATACTCGGCATAATCATCGGACACAGACAACCGCATTCCGGTAATGGAGATCAGCATTATCAAAGTGAATACGGCCGAAAAAACGATTCTGGACTTCTTGGTCATATTCGTCGCGTAGATTAGACTAAAGCTGAGGGCGATGATAAACATACCCGTGTAAATAATGTAATTGATGATCAAATGCAGCAATTGATTGTTCAGATAAAAACACAGATAATCGTTGGCCCGTTCAAAAATGTCATGAATTAAGATCCACAGGCAACAGATGGAAATATGGACGGTAAAGTTGATCCGGTGGCATAAAAGACGCCCGAGCAGGGCCCAAAACCCGGCCCAAATCAAGATAATCGTGGACGACATAATGGGCGCAGATAACAACTTCTGGATGGTTTCATTCTCAACCGTCAGCAGATGGGCTTCAATATAAGAAACCACCATCAAGACAACCAGGAGTCCCCACGCAACCGGCTTTAGATGCATCCACCGGAAAATCGTCTTGTTTTCATCAAGCAATTTGGCGGGCTGGACCTGGTGCGATTCGAGGTAAACCCTGATCCTGGTGCGCCCGACGATCAATTCTTCTCCGGATCCGATCACCAGTTCCGGTTCAAACCGTTTTGTCCGCGGGACATAGGTTCCGTTACGGGATTGAAAATCCTGGATTCTCAACAATCCTTCTTCCAGACGGATAACCAGATGCTTTTCAGAAACAAACGGATCGTTTAAGATCAAATCGTTCTCAAGGCTGCGTCCGATATGGACACATCCCCCCTCAAAGATCTTATAATCGCCTTGATGTTTATGGTCGGAAATAACCTCAATGATTATTTTTTCCATTCGATTTCCTTCATAAACTTATTCATAATTTCATTGCCCTTTTCCCGGGTTACCCCCATGGCCACAAAACCGCCCACAATCCCTTCGTTCAGCTTATCGACTGTGCTGATGACTAAATTCACATCATAAAGACGGCTAAATTGTTTATATTGCCGGACACACATGGCTGTTTTCCAACTCTGACCGGCTATTTCGGTAAATTCCGTCGAACATTGAAACTTCGTATATTGGTCAGAATCTTCATTCTCGAAAGAAAATGAATTATCAAAATTTTCCTGCAAATGATTATAAAGCCGGAACGAACTGATTTTCTTGCTCTTATGGTGCGTGAACCAGTAGGAGAAATAAAATGTAACGATATCATTGGATAAATAAATCCAGTCAACGCTGCGGCATTTTGTCTGTACCTTGCTGATCTTGGTTTTCTCGGTATCCTGGGTCTGCCCCCAGCATTTGATATTATCCGAAATCTCCCCCGGGATAAGGAACCCCTCCAGACTAAGCTTCTGCCAACCCGGTAACAACAGTCGGTCTATGAACATATTCTGATTTTGCACGAGACTTTCTTCCATCTGGGCAAACCAGTTCGGGGGCACGGCTTGTTCACTCACTACCTGGGAACGTTCAAATAATTGCCTAAGAAATTCCACCGGGATTAAAAAACTCACATCATTCCCCTGGGTTGATACGTTAATCCCTATGACATCCCCTTTGTGATTCATAGCCGGTCCGCCGCTCATCCCCGGATTAAGTGAGGCTGAAAACAGGATCTTTCGATACATCGAATTCTCCATGACCCCGTTGAATGTCCCTTCAATAATAGACATTCCAAGATCGTGCGGATTTCCCATGCTGAATATTTTCTCTCCCTTGGGCATGATCGAAATCCCCAGCTTAAGATACGGTTCGTTCTTCTGCGCGCTGACAAGCAGCGCCAAGTCATGCACCACATCGATGTCCACTAATTTCAAATCTTCCGTCGTTCCATCATTTTTAATATATGTAACCCGGTATTTATCCGGCTTAAAAACATAATCGGAAACAACATGATAGTTGGTCGCCATATGCCCCTGCGGGCTGATATAAAATCCGGAACCGGTCGAAGATTTCTCGCCTGTGGCCAGGTCTATAACCCTGATTTGAAAAACGCTCTCCTTGGATTGTGCAAACAGATGGGACGCCTCATCGGTTAACAGGTCAGCTTCTCCCTGATAACTAAAAAGGACGATTGGCATCAAACAAATAAAAAAACGCAGATATTTAAAGAATTGGTTGGGTTTTTTGGGCATAAGGCGGATTTGTTAGAGCCTGCGGAAGCCAGGCTGAATAAAAAAAGCAGCCATTGGATAAACCGAACGGCTGCTTTTTCACGATTCAAAAAATCATGGTTTTATGATCTTCTTTATCCGTAATGACTTGATGTCCAGCTCGCCTTCTTTGTTATAAACCGTCAGATCAACGATTACCTTTTCTTTCGTGTCAACATCTTCAAAATCAACCGTCGATATGTAAAGGATTCCGAAATTTCTTATCTTCTCATCGATTTTAATCAGTTTCAACTGACGGTATTTCTCGTTGGCGGGATCAAAAAGTCCGAATGTGCCTCCGAACTTTGACATCTTTTCAATATAGTTTTTCATAGCTATCAGGGCTTCTTCGTGGGTAAATATCTTATTAGCCGCTTCCGGGTCTTTTTGTTCCGCTTTTTCCTTCACACCGGTAATCATGGCTTCTTTGACCGACAATTTACGCTTTTCCTCTGCCAGAGTAATTTTAAGACTTACGATATCCCCGGAATTCAGATCTCGGAAATCAGACTCGAGTGTATATTGGCCATCCACCGACATTAAGGAATCCAGGATTAACCCCATTAGCTTAAGATTTCTGACCTTATCAATACTTCCATCATAAAGATCCAAACTTCCGGAAATCTTGGTTTTTTCTTTTAAATACTGCTCCACAACCTCCTGAGCCTCTTTTTTCTTTTTCTCATCCACGGCCGCAAATACATGCCTGGGGGTTAACCCGCCGGAACAAAGGATTCCGGCCAGGACCATCGTTGTTGTTTGCATTAAAATCTTGTTCACATTCATACATAAACTCCCGTTCATTTTTCCCATTCCCGTCAAGGGGACTGATGAGGCCCGCCTTTTGGAAAAATCCAGCCGATTGCGAAGCACGGGCGGATTCCCCGTCAAAAAGACGGCCTTTAAATCTTAAATACAATGATGAACTACCCAAAGGAATGATTATTATAACAAATGAATTTTAATTTGCACGTTTTTATTATTTGTTTGGTGATTAAATTCTGGAAGGATTTTACGGGGAAACTTTTGACAGATCAAGCCCTGTTGTGCCTTTGGCCTGCATCGTTGGCATTCTCTTCTGCTGATAAATGCTGTTAAACAGCGCGCTGTGTTCAATATTCTCGTGATCTTCCTTAGGAACGGCAAAACCGGCCTTGATAACCGCGGCATTAAGAAAAGTTACATATTGGTGTTCGCCCCAGTCTTCAACGATTTCGTCCCATTTATAGTCGTCTTCGAATTCTAACGCCTGCTTAACATTTTCTTCCGGGTAAAGAAACCAGGCGTAAGCCAGCAGATTATCATCCGCATCTCTGGTTACACCGTCAAATTGCAGATCGACTTTGGTCCCGCTGACCAGACTGCGGACATACGCGGCAGCTTTTTGCTGATTATTAATCACCCGGGCTTTTTCCTGCATAGACATTTCCGGAGTTATCGCCGGAATATCAACTCCGATCAGCCTGACCTTTTCACCTGTCAACAAACGCAGGGTATTTCCATCAATAACTTCCTGGATAAAAAACATCTCGGCATAAGCCGCCGGGCTCATCAGCAATACCACCATGATTGTCAGGATCAATCGTCTCATGGTAAAAGTATAATCTATCAAAAAACAAAAACAGGTGCATTTCCCCTGTCAAAAGGAATCGTTTCCCTGAAATCGTTTTTCCGGGAAAACGATACAAAAACAGACAATCACCTTAGAACTAAATATATCTTAAAGCGTTATATATCAATATCTTGTAGAAATTGTAAATGCAAGACAATATTATTCAACACTATCCGCGCTGATAATTTTTCCATCTGAGCGGCTGATGACATAAATAAAATTGTTGACTTTCTGATGGGTTATTGAATACTTCCCCGGGAAACGGACGGACCAGCTTTCAGCGGATTGGCCGGTCACTTTTGGTTTGCGAAAATCGAAGCTTAAATACCGGTCTTCTTTTATCAGGCGGTATTGGGCGATGATCTTGGCTTCATCCTGATCGATACCGTTCTTGCGGACAACAAATACGTGATAGGCGTTCATGACACCCGCCATCGTCTTCGGTTTGCGGGGATTACGCTCCCTTAAATACGGATTTCCGGCCCAAAAAGACTTAACCGGCTTTGTACCGGCATAAACAGCCCCCTGCGCCATTAGTATTATTAGGGAAGAGAGCATAACGGAAAAAATTCTTCGGGGCATTTCAATGTCTATTGGGTTTTAGGTTGGATCGCACCTAATATGTTGTTCTGTGGAACCAGCCCAACATTCATCACTCCCTGCGGGACGCTGAACCTTTCTTCCGGGATATCAACATCTTCCTTGATGGCCGTTGCGATGTATTCAACCAGAAAACCCCGGGTGTTGGACCGATAGCGTAAAGCGATATTTTTGTAAATCCATAATCTGGATTTTAAAAAGGGAAGTTCATAAACTTTGCACGATTTTCCGGCCACCGACTCCTCACCGACATACACAGCCCGCATTTTTTTCAGGCCTTCCGGCGAATAGTCTGCCATTTCCTTCCCGGTCAAATGAATATTTAATCCAGGCGTCATTTCTTTATTCAAATCAATATTGACCGCTTTATTCAGCCTTAAGTCCACATTGGTCAAAAGGTCGCCTTCCCTTACAGTCAAGCGCTCCTGTTCTTTGTCATTCCCGGTCATTTGTAAGATATACTTACTGAACCTCGATTCCTTTTCTCCGTAATGATCAATATAGGCCGTCTCGGTTCCTTTTATATTTCCAGAAATCATAAATTCGATAACAGCCGATTTTGTTTCATAACGGCCTGAGGCTGTTTCAGCCGCCGCATTGACAAGGCTTCCTAAAATATAACTGCAAATTAAAACGCCTGTAAATTTTTTCATCATATCCTCCTTCTTTGGCTATTTACATAACATTCTGATTATACAATCTTGTTTTTCCCAAGTATAGTCGTTTTATCCTTAATGTGATTCTCTTAATGCGGAGTTCAGAATATTTATAAAAAATTCATTCGGTTTGTATCCATGTTCACGGGCCTGTTTGAGATCCTTCTTCGCTTTTAAATATTGTCTCGACGTAAAATGAGCCAAAGACCGGTAATAATAACTGACTCCCGGGGCATCACCAATCTCAACCGCCCGGTTAAAATCGGCAAACGCCAAATCTTGATTGTTATTGGTCAAATAAATAAATCCCCGGTTTAAGTAGGCATGGACATAGTTCTTATTCAACGAAATGGCCTGACTGTAGTCCTTCAAAGCGAGATCCGGCCGGCCTGTTTTTTCGTATACAATACCGCGGTTATTTAAAATACGATCCTGATAAGGACCTAACTGAAGCGCCTGATTAAAATCACGCAAGGCCTGGTCATAGAGTTTCTGGTCCCGGTAGGTCAACCCGCGGTTATTGAGCGCCGCCACATTTGCCGGATTGATCGCAAGCAGAAACGTAAACTCGCTGACCGCTTCTGTATACTTTCTCTGCGTGCGATAAATTAAGCCGCGGTTATTATACGCCTCCTCAAAATAAGGGTTGATGATAATGGCTTTCGTGAAATCGGCCAGGGCTAAAAACCATTCCCCTTTTATTCTGTACACATTTCCCCGGTTATTATAAGCCTCGGCAAAGTTTCTGTTACGTTCAATTGCGCCGTTAAAATCGGCGAAGGCCTTGTCCAGCATCCCGCCGGACAGATAGATCTCTCCGCGGCCGTTGAGGTAAACCGGATTGTCCGCATCAATCGACAGCGCTTTTTCGAAAAGTTCAAGGGCACGCGGCCCGTCTCCCCGCTGCTGGTCAATTCGTCCCCGGTTGAAATACGCCTTGGCATATTGAGGATTCAAGGATACGGCCTTCTCAAAATTTTTCACCGCCTCATCAATTTTCCCCTCTCCCAGATAGGCCAGCCCTAAATTATTATAAGCCCTGACTTTTTCGGGTGCTTTGCGGATGACGTCGCTCCAGAGGGCAACACCGCTTCGGTAGACTGTATTCCGTTGCATCGTTAGCCCGCCCAATAAAACGACGACGATCCCCAGCACAACTTTATTCAGAGTATACCGTTTAGAAAAATTGAATAAACACGCCACACCCCCCAGCGACAGTCCGACCAGCGGAAGATATAAACGGTGTTCCGAGATGACATTCGGCAGAGGAATCAAGGTTGATTCAACGGACAAGGTCAGATAAAACCATATGATCCCGAAAAAAAGCAGAATGGATGCGGAATAAAATCTGACAGCAACAAAGACTGTTAAAAACAAAACGGCAAGACTGGTTAAAACCGGGATATCGATAAGACTCTTTGATAGCCTGAAATCATAATCAAAGTTCAAATAGACTGGAAAAAATATTGTCTTAAGATATGTAACCAGCACCCGAGGCTGCGTTATAAGATAATTCAAACCTGTGACCGTTTCTTCAGTAAGGTCGTGGGATACGGAAGTTAATTTCCTCCCCAGGATTTCTTCATAGCCAAACCGGTAAAATGCCGGAATGATTAAAGTGAAACACAAAATTAACAACAGGTACTGAATCTTGAAGTCTTTTTCGGCCCCCATTAACGTTTTCTCGGATTTAAAAAATATCAACTCCATCAGGATAATCATGATTGGCAGCGTCATCATAACTGGATGAGTGAACATTCCGATCACGGCCATGATCGCCGCCAGTATTAAGAATCTCTTTCCGCCGCTTTCTTTTTGACGGCCTTTCATATAAAAACAGAGTGAGGCCAGATAAAAAAAAGCCGCCAGCGGAGTTGTGCGCCCGGAGATATAGGTGACCGCCTGCGTCTGCACCGGATGCATCAAAAATATCAGGGCTGAAAATAATGCTATCCAGTTTTTGTGTGCGGCCAGATCATCCAGATAAATCTTAGGGACCTTAAAAATAAGCCGGACCAGCTGCCAGACCAGCAGGGCATTGACCACATGCAGGATGATATTAAAAACATGATACCCGGCCGCATCCAGTCGATTTAGCTGATAATTAAAGGCAAAAGACAAAAACACCATCAGCCGGGAAGGCGGCGTCGAAATCCGGGCAAAGGCCTCCGGGGCAGCCAGATTCCGAATGGAAGGATTCCGGGCGATTGTCTCCAGATCATCCCCCAGGAAGGGATAATGCACGACACTGACATAAACCCCTAAACCTAAAGAGGTTATGGCCAATATAGAAAGGACTTTTTGAATTAACCGGTTATTGACAGATGCTTTCATAAAATACGGTGTCCAAGGTTTTCTTAGACGCGTATTTTAACGTGATTGGGAGTGAATCACAAGAAAAGAAAATTGCGGGACAAGAATTAATTCTGGACGATTTTCGGTCCCAGAAATTGCAGGATTTTAGTTTCGCCGGTCTTCTGATGGACCAGGACAGCCGAATCCAGGGTAATCCCGCTGACAATAAACTCATCAATCGGGTCGCCGGGTGTATACACTTTCCCGTTGATCAGGGCATGAAACGATTCTTTCTGCCGGCTGGAACCTTCCAGGACATATTGTTTCCTGACCGCGTCAGAAACAATCTGTAAGGGTTCCTCCTTTGGCATATAATTCTGGCGGATACTGGCCAGGCGCTGAAGTTCATCCTTTTCATATTTTATCTGGGCCATTCGGTCCTGCTGATGGGTTAATGTTTTATTCTGAAACAAAATGATCCCGCCAATGACCATTAACAAGACCCATTTAAGGATGAATGAAATGTCCGTGAATATTAAGCGTAGATATTTCATATTATAATACTCCTGAAGGATTATTTTTATATTCGGTTTTGACATAACTGAACGTGGCCTCTTCCCCCTGGGTACTCAGGCTTTGAATCTTGCGGTCGGTCGAATGAATCCGGAAGACACCGGCGCAGCAAACCATCACGGCCATTCCGATCAGGATTTGAAACGCCAGGGAAATATATTTCCGTTCCGCCAGGGAGACAGACGCGTTGCGGACCAGGTTTATGCTGAAATAAGATTCCGGGGATATAAACGACTTCTTGATGCAATGATCGTCTTTATATAATGTCTTGGTATTGAAGTCCTGTTCTATCTCCGTGATCAGCCGTTGCTGTTCGGGAATCGTCCCCGAGAAATAGATATGGTCGAATTGTTTGACGCTGCTTTTGGCACAGGCGCTTCGCAAAGACTGTTTGATTTCAAACAGCGCCTCTTCATAGTTTTCATAAGGAACTTTGCGCAGCAGTTCAAACCGCTGTTCATGGATGACGGCGAGATTGATATACCCTTCCCGGGTGAAATCCAGAAGACAAAACCGCTGGGTAAACGCCTCGTTCTGCTGATAAAAAGCATCGATGCTGGCCAGGATATACGCGGTCATTTTGATAATCTGTAATTTCGTGTGTTTGACCACACTCATATATTCATCCATTAAGGATTGCGGGGCGCAGGCAAACAGCCCGCAGACACGCTCATCCGTTGCGGAAAGGATCTGAAAATCAAACGCGACCTGGTCCGCGGGCAGGTTGAGCAGTTCAACCGAAACCATCTTGAGCCGTTCTTTAATGTCCTTGACCTTGATCCCCGGGATATTAAACGGCTGGACCAGCACCTCAGGACCGCTGATCGCCAGGGAAATAAAACGGTACCGGCTTTTCTCATCGTCCGACAGTTCAGACAACTTATAAGCCAAACCTTCGGGTGACGCGGCAGATATCGAATAAATTTGGTCGTTCATAATCACCTCTTATATTTGTTCATCCAGCTGACTGACCTCTTCCCAGCTGATGATTCTAGGATCCCTGTTATTGATAAAATTTCCGTTTTTTATTTCATAAAAAGGAAGCAACTTCAACGCCTCGTCAACTTTCACTGAATCGAACACAATTTCAGAATCAGATTTAGAGTTACTATTTGTATCAACAAATTCAACTAGTCCATCAACTAAAAGGGTTCCATTGATCTGCAATTTAACATTTTGCAAATTTGTTTCATTGAGCTTCACATTACCTTTGACTAAAATTATTCCATTAAAAACACTATCAAATGTAATTGTTGGAACAATAGAATTTTCATTGATCTTGGTTACATCAATAACCAATACATTAGCCTTCTCAGTTTCACTTGGAATAGGGACTGTTATATTCTTGTTTTGTTCCACTTTTAAACAAGTAACACCTGTAAAGGTTTCTGGAGAAATTACATCAAGCAATTCATCATCACAGGATTCTTGAGCAAAATGATCAATTTTTTCCAGAATCACTGGTGGAACTGGAGAATTTATGGGCTCCAGCCTTGCAATCAGAGGATTGTCCGGCAAACTAAAACCATCAATCTCGGCTTTTACAAAACGTAACTGCCCATTCACTTTTCCATAGGACAAAACAATGTAACGCGACAGCCGATCATTACCAAATTCATCTTTTTTCCTTCCTGAATAAACATCATAATAGCGGTTAAAGTCTGTTTCTCCTGCAGAGTTTAAAAGATGCACAGCCGGTTCGTCTTTAGCAATGAAACCCGGATATTTGGCTTTGGCCTGTTCCACCGCGCCGTCGGCGAGCCAGAATGCCTCCATCGACGCCTTCTGGCGTTCGGTTTCTTCGTTCTGGACCATCGCATAATGCAGCGAGGCCATACCGAGGAGAGTAAACGCCACCACAAAACCCAACGTAATAATCAGGACGGAACCGCGTTTGTTTTTCATGAGGCCCTCCTTTTAATGACCACATCCGGCAGGTCAAAATCGACTCCGTCTTTGCGGCCTTCGATCTCCGTGATAGTGACCACATCATTGAGTTCAGAAAATCTGATCAGATTTTCGTCTTTACCGGACTCGGTGACGAATAATTTGATCCTTTTTTCACTGTTATCAATGTCACCAATATTCTTGACATAAACAAATTCAACATCATTCTGGTCCTTGTGTTTATACAACCCGAACGCACCGTTATCCACGACCAGATATTGGCCGTTCACCCAGCCATCACCGGGCAAATGATTAACATAAACCGTACTGCTTTCCCGGACCTTGTTGCGGACCATCTTGAGGCCGTAACCTAAATCAGAATAAATATCTGATTCTTTACGTAACCTGGTGTAGTTCTGGTTGCCGATCTGGGAAATACCGACCACGGCCAGGATCAGGATCACCGCGACGATAATCGCGACCTGCAATTCAACCAAAGAAAAACCTTTAATGGACGTATTTAATTTATGTAATTTCATTTTTAGGGTGCCACATACGAAACTAATTTAACGGTCTTATCTGATTTATCCGCTTCTTTCCAATTGACTTCAATAACGACCTGTTTATAACTGGAATTCGGCTCGGAGACAGAAACGGTCCTGGTCGCGTTAAGGCCAGCGACCTTCAACGCAAAATCCTGTTCATCCACCACATTGACATAACTGCGGTCCCGGAGGTCTTCCATCTTTTTATCCGCCAGTTCCATGGCCGCTTTCTTGTGGACCATCAGGGCCATAATCTTGTTGGCATTAAAATACAGCGCCATGCCGCCGGCTAACGTAATCGCCAGCAAAAGAATGGAAATAATAATCTCGAGTAAAGTAAATCCCGACTTATTGTTCATACCCGGCCTGGTTTAATATTTTTGCCAATTTGCTCCAGCATCATAGGAAACATATGCTCGACCAGTATTATCCATTTCAAGCCTAAAATCTTTTACTTCGGCCTTTTTCAATGCGCAATTTTTTGAAGCACCCGCTCCTGAGGAACAATCTATACTTTTTGAACCATCTACCCTTATAACAAAATCTTGCGCATCTAATGCTTGAGATGGTCCTCCATCATCCTTTTTAAACAAATTAGCTGTTGCTGCTGAAGCTACTTTTACTTCAAAAGCATCATTTGCAAAATATTGAGCAACTCCGGTGTTCACCGCTACCCCTTTATTTTCCGGAGTCAATCCAATTTCTCCAGGACCAATTGGAACAACAAAGGAGTTGTTATTAATAAAATAATCCCTCTGCGCCTGACGAATCAAACTCATGGTTGCCACCGCTTCGGATGCTTTAGCTTTCTGCGTGTTTCCTAAAAAAATCGGTGTCGCGACCGCGGCCAGGATCCCGATAATGACCAGGACCACCAGCAATTCCACCATCGTAAAACCTTGTTTGTTTGTTCTTAATGTGTTCATTGTTTCTCCTCCTTAGTGTTTTTGTCTTTACGCAAGTTGTAATTTTTTAACTGATCGCCATGGACATCTGGAATATCGGCAGATACAACGCCAGGACGACTAACAAGACTATCCCCCCTACAAAGACGATTAAGACCGGCTCAAGCATGGTCGTTAAATTCTGTAATGACGAATCCAGTTCGTCGTCATAATATTCCGCGGTGCGGGTGAGCATCTCGTGGATTTTCCCGCTGCGTTCCCCGACCGAGGTCATCTTGGCGGCCAGCCGCGGGAATATTTTATGTTTTTTCATTTCATCGGAAATGGACGCGCCGGCCAGAACCCTGTTCTGGACCGTATCAATGGCCTCTTTCATCGGGACATGGTCAACGGCCAGGGCCGTTATTTCGAGCGATTTTGACAGCCCGACCCCGCCCTGCAAAAGGAATCCCAGTGTCCGGCAATATTTGGATACAAGCGCCTTATGGATGATCTCTTTCCCGAGGACCGGAATCTTTAATTTCCACTGGTCCACCACAAATCTGAACCGTTCAAACCTTAAGGAATAAATAAAGGCGAACCAGGCGGCAAATATCCCCGCCAGCACAATCGGAAAATATTTGATGGAACCTTCACTGAACCCCACCACGATCCTCGTTAACAATGGCAGTTCAGCTCCCGAATTAGAAAACATCCCCTGAAATTTGGGGATCAGGAAAAAGACAATTACCAAAAGAACAAAGATCGCGAATCCCAGGACAAACAACGGATAACGCACGGCGTTTTTTACTTTTTCCTTCAGCCGTTCCGAGGCCTCCAGATATTTGGCTAAGCTGGCCATCGTGATATGCAGATTTCCAGTCGCCTCACCCGATCGGACAATTGATGTGTATGTGACCGGAAAGATCCGCGGATAACGTTCCAGGGCGGATGAAAAATCAGAACCGGACTGGATATTGGTTTTGATGGTCTTGATGACCTGTCCGAAATATTTGTTTTCCTGGTCTTCCGCGATCGTTTCCAGGGCTTCCGTTAAAAGCAGTCCGGCGCTCAAAGTCGCGGCGAGCTGCCGGGTGAAGATGGCCATTTCTTTACCGCTGACCGGCTGCCGTAATCCGGAAAAATGCCGCCGGGTTTTTGTTTGGGTATCGCCGGCGGAATTAATCCGCAAAGGAATTAAATTGTCTGTCTTTAATCGTGCAACCAGATCCGACATGTTGATCGCCGTCGCGACCCCGCTGATCTTTTCGCCGGTCTGTTTATGGCTGGCCGTATATTTGTATTCCATGGTTATAGCTCCTCTGTTTCCTGGGTGACCCGCAATATCTCTTCAGGTGTCGTTTTTCCGCGTTTGAGGTATTCCATCCCGATTTGACGCAACGTTTTCATGCCTGATTTCTGGGCGGCCTGACGGATCTCTTCACTGGAACGGCCGTCTAACATCAGCTTACGGATTTCATCCGTCGGTAAAAGTAATTCATAAATCCCCTTACGTCCCATATAACCGCTGTTCATACATTTCGGGCAGCCGCGGCCATGGAACAGTTTATGACCGTTGGAATTCAGTCCGAATTTCTTCCAGGTGTTTTGGTCGACTTCATAAGGTTCGCGGCATTCATCACAGATCAAACGGATCAGCCGCTGGGCCACCACTCCCAACAACGAAGATGTGATTAAAAACGGTTCAACCCCCATTTTCGCCAAACGGACCGGCGCGCCTGAAGCATCATTGGTGTGCAGCGTTGAAAAAACCAAATGGCCGGTCAGGGCTGCGTGGATCGCGATTTCGGCGGTTTCCTGATCCCGGATTTCCCCAACCATGATGACATCCGGATCCTGGCGTAAAATGGAGCGTAAACCTCTGGCAAAATCAAATCCGATGCCCGGATTGACCTGGGACTGCTGAATAAACGGCAACCGGTATTCCACCGGATCCTCAAGAGTAATAATATTTTTGGCTTCTGATTTAATTTCATTCAGGCAGGTATAAAGCGTGGTTGTCTTCCCACTTCCTGTTGGACCGGTAACTAAAATTAGCCCATATGGTTTACTGAGCATGGCCCGGAATTTGACCAGATCACTCTCCATCATGCCCAAATTCGGCATGCCCAATAAAGGCGCGGATGTATCCAGCAAACGCATGACCACGCTTTCACCGTAAATCGTCGGAAAGGATGACACCCGAAGGTCGACTTCGTGCCCGGAAATATTGATCTTAAAACGTCCGTCCTGGGGCAGTCTTTTTTCAGCAATATCCAGGCAGGCAAGGATTTTGATGCGTGTATTAATCGCCGAAAGCATTTCTAACGGAGGCGGATCAATCTGATGCAGGACGCCGTCAATCCGGAACCGTAATTCAGCCTTTTCCTGTTTCGGCTGCAGCAGGATATCACTGGCCCGGTTATTGACCGCCTGGACAATTAAAGACCGGACAAACTGAACCACCGGCTGGTCCCCGGCCCCGAATTTAAGGTCAATCGGCTGCTGGTCTTTAATTCTGCCGTTCTGGTCTTCGGCATCAACCAGTTCCGTATCAATAAATTTATTAATATGTTGCCGCATCCGGGGTAAATTGTTATAACAATAATCAATCGCTTCTTTGATATCGTCTTCAGCGGCAATCACACATTCGATCTTGAATCCGGTCTTCATCCGTAACGTATCTATTGCCAATAAGTTAAGTGGGTCAAAGGTGGCAACAATGAGTGTATTATTCTTGATCTCGATCGGGATAATATTAAATCGGGTGGCTAGTTCAAAGGAAACAGTATCAATAAGTTCCGAACTAAGCGTCTTGTAGAAATCTTTAAGGTTAACAAAGGGAATCCGGAAATAATTCGCCAAGGCAGGCGCCATGGACTCAGGTGTGGCAAACCCCATTTTGAGCACAATATCCCCCAAACGGTCATGGGTGATTTTCTGCTCATCCAGAGCCCGGTTAAGTTCATCATCGGTTAAGAGACCAACCTGTTTTAGCGTTTCGCCTATTTTCACGATGCCTCCTTTTTGGCCTGATTCATTCGGTTTTGGCTGATATTCAAGCGGCCATTGTTTGGCACATGCAACTTCTGCCCATAATCCAGTGTTGCCTATTTTTTGAGCAGGAACGTAAGTATAGGAAATCTATAAACTTTTGTCAAGCAATAAATTTTAGCCTATTTTTGCCTGATTCTAAACGGATCTGTATCATCATTCCCCGTCGTGGTTATGACCTAACCGGACAAACTAGGACAAAACAGGTCAAGTTGTGTCAAAATCATGCCAAAATTCCGGATCAATTTTGAACTAAACTTACGGCTCGAAATTGAAAGGATTCTATTTTGGAGGGAATTTCTGAAAACAGGGTTTTGCGGGAATAACCAGCCGATTTTCGTTAAATTGGACCAGAAAATATGCTTTTTATCTTAAATTCAAACAAATCTTATTTTGAACTCTGAAGCTGAACCAGGCTGGTTTCAATACGTTGGATCAATTCGGAATAGTCCATATATTGATCGATCGGGCGGTATAACGGCAATTGGGACCAGGATTTGACCTTTAAAATGCCGTTATAATCAAAGACGATCCATTCACAATGTCCACGGTCCATGACAACATAACCGTCTTTAAACTTATGCCGTTTAAGGAAAAGCAGGTATTTCTTATTGGTAGAAAACTGATCGGATTTTCCGGAGGATTGATCATCTGAGAAGATGGTTATGGATTGCGGTTCTTTAAGAAAACCCTTATGAACCTTTTCAGCGGTAAACCCGGCCACAATGGTTTTACCGAATTTAAGGAGAATCGGAGACTCCGGCTGTCCAACATATCCCTGGACCTTACGCTGAGCATCGCCATAAATCTCTTTTACGGTCCCTTCAACGATCAAGTCCGCCTCTTCAACCAGACGGTAAAACATCTGGTCACTATTAACCGATTCCGCCTTTTGTATAGGAAACGATACCAATGTAATTGTAAAAAATACGCCTAAAGTAAAAAATAGTGTCCGGTTCATGTTTTTTGTGTTTTTTTGGGCTTGACTGGTAAATTCTTGTTTAAGGGTACACTGAAAACTATCAATTTGTCAATATGACGAACCCTACCATACCCGGACAATACCCCCCCCTGTACCTTCTCTATATATAGCATTACTCTCTTGTACCTCGATCTAAAAAAATACCCCTATTTCAATAACGAAATAGGGGTATTTGAATTTTAATGTATCTTATTTCTAGCTTTTTTTGCGGAATTTCATCATTCCCAGTCCGAAGGCTAACAACCCAAGTGTTGCCGGTTCAGGAACAACACCTTGGTCCGGGCTTGGTTCTGGGTTTGGTTCCGGGTTTGGTTCCGGATTCGGTTCTGGCTCAGGAAGAACTTCAGTAACAAGTTTGGTTAAGATAGCATCACCAAAAGTGTCAAAATCTGATGCAAATAAGGTAAATCCATCCGAAGTTTTCAAGTCCGATTCATAGAAATCTAATACCGATTGAGATTGTATCGCAATACCATTAATCGTAAATCCTGCGGCCTCTGCGGCATCACGGGCATCAGAAGTATCGGCCCCACTGTTTTCAATCCCATCTCCAGAAACATCAATAACTCTCCTGGTTCCTTCATAGTCATTATTAAAAAGCGGAATGGCAAAATTGATGGCTGATCCGGGCCCTGTAGTTCCAAAAAAAGGCCGGCTGGTGGCGGCAATCGCATCGGCAAACGCGTTGGCTGTTGTTGCATCATTGATTAATGTCCAGCCGACGGCTTGTTGTTGATTATTAATGGCTCCACCAGAAGACCAATAGATGAAGTTAACAGCAATTGATTTGATTGCTCCGTTTTGAACAGCCGTTTGCAATGTGCTGCTTTTAAACGCGTCCACATAACCTTGCTTCTGAAGGTTAAATTCTGTGGCGTCGACGCTGCTGGACACATCGATCAGCAAAGACAGTTCAAGGTCGACAGGAATAAGCGCATGCGCTTCACCTGTCATCAAACCAAGGGATGTCGTTGCAAATAAAGCGACGGTCAAAAATTTGGTTAATAGTGATTTTCTCATTGATGATCTCCTTAAGTTGTATTAAATTTTTATACGACTCGCGCGGGAAAGATACCAGCGTCAATTCTTAATAATTTGAGTTATTATATTTAACTAATATAATAGTTGTCAATAGGTCATACCAGGACATACTATGACATTTAAACAAAACCAACTAATTATCGTCGAGAATATTTTTTATTTTTTTTCAATTTACATAATATTTTTTTATCAAATTTCTCCTTTTTTGAATTTGACAAAACAAATTTATATATTTCATTCAACGTTTTTTTAGAAACAATTCTCATCAAGATATTTTTTGGACCATTTTTATGAGCGTGTGTTATAATAAAAAAATTTTAGCACACTGTAAATAAGGAACGACACGATTCATGAGCCAGGAACAAAAATTTCATTTAGGCGAATATCAGGAATTATTCGATTTCTCCGACGACATAAACCAATTCACTTCCTCTTTATTAAACGAATTCAACGGCCGAAAAATTAAACTGTTTGATCTGCCCGCTTACCAAAGGATTTTTTTGTTTATTGTTACCCGCTCCATCAAAACGTTTGCCTCAATCCTTGTCCTGTGCAAGGCAGGATACGGCCAGGATGTGTCGACCCTCCTAAGAAGCCTGCTGGAGAATCTGGTTACGGCCAAATACATTATCCATGACCCGGACACGGCCGACGAAAAGGCCCGGCGATTTGTCGCGTACAAATGGGTAATCTTTAAACGGCAGCTTCCGGAACAGGAAAAAATGGCCAAAACAGCTTCCGTGGAACAAAAAAACGAACTTTTGGAAAGAAAACACAAAATCCAGAAAAAAGTGGATGAGTTTAAGAACAATTTTAATATTATATCGGATAAGGCCCTGATTACCTGGTCCGGCAAGAGTATCCGTGACATGGCCAAAAAGGTGGACCATAAATTATTGGATGAATATGAAAAAACTTTCCGGCTCTGCTCCCGCTTCTCTCATCCCAGCATCCTCGGCGACAATGAGTATCTCATTCAGGATGACAAGAACCTCATCTTTTCCCCCCTTCCTTCTGATATTGGCATTGTTACCAATCTTGTAAGCGCAATAAAATATGAGATGGAATTCTTGAACGTCACCAATCACCTTTTCAAACTCAACAAACAGGCCGAAATAGTCAAGTTTACGACAAATTACGACACTCTCTTCAATAACGTCAAATATAGTGAAGATGCCTTAGCGAAAAAATCTGCCCAAACGCCGTCCTCCATGCTCCGTGAAAGCACAGTCACCTTTAAGACTGACCTATAAAATTTATTTTCTATCATAGGATTTTTAAACTTGTTCTCATTTGCACCAAATCATAGAACTTTTTTGTCTTCGCAAAAATTTACATTTTTTTCCCAAATTATTCCATTTACTTTCTGAGGTTATCTGTTAACCTTGTAGCATTATTGAACGTACTCAACAAAGCACTTTAACTATGGTTTACTCGACTTCAAATTTAACTACCTGCGCAATGAAAACCAAATTAGCGAGATACTGTGTATCGTCGACAATTTGGTTTTTTTGTATATTAACGAGAAATCGTGCCGGAAAGGGGGTGTAAACAGATAAAACGGAAAACGACCGTTTTGGCAATGTCTTGTATTCAATATGGGTTAATGCGAAAGAATTACCACTCTTTCAGCGCCCACGGTTAAACAAATTATTAATTCAAACATGAGGTTTTCACAATGAGAAAATTTTTCGCGTTATTTATGATCTTCAGCCTTGTCGCTTATCCTATCGCGGCCCAAGCTGATGCCATCGCGCTTTCAGATGCAGAAATGGATGAGATTGCAGCTGGCGAATGGGTATTGGCCAAAAATGAAAAATCCACCAAGAAAAACACATTAAAAGTCGAAAGCGAATCACAATCAAACGTTAGCGCCATCAGCAATGCTAACGCCGTCGATTCAGCTGTTTCAGTGCAGACAAACGTTTCTAACGCAACGGAAGGTGCCGTTGATGTTAACCAAACGAATGATGCCAATGCAACAAATCATTCTCAAACAGAAACTTTGTCTATCAAAGAATCATCGACAAAGAGTCTTGATAAGACCGAAACTGTTCAAGAAGAAAATAAAAATACAGCTTCCAGCACATACAACAAAGCTGAATCAAAGAAAGCTACATATAATGATGTAAATTCACAAAGCGAAAGCGCCTCTACTTCAAGCAGCAGTTCTGCTGAACAAAGCGCCTCTGACTCCAAGAATAAAGATTTCAGCTTGGATAAAACAGACACAGCTTCATCATCAGCCGAAGAATCAGCATCCGCTTCTACTGATTATGATTTAGACGGCAGCATCAACAAATCAAGCAGCTCATCAAAAGATAAAGCCGAAAGCGCTTCTAGCAGTGCTTCTACACAAGAAGCCGATTCAGCTAAATCTGGCGCTTCTGCTGAAAACTCAAGCGACTATGACCTAGACGCGTCATTAAGCGCTTCAGAAAATGTTGATAAAGCTAAAGAATCCAGCGCTTCTGATAAAGCTGCTTCTAGTGAAGAAACCAGCGCATCAAGCAGTTCTGCAGATTCAGCCAGTAAAGAAGCTTCTCATAAGGAAGAATTGGGCGTAACTTATTCTGATGGCAGCCAATCTGCTTCAGAATCAAGCGAATCTTCTTCTGCTGCTTCTTCTTCAGACAGCACAAAAGATAAAGCCAGTTCAGCTAACCTGGAAGCTACTTATTCTGATGGCAGCCAATCTGCTTCAGAATCAAGCGAATCTTCTTCTGCTGCTTCTTCTTCAGACAGCACAAAAGATAAAGCCAGTTCAGCTAACCTGGAAGCTACTTATTCTGATGGCAGCCAATCTGCTTCAGAATCAGCTGAATCTTCTTCTGCTGCTTCTTCTTCAGACAGCACAAAAGATAAAGCCAGTTCAGCTAATCTGGACGCTAATTATTCTGATGGCAGCCAATCTGCATCAGAATCAAGTGAATCTTCTTCTGCTGCTTCTTCATCAGACAGCACAAAAGATAAATCAAGTTCAGCTAACTTACAAGCTGATTATAATGAAGCTGACAGCGCTACTTCAGAAAGTGCCGCGCAACAATCAGAAAGCGGCAGTGTTGAAGGAAGTGTTAATGTTTCTAAAACAAACGCATCAAGCAGCGAAGCTTCATCTGTAGATAACTCTACTTCAGATTCAACCTTCGGCAAGACAGAAAGTTCGTCAACTGTCAGCGGCCCGGCTGAAACAGAAGTTACCCAAGCAGCCAGCAATGAAGGCGGCGACACTTCTACAGAAACTGGTGCGACCAGCTCTGCAGAAGAAAGTGGTACAGCTAATACAACTCAATCAACCAAAGTTGGAACAAAATCAGAAACAGGCGGCGGTTCCGAAGCTGCAAGCGCTTCTGCAGCAACGTCTGAAAAGACGCTTGATGCGAACATCGCTGCTCAAGAACAAAGTGACGCAGCCAGTTCTGAATCGTCAGCTTCAAATTCATCAAAAGATGCCAGTTTGACAGCCGGTAAAGAAAGTACTTACAATTCTACCGATTCTGAAGCCGCTAACGAAGCAAGCCAAGCAAACAGCTCAGCTTCAGCCAGCGACAACACAGACGCGTCATTGACAGCCGGTAAAACAAGTACTTACAATTCTACCGATTCTGAAGCCGCTAACGAAGCAAGCCAAGCAAACAGCTCAGCTTCAGCCAGCGACGAAACAGATGCGTCATTGACAGCCGGTAAAACAAGTACTTACAATTCTACCGATTCTGAAGCCGCTAACGAAGCAAGCCAAGCAAACAGCTCAGCTTCAGCCAGCGACGAAACAGATGCGTCATTGACAGCCGGTAAAACAAGTACTTACAATTCTACCGATTCTGAAGCCGCTAACCAAGCGAGCCAAGCAAACAGCTCAGCTTCAGCTAGCGACCAAACAGATGCTACACTAGACGCCAGCAAA
This sequence comes from Candidatus Omnitrophota bacterium, assembly GCA_050250375.1. GTDB lineage: Bacteria > Omnitrophota > Gorgyraeia > Zapsychrales > Zapsychraceae > JAGOSC01. The sequence goes on from JBFWOS010000001.1 coordinate 325,124, forward strand.
GAAGGTTCTTTTGCTCAATCATCAGCATCCAGCGACGAAGCAGCCAGCGCATCTGGGGCAGCCGCTTCCAGCGAATCAGCCAGTTCAGCTTCAGAGTCCTACTCTAAAGACAAGAGCTTGGAAGGTTCATTACACATAAATGATGATACATCCGCTGCCTCAGCCGAAAGCGCCGAAAGCGCATCTTCAGCTTCATCAGCGAATGAATCAGACAGCGCGTCAACTTATTCTTCTGATAAGCAAGATAATTTTGATGCCGCATTAAAAATTAATGATGATTCAGCTTCAGCATCATCTTCTTCATCATCTTCTGCCAGCGATGGTAGCTTTGTCAAAACAAAGAGTTATGATGAAGCATCTGCAAGCGCAAGCTCATCAGATGAAGCATCACATGCAGAAAGCGCATCATTGGATTCACAAGACAAATCAGTTACTTTCGAAGAAGCCGAAACAAAGAATAAAGAAGAAAGCACTGATACATCAGTCATCATCACAAATACGACTGATATTGTTCTTGATCAATCATCAGCTTATGAGAAAAACGTTGAAACCAAGCAAAATGTTAAAAATAAGCTTGTCATTTCAGGCGCTTCTCAATCAACGATTCAAGCCATCAGCAACTTAAATGCTGTCGGTTCAGCTGTTGCCGTTCAAACAAACGTCACGAACTCAAGTGCCGTATCTGGAAATATTGTTCAATCAAATATTTCTAACGTTGTAAACGGTTTATAATTGATTCACGTCTGTTCAGGGGGAGGAGAAATCTCCTCCCCCTGGAAGATTTAAATTAAGGCCCCACTGTACTAAAAAAGGAAAGTTCTAAGTATGAAAAAATTCTTCGCTTTATTCACTTCCTTCTCCTTCCTTCTCCTGAACCTAAGCACATCTGTTTTTGCCCAAAGCGCTGTCATTATGTCAGACGATGAAATGGATCAGGTTTATGCAGGCGGCCTTAATCTTGGTTTTGACAGTTTTTTAGGAAACGTACCTTCGACAACCAGCAATCCGGCTAACGGATCAGTATCTTTAACAGGAAAATCATCTTCGTTAACGGTTAATTCAAACGGTATCATAACCGTAAAAGCACCTACGGCCCCAACAAGCCCTATAGCACCAAAATCGCCTATTGCTCCTGTTGCTCCTGTAAGTCCCATTGCACCGAACACGGTCAATATTCCTGAAGTTCCAACTTCACCCATTTTGCCAACAGCTCCATCAGGGGTAGTTTCCCCGGTTTCACCAGCGAGCCCAGTAGCCCCAGCTTCACCGGCACAACCAGTAACACCCGTAAGCCCTGTTTCTCCAAATTTAACGAACAGTCCAACGTCGCCAGTTTCACCTGTAAGCCCTGTTTTGCCGAATAGCCCAACATCGCCTGTAACTCCGGTTTCACCTGTCGCTCCAAATTTACCAAATACACCTGTAGCGCCTACCGCTCCTGTTGCCCCAGCACCCGTTGTTCTTGATGTCTTTGCCAACAGTGCCAATGGTGCATTGACAGCAGGTATTGGTGACAATTCAAATTTATCTGCAAGCACCTCCCCCTTCTCAGCTAATAGTCTAAGCGGATTAGGATCGTCCAACGTTGTCGCGGTTACAGATTCGTCTCAAGCAGGCCTATCATCATTGATCAACGTGAATGCCGCCGGCAGTACTGTTCAGATCCAGTTAAATTTAACTGTTGTCATGAATTCAACAGTCGGGAATTTAACGAATTCAAACACGCTTAATAGCCTCACCAATTTCAAGTTGCAATAAAAAACTTGATAAGGCGAGCTGACTAAGCTATAGTAATTGACTATGATTTCTAACAAACGTAAATCTTTGCATTTCTTCATCTTTCTCCTCTTATTTATTTTTATTTCCAGCCCTTCCTTTGCAACGAGTTTCAGTGCAGCAGGCGTACGTATGAATAAAAGCATAAAACCCATGTTTGATATCAAGCATGAATATATTGTTCCCCAGAGCATGGACGTTAGTTGCGGCCCCGCGGGACTGTCCACCCTCCTGAACTTCTATTTAGAAAACCCTATAACGGAATTTGAAATTATCAAAAAATTGCTTGATCAGGTTCCAATCGAAAAAGTCAGGGAGCGCAAAGGATTCACTTTATTAGATCTTAAAAATTTCGCTGAATCGAAAGGTTATACGGTCACGGGTTATAAGGCAATGGATGTCGCTTTTCTAAAAGAAATTAAACGGCCGGTGCTTGTCCCTATCAACTTCAAGAATTTCAACCATTTCGTCATTGTCAAAGGGGTCATTGCGGATCGCGTTTTTATTGCTGATCCGACCGCCGGAAACTTGTCCATGAAAATCTCAAAATTTGAGAAAATATGGTCACACGGAATTGGTCTGGTGATTGAAAAACCCAAACACGGGGAAACTTCAGAATACGCCCTGCAGGTGAAGACTGAAGATTTAATCATCTCTGATTATAAGCGACTGCGACAGCTGATTGATAAAAGTGCGATCCGAACGGCCATTTACACATCAGAATGGAAATAATCCAATGAACAGAAAAATCCGTAATGCCAAACCGGCCGTGATCACGGTCATCATGGTTTTCGTCTTATTCACGACGAGCACCGCTTCCTTTTCCCAGCCAAATCTAATTGACGAAGAATCCTTACGCGTCATCAAGGCTGAATTAAAAAAAGAACTGCGGGCCGAAATCAAGCAAGAATTATATGCTGAATTCCTGACCGATATTGAACTACTGGTAGAGGAAAATGTGCGGAAAGAAATCCAGGCCTACCTGACCGCATTACAAAACACCCCTGAATGGCAAAAACAGGCTAATGCCGGCGAAACCAATCCATCCGGCGAACCCGGCGGTGAATCCCTGGATTCGGCCGTTCGGCGGAGCGTCAGGGAAATCCTCCATTCGCACGGGATTAAACGTTATATTTCCGACGAAGAACTGGATATGATTGTGGCCGGAAGAGGCATTGAACCGCAATTAACCATTGCGCAAGGATATAAAAAGAATCCTGAACCATCCCCCTCTCTCCAGGCAAAGAAGTATACACATCCTGCCCCACTGGATGAAAACGACTACAACTTTGCAGCCGGAGATGAAAAGATTTCAGACTCCATCGAAAGAACCTTACAACAAAAAGGTAGTGTTTTGTTGCCGAAAGGAACTTTCCAAATTGAACCCAGCACAACCTGGGCTCATTTTTCTTCAAATAGTATTAACATTCAGGGATTCAGTATCCTGCCGGTTCTGGTTATCGGAGACATTTCCGTCCGCAGGACTAAACGGGATGTACTCATCCAGAATTTTACTTTAAAGTATGGTTTATGGAACAATTTACAAACGGAAGTGAAAATCCCTTTTCGCGCTCAATATAACCGGGATACAATTTCCGAATCCAGTGAGTCGACCAAAAGTTCAGCCGGTATGGGTGATATCGAATTCGGTTTAAGCCGCCAAATCGGCTGGGAACATGGTTTGATCCCTGATTTGATTGCAGCCGTTAACGTTAAATCAACCACCGGCCGCAGCCCTTATAATAAAACGATCGGTCTGGGGACAGGTCATTGGGCTGTCCGTGGCTCCCTGATCGCGGCAAAATCCAGTGATCCTGCGGTTATTTTCGGCAGCTTGAATTATACCTATAATTTTGCGGAAACAGTCCAGAATATCGGGAAGATAGAACCCGGAAAATCCATCGGGTACAGCCTGGGTATGGCCATCGCCCTAAGTTATCAAACGGCCATTAACTTCTCGTTTGACCATAGCCTTACCGAAAAATTCAAGACCGCCGGCCAAAAAGTTGACGGGTCTTTTATCAACAGCGCTAACGTTAAAATTGGCGCGAATTGGGCCCTTAATGAAAAGTCATCGATTGATTTTAGCGTCGCCTTTGGAGTTACCGATGATGCCCCGGATGTGACCGCGGAAATACGTTTCCCGTTTGTTTTCTAGAAGCAAAACCATCCCTTTTGAGTTGTAATTATTTGCGTCGCACTTTCTACAATCTCCGACGAGCATTAGAAATTTACTGGTAAGAATTTATCCTGATTTCCTTTGTTTTGCTTGTGTCCTAGTATGTCATATAGTGTCATGTTGACAAAAAATTTATTAATGATATAAAAAGACTTACAAACTGCTCTTAAAAATACCGAAATTTAAGTCGTCAATCTATAATCTCTAAAGAAATGAGAACGCATGAGTGACACACTTTTACAACATATCGAGAAAATCTCTTTAATTAAACACAACCGCGACTTAATCCACTCTCTGTGCGGCCTGGACGTAGAAATCAGACGCATAGACGGCACATCAGTCGGATCACCCGCGGATAAACCGGGCTTAAAAAACACCTCGTCAATACCATCGAGTCCCAATTGCGCCTGCGGACAATCGTATCCAAATTGCCAGTCCATTAACAGCGAAATTTTAAGCAAACTTTATGACACTTATCAACCGCAGTCCTATGTTTGTTCATCCGGCCTTAAAAAAATCGTAATTCCAATCGTCGTTAATAATTCACTGGTTGGCATCCTGTTTACCGGGGAAAATGATGTCTTTCGATTTAAAGGTGACCAGGTTTACCAGGTTATTAAGCTCTTGTCTCATTTTACCGATTATGTTGTCAAAAACGAATTAACCCCCCTTGATATAAATATATATTCCAACGGTGAAATTACACGACAGCAAGAATTGCTGAATAGGGCGGTCCGCTACATTAAACAAAACTACCACAGCAACGACCTGACTTTAAAGGAAGTTTCGACTAACAACGGCATAAGTTATCATTACCTGAGCCGTATATTTAAAAAGGAACTGGATACGACATTTGCCCAATTCCGCAATAAAGTCCGTATGGAGGCCGCTCAGAAAATGCTGAAAAACAGAAGCCTGTCGGTAAGCCAGGTGTCGTTTGCCTGCGGTTTTGATGACCCGACCTACTTTTGCAAAGTTTTCAGAAATTCTTTCGGGACATCACCGACGAACTACCGATTACAGCAAATCTCTTCAAAAAAGAGAATTACATAAATAACGTTTTTTGTTATATCTTTAGGTGTACACATCTTCTCAACCATATACTTGTCTTTATTTTTCTCACCCGCTGCATGAAACACTCTTAGGTTGATAAGAACAAGTACTTGATTGGTTGATTCTGGGTTAATGTTGGGGGATTCCCTAATCCTCCAACGCCCAGATTTTTTTATGACTCTCCTTTCTACCGTGATCACCCGGCCAGGATGTATGGCGACTCTCTCACGACCGAAAGCCCGCAATGGTATCAGAAGAATCGAATCGATTCTTCACTCCGTCCAATAAAAATAAAAATATTGTAATAAACTTCCCGAAATAAGGATATAATCACTTCATATTCAAAGATTGATCCAAAGCATAGTTATACCGTACGATTCATATATGTCTACATCCAATCCCCCAAAACAATTCCTGATTTACATTCTGGCGGTAATTCTAGCCGCTTCCATCGGGACTTATTTCAGAATCTATCCGCTGCGGTCGCTTACAAAAAATGATTCCTCCGGGAAGGCTACCTTAATCGTTCTGTCAAAATTAAAGGCTCAGGTTGAAAACCGGGTGAATTCCAACTATCCTGATCTGCCGTCTGCTGAGAAGGAACTCCTGAAACGGAAATTGTTCAAAGAATTACTCCAACAAGAAGGGACAAAAGTCAACGAAACCATCCGAAAAGTATCGGAAAATATTGAAAAACTTTCTCCCCGGCACAGAGACACTCCGTACCTTCTGGAGTCAGATTCCTTTCATTTCTACCAATTGACAGAACAATTGATCAATACCGGTCAGATCAGCGACACAATTACAGGCAGCAAATACCTGAACAAACTCATGCTGGCTCCGAAAGGACATTTGGAACCCGTAACGTTGCACCCGCTGGTCGGCGCTTACATCTATCGGACACTAAAATTATTTAATCCGGACATTGACCTGATGTATGCGGTGAGCTTCACGCCTCTTGTACTCTCCGTGATCGCATTGGTCATTTTTGTCTGGATATGCCGTTTGTTAAACAGCACCGTATTAAATACGTTTATTGGGTCGGTCTTTTTTATGTGTTCCCCCATTTTTGTCAAACGTTCCGCCTTTGGCTGGTATGACAACGATCCTTACAATATCCTCTTTCCGATGGCCATACTGCTGGCCATGTTTTATGCGCTTAAACCGGCGTCTTCGCCGATAAAGACAAATCTGTTAATTATTGCGCTTTCCTCCCTCATGCTGGCCTATGCCTTATTTTGGCAAGGCTGGATGCTGATTTTTGTGATTGTCATGGCGTCCGGGGCATTGATTCTGTTTGTCTCAAAAATTATGAATAAAGACCCTCAAAGTTTTAAACGACAACTGCATTTTTTCGTCGGTATACTGTGTCTGAGCGTATTCTTGATCAGCCTGAAATTCGGACTGGCCGGATATATTGCCGTCTTCCAGGAAGGATTTAAGGCCCTTGAAAACTTTATGACTCCCCAGCTGTCTCCCTGGCCGGACCTATATATCAGCGTTGGAGAGCTTCACAAGGCAAGTTTATGGCAGATCATTATACTGACCGGCGGCTTTGTCCAGTTTTTGTTCATTTTATCCGGCCTGGTCATCTCGCTGTTCCTGGGGTGGAAGAAAAAAGACACTTTTTCTTTATTCGTCACCTTGACGTTAGGCATTTTCTTTCTGGTGACCCTGTATATTTCTCTCGGCGCCCAGAGATTTGCGCTGCTTTGCGTCCCACCATTTAGCATTCTCTTTGTTCTGGGGTTAAACAAAATCTCCGATCTTACCGGAAACGTATGCCTAAAATATCTTCCGGTTAAAAACGCCCGGCTGATCCGTTTCGTATCTCAGGGTATATTTGTCTTTCTCATTATAATTCCAATCTATACCCTGCAAAGATCCATGCCGATTCTTCTGAACAAAATCTATAATGACACCTGGCATTCCGCTCTCTTAAGTATCCGCGATGAAACCCCCGAAAACAGCATCATTAACACCTGGTGGCCACCCGGGCATTTTATCAAGTCCACGGCACATCGAAGGGTCACATTCGACGGAGCCACCATCAATTATCCTCAGGCGTACTGGTTAACCCGTGTCTATTTAAGCCAGTCCGAACGGGAAGCCCTGGGTCTACTACGGATGCTCAATTCCAGCGCGAACGACGCAGCGGAATACCTTAAAACGCTGGGATTCAGCGTCGCTTCGTCTGTGGCTATTTTAAGGACCATTACTTATCTGGATGAAGCCCAGGCCAGGCTGCTTTTGTCGACAAAAATTAGTCCGGAAAGCAAAATTGATCACCTGTTAAAGTTGACGCATTCAATCCCTGATCCTTCTTATCTTTTTATCTACAGTGAATTGATTGAGAAAAATATTCAATTGGCTTTTATCGGGAAATGGAATTTTCAACGAATTGAAGAAATCAACCGGGATCCATCCTTACTCAAAGAAGTCCCTGACCGCAAATCAAAAGAATATGTACAGTTTCTCTGGAATCTGGCCGGGGGACCGTTTAAATACAATCTCCCGTTTCAGGAAATGACCAGACGAGAGGAATGGGTTCTTTTTGACGAAAACATAAAAGTAAATCTCAAGACTCATGACTGCCTGATAGACTCGCCTAAGTTCGGCCGGGGAATACCTGAAAGTATCTTTTATAGACAAAACAATAAAATTGTAGAACAGGTATTTGATAAGCCGACTCTAACGTATTCCGTCGTTCTTTATCAGGAAGGAGAAAAATATAATGTGGTTCTTTTGGATAGATATTTGGCAAACTCGCTGATTATGCGGCTGTATTATTTTGGGGATACGGGATACAAATATTTCAAAACTTTTACAGAAGAATCAGATCTGGACAAACGAACCGATATCCGCGTCTTCTCGGTTGACTGGGGACAGTTTCAGAAAGACCAAACCTTCCATACCTCTCAATAATCCGCATCTCTTGAATACCGCTGGGTCCTTCTTTTCAACGCCTGAATACGCTCTTCGGCAGAATCCGGTTGAACATCCGCGTCCAGATCGCCGTTTGGTAATTTTCCGCTAAGGCGGACTGGAATCTTCTCAACCGCTGAATTTCCGGTCAGGGCCGGGACAATCACCGCTGATTTCTCCGGCTGGACCAAGGCAGATCCAGGACGAGTCTGCGTAAAAAGAGACGTTCCCGGTTCAAGTGGTGTTGCGATGTTATCACGGATCATATTTTCAAGCTGCTGCGCCAAATTCTCCTGATCGTTCTGTCGTAAAATGGTGATTATTTCCAGAACCTTGCCTCTCTCATTAATCATAAAATACGCCATACCCAGGCCAAAATACGCATAGGGAGGTTTGTGGATTTTTATGGCGTCTTCAAAATACGGTATGGCTCTGGACGGATCCGACTGGCCCAGCAAATAGACCCACCCGAGCGACAAGCTCGCGCTGATATTATTCGGTTCAATCTGAAGAGTTTTGAGACATTGCTCTTCGGCTTCCTTGAACCTTCCCAATTCATAATAGATCTTTCCTAAATTCTCGCGCGCCTTGGCATATTGCGGGTCCAGCTCTATGGCTTTCTCAAATAACCATGTAATTTCATTCAAACTGGTTCCCAGTCCGCGGTGAGCCATCCCCATTAAAAAATACGCCTGGGGCAGTTTCGGATAAAGCTGGATAACCTCTTCAAATAAGTCGATCGATTCCTGATACCGGCCTTGAGAATACGCCATGGTGGCTTCTTCGAATTTTTGTTTAACCGGGTTAGCCTCCGCCATTCCGACAAAAATTAAAATAAACGCCAAAAAAACAATGGGATTTTTTATATTCATGGTCACCTGAAATATAATGAAGGAATATTATGCGTCCGGTTTTACGACAAGCTTCTCTACCGTTATCGATGTTGTTACTTCATTCTCGGCCCCGCGTTTAGGGGACATCGTAAATCCGGTAATTTTAAATAAATCGTCAGAAGTGTTAAGAAGATGCATGAAACTGATCATATCGTTCAACTCACCGGAACAGCTCAAATTGGCGTGGTATCTGAAATGAGTTTCATCAATGGATGTTTCACCCAGTTGGGATTTTTCCAAATTCAAGTTGGATTCTGAAGTTAACTGTTCCAGGGCTTTATAAATCCCGCTCTCGATGTCATCTTTGTTTCCGAGTTCTTTGGGAATATATTGCGCGTAACTCTCGCGTTCCTTGATGATTTGTTCACGGTTGGCCAGATAACTGAGGTCATTACGGACCTGCGTTTCTTGTAATTTTATTTTATTTTCGATCTCCGCAATCTTTTTCGTAATAGGTTTGACATAAAGCAAATAAAACAACAAACCTACGACGGCAACAACAAAAACATAAAATACTTTTTTTTGTCCCGACGATAATTTTGATAAAAATTTATCCAAGAATATATCTCCTGTGCTTATGGCTGCTTCTGAGCCTGGGCTGACTTTAAATTAAATGATATCTCAAACGGATAAACCTTTGTCCCTTGTTCCTGTTTCGTTTTATGAGACGTAACATCCGCCTGACTGAATAATTCTGAGCTGTCCAAAGTTTTTTTGAGCTCGAAGATTTCTGTCTGAGTGCTTTCTGAAATCCCCTGAATATTAACCTTCCCGTTTTCTTCCATGGTAATCCGGGTCAGGTACACATCATTTGATACATTTTTATAAAGTTCGTAAATAGTATCCAGACTGACCATCCGGCTATCAAGGAATTCTTGCAAAAGAGTCGTTTTTTCTTCTTGCTTTTTAAGAACTTCAACCTGCTGGCGCGTGTCTGAATATTGACTAAGCATATTCTTAAGATACGCTTCTTTGAAATAGAATTTTAAATAAAAGATACAGGCTAAAAGAACCAAAGCAACAATACACAGAATAGCTGTTTGAAAAATCTGGTTTCTCTGTTCCTCGATTGATTTCTGCAGCTGGACTTCTTCCGGGATAAGATTAATTCCTGCCTCGTGCCCCATGGCTGCGGCGGCCATCACATCCAAAAAAGACAGGTCGCCTGCCGTGGCAATTTGCTGAAGGATCGGTTTAGATACTTTCAACTGATCCGCATACTCTGCAACCTGAATATCCCAACCGAACCGGCTTTGCAGCTCCGGCTGAAGATCCTTGATAAAGGCGTCATTGCTTGTAAAAAAATATCCGGATGGCGGCAGGTCTATATCTTCACTCAAATAAGAATCAACCGTTTTCTTCAACTCATCAATTATTTTATTCTGGGCGCCGGATGGATCGCGGCTAAGATCATTTTTCCCAACGGGAATCGTCCGGGACATGAGGATTTTCCCATTTTTTGAAATAATAAAATTCGTATTTTTCTTGTCGAAATCAATGATACCAACCGGGCCGGATGATTTTTTAAGGGAACGCGCCCGGCCGTAAAGTTCTGCGACCGTTTCAGGAGCAAAAACGACCTTATTGATCTTTAACCCTGATTTTTCAAATAATTTTACCTGGTCTTTGAGTTGAATCCGGTTAGCGATAACCAGAAGTACTTTCGTATAATTCCCCTTATGAACCCCGATATTGACATAACCAATTTGTATTTCTTCACGGGAAAAAGGAGTATGCCGGCTGGCCTGCAGACTGACGATGGATTGGATTTCATTCTCATTGGTCGAAGGAATTTCGATATTCTTTGTTGTAGTAATGCTGGGTGGCGTAACGGCGAAAATATTTGCCGTTTTGACCGGAAGCCCCTTTACCGAAGTCTCAATAACCCGGATCATTTCAACATCCGATATCCCGCTGACATTACGGTGAATAACCTGAACCACTTTGGCACTAATTCCCTGCCCCTTGACGTGAACGATCTTTAGAGCCTCGTCATTCAGGGAAAAACAGATATAATCATTGCTTCTTGCCATATGCAAAACCGCCTTAATTTTAAATCTTTAAATTATTAAAATTATTATATCTTAAAAGAAAAAATTATTCTTCATAAAATTCTATTATTTTTCTCTCCAGTACACGACCAGGTTATCCTTGGAATTATAAACACACTGGACCTCTTTCTGAGGTTTTTGCGGGTCGGTATACGCCAAACTCCTGATTAAATAATAGTCTGAATTTGTTTTTATCCTACGTGACGCGTTCAGAAAGTCAATCTGCGTGATTTCATCTCTTTTGAGTTCAACAAAAATTGACATCTCGCTGGCGATGTCAAACGTCTTATAAAAAATATAATCATCCTTGGTTGCCTCTTCTTCATCAACCCCGTTTCTGACAGACAAGACTTTATCCGCAACGTCGGCCCGCAGGCCGAGCGCCATTAAAACTGTTTTTGGTGCGGTATTGATATTGACCAGCCCGTCCCCGTAAATCGTAATAAACGGCGAAAGCTGTTCAAATACCTGCGGCGTAAATCCCCGGACCAGCATCAGTTCCTCAATCACCTCGAATTCATAATCTTTAATTTCATACGGATACTCCAGGGTGGCATAATACCCCTCGCTATTAAATCCCTCAACCTGGGTGAGGCCGAATTCACGCCATTCAATGATCGCTTCAGCAAGAACGGCCGCGCTTTCTTCATCCCTGGCGACGGTCAACAACATTAAATTCTGCAATGTCTTACGGTCAGCGCGGTTAATATTTATTTTGCGTTCTTCATCCTGAAACCCGTAATTCGTTTCTTTCTTTTCACTGCCCGGGGCACCGTACAGATAAGAAACATTGACCGTCCCCCGGCCAACATGGATATCTTTAAAATCGTCAATATTATTATGCCGGTTCGTTTTTCCCAAGGAGGTATAGATCTGGGCATGCTGTTCAAGGTCACGGCGAAGGACGGCAATGGCCTTCTTGACACCGGCCTGTGCCATCAGATGCAGGTGACTCCGGCTTTCAATCCTTGCGATTAACGTCACCCTTTGTCTGACGCGAAGACCAATATTGACGGCAAAGATCGTTAAAAAAGTTATGGTCCACAAGGTCAAGATCAAAACCGAACCCTGTTGATGTTTTTTGAATATGCACATCATCGTTAACTACCAACCGGGATCGCTATAAACTTCTTCATATTTCTTTTTCCCTTTTGGTCGGAAATCTCGACCTCAATCTCTACACCTGTGGGAAGGACATCAAGAATTTCTGTTGAAGACAACTCTCCGGTATCCGTCATAAAATAATACCTGAACTTTACGTTATGTATTGACGCCGCCATCTGCCGGGGTTCATTATATCGTTCTCTCACGGCCTGACTATAATTGGCATCCCGGCGGAAAATTTTATCTTGAGCCACATCATAATAGTATTCGACTTTTCCGACCTGGTCGACAAACTGATCCTCCCCTAAATTCAGCCCTTTATCCGCGGCCGCATAGACCATGGTTGGAAACGCTATCCTGAACTCGTTGCCTTCGAACTTAATTTGGGTAAACAAAAAAGAATTGTATAAGTCCGCGCTGATTTTCTCAAAGAATATGGCCACATCCTCTTCTACGTTAAGCTGCTGACTTCTTTTCCAAACATTAATCCCCATGGATAAAGAATGGTATACCGATACACCGGTTAACGTTGTTAGGGCGACGGCCAATAAAATCTCGATCAGCGTTAACCCGGATTTATTTTTAAACCATTTCTTCATCATTTGTTCTATTTATTCTTAAAATTAGAAATATACGCCGATTTCGTCAATTGGATCAGCCTTCCTTTTTCAGTCCAGCTTAATGTGAGATCGATCGATAAAATATCATTCAATTCCGGCAATTGTTCAATGACTGATTTTTTGTCGAATTCGACCTGCCCGGAACCGGTATCGATAACTTCTTTGGGGTTCAATTCAAAAGGTATGGTGTTGAAATTTCTTAAAGTTCTTTCAACATTTGTAATTTGATTCTCCAGGATCAGATTGGCATACAGCCTGGTGGTCAGCAAACTCATCCGGTCCATGGAAACAATTAATGTCCGGAAAATGCCGACCATGCCCAATGAAAAGATAACAACAGCCAGTAATACCTCAACGAAAGTATACCCGCCGTCATTATTCTTCATCCGGACAAAAAACCGGTTTTTATTCCCAGTTTTTAATATCATCGGTATTCGATTCAAGATCTTTTCCCGGTGAAGACAGATCATAATCAGGATTATTCCGTCCGGGGGAAACATAAACATACCCCGTCCCCCAAGGATCCACAGGCTCCTTCTCCACATAAGGGCCGTTCCAATTCCGGGGTTCCGGGCTGCCTGTCGGTTTTTCTCTCAACGCTTTCAGTCCCTGGCTGGTCGTGGGGAAATTGCCATTGTCCATTTCATACATCTTTAAAGCCGTCGCCAGATTTGTCTCAATGTCTGCACGGGCCAGCGAGGCCTTGGCCCGTTCAGAACGCCCGGTCAGGCGGGGAACAACCATCGCGGACAGGGCCGCAATAATAATAACAACAATCATAATTTCAACAAAAGTGAAGGCTTGAGTTGAAGCCAAATGTACGTTAAACCGTTTGCTCATTCTTCCTCCCGTTCGTTTTTTATCATTTCCTTATCACTATATCTCAATTTCGCATTGAATAAAGCCATTTTTGCTCAAAATCCTCAACAGATTTGACCAAAGATGAATATGTTTTTAAAAGGGCGGCCTCGAAAGTCTTTCCGTCCCTTAACTCACGGCACAATTCGCCAAACTTCTGACTTCCATATTGATGGATTAAAAAATAAACGACGGATACACTTTGCGCATAAAAAAAGACGGCATAAACCTTATCCTGCATTATTCCAATGTCATTGCTGATGAATTGTCGAAATGGGATGAAATACCCGAGTTTAACCGCCTTTCGCATGACACGATCAGCTTCTTGCCGCTTTCCTGATTCTTGAAGCTGGGCAACACCTTCATTGAACCAAAGCGGGATGTTCGCATCTCCCAGAAAATCAGCCAGAATCAGGTGGCTGATTTCATGAGGAAGGACATTGTCGAGAAAAGCATTTTCCTGCATAAACGAAACAACAGCCCGAGACCTTAACTGGCGGTGATACTTTGTCGCTCCGCCCCTGGACCAGGCCGGCAATCCTGTACGTTCAATATACGTTTCCAAATCGGGATACAAGACAATATTGACCCGTTCGTCCCAAGTCCAAAATTTGTTGTATCGGGCGTATCCGATTTGACGGGCGATGATCGTGTAATAGGATTCAGCCTTCCGTAACACCGCCTTGGTCCAATCCTCATCGGTATCCGTCATGTACCGTACAATAAAATGTTTCCCTTTATGGTATTTCCATTCATCGGCCGGCGAAGACCGTACACCGGCGAACAAAGAAATGAATAAAAACAATAAAAGCCGATACCTTGATGCCATAGGAATTTAAAACCAGGATATATAAGTAAATTAGATCATTGGGTCAGGACATCAATTTGAAAAACAGGCATCAACATGGCAAAAACAATAAACCCGATCACAAGACCGACCGATAAAATCATGATCGGCTCCAGCAGTGTGGTCATGACATTGATCTGGTCATTGGTTTCCTGCTCATAATTGTTCGCAATTTCTTCCAGAACCTCGTCCAGATTTCCTGATTCTTCACCGACGGATATCATGTGCCCCATAATAGCGGGAATCTTTTTAGATTTTTTGATCCCTTCTCCGAACGATCCTCCGGATGTCAAATCTTTCTTACAAACCTCCAGATCATTTTTGATTACATCGTTACTCAGGATCGGAATGGAAATTTCCAGCGCCCGTAAAAATGAAACCCCGCCCCTGTGCAACAAAACGATCGTTCTGGAAAATCGTGATAATTCTGTCTTTAAGATGATCCCTCCGAACATCGGAAGATTCAGAAACATCCGGCTGAAAAATGCCCGCCCTTTTTCCGACTTGTAGGACCGACGGAAAACGATAAATATCATTCCAAAAGCCAACAAGAAAACATACCAGAATTTACTTAAATAGTCACTAAGCACCAATAAGATTGTGGTCGCCAGCGGCAGTTCATTTCCGATATTCTCAAACAAACCTTCCATTTTGGGCAGGATAAATGTCAAAACAAAATAAACGGTCATAAAACCAAGGACGCTCATCAGGATCGGATACGCCATGGCCATTTTTACTTTCCTTAACACTTCCTCCTGCCTCTTCTCGTAATCAGCCACATTATACAACATCTGCTGCAAATTCCCCCCTTCTTCTCCGGCGCTGATCATCGTCAGATACAGCGGTGAAAACAATCTCGGATACTTAGATAAACTTTCTGAAAAAGATTTACCGTTTTTCACATTCCACAACAAATCGGATATGACTTTTTTAAAATAATAATTCTGGGTCTGTTCTTCAAGGATATTCAGGGCTTTAATAATCGATACGCCTGATTTGAGGAGGTTGGCCAACTGCCGGCTGAAGGTGGCTAATTCTTTAGAACTTACTTTACCGCTTTTATATTGCGTTAACTTCTTGTTTTTTCCGACTTCCGGCTCGGGTACGACCGACACCGGCATGAATCCCAGCTGATTGACCAGATCAATGGCCTCATCCTGGGATTGGGCGTTGATTTTTCCCCTGACCGTCTCGCCCGTATCTTTCTTGGCAATGTAATCGAAAGTATTCATCGTACTTAAATCTTTTCATCTTCATGAAGGTTTTTTTCAATAAACTGGCTGATTTGTTTTCTGTCTTCCCGGGTAATATCCAGATAATACGTCGCCACGCTGAAGATGGCCTTGTTGATTTTATCCGTCGGTTCAACCCGGCAAACCCGGACCAGACAACCGATGGCATTCAGCGGATTTCCGTTTAACTGCAATTTGACATCAAGGATCGCCCCGACCGCCAATGCCTGTTCGGTAATAAAATTAAGGCCGCCCGCGCTTAAATTCTTGCTGACGGTCTCGACTTCCATTCCGTAATCAACCGATTTGGATATATCGCTGGATTTACGGACCATTTTATATTTTACCGGGATCGGGACATTCGTGCGCGGATAAATTCTCTGCTGGTATTCATTCTTAGTCGTCCATTTTTCGTTTTTTGGGCTGGAAGAATCCTCTGCGTCTTTAGACCCAGCGGAACCGGAATAAATCTGTTCAGAGGAAGACCGTTCTATTTTTTCTTCAAGATAATCATCCTTGACCGTTACATTGACCACTTCGTCCGGTGTTGTTATTCCGTCCAAAACCGCTTTCCATCCGTTTTGCCTCAATGTTTTCAATCCGCCCCGCATCGCTATCCGTTTAATATAATCACTCCTGGGCTTCTCCAGAACAGCCGCCCGGATGCTGTCAGTCATCGTCAAAATTTCGTAAATTGCCATACGGCCATAAAAACCCGTACGGTTACAATGATCACAGCCGGTTCCCTTATACGTCTTGATCTCTGCATCAGGTTCGAGACCAAGCGAACGGATAATCTCCTTTCGGATCCCGGGGATAGGGTCTGAGTCAACCACCTTGCATTTCGGACAGATCACCCGCACAAGCCGTTGAGCGATAAATGCCTCCACACTCGAAGCCACCAGGTAAGGCTCTGTTCCCATGTCGATCAATCGCGTGACACCGCTGGCAGAATCATTAGTGTGCAGGGTGGAAAAAACCAGATGCCCTGTCAAAGCCGTTTTGATAGCAATCTCCGCGGTTTCCGGATCCCTGACCTCTCCCACCATGATAATATCCGGGTCATGACGCAAAATACTCCTTAAACCCGTTGAAAAAGTAAACTGGACTTTCGGGTTCACCTGAACCTGGGTGATGCCTTCCATTTCGTATTCCACCGGATCTTCAATGGTGATAATCTTTCTCTTCGATGAATTGATTTCGTTGAGACAAGCGTATAATGTCGTTGTCTTGCCGCTTCCGGTAGGTCCGGTAATAAAAACAATACCGTGAGGTTTCTTGATAATATTTCGAAAAAGTGTAACACTGGCCGGATTAAAACCGAGTTTTTCCAGACTGAACAACATGACCTTGGTCGGCAATATCCTGATAACGATGCTTTCGCCGCGGGGAGTCGGCATGGTCGAAACTCTCAAGTCCAGCTGCTGGTCGTTGGTTTTAACGACCGCGCTACCGTCATGGGGAAGTCTTTTTTCGTTGATATTAATATTAGCCATAATCTTGATCCGGGAAAGAATCGGCGGCAAAAAAAGCTTCACTTTCTCCGGGAGATTGGCATCAACCAGGACCCCATCAATACGATACCGAAAACGGACTTTGTTTCGATACGGTTCTATATGGATATCGGTCGCCCGTTTCTTATACGCCTCAAGGATGATTTGATTGACCAGCCCAATGACCGTGGGATCACTTTGGCCTTCAATTTCTATAATTTCCTGACCATCACCGATGGAAACAGTTTTATGCTGGGGATCCATCGCCAGCCGGTTAATCGTTCCGATGGCAATTCCATAATATGTTTTTATGGCTTCTTCGAGATGCAGTTCTTCAGCCAGGACAAAATCAATCTCTGTTTTAAGATGCAGCCTGAGTTCATCAAGGACTTTTACGTCTATCGGGTTGGACGTGGCCACGGTCAGCCGGTTATGATCGAATGCAACCGGGAGTATCTTGTAGTGATCGACAAAGTTAGACGGGACCTTCTCTAAAACAGATTTATCAATCACTAAATCGTTAAAATTGATGACCTTTGTCTTCAGCGATTGGGAAAGCGCAATGAGGATTTGTTTCTCGGTTAAGATACCTTTGGATAATAAATATTCTTTTAACGACTGGCCGTTTGATTTTGATTCCGGCAGATAAGATTGCAAATCTGTTTTTTTAAGAAGATTATTTTCTAATAACGCTCCTTGTAAAATATGATCTAGTTTTTTCACGTTTATATCCTTGGGACTTTTCCGATCATATAAAAGTCTTCCGATTTTAAATGGTCGAAATCTCCATTGATTATTTTAGCACATCCCTCCACATTTTCCTCAATGGTTACATACTCGCCTTTTTTACCGGTAAAAACCTCACTGACATGAAATGGCTGTGTCATAAAATTAATCAGTTTCTCCGCCCTTAAGAAAGTGAACTGGTCTTCCTTGTTTAACTCCTCAACACCGATAACCTGGACGATCCGTTTCAGAGCGTGATGTTTATTGATGTGTTGCATTACATTCTGAGAGACTTCATAATGACGTTTCCCGACAACGACCGGGTCAAGGTTGCTGGATGAACTTTGCAACGGATCTATGGCCGGGTACATACCGCGCTGGACCAGGTCACGGGACAAAACAAGCATACCGTCAAGATAACTGAAAATGGCCACGACAGCCGGATCGGTCATATCATCGGCCGGAACATACACAGCCTGCATCGCTGTAATTGAACCGCCTCCATCAATAGATCGGATGCGTTCCTGAACCGCGCTGACCTCGGATGCCAGGGTCGGCTGGTAACCGGTTTCCGCCGGAACACGCCCTAACAGAGTCGACAATTCCTGCCCCCCCTGTATGTATCGATAAATATTATCCATAAACAAAAGAACGTCTTTATTCTTAGCCTGAAGATATTCCGCCAGACATAATCCGGCATTGACCACTTCAGCCCGGGCGCCGGGGGGCTGGTCCATCTGGCCAAAGGCCAGCATGACATTGGCCAATAAATTGGCTTCTTTAAGTTCATAATATAATTCATTCCCTTCACGAATACGTTCCCCGATACCGGAAAATACACAGGCACCGCCGTGCGCTTTAACGATATTGTTGATCAGCTCCATAATGATGACCGTCTTGCCGCAACCTGCGCCCCCCAGAATTCCTGTCTTGCTGCCTTTGACTAAAGGATACAAAAGATCAAAATATTTAATCCCGGTCTCAAGGACTTCCGGACGTTCGCCCTTTTTATTATTAAGGTCGAAGCCGACCGGTTTCATGAGATAACGGGTGGGCACCCGCACCGGACAATCAAACTCTCCACCGTTGTCGAGCGGGCGGCCAACGGAATCCATAACCCGGCCATAACAGCCGTCACCCATCGGAATGGTAATCGGCTGAAATGTGTTATAACAAACTGAATTTAGCTGAATGTTAAGGGTGTCCATTAACGACACGGTCCTGACGGTATTGCTGGACAAATGTTCCTTCGTTTGTAATAGGACTTCATCCCCATTAATGGTTCTAACTTCGATAACGTCATACATGGACGGCATGTCTTCATTCTTCATAAAATAGACGTCGACCACCGGACCCTGAACTGAAATAATCTTGCCCAGTCCTCTTTTTTTATGGATCGTTTCTATATTTTCCAAGGATACTTTCCTCCGTTTACTCTTTTAAGGTCATCATCCGGGCGATGAACGTCTCTCGAAGACTCTTGTCGATATCTCCCTTACGCGCTTTACGGTAATTCATCCTGACTTTTACGACCTGCTTTTTCATCTCCGAAACACGATCTTCAAGAAATGAAGACTGGGCCGCCGCCGAAGCGATTGTCGTATCTACAAGGATATCAAAAATCCGGCTGGTGATCCACAAATTGGCGAGAAACTCAATCATGGCGACCGGTTCTGACTCCTGGATAATGTTGGAAAACTCATCGATGAATTGCGACTGCTGTACAATAATCTCATCACACGGGAGTAACCGGCTGGTCCTGTATTTCTGCGTATCAAAACTTTTCGGCCACGAATGACAGATCACAACTTTCCCGAGCCTTCCGCCCATAACTTCCTGGATGATATAATCTTTGATGGCAACGGCCGTTTCATAATGACCTTCTCTCTCCATACCGGGAAATATTTTCATATTTGGTGTATGTTTTTGCAACTGGTCCACACATTTGTCGCCTACCCCGATGAATTGCACCTGTTCATATTTCTCCTTTTCCCGTAGCGCTAATCGCATAATACTGTTATTAAACTGCGCCAGAAAACTACCTTCGATTGTAACAACGATGATCCCGACCTTCGGATTATCATTCGAAATAAGCGGGTGCTTAACATGGGCAAAACTTAAAAGCCTGAAGAATTCAACAAATGACTCCCCGAATCTTCTAAATTGGTCCTTTTGGGACATCAGCGTGAAAAATTTATTGTCAGCGATATCTTTTAGAGTCTGCACCAGCCCTACTAATTCAATTGAATCATAGAGCTCATTGCGGACCTTGATCGCTTTGCCCATTTCAAACCTTTTGTTCTTCGAGTTGGTTTTGCATCGCCAGTCCGGTTTCACGGATAAGGCTCTTCATGCTTCCGTCCAGGGCCAGGCTTCCGAATTTCAGAATAACGCCGCCTCCGATATCTGCACTCGTCACGGCATTCATCGTTAATTCTCTTCCTAACTTTTCCTTCAAAATCTTGCTGATCTCAGATTTAACGGTTTCGGAAACAGGATTAACCGTGATTAACTGGACCGCATTCACGTCCGGTCCGATATGGCTTGTGTCCGTAACTTTAAGATTTTCAATAAACTCGGTTGTTAAGGCCTGATCAAACACCCCTTTGGATTTCTGGCTCAATATTTTATTAATAATTGCCATACCAAAACTGATCGCCCGGACATCCATTTCTTTTTCCAGTTCTTTCCGCATTTTCTCGGTTGACTGTTTCGCTTTATCAATAATCTCCTCACTCTCTTCCCGGGCCTTGCGGATTATTTCTTCTTTCTTCTCTTTTGATCCCTGTTCGGCATCGTTATGCATTTTCTGAGCCAGCTCACGGGCCTCTGTCCTTTTTTGTTCGAGTTCTTCATCGATCTGTTTCAGCTTCCGGCCCAATTCGACCTGTTGTTCCCGCTTGCGTTCAATTTCATCATCGAGCCTTCTCACCGATGATTCCGTCGAGGAGAATAATACCCATCGAAGAACAAACGCAAGAATCCCGCAGACGATAATCATAAGTCCGACAAAACTAAAAATTAAAGATGACATATTCATAATGTCTTCGCTCCCGTTCATTTTTTGTTATTCCCATTTAAAAGAATAACGAGGCTCGCCATTAAGGGCGGCCGTTTTATTTGCCTGAGAATACGTTATAAAACCCGATTAACGAGGCAAAAGTCACTGCGCCGAGAATAATTAACGGCATAAAAATTTGCATTTGTATCACCGGAATCTGGGATGGATACTGCCCCATCTTCTCTATCACTTTTCGCCCGTAGATCGCGATGATGACACACGGCACCAGCACAATAACCGCAAACACAGCACAAAACACAAGACTAAAGATCCAATCACTTTTTGTAAATACGAGCATCTTAAACCTCTATTTGGCAAACAGCTGAAATATAATCAGCATGGAGATTATCGATATGGCCTCGACCAAAACAAGCATGATGATCATCCCCATGAAAATTTTGGACGCTGCGGACGGATTGCGGCCCAAGGCCTTGATCACGGCATGGCCCAAGACGGCAATCACCACGGATGGCCCCATAACCGCGATAAACATGACAATTAATATAATAAACGTTTCGGCTAACATAAGATTACTTTACGAAGTTTTTTGTTTTTTAATAGGCTCTTCAACCATGATCGTGCACTCATTCGCGAAAAAACGAATCACCCCTCCACGAATAAAGATTTTTTCATTCCAGTTAATCACAATATCACCCTTTTTCAATACACCCATCAAGGGATAATGATACGCCTGGATCTCATATTCCCCATTATCCCCCTTCAAGAAAAGGCTATGGATTTCACCTTCGTAAATCAACCGCCGGGGACTTAAGACAATACACTTAAAATTTCCACCTTTATAACTCGCCATACCCTTACCTGTTGCACGGTTTATTTTTCGACTGTCGCCTTACGTTTTGCCGTCGCTTCCTTGAGCACATCTCGTCCGATATTTTCCAACACATTCTCGCCGAGCCCTTCCTGGTCTTCCGCCGGCCGTTTCAATTCAAACTCCTGGATATAACCCTCAAGCAATTCACTCATTTTTCCTTCCACTTCATCATCCAGTTTCTTTTTCTTCCTGAGGATTGTCAACAGATCCGGCATTTTATCCAAGGCCTGTTGATAAATGTTATCCTGAAATTCATCGACTTCTTCCAAGGTGAGACGATGTAAATATTTCTTATGGTAGGCGTATAGAATAATAGCCAACGTTTCCAGCTGAACCGGCGTATCTTTGTACTGACGAAGAAGTTTGGTTAGGATTTCCCCGCTCTTCAATCGTTCAATCTGCTCTTCGGTCTGTCCGGTTGTCCGCAACTGGGAAATCCTCTTGAGTTCCCTGAATTGAAGAAATTCAAGACGCAGAGGGCCACCAAGTTTTTTAATGATCGGCCACTGGACTTTGGATCCGACCCGGCTGACGGACAACCCAAGATCTAAGGCCGGCCGCTGTCCTTGTCCAAACAGTTGGGCATCGAGATAAATCTGACCGTCCGTCATTGATACGAGGTTCGAAGGAACAAAAGCGGTTAAATCCCCCTCGAGAATTTCAACGATCGGCAGAAATGTCATGGAACCCGCCCCCTTTTCTTTGGACAGATAACAGGACCTCTCGATCATTTTCGAATGCAAATAGAATATATCCCCGGGGTATGAATCCCGTCCGGGGGCACGTCCAAGCAATAATGATATCTCCCGGTAAGCCCAGGCGTGTTTTGTAAAATCGTCGAACCCGATAAATACGTGTTTCCCCTGGTCACGCCAGTATTCACCAATAGAACAGGCGACGTACGGTGCTAAGTACATTTGCCCCGGCGAAGACGAAGCCGGTGCGGCAACGATAAGGGAATAATCAAAGGCTTTATGGTCCTGGAACAACTGAACTACACGCGCCAAATGAGAACGGGCCTTTCCAATCGCGCAATAAATACAGATAACCCCTGTATTTCTTTGATTGAGGATGACATCGGTAATAAATGTCGTCTTTCCGGTACTCTTATTCCCGAGAATTAACTGACGCTGACCGAGCCCTATCGGGATCATCGTATCCAATACCTTTGTACCCGTTTCCAGCGTCAACTCTAAAGGCTGCCGGTCAAGGATCAACGGTGCCGTCGGAAATATTGGATTATACGCATCCGGAACGATTGGGCCCAAACTATCCTGGGGTTCGCATAACGCGTTGACAACGCGGCCGATAAATTTATTGCCGACCGGAACATTAAACGGCTCTAAGGAGGCCCGAACCTCATCACCGGTCTTGACATGGTCAGTTTCTTTCAATATAAGGGCGTGCGCTTCTTTCTGGTTAAATCCGACGATCGTGGCCACTGTATTCATACCGATGGTCACCAGTTGTCCGTAAACGCAACTGTTAAACCCTTCCACAATCGCAATACAGCCGCGAATACTTTTGACATGCCCGATTTCTGTATAACGTAACTTCGACACTTTGAACGTCCCCTTTATTTCTAAACTTTAGCTTCTTCCTTTTCAGCAATATTCTCTTCGGATTCTTCAATGACGACATCTTTGGATTTGCTGAGGAAATAAAAGAAAGCAATGACAATAATAATTCCGATTCCGATGATAACTCCCAGAATTGTTTTCCCGCCTTCATTTAATAAAGAATTATTTTCAAAAATCGCTTTTGAAATATCACTAACATTTTTTAAAGAACGCACCTTTTCAAGAACATTTTCTAACCGAGAACGAACCAGCTTTTCGCGGACGACTTCCAATAATTCCTCAAGAGCCTCAACATCTTTCGTGGCCTGCCCATAAAATTCAATATTCGAGCGGTAATCCATAATATGTTGCGCTATATCTTTTTCCTGACCTTGGGAAGATTCAATCGACTCGAGATTTTTCTTAATGCTGGACACAAGAAATTGGGCGCTATCGGCATATTGTGTGTTTTCCAAGAAAAGAAAAGTGCTTCGGGTCCGGTCACGAAGATTTTCAATGTTCGGCTGTTTAATATTCCAAATATCAATAATACTAATCTCATAACGTTTTCGCTCGCCCGGCTGAAGTTCTTCTTCCTTCCAAAGGAAGGACTGGCCTTTTAAGGCATCGTATTTGACTTCAAAATCAGCCGTTTCCAGAATGTGCTCGGGCTTCACTTCTTTCGGTAAATAATGGACCTGCTCTTTTGTTATCGCCTTATCAAGGGATGGATTCTCGGCCTGTAATATTAATCGGAATATATTAGCTTCTTCAGGTGACGGCGGTCTGGAGCGCCAGTACTTGATGGAGACGGCATTATTACGGATTTCATTCATCTCCTTTTCGTTAACTCTGTACCGATCTATGCGTTTGCCGGCATTGTCCGCGTTGACTTCCTGCTGACTGACGATATAATCCAGACGTTTTAACAAACTTTCTTTTTTTATCGCCGCCGACTCGGCGAATTCCGTACCGACCACCCGTTGAAAATTGCTTTCAATCTGGTCCTTGATGGCCTGGATATCCGGCCGGTTGATGAGCCAGACATCCTTCACCCGTATGCGTAATGTTTTCGACTCTTTTGGTTCTAACTGGACGGAACCAACGACCGCATAACTCCCCGTATCAACGTCATATTTAATTTCCAGTCCGGCAGGATCGAGAATATCATCCAGCTTTAACTCTTTGGGGAGCAACTGCTCAATCTTTTTCTCTTTGACCGTGTCTGTTCCATTGACCGCTAGAATATTAATAATTACATCCGCCGCGGCCGGCCCGGCGGTTATTAACAGGGATATCCCTACAAGAAATATGTGTATTAATTTAGTCTTTTTCATTATTCACTTTCAAACCATGTCTTGACAACAATCTCATCTTTCTCAACGGATTCCCGAATAGCTTCAAGTTTAGCGTCAATTTCGGCCAGCTTTTCGGTTATGTCTTCTCCGTCCCCGCCTGAAATTAATTCTTTTACTTCCAGATTCAGACCGACCGCTTCAGCGCTTTGATTGACCAGTTCACGCAGGGTATCCAGCATTTCCTGGGCATAATTTCCGGTGCTGTCGGTGTTTTGTACAATGTTGTCTACGTTCAGATGGAGATCTTCCAGCATATCGCGTAAAGCCGCAATCTCATCATCGAGTACCGGTTTAGGATCGGTTCCCAATTTTTCCTGAATTTGCTGGGTGAGGAATAAGGCCGCACTGGCGCTGTCTTTTCCATCGCCGGCGCTTCCCTGAATATCATTTAACCGCCCGAAAACCGTATCATCGGTCGTCTCATTGGTCGCCAGACCAATCAATTTTTCAACCTGATTCAAATCTCCGAATATAGTATTGTTGATAGTTGAATCAGCAGACCCGCCAAGAACAGACTGGATCGAATTGACCGCTGTTTCAATATTGCTCAAATTTGATGTGTTGATTCCGGCAACCGTTTCCAGAACTTCCCTGATTCTTCCGAACAAAGTCGGCGACGCGGATGTGTCGGTGGAAGAACCGACCAGATTCTCGAGGTCGTCAACCAAGGTAACTATCGCATTAACATTGTCCACGAGTACCTGGGCATTATCGGCCAGAAAAGCGATCGCATCCCAATTAACTCCGGAGTTACTCAAGAAGGCCAAATCACTCCAGTTGACACCTGAGGTGCTTTGAACACCCATATCATCCCAATTAATTCCCGACCCGGACATAAAGGCAATATCAGACCAATTAATTAAACTGGTCGACATAGTCGCGATGTCTTCCCAATTGACACCCGCATCAGACATATCCGATAAATCATCCCAATTAATTCCGGAGAGGGTCATATCGGCGATATCATTCCAGTTGATTCCGGAAGCAGACATTTCAGCGATGTCCGCCCAGTCAATACCACTGGAGGCCATGACCGCGATCTCGTCCCAATTAACATTGGAGTTGGCCAATTGACCGAGATTCATCCAGTTAATACCCGCCTCGCTTAAGACATCTATACCGGTCCAATTCACTCCGGCCTCACTCAATACACGCATTTCATCCCAATTAATACTTGCAGCCGCCATAGCGCTGATATCGTTCCAATTGATTCCGGCAATACTTAACTCACCGATTTCTGACCAGTTAATTCCGGTTTCACTTAACACCTGGATATCAGTCCAATTGATTCCGGCGGAGGAAAGCGCGCTGATATCCAGCCAATTAATACTCGCGGCGGATAAACTTTGAATACCATCCCAATTGATCCCTGCTTCGCTTAAAACATCTATGCCGTCCCAATTGATTCCTGTCGTCGCCATAACCCCGATGTCATCCCAGTTGATTCCGGCACTGGAAAGGTCTCCGATATTCGCCCAATTGATTCCGGATTCACTTAACACATCAATCCCATCCCAATTAATTCCAGTCGAGGCCATGACACTGATATTGTCCCAATTGATGGCGGCCGAACTTAACGATCCGAGGTCATCCCAATTAATACCCGCTGAACTTAACGCCCCCAGATCATCCCAATTGATTCCTGTCGTCGCCATAACCCCGATGTCATCCCAGTTAATCCCGGCACTGGAAAGGTCTCCGATATTTGACCAATTGATTCCGGATTCACTTAACACATCAATCCCATCCCAATTAATTCCGGTCGAGGCCATAATGCTGATATCATCCCAGTTAATCCCGGCGGCACTGAGAGCCCCGATGTCATCCCAGTTGATTCCGGCTTGAGACAGATCTCCCACATTACTCCAGTTAATTCCGGTTTCAGTCATGACCGTAATATCGTCCCAATTGATTCCCGACGTTGAAAGATCCCCGATACTAGCCCAATTGATCCCGGCATCACTCAATACATCCAGGTCACTCCAGTTAATTCCGGTCGAGGCCATAATACTGATATCATTCCAATTGATCCCAGCGTCACTGAGAGCCCCGATGTCATCCCAATTGATTCCGGCCTGGGACAGATCTCCCACATTACTCCAGTTAATTCCGGTTTCAGTCATGACTGTAATATCATCCCAGTTGATGCCAGCGGCTGAAAGGTCTCCGATGCTCGCCCAATTGATCCCGGCATCACTTAATACATCCAGGTCACTCCAATTAATTCCGGCTTCCGTCATGACGGTTAAATCAGACCAGTTGATTCCGGCATCACTTAATACACTCAAATCAGCCCAATTGATTCCCGAAGCAGACAACGCGCCAATATCGGACCAGTTAATCCCGGTGTCGCTCATCACATCAATATCACCCCAATTGATTCCCGTCGCCGACATGACGCCAATATCATCCCAATTGATACCGGCCGTTGATAAGTCACCGATATTGGACCAGTTAATCCCGGCATCACTCATCACATCAATATTTTCCCAATTAATCCCTGATAGAGAAAGATCACTGATGTTAGACCAATTAATTCCCGCGTCACTTAAGATATCCAGGTCACTCCAGTTGATTCCAGCCTCCGTCATCACCTGAAGATCTGACCAATTGATCCCGGCTTCGCTGAGAACATTAATGTCAGACCAATTTATTCCGGCCTGGGACAAATCACCAATATTGTTCCAATTAATGCCAGCATCACTTAACACATCGATGTCGCCCCAGTTGATCCCGGATAATGACATCTCTCCAATATTACTCCAGTTAATGCCCGCGTCACTTAAGATATCCAGGTCACTCCAGTTAATTCCGGCCTCCGTCATCACCTGTAAATCAGACCAATTGATTCCTGCATCACTTAAGATATCCAGGTCACTCCAGTTAATTCCGGCATTTGATAATGAACCGATATCACTCCAGTTGATCCCTGCGTCACTCAACACATCAATGTCACTCCAATTGATCCCCGATAACGACATCTCCCCGATATTGCTCCAGTTGATCTCTGCGTCACTTAACACATCCAAATCGCTCCAGTTAATTCCGGCCTCCGTCATAACCTGTAAATCAGACCAGTTAATCCCAGCGTCACTTAAGATATCCAGGTCACTCCAGTTAATCCCGGCATTCGATAATGAACCGATATCACTCCAGTTGATCCCTGCGTCACTTAAAATATCCAGATCGCTCCAATTAACCCCGGCCAAAGACATCGCCGCGAAATCAGACCAATTGACACCTGCATCACTCATGATATCAAGATCGGTCCAATTGACTCCAGCCTCCGTCATCACCTGTAAATCAGACCAGTTGATTCCTGCATCACTTAAGATATCCAGGTCGCTCCAGTTGATCCCGGCATTTGACAACGAACCGATATCACTCCAGTTGATCCCGGTATCACTCATCACATCAAGATCACTCCAGTTGATCCCCGCCAAAGATAACGCGCCGATGTCGCTCCAGTTAATCCCTGCGTCACTTAAGATATCCAGGTCACTCCAGTTAATTCCAGCCTCCGTCATCACCTGTAAATCAGACCAGTTGATTCCTGCTTCACTTAAGACCGTAATGTCTGACCAATTAATGCCAGCCTGGGATAAATCCCCAATATTATCCCAATTAATACCTGAATCACTCAATACATCCAAATCGCTCCAATTAATTCCGGCCTCCGTCATCACCTGTAGATCAGACCAGTTGATCCCTGCATCACTTAAGATATCCAGGTCACTCCAGTTAATTCCGGCATTTGATAATGAACCGATATCACTCCAGTTAATCCCGGCATCACTCATCACATCAAGATCACTCCAGTTGATCCCGGATAATGACATCTCTCCAATATTGCTCCAATTAATGCCCGCGTCACTTAAGATATCCAGGTCACTCCAATTAATTCCGGCCTCCGTCATTACCTGCAAGTCTGACCAATTGATTCCGGCATCACTTAAGATATCCAGGTCACTCCAGTTAATTCCGGCATTTGATAATGAACCGATATCACTCCAGTTAATCCCAGTATCACTCATCACATCAAGATCACTCCAGTTGATCCCCGCCAAAGATAATGCGCCGATATCACTCCAATTAATCCCAGCGTCACTTAAGATATCCAGGTCGCTCCAGTTAATCCCCGCCTCCGTCATCACCTGTAGATCAGACCAGTTGATTCCGGCATCACTTAAGATATCCAGGTCACTCCAGTTAATTCCGGCATTTGACAACGAACCAATGTCACTCCAGTTGATCCCGGCATCACTCATCACATCAAGATCACTCCAGTTGATCCCCGCCAAAGATAATGCGCCGATGTCGCTCCAATTAATCCCAGCGTCACTTAAGATATCCAGGTCGCTCCAATTAATTCCGGCCTCCGTCATCACCTGTAGATCAGACCAGTTGATTCCGGCATCACTTAAGATATCCAGGTCACTCCAGTTAATCCCGGCATTTGACAACGAACCAATGTCACTCCAGTTGATCCCGGCATCACTCATCACATCAAGATCACTCCAGTTGATCCCCGACAAAGATAACGCGCCGATGTCGCTCCAATTAATCCCAGCGTCACTTAAGATATCCAGGTCGCTCCAGTTAATCCCCGCCTCCGTCATCACCTGTAAATCAGACCAGTTGATTCCGGCATCACTTAAAATATCCAGGTCACTCCAGTTAATTCCGGCATTCGATAACGAACCGATATCACTCCAGTTGATACCCGCGTCACTTAACACATCAAGATCACTCCAGTTGATCCCCGACAAAGATAACGCGCCGATGTCGCTCCAATTAATCCCAGCGTCACTTAAGATATCCAGGTCGCTCCAGTTAATCCCCGCCTCCGTCATCACCTGTAAATCAGACCAGTTGATTCCGGCATCACTTAAAATATCCAGATCACTCCAGTTAATTCCGGCATTCGATAACGAACCGATATCACTCCAGTTGATACCCGCGTCACTTAACACATCAAGATCACTCCAGTTGATTCCCGCCAAAGATAATGCGCCGATGTCGCTCCAATTAATCCCAGCGTCACTTAAGATATCCAGGTCGCTCCAGTTAATCCCCGCTTCCGTCATCACCTGTAAATCAGACCAGTTGATTCCGGCATCACTTAAGATATCCAGGTCGCTCCAGTTGATCCCGGCATTTGACAACGAACCGATGTCACTCCAGTTGATCCCGGTATCACTCATCACATCAAGATCACTCCAGTTGATTCCCGCCAAAGATAATGCGCCGATGTCGCTCCAATTAATTCCAGCGCCGCTTAACACATCCAAATCGCTCCAGTTAATCCCCGCCTCCGTCATCACCTGTAAATCAGACCAGTTGATTCCGGCATCACTTAAGATATCCAGGTCACTCCAATTTATTCCGGCCTGTGACAAATCTCCAATATTATCCCAATTGATTCCGGCATCGGTCATTACCTGTAAATCAGACCAGTTAATCCCAGCGTCACTTAAGATATCCAGATCACTCCAGTTAATTCCGGCATTTGACAACGAACCAATGTCACTCCAGTTGATCCCGGTATCACTCATCACATCAAGATCACTCCAGTTGATCCCCGCCAAAGATAATGCGCCGATATCACTCCAATTAATCCCAGCGTCGCTTAAGACATCCAAATCGCTCCAATTAATTCCGGCCTCAGTCATTACCTGTAAATCAGACCAGTTAATTCCTGCATCACTCAACACATCCAGGTCATTCCAGTTAATTCCAGCCAAAGATAACGCGCCGATGTCGCTCCAGTTAATTCCGGCGTCGCTTAACACATCCAAATCGCTCCAGTTAATTCCGGCCTCCGTTATCACCTGCAAATCAGACCAATTGATTCCTGCATCACTTAATATGTCTAAATCCGCCCAATTAACACCTGCGGTCGACAAGGCTGTTAAATCATCCCAGTTGATCCCTGCATCACTTAACACATCAAGATCAGCCCAATTTATTCCGGCTGTACTCAAGGCACCGAAATCGGACCAATTGATTCCGGCATCACTCATCACATCAAGATCGGACCAATTAATTCCGGCTTCACTTAATACTCCAATATCACTCCAATTGATGCCGGCATTTGACAATGAACCAATATCACTCCAGTTGATCCCGGTATCACTCATTACATCAAGATCACTCCAGTTGATCCCGGATAAAGACATCTCCCCGATATTACTCCAGTTAATTCCGGCGTCGCTCAATACATTCAAATCGTTCCAGTTAATTCCGGCTTCCGTCATCACCTGTAAATCAGACCAGTTGATTCCTGCATCACTCAACACATCCAGGTCATTCCAGTTAATTCCAGCCAAAGATAACGCGCCGATATCGCTCCAGTTAATTCCGGCGTCGCTTAACACATCCAAATCGCTCCAGTTAATTCCGGCTTCCGTCATCACCTGTAAATCAGACCAGTTAATCCCCGCGTCACTCAACACATCCAGATCATTCCAGTTGATCCCGGCATTTGACAATGAACCAATATCACTCCAGTTGATCCCTGCATCACTCAACACATCCAGGTCATTCCAGTTAATTCCAGCCAAAGATAACGCGCCGATATCGCTCCAGTTAATTCCGGCGTCGCTTAACACATCCAAATCGCTCCAGTTAATTCCGGCTTCCGTCATCACCTGTAAATCAGACCAGTTAATCCCAGCGTCACTCAACACATCCAGATCATTCCAGTTGATCCCGGCTTGTGATAACTCACCGATATTCAGCCAGTTCACCCCGGAATCACTCATCACGTCAATATCACTCCAATTGATTCCGGAAAGCGACATTTCTCCGATATTTTCCCAATTAATACCTGTATTCCCCAACACAGCAAAATCGTCCCAGTTAATTCCGGCTTCCGTCATCACCTGTAAATCAGACCAGTTAATCCCAGCGTCACTCAACACATCCAGATCATTCCAGTTGATCCCGGCTTGTGATAACTCACCGATATTCAGCCAGTTCACCCCGGAATCACTCATCACGTCAATATCACTCCAATTGATTCCGGAAAGCGACA
>JBFWOS010000001.1:356736-359701 GCA_050250375.1 Candidatus Omnitrophota bacterium
GCGTCACTCAACACATCCAGATCATTCCAGTTGATCCCGGCTTGTGATAACTCACCGATATTCAGCCAGTTCACCCCGGAATCACTCATCACGTCAATATCACTCCAATTGATTCCGGAAAGCGACAACTCAGCGATATCTGCCCAATTTACACCAGCATCACTCATCACATCAAGATCACTCCAGTTAATTCCCGCATCACTGAACACCGCAATATCACTCCAGTTAATCCCGGCGACTGTCATAGCAGATAAATCAGCCCAATTGATGCCTGTGCTGCTTAACACATCTAGATCGCTCCAGTTGATTCCGGATTCACTCATGACTTGCAGGTCATTCCAATTGACTCCCGCATCACTCAATACGTCAATGTCACTCCAGTTAATCCCGGCAGCTGTCATCACCGACAGATCCGACCAATTAATCCCGGCATCGCTCAACACATTCAGATCACTCCAGTTAATCCCGGCCTGTGAAAGTTCTCCGATATTTGACCAGTTCACTCCTGCGTCACTCAACACATCAATATCATCCCAATTGATTCCGGTTTGTGACATTTCGCTGATGTTCGCCCAATTAATACCCGTGTCACTCAAGACGTTAATGTCTTCCCAATTGATCCCTGCGGTACTCATCGCTTCCAGATCACTCCAATTGATCCCCGTATCACTCAGAACATTGATATCTTCCCAGTTAATGCCGGCCAAAGATAATTCCCCAATATTGGACCAATTGATCCCGGTATCACTCAATGCCGCCAGATCGTCCCAATTAACACCAGCTTCGGTCATCACCTGAAGATCATTCCAGTTAATTCCCGCATCACTCAACACATCCAGGTCACCCCAATTAATTCCAGCCTGAGACAACTCCCCAATATTCAGCCAGTTCACCCCGGAATCACTCATCACATCAAGATCATCCCAATTAATCCCCGACATACTTAGTTCGGTCAAGTCATCCCAGTTGATTCCAGCTTCGCTCATGACTTGAAGATCAGACCAATTGACCCCCGCATCACTTAACACATCAATATCACTCCAGTTAATCCCGGCGACTGTCATGGCAGATAAATCGGCCCAATTGATGCCTGTACTGCTTAACACATCTAGATCGTTCCAATTGATCCCGGATTCACTCATGACTTGCAGGTCATTCCAGTTAATCCCGGTATCGCTCAATACCTCCAGATCACTCCAATTGATCCCGGCACCGCTTAAAGCGGACATATCCGACCAATTAATTCCCGCGTCGCTTAACACATCAAGATCAGACCAGTTAATTCCTGTCGTCGTCAACACCTGCAGATCAGACCAGTTGATTCCTGAATCACTTAATATGTCTAAATCCGCCCAATTAATCCCAGCCGCACTTAAACCAGCGATATCGGCCCAATTGATCCCCGCGTCACTTAACGCATCGAGATCATTCCAATTGATACCGGCTTGTGAGAGCTCACCAATATCAAACCAATTAATCCCGGCGTCACTCATGGCGTTGACGTCATACCAGTTGATTCCAGCCGCGGACATCTCAGCAATATTCGACCAGTTGACAATTGCTTCGCTCATCACATTAATATCTTCCCAATTTATTCCGGAAGTAGTCATACGGTTTAAATCTTCCCAATTGATCCCGGCATCACTCAATACATTAATATCATTCCAGTTGATCCCGGCCTGTGAAAGTTCCCCGATATTTGACCAGTTCACTCCCGCATCACTCAGCACATCAATGTCATCCCAGTTGATACCGCTCATGGATAATTCATTGATATTGGCCCAATTGATCCCCGCATCACTTAACGCATCGATATCATCCCAATTAACCCCGGCATCGCTCATCACCTGCAAGTCGTTCCAATTGATCCCCGTGTCGCTCAACACATCAATATCACTCCAGTTGATCCCCGCTTCACTCAACACCTGTAAATCATTCCAGTTGATCCCCGCCTGGCTTAACACATTCACATCGTCCCAGTTGATCCCCGCCGTTGTCATTGCGGCGATATCACTCCAATTTACGATCGCCTCGCTCATCACGTTGATATCGTCCCAATTGATCCCCGCCGTTGATAAATCAGCGATCCCGCTCCAGTTCACTCCCGTATCACTCATCACATCTATGTCACTCCAGTTGATCCCGGAATCTGACAATAGTCCAATGTCACTCCAATTAATTCCAGCATCGCTCATCACCTGCAAGTCGTTCCAATTAATCCCCGTGTCGCTCAACACATCAATATCACTCCAGTTGATCCCCGCTTCACTCAACACCTGTAAATCATTCCAGTTGATCCCCGCCTGGCTTAACACATTCACATCGTCCCAGTTGATCCCCGCCGTTGTCATTGCGGCGATATCACTCCAATTTACGATCGCCTCGCTCATCACGTTGATATCGTCCCAATTGATCCCCGCCGTTGATAAATCAGCGATCCCGCTCCAGTTCACTCCCGTATCACTCATCACATCTATGTCACTCCAGTTGATCCCGGCCTGTGAAAGTTCCCCGATATTTGACCAGTTCACTCCCGCGTCACTCAGCACATCAATGTCATCCCAGTTGATACCGCTCATGGATAATTCATTGATATTGGCCCAATTGATCCCCGCATCACTTAACGCATCGATATCATCCCAATTAACCCCGGCATCGCTCATCACCTGCAAGTCGTTCCAATTGATCCCCGTGTCGCTCAACACATCAATATCACTCCAGTTGATCCCCGCTTCACTCAACACCTGTAAATCATTCCAGTTGATCCCCGCCTGGCTTAACACATTCACATCGTCCCAGTTGATCCCCGCCGTTGTCATTGCGGCGATATCACTCCAATTTACGATCGCCTCGCTCATCACGTTGATATCGTCCCAATTGATCCCCGCCGTTGATAAATCAGCGATCCCGCTCCAGTTCACTCCCGTATCACTCATCACATCTATGTCACTCCAGTTGATCCCGG
>JBFWOS010000001.1:359711-362060 GCA_050250375.1 Candidatus Omnitrophota bacterium
TTTACGATCGCCTCGCTCATCACGTTGATATCGTCCCAATTGATCCCCGCCGTTGATAAATCAGCGATCCCGCTCCAGTTCACTCCCGTATCACTCATCACATCTATGTCACTCCAGTTGATCCCGGCCTGTGAAAGTTCCCCGATATTTGACCAGTTCACTCCCGCATCACTCAACACATCAATATCATCCCAATTAATTCCGGTTGATGACATTTGGGCAATATTCGCCCAATTTATACCAGTATCACTTAACACATCAATATCATTCCAATTAATGCCGGCCTCAGTCATAACTTGAAGATCATTCCAGTTAATCCCGGCATCACTTAACAAGCTTATATCACTCCAGTTAATCCCTGTGTTACTAAAGACACCGATATCAGCCCAGTTTATACCGGTGCTTGTTAAAGCCTCGAGATCCGCCCAATTGATCCCGGCATCACTCAACACATTAATATCATCCCAATTAATCCCGGCTGCCGCCATCACACTCAAATCACTCCAATTGATCCCCGTATCACTCAATACATCGATGTCACTCCAGTTGATCCCCGTCGTTGTCATCTCGCTCAAATCACTCCAGTTCACTCCCGCTTCGCTCATCACATTGATATCTTCCCAATTAATACCAGCTTCAGATAATTCTCCAATATTTAACCAGTTGATCCCGGCATCGCTCATCACATCCAAATCAGTCCAATTAATTCCTGTAGTACTTAACGTCTGCAAATCAGTCCAATTAATTCCGGCATCAGTCATTAAATTAAGATCATTCCAGTTAATTCCTGAAACTGTTAAAGATTGAAGATCCGCCCAATTAATGCCGGTGCCACTCATTACACCAATGTCATCCCAATTGATTCCTGTAGTACTTAGGGCTTGCAAATCAGACCAATTAATCCCGGATTCACTCATCACCTGCAGATCGTTCCAGTTCACTCCCGCATCACTCAATACATCAATATCCTCCCAATTAATCCCGGATTCACTCATCACCTGCAGATCATTCCAGTTCACTCCCGCATCACTCAATGCATCAATATCACTCCAATTGATCCCTGCTTCACTTAACACCTGCAGATCGTTCCAATTGACCCCAATACCACTCATTACATTAATATCAGACCAATTAATCCCGGCCTCAGTCATCACCTGAAGATCATTCCAATTTACACCCGCATCACTTAACACATCTATATCGCTCCAGTTAATACCTGACTGTGAAAGTTCTCCAATATTCGACCAATTCACTCCTGTCTCACTCATCACATTGATATCTTCCCAATTGATTCCAGTCGTAGATAGTTCACTAATGTTAAGCCAATTAACTCCTGCGTCACTCAACACAGCAATATCGTCCCAATTGATCCCAGTGTCACTCATTTCTTGCACATTATTCCAATTGATTCCTGAATCACTCATCACATCAATGTCAATCCAATTGATCCCTGCCGCTGACAACGCTCCGATATCACCCCAATTAATCCCTGCCTCACTCATCTCCTGCAGATCATTCCAATTCACTCCCGCATCACTCAATACATCGATATCATTCCAATTGATCCCCGCTTCACTCAGCACCTGCAGATCATTCCAGTTAATCCCCGCCTGGCTTAACACATTCACATCTTCCCAATTAATACCTGCCGTCGTCATCACAGCGATATCACTCCAATTCACTATCGCGTCACTCATCGCATCAATATCCACCCAATTGATCCCCGCTGTACTCATCACTTCCAAATCACTCCAATTGATCCCCGTATCACTCATCACATCAATATCCGCCCAGTTAATCCCTGCATCACTTAACTCCGCCACATTCCCCCAGTTCACTCCTGCCTGGCTCATCACATTCACATCTTCCCAATTGATACCAGCCGTCGTCATCGCCGCTATATCGCTCCAATTCACAATCGCATCACTCATCACATTAATATCGTCCCAATTGATCCCTGCCGTTGATAAATCCGCGATCCCGCTCCAGTTCACTCCCGTATCACTCATCACATCAATATCACTCCAATTAATCCCTGCCTCACTTAACTCCTGTAAATCATTCCAATTGATCCCCGTATCACTCAGCACATCAATATCTTCCCAATTGATCCCGGCTTCACTCAACACCTGTAAATCATTCCAGTTGATCCCCGCCTCACTCAGCACATTGATATCACTCCAATTGATACCCGCTGCGCTCAGCTCCCCGATATCGCTCCAATTAACCCCCGCATCACTCATCACGTCAATATCACTCCAATTAATCCCCGTCGTTGTCATCTCGCTTAAATCACTCCAGTTGATCCCCGCCTCGCTTAACACACTCATATCGTCCCAGTTGATTCCG
>JBFWOS010000001.1:362070-364983 GCA_050250375.1 Candidatus Omnitrophota bacterium
ATTAACCCCCGCATCACTCATCACGTCAATATCACTCCAATTAATCCCCGTCGTTGTCATCTCGCTTAAATCACTCCAGTTGATCCCCGCCTCGCTTAACACACTCATATCGTCCCAGTTGATTCCGCTCATCGATAATTCATTGATATTCGCCCAATTTACTCCTGCATCACTCAATACATCAATATCACTCCAATTGATACCCGCTTCACTCATCACTTCCAGATCACTCCAGTTAATTCCAGCCTCACTCAACACCTGAAGATCGTTCCAGTTCACTCCCGCTTCACTCAATACATCTATATCAGCCCAGTTAATCCCCGCGGCTGATAATCCCGCCACATCCGCCCAATTAATCCCCGCATCACTCAACACATTAATATCATCCCAATTAATCCCGGCTGCCGCCATCACACTCAAATCACTCCAATTGATCCCCGTATCACTCAATACATCGATATCACTCCAATTGATACCAGCCGCGCTCATCGCCTGGATATCTTCCCAATTAATCCCCGTATCACTCAATACATCAATATCACTCCAATTGATCCCCGTCGTTGTCATCTCGCTTAAATCACTCCAATTGACTCCCGCCTCGCTCATCACATTGATATCTTCCCAATTAATACCCGTCGTCGACAACTCATTGATATTCGCCCAGTTCACTCCCGCATCACTCAGTACATCAATATCATTCCAATTAATCCCGGCTTCACTCATCACTTGTAGATCCGCCCAATTGATCCCTGCCCCACTCAATACATCCAAATCACTCCAATTGATCCCTGCCTCACTTAACACCTGCAAATCATTCCAATTCACTCCCGCTTCACTCAATACATCGATATCACTCCAATTGATCCCGGCCCCACTCAATACATCGATATCCGCCCAATTGATCCCGGCTTCACTTAACACCTGCAGATCGTTCCAGTTCACTCCCGCATCACTCAATGCATCAATATCACTCCAATTGATCCCCGCCTCGCTCAGTACTGCTATATCACTCCAGTTAATCACGGCCTCACTCATCACATTGATATCGTCCCAATTAATCCCGGCCGTACTTAACTCTTCAATATTGCTCCAATTGACTCCTGCCCCGCTCATCACATTGATATCGTCCCAATTGATCCCTGCCTCGCTCATCACCTGCAGATCATTCCAATTCACTCCCGCTTCACTCAACACATCTATATCCACCCAGTTAATCCCCGCCGCGCTCAGCACTTCCAGATCACTCCAATTGATCCCTGCCGCTGACAATTCACCAATATCACTCCAATTAATCCCCGCCTCACTTAACACATCGATATCATTCCAATTAATCCCCGTCGTTGACAACTCATTGATATTCGCCCAGTTAATTCCCGCGTCACTCAGCACATTGATATCGTCCCAATTAATCCCTGCCTCACTCATCTCCTGCAGATCATTCCAATTCACTCCCGCATCACTCAATACATCGATATCATTCCAATTGATCCCCGCTTCACTCAGCACCTGCAGATCATTCCAGTTGATCCCCGCCTGGCTTAACACATTCACATCTTCCCAATTAATACCTGCCGTCGTCATCACAGCGATATCACTCCAATTCACTATCGCGTCACTCATCGCATCAATATCCACCCAATTGATCCCCGCTGTACTCATCACTTCCAAATCACTCCAATTGATCCCCGTATCACTCATCACATCAATATCCGCCCAGTTAATCCCTGCATCACTTAACTCCGCCACATTCCCCCAGTTCACTCCTGCCTGGCTCATCACATTCACATCTTCCCAATTGATACCAGCCGTCGTCATCGCCGCTATATCGCTCCAATTCACAATCGCATCACTCATCACATTAATATCGTCCCAATTGATCCCTGCCGTTGATAAATCCGCGATCCCGCTCCAGTTCACTCCCGTATCACTCATCACATCAATATCACTCCAATTAATCCCTGCCTCACTTAACTCCTGTAAATCATTCCAATTGATCCCCGTATCACTCAGCACATCAATATCTTCCCAATTGATCCCGGCTTCACTCAACACCTGTAAATCATTCCAGTTGATCCCCGCCTCACTCAGCACATTGATATCACTCCAATTGATACCCGCTGCGCTCAGCTCCCCGATATCGCTCCAATTAACCCCCGCATCACTCATCACGTCAATATCACTCCAATTAATCCCCGTCGTTGTCATCTCGCTTAAATCACTCCAGTTGATCCCCGCCTCGCTTAACACACTCATATCGTCCCAGTTGATTCCGGACGTTGTTAGCTGACTAATATCACTCCAATTAACCCCGTTCGTCGTTAACACATAGATATCGTCCCAGTTGATCCCGCTGGTCGACATTACCGCAAGGTTATCCCAATTTACATTTGCGGCACTAATTGCGTTAATATCATCCCAATTAACGCCTGCCGTTGACAACTGTGCGATGTTTGCCCAGTTCACTCCCGCTTCACTCAATACATCAATATCACTCCAATTGATCCCCGCCGCGCTCATCTCCCCTATATTACTCCAATTAATCCCCGTACTGCTTAACACATCGATGTCACTCCAGTTAATCCCCGCCGTCGTTAACTCATTCACATCCGCCCAATTAATCCCCGCATCACTCAATACATCGATATCATTCCAATTGATACCAGCCGCACTCATTTCCCCTATATCACTCCAATTGATACCGGCATCACTCAATACACTGATGTCATCCCAATTGATCCCGGCTACACTCATCGCCTCAATCCCGCTCCAATTGATCCCAGCATCACTTAACACATCGATGTCATTCCAATTAATTCCCGTCGCGCTCATCACTGCCAAATCACTCCAGTTCACTCCCGCCTGGCTTAACACATTCACATCTTCCCAATTGATCCCCGCCGCCGTCATCACCGC
>JBFWOS010000001.1:364993-1225656 GCA_050250375.1 Candidatus Omnitrophota bacterium
TTAACACATCGATGTCATTCCAATTAATTCCCGTCGCGCTCATCACTGCCAAATCACTCCAGTTCACTCCCGCCTGGCTTAACACATTCACATCTTCCCAATTGATCCCCGCCGCCGTCATCACCGCGATATCACTCCAATTCACGATCGCTTCGCTCATCACGGTAATATCGTCCCAATTGATCCCTGCCACCGATAACGCCTCGATCCCGCTCCAATTGATCCCAGCATCACTTAACACATCGATATCACTCCAGTTAATCCCAGCCGCTGACAAATCACCGATATTACTCCAGTTAATCCCCGTACTGCTTAACACATCAATATCCGCCCAGTTGATCCCGCTCACCGATAATTCACTGATATTACTCCAGTTAATCCCCGCCCCGCTCAATACATCGATATCACTCCAGTTAATCCCGGCCGCGCTCATTTCCCCAACATTACTCCAATTGATCCCTGTGCTGCTCAACACATCAATATCTGCCCAGTTGATTCCCGTTGTCGTT
Organism: Candidatus Omnitrophota bacterium; assembly: GCA_050250375.1. Lineage (GTDB taxonomy): Bacteria > Omnitrophota > Gorgyraeia > Zapsychrales > Zapsychraceae > JAGOSC01. Next base: position 365,503 of record JBFWOS010000001.1, read on the forward strand.
AACTCATTGATATCCGCCCAGTTAATCCCCGCATCACTCAATACATCGATATCCAGCCAGTTAATCCCCGCTTCGCTCATCACTTCTATATCGTCCCAATTGATCCCCGCCGCTGACAATTCACCAATATCACTCCAGTTGATCCCCGATCCGCTCAACACATCAATATCTGCCCAGTTGATCCCTGCCAACGATAACTCCGCGATATTACTCCAATTTACATTCGCCGCGCTGATCGCCGCAAAATCATCCCAATTAACTCCCGCCAGCGATAACTCCGCGATATTACTCCAATTGATCCCCGCATCACTTAACACATCGATATCCAGCCAGTTAATCCCCGTCGCGCTCATCTCCCCGATATTCCCCCAATTGATCCCCGCATCACTTAACACATCGATATCCAGCCAGTTAATCCCCGTCGCGCTCATCTCCCCAATATTACTCCAATTGATCCCCGTACTGCTTAACACATCAATATCCAGCCAGTTAATCCCTGCCGTCGTTAACTCATTCACATCCGCCCAATTGATCCCCGCGTCACTCAACACATTCACATCACTCCAATTGATCCCTGATTCGCTCATCACTTCTATATCGTCCCAATTAATCCCGGCCGCTGACAACTCACCGATATCGCTCCAATTCACTCCCGCCTCGCTCATCACTCCAATGTCTTCCCAATTGATCCCGGCCACCGACAACGATCCGATATTCCCCCAATTAATCCCCGCGTCACTCAGCACATTCACATCATCCCAATTGATCCCCGTCGTTGTCATCTGCGCGATATTCGTCCAATTGACTCCTACTTCACTCATCACCTCGATATCTTCCCAATTAATCCCCGCCACCGATAACGATCCGATATTACTCCAATTAATCCCCGCATCACTCAATACATTGATATCACTCCAATTGATCCCGTTCGTCGTTAACTCAGTGATATCCGCCCAATTAATTCCTGCCCCGCTCAATACATCAATATCTGCCCAGTTTATCCCCGCCGCGCTCATCTCACCAATACTCGCCCAATTAATCCCCGCATCACTTAACACATCGATATCATTCCAATTGATCCCAGCCGCGCTCATCACTGCCAAATCACTCCAATTCACTCCCGCCTCGCTCAACACATTGATATCACTCCAATTAATCCCCGATTCACTCAGCACTCCCACATCGCTCCAGTTGATCCCCGCCACCGATAACTCTCCGATATTCAGCCAATTGATCCCCGTACTGCTCATCACATCGATATCTTCCCAATTAATCCCGCTCACCGATAATTCACTGATATTACTCCAATTAATCCCCGCCCCGCTCAATACATCAATATCACTCCAATTGATCCCGGCTGCACTCATCTCCCCTATATTACTCCAATTAATCCCCGTACTGCTTAACACATCGATGTCACTCCAGTTAATCCCCGCCGTCGTTAACTCATTCACATCCGCCCAATTAATCCCCGCATCACTCAATACATCGATATCATTCCAATTGATACCAGCCGCACTCATTTCCCCTATATCACTCCAATTGATACCGGCATCACTCAATACACTGATGTCATCCCAATTGATCCCGGCTACACTCATCGCCTCAATCCCGCTCCAATTGATCCCAGCATCACTTAACACATCGATGTCATTCCAATTAATTCCCGTCGCGCTCATCACTGCCAAATCACTCCAGTTCACTCCCGCCTGGCTTAACACATTCACATCTTCCCAATTGATCCCCGCCGCCGTCATCACCGCAATATCACTCCAATTCACGATCGCTTCGCTCATCACGGTAATATCGTCCCAATTGATCCCTGCCACCGATAACGCCTCGATCCCGCTCCAATTGATCCCAGCATCACTTAACACATCAATATCACTCCAGTTAATCCCAGCCCCGCTCAATGCGCCGAGGTCACTCCAATTAATTCCGGCCGCACTCATTTCCCCAATATTACTCCAGTTAATCCCCGTACTGCTTAACACATCGATATCTGCCCAATTGATCCCGCTCACCGATAATTCACTGATATTACTCCAGTTAATTCCCGCCCCGCTCAATACATCGATATCACTCCAGTTAATCCCGGCCGCGCTCATTTCCCCAATATTACTCCAATTGATCCCCGTACTGCTTAACACATCAATATCCAGCCAGTTAATCCCGGCCGTCGTTAACTCATTGATATCCGCCCAATTGATCCCTGCGTCACTCAATACATCCAGATCACTCCAATTGATTCCCGTGTTCGATAATCCGGCAATATCACTCCAGTTAATTCCAGAACCACTTAAAACATCAATGTCAGACCAGTTAATACCTGATAACGACAGTTCCGCAATATTCTCCCAATTGATTCCGGTATTACTGAGGACATCCATATCCGCCCAATTGATCCCGGCGGTAGTCAACGCGTTAATATCATTCCAATTAATGCCCGCATCACTCAGCACATCGATATCCGTCCAATTGATACCGGCATCGCTCATGACACCGATATCGTCCCAGTTAATTCCGGCTGTTGATAAAGTTCCGATATTGGACCAATTAACTCCGGCGTCACTCATCACACCGATATCATCCCAATTAATTCCGGCGGCTGATAATGTTCCAATATTACTCCAATTGATCCCGGCATCACTTAGCACATCCACATCATCCCAATTGATCCCCGCCAGCGATAAGGCTCCGATATCACTCCAATTGATCCCGGCATCACTCATCACCCCAATATCATCCCAATTAATCCCGGCGGCTGATAATGTGCCAATATTAACCCAGTTAATCCCGGCATTACTCAACACATTGATGTCATTCCAATTAATACCGGCGCTTGATAGTTCTGCAAAATTGGACCAATTGATTCCGGCTTCACTCAGCACATCAATATCGGACCAGTTAATTCCAACGGCTGACATCTCGCCGATATTCGACCAATTAACTCCGGCGTCACTCATCACACCGATATCATCCCAATTAATTCCGGCCGCCGATAATTCACCGATGTTCGACCAATTGATCCCGGCGTCACTCAGCACATCAATATCACTCCAGTTGATTCCTGCCGTCGTTAACTCATTGATATCCGCCCAGTTGATCCCCGCATCGCTCAACACATTAATATCATCCCAATTGATCCCCGCCATCGTTAAAACATTAATATCCGCCCAGTTAATCCCCGCATCGCTCAACACGTTAATGTCCGCCCAGTTAATCCCCGCGTCCGACAGTACGGAAATGTCACTCCAGTTAATCCCTGCGATACTAAGACTTTGAATGTTCGCCCAATTGATCCCGGCCCCGCTCAACACATCAATATCACTCCAATTGATCCCTGAAATACTTAACTCCTGGATATTGGCCCAATTAATCCCCGCATCACTCAACACATCAATATCGTTCCAGTTAATACCGGAAGAGGTCAACGCGGCGATATCGGACCAATTAATCCCGGCATCACTCAATACATCAATGTCGCTCCAGTTAATACCGGAAGCGGATAATTCAGCAATATTCCCCCAATTCACACCGGCACCGCTCAAGACATCAATATCGGTCCAGTTAATTCCCGCTGTTGACAAATCACCAATATTCAGCCAGTTAATCCCGGCGTCGCTTAAGACATCAATATCTTCCCAATTTACACCGGAGGTTGACAATTCCGTCAAGTTTGACCAGTTGATCCCTGTATTACTGAGAACTTCAATGTCCAGCCAGTTTATTCCTGCTGTTGTTAACGCATTGATATCGGACCAATTAATCCCCGCGTCACTTAAGACATTAATATCGTCCCAATTAATTCCGGTCATTGACATCGCCGCAATATCCGCCCAATTAACTCCGGCCTCAGTTAACACCTCGATATCTTCCCAATTAATCCCGGACTGAGTCATCACACCGATGTCAACCCAGTTTATACCGGCATCACTCAAGACGTTGATATCCAGCCAATTGATCCCGGACGTTGACAATTCAGAAATATCCGCCCAATTAATTCCAGCCTCGCTTAAAACGTCAATATCCGACCAGTTGATCCCGGCGTCACTCAGCACATTGATATCATTCCAGTTAATTCCGGCCGCCGACAATTCACCGATGTTCGCCCAATTGATCCCTGTACTGCTTAAAACATCAATATCAGTCCAATTAATTCCGGCCGCACTCAGCGCCGCGATGTCTTCCCAATTGATCCCGGCCTCACTTAATACATTAATATCGTTCCAATTAATTCCGGCCGCGCTCATCTCTCCAATATTTGACCAATTGATTCCGGCAGCACTTAACACATTAATATCGTTCCAATTAATTCCGGCTGTCGTTAACGCATTGATGTCCGTCCAATTAATCCCCGCATCGCTTAAAACATCGAGATCACTCCAGTTGATCCCGGCTGTCGTTAACGCATTGATATCCGCCCAGTTAATCCCCGCATCGCTTAAAACATCAATATCCAGCCAGTTAATCCCGGTCGTTGACAATTCTTCAATATTCGACCAGTTGATTCCGGCACTGCTTAATACATCAATATCCAGCCAATTGATCCCGGCCGTGCTCAGGGCATTGATATCCGACCAATTGATCCCCGCTTCACTTAAGGCATTGATGTCATCCCAATTGATTCCTGTCGTTGACAGTTCTTCAATATTCGACCAGTTGATCCCTGCTTCACTCAACACATCAATATCTGACCAGTTGATCCCGGCCGCTGATAACGAGGCAATATCCGACCAATTGATGCCTGCACTGCTTAACACATCAATATCCAGCCAGTTAATCCCTGACGTCGTTAAATCACCTAAGTTAGCCCAGTTAATCCCCGCGCCGCTCAACACATCAATATCCAGCCAGTTGATCCCGGCCGTAGTCAGCGCATTGATATCCGACCAATTGATGCCCGCTTCGCTCAAGGCATTGATATCATCCCAATTGATGCCGGCAATTGTCATTGCGCCGATATCCGACCAATTAATCCCGGCGTCACTTAAAACATCAATGTCATTCCAGTTAATGCCCGCACCGGATAATTCAGCAATATCCGCCCAATTAATACCGGCTTCGCTTAAACTATTGATGTCGTCCCAGTTAATTCCGGCCGCCGACAAGTCCCCGATATTCAGCCAATTAATCCCCACACTACTCAGCACATCAATATCCGACCAATTGATCCCTGATGAAGACATTTCTCCAATATCCGACCAGTTGATCCCGGCATCACTCAAGACATTAATATCCGTCCAATTAATCCCGGCAACGGATAACGACTGGATTCCGGCCCAATTAATTCCGGCATCACTCAAGACATCAATATCCGCCCAGTTAATGCCGGCACTACTCAAAACATTGATTTCTGTCCAGTTGATCCCGGCCGCTGTCATGGCCCCGATATCCGACCAGTTGATTCCCGCGTCACTCAAGACGTTAATATCATTCCAGTTAATCCCGGCGGTGCTCAAGGCATTGATATCCGCCCAATTGATTCCGGTACTGCTCAAGACATCAATATCCAACCAGTTGATTCCGGTTGTCGATAATTCTGCGATATCTGTCCAGTTGATCCCGCTACTGCTCATCACATCAATGTCCAGCCAGTTAATCCCGGCGGTGGTCAAGGCATTTATATCCGACCAGTTGATCCCGGCACTGCTCAAGACATCAATGTCCAACCAGTTGATTCCGGTTGTCGATAATTCCGCTATATCTGTCCAGTTGATCCCGCTGCTGCTCATCACATCAATGTCCAGCCAGTTAATCCCGGCGGTGGTCAATGCGTTGATATCCGACCAGTTGATCCCGGCACCGCTTAAGACATCAATGTCCGCCCAGTTAATCCCGGTCGCTGACAATTCCTCGATGTTGGACCAATTAATCCCGGCATCGCTTAAGACATTGATATCGTCCCAATTGATTCCGGCCTCAGATAAGCTGGCGATATCCGCCCAATTCACACCGGCCGAACTGAGCGCGTCAATATCATTCCAGTTGATCCCGCTCGTTGACAATTCATTGATATCGGCCCAGTTGATCCCCGCATCGCTCAACACATTAATATCGTCCCAGTTAATGCCGGCCGTTGTCATGGATTGCAGCGCCGACCAATTCACGCCGGCATCACTCAACACATCAATATCCGCCCAGTTGATCCCGGCCAAAGACAGCGCGCTGATATCGGACCAGTTAATTCCTGTTTCACTTAATACGGTAATATCGGACCAGTTGATTCCGGCTGCGGCCAAATCAGCGATACCGGCCCAATTCACGCCGGCGTCACTCATCACATTAATATCTTGCCAATTGATTCCGGCGGCCGTCAAAACATCCAGGTCCGCCCAATTGATCCCGGTTGTCGACAATTCCGCAATGTCTGTCCAGTTGATCCCGCTGCTGCTCAAACTGTCGATGTCCGCCCAATTAATCCCGGCGGTACTCAGGGCATTGATATCCGACCAGTTGATCCCGGCACTGCTTAACACATCAATATCCAGCCAGTTGATCCCGGTTGTAGATAATTCAGCGATATTGGACCAATTAATCCCCGCGTCGCTTAAGACATTAATATCATTCCAGTTGATTCCCGCCGCGGATAAACTGGCGATGTTCAGCCAATTTACTCCGGAGGCACTCATCACATTAATATCACTCCAGTTAATCCCGCTGGTTGACAATTCATTGATGTCCGCCCAGTTGATCCCGGCGCCGCTTAACACATCGATATCACTCCAATTGATCCCGGAGACTGATAAGGCTTGAATCCCAGACCAATTCACTCCGGCGTCACTCAAGACATCAATATCATCCCAATTGATCCCGGCCAAAGACATTGCGCTGATATCGGACCAGTTGACCCCCGCACTGCTTAAGACATCAATATCGCTCCAGTTGATTCCGGCCGCGCTTAAAACCGCAATATCACTCCAATTAATGCCCACATCACTGAGCACATTGATATCTTCCCAATTAATTCCGGATGTCGTCAACTCCTCAATATTCGCCCAATTGATCCCCGTACTGCTCAACACATCAATATCACTCCAGTTAATTCCAGCCGTAGATAACTCTTCAATATTCGCCCAGTTGATCCCCGTACTGCTCAACACATCAATATCACTCCAGTTAATTCCGGCCGTAGATAACTCTTCAATATTCGCCCAGTTGATCCCCGTACTGCTCAACACATCAATATCACTCCAGTTAATTCCGGCCGTCGATAACTCTTCAATGTTCGCCCAGTTGATTCCCGTACTGCTCAACACATCGATGTCTGCCCAGTTGATTCCCGCCACTGATAAAGACTGGATATCCGCCCAGTTAATTCCAGCATCACTTAATACATCGATATCGTCCCAATTAATCCCCGATTGGGACAACACTTCAAGATCTTCCCAATTGATCCCGGTCATCGACAACTGGGCAATATCCTCCCAGTTAACACCGGCATCTGTCATCACACCGATATCATCCCAATTGATGCCTGAGGTCGACAATTCGGTAAGATTTGACCAATTGATGCCGGCTTCACTTAACACGTCGATATCGGCCCAGTTAACGCCGGCAACAGATAAAGCTTGTATTCCGGACCAGTTAACGCCGGCGTCACTTAAGACATCAATGTCGCTCCAGTTTATACCCGCGGCCGATAAGGCTTGTATCCCCGTCCAATTAATACCGGAACTGCTTAAAGCATCAATATCCGCCCAATTAATTCCGGATGCGCTTAATACACCAATATCCGTCCAGTTGATCCCCGCATCACTGAGGACATTAATATCTGACCAGTTGATTCCCGCCGTGGACAAGGCACCGATATCCGACCAATTAATCCCGGTACTGCTCAACACATCAATATCCAGCCAGTTTATTCCGCTGGTCGTCATTTCCCCTATATCGGTCCAATTAATCCCGGCGTCGCTCAACACATCAATGTCGGTCCAATTAATGCCGGCTGCGCTGAGCGCTCCGATATCCGACCAGTTGATCCCGGCACTGCTTAAAACGTCTATGTCATTCCAGTTAATGCCCGCCTGACTTAAGGCCCCGATATCCGACCAATTGATTCCCGCATCGCTGAGGACGTTAAGATCAGACCAGTTGATCCCGGCGTCGCTCATAACATCAATATCATTCCAGTTAATACCGGCCGCGCTTAAGGCCCCGATATCCGACCAATTAATCCCGGCGTCACTTAACACATCGATATCGTCCCAATTAATCCCTGATGTGCTTAACGCACCAATATCCGCCCAGTTGATTCCCGTATCCGACAACACCTGGATGTCATCCCAATTGATTCCGGCCACCGATAAATCCTGGATGGATGACCAGTTAATCCCTGCACTGCTCAACACATCAATATCCGCCCAATTGATCCCGGCGGTCGACAATTCCTCTATATTGGACCAGTTGATGCCCGTACTGCTCAACACATCAATGTCCGCCCAGTTGATTCCCGCCACCGATAAAGACTGGATATCCGCCCAGTTAATCCCGGCGTCACTTAACACATCAATGTCGTTCCAATTAATCCCCGATGTGCTTAACAGGCCGATGTCTGTCCAGTTAATTCCTGTACTGCTTAAGACATCAATGTCGCTCCAGTTAATGCCGGCCGTAGACAATTCCTCTATATTGGACCAGTTGACCCCCGTACTGCTCAACACATCGATATCCAGCCAGTTAATCCCGGCCGTAGACAATTCCTCTATATTGGACCAGTTGATCCCTGTACTGCTCAATACATCGATATCCAGCCAGTTAATCCCGGCCGTAGACAATTCCTCTATATTGGACCAGTTGACCCCCGTACTGCTCAACACATCGATATCCAGCCAGTTAATCCCGGCCGTAGACAATTCCTCTATATTGGACCAGTTGATCCCCGTACTGCTCAATACATCGATATCCAGCCAGTTAATTCCGGCCGTGCTTAAGGCACCGATATCCGCCCAGTTAATGCCGGCGTCACTTAAGACATCGATATCGTCCCAATTAATCCCAGCAGCGCTTAACGCACCAATATCCGCCCAATTAATTCCGGCGTCGCTCATAAGATCAATATCATTCCAGTTAATTCCGGCCGCCGATAATTCCTGGATCGAAGACCAGTTAATCGCCGCATCGCTCATCACATCAATATCACTCCAATTGATACCCGCAACAGACAGCGCCTCAATCCCCAGCCAGTTAATTCCGGCACTGCTGAGCACATCAATATCTGACCAATTGACTCCGGCCGTGGATAATTCCTGAATACCGGACCAATTCACGCCGGCACTGCTCAAAACATCGATATCGGCCCAATTGATTCCGGCGACTGATAATGACTGGATATCCGTCCAATTGATGCCTGAGCCACTCAGCACGTCAATATCCGTCCAGTTAATGCCGGCGATCGATAATGACTGGATATCCGACCAATTGATCCCCGCATCGCTCATAACATTAATATCGTCCCAGTTGATCCCGGCGAGAGATAAAGATTGTATCGCAGACCAATTGACTCCGGCATCACTTAAGACATTAATATCGGCCCAGTTGATCCCGGTCGTTGACATGGCCCCGATGTCGGACCAATTAATCCCTGTACTGCTTAAAATGTCTATATCGGACCAGTTAATCCCCGCGGTCGTCATTTCATTCAGGTCAGCCCAATTAATATTGGAACTGCTCAGCACATCCAGATCAGTCCAGTTGACCCCGGCGGTAGACAACTCTTCTATATTAGACCAATTAATTCCAGCGTCGGACAAAACCTGAATGTCATCCCAGTTAATTCCGGCCGCTGAAAGCACAGCGATATCAGACCAGTTCACCCCGGCATCGCTTAAGACATCAACATCATCCCAGTTAATTCCGGCGACAGTCAAGGCAGCCAGATCGTCCCAATTAATGCCGGCATCACTCAAGACATCAATGTCACTCCAATTAATTCCGGCCGTCGATAATTCTTCAATATTTGCCCAGTTGATCCCCGTACTGCTCAATACATCGATATCCAGCCAGTTAATTCCGGCCGTCGATAACTCTTCAATATTCGCCCAATTGATCCCCGTACTGCTCAATACATCGATATCCAGCCAGTTAATTCCGGCCGTCGATAACTCTTCAATATTCGCCCAGTTAATCCCCGTACTGCTCAACACGTCAATATCCAACCAGTTAATTCCGGCCGTGGATAACTCTTCAATATTCGCCCAGTTGATCCCTGTACTGCTCAACACATCGATATCCAGCCAATTAATTCCGGCCGTGGACAATTCTTCAATATTCCCCCAATTGATCCCCGTACTGCTCAACACATCGATATCCAACCAGTTAATTCCGGCCACGGACAGGGCCTGAATGTCAGACCAATTGATCCCGGCACCGCTCAACACATCAATATCCGACCAATTGATTCCAGCCACGGACAAGGCGGCAATATCCTCCCAGTTAACACCCGCGTCACTTAAGACATCAATATCATCCCAATTAATACCTGCGACCGACAAGGATTGAATATCCGCCCAATTCACGCCGGTGCTGCTCAAGACATCAATGTCATTCCAGTTAATTCCGGCGACCGATAAGACTTGGATATCAGTCCAATTGATTCCGGCATCGCTTAAGACATCAACGTCATCCCAGTTAATGCCCGCGACCGACAATACCTGGATATCAGACCAATTCACGCCGGTGCTGCTTAAGACATCAATATCACTCCAGTTGACCCCGGCGGTTGTCAGTTCCTCAATATTCGCCCAATTGATCCCGGTGCTGCTGAGCACGTCGATATCCAGCCAGTTAATCCCGGCCGTGGACAACTCCTCAATATTCGCCCAATTGATTCCGGTGCTGCTTAAAACATCAATATCACTCCAGTTAATGCCCGCAACGGACAAGGCCTGGATGTCGGCCCAGTTCACGCCGGCATCGCTAAGCTCATCGATATTTAACCAATTGATCCCGGCGGTAGAAAGGGCATTGATGTCGTTCCAATTGATGCCTGACGTTGAAAGGGCTTCGAAATCATTCCAGTTAATACCGGCATCACTTAAAATGTTTATGTCAGACCAATTGATTCCGGCCAGGGATAAGGCCTGGATGTCGGCCCAGTTCACGCCGGCACTGCTCATGACATCAATATCACTCCAATTAATCCCGGCGGTGGATAACTCCTCGATATTGGACCAGTTCACACCGGCCCGGCTGAGGACATCAATATCATCCCAGTTAATTCCGGCCGTTGAAAGCGCTTCAAGATCCGACCAGTTGATGCCGGTACTGCTTAAGACATCAATATCACTCCAGTTGATTCCTGTGGTCGACAAATCAGCGATGTTGGACCAGTTGATTCCGGTGCTGCTCAATACATCGATATCCAGCCAGTTGATCCCGGCCACGCTCATCTCATTAAGGTTTGACCAGTTGATCCCCGCGTCACTCAACACGTCAATATCATCCCAGTTGATCCCGGTTGCCGAAAGCACGCCGATATCTGTCCAGTTAATCCCGGCTTCACTTAATACATTGATATCATCCCAGTTGACCCCGGCCGCAGACAAGGCCTGGATGCCGGACCAGTTAATACCGGCGCTGCTCAGAATATCAATATCCGACCAGTTGATTCCGGCGGCGGATAAGGCGCCGATATCAGACCAATTAATTCCCGCATCGCTCAATACGTTGATATCCTGCCAGTTAATGCCGGATATCGATAATTCACCAATATTGCTCCAATTGATGCCGGCACTGCTTAAGGCATCAATATCGTTCCAGTTAATTCCGGCGACCGATAAAGACTGTATGTCCGACCAGTTGATCCCGGCATCGCTGAGCACATCAATATCCGACCAATTGATGCCGGTCGAAGACATCACCGCGACATCACTCCAATTAATTCCGGAATCCGTCAACACATTAATGTCGTCCCAGTTGATCCCGGCCACTGAAAGGGCCATAATGCCCGACCAGTTGATCCCGGCGTCACTTAAAACATCTATGTCGCTCCAGTTAATCCCGGCGACCGACAAAGACTGTATGTCCGACCAGTTGATGCCGGCATCACTCAAAACATTAATATCCTGCCAGTTAATGCCGGCCGCAGACAGATCCCCGATATTGCTCCAGTTAATCCCGACACCCGAAAAATATGCGATGTCATCCCAGTTAATCCCGGCGATGGTCATTTCACCAATGTCTTCCCAATTCACCCCGGCTTCTGAAAATACAACGAGATCATCCCAGTTGACACCCGCGTTGGTCAGTTCAGCCAATGAATCCCAATTGATCGTTTCCGACCAGTCGATCTTGGCCCCGCTCATGATGGCGATATCCATCCAGTTAATCCCGGATACGCTCATGTACTGCAAATCGCTCCAGTTGACGCCGGATTTACTCAGCACATCAATGTCGCTCCAGTTGATGCCGAGATTGCTCATGGCCGCGATATCCATCCAGTTAACGCCGGCGCTGGTAAATTCATCGAGCGCGTACCAGTTTACCCCCGCCAGTGTCAAGGCCTGCAGATCAGACCAGTTAATCCCCTGCAGGCTCATGTCCGCAATATCCGACCAGTTGATCCCGGCATCGGACATCACGTCAATATCTTCCCAGTTGATCCCGGCCACCGTGAGGCGCATGATATCTTCCCAGTTCACATCGGCCTGGCTCATGACACTCACATCATCCCAGTTGACATTGGCGGAACCGATCGCGCTGGTCACTGACCTGATCGCGGTCACATCTGTTTTCAAGACTTCGATATCGTCCCAGTTAACATCGATGGTTGCGTCGCGGATAACCGTGATATCTTCCCAGTTTATATCGGAAGTGGCATCAAAGATCGATTCAATGCGGTCCCAGTTAAAATCTTCAGCAATGTCGGATAGGGATGGTTTGATCGTAGGTAAAGGGGCATATGTTTCATAATCATCACCTCCACCATTACTAACTTTGATTGACAAATTTACAAAATAGGAATCCAGAAAATTAGAGGGAGTCCATTCCCCGGATTGACACCAATCATCAGCATCGCTGGGATTGTTGTCATCGTTTGCACCGTTATTCCCAAAGGGAAGGTTTCCTCCGGCACTGACATCATCACCTCCCGTCCCTGGTTCTGCCGTACCGGTTGAATTATAGAGCGTCCCATCCCGACAAATAGATACTGTTCCATCGTCAAGGGCTACACGATTATTATCGGATTCCACCCAGGCATAGATCGTATACGCCCCTACTCCGCTCTGGGCACTGTCATCCCATACGGCTGCCAGCTTTACCCCTGTCCCAGGAAATACATCAAAAGGATCAGAAATGGTCGAGGTAAGGCCGGGAGCCGTTGCGATCAAGGTGTAAAGTTCCCCAGCCGAAGTGATGGACAAATTAGTAAAAGTTGCCACACCACCGGACGCTATGACTGATTTAATTCCTTCCAGCGTGCCTGCACCGGGGTTATTGAAGATATCCAACGTAACTTGAGTGGAGTTGTCTGATGTTACCAAATTGTCATTGGCATCTCGAATCTCTACGATCGGTTGGCGTTTGAATTCGAAACTGTGTTTTGTCGCGGAAGGGATTTGGGTGAAGACGAGTTTGGCAGGGACGCCGTGGGACAAAGACCCGGCGCTGGGGGAAGTGCCACTCGGCAGGCCTGAATTCGGCCCGCCTTTATAGATATCATCGCCAAGGGATGATTCCTTGTCGCCGCTATATGGACCGCCTGAAAATTGCGCAAGGGCGACCGACGGAATTTGCGCAAATATAAACAGAACCGCGACGACACAGCTCACGGCCCCGTGAAATTGATAATACCAGCCTGATTTTTTGGATTTTGTCATAAAAAAATTATGCCAACCGTTATACAAATTCTAAGGGGCTGTCCGCGCGAGACGGCCGCCCTGATAAATTCCAAAAGATGAATCATACCGCTGCTGATAACCTGAGCTGTCCGGATCGCTGGCTGCGTTTGTGCGTGTTGAAATCTGAAATAACCGGATGTTCGCTGACTGAAAATCTCCGCCGCGGTATCCGGAACCAACCGTTGATGTAACTCCCCGCGACGCATCGGCCTGGTCAATGCCCGGCCAATCGGTGTTGGTCGCGTTGCCTTCAAACCCGGTTAAGGCCGATAATTGACCGTCCCCATGCGACCCGAGATACTGCCGCCCCTGGTTACGGCCGACCGTCACAACCATTTCGTTTAAATTTCCGGATAACTCCATGTTCCCGTAAAATCCCGCCCCGCTTGTTGTGCGGTTCGTTATGTCTTCGGCAAAGATTCCGACACGCAACGGACCTTTTTGCCCCTGGGCTTTGCCGCCGGCCCGTCCGTCCCCGGAAGACCAGCTCAACCCGTTACGATTCAGATTCGCGCCCCCGTCAAAAATCTTCTCCTGCCCGTCTTCCGCCGCATCCGGATAAATCTCATTGGCCAGGGCGTCGTTATAGCTATCTTTTCCCCAGGCATATTCATTGGGTAACGGTAGAATATCAACACCGCGCGCGGCTTTTTCGTATTCCAGTTCCGTCATCGGCCTTAATCCGGCCCAATCCGCATAAGCCAGCAGATCCGGCCATGAAATGTAACTGACCGGCCTGTCCGGGCGTGATGTTTCTGCCATTGCACGCGTATTGGCTGAATTCCATGAAATCGTATTGCGGTCCACGACCCCGTCGGAGTTTTTTCCTCCGGCGGTCGCGGACGTAATATCCCGGTTCAATTTCTGCGAATAAGACAACGTATTAAAAAAACTGACCCATTGACCTTCGGTCAATTCGTATTTCATGAGATAAAAGGAATTAAACCCTTTGGGAAATGAGGTCGGTATCAAAAAAGTGGCCCCTGTATTGCTTTCCCCTGAGGATCCGGAACTCTGGTAATAAAAACCATCGCTGGCCGCGTTGGTTACATTAATGGCCGATTCATTCTGGATATACCACGGGTCACTGTCGGCACTGCCCTGTTTGAAACGGTAATCCGAAGAACTGTTGCCGTCGCCGGCGTAGAACGCCCCCTGCGGGATCTTGACCATTTCAATACCAAACACTTTGGTCACTGTATTCGCCGCCATCGCCTGTTCATCCGTCAGTCCGTCCTGGCCGTAGTCCCAGACAAATTCTACTTTCTTGACATCAACGTTTTTATTGGCAAAATTGGCAAGCTCCAGAAAAAACCCCTTTTCATCGGCTGGCACATTGATCTGAAATCCAAGGGTCGGATCAAACCCGGCCGGATTGAGTCCGCTGCCCGCCATGCTGGCATGTTTCCAACTGGTCCCGCCGTCCATTGAATATTTCAAAAAGACCCAAACAGCATCGTTACTCGCCACCGATTTCCAGCTGTTTTCCCACATAAAATCAGCCGAAAATGTAATCGTATTGTTTCCCGTATCCGATTTGGTTACGGCATAATTCTGGATCTGCAGATGATTGGCCAACACAGTTGACGGGACCAAAGAAAACGCTATCCCGATGATGAAAAAAATATAGAGACCTTTAAATTTTTTATTCATTCCCATCGTACGTCCTGACTCCTCTTCCTCCGGCATCTTTATAAGAATTTATGTCGCTATGAGCGGCCTCACTACGATCCGATACTTTCAGACGTTCTCCCGGAAGCAAATCCGTAAATCCACCGCCGCGAAAACCTGAACCGGCAGCACCGGTTACACCACGGTCGATCTGGGAATCAATACCCGGCCAATCAGCCTGATTCGCATTTCCTTCAAACCCGCTTTTCGTTGATAGAATACCGTCCCCATGTGACCCGGCAAATGACCGGCCGGCTGCGTTTCCAACCGTAACAACCCGTTCGCGTAAATTCCCCGAAAGATCCATCACACCGTAATAGCTGGCCCCGGAACTTTCACGGTCAGATGCCGTTGTCGCAAAAATTCCTGACCGTAACGGGCCGCGGCTGTATTCGGGGCCGTTCGGTGCATCACCACCAGTGAAGGCAGAATCATTAAAGTTCGCATTGGCCCCTGCGGTTAGAGACTGCTCGGTTCCGTTTTCATCACCTGCGGTCAGGGCCTGAGCGGGAAGAATCAGCGTTGAACCCCAAGCAAACTCATTTTCTTTGGCTAAAACCGGACCGCGAGCGCCCTTTTCAAACTCTAACTCTGTCATCGGCCTTAACGCATGCCAATCCAAAAAGGCCGTTAAATCCATCCAGGAAAGGTAACCAACGGGACGGTGCGGACGCTGGGTTGTACAAGATAATGGCGTTCCGGAACAACTGATCGTGTTGCGCGCGATGACCGTATCTGTATTTTTGTGTGTGTTATCTGTCAAATCATGTCTGGCCCTGGCGTTTGCCGATGGCAGGGAATTGACAAATTCAACCCACTGCCCTTCTGTGATCTCATATTTCATCATGTAAAACCCATTGTAACCTTTAGGAAATTCGGCCGGGACAGTAAACGACGAACCTGTCGCGTCTTCGGCCGGGTTGCCGGCAGAAATGTAGCGGTAACCGTTCACCGTCGGATTGGATACGGAAATACCGGTTTCATGGCTAATAAACCAGGGATCACTATCAGAACTCCCTTCGTGAAGCGCTGCGGCGCTCACCATATAATCGCCGGCATAAAAAGCCCCTTTGGGGATATAAACCATTTCCAAAGCGGTTACCGTTAAAAATACAGAATCGTTTTCAGTAAAACCGCATCCCTGATAGTCAATCTCCAGCGTCACTTTTTCAGATGATACAGAAGGTGAAACCATATAATTATTCAGGCGGACAAACGCGCCGCTGCGATCACCCGGGACATAAATCTCAATATTCTGGGATGTGCCCTTCGAAGAACGATTGGGGTTGAGGCCGCTACCGGTAATTTGGCAAAGTTTTTTGTGGGTGGGCGTCACGGATGGGGAATGAAGGCGGAATGTCAGCCAGACAGCATCATGGTTGATTTTTGTTTTCCAGGCATTATCCCAGCGCAAATCAAATTGGGCAGAAAGCGTTTTTGTTGATGGATCACGCCCTGCCAGAGACACATTTGAAATTGTCAAATTATTGGCATTACTATTACAAATAATTAAATTTAGAAATACTAATATATTAAATACTAGATTAAATTTTTTAATTATTCTTATCATCATTTGTTATTATTTACTTCGAGGAGGAAACTACTGATTGTATGGATCTGGGTCCAAATACTACATATAGATTGCCAATACAAACAACTCCCAAGAGGTAAATTAATTAATTTACTGAAACTCGTTATTATTTTTTTGTTATTTTTGCCAACCGATAGTATCAGTACCAATGACGAGAGCGACAACTCACTCAAGTTACCTGACTTATTTCTTTTCTAAAACAGAATCAAGCTTGCCCCTGATTTCCAACTGGGCTTGCATTATTTTTTCGTTTACAAATCTTTTGTCGGACGCTTCCGGATTCAGATAAAGATACATTTTATAGTGTTTTAAAGCCGTCTTGAAATCTTTAAGGTGTTCCCCGCTGACAAAGGCCAGGTTATAATGGGTGTCCGGATCATTTGGCATCAGGGTAACCGCCTGATAATATTCACGGACAGCAATTTCATATTGCCCTTTTTCAAAATAAATATTCCCCATGTTATAATGCGCTTTAGCCGCATCTTCCCTGAGCCGTTTATCGTTGATGTTATACAAATCAATGTTCGAGATCAGATTGTTGGTTTTATATTCCCGATCCCGAATATCTTTGTTTAACATGTCCGCCGCGGCCGGGACTGTATGTGATAAAATTAACCCTACAATCAATGCAATCGACCCCATTTGTTTCAGGTTACTTTTTATCTCAGATTCTTCATTAAACATTGGCTTAGCCCTCTTCGCTAAAAATTAATTTTCAGTGCTGTACGATTTGAATGGTTTTATGGTCCCCTGTGTTTTATCTAAATCATCCGCGCCGGTGATGATGTGCGGGGTTAAAAAGATCACGATTTCCGTCTGAGCAAATTCGTCACTCGTCCGGCCGAAGAGATTTCCTAAGACCGGCATATCCATCAAAACCGGAAAACCTTTTTTATGATGAACTTTATCATCTTTCTTAAGCCCCCCGAGAATAATGCTGTTTCCGTTTTGCACCATAACCGTTGTCTCCACCTCGGTCTTGTTCACTTGCGGAATCCCGCCACCTTGCGAATCCACCGTCCCTACGATCGTCGATATCTCCGGCCTTAAACGCATCGTAACAAAGCCCTCATCATTGATCGTCGGCGTTACGTTTAATTTCAAACCAACGTCAATAAACCGGACATCTTCACTGGTGATAGCATTGTCCCCTGTTCCCGATGTCGTTGAGATAATATAGGGAACCGTATCCCCGATGTGGATCTTGGCTTCTTCATTGTTCGTCACCAGAATTTTCGGGTTTGATAAAATTTTTGTTTCACTAACCTGTTTCAACGCCCTGAGAGTAACTTCAAACGAATTCACATCAAAACTTCCATACGCAACCTGTCCGAAAGTGCTCGTAAGATTATCCGTGGTCGAAATATTATCTGCGTTCAAATAAAGATTATTAAACTGAAGTTTTCGCAATTGGTCCGAGTCACTATTTCTGAAATCTTTGTTCCAATCAATGCCCATGTCATATTGGGGATTTAACACAACCTGCAAAATTCTGGCATCAACAAGCACTTCTTTCGTCGGGGTATCCAGCTTCTTGATCAACATTTCAATTTCTTTACGTCTTTCCGGAAAAGCCCTTACTACAAGTTTATTTGATCGCTCGTCGGGTGTAATTGAACCGACCGCTTTGGCGTCAATCCGCGCTCTGAGTTTATTCGCGACGACATCAGCGCTGGCATACTGTAACGTGTAAACATAAGTGTCCAGCGGTTTTTCAATCTCATCGATGGCCAGTTTCATTTTTGCAATGGCATCCGGAGTATCAATCATAACGACCGATCCGGTGTCTTCATCTATTATAATGCGGCCGACATTACTCTTAATGCTGTCCAAGGCCGCAAGGGCATAACTTGGTTTGGCATAATTTAAACGAATAATCGACACGACAGTCTGATCGCCAAATCTTTTTCCAAACAAAGACTCATGTTCTGCGGAAGTCATAATTTGAACAATCTCACCTTGTACTTTATAAGCCAAATTATTTGAAATAATGACAATATCCAAGGCGTCTTTTATTGTTACGCTGTTTAATAAAACGGTCGAACGGCCTTCAACCGAAGGGCTAATAACAACGTTAAAATCACCTTTAAGGGCGAGGAATTTTATGACATCAATAATATTCATATCCCTTACATCTAACGTGATTGTTCGCTGCATCCTCTGAAGAATTTCTTCTTCGTACTTCTTAATTTGTATCGGTTTTGGGGCCTGCGCCTGAACACTTGTTGTGGAAACCAAGATGAAAACGGTTGACAAAAATAAGACTATTGGCTGGGCCAAACCCATTCTACATTTGTGGTTTCTCATATTTTAGTATCATCTCCTCATTTTCAAAGCCAAGCTCTACGCTGTCCGCATAGATTGTACTGACTTCGATATTGCCGATTTTCTCCCCTTTTTTGAGAAAATAGGTGATTTGCTTATCTGTATCCTCAATCATGGCTGAGGCTGTATCAACGTGATCAAGCCAGGAAATACCAACTAATTTAAGGCTTTTGGCCTGACGGGAAATATTCATCTGGTCTTGGACTTGGGATTTAACCATCGTGCTTCCGGCTTCATATGGCTGAAAGATATTGCGGCGATTAACGCCGGCCATATAATACGGCAACGACTGAATGGTTGTCAGTTCGGAATTCTTTGAATCTGACAATCCTTTCTTCGAACCGGCTGATATCTGAATCTCCTGACCAATAAGATCCATTCCTGATTTAAACTCAAGACCAACCAGCAGTCCGACAAAAATAATTCCCAGCAATAAAAATTTGTTAATGGATTTCAGAACTGTCAATAAATCTTGTTTCTTTGAAACTTTTAACCGGGCCTTGGATGAAGCGCTGCCATCCGTGGATGACGCTTCAATCATCTTAAGAAGTTTTTGTTCCGCTGTTTCTTTCTTTTTAAGGATCATATATTTATAATCTTATAGTTAGAAAATCTTATTATCAAGATGAAAATCAATTTTTTACAAATGATTTTTCATAATTTAGACGTTCTTGATTCACCGTCGATCTCCACTGCTCATCTTTGGCGATAACATGCTTAACAAACGCGGCATCAACAACTTTTTGATCTTCCATCACCAATTCTTTTAAAATTTTATGACACACCATGTTGATTTTTCGCGGATACCCTTTTGTAAAAGAAAAAATTTCACTGACCGCCTCATCCAAGAAAATTTTTTGGTCGCTTTTATATCCCGCCTTGGTCATCCGAAAATTTATGAGTTCGGATGTCTCTTTGACATCCAGCGGATTCAAAGTATATTTGAAACTAATCCGGTCCATAAAATTTGCCATGTGCACCACTTTGGAATAGAGCTCCAGCTGCCCCAGCAAAACCAGCTGTATCAGCTTATGATCGTTGGTTTCAAAATTCAACAGCATGCGCAGGGTTTCAAGGGTGGTCAAATCCAACTTTTGGGCCTCGTCAACAATCAGAATGATCGTGCGCTTTTCTTCCAGAGTTTTTGATATTAAAAATTTCTCAATCTCATCTTTAAGCTCCATAATATCAAAGCTATTCAAATCACGCCCTTTTTGAGGGAGCCTAATACCGAAATTCTTGACCAATGATATTAAAAACTGGTTTTCCGTGCTAAATTCAGGGTCAAGAATCATATGAAAGATCATATCGCCGCGTTTGTTCAGTTCATGCACAAGCTTTCTGGACAGCGTGGTTTTTCCTGTTCCAACATCCCCAAAAATGACGGACAGCCCCCTGCGGAGCCTTAATTCAATCAACAGGTTCGTCAAAGCCATATCATGTTCTCGGGTGTGGTAGAAAAATTCGGGGTCAGGACTCGTTGAGAATGGTTCGCGCTTGAAACCTAATAAAGAATAGTACCCTACACTATGAGGTGGATTATTCATTTCCATCATTGTTTGATTTTTAAATCAATGATACTATTTAGTTTATATATATGATTAAATTCTTAATCATCTTAACATAGACTTATCCGCTTACAAGTTTAATTTGACTTTTTTTCCAGCTTAAGAATAAAAAAGAAGAATATTCCCGTCAAGAATCCGAAGGCCCTTGCAAACGATCGAAGAAAAAAAACAAAAGCTGAATAAATACAATCATCCCACCGCTTTAAAGCCACTTTACTAAAATACAATTCAACCGCAAATAACAAAACACTTAAAGTGCCCCATAAGACAAAAAAAGACTGGCTGTATAAACTCAAAATCAAAAAGAGCAGAATGAACATGGCCATGGGAATCTCTGCAATATCTTTCCAGAACGTGTAGTCATCTCCTTTAGCCATGAGAGGATGAAGTTTGTACATTTTCACCCTCCAAAAACCATGCCGAAACTGTTCTTTCAGATATCTGTACATGCGGGTGGGATGAAAATGGTCCACCGTCGATTCAGGCTCAAAGTAAATCCGGAGCCCCTGCTTCAAAATCTTATAACTTAAATCGTTGTCTTCTCCGCTCGCCTGCCGATATGATTCATTGAACCCGCCAACTTGCCTGAAAACCTCCCGCCTGATACCAAAATTAAAACTTCCGAACGATTTTGGATATGTCGGCATGAGATGCCTATGACGAAAAAGTATTTCCTGATGAATACACCGGGCCAGCCTTGATTTGGGGTTACTGATCCCGTAACTACCGGAAACGACCGCCACACCCGGCTTTTGAAAATGTTTTACTGATCGGTCAATCCAGTTTTTATCGGGCAGACAATCCGAATCTGTAAAAAAAATAAATTCACCCCTGGCTTCCTTGCCCCCTAAATTCCTGGCGGAAGCCGGGCCGGCGTTAGACTGATATAGATATTTTACCGTTTTAAAAGTCCGGATAATCTCGGATGTTTTATCGACAGAACCGTCATCAACCAGGATAATTTCATCGGCGGGATGGGATTGGGCAAGAATGCATTCAATACAGCGGGCAATAGTTTTTTCACAGTTAAACGCCGGGACAACAACGCTGACGCTGGGTTCACTCATCGTTTTTTGGCAATGGTAAATAAAAGCATTCCGAAAAATGCGCCGACGAGAGCATCAGGAGAAAACGGAAAAGGAACCGTATTAATGCCTCCGCGGGATATGACGTTCAAATTATTTCTTTCGTGAAGATCGCTCAATTCGCCCAGCGTAAAAGGATCCTCTATAATTCCCGGCATATACATCGGCCTGATCAATTCCCAGGGAGACCAGCGGTTCGGGACAAAATTGATCAACACCCCACCGTCGTTCAAAACACCCGTAAGATTCTTGATAATCCGGTCCTGATCACTGGGCGAGAAATGCTCCAAAAGCCCATCGGTAAAAATGATGTCAAACCTGTCATTTATCAAGGTGTTGATTTGATCATCAACAAGATTAGCCTTTAACAGACTAACCGCCCCGGATGTCTTCGCATGGGCCAGATCCAGAGCCGCCTGAGAATAGTCAAGAGCTGTTGTGGACATCCGCTGGTCACAAAAGTACTTGGAAAAAAAACCGCTCCCGCACCCGGCGTCCAACGCCCTCCCTCCGCTCATGACATACGGCTGCAAAATCCGAAGAATCCTCTTCTTGGACCAGCTGATGCGGGTAAACCTTTGTGTCTGCTCTAAACCCCAGTAATTATTCCAATCCTGGGCCTTCGGTAATTCAAGATTTGGTGACGTCATTGCTCTTTGTCTCGAGTTCATGTTTTAATTGTTTTAATTCAAATTCCAGAATGCCGATTTTCTGTGCCATGGTGTCATTCCGGCTGTTCTGCTGACACAAAAAAATGGTCATCAACAGACTTAAAATGAGAAAGATGCCGGAAAATCCGAAAAAAATAAAATTACTGGGGAGTTCAAATCCCAGCAAATAGGCCAGCTTAAACAACAGTTGATCAAAAATAGCAAAAAAAATGGTCAAAAGAGCAGCGCCAATCCAGGCAAAGGCATATTTAAATGTAAGTTTTTCCTTACGGATGAGCTCCAGAACAAAAAAAAGCATGATGATACTTCCGGTAATGATGAGAAGTTTGATGATCAACTGGTTACAATTCCCTTTTCTGTTTTATCCGCCCCAATAGAACGGCAATCGTTACCTTAATCATATAATACAAAGTTTTAAAATATCGGATAGAACTCTGCCCTGACAATCTTTTTCGCATCTCGACCGGGACTTCCTTGATTCTGGCCCGGTACCGTCCGGCAACAACGATAGCTTCCGGCTCAGGAAAGTCGTGAGGATAATACTGCGCAAAGACGTTGATCATCTTTTTGTTGTATGCCCGAAAGCCCGACGTTGGGTCAGTTATTTTATACTTAGTCAGAAAACTGATCAGCCGCGCAAAAAAATTAATGCCGATGCGCCGCACAAACGACGATTGATATCCGGTGTACGGGGGGATGAACCGGCTGCCAATCGACATGTCTGCCTCATTATTTAATACAGGCTCCACCAAGGTTTCCAAAAAACTAATATCATGCTGGCCGTCGGCATCAACCTGAACCACCAAATCAAAATCCTGATCTTTGGCAAATTTAAACCCTGTTTGAACGGCCCCGCCGATACCGAGGTTAAAAGGTAATGAAATAAGCAATGCTTCGGTATTAGAAACTTTAAGAGCGGTCTGGTCTGTAGAACCGTCATTAATTACCACCGCTGATAATGGAAGTTTTGAAGAGAATACTTCTCTGATCGTCTGCTGCACACTTCCTTGTTCGTTGTAGGCGGGAATAACGATTAATATTTTAACCTGCTTAAGAATGTTTTTAACGTCAGATTTCTGAAGATCATCAATTAATCTTTTCATAACTTCAATTCCGGATTCTGGTTCATATAAACCAAATAACTTACGGCGTACTTGAGGATATCCTGCTCTTCCTGTTCATTGATCAACCGGTCAGGCGTAAGGCCGTCGAAACTGAAGACATGTCCATCCGGGTGATGTCCCCTGGCCGTGACTAATAATAACATAGATTCATCATCCAGATGAAACATACTTTTAAGAAAAACCTGTCCGGCTGAATTCTGACCGATCAAGACGGCTCGTTTGCGTCTTTGTAAAATCCCCGAGAACAATTCTGAAGCGCTTCCGCTGCCCTCATCGATCAATATCGCCATCGGGCCGTCATAATGTAATTCCGCCGGCAGACTCGGCACGTCAAGGGATGCCTTGGGTTGGTTTTTCTTCTGGAAATAAGCAAACTCCTCTCCGCCGGGAAGAAAAAATGAGGAAATTTCCCTGGCCGCCAGAGGAGGACCGCCCGGATTCCCGCGCAAATCAATGATCATCCCTTTAATCAAGCCCTGCTGTCGGTAATATTTCAAAAAACGGAACATATCATCGGCAGTCTTCCGGTTAAACCTTTTTATTTTTAAACAATAAATATCATCCACGGGAATAGGCACATCAAAAACCGTTTGTTTAAAATATTCTCTTGAGATGATTTCAAGCGTCCGGGGCTGCCGCGTTAGGCCATCCATAAAATCCAATTGAATTTTTGCTCCTTCAAAAGGCGTCAGCAGTTCATTTATTTTCTCAAGAGGAATATCCGAGACTTTTTCACCATCGATCTTGACGACAAGGTCATTCTCTTTTAAACCCTGTTCATAGGCATGTGACCGCGGCTCTACAAATGTAATCCGAAAGCCGGCATCGATCTTTTCTCCTTCGATACCAAGGTCCACCTTCTTTCCTAAAACAGTTTCTTCGTACTCTTTGGCCGGCTCAGGCGGATAAAACGCCGAGAATATATCATCCTTCTGCTTCAAGAAGTCGACCAAAAAAGCCGCGCTGCGCCAACGGACAAAATCGATGGACTTCCCTGTTTCTTTCAACTCTTTATAAATTTTTGTATCGAAGGATTGGATAAACCGCTCAAACTCTTTGCGGTCGATTTCTTTATAATAATTTTCATTCATCACAGAGTAGACTTCCTCAAAAAAATCGATATAGGACTGATATGTCGCCTGATCTTTATTTTCACTCGGGATAGGGTTTATTTTATTTTTCATAACCGGATCTTTTATTTCTTTGGCGTGGCCGCAACTTGCGTTGGACAAAAACAAACTTAAAACAATCCACTTGGAAGTTCCGTGTAGTATAGTTTTATAGAAAGAAGATACTATTTGATGCCCCATGGGTATAAAAGTGTCATTCATAAAAAACCCCGCTGTATGGATTCATCATAACAACGGGGCTCATGGTTTAGGCCGATTAGTTAAGCTGGCTGGAAATATCATTAATTTCATAAAGAGAAATTTGTCCGTCGTTATCTGCATCAAAATTTTTTAATAATTCGGAACTGACCTTAAACTTCCCTTTATTCTTCACGGAAGACACAACATCTTTATAAAAATCTTTGAGTTCATCTTTTTGAAGGAATCCGTCCCGGTTTAAATCATACAGGCGTTCGACTCTGTTGGTGACGGCAGGATCCGCTTTGGCCTGAGCTTGTTTCGCCAGATCCTTACGTGTACTCGTATATTGGATTGCTTTCGGTTTGGAGAATTTCTTTGAAGAGTCGAGTTGACTTTTGTTCCGTCGATTATAATTGATCATTTGAGCTTGGGCTGACTGGATGGAAACAAAATAAAAAATCAATACTGTCGTTATTATCATGAGTAATCTGCGCATCAAACCGCCCTCCTTATTATTTTAATGGAATTGCTTTTCATTATATTCATTTTTATTAAACTGTCAATGGCTTACCCGGGATGAATAATCTCCTCTCATCATCAAATGCCCAGAACAGTCTTATTGATCAAGAGGAGCTGCTTCATCCGTTCATCTTCTTGACCATCGACGTTGTCCTGTGAATGATTCGCTTTAAATTCGCGAACCAGCGCCTCTTTGATTCTATCTGGCCCCAACGGAATATTTTGTACAAAATCGAGATGCCCCCTGTTTTTTCTGTATTCGGGCATATCCTTCGGCATAGAAAGGTACCTTTCAATCAGGTCCAAATTAAAATCGTATAAGACCGTTCCATGGTGCAGGATAAAATCCCGGCCTCTTTTCTGGGCATTCCCGGAAAATTTACGAAGAGATTGTTCGGACGCGATGTCTGATATAGGCAGGTACACCGCCATGAATCCTTCCGATTTGAAAGCATTAACCACTTTACCGAGGATATATTGATAGGATCGTTTTAGATCCACAACATCCTGATTATCCCTTTTTGACAAAATTAACGAGTAATTAAGGCATCCCGGCCCCTGCAAGACCGTCCCCCCGCCCGAACTTCTTCTTAAGACGGGAATATGTCCGGCTTTCACCTGTTCCCGATTAATTTCTTCTTCAACACGTCCGATGCGGCCAAGGACGATAAAACATCTTTTTGATTCCCAGAACCGCAAGACATCACTGTTCCGGCCTTCTTCGGCCAGCTGCAGAAGCACCTCGTCAAATAAGATGTTTTCCTCGGGAAGTTCAAAGGATATATCACGTAAAATCATACAATTATTGTGACTGGCCGAAATAATTTGTGTTCAATTCCCGCGCGGCCTTGACTTCATCGGGGCGGGAAATCGGGGTTGTTTTAGGCAGGGAATGAAAACTGTCCGGATCCGTCCGGCTCAACTCGTCCGCTCTGAACATCGCTTCGATGAACTGGTCCATCGTTGTCTTGGATTCCGTCTCTGTCGGTTCAATCATGATGGATTCTTTTACCGTTAACGGAAAGTAAACTGTCGGCGGATGAAAACCCTGGTCAATTAAGAATTTCGCGATGTCCATCGCGTGTACACCTCTCTGCGCCTGATATTTTGCCGAAAACACAGATTCGTGCATACAAATCCGGTCATATGCCAGGTGATATTTTTCTTTGATACGTTCCTTTATATAGTTGGCATTGAGAACCGCATGGTCACTCACCGCCCGCAGCCCTTCTTCTCCTAATAACAGCATATATGCATAAGCGCGTAACAGCAGCCCAAAATTGCCATAAAATGAGGCGATATACCCGATTGAATCCGGATAATTGTAATCCAGGCCGAACGTCCCGTCCGCTTTTTTGACCACGCGGGAAATCGGCAGAAACGGTTCCAGTTTTTTGGTCACACCAACCGGACCGGCGCCGGGACCGCCTCCCCCGTGAGGAGTGGTGAACGTTTTATGGGTATTGATATGCATCACATCAAAGCCGATATCTCCCGGACGGCACCGCCCGAGAATCGCGTTTAAATTTGCGCCGTCATAATACATGATCCCATCTACGGCGTGGATCATCTCGGCAATCTGGTCGATTTCAGAATTAAAAATACCGTGCGTGTCCGGGCAGGTAAGCATAAGACCGGCCACCTCATGGTTAATTTTTGTTTTTAAGATTTCAATATCCATAACTCCATTTTCCGTTGATGGAATAGAAATCGTTTCATATCCGGCTATACTGGCCGTCGCGGGATTGGTCCCGTGAGCGGAATCAGGAACGATAATATACTTTTTCTTGCTCCCCTTTGCTTTGTGATACGCTGCCATCATCATGACACCCGTTAACTCCCCATGAGCCCCGGCGAGCGGCTGCATGGTGAATTTGTCCATCCCGGTCATCTCACACATCCACTGCTCCAGTTCATAAAGGACTTCAAGCGCTCCCTGAACAAATTGCTCCCCGTTTTTCAACTGGGGGATCAAAGGATGCAGGTCGGCAAAACCATGCAACTGGGCAACCGTCTCACAAAACTTTGGGTTGTATTTCATGGTGCATGAACCCAGCGGATAAAAATGCGTATCAATCGAATAATTTAATTTGGACAGATTGGTATAATGCCGGACGACTTCAAGTTCTGATAGTTCCGGAAAGGGGCAATCCTGCGCCCGGGCATATTGCGCGGGAAATACGGCCTTTTCGTCAACCCCGGATTTAGGGTTAATATACGCCCTGCGGTCTTTTACACTTTTCTCAAATATTAATTGCATGACACAACCTCAGAAGCCAATTCACTCAATGATTCTCTTAACGCATGGACATACCGGCTGATTTCATCTTTACTTCTTTTTTCAGTCACTGAAACAATCATATACTTTTCCATGGCTTTATAATATCGTCCCAATGGAAATCCGGCGGCAAACCCCTTAGTGATCATTCTTTCGACCACCAACGATGCGTCGACAGGAAGACAAACCGTAAATTCATTAAACGTCGGAGAACTCTTCTTGACCTCAACACCCTCTATATCAGCGATCAATCGTTTTGCGTATTCGGACTTTTGAAAATTAACCATCGCCAATTCCTTAAAACCTGTTTTTCCCATCAACGACATAAAAATCAGGGCCTGAACTGCGCATAACGATACATTTGTACAAATATTGGATGTGGCCTTTTCACGGCGGATGTGTTGCTCACGAGCCTGCAAAGTGTTAACGAAACATCTTTGGCCATTCTGATCAAGGGTCTGTCCAACGATCCGTCCCGGCATTTTTCTGATATATTGTTTTTTGGTCGTCATAAAGCCCAAATAAGGTCCGCCAAAGTTTAAAGGCAACCCCAGGGACTGCCCTTCTCCGGTGGCGATGTCAACGCCCATTTCTCCCGGAGTTTTCATTAATCCCAGAGCAACCGGATAGATACTTTGGATAACCATGATCCCTGATTCATGGGCTTTTTGGGCAATATCACTATGATCGTCCATAGCCCCAAAAAAATTCGGGTTCTGCAGAATGACCGCCGAAGTGTTCTTGTCCAATAATTTAAATATTTGTTCTCGGTCGCTTTGACCGTGAACTACGGGTGTTTCTTTAAATTCAAAATTCAAATTGTTAGTGTAAGAATAAAGGATTTTTCTGTAAATCGGACTGACGCCCCCGTCCACAACGATTTTGTTCCTCCCTGTAATTCGAAAAGACATCATGGCCGCTTCAAACAGCGCTGTCCCTCCATCGTACAATGACGCATTCGCCGCCTCCATTCCCGTCAACGCGCAAATAGAACTTTGAAATTCGTAAAGGGCCTGAAGTGTACCTTGGGCTACTTCCGGCTGATAGGGTGTATACGCTGTATAATATTCTCCACGGGAAATGAGCGCTCCAATAGCTGAAGGCACATAATGATCATAATACCCGCCGCCAAGAAAAGGAATCAGGTCCGAAGAATTCTTGGAAGACAATTTTCTTAATTTCTTGATTACCTCAAATTCAGAAATGCCCTGGGGAAGGTGAAACGATTTTGGTTTCTGGTTGTCCTTGATATCGGCGAACAGGTCATCAATCGAAGAAACACCGATAGCCTCAAGCATTTCTCGGACTTCAAGATCTGTATTGGCAATATACGGGATCAAATCAGCCTACACTCTCGAGAAACATTTCATATTCCTCAGCTGTCATCAAATTATTCTTTTCTTCCAGATCACTGATCGCAATCTTGACCAGCCATCCCTTTTCATAGGGAGATTTGTTGATGATGCCAGGTTTGGATTCCAGATCTTCATTGACCTCAATGATCTGACCGGACATTGGTGAAAATATGTCGCTGGCCGCCTTGACGGATTCGACCGAGGCTAATTCTCCGAACTGTTCGACTTCATCATCGACCTGAGGCAGTTCGACAAAAGTTATGTCACCTAATGATTCTTGAGCATAGTCAGAGATCCCAACCGTGGCCACATCACCGTCTATGCTGACCCATTCATGCTCTTTGGAATACAATAAGTGTTCATCAATTTCCATCATGTTCTCCTTTTAATTTTTTAATGATCCGCTTTTGAAAAAATTCTTATTTGAAACCACCGCATTTTCCTGATTTTTATCGTTCCCGAATTTTATAGGATTTCCAGTCGTCCAATCCGCGCCGTCAATCAGCCCAAGGCCGATGCCCTTTTCAAGAAATGGAGAAAATGATCCACTGGTGACAACTCCGATCTTTCTGCCGTCAACACTGTAAATATTCTGTTCCGACCTTGGAGACCGTCTGGTTTCAGAAATGATCCCTATCAACTTGCGTTTTAATGGTTCCTGACTTTGTTTGACAAGCGCGCCTTTACCGATAAAATCCTTATCAAAATCAATAAACCGTTTAAGGCCGGATTCAAGCGCGGAAATGTTTTCATCCAGTTCATGCCCGTACAAACTATATCCCATTTCCAATCTCAACATATCCCTGGCCCCCAGACCAGCCGGACTGACTTCTTTTGAACTGAGCAGGGCCTTCCATAAAAAAACCGTCCTGTCCCAGGGATAATAAATTTCGTAACCGAGTTCCCCTGTATATCCTGTCCGGCTGACCAAAACATTTTCGCCTAACAAGTCAAAAAAATCAAATGTATAATAATCTAATTTTTCAATATCAGCAATAAATTGCTTGAGTATATCCCTCGACATCGGGCCCTGCAGATCCAGCTTACCGATTCGCATAGACACGTCTTCAAATGAAGATTTTTCCGTCAAATGCGTTTGGAAGTGCAATGCATCTTTCTCGGTAGTCGCCCCGTTCACCACAATAAACCATTTTTCCTGCTCAATACGAAAGACGATCAAATCATCGATCACACCGCCTTGCTCATTCAGCATTGTGCCATACCGGCAAGACTTAAGCGGCATATTCACAATGGACTGCGTAACAATCTTATCAAGGCCTGTTGTTACAGGATCGCCGCAGATCATAAACTCGCCCATATGCGAAATGTCAAACAACGATGCCGCCCGGCGCGTGTTGTGATATTCGTCCAATATCCCGCTGTATTGCACGGGCATCTGCCATCCACCGAAGGGAACCATTCTGGCTTTTAAGGCAAGATGTTCGGTGTACAGTGGAGTGTGCTTAAGAGTCGTGTCAAAGGCCATGATTCAATTTATCAGGATTGTTGATCTGAAATAATTCGGGTGTATCTTATAAAAAAGTTTTACCCTTGTAAAGAAAATTAATCGATTAGCCGGTAATCCATGAGGAACAAAACAAATAGATTTTTCATGACGCTGTCGAACCTTCGGAAGAAAGGTTGCGAAGCTTCCGCAAATAACTCTTGAAACAAAATAAACGCGCCCAGAGGGACTCGAACCCCCAACCCTTTGGTCCGAAGCCAAATGCTCTATCCAATTGAGCTACGGGCGCATAAGTTCTATAACTTTTTAAAAGGAAAGTTTTAAATCTGTTGAGTACCAAATATACCATTTTTGATAATATCTGAAAAGACTTATTTTTGGTCAAAAATTTATGACAGATTACTGGTCTTTATACGTTTTTAATCTTGTGATATATCCCGAGTCCACTTTCTGACCGAGGTATTGCGCCCTGATGATGTCGTCATACGCTTGACTGTATTCTTGCCGGATATAGTGCAGGAATGACCGTTTATAATAAACGTCTCCTCTCTGAGGATCAAGCCGCAGCGCTTGGTCGTATGCCAGGACGGCTTCCTGGTTTTTATTCTGGCGCGCCAGAAGGGTCCCTTTTAAAATTTGACCGTCGACATCGTCCGGCGAATATTCGAGGAATTTGTTATACTCGGCTAAAGCCAAATCATACCTCCCCTGAAACTCATACACATTCCCGATGTTCTTGTATACTTCCAGATAATGGGGCTGCAATTTAATCACTTTTTGAAAATCAGCTAACGCCTGTCCATACAATTCCATCTTGGCATAGACATTTCCGCGGTTGATATAATGTCGAAAATCTTCCGGGGATTTTTCAATGGCCTGATTAATGTCGGATAAAGCCAGTGCATATTGCCCAATTTTTCGGTATACGTTCCCCCGGTTGACCAGGGCTGCGGTTCGGGTTGAATCAATTTCCACGGCCCGCGTAAAGTCATCCACCGCCATAGAAAGCAGACCTTGCTGGTACAAAAGTAATCCCCTGTAATTAAATGCGTCATAATTTTGCGGTTTGAGCTGAATGGATTTATTAAGATAGCTTAACGCCTGCCGATAATCTCTTCGGTCCAAATAAGCTTTTCCAAGGTTTAGATACCCCCTAGGTTTCTGGGGTGATTTCTTAATAACATCCTGCCACAATGTGACCGGAGTCTTCCACACCGCATTTCTCTGCATCGTCAAGAGCGAACACGTCAAAACCATAATCATCAGCGCAGGTATCAAGATTCTTTCTTGCTTTATTAATTGATGAAGGGCATAAACAACAATGAGAAAAAATCCGAAAGAAGGCAAATATAGTCTGTGTTCAAAAATCACATGGCTGATTGGAATTATACTGGATTCGACCAATAATGTTATAAAAAACCAGCCGATCCCGAAAGTTATCAGTGGCCTGCGATGATAACATTTAAAAGATATCACGATCAGAGTTACTAAAATACTCAGGCACAAAAACGTTTTAATTTCAAAAATGTGCGGTGTCAATGGAAAATCGTAGTCAAGGTTAAGGTTAATCGGAAGGAATAACAGCTGTATATATTTGACGACGACTTGTATCTGAGTCAGTAGATATGCCCACCCGGTGATAAGATCCCCTTCGTGTGACCCCGAAATAAGACGGTTTGAGAGAATGCCCCCCATTTTAAATAAATAAAATCCGGGAATAACCAAAATCAGTAAAAAACAAACAACGACAAAACGCCAGATTTTCCTTAAATTCCTGAATCCTTCATTTTCTTCAATAAAGAATAATTCGCAAAGAATAATGATGACAGGCAAAGTTAATGCTGTCTGTTTACAAAACATGGCGGTAAGGCCTGACAAAAATGCCAGGCAAATTCGCCATGTTGATTTAAACGAGTTCAAAGGATACTGCCGGCCGCAGAAGTATAGACATAAACTTAATAAATAAAACAGCGCGGCCAAAGAAGTAAAACGTTGAGTTATATAGGACACGGCCTGGGTTTGGACAGGATGCGTCAGAAATAAAAATGCTACCCCCAGGCTAAGCGTATATTTCTTTCTACCGGCCCATTGATTTTTAAATTTGGAAAAAGAACATATCAGCAGCGTTAACCAATAAACCAGTCCGGCATTAATCAAATGGATGATGACATTAAACAGATGATACCCGAAAACATCCAGCTTATGCAGGTGATAATTTACGGCCAACGTGAGCAACGGAATAAATCGCGTTGGGACAGGCCTTGAAAGATAAATTTGTGTAATATCGCTAATATCGCGAATCGCAGGATTACCAACAATATATTCCAGATCGTCAAACTGAAACTCCCCATGCAGGGAGTTTGCATAAATTCCCAAGCCTAGCGCGACAATAAGCAGGGCCGGAATGAAATTCCGCAGAGTGTCTTTCAGCATAAGATTGACTTATCGTTGTACTAAGATTTTCTCCGGCTCAACCAGCACTGATCCGGCATACTTTTGGAAATGTAATGTCATATTCACAGGGCGGGGACTGTTTTTTACCTGAGCGTATAACGTGGTCCCGAACGGCAACGGCACCATATCCGTCATTTTAATTTCCTGATGCAACAACCACTTAAAAAACCTGTTCACCAGCGGCGGCGGCAACTTGACGGTGTCACTCTTGACGTCTTTTGATTGATGAAAAATTCTCTTTATGATGCGGACCGGAGCGGCCAACAAAAACGGCAGACAAAAATAATAACCGATTTTCTCAATCTCAAATCCGCTATCCTGCAACAGGTTCTTCAGTTCTTTCTTTGAGTAGCGTCGATAATGGCTCAAAGCTTCATCGTGCTGGCTCCACAAAAATTTAAAAGCCGGCACCGTCACGATGGCTTTCCCATCCTCTTTTAAAAGCTGTTTCAATTGCATCAGGACTTTTGCCGGATTTTGTATATGTTCGGCCACATCCAGCAGAGTGATGATATCAAATTTTTTGTTTTGAAAAGGAGTTCGTTCGAGGTCACACCTGACTAAATGGTCGAGCTTATTCTGCCGACAGAACTTCAAGGCTTTTTCAACCGCGTCACAGCCAATGCAGCGACCGAACCGTTTAAGAAATAACAGGTTCAACCCCGTCCCGCAGCCTGCGTCCAGAATAGTCTTGATTCCAACAGGATCCTTCTCCAGCAAGTGGGCAACAAAGGCATTTTTGGATTGAAACCACCAGTGATCCTTTTCAACATAATACATATGGGCAATCTCTTCATCACTCATGTGCGGCGCTTTTATGTTGATCGCCGGCAGATGCCAGTTTCTGATTTGAAAGATATTCATCAACATTTTTAATGAATCCGTGACCAAATTCGTTTTTGACTCATCGACATGCCGCCAGTTCACCGGGACTTCCTTGACTTTATAACCAAACTTGGTCGTCAGATATAAAATTTCCAGATCAAACCCAAATCCATCAATATTCAACCTTGAAAATAACGGCCGGACCGTACCCGACCTGAACATCTTAAAGCCGCATTGTGTGTCCATAATCGCGGTAATGAGAAACCGGTGAACGAAAAAGTTAAACACCTGACCGATAAATTTTCTGTAATATTTAACATTGACCTTGTGCCGGGAATCCTGAACAACCCTTGACCCGATCACGACATCATAACCTTCTCTCAAGAAATGCAGATTTTCTTCGATTGCTTCAGCCGGAGTCGAGCCGTCTGCGTCCATAAACAAGACAACATCCCCTTTTGCCTCCCAAAAACCAGTTTTGACGGCAAAACCTTTCCCCCTGTTTTCTCTGAGGGAAATCAGGTGCAACCGGTCAAACTTGGGTTGAAATTGCTTGACGACTTCGGTCGTGTTGTCCCTGCTCCCATCGTCCACAATGATAATCTCATAGTTATATAATGAAAACTGGCAATAACTCAGTAGATTTAATAAGAATACAGGCAGACGTTTTTCTTCATCCTTGGCCGGGATAATGATGGAGATATCGATTTTGGTTTCGGGGGTCATACAGCACCATTATACTGAATACTATTGCATTTTGTGAACTTCTTTCCAAATTTTCTGGGAGGAAGGGCAGTTCTGCCCTTTTAAATAGTTCATCAAATAATAACGCAGGTGAAAATTCTGGTGCCGGTATCGGAACACAAATTTCATCCAGTCTTTCTGAGACTTGGCGTTTAAGACTTCATCCTTTGTATTGCCGTTAAACATCCAGTAAGACTGCTCCGGGTAAACCAGGAAATAATGTCTGCCGTAGATCCATATAAATACACACGCCAGAACGATCAGCGGATAACGGGCCAGATGGATTTTTCCGGATAAATGATCGATTATATATCCTGTCAACAATGACAAGAACGGCCAGATACAGATGATGCGTAATGAATGCGGGATATCCTGCCAGGTTAAAGCAGACGGAACAATGGATAAAGCAATTCCAGTTATTAGGAAAATAATGACGCACTCCCGACCTTGCGAAACCACCGTTTGATTTTTCAACTTTCGGATAACATAAGAAATCAGAAATATCCCTCCTGTCAACAACGCGGCTGAATCAAGCCAGCTCAACAGACCAAATTGTCCGGTCGAATAAACATAGTTCGCATCCCCGGAGAAAAATAAAAATTCAGGAGTTAGATGTTTCCAATAATTGCCAATGAATATCCCGGCCAAATCAACCAGCGTTTTTGATTTACCCGACTTCGCCAGAAAATCGTCAGAAAATATCCCGATCTTGTTAAATCGCCCTGCATATTCCCCGTTTAAAGTCCCTGAGACAAGCGGAACACTCACTAGAGCCAAAGTGATCAATACGGTCCCGATAAAATAAAGGTTGCGTTGCCCCGAGGACCATCTTAAGCAAATCAATGGCAGTATCAGTAACGGGATCAATAACCTGGCGGGCGGGTAGGAGTACATGGCCGCAGAAAATAACAGGCCGGATATAACCGCATTAATATATTTATCCGAACGTACAAAAAAATAAATCCCCCAGATGATAAAACACGGCGCCAAACAAGCTTCCAGGGCGATCCGGGAAACCTGAAAGACAAACGGCGAGACGCTGGCAGTTAAAATGACCCAGTAAGCTGTATGAATGGAAAACAGCCGAGCGGAAAGAAAAAATAAACCAATGATCGAAAGAACTGTTATGAATCCTGATAACGCCCTGAAACTAAAAATTGAATAACCGAACAGCCTGGTCCACAACACGGCCGGATAAATATAGGTCGGCGGTTTAGGTGAGCCGTAATTGAGGCCGGCAAATAAAGGGTACGGGTTATCCAGCGCATCGATTCCTTCCTGCGACAAGCATTGGACTGTTACAGCCCCTGACAATTCATCAACATGAAAACCCGGCGGGCTTTGTTCCAGACCGATAAAACGGATTACATTAACGGCGATGACGATCAGCAGAATTGTGATGGATGTCAGCCAATTCAGGGACGAGGTATTCCTGTTTGCGGTTTGTTCCAATCGAATGATGCCTAGATTTGGTTATAAATTTTAATCGTTTCCACTTTTAAAATGGGGTTTCCTAATAAGCCGACTTTATTTGCTTTTGTGTTCTTCCGTCAACTTCCCCATATAAAGCCCCAAAAAGAAACCTGCCATGCAGAATAAGGGCACGATAAGCATGAGATAAAACTTAAACTTGTCGGGTTGAAATTCGATCTGTTTTATACCATCACCAAACGACAAATTGGCCAGCATAAAAGACATCAACAATCCCGTTGGAAATCCCCACAAACACAACCCCACAAATATCCACATTTGCGTAATCTTGCCCAAAGTTATTCCGCCCCTTTAAATTCATCGACAACCTTCTTGACTTCCATCTCCGCCTTTTCAATCTTTGATTTGCATTCCTTGATCAGGAGAACCGCTTCCTTGACCTTGGTGGATAATTCATCCACATCGATCTGTTCATTTTCGATTTTGCTGATAATCTCTTCCAATTTGGAAATGGATTTGCTGTATTTATTTTCAACCACTGTTTTTCTCCCTGTTGATGAGTTGAACTTCGCTCATTATATGCCCCCCGGCCAGATGGGTCGTTACATGATCGGACTCTTTTACATCCGAAACGTCTCTGACGATCTGTCCGTCACTACGCCGCGTAATACTAAACCCTCTTTTTAACGTATTAACCGGATGGACAATTTCTACAATCTTAGAATGATTCTTTAGTTTTGATTTTTCATTTTCCAGCCGGATACGGGCTGCTTTTGCCACCTGTTGGTTCCGGTCAAGCAATAACCGTTTAGACTCTTTTAAGAATATAAACGGCCGGCTGTTTAAAGAATGCTTCAGTTCAATCAGCCGCTGGTTGTATGATTTCAGAAAATGGTTCGTGCCGGCCTGAAGCTGAATTGACCGGTCTTTTAATTTCTGCTTTTCATCACGGATAATCCGCTCTGATTCTTCACATAAAAACTCCATTTTCTTATCAATCTGTATGATAAATTCACCAATCCGGCCCACTAAGAACTGGGCAACAGCTGTAGGAGTTTTGGCATAAGTATGTGCTGCCAAATCGGTGATTGAGGTGTTGATTTCATGCCCAATCCCGCTGAGTACCGGCAACCGGCACTCGCCGATTTTCTCCGCGATCATCTGGCTGTCAAAATCGGATAAATCCGCAATAGACCCTCCTCCGCGCGTCACCACGATAACATCCAGATCATTTATCTGCTGCAGCTGTTCAATAGCCAGGACGACATCCTTTTCCGTCTTACTCCCCTGCATGGTGGTATTCCGCAAATAAATTTTAAACGCATAACCGCTGCGTTTAAGCTCCGCAATAAAATCGTTATAAGCTGCTGAATTATCAGAAGTGATCAGTCCGATCGTGAGCGGCACAGGCGGAAGATCAATCTTTTTATTTTTCTCCAGGATACCTTTTTTCTGCAAAAGGGCAATTATTTTTTGTCTTTGCTGGGCGACCTTCCCTAAAGTATAGGTCGGGTCAATCTCCTCAACGATCAGGCGCATCGCCCCATGCGGCGGATAAAAATCAATCCGGCAAGCAAACTTGACTTCAATGTCATCTTTCAGTTCAAAGGCATTTTCATTCTTGCGCAGGATGTGTTCAATCATGGCTTTACGATTATCGAACAAAACCAATCCGATTTTAGAAATGATTGATTCAGACCTAGGGTCTTTCTCAACCAGTTCAAAAAAAACGTGGCTCTTCGCCCGGTTGCGGTCATACCCCTGGATTTCACCGCAGATCCACAACGGCTGCGGAAACGCTGCATTGATCACGCCCTTGACATAATTGTTAATTTGGGAAACTGTAAAGAATTCTTCGTTCTTGCCGATCATGCTGACATAATCCGATTGAATTGAGAGTTATAAAATAATTTATACGGGTGTACTGCCCATCAATTGCTGATAAATCGCAAAATTATCTGGAGAAAAACAACAAAAAATAACCTCTTGGATAGCAGGCTCGACTTCGAGAAACGACCGAACCGTATCAACCGCGATAACAGCTGCCTTGTCTTTCGGAAACCGGTAGATACCGGTGCTGATGCACGGAAACGCGACCGATTTGACGTGATAGTCCACAGCGAGGGCAAGGCTTTTCAGATAGCAACTTTTAAGCAGATCTCTTTCACAGGAATTTCCGCCGTTCCAGACCGGACCGACCGTATGAATCACATACCGGGCCGGGAGCTTATATCCTTTGGTAATTTTGGCCTCTCCCGTTTCACATCCACCGAGAATCACACATTCATCCAACATCTCCCGGCCGGCAGCCTTGTGGATTGCGCCGTCAACTCCACCACCGCCCATCAAAGAGGTGTTCGCCGCGTTGACAATCGCATCCACGTCTAACCGGGTTATATCGCCTAATTGAACCCTAATATTACCCATAGCTCAGTCTTTTGTCCAAATCCGCAGGTTCAAACTCAGATCTTCAACAATCCCGGTGGCTAATTGCAAGTCTTCAAAATATTCCTTGATCGGATTAAAATCCAGCAATGTTTGAAAAATACGCGGTTCGAACAAATTTTTATAATACGCTATAGCCACATAAACATTAGAATTTAAAAAAGACAAGCGGATGTTCTTTCTCGATTTTTTTTTGAAGTCGACAATTCGTTTCATCAGACTAGGAGACAAAATATACCTCGCTTCAATCTGGTCATCCGCATAAACCACGAACAATCTTTCAAACTCAGGGTCTTCCAGTTTAACCAATTCAGGCCGCGACATAGCCCAAGATTGAAATAGTTTGGCCATGCCACCGAACAGGCTTTCCGCCGTGTCGGGCAGAACAAAAGTCCTGCCTTTAAAATCCTTATTAAAATCCCCGATAAAAAACAAGCCTTTAAAAATGGTATGATAACTGGTCCGGCCCTTACTATCCCGGGTGATGTACTGTGTATGCAATTCGGAGAAATCAACCGCTGTAGCGCCGATTTTCCCATGCACACGGTCGTCGCCCTTATACACGTCGTGTTGTCTTAAAAAAAGCCTGCTTTCTTTATAACGGTGGGAATCAATGTATCCGGTAGGTTGATAGTTCAAACTGGGACCGACGAAATGAACAATCTTTTCAATAATCTTTTGTTTAAAGTTCGAAACATAACCCCTGGTGATATACGCGACGATAATCCCTGAAACGATGAATGCCAGAAAAACGATAAATCCCGCGGCGTCCCCGGCGTCTTTGAAAAGGATCGCCAGAACTAAACTCCCTAGAAGAATAGGCACAATCCAGGCAGCCATCTTCTTAAGATTGTTTAGTCGGATTTCTTCAAGATTCTGCAGATCCGGCAGAAGATTTTTATCGTAAAATTCTTTTAATTCCTGAAGTGTTTTCATTAGCCTTCAAACAAATCAATTCTTGAACATATCCCCGACATTAACATTTTTGCGTTCGGTATCGGGTATTTCAAACATTGTTTTTTTCCGGTAATTCATTAAACCGGCCACAAAATTCGTCGGCACCATTTCAACGGCATTATTGTAATCCATAACCGAAGCATTATACGACCGGCGCGCAGCTGAAATCTGCTCCTCGATCTCATTGAGGGTTCTTTGCAAATTCAGAAAATTCTCGCTGGCTTTTAAATCAGGATAATTCTCAACGGCCACCATAATCCCGCCAATCGCCTTGGATATCCTGTTATCAATGTCGACTTTTTCGTCACTATTTAAATTCCCTGATACCGCTTTTGCTCTCAGTTCAGTAATTTCGGTTAAAGTATTTTTTTCATGCTGCATATACTGTTTGACCGTTGACACCAGATTGGGAATAAGGTCATACCTTTTCTTCAACATAACATCCATACCGGAAAACGCGTTTTCAACCTGATTTTTCTTACCGACCAATCCATTATACATCCCGAAAAAAATGAGAACGAGAACGCCGATAACGGCTAATGCTATCCACATATTACCCTCCTAATTTGCATTTTTTGTTTATTCACCTTTGGGCGGATCTTTATAGCCGACCCCTTCAACAAAATCAAGAGCGTCAGAATTGATGCAATATCTTAAGCCTGTGGGAGGCGGTCCATCGTTGAATACGTGGCCCAAATGGGCCCCGCTCACCCGGTCAAGGACCTCCACCCGTTTCATAAACAATGTATTGTCCTCTTTAAGGATGATATTTTTTTCATCCACCGGTTGATAGAAACTCGGCCAACCAGTACCGGAATCGAATTTGTTATCGGAGTGGAACAAGTCGTTACCGCTGATTTTTGAGCGATATACACCTTTTTTCTTATTCGCATTCCATCGGCCGCTGAACGGCCGTTCCGTTCCCTGCTTAAAGGCGATTTTAAACTCTTGCGCCGAAAGAATCTTTTGCCACTCTTCTTCAGGCTTGAACACCATCTCGGTTTCGACAATTTTCCCCTGCTCCACATTAAAAACGTTCACTTTTCCAGATTTAAATTCATTCAAATCTTTACTCACTCTCGTGTCCTCCGGTCCTTTTTTAGTTTTATGGGCTGCCGTTTGTGATTGGGTATATCTTAGTCCAATCAGGACAAACAATATAATCAAAATTAAGAAACAAATTCTTTGAGGGTTCATTTCCATTCTTTTTAACTACACTGATTCTTGACCATAAAATCTACAACCCGTTGGTCCAGCAGCACATGATGGTCATAAATTGGTTTGCGCAAGATGACCCCTTCGAGCGTCGTACAACGGCTCAAGGCCACATAAACCTGACCGTGGGAAAACGTCCCGCGGCCGATGTCTACAATCACTTTATCAAATGTCTTTCCCTGACTTTTATGAATGGTCACAGCCCAAGCGAGTTTAATCGGATACTGAGTAAATGCTCCGACCGCTTCGGACACAATGCTTTGTGAGTCTTCATTGTACCGGAACCGATATATCTCCCAGGTCACCGGCTTTACCTCGACAACCGAACCGCTATGCAGTTCAACTTCAATGGAATCTTCTCCAAACCCTTCTTCATTCAGATAAGTTGTCTTACCGATACTCCCGTTGATCCATCGCCCCTGCGGATCATTATTCAGCATCATCACCTGGGCCCCTTCCTTGAGCTTTAAATTCAAATGAGTCGGAAGATCGCTCTCTTTAAAGTCCCCGCTCAGATCACCTTCATGTTCACATAATTTTGTGCTTAACTTTTCAAGCTGTTCCTGATTGATCCGGTCGGCAATGGCATTTGTCGTTGTCAGTGAAATATAATACTCACCTTCCGGTATCTGGAAATCCGGTTTTAACCTTTGATTTAAAACAACCATATCCCAGCGGGAAAACGTCTTGTTGCGGATCCCTCCCAACAGCTGAATGAAATCTTCATCTTTCTGTCGGTAAATTTTGTCGAGTTCAATAATCTCTAAACTGAGTAATTTATAGGACTTGGCATCAAAAAAATACGGGCTTGGATAAACTCCGTTAAAAATTGTCTGTTCCCTCTGGGTCACGACCGGCGGTAACTGGTAAAGATCCCCGAAAAAAATCATCTGAACGCCTCCGAAGGGTTCGTTCTTTTTCTTTCCATACATCCTTAAGAAGGCATCAATACAATCCAACAGATCAGACCGGACCATTGAAATCTCATCAATGACAATGGCGTCTAAACTTTCATAAAGTCTTTTTTGTGACCGATGAAGGCGTATAGAGAAAACATTATCGGGTGTAATATCGGGACGAAAACAGAAAAAGGAATGGATGGTTTGCCCTTTGATGTTGACAGCCGCCACTCCGGTCGGCGCCAATACAACGATTTTTTTGGTTGTGTGTTCCCGAAAATACTGAAGAAGTGTGGATTTCCCCGTCCCGGCTTTCCCGGTGACAAAGATATTCCTGATGTCATTTTCAAGCAAGTTATAACAAAACGCGAACTTTTCGTTAAAATCAAGATTTTGTTTGTCTTCAAACGTAGAAATCATTTTTTAATAATCAAGTAAAATTAAAGTTGCCAGGTTCACAATATCCTTATGCGTAAGCATGCCGCAGACTTTCTTATTACCTTTGACAATCGGGATACAACCGGTATTATGCCGGGTCATCGTTAAAACAGCTTCCGCTATACTGTCTTCAGGACTTAATGTCAGCGGATTCAAATGCATAATATCCTTAAGACGAAAACTATCCAGCGTTGTTTTATCATAAAAGAAATTCCCATCAATGACCATTTCATTGGAATAACCCATATAATTACCGGCTATAACCTTCCTCGGGGCCAGAGTCTTATAAAGGTATTTATGCGTGATAATCCCGATCAATTGATCCAGCCGATTGACAACCGGAAGATAATATATTCCTTGCTGTACAAACAATTCTTCAGCTCGGCTTACAGCCTCATATTCATAAATTTTAACCACCGGCACGGTCATTATTTCTTTAATTTTGGTTTCTTTGAGAAGACGCTGTATGTAAACAACCTCGTTCTTGAATTTCATGTTATCCCCCAGATTATTTCGAAACCCAATTTCCGTTCTCTAACTGAACCTTTTCCCCGGCTTGAGCCTTTTCCCGCTGAACACTTGCAAAGACTTTTTCAATCTTATTGATAGCTCCGCCCAATTGATTCTGCGAAGCGATCGTTTCATAAATTACCTTTCGATCTCTGTTTTCGGCTTCTATGACATCGACGATTTCAACTTTATGCTTCAAAACAGAAATATAACCCTGATTATTCTCACCGATCAATCCTTGTTTTTTTAAATCCTGGATTTGATCATAACGGGAACGTCTGTTTTCCAATGCAACCGTCACTTCAGGCGTCATTTGTTTAATATTGTAATCGGCCGCATATGAATTTACCGGAATTGTCCCTAAAATTAAAATTGTGTACAAAAACAAGAATGTATGCCGAACCATAAATTCCTCCTTAATTATTTTGTAAAGTGGTCTTTGGCTTTTCCCCACTGACATAATCTTCAATATTGGTGGCTGTTTTTTCAAGCCCTTTGATATCCAAAGTGATATGTGCGTTGATCGTGATCGGGCGGTCGGGATCACCGACCGCTTTAACTGTGCAGCCGTAAAATAACATGCATGCAAAAAACAAAGGCATTAACTTTTTACCTAGGAACATTAAACCCTCCCGTTTTAAGAAACCGTTCAATCCCTAAAAGTGATTCTAACAAATCACGATCAATATTAATATCAAATGTGTAGTTTGGTTTGAGATTATATTTTCTGATTTTCATTTCGACTTTGGCTTCAATTACCTTTTGGTTGGCATTCTTAGCGTTCAAAATGATATAATCCGCCGTAAGAAATCTGTTTTGTTTGATGACATCCTTCAAATCTTTAGACAGCACCACCGAATACGCTGGCACAAAATCAATCATCCACCCGACCACCCATGCCTTAATTTCGGCCCCTGCCTCAGATTCCATCACTAACACAAAAGATTCTATATTCTGGGCATCCCCTGTTAATCTTAAAGTGCCGGATATTAGACCACGAAAATTGGAATAAAGTTCCCCATAAACTTCATTTAAGCGCTCTGAACTAATGTGGTCGAATCGCAGCCCAACTTGATATGGGAACGAGGAAATGTTTTCTAAAGATATTTCCCCGCCTAATTTCCCACCATAAAAAGATGCATCACTAAGGTCAAAATTAAGACGGTTTAAATCTCCTGAAATTTTAATATCGGCATCACTGATGAGGTATTCAAGTGCTTTACCTTGGCTTATAAATATTCTTCCTGTGAGACCGATTGTCTGGTCTCTTCTGTGAACGGCTGAGAATTCCAAATCCGAATAATTAATATCAAGATCTTCTGTTGAAAAAGAACGCACCGAGACCGAAACGTCGAGATGGCCGCGTTTCGCCAAAAACCGAACAATACCAATAAGGTCTAAGTTGATTAATCCAATTTCGTGCTTCTTATTCTGAAGCGTAACTGTTGTTTCAACATTCTTAAATTTAAATTGGTCGGGGAATTTATATTCCGCCCTGCCAACCCTCAATTCATCAATGTGTGTATTTGGATACAACGATTCAACAAGGCGCGGAACAATTATCTGATAAAAATAGGGCCGATTCAAAAGAACATAAAGTAATCCGGCTATGACAAATGCCCCTAAGAATATGCCTAGCACGAATTTAAAGCAATTCTTAAAAAAAACCGTCATGCAGGTTAAAACCCATTATCTTTAGCTTTATCCCGGGCTTTATCAAAATCCGACATAACAGTGTCTTGACGGACTTTTTGTTTTTCTAGATCTGGCCGATTTAT
Source organism: Candidatus Omnitrophota bacterium (assembly GCA_050250375.1). Taxonomy (GTDB): domain Bacteria; phylum Omnitrophota; class Gorgyraeia; order Zapsychrales; family Zapsychraceae; genus JAGOSC01. The sequence goes on from JBFWOS010000001.1 coordinate 410,002, forward strand.
GGTCGCTTGAACATTAACATTCTTAGGCGTCGTCATCTTTTGCCCTACAGACTCCATTTGCTTAATTTCTTGGATTGGATTTTCCGGTTGAACAGCGACAGGCTCTTGCTTGGGAGCCACGACGACCTGTTGTTTCTGGTCCTGATAAATATCTTTAATACCGACCGTTCTGCGCCTTTCTTCAAGACTGTATCTGTAGTTTAGATAATTAGCATTCAGATTAGCGGCATACACGCGGTCTTCAACGAGTTTCTTGATATCTACCTCTAATAAGGCGGCGACATTTCGAAGGAATGATCTGTATTCAAATGAACGATGTCGGGACATTTGTACCAACTGCTTGTCAATTTCTACCAACTGATCAAAATAAGTCTTTTTCTCTATCTTGTTTTCACCCAGAATAGCAAAAAAATCATTGAACTTGGCCAGTTTATTCTTGTCTATTTTCTCAATTAACTCGCTTAACTGTTGTTGTTCTTCTTCAATCCGCTGCGATAATCGCTGCGAATTGGTCTGAATATTTTCGAGGATTGTCCTCTCTTCAATTTGCAGCTCTTGGTGAAGCTGTATCAAATCATTCAGGTCTTTGGGTGTAATCTTGACAAGTTTCTGGACAAGATCATTATACTGCCTGCGAAAATATTCGTCCTGCTGTTCAACATACGTTTCATTGACATCACCGAATATGACCTGCTCACTATTGACGCCTCTGGACTTTTGGACGATTTTAACGGCGTTGACAAATCGCGGCGTTAATTCTTGCTGAAAATCAATTAACACTTCGTTGAGAAATACCTGGGCTTGTTTTACATTCGCGGCAAGACACTCTTCATCAGACTGACAGTTGTTAATAGGAATCAGCCTTTTCTGGACAAATGTTTGATTAATGAATTCGACCAACTCGGCTATATCTTTCTGGGACACGCCCCAATCTTTATTTCCGTTGAGAGCGTATATTTTTTCCTTAATCTTCTCATAATTCTTCTCACGAATCATAAGATTATTGACATTATATGTTTCCGTCAACAGTTGTCCAAGCTGGTCTAGCTCCGGCTTATAAGCCGAGAACTCCTCCCGTTCCTTTTTGATTTCCTCTGCAAATAATTCAGCTACCTTCAGTGCTTTATCCTCCAAACCAATTAGCTGGGATATAATCGCATTGCGTTCCTGGAGCAATTTTTGACGTTGATCCTTAAACTCAGATAATTTATTCAATAATTGGGCTAAGTGAAACTCTGCACCTTCCTGGAAGGTTGCATATTTAGATACCGTGGTCTTGTTTGGGTCAACAACATTCTCATTATTTCCCAAACCGCCATAGTCCAATAACCGTGAAATCGGGCTTTCCCCGGTCTTTTCAGTGATATACTGATCGTATGTAAAGACTCCAATAACTATAAAAATTATTAACAAAACTAATAAGGTTTTATCTCCCATGTAAATTATTCCTATTAATAGTATTAGCGTTAAATTTTATAGATATTGTACATTACTTTATCGAATTCCTCAACCAATCAATATGACCCTCCCCCAAATATCCCGCTGCCATTTTATCCCTTTAATAAGAATGATTAATCTGTCTCTTACAATTCGTTTGTGATCCCATGCACCTTAAAATTAAAAAGACGCACCTGAAGATTTTAGAAATTCGATTTCCGTTGATGTTGAACGCCGTTTCAGCACATCATTTCGGTGAGGGAATCGCTCAAATTTCAAAATGATATCATGATGACGTTTGGCAAAATCATATACATTGGTAAAATATTCAATATTCCGAGGATCTTGCGTTTGGGCAGCATCAACCAAATTCTTAAAATATATTATGGATTTTTTCTGAATCATTAAGTTTTCCGAATGCATCATCGGCATATAAAGAAATTGCCGCTGGATTAAGCTTAATTCTTCATCATAACTGTCTTTAATCGCGATCAGACAACTCTCAAGGGCCTGGAGATCTGTATCAAAAGCCTTTTCGGATCCACGGAAAATGTTCCTTGAAAGTTGATCCAAAAGAATAATCAGGGCGAGGGCCCCAACGGATGAATCCATCCAAGACGAACACTTTCCTTTGCGCGCTTTAGTTAAATCGGAATTGAATTTATTTTTGATTTCTCGATCAATCTCTTCATCCTTAGAGAACCATCGCGCTTTTACAGGTAAATCATCGGTTAAAACCGTTTCTTCCGTAATCCCATCAAACCAATAATCTAGTATGGCTGCTACACGTTCCATTGTTGCTTCCTTCGTCTACATTTATTGTCGGGTTAATTTCAAATTTACAATAGTGTGGCACTAAATTACAAAAATGATATGAGCAAACCAACCTAGTTCGTAAGTCGTTACGAACACAGAATGTTCATTCTGGAGCCACCCGGCTTTAATTACAGTAACTAAATTCTTCCGGGCTGTCAACTCCGTTAGAATCAATCTCGCACTAATAATTTTTGATACACCCACAGAATGCCAGAGTTCTGTGTGAACGGACAAACGGCAAAAAAAACATCCCCCCTGATCCACGAGTGATTCAAGAATTATTATCCAAAGATTTTAATACAGTGAAGATTTTTGTCAAGTAAACCAAATATGGGGCCGATATTGACATCGGCCCCGAGAAGGTTAGCAGACTCCCTAATCCATAGGGAATGTAACGATGTCCATTAAACCGCCTCCAATATCTTTGAGCATAAAAAACGGAGATTCAATCAACCCTTTGGTAAAACCAATGGTCGTTGAATGATGTTCATTCATTTCCGTTTTTGTATGGTCATAGATGGCCAGAGGTGATTTAACGATTTTGACCACACCTGATGTAAGCTTTTCTACTGGAGCGGGTAAAGCAAAAGCAGGTGCAGCCACCATGAAAACAAACGCAAACGCGGTAAAAACTGACAATACCTTTCTCATCCTCCTCACCTCCTTTTTTGCATCAACTTATCCTGATTGGACAGGACAAATTGAGCTTAAAAAAAGACTTGGATCATCTAAAGTAAGTATGCCATATTTAAAGACTTAGAACCAAGAAATTGTTAATTAATTCTACAATTTTCTATTAAAATATGACTATATATAACATATCATGCCATTTGTTAACATTATATAAGTATTTATATAATTATACTTTATTGGCTGAACTGATTTAATATGGTCACGACCTTTTTAATTTCTTGGCCTGTATTGTAAATATGCGGGGAAAGTCGAATATTTCCTTTCCAGAGGGCAGGATGAATCTTATTAATTGCCAGCGCCTTAACAACAGCCTCGTTCTGAGTTGAGTCTCGGTGGGAAAAAACAAACAGGTTCGTTCTTTTTTCAGGGGTAATCGGACTGATGATCCCATACTTTGATTGATCCAAATATTCAATCAGATAGTTGATCAAGAATTGGTTATGCTCTTGAACCTGATTTAGGCCAATATCCAGCCAATATCGAATCGCGGCCGTTAGTGGAACAAAATTAAAAAAATTTGCTGTTCCAAAGGTATCATATTTTCTGGCTGAATCCTGCGCCTTAAAAGATATTGGCCCTTCACTTTTTAACTCCTCTTCAGACAGATATGAAGACCAATACGCTTGATTAGAATCCAATTGACGCCGGAATTCATCTTTAATCCAACAAAATCCTGTGCCATATGGACCACATAACCACTTGTAACCCACTGCCACCACAGCATCAACATTCATAGCAGTTACGTTCAGAGGCATATTCCCGAGCGACTGGACGATGTTTAAAACAAATCGAATGTTATTCTTTTGGCACAACTTAGAGACCCCTTCTACATCCAACTGATGCCCGCTAAAAGAATGCACATGTGATAAACAGATCAGACGGGTCTGAGGAGTAATCTCTCTTTGTATTTCCTCCGGAAACAGTATCCGTTCCTTTGGTTTGATTTGCTTTACAATCACACCTTTTTGCTGCAAACCAAGCCAAGGAATTATATTGGATGGAAAATCATTCTGCATGACGAGCACCTCATCCCCTGCCTGCCATTGAATGCCATTCGCCAAGATGTGCAGCCCATAGCTGGCACTCGACCCAAGTATCACGTCCCTGCTTTCAACATTGATTAATTCGGCGATATTCTTTTTTAATTCCAGAGGTACTTTGATAAATTTAGGAATATCCAGCTGATAGACTGCACTTTTCCAATAAATGGCCTCCTTTAAAGCCTCTTCGGCCACCTTTGGAAGCGGACCTTCGCTAGCCGCATTGAGCCAGATAACATCTTTAAAATCATAAAAATCATGTTTATATGAATTCATTAGTTTTCTTCAACAATCTCAAGAGTAGTTTTGTTTAAATAATCGAGGAATCTTTTAAAAAAAATAAACCAGAGCGTCAGCAATATAATGTTAATTATGAAACGCATTCTTGGCTCATGGACCACGAACGTGTTAGTGACAATAAATAAAGCGATATAGATGCCTGGTCTTGTAATTTGTTTATACTCTGTAGGTTCATACCGCAATGATCCCCCACACTGCTGACATTCCAAGATTCCATTCATTAATTGTTTAACAGATAGGTTGGATTTACAACGGGGGCAAATAGCCATGCAGATCAACAGCCTGATTTGATAGAATTAATGAGACAAAAGTTATTCATGTTCCATATTTTTATGATAAATACTTTCCGCCAGTTCACTGACGTCTGCCCGGGCCTTTTGTCTTGGTGTTTTGAAAATCCAACGATAGACTTCTACAGCCAGATCCAGCTCACCTTCAATAATTAAACGACGGACATCAAACATGGTCGCCTTCCCTTTTTCCGGAAAAATACCTTTTCTCCGGGCCTGATTCAACGACCATATCCAGCGGGATCGTATTAAAATATAAAAACAGGCGGAAAGAATTAGCAACGCATATAATATAGTCATATCATTTCCCTACTGGTTGTCGCCCAGACATTCTTTTATCCGAATAACTAGCTGGCCGATATCAACGGGTTTGACGTAATATTGTTTTATCCCTTCCAACTTAAAAACCTGCTCCATCGTTTCATTGGCGGTAAGAATAATCACCGGTGTTTGTGAACATCCGTCCAGACTTTTCATTTCTTGCATAAATTCATACCCATTAAGCTTCGGAAGTCCGATATCCAAGACAACCAAATCCGGCTTATCTGACTTAAGCAGTTCTAATCCTATATCGCCGTCCGTGGCGGTAATAACATCATAATGATTGGCTGATAATCCGAACTTAATTAATGATAAACTTACCCGTTCATCATCGACCACAAGTATTTTATGAGACATCTTCTTCCTTTGCTCAAATTCATTAACATTTTATACAAATCTTCAGGAACAAACCAGAGAAAAAAAACATTGCTTTCGCTTTTTCCTCAATTAGAATATCTTAAAGGAGAAAAATATGGTTTTTAAAGATTTCGTCCAAAAACTAAAATATCTTGATCACCTGGCAGCCCGCTGGCTGTTAAGACACTTTTATTTCACATTTTTCCAACTGGTTCTTCTTGTCATTTTCGTTTTCTGGTTCAAGAACCTCTTGAATGTTATTGATATCAATCTGCGACAGACGGATAAAACGTTCGTCGAGGCCATTTTAACCACCCAGAACGTAAATTCAACGATTATTGTTGTTCTTCTGTTATTAAATTCTTTCTGGATGTTATATATATTGAATGCGATGCAACGATATGCAAATCTCCTCAAAGACATCAGTTACAACATTAACCGCCTGAGAAATACACAAAAAAAGCCGCACTAAAAATACTCGGTATATAATTCTTTGACCTTGGTAATCATTCTCTGACCTAAATTAATCTGACCTTTTCTATAATTATCATTTTCCTTTGAATCTTCAAAGCCTTTCTGGGCTAAACTAATCGCGGTTGAGAATAACGCCGAATTCGAGACATTTCTTTGGTTGATATTATTTATTTGCGCCAGGGTCACCGCCAATTTGGTCTTTTCTTCAATCTTTTCAATCAGCCCTGTAAGTAACGCCCCTCCTCCGATCATTTTTACGCCCGCATATAAATCTTCATAAAACTCCGATCTCAATATGGACTGATAAATTTCTTCAACAAAATTATCAACCTGATTCAGAATTGCATTGTATATTTGGATTCGTTTGATCGGCGTATATGCGCTTTCCCGTTTAACCAGTATTTCTTCATCCTCTTGAATTTGAGAAATAATCGCTGTCGCGTAGGACTTCTTGATTTCTTCCGCCAATTCAAACGATAAACTCAATGCCCGCGCTATCTCCTGCGTAAAATCATTCCCTCCCATTTCTAAGGTCTCAATATATTTAAGACGGCCTTCATGGAACACAAGGACACTGGTGGTGTTGGCTCCCACATCAATCAAAACACATCCTTTATTGCGATGGTCATCCGTCAGTACAATCTCTGACGAGACATATGATCCGAAGAAAAGATTCTTGACATCATACCCCGCGTGGTTAACCGACTTAAAAATATTCTTTACCCTGTCTACATTCGAAACAATAATCAAAGATTGGACCGCTAATTTTCGTCCGTAAAGACCCAGCGGATTTGTTGCGGAATTAACGTCATCGACTTGATAAATCTGGGGCATTTCATGCAAAACTTCATCCTCCATTTTTACCCCTAACAACCTGGCTTGCTTGTTCAACTTGCGTACATCTGTAGCCGCGATGACTTTATTGCCCCGATCCACCAGAGGAATAGCCGTAGACGTTTTGCGCACATCAATAAAACTGCCGTCTAACCCTATTTGAATTTCCTTCGTCCGTACTCCTGTCTTTTCTGCGAGTTCATTCAAGACGTGGTTGATACAATCGGCAAATTCGTTTAGGTCGCTGACAGATGAATCCTTAAAACCATAAATCGGGTGTTCAAACGCACCAAGAATTTCCGGTTTGGAATCTTTGATCTGGATCAAGCTGACTTTCAGCTTTTGGGACCCGATATCGAGTCCGCAGAATACTTTGTCTTTCATTACACGATTTAACATTATTTTTTCCCGATAATAGGTTCTTTAAACCTCAAATCAATATAATTGACTTCCTTTAAATTAAGGTTTCCCTGGGTTAGAACAATCCCAAGAACTTTGATTTTATAATTTATCCTTTGGTCATCAATAATGGCTTTAATATCTCTGTCCAAATGAAGAAGAATTCTGGACAGCTGGTCAACATCCATATTCATTATTTTGTATGACGAAAGCGTAGTGTTCTCATTAAAAGATTTTATAATTTTTAACCCGGCCATAATCTCAACATTATTAACTTTCCCACCGGGGTTAATCGAATCAATCTTTATTTTAGGCCCGCCGATCGAAGGCAGCTCATTATCTTTGTTTTCAGACTCCGATAAAATGACACCTTCATCATCCAGCACTAAATATTTATTATTGTGTTCGAATTGTGCCAACCGTTTGCGTTTTTTAGCCAACAGATGAATCTGATTAGGAAATTTTTTCTCAACCCTCAATTCGGAAATCTGCGGATATTTCATTAAAAGGCCTTGTTCGACATCTTGTAAATCTATCTGGAAAATATTCTTCCCCTGGAGCCGAACCAAATCCCGTCGTTGAATAAACTGAAGAGTCGGGTCTATTACAATTGTCTGTACAGAAAATCTCTCTGATTCATTAAAATAACTTGCGGTCCGGTCAAACAAAAACAAACATGCGGCCAGGGCGGCAATAATAATGACAACTATGACAGAGGACTTAATTATCCACGATGGAAAAATTTTCTTTTTTCGTTTTGGCATAAGCTAATTCCGTTAGGATGATGCATAATTGATCAAAATTTATTCCGGCGCATAAAGCCGCCTTCGGCAGCAAGCTCGTTTGGGTAAACCCCGGTATTGTGTTAATTTCCAAAACATACGGCCTAAAATTGTTATCCAATATAAAGTCGATGCGTGATAGATCCCTGCATCCGGCAAGCATATGGACTTTTAGGGCGGTTTCCTGCATTAGATGTTTTAATTCAACCGGCAATTCCGCCGGAACATTATACCTCGTCTGACCACTCTCATATTTCGCAGAAAAATCAAAGAACCCGCCTTCCGTCAAGATCTCCACAACATCCAAGGGCTTGTCATCAAGAATTCCGACTGTTAATTCACGACCTTCAATAAATTCCTCCACCAAAATTTCTCTACCAAAAGACTTGGCGTATTCTATGGCTTTAAGTAATGCGTCGGCGCTTTTGACCACATTAACTCCAATACTCGACCCCTCACAAGAAGGCTTAACGACCAAAGGAAACGTATTCAGCGTTTCGCTAACTTTTAGCAGATTGATTTCCTCGTCCTGAAAAAAAACTACCGATCCGGGCACAGTGATCCTGTTGTCTCTAAGCATTTTTTGAGTGGAAACCTTATTAAACGCCAATCGGCTAGATTTTGAGTCTGAACCGGTATAGGGAATCTTGATTTCCTCACAAATGGACTGGATCTGACCATCTTCCCCAATTTTTCCATGCAAGGCAATGAAAACCAGATTAATTTCTTTTTCAAGCAGCAAATTCTTGATTTTCGTAGAATCATCATCCCGGATATCCAGGGCCAAAACATCTAATCCCTGGGAACTCAACGAATCATGCACCGCTTTTCCTGACTTAAGAGAAATCTCCCTCTCCGTCGAACACCCCCCCATCACAACCCCGATTCTGCCAAATTTTTTGATTCGTTTAATCATGGACTCTTTGAAGAACGTTCATATTTTTATTTTGGAGTTTCTTGACCAGGTCATAACCAATCTGGTTTACATCTCCCGCCCCCAACGTAATCACAAGATCCTCCGGTTGTATAATCTTTAATAGGTGACCGAGTATCTTTTCTTTTTTAATATAAAGGACTGTTTTGTCACATATCTTTTTAATTTCCTGGACGAATTTACTGCTATTAACACCTTCAATCGGGGATTCGCTCGCCTCATAAACATCCGTGACAATGAGGTAATCAATGCCTTTCAAACTATCCATAAACTCCCGCCAGAGCCCCTTAAATCGAGTATACCGGTGAGGTTGAAAAACCGCAATCACACGGCCGGTCGACAACTCACTGGCCGTTTGCAATGTCGCCGAAATTTCCGTAGGATGATGGGCATAATCGTCAATGACATATCCGCCGTCAAATTCCCCTAGGGTTTGAAACCGCCTCTGGACACCATTAAAGAGCCCTAAACTCTCAACAACAGCTCCAAAGTCAATGCACAATTCTTCACCTAGACTAATACAGGCCAAGGCATTGGCAATATTATGCCTGCCGGGAATATTTAACGTGACCGTGCCCTTTAAAACACCATTAATAACGCAATCAAAAGTCGACCTAAAACCATCCATGCGTATGTTGGTCGCAAATACCTGATCATCGGAAGAAAAACCATATGTCTTATATTTTCTAGAACTCTGTCGGATTAAGTCACATAGTCGTTTATCATCACCATACGCGAGAATAATTCCATCAGGAGTTGTCTTTTCAAAAAACTTTTGATAAGTATCCGCAATATTCTTCCAATTTTGATAATAATCAAGATGCTCAAGATCCATGTTTGTAATAATAGAGTACTGTGGTGAGAAATAAAGAAATGAGCCGTCACTTTCATCAACTTCAGAAACAAAATACTTTCCTAGTCCTAAAGTTGCGCTTGAACTCTTTCCGTTGACGATACCCCCTATGGCGGATGTTGGATTAAGCCCTGCATGGTTCAGCATCTGCCCGATCATCGAAGTGGTTGTTGTTTTCCCGTGCGCTCCGGCAACGGTAATCCCGACATGTTCACGCATTAATTGCGCCAGAACCTGAGCTCTCTGAAGAACAGGGGTCCCCCGGCGATGAGCGGCTGTCAATTCACAGTTTGATTCTTTAATGGCTGAAGAATAAACAACGACATCCGCATCCGCGATATTCTCTGAATTGTGTCCGATAGTGACGGCGGCACCCTTCTTCAACAGATGATGAACCATTGAATTTTCTTTCACATCCGAACCGCTAACCTTATGCCCCTTGTCTAATAACAACGAGGCAATCGTTCCCATCCCGATACCGCCTATTCCGATTAAATGATAATGTTTATTCATTGTTTAAGTATCTCTCCCATGAATCATTTAACTTGTTAATATCCTTAAATCTGACATAGACCGAATCCAACGCCCAATTAAACGGCGAACCTTCCTTTAATTTCCGGCAAAAACGGACAAATTTGGCCTTTCCGTGCTCATCAATAAGATATTTGACCACACTCGCTGATTCCGCATAAAACAAACTTATAACCGCCTCATCCGTCACAGGTGTAAGGCCTATCATTGTCAACTCGTCCAGCGGCATAAACCGGCCGTTATGCATAGCCTGGCGGACAACATCATGTGAACCAAAACGCTTGGCCCGTTCCGCATACATCGCCACTCCTTCCTCAAACCATAACGGAATATTTGTTTTATAGCCAACGAAATCTCTAAAAACAATATGCCCCAGTTCGTGGGGAAGGGTTGAATCAAAAAAACCATGGGCCGTCGGGAACGTTCTGATCTTTTTCTGAGTCGGGGACGCTGATCCATGGGACCAACCGGCCTGTTTACCTGCATATACATAATCCTCCGAACTGTCATAAATATAAATCTTAACCCTGTTCTCATAAGACCAATTTTGAGTCCGGCCGAACCCGAGATTTTTGCTGATGTTATTATAATAAGTTTCCGTGGCTTCCTCAACGGCATCAACAAAATCTTTGGGGGCATTATTATAATAGACAACCACATGTTTCCCGCGCAATTCTTTCCATTCGGCCGCATACGAGTATGACCCCCATAATATGAACAAACCAAGGGTCAAAACAATAAATCTGGGATTTAATTTCATACCGCGCTTGCTATCTCCCCGGCTAAAGATTTTGCCGCCCCGTTAATATTTAATTCTGCTATTAAGCGATCAAACAAAACCTCCGCAGGCGGGTGTTCCAGCAGATAAGATATGTCCTCCATCAGTCTGGTTGGGGTTAAATCGGCATCTTGAACAATCCTGGCTGTATTCGATTCTACCAATACATCCGCATTTTCTTTTTGATGTCCCTGCGCGTATGGGTACGGCACCAGTATGGCCGGTTTTTTAAACCAAGTTAATTCTCCGATCGTGGAAGCCCCCGAACGGGATATGACAACATCCGCCAATTGGTATAATTTTTCCATAGGTTCAAAAAATTCAAATAATACATGCGGTAGATTTAGACCGTCGTACATATCCTTTACTTCTTCTAATTTTCCTTTACCGCTGATATGCATCACTTGTATTTTAAACCTACCCTGCAGATGTCTTAAAAATTCACAGAAAATTTGATTGATTCTCTGGCTCCCCTGACTTCCTCCAAACACCAGGATAATTTTGTCTGTTTTATTGAAACCAAATTCTGCAAGAGACTGCAAACGGTCGAAACGCTTTGACGAACGTGATATCGGACATCCCGTATGAACCAGCCGCTTACTTGTTAAATATTTCTTTGTATGTTTAAAACTAACCGCTACTTTCTTAACAAAAAAACTTAAGAGTTTATTGGCTCTTCCTGGAACGACATTTTGCTCATGAATAATCGATGGAATTCCTAAAACCACGGCTGCACTGACAACAGGAAAAGCTCCATACCCTCCAAATCCTGCGACGACCTGCGGATTGATCTTTCTTAATTCCGTAATTGCCTGTATTGAAACTAGAAAAAGTTTAACAGCCGATTTAAAATCTGCCCAGCGGCTTTTCCCTTGAAGCCCTGTTGCCCGCAACTCGACCAAAGAAAAACCTTCACTAGTGATCCGGGTCTTGCCGGCACCCATGGCTCCTAAAAACACAACCTCATGACCATCCGTCCTTAAGCATTTAGCGGCTTCAATCGCAGGAAATAAATGCCCCGCTGAACCTCCCGTTGCCAATACGATTTTCATAGATCTTCAATACGTGATATATTCAACAACAGCCCGACAGCCACCATATTAAAAATCAAAGCAGACCCCCCGTAACTGATAAACGGCAACGGGAGTCCCTTTGTAGGAAACACCCCGATACTCACGCCGATATTGACTACCGCCTGAAGGCCAATGAGACAAACTAAACCTAAAGCCAAATAATACCCGAAAGGATTTTGGGTTCGTTTGGTGATCCGCGCACCTTGCCAAATAAAAACCGCAAATAACAAAACCGTAAAAACGGTTCCGATTAACCCCAATTCTTCCCCAATAATTGACAAGATAAAATCCGTATGGGCCGCCGGCAAATAAAACAACTTTTGCATACTTTTCCCGAGTCCGACGCCGAATATGCCGCCTGATCCCAGTGCAATCTGAGATTGGGAAAGCTGAAACCCTACACCCTGACTATCCTGCCAGGGGTCAAGAAACGCTACAATTCTGCGCATTCGATACGGTTCGCTGACAACCAGATAAACCAAAGCCGGTAAAGCCGCCAGCGCTAAGCCGGTTAAATATATTATTTTTGTCCCGGCAACGAATAACATAATGAAGATAATTGAAGCAATCAGGACTGAACTCCCTAAATCAGGCTGTTTAACAATAAGTAAACAGACACTCCCCATTATAATCAATAACGGCAGAAATCCCTCTACAAAATTGGTTATTTTTAACTGTTTCCTGGAAAGGAAATCAGCCGCATAGACCATAATCGCAATCTTGGTAAACTCTGAAGGTTGAAAACTGACCGGGCCAAGTTTAAACCAGCGCCTTGCTCCATAACTCGTTGACCCGATTCCAGGGATCAATACAATGACCAAAAGTATAAAGGCCGCTAACATTAAAAATTTGGAATATTTTTGCAGCAATCGGTAATCAATAGCCATGGACATAAACATGACCAGACTGCCCAAAACCAGAAAAATTAAATGGCGCTTAAGGAAATACGTTCGATCTCCCAAGTTTTCTGCGGCATAAACACCGCTGGATGAATAAATCATGATAATACCCAAACAGATCAGAACCGTTACAACAGCCGTAATCGATATTCGTAAATTTCGCATATTCTCCAAAATTTAATAAAATTATAAATTATTGACGATACTTTTATAGATCCGGCCGCGGTCTTCATAATCTTTAAACATGTCAAAACTTGCGCACATCGGGCTTAATAAAACACAATCCCCGTGATCGGCTTGATTCTTGGCTGACCTTACGGCCTCCTCAAGTTTTTGACATTCCTCGATTTGAACAAATCCGCGAAATGAATTTTTTATTTTTTCTTTAGCTTCACCAATCACAAACATTTTTTTAACTTTTTTCCGGACAATCTCCGCTAAAACCGTAAAATCAATATTCTTATCTTTTCCTCCGCAGATCATCATGACCGGTCTTTGCATCTGGCTCAAGGCCCAATTACCGGCTTCTGCGGTGGTTGATTTCGAATCATTGATGAAATCAACCCCGTCTAAAGTTCGGACCAATTCCATCCGGTGCTCGACTCCTTTGAAATTATGAATTACCTCATTAAAGCCTTCTTCGCTGACACCCAGAATATCAGCAACTTTACGTACAGCTAAAAAATTGGGATTAAGTCCGGCAACATTTTCGGCTTGATTAAACCAATGGATGGTCGAATCTATTTTTTTTGTCAGGTCACGAATCAGCGCGCTGCTATGGTTCAGAACAGCATGGTCATCGGCCGTCTGGTTATAAAATATTTTCTGTTTGGCTTCAAAATATTCTGCAATATCTTTATGCCGGTCCAAATGATTCTGGCTGAAATTTAATAAGACAGCAATGAACGGCCTGAAGCCTTTTACCCGACCATCTTTCCTCAAAGAATTATCCTTATCAATCAGGGATTCCAATTGAAATGAGCTGAGCTCCAGAACAAAAAAATCATATTCATTTCCATCAATACAATAATCTGAAAACGGAAAACCGACATTGCCGCATAGCCTAGACTTATACCCGGCCTGTGTAAGAACTTTATTGATGAGCGTCACTACGGTCGTTTTTCCATTGCTTCCGGTGACGGCTATAATGGGAGACTGACAAAACTGATAAGCAAATTCGATTTCTCCGAATACCGGGATAGACATTTCTTTCGCCCACTGAACGGGAATCGAATCAAAACGAACCCCCGGACTCAAAACCAAAAAATCGCTCCCGCTTATAAACTCCCTGGTATGTATGTTGTTTTCCAATCTAATCCCGCGTTGATTAATCCAGTCCAAATCATCTTTGGACATCTGTTCAACAGCCTGTGAATCGGAAATCCTTAGCTGTCCGTTTAAACGCAAGACTAACCGGGCCAAAGCTAATCCGCTTCGTTTTGCCCCAATAATCGTGACTATTTTACCTTCTAAATTCAGCATTTTATCTGATTTTCAATGTTGTCAATGCCACTAATGCCAAGATAACTCCCAATATCCAGAGCCGAATTATAATCTTTGACTCTTCCCATCCGGACATTTGCAAGTGGTGATGAAAAGGTGCCATTTTGAATATTCTTTTTCCCAAAACCCGAAAAGAGAAAACCTGTAATATAACCGATAACGCTTCAATTACAAATACGCCCCCGATGATGACAAGCAATAATTCTTTCTTAATGAGTACCGCCATAACCCCCAATGTCCCCCCCAATGACAGAGATCCCGTATCCCCCATAAAAACAGTGGCCGGATGACAATTAAACCACAAAAATCCCAAACTAGCTCCAACCATAGCGGAACAAAAAACCGTGAGCTCAGCGGCCTCGGCAACATATGGAATAAATAAATATTGGCTGATCGTAAGATGCCCCGTGATATAACTTAAGATCGCTAACGTCATACTAACAACCAGAACACACCCGATGGCCAAGCCATCCAAACCATCGGTTAAATTGACCGCATTCGATGTCCCAATGACAATTAACGCGACGAACGGCACATATAAAATACCCAGGTCAATTATAGTATCCTTCAAGAAAGGCAAATCCAATTGTGTCGATGTCCCGGGGTTAAAAAAAACATATGATCCGATAAAGCACCCCAGTAGAATCTCCCAAATCAATTTAGTTCTTTTTGTCAATCCTCGATTCCGGCCTAATTTCTTTAATTTTCGATAATCGTCGACCCAGCCTAAAACAGCAAGATAAACACAGGTCAATAACGTCAACAAAACAAAAGGATTAGTCAAATTCCCCCATAACAACACCGAAACAACGATACTGCCGATAACAAATAATCCTCCCATCGTGGGCGTACCTTCTTTCTTGCCATGAAACTTATCCAGATCCGGGCAATCATCCCTCTTTGCAATTTCACCGATTTTCATCATCCTGAGTTTACGGATAAAATACGGGCCGAATACCACACAAATCAAAAACGTGGTAAATGCCGCCATACCGGTGCGAAAAGTAATATATTTGAAAATATTAAACCCGAAATGCAACTCGCGAAATTGGGATAAAAAGTAGAACATATTTTAGGAGGTGTGAATTTTTTTTAAGAAATCGACCGTCAATTCCATGTTCATTGATCTTGAACCTTTGACAAGAATTGTATCACCCGGACGGCAGAATTGTTTTAATTTTTTATGTAATTCATTTCTGGTGTCAAAGTGAAACGCGGGTACGATTTTTGTTAAGTTCTGAAATGTCCGTACAGTTATTTTTGATTCCTGGCCTAAAGTCAGCAACAAATCAATGTCCGCCTTGAATATTTCTTCGGCCATTTTCTGATGCAGAACTTTGGACGATGCCCCCAGCTCCCGCATATCACCGCTCACAACAATCTTTTTGCCTTTGACGTTTAAATTCCTGATAACGTCCAACGCGCTTTTAAAGGACAACGGATTAGAATTATAGGTATCATTGTAAATCCTGATCTTCCCATACTTTTTTAATTCCCCTCGGTTCGGATCAGGCCTAAATTTAGAAATTTGAGCCTGAACATCTTCCTTCTTAACTCCAAAACATTCCGCACATGAAATTGCCGCCAGCGCATTATAGATGTGATGCCGGCCCGGATTCGCCAAAGCATATTTTTTCTTGTTGACCTTAAAACGGACCCTGTTGTCTTGGTCCATAATAATTGACTCGGCCTGATAGGCTGATTGAGTATTGATTGAAAACGCTAGTTTCCGAAACGGCAACCCTAAACTTTTGATTCTCCGCAAATAGTCATCATCTCCGTTATATAGGATAACTCCCCCTTTTTTTAGACCTTTGGCGAGATTAACCTTTTCTTTGAAAACTCCGGCCTTATTCTTCAACCCTTCAAGATGTGACTCCCCGATATTCGTAAAGACCGCGAAGTCAGGTTCGGTAATTTCGGTCAGCCATGCGATATCCCCTTTTTGATTTGTCCCTAATTCCAAAACCGCAATGGAATGGGATTTCTTCAATTTTAATAATGTCAGAGGAACGCCAATCCAATTGTTTTCTGAACGTTCATTCTTCAACACCTTAAACTTGGAACCCAAAACGCTTGAAACCAAATTCTTCGTTGTTGTTTTCCCGGCACTGCCTGTGATCGCAACGACAGGGATGTCAAACTGAGAACGGTAAAAGTGAGCTATTTGCCCGAGGGCCTTAACTGTATCCTTTACACGAATTACACTAATTCCTTTGAGTTTCATTTTCTTAGAAACAAGAACGGCAACAGCACCCTGTTGGATGGCCTTCCTGACGAATGTGTGTCCATCATGATTGATCCCTTTGATGGCGACGTATAACGCCCCCTGCCCCAGCGCACGGGTATTGATAGAAACCGATTTCAAACTTACAGCCGGATCACCGTTTTCCAGTCGGCCATTCGTTGCCTGAATAATTTGTTCTACAGTTAACATCGCAAATATTGCCTTACAACAGTTCTTTCATCAAATTTAATGGTACGGTCCTTAAATATCTGATAATCTTCATGGCCTTTACCCGCAATCAGCACAACATCCCCTTCATCCGCAATATTTAACGCCTTAATAATGGCTTGTTCACGATCAACCTCCACAATATAGTTTTCACCTTCCATGCCTTTGATAATTTCGTCAATAATTGCTTTCGGTTCTTCATTCCTGGGGTTATCGCTGGTCACCACACAATAATCCGCGAGTCGGCTGGCAACAAGCCCCATGGCCGGGCGTTTTGTTCTGTCGCGGTTGCCTCCGCATCCGAATACCAATATAATTCTTCCCTTGGTTACAGACTTTAACGTGGTCAATACGTTTTCTAAAGCGTCTTGGGTATGCGCATAATCAATGAGGATCGAATAGCCTTGCTGGCAGTCAATTCGTTCAAGCCTGCCGGGGACATATTTGAGACTCTCCACTCCCCGCCGTATATTCTCCAGGCTTATTCCTTCTTTTAAACTGACCGCCGCCGCTGCAAGGATATTGTATATGTTATACTGCCCCAGCAGACTGGTCCGGATAACAACATCTCCCTGCGAAGTTACGAGTTTAAATTGCGTCTGTTCTATTTCGAGTTTAATTTCGCGGGCCATTACATCTGCATTATGACGAATTCCATAAGTCACCCGGGTGCCTGCGGATTGTGAAACTAACTTTTGTCCGAATTCGTCATCAATATTAATAACAGAACATCCTTCAGGACTAACCATTTTAAACAGTTTGGCTTTGGCATTAAAATATTCCTGTCTTGTTTTGTGATAATCCAAATGATCACTGGTCAGATTGGTAAAGACCGCTGCTTTGAAATGAATCAAATCAACCCTGTTTTGATCTAACGCGTGCGAAGAGACTTCCATAACGCAATACTCAACACCGTCGCTAACTAAACCATATAATAACTTCTGATTTTCGAGAAATCCCGGCGTAGTGTTTACGGAAGGTAACATTCTCTCACCGACCCTATAATTCACCGTGCCGATAACGCCGCAAGTCTTGTCATCCCCATGCAAAATTGATTCAATCAAATAAGTAATGGTCGTCTTTCCGTTTGTTCCCGTTATTCCGATCACCTTTATTTTCTCCGAAGGCTGTTGGTAAAACCGTTTTGTAATCAATTTTAAAAATGTGACGGGGTCATCCGTCTGCAGAAAACAAACGCCGGGATATCCTTCTTCAGGAAAAGGCTTGTCAGCCACAACGACAACGGCACCCTTGGTGATTGCATCATGGATGTATTCATAACCATCAAAACTGCTTCCCTTTAATGCAACAAACAAACTATCCTTTTCAACAGATCTTGAATCACAACTTAAGGATTTGATAGGACGATTCCAAGATTTCAGATCTATTTTGCCGTCATAAATATCTGCAAGCAATTCTTCTAAGGTCATCATAAATTGTTTGGTTTTGATAGTTCTGCTGTTTGTAAATATTTTAATGCGTTCTCCAGGACTTCTTTGGCGACCGGCGCTGCGACGGTCCCACCGAAATAACTGGGATGTGGTTCATCAACAATAACTACACAGGCGAGCTGAGGATCATCAGCCGGAGCAAATGCAAAAAATGAAGCGACAAATTTACTATGCGAATATAACCCATCCACGACTTTTTGTGACGTCCCTGTTTTTCCAGCAACCCGCATTCCGTCAATTTTTGCTTTTTTTGCCGTTCCATTTTCGGTGACACCAACCAGAATGTCGCGAACCCGGCGGGCCGTATGTTCACTTATGACCCTGTCGATGATCTCAGGCTGCACCGCTTTGATAATTTGATTCTGCTTATCTTTGATATATTTTAGGATGTGCGGCCGCATATAATAACCATCATTCGCGATCACCGAAATAGCCCCTATGAGCTGAAGCGGTGTCACCGTAACTTCATGGCCAATCGGTATCGCGCCAATTGTTGTTTTAGACCACTCAGAAGGTTTTTTCAGCCAGCCGTCCACTTCGCCTTTCAACTCAATATTGGTCAACAGTCCAAACCTAAACCGCCGCGCATAATTATAAATCACATCCGGCCCCATTTTCTGAGCTATTTTTGTAACGCCGATATTGCTTGAAACTTCAAAGACCTGTTGAAACGTAAGCTTGCCATGCGGACGATGATCATGCAGGGTATGGTTGGCCACGCGGTATTCTCCATTTTCACAAAATATTTCGTCTGATTCAACAAAATAGTCTTCTTCTAAAGCCGCGGCGGCTGCAACAATTTTAAAAACAGAACCGGGTTCCAAAACAAAGCTAACCGCCCGATTAGTACGATTTTCTACATCGCTTTGGCCTACCAGTTCAAGATTATAGGTCGGCCTGTTCGCGAGGGCTAAAATCTCCCCTGTTTTGGGATTAGAAACAATGATTGTTGCTGACTTAGCGTTGTGTTGAACAAAGGCTTTTTCAAGGGCCCTCTCTGCGATATACTGAATGGTTTCATCAATTGTCAGCACAACATCCAATCCATCTTGCGGCGATATAAAACTCTTCTCCAACAAGAGTTCCCGTTGCTTCGCATCTCTGATAAACAACGCCTTACCTGATTTACCTTTGAGAAACCGATCAAAAACTAACTCCACACCTTCTAACCCTCTATTGTCTATATCAGCAAAGCCAATGACATGCGCCGCCAATTCACCATTGGGGTAATACCGCTTGCTCTCATCGATAAAAGATAAACCCCTGATCCGATATGACTTAATAACATTTGCCAATTCCAAGGGTAATTTTCGTTTAAGCCAGACAAAATATTTTTTTCTATTAAGCCTACTTTCGATAAGCGATTTATCAATCCCCAATAAATAGGGTAAGACCTCCAAAGCCTTTTTTTTGTCGTCTTCAGACATCTCATTTGGATTCGCGTATAAAGAATGAACCGAAACATTTAAGGCTAATGGCCTAGAATTTCTGTCAAAGATAGTCCCTCTGACGGGCTCAAGTTCAATTAATTGATTGTGCTGTTTATTAGCTAAATTGGCTAAATGGTCGGCTTTAAAAACTTGGATAAGAACTAAATTTACAATAAAAATACAAAGACAAGTTATTAGAAATAAAATGACCAAGCTGAATCTGAGTTCATGTTTTCTGTTTTGCACTGCTGATACATTACCATTTTATTAGGCTGGATTATTCCTTGATTCTTGCTTCAGCGCGCGACGCAAAGGATATAATACTTGTTAAAGGATTCGCATTGGCTGAAGACAACTGGGTGCTGTTAACATCCTGTTCATCCACCAACTTCTGGGTCGAAGAAATGTGGATGATGTTGTTCGGATTAACAAACTGCATCCCGGACTTATCACCCAACATCTCAAATCCCAGATTATTGGCCGATTTTATTCTCAAAATTGCGTATGTTAAATTCTGGTTTTGTTGATTTAATTGATAAATCATTTTTTCCTTATCTTTACCCAAATAGGCCAAATCAAAAATCTGCATTTGCATATGGATATACGTTAAAGATAAAAGGGTTATTACTCCCATTGTTTTAATAAAAGTAAATAATTTCATCCATTCCTCTCTATGATTCGAAATCTTGCACTGCGGGATCTTGGGTTTATCGATATTTCTTTTTCTGAAGGTCTTAACGGTTTCTTAACCAAACAGCGCACTAAATTTGCCTTGGCAAACATTTTAAATTTGTTTTTAACAATCCGATCTTCCAATGAATGAAAGGATATTATCCCTAATCGCCCTTGAGGCTTTAAAAGTGAAATGCATTTATCAATCGCTATTTCAAGGGTTTCCAGCTCACGGTTCACCGCAATCCTAAAGGCCTGAAATGTCCGGGTAGCCGGATGGATGCGTTGGGGTTTTCCCTTCATGGGTATAGCTTTTTGAACAATTCTGGATAAATCGTCTGTAAATTCTATCGGATGCTTTGAGCGTTCAGACACGATCAAACGAGCAATTCGATTTGACCATCTCTCCTCTCCAAAATCCTTGAGAATGATAGCAATCTCCTTTTCTGATAATGAATTGACCAGATCATAAGCCGAAATCGGCGCATTCTGATCCATCCTCATATCCAATGGACCGGCTTGTCTAAGACTAAAACCCCTTTCAGGATTATCAAGCTGGTAACTAGAGATCCCTAAATCGAGAAATATGCCATCGACCTTGTGTATATTCAAATCGTTAAGAACATCATCAATAAAACGAAAATCTTTATGAACAAAATGACACTGGTGTAAATGCGCCCCCAAAGAAATAGTGGCTTTCTTCAATGATTCTTCATCCCTATCCAACCCAATTAACAAGCCTTTGGAACCAATCCGTTGTAAAAATCTTAACGCATGCCCCCCCATACCTAAGGTGCCATCGACGAATACCTCATTCGATTTCGGATCCATAAAATCCAGCACTTCATCAGGCATAACCGGAAGATGGTCATGCGGGCTTTGGTCAAAAATGTTCTGAGTTTCGGTCATCATTAACGATTTGATCATTTAGATCCCACTCCCCTTTACGCTGAAAAACAGGGAACTTTTTGCTCATGGACTGCTCGACTAAAACGATCCATTACAAGTTGGTATTGCGGTTTATCCTTCAATTCATCCCACGTGTCTTTTGATCCGTTGCGTATGTAAATTCGATCCCGCTGCCTAAAAACTAGAAAAAGTCTTGTTCGACCCGTAGCCGTCTCCACCGTGGAACAAAAAATGCAGTCACAATTTGGTAAATCAATGAGATGCTGAAATACAATACTTGCTGCGTCAAATTGCTCCATTGTACCCCCCTAATTTTGATGGTGAATACAAACTTGTGGTCTAGGCTAAATATCCAACAAGTTTTCAGAAATCTCTTCAAACGTACCGCTGGAACCTGAATAGTATGTTTCCCAGCTTTTTTTGTCCCAAATTTCAATACGGTTGGAAACCCCAATCAAAATGGTTTCACGCTTAATAACGGCATAATCTTTAAGATAATTCGGTATGATAAACCGCCCTTGTTTATCGGGAGTGACATCAATAGCCCCCGCAAAAAACATCCGGTTAAAACTCCGCGTTTCTTTTCGAGTAAACGGCATATTCTTGAATTTTTGTTCTTGTGCCCGCCATTCGTCTTCAGCAAACATAAATATGCATTTATCAAGCCCGCGTGTAAGGAAAAACCGTTCTATTGAATACTCCTTGCAGGTTTCTCGGAACTTCGCCGGCAGTATCAACCTTCCCTTACGATCTAAATTATGTAGAAATTCACCATAGAACATGTTTCAACCTATTATCCACATCACTCCACTTTCCTCCACTATGTTGAACATTTTAACTACACAAATGGGCCATGTCAATCGAAAAATACCACATTTTTAACGTAAACCAATAAAATACAATAATTTGTACTCAAAACAAGCTTGCATACAATATTTAGTTGTTTTTTTGACTAAATTACACGCTGTAAAGCTTGGCTTGTAACGAAATAGTTAAACTTTCATCTTTTTGATTAATCTAACGCAGGTTAACAATAGGATTAAAATTTGGAAAGAATTTGTTCGGAAAGGATTGCATCTTTTTCTAAGCGGGCGATTAAAAGATTTTTATCACGAAACATTTCTTCTTCACGAATTTTCTCAATAAATTCGACTAAAACTTCCTTTTGATATATATACTGACTGAAATTAAATATATGGACTTCTAATGTGATAGGACTGGTGACGCTTTTAAAGGATGGACGACGACCAACGTTGGCCATCGCCTTAAATTGTTGCCCGTCAATCTTTACTAAAGCCGCGTATACACCAACAGGGGGAAGCACTTCGCCATTCAATGTTATGTTTGCCGTCGGGAAACCCAATCCACTCCCTCTTCCGTCTCCTTTACAAACCTTGCCAAGAATGGAGACAAAACGCCCCAAATGTCGGGCTGCTTCAGCAATTTGTCCCGCCGCTATTAATTTTCTGATGCTGGTGCTTCCGATCTTTCCATCCTCGCTGTTGACCGGTTTCATGGGGGAAACCACAAATCCATATTTCAAACCCGCCTCTCTAAACGTGTCGATAGTTCCTTTGCGGTCACGTCCGAAACGAAACTCCTCACCGACGAGAATCTCCTCAGGACGTATGCGATCCACCAGATATCGCTTGATAAAATTTTCAGGTGTAAGATTTGCAAAACGGCTTGTAAAATGGACGACAACACAGACCGACACCCCTAAACTTTCGATCAATCTCAATCGATGCGGGATCGTTATGATGTACGGCATATAAATTTCAGGCTTGAGTACTTTTACAGGGTGCGGGACAAATGTCATGACGATCGCCTGGCCATTTTTTAATTGGGCCTTCTTTACAGTTTTTGTAATCAGCTCCTGATGACCCAAATGCACCCCATCAAATACTCCAATGGCGAGAACGGATTTCTTGTAACTTTTCTTAACCTTCCCAATTCCGTATATGACCTTCATTCAAATCCTCAATCATTACTGCCTCTTCTAATTTAAATTTTCCTACTTTTGTCCTCTGAATTTGAGATATACATGCTCCGCAGCCGAGTAAATCGCCTATATCTGCCGCTAATTGCCGAATGTATGTGCCTTTAGAACAGTCCACATAAATCTTTATATAGGGGAGATTGATATCTTCAACTTTTATACAATCAATCCTCACAGTTCTTGGCTTTCGTTCAATGACAATTCCTTGACGCGCCAATTCATACAACCTCTGCCCATTATGTTTCACCGCCGAAACCATGGGGGGAACTTGTTCAAATTCTCCCTGAAAACTTGAGACTGCTTTTAAGATTTGTTCATTCGTCACATGCTTAAATGGATTTTGTGCAATGATTTTTCCCTGGATGTCGGCCGAATCGGTCACGGTACCCAACATCACTGTCGCACGATAACTTTTATCGAACGTTATAAATTGGCTCGATAACTTTGTGGATTTTCCCAATAAGACAACCAAAACTCCGGTTGCCAATGGATCAAGCGTCCCGGCATGACCAACTTTCTTCATCTTAAATCTTCGCCTTACCCTAAAAACCACATCATGGGAAGTGATCCCCTGAGGCTTGTTAACAATGAGAATCCCTTCGATCATAATGCCTTACTCAGCTCTTTTAAAATAATTGCCTTTGCCTCGGACATCTTCTTCTTAACGACACATCCACTAGCCCGTTTGTGTCCTCCTCCGTCAAACCTATGCGCAATTGTAGCGACATCCACAAAACTTGTTGAACGAAAATTAACTCTTATTTCCTTCCTTTTGATTTCAGTAAGAATAAAGATTACTTCAACCCCCAATATTGATCTCAAGAATTTGAAGATCGCATCCCTCAAATCAAAATCTTCTGAAATCTTTTCAATCCACTTCCTCTTTAATTCTACACAAATGATTCGGCCTTGACTGTAAGTTTCAAAACTATCAAGAATTTGAGTGAATACTTTCAAATCATGCTGTGGAATCGTCTCGTAGATCTTATGATATAATTCATTAACATTAATGTTATACTTCAAAAGTTCAGCCACCGCAGAGTGAGTGTTCGAAGAAGTATTTTCATAACGAAACGAACCAGTATCAGTCATCATCCCGCAGTAGAGATTTGTTGCCAAACTTTTGTTCAGATTGCATCTCACATATTTTAGAAAATCAAAAATTACCTCAGCCGTAGAAGACGCCTCAATATCAATCAGATTGATAGTTCCAAAACGATCATTTGTAACATGATGATCGATATTAACCATAATTCTTTCCGGATTCAATACGCCCTTTACTTTTCCGATTCGGCCTAAATCACCGCAATCCAGGATAAAAGCCACATCATAAGGAACAGTTTTTACCGTCTTTAAACTCTTGATAGATTTGGAACCTGGAAAAAACTCAAATCGTTTGGCCAAAACACCCTCATTAACAATGTGTACTTTTTTCCCCAGTGATCGAAGGTACTCCGACAAAGCCAGCTCAGAACATAATGCATCCGGATCAGGGTTAACATGTGTCGAGATTAAAAATATCCGGTTTTTCTTAATTACATCACTAATCTCTTTCTTGATCATCATTGATTTCCTTTATGGTTTCTTCAATCTTTGCGTTAATGCTAACCGACTGATCATAAATAAAATGAATTTCAGGAGTATGCCTGATTTGTACACGCTGGCTAACCATATGCCTGATTAATCCGCGGGCATTATTTAGCACCAAACCCGCATCTTTTATATTGTTAGCATCCCCCAGCACACTAAAATAAACCTTGGCATTCTTTAAATCTGGACTGACATCAACATGAGTAACGGTAATCAATGACATCCGGGGGTCCCCTAGCTCCTGATGAATAATCGTACTTATTTCCCGTCTCATCTGATTATTGACTTTCTCCATCCTTCCCATATCAATCTCTCCTTAATTGCTTTCAATTAAAAACTTTGCCACACCTATCTCTTGCTTGCGGGTTTTGATACTCCGGTCAATCTTTTGAAGAAAAATTGTATTCATAATTTCTCCAATCTGCCGGCCGGATCGAGCCCCCATCTTTTTGATATCTTCGCCTTTAATGCTAAGCCGAACATCCCGATCACATAAAAACTGTTTCAATCTTACTCGGATATTCTCTTTTGACGATCGACACCAAATATAGCAGAGCACTTCTTCTGTCAATCCACTCAACAATTGGAAATTTTCTGAGGGCTTTCTTGAGTCATTCGTCAATTTCTTTAAAATTAATGACGTATCATTGATTTGCAACAAACTCTTTCTCTTTTCTTTTCCAAGATTAAAACGAATTCCTATGCTATCGAGAACCCCCTGCTCATTACCTTCCAGCATACCCATGAAACATAAAAACCAGATAGACGCCCCTAATTTTTTAATCCTAGACTTTTCCTCGGCCACATTGCGCTGAATCAGTCGAAGCACAGGTAAGTTAATATCCAATTCTTCATTAACGGACAACAAAATGTTCAATTCGTCCAGCCGTTTAACAATAGGACACACATCTCCCTCATTTAATATTTTCTTTAATTCATTGAGAAACCGGTCCTTTGAAATTTCGTTAAATATATTTAATTTCAAAGCCTTCTTTAAAAGTGTCAGTGTTTTCCGCTCGATACTGAACCCCAACCGTTGCTCATACCTCACCGCTCTAAGGATACGCGTTGGATCGTCCAAGAAACTTTTCTCATGGAGAACCCTGATTTTCCGCTTCTTCAAATCTTCATATCCGTTAAATAAATCAATCAACTCACCTTTACCTGAGTTGTTAATATTCAGAGCCATCGCATTAATCGAGAAGTCCCGGCGGAACAAATCATCCTTCAAACTTCCACGACTTATAATGGGAAGCGCCCCCTTTTTCCGGTAATACTCTTTACGGGAACTGGCAAAATCAATGCGTTGACCCGACTTTAAAAACAACGTTGCTGTTTTAAATTCAGGATATGCGACTAACCGAAGCCTCTCTTTCTTAGCGAATTCTTTGGCAAAAACGATCGCATCTGACTCTACCACAATATCCAAATCGCAATTCATCTTTTTTAAAATTGTATCTCTAACTATTCCTCCCGCCAGATAAATACCGATGCCTTGCGATGCCGCCTCGCGAACAATTCTATTTAGAATCGTTGCTGTTTGACGATTCAACTTAGGTAAAGACAAAAACATAATTTATCCTCGCGGATGAAACTCCCGATGAACTGACTTTAGTCTTTCTTTGTCAACATGAGTATAAATCTGTGTCGTCGAAATATCCGCGTGCCCCAACATCTCCTGAACAGACCTTAAGTCGGCACCATTCTCCAATAAATGAGTAGCAAAGGAGTGTCTTAACGTATGCGGTTTAATTTCCTTCTTGATATTGGCCTTCTTCGCATGTTGTTTGATAATCTTCCAGATACTTTGCCGGCTGATTCTTTTTCCTAATCGGCTTAAAAACAATTGAACGGGCATTGCATTCTTGGCAAGCTTCACCCGAACGTTTTCACAATAATTAATTACCGCCTCTTTGGATCGTCGACCGATAGGTATAATTCGTTCTTTGTTTCCTTTTCCGATGCACCGGACAAAACCGACACTTAAGTCTATATTTTCTAGCTTCAAGTTCGACAATTCAGACACCCGCATACCACTCGCATAAAACAACTCTAAAATGGCTTTATCACGAACGGCCTGCCACCCTTTCCCTTTAGAAACGTTGATCATAGATTCAATTTCCGAGGCTGTCAGCACATCCGGAATACGTTTCCAAAGTTTCGGTGTTTCCACTAAGTTGGTGGGATCTTCTTTGGCTAAACGCTCTCTGACCAAAAACCGGTGAAACGTCTTTATTGCCGCCAATGCTCTACAAATAGAGTTGGTTGATAACTTCTTCTCCTTTTGATCGTACATAAAGTCTGTCACATGCTTTCTAACGACTGAATCCGCCTGAAAAACACCATTCCTCTTTAGAAATTGGGCGTACTTCAACAAGTCCCTCCGGTATGCCAATAGAGTATTATTGGCTAACCCTCTTTCAACCGCAAGATAGTTTATAAATTCTTCAATATTCTTTATGAGCATCTCATTCTTCATTAACGGCAAATACGATATCAGGTTTTAAATTTCTTCTGACATCACGTTCAAACCTCCTCAATTGACTTATATATGAATCGTAGTTTCGAAGCGCCTTGGATTTTTCAAGAAAATTTAAAGAAACACGATAATGTTCAAGGGTTTCATTGAGGGTTTTCTTCTTATCAAGGGGAATCAGATTTCCCATTTCCTCGAGATTGATGATTACCTGTTCTAGCGCATATTTAAGCCGCTTGTCACTATCATCTCGCTCTAAGCCAGCTACGAATTCTTTTTCCCAGACCCGGTAAATCAAATAATGATGGTTATATCTCTGCTGTTGAGACACATTGCTCTCACCGTAGTCGACCGGCTCGAGAATTGGAATAAATTTCTCTTCTTTTTCCTCTTTTTTCTTTCTAGTGAATTTTTTCTTCAGAGGCTGACAACCGCTGCAGATCAAAGCCACCCCCAATAGTATACATATGTTCACAAAGTATTTTCTTTTCTTATCCATGGATCATCTCCTGAAACTCCTTTTCGGTTAATATACGAACCCCCAAATCCTTGGCTTTCTTTAATTTTGTTCCGGGGGATTCACCAGCAATGACAAAATCTGTTTTCTTACTAACAGATGAATTAACTTGACCACCCGCCCCTCTGACCTTTTCTTCAGCCTCGGGCCTTGTTAACGCTTTTAATTCTCCGGTAAAAACAATCTTCTTATTTAGCAACGTAGATTTCTCTACTTCGCTTATTGGTTCTGTGAGAGTCAGTCCGGCTTTCTTAAATTTCTGAATCAAAGACAAGGTTTTTTGTGAAGCAAAATAACTGGCCGTAGCTTCCGCAATGGTTTGTCCAATATCATGAATTTTAAATAAGTCGGTTGTCTTAGCTTTTAACAATTTGTCGATATCCAAGAAGTACCGCGCAAAAAGCATGGCGGCTTTTTGTCCAACATGCGGAACACCTAAACCAAACAAAAACTTAGAAAGAGGCCTTTGTTTGCTCCCTTCAATTGCACGAATCAGCTTCTCCGCTTTCTTCTCCGCAAAAAGCTCCAATTCGAGAAAATCCTCTTTCCTCAGGTAATAAATATCGGCCAAATCTTTCACCAGCCCTCTTTTTAACAATTGTACGACCGCTGACTCGCCTAACCCCTCAATGTCCATTGCTCCTCTTGAGGCAAAATGAATCAGGCTTTTTTCAATAATCTTTGGACAAGACGGGTTAAGACACCGATATGCGACCCCATCTGTTTTTTCTTTAAAAATCGGAGAATCACATTCGGGACATGTTTCTGGAACTTTAAAATATCTTCGTTTGGATGATTTTCTGGACACCACCTTTACAATTTTTGGAATAACATCTCCTGCCCGTTCAACCAGCACAGTGTCTCCCTGGTCGACAGCCAATCGCTCAACCTCCTCAAAATTGTGCAGCGTCGCCCTGGAAATCATAACTCCCCCACAAGGAACAGGCTCCAACTCTGCAACAGGAGTCAGAACTCCTGTCCGTCCGACCTGAATCGTAATATGCCGGATTGTCGTCGTAACCTGACGGGCCGGAAATTTATAAGCCACTGCCCACCGGGGACTTTTTAATGTATACCCCAATCTTTCCTGTTGAGGGATCGAATTAACTTTTATAACCACCCCATCTACTTCATAAGGAATTTCGTCTCTTTTATCCTGGAAAGTCAGACAATAATCAATCACGTCTTGAATAGAGGAACAAACCTTACGGCGCTCATCTATATTAATGCCCCATAATTTTATTAATTCTAAGAATTCAGACTGCGTGTGAAATTTGCCCGAAGGCTCAACCGCCCCAAATGAATGGATATAACATTTTAGCTTTCTTTGAGCTGTAATTCTTGAATCGAGCAACTTGATTGACCCACTCGTGGCATTACGAGCATTGGCAAAAACAGTTTCTTCGTTCTTTAATCGTTCGCTATTTAACTGAACAAAATCCTTTCGATCCATATATATTTCGCCACGAACATCCAACTTTTTAGGAAACGGATGAGATTTATTTTCCGTTAATTTCAAAGGTATGGTCTTGATCGTCTTTATGCTGTGTGTAACATCTTCACCGGTTACCCCGTCTCCCCGGGTTGCACCCACCGTCAACTCTCCATTTTCATAAGTGAGCGCGACACTGACTCCGTCAATCTTTAACTCTACGGTATATTCCGGGACCAATTGCCCCAGCCCCTTTAATACTCGCTTGTTCCAATCCTGGATTTCCTGAATAGAATATGTGTTGTCCAACGAATACATTTTAACGGCGTGGGGGACAGCCTTAACAGCTGAAGATATTTTTACTCCGATTCTTTGCGAAGGGGAATGAAGGGATCTCAGTTGAGGAAACTGCGCCTCAAGATCGATCAAAGATTTTAAAAGTTCATCAAATTCTTTGTCTGAAATGGTAGGGTCATCCAACACATAATATTGATAACTGTGTTTCTCTAACTCCTCAGATAAACGTTTAATCTCTTTTTTAGCTTGCTCTTGATTCATATTGTTAATATTCAATCCGGAAAGAATCATATTGATCTGTTGCTGCTCTTAAAACCCGGTTAATGTCGGAGATCTTTCCAGAAAATCGATGCTGTAAGTCCGTCAGTAAGTTCTCCATCTGGTCTATGTCCCCTTCAACCAAGGCCTCAACCCGGCCATCGGGCAGATTCCGAACCCACCCCCTTAACCCCAATCGCAATGCCATTTCACGTGTGGTATATCGAAAACCCACGCCTTGGACTCTTCCTGAAAAAAAAATATGCATCTGCTTCATTATGGAATAAACTGTTGTAGTTAACAATAAAACAAGTTAGTAGTTTATCATTAATTAATAACGACGTCAAACATTTGGGTTTTACAACCACAACGTAAGACATTATGGGGTAATTACTTATGAAGTTTCTATGATTTTAATTTTCTTTAATCCCAAAACCAATTTCCGCTTCAGATACCAGTTTATCACGGACGAAGGCTTTGGTTTTCAAGAAACCTGCCTTGGGAAGGAGTTTTATACCCGTTACTTCAATCCTAAGCTGGTCCCCGGGTACGACCGGAGCAATAAACTTAGAAGTAACTTTGGCTAAATAATAGATCAAATCTTTACCCTGCATATTTTTGCTGTAATAAAAATAAATACATCCAGCCTGGGCCATGGCTTCAATAATCAATACACCCGGCATCACTTTTTCTTCAGGAAAATGTCCGACAAAATAATTTTCATTGATGGATACGTTCTTGATGGCCACGAGTTTTTCATTAGGAACCAATTCGGTCACTTTATCAATCATTAAAAATGGAAAACGATGGGGGATGATCTTTTGTATTTCTCGTATGTCTAACTGCATTATAATATTTCCTCTCTCAAAAATTATGTTACCTCATGGCTAAACCACCGTCAACGACAATTACTTGTCCCGTTATATATCCGGCGGCTTCACTCAAAAGAAAGGCAACGCAATTTGAAACATCTTCCGGCGTTCCAATTCGCCCTAGTGGTATTTCTTGTTTAAATTGCACCATCTGTTCTTCTGTAAACTTGGATAAAATCTCTGTCTGGATAAAACCCGGGGCGATTGCATTGACCTTCACATTAAACCGCGCAACTTCCTTGGCCAATGCTTTAGTAAATGCGTTCATTCCCCCCTTGCTTGCAGAATAATTAGTCTGTCCAACCAGTCCAATCACACCGCTGATTGACGAAATATTAATAATATCCCCCTGTTTCTGTTTCATAAATGAAACAATGCAATGCCGGCATACATTAAACATCCCGTTGAGATTGGTATCTATAACCTTGTGCCACTGTTCCGGCGCCATCATCATTAAGGCCTTATCGTCAATAACACCGGCATTGTTGACCAGAATGTGAAATTCCCCGAATTCCTGTTTAATTTCATCAATCCATGTTTTTACGGCACCATAATCCGCGATATTTACAGATTTTTTATGGCAACGGACACCCTTTTCCTCCACGAGATCATAGAGCGTTTGTGCCTCGGACTCACTGGTTAAATAATTAAAGGCGATGTTGCAACCCAAAGAAGCTAATTTAATAACAATATCCCGGCCGATTCCCCGGCTCGCACCGGTAACGATGGCCACTTTTCCATTTAAATTATGATTCATATTTTCCTAAGACCATACAGGCATGGTTTCCGCTGGGGCCAAATGAATTGATTAAAATATTTCTTACTTTTGACTCCCGCGATTGGTTTGGCACATAATCAAGGTCACATTCCGGATCGATCTCTTGAAAATTTGTGGTAGGAGGAATAAACTCATTCACCAGAGAACCCACACAAGCCGCTGTAGCAAATGCCCCTCCGGCGCTGTATGTCTCCCCGACCATGGATTTTATTGAACTAACCGGGATATGCATACTCCTTTGACCAAAAACCTCTTTTATTGCTTTTGTTTCAATTTGATCTGCCGATAAGGTAGAATTGGCATTCGCGCATATGTAATCAATATCGTGGATTCCGATTTTTGCATCATTCAAGGCATCCTTCATTGCCTCAATCATTCCGACTCCACGCGGGTTAAATTTATTGAGACGGTACGGATCAAAATAATAACCGAAGCCGAGAATTTCAGCCATGATCACCGCATTCCGCTCGAGGGCATGATCAAGTTCTTCAAAAGCTAACAAACAGGCCCCCTCACCAAACGTTATCCCGTTTCTACGGCGGTCAAACGGACAACTGATATACCGGCTCCCCTCTACGGAACCCGATAAATACTGCAAGGCGTGAAACCCGAGAAAAGTCGGTTCACATAATTCCTCAACACTTCCGGTATAAACCATTTTAACCCTGCCCATCTTAATAAAATCGCAGGCGTAACTCATGGCATCAAGGCTGGCCGTGAATCCGGTAGAAATAGTTGTATTAAATCCCTGAATATTATTCCAAATCGAAACCTGGCTTGCCGGTGAATTAATTACCGTGTTCGGAAAATGGGCCGGATTTGTATACCTGGGACCTTCCGTTAACGTCACTTTATCAAAGTCACTGATACTTTTCAAACTTCCAAACGTCGTTCCAACGGAGACACCAACATCATCCGTATTTTGTTCGGTGATCACGTATCGACTGTCATCAATGCAAAGCCTGGCCGCAGAACATAATAATTTTGTACTGCGATCCAATGAACGCAGCCCTTTCTGCCCCATATAAATTGTTGGATCAAAATCACTGATTTCTCCGGCGATATTGACCCTAAACCGCTCATCAACGTCAAAGAGCGTGATCGGTTTAAAACCGTCCTGACCGTTTCTAAGAGCTTGCCAAAATTCTTCCTTGCCTTTGCCATTACAAGCTAAAACACCTACCCCGGTGATCACTACGCGCTTATCCATCATCTTCTATCCGCCATCTGCCTTTCTATATACCTAGCCAGAATATCTACCTCGATATTAACCGACATTTGTTCTTTGAGTAATCCCAAATTGGTTTCTTTTTCCGTCAAAGGAATGATATAAACTGAAAAATATTCCTTAGTGACCGCCCCAACTGTCAAACTCACTCCATTTATACAAATTGACCCTTTAGGAGCAATAAATCTTGCAATTAAATGATCCAGGGAGAATCGCAACTCAAGATAATTCTCTTTTGCAATTCTTTTTATCAACATCGAAACTTGATCCACATGCCCTGTAACAATATGCCCATCCAAACGTCCGCTGGATTTTACAGCCCTTTCCAGGTTAACTTTGTCACCGCTCTTGAGCTTGCCCAATGTCGTTTTTTCCAATGTCTCAGCCATGGCATCAAATATCAGATTCTTTTCTTCGACGGCCGTTACAGTCAAACAAACCCCGTTAACACAAATGCTGCTCCCCAATCTAACGCCTTTACTAATTTTAGTCGCTTGAACGACTAAAATAGCCAAGTTTTCTTTGCTGACAAGCCTCTTAACGGTCCCTATCTCTTCAACGATTCCTGTGAACATCGGCCACCACCAAAATGTCTTTATTAAATTTTCTTATTTTCCGAATCTTCAATATACAGGTTTTCTTAATACTTTTAATCAACAAACCATCAATGGAATTTTTTGCCATGGAATCACCCACTATTTTGGGCGCAATATAAATATGCATTTGATGGATAATTTTTTCTTTAAGAGCAGCGCCAATGATGGTAGCTCCCCCTTCAATAAGCAACTTCTTTATACCTTTATCTAAAAGCATCCTGGATAAATAATTCAAATCTACTCTTTTATTCTTTGCCGGACATTGAATCACCTGAACCTTCAAATCTTCTAATTTTCTTTTCTTACTTAACGACGCATTTCTGGTTGTTGCGACAATCCATCTATGACCTGACTTGAACAGCCTTGCTTTTGTCGATATACGTAATGAAGAATCAACAACAATCTTCTGAAGATTTTTATTTCTTATTCCTGTCAATCGCGGATCGTCTTTGATAACCGTATCAATTCCTACCAGGATCGCGTCAAAACGGTCCCGTTGCTTCCGGGCATATTTTCTGGTGTCACCGGAAGTAATCCATTTGGACTGGCCGGTTCTGGTTGCAATCTTACCATCAATCGTCTGGGCACATTTCGCAACGACGAATAAAGATTCCGACCTATTCTTACCCATTTGCAACTGCCTTTAGTTTTTCTACTATTTCATAGGGAATTGTAACTTTCCCCAAATATGTATTCTTCTTTGCATCACCATGCGCATCCGAACCGCCTGTTGCGACCAAATTGTACTTGTCTGCCAAATTCGCATAAAACTCGATTGTAGCCGGCATACAATTCGGATAATAAACCTCTATCCCTTTTAGACCCGCGTCAACCAGACCTGGGATAAGTTCATCGACCATAGTAAACATTGGATGGGCCAATACCGGCACACCGCCATATTTTAGGATCAATTCTATCCCTTCGGTCGGAGTTAATTTCAACTTGGGGGCGTAAGCAGGTTTATCATCCGCCAGATACCGGTCAAACGCAGCCTTGATGTTCGGGACAATCCCGTGTTTTACCATCACCGCGGCCAAATGCGGCCGGCCAACAGCGTTGCTTTCTGTCAAGGCGCAGACTTCATCAAAATCAATGTTTCCAACCCCAAGGTCATTTAACTTACTAATCATTAATTTCATTCTTTCAAGCCGGGAATACTGCAACCGATTTAAACTTTCAATCAGATTAGAATTCTTATAAGAAATCAGATACCCTAAAATGTGAACATCTTTATTATTGGCTTGAGTAGAAAGTTCGATTCCAGGGATTACTTCTATGCCGTATTGTGCGGCCGCCACCATAGTCGGCGCAATCCCTTCAACTATATCGTGATCGGTTATTGCTATACACTGGATTCCTAACTGGTATGCTTTTTCTACGACTTCCTGGGGAGAAGATGTACTATCGGAATAGTGGGTATGAATGTGCAGATCGGCTATTTTAGCCATATCAAGATTTTTTTTCGGCCATTTCAGTTTTATGAATTTTGTCTAGAATTCCATTGACGAACTTGCTGGACTCCACGTCTCCATACTTTTTGGCTAACTCGACCGCTTCGTTGATTGAAACCTTCGGAGGAATATCTTCGGCATATAACAGTTCATAGACACCCATGCGTAAAATATTTCGATCAATAATAGCCATCCGCTTCAATTGCCAATTGGTCGCGTATTTGGAAATCTTCTCATCAATGATTGTAATATTACTTTCCACCCCTAATACGATTCGGTCTGAAAAGTTATGTACGGTCTGATCAAACTTTTCTTTCTGGACCCAATAATTCTCGTTCGCTGCCGTTATGGTCCTTTTTGTTACCTCGGCCTGATAAAGTATTTTTAAAGACTCTTCTCGCCCTTTACTTCTCTTTCGCATTTAATTTTTCCTCGTCGGTTATGTAATCCTGACAATTAAATTTCTGGCAGTAAATTGACCATTTCAACCGCTGTTTCCGCGGCATCCCGCCCCTTGTTGTGACCTTTTGGTTGGGAACGCTTATCAATCAATTTAACTGATTTAGCTGCTAAAATCTCAAATATTACCGGCTTCTGCGACTGTAGCGATACCTGCATAATGCCACTTGCCACATTATCTGTAACTAATCGATAATGCTCCGTTTGCCCCTCAATGACGGCCCCCAAACATATAACCGCATTGATATCTTTCTTAGTAGCATATTTAAGGGCGATTAAGGGGATTTCAAATGCCCCCGGAACCCAAGCAACCTTAATATCCTTTTGAGAAACACCCAGCTTAGACAGTTGATCCAAACAACCGTTCAGTAAACGCCGGGTAATAGTTTCATTAAAACGTGAAACCACAATCGCTATTCTGATTCCCTTACCAGAATTTTTCTTTACGGTCTGCATTTTCATCGAAAAAACTATAGAATCCTCTTTAAAAAATTTTATCCGAACTTCAAATGCCGATTATCTAAATCAAACTTTCGTCTTTTGCGACGAAAACACAGATAAGGGTACACGTTCCGTGACAGACAATCCAAAACCTTCTAAACCAACTATCTTTCGGGGATTATTCGTAAGTAATCGTATATTCTTGACACCCAAATCAACGAGTATTTGTGCCCCTAACCCATAATGCCTTAAATCCGGCAATAGGGAAAATTCTTCCTGAGAATCCTGCTTTACAGCATTATTCTTTAAGCCGTTCAATTTATCAAAATTCAATCGAGGCATTGACTGTCTCATATAAATGACAACGCCAGAACCATTTTCATTAATCATTTTAAAAGCGGTGGCTAAAGCACCCGAACTTTTTAACCCCTTGGCCTGAAACACATCGTTAAGTATATTCTCGGCATGAACACGGACAAGAGTCGGTTCATTAGTCTGGATATCCCCATAAACCAAAGCAATATGCTCCAGATCATCAACTTGGGAATGGTATTTAATAACCTTAAAATCACCATATTCTGTCGATAGGACGTTTTCATCACCACGTTCAACCAACTTCTGATATTTCGTTAAATATTCAATTAGACTGTCGATGGTACAAATCTTAATTGAATGTTTTTTTGAAAACTCGATCAGGTCGTTGGTTCGGGCCATTGTTCCGTCTTCATTCATTATCTCACAGATAACACCAGCCGGATATAAACCAGCCAAACGAGTCAAATCCACAGATGCCTCTGTATGTCCAGCCCGGACTAATACCC
The DNA here is from genome assembly GCA_050250375.1 of Candidatus Omnitrophota bacterium. Lineage (GTDB taxonomy): Bacteria > Omnitrophota > Gorgyraeia > Zapsychrales > Zapsychraceae > JAGOSC01. The sequence goes on from JBFWOS010000001.1 coordinate 446,448, forward strand.
CGCCTCTCTGGGCACGAAGAGGAAAAAGGTGGCCAGGAGTTATAATATCCGTTGGTTTTGTTTTTTGTTCAATGAGAAGTTTCACCGTGTATGCCCTGTCAGCAGCAGAAATGCCGGTCGTTATTCCTTTGGCCGCATCAACTGAAATGGCCCATCCGGTATCGCATTTTTGATGCTTTCGGCTATGATCAATTTTCATGGGGTGAAGATCCAATTCATCCAAACGGGTCGCTTCCATCGGAACGCAGACTAAACCCCGCGCCTCTTTCGCCATAAAATTAATAATTTCAGGCGTAATGTATTCAGCGGCGCATAATAAATCGCCTTCATTTTCACGACCTTCATCATCCATAACGATGATCATTTTTCCAGTTTTTAGATCTTCAAGAACTTCCCCGATAGTGTTAAACATGACTTTCCCTCTCTGATGGTTATCCTATGATATAAAAAAATCCCACTCAACCGTTGGGATTAGTATTATATTATTACTATAAATAATATAGTCCTTTTTTGGTTTGTACTATATTCGAAATGATTAAACTTGTCAAGGAATTTGTCCTGCCCTATAATACCTTTTATGACGAATGAAATGAAAGTTGCTCAAAAGCTTAAAGTTAGGAAGAAAACCCTGGCTCTGGCCGAATCTTGCAGCGGAGGGTTGCTTTCCCACCGTTTGACCAATATCCCGGGCAGTTCACAATTCTTTTTTGGAGGGGTCGTCTGCTACAGCAACACATCCAAAACCAAACTTCTTGGCATTCCTAATATGATCATCAAGTCCAAGGGTGCCGTCTCAAGTGATGTTGCTATATTGATGGCCAAAAATGTGAGGAAATTATTTAAGTCTGATTATGGCGTTGGAATAACGGGGATCGCCGGTCCGGATGGAGGCTCAAAATCAAAACCAGTCGGACTCACTTTTGTTGCTGTAGCCTCCTTAAACGAAGTCCTTTGCATCAAATGCCAATTTCAAACAAACCGTGCCTCCAACAAACAACATGCCACAACGCAAGCATTAAAATTACTAGATGAAATTATTCTTTAGGCCTGCTAACTCACTTGAAAAATCCTCTTGATTATAACAAACTACCGCACCCAAAAGAAAAACACCTATTTCTTTTAATAGTAATCCTCGAATTTCTTCAACTAATCTATTGCGTAATGTCTAACCGCCTGGTTGTTCACGACACATTTTTCCGTTTTTATATGCAATATTATTATCTCAACACCTATGTTAACTATTTGGAATTTCCTTTTTGGATTCCTTACTTGACACATGGCACACTCGCGACTCCATGGCAAGGACTTGTAGGAATCCATGGGATCTTTAACAACACACTTTTTCTAACCGGAAATATTCTGAAATATGTTAATTTTTTACCCATATTCTATATGGGCGTTTTCTTTGACCGGTTAGTCCTGTTACTCGGAACATGGTATTTTTCAAAACGTTTATACAACTCCCCCCTAGTGTCATTCTTTGTTACTACCAGCATTTTAATTTCAAGCGTTTGGGCAAGTCAAATTCATCTCAATTTTCTTTTTTACTATGCAATCCCTCTCATCATTTATTTATTCCATCGTTTTCTCGAAACACAAAAATGGCGATATTGTTTTTTAGCGCTGAATCTTTTCAGCCTTCAATGTGTTGATAAACTGTTCTATTTCTTACCGGTTGTCAGTTTGACCATCTCATTGTATTTCTTTTTTTATGCCCTTCTTAATTTCCAGGAAGTGTCCAGCCACATAAAAAAAATTAAATTTAATTTGAATGGAATATTCTGTCTAGCTCTAGTTCTAACATCCGCGCTTGTCGTCTTTTATTTGGTTAAAATAGGCATGGCTGGCGATATCGTTAAAAATGTTTTTCAAAGAAATGAAGACGGTAGTGTTAATTTGAATATATTCCTCACTTACTCCCAAGATAATAGTCTAACGAAATGGGCAGAACTTCTGCTTGGACTATCGATTAAGAACGACACCACTCTTTATTGCGGACTATTAATCCCACTAATGGCCTTATTTGCCCTCTCATTTAATTTAAACCGGAAAAGCCTCCCTTTGATTCTAACCGGTTTCACTCTTTTCTTATTTAGTCTTGGCTCAATCGTTTCCATATTCTTTTATCATAGCTGGCCGACCATGAAATTTTATAGACACATATTCCAAATCGTTTCAATCGTTCGACTTTTTTTGTGTTTATTTTCCGGCTTCGGGTTCTTGAAATTATTTGAGTTTATCTTTTCGCAAACGCGCTCCCGTCTAGAATGTATATGGCTAGCAACTACCTCTCTTGGCGTTCTAATCGCTGGTTTGATTTTCTTCAATCAGGCAGGAAACAGCACCTACATTGTTGAATTCATCAAGCCCTTAACTTACGACACAGATTTAAACCTACTTGCTGGTAATAGCAGCCATTACTATTCATATTTTCGATTCTTAGGGATTAAGTATATTCTTTGTTCTTTACTGGTATCTTCGTTGTTATTCTTGAACAGGCCATCGAGAAAATGGGTTGTTTTTCTTTTAATTATATTTCATTTATTAGATGGATACATCTATACTCTAAAAGAATTTAATAACAGAACTGTAGCTATATCCCCCAAACAACTTTCACTTACCCAATTTCAACCAATAATTTATAATAATAGGCGTTCTCAAGATGAGTTTTCATTATTTAACAGTCGTTTTGATCTGTTAACACCGGAGTTACTGTCCAAAAGCATGCTCAGCTGGAATATCCATGCGCTCATGTTTAATGACCCCTTTTATTCACAGCTAAGAACAGACCATTGGTTAAAACCGTATGATCAGTATACTACTATTGACCCGCTTGGATTAAAGAATGCAACAAAGAAAAAGTCTGGAATAACGGAAAATAAAATCCAATTCTTCCGGCAAGCATACTGCTCGGATAGCACCAAGACATCAAGAGTCATGGCCCTCCCAGAAAACGATGGCAACAATTTATTTCTCGAGTGTTTACCCGACGAACCTCCAACAAATCTTCTCAGCAAAGATTGGGAGGTACAATCAGCATTGAGATCAAATGACAGACTTTCTCTTTCCCCCATTATAAATTTTTTCAGTTCTAACAGAATTGAAATTGAAGTTTATAATCCGAGTAAACAACCCATCTGGCTCTTTTATAGTGATGTTTGGCACCCGTTTTGGAAAGTACAAGTCAATCATAAGGATTCACCTCTTTACAAAGCGGATATAGCATACAAAGCTGTTTTACTTGTTCCTGGGACTAATAAAGTCCTTTTCTATTTCTCTGCATCCACTTGGAGACTTCTAACCTTTTTAATTATTCTTAATTCTTTTTTTTGGTTCTGTTATATAATTTATTTATTAAAGTCTACAATTTTCCAAAATGACTCTGAAAAGGCAAAAAAATTACATCTGTGAATAATATGAATTTCCTTCAAATCACTAAACGCATCTTACTGTTGAGCGGAATAATATTATTTTCTATTACAGTCGTTACATTGTACTTTAGCATGACCATAAATGTTCCCCCGATCCTACTTATCAAAACCTTTGTAAATCAAGGTTATGTTTTGCACCATAACCTGGTACGCCCCTGCTCTGCATTTACTTTAAATTTTAATATTTATATATATTTTGTTTTGTTCTTTTCTACAGCTATTGCATTCATTTTCCAAAAAACTATTGTCAGAAATCTTGAGTTCACCTTTCAACAATTTATTTTTTGTATAATAAGCGTCTTATTCACTTTAGTATCTATGAACCAACTGTTTAACTTTCAATATTATTTTAAGTTCGAACAACAATTATTCGGAAACAAATCTCTTAGGGAAAAAAATTCTAATCTTTATGAGGGAATTGTTTACAGATACTCCATCTTTTGTCATAATTTTATAAATGGCGCCCAAAATGCTCAACTAATTACTGATCTGGATCTGAACCGAGAACCCGGCATGCTGGATCACCGGATGCTGGCGTATTACCTATATCCGATCGACATCCGTAATGTCCGAAGAAAAGCCCCCGACTACCTGCTATTCTTTATGAAAAGAAACGCCAGCGATCATGTCCCTGATAACTTTAAAATAATCGCTGTGATAAATAAGGATAATTTGATCGCAAAAAGAAAATAAAGCATGGAAACGTTCATCCTAATACTGAATACATTAATCTTCCCAACGGTCTTCGGCTATTACCTCATCTGTTTATTGGATAACAACCAACCCTTCCCCTTCTCAGTCAAAATTGCTATTGGATACGGCCTTGGTTTAGGTTGCCTTACCCAGTGGATGTTAATTTTATGCACCCTAAATATCCCTTTATCTTTTACAGTAGTTATTTCTCCCTTATCAATTCTCCTAATGTTTGTCTTCATAAAAATTAAATGCAAAAAAAGAATCTTGGGACCAACGGACGAACAATCTCAGGGGCTAAAATTAAATTTCTTATCAATTCTACTCACAACCTATATACTTTTGTGTCTTGTATTTATTTTCTGGAGGACTTTCAACATACCTTTGTCTACGTGGGATGCATTTTCGTATAATGGCTTTGTCGCAAAAGCCATTTATTTTGAAAAATCATTATATTACTTGCCTAATATGCCTCATTACGAATACCCCCTGCATGCCCCTTTTATGCAAGTCTGGGCGTCCTTGTGTCTGGGGGAGTGGAACGATCTCTTTATCAATATTTTCTTCCCCTTTTATCTTCTCTTTTTCTTGGTTTTCTTATTTTATTTCTTAATTCAATTTACTAGCCGTACATGGGCACTTCTCGGCCTAGCGCTTATTGTTTCTTCAAACTTATTGGTTCAACACGCTAGTATCGCGTATCGAGACATCCCGTTAATGTACTACGTTAATATTTCGTTGTTGCTTTTAATTCTCGCCAATAAAGACGACGGATCGCGGAAAAAATTATTTTTATCCGGATTAATGGCGGGTATCGCTACTTCTGTCAAATTGGACGCTACAGGATATATCGTGGTGTTAACCTTTATCTTGTTATTCATGCTCTTTCTGAATAACTCAACCGCCACAAAACAAAAGATTATTAATTTCCTTCTTTTTACTGTTCCTTGTTATTCGATCTTACTTTTCTTCAATATATATAAAATTCTAGTTGTGGAACCCAAAGCGCCTCAAATAACTGGAGAAAAATTGAGCTTTGATCTTTATTCAGTCAAACTCAAATTCGGTGTTGAAGCACTAACACGATTTAATACCGTTGTAGCGAGAATCATGGACAACTTATTCTTAAGCGGGAATTGGGGAATTGTTTGGATAATCTTCTTTTTTAGCTTGGTCCATTTACAAAAGGCAGAAAAATCGCTTGAAATAAGAATACTGTTAGTGGCGTTAATTGCCTTTTTCGGTTTACAAATAGTCGGGTATACGTTTACCCAATATTATTATTGGATTGCCGACACACATACGTCATTATCCCGGCATTTACTCAGCCAGTTTCCTATTGTTGTTGCTCTAATTATACTTTTAAATGGACAAAAAATACAACCATAACTCGATTAAGACTTTACCAACAATAAATTCACATACCTTTCGCCGCGACACATTTCAATAATCTCTTCATTTTTGCATTGCCCGATGGTTCGTTCATGATCGTTGATTACAGAAATCTTAAATCCATGCTCCTCGATCAATTTAAGAAACTCAATCGGTTTAGACCGATAATGCGTAAAAACATCCGGAAAAAACTCGCAGAAAATAACTAAACTCTTATGACGGCTTAAAAAACTTTTCATCCCTTCGAATGCCAAAGGTTCCGCCCCTTGAATATCCATCTTGATTACATCGTATCGTTCATCAGTTTTAAAAAACTCGTCTAATTTTATTGACTGCACAGTAAAGGATGTCCTCTGATCACCCGAATCAAAAATTCGATGATCCCCTCTATTCTCTTCACAAAAATATAACTTTAACTCCCCCTTTAAATTTGATACCGCGCCCTGAAATACAGTCACATTTGCACATAAGTTTACATCTATATTTTTCTGAAGCAACCGATAGTTTTCCGGGTCCGGCTCAAACGCTGTTACGTGGCCTTCTTTACCAACCCATTTGGAAATTTGTAACGTATGATATCCTATGTTGGCTCCAATATCCAATACCTTCATGCCCGGCTTTATATGTTCTTTCATTAATGTTGTTTCATAGTCCTCTAGGGTGGCATATTTCCAAAATAACATGGCTGCTATTCGGTCCATTGTGTTTCCGTACATTATTTGTCCACGGACAACGACCGCTAGATCTTTCCTTCGTTTCAATATTTTGGCGAGCATTCTTAGAAAAGGCCTAAACCAAGCTTGACGGGACAAAACATACAAGACCCTGAGGATAAAATAGACTGTCGACTTAAAGATGTATGCGCCGGTTATTTTCACTGAATAGGAGAATGATAGATCTTTGTTAATTGAATGCGCTGTACTATATTGGAAATGATAACCCTTGTCAATAAAATTGTGCTGGCCTATAATGATTTAAATCGTATTAAAAACAAAGAAAGCATGAACAGATCCATTCTAAAATATTATATTGCCCTCAATATACTTACTTTTTATCTTTTATTGAGCGGCCTCGCATTATATATGAAACTTCCAGAAAAGCATCTATTTGGTTTTCTGACAGAAACTTCGTTCAAGCCGCACCAAAATATAATGCTCTATGGACAATTAAATCATATCCCCTTTCCAATATTCTTGTATGTTGCCATATTTGTCTTAACCATCATCTTATGGGTTTTTAATCGAGTGATCCATTCTGCGAATCCGAACAACTATCCTCTCGACTGCGTTCGGACTTTTTTCCTAATAAGCACCCTGTCAGTATTCACGTTTCTATTAATAATACAAACAATATGTATATCTAAGGTTTGGGGCAAGTCTTTCGAACTTTTCGCAAATAAGACGGAAGTTGAAAAATTTCATGGATCAACCGTACAACAAAGCTTAATTATGGCTGAATTCTGTAAAAAATTCGCTCCTGGCACACAAAAAGCCAAATTCGAGACTGACCTGGATATCACGGAAGATCCGGGCATGTTAATTCACAGGAGCTTTGCCTTCTACCTCTATCCCATTGATATCCGAAATATTTACCGCGGCGAGCCAAATTTATGGATTGCATTTCAAAAAAAAGAGGCAATTCGACATGTCCCCCGCGGATACAAAGTCCTCGGCATATTGGATGACCAAAATATAATAGCCATGAAAGAATAATGGATTTGCTATCGGTTACATTGTATTTATTAATCCCAACCACGTTGGGGTATTTCCTCGTAACCCTGCTCAGTTGGAAAACCCCCCTTCCATTCTTCGTAAAATTTATGCTTGGATATGGCATTGGAGCTGGCCTTTTAACCCACTGGGCGGTTATTCTCAGTTATTTCAAAATACCTTTTTGTGCAGTGTCAATCAATGTTCCGATCTTAGCCGTTACTTTACTTCTCTTTTGCTTAATTGCCAGAATAAAAAACAAGCCAAACTTAAAATTACTCAAATACAAACTAAAATTCGATACTATAAATTCCATATTTCTCTTATTCAGTATTTACATTATATGTTTTATTTTTTGGTCTGGCACAAATATACCTATATCCGAATGGGATACCTATTCCACATTGGGACTAAAAGCAAAAACCATTTATTACGACAAATCCTTGAATTATTTACCGTATATCGGAAAATTTAATTACCCCATTCACTTAGAATTAATGCTTGCCTGGCTTTCATCTTGCCTTGGATACTGGGACAACACTGTCATAAAATTCGTTTTCCCAATGTCCTGCCTGGCCTATCTGGTCATACAGTATTATTTCTTAAGGCACTTTACTTCTGCTCGTTGGGCCTTATTTAGCATCGTATTACTTTTGTCTTCAGCATTTGTCGTTTATCATTCTTATATTTCATACCGGGACATTACCATGATGTTTTACAACTGCACAGCCATTCTCTTAATTATTCTTTGGTATAGTCAAAAGCAGAATATGTATCTTGTCTTGGGAGCATTATTCTCAGGAATGACATCATTTATAAAATTGGAGGGCTTCGGATATCTTGGCATTCACAATCTTCTGGTTTGGATGCTTATGTATTACATAAATTTTATTGACACGAAAAAAAAGACTAAATTAACCATCCTGTTTGGAACCATCAGCTTCGGGATGTATGCACTTTTCATGTTTTATCGAAAACTTTACATCCTTCCTTTTGTACCACCGGAATTGCTTAATTCCGAACATTTTAACCTTTCACACCTCACTTTAAACCTCTCTGCCGACACTTTGTTCAGGATAAAAATCGTTATGAGACGCTACATCACGAACTTCTACTTAACCGGTAATTGGTCACTTGTATGGTTGTTTTTTCTTATCAGCGTTCTCCAAATATCAAACAAAAGAATATCTATGGAAATTAAAGCGTTTTTCTTTGTTTTAGGATTATTCTTTGTGGTATATCTTTTTTCTTATATCTTTACACAACATTACTTGTGGGTTGCATTTAAAGCCGATGTATTATCCCGATCTTTGCTCCATATTTTCCCACTCATCACCATTTTAATTCCTTTATTAAATGTCCCGGAAGAGGTGAATTAGGCCAATGGAGCGCCCCAATGAAACCTGGCCACCATTTTGCATCAGAAAAGTTAATTTCTTTACAAAATCTTGTTAACATAAATAATAGTGTTATAAAATTACCTTACAAATAATATCCAAAACCCAATACAAAAATATTAAACCATAAAGAAATCCGGGACATCGATATGTTCAAAATAGAAAAAAAAGATATCCTACTCACTTGCGCAGCATTCTCACTCTTTCTACTGCCAATTATTTGCATGATGTCTTTCGCACTCGATATTCCTATTTCGACCGCAGTAACATTGATTCAGGCCAAACTATACAGGCCACATTTCAACATTTTTGAAGTCTACCAAATTGGCGACGTTCATCCATTAAAAGCCCTATATATCGTATTACTTCTAACTGCACTCATTCTCATACTTTTCTACAGGATATCTCTTCCTAACAAACTTTCAAAATATGCCCCACAACTTATATTTCTTACATATCTTCTGGGAATTCTAACAGTTGCAACCTTAAACTTTGTCATGCGAATAAAATATTATAAACATGACCTGAAACTTTATCATGGAAAAACCTTAGATGAAAAAAACTTTCTTTTAAACCATGAGCCTTATCTTTTTGTTGAAAAGGTCCGGAATGTACTATCCGGTCGTCATAGTGGAGAATTCATCACAACCGAAAATCTTCTAGAGGATCCCCACATGACAACACACCGGATACTGTCTTTTTACCTCTATCCCATTATTTCATTACGTCTAGACAACAATACCCCAAAAGACATATTTATCTACTATCATACTGATGATTCTCGACTAAGGATACCTAACGATCAGAAAATACTGACCACTTCCAATGACCTTAGTCTTACATTAACAATCAAAAATAAGGATTCATCCATACGTGATATTAATTTCTAATATTCTGATTAGTTTGCTTATACCCCTTTGCTTTGGGTATTTAATCTTACTTAAATTATGTAAGTTTAGATTGCCATTGCCTCTTGAACTATCCATTGGATTTGGAACTGGATTTGGACTGTTATCCATTTGGATGTTGTGCTTAGATATTCTTAATCTTCCGTTCAACCGCACGAACATTAGCGCACCAATATTGATCTTATCTTGTGTTCTTGCAATAAATGTAATGAAAAGCAAGAAAAACAAAGAAAAACCTCTCCTGTTTAACCAAGAAACTCCGATTACCAATCAATTATCTGATTTTTTTCAAATTACGATTATGGGCATTCTAATTACATATATCCTATTGAATATTTTCTATGTATATTGGAGAGCGTTGACGTTTCCTGTATACTGCTGGGATGAAATCTCAACTATTGCGTTTAAGGCCAAAGTTTTCTTCCACGAAAAATCTATCCCCGAATTGAACTTACTTCCCCATCAATCATATCCGCTTTTAACTCCTCTAGTCGAGTCTTGGACAGCTTTTAACTTAGGCTATTGGAATGACAGTTTAATTAAGATAATTTTTCCTTTAATTTTCTCAGCGTACTTATGCACTCATTATTATTTCCTTTGTCTCAATACGAATCGACGGTGGGCTATTTGGGGGGTAGCATTATTGCTCTCAAGCAACTTCTTTTTATTTCACGCAACAATCGCCTATCGAGATTTCATTCTCATGTATTATACGTGTTCAGCGATTATCTTGTTGTTGTTCTGGCGGCAAACTCGTTGCAATTCATTTCTTTTCCTATCGTCGCTATTCTCAGGATTTGCAACATTTACAAAACTTGAAGGAACAGCCTACATGTTAATCTTTCTGATTATTTTTCTAATAATAGAAGTTAAAAATCAAACGATCAAGGCAACCAGAAGAATTAAAAACGCACTTATTTTCACAATTCCAAGTTTATCCTTAGCATCCTTATTTCATTTATATAAAATATTCCATAATGCCGAAAAAGATGGTCTCGGTCACATAGACAAAACTCATTTTGAAGTTTCTTTTGATAAAGCCTCACTGACACCCCAAATCCTCAGCAGCTTTTCTGAAAATCTATTCCTTTCAGGCAATTGGAACCTGCTATGGGGCGCTTTACTTATCACTCTTCTACTGTCCTTAAGAAGGCCAAAAACGTTTGAATCTAATATACTATTAACCAGTTTATTTTTATTTTTTGGGCTGCATACCTGTGTCGCCGCCTTCTCTTCAAATTTCATCTGGATTGCTGGGGAATTAAATACCACCACGTTATCTAGACTAATCCTGCACTTCTTTCCGTTGGCAGTTTTGGCGATTATTCTAATCAATTTTTCTTTATTGAAAGACAGTGATTAGGTTGTTTTTTGAAGTTCAATTTTACAAAACATTCCCACCCACGAATTTAAAGGTGAAATTAGGACTTCAAGAAATTTAACCAAAGGATATGTGCATGACGGCACAAGTTGTCTCATTGAGACGCCACCACTGAGCAAATATCGAATAGGTGTATGATTTTGGTATGATTTAATCTTAAGAGAAGGATACTCTTGTTGAAATTTGGCGCGATCCCTAAAAAATATTATCCACGGGAGTGCTCCATTGGCATCTGACATCGGGCCATCACCTTCAATATTCCACCCGGAGGCCGGATCAAATTGCTCGTGATGGAAATTCTGAAACACGAATCTGCTCCATATCGTATTCGCCGGCTCAATCATAACAATTCTTCCATTGACTTTAAGACAGCGGTCCATTTCGGTTAAAATTCTTCGAGGATTCTTTATGTGATGCAAAACATCAATCATTAGAAATGCATCGACACTATTATTTCCAAACGGCATCGCCTCAGCGGAGAAACAAAGATCAATCCCCTTTAAATCAAGTACATCTGAGGTGAAAACTTTTGGATTGATTTCCTTTATAAACCCGCCCCCACTTCCTAATTCTATAAACTTTCCGTTAGGGAATTGTTGAATAATTTTCTTAAATATCAGATAATTTTCATTATAGATTTTCGTTAGAAAGGGTTTATTTTTGATAATACGGGAATGTAATTCAGTGGTACGTGGATCATCCAGACTTGTTATCGTATCAACTTCTGGGAGTTTCAACCATTTTTTTAGGTGTTCAATCATTACTTTATTATTGCTGTAGCTGGTTTTGTCAAGGACAACATTCTTGTTAATGCATAATATGTGAAAGATTAATTCCCTTTCTTTTCAGCCGTTATATATAGTGAACCCGAAATCTCCTTAAGCAAGGCTGCCTTTTCCAAGACATTACCGAACTTGGAGACAATAGGAATCAAGACTTCTGGTGTTAAGGGATGCAGAAAATCAAACGGTTGGATTCTAATATTTGTAAAATGACACTTTTCCAATAACCCTAATAATTGCCACCGCGAGAAAGCTGTTTCATCAGGGCTTACTCGCGCCAGCTTTCGAATAAATTTAAAACTTCGCTCCAAGAAAATTTGCGGATTCAATATATTGGGTTCAGTAAAAGAAATACCCCCTCCAGGTTTAAGAACCCGGTGGCATTCTATTAAAGCCTTTTCAATGTCCAAATGATGTAGAACCGAACTCCCTATAACAGCATCAAATTCCGCATCCCTATAAGACAATTCATAGGCGTTTTCAAGTTTAAAAGTGACATTTGAAGAAGTCACACGGTTCCGGGCGACCTCCAGAAGATCCGGTGAAATATCATTTGCGATTATGTTCGCGCCGCTTTGCGCCAAATATTCTGTGAAATATCCAACACCACATCCCAATTCTAACACCGTCATACCTTTCAAAATATGCCTGGTGAGCATTTCAACACGTCTTTGTCTACGAATCTGTCCAGCTGGAGTTTCCCAATACCATAAGGTACCAGACCAGGATTCTTTCAATAGTTTTCCATGTTCAATTTCATTCTTAATGCGCTGATCAGACATGGCAGGACTAATCTTCTCTTTTAATATAGAATTCTCGGCGGGGAACCAAAATAAGTTCTCTAAATCCTCTTATACACGCTGCCAGCAAATGCATACCGTGCTTGAAAGATCTCATTTTTGATTCTCCGGAAACCCGTGATTTATAATGAACCGGGACTTCCATGATTTTACTTCCCAGTTTAGCAGCTCCAAATAACAGGTCAAAATCTCCCCACTTGTCTTTTCCCCACTTTATGCGTTTGAAATCTTTCTTATAAAGAGCTTTCGTTCCGCAAAGTGTATCTGTCAGATTCTGTTGAGTAATAAAACTCATAATCCAACCAAAAATTTTATTCCCGAATAAATTAATCATACGCATAGCCTGGTCTTCCATCGGATAGACAAGTCGTGTCCCATTCACAAATTGACAGAGCCCTTTGTTTAATGGGTTAAAAAATCGTGGGAGCTCTTCAGGCGGAGTTGAAATATCGGCATCCAAGATCATGATTATTTCTTCCTCCGCAGCATCAAATCCGGCCTTAACAGCCTGGCCTTTCCCGCGATTCGGGCTATAATCAATTAGTTTTAAATTCGGAAATTCAGCCTGCAAGGACCGGACTTTAGCCGCTGTTCCGTCTTTACTTCCGTCATTGACAACAACAATCTCCGTTCGTTTACCCATATGAGGTACCCGTCGAATAGCATCCTCAATATTCCCTTCTTCATTATAACAAGGGATGATGACGGAACATCCACATCCCAAATCCGTTTTATTTTCAGGCTCAGGTTGGATCGTAAGATACTGGGTTGAAGAAAGCAAACTGAATGGCCATAACCGGATTCCTACCGAATTGGCTAAATATGATAAAAACGGAATATATTTTGGAAAAAGCAACAAGTGTCCATAATAACTGACAGAAAAATCCATTAACTCTATAACTTTAAAGAGACTGCGCCGTTCAATAAAGTTATGCGGACCTTCCGGCATCTTTGCATTGATTTTTTCCATGAACATCAGGATCGGGTCCCACCATGGATTAATCGTTGTGAGAAAAATCTTGGTCGTTGGTTTACAAAACTTGTAGGCACTTCGGAATACATCCATGACATCGTATACATGATCAACGATATCGACCATAATAATATAGTCAAACTTTTCATCCAAGTTAAAATCTTCCACCGGTGAATGAATAAATTCATACTGGGGGAATTTCTTTCTGGCAACCTTGAGCATTTCTTCACTGAGATCCACCCCAACCCCCCTTGAAGGCTCCATATATGCCAAGATTTCTCCCGTACCGCATCCAAATTCAAGAACGGAACTTCCTTTGGGAATCATCTGTGAAATAAAAGCCTTAAGGGTATTGTAATAATACGCATTTTTTTGCTTCCAATAGTCGTAATTCGGGGCAATTTTATCAAAATGTTGCCGGACTTCATCTTTGGTCATTATAGGTGTCATATTCGATCCTTACCGTCTATCCCGTAATTTTGCCAACAATCTTAAAATTTCAATATAAAGCCATATAAGAGTTACCACCAGCCCGAAAGCCCCATACCACTCCATAAATTTTGGCAACCCGTTTCTTGAACCGTTCTCAATAAAATCAAAATCCAAAACTAAATTTAAAGCGGCAATGGTTACTACAACCAAACTGAATCCAATCCCTATGGGACCGCTTCCACGCATGCTTGAAAACAAGTTTGATCCAAATAAACTGGCGATAAATACAACTAAATAAAATAAAGCAATCGCTCCGGTTGCCGCAATAATTCCCATTCGAAACTTGTGTGTCACCTTGATAAGTCCAGATTTATAGATAAGAAGCAAGGAGAATAAGGTCCCAAACGTCAATCCCACCGCCTGAATGACCAGTCCGGGATACTGAAGTTCAAAAAAAGCAGATATGCCGCCTATGGCGAGTCCCTCAAGTAATGCGTAAACAGGGGCTGTCACCGGAGACCATTCTCTCTTAAAACAGGTAATCAAGGCCACAATAAACCCGCCTATAATTCCGGCCATCATCGCCGTCATTACAACCCCCGGAACTTGGGCAGCGGCACCATCGGGCGCGCCTTCCAGAATCGGTGAAACATAAGAAGAAATTTTTCCCCACACCCACGTTGCACTCAACATCAATAACCCCAATAGGACAAATGTCTTATTCACGGTTCCTTGGATGGTCATACTTTGCCCCACACCAAAATTTCCGGACTGTTCAAAAGCCCGACTATTTAATACTGGATTTGAAGTTCTCATTCTAATACTCCTCTCTTTAAATTATCCCGGCCCAGCGGATAGCGATATGCATAATGATATTAGTGTAGATCCCGGCGACAATGTCATCCATCATGATCCCCAGACCGCCTTCAAATTTCTCAAACTCATTGACCGGATAAAGTTTGAACATATCCAGCGCTCTGAATAAAAAGAACGCGGTTATTAGCACCGGCCATTTCAAGGGGAGAAGAAAAAATGACAACATGATTCCGGATATTTCGTCAATAACCACGCAGGAAGGATCTTTGCGCCCCAAGATATCTTCCATTGGACCGCTAACCAAAAGTCCGATAACAGTAACGCCGGCTAAAACCACCAGATAGAAAAGAATCGATTTGGACAAAATGATGCACAACAAGGCACCAGCCAGGCTGGCCAATGTTCCCGGCGCCAGCGGTACGTTCCCAATATAAAAAAATGTGGATATTAACCTAATAAAACTGCTGGTCATGATACTCTGAATACTTTTTTGTTATTCATGTAATAGGATACCCCGGAGGCCAAAGTCATCAAGACTGCAACAAGAACAAGAAAATCGATAACATCATTCCATCGACTGATTGTCACGTCAGACCAGTTATCCGTAAAGCTAGCGGAACGAAGCACAACATAAATGAGTATAAATCCCGATGCAATAAATTGTGAGACTGTTTTATACTTCCCGAACTGCTCGGCCGAAAGAACATATCCTTTTGTTTTGGCATAAAGCCGCATAAAAGTTATAAGCACCTCACGGCCAAAAATAATCAGAAAGACATAAACAGGAACAATGCCTATTTTAACAAAAACCAGAAAAGCCGAAAGCATAAGAAATTTATCCGCAATCGGATCCATAATTTTTCCAAAATCGGAAATCAAATTATGTTTTTTGGCCATATAGCCGTCATAATAATCGGTGAATGAGGCCAAAAAAAATATTATCGCTCCAACAAGTTTAAAGAAAAAGCCATCTGCCATCATTAACAAAATAAAGAAAAACGTAAGCACGATTCTAGATAAAGTTAATGTGTTGGGTGTTAAAAACACGTGTTTCATATCACCTCTCCTGATAAGTCATACGCCAATGCGTCGGTTATTTTGACTTGGACAAATTCTCCGGCTTTTAACGGCTTCTGACTTCGAACGAAGACCACGCCATCTACATCCGGGGCATCATATTCACTTCGACCGATATAAGCATTGTCTTCATTTTCTTGTTTCTCATCAATCAATACTTTAAGTATCCGCCCAATAAAATTTTCCTGTATTTCCTGGGAGATGGTTTGCTGGATTCTCATTAATTCATTCATGCGTTGTTTTTTTAGTTTATCCGGAATTTGTTTAGGCATGCCCGCGGCAAGAGTGCCTTCTTCTTTTGAGTATAAAAATGTCCCAAGCTTTTCAAATCTTGTATTACTTACGAAATCGACTAGATCGGTGAAATCCTGGTCTGTTTCACCAGGCAGTCCAAGGATAAAGGTAGTCCGTAAACTGCCGCTTGGCATTTGTTTACGAAATTTCTCCATCAGTTCAATCGTTCCCTGACGTGTTATATTCCGGTTCATTTCAGTGAGGATATGGTCACTTATATGCTGCAAGGGAATATCGATATATTTACAAATCTTTTCTTCCCGGGCCATGACATCAATCAATTCATCCGTCACATGGGCGGGAAAAGCATACAACAATCGAATCCATTGTATATTTTTTGTGACTTTGACAATCTCCTTAAGCAATTTTGCTAAACTTAACTCATGATACAGATCCATTCCGTACGCCGTAATATCTTGACCAATCAGATTGATTTCGACAACCCCCTGCTGATCAAGCCGTTTAATTTCGTCCAGGACAGATTCAATCGTGCGCGAGACAAATTTACCTTTCAGTTTTGGGATGATACAAAAGCTGCACTTATTATAACAACTCTCGCTGATCTTGACATAGGCAAAATGTTTTGGCGTAAGCAAATGGCTAGACGGTATGTCGTTGCGGTCTAATTTTTGAGTTCCGATAATCGCATCTATGCCTTTGAATTCCTCGCTTAATTCTTTATGGTAACGTTGGGCCAAGCACCCGGCAACAATAACTTTCTTTATCTTACCCTTCTTTTTCAATTCCAATAGATCGATGATCGTATCAATTGATTCCTGTTTAGCCTCATCAATAAATGCACATGTATTCACTATCGCGATCTCAGAGTCATCAAAATCAACAATCCGGTGCCCTTTGCGTTTCAAATTACTTAATATCGTCTGAGAATCAACCAAATTACGGGCACACCCAAGATTAATGATTCCAACGTTCTTTCCTTGGGATTGGCGTTCTTTGTTAAAGTCTTTGGTTGTTTTTGTAGAATTTATCATTATTAATTATTCTTCGTTTACCAAAATACGATCAAATCGATCAATTCGTCACCGACAATCCATCTTTAGTAATTGTCACACTCTTGGCCTTCCGGTTTTTCCGGCCAAGTGCGCCAATTAACTTTCCGTTAACTTCAAATTCCAAATTTATAATATTTTTCCCGGTTATGACTATTTCCTTATCAGCATCCCAGGATTCAACAGAACCCTTATTTAAGGTTGACTGAAACACTATTTTCTCGTCAGCCTTAACTCTTAGCCAGCTGTCTTTCTGAGCCCGGATCGTCAATCTCACCTCTTTTTGTACAGGCTGTACGATTGGAATCACGGTCGGTTGTTTCTTGACAGCCACTTCAGGTTTCGGTTGCGGGGTCGGGACAACAGAAGTGGTAACAACAGGTTTCTCCACCTTAGGTTTAACCTCAATCTCACGAACTTTAGATTCAACTTTTTCCGCATCAATTGTATGAACTGACTTATTTATAATGTTTTCTTTTTTAACCGTTTGTTTTTTAGGTTTATTCCTCAAAGACTGGGATATAAAGACTATAACTTTGAAAAAAATAAACAATACTATAAATATCCCGATAATGGCGGCTATCTGTTTTTTTCGTTGATGGGTCAGATATTTCTTAAGCGCTTGTTTAATATTAAATTCAAAATCTGTATCAACCTCTTGCTTAACAACCTTAGGCAGCTCCTCCTTATGATACTCTTCAATCACTTCCGTGACGTCTATGTTCAGATAACCTGCATAAATTTTGAGAAAGCCCTTAATATAAAATGGTGATAAAGTCCGAATCGTGTACCCTTCTTCTATAGCTTTTAGGGCATCTAACGGAATCTTGGTCGCCTCATGAACAGCTTCAAGACTTAACCCCTTTTCAATCCTTGTATTCTTCAAGAGTACCCCTTTTCTTACAGGACTCTCTTGGACCGATGGGTTTTGATTTCTTTTATCCGGCCCCTTATCTTTGTTCTCAGATTCTTCCATTTCTACCTCGACTTCTTGATTGCCGTCATTCATTGTCTTCACCCTGCATATTCTCCAAAAGCCATTGTTCCCGATCAACCAATATATCCCTTGGCTTGCTTCCGCAGTAAGGGCCAACGATGCCCGCCTGTTCCATCATATCAATTAGCCTTGCCGCTCTAGTATACCCCAATCGCATACGCCTTTGTAAGATTGAAACGGAGGCCTGATTTGTTTCAATAACTAACTGGACCGCCTGGTCGTAATATTCATCCTTTTCTTCTCCTGCATTCACTGCTCCGGCTTTGTGGCTATTTAGAATATTCTCATCATAAGAAGGTGCTTGCTGGTCCTTAATAAACTGAATAACCTTACTGATCTCTTCGTCCTTTACATAATTCCCCTGCCCACGGGTCGGCTTGGCATCACCGGGTTTAAGAAATAGCATATCCCCTTTCCCCAACAAGCTTTCAGCCCCATTCATGTCAAGAACTGTTCGCGAATCTACTTTGGATGCAACTTTAAAGGAAATTCTGGCCGGAAAATTCGCTTTAATGACTCCTGTAATGACGTTAACCGAAGGCCGTTGCGTTGCCAAAATCAAATGTATCCCTACCGCTCTTGATAATTGTGCCAGCCGGGTGATGGAACCTTCCACTCCTTTGGCAGAAACTTGCATAAGATCAGCCAACTCATCAATAATAACAACAATGTAATACATGTGATGGCCTTTTTCATTATAGGCCTTTATATTCTTAACTCCGGCTTTTGATAATCGTTTATAACGGCTTTCCATTTCTCCGACGACCCAATTCAATACCGCTGATGCCTTCTTTGGATCTGTTACCGTTGGAGCTAACAAATGAGGAATGTCATTGTATTGCGCCAACTCAACCATTTTCGGATCCACCATAACAAAACGAACTTCATCCGGAGAAGCATTAAGTAAAATTGATGTAATAATACCATTAACACAAACTGACTTTCCAGAACCGGTCGTCCCGGCAATGAGTAAATGAGGCATATCCGCAAGATCGGCGACCATAGATTTTCCAGCAATATCTTTCCCCAAGGCAATGGTTAACTTTGAGCCTGAACTACGGAACTCTGGGCTGGTAAGTACGTCTTTTAAGTAGACCGAAGCCGAGGAATCATTAGGGACCTCAATTCCAACCCGACTTTTTCCGGGAATTGGGGCAACAATCCTGACGGTTGGGGCTTTCATGGCCAATGCGATGTCGTTCGACAGTGTAGTAAATTTCTGAACCTTTACCCCAGGCCCCGGCTCAAGTTCATAGCGCGTAATGGCCGGCCCGCGTTCAATATCGACAACCCGTGCCCCGACCCCAAAACTAGCTAGCGTCTCTTCCAAACGTTTAGCATCGTTAATCAAGTTATTTTGAATCTTATTAGTTGATACTTTAGGTGGATCCTGCAATAAATCGAGACTAGGGATAGTAAATTCGCCGACAATTTGTGGCCCCTCATCCTGTTCATTTTTCTCTTCATTCGGTTGTGTAATCCGGATTTGAGGTTTTTTGGGCTTAGCAAATTTCTTTTCTATATCATTTTCAGCCGCTTTGACATCTTCCATATCCTCTTCAAAATCACTGTCTTGATCGTCTTCAGATAACTCTGGCTCTTCGAAATCATCGTCTTCATCTTTCTTTGATTTCTCACCAACAATTTTCTTAGACTTAGTCTGCTTTGGGAGGATGGTCGATTGATTTAATTTAATTGATGGCTTAAATGCGGCAATACTGAAATTCCCTTCTTTTAATCCATCCCTAAAGGATTCAAAAAATGCGATACCGTTATTATAAATTCTAAGAAAAAAAGGAGTAACCAATACCTCCCCGGTTAATATCATGGCCAGAGAGCCCAAAGTAAATAAAACAATGTATGTTCCCAACGTACCCAAATACTGATACAAAAAATCTGAAACGAATACACCAACCAGTCCAGCTCGCTGGAAACGATCAATGATATCCTGAGAACCATATAAACTAATCATCGAACTGATAACACAAAATAATACAATAAAGCTTAGAAATTTTGACACTGTAAAATGTATGTCCCGGGATGTAAACTTATTCCAGCTCCAGAAAAGGAGAAACAAAACAAGTGCATAGGCACTATAGCCACATATAAATAAGATACTCCCGGCAATATAGGCTCCGCTAATCCTGATTAAATTCTTGGCAGGAACATTTGGTTCTGAGGTAAACCAGGAAAGATCATTGGGCGTGAATGATATTAAACTAGCGAATAAAATCATCCCTAAAGCAAGGACAATTATCGCTTTGATTTCATTAATATGTTCTTCATTCATCCTGATAGCGTATTTATTATTAGTATTATTAGGGCCTGGTAAATAAACAGGCAGGTTTTATTCAAACCCACCTGGTTTATTGTATCATACCCGGCTAATTCTGGATGAGAATATAAATTAATTTGATTCGGCCTGTTTCCGGCTGAGATTCATACGTTTCATTTGGTCGATTTCAACCAGCTTTACTTTAAACTCATCGCCAACTTTTACGACCGAACTCACATCTTTTACATATTCGTCGGATAACTCAGAAACGTGAACTAGTCCTTGACGACCTGGCAAAAATTCACAAAATGCACCAAAATTCGTCACTTTGGCCACTTTCGCATTATATATCTTACCGACTTCAGGAATCTCTACTAGCCCATCAATGAATCTTTTAGCCTTATTTGCAGAGTCAGCTTTAGTCGCCGCAATTAAGACTTTACCATCGTCATCAATATCAATTGTTTCTGCACCGGTTTCTTCCATAATCCGTTTAATCATCTTCCCTCCCGGGCCGATGACTTCACCAATTTTGTCTTGAGGAACCATTGTCGTTACAATTTTCGGAGCATATTCATTCAATTCTTCTGCTGGTTTAGAAATAGTCGCCGACATATTATCAAGAATTTTTATTCGGGCTTCTTTTGCCTGGTGAATCCCTTTTGCCAATACATCTAACGGGACACCCTTTATTTTTAGATCCAACTGTATGGCTGTAATACCTTTTCGTGAGCCCGCAATTTTATAGTCCATATCTCCATGATGATCTTCAAGCCCCATAATATCGGTTAAGAGCCTAAAGTCTTTCGGATTATCGCCCATAAGCAGGCCAATGGATATACCGGCGACGGCATTCTTAATCGGAACACCCGCAGCCATTAAACTTAAACATCCGGCACAAACCGATGCCATACTTGAAGAACCATTAGATTCAAGGATTTCAGAAACCACCCTCACCGTGTACGGAAATTCTTCTTTTTTCGGCATAACCCCTTGAATTGCCTTTGCAGCCAAAGCACCATGCCCTATTTCCCGACGGCCAGGACCACGGCTTCCCTTTGCTTCGCCGACACTGAACGCAGGAAAATTATAATGTAGCATAAAATTGCTGTATGTAAGTTCCTGCAGACCTTCGACCATCTGCTCATCTCTTTTTGTGCCCAAAGTAACAACAGCCAGGCTTTGCGTCTGCCCGCGGGTAAAAAGAGCTGACCCGTGTGTGCGGGGCAGTAAATTGATCTCACTGGTCAATTCTCTCAGTTCATCGGTTTTTCGTCCGTCAGTTCTTTTATTGTGTTCAAAAATAGACTTCCTAACGACATCATATTCAACCTTATCAAACATCGCCAAAATATGACCAGCCGGAACTTCTTTTTCATTGTCTTTAAATTGTTCAAACGCCGCTGAATTGCCTAACAATTCATCTAACAATGTGCGTCGAGCTTCCTCACGCTGCATTTTATCGGCGATGGTATAAACCTTTTCCAGTTTAACCTGTATTAGTTCAGAAACTTTTTTCTTTAAATCAGGATGAGGAATGAATAATTTTACCTCGGATTTAGCTTTACCTACCCGTTGTTTAAACTGATTTTGCAGATCAACCATTTCGCTCATTTTAGTTTGAGCAAAATTTAATCCATCAATCACAATCTCATCGGACACTTCATACCCTTCACCTTCAATCATTACTATTCCGTCTTTTAATCCAACGACGAAAAGTTCGAGAACACATTTTTTTCGCTGTTCATACGTTGGATTCATAATAAATTCACCGTCAACTAACCCGACCCTTACCGCGCCTATTGGTCCATCAAAAGGTATATCAGATATATGCAACGCAGCTGATGCCCCGATAGTTGCCAAAACATCAGGATCGTTCTCGCCATCTGAACTAATTACGTTACAGGTCACAACTACGTCATTATAAAACCCTTCAGGAAACAAAGGCCGTATCGGACGGTCAATGATCCTGGCCGTCAACGTTTCTTTTTGAGTTGGACGCCCTTCTCTTTTAAAGAAACCTCCAGGGATCTTACCAGCCGCATATGCCTTTTCTTGATATTCGACCATTAACGGAAAGAAGTCTACATCTTCCCTCGCCTTTGACGTCATACAGGCAGCAACCAGGACGGTTGTTCCACCTACCGTAACAGTAACTGCCCCATTGGCTTGTTTCGCCAATTTCCCGGTTTCTAAAATAAGTTTTTGCGCCCCGAAGGCCATTTCAATAACTTCATTCTGAATCATTCTTTTCTCCCTTAAACACTGCATCAACGCTATCAGTTTCAAGTCATGCCCCAAAAACTAAAAGCATGTATGTCTGGTCGCTATTTACGTAAATTGAGTTTAGATATTGTATCCTGATATTTTTGAGGATCTTTTTTCTTTAGGTAGGCCAACAAGCGTCGTCTTTTACCAATCATCATTAAAAGACCACGACGAGAATGAAAATCCTTTTTGTGTGCTTGAAAATGCTCAGCTAAATAATTAATCCTTTCGGTTAGCAAAGCAATCTGGACTGCAGGTGAACCAGTGTCTTTAGAATGCGATTTAAAATCATCAATTACTTCTGTTTTTCTTTCCTTTAGTAATACCACTTCACTCCTCCTTCACTATTTTTCATAAGGCACCCTAACCACATCACCTGTCCATACAGTGTGCTGCAGTCCCGGCAAAAATAAACCGGACGTTTACCTTCAGCTAAGGTCGCTATTATACTATCCCCCTTTATCGAAGTCAAGACATATACATGACGCCGAAAAAATTAAGACGCTTACATTAAATCATCACATATATCAGCAAATAAACAACTTAAGAAGATTTCGCAATCTTCTTTTTGGTGGATTTTTTCGTTTTATCCGTTGAGTTCTTGCGTTTAAGCTTTGTCTGCAAGGATTTTTGTTCCTGATCAATCCCCTTATACTCTTCCAATAACTTTTTTAATAGAGGGCTTGGACTTGCAGGGTTTCGCAATTTTACAAATTCTTTGCCAATTTGATAATAAAGCTTTTCTTTCTTAAGACCTGCCGTTGTGGCATCAAGTTGAATCTTACTTTGTTTTGTAATCTTAACTAATTCAATCTCACCTTTTTTGACAAGTTCGGAGGCCTCTTTACCAAACTTGATTAATTGTTCCTTAGTTTTTTCCCATTCTGTCTTAACATCATAATTTTGAGCCATTGACCAACCTCCATATTTTCATTTAATAACTTAAATAATCTCAAATACTTAAGTTTATCATTATAACAAGCACATTTAGATTTATGCAATATTTTTATCAACCAAAGAATTAAGTTGAAAGCATTGATTATTAAAGTTATACTAAAATTATGAAAGATGGACTGATGTTATTCGCTGGGATTGCACTTGTTTTCGGCTTGATTGTATACGGCATTTATAAATTCACACGAACGAATTATGATGCCCCGCAAAGAACGCAAGAAGAAATCAATCAAGCTTATGAAGAAAAAGTGTCTTATCAACAACAAATTGATGACGTAGAGCGCCGCAGAAAAGATCTTATGCGTCAACAGAAGCAACGCTTGCGCGATATGCAACGACACTAATTACAAACAACTTGCAATTTAGTGGTGTTCACGCGCGACAATAATCCTCCGCGTCATTTCCTCTTCATACAATTTAATGATATTATTTAATTCATTTTCACCCAAAAAATGAACGATTGCTTTTTCTATGGCAACGAACCTGTATTTCATATATAGATAATCCTGCGAAAAAATTTTCTTGCCGTCTCCAGAATATTTCTTATTTTGCGCTTTATCGAATTTCTCAACCTTGTAATTCTCGAAATTTTGGATTAGATGTTTATACTCTTCATTCCCCGACACTGATTTATATTCTTTGGTATTGATTAACTCTTCAAACAAATAGTCGTCAACAATCTTTTGTGTAGAATACCGATCAATTCGATCCAACGCCTCCTTAGTTGTCATATAACACCAAATCAAATAGCGTCGAATCAATTTTTTGTCGTTAACATTCGGATTATTATTCATTTTCTTAAAATCATTCTTTATCAAATGTCACCGCTAAATGGCGCTCAATTGCCCTCTTTTAATCAGCCAACACACACTAGTATGCCTATTTCGATATTTAAAATTACGTCAGTCACCAAAATATATGTGAAGCATAGACTATAGGGACTTAACAATCCTCCGTGCATCCTCCGACAGTCTCACCAGGCTCACAACATCCATTACCACAAATAGACACACACCCTAATGTCGAATTAAAACAAGCAGTCTCAGCCATACACTCGATCCCAACAATAGCTTGCTCCAAACCGTCTTCTACATTTTTCTGAAATAGACCATTTTGTGTAATTACTACAACAATGATTACTATTATCCCAGTGACTAATAACATAAACTCAATGGTCTGTTGAGCAATCCTATTACAAAATATCTCCAGTTTCATCTATTAATTATAGAATAATTTATGTTCTTACTGACAGTCATAATTAGAATATACAGGAGTGGAATAAGGACCCACAAAGACCACATACCGGCACGGTCCTTGGGTTAAAAGACAAGCTGTTCCAACGGCAGGATCAGTACCAGGACATCCTGGACCACCTAAAGCGCCTCCACCTGATCCAGTATATACCCATGTTCCGGGCGCTGGAACGCAGGAATTTCCTGAGCACATGTAATCAGGCCCACAAGTGTTCGGACATGTCCCGGTCACCCCACAATTATTAGTCGCAGGGCCACAGGCTATTCCGGAACAAGTAACTCCGATTGGGTCAGGATTACAAAAGCATGTATTGCCAGAGCAGGCATTATTAGGAAGAGTACAAGTAAACGGGCAACTAACTACATTCCCACAATTATTCGTTGTATTTCCACAAGGAATACTGGCACAAGTAACTCCTATGGGATCAGGGACGCAGATACATGTATTCCCTGAACAGGAGTTCATTGGTGGTGGGCAGGCAAACGGACATGCGACCACATTTCCACAATTGTTTGTCGCAGGACCGCAAGGCACACCGGCACATGTTGCCCCCAGTGAATCGGGCGTACAAATGCATGTATTTCCTGAACAATTGTTATTAGGCGCAATACATGTAAAAGGACATGTAACCGTATTCCCACAATTATTAACCGCGGTTCCGCAGGCAATCCCTGAACAAGTTACATTCAACGGCTCAGCAACACATTTACACTGATTATCGATACAAGCAGTATACGGAGGCGTGACACAAGTATTACCACAATTGACAGGGAAACCACAATTATTTAAAACAGTTCCGCATTGAATACCTGCACATGTCGTCGCAGCAGGTTCAGGTGTACATCCACAAAAATTCCCTTGGCAAGTTTCCGGTAATACACAAGTATTGGGACAGGTCGTTAAATTGCCGCAATTATCGCGCGCAGTTCCGCAGTCCTTACCCGCACAGGTGACGTTGAGCTGATCTGGTACACACCCGGCACAGCCATTTCCAACACAGGCTTGTGGAGCACACGTATTGGGGCAACTTACAGTATTACCACAATTATTAGTTACTGAACCACATGGAACACCTGCGCATGTTATTTGAATAGGATCAGCAATACATGCACTACATGTGTTTCCATTACATGCGTTTGGCAATGAACATGTGTTCGGACAAGTCACGGGATCATTACAGTTGTTAGTAACAACCCCGCACTGAACTCCGGCACAAGTTACTGATGCAGGCTCAGGGGCACAGAAGCAAATATTCGAAATACAAGCAGTATTTGGCGGCGAACAAGTATCTGGGCAATTAACTGGATTACCACAGTTGTTAAAAACGGCCCCGCACTCAACGCCAGAACAAGTACTTGCAGGAGTTTGGGCAATACACTCACACTGATTATTTACGCAAGCTAATGGTGTACAAGTATTCGGACAAATAACAGTCTGACCACAATTATTAACTGTTGGACCACACGCTAAACCAGCACAAGCTGACGCAACGGACTCAGGGACACAATTGGAACAAGTATTATCCGTACATATCGCAGGGGAAACACATGTATTTGGACATATAACATTATTTCCGCAATTATCAACCGCCGGCCCACAAGCGATTCCAGCGCAAGTTACTCCTATTGGATCTGGAGCACACCCTGCACAAGTTGTTCCAGAACATACCTGGGGCGAAACACAAGTATCCGGACAAGCCACAGGAATACCACAGTTATTAGTCACAGTGCCACATTGAGCGGAGGCACAAGTTACTGAATCCGGATTAGGTATACATGTGCAGGCATTGGCGACACAATCTAAATTTGGGGGGGTACAGGAATCAGGACATAGAACGGGATCAAAACAATTATCAAGTGCATATCCGCATTGAATTCCTAAACATGTTACAGAGATGTCATCTGATGGACAAACACAAAGATTCCCGGGACTATTCCCTTGAACACATTGATCAGGGGCTATACAACTACCGCAATCAACGACTTGAAAACAATTATTTGCGGCTGGCCCACATTCATGATTAAAGCATGTAACCGCTATCGGGTCGGGAGTACAATTCAAACAAGCACTTCCAGTACAAACTTGAGGAGGAATTTGTAAAGGACATGTATCTGGACATGTAACGATATTCCCACAGTTATCTAATCGATTTCCACAAGGGACACCGGCACAAGTGGTTGCTATAGGATTTGGAATACATCCTCCACAAGTATTTCCAGTACAAACTTCAGGAGGAACCAAGCTAGCACAAGTATTTGGACATGTAACCGTATTGCCACAATTGTTCGTTCTTGGTCCACATGCAATTCCCGAGCATGTAACACTAATGGGCTCCGGAACACATCCAGCACATGTATTACCGCTACAAATTTGAGGAGAAACACAGGTATTCGGACATGTAACGGCCTGACCGCAGTTATTTAAAGTCAATCCGCATTGTACACCCGCACAAGTTGTGGCAGGAGAATTAGGCGTACAACAATTACTCCCGGTACAAATAGCTGGCGCCACACACGTATTTGGACATGCAACAGAATTACCGCAATTGTTTAGTCTTACACCACATTGAGCTCCCGCACAGGTAGTTGCAATAGGCTCGGGGACACATGTACAAACATTACTTTGGCATGTTTGTGGGGCGGTACATCCTCCACAATCAATTGGAGTCCCACAGCCATCATCAATAACACCACAAGCACCGACTGTACATGGATTGACAGGCGCACATCCACAAAGATTACCAGGCAAACAAGACTGTCCTACTGGACATCCCCCGCAATAAATGAGAACGCCACATCCATTATTCTTATTACCGCATTCTCCAGGGTTACAAGAAACACTCGGAGTACAACTACCACAATCTGCCCCACAAATTCCCGCCTCTCCAGGTTCACAACAACCATTGCCACATACAGTTACACATCCTACGCTATCAAAACAAGCTGATTCAGCCATACATTCGACCCCTACCACAGCCTGCTCCAAACCATCTTCCACATTACGTTGAAGCAACCCATTTTGCGATACGGCTACAACAATAACACTAATAATGCCCGCAAAAAGGACGACATATTCAATTGTTTGCTGACCAGCCCTAGTTATTAAATGTTTTAGCTTCATGTGACAGTTTTAGGGGTGCATTTTACGAAAGCCATAACCTTTAGAATTCACATCTTCCATCGAAATTATTACCTGGGTCGATTAAAAGTATAACATATCTATTAGTTAATAGAAATAGATTTTTAATAAGTTAAAAAATGCAATGGTTACGATAGTTTATAGCATTTATCACCGACTTGAACAGATTTTGAAACCTTTAACCCTACTAATTGCCCTCGTTTTGCAACCTTTACATCAACACTTTCAATTTGCAAAGAATTAACTTTCTGTATAAAGTCGGTCACTTTCCCTTTAATATTTATCTTATCACCAATTTTTAACTCCAATTTCTCAATTTTCAAAACAACAACATTGATTTTTGAAAAATAATGAGTGACGCTCCCCACCAAAGGACTACTTACCTCATTCTTCAACACAATTTTTTTTAGTGGACCTAGTTTTCGATTTGAGTGAGGGACTTTTCGGTTGGGAGATTTCTTCTTTTTTTGTGCAGGTTTTGTTTTAACCTTTTTTGGGGCGGTCTTTTTGACAGGACCTTTTGTGGGGGGCTGAGTAACTCGGGGACGACTTCTTGTTGTTTGCTTTTTCTTTGTTTTTGGACCAGCACCAATTGTTCTACTTTTCTTCCTTTTTCGCTTGGGGGGTATAAATAATTTTCGGATCTCCTTAATAATTTCTTTTATAAACTGCATTTTATAAAGAAATCCCCTGTTAAAATTAAAGGAACACCTTCATTTGCGACGACTGACAAAATTTTCTTCCCATGCGCAAATGTAAAAGTGTTATCGTTTTTGAAAATTAAAGGAATGGCACAAAGAATAAAAAGATATGACACTGCGGCGAAGATTTTTCCATCGAGGATTTTTTTATCTTCAGCTGATTTTTTGTTCATCCCCCGCCTTTACTTCAATAAGCGAGTTTATATCTCCAAAAGAATTGCGTTCTTTCCGGTTATTTTTTGGGTCTTCTTTCCAAACACCATCGACGATAAACTGATATTTGTATAACCCTGGCTTAAGAGGTATTTCTGCTTCCCACTGACCGTCTTTTTCTCTCATGCGACAAGTATCATCAAGCGACCAGTCATTAAAACTTCCAGTAACATATACTGATTTTGCCTCAGGCGCTTCGATAGAAAAGCAGATCGTCGTTAATCCGCTCATTTCTTGTTTGACAATTTCTTTCATTTGATCCGACATAGGCGCAAATGTGTCTTTTGCAGAAACCGGCTGTTCTTCCGTTGTTGGCTTCCCTTGTAAACTTTGCGTTTCTTCCACAAATTCTTGAGAAAAGCGCTCCGTCGTCTTTGCAGTTTTTTTCTCGGCCTTCAGCTCAACAAAAACCTTTTCAAATTCCTGTTTATCCTGCTTATCCATCAATATCAATTCTTTCGCCAAACTGAAATAATCTTTTGATCCTCGGCAATATTTATCATACGCAGAAACCGTTTTTCCCATGACGGCCGACTCTTTTAATTTCACATTGATGTGAATAATCGTATCGAACATCATTTTCTCAAATCGCTCTTTGAAAGTGGCCAACATCGCAAAAGAATGCCTTAGCCGGGAGTCAAACATAGTTACTAAAACCTTGCATTTCACCTCATGGTTAAGCCTGTCTTTAACTAAGTTTACAATATCCATAAGGTGGTCTACCCCTTGCATCGAAAAACGGCTTGTTTCAACCGGGATGATCAACTCATCGCTGACACGAATCGCATTTACAGTTAAAATGCCGAGACTCGGGGGGCAGTCAATAATAACGTAATCATACATCCCGCGCAAAGGCTGAACAACTTCTTTTAACTTTAACTCTCGTCCGATTTCATCGGAAAGTTCCTGTTCCAGAGTCCCAACCAATACGTTGGAAGGCACAATATCGAAGCTTTCTTCTACTCGCCGTATAATATTATCAATCCTCAATTTTCGGGGGGTAAGCTTAGAAATCACATTATAAATACTGTCCTGGCTTTCTATGTCCAATCCTAATGAAGCATGTGCCTGCGGGTCTAGATCTAATAGGAGCACTTTTTGCCCATTTTGACTCAAGGCTGAAGCCAAGTTGATAGCTGTTGTGGTCTTACCACAACCACCTTTTTGGTTTGCTATTGAAATTATTTTCATACTAAATTGCCCCCTAATAGTTTTAGGTTAATTGGTTGTTGCAAAATTCAAATTATCAATTAATACCATTCCCCTTTTGTTATCGACGTTCCACGATTCCAAGACAAAGGAAATATCGGTAATACTTGTCCAGTCAGAAATTTGTTTAAATTCATCCAGAGGTATCCGGTACTGCTGCCAGTTCAAATTGACCCCTTGGATGTAGAAATAGGAGGATTCATTATACCGGTTGTTCATAACAACCTTAACAATACCAGGAACACCCTCTTCCTTCCCCCTCATCGTAAACTCCAAACTACCATACCGGCTGATGTCCATCGGCGGGATGGACAACGCAAACGTCTCTACCGGATTTGCCGAGGTTTTAAAATCGTATTCAAAGCGCAACGGTCCCTGGTGAAGCGAATAGATAACATTGTTTTTTAGGGTCTTTTTTTGCTGAGTCAGAAAAGCTGTTAGCCCATAAAAAGCACTGGCAAAAATGACGGCCGTTATTAAACCGTTTATGAGAAGCCAAGCATTAAACTGCTTCTTTGTTCTGGCGTCATCTTTTTTTCGCTTACCCAAATAGACCTGAGCTAAATGGTCATATATATCATCTTTGGTCATCGCAAAATCTTTTGTAAGATTACTATTAGATAAGATTAAAGGAATTGAGAAGAAAAATATTTATCTAATTATTTTTATCATAACAAATTAATGATAAAAGAAAACTATAATTTCACTTTTTTTCATTAACCGTATTAAAATTTACCGACGAGAATAATTTTCTATCAATCAATAAAATATTAATCATAGAAAATAACTTCCGTCGTAGAATAATATTTGCAGAATTGTCGAGAAGAATACCCATAAATCAAAAAGCCCTTGCCGAATTTTCGGCAAGGGCTTTTTAATAAAAACTTATATTAGTTAGAACGCAACATTCATACTAACTAATGCTTGTTTTGCTGTTGAATTGTTTTCATTATCAAAAACACTTCCGGCAAAGAACCAGCCTATTGATGTTCCGATCGTAACATCTTCGGTGTAATCATAGGTCAGATCAAAATTAATTTCTTTACCAAGGAAACTGCTGTCTGTTTTCGCTAACAATTCCTGAGTGCCACCTGTTGGCAATCGTGTTTCAATATCAGGTGATTTCAAGTCTCTCTCTAACCATATGGCAGTAAGTGCCAGCCGAGCGGTGACATCTTCCATCGGCTCAGCAGTAAAATAGAAAGAGTGAATAACTGAATTGGTCAGGTCAAACAAAGTATTGTAGATATGGCCTCCACCTTGCGCTTCATAGAACGGATCCCAACCAGTATAATCAGTATTGTTAACATCTGTATCGGTATCCCCTGTTGTTTTGGTGAAGATGTATTGAGCAACAGGCTTGTATTCTTCAAGAACAGGTAATTGGTAATTCACGATACCCTGAACAGCCCAGGCATCTCTTTTTCTGTTATCACCGGGGCCACCCACTCTATGGGTGCCACCTTGATGGGCAACTTCCGCTTGGAGATTCAACCCTTCAATCGGGTTTGTACTGGCACGGACGCCTGTAACTTTTATCCAATTTGTCTTAGCGCCTGTAGCACTAACATTACCTGATTTATCGCGTTGCTTAAAGAAATACGCTTCAAGAACGGAATCCATGTCATCACCCAATTGATAATTGGCGTTGACGCCCCACAGATCCTTGTCGTCATCCAAATGGTTAATCGTAACTGTATTTTGATCAATCTTCGCATAAAATACAGTCACGGTCAACGGGTTGTAGTCAAAGATGGCACGGATCGCATCCAAAGATGTTTGTTTAGTCAAATCTTGCGCGATTGATCTGATACCTGAATCACCAGGAGCAACGTTGTTGGCTCCGGTTGCATCAAACACCAGACCATTCCCAAAAGAAAATACCTGACGACCGACGACTAAAGTCAACGGCGAATAAAGCATTTCTTTTAAGGTTACATAAGCAAGATAGATGTCTACTTCAGATGTTGATTCACTTTCACCACCATCAGCTCCCCATCCTCGTTCGCCGATAAGAGCGATCGTGACATAGACTTGGTCGGTCAAATCCGCATCGACTTGAAGACCGGTCTGATTGATAAAAACATCTTGGGTATCTGTTCCGCCTGATCCTTTACCAAGATCAAACTCTTGACGGTGTACAAACGTATTGTTTGTCCATCCGCCAATTTTTACGTTTTGAACGCTAGCAAATGCTGGAGCAGCTGTTGCCGCCATGGCCAATGCTACCGCTAATACGATTAATTTTCTCATTTTTCCCCTCCAAAAAGGTAGATATAATAACGCTTAAAGTTGTATATCAATCAACTAGATATTTTCATGGGCATTAATCTAGATAATTACATTATGAATCGACCAGCTCTATCGATGATCCTGAATATATTTTTTTACCATCCCCCCTTTCTTATTAAAAAGTAGGATCATCACTGGTTTGTTTTTACCGACCTAGTCAAACTTCACAGAAAGACCAGGCCCAATAAAAACTTTGGGTATTGTTGAATTTTTTACCATAGCCAACAGATGGTGTCAACATTTTTTAAATATTTTTTCAATCGCGTTGAATTTCTGCAAATTATTGAAAATCCGAAATATAGGATTTTCTTATCAACTCTCATTTTGATCTGCCATAACCCCTTTTACAACTTGATTTTTGATGCCTGTTAAAAGTGCGCCTAGGTGGACTCGAACCACCCCCCCAGCCTTAGGAGAGCCGTGCTCTATCCATCTGAGCTATAGGCGCACGAAGATTTTTCAACCATACCCCTACTAATGAATCGCTTCAAACGTCCGCATTAAATCGGATGATGGCTCAAACCCCAACATAACTGCTTCATTATAATATTTCTTGGCTTCCAACCGGTCGCCTTTGTTATAACTTGTTATTGCCAGGTTGATCCATGCGTTCAGATGATTCGGGTTTAATTCCACTGTCTTTTGATAAGACTTAATAGCGTCCTGCTCTTTCTCTAGCTTTAGGTAGACATTACCCAGATTGTAATACGCTTCCGGGTTGTCCGGATTGTACTGTAAAGTCGTCTTATATTTGTTAACCGCTTCCGAATATTTTCCGGACGTCTCAAAGGTATAAGCCAGATTGAAATAAGCCCGAGAATTTCTGGGATTTACTGTTATTGCTTTTTGATAATACTCCTGGGATTTTTCCAGACTGCCCCTTTGGTTATATATATTTCCTATTTTGACCAATGCATCTGAATGGCCGGGGTCATACCGGATTACCCGTGTAAAAAAATCCAACGCATCATTCCAGTTCTTGGCCTCCAGGTTAATATTCCCCAACGCATATAATGCCCTGATGTGTTTCGGATTAATCGCAAGAACCCTTTCAAAAGTGGATTTCGCCCGAGAAAAATCATTCATTTTTGAATAGATTGATCCAAGGTTATAATAGGAATCTGCGTTCGGGGAACCTTTATTAATGAATTTTACATAATTATCGAGTATCTGATAAATGGCAGAACGTAGCCTGATGTTGTCGGGATCAAAACGATACGCATCGTTATAAACATCAATCACTGAAACAAACTCTTTTTCACGTATCGGCGGTAAGGCAAGATACTGATTAAAGGCCAAATAAGCTTTTTCATCCTCTTTCAAATTGGTGTACATAAGTCCCATTCGATAATAGACTATTTTATAAAAAGGATCAATGGCAATTGCCTGACGATACATTTCGATCGCGTTCATATACAATCCTAAATCCTGATAAAGACTGCCTAACTTGAATGGAATATCGACATAGTCCGGGGCCACCAGCCTGGCTCTTTCTAAAAGGTTGATTAGATAATTAACCTTTTTAATGTTTTTCTGTGTTTCTTCCGTAAAATGCAATTCATACCCTTCCAACTTTAATTTAACAATTTTTCTAAACTCTCCTTCAGCCAGTCTGAAATCGTCATATTTTCTCAAAGCCGCCACCAATCCATTAAGAGCAATCGGTTCGTTCGGGTAATGGATTAATTGATGCCGCCAAAGGGCCACATCATTCTGCCACACCTGGGTCTGTTTATAGGTTGTCATGCCCATCATTGCAAAGAGAACAAAAACCAGGGCAACAGATACCGCCTTACCTGCAACCGCATATTTTTTTCCGTTCAACCATACAAATGCCCTTTGTACGGCATACCCAAACAGCAAACAAATTCCTAGGCTTGGTAAATACATAAATCTGTCGGCAACAATATTGGTATCTTTAGCCGCATCAAACCTGATCAAAAAGAATATGGATAGCAGAAAATATAAAAAAGCAAACCGGATCCACTTGGATTTTCGCATCCGGATGAAACTAAAAATCACGATCAAAGTTACAATTACAGAAAATAAATATTCAGGATTGTCGGCTGAGAGCGGCACTGGCAATCTGACGATCGGAACCATAATTAAGGGCAGCATAAACTGCCGAAGATAAAAAAGAAATGACCAGCAAGACACCAGTACGGCCTGTCCGATATCCGCGAACGGCACCCGAGAATGTTCCATGTAGGTCAAAAATGTAACGGCCGCAATCATAACGAACAATGCTATTTTCTCAAGAAAAATACTTTTATCCATTCGTCTTGATTTAAACCAATCAATCAATAGAAGGATTAGCGGCAAACTCATAGCCATTGGTTTCGCAAGAATACTAAGAAGCCCGAACAAATGGGTTAAGAAATAATATATTTTCCCCGAATAACTACTTTTGTCCCGCCCCAGACAATATAACCTGCGCTCATAACACAAAAGTGCAAGCATATAAAACAAAGAATAGAGCACATCCTTGCGTTCCGTGATCCAGGCCACTGATTCAACATGCATCGGGTGCAGTCCAAATAATAAAGCTGCCAATGCAGCAGGCGCCGAGTTCAGGCCAAACCGCACGGCCAAGAAATAAACCAATATTGTCACCAAAAGATGCA
Source organism: Candidatus Omnitrophota bacterium (assembly GCA_050250375.1). GTDB lineage: Bacteria > Omnitrophota > Gorgyraeia > Zapsychrales > Zapsychraceae > JAGOSC01. The sequence goes on from JBFWOS010000001.1 coordinate 481,468, forward strand.
ATATTAAATTGTTCACATGATAAATATAAGGATTATCTTGGAAAAAGTGGTATTCCACGGCAAAACTTAAAATTGTGAGTGGAATATATGTATGATGAACTTTCTGTGAAAATATTCTTTGAACATTATCCTGAGTCAAAGACAATACAGATTCATTCTCATAAAGATGCGTATGGTCGTCCCATCGTAAAAAATCGGCCTTTAGAGACGGCAGGAATGAACAAAAGATTACACCCGTCACAAATATAAGGATAAAAAAATGTTTTATAAGATTTTTCACTCAACTGCCCGCATATATATTTGGTTTGTGATCAAGAATGTTTATAACGAAGAAAACTAGGAATGTTACCCGGAACTATTTAATATTTCAAAACGGAATAAACGTCGAAATCTTTTAGCCGGTCTTTGCCTTTCAAAAACTGTAATTCGATCAAAAAAGCGATTCCGGCCACTACCGCCTTTTGCTCGCGAATCAGTTTGGAAACAGCCTCTATCGTTCCTCCCGTGGCGAGAAGATCATCAACGATTAATACCCGAGATTTAGGCTTAATCGCATCTTCGTGAATTTCCAGACTATCTGTTCCGTACTCCAGCGCATAGGTGACACTTTTGGTCTTCCCGGGCAATTTTCCCTTTTTACGGACAGGAACAAATCCGACTCCCAGTTTGTAAGCTAACGCCGCCCCAAAAATAAACCCGCGGGCTTCAACGCCGACGACCTGAGCAATTTTCTCATTTTTGAATTTCCGGGCTAACAGATCAATTGACTTCTTAAACGCGTCTTTATCTTTTAATAAAGTTGTTATATCTTTAAAAAGAATCCCTTCTTTCGGAAAGTCCGGAATATCCCGGATATGCCCCTTCAAATCACTTTTTCGCATTTTTGTCTTCATGATCTTTTATTTTCTGGGTTGATTCACGCTTGACGAATTTGGTAGCCAGCACCTGTTTATACGGCAATTTTACTTCCCCCCGTGAAATTTGAAACAACTTCTCAGTACCTAACCGGCCCATTTCAAGCAATGGCTGGGAAACAGTCGTCAATTTCACGGTACTGCTTTGAATCAGCGGATTATCGTCAAAACCGATAATCGATAATTCTTCGGGTGTTTTAATCCCCATCGTCCTAGCCACATCCCATAATTCGAGTGCCATAACATCGGAACCCGCAAAAACGGCCGTCGGACGATTTTTCAAATTTAATAATTTACGGGCGGCCGTACGCGCTGGGGTCCTTAAAAAATCACCAAAGGTGATATACGACCTGGGAATCGTTATCCCTTTATTATCCAAAGCCTCGCGAAACCCCTCAAGTCTTTTTAAACCCGCCTGCGTTGAAACATCCCCCGCGATAGTCGCTATTTGTTTATGCCCCAGTTTTAAAAAATGCTCCACAACATTATAAGCGGCTTTCCAATTGTCGACGGCCACATAATTGATCGGCTCATCCAGAATATTGTTCAATACCATGCACGGCATGCCTCGTTGAATCGCTTTCTTGACGATAGCAACGTCATTGTCTATATCAGCAAATATAATCCCATCAATATAATTCTTATCCATAAGCGTGGAATCCAGCCAGCCGCGATGGTCGGAACGGTCGACAATATGAATGAGATAATCGGCACTTAACCGGCTTGCGGAAAGGCTCACCCCGCGGATAATTTCTCCGGCATAGTAAGAATGGAAGATGTCTTCAAAACGGGGTATGACTAATACAAATGTGGGTTTTCGTTTTCGACTAATCAACTTCTTGATTTTTTTCTTTTTGTTCGATGATTTGTCTAATTTTTTTAATGGTCCCGGCTTCAATCTGGCGAACGCGTTCTCTTGATATACCCAATGCCTTGGCTATTTCTGCGAGCGTTCTGGCCTCACCATCCGACAGGCCGTAACGCATTTCAAGAATTTTTCGTTCGCGCTCATTGAGCATTTCAAGAAATCCCATCGCCCGCTCTTTATTAAAGAATTTTTCCAATTCTTCATCGGGAGCGACGATATTATGATCCTGAATAATATCTTTGACCTGTCCGTCCCCCTCTTCCCCGATTGGGGCGTCAAGGCTCGACATCTTGGCGATTGAATTCTCAAGTTCACGGACTTTATCAACCGGAACTTTCAATTTTTTAGCAATCTCACCGACTCTGGGTTTTCGTTTAAATTGATGTGTTAATTTCTCAACCACTTTTTTATATTTAAGAATGTCCTCGTTCATATAAACCGGGACACGTATCATCTTCCCTTGATCAATGATCGCCCGGGAAATACCCTGCTTAATCCACCAAGCGGCATAGGTAGAGAAGCGGAATCCTTTTTCGGGATCAAACTTTTCCACACTTTTCATCAAACCGATGTTTCCCTCTTCGATTAAATCACTTAGAGGGACCCCCAAATTTACATATCTTTTGGCAATACTGATAACCAAACGTAAATTTGAGCGAATCATCTGATTACGAGCGTCCTGGTCTCCTTTTTGCACTTTCCGAGACAAAGTCACTTCTTCTTCCGCCGTCAAAAGGGGTATCGGTCTGACATCTTTCAAATATGCTTTTATAGGATCTGTCATAAGGGCTTATTTCTTTTTCTGGTTAGTCGTTTTACTGCTCCCGTTGGCTTCAATAGCCGCTTGCGCTGCCGCCAGCCGGGCAATCGGAACTCGATACGGCGAACAACTGACATAATTCAAACCGACACGGGCAAAGAATTTGACAGATTCCTGATCCCCGCCGTGTTCACCGCAAACTCCGCACTTCAGGTCTTTACGAATCGACCGTCCTCTTTCAACACCGGTCTGAACAAGTTGGCCAACGCCTTCTTGATCAATCGATGCAAACGGATCATCCTGAAGTATTTTCTTTTGTAAATATTCAGGCAAGAAAGTACCGATATCATCCCGACTGAAACCGAATGTCATTTGCGTCAAATCATTGGTTCCAAAAGAAAAGAATTCGGCATCTTTAGCCACTTTATCAGCGATCAAAGTCGCACGCGGAATTTCCATCATTGTTCCAACAAGGTATTTGATCTTTGAATTTTTCATCTTAATAATTTCATCTGCCGTCTTTCGTGTTATTTCCGCCAGCATTTGAAATTCTTTATCTGTTCCGATCAAAGGTATCATAATTTCAGGAATAACTTTGACTCCTTTTTGAGCGACATTACAAGCGGCTTCAATAATGGCCGTAACCTGCATCCGGCAAATTTCCGGATAAGTGATCGATAATCGGCACCCCCTGTGTCCTAACATAGGATTAAATTCATGCAGTGCCTCGACCTTATGTTTGACTATGGCCGGAGTCGTATTTAATCTCTTTGCCATTTCTGCCTGTCCGACCTTATCATGCGGTAAGAACTCGTGCAATGGCGGATCTAATAATCGGATGGTGACCGGGTGGCCATCCATGGCTTTAAAAATCCCTTCGAAATCTTTTCTCTGATAAGGCAATAATTTGGCCAAGGCTTTTTCTCGACCGGCAATGTCTGATGCTAAAATCATTTCCCGAATAGCCCAAATACGGTCCCCTTCAAAGAACATATGTTCTGTTCGGCACAATCCGATACCCTCAGCCCCTAATTTCCGGGCATTCAGGGAATCCTTTGGCGAATCCGCGTTGGTTCGTATGTCCAATTGTCGATATTTATCCGTCCAACTCATAATTTCGGAATACATCTTGCAAATCGGGTGATTGAGGGCTTTCTTGTCTCCATCAACAATGCCTGAAACAACAGGTGACGCTGACGTTTCGACATATCCAACGATAATTTCCCCCGTACTACCATCGATGGAGATTTCGTCCCCTTCGCGCACAATACGAGACCCCACGGAGATTAGTTTTTTCTTATAATCAATCTGTAAAGCCCCACATCCAACGACACAACACTTTCCCCATCCACGAGCGACAACAGCGGCATGAGATGTCATCCCGCCGGTTGAGGTCAGGATTGCCTGCGCGGCCCACATCCCGCTGACATCTTCCGGAGATGTCTCTTTTCGGACAAGGATTACTTTCTCCCCTTTGGCCGCCCATTTTACCGCTTCATCGGCGGAAAAAACAACCAAGCCACTGGCTGCACCAGGACCTGCTGGGAGACCTTTAGCCAATAATCGATTTTCCGTTAAGGCGGATTGTTTGGCTTTAGGATTAAAAATCGGGAATAACAGCTGGTTCAATTGATCCCCATGAATTCGTTTTAAAGCCGTTTTTTCATCAATTAATCCTTCTTTAACCATATCCACTGCGATTTTAATCGCAGCCAGACCTGTCCGTTTACCATTTCTGGTTTGAAGCATAAACAGCTTACCTTCCTGAATGGTAAATTCAACGTCCTGCATATCTTTATAATGCCTTTCCAGCATCAACCGAATTTTATTAAGTTCTTCATAAATCACCGGCATCTTTTTCTTAAGTGTGGAAATCGGTTCTGGCGTCCGAATTCCAGCCACAACGTCTTCACCCTGGGCATTGATCAAATATTCCCCGTAAAATTCATCAGTACCGTCAGCAGGATTGCGGGTAAAGGCTACTCCTGTACCCGAACTGTCCCCCATATTTCCATAAGCCATGGCCTGTACGTTTACGGCGGTACCTTTTAATCCGCGCAATTTATTAATGTCGCGGTATGCAATGGCTCTATCAGCGTTCCAGGAACGGATAACAGCGTTAATAGAATGGGTTAATTGTTCCCGGGCATTTGTCGGAAAATCTTTACCAACATACTTTTTGTAAACCGCTTTATAGGCGCCTACAACTTCTTTTAACTCAGCGGCCGTTAAATCTGTATCCAACGCTCTGTTATATTTTTTCTTAATGCGGGTTAGCTCTTCTTCAAAATGATCATGATGGACTTCCATACAAACGTCCCCGAACATGTTGATGAATCTTCGGTAAGAATCCCACGCCATACGTTCATTATTTGTTTTCTTTGCGAGACCAATGACGGCCTCATCATTAATCCCGAGATTAAGGACTGTATCCATCATGCCGGGCATTGATACCGCTGCCCCGGAACGCACAGAAACCAAAAGCGGGTTTTCGGCGTCTCCAAACTTTGCATTCATGGCCTTTTCAAGTTTCTTGATATTTGCATCAATTTCTTTATCGAGAGTGTCCGGCTTTTTCTGACCATTGGAGTAATAATAATCACAAACCGTCGTCGCAATCGTAAATCCAGGCGGAACAGGAACACCGATTGATGACATTTCCGCCAAATTCGCCCCTTTACCACCTAATTCCTCTTTCATACTTGCCTTGCCTTCGGCTGTTCCGTTACCGAAGAAATACACATACTTCTTTGACATTTGAGTTCGACCTTTCTTTAGTGAGATTAACTGGATAATTTTTCTTGAATAAATTTTTTTAATTGATCAACCGGGATTCGTTCTTGACGCATGGTATCCCTGTCCCGGACTGTAACTTTCTTGTCTTCTAAAGACTCCACATCAACCGTAACACAAAAAAACGTTCCGACTTCGTCCTGACGCCGGTAAAGTTTTCCAATAGCGGCTGTGTCATCATAGACACAGGTATAATTTCTCTGCAAATCCCCTTTAATAGCGTGGGCCAGATTAACGATATCATCATTTTTCTTAAGTAAGGGCAATACCGCAATCTTTGTCGGGGCTAAATCCTTATGCAACTTTAGAACGACTCTAGGGCGGCCTTCCACTTCTTCTTCATGATACGCATCAGCTAAAAAAGCCAATGTCGCCCGATCCACACCGCCAGACGGTTCAATTACATAAGGATAAAATTTATCATTCGTAATCTTATCATGATATCTTAAATCTTTGCCTGATAAATTCGCATGTTGTTTCAGGTCATAATCCGTACGATTGGCAATTCCTTCCAATTCAGACCATCCAAACGGAAATTTATATTCCACGTCCGTGCAACCCTTGGCATAATGCGCCAATTCATCATCAGCGTGCTTTCTGAGCTTTAAGTTTTCTTTTCGAATCCCTAAATTCACATACCATAAAAAACGTTCTTCGATCCACTTCTGGTAACAATCATCCGATTGCTCAGCCGTCGTAAAATATTCGATCTCCATTTGCTCAAATTCACGCATTCTGAAAACAAAATTACCCGCTGTAATTTCATTACGAAAAGATTTGCCGATCTGGGCAATACCAAATGGCAGGCGTCGGCTTGAAGAGTCCAGAACATTCTTGAAGTTGACAAATATTCCCTGGGCTGTTTCCGGCCTGAGGTACACCTCAGCACTAGTATCTTCAACCGCGCCAAGAAAAGTTTTTAACATCAGATTAAATGCCCTCGGCTCGGTGAACTGCGTTCCAACCTTGGCTTTCTCTTCTTCGCTCAAATGATCGTAACGATACCTTTTCTTGGTTTTCTTATCGTCAACTAAAAGATCGGTAAAGTTTTCAGCATGGCCGGATGCTTTCCAAGTGTCTGGATGCATCAATATGGCGGCGTCCAGTCCAACCATGTCATCCCGGCTATGGACAACTCTCTTCCACCAGGCGTTCTTGACATTACGTTTAAGTTCGGCGCCTAAAGGACCATAGTCCCAAGCATTGGCTAGACCACCGTAAATTTCCGATGATTGAAAAATGAAACCACGTCTTTTACAAAGTGAAACTAATTTTTCCATTAAATCATTGGTGTGCATGGAAAGTTATTCTAACAAATGTTTATCAAAAAGCAAGAAATATGTAACTTCTGTATATATTTATTAATATTATATTAATTCACTGACACTTCGTTTGCGGGCACCCCTTAGGCGGTCAATGATGACTTGTTCTTCACTAGGCTTGCTTTTCCAGCGCTTATGAATCCACCCTCCCCATTCATGAGGATATTTTCTGACATAATTTTCAATTACCCTTGTAATCATAGCCACATTTTTGTGGATAATGTCTTGTTCGTCATATCCTCGTTCTAGAACAAGTTCAGGCTCAATAATAATCTTAAAACTTATTTCTCCTTCGTCCTGAAGGCAAAATATCGGCAATATTGGGGACTTGGTCCTTAAGGAAAACACCACCGGGCCGGTGGCCGTGGCCGCAGGCCGGCCAAAAAAATCCACAAAAACTCTGCCTTGGCTGCCATAATTCTGATCAAGAAGAATAATCAAGACCTCATTATTCCTTAAAGCCTTAATTGATTCAACAACACATTTCTTTGCAGGCAAGTCATAAATCGTTTTAATTCCCGATTCATCTCGAAGCTCCGAGATATATTGTTCAAAAACCTGGTCACGCACCCGGCGCATGATAACGTTTGTCTTGTACCCTGCACGCACGAGTTTCTGATACATGAGTATAAAGTTTCCAAAATGCCCTCCGGTGAGGATAACCCCGTTTCCTTTGGCAAGTGCCCGGTCCAGATGTTCCTGACCGATAATCCTTATATTCTGGTCAGATAAACCCTGGCGATCAACGTAATAAAGAAGATCGACCATTCCGCGGCCAAAATTCTGAAAATACTGCTTTGCAATTTTCTTTATATCCTTATTACTCATTTCCCGTCCAAAGGCGTATTTCAAATTCTGTAAGGCTGTTTGCCTTTTCTTATACATCACTAGTTTGCCGATTTGTAAAAAAACATGGGAAATAACTCGATAGACCGGATAAGGTAACCGCTTGATGATTCCCCGCATAAAAAAAAGCATATTTCTGCCAAGGGCGCGATAAAAAAGTTTAAGGTATTTTGTTATCATCATTTAACCTGTAATTGATCCAGCTGTTTCGGGTCAATCGTAAAACTGTGGTTTCTGTCAGGAAATTTCCCCTTATCCACGTCTGAACAAAATTCATCGAGACTTTTCGCAATTAACTCATTCAACCGATTGTATTGTTTGACAAATTTCGGATGAAACCGGTCATACAAACCCAACAGATCATGCGTGACCAAAACTTGCCCGTCACAATCAACCCCGGCTCCTATTCCGATGGTGGGAATCTTTAAAGTCTTTGAAATAATATGGGCGATTTCACTGGGTATACATTCCAGGACAACACTAAAACAACCGCTCGTTTCTAAAATGATGGCCTGATCAATAATAGCTTGCGCCGATCGGGCATCCTTACCTTGCACCTTGAAATTCTCAGCGGTTTGTGGGGTTAATCCGACATGCCCCATGACGGCAGTCCCCGAATCATGAATGGCCTTGGCTATATCAGGACAATTTTCAAACCATTCCAATTTTACAGCATCACAACCTATTTCAATAAATTTCTTGGCATTTCGGACGGCCAGTCCTTTATTTTGATACGAACCATAGGGTAAATCTCCAATAACAATCGCTCGCTGAACAGCCCTGCAAACCGCTTTTGCATGATGAAGCATCTCTGCCATACCGATTTCTTTAGTTGATTCGAGACCCAACACGACATTCGCCAATGAGTCCCCGACCAGAATTAAATCGACCCCTGATTGATCAATTAATTTCGCCATGGGATAATCATAAGCTGTGAGCATTTTTATCTTTTGCTTATTTTTTTTCTTCTTAAGGACATTCTGAATCGTATTTTTTTGAAGAGACATCGGCTTACCCAACTAAATATCTATGAATTTGTTCGGCCGCCATTTTCCCGGACGCAATGGCATCGACGACCGGACCGGCGTTTGAAACGACATTTCCCGCGGCAAAAATGCCTTTAACATTTGTCATTCCCGTTTGATCATTGATTTTGATTGTATCATTTTCGTTAATTTTGATATTTTTATATTTCTTTCCTATATTCGAATTCGGTTTATGTCCGATGGCGATGATTACGGCATCTGCTTCGATAATAAATTCAGAATCAGGCACCGGGATCAATGACCACATCCCGTCAGATTCGACATCCGCATAATCGATCCTCACACATTTAACGCCGCCCACAAAATTATCCTGGGTCGGCAAGATCTCTACAGGCTTTACCAGAGGTTCAAAATTGATCCCCTCTTCCATCGCCAACTTTTTTTCTTCATCACGGACATATAACTCATCCAGTGTCCGACGAAAAACAAGTGAAACCTCCTTTTGCAGCCTGACCAATACACGCGCGCAGTCCAAAGCCGTATTCCCTGAGCCGATAACAACCACTTTTTGGGCATACGGAATCAATGATTGTTCCGCATATGAACCTGACAGCCGTTTTTGGTTGATCCGCATTAAGAATTCTTCGCCATAAAAAACACCTCCCAGATTCGATCCGGGTATTTCCATAAATTTGGGAACACCGGCCCCCATGGCTAACAATATTGACACATATCCCTCCGCCTTCAATTCATCCATCGTTTTCGTATATCCGATCAAACAATTTGTCTCAATCTCAACGCCAAGCGCCCTTATTTCATTAATTTCTGTCTCCAATATTTTCGTCGGGATTCTAAACTCAGGGATACCATATCGCAAAACCCCTCCTGGTTGATCCATGGATTCAAATATACAGACTTGGTATCCTTTTTGAGCTAAAACAGCTGCGGCGCTTAAACCCGACGGACCTGATCCTATCACGGCAATTTTCATGCCTTTGCGGGACACACTTTCTTTCCGATTCGACCGTTGCCGAATATTATCTGAAGCATATCTCTCTAAAGTACGAATCCCGATTGGGTTGCTCTCTTCGTTTAAAATGCAGGCCAATTCACATGGAGCTGAACAAATTCGTCCACAAACAGAAGGTAATGGATTTTGGTCCCGAATAAGTTCGTAGGCTCCGCCAATATTGCCTTCACGCAACCGCCGGATAAATCCCGGAATATTGATCCCTACAGGACAAGCACGGACACAGACAGGATCGGTACATTGGGGACATCGTCTTGATTCTTCAACCGCTACCCTTTTAGAATACCCGAGAGAAACTTCGTTAAAGTTTTTTGTCCGTTTCTGCTTTGGCTGGACAGATCCTTTTGGTTGTCCCATACTTGCTCCTTATACGCATTTAATCGTATTTTGTAATCGTCAAAGTCAACTTTATGACCATCGAATTCCGGACCGTCAATACAGGCCAGAACCAATTTCCCGCCGACTTTGACCCGGCAAGCCCCGCACATCCCCATACAATCAACCATAACCGGATTCAAATGCACGAAGGTTTTAATTTTTTTTGTTTTAGTCATTTGACAGACGGCAACCATCATGTCAACCGTTCCAATGGCATGGACCTGGTTGATCTTATCATTCTCGATTAAAAGCTTTAGAATGTCAGCCGCAAAACCTCTTCTTTCATAACTGCCGTCTTCAGTTGCGATCAACAGTTTATTGCAAGCAAGCCTCATTTGAGCCTCAAGTAAAACAGCCCGTTTGGTTTTGGCTCCAATAATACCAACAACCTTATTCCCGGCTTCTTTTAACCCGCGACAAATCGGAAGAATTTGAGCCGTTCCGATTCCTGTTGCGACACAAACCACAATCCCCTTCTTTTTGATATACGCTGGAACTCCCAAGGGCCCTAAAATAGAAAATATCTCATCCTTAATCGCCATCGCCGCCAGCTTACTGGAGGTATAACCGACTTCTTTTATGATTATTGTGATTGTTCCTTTGATATTGTCGTGATCGACAACGGACAAGGGGATGCTTTCATCCGTCTGGTCAGGGCGTAAACTGATAAACTGGCCGGGCAATATCTTTTGGGCTATGTTCGGAGCCAAGATATCCATACGTTTGATTTTCTTAGCCAGAATTTGTTTATTGACGATTCTAAACATTCTAAGAAATTATTTTATAAACCAATTTTAACTGATTAAATATCCATATGTTAGAAATGTTCTTTTCGCAACCAGACTGACCTAATGATGGTCGGTTTATCTTCACGGTTTCTGATGACAAAATAAGTCATTTGTTTGAAATTTTATAGAAGACTATTACACGTGATCGTATCTTATCAACCAATGGCATCCAATGAATATTTCACATTGTAATCCAATTTGCCTTTGGTGTCCATCTCAACTTCGGGCCTTATCAAGATGCGGATTATCCCAATATCTGAATCTGCCAATTTATTCCTCCCGTGTTATCAAATCTTGCAACAAGCAAAACACCTAAGACACCACTCAAATAAACGGATGATTGTCTCAATAATTTCTTTATTATTAACTGGTTAAATTAGATAAATACCCACGGCGGCGGTGTGGGCATCTTTTTTATGATTCCGAAAATTTGGCCAAGCACAGAAAACGCCCCGCCAATAATTTGACCGGGAATGGCTAAAAGCGAGCACCCGCTTAATGAAACGACCATCAACAATAAGAGTAGGATTAAGAAATATCTAGATGTGAATTTCATTGACACCATTCATGTTTAACATTGTTACTTATACCACTTTGCAGGGCGACACACCATCAAAACTAAAAATAAAATGAATTCAATAAAATTTAAAATGCGCTACTTAACATCCATAGAATTAAAGGCCTCTTTGGCGGCAAACAACGCGTTTAATGCCGCCGGGAATCCGGCATAGACGGACATTTGCATGATAGTTTCAACAATTTCCTCTTTACTGCACCCTGCATTCACCGCATTTGAAACATGCGCCTTTAGTTGGTCCTTGGCATACCCAAGCGTCGTCAACGAAGCGATCGTTATTAATTCCCTGACTTTAATATCAAGCCCTGGTCTGGAATAAATATCGCCATAAGGAAACTCAATAACAAATTTGGCCATATCCGGACTGATATCCTTCAATAAATTGAGAATTCTTTCCCCAGCCTCGCTGTTAATTTTATCTAGTGTTGCCAAACCTTTTTTATACCGATCTTCTGTCATGGCCTACAATTTCATAAATACTCTTGTTTCCATTGATTCAGGGGAAATAACTGAATACATCCCCATACCTTCAATGACTTTAAAACTATTAACAATCGGAATTATTACATGATCGAAATATATTTTTCGATTCTCCATATCACTGGAAGCTGCTCCATAAGCCCTAATGGTATCTTCCATATTCATGGCGTCATGAACATTGGCTTCGAGGTCCCCTTTTATGTCCTGAATAACGGCCTTAATTTCTTTCAATTCAATCTGTTGATCGGAGACGTCCCGTCCTTCTGCTTCCATCTGCGAAATCGTCGATTCAAGTTCTGTGAGTTTCTGTTCCTTTTGTTTTAGTTCTCTCTCATCATTTTCAATATCTTTTTGAACCTGCGTCAGGCGCAATTTAGCCCCATCTTTAAACGCTTCTTTCTTTTGATCATTAGCTGCAACCCAATTATTTGACCACTCCAAAATCGAGGCCATTTTAAAAGCAAGTTCATCAATCTTTAAAAATTGTACGCCAATATTTTTATTCGTTAAACCTTTGTTTAAAATTTTAAACGATGGATTACTTGTTAACGAGGTTGTCGTTTTCTTTGATGAATCAATAGAATTCTTTAACAATTCCTTATTAACGGATATAAGCAAATAATCGTTTAGGAAACAGTACCCCGGAGACACATATTCAGCCACCGGAAGATTTATATAATTCAAACCTATACCATTATAACTCTCACTTTGGAACATGATCGCAGGCTGGTTTTTTAATAACCCTAATAATTTTTCAACTTTAGCCTGATCTTTAACCTTTATAAACAAAACTAGTTCCGGAATGGGAAAATTACGGTCAATATGGATATCTTTCATATATCCGCCAATTTCATCTCCAAAGGCCGGGAGAATATCCCCGTCTATTGTCAAACCGATCATTTGTTCGTATTGTTCAATTTGTTTTGTTACGGAAGGCTGCCCGGGCACACTTGACAATTCTAGTTCTTTCTTCGTCTCCTCCCAGTAATAACTCAGATCAAAACAATTCCCCCAAGAATACGCAAGAGAATTTGATGGGGTAAAGTTGATACTTTGGTTTTCTTCGTTCTTACAAGCAGAATAATACTTTGCCGTAGATTCACTCATACGCTTCAAATCATATAATATATCAAATTTCATTTCAAACAAATCAACCCACGCTAACGAAATATTGACCGATTTGAATCCTCTCAGAGAATCAAAAGTTTGTTGCATCTGCCTCTTCATTTCTGCCTGAGCCTCTAATCCTGGCAATTCATCCAATTTTTCCTCTAAACTCAAAAACAGGGTTTCTATATTGAAGAAAGTTATCATTTCGGGGTTTGCAACGTATTTTTCCTTCGCTAATAAATAATTATTATCTTTCGATAGAGAATTGGCAGCCCCCTGAAAAATATCAATACTTTTCTGGACTGCGAATTTCCCGACCCCCATAATCATTAAATCCTTTATCCGAGTATATACGAATTTATATGGGACACCTTGAATTGACACAATCTTTATTTCTTGGTTTTTATATACTTCGTCCTCAATGGTTACGTTATCACCTAATTGCCCGAATGAACCGGAAATAAATTCTGCTATCTGTGATTGGGCATCAAGCCTGGTAACCAAAGATAAATTCGAAAAAACTTCGTCCAACAAAAGCTGAAGTCCTTGAGTCCCAGCCTGAGAAAGTGTCGAAAAATCAAAATCAGGTTCATATATGGCAAATGCGACATCTTTACTAAAGAATTTTCTAAATATTTCATTTTCTTTAGGATTTTCCAACGACTTTTTCAATATCTGGTAAACCATTGCTTCCTGCTTACTTAAAAGATTATTCTTAAGCAATACATCGAAATCGACAGCACTCAATCTTTTCCAAAAAGATGTGCTTAAAATCTTATCGATATTTTTCTTTGTATTTCTTAATTCCAAATAGAAAAGCGGTTTCTGGGGCATAATATTTTCTATTTCGAATTGGGATGAAACGAATAAATTAACGCCCCCTTTTTTCATAAAGAAATATGTTACACCTCCCGCCATTAATAACACAATTAAAACAATCAAAACTACTTTCTTCATAACTCCTCCACATTTATCCCAAAAAAACTTTTGGCATTTTGATTAAATTGAATCACGGCATTCTCATGTTTTATTTTTTTTAGTTCACAGTAAGCATCCAACGTTTTAAACACATCTTTAGGCTCAGACTTAAAGCCTACTCCTTTATCTTTATCATTAAAAAAGACCGGACAATCTGTCTCAATCATTGTTTGTTCGATCGGAGCATATTCCACGGCCTCCCTCGATTGAGGACTGTAGGCCAGGCTAGGCGTGGTCGAGATATAATATCCTTGCTCCAATATATCTTTAAGGACGTCCAGCGGACCGCTGTACCAGTGAAATTCCGCTTTCTTCAAACCAATGCCCTTAACCGTATCAAAACATTCCCGCCAGGCCCCCCTTGAATGGACTACAACCGGCAGATTATATTCATGGGCGAGCAAAAGAAAATCTTTGAATACTTTCCTTTGTTCGTCTTTCTTTTCCTGATCTTTACGAACCCATTTATACCAAAAATCCAATCCGATTTCACCAATAACAGTCAGTTCAGATATATGCTCTCGGATAAAATCTAAACACGGGTTTAAACTGATGAGACTTGCTTCCGATGGATGCATCCCCATCCCCAAATAAATTCTGGGCTTCAAATACTCTTGTTTTATTTTCAGAGAATTCTTGCACGATTCAAGATCCATGCTCACGGCTACAATAGCCTTCACTCCTGATTGATACGCGCTGTTTAAAGCCGATTCCAAATTTTCCAGATGATCAAGGTGTGCATGCGTGTCAAAAGTGATCATTCCGTTAACTTTCCAATATAAACGTAACCGGTCCGTCATTAACCAGCGACACTTCCATCATCGCCCTAAACCGGCCGGATTCTACTTTAACCGTTTGTTGCTTAAGCTGTTTAATAAAATAATCATACAGCATTTCTGCTTGGGCAGGTTCCGCAGCCTGATCGAAAGAAGGCCGGCGGCCTTTGCGGCAATCGCCATAAAGCGTAAATTGCGACACGACCAAAAAATCGGCCGTTATGTCTAAGGCGGACAAATTCATCTTACCTTGAGCGTCTTCAAACATCCTCAATTGACATATTTTCTGAACAAAATAATCAGCCAATTCGGACGAATCGTCTTTGGAGATCCCCAGAAAAACCAAAACCCCAACCCCAATAGCCCCGACGATTTCAGAATCTACTTTTACATCTGCCTGTTTTACTCTTTGAAGAACTAATTTCATAATTAATATTACTAATATATCGTAGACTTTAGCATATTTGTACTTTATCGGTCAATTATAAAATCTGTATTTATTGACAGCACCTTGCTTTTATGTTAGAAAAACCATCATGAAACTTAAAAAAGTTTTGGAAGACCATGCCTTTTCTCAGGCCGCTTGTGATACATTCCTCAGTTTTGGCATACAAGATCTTTACCCTCCCCAATCCCAAGCCATTCAAAAAGGAATCCTGAAAGGAAAAAGCCTGCTCATGGCCGTACCTACTGCTGCGGGCAAGACCCTGATCGCTGAACTTTGCATGGTCCATTCTATCTTAGAGAATAACGGACGGTGTCTTTATATTGCACCTTTAAAAGCATTGGCGAGTGAGAAATATAATGACTTCAAGAAAAAATATGAACATCTGGGAATTCGAGCTGGACTGGCTATCGGTGATAACGACACCCCCAACCGCCAGCTTAACCGATATAATATTGTCATTGCCACTGCCGAAAAGGTGGATTCTCTCATGCGGTCAAAGGCCAAATGGCTGGTTGATGACCTGACGGTCGTCGTTCTGGATGAAATACATTTTATCAATGATGGATCCAGAGGGCCTACGATGGAAATCCTAACCGCCAGAATCAAAGAATTAAATCCTGACATTCAAATACTTGCGCTCAGCGCAACAATCAGTAATGCCGATGAAATGGCTCAGTGGCTTGGGGCAAATCTCGTGACCAGCAAATGGCGTCCGATTCCCTTAAAAGAAGGCGTCTATTTTAACGGGCAGATTGATTTCGGTGATTCGGCAAACCGTGTTATTACCGAGGAGGCCCCCGATGATGTCAGCAAATTGACACTGGATACTCTACGCGCCAAAGGTCAGGTCCTGATTTTTGTCGGCTCAAGACGGTCCGCTCAATCCGTCAGCCGTGAAGTCTGTCGTTCCGTAGCAAAAACCCTGAGTGAAGATGAGAAAAAAAAACTTTCCGATTTAGCCAAAAAAATCTTAGGGTCTTCTTCCGATTCTACCAAAATCTGCGAAAAGCTCGCAGAGGTTATTAAACATGGCGTCGCTTTTCACCATGCTGGGCTTAAACCCCGGCAACGGGAATTGATCGAAGAAAATTTCAAAAGTAATCTCATTAAAGTTATTGGATGCACCCCAACCTTGGCTGCTGGAGTAAACCTCCCTGCGAGACGGGCTATTATCCGCGATTGCAAACGATATGAAAGCGGCCTCGGTAGCGCCTATATACCAACTTCCGAATATAAACAATGCGCGGGCCGGGCCGGACGACCTCAATATGATGACTATGGAGAGGCCGTCCTTGTCGCCAAGACCTTGTCCGAATCGGCAACATTATTTGAACGGTATATCCTTGCAGAGCCCGAACCTGTTATTTCCAAGCTGGCGAATGAATCTGCCTTGCGTATCCATATTCTGTCTTCGATTGCCGGAGGTTACGTCTTTGACGTCAAAGGCATGCTTAACTTTATTACGCACACGTTTTTACATCACCAGAATCTTGAACCCAACCTTTTGGAAATGATCACGGATATCTTTGATTTTCTATACAGAGAACAATTTATTGAAAAAACCGGCGACCGTTTTTTTGCAACGCCATTGGGAAGTTTAACCAGCCGGATTTATATAGATCCAATTACGAGCATCCTAATCCGACAAGGAATAAATCAAATCACGGACGATAAGCCTTATTCGGATATCGGCATGCTGCACCTCATCACCTGCACTCCTGATTGCCCGACCCTAAAAGGCCTCGGAAAAGAACTTATTGAAGAACTCGAGCAATTTTCGACCCATTTCCACAATGAATTCCTTTTAACCCCCGAGAACACCTCCATCTTAGATGACTTTTATTTTTATTTATCTTCAATCAAGACTACGTGGATGCTGAATCAATGGATGGAGGAAGACCGGGATGATGCCATATGTGACAAATTTAATATCGGGCCAGGAGATATTTACCGGCATGTTGAATCTACACAATGGTTATTATATGCAGCCACAACGATAGCCGACCTGTATTTAAAGAAATCCCTGACTTTCAAAATAGATAACTTGAGAAACCGTATCCGTTACGGAATAAAAGAAGACTTGCTTGAGCTTGTCCAACTCAAGGGCATCGGAAGAGTCCGCGCCCGTCATTTATTAAACAACGGGATCATCAAACTCAAAGATCTACAATTTGTCTCTACGGAACAATTAGCAGAAATACCGACCATAGGAATCGGGCTGGCCAAAGACATTAAACAGCAATTAATTAAGAATTCCATCAAAAGCCCCCTCGTTTCAGCAACAAGAAACAGTACTGGTGACTCTTGGGATGAGTGAGCGCCTTAAAGATATTTTGAAGATTTTACTTTTCTTTCAAGATGATAAACAAAAAAATTATTAAGAATATATTTTAACTCGGCCTTTACTTTCTTAGTCAGCCCCAAACGCAGACACTCCTCCCATTTGCTTAATTCTACATGAAGTATCGTCGAGATCGCCCCCTTGGAAATTATCGTAAAACTTGTTTCAATCGTGGGACATTCCTGACAGACAAGGCCGCCCGAAACCATACTAAACCGGACCTTACCATCAATTTTTTTATCACATTTGACACAGCTGTCCAGATGAGGGCTAAATCCCGAAAGCTGTAACATTTTAATCTGATAAATATAAATCAGCCTGTCTATATCCGTTTCCATCTGGAGTCGTTCAAAAAACCTGTTCATCAGGCTGTACACATCCTGGTTCACCTGTTCTGTCTGCATAATCTTATCAACGAGTTCTAGCGCATAATTGGCCGCTATGTTTTTCTCATAATTTTCCCTGATCCGAAAATAATACTGTTTAAGGTCACAATGGCTGATCAGGTGCAAATCAGAGTTTCTGTAATGATAATACACAAGGTCATTGACGGAATATTTGTCGACGCTGCTTCCGAATTTCTTTGGATCCTTCCTTATACCTTTCATAATACCGGTTATTTTCCCATATTCTTTCGTAAAAAAAGTGACAATACGACTAGTCTCTCGATAATCGAATGATTTAAGCACGATGGCTTCAGTTTTTGGGATCATAGAAGAGAATCGTCTAAGCGATTACTTTATTGATTAAAACATCTAGATGGCTAAGAACTTCCTGCTCTTTGATACGCATCCGGCGAATATCAGCCGCTTCGTGGTCATCATATCCTAACAAATGGAGTATGCCGTGGACAATATACAGCACTAATTCATGCTGTTCCGTCGTTTTGAACTTTTGAGAATTTTGTTTAGCCGCGTCCGTAGATATTACAATATCCCCAATAACTTTTCCGTGAAGTTCTTTGCCCGATTTGGCGTGGACAAGCCCATTACCCCCCAGATTAAAAGCCAATACGTCTGTGGCATAACTTCGGTTGAGAAATTTCTTATTGAGGGCTCGAATTTTCTGGCTGGAAACAAAAACTATCGACAAAACAGAATTCTTGATCTTAAGATATTGAAGAATCACCTGGACGATGTTCTTGATCTGATTGGTCTGAAGAGGAATCTTTTTCTGAAGGTTTGTTATGACGATTTCCATCCTTGAACGCACTCCTGTTCTTTCGCTGTAATCCGGTTTTTTCTGTCCCGTTCTTTTTTTCTGGGTACTTGACCCTGCCATGATACATTGCCGTCAGAACCCGAATAAATGTAGAAGAAATTTTATCAATTTCCTTAAGTGTCAAAGGACATTCATCCAGTTGTCCATCAATAAATTTATTATTAATCACTTTCTTGACGGTTACTTCAATATTCGAAGGATTTGGGTCATCCAACGCCCGAGTTGCCCCTTCGACCGAGTCAGCAAGGAGCGTAATGGCCGTCTCCCTGCTTTGAGGTTTTGGACCGGGATAACGGAACGTCTCTTCATCAACCCGTTCCCCGTCTTGAGCCTCCTCAACGGATTTTTGATAAAAATAATAAATCAAACTTGTTCCGTGGTGTTGCGGGATAAAATCAATAATAACAGGATTCAATTTATTCTTTCGGGCTAACTCAATCCCCTCTTTTACATGATTTATAATGACAAGCCGACTCATTGAGGGTTCAATGTTATCATGTTTGTTTGGGCCCATCATTTGATTCTCAGTGAAGTATTCCGGTTTGACCATTTTTCCGATGTCATGATAATAGGCCCCCACGCGGGTTAATAACGAGTGTGCCCCGATGGCATCGGCCGCTGTCTCCGCAAGATTACTTACGACCAAACTGTGATGATATGTCCCCGGCGCTTCCAAGATCATTCGTTTTAATAAAGGCTGGTTAAAATCCGAAAGTTCAAGCAGGCTGAAATTTGTTAACACCCCAAATAAATATTCAAATACTTTTAATGTCGCTGCAACAATAAATGTACTGATATAACCGTTTAAGATCAACGGAAGCAGATATTGGTCTAAAAAAGGTCTCGACATTAGCAAACTCGGGTGTGGATTGAGCAGGAAAATGCAAACTGTGTGCATGATTGATATTAAAAATCCGGCTAATATCAGACGGCCGCGGGTACGGGCCTCCCTGACTGAATACGCACCAACCAATCCTCCCATAAAATACGTCAGCATCATATCCAGGCCGCCGTTTAAGATAAGACTCACCAAGGTACTACTGATAAAGGCCATGACAAAAGTCAGCGTCCGGCTGTTAAATAGCAGCATTGTCAGCAACGCAATGGCTGGGACAGGGACATAATAAAGGGAAAGGGTTGTATATGATTTTGTGGTATGGGCAAAAAATATGATAATAACAAGCAATAAACCGAGATTTAGAAATAATTTGAAACTTCCATGATTTGAATAACTTAAATGAAACGCCAACAGCATCAGCAAAATAGGAATAATCAGACTATATCCTAAGAATTGACAATAAAAAATAAGTCCGCCGATAAATATACTTAACAGACTTACCCGAAAAAAACTATCTTTAATACCGTCGTTACTTTTTTTGATTAAGATCATAGGCCTCAATAATTCTTTGAACTAACTCGTGGCGCACAACGTCCTTGCCCGTCAAATGAACAAATTTTATACCTTCAATCCCTTTAAGAATATTTTGTGCGTCCGATAATCCGTTAGGCGCTCCTTTGGGCAAATCACTCTGTGTGATGTCCCCCGTGATCACCGTCTTCGAGTCAAATCCCAACCTCGTTAAAAACATTTTCATCTGGAAAGGTGTTGAGTTTTGGGCCTCATCAAGAATAACAAAAGCATCATTTAAAGTTCTACCGCGCATAAACGCCAGCGGGGCTACTTCAATAAGACCTTGTTCCGAAAGCTCATCCACTTTTTGTGCGTCCATCATTTCATACAAGGCATCATAAAGCGGCCTCAAATAAGGCGATACCTTCTCAACCATATCACCGGGGAGAAACCCAAGATTTTCTCCCGCTTCAATAGCCGGCCTGGTAAGAATAATTCTTTTGATTAACCCTTTGCGAAACGCATTGACCGCCATCGCCATGGCGAGATATGTTTTTCCTGTTCCCGCCGGCCCCATCCCAAAAACAATATCATTTTCTTTTATTGCCTCGACATATTCAATCTGCCCTTTAGATTTCGGAGTTACGAGCATTCCTTTCACAGATACGTCGATTTTCTCTTTTGCCAACCGCTTAAAATCAACCCCTTCATCCGGCTGTGCGAGACGCAACGCATAAATAATATCACGGGTCTTTATTTCTGACCCTTTCTCTATCACATCAAGCAAATAATCAAAAAGTTCAACCGTTTTATCGACTTGTATCCGAGAACCTGAAATCTTGAAACCATTGCTTTTTTGAATAATCTTTATATGAAGTTCCTTCTCTATAAGACGAAGATTTTCGTCATACTTTCCGCAAATCATCTGTAATTCTTTATTATTATTGAATTGTATTGTTCGATCCATAAAGACGAGACATTCGGGTGGTGAAACTATTCAACGGGAATTTTAAGATTTACACCGGGCTTTAGCACATCAGGGCTTTTCAGCACATCTTTATTCGCCTCGTAAATCCTTGGCCATTTGCTGTACGAATTATAGAATTTCATGGATATCTTCTGGAGGGTATCATTTTTGTCGACGGTGTAATCGACGAATCGTTGATTGGTTGTTTTAGCAGCACTATTTTCAACATACGGCTCATCAAAAGAGGGGATTTCAATCTTCCCTTTTGTATTCGAAGAATTTCCATGGTTCTTGGCTGTTCCGGAGAAATTATTTTTTACCGGCTTGTTTGTCGAACTTTGTGGAATTTCTTTTTCGGGTTTATCATTTTTTTCATCATTAATGAAGAAATCTAAACTCGGTTCTGCCGGTGGTTCTTTGATAAACTCAAGAAAGTATACTTTTCTTGTTTCTTTGACCTGTTTCGAGGTAGCCTGGGGAGCATTTTCCCAATTCCCGACCGTTCCTTCGACAATTTGATCAACCCGCTTTTTGTCTTGTTTATAACTACGGACACTAATATCATTGGCAACGCTGCATCCTAAGAACCCGGAAAAGCAGACTAATATTAACGTTCCTTTAAGAAGTTTCTTAGGCATTATCATCTCCTTTTTTTAGAGTCATGAGCCCTAAATCTTTCAACTGTTTATCATCTACCGTCGAAGGAGCATCTGTAATCAAACAGTTTCCCTTTTGAGTTTTTGGAAACGCGATTGTATCTCTAATTGAATCCAAACCGGTTAACAATGCAACCAACCGGTCAATACCGTAAGCTACGCCGGCATGTGGTGGCGCCCCATATTCAAATGCCTGGAGTAAGAATCCAAACCGGTTTTGCGCTTCTAATTCATTAAAACCTATTATATCAAAAATTTTCTTTTGCATATCCTTTTTATGTATACGAACAGACCCGCTTCCGATCTCATTACCGTTAAATACCAAATCATACGACCGGGCTCTGATTTTTTCAAATTCACCACTGTCTAAATACTTAGAGTCTTCCTCTTTAATGGATGTAAACGGGTGATGTTCACTTTCCCAGCGCTTTTCATCTTTATTATATTTAAACATCGGAAAATCAATGATCCATGTTAAATTAAATTCTTCACCTTCTTTCCTTAAATCAGGCTTATCACTGTTATATTTCTCTTTCGCCTCTTTATGCGTCATTCTCGGAAAAGGTGTGACTAAATCAATCCCTTTGATTTCTTTAAAAATCTCCTTATATAATAACTCTGTCACGGCAAAAACATCTTCCTCATCAACAAAAGACATCTCCATATCCAGTTGGGTAAATTCGGGTTGGCGGTCAGCCCTCAAATCTTCGTCCCGAAAACATTTTACAATTTGGTAATACTTGTCCAACCCCGAAACCATGAGCATTTGCTTAAATAACTGGGGCGATTGAGGTAACGCAAAAAATTTTCCGGGGTTTAAACGCGCGGGCACTAGAAAATCCCTTGCGCCTTCAGGTGTCGATTTGGTCAGAACAGGCGTTTCAACTTCAGTAAAACCCTGCTTGTCAAGCACTTGCCTAATCACCGAACATAATTTGTGTCTTGTCCGTAAAGAATTAAGCATCTTGGTTCTTCGAATATCTAAATACCGATAAGTCAGACGTAAATCCTCTGAAACCTCCCCATTGTCATCAATAGGAAAAACCGGCACTTTACTCGGGTTCAGAATTTCCAATTCTGTGGCACATAATTCGATTTCACCTGTCGGGATATCCTGGTTGATCATTTTATCAGGACGAACATTGACCGTTCCTGTGACTTTTATAACAAATTCGGGCCCAAGCTTTGAAGCCACATCATGCGCTTGTTTGCTGACAGAAGGAACAAATACCACTTGGGTAATCCCGTACCTATCACGAATATCAATAAAGATAAGTTTACCGTGATCTCTCCTCGCAGCCACCCAGCCACATAACGTCACCGTCTGATTCCCCTGTTGTTTTCTTAATTCCCCGCAAGTATGTGTACGTAACATAGTCGATTTACAACCTTTCTGTGGTTAATTCAAGTAATTGTGTATAATTATCATTTTTAATCGAAATTTCCTGCTGTGATCCATCCTGAAAATTCTTAATAGTGATTACCCCTCGATCCAATTCATTTTCTCCGATAATAATAACTCTCTCTGCTTTTGATTTATTCGCCTGACGCATAAGGCTTTTGACAGATGCTATGTTATAACAAATATCACAGGAAATAGAATGCTGCCGGAGTATATTTGTAATCACCCACGCCCGAGAAAATGACTTTTCATCCAAAGCAATGACATAAATATCCGGATGGATACTCAAAACTTCCTGGTCTTGTGGGAGAGCCAAAAGTATGCGCTCAATCCCTAAAGCAAATCCAACCGCTCCAACATTAGGCCCCCCTAGTTGATTGACCAGGTTATTATAGCGCCCACCCGCGCCAAGCGCATCCTGGCTCCCCAATGATGTACTGGTGATTTCAAAGACGGTATGCGTATAATAATCAAGTCCTCGAACCAATTTTGAATCTAATTCAAAATCTATATTCATATCTTTCAATGCCTTCTGGACTTTATCAAAATAAATCCGGCTTTCAGCACCTAAAGCTGAAGATTCAATCGCCAATGAATCAATAACAGCCCGAGTTTTCTTGTTCTTGCTGTCTAATACCCGAAAAACATTCCTTTCAAATCGACTCTGGTCTTCTTCGTCTAATTCCAATATTCGATCTTTTAACTCCCGACGCAACCAGTTTGAAAAATTCTCCTTGTCTTCAGCTGATCCCAGAGAATTTAACTTGATGGTAAAATTTTTCAACCCTAAAGTTTTCAGAATATCCACGCTTAGGGCGATTACCTCCGCATCCAGATACGGTGAATCAGCAAAGGGTCCGATCGCCTCGACTCCAACCTGATGAAACTGCCGCAAACGTCCCTTTTGCGGACGCTCCCCACGAAACATAGGACCGATATAATATAACTTACTCAACCCCTCAAGTTTGTCTAAATTCTGCAAAATGTAGGACCTCACGACTGAAGCCGTATTTTCAGGCCTTAAGGATAATCCTGAAAGCTTAAGTTCCGCATTTTTCTCAGCGGGCTGAGCGGCCAGGTTAAGCATTTGTTTCATCACAACATCGCTGCTTTGGCCCATAGAACGGGCAAAGAGTTCCGTCTCTTCAAATATTGGCGTTCGGATCTCCTGATAATTGTAAACATGCAGAATTTCCCGCATTAAGTTTTCAACCGTTTGCCATTGATAGATTTCCGGAAAAACTATATCAGAACAACCTCGGGGGATTGATAATTTATTCGACATATTTCCCACTAAAAATGATCTAACCCCGTCCTCCCACAATAATTGGGCTGGCGGGGCAATGATCGTAATAAATTTAAATGTTTGAAATTATTAAATTTACGATATAAGTATAAAAGCAGATATAAAATACTTTTATTTAATTTTTTGCTTCATTTCTAACCCAGGCTTAAAAACAACAACTTTACGAGGAGGGACTGGAACGCTTTCCCCAGTACGCGGATTTCGACCGAAACGAGCTCTACGTTCTTTGATTTTAAAAACACCAAAATTACGCAACTCAACCTTCTCATTCCTTACCAAACTGTCAACAATGACATCAAATGTCTTCTGAACGATTTTCTTGACATCCACTTGTTTGATCCCGGTCATATCGGTTATTTTGAGTACTATATCTTTTTTAGTCATTTAAACTACCTCCTAATGCTAAGTATAGTAACAACAAGGCGTTACAGTGTCAAGAAATTATTTCTTCATAGTCCCTTTTCCCCAAGCTCTAAAAAACGCGGACTATTTTGTTTTAAAACTTCAAAGAACAACATTCATTTCCCACTAATTCTTTAATTTCATTCATTAAATCTTCATTCGGAGCAACAAAAAGGTCTTCTCCGACTAGGATTTCAATACTTTTATTTGACTGGGTGGACAACCGCAAATAGACCGGGATCTTTCCCGGAGAACTCGACAATTTATTCTTTAAGTGATCAATGCCATTTTGCTCAAGACTTGATAAATCTAAGTTTATGGATTTTATTGATTTATAGACATCCTGAATTTGTCCGATATCGTTGGCTATAATCTTCGCCTCATCATCCCGTAAACTAACCTTTCCTTTTAGAAAAACAACCTCTCCCTCTCTCAAAAATGGGGCTAGATTGACATAAGCTGATGGAAAGACAACTACTTCGATCGCCCCCTCCGCGTCCTCAAGCCTGATAATCGCCATTCGTTCATTTGTCTTACGCGTGTTGGTTAGCTTTATTTTACTAATTAACCCCACAATTCTTACCTCTTCTCCATCAACCGCTTTCGTAAGATTTCTTGTCGAAAAATCTGTAAATTGTTTGATTTCAGTACGATAATGCGACAAAGGATGCCCGCTGACATAATACCCCAACACTTCCTTTTCATATGTTAAAATCTGGTTCTGCGGCCACTCTTTTATATCCGGCAATTTCTCTGATTCTTTTACAAATCCTGATCCCATATCCATCATGTCAAAAAACGATACTTGCCCGGAAGCCTTTTCTTTTTGCAGTTTTGCACTGATTTCTAATGTACGGTCCAAAACAGTCATCATCTGCGACCGATAAATCTTAAAATCATCCAAAGCCCCGCATTTAATCAAACTTTCTAGAACTTTTCGATTAGTTGTCCTTAAATCGACCCGCTCGCACAGTTCCTGTAAAGACAAAAACTCGCCGTTTTCCCTCTGCTCAACAATCGAATCAATGGCGGAAGAACCGACATTTTTAACAGCCAACAAGCCGTACTGAATTGTTTTCTTATCAACGACACTGAACTTCTTTAAACTTCGATTGACATGAGGCGACAATATTTTAATTCCGTTGGCCTCGCATTCTTTAATATATTCCACCAGCTTGTCTGTATTATTTAATTCACTATTTAGAATTGAGCACATAAACTCCACTGGATAATTGGCTTTGAGATACGCTGTCCTATACGTAATCAGGGCATACGCAGCCGAATGACTTCGATTAAAACCATAACCCGAGAAATAGTCGATAAGATCAAATAGTTTATTGGCTTTTTCAGAAGATATCTGACTTGTCCGCTCACAACCTTCCACGAAATCCTTACGCATTTGATCCATAACCGACTGGATCTTTTTACTCATCGCCCGTCTCAAATGATCAGCCTGAACAAGGGTAAAACCGGCCAAAGCAACTGGAATTTGCATAACCTGCTCTTGATAAACAATAATCCCATACGTTGCTTTAAGGATCGGCTCCAGTTTCGGATGATCATAGACAACAGCAATCTCGCCCCGCTTGCGCTTGATAAAATCGTCCAACATACCGCTGCCCATCGGCCCTGGACGATAAAGGGCCAGTATGGAGATAAGGTCTTCAAATTCCGAAGGTTTTATTTTCTTAAGCAATTCCCTCATCCCCGCACTTTCCAACTGAAAAACACCAAAACTTTTGGCCTTGCCCAGCATCTCATAAGTCTTCCGGTCGTCTAATGCGGCTCGATCCATATCTAAATCAATATGATGTCGCTGTTTCACTAATTTTACGGCTTCATCAATTACCGTCAATGTCCTCAGCCCGAGGAAATCCATTTTTAATAGCCCGATTTTGGCAATACTATTCATCGAATATGCGGTTGTTATCTGATCGTCACTTGTCTTAAAAAGCGGAACATATTCCGTCAACGGTTTATCAGAGATAACAACACCGGCGGCGTGAATTGAGGCGTGACGGGTCAACCCCTCCAACACTCTGGCCATTTCATATACATCATTGGACACCTTATCTGATTTACATAATTGATCCAATTGGGGTTCTTTTTTGACGGCTTCCTCCAAACTGATGCCTAAATCATTTGGAATCAATTTGGCTATCCGGTCAACATCTCCGTAAGAAACACCCATGACACGGCCAACATCTCGAATCGCCGCGCGAGCCTGCATCGTTCCGAACGTAATAATCTGGGCCACATTGGACTTGCCATACTTCCTGGTCACATATTCAATAACTTCCCCTCGTCGCTCATAACAAAAATCAATATCAATATCAGGCATACCGCTCCGGTCTGGATTCAAAAACCGTTCAAAAAGAAGGCCATAATAAAGTGGGTCTAAGTCGGTAATCCCCAACAGGTAACTGACCAAACTCCCTGCCGCAGAACCACGACCGGGCCCAACAGGTATATTATTTTCCTTGGCAAAATTGATAAAATCCCAGACAATCAAGAAATAGGCGATAAATCCCATTTTCTCAATAATATTCAGCTCCTGCGCTAATCGGCTTCGAACTTCTTCAGAAACAGTCGTATAGCGCCGCCTTAAACCTTCCTGACAAAGTTGGATTAAATAATCTTTTTGTGATTGTCCGGCAGGAGGTACAAACCGCGGCAAATGGTATGTGTCAAAATTTAATTTTAGGTCGCACTTGTCCGCAATCTCCACCGTATTAGAGATCGCTTCCGGGACTTCGCTAAATAAATTCTTCATGGCAATTTGATCTTTAAAATAGAACTCTCCGGACTGAAGTTTCATACGGCCTGGATCACTTAACATGGACTGGGTTTGAATACATAACAATGCATCATGGGCGTGTGATTGGTGGGGTTCTAAATAATGCACATCATTGGTAGCGACAAGGGGGATGTTTAATTCTTTGGAAATCTTTACAATCAGCGGGTTTACTTTTTTCTGTATTTCAATCCCATGATCCATCAACTCAAGATAAAAATTACCTTTACCAAATATATTCTGAAAATCATCAGCGGATTTTAAGGCTGCATTGTAGTTTCCCTGCATAAGGTTCCACGCTACCTCGCCCTTTAAACAGGCTGAACTGCAGATCAGCCCCTGAGAATGTTGAGACAAAATTTCTTTGTCGATGCGCGGATGATAATAAAACCCCTCAAGATAGCCCGCCGAAATCAATTTCATTAAATTTCTATATCCGGTGAGATCCTTCGACAACAATAATAAATGGGAGGTGGCTTTATTCTGAGGGGATTTATCCATCCGTGAGCCATTAACGGATAAATAGGCTTCGACACCTATAATCGGTTTTATTTTGGCTTTATTGGCCGCCAGGTAAAAATCAATCGCTCCAAACATATTGCCGTGATCCGTCATGGCAACGGCCGGCATTTGATATTCAACAGCTTTCTCTATTAATTTGTTGATGCGGCAGGTCCCGTCGAGAAGACTGTACTGGGTGTGAACGTGAAGATGGACAAAATCCATAGATTTCATGGGTATATTATAACAAAAAAGTTGCGGTTCACAAGATTCATGATTGAACCCAACTTATAAGCTTGTTAAACGCGATAAAATCTCTCGGATTATTCCCACTCGATTGTAGCCGGAGGTTTAGAACTGATATCGAAAACCACCCTATTAACTCCGGGAACTTCGTTGATGACACGGTTAGAAATCCTGCCTAACACTTCATATGGTATTTGAGCCCAATCGGCAGTCATTCCGTCAGTACTGGTCACACATCTCAAGGCAATAACATTTTCATACGTTCGTTTGTCTCCCATGACGCCGACCGTATTTATCGGAAGCAGCACCCCGAAAGCTTGCCATATTTCATTGTATAATCCGGCCTTTTTAATTTCATCCACGATGCGTTCATCCGCCTCTCGTAAAATTTCCAAGCGTTCTTTGGTAATTTCCCCTAAAATACGGATGGCCAATCCCGGTCCGGGGAAAGGCTGACGTTTAAGGATAGAATCCGGAAGGCCCAAGTGCTTTCCGATCTCTCTGACTTCATCCTTAAACAACTCCCTAAACGGCTCAATCAATTCCAATTTCATATTTTTAGGGAGTCCACCGACATTATGATGGCTCTTAATGACTGATGACGGCCCTCCGGTGGGAGAAACCGATTCTATAACGTCCGGATAAAGTGTTCCCTGAGCCAAAAATGCAATATTCTTTACTCTTTTTGATTTATCCATGAATACCTGCACAAACTCATCCCCAATAATCTTTCGTTTTTCTTCCGGATCAACGATGCCTTTTAAGCGGTCTAAAAACCGATTCTCGGCTGAAGCAACCGTTAAATTTATTTTAAAATTTCCTTTGAAATTACGCTCAACTTTAGCGACTTCATTCTTTCTTAAAAGACCGTTATCGACAAAAATACAATGGAGTTTCCCCCCTACGGCCTTATGGATCAACATGGCGGCAACGGAAGAATCCACCCCTCCGCTCAACCCCAGAACAACTTTCTTACTGCCGACTTTTTCTTTTATCTGCTTTATTGTGCTGTTAATGAATTTATCCATTGTCCAACGAGGTAAACACCCGCAAATTTGAAACACAAAATTTAACAATAGCTGGGTTCCGCGTTGAGTGTGGACAACTTCCGGGTGAAATTGAACAGCGTAAATCTTCTTTGCCCGGTTGGCCGTCGCAGCAATAGAGGCGTTTAATGTGTGCGCTATTTTAACAAATCCGGCAGGG
This sequence comes from Candidatus Omnitrophota bacterium, assembly GCA_050250375.1. Taxonomy (GTDB): domain Bacteria; phylum Omnitrophota; class Gorgyraeia; order Zapsychrales; family Zapsychraceae; genus JAGOSC01. The sequence continues at coordinate 510,915 of JBFWOS010000001.1, forward strand.
AGTTTCTTTATTTCGTCGCTGTGGCTCATCCAGCAAGTAAGGTTGGACGGCAAGTTGGCAAACAAATCTTTATTATTATCCACAAATAATTCGGCCCGCCCGAACTCTCTCTCCTGACTTGGCTTAACACTACCCCCAAAATGATGGACAATGGCCTGCATGCCGTAACAGATACCAAAGATAGGGAGCCCCAACTTAAAAACTTCTTCTTTCGGCATCGGGGCATTTTGGTCATATACACTCAACGGCCCACCTGATAAGATAAGCCCCTTTGGTTTCAAAGCCTGGATCTCTTCAACCGAAATATTATAGGGAACAATTTTGCTGAAAACCTTGTTTTCTCTGATACGCCTGGCGATCAGCTGAGTATATTGTGACCCAAAATCAAGAATTAATATAACATCCTTGCTTTTGATTTTGCTGACTTTAATTGATGCTGCGATTCTGCTTCTTACCTTTTTAAGCTTAGGAACACGTCCCATTCTTTTCTTGGATTTGTGTGTTAACCGCGTCTGTAAACTCAATTTTCTTTTTGGGATTTTTTTAGTTACTGGCTTCACTTTAGATTTCTTAACTTTCTTTTGTTTGGAGGCTATGGCTGAGTTATTTCCTGAATCTTCCGGGCTTTTAATAGTTTTTGTTCTAGGCGCCATTATGTACCTTAAAATAGATCATGTTTACGGTTGTTTAATTTATTTTCCCATCCCAACTCTTTGTCCGACTTGAAAAACCTTACCTTCCGTTTGTATAGAAGGCGCGATAATCATCTCAACATCGTGCATTTCTTTTATGTTGCTTGCCCCTAATGAACCCATGGAGGTTTGTAATGCCCCCACCAAATTTTGTGATCCGTCATCGACTTTAGCCGGTCCGAAAAGAACCTCTTGTAATGAACCTGTTGTACCTACCCGAATGCGTGTTCCTCTTGGAAGATTTGCATGTGATGTGGCCATTCCCCAATGGTATCCCTGCCCGGGAGCTTCATTGGTTTTGGCAAAAGCTGAACCAACCATACAGGCGTCCGCACCGGCAGCAAAGGCTTTGCATATTTCGCCCCCAATCCTCATCCCGCCGTCCGTGATTATGGATACATATCTTCCCGTTTTCTTATAATAATGATCTCTTGCAGCGGAACAATCAACGGTGGATGTTATTTGTGGTACACCTATACCAAGCACACCTCGAGTTGTACAGGCTGCCCCCGGACCGATTCCCACCAGAAGACCAGAAACACCGATCTCTATTAGCTCTGAGGCCATTTCATAAGTCACACAATTTCCCAAAACGATAGGCATTTTAGCTTCTCGAATTAATTTCTCTAAATCAACGATCTTGTATTCCGTGGCAATATGCTTAACAGTAGCGACCGTCGATTGAATGACAAATATGTCACACCCTGCATCTTCCGCGATTTGACCAAACTTTTTGGAATTTTGTGGGATACAACTTACAACGGCAGGTACTTTCTTCGATTTTATTTCTAAGATTCTTTTCGCAATTAAATCTTCTTTAACTGGCTGCAAATAAACAGATTGAACAAGCTTTGTGGCTTCCTCGGGTGATGCATTCGCAATCTGACCCAAAACTTCAGCCGGATTTTCATACCGGGTTTGAATACCATCAAGATTCAATACAGCAATTCCACCCAACTTTCCCATTTTAACAGCAAAATTAACATCAACAACACCATCCATCGCCGCCGCTAGTATTGGTACTTTGAACTTTTTTCCACCAATGGACCAGCTCGTATCTACTTCGTTTGGATTAACCGTTAACATGCCAGGAACAAGGGCAACTTCATCAAAGCCATAACAACGTCTGGCACGTCTTCCTATACCAATCCATTCGGCCATGTCTTTCCTTTCTTAGATCCAATGAGTTGTAAATTATTATTTCTGAAATGTTTAGAGTTGAATATCAACAATGCACCTAACATTAAACTAAGCTGGAGTGTGATTAAAGTAATAATATAGTCATTTTGGCTGGAATTGTCAAGAACGAAAAATCGAAAAGATTAATTGTCAACTGAATAGATCAGCTTAGTTCACAATCGAACTAAGCTGATCTATTTCTCGTTTTGCTTTCCTATCTCTTGGATTTAGGGAATCGTAACTGATGGTGTTTGATTCATCTTCAGTCGTGTCTGAAAACCCTAACAACAAAGGCAAGCTGTTAATCGGGGTTACATTTATTATAACCGGAATTAATCCGTTAATATTTATTGTATTAATCGAACCATTAAATTTTGGAAAAATAAGCGATCCATCCCCTTTTCTTTCAATCTCAAACAAATTTGGGTCAAGATCAATACCCCCAAGTTCTTTTTTATTCGCTGTCATGGCGGCATCACTCACACCGATGGCTTCTCGATTAACATTTGCTATCGCAGGATAATTGATTCCGGACGGATCGGCTTGATAAGTCAGCGCCACTAACGCCCCGCTTAACTGGTCATCCGGATAAATGTTCCAAAGTCCTAACAACTTTCCGGCCGCAAGTATTACGTAAGCCCGATCCCTCCCGGCGACTGTCTCCAACGCGCCAAAGGATAGACCGCTTTCAAGGTTTATCTTCCGTTCTTTAAGCAGAGATTCCCGTAATGCTCTGATGCCTTCCGTAAACTCAGCGCGATGGGCAAGAACATATTCTTTATTTAAACTCAATAGGATTACTTCTTCCTTCTCCCACTGAAATGACTCACCTTCACCGGGATTTGCTATTGCATCTTCGAGCAACATAACAAAATCCTCGGATAACATGGATTGATCTTGCTTCACAGCTTGGTCGTAATCTATCGTTTGAATTACAACATTCCGTTCTGCTGCGGCTCTTTTAATCATTGCAATTGGTCTTCGCAAATTGGGCATTACTTTTTCTTTTGTGTAAAAATCAATAACTCTGGGATTCTTATATAAATCAGCAGATAAATAAGCTTGCGCAAGTTTTCTTTCATCTAATGTGACAAAAGATAATCCTTTATCCAAAAACTGTTCTAAGAATAAATAATTTCCTGGCCAAGCGGTATTCATCCCCACTTGAGAATCTATTTCAATGCCCACTCTAGTAATAACATCTAACGCTTTTTCTATTGTTTCTGGAACTTTTACACTGTTCAGTTGAATTGCGATATTGTACCCATCGTTCATTAATTCCGAAACTACTTCCATTTCCAATTGAAACAATTGTTTCCACTTTGCATCATTGACCAAAGCATCTAGGCCGGAATACCCTAAAGCAGGGTTAACTTCTTCCGACAAAAAGGCTTCATGGTTGTCTAAAGCATCTAGATCGTCCGATTGAAGATCAAAAGTTTCATAAACCAGCCTGGATTGCCGGTCCTTTATCTCAGTTAATATTTTCTCCTTTAATAACTTTTTGAGTGTTTCTTTTCTCGCTTGAGAATTCTCGCCTACAAAATAACTTAACGGATGAACGCCCTGTTCTTTATGAAAATTGGACGAACTGAAGCGCTGGTTAAAATTGACAGAAATTGTATCCACACTTTCTTCCATAACTTCAATTTCACTGGCAAGATCTACGACATTAACTCTAACATCCTGGCGGTCTCGGAAAATTATCCCGCTGTTAAAATCAATGGTTAATAAGTCACCATCTTTTTTTCTACGCTCCATTCTTTTCGTCACCTCAACTTGCGTTCGAATGACGGGCACCCCTAATTGTTCAATGGCCGCGATATATTTCTCCTGACCATGAAAATGCTCGACCGCCCCATAAATAACTGCTCCTAACCGGCTAAGTTTTTCACGCACACCTTCATCGGCCACTTGATAATTTACGACCACTTTACCATCAACTACGTGAGATGATTCTTTTAATTCAAATTTTAATTCACCGGTTAACACAACAAAATCCCCGATATAACTTTTCCCTAATTCGGTCACACCGTTCACCATGTAAACAGGCCGGGTCGCTGCACCTTTTGACACTGTTGATGAAAATTGTTCACCTATGGCAAAATTTACAGCCCCTTCCTCTAATTCAACCGGGCTGTCCACGACTCCATGTTTTAATGTAGCACTTGCGGATCGTATAATTGACGCCAAAGTCCCCAAATAATCTGTCCCGGCGTACCCTCCCGTCTGACCTAACATTATAAGGATTGTTTCCGCCGCTTCCGGATTGATATTAACCAAATTGACTAACGCCTGCCCGCAGAGCCCGCATTTCGCTTCCGCTTCTTTAGCGATGTTGGCCACATGTCGAATTGACTCGATAACAAATGGATGCGCTTCACTGAATAAGTAACGCATCGCCGGATTATCACGGTCAGCTCCCAAGGTCAACTGGGTCAAATCATTCGTCCCGAAAGAGAGAAAACTCTTTCGATAAATTGTTTTGCCAAATTCCCGAACAAACCAATCCTTTTGGTTCTGTTCATGGTCTTTTAGTACCTGGATAAACTCATCGGCCTGAATGACGTTACTGGGTAATTCCGTCATTTGCCCGACCTCACGCAAATTAACAACACGTCCCAACTGTTTGCTCATATTACGTTCTTCTTCATCCAGAATATTCATCAATTGGTCCAACTCTCCCGGAGTAGAAACAAACGGAAAGAAAAACCCTATATTGTTATACCCACGGACAACCTGCCTGAGAATCATCCTGATTTCTTCGCGTAAAATTATTTCATTCTCCGGCTGAAGCAGCCAGCGAGCTCCGCGTTCACCAATCATAGTGGAGACTTCCGGGACCGGGTCGAAAATTATAGACCCGATCAATTCTCGTGCTTCGTTCTTCTTGAAATCTATACTCCGATACAAGACAGTATTGTCATCAACATTATTGGCTGCCGCCATGCTGGCAATTGCACCCCCATGAACCGCTTCAAAAAATTCATTATATGATAAATACCCCAACATTTGTTTCGTTGCCGCTTCAATCTCGCCGGAATGCTCACGAATTAGTTCGACATCTTTCTGTTCATATTCCCCCAAGCTCTCGAGAAATGCTCGTGCATTGGTGTCTTCAAACTCTTTAATTTTTAATTCGGATTCATCAAAAAGAACTTCTACCCCCGAATCCCTTAATTTTGAACGTGAAGTAAGGTGTGCCCTGAATTTTTCCAAAGCCGCCCTCTCTGCGTCACTTAACCCTTTATTATACCGTCGTGCCGGAGGATTATCTTTCTTCGTTCTAAGGTAATGGTAAACGAGAAGATTGTCATACGCCCGCCCGAAACGCGGGTTAATATTTTCCTCTGCGTAGGCAAATTCTCCCCGCATCAAAGCGACACCTGAAAAACCTTTATATTGGGAAATCTTGGACATGGCCAACATAGGGTGCGGCATTCCCATAATATATCCGATCCGAGTATAAATCTCAGGGAGCCTGTCCAGATTGATTTCAATATCACGTTTGCTGATGGGCAATTCACCAGCATAAACCATACCAAAACCTGTCTTTTCATTGGCGTTGGCATCTACTGTAACGACATTACCGGTCGTGTTAATGTAATTGATAATCTTTGTCGCTTCTTCAACTCCAACTTCAGACTCAAGTTTATTGACCCAGGTTTGGATACCGACGACGGTCGCAATTCCAAGCTCCCTGGACATGACTGCGGCGTGTGACGTGGCTCCGCCCACATCGGCAATAACTCCCATGACATTCTTGGTTTGCAACACTGCGTTATAATCCGGCGTTGTTTCCCTGGTCCGGATAATAATCTTTTCACCACTTAACGCCAAAGCTTTAATTTCTTCAAATTGAGAGGGCAAACTTTTATCTTCAGTGATCCTGTATATTATTCCTGAAAAACTGTTTCTTGTCGCTATCCCCTGGGCAACCAGCTGACCTAAAATCAAACCGGTCTCTTTGCCACTATCGTCCAATACCGGATCCTTCTTTTTCTGAATTGATTCAAGATCTTTTTCTTTAACATAGGTATAACTGATTTTAATTCTATTTGCTTCTTTCACATCACCATGCACATTCGACGGCCTGCGCTGTACAGTTACCGCTGTATTGTCTCGGCCAAAATTTCGCCCGATCGCACCTTCCATGTCGACCAAATGCCCATAACCTTCTGCCTTTTTCATAAATTCTTTTGCAATGGCGATTACCTGACTCTCCGTCACGGAAAATGAATTTCTCTTTTCTTCGGAAACGTCCGTAAACATCGTCTTAATTTCTCTATCTTTGAGTCTTGCTTTCAAAAGATGTATTAACAACTTAACTTCTTCTTGGCTATACGTGAATGACTCCAAATCTTCTTTACTTATTTCATTAATTGTACTATCAACAGTCAACTTCACTAACCGTTGAAGAACATTGTAAATCTGATCGTTCTCCACGCCATTTTTAACGCCAACTAATGGGCCGGAAACATTTCCTGTTTCTAGTAAGATTAAATATCTTTCGAAAGACTCATCGGAAAGCCCAAGGCGTTCGTAAACCGGAAACGTGTATACAGCCTGCACCGTTTTTGTCCCAAGCTGTCTGTTTAATATGTTGACATGTTGCCCGGTCTCATCCTCGAAAATATGAACCAGGAAAGAATCAGGAGTCGTTACCCCCTGGACGATAGATTCTCCGATTCCATAATTCGTTGTAATTGTAGCCACCCGCCCTCTGTTTGAATATTGCTCTTTCGGTATACCCTGAAACCCAAGAGCAGTCCACTCACTGGCAATATCATGCCCCATAATGACAAAAGAACTATCAACCCCGGCCATAGGCATAACAGTCACACCCATGGCAATGTTTTCAACATCAAGATAAAACTTCCGATTCTTACTCACTATTCCTGCCTCATGAGAAAAACCATTTCTTAGTAATGCATCGCGCAATTTGACGGACGTAACGATATTAAAATTGTGGTCTCGCAGCGCCTCTCCCACCAATAAATCTACGGCATTGGAACTCTGATTCAATTTTTCAATAATTTCTGCCGCCCGTTCTTTTTCAGTAAGGATTTCATCAAAAGACACGATAACCATCAATGTATCTCTGTATTTCAGTACTTGTTCCGTATACAAAGATGAAATATCATCCCTCCAGCGTCTAACCGTAGCCTCTTCTCCCCCCTCTCCTAAATAACTGTCATGCTGTCCGGCATTGGACCCAACATTTACATTGGTCAGTACTTTAAACGCATACGCGTTATCTTCTGCTTTTCCTGAACTCCGGATGGCAACTAATTCTTGGCTCGTAAGATTAACTAACTCTGTATAAGCCTCACGCAGATCTTTTTGAATGTCCTCGGGAATATCATAACTCACAACTAACTTACGAATCTGCTCTTCTGCCTGCACGCGCCCAAAATCATCGGCAACATCTAAATTATCAAGGATAGCATCAATTTGCGGCAAAAGATCCGGATGGAATTTCATAAATTTTGTTGATGCCGTGGTCGTTCCACCGAAACTGCGCAAATTGTTGTTCGGATCATCCGACCAATAAACACCTTGCTGGTATGTCTTCCCACCGACTAGTTCTTTTCCTCTGACTTCATCAAGAATGGAAGATTCGTAATCCCACACTACGTTTTTCTGGAGAAGGTCTTGATAATACCGGTCAAGAAAACGCCCAACCGCTTGTTTAATTACCTCATCTAACCGATTATCAACTAGTTCTTTTTCAATTTTCTCGGCTTTCGTTTCTCCCGTCTCAACCGCCAAATCATAATTTTGTGGCTGACCGTCATAAACATCACTGGCCATCATGTAAGCCACAAATTCTCGAAGCAATAAATAATCCAGCATTTGTTCATCACCGGATACTTTTAAATCCTGAATTAATCCCGCTCCGATATAAATGGTTTTATTACTCAAACCAACATGGGCCACTTGATATTGATCAGATTTTCGCATGACCAAAGCAGGTGAGCCATTTTTCAAATCCTCAACCGCAACAATCTGTATCCCTTCAAGTAAACTTCCCAAACGAGTTATATCAACCCCATTATTCGCTAATACAACTTTTACCCTAGAATCATTCAATATGGCTCTGATATTACTTTTTCGATCAATCGTCTGTGTTTTGCCCGCATCAAAGGCATTCTTGATCCACCGATTAACACTAAAAAAGCGATTATCTTCCTCTTCGATATCACGATGCGGGATTAATCCTAATTTTTTAGCCAAGTTCGCAGTTCTCATTTCGGATAAATCATTTTTGGCCAACATAGCTGTATCAGACGTTGAATCTTCTTCGTTAATAACTGTATATTTACTCCAAGATAGGCTATATCCCGCGACGAACTGTTCGAGAGGATTCGTAAAGACATTTTCATACGCACGGTCAACCAACTCTTCCCTTACTTCCAGAAACGGATCTTCGGTTTTGCTGGTTTTGGCCAGTTCCGGAATGATTCTGGACTGGACGTAACTTTGAATTTGCGTGATAAACGGCTTATAATCGCTTCGCTCTAAGGACACCTGGTTATAATCCACCTGTACCTGGCCCGTTAAGATAGAGCCAAAGCCGGCTTCGTCTAAAGCAGCATAAATATCATCCTGGGTATTTGAAGTCGGGAAGGCTGATCGTTTCTTTTCACGAATCTCGGCAGTACCGTACTGATCCATATAATGCGTACGAACAGAATCATATTTTGAATCCATCGCGATCAAATTCATAACTTCCATGCCAACAAAATCGAATAATTGATGGACTCCAACAGCATTCTCGGGCAAAAGCGTTAAACCTTGAATATCGCCACTCCCCATCGTCAATGTTGCCCCGGGGTTCATGATGTCTTTGATACCTTTGAATGTGCGAACCAATTGGCTTTTGGGAATAAGATGCACAGCATTTTCCATCATGATATGATCAGCTTTTAAATCCGGAATGTCCGAAACCGAAGCAAAGACTGGTGTTCCGGCAGAATCAATATCTGTTTGGGGAAGGATATAAAATTCAATTTCATTAACGACATCGTCAAATTGTTGATATAGCGCGGCCCGGGCGTACTCCATATAAGCCCGTGATTGGCCATAGCCGACATCCGCTAAAACCAGTTTCTTAATTCGTTTACCTTCTTCCCTCAATCGGTTTAACAAATAGATTGAAGCGCCACCGGTGCCGGCCGATACATCCAGAACCACATCCTCGCCGGTAACACGGATGGATTGGACCACACTCTCCAGATCAAACGCCAAATTAGTTTGATACCAGTTCGCCTTGACCACCTTCTCACCATAAATGTATGCTCCACTTCCTACTCTGAATTTACCTTGATCCGGTTCAAGTCTTTCGACAAAAACATGATCATCCTCTATAACCCTGGCTTCTCCCGTCATGGCATTATCAAGCCTGACCGTCACATTTCGATTACCTGTTTCACTTAATTGGGTTAATTGTCTTGGAGTCAAATCGTTATGGGAAAAGATTGATTGATCAGGCGTATGGGTAAAGTCCCCTCCCCCGGAGAAATATTGTCGGGGAATCGCTTGTTGGGTGACGGGATCATAGTCTTCCTTTATGTAATTATAAACACCTTTCTTAAATGATTCGACATACTGATCATAAATCTTTTGATTTAAACTTTTATCTTGGGTTTCAATCCCGGCAGTCTTATTCCGATCGACATAGGCCTGGCCTATTAAACTTTCCTGCAAATTTTCTTTATACCAATTGGCAAGGATTACGGCATTATATATTTGACGAAGCTGGCTGAATGTTTTTCCCTGATTGATTTCTTTTTCAATCTCGGGGATCAAAACTTCCCGCACAACATCCAAAGATACTCCCGTTATAACATCAGCATCTTCCGCCGTCTGCCCATGCTTACCCACCGCTTGATTATTTTCGAGAGCAAGATAATCTTCCTCTAACAATACTTTTAGTTTACTTTCAACAATAACAGCGCTGTTCCCCTGTTCAAAAACAACGGCCTTTTCTGGAACAATCCAGATCTTATTAAATGTATTCATTGGTATTTCCGTAGTACCGAATTTCTCATAGGCCAACTGATGAACTTTCTTCCAGAATTCTTTACCGGTTTCATCTTCCGGATACATCATGGATGAAGTTAATTGCTTCAACATGTAATCTTGAGCTAAAAGATCAAGACCCATTTGAGTTTTACCAAAACTTTCCGGAACCATCCGATTTTCTTCAAAAGGGGATAAATTAACCCAAAGTTCATTTTCGGGGATTGTTAAAGAGGCAAGAAAATATTTTATGAGCCGGTTGGATTCTTGCTGAAACTGACTGTCATTAAGATTTTCTTCTCCCGGATTTATAATAAAACTCATCTGCAACGGATCGTTAGGATGGATCGTAATTCCTTTAATGATTGGCGGTGTATATATTCCAGTCGGGACAACCAAAGTGCCTGGAACGGGCAAGTTCATCGCATTCGCCTGAAACACTTGCGCATAGGAGGGGGGAATCACTGAAGTCACACCAAACGCAGTTAAAATAAAACTATTGATGATTTTGCAAATCAGACCGTTTTTAAAATTGGAAAAACTCATGAATTACACCCCTTTTTTCTTTAATCGTTTCAATCAGGATATCTTTAAAAATAAAATTACCGCCTGAGACAAAAAAAATCAGACAGAATCAAAAAATATTTGATCTGAAACTAAAGTTTTGAAATGTAATTCTGAATTGATTGGGGAATGTTGTCTTTTTTAAAGACAAAATTAGTATACTATATTAATTTAATTAGTCAATGGGAATTACTATGACTTACCCGGACAGCTGTTAGCTCTAATTTAAAAAAGTTATTTTTCTCATAAAAAAGGGCAAGGATTATTATAAATCCTTGCCCTTTAATAACTTAAATTAAACTTCGATCAAGAAGTTATTACATCATGCCTCCCATACCCCCCATACCAGGCATTCCGCCACCAGGCATAGCCGGACCTTTATCCTTTTCAGGTATATCAGTCACCATCGCTTCTGTTGTTAAAAGCAATGCGGCAATACTGGCTGCATTTTGCAAAGCTGTTCGGGTAACTTTGGCAGGGTCAATTACACCGGATTTCAACATATCCACATATTCATCCAGGTTGATATCATAACCAATATTATCATTTTTTTCTGATTTTAAGCGTTCGACAATAACTGAACCTTCCAGTCCGGCGTTTTCAGCTAATTGACGTACGGGAGATTCAATGGCTCGGCGAATAATTCTGGCGCCAGTCAATTCATCCCCTTTAAGTTTGAGTTTGTCGATTTCCGCAATCGTTCTCAGAAGCGCGACACCTCCGCCAGGAACTATACCTTCTTCAACGGCCGCTCGAGTAGCATGAAGTGCGTCTTCTACACGGGCTTTCTTTTCTTTCATTTCCGTTTCAGTGGCTGCTCCGACATTGATTATTGCCACACCGCCGGCTAATTTAGCCAATCGTTCTTGTAATTTTTCCTTATCATAAGAAGACTCGGTTGTGTCAATTTGATTCTTGATTTGGGCGATACGGGCTTTAATATCCGCTGTTTTTCCGGCCCCTTCGACAATCGTTGTATTGTCTTTATCAATTTTGATCTTCTTAGCGCGTCCAAGGTCTTTAATGTCAAGATTTTCAAGCTTCAAACCAAGGTCTTCAGAAATTGCTTTTCCGCCTGTCAAAACAGCGATGTCTTCCAGCATAGCTTTTCTTCGGTCGCCATAACCTGGTGCTTTTACGGCTGCGCATGAAAGTGTTTTTCTCATATTATTTACGACTAAGGTAGCTAAAGCTTCCCCTTCTACATCTTCGCTTATAATAAGAAGCGGCGCTCCGGATTTGGCGACTTTTTCGAGCAAAGGAAGAATATCTTTTATACTGCTGATTTTTTTCTCAGAAATCAGGATGAAAGGTTCTTCCAAGATACATTCCATCTTTTCCATATCGGTAGAAAAATAAGGTGAAAGGTATCCTTGATCAAATTGCATCCCTTCAACAACTTTTAATTCAGTATTAATTGTTTTTGACTCTTCAACCGTGATGACCCCGTCTTTACCCACTGTTTCAAATGCCTGGGCAATTTTTTTCCCAATGACATTATCATTATTGGCAGCAATGGTTGCGACTTGTTCAACTTCTGTAATATTCTTTAAATTAATCTTTTTTGCCATACTTCCAATCTTTGCAACAACAGCTTCAACAGCTAATTCAATTCCTCTTTTTAGAGCCATAGGATTAGCACCTGCCGTTACGTTTTTCAAACCTTCACGGTAAATAGCTTCAGCCAGAACCGTGGCTGTAGTGGTCCCGTCACCGGCGATATCAGAAGTTTTCTCAGCAACTTCCTTGACCATTTGAGCACCCATATTTTTGTAAGGATCTTCCAATTCAATTTCTTTTGCTACGGATACACCGTCTTTTGTAACCGTGGGTGATCCAAATTTACGATCGAGAATAACATTGCGACCTTTTGGTCCAAGCGTTACTTTTACTGCTCTCGCAAGCTGTTCAACCCCCTCGAGGATGTCGCGTCTTGCTGAATCACTAAACTTGAGTTGCTTTGCCATTTGATTATTTCCTCCGAATTAAAATTCAATACTTTTGATTAATATGTTTTATCTGACTACAGCGAAAACATCATCTTCGCGCATGATTAAGAGTTCTTCACCCTCGTTTGTTGTTATTTCAGTGCCGCTGTATTTTCCATACAGAACACGATCGCCCTTTTTTAATTCCAGAGCTTTTACTTTACCATCATCACCAACTTTTCCTTTTCCTACAGCAACGACTTTACCTTCTTGCGGTTTTTCCTTAGCTGTTTCCGGAAGAACAATACCACCTTTTGTTTTTTCTTCTGCCTCTAAAGGCCGTACAATGATTCTGTCTGCTAATGGTTGAATATCCATTCCTTTTTTCCTCCTATTGATAAAGGTTTAAACAGATTTATTAAAAAACTTTCTTTTAGCACTATCATCCTAAGAGTGCTAATTTACCAAAGATTTGCATTTTGTCAAGCTGTTTTTTATGCAGTCGTAAATTGTCTAATTGTAGTTGTTTGTGGATCTAAACTGGAAAGGCGCTAATGTGATTGAGAATGCTTGTATAATAAAGCCATACCTTTAAAAACCAAAAAACGGTCAATCTTTGTAATTTTAGCTGCAATAAACCGCTTCATAACAGTGGTGTAACCGCCCGTAACAATAATTTTAGGATTTCCTTTCACATTGCTTGAAATCCTGTCAATTAATCCATTACACATTTCCCCATATCCGTAAAATATCCCGCTAAGGATACTCTCTTGAGTATTCTTACCGATCAATAATTTTGGTGATTTAACGGATTCGACTCTCGGCAACAGGGCCGTTTTTAAATATAACGATTCTATTGATAGCCGTATTCCAGGGACAATCAAGCCTCCTTCATAATGGCCTTTGGAAGATAGAACGTCAAATGTGATCGCCGTCCCGAAGTCTATCACAATCGCCGGATATCCATACAACATTTTCACCGCATAGGCAACAATAAGACGGTCCTGCCCCACTTGCTTGGGATTGTGATATCTGTTTACAACCGGAACCTCCAAGTCTTTACCAACGACCCGGGCAGGAACACCCAGTTCTCTCTTTATCAAACGAACAATTAAATTCGTCTTGTCCGGCACGACACTACAAACTATTGCTTCAGAAATTTTAATCTTCCCTCGGAAAATAGTGGTTATAATTTTCTGGAACCTACCGCTTAGATCCTTGGCGGTCAGTTGCACGTCAAGATTGCCGACCCATTTTACCCGCATTCCATTCAGGAGTGCGACTGAAATTGAGGTGTTACCGATATCGATAGCTAAGATCATGATTCCTGCCCCGCTTCTTCATAAACATTTGGTTATTGATAAAAAATACCATTTTAATCATCCTGCATGGGACGTTGGCTTCCCAATTTGTTATAAATATTTTCCTTATGTCTTTCTCTTACGATTCTTTGGGGGACCCGATTTTTGAGAGCCCGCATCCATCCCCTCCTTGAGTTCCTGGATCTTATCACGAATACGAGCGGCTTTCTCAAATTGCAAATTTCTCGCTGCCGACTCCATCTCGCCTTCCAACTCAGACAAGAAATTTGACAACGCATACTCCTCTTGTTTTTGTCCAACAACTCCCAGGATCGTTTCTTCAGCCTTTTCATAGGCCAAATCTTCAATTCCTTCCCGAATCATTTTCTTAATTGTTGATGGGGTAATGTTGTGTTTTTGATTAAAAGCACTTTGAATCTTTCTCCTGCGATCACACTCATACATGGTTGCTTTCATGGCTTCAGAGATGGTATCCGCATACATGATGACTAAACCATCAACATTTCGTGCCGCCCGTCCGGCTGTCTGAATTAAAGAAGTTTGTGACCTTAAAAATCCTTGTTTGTCGGCATCAAAAATTGCGACCAGGGTTACTTCGGGCAAATCCAATCCCTCCCTCAATAAGTTCACACCGACAAGACAATCAAACTTCTTTGTTCTGAGATCTTTTAAGATTCTCGACCGGTCAATCGTATCAATATCAGAATGAAGATACTTGACGCTCAGACCTTGTTCGGTTAAATAATCGGTCAAATCCTCCGACATTCGCTTAGTTAATGTGGTCACTAAAACACGTTGATTTATCTTAGAGCGTTTTTTTACCTCTTCAACCAAATCATCAACCTGCCCTTTAGTGGGCCTGACTTCTATCGGAGGATCAATAATGCCGGTCGGACGGATAATCTGTTCAATTATGTGCTTCCCGCTTATTTTTTTCTCATACAAACCCGGCGTCGCTGATACATATATTGTTTGATTGGTAATGGATTCAAACTCTTTAAATCTTAATGGACGATTATCCAAACAGGACGGTAGACGGAATCCATAATTAACTAATGTTTGTTTCCTGGCTTTATCGCCTTCATACATCCCGTTTAATTGCGGAATGGTGACATGCGATTCATCAATCAATGTTAAAAAATCTTGTGGGAAATAATCGATAAGACAGTATGGCCTGCAGCCAGCGGGCCTCCCGGACAAAGATCGCGAATAATTTTCGATCCCGTGACAATAACCCATTTCTTTGAGCATCTCCAAGTCATAACGCGTGCGCGAATTCAACCGCTGGGCTTCCGCATATTTCCCTTGGTCTTTAAACAACTTTAATTGACCCGTTAACTCTCCCTCGATTTCTTTCAAGGATTCTTCAATGCGAGGATGTGAAATAATAAAATGCTTGGCCGGATAAATGGCCACCTGGTCTAACGGCTGGATTTCGTTCCCTGAAACCGATTCAATCTGAGTAATCTTCTCAATTTCATCTCCAAAAAACTGTACACGAACGGCATCCTGGCGATAAGCAGGGTAGATTTCCAATGTGTCGCCGCGCACGCGGACTTTCCCACGGGAGAATTCATAGTCATTGCGTTCATACTGTATATCCACCAATCTTAAAAGAACTTCATCCCGGTCAATAACCTGACCAATCTTCAAGAAAAGCAGAAACTCCTGATAATCCTGAGGAGATCCAAGATTATAAATACAAGACACGCTGGCAACAATAATGACGTCCCGCCTGGACATCAATGAAGTTGTCGAAGAAAGCCTGAGCCTATCCAGACGATCGTTGATGGAGGCATCTTTCTCAATATAAATATCCGTTTGAGGAATATATGCCTCCGGCTGATAGTAGTCATAATAACTCACAAAATACTCTACTGCATTATGCGGAAAAAATTCCTTAAATTCGCTGTATAACTGGGCTGCCAAGGTTTTATTATGGGAAATAACCAGTGTCGGCCGATTGATTTTCTCGATCACATTGGCCAAAGTAAAAGTCTTACCACTCCCCGTAACACCTAACAGCACCTGGGATTTAATATTATTATTTATCCCCTCAACAAGTTTCCCAACCGCATCCAGCTGTTCGGTTACTGGTTTAAATTTACTCTCGAGCTTAAAGGATTCCATTTGGACACCAAAAAAAAAGCGGGTTTTTGGCCCGCCCTACGCAATAAAACTTGTTAGTTTATTTTATGTAATTCTTAATAACTGTAAATATTCTTTCTGAAGCGATGGGATGTTTATAATTTTTAAACTCAGCAAAAGCAATCGAATTCACAGTAAGATATCGAATCTCAACTTCGGTCTCATTCGGCTGACTGGTACTTCTCAAATAAATATTAACTCTGGCAAAGCGTGTACCTAAAAATAACGGTAAATCTTTAATGTCTGAGAACAATAACAACTGCTTACCATTTGGATCTTTAATAGCGCTATGTTCAAATACATTTGGATCAGACATTGATACGATCTCCCACCCCGCTTCATTCAACGCCTTGGTAGTGGCTTCCAATGTCTTTTCAAAATTGGCATAAAGAACCTGTTTATAGGGATTCTCATCCTTAATATATTTGGGGACATTTACGGTTGAACACCCCAACAAACAACCCGTCATTAATAATGATAAAAATCTTCTACGCATATGTAATTTTAAAAGGAAATTAACAAATCTTGCCATGTTTATACGGCCGGGATTTATTTTTTATTGATTTTCTGACGATTTCCTCTTCGATATCAATACCTAACCCCCCGCACAGGTCAAACAAACGGATAAATGCATCGGCGATTTCTTCTTTAAAATTTGCAGTATCCTTAATACGATGCCCCTCCATCGCTTCGGCCAATTCGGTGACAACCAGCATCAATGCCTCTCCAATATTTCTTTCCTGATCCCAAAATCCCTTTTCTTTGGCGATGCCATGGCATATTGCACACATTTCTGAAATCGTTTTCCCTTTCAATTCAGTTTCTTGCACGGAAGACCTCCATATCTTTAGGTAATTTTGAACTGACTTTAATCTTTTGACTGGTGACTGGATCGACCCATTCCAGTGATGCTGCATGCAGGGCTGTCCGGTTGAATTTTAACGGAAAGCGGCGAACAATGGAATACTTTCTGTCCCCAACAATCGGGTGCCCCACTTGGCTGAACTGAATGCGGATTTGGTTTGTTCGGCCCGTAATCGGTTGAACTTCTACTATACTGAACTGTCTTTTTTGTTCCAAAACACGAAAATGCGATTTTGCAAACTTAGGCGACTTTTGCTTATTATACTTTAAATGGTCAACATCTGAAATAAAACCTTGAATCTCTCCCGCATTTCTTTTTAAATTCCCTTGGACAAAAGCGATATATTTCTTTCCTACTTCCTGCTTCTTAAACAAATCCATCATAGTCTGTTGATACTTTTTGCCTTTAGCAAACATAATTACACCCGATGTTTCCCGGTCAAGGCGATGGCATGGATGTAACTTGAAAGACTGGGCGAATTCCTGAAATTGCCGATTAACGGCAGCCACCATTGTCGTTGTTTCATTTCTGGGAGATGGAATCACAATCATCCCTGACGGCTTATCAAATATCACCACAATATCATTTTCAAAAAGAACAGGGATTTTATTCTTGATTATTCTCGAAGGCGCAGTCTCACCTTCCAGATCATTCCGTTTGCGATTCATTTTCTGGGGACAATCTATCTTCAATAATCGCAATTAAATAATTTAACTTTCGAATCAATACAATCGGAAACACGATAAACCACATTAACAAAAATGTTTGTAATATCATCGCAAAATATAACTGTCCTTCCGTCAAGGGGACGCTCATCGTATGTTCCATTGTGAGTTTATAAAAATATCATTATTAAATTTAAAATAGAATTTAATTATCTAGGTATGAACTGACATAATCGGCGATACTTTCGGCATCACGTTTGGAGATGTCATTAAAAAAAATGGCGATGTTATGATCATTGCTATCTCCCACATGTTCTGCGCGCACGACAACACCATGAGCGGAAATCTGTTTCGTTACATCTTTACCATTTTTACGGATCGGCAACAACAGACAGATCTTAATCTTAGTCATTGGTTCAATATACCGATCAACTTTACAATAAATGCCAGAACGGCTGATATTTGATGTCTCAGTAACAACATCCCCATCGGTCTGCGAAATTCGAATCGGAACATTATTACTTAACCGCGGGTCTCTTCTTCTTTCCTGAGAAGGTTCATTCGTAACCAAGAAAACTCCTCTAATATAATCTTGTATTTAGATCTATTTGAATTCTCAATAGTAGGCTGGGACTTAAGCTTGTTGGGCAGTTTCTTCGGCTGCTTTTTTTAAACGCGCTTCTTCAAATAATTTAAAGGCATTCTTATTCACGAAATATTTTCCATTTCGATAATATCGTTTGGCACGTTTTAGGGTTGTTCCCGTTTGTGCACATTTCTTGCTAATATCTTCTTTTTCTGCTTCCGCCATGATGTATAAACTCTCCTTTCAAAAATTATTGGTCAATCAATATGATTAGTTTTCATAGATTAATTGACGCATCTTTTTTTGAGATTCTACAGCCAAACTAGGGTTAAAAAACTCTACTCCAACCTGATAATGATCCATAAATGGGATTTGTGAAATCCAGGCAATCCGCCCCGTATACTCAATAAATGATCCGCCTCTAAGCTGAATATTTAGAACAAGTTCCGTATTAATTGGAAGAAATTCGGCCAATCGTAGTCTTACGCCTGTTTCTGACAAATCATACGCCACGCACCCTCTAAAATAAGCAGGGTCTTTTAATTCGTAGCGAACCGCTTCTTTAAATGCTATCCTTTTAGAAATGCGTCTTTCATCGACCGTGTTCATTGATCTATACCTTTTTGTTCATTCTCAAGCCGCTAATTTTCAGCATTATAGCACAATCCATACCACGCACAACGTTTTTTTTGCCCCGGACAGGAGACACCACCTATTGACATAAAAACTTTAACCCGTTATTTTTCAACAAATTAAGCTTAGTAGGCTTATCAATAAATCACAAAACATAGTTTACCATATATCACCAGCATGATATAATTCCACCAAATGTATAAAGAATATTACCATCTTAAAGAAAATCCTTTCAATATAACGGCCGATCCTGATTTTTTCTTTTCGAGCGCGCAACATCGAGAGGCGATCACACATCTGATTTATGGCATACAGCAAAGAAAAGGAATAATCGCCATAACCGGTGAAATTGGCACAGGGAAAACTACACTCTGCCGAACCGTTTTAAGTAAATTAGACGATACGATTAAAACGGCGTTAATCTTAAATCCGAATTTCTCCGACTTACAGCTCCTCCGGCTGATCCTTCAAGATCTTGGAATCAAATCAAACGCTCGCAGTAAATATGAAATGATTGATGCTCTCAACGAATTTCTGCTGGAAGAAACGAATTCAGGAAATAATGTTGTCCTTATCATTGATGAAGCCCAAAACCTCAAAGTCAACCAGCTCGAACAGATCCGCCTTCTTTCTAACCTTGAAACAGAAAAAGAAAAACTGCTTCAAATCGTATTAGTCGGCCAACCTGAACTTATTGATAAATTAAAACTAAATTCATTGCGACAATTAAACCAAAGAATAACGGTAAGATTCCATATAGGGTCTTTATCCATAGACGAAATGAAAGAGTATGTCCGTCATCGAATGAAGATTGCCCAGAATTCTGACTTTACCCGGTACAGCATTCACTTTACGGATGACGCGTTCCAGAGCATTTTTGATATCTCAAAAGGCACACCCCGCATGGTCAATATTCTCTGTGACCGCGCACTTTTAGCCGGTTATGCGGCCGAAACATTCACGATCGATCAAAATATTATCCATCGATGTTCAAGGGAGGTTGGACAAAAATGAGTATAATTAATGATGCTTTAAAACGCGCACAAAAAAATCTTGAAAAAATCGGCAAACAGCCCGAAAAGCAAGAAGAAGAAAAGGTTTCCGATTTAACCAAAGATCATCGGCCAAGAATTCACCCATCCCCTATGCCACCTGAGAAAAAAGGGGCTTCCCATAAGAAGAAAAAAATGTGGTATCAGACCGTGTCGGTATTGGTTGTTATATTTTTTCTTGTAACAGGTGCGTTATTAGCCACATTATTCTTCTTGATGAAACGTTCTTCGTCCGGAGAGACGGAAGCTGAAAGAATCAGACGCAATTATATGCCCAAAAAAATAAATCAAACGTATAAACCCGGAGAATTAGTACTAAGCGGAACGTCTATCATAGAAAACAAACGGGTCGCCTTAATTAATGGGGATATTTACGAACAAGGTGATATTGTTGAAGGTTACCGAATAATAAAAGTTGATTTAAGCAAGGTAGAACTTCAAAGCTTAAAAGGTGATACATTAATCCTGAAAGTTTCAAATCCGGGATAATTGTGGGGCTTTGACTTCAAACTTTCGTGTGGATGTAGACATTATCATTCCATGTAACGACGAATGGCTGCCTTGATGACATTTACAGATATATCTTCCACAATCTTTACTGCTCCAATTTTAGAGACCAGAACGAATCTATTTCTCCCGGAAATAAATTTCTTGTCGTGCGACATTAACTTTATTATCTGGCTTACTTTCTGCTTTTTAACTTTCTCCGGCAAACCAACCTGACTTAATAAGCCATTAACCCTGACAACCGTTTGCTGGCTGACCATTCTTAGCCGAAGAGAGATATCTGTGGCCATCCTCATCCCGAGGGCTATGGCCTGACCATGGTCGTACTGTTTAAATCCGCCGACAGCTTCAATGGCGTGCCCAATCGTATGGCCAAAATTTAGAATCGTACGTATCCCCTTAGTTTCTTTTTCATCGGCCAATACGACTTCTGTTTTTATCCGGCTGCATTGACTTACCAAATGTGACAGAACCGACTCATCGCCGTTAAAGACTTTGGAATAATTCTTCTCTATATAATCAAACAGCTTAGCGTCGTAGATAATCCCGTATTTTATGGCTTCCGCAAAACCGTTTTGAATCTGGCGTTTCGCTAATGTTTGCAAGACGGAAACATCGCTAAAGACCATTCTTGGTTGATAAAATGCTCCCAGCAAGTTCTTTCCGACAGATAAATCAACAGCGACTTTACCTCCAATCGATGAATCAATCTGAGCAAGAAAAGTTGTCGGCACCTGTATATATGGAACGCCTCTTTTATAAGTAGCGGCCACAAATCCCGCTAAATCACCGATGACTCCCCCGCCGAACGCTACTATAAATATTTTTTTAAATACATCATAGCGGGCAATCTTCTCAATTAACGGGATAACGACATTTGCGGATTTACTCTGTTCCCCGTCAGGGACAATAAACTCTTTGACCGTAAACCCGTGTTTTTTCAAACTCTCAGTCAATCCCCCCCCATGCAATCGTTTAATAATGGGGGAAGTGATCAGCACGGCATCATTCCCGACATTTAATGATTTCACATACCGCCCAATGGAGGACAACATGTTTTGTCCGATAAAGATTTTATACGGATTGTCCTTAAGAGATACGGTTATTGTTTTCATAGACCTTGCACTCCCAAATAATTAGCACTAATTGTCACGATTGGCCAAATTATCTTGGAATACAATCCAAATGGAAGCAAGACAAAAACGATAAGTATACCAAAAGGTTCCAATCGACTGTATACCGAGGCGATTTTGTTCGGCAATAGCCCCATGACAAGACGAGATCCATCCAAAGGCGGGATAGGAACCATATTAAAAACAGCCAACAATAGATTAATAACAATTGTATACTCTATGACCATTTTTGGATATGCTCCTAAATTTAAATCCAAAAGGTAACTCGCTATCAATGCAATAAAAATGTTTATAAGTGGTCCGGCCATGCCCACATAAATTATGCCGCGTTTGGGATTCCTTAACCGGCTAAAATTAACCGGCACAGGTTTTGCCAGAATTATTGGCATTAAAGGACTTCCAAGAATACTTAAGAGAATGAGGAATGCGGGCAAAATGATCGTACCGAATAAATCCACGTGTTTTAATGGGTTTAACGTCAGCCGCCCCATCAGCTTGGCTGTCGGATCGCCCAATCTATTGGCCATCCAACCGTGGGCATACTCATGCACCACAAAGGAAAGTAAAAGAACAATAAAAACGATGGTGTGTTCAATATATTGGCCTTGAATACTCATTTTGAATTATGTGGGCTTATATTAGAGGATTAATTGGATTCGGGTAACGACAACGACCGGATACATATAAGCGTCCTTCGGAACATCTTTTATATATCCTTCAATCTTTACTTTATAATTAATGAAAGGATTAAGCAGTTGGCTAAAACCGTCAAGATAATAAATCTTTTCAGAATCGTTGTTCAGTAAATACTGGAAACCACTATCTTTAGTGTTCTTATTTGCGGTTAAGATTCCCTGAAATGATGTCGGTGAAACTTCGGGAATTAATTCTTCAGGTTCAGGAGTTGTTTCCGCCGTTTCCTCAAGTGCAGCTTCAAACAAATCTTGCTCTACCTCTCCAGGTATATACTTACTTACATCACTAGAGACAAAGTCGATTAAGTCTTCTGATATCCACCCATAACTGCCTTTAACCGGTTGGATCTTATACCAGCTGTCCAACTGATTTAATATGAGAATTCTATCCCCTTTATTGACTTGACCCAAAACCGTAAAATTAATACCAGCTCCCGCACGTATATTGACCCTATTGGAGGTTATTTCCCCCACTTCATGATTGATCATTGTTACGAACTCGTTGCTGATAAAACTATTGGCGTGTTGAGGCAGACGAATTTTATACCAACTATAACTCTTGTCCTCAACAACGACATTCTGATCCAGATTCAATCGGCCCAAACTCTCAAAACTTTTACTCTGGCCTGCCCGGATATGCACGGATTTCTCTTTAATTTTTCCTAAGAAAGGGAAGAAATCCTGTTGAGCCGAAACGCCTGAATTGATTAATAGGAAGAATAGAACCAGAGATGTGATTCTGAAGTTCATATTACGCGGGAGATGATAAAGTGCAACACCTGAAAGATTACTTTTTTGCAGGGGCCTTCTCTTTCTCATCTGCTTTTTCTTCTGCCTTCTTCACTTTTTTCCCAGCTTTTACTCTGACAATCTTAACTTTTGGCAGACCGATAACTGTTTGTTCATCGCTCCACTGACCCTTTTTCATCAAATCTTTAATGCGCTCAATACGGGTTAAAACCGATCTTTGTTGAGCCCCGGCCGAATCTACTCTGAGTGACGGATGTAACGACATTTTAAAATCTCCTTACTAAGCAGTCTTTATAACGATTTTTTAGTCTTTCAGAAAACTGTTTCGCTTCTTGATGAGCAGAAAACTTACCCACACAAACAATCGAGTATTTTCCTTTCTGCATAATCGAGGTCTCATATCCCTTTTTTCTTAGATTGACTTCCTCTTTAAGCGCGCTCTGTTCCTCTTTAAAAGAAGCGACTTGAATGGTGTATTTCAACTCATCCATAACCTCTTTGGGAAGCTCGATTTCAAGAACTTCTACGGATTTCTGCCCTGAAGGAATGTCCTCTTCCTGAACAAGGGAGGATTCCAACTCGTCTGGCTTGGGTTCTCCAGAGCGGACTATTATAGCACTTTCTTTATTTTTGTCAGCAACATTTTTTTCGATGGTAGTCTGGCTGTTTTTATGAACCTGCCCCTTCTTCACCCCCAAACAAAACACCACCACATTAGTGACAATAAATATAATACATATCCCCACAATATGTTCGACTAATAAACTTACACTTTTTGACTGAAAATTCTGAATTGACGGCTGGTACTCGCGTTTCGTGCCATCCGGGAAAAGTTCAAACTGAGTATAGCTTTTATAAGGTTTTGACATAGAATCAATTATAATACTACTTTTTATCCGAGCACAAGTAATTTCTAAATTTTTTCTGCTTGGTCAACCCTATAAACGCTTCCGCAACCTTCGGATCGAACTGAGTCCCGCTGTTGAACTTGACCTCTTTAACAGCTTCCTGAAAAGACAACCGTTTCTTATATGGCCGGTCAGAGGTCATTGCCAAAAAGGCATCGACCACAGATATTATTCTTGCGCCCAGCGGTATCTGTTCTTTCTTCAGTCCCGACGGATAACCCGAACCATCATATTTCTCGTTATAATAAAGAATAATAGGCAACACAGGCTTCAGAAAATCAACCGGCTTAATAAGCTCGACGGCCCGGGCCGGCTGATCACGGATCAGTTTAAATTCCTCAGGAGTCAATTGACTTGATTTTGATAAAACATTATATGGAATATCAATAGCCCCCGCCTCCCGCAGAATGCTGGCGTAAAAGAGATTATTGATTTGTTCTTTTGAGATCTTAAGCTCCTCGCCGAGAGAATGTACAATATTAAAATAAACAGATGAATTTCTTTTTTGTAACACCGCACTATGCTGCCGCAGAAGCTCCCCAATAAATTTTATACTTTCAAGGATTATCTTTTGCTGCTCCTCGTACAATTGTAAATTCTTGATTGCCGTAACGGATTGCTCAACAACAACAGACAACATTTCCTTATCAAAATCATTAAACGGAATTTCTCCTTTCTTGCGCTTTATGAATATCGCACCGACAATCTCGTCAGCCACTAAGGGCAGCCCCAAAAGTTGATCCTCGAAAATTGAAAACCCTTTTAAAACCTGGGCTTCCTTCTCGGAAATACTGCTCAATTCCTTTCTCTTGTCGAGAAGTATGTTGATCTTATTATCGAATACAGCCTTAAGAACCACTTTTTTCTTTTTCGGGTCAAGGATATAAATAGTCGAAGAACTGGCTTTAATGAACTGACACAACAATCTTGTCAACCGCAAAACTAATTCTTTTACATTATAGGTGGAGTTGACCAGCCTGTAGACCATATGAACCGCAGAAAGTATAAGTTTATACTTTCTTGAATGGATCGAAGAGTTTTTTATGTTCATCAAATGCTGACCTGTCTGTCATCCCTGCGATATAATTACATATGGCGGGAAAAGTTTTTAAATCTAATTCGGTTTTCAAAACGTCTGTTAGCTTATCGTACGTATCATAGGGCTTATTTAATGTTTTCCCCTCTCTTGGCCAAAACTTATAAGGCAATTGGTCAGGGTTTCTTTTATAAACATCAAATATATCTCCAATTATTCTCTTGGCTTTCTCCGTCATTCTTAACACTCTATAATGTGAATAAAGCTTATCAAACAACAAACCTTGCAGCGAATCCCTCTGCCTTTTCATTTCAGGAGAAAAACTAATAATCGGCTCAAATTGATCTTCCAAATGATAATCCTTCACCTCTTTAGAATTCTTAAAATTCATTTTATTTAATTTTTCGAAAGAATTATTCAGTAAATCCCGGGTCTGTGTATCTATCAGGAACTTAACCACCTGATATTTTAACATCTCCTTGTTTTCAGGATCCAGCTGCTCATTAATCTTTTGGTAAGATTCTCTCCAAAGTTGACTCTCCATCAGGTCGTCTTTTGTAATACACCCGGATGTCAACCCGTCATCGATATCATGAGACAAATAGGCCAATGCATCGGCGATATCAACGACCTTGGCCTCAAGTGTTGGCCCAATATTCTTATATTTGTCCAATTCTCCTTTTATATCATACGAAGTTTCATGCTTTAGGATCCCTACCCGGACTTCTTCAGTTAAATCCAATCCGTTAAACTTTGGATAACGCTTTTCAAAATCCGTAACAATTTTGTAACTTCGAAAGTTATGATCGAATCCGCCCTTTCCTTCCATAATTAAATTTAACGCGTGTTCACCTGCGTGACCAAATGGCGGATGCCCTAAATCATGCGCCAATGCAATAGCCTCAATCAAGTCTTCGTTCAAACGCAAACTTCGGCCAATAGTCCTCGCAATTTGGGCAACCTCGATAGTATGAGTAAGCCGTGTGCGGTAATAGTCGCCTTCGAGAATAACAAAAACCTGTGTTTTGTATTCGAGCTTTCGAAACGCTTCAGAATGGACAATGCGGTCACGGTCACGCTGGTAACACGTGCGCACCGGATGCTGTGAATTATCATATTCCCGGCCGCTTGTGTCCTGGCTTTTCATTGCGTAAGGGGCCAAAACCTTTGATTCTAACTCTTCAATGTCTTGTCTTGTATGCATCAACTAATTGTTTGTGGACTTCGTTTAAAGATTGTGAAATCACTTTTGTGTTTGCGGTTACAGGCATAAAATTAACATCCCCCCGCCAGCGTGGAACAATGTGGATATGGACATGCCCGGGATACCCCGCCCCGGCTTCTTTGCCTAAATTTATTCCTATATTGAAACCCTGAACTTTCAGAACTTTTCTCAACAAGGCCTTTATATCCTCGAACAGATCGAAAAGATCATCCCGCTCCTCTTTCCTTAATCGTGATGTATCGTCAATGTGCCGATTGGGGACAATCAGAATGTGTCCGTTATTGTATGGATATAAATTCAATACGGCATATGAATGGTCGCTACGACAAATCACGTAATTCTTCTTATCATTTTTCTTTTCTTTATAGATATGACAAAATACGCATCCTGTCTTTTTTTGAGCAATTTTGGTTATATACGCCGCCCGCCACGGAGCCCAAAGTTTATCCATCGTCTATTTAACCTTTATGATTTTCGGAAAAATTTGGTGATTTTTTATTTCAATGGTTCCGTATGAACAATACGGCGCCCGGACAAGATCATTCGGACTTCCCGGGTTAAAATAAAGCACTTTGTTCAGGATTTCATTGTGGGGTTGATGCGAATGTCCAAAAATAACTATATCGACACGACTTGTACTAAATTCCTGAGCAGCATTCTTTAACGTGTCCTTGGATGTCCCTAACCCATGAACCAATCCGATAGAAAATTCTTCACATTTAAAAATCTGTTTCTGCGGCAGCATCTTCCTCAATTGGGCGTCATCCATGTTTCCATACACAGCTTTTACCTCGGTAATTTTCTCCAGCAAAGCCAATTCCTTACGCGTACAAAAATCACCGGCGTGCACAATGAGATCAACTTTCTTAAAATCGTCCATCATCTGTTTGGGGATATCCAGAGAATGGGTGTCCGAAACAACGCCAATTTTCATATTAAAATATACGGTTTATCAAAAAGGTTCAATAGCGTATTGATTTCCTCTTCATTCCAAATCCAAAATCTTTCCTGAAGGGCTTTAAGCTTGGTATGGTCATCCAGCTTCGATAAAGATATGATGAGACATTTCTCAATCTTTCGGCTTGACTTCTTCGCTTCACCGATAATGGACACGATATCATTTTCCACGAAACCATCTTTTTTTAATACGATAAGCCACGTTGAACTTTCCGTATCAGCTTTGATAACATCAACCAAAAAATCATGATCAACCCTTAGCTTATCTAACGTAATTCCCCTGAAAGATGGCAGGAGGTATTTTCTGCCATTTAAGTCTATCGCCTCATTCTCAAAGCAACTAAGCAATTCAATAATCCTAGAGTAAAAATCTTTCCCCATGGCCGCTTGAAACTGTTCCACATAATTGTTGAACTCCGACTGGAACTGTCTTCTTTGCCGATCCGGCGTCAATTCTATTCCGTTCAATCTTTTTTGATAAACAAACTTTATCCAATATTTAAACAATTTATCTTTAAAATAATGCAACTTCCCGTTTTTGAAAATAATTCCCTCGTCCTGAAGCCTGGTAAGTTTTTGTGCCAATTGTGTTTTAGTAATATCAATCTCATCCAGCAAATCTTCATTCTTCTGTATTCCGTTCGATAAAGAAATTAATATGCTAGAAATAATTTTATTACCTTTACCATTACACAAATCATTGATGATCAGTTCAAAATGACGGCTAATGACCCCCCACCGGTCAAACAATGTATTCTCAATCGATTGCGCCACTAAAGGAAGAAAGATTTCTTCTTGGCGGTGCAAAGCCCTAAGACTCATCAATTCTCGGCAGATAAGCTGCAAATAGAGCGGATATCCTCCGGTAAATTCAGTGAGAAAATTTGATAAATAAGGGCCCATTTTGTTACCCTCCACCAAATTCTCAATGAACACCCGGCTGGTATTAACGTCAAATGCTTCCAGCTCAACCAATTCAAAGTTTCCGAATAATAGCGATAATTTCTCAGCCAATATCCTCTGAGCAGTATATTTATACGAACTCGACAAAACATACAAACATTTTTTTTGGGTCATAATCTTTGCGCCCAAATTTGCGAATACGTCCGGAACACCGAATCCATCAATAGCCTGGAATTCATCCAGAATCAAAATACAAAACTGACCGGATTCATTGGTATATATCTCAGGCAATGTCATTAAACCCAAAAATGAGTTCGAAAGCTTTCCTTTCCCAAGATTCATTTGAATATTTTTTATAACTTCGACCGTATGGGGTATGTATCGTTTTGCCTCTTCAATCAGAAGATTTAGATCATCATGTCGGGGGAGTTGTTTATTCTTTAAGTAATGGTACAGCAAGCTTGCGCTGAATTTGTGAAAGAAATAAAATATATCTTTATTATCTAAATCAAAATAAATCGGCGTGACTTTATCATCATCTAGGTTATATAAGAATTCTTGCAGAACAGCCGTTTTCCCGACATACCGATGTCCCGTAAAGGCTATATTCTGCCTATATCCTTCTTTTAAATCCAGGACTCTTTTTTTGAGAAGGGCCAATACGTCTTGTCGGCCAAAAAAATTTTGCTCAAACCCCAATTGATTCATGGCAAATAGTATAAAGGATTGTCTGCTTTATTATTTTTACGAATTTCAAAATGCAAATAAGCTAACTGATCTTGCTCTCCGACATGGGCGATGGAATCGGATTTGTTCACATGATCGCCGTACTTTACCAATAACTTTGCATTTTTAGAATATACCGTATAAAATCCGTCTTGATGATCGATAATAACCATATAACTCTGCCCGGGCAAATAGTCAGCAAAAACGACCTTTCCTGAACGTGAAGCCTTCACAATATCACCCCGTGCGGCCTTGATATCAACCCCATGGGACAATATTTGAGTGTTTCTTTGATTAAAGTATCCTATAATTTTCCCTTTAATCGGCCATGCAAAATCTTCTTTCTTTCCTTCATGACTAAACAAAACTTCTCTAGTTTTCACTGCTCCGGGGATAAAAACCAATTGGTCGACCTCAATCTTCGCCATGTCGGGTATATTATTGGATTCTATGATCTCAGATATTGTAACATCATAGGCCTTTGCGATTTTCCAGATAGTTTCTTTCTTACTAACTTTATGATAGATCCCGTTTGATTTCGGCGGTTCAATTTCTTTTACATTCACGGCGTATTCCGGCACCGTTTCCATGGAAACACACCCTCCACCCAGCATCAAAATGCTGATACCCACTGCCAAAAAACTGACATTCAATTGACTACGATTCGTTCTGGACATATCCCTCAATCTTGGGCATTGATAATTTTTTTAGCAGTACATGCCATCTGACTGACGTTTTCGGATAGGCATATTGCACGACACACGGCAAAACGACGCACACCTTTTTTCTTAAGAATTTCAATATTACTGTTATTAATCCCACCGATAGCAAAAACTGGAATCTCAATTTCCGCTACAACTTCTCTCAACAATTCTAAATCCATTGGCTTGCGACCTGGTTTTGTCTGTGTCGCAAATACCGAACCAAACCCGATATAATCAGCCCCATCGTTCTGAGCCTTCCTGGCCTGCTCAATAGTTTGACATGAAATTCCGATAATTTTTTCATCCCCCAGAATTTTTCTGGCATATCTCAAAGAAAGATCTTCTTGCCCCAGATGAACTCCCGTCGCACCAGCAGCGTCACAAACGTCAACACGATCATTAACAATAAAAGGAATTTTCCGGTCTGTTTGTTTTAAAAAGCTATGATAAAAACGCATCATTTCTATAGCCGATCCGGACTTATCCCTTAATTGCACAAGATCAACACCATTACGAACGGCTTCCACGGCTATCTCAAGCAGCCTTTTATAATTATTCACCCCCGAATCAAGGATCAAATATAAATTAGAATCGTTCGATAACTTTTTTCTCCAATCCATAAACTTTATACCGTAATTGCTTCAACTTGACCGAACATTTTTGATCCAAAAGCTTGGAGCATTCTTCCAAAACGCGGATTGATTCTTTCACCCTCTGTGAATTGGCGTAAAAAATATCCGCAACATTGGATCTAGATAACTCACTATCAGTAGTTGTCCGGCCAACATCCTTTTCAATCGCTCGCGACGATATGATCTGGGTAATATTCAATGAGCCGATCATGTCTGTCAGAGAATGCCGTGCGTTTTTGTATGCCCGTGTTAAATCGGATAAATCAAAGTAGAAACGGCATACGTCTTCACACACCCTCAACGCCTCTTTTGCCCGGTTAAAATTGGCATCAACCAGACGATAAACCTTTTTCTTATCGATGTTACGCACTTTTTTTAATCAATTCAACGATCCTAGTGGTTGACCAGCCCTTTTCAAACTTTATATACTCAACTTTTCCGCCATACGATTTTACAAAATCTTCACCGACAATGCCTTTCCCCTTCCAATCAGCCCCTTTGATCAGAACATCCGGTTTAACCGCCTTAATCAAACTGATGGGTGTTTGTCCTGAAAAAATCGACACATAATCAACGCTGGCCAAAGCAGCTAGAACCCCAGCCCTCTCCCGTTGCGGAACGATCGGACGCCCCGCGCCTTTAATCTTTCGAATCGATGCGTCACTATTTAACCCAAGCACTAATATGCGATCCCCTCTTTTTGCTTTTTCCAAATACGAAACATGCCCGAAATGCAGGATATCAAAACACCCATTGGTAAATGCTATGGTTTTACCCGCCTTCCTGAGACGCGCCAACTCACTCTTTAATTCATTTATCGATAATCTTTTATTTTTTATCACAGACATTACCGACTGATTTGATTCTCAACCAACTCACAGATTGTATGATAGATACACATATGGGATTCTTGAATCCTGGCTGTCGAATTTGAAGGAACGATAATATTTACATCCGTCATCCCTTTCAACTGACCGCCGTCACATCCCGTCAATACAATCGTTTTCAGCCCCAATTCTCTCGCTTTTTCAATCCCGGCAATAACATTCTTGGAGTTACCGCTGGTCGAAAACCCGAACGCAACATCCCCTTTTCGCCCAAGAGCTTCGATCTGCCGGGAAAAAATTATGTCATAAGAATAATCATTACTTAATGATGTTATGATAGAACTGTCTGTGGTTAGAGCCATCGCGGCCAATGCCCGGCGTTCTTTTTGAAACCGTCCAATAAATTCGGCAGCAACATGCTGGCTATCCGCGGCGGAACCACCATTGCCGAAAAACAATATCTTTCCATGCCCCTTTAAAGACTCAATGATTATTTCAACGGCATGAATAATCACTTCAACATTTTGATTCAGGGTTGTTTGTTTTACAGCCAACGACTCTTCAAATATTTTCTTGATTTGATCTTTCATATCGTTCATTATGCCGCAAATACCTTGGCAATATCATATATATCCGGCTCTATCGCCTTATGTTTGCTCACTGCTTCTTTTATCGGGACCGCGCATAATTTATTCTCATGGATAGAAACCATGGTTCCGTATTTTTTCTGCTTTACAAGTTCAACCGCATGAAAACCAAACCGTGTGCTGATGATTCGGTCGAACGCGGTGGGTGAACCGCCCCTTTGAATGTGGCCCAAAACACTGACACGGGTTTCATATCCGGTTTTATTCTCGATTAAATCGGCCACCAGCTCACCAACGCGGCTGACCCGATGATGTTTGATATTCTCTTCATGTTCCGATTCGTTTGAATACCCCTCGATAACTGTCCCCTCGGAAACAACGATGATACTAAAAGTTTTGCCCCGTTTGTGCCGCGCCCTCAACGAATCACACAACTCTTCGATCTTGACCGGAAATTCAGGGACTAAAATAATATCCGCACCGCCAGCAATACCGGCTTCAAGCGCGATCCATCCTGTATAGCGCCCCATCACTTCAATAACGATAATTCGATGATGACTTTCGGCGGTCGTATGTAACCGGTCAATACATTGAGTCGCTATATTTACCGCTGTATCAAAGCCGAACGCATAATCCGTGCCCGTTAAAGAATTGTCAATGGATTTAGGGACGCCAATGATCGGCATATTATATTGTTCAAATAAGGCTAAACCAATTTTCAGCGTGTCTTCACCGCCAACAGCGATCACCGCATCAATCCCGCTGCGTTTAAAATTCTCTGATATCAATTCATTAATCTCTTTCTTCACAGGGGGAATAATCCGGCTGGTCCCAAGTATCGTTCCGCCTCTGTCTAAAATGCCGGAAACGATCTGAAGATCCAACACCTTCATATCATTTTGCGCCAACCCGGTCCACCCGTTCTTTATACCTGTTACAACAAAACCTTCCGCTACGGCCTTTCGGACCACCGCCCGAATGACAGAATTCAATCCTGGACAATCCGCCCCCCCCGTCAATATTCCTATTTTTTTCATATTTTTTCCTTTAGGGTTGACATTTAAGATCCATAACCTTGGAAAGGAACGATGGGTCCTTTACTGTCATCATCTTTCGATTCGGATTTATCCGATTTATCAAGTCTTTCCTTAAATCTAGCAGGATGTATCTTCCCGACATAAACCCCCACTTTAATTATTTCATCAACACCGATAGTATCTTTTATTTTTTTCAGGACTTCCGACTGCACCCGCGTTGTAACTTCCGGAATGTTGACCTCAGATTTTAGTACTAGCGGAATTTTCACCTGAAACCCTTTATTTGATATCCGGATGGTCGGTTTGACATCTTTGATTTCGATAAATTGCAAAAGCATCCGCCGGATCAAATCTTCAAGAGCAAACAGAGAAACACTGACACGTCCGTTCGGATTTTCAAATGAATACACCTTGTCCTGACGGACATTTACAGAAAGTATCCTGTAAAACACATAATTAACAACAATCAGAATTCCCGCCAACATGCCTGCGATGTATTTTAAATTTTCATCGGTATAGACCAAATAAATCAATTTTATATAATCGTCATAATTTAAATAACCGACAGACAATGTGATCCAGAAAAATGCGATGTACATAACAAATGTCGAATAAAACAATAGCGACAACCGTTGCAAGAAATTCATTGCGACCTCCTATCCAAACTCTGAATATGGATATCCACCCTGTTAAGTGAAATATTGGCGGTTTTTTTGACCTTTTCCATGACCATTTCCTGAATTTCTTTTGTGACTTCTGACAAATTCAGATCGCTTCTGATTCCCACACACAATTTCGCCTTGATATTGTCAGTCTTTTTCCCATCCAGATGTATCCCCTCAAGTCTGGATTTAAGGAATATTTTTAAAAACTTGTCGAAAAGACTGTTTGAAACAATTTGAACACCATCGATTTCTTGCGCAGCATCAAGAATAAGCTGCTTTAAGACCTGATCATTAATTTCTACTGAACCATTTTCAGACGGTTGATGGACAACCAAAATTTACCCCTCATGATCTTTTTTAGCTATTTTCTCCAAGAAATGGGTTGTTGCCCCACCTTGTAAGAAAACAGGATGTTTTAAGATATCCAAATGCAACGCGGCTGTTGTTTTAATCGGGCTGATATAAAATTCTTCCAGGGCGCGGATCATTTTCCGTATCGCCTCATTCCTATCCTTCCCGTATGTAATTAATTTAGCGACCATTGAATCATAATACGGACTGATTTTGTAACCTGGGTATATATGCGTGTCAATTCTGATTCCCGGTCCGCCGGGCAAATTTAACTGTTCAATCGTGCCAGGGGACGGAATAAAATTATTCAGCGGATCTTCGGCGTTGATTCGGCATTCAATGGCTGCGCCGGTAAAAGTGATATCCTCCTGCTTAAAAGGCAATTTCTTTCCATAAGCAATATTAATTTGTTCCTTCACAATATCTATCCCTGTAATCATCTCAGTGACCGGGTGTTCAACTTGTATACGGGTATTCATTTCCATAAAGAAAAATTCCCCAGAAGCATCGACCAAAAATTCAATCGTTCCGACACTTTGGTAATCAGCCGCCTTGGCCGCTTTGATCGCGGCTTCGCCCATTTTTTTTCTTAATTTTGGATCTAAGATCGGAGATGGCGCCTCTTCAAGAAGTTTCTGATGTCTTCGCTGGATACTGCAATCACGTTCACCCAAATGAACGATATTCCCATAGTTATCCGCAACAATCTGAAATTCCACGTGCCGGGGATCTTCAATGTATTTCTCGATATAAACGTCCGGATTTCCAAAATTGGCTTCCGCTTCATTCTGGGCAATATTGAATGAACTGGCCAAGGTAATATCATTGTGGCAGACCCGCATGCCTTTGCCGCCACCACCCGCGGAGGCCTTAACAATAACAGGGTACTTTATCTTTTTAGCAATCTCGATCGCCTCTTCTTTATTCTTAACGACCCC
The DNA here is from genome assembly GCA_050250375.1 of Candidatus Omnitrophota bacterium. Classification (GTDB taxonomy): domain Bacteria; phylum Omnitrophota; class Gorgyraeia; order Zapsychrales; family Zapsychraceae; genus JAGOSC01. The sequence continues at coordinate 545,155 of JBFWOS010000001.1, forward strand.
TTTCCCTCCGGGAGTTAACGGGACGCCTGATTTTCGCATGGTATCTTTTGCGGTGACTTTGTCTCCCATTAACCTTATCGTTTTAGGACTCGGGCCAATAAATTTTATTTTGCAAGACTCACAAATCTCTGCGAAATGGGCGTTCTCAGATAAAAAACCATATCCGGGATGAATTGCTTCCACATCGGTTACTTCGGCCGCCGATATAATGGCCGGTATATTCAGATAGCTGTCAATGCTGGCAGGCGGACCAATGCAGACGGCCTCATCGGCAAAACGCACATGCAGTGAGTCCCGATCCGCTTCTGAAAAAACCGCGACCGTCCTTATGTTCATTTCCCGACAGGCCCGAATAATTCTTAAGGCAATTTCTCCACGGTTTGCTATAAGTATTTTAGAAAACATATATTTTAGTTCTGATTATAGCGGTTCAACAGTAAATAAAACTTGCCCAAACTCAACCGGCTGGGCATTTTCGACCAATACTTCAGCGATCTTTCCTTTAACTTCAGATTTGATCTCATTCATTAATTTCATGGCTTCGACAATACAGACGACCTGGCCGATTTCGACGACCTGGCCGATTTCGATGAAAGGCGGTGAGTCTGGAGACGGGGCAAGATAAAATGTGCCCACCATCGGAGATTTGATCTCCAGGTGATTTGAAGGGACTCCTGTTGTTTTAGAATCTGGTTTTATTGAGGCTGGATGGGCATCAATATGATAACTATGCGGCGAATGGTGAATAAAATCTGAGACTTCAGCGGATGACTTCTTTAATTTTATTTTAACTCCTTCACGTTCCAATTCAATTTCAGTTAAATCGTTTTCATTCATCAGGTTGATCATTTCACGAATTTCTTTTAAATTCATGCTTTTACCCTTTCGACATACAGCCCAGTCCTTGTATCAATCTTGATTTTATCTCCAATGTCGATGAACAAAGGCACAGGTACGGTCGCTCCGCTATCAATTTCAGCCGGTTTATTCCCCGATTTAGACGTGTCGCCCTTAAATCCGGGTTCCGTATGAATAACCTCAGCAATAATAAAAATAGGCAACTCGACTTTTAATAATTCATTGTTATAAAACATGCCCGAGACTTCACAGTTTTCCTGGAGGAATCGAACTGAATCCCCGATCAAACCCTTTGGAACGACAACCTCTTCAAAAGTTGAATTGTCCATAAAATGGTAATTGTCGCCACTTTCATATAAATTCTGCAGCTTACGTTCCTCAAGAATAATTTCTTCAACTTTATCTGCTGATTTAATCGTTTTCTCGATGTTTTGCTGAGTACGGACATTTTTAAGTTTGACTTTAGCAAATGCCCCGCCCTTACCTGGTTTGATATGTTGACTTTCCACGACAATAAAAATATTGCCGTCCATTAGGATGCCAATACCGGCCTTGATTTGATTAATGGATATTCCCACTGAGGACCTCACAACCTTTCTTTTTGACCAACACCATCTCTTCTAGCCTTATCCCGAACTTACCGGATAGATAAACGGCGGGTTCTACCGTGACCACCATCCCGGATTTTAAGGGTTTATTGTTGGTATGATATATTCGGGGACTTTCATGAATTTCCAGTCCAACACCATGCCCTAGAGAATGGCCAAAATATTTGTCTAACTTTTTACTTTCCAAATATTTACGTGCTTTTAAATCTACTTCTGAAATATCAACACCATCCCTGATAACCGCAATGGCTCTTTGCTGCGCTTCGTAGACATGGGCCGATATTTCTTTTACAAGATTTGATATTTTACCTAAAAAGAACATACGTGTCAAGTCGGTCTTATAGCCATTCAAATCGACCCCCATATCGACTAACACTGGCTCATTATCCCTTATTTTTCTAATAGTTACGTGCGCGTGAGGATAACTGGAATTGGGCCCGGAGGCGATGATCGGGCTGAATGAAAAGGTCACATTTTCTGAACGAATAAATGACTCCAATTTGTGCAGCACCTCTTTTTCAGATATATTAGGTTTAATATATCTTTTAATATATTTTAAGGCACGTTCATGAATACTGAGCCCTTTTCTGATCATCGCAATCTCGCCGGGTTCTTTAATCTCACGAAGAGATTCAATTAGCGTATTCGCTTCAATCAAGCGCATGGCTTTGGGGCATTGACTTTGCAATTGTTTAAAGCGATATAGGCTCCAATGATTTTCATTAAATCCGATTCGCTGGATATTGTCTGCAGCCATGATTTCAAATAAAGATTTATAAATGGATCCATGATAAAGAACGGGCTTGATGGACTTTAAAGATTTTCTGACTTCATGAAAATAACGAAAATCCGTAAGATAGTATGCCTTTTTAGGCGTAACCAACAGCCAAGATTCGCTGGCCGTGGGATATTGGCTAAGATACCGAACATCAATATCATTAACGACAAGCAATGCGTCAATTTTATGTTGATTAAAAAATGATCGGACTTTTGATAAACGGCTGTTCATTGAATACTAGAGGGGAAAATCTAAGTCCCGTGACTTGGTAGTTTATTCATTGATTAACAATCTTAATGAGGGCATCCAGGCCTAAAAAATAACTTTCGATACCAAATCCTGTTATTTGACCAAGACAAACCGGAGCACATAACGAAATATGCCGAAATTCTTCACGGGCATGAATATTAGACAAATGAACCTCAACGGTCGGTATATTGGCAGCCGCAATGGCGTCACGTATGGCGATACTCGTATGTGTATAGGCTGCCGGGTTGATCAGAATAGCCTTGTATTGTTGAGTCTTTGCCGTTCCGATCACATCCACGATCTCGCCCTCATGATTGGACTGGAATATGTCCAAAACAATCTTCTTTTCTTTGGCTTTGGAAATAAGCTGTTCATTAATCTGGCTTAACGTGGTATTACCATAAATGTTGTTTTCACGCTGGCCTAAAAGGTTCAAATTGGGACCGTGTATGACTAATATTTTGTTCAAAATTACTCCTTTTCCGAATTCTTTCTTGCACGGCTGATTTCTACATATTTAATCTGAAGTTCATAAATGGATGCATCCAGAAGGTTTTCTTCTTTATCATCCAGGTTTCCTTTGGTTTTTTCACGGATCATCACCAACGTATCAATTAAGAACTTAGCCTGGCCAATATTTTCTTCCTTTTGATTAGTCACGGGATGGGGAATTTCACCCAAAAATATCAATGCCTGAAACCCAAGACTTGTTACATAGTTCAAGAAATTAATTTCAATCGATCCGTAATCCCCATCAGACTGGTCGTTTTTGAATCCCTCCAGATTATCTTCCTCCCGTTCATCTTGTAAAGAATTAAGCGGCTCTTTGACATATATCTTGGATTTTTGTTTGCCCGGAATTTCTTTGGGATTCTGTTGTTCTTTGTCCCTGAACGCCGCTTCTTTCCAGGATTCATCAACAAATTTATCATCTTCCATAGTAACCTCTTCTTTCAAGCGTGAGATCCATGCTAAACTAAAATGTTTGAATGAGTAGCCATAGAATATCATTTTGCCCAGCCAATGTCAAACAGATGATCCCCGACGATAAGGAAAAATTACGGGTTAAGCTCTTCACCGTTACCTCTAAAGGTGATAACAACATTAAATGTCAACTGTGGATAAGGCAGATCTTTGGGAAACGGGGGAAACGGGGCAGAATCTTTTATGCTCCGTAACCCGATTGAACGTAAATATTCATTCGCGGATGTTTTTTCTTCAATAATCTTGATCGCATCAATCTCTCCCTTAGAATTAACAACAAACGTCAAATAAATATAACCCTCCTCAAAATCTTCCAGATCAAAATAACTAAACGCCTTACTCCGGATTCTCTGCCAAAGAGTTTGATTGTAACTAATATATTTTGGATTGGTTATTTTTTCTGACCTGATTAAATCAACCGACATTTTTCGCTCAGAATCGAATGTTTTGAGATCAGGTGTCATTTTTCGGTCCAGCGAAACCTTTTTAGAAAACTTTGAGATATCCTTAACCTCTTTATCAAAGACAGAAAATTTTTCATTGGTTTTCTTGATCAGCTTAACATCCTTCGGCAACGGCCGTTCTTTTATAGCCTTTGATTCTTTCTCAACAATCGGTTTTTGTTTTTCAACCTTGACAGACGCCACCTTCTGATAAGTCACCTCAATTTGGTTTACCTTTTTGGGAGGGTCTATGATCCGTTTAGAAGCCAACGATTTTATGACAGAGAAATGAATGAAGCAGGAAATTATAAAACAACAATAAAATAGTTTATTCTGCATGCTTAGTTCTGGTTCCTAAATTATGTCTCAGCTCAAACCGTTTCGGGATCATGCTGCTGACTGTGATAAACAACAATCATAGAAACTATGGGGTAAATATCTCTTTTATCAAGTATTTAAAAAAACGTAAGGTGTCCCGTACGGGACGTATGTGGCTTGTTTCTCCACGATAAATTGTCTGAACAGGAACAGCATGGATTGAAAAACCCTTCTTAGCGCTCTTGATCAGTATTTCGGATTCAATTTCATAACATCCGCTCGTTAATTTAATTGTTTGCAGAACATCTTTGCCGATAAACCTGTAACCGCATTGCGAATCCAAAACTTTTTGCCGGCAAACAGCCGAAATCAAAAAGGACATAAACCGGTTGGTGCATCGTCTGACAAAAGGCATATCTTTGAAATTAGTCATTCTGTCACCGTTTATGATTGTATCTTTCTGAAAATGCGGGGACGCAAAGAAATTATCCAGGTCACTGATCGCATGCTGACCGTCCCCATCCATTGTAATAACTCCATCGTACCCCCGGTCCAGGACGTATTGAAACCCTTTTTGTAAGCTGAAACCTTTTCCCTGGTTTGTCCCATTGGACAATACGACCGCCCCGTTCTCAGCAGCCAAGGCGCCCGATCCGTCGGATGATCCGTCATCAATCACCACGACAGACAGTTTTTTATCTTTTAGTTTTCGAACGATGTCGCCGATGGTCTTTCCTTCATTCAAGATAGGGATTAAAATGCAGACTTTCATTAATGTCCCGGCTCCAGTTTAAATAAGACAGAACCAATAGGGGCTTCGTCTCCCTCCATAAAACATAACTCCTTAATTATTCCGTCAGAAGTAGCTGGAACATTAAAGGTGGCCTTATCGGTAACCACTTCAACGACGTCGTCATTCTTTTTGATTGTATCTCCAACATTATGATGATAGCAGGCGATCGTCGCTTTTTCGACACCTTCACCTAATTCCGGCAACAAAACGTCAACCATATTTATCTCCTGTTTATTTTTCATCATTTCCTTTTAGTGGAAAATGAAGACGGTTCGCTTTCAGGGTGATCTCGTTGAGGCAAAGCTTTAGAAGACTCACCTGAATCATAGGACTCAGAACGACCTTTGACTAAATTGAAAATATTTAAAAATTGATCAATTACCTTTTCTTTTATTTCCTGCATACTCAGTTTATGTCCCAATATATTAGACATAGAATTCATCTCAACATTTAATCCGCATGGTTTTATGCATGAAAACAACGACAGGTCCGTGTTCACATTGATCCCAACCCCGTGAAAAGAGACCCAGCGTTTGACACCAATCCCAATCGAAACAACCTTTTTGTCATCGACCCATACACCCGTTTGCCCTGATTCTCGCCTGGGGTTAAGTCCATACCGTTTCAAGACCGCCATCGATATGTCTTCCAAGGCCCTTAAGTATATCCTTAAATCCTTTCCATAATCCACCAGGTTAATGATCGGATAAATAACCAGTTGGCCGGGAGCATGCAAAGTCACATCTCCTCCACGGTCAATATCCCTAACGGCTATTCCCCGGTCATCCAAGAATTGCTGCCCCAATAGAATATTTTCAGTCTTTGTCATCCTTCCTTTTGTTAAGACGGCCGGGTGTTCGCATAAAAAAAGAAACGGACCAGAACCTTCCAATACTTTATCAACATATTGCTTCTGAAGCGCATAGGCCCGCTCATAACCGATTAAACCCAAATCCATGGTTGTTAGTTGTTTTTGTCCGAATTTCATCCTTACTCCAAATAATTAACCCCGGCCATCTTTTAAGATGGGCGGGGTTAATTATACCAAAACTTGTTCTTTGTTTTATAGTAATTTATTTTTTAAGTTTCTTAACTTCCGCTTCCCAGCTCGCCTTCAACTTAGAATTGTCGACCCAAGACAATAAATAATCGGTATATTCCGCACCGGTTACTCCCGTATCACGTCCGGTTAAAACCTTCTTTTTTTCAAATTGTCCGCACATTTCAAGCGCCATATCAATCTTATCCGCCTTATCGGGACGACCGATGTGTCTTAAAAGCATGGCTGCCGCCCTGATCATTGAAGACGGATCAGCGAATTTTGCCCGTCCTTCTTTCACCATACGCGGGGCGCTTCCGTGAATCGCTTCAAACATACTCCAACGTTTACCAATATTCGCACTTCCTGCTGTGCCGACACCGCCCTGTAATTGTGCCGCTTCATCCGTTAGAATATCTCCGTAGAGATTAGGCATTACCATGACCTGAAATTCATTTCTTCGTGCTGGATCAATCAATTTTGCCGTCATGATGTCAATATACCATTCATCAAGGGTAATCCCCGGATATTCGCCCGAAATACGTTTGGCCACCCTGGAAAATCGTCCGTCCGTAGTCTTAACAACATTGGATTTAGTCACTACTGTCACGCGTTTCTTTTTATTCACTTTTGCATATTCAAACGCCATACGGATAATACGCTCCGATCCCTGTTCCGTTGTGATTGTAAAGTCAACACTCAAATCTTTCGTAACATCAAATCCCTTGGATCCGACGATATACGCTCCTTCAGTATTTTCCCTGAAAAAAGTCCAATCCACACCTTCCTGGGGTATCTTGACGGGTCTGACATTCGCAAACAGGTCAAGACTCCTGCGCATAGCCACATTGGCACTTTCAATATTCGGCCATTCGTCACCAGCCTGCGGTGTGGTTGTGGGTCCCTTTAAAATGACATGACAGGATTTAATCTCTTTTAGGACGTCATCCGGGATCGCCTTATTCTGTTTGGCCCGGTTTTCAATGGTTAGTCCTGCGATATCACGGATTTCTACTTTTCCCGCCTTAACATCCGACTTCAAGACGTGCGTCAAAACTTGCTGCGCGTTCTTGGAGATAACCTCGCCGATTCCATCACCCCAGCAGGATCCAATAATAATCTTATCCAGAGAAGAAAAATCCATAAAAGCACCGCTTTTATTCATCTCCTTGACCCGCTTTAATTGTTCTTCAATAAGTGCACCGAATTTTTCTTTAGCTGAATCTATAAATTTTTGTGACATTTCTTTCCTCTATCTAATCTGGAATTTCTTAAATTAGTAAAATTGGTTGAATATTAATAATCACTCGATCGACGAAGAAGCTGCTCGAATTCTTCAAGATTCTTGACCTGCATAATAGCATCTTCGTAGGTGATGACACCTTGCTCATACAGTGTCTTCAAGGACATATCCATGGTATGCATTCCGTATTGAATGCCTGTCTGAATGGATGTGGGGATTTGTTCAACCGCTCTTTCTCGGATCAAATTTCTAATAGCAGGTGTCGCGACCAATACTTCGGACGCCATAACCCGGCCTTGACCCGATGCCCTGGGTAATAATGTTTGAGAAACAATGCCTTGCAAAGCCGCCGATAGCTGCAACCGAACTTGCTGCTGCTGATGAGCAGGAAAAACGTCAATAACCCGTTCAATCGTCTGCGCCGTATCAGGTGTGTGCAGGGTAGCCAACACAAGGTGACCTGTTTCCGCGGCCGTAAGTGCCGTCGAGATCGTCTCAAGATCACGCATTTCACCAACAATAATGACATCCGGGTCCTGACGCAAACATCTCTTTAATGCTTCAGAAAATGAATTTGTGTCACTATAAATTTCCCGCTGTTTGATGACAGCTTTGTTGTTTCTGTGGACATACTCTATAGGATCTTCAATACAGATAATCATACAAGAGCGTTCGGAATTGATAACATTAACCATTGAAGCTAAGGTGGTTGTTTTACCGGAACCGGTGGGACCCGTAATAAGAACCAGTCCACTCGGTCTACGCGCAAAATCCAGGACCGCCGGAGGCAAACCCAAGTCTTCAATCGACGGAATATAATGCGGGATGCGTCTTAATGCCGCTTCAACGGAACCCTTCTGGATATGAACATTAACACGAAAACGCTCAAGCCCTTCCATAGACAGAGAAAAATCCAATTCACGCTCTTGTTCAAACTTTTCTTTTTGGGTATCCGTCAGAATACCATAAATACATTTCTTTAACTCTTCTTTAGATAAGGCGGGCCTGTCGGTTAATGTTAATTTACCGTCCATTCGAAGTACTGGCGGGCTGTTTTCTGTTAAATGGAGATCTGATGCCTTACGTTCAATACACAATTTTAGAAGTTCTTTTAGGTCCAACGAAAACTCCTGTTTTGGGGTAATGATTGGTTGGTTAGGAATTATTTTTAATCCATTGAGCTATGCGTCTGACACCTTCTTCAATTCGTTCATTTGAAGTTGCATAACTTAACCGGATATAACCGGGAGCGCCAAATCCTTCACCTGGAATAACGGCTACATTGACGTCATTGAGAATTCTTTTGGCTAGGTCAAATGATTCACCCAATTTTGAAAAATCACAGAACAGGTAAAATGCTCCTTGAGGTCTAATATAACTAACTTCAGGTATGCTGTCAAATAGAGAAGTAATTAAATCTCTGCGCTCTTTGAATATATCCCTCATAGCCATAACCTTATCATTAGGTTCTTTTAACGCCTGCAAAGCGGCCGCCTGACTGATCGAACACGGATTGGATGTCGTATGGTCTTGGAAATTTTTTATATACCCCATGACTTCTTCGTTGCCCGCGGCATAACCGATCCGCCAGCCAGTCATGGAATACGCCTTTGAAACACCGTTGACGGTAAATGTTAGATTGTAAATGTCATCATTTAACGAGGCGATGGAAGTATAACGATCCGTATCATAGATTAGTTTTTCGTATATTTCGTCGCTGATAACATAGATATTATTCTTTACACAAATATCAGCAATTGGCTTGAGTTCCTCCTTGGAATAGAGCATTCCGGTAGGATTTGAAGGAGAAGCCAGCACAAATATTCTGGTTCTTTCGGTCAAACACGAAGACAATTGTTTAGCGGTCACTTTAAAATTTGTTGACGCAGTTGTCTCAAGGATTTTAGGAGTCGCCCCTGAAATTTTCACCATTTCGGGATAACTGACCCAATACGGCGCGGGGATAATAACCTCATCCCCTTCCTCGGAAAGCATTTGGATAATATTAAAAATGGAATGTTTGGCCCCGCAAGAAACAACAATCTGGGATGGCTTATAATTAAGTTGATTGTCGATCTTGAACTTTTCCGAAATGGCTTCTCTAAGCTGAGGCGTTCCAACACTGGGGGTATATTTAGTCTTTCCGGCCTCAATAGCGGCTATCGCGGCTTTTTTGATGGTATCAGGGGTATCAAAATCCGGCTCTCCAGCGGCAAAGTTGACTACGTCTTTACCTTGAGCTTTAAGTTCATTGGCTTTTGCCGTAATCGCTAACGTGGATGAGCCCAAGACTTCTTGAATTCTTTTATTAATCTTGAAAGACATAGTCTGCATTTTATTTCTCTGAAGATTTACGGTTAAACATCTTCCGTATTCCCCCGACTATTTTCTTATCCGCTTTCTTTTTGTCTTGAGTTTCCTCTGCTTTGGACTCCTCTGAAGTGGAGTCTTTTTTTATGGTCTTTGATTTCTTTTCAGGTTTTGGCTTTTGAACTTGCTCCGCAGGTTTAGCCTCAATCTGGGTTACAGCCTTGACTTCCTTAGATTTATCGGCGGCAGACGATGACTTGGCTTTACTAATGATAGCACCGCTTTTCTCGGTTAACTCCAAATATGCCAACTGCGCGTTATCTCCTCGTCGGTTATTTGATAAAATAATCCGCGTATACCCTCCAGCCCTTTTATCAAAACGTATGGCGATGGTGGTAAATAAATTGCTGACGAGTCGGTGATCACAAAGTATCGCAAAGGCACGCCGTTTATTCGCCAACGTACCGCTTTTCCCCAGCGTGATCAGTTTATCGACCAATTTACGGGCTTCCTTAGCCTTTGCCTTGGTCGTACAAATCCTCTGCTGAATTAACGTTGCTTTGGCGATATCACGCACGGTCGCTTTTCTATGCGATGTTTTTCTATTTAATCTGTTACCTGCAATTTTATGTCTCATGACTCACTCTTTTTAGATTTCATCCCGTTTAACTTGACGTAGTTTCTTTGGATCAATTTTCATCCCCAAACTTAATCCCATGACCTTAAGAAGATCATTAATTTCTGTTAAGGACTTCTTTCCGAAATTTCTAAAGGTTAGAAGCTCTGATTCGCCTTTCTTAACAAGTTCTGCGATCGTTTTAATATTCGCATCTTTCAAGCAATTGGCGCTTCGCACAGACAACTCAAGCTCAGAAATTGGCAACCTTAACTTCTCATATAAGGATTGTTCTTCCGCAGAGATTTCTTCTTCTTCCTCTTCTTCTTCCGGCAATTGACCGTAACTGACAAAAACATCCAAATGCCGCTGCAAGATATTCGCTCCGTAGAGTAAACCTTCTTTTGGGTTTATTCCACCGTTTGTCCATATTTCCAAAATCAGCCGATCATAATCTGTTCGCTGCCCGACCCGTGTATTATCAACATGAAAATTGACCTTGATAATCGGTGTAAAAATGGAGTCAATGGCAATAACTTCCACATCCGTTTCTTTCTTGTTCATTTCCGCTGGCACATAACCACGGCCCCTGGAAACTTCCATTTCAATGTTTAATTTTGTGTCTCTGGATAGTGTCGCAATATGCAAATCGGGATTTAGGACCTCAATTGTTTCATCACAAATAATATCAGCGCCTTTTACATCTCCCTTTTTTTCAGCCTTTATATAAATCGGTTTCGGCACTTTTGAATGAGATCGTATAACCAATCTTTTAAGATTCAAAATTATTTCCGAGACAGATTCCATGACTCCAGGGATAGCAGAAAATTCATGACGTGCCCCTTCAACCTTTATAGACGTAACTGCGCTGCCTTCAATAGATGACAAAAGTATACGGCGTAAAGAATTCCCGAGTGTGACTCCATATCCCTTTTCAAAAGGTTCAGCAATAAACTTTCCATACGTATCCGTATATTCAGCCTCAACACAGTCTAGCCTTTTTGGCATTTGAAAATCGCGCCATTTAACTCCCATATTCTCCTCCTTGAAGGGTAGATATTTCTCTTATTTAGAATAAAGCTCAATAATCAACTGCTCGTTGATTGGAAACTGTAAATCTTCTCGTTGGGGCAGCCTGATGATAGTTGCTTTATAATTCTTTTCATCAAGCTTTAACCAACTCTGACGGGTTAAATCTTTATTTTTCTCAAGCGTGGCATCAACAAACGCTTTAGTTTTATCTTTAAATTTTAATTCAACCTCATCTCCTTCCTTAACCAGAAACGAAGGGATATTGACCCGTCTTCCGTTTACATGCACCAGACCGTGCCCGACTATCTGCCGCGCTTGTGGTCTGGTCAACGCAAAACCTAATCGAAAAATAACATTATCGAGTCTTCGTTCAAGAAATTGCAACAAAACGCTACCAGTAATTCCTTTTGACTGAGCTGCTTTTAGATAATAACGTCGGAATTGACGCTCCAATATTCCGTATATACGTTTGACTTTTTGCTTTTCTCTTAACTGCAGTCCATAATCTGAAAGCTTAACTCTTCGACCCTGCCCGTGTTGTCCCGGAGCATAAGGTCGGATGTCGAATTCGTATTTCTTGGGTCCAAAGAGATTCACCCCTTCTCTTCTACATAATCTATACTTTGGTCCTAAATATCTTGCCATGTCATTCTCTCCTTAAAATATTAAACACGCCGTTTTTTACGGGGTCTACACCCGTTATGCGGTAGTGGGGTGATATCTTTGATTGAAGTAACACTTAAACCTGCGGCCTGAATGGCCCGAATCGCAGATTCACGTCCTGAACCTGGACCTTTAACAAGAACCTCTACTGTTTTAAGCCCTAAATCTTTGGCTTTTTTGGCCGCGTCTGATGCTGCGACCTGAGCTGCAAAAGGTGTTGATTTTTTTGAACCGCTAAACCCAACCACTCCCGGAGTCGACCAGACGATCGTATTACCTTCTTTATCGGCGATCGAAATAATTGTATTGTTAAATGTCGCAAAAATATGCGCAACACCCGACGTAACACCTTTCAGCGATTTCTTTTTTTGTTTTTCTTTCTTCCGAATTTCATTAGTTACTGGTTTTGGTTTTGCCATCAATGATATCCTTAATATTTTTTATTTTGTCTTTAATTTCTGTCCGACAACCGGTTTGCGTCCCTTGCGCGTACGGGAATTTGTTTTTGTCCTTTGTCCACGTACAGGCAACCCTTTTCTATGCCTAACCCCACGGTATACACCTATTTCGATCATTCTTTTAATATTCTGATTCACTTCCCGGCGAAGATCGCCCTCCGCAACATAATTCTTCTGAATAATGTTTGTAATGCGGCTTATTTCTTCATCCGATAATTCTTTAGCTCTTCGGTTAATATCTATATTGGCTTCACGTAAAATATCAATCGCCCGTTTCGGGCCCACGCCGTATACATATTGAAGCGAAGCTTCAATTCGTTTTTCTTTTGGAATATCTACACCCATTATTCTCGGCATCGCTTTTATCCTTGTCTTTGTTTATGTTTAGGATTGCTGTCACAAATAACGCGCACAACTCCCTTACGTCTAATAATCTTACAGTTGCTGCATACTCTTTTTACAGATGATTTAACTTTCATTTTATTTGACCCTATAAGTTATTCTCCCACGACTTAAATCGTAAGGAGACAGTTCTAATTTTACTTTATCCCCGGGTAATATGCGGATAAAATGCATCCTTATTTTCCCTGATATATGTGCTTCAACCATGTGGCCATTCTCAAGTTCGACGCGGAATTTCGCATTTGGCAACGCTTCTTTTATAGTCCCTTCGACTTCTATTAAATCTTCCTTGGCCATATAAATTAATTATTCAGTTAAAATTTCTGGTCCATTATTCAAAATCGCAACTGTGTGCTCAAAATGAGCGGATGCCTTGCCATCGGCGGTACTTACCGTCCAGCCATCATCCAAAATTTTTGTCTGCCAGGTCCCGATATTAACCATCGGTTCAATCGCGAATACCATACCTTCTTTAAGAACCGGCCCCTGATGTGGAGGCCCGTAATTCGGTATTTCCGGATCTTCATGCAAATTGCGTCCGATTCCATGCCCTACAAAATCTTTGACCACAAAAAACTTATTCGATTCCACATATCTTTGAATCGCTGAAGATATGTCGGATAAATGATTATGAACTCGTGCCTGATTTATACCCCGATACAAAGATTCCTTGGTAACATCAAGCAACTTTTGAAGAACCGGATCAACAGGCCCGATTGCAACGGTTACGGCCGTGTCTGAATAATATTTATTATGAATGATGCCGACATCCAGACTGACTATATCGCCATCTTTTAAGATCCGCTCGCTTGGTATCCCATGAACAACTTCATGGTTCACCGAAATGCACACGCATCCCGGAAATCCACGATACCCCTTGAACGCCGGGATTACATTCTGCTTAGCAATTAAGCGTTCCGCGATACGATCCACTTCTTTTGTCGTAACACCTGATTTTAAAGAACTTTTTACGTCTTGAACAATACCCGCTAATATTTTTCCTGCTTCACGAAGAACTTTTAACTCTTCCTTCGTTTTGATATTAATTAAGCTTGGTTTGTCCATTAAATAATTCAATCAATTCTTTCTGTAATTCCTCGGATTGATGGTCACCATTCAGCGTTTTTAGAATCCCACGGGACTTATAATAGTCCACGATGGGCAGTGTATTTTCAAGATAAACAGCCATACGTTTGCGTACCGTTTCTTCATTATCATCCGGTCTTTGAATCAACTTCTCACCCGACACATCGCAAATACCTTGCTGTTTGGGTGGACGGTTGATAATGTGATAAACCATCCCGGAATTCGGTGCGACTCGCCGCCCCGTAATTCGTTGAATAATTACATCCAAAGATGCATCCATGTATATGGCCATATCCAAAGGTTTTTTTATTTCCGTCAAAATCTCATCCAAACTTTTCGCCTGTGCTTTAGTCCTTGGATATCCATCAAGCATATAACCGCATAGTTTCGTTTCGCCTGTGAGTTTATTCGCCAATAACTTTGTTACCAAATCATCGGGAACTAACTCGCCTTTTTCAACGTAACTTTTTGCTTCCTGACCGAGTTTTGTGTTATTCTTCATCTCTTCACGCAATAAATCTCCGGTCGAAATATGTAAAAGATCACGGGTTGTTTTTAATAGTCCCGCCAATGTGCCTTTACCCGCTCCAGGGGGCCCCAACAACACAACGTTCATCGGCGCCCTTTTATATGTCCTGAGCGCATAAAACCATCATAATGCCGCATAAGTAAATGTGACTCAATCTGTTTCATCGTGTCAAGCATAACACCAACGATGATCAGAACTCCTGTACCCCCAAAAAACGAAGCAACCAAATACGGAACCTTAAAAGATGCCATAATGGCATCCGGCATAATTGCAATTGTACAAATAAAAATCGCACCCGCAAGAGTAATACGGGTCATAACAAAATCCAGATAATCCGCTGTCTGTGATCCTGGTCTGACTCCGGGAATAAATCCTCCCTGTTTCTTCATATTGTCGGCCACATCAATCGGATTAAATACGATCGCTGTATAGAAATAACAAAAGAATACGATCAGAAACGCATAAATTGTATAGTATAACCATCCTCCGCGAGATAAGTACCCGGCCATATTTTGAAAAGACTGGTTCGGAATAAAGCTGGCCAACGTTGCCGGGAATAAAATAATTGATTGTGCAAAAATAATCGCAATAACCCCGGAAGTATCTACCTTAAGCGGAATATATGAATTCTGTCCGCCGTACACCTTGCGGCCAACAATTCTTCGGGCATATTGAACCGGAATTTTACGTTGAGCTTGTGTAATCAGAGTGATTGCAATGATTACGCCAATTAAAAAGGCAATCATAATTAACAACGTCAATGGCTGTAATTGAGTTGTCCCTCCCGCCTGAGATGAAAGCATTTTAATCAGCATATTTACGGCAGATGGCGCGGCCGAAATAATCCCGGCTGTGATCACCAAGGAAATACCATTTCCAATGCCTTTTTCCTGGATCTGCTCTCCCAGCCACATCAATAACATTGTCCCGGAAGTCAGCGTTAATACGGTAACAATCCTGAACGCCCATCCTGGATTGTCAACTAACTGGAACCCTTGAAAAGCTTGAGGACTTTCAAGCCATAACGCTATAAAAAATGACTGAACGAGGCCTAATCCTAAAGTTCCATATCTGGTATATTGGTTTATCTTACGATAACCGGCCTGGCCTTCTTTGGCCAACTTTTCTAAGGCTGGAATAACAGCTGTCAGTAATTGTAAAATGATTGAACTCGAAATGTAGGGCATAATCCCCAAGGAGAAAACCGTCATCTTTTCTAAGGCCCCTCCTGAAAACAGGTTCATTATACCAAATATACTTCCGTCAGAACTTGATGCCATTTTGTCAAAGAATTGCCCCAAAACAGAGGCATTAACCCCCGGTGTGGGGATATAACAACCAATACGATATACAACAATAATCCCTAAAGTAAATAAAATTTTCTTTTTTAATTCAGGAATTTTAAAACAATTAGCAAATGTAGCTAACATAAATCTAAATCCTTAAGAGGATGATTTTTTAGTTTTCTGCGTCACTTTCTTTGCCGCAATCTCAACCTTACCGCCGGCTTTTATAATCTTTTCTTTTGCCGACTCAGATACGCTTTCAGCTTGGACGATCAACGCGTTCTTTAATTCGCCATCCCCTAAAATTTTGAACGGTTTATTTAAACTCTTAATTAATCCTTCAGATTTTAAAAGTTCAGCCGTCACTATAGTGTCTTTTTTAAATCGGTTGAGGCTTTCCACCTTAACAATTTGATTCAAGATTGGTCTGTGAGAATTAAATCCCACTTTCGGCAAACGACGAATCAATCGCATCTGCCCGCCCTCATGCGCTTTTGGCGACCAATCACCCGATCTTGAAGTCTGACCTTTTTGCCCGCGACCAGATGTTTTTCCAAGACCTGAACCCTTCCCTCGTCCGACAATCTTTCTGCGTTTTCTTGATCCTTTGGGAGATACTAATTCATGTAACTGCATATTATTTTCTCGCTACTTTTAAACGTGTTAAACCATCGAATGTCGCTTTAACCACATTTACCGGATTATTGGACCGATGACATTTAGTTAAAATATTATGGATTCCCGCACCATCACAAACGGCACGAACTGTTCCTGAGGCGATAACGCCCGTACCTTCAGCAGCCGGTTTAAGCAATACTTCAGCCCCGCCACATATCCCTATTATTTCATGGGGGATGGTACTTCCTTTCATCGGAATCTTGACCATATTCTTCTTTGCGACGATCAAAGCCTTGCGAATCGCGATTGATACCTCACTCGCTTTTTCGTGGCTGTATCCCACTTTTCCCATCGCGTCACCAACAACAACCAGCGCGCTGAATGATAGTTTTTTCCCGCCTTTGGTAACCTTTGTGATTCTTTTGATAGAAATAACCTTCTCGATGACTTCGGGAGCGGTTGGGTCTTTTATGATGGAGCCCGGTTCAACTTTGGGAACTTTTGAATCGAGGGACTTCTCTTTGGTTTCCCCTGTTTCCTCAACCGTTAACAAATTTTCATCCTTTTCTTCCAAAACATCATCTTTTTTTGGGATTTTTGAAAGGCGGTTTTCTCTGTCACCTGCAGTCAAATCAGTTCTTTTATTATTTTGCTTAGAAAAATTTTTTCTGCTTTCTACTTTATCGTCATTTTCTTTATTATTCATAAATTTAGAACTCCAATCCACCTTTTCGTGCAGCATCGGCAAATGCCTTTACACGCCCGTGGTATAAGTATCCGCCTCGGTCAAAACAAACCTTGGTGATGCCTTTTTCTTTTGCTTTAACAGCAAGTGCCTCTCCTAGAACTGTAGCCGCTTTAATATTCCCGCAATTTTTTTGATTGGAACGAATATTTTTGTCTAACGTCGACATGCCAAATAACACTTTGGCGTTTTCATCATCAATCAACTGTGCAGATATATTCTTTAAACTGCGGTGAACACACAAACGTGGGCATTCTTGTGTACCGAAAGATATTTTTCGGATTCTTTGATGACGGTACAATCTTTGCGTTTCTCGTATATTTGTCTTTTTCATTATTTAGATACCGATTTACCTTGTTTTCTTCTAACATTTTCACCTAAGTAACGTATGCCTTTGCCTTTATACGGCTCTACTTTCTTTAGATCACGAATAGATGCTGCCACTTGGCCGACTCGTTGGGCACTGATCCCTTCAATAATGATTGAAGTCTGTGTTGGCACTGTCACTTTTACGTCATCCGGGATGTTAAATTCGACCGGGTGGCTGAATCCAAGGATAAAAACAATCTTCTTTCCCTGCAACTGCGCCCTAAAACCGATCCCTTGAATCTCAAGTTCTTTTTTGTGACCTTGCGTTAAGCCTGTTAACATGTTTGCCAAATGCGCACGAATTGTACCATGATTGGCCCGATGTTGTTTTGCGTTAGATAACCGGTTCACCGCCAATTTATTTTCTTTCAGTTCAACGGCAATACCTGAAGGTACCTGCAAATTCATTTTCCCTTTAGGCCCTTCCATTTTTACTTGAGAACCATCAACATTTACTTTTACTTCTTTAGGCAACTCTATTGGAATTTTTGCTTTTCTAGACATTTTTCCCTACCAGATATAACATAAAATTTCACCACCGACGTTCATTTTTCGGGCTTCCCTGTCATCGACAACACCCTTAGATGTCGAGATAACAGCTGTACCCAAACCGTTAAGAACGCGTGGTATTTCGTTATTTTGTTTATATATTCTTAGCCCGGGCTTTGAAATTCTTTTTAGCCCGGTAATAAGCGGTTTCTTGTTTTCATATTTCATATAGACTTTGAAAGAACCCTGGGCATTTGTCTTCATCAGCTTATAGTCTTCGATATACCCGGCATTCTTAAAAATATCGAGAATTCTTTCTGTCATTGTTGATGCAGGGGCATCAACTGTTTCTTTTCCTGCTTGACTACCATTTCGTAATATTGTCAGTAAATTACTGATCGGATCATTAAGTGACATAATTTTTTCCTATTTACCAGCTGGCTTTTTTTACGCCCGGTATTTCACCTCTCCAGGCAAGTTCTCTAAAACAAATCCGGCAGACATTAAATCGTCGTAAAAATCCTTTAGGACGGCCGCAAATTTTACAACGGTTATGTTGCCTCACCGGGAACTTAGGTTTTCGTTCTGATTTTATAACTAATGCTTTTCTTGCCATAGTTTCCTCTTATACAACTTGTGTTTCAACTTTTTTGATTTTCGTGAAAGGCATACCGAATAAACTTAACAATTCGAGTGTATGTTCTTTGGGCCCTTTATTAAATACAAATGTAATATCCATACCCTGTTGGTATTGCAGCCGTCCGGTATCAATCTCAGGAAAGATTGATTGGTCAGAAATACCTACCGTATAATTTCCTTGCTTATCAAATGATTTGCGTGATACACCGTTAAAATCACGAATCCTTGGCATACAAAAATTTATCAATCGATCCATGAACTCATACATCGTATTGCGGCGAAGGGTGACTTTACACCCGATCGGCATATCTTCTCGCAACTTAAAATTTGAAATGGCTTTTTTTGACCTGGTAATGATCGGTTTTTGTCCGGCAATTTTAGCTAAATCCAACACTGCATTATCAAGAATTTTCATATCACCGATGGCGGCACCGACCCCCATGTTGATGACAATTTTCTCTAACTTAGGCACATCCATCGTATTCTTGATGCCGAATTTTTCCTGTAGCGCTTTAATATGCTTTGTTTTATATTGTTCGAATAGTCTTGCCATTTTTAGATTACTTCTCCACTTTTTTTGCTGACTCTCAGTTTTTTTCCGTCTTTAGAAATTTTCGCACCAAATCGGGTCGGCTCATTCGTTTTCTTATCAATTAACATGATATTCGAAAGATGAATAGGCATCTCAATCTCAATGAATCCGCCCTTTTGGTTTTCATTTGTTCGCCGTTGTGCTTTTTTCATCAAATTAATATGTTCAACAATGGCCCTGGAATCTTGAGGAAACACTTTTAAAACTTTACCAGTCTTCCCCTTGTCTTTTCCTGCAATTATTTTTACTTGATCATTTTTCTTAATATGTAACATTTATACAACCTCTGGGGCTAAAGAAATTATTTTCATATAATCCATATTTCTTAATTCTCGGGCTACCGGACCGAATACACGCGTTCCCTTCGGATTTCCCGCATCATCAATGATAACAACCGCGTTCGTATCAAAGCGCACGTAAGTGCCATCATTCCTCTTAATCGGTGATTTTGTTCTGACAATAATGGCCTTGGCCTTCGTTCCCTTTTTCACTGCAGCTTCCGGAGCAGATTCTTTTATGTTAACACGAATGATATCGCCGATATGGGCGCACAGCCTGCCCTTCGCATTGAGCACCCCTATCATTGATGCTTTACGCGCTCCTGAATTGTCTGCTACATCTAATACTGTTTTCATGTAAATCATAATTTTTCCTATGCTGCTTTCACGATTTCTCGAATAATCCAACGTTTATCCTTGGATATCGGGCGAGTTTCCATAATCCAGACAACATCTCCCGCCTTGCTTTCATTTTTCTCATCATGCGCTTTAAATTTCTTTGCCACGCGCACAATCTTGTCGTATTTGCTATGCTTAGCAGACGAGCGAATTTGCACAACGCGCGTTTTATTCATTTTGTCGCTGACGACAGTACCCTGTAAGAATCGCCGCTTACTTGTTCGCGTTTTTGTTTCGGTCATTTAACTTTCTCTCTTTTAAAATGGTTAAGCTTCTGGCAATATCTCTCTTTAACAATCGAAAACTGGACGGTTTTTCTACGGTACCGAGTTTGCGCTGGTAATTAAGATCAAACAATTCTTTCTTAAGACTTTTTTCCTTAACGATCAGATCTTCAGAACTTAGTTCTCTCAACGCCTTAGCCTTCATAGTCTTCCACCCCGTGTAATAAATTTTGTCTTAACTGGAAGTTTGAACGATACAAGTCTTAGCACAACTTTGGCAAAATCTTCTGGAACACCGCTGATCTCAAATAAAACCTTTCCACGTCTGACGACGGCGACCCAATGGTCCAACTCCCCTTTGCCTTTTCCCATACGAGTTTCAATAGGTTTCTTAGTAATGGGTTTGCTGGGGAACACATTAATCCAGAGTTTTCCGGCACCCTTCATCTTACGAGCCACGATAATTCTGCAGGCTTCCATGTGACTGCCTCGAACATATCCGTTTTCCAAAGCCTTTAATCCGTATTCCCCAAAATGAATCTTATCCCCGACAGTGGCTATGCCACGTCGTTTGCCTTTTTGGGATTTGCGGAATTTTGTTTTTCTTGGCATTAATAACATCGACTATGCCCCTTTTGTATTTGCTTTTGCATCAGCTGAATTTTCTTCGCCGATATAATGACGATTAATCCCCTTAATAACTTCACCTTTATTGATCCAAACCTTAACCCCCAAAAGTCCATATGTCGTCAACGCTTCGGCAAAACCATAGTCAATATTAGCTCTTAATGTGTGCAATGGAAGTTTTCCTTCCAGATACTTTTCTTTACGCGCCATTTCAGCACCATTTAAGCGGCCACCGCACTGAATCTTAATACCTTTTGCCCCTGCCGTCATTGACTGATCGATAGCCCGTTTCATTGCACGTCTAAACGCGACGCGTTTGGCCAATTGGAAAGCAACGTTTTGCGCGACCAATTGGGCATCAATGGAAGGATTTTTAATTTCACGGGTTTCAATCGCAATCTCTTTTGAAGAAATCCCCGCCAATTCCCCTTTTAAACGATCAATGTCGGCCCCTCGTCTCCCGATGATAACCCCTGGACGAGCCGTATGAATAATAATTTTAGTTTTATCAGCTAACCTTTCGATAATAACCTTGGACACCGCCGCTTGAATAAATTTTTTCTTAATAAATTGACGAATCTTGTAATCTTCGACCACATTCTTTTGAAACTCCCCCTTGTCGGCAAACCAAAGGCTTCTCCAGTTTTCAATATAACCAATTCTTAATACTATAGGGTTTACTTTTTGTCCCACTTATCATGACTCCTTATTTGGTAACCAGATCTAATTCAATCGTTAAATGGCTTGTTCTCTTTAAAATTCCTGTCGCCCGTCCAAAGGCAGCCGCCCTGAATCGTTTCCAGGATGGGCCTTGATCAGCTACAATCTTTGATATGAAAAGTTGATCTTCACTCAATCCCTTTTGTTTAGCATTATTAATCGCAGAATTGAGTACTTTGGCAACCATCTTGGTCGAACCTTTATTGACGTGAGTTAAGATCGCCAATGACGGCAAAACTTGCTTACCTCGAATCAAATTAATGACCAAGCGTAACTTAGTTGGTGAAACTCTAAAATATCTTCCTTTTGCTTGTGCAATCATTTTCTATTACCCTATGTTTTCTGCGGTGCTTTTTTGGCTTTGACCCCGCCATGTTTCCTAAATGTTCTCGAAGGCGCAAAATCCCCCAGTTTAAATCCAACCATGTTTTCCGTGATAAAAACAGGAACATGTTTTCGCCCATCATATACAGCTATAGTAAAACCCACAAATTCCGGCGTTATGGTTGAACGTCTGGACCAAGTTTTTATCTGATCCCTTCTTCCAGAACCAATAACTCTACTCATTTTTTTCTCAAGGGAAGGTTCAACATACGGCCCTTTTTTAACTGAACGTGTCATATTACTTCGCCCCTCTTCTTCTAACGATATATTTATCAGAATATTTTTGCCTGCTTCTTGTTTTATAACCTTTCGTCGGCTTTCCCCATGGAGTAACAGGATGCGGGTTTCCTTGAGGAGCTTTTCCTTCACCACCACCATGCGGGTGATCGACCGGGTTCATTGCAACCCCTCTTACGCCGCCTTTACGCCCCATCCATCTCATTCGTCCAGCTTTCCCAATCATTTTCGTTTCATGTTCAACGTTACCAATTTGACCGATAGTCGCCCGACACATAATCCGAATTTTTCGGACTTCACTTGAAGGCATTCGTATAAACGCATAATCACCTTCTTTAGCCATAATCTGCGCCGATGTCCCGGCCGAACGGGCTATCTGTCCGCCTCTTCCAGGAACCAATTCAATGTTATGTACCGCCGTACCTAACGGAATTTCTTTTAAAGGCATACAATTTCCTGCTTTAAAATCCACTGAATTTTCTTTGGTACTTTCAATCTTGTCTCCAACTTTCAAGTCCAAAGGTGCAAGAATATAAGATTTTACTCCATCAC
Organism: Candidatus Omnitrophota bacterium; assembly: GCA_050250375.1. Classification (GTDB taxonomy): domain Bacteria; phylum Omnitrophota; class Gorgyraeia; order Zapsychrales; family Zapsychraceae; genus JAGOSC01. The sequence continues at coordinate 567,723 of JBFWOS010000001.1, forward strand.
TATACTGAATTAGGGCAATTCTACAAGTTCGATTCGGATCATATTCAATAGCAAGTACTTCTGCCTGACTATCAATACGATCCCTTTTGAAATCAACCAGCCGATACATCCTCTTATGCCCACCCCCTCGGTAACGAGAGGTTACCCGTCCATTTGAATTTCTTCCGCCAGATTTCTTTAATGGCCGTAAAAGCGACTTTTCAGGCTTAGATTTGGTTATTTCTTTGAAATCTGATGATTTTGTATGCCTTAAACTTGGCGTAGTTGGCTTAAATGTTTTAATTCCCACGATTATGTAACCTCAATTTTGCTGCCATCTTTTAGTTTAACTATTGCTTTTTTCCAAGGTGTTGTAGAACCCGGTATTTGTCTGACCCTTCTTAATTTTCCTTTTACAAATAAGGTATTAACCGAGTCCACTTTCACTTTATAAATCTCTTCTACGGCATTCTTGATTTCAATTTTGTTAGCAAAAGGTGCCACTTTAAAAAGATACTGATTTTGTGATTCAAGATCTGTACCTTTTTCTGTCCTTACTAAAGTCTTGATGATATCAAAACATGTTTTCATTATTTTAACTCTCTTAACGTTTATTTATCTTTATCTGAAATTCTGGTGATAATGTCATTCAATGCCGTTTTCGATAGTATGACAAACTTATGTTTAAGAATATCTAGCGCATTGATATCTTGTGACCTAACTAAATCAAAATAGGCAATATTCCTTGATACCCTGAACACAGCATCGTTACTTCCATCTAATGCAGCTACTACTTTTCCCTCAACACTTAATTTGTTCAAGATAGAAGAAAACTCTTTTGTTTTCTTGAAGTCGTCTTTTAAATCTTCAATACACAGCAATTTCTTTTCATTCAAGCGCGCCTTTAAACTTTCAATTAAGGCAATTCGACGAATCTTCTTAGGCAATGAATACCCAAAATCTCTGGGATGCGGTCCGAACACAACCCCCCCTTTTCTCCACAAAGGAGATCGGGAAGACCCGGCCCGCGCACGACCAGTACCCTTTTGCTTGAAAGGTTTTTTCCCCCCACCACTTATGGATCCACGCTCTTTGGTGGATGCTGTACCCTGGCGAAGTGATGCGTTGTACATCAGTATAGCCTGGTGAATGACGTCTTGATTAACCTGATCATCAAATATTTCCTTTGGTAAATCAATGCTTCCGCTTTCTTTTCCTTCTTTATTATAAACAACTAACTTAGACACGATTATTTACCTTTTTTCTTTGTTGCGCCCGCTTTGGCCTTACTTTGCTTCATCGGGTTAACTTTATGTTGAACCGTTGCTTTCACTTCATTCAATTCCCGCCAAACTTTCTTACGTGAAAGAAATATCGAAATGATACCATTTTTGTGACCCGGGACAGCACCTTTCAAAAGAAGCAGATTATTTTTCTTATCTACATCCATGACGCGAAGCCCCTGGGTCGTCACTCGCACGTCGCCCATATGACCGGGCATCGTTCGTCCTCTTAATGTCCTTGAGGGTTCCGCACTCATACTAATCGAACCGACCCGTCTATGGTGCATGGATCCGTGGCCTGCCGGTCCTCCACCCCATCCATGGCGTTTCATCCCCCCCTGAAAACCTTTTCCAATTGAAGTCCCGACAACATCGACATAATCCCCTGCCTTAAAAACATCTACGTTTATTTTCTGTCCAATCTTGTAAGGAGCGGCTTTCTTTGATTTAAATTCGCGAATAACCTTAACCGGGGCTGTTCCAATCTTCTTAAAAAACCCTAAATTGGCCTTGTTGCTTCTCTTTTCTTTAATTGACCCGAAGCCAATTTTGACCCTTGTCGCGTCTTCCTTTAATTCTAGGACAGTACAGGGACCACTCTCAATTACGGTTACAGGTATCACGTTTCCATCCGGATCAAAGATTTGAGTCATTCCGATTTTACGTCCGATTAGACCGCTTATCGTATGTTCAATAGACTCTTCTGTAACCACCGGTTCTTGTTCTGCAGCCGTGTTTTCATGGACATCATTGCTTGAAACTGCTTTTTCCACAGCTTCCTGAATGACGCTAGTATTCTCAGACTTTGATTCTTCTTGTTTATCTTTTTCTTCAGACATTTTTTGGAATTACCATTTTTTTTAATGTGACTAAATCCGGGATTATTGTTTTATTTCAACGTCCACACCTGCAGGCAGATTCAACTTTCTTAAAGCTTCGACTGTTTTTGCCGTCGGCTCAAGTAAGTCAATCAATCTTTTATGTGTGGCTAATCCGAATTGTTCACGAGACTTTTTATCAATAACCGGCGAACGTAGGACCGTGTACAACTCTTTTTTTGTCGGCAACGGTACGGGGCCTGAAATCTTCGCGCCTGTACGTATGGCTGTGTCAACAATTTCCTGAGCGGACTGATCAATTAACCGGTGATCAAAAGCCTTTAATTTTATTCGTATTTTTTGCATGCTAATTTAATTTTCCCTTAATTAAGCGATTACTTCGTGAATAACCCCTGCGCCAACTGTTCGACCACCTTCACGGATAGCGAAACGCAATTCTTTTTCCATCGCGATAGGCACAATCAATTCAACTTCCATTTCAACGTTATCCCCGGGCATAACCATTTCAGTTCCGTCAGGAAGTTTTGCTGAACCGGTTACGTCTGTAGTTCTAAAATAGAATTGAGGTCTATATCCATTAAAGAATGGAGTGTGTCGCCCACCTTCTTCTTTAGTTAAGATATATGCTTTAGCCTTAAACTTTGTATGCGGGGTAATTGTACCTTTAGCCGACAAAACTTGCCCACGTTCAATTGTTGTTTTATCAACACCTCTCAAAAGCAATCCAACGTTATCTCCGGCCTGGCCTTGATCCAATTCCTTACGAAACATTTCAACACCAGTTACAACAGTATTTAGAACTTCTTTTTTCATACCGACGATATCAATTTCCTCGCCGACTTTAACCTTACCTCTTTCAATACGGCCAGTAGCTACCGTGCCCCGTCCAGAAATTGAAAAGACGTCTTCGACAGCCATCAAAAACGGCTTATCAAGTTCGCGCACAGGTTCTGGAATAAATTTGTCAACGGCATCCATCAAATCCATGATCGGCTTTATTTTTGCCGGATCTTCAGGATTTTCTAAGGCATGAAGCGCACTTCCTCTAATAATAGGAGTATTGTCGCCATCATAATCATATTTGGATAAAAGTTCACGAAGCTCTAATTCAACCAAGTCTAACAATTCAGCGTCTTCAACTTGATCACATTTATTCATAAAAACCACAATCTTAGGAACATTTACCTGTCGGGCCAAAAGAATATGTTCTTTTGTCTGAGGCATTGCACCATCCGCGGCGGAAACACACAAAATGGCACCGTCCATCTGAGCTGCTCCAGTAATCATGTTTTTAATATAGTCAGCGTGACCTGGACAATCAATGTGCGCATAATGACGGATATCCGTTTGATACTCAAGGTGTGAAATATTTATCGTAACACCCCGTTCTTTTTCTTCCGGAGCGTTATCAATTTGATCATAGGCCTTAGCTTCAGCCTTACCTTGTTTAGAAAGTATCGTACAAATCGCAGCACTCAACGTTGTTTTACCATGATCAACGTGACCAATGGTTCCGATATTCAAGTGCGGTTTATTTCTTACGAATTTTTCTTTTGCCATTTTTTTGGTTCCTCCTTTAAAATATTTAGGAATAACGCATTATTCTATTTATAATTAGTCTTTCTTGCGGCCCTCAACAACTTTATCGGCAACATGCTGTGGAACCACATCATAAAATGCCGGTTCCATCGAAAAAGAAGCCCGCCCTTGAGAAAGAGATCGAATTGCATTTACATAATTAAACATTTCCGATAACGGAACGTGACATCGCGTCGTTTTTAAATTTGCTCTCATGCCAGTTTCCAATATAATGGCTCGTCGTGTATTTATATCACCCATTACAGCGCTATAAAATTGATCCGGTGATTCTAACTCTACGATCATAATCGGTTCGAGCAGAACTGGGGATGCCGCCTTTAAACCTTTTTTTAGCGCTTCTTTGGCAGCTAATTGGAACGCCAATTCACTTGAATCGACATCATGATACGAACCATCAAATAATACGACTCTAAAATCAGTTACCGGATATCCCGCGATGACGCCGGAATTCGCACCTTCCCGTATACCTTTTTCAATAGGCTTGATAAATTCACGAGGAATTGTTCCACCTTTTATTTCATTTATAAAAACTATTCCATCGCCCTTTTTCTCAGTGGGTTCAATATTAACAACAACGTGTCCATATTGACCGCGCCCACCGCTTTGGGAAATGAATTTTCCTTCAATATTTTTTGCCGGCTTGGTGATGGTCTCTTTATAGGCTACCTCTGGACGGCCCGTATCAGCCTCCATATTAAATTCTCTTTTCATACGGTCAACAATGATTTCCAAATGCAACTCACCCATACCAGAGATAATGGTCTGTGCTGTTTCCTGGTCATACGTTACCCGAAGGGACGGGTCTTCGTCCAAAAATTTCTTTAAAGTTAATCCCATTTTATCAGAGTCGGCTTTGGTCCTTGGCTCAATCGACATAGAGACAACCGGTTCAGGGATACGCATATTTTCCAATAGAACCTTATTGTCCGGATCACAGACTGTATTTCCGGTCTTTGTGTCCTTTAGACCGACAAGACAAACAATGTCGCCTGCCTCAGCCCGTTGAACAATTTCTTGTTTATTGGCATGCATGACGACAATTTTAGAAACCCTTTCCTTCTTCTGTTCCGACGAGTTATAAATCTGGGAACCTGACTCTAAAGTTCCAGAATATATTCTTGTATAAAAGAGTTTTCCAACATACGGATCAGTAGCCACTTTAAAAACCAAAGCACTTAACGGCTCCTTAGGATCCGGGTTACGGAGAACTTCTTCATTGGTTACAGGGACAATACCCTTTACCGGCGGAACATCCAATGGAGAAGGCAGGTAATCGGCAACCGCATCTAACACTCGCTGAACGCCTTTGTTTCTAAGCGCAGTCCCTGTTAGAACAGGCAAAAATTTGTTAGCAATTACAGCTCTTCTTATTCCCGCTTTAATTTCTGGAACACTTATTTCTTTATCATCCAAGAATTTCTCAGCTATTTCATCATCGGCATCCGCCAGTCGTTCAATCAACTCATGACGGGCTTTTTCCACACGCTCTTTCCACTCTTCGGGAACATCTCTCTCTTCTATATCAGTACCGTCATCATTTGTATAAACATAATATTTTCTTTGAATAAGGTCAAATAAACCCGAGAATTGATCTTCTGTACCATTCGGCAATTGCAGAGGCGTTGCATTAACACCCAAACGCTCTCTCATTTGCTCCAAAACTCTTTCAAAACTAGCCCCCAAACGATCAAGTTTATTAATAAAGGCAATCCGAGGCACACCGTAACGGTCGGCCTGACGCCAAACAGTTTCAGTTTGAGATTGAACCCCACTCGTCGCACACAATACCACCACAGCCCCATCCAAAACTTTTAAGGATCGTTCAACTTCGATCGTAAAGTCAACGTGCCCAGGAGTATCAATGATATTTAACTTTTTTCCCTTCCATTGGGCTGTTGTATTGGCCGCTGTTATCGTAATACCCCGCTCTTGCTCTTGTTCCATCCAATCCATGGTAGCATTACCTTCATCAACGGTACCCATTTTATGGATAACGCCGGTATAATACAAAATCCGCTCAGTCGTCGTCGTCTTACCTGCGTCAATATGCGCAATAATACCGAAATTTCTGTAATCTTTTAGTGGTGTCTTTTCTGACATTGTTTCCTTTATATATATAAATAACTATTAATTCGACTTAATTACCAGCGTAAGTGCGCAAAAGCTTTATTCGCATCGGCCATTTTATGAGTGTCATCTCGCTTTTTAACCGCCGCGCCTTCACCTTTATATGCCGCCAATAACTCATCAGCCAATTTAACATCCATGGCCCGGCCTTTTTTCTTTTTTGCAAAATCACGAATCCATCTAAACGCCAAAGCATTGGCACGGTTATTCGGAACTTCAACCGGAACTTGATATGTCGCACCACCGACCCGTCTGGATTTAACTTCGACTTTTGGGCGAACATTCTCAATGGCCTTATTAAATACCTTCAATGGATCATTTTCCTGAGTTTTCTGATTCAAGATTTCAAAGGCACCGTAAACAATATTCTCAGCCACCGTCTTTTTCCCGCCCAACATTATGGTATTAATAAATTTTGCAACTAATCGGCTGCTGTATTTTGGATCTGCTAATATTTCTTTTTTTTCTGCGCTGCGTCTTCTCATTATCCGTTTTGTTCCTTCTTTGCTCCGTATTTTGAACGTGATTTTTTTCTTTTGGCCACACCGGATGTGTCTAGCGTTCCTCTTACAATGTGATACCGCACTCCGGGTAAATCTTTGACCCTACCTCCACGAACAAGTACGATAGAGTGTTCCTGCAGATTATGTCCTTCTCCAGGAATGTAAGATGTGACTTCAAACTTATTCGATAAACGAACCCTGGCAACTTTCCGTAACGCAGAGTTTGGTTTCTTAGGCGTCATCGTTTTTACTTGCAGACAAACACCGCGACGAAATGGACAATTCGTCAACGCAGGAGATTTACTCTTGCTCTTTTTGCTCTGTCTGCTCTTCCTGATCAACTGTTGAATCGTCGGCATATTTCACCACTTCTACCTTGTTATATTCTTCTAAACCTGTACCTGCAGGGATCAAATGCCCTACAATTACGTTTTCTTTAAGCCCACATAAAAGGTCGAGTTTACCAGATGAAGCTGCCTCTGTCAAGACCCTTGTCGTTTCCTGGAAGCTTGCTGCTGAGATAAAACTATCCGTCGTCAAAGACACTTTAGTTATCCCTAATAATAGCGGCGTCGCCTGAGCGGGCTTTCCTTTTTTGGCCAGCACTCTTTCATTTGCTTTCTTAAAAGAAATGCGGTCAACCTGTTCTCCGAGGAGAAATTCTGTATCACCAGATTCTTCGATCTTAACTTTCTTTAACATTTGAGCAATGATTAATTCAATATGTTTATCATTGATACGGACACCTTGGAGACGATAAACTTCCTGAACCTCATTAAGCAGATATTCCTGCAATACTTTATCCCCGCAAACTCTGAGGATATCATGAGGAACTACCGGCCCGTCGGTAAGCTGCTGCCCCGCAAACACCCGGTCACCTCTGTAAACGTTAGGGTGTTTCCCGTGGGGGATCGTATATTCAGAAGCCATTCCCGTCGAGCTTTTAATAATAATTGTTCTTCTCCCCTTTTTATCCTCGCCGAATTCAACTAGCCCGTCGATCTCGCTGATAACAGCGGGGTCTTTCGGCTTTCTGGCTTCAAAAAGTTCCGCAACCCGAGGAAGCCCTCCGGTAATGTCGCGAGTCTTTCCTAATCCGCGCGGAATTTTTGCAATCAAATCACCGGCATTGATTACCTGTTTGTCCTGCACAAGAATGTGAGCACCGATGGGAATCGAATAGATACCCACAACTTCTTTTTTCTCGTCGGTAATAATAATCTGGGGATGGAATTCTTGTTTATGCTCGACGACAACACGCTCGGTAACGCCGGTCACCGGGTTTTGCTCTTCCTGAACTGTAACTTCATTAATAATGTCTTCGGAATTTACACTCCCTTTAACTTCCGTAATAATCGGAATTGTGTAAGGATCCCAGGTAACAAATACATCGTCTTTATTTACAGGCAAGTTATCAGCGATTTTAATGACTGCCCCCTGCGGAAGCTGATAACGCTCAAACTCACGCCCGAATTCATTATTGACACTGATTGATCCGTTTCGGTTAAGAACAATAAATTCCTTACCCTTTTCTACAACACGAAGCTGATGATATTTTATCGTTCCGGAATTCTTTGCCTTGTAGAACGATTGTTCAATCGACCGTGACGCCGTCCCCCCAATGTGAAACGTTCTCATCGTCAACTGGGTTCCTGGCTCACCGATACTTTGAGCCGCAATCGTACCAACAGCCTCACCAATTTCAACAAGTCTCTGAGTGGCCAGATTTCTGCCGTAACATTTGACACAAACACCTCGGTCACATTCACAAGTCAAGGCGCTGCGAATTCTGACTTTTTCGATACCTAAATGTTCAATGAGTTCGGCCCTGTCTTCTGTTATCAAGTCGCCGGATTCTACAACTTTCTGATCGGTCACAACATCAACAATACTGTCCAAAGCCACGCGTCCGGTAATTCTCTCTTTCAGACTGACAACCAACTCATCCCCTTCAACAATCGCAGAAACGGTAATTCCATTAATTGTCTTGCAGTCTTCCTCTGTAACAACCATTTCCTGCGCGACGTCAACCAATCGTCGGGTAAGGTAACCCGCGTCAGCTGTTTTCAGAGCTGTATCGGCGAGACCTTTTCGAGCACCATGGGTTGATATGAAGTATTCAAGTACAGTTAATCCTTCACGAAAACTAGCTGTGATGGGATTCTCAATAATTTCACCTGAAGGTTTCGCCATCAGACCGCGCATACCGGACAATTGCCGTATCTGAAGCCGTGATCCACGAGCTCCGGAATCAGCCATAATGAATACCGGATTGAATGGTTCCATTTGGTCAAAGACCAAATCAGAAAGTGATTCCGTTGTGTGCGTCCACACATCAATAATTTTATTATAACGTTCGCGGCCGGTGATGATCCCTTTTCGATACTGATCTTCGACCTTATTAACTTCCAAGCGGGAATTCTTCAATATGTCCACTTTTTGTTTGGGAACTGTCATATCTGAGATTGCAATGGATATGCCAGCCAAAGTCGCGTTTGTAAATCCTAAGTCTTTTAGATTATCTAATAGGATGATCGTTTCTTTTTGCCCAAACTGTTTATAACAACTTGAAATAACCGCCCCGATTTTCTTTTTATCGAGCAATGCATTAACAAAACCCATTTGTGGCGGGAGCACTTCATTCATGAATACACGCCCAACCGTTGTTTCAATGATCGGGGTCTTGTTTGTAGCTGAAACATCTTCCTCCGTGTCCTTGGCAACTTTCATTGCCTCTTCCTGGGAAATAATCAACGAAGGCTTTTCTTCTCCCCAAACCGGTTTATTTAGCTTTAACTTAATCCGCTGATGAAGCTTCAACATCCCGTCGTTAAACGCAATAATAACTTCTTCGGGCGAGGAAAAAATTCGATCCTGATCTTTGGCATTCGGTTCTTCCTTCGTTAAATAATAAAGCCCAAGGACTACGTCTTGGGAAGGAGATACAACAGGTCTGCCGTCAGCAGGCGAAAAAAGATTATTGATCGAAAGAAGCTCAAGTCGACATTCCATCTGGGCTTCCAGCGACAAAGGCACATGAACAGCCATCTGGTCACCGTCGAAGTCCGCGTTGAAAGCCGCACAGACCAACGGATGAAGTTTAATAGCCTTGCCTTCAACCAGAGTCGGATAAAAAGCCTGAATACTCAGACGGTGAAGAGTCGGTGCACGGTTGAGCATAATCGGATGATCCTGAATAACTTCATCAAGAATATCCCATACTTCAGCCTTGGCTCTCTCGACCATTCGCTTTGCCCCTTTGATCGTGTGGACAAAACCTTTTTCACGCAATTTACGAATAATGAACGGCTCAAACAATTCCAGCGCCATTTTTTTCGGCAAGCCGCATTGGTGTAATTTTAAATTTGGACCAACAACGATAACCGATCGACCTGAATAGTCAACCCGCTTACCCAACAAATTCATACGGAAACGCCCTTGTTTTCCTTTTAGCATGTCCGACAATGACTTTAGGGGACGATTTCCTGAACCAAGAACCGGACGTCCGTGACGACCGTTATCCAATAAAGCGTCAACGGCCTCTTGAAGCATACGTTTCTCGTTACGACAAATAATTTCTGGGGCATTAAGATCAATAAGCTTCTTTAATCGGTTATTACGATTAATCACACGCCGATAAAGGTCATTCAAATCCGAGGTCGCAAACCGTCCACCTTCTAGCGGAACGAGCGGCCGTAAATCCGGAGGAATAACAGGAAGGACTTCGAGAACCATCCAATAAGGACTGTTATTGGAACTTTTAAAATCCTCAACAATTTTTAATGTTTTGGCGATTTTCTTTGCGTTGGTACCGGTCGGATTAGCCTTCTCTAAATCTTTTCTTAGCTTTTTGCATAATCCCACTAAATCAATTTCTTTCAAAAGTTCACGGACGGCTTCGGCCCCAATCTTGGCTTTAAAAGCGCCGCCATATTTAACTAGAGCATCCTGGTACTCATCTTCGGAAAGAAATTGTTTATGTTTTAGAGGAGTCTCACCTTGATCAATCACGATATACTCTTCGTAATAAATCAATTTCTCAAGATCCCTCAATCCGATTTGTAACAAGGCGGCCAGTCTGCTAGGGACGGCTTTATAAAACCAAATATGAGTTACCGGGCAGGCAAGATCAATATGCCCCATCCATTCTCTTCGGACAGCTGACCGTGTGACCATAACGCCACAACGGTCGCATACAATCCCTTTAAACTTGATCCCTTTATACTTTCCACAAGCACATTCCCAGTCACGAACCGGTCCAAAAATCTTTTCGCAGAACAAACCATCTTTTTCAGGCTTCAAAGTGCGATAATTAAGCGTTTCGGCTTTTTTGACGACGCCGCGAGACCATGCACGCATAACTTCTGATGAAGCAATTTGGATGGTAATATGATCCCTGTCTTTCAATTCTTCGGATTTTTTAATCATATTAATTTTTCTTCTCTTTGTCTTTTAATTTTTCTAAGATTTTTGCGGAACCGTTATCCTGCGCCCCGGCCCTGACCATCTTGATATCCAAACATAACCCCTGAAGTTCTTTAACCAATACGTTAAACGATTCAGGCGTTCCTGGTATTAATTTTTGCTGTCCTTTGACGATCGCTTCATACATCCGGCTACGGCCAGTGACGTCGTCACTTTTAACCGTTAACATTTCCTGAAGGGTGTATGCTGCCCCATAAGCTTCTAAGGCCCAGACTTCCATTTCCCCAAATCTCTGCCCCCCAAAGTGAGCTTTACCACCCAAGGGTTGTTGGGTAACAAGCGAATACGGCCCAATGGAACGGGCATGTATTTTTTCGTCGACAAGATGGTTTAACTTGAGCATATAAATAATCCCGACCGTAACTTTCTGGTCAAAGGGTTCTCCCGTATAACCATCATAGACGGTTGTTTTACCATCCTCTGGTAAACCGGCTTCTTTTAATGTCGCCCGTATTTGTTCTTCACTGGCGCCATTAAAAACAGGCGTTTCCGCATGAAAACCTAAGACTCTGGCAGCCCAACCCAAATGAGTTTCAAGCAATTGTCCTACGTTCATACGAGAAGGCACGCCTAGAGGATTCAAGACTATGTCGACAGATGAACCGTCTGCCAAAAAAGGCATATCCTGCTCCGGTAAAATCCTGGAAACAATACCCTTATTCCCATGCCGCCCTGCCATCTTATCCCCCTCGGCAAGTTTACGTTTCGTCGCGACATAAACAACCACCCTCTTTAACACGCCTGCCGGCAATTCATCGCCGCGCTTAACCCGCTCAACTTCATTAATCTCTTCCTCTTCTAACTCAGCCAATTTATCCCTGTAGAACCTTAAAACTTCATGCTCGTCGGAATCTTCATCAAAATCACCTAATTTAGCTTTAGATGCTTTCGACTTCGCGACCCCAAGGGCAGCCAATTTCTTATCTTTTTCTTCTTCAACAAAATCCTTTTCCTGAACGTAATACGCCTTTATCTTTGTAATAACCTCGTTCTCTTTAGTTTTGTCGGCTTTACTCTTTCTTCCGCGTTCATTTCTTTGAAATACTTCTGTATTAACGATCACGCCTTCAATCCCTGGAGACAAGGTCAACGATGTATCCCGGATATCCGCTGCTTTTTCTCCAAATATTGCCCTCAACAACCGTTCTTCAGGTGACAATTCCTTCTCGCTCTTTGGAGTAACTTTTCCAACAAGGATATCGCCGGACTTTACCTCAGCTCCGACACGAATAATCCCATCTTCATTAAGATTATTTAGAGCATCTTCGCTGACGTTCGGTATGTCCCGGGTGATTTCTTCATTCCCTAAACGGGTCTCCCGGCACTCGACTTCAAACTTTTCAATATGGATTGATGTGAACACATCGTTCCGGACGATTCTTTCATTAATCAGGATCGCGTCTTCGAAGTTATATCCGCGCCATGGCATAAAAGCAACAAGCACATTTCGTCCCAGGGCCAGACGTCCATGCTGGGTTGCAATCCCGTCGGCAATAGTTTGCCCGGCTTTTACTTTTTCGCCGATATTAACCAGCGGTCTTTGATGGATACAAGTGTTTGCGTTTGTTCTTTGATAGTTTTTGAGAGGATAAACCGTTTTATCAACTACGATTTCTGAGGCATCAACCTTCGTTACAGTTCCGCTTTCTTTGGAGATGACAACAACCCCGGAATCCCGGGCTACCTTGGCCTCCATACCCGTTCCGACATTCGGAACTTCCGGGCACATAAGTGGAACAGCCTGCCGTTGCATGTTTGATCCCATCAAAGCCCGGTTGGCGTCATCATGCTCCAGAAACGGAATCAATGATGCGGCCACCGATACAATCTGCAACGGGGATACATCCATAAAATCAATATCTTTTGGCTTTACCCTTGGGAAATCGGTTTTATAACGGCAAAGGATGTCTGGTGTTAAAAAGTTTCCATCGGGATCAACCGGGGCATTAGCCTGGGCAATGTATTCAGATTGATCTTTATCAGCCGTTAAAAACACAATCTTCTTAGAAACCTTTCCATCGGTAACGATACGATAAGGGGTTTCAATAAAACCTAAATCATTGACACGGGCACAATTTGTTAACGATGCAATCAACCCGATATTTGGACCTTCAGGTGTTTCAATAGGACAGACACGGCCATAATGGGTTGGATGCACGTCGCGAACCTCAAACCCAGCGCGTTCTCTTGATAACCCCCCAGGCCCCAAAGCGGATAAGCGGCGCTTATGTGTCATCTCTGACAAGGGGTTAACCTGATCCATAAATTGGGATAATTGACTGCGAGCGAAGAAATCTTGGATTTGATTTGAGAATAATCTAGAATTAATTAAATGGTGCGCAGTCAGATTTTCAAAATTTGTCATAACAACCAGGCGTTCCTTGATCGAACGTTCTAACCTGGCCAAACCGATTCTCACTTGGTTCTGCACTAATTCACCAACGGTTTTAATACGTCGGTTACCAAGGTGATCTATATCATCCGTTTCCCCCGTTCCTTCCCTCAAGCCAACTAAATAACGAATGACTTCAGCCACCGTGGCAATATCCAGAACCCGGTTCTCCAAGGGAACTTCCATATTGAGCTTACGATTGATAATGTGTCGCCCAACTTTACTCAAATCATAACGTTTTGGCTCAAAGAACAATCGGAAAAACAAATTATCAGCAACCTCGACTGTCGCAGGTTCGGTCGGTCGCATTTTTCTGTAAAAATCAAGCAGCGCTTCTTCTTTGTTTTCGGTGTGATCTTTTTCTAATGTGGCCTCAAGATACTTAAAATCTTCACCTAACATTTGTTTCATCTCATCGGTCGTAGATAGACCCATGATTCGAAGAATTTGCGAAGCCGGAAAGTTCCTTCGGCGGTCGATGTACGCCAAAAGAACATTATTTAAATCATATTTTATTTCAAACCAAGCACCGCGAGAAGGAATAATTCTTCCATGGTAAATGGCCTTTCCGGTTGGATGCATTTCAACTTCGAAAGAAACACCCGGAGGACGCTGAATTTGCGAAACAACGACACGCTCATCACCATTAATGATGAATGTACCCGTTTCCGTCATTAAAGGAAAATCTCCGAAATATACTTCCTGCTCTTTAATATCTACCGGAGTAATCAAACGAAGTTTTACTTTTAAAGGAGCGGCATACGTCATTCCTCTTCGTTTACATTCAATCGAAGAATATTTTTCTTTACCTAGCGTATAATTTAAGTATTCAAGCTTTATCTGCCCGTCATAACTTTCTAATGGAAAAACTTCAGCAAATACTTCCTGCAAGCCCAAATCGAGCCTTTTATCGGGAGCCACATCACGCTGCAGAAAGCTTTCGTAAGCGACTAACTGAATATCTAACAACTGTGGAAGTTCAAAATTATCTTTAAACTTACTAAAGTTCTTTATTGTTATGTTTTCCATAAATGAAATACGCTTTTGGTTAAAGGTTTTAGGTATGTTAAAGACGAATTACTTTACTTCAACTTTTGCGCCAGCGGCTTCAAGTTTCTTCTTAAGCTCTTCGGCTTCCTCTTTTGTAACACCTTGCTTGACTGGTTTTGGCGCAGCCTCAACCAAATCTTTCGCTTCTTTCAAACCAAGGCTAGTCGCAGCACGGACTTCTTTAATAACAGCAATTTTTTGAGCCCCGGCGTCTGCCAGAATTACATCAAAAGCTGTTTTTTCTTCAGCCGGTGCAGCTGCTCCTGCGGCGCCGCCGCCCATAGGCATCATCATACCAGCCGCCATTGGTGCAGCTGCCTGAATACCAAGCCTGTCTTCAAGACCTTTAACTAATTCAGAAAGTTCCAGTGCAGTCAATCCTTCAATTGTCTTAGCCACTTCTGCCAATTTCGGAGAAAGCGTAACACTATCTTTCTTTTCTACTGTTTGTTCTGTCGCTGTATTCTCAGCCATTTTAATTTCCTCCCTTTTTCTCGCTATATTGTTTCAATATCGATAACAACTCGCGTGATTTTGCATTTAAAGCTCCGATTAATTGACTGACCGGCGCCTGTATTGTACCTAACAACATGGCAAGCAAGACTTCTCTCGGCGGTAATTCTGATAAACGTTTGACATCAGTGTCTATCAAAACTCGGCCATCAAGCAAGCCACCTTTTACATCCACATGATCTAAATCTTTTGAAAAATCGATAAGAATTTTTGACACGGCCGCCGAATCGGAGTTGCTCCAAACAAATGCCGTTTGTTTCGCAACACGATTAACCAGACCGTCAAACTTTAATTCTTTCAAGGCATTTTGCGCGATTGAATTTTTTGAAACAAACATGGAAGCGCCGGATTTTTGTAAATTTTTCCGAAGATTGCTTAAAGTTATGCTGGAAAGATTTGAAAAGCTCAAAATAAAGATACTTTGGTTATCTTCAATCCCTTTTCTAATCCGATTGTTAAACTCTGCTCGATAAATTTGTCCAACACGTTTCATAAGGCCACCTTTAAACCAGGCCCCATAGTCGTTGAAAGAGAAACAGATTTAATCAGATTTCCCTTTAATGATGCCGGTTTCGCCTGGTTAATTGCGTCAATTAATTGATTAATATTTTCTTTGATTTTTTCCTTAGAAAAAGACCTTTTGCCGACACCAACATGGATTCCTGACTGCTTGTCGGATTTAAATTCAATTTTACCCGCCTTTACATCCCGGATGGCTTTTTCTATATCTGTCGTAACCGTTCCGGCTTTTGGAGTAGGCATGAGACCGCGAGGCCCAAGAACTTTTCCTAACTTACTAAGATCTCTCATCATGTCAGGTGAGGCGATAACGACATCAAAATCCAAAAAGCCTTTGGACACTTTGTCAATTAAATCCTCAGCGCCAATAAAATCAGCACCAGCATTCTTCGCCTTTGATTCAAGCTCACCTTTACAAAAAACGGCTATACGGATAACTTTACCGGATCCGTGCGGAAGAACTACCGTCCCCCGAACAATTTGATCGGAAGCCTTTGAGTTAATTGTCAACGCGAAATGCAACTCGACCGTTTCATCAAATTTGATTTTAGGAAAATTTTCTAAATGTGAAATCGCTTCTTCCAGCGAATAAACCCTTTCGCGATTAATGGCGGTGTAGGCTTGTTTCATTCTTTTGCTTATGTGTCCCATTATTCGGTCACCTCAATTCCCATACTCCGGGCAGTTCCTTTGATCGTATTGATTGCTTGCTCAAGATTCTCGGTGTTCAAATCTTCCATTTTTGTTTTGGCAATTTCTCTAACCTGCTGCATTGTGATTTTACCGATAAATTCTTTTCCTGCCGTTCCCGACGCTTTGGCTATATTGGCCGCTTTTTTAATTAATACAGAACTAGGCGGCGACTTGATAATAAAATCAAACGATTTGTCTTTGTAAACAGATATAATCGCAGGGAGTATATATCCTTCCCGGCCTTTTGTCCTTTCATTGAACAATTTACAAAAACCCATAATATTAATACCATGCTGTCCTAAAGCAGGCCCGACTGGTGGCGCAGGATTTGCCTGTCCAGCTGGTACATATAATTTGATTTGAGCAACAACTTCTTTAGCCATTTTAATTATCCTTATAGTTTCTCAACTTGCCAATATTCAAGCTCAACCAATGTTGATCTTCCAAAAATTGAAACACTCACTTTTAACTTTCCCCGATCCGGATAAACATCTGTAACCGAACCGTTAAAATTCGCAAACGGTCCTTGTGAAATACGGATTGATTCACCGATCTCAAAAGTAGTTTTTGGCATCGGCTTAACTTCGGTATCTTCAGTCCGTTGAAGGATTCTCTTAACTTCTTCTTCGGTGATTGGCGTTGGTTTTCTGCCCGGCCCGATAAAACCCGTAATTCCAGGGATTGTCTTGACCAGATACCAACTCTCTTTACTCATATTCATTTTAATGAGGATATATCCTGGAAAAAATTTTCGTGAAGTGATCCGTTTTTTTCCGGAACGGACTTCTGATACCTGCTCGGTCGGGACTACAATCTCACCAACATAATCTTTTAAGCTAGTTGAAGCCATCTTACTTTCAAGGCCTGCCCGGGCTTTTTCTTCTGATCCTGTTTGTGTGTGAACTACATACCACTTCATTTCACTCATAATAAAATTACCTAATAAGAATTCCTAATAATTTTGAAAGAACAAAATCACAAATGGCTATAAAGCAGCCAAGAAAAAAAGTACTAACAACAACCACCCAGGTGGAATCCACTAAATCCTTTTTTGCTGTCCAGGAAACCTTCTTTAGTTCGGTGATCACTTCGTTTATAAATTTTTTGATTTTTCCAAACATATTATACTTTCACAAACAGGCCTGGTTGGATTCGAACCAACAACACACGGTTTTGGAGACCGTTGCTCTACCAATTGGAGCTACAGGCCTAGAGAATTTTGTCTCCAAAACTATTTCTTAACTTCACGATGTATTGTATGTTTACGTAGCTGCGGACAATATTTCTTGAGCTCTATCCGTTCCGGATGCTTTTTTTTATCTTTTTTGGTCGTATAATTAATGTGTCCCGATTCTACACACTTTAAAAGGATTGTTTCACGATTGTTCTTTTTTTTCGCCATGATGGTAACCTATACCTAAAATTTTTTTATAAATTTACCCGTTAAAAAAGCCCCCGACCGGGATTGAACCGGTGACCTCGTCCTTACCAAGGACGTGCTCTACCGGCTGAGCTACAGGGGCAGCTTAAAACGTCAAGATCATGTTAATATGAATTGGTATTACGCGTGGTCCGACAACTATTCATAATAATTAATCAAGTATATATATAATAAAAATTTTGTCAAGTTTTTTTATAAAATTAATTCTTATTCCTAACTTATAATAAATTACTATAGTTAGGACTCATTTCGAACCTCACCGCAGCTTAAGAAACCTTCTTTTTCCAATCTTAAGCACACCCGGGATCATTTTCCACTCTTCACTATCTATCTTATTGCCATTAAATGAGATAGCACTTTGATCCAGCAACCGACGGAATTCTTTCTTTGAAGGCACAATTTTAAGATCAATCAGAACATCTACAATCCGATCAAATTTACCTTCCCCGATAATGTACTCCTGCATTTCTTCCGGGACCTGCCGGCGGCTAAAAACCTTCTCAAATTCTTCCTGAGCCTTTTGCGCAATATTTCCATCGTAGAATTGAGTGACTATCTCTCGAGCCAATTTCAACTTTGCTTCCTTCGGGTGCATGCCAGAAATCTCGGCTAAATCAATATTTGTCAGACATTCAAAATATTTATTCATAAGACCGTCGCCTATCGACATGATCTTTCCAAATATGTCGTCGGGAGATTCATTTATACCAATATAATTATTTAACGACTTACTCATTTTCTTAACCCCATCTAGTCCTTCCAACAACGGAGTCATCATAATAACCTGAGGATCCTGACCAACAGCCGCCTGCATTTGTCGCCCCATCAGAAGATTAAATTTCTGATCGTTTCCACCCAACTCCACATCAGCTTTCAAATGAATCGAATCGTACCCTTGCAATAGCGGATACAGAAACTCAAGCAAACTTATCTCTTTCCCATCTTCATAGCGCTTCTTGAAGTCTGACCGGGCAAGCATTTGTGCGACCGTGGCGTGAACAGTTAGCTCAACGACCGCTTGCGAAGTTAATTGATCAAGCCATTCACTGTTAAAAACGATTTTAGTCTTATGTTCGTCCAAAATCTTATAAACCTGTTTTTCATAAGAT
Organism: Candidatus Omnitrophota bacterium; assembly: GCA_050250375.1. Classification (GTDB taxonomy): domain Bacteria; phylum Omnitrophota; class Gorgyraeia; order Zapsychrales; family Zapsychraceae; genus JAGOSC01. Next base: position 586,255 of record JBFWOS010000001.1, read on the forward strand.
TTGGCGTTATCATCTATCTCTTTACGAGTCAATTGTTTACGAAGATTGTCACGCCCGGTTGGGTCTCCCACTTGGGCCGTAAAGTCACCGATTAAAAAATAGACATCATGGCCTAAATCTTGAAATTGTTTTAACTTTCGCAATAAAACAACATGCCCCAAATGGATATCAGGCGCGGTAGGATCAAAACCAGCTTTTATGACTAGCTTTTTTTTCTTCTTTTCGCTATCAACCAGTTTCTTTTCCAGACTTTTCAGGTCGATAATTTCTGTAGTTCCTCTGGATAGAATTCGAAGGGTATCTTTTACTGACATGATCACGAATGATAGGGGTTTATTCGTTTAAGAAAAGGGCACCTTTCCATATATAAAGGAAAGGTGCCGTATTTATTTGATACACTCTATGATGAAACTAAACCTTGGCACTAACGCCGATTTTCATTTGCTCTACATCGACTTTAATAATTTTAATTCGCAAAGCATCGCCGGGTTTTAATGCGTCCGCTTTATCTTTTTCGATCTCCGAAGAATAGACCAAAGCTTCAACATCATCATCAAGCCGAACAAATACTCCAAAGTTTGAATTTAAGACAACAACAGCATCCATCTCAGTATCAACTGTATATTTCTCTGCAATACTAGGCCATGGATTGTCAGTTAATTGTTTTAACCCGAGATTGATCTTACGGCTGTCCGGATCAACAGCCAAAACGATCACTTCAACGGCCTGCCCCTTACTCAATACATCTTGCGGATGATTGATTTTTCGTGTCCAGGACATATCAGAAATATGAATCATCCCTTCTAACCCTGATTCGAGCTCGACAAATGCGCCGTAATCGGTAAACCCGCGAACATTACCTTTAACTTTCGAGCCAACCGAATACTGCTCTACTGCATCCTCCCAAGGATTATCTTCGAGTTGCTTCATACTTAAAGATATACGCTTTGAATCTTTATCAACATTAATGATTTGCACTTCAATAACATCATTAACTTTAAACATGTCTTGAGGATTAACCAACTTTTTCTGCCATGTAATTTCTGAAGAGTGCAACAATCCTTCAATGCCCTTTTCGATTTCAACGAAAACACCATACGGCATTACATTAACTACTTTCCCTTTTGCTTTCGTACCCGTCGGATATTTCTCATAAATATCATCCCAAGGATTCGAAATGATTTGTTTCAAACCAAGTGAAACTTTTGATCCGCCCTGGTCGTAATCTAAAATCAAAACTTCGATTTTGTCTCCGATATTAACGATTTCAGAAGGGTGATTGATCCGAGTCCAGCTCATATCCGTAATATGAAGCAACCCATCAACACCTCCCAAATCTATAAAGGCCCCGAAGTCCGTAATCCCTTTAACGGTTCCTGGACGTTTCTGCCCTTTTTTCAATTCATTCCACAATTTGTCCCGGACTTGATCACGTTCTTTCTGAACCACTTCTCTACGAGACAAAATCAGATTACGTCTGGCCTTGTTTAGCTTGGCAACATTGAATAAATATTTATTCGACATAATCTCATCGGAGGGAACCCCTTTTAAAGCGGACAATGACATTGGCAAAAACGCTTCTACCCCCTGAATATCAACAATAAAGCCACCTTTAACCTGCTTAACAATCCGTCCCTCAATTTGATCACCCTCATTAATGGTATCCCCAATCTTCATCCATCCATGCAATTTCTCGGCTTTCAAACGGGAAAGAATAAGTCGCCCATCTTCATCTTCAATTGATTCGATTAAAACCTCAATTTCGGTATCAATTTCCAATTTATCAATATTTCGGAACTCTTCGACGGAAACAAAACCTTCGGATTTAAACCCGATATCGACAACCGCTTCCTTTTCGTTAAAGGCGACGATCTTCCCTCTAACAATTTCTCCTTCTTTAACGTCACGAAATGTATTTTCATACATCTGTTCCATTAATGATTGTTTATCTTGACTCATTAAATTTTTCCTCACTTTATTTTATTTTTTTCAGCTGAGCGGACGGAAACACACTAATATCCACTGATCTGAAGTAAAACATTATCGCAAAATACAATCATTTGTCAAACAAAATATTTTCCGAAAGCCTTTACGGATTACTATAAATGGCTTGTAATATTGAATCAGATATTTGGTTATATTTCTGATCTTGAGTAAATACGAGCGGCCGGCCAAATATAATCCTAATTGGATGGAATTTAAACCATTTAGAGCCCTGTGGCAGGGCTTTATCTGACCCCTGTATAAAAACAGGTATGACAGGAACACCACTTTTTTGTGCTAAAAAACCTACTCCCGGCTGAGATTCTTTTTTGCGATCCCCCACCCCTCGAGTTCCTTCTGGAAAAAGTATCAACGGGCACCCCCGCTTTAAACGCCTTAATGCCTCTCTCAGGGCCCTGAAATCCGATGTATCACGTTTAATAGGAAACGCCCCCATTCCGGCGAATAAGAAACTGGAGATCTTAGACCGAAACAACTCCTCCTTTGCCAAAAAACTGAAGCGTTGCCACCGGCAAATTCCAACGACAAATGGATCTAAATTACTATTATGATTACAGGCCAGAATGAACGGTTTTCCGGAAGGTATATGTTCAAGCCCCTGAAACTTGGTCCGAAAGTAGATCAGATTGATCAATTTCATAATCAAAAATGCTGGCCAATAGATCATGTATTATTTACCGCTTAATAACTCCTCACCGATTTTAATTAAATCCTTCGCTTGTTTCAGAGATTTGGCTTCAGAATAAGCCCGGACCAACGGCTCTGTCCCGGATGGTCTGAGCATCAGCCAACTTTCATCCTCACAGGTCAATTTAACTCCGTCATAATCTTTAAGGTCAACGACTTTCTTCCCTAATAAAATTTTCTGGGATTTAAAACTTTTCTCATTAAATTTACGGCCCTTCAATTCGAGATCTGACCGCTCATAGTAATAACGGCCAAATTCTTTTTCCATTTCAGCCAACAATTGCCTGATATTTTTTTGTTCATATACCATCATTTCTAACAGCAATAATCCCGCCAGGGTACCGTCCCTTTCAGGAATAAAATCCTGGACCCCGATACCGCCGGCTTCTTCGCCGCCAGCCACGATCCGTTCCTTGACCATCAGATCAGATATGTATTTAAACCCAACCGGAGTTTCATAAAGCTTTAAATTTAATTTTCGGGCGATATGGTCAATCATGGTTGTACCACAGGTTGTTTTTATCACCCCACCTTCTCGGCCACGGTTCCTGACTAAATGCAACGTGATTAAACCTAAAATTTTCTGGGGACTTATATATTCGCCGCCCGGGGCTGCTGCAGCGATCCTATCTGCATCGCCGTCAAGAACCAAACCGAGGTCATACTCCTCTTTTTTCATTTTCGACAACAGTTCCGGTAAATATTCCGCGATGGGTTCAGGTTTTACCCCGCCAAAGGATGGATTGATTTCATTATGAAGGTAATCAAGCTTTATCTTACTGCCGGCAAGCACTTCTTGTAAAATATCTTTGCCTGACCCGTACATGACATCCTGAATAATTTTGAATTCCGATTGACGAATCCGATCCAGATTAATATATTTCTTCATGAAATCAAGATAAGCCTTATTGAAATTATGCGAAATGATTAGTTTCTTGGAAACAGCCTTATCGAAATCCATGGTTTTGACAGGCGTCGATCCCAAATATGCCTCAACTTTATTTGTAATATCCTTGGAGGCCCCTCCCCCCTGGTTGGTTTTGATCTTAATCCCGTTAAAAGGAGCAGGATTGTGACTGGCTGTGATCATTACCCCGCACACCCCCTTGATATCAACCACACCATAACTTAATGACGGTGTTGGCAAAATCCGGTCAGAAAGATATACAATAATATTATTCTTCGCAAGAACACAACCGACCGTACGGGCAAACTCTTTCGATAAAAAACGGGCATCATAACCTAAGGCCACCTTCTTCATTCCATTAACTTTCTTAACATCATTTTTAATCCAATCGCTAATGGCTTGTGCGACTAGGGCGACATTTTCGAACGTAAAATTATCGGCGATAACCCCACGCCATCCGTCTGTGCCGAATTTAATTTGACTTTTGATCAGTTTTTTCATTAAAACCTTCTTTATTACGATTTAACTGTAAATTTTCTTTCTCTTAATATATAAGTCTACATCTTTGGGCAACATGTACCCGACCGGAAGTTTTCTGGATACCCTTTTTCTAATATAAGACGATGAAATATTCAATTCAGGCATTTCCAGATAACGGCAATTCTTTTCTTTATTCCTGGGATTAATTCCCGGCCGGTTAATACAGACAAAAGATGTCAGTCTGACTAATTCATCAATTTTCTTCCAGGTATGCAGTCGGGCATAGGTGTCGCTTCCAATTATAAAGAATAATTTATCTTTCGTGAAAATTTTCTTGAAATGTTTGACCGTATCAATACTGTATGATTTTCCTTCGCGTTTAATCTCAACATCACTAATATCAAAATGGTGATATCCTTTTATCGCCAATTCAACCATTGCAAATCGTTCAAAAGCAGAGATTAAAACTCCCGGCTCTTTATGCACAGGAAGTTTGGCCGGAATAAAAATAACTTTGTCTAACTTAAGCCCTTCCAAAGCCGTCTGAGCCAGAGCCAGGTGTCCATTATGAATTGGATTAAATGTTCCGCCTAACAACCCGATCTTCTTCACGTTCTAACCTGACCATTTCCATAAATTTCGTATTTATAGGTTGTCAACTCCTCCAGTGCCATAGGCCCGCGAGCGTGAAGCTTGTCTGTACTAATACCTATTTCCGCTCCAAACCCAAATTCATAACCGTCTGTAAACCGTGTTGAGGCGTTAACATATACGGTGGCTGAATCGACAGATTTCAAAAAACCTTCGGCTTCTTTCCTGTCTTTTGTCACAATTGTGTCTGAATGGCTGGACCCATATGTATTGATATGCTCGATCGCTTCTTTTGTATCCTTGACAACTTTGATCGCCAGTATCAAATCAAGATACTCTTCATACCAGTCTTTCTCGGTCGCTTTTTTAGTGCCATGTTTTAAAATAGACACGGCTTTGGTATCACCTCTCAATTCAACCCCGGCCGTAATAAAATCTTTAGCCATTCCCGGCAAAAACTGATCAGCGATTTTCTCATGAACCAACATGGTCTCCATTGCGTTGCATAGGCCGGGGCGTTGAACTTTGGCATTAAAACAAATATCTCGAGCCATTTTAAGGTCAGCCTTGTCGCTGACGTACGTGTGACAGACCCCTTTATAATGTTTCACGACAGGAATAGAAGAATTTTCTGCAACAAATCGGATCAATCCTTCCCCGCCTCTGGGGACAATCAAATCAACGTAATTATTTTGTTTAAGAAGAATATTCACGGCTTTACGATCAGACGAATCAACCTGCTGTATCGCTTCCTTAGGGACAGCGGTTGATTCCAGGGCCTTTTTTAAAACTTTATAAATAGCCCGGTTTGAATAATAAGCTTCCTTCCCCCCTTTGAGAATTAAAGCATTTCCCGACTTAAGGCACAAACCAACACAATCGCTGGTCACATTCGGCCGAGATTCATAAATAATCCCGATAACGCCGATCGGTGTACGGACCTTTTTGATCAAAAGACCGTTCGGCCGCTTAAATGATTTAATGACTTCGCCAACCGGATCCACCAACTTGATCGTATCTGACAGGCATTGAATCATACCATTTATCCGTTTTTCACTGAGAAGCAGCCTATCGATGAGAGCCTTTGAATAATTCTGCGTTTGAGCGGTGGCGATATCTTTCTTATTTTCCTTGATCAAATATTTCACATGGCTCTTCAGCGCCCTAGACATTTCCCGTAAGGCGGAATTCTTGGCGGATGTTGTCAGCAAGGCCAACTCTCGCGAGGCTTTTTTGGCCTTCTTCACCATTGAGATTATTTTATCTTCAGAGTTCATCATTAGCTTATTTTGATTGGATTAAACTTAGCGTTCACTCAAAACCAAATCGTCCACATGGATAACTTCATATTGACCCTTTTTTTCCTGGGCCTTGTTTAAATCAGTAATCGAATAATTGATGATTCCCCTGGCGATTTCGTGATTGTCCTTGTCTTTGACAACAACGACATCTTCTTTCTTAAAGTGCCCGGCCCAACTCAACACGCCTACTAACAATAAGCTTTTTCCTCCTTGAAGAATGGCCTTTTTGGCACCGTCGTCTATAATCAGTTCGCCTTTAGGTTTAGCACCGAAGGAAATCCAATGTTTACGGTCCAGCAACTTTTCTTCCTTCTCAATAAAAAAAGTGCCGATCCGTTCCCCATTTAGGATACGGGACAACACATCTTCCGTTTCACCACTTGCGATAATACAAGGTATTTTTGCGTGTGAGGCGATCTTAACCGCATCCAGTTTGGCTGTCATTCCCCCCTTGGACATTTGTTTCTTCATCGTTCCACCGGCAATCCCTTCAATCTCACTAGTAATCTCTTTAATTTCGTCAAACACCTTTTTGTCTTCCCTATTTAAATCATAAAGCCCTTCTACGTCCGATAAAATCAACAACAAATCCGCCTGAACCAGACTCGCGACCAACGCTGAAAGTTTATCATTATCACCAAATTTAATTTCATCGGTAGAAATTGTATCGTTTTCATTAACGATCGGAACAATATTCCAATCCAACATAGCGCGAAATGTCGCCCGGGCATTTGTGTATCGCTCCCGGTTGTCAAAATCATCCCACGTTAATAGAACCTGCCCGCAGGTACCTTTATTTCTTTTGAAAATTTCTTTATATTTGTTCATCAGGACAGTCTGCCCAACCGCCGAAATTGCCTGCAGGGACGCTAGATCGCTGGGTCGCATTTTCTTGCTTAACTCTCCCATTCCCAGCACTATTGCCCCCGAACTGACTAATACGACATCAACTCCATTCTTCTGGGCAAGACAGATCTGTTCGACAAGTGAACTTAATCGTGCCACCCGCGGTTTCATCTTGTACGTGGCAATCACACTTGAACCGACTTTAATGACGATTCGTTTTACTGGTCTTGGGAATTTTCGCAGCATAAAATATTCAGGATTTGATCAATTAGTCTTTTTAAACCTTTATTCTCAAGGGCTGAAACAGACAAAATTTCACAGGAATACTTTTTCTTAAATCGCTTAAGATTCTGCTCCGCTTCGGGAAGATCCATTTTATTGGCGACGATCAATTTTGTTTTAAAAGGCAAACGGCCGCCATATTCTCTGAGTTCATGTTCGATCTTCTCATAATCATCAAGCGGATCTCGCTGGTCTATTCCCGCCATATCAATCAAATGAATCAGGATCTTTGTCCGTTCAGCATGCCGTAAAAACCGGTCGCCTAAACCTTTTCCTTTGTGCGCGCCTTCAATGATGCCCGGCAGATCTGCGACAACAAAATCGAGCGTATCTGTCTGAACAATCCCTAATATAGGTTTTTTGGTGGTAAAAGGATAATTGGCTATTTTAGACTTAACTTTGGATATATTAGAAATAAGAGTGGATTTGCCGGCATTGGGAAAACCGACGATACCGACATCGGCAATCAGCTTAAGTTCAAAACCAATGGTGCGTTCTTCCCCTAATTTTGGAGGAGTAGGAATCTTTTTCTTCGCGTTTCCGATCCCACCCATGCCGCCACGGGCAACAATGACAGACTGTTGGTCCTCTGTTAAATCTTTTATTAATAGATCATTGTCTAAATCACGGACAATAGTCCCTATCGGCACTCTAAGGATGCTGTCCGCACCGGTCTTCCCGGTTTTACCTTTACTGCTGGCATTTCCGCCTTTCGCAGCCTGATAATGCTGTTTGTACTTAAAGTCGAGAAGGGTCTGAATGCTTTTATCCGCACGCAAAACGATATCGCCCCCTTTACCGCCGTCACCTCCATCGGGCCGCGGATGCCGCATGTGTTTGTCTCGATAAAAGCTTTCACACCCGTTTCCGCCGTCCCCCCCTTTAACAAATATTCTTGCCTCATCAACAAATATCATGAATGCCCGACTTAAGCCGAAATCTGGGTAATACTTAGAGAGGTCAGTTTCTGCCGATGACCAATCTTAGACGCTGAATTTTTTCGAATTCGATATTTAAACGCAACGACTTTGTCATCTGATAAATGCCTTAGAATTTTGGCTTTGACTTTTACGTCTTTCAAAAACGGTTGCCCGATTCTGACGTCGGAATCTTTTGCAAAAACCAACACCTTATCAAGAATCACTTCCTTGCCTTCACTCTCAGAAAATTTATCTGCGCTGATAACATCCCCTTCAGAAACTTTAAATTGTGCCGACCCTATTTGTACGACCGCAAACATCTCTACCTCCTGTCAAATATAGTTAGTGCTAATAAAGTAAAATACTCCCCAGTTTATCGTTACTGAGGAGCATATAATTTAATTCAATTTGCAAATTATTGCAACAATAATCTTTAGACACCTAAGACGCAAATTTTACACGGCCGCGGCCATCGCAATATGGACACTTCTTAAATGAAATGGACTCTATTGTCTTCCCTGTCCTGGCCCTGGTCATTTCGACTAACCCTAACGGGGATATCTTATAAACCTCCGTTTTTGCGTGGTCATGCGCCAAGGCTTTCTGCAAGGCATCAATAAGCTTTCGCTTATGATCTTCCTTGACCATGTCTATAAAATCGATAACAATAATCCCTCCCAAATCCCTCAGGCGTAACTGCCTGGCGATTTCCGGGATTACTTCCATGTTGACCATAAATGCGGCTTCTCCTGGTGAGGCTTTAGTCTTAAACTTACCGCTGTTTACATCAACAACAATTAACCCTTCGGTCGGTTCAATAACAATATATGCTCCGGATTTGACATAGACATTCGTATCATATATTTTATTGAGTTCTTTTGATACATTCTTAGCGTCAAATAGAGGAACCGTTCCTTTATAGCATTGAATTTTATCGACCATTTCGCGTCCGATTAAGGTCTGGACGAACTTTCTTATCCGTTGATAATGATCCTCATCATCAATAATCAGCTTATCCACATTTTCCGTTAGATAATCCCGCACAATCTTCCAGGTAAGCTCCCCTTCCTCATAAATGAGTGCGGGCGCTTTCCCCTCTTCAGATTTCTTGAAAATCTTCTGCCAAATACTATATAAAAACTTGGCATCACGAATGAGTTCACGTTTCCCCTGCTTTTTCGAAGCGGTCCGAATAATAAAACCACCTGATTTGGCAAAACCAAACCCCTTGATTACTTCACGTAGGCGTTGGCGTTCTTCACTTTCATCAATCTTCTTGGAGACACCGGTTTGATAATCAAATGGCATGTAGACCACAAAACGGCCGGGTAAGGTTATGTGGGTTGTTAGCCGGGCGCCCTTTTCACCAAAGGGTTCTTTGACAACCTGGACCAGGATCTCCTGACCAACCTTCAAGGGGAGTTCCTTTGATTTTTGATGAAATCTAGCCGCAGGCTTGATTGTTTTTACCGTCTGAATGGACTTTTTCGGACGACGGAGGATTTTTTCAATCAAATTACGTGGTTCTAATTCTTGACCTTCATCAATACGCGGGCTGACAACATCCGTCAGATACAAAAAGCCGTTCCGCTCCTGACCAATGTTAACAAATGCTGCGTTTATCGATGGAAGTATTGACTCTACTTTACCTTTATAAATATTACCCAGGAGTGATTGATACCGGTCGACTTCAATATGAAAGTCGTCGACATGGCCGTTCTCTATAATTGCAACTAGTCGCTCGCCCCTTTGTGTCTGAATAAGTATTTCTCGCGACAACGTTTGACCTGAAACCCTTTCTTCATGAAACACACTTTCAATCGTTCCAAATGTGACTGAATGCAGTTCTTCCTCATGATATAAAATTGGTTGACCTCACCCACCTGAAAATTATTTTGAAGCTATATCAGGAGTAATAATATGAGGTGTAATAAATATGACTAAATCTGTTTTTGTGACACTGGACTCAGTTTTTGTAAATACCAACCCTAAAATTGGGACATCCCCTAGAATAGGCGTCTTTTTCTTTGTTTCAGTCGTCTGATCTGTAATAAGACCGGCGATGACCAACGTATCCCCGTCCTTGACCATTACCCGTGTTTTCGTTGATTCATTACTCAACCGCGGCAAGGTCGTGTTCTCAACGGTAACAAAATCAAGAATCGCCGTAATCTTTGGCAAGACATCCAATGTTATATATCCTGCATTATTCACATGCGGGGTAACATCAAATATGATACCAATATCTTTGTATTCCCAACCGGATACCTGAAGTCTAGCCTGCTCTTCATTATAAGTGTACGTAGGAATTGGATATTGGCTTCCCACCACAATTTGAGCGGCTTGATTGTCCAAGGTCACAATTCTCGGATTCTGTAATATATCAGTATCGCTGCGAGATTTCAAGAGTTCAAATACAGCTTGAACTTGGCTGAAATTTAACGTCCCATATGTGAATTCTGTGTTAGCATTACCTTCCGTTGTGTCTGGGCCAGGATATGGATCGGTGGCAAATCGGCTTGCTGATCCATTGCTGTCAAACGGCCAGGTAATCGGTCTTTGTGAACCCGATGCCGTGGCTTGTGTTAACCAATCAACACCCAAATTCTCCGTATCTGTGAAGTTTGTCTCCACAATTTTCGCCTCTATCAACACCTGTGGTGTTGTCCGATCAAGCTCTTTAATGACTCCAGACATTAATTCAATCTGTTGCGGGGTATCTGTAATAATAATAGTATTAGTCCGTTCATCAAAATTGATACTTCCGCGGTCAGATTTCATTTTTTCAATGGATTCAATAATTTCAGAAGCTCTACCGAAGTTTAATATATGGGTTTTTGTTTCCAAAGGAATCTGCTCAGACAGGACCATCTGATCTTCCCTTCGCTGTTTTAGATTTTCGACAGTCGTAACAACAACAATATTCCCTTTTTGTTCGTATGCATACCCATACGTTTGAACAATTACATCCAACGCCTGTTTCCAGGGCACTTCGTTCAATTGGATCGTTACCACCCCCTGAACTTCCGGGCTGGCTACGATGTTGACCCCGCTTTTGAATGACAGGATCTTAAAAACATTGCGGATATCAGCATCACGAAAATCGAAGCTCACATTTCCGCTTTCTGACATGGAAACAGAATCTGCTGCAATATTCTGCGTCTTACCATCCACACTCTTGGTTTGTGCGTACCCAATAGTGGTCAGAAACAGGACGGCCGCCACGGTTAATGTTAATTTTCTGAACATTTTATTCCTCCTTTTTAAGCTTTAGCTTGAATACCTGCTGGTCTTTTTGTAATAATACCCAATCATCCGTAATTTCCGTTATGATAAATTGGCCTATTTTGTCATCTACTTTGACGATCTTTCCGTTTATCATCGCAATATTCCCGGCCGCTCCGGACATAATTCCCTGCAATGACAAATCTGAAACCATTAAATCTGCTTCATAATTATTGATGGTTCCGCTTGAACTGATGAGTTTCCAGAATGGATCCCTCCGTCCGTTATCGTTATATTTATACTCTGCGGACTCTTCAGCCGCATCAGAGATAACACACGCGCCCAATATGCTTACGATTAATACAGCCGCCAATTTGTGTTGAATCTTGATTCGATGCATATTAATTCGCCTTTTCATAAACAATGGCACCCAATGTTAATTTAATCGAATGTTCTTTCGTATTAGTGGATGATGCAATTGTCAACTTCGTCACTTTCAAAAAGATCTCTCCACGTTCAATAACGTCGATGAACCGTCCCAGATTGTGGTAACCTGCCCTGGCCTCAATCTCAATCGGAAGCGCGTAATAAACCCTGTCATTATTCTCGAGTACGATTTCCGAATCAATAACGTTTGGCATAATTTGATTTATCTTCACTCCATTGTCGTTTGCCAACCTGGATACATGCTCAAGAATTAATGGCACTTCTTCTCTAGGCTCAACCTTTTCGTTTTCCTTTTTAATAACGCCTTCAAGACGAGCAACCTCCTTCTGATATTGATCCAATTTCATTATTTCTCCCTTAGCTTTATCAATATCAACGGCTAATATCTTTAATTCAGGATTAATTTTCGTTAACGTGGCCAATTGCGGACGCATGAGAACAAAATAATCCAGAAGAAACACCAGCAACAACACTCCACCGAAAATATAATACAGCGTCTTGTCATCCAGTTTCTCAAATTTTTCGTTAAACTTTTCTTTTAAATCATTTTTCATTTTTAATCTTACCCTTGATCTTTGTCGTAATAAGAAAATCCGCCACATCCATTTTATTCTCTGTCCGACGCTGGATAGAACCCAACTCCAATTCCGTCAGGTGCTCAAGAAATTGGGGTTGTTTCTTTAAATTAGATGTAAGTTTATGAACATTGATCAGTTCGTCTTGATGATTGGAAATGGCGCTGCCTTCGATAAACAACATTTCTTCTGTCAAAGCAATTTTAGTCAACCACACCCCTCTAGGCAAATCATCACTAATAATATTAAGCTTCGGGGCCCAGAGAATGACTTTTCCGCCTGTAACTTCGGTGAGGGCTTTGCTTTTACTATTTATTGCACGCATATCGTTAACGATTTTATCCACTTGTTGTTTCTTGGGTAAAATTAACGCCCATTCCTGTTTCAATTCTTTATGTTTATTTAATTTCGAAATATTTGTCACCAGTAATACAATATGAACAATAATCAACAACGCAAACAACCCTCCGCACGAACCGATTACGACTTCAATGGGCATATCTATTCCACCGGGAAGAAATTTCTTCTTCTTTCTTCTCCTCAATTCAGGTGAGATTAAGTTAATTTCGATCATATTGATAAAGTGCCAAACCTAAGGCGACACCAAGCCTGTTGGATTTCTTATTCAGCTCTTCTTTTGAAACTTTTTCCGAAACTACCACCATTTCAAACGGATTCCAGCGTTTGATTTCTATGTCCAGCTGTTTGGCAATGCTGTCTTCCAAACCGATCATCATGGCTGCCCCGCCGGTCAAAATCAATTCGGATATTTCGTTACTATTCTCTGTCGAGAAATAATCCAACGACAACCTCAGCTCTTGAATCAAATTTGAAATAGCCGATTCGCACGCGTTCTGAATTTCCTTGAGGCGTTCCCCCGGATTACATTTAAGTTGTTCGGCTTCCTCATAGTCAACCGCCAATGCGTTGGCTATCCTTTTAGTCAAATCACGTCCTCCGACATAAATGTCTCGATTAAATTGTGGAGTTTGCCCGACCATCACTGTAAGGTTGCTGACAGAGTCTCCCATATCCAATATGGCAACAACTTTACCGTCCGACGATGAATCCAAGACGCTCCTGGCATTGGCTATAGCGATCGGATTTATTCCAATAAAATCCGTTTCAAAACCCAGTCCGGTGATCATTTTCAAACGCATCTCAACCAATTCTTTTTTTGCGGCCGCTGCCATAACTTTCATCTGCTTTGACTTGCCCAGGGGATCCAAGATATAACAATCCGTATAAATCTGATCTTGTGTAAAAGGAAAATATTTGTCCGCTTCAATCGAGAATGAATTTCTTAAATCATCAAGAGACATGCGCGGCATATCTATAAAACGGATCAAGGTTCCCTTACCGTACACGGAGGTATAAATATTCTCAACCGGCATGCTCACCTGATTTAAAATTGTCTTCACAGTGGTTGTGTAATCCCCACCAACAATGGGTTGAACCGCCCAATTAAGGATTTTATAAGAATCCCCTTCTCGGTAAACTTCAACCATTTTGCAGGAATTAATTCCTATATCTAATCCGACTGAGGAACCCTCTTTTTTCTTAGGAATAAAACGTTTGATAAATTTGAAATAATTTTGTAATAATTTGTTCATAGGTATAGCCAGCTTTATCGGATTTTTTCACAAACTCATTCAGCCGTAGATGCGAAAATCAAATAGGTGAAATACAGAGGAGTTTAAGTAAGTCTAAGCATTGCAATAAATTATAATTATTCAACTTAACATATATACTATTGTACTAAATTAACATCATCAAGAGGAATTTCATAAATTATTTTTTGCCGTTTTTTCTTGGGCGTTGCGCTCAATTCATTATCCGGTTCGGACATCAATTCGCTGGTATCCAAGAAAGTTGACTGGTCATTGGTTTGGGAACTGGTACGTAGCGCGTTATTCAAACGCATTTTCTGGGTTGTAGGATTGGCTGGCGTAGTGATCTTCTTTGTCTCTTCAATCTCGTATGATACCCAACTATTGGCCATGAATATTGCACATAATATGACGACTACAACGATCAAAAGAGTATTTGACATATTGTTAGTTCTTGCGGCCATTATGAATCTCCTTCTTGCCAGATCATTTTGTCGGTGATGTCATTGGTGAAGGCAATAAAAGTATTTAACGATGGAAAATATGGCGGGGCATTTCCCACAGCCATTCGTTCATCATACACAAAATTACGTCCGTATCCTGCTGTTTGTGTGCCCGTTGCACCATTAAACTGGCCGAAAGCCCCATAAAAGTCAGAAATGACACCTCCCAGCAATGTTGCTACTCCGCGCCCGCCCACTCCCGAGTCATTATAATTATCGACCTGGAATATACCGGCCTTAGCAAGAATCGTTCCGTGAACATTTACATCATTCGGCGCCGAAGTGCCGATACGCACGTTTCCGTTCCAGGAAACCAACCCTAACAGGTTCCCCGCGTTCGAAGGAACACTGGGAGCAACATAACCGGCTTGTCCCGGCGTACCTACGGCAGAATTATAATTTTGATACTGAAGATGATTGCTGATAACAATATCGTTGTTACTGGATATCGTTACAGCGGTATCACCATGAACTGTACCGCTCAAATTATTGATATCCCCGTTTACATAAATAACGGTCCCAACCCCATCCACTCCGTCCGGAACCCCGCCATATACAGTCGTTCCGACACTGACATGTTCGACCGTTGTCTGATTGGTTGACCTGTTGACTGTAATTATTTTCTGGGAACCTCCCTGAACAATATTGTATACGGCATTATTGCTCCCGTCGACGGATAAGGTGACATTGCTGTTTCCTTCAACGTAGATGCCTCCGGTTAGACTCGTCCCATTATTGGAAATATAAATTCCGTTCCCCGAGATACTGGCACTTCCCAGCGCCTGGTCAACAAGATCCTGTTGTTGACTGGCTGATGATAAAGAAATCGCACTTGCGCTTCGGTTAAATCCCGAATTAAACGTCGGGACATCTATACTTCCGTTGGATGCGGCATCCAGAAGAATCGGGGAACCACCGTTATAAAAACGAGCCAGTTGCTCCACCTGATCAACTCTTCCGTCAAAAATACCGCTGGGATTTAACGCGATATTGTACCTTCCGTTGGTATGCAGCGGCCCGGCAAAATTCGTCTTATCGGTAAACCAGACGTTGGTTCCGTTAGGCAAAGTTTGTTGATTGGTAAAAAGGGCATATTTGGCAAAATTATCCCGTTGGACTCGCACAGTAAAGTCTCCCGACAAAACAACATCTTTATTTGTACCTTGGGATGTTCCGGTCGAAACAATCCGATAGTTATAAGGGAAATCCCAGGAATCTGCCGTGACTATTATCGGATTCGTTTTTTCGGAAATTGAAACATCATATTGATAAGTCCCGTTGCCTAAAGCTGAGGATTGTATGTATCTGGCATTTATCCCATTTAATGTTAAGGCCGGCACCCCTCCGTTCTTGACATAATTGATCAAGAAACCGATTCCATCGTTATTGGCGACATAGGTTGTCGTCTGAGCAACCAGGGTTGATGGATTCGTTGCGTTAACTGTATTAAGCATATAACTATTGATTAATGTATCCAACCCGTCTAAAGCGGCCTTCGATCCACCTTCAGCGATATAAAATGACTTAGCCAAATCCAATTCTCTTTGAGCAACCCTGCTTTCATAAATTGTCCGAAGAATAAAGACACTACTCAATCCCAACAGAACGACAACAACAAACAACGCAATGATAAGTGCCACCCCTCTTTCATTATTTATTTTCATCGGATTTACCCCCTATTCCTTAGATACACAACCATACTATTCGTCATTGTCATAGTTCTATTCTTCATCGAAGTTCCCAACGCGGTTACTGTGATTGTCACCTCATTCTGGTCCACACTCATAGCCGCCTGAAAATCGGAAATCTTTTGAGCGAATATATCCGTCCGCACCAGGGCATTCGCCGCGTTGCGGACCCGCCGCTCGAGTTGATTATTATTATTTATGGCATATTCAAGGTAACTGTATTCCACTGTCGAGCAATCATCATCGGCATCCATACAGGTTGAATCCGTGCACCCCCAAGTCAATGGAGCTCCCCAATTCGCCACATCCCCATTGTTATCAATAATTGTTTGTCCTGCTTCACAAATAACCGGCATAAAAAATTGAATTACATCCGAACTATTAACCCCGGCATTATCATTAATTGTCACCTGCATCACTCCTGCGCCGTTAGACCCCGACTCTCTCAACTCTTTAGAAATTTTTTCCAGCGTTAACCTTAAATTTTCCTGCAACTCAATCTGTAAGGCGGTGTTGGCCCAGCTGTTTTGACCTGCTGCCATAGACATATACACTCCACCCATCATGGCTGTAAGGATCGCAACCGCAACCATAAGCTCCACAAGGCTGAATCCCCTGTTGACTTTAATCTTCAAATTTATTAATTTTTTATTATTGGTCATATCTATAAGTCACCAACTGAACAGTTGAGTCGATTATGCCGTTGCCATTTGTATCCTCGCCGGCATCAAGACTGCCATCCAAATCGGTGTCTTCTCCAATAAGCAATCCATTTTTCTGTCTCCAACAAAACGAAACAGTTATCTGGACAAGATCAGGGTTTGTATTATTAACATAAGAAACACCGGCACCGTTAATAGCCGGTTCAAAAAAGGAAACATTGTTGAAATTCGCCATCAATTGAGTAAAATCTGAATTACTGATTTGTTCCATACGGGTTTTCGCGGCTCTAGTAGCCATTGATTTGTTCCGGGACATTTCATTCAACTCCAGACATTTTGTGTAGGTTACCAATATACCAACGAAGGCGAGTATCATGACAACGGCCGCTACCATTACTTCTGCCAAAGCAAATCCCTCATTTCCTTTAAGTTTCAATTTCATGGTTTTGAATTTCCCATACCGGCAAAGAAAAGGGGGACTTAATATGCATATCTGAAGCCCCCCCCTTCCTTACTGGTAATTGAATAACGAAAACTATGGTGTTAAAATACCGCCTGTTGTGACAGTAAAAACAGTCGTACCTGAAGTACCTAGTGATACAGGCGTAGCTGTAAAGGAATATGACCCAGCTCCCCATGCGCAACCGAAGGTAAATCCGCTACGAGCAACACCATCACAATAATCTTCCTGTAAATACGCCGGGACGGCTCCAGTTAAAGAAGACATGTCCAATGGATAATTTCCATTGTTGGCAGTCGCGAATGTTTCTGATGACGTTGACATTGTACGTAATGTACTTTGTGCCAAGGCATCGTTAGCTGAGATTTTGGCTCTCAGCAAATTCGGAATCGCGATAGCGGCCAGCAGAGCGATGATCGCGACAACGATCATAATTTCTACCAGCGTAAAACCTTTATTGTTTATCCTTTTCATTTTCCTTCCTCCTTTGGATTTAGAGCCAATAGCTACTTATTCAACCAGCGGAGAAAAAAGGAATAATGACTTTTGTTCATTTTGCCAGTTAAGTTTTCGCAACTTATTGACTCAGTTTAAATTAAGTATTTTTATTAAATTCTACATACCCTTTTAAAAGGCGTCAATCAAATATCTACTTATTTTCTCAGAAAGAACAAAAAAAACCTATTTTCCATCCGGAAAATAGGTTATTGACATCTTTAAAGATGCCTGGGTCGTGGTAACTGGCTACCCTTGCTTACGCGGAGGGCCCTATAGCTTTGTGCCCCAACCTTACGGATGGTTTACCTTTGTCACATCAACAAACTGTACTACAATCGAAGTATAACATCTGACTATCAACCTGTCAAATAAGCAAGACTACTGCCCCTGAGCCGATTGATCCAGCTTCTTAATATCTTCTTGGGTCCTATTAAACTTTTCTTTAAGAATACGGTTTTCTTTTTCAATAAAATATAAGTTTTCCATCAATCGTTCTATTTCCTCTTCACTGATGTCGAAGGCGGCATTTTTTTCTTTAATTTTATGATCGGCCTGGCGTAACACTTTTTCTAATGTATTTCCTTCTGTTCGCAACTCCGAGATCTCCGCATGAATCTCATCTAATAATTTGGAATTTCGGCTCTCAAAGCTGTCTAAGTCGCCCAATACTTCTTTTTCGCCAGCTTCAGCCTTCTTATAATGATCATCCAGCAAGGCCAATTTCTGTTTCAACAAATTATTCTTTTCTTTTAGACTCTCATATCTTTCAAAAGACTTAGCATGATCTTTCTCAAAACCCTGGCTCCTGCGCTCCAACTCCTTAACGTTCGTCTGAAGAAGGTCTAATTTTCTTTCTAACGATTCATTCTCCGTTGCATGAAAAATGCTCCTCGATTCCTGATCAATTAATTGATTCATATGCTGAATTTCATCGGTAACTATGGCTATTTCCTTTAATAACTTTTCCTCATGTTGCGATTTTGCGGGGGTCCTGCTTTTTAAGCTAAGTCCACCAGCACCCTCAACCCTTAACGGGGCTTCTTCTTTCGCCCGCAATGATGTTTGACCTTCAACCGATTTTGTTCCACGCCCATGTCCGTCTATTTGTTTTTGCAGTGAATCAATTTTCATCTCCAGAATCTTTATTTCCGAAAGGAGCCATCGATTTCTTTCGGTCATTTCTTTTGAACTCTGCTTTAGCCCGTTCAGACTAATGGATACGGATTCCTGTGAAGATACATGCCAGTCCGTTTGGCCCAAAACTGTTTTAGGGACAATGCTGACACCTGCCAGAAAAAAAACAACCACTTTTGGTTTAATTCTCAACATGCGATTAAATAATCTGCGTTATGTTCATGATTGGCATGAAAAGGGCAATGACGATAAAACCAATAACAATACCCAGAACACCTATAATAAGCGGCTCGATTATGCTGGTCAACCCTTCCACAGCCGCATCTACCTGGTCATCATAGAACTCGGATATTTTAAGTAACATTTTCTCCAACTGACCGGATTTTTCACCGATCGCGATCATCCGCGTAACCATCGGCGGAAAGACTTTACTCTTGCTTAATGGCGGGGCAATACTTTCCCCTCCGCGCACATTATTCTTGACCTCATCAACGACGAGTTCAAGCACCCTGTTCCCAATCGTCTTACCGACAATATCCAAAGATTCAAGGATCGGAACACCGCTTTGAATTAATGTCGCCAAAGTGCGGCTAAACCGGCTGATCGCAACCTTACGCAGCAAGTCTCCAAATATCGGCAGCTTTAACACAGCACCATCAATGACCACCGCGCCTTTGTTTGTTTTATGCCATTGCTGCAACGTGACAACCAATATAAAGAGTGCCCCCACAATCCATAATAAATATTTCTGCAAACCTTCACTGATCGCCATTAAAAGCTGGGTCATGGGAGGAAGTTCAGAATTCAGAGATGCATAAATTCCGGCAAAGGTTGGAACTACCTTAACAAGCAACAAAATGGTTATAAGGACAGCCATGGTTACAACGACCGCCGGATAAATCAAAGCAGCCTTAACCTTGCGCCTTAATTTAAGTGTCTTTTCCATGTAGAACGAGACACGGTCAAGCACCTGCGCCAAAACACCACCGGTTTCCCCGACTCTGACCATATTAACGAATAACGTATCAAAAACCTGCGGATGCTTCGAGAACGATACAGACAAGCTGCTTCCATGCGAGATATCTTCAGCAATATTACCCAATACTTTTTTAAACATTGGATGAGTCACTTGTTCTTGTAATGCATCCAGCCCCTGAACGATTGGGATGCCGGCATCAACCATAGTTGCTAACTGGCGGGAAAATATTACGATTTCATCAGGCTTAACCTTCTTACTCGTAAAAGAACTTTTTTTCTTACTAACCGTATCTTTGATTTCATTAATAGATATAATGACAAGTTTTCGTTTGCGCAACTCCTCAATCACGGCAACTTTATTATCCGCTGCAATCTTGCCGGTTACGCTTTTTGATTCCTGATTTTTTGCTACATATTTGAAGGTGGCCATATCACTTACCTTAATCTTGAGGAATTACTTTGTGGCATGCAGGTTGGCAAACAACTAGTTAAAGTATAATTCCTGAAATCTTTTTAGCAACATCTAATCTGATAACTTTGACGAAATTATATTTATATTCAAAATATATTATCAATATAAATACATATTAATGCCTATTTGCGTTGAACCAAACCACTTTTCTTATGTATTTTAACATTAAATCTTACCTTTAAAAGAATGAAAGTGAATTAATCACTCGCCGTTATACGCAGGACTTCGTCAAGCGTCGTTTGTCCGTTTAAACACTTATCCATGGCATCCTCAAACAAGGTGCGCATTTCCTTGTTCTTTCTTGCGAATTCCTTGATAACATCGGAAGATTCGCCCTTAAGAAGAAGATTGCGGACATCATCATCAACTTCCAACAGCTCTGTGATTCCCATTCTTCCCTGATAGCCCAGGCGGCGGCATTTGTCACACCCCTTACCACTATAAAATTTTGTATCGGCCTTAACCGGGTATTTCAGGTCATCCAACAAAGCCTTTGGAAGAGCGATTTCCTCGCGGCAAGATTGGCAAATTCTTCGGCACAGTCTTTGGGCGCTGATTAAGAAAATACTAGAGGCCACCAGAAAAGGCTCAACATCCATGTCAATCAGACGGGTCAAAGCACTTGCGGAATCATTCGTGTGTAAAGTAGAAAAAACCAACTGTCCGGTTAAAGAGGCTTTTATGGCGATATCCGCCGTTTCTCCATCACGAATTTCCCCCACCATGACAACGTCGGGACTTTGACGTAAAATCGATCTCAATCCTTCGGCAAAAGTCAGCCCGATCTCAGGCCTCGCCTGAATTTGAGTTAACCCCTCGACTAAATACTCCACTGGATCCTCAACCGTAATGACATTTTTTTCCACCGTGTTTAATTTGCTGACCAATGAATACAACGTGGTTGATTTTCCGCTACCGGTCGGTCCTGTCACAAGCATCATCCCAAAGGGTTTTACGGTCGCCTCTTCCAATATTGTGAGCGCCTTATCATTAAATCCCAAGCCCGCCAACCCAACCGAAAGGCTTCCCTTATCCAGTATCCGCATAACAATCTTTTCCCCGAACGTTGTCGGAAGCATGGAGACCCGGAAATCGACTTCTTTGTTGGCAATCTTCAACTTAAAACGTCCGTCTTGGGGCACATGACTTAATGTAATATCAAGACGCGCCATAATTTTGATTCTCACGATAACCGCATTTTGATTTTCTTTGGGGATTTCCAAAATGTTGGTGAGAATCCCGTCTATCCGGTATCGAACCTTCATGCCGTTTGTCTTAGGCTCGATATGAATATCCGAGGCTCTTTGTTTGATGGCTTCTTTCACAATCAGATTGACCATACGGATGATGGGGGCCTTCTCACTTTCATCCACGGAACTATCCAGGTCTTCCTCCCCATCACTTTCGGAAACAATCTCAAAATCTTCAACATCAATATCTTTACTAATCTCCGTGACACTATTTTCCGCTTTCAAACCATAGAAGCTATCAATGACTTTCAGTATTTCGTCATTTGTACTCATGACGATCTCAATTTCTTTACCGGTTATATTTTTAAGGTCATCAATAATAAAAACATTTAGCGGGTCAGAAACCGCTATCGTCAATGTTTCATCCAGTAATGACAACGGGATAATCTGGTACTGCCGTGCAATGCGTTCGGGAATGGTTTCCTGCAAAGCAGGATCAAACTTATATTTGGATAAATTAATAAACGGGATGTTCAATTCGCGGACTAACAAGACCAGCAAATCTTTTTCCTTAATGAGCCCTTTCTCAACAATTGCTTTCTCTAAAGTAATGCCTTTACGTTTCTGAAAGACCATCGCATCCTCGATATCTTCCTTTTTGACTTTTTTTGTATCGATGAGCGTCTTAATAATCTTGTCTCTTAACGTTTTTGACATAAACTATCTTTCTTCCGATTCATCTGGGGCCGTTACCCTCAAAACTTCTTCCAGCGTAGTCAATCCTTCGACCGTTTTTGTTAATCCGTCTTCCCGCATTGTCCGCATGCCTTCTTTACGGGCCTGATCTTTTATTCGAAATTCTCCTGAACGGGCCAGGATGGATTCGCGTATTTGGGGCGACAATACTAAAACTTCTGTTATACCCACCCGCCCTTTATAGCCTGTATTAAAACATTTTTTACAACCCTTTCCGTGATATAACTGCAAATTTTGCCCGGGATATAATCTCGTCAGCCCCACTCTGTCTGCGGTTGTTTTCGGAATCTCAACCGGTTCTTTACAAAACGAACAGATTTTTCTAAGCAACCGTTGGGCCACAATCGCGAGGACTGACGAACATATCAAAAACGGCTCCACGCCCATATTCATCATACGGATAATTGACCCGGCCGCGGTGGTGGTATGCAGCGAACTTAAAACCAAATGCCCGGTTAAAGCGGCTTTCACCGCAATATCCAGAGTTTCAGAATCACGGATTTCACCGATCAAAATAATATCAGGATCCTGACGAAGAATTGATCGCAAGCTGGTTGAAAATGTTAACCCCATTTGAGGTTTTACGTTGACCTGATTTATGGTCGGCATCTGGTATTCAACCGGATCTTCAACCGTGACGATATTCTTCTCCGGAGAATCTACATATTTTAATATGGAGTACAAGGTTGTGGTTTTACCGCTTCCTGTTGGTCCACAGGTTAATATCATCCCGTGAGGTTTAACCGCGCATTCTTTTAAATGAACCAGCGATCTATCGTCAAAACCAAGCTTATCAATATCTAAAACGGTTCCTTCCTGGTCCAAAACACGCAACACGATCTTTTCTCCAAACGCTGTCGGCAACACACTTACACGGAAATCAACGGATTTATTTCCGGATATGATCGTTTTAAATCTTCCATCTTGAGGCAAACGATGTTCGGAAATATCGAGGTTAGAAATTACTTTTATCCTTGAGATAATGGGAAAATGCAGGACCTTGGCCAGGCGATCTATTTCGCGAATAACCCCATCGATCCTGTATCGTATCCGGACAGTTTTTTCCAAAGGCTCAATAAAAACGTCGCTGGCCTTCGCTATGACGGATTGTTGAATGATAGTATCGGTTAACCGGATTATAGGCGCTTCTTCCCCTATTTCCTCTATATTGCCCGAGGATGCTGGAGAATCCACATCTTTAACCAACTCCATATCTTCAATATCTTTAATATCCTTGATGATATCATCAAACGTTTCTAGCGGAGCTCCGTTCCCAGTTGATGGTTCTTCAGTTTCTATTTCTGCGTAATATAATTGGATGGCATTCTCAATCTCAGCTGTCCGGCTGATGATCGGATTAATGGTGTATCCTGTTAATGCCTTAACGTTATCGATGATGAAAATATTCAACGGGTCGGCCATGGCCAATGTGAGATGTTCGCCCATCAACGAGATCGGCATAATCTTATATTTTATCGCAATATCTTTGGGAATCAGTTTGACGACTTCAGTGAATACTTTTAGGCGGGAGATACTAATAATGGGAAGCCCCAGGCTTTCGCTCAAGACTTGGCCAAGAACATCCTCATCAATGAAATTCATCTTGACCAATATCTTGCTTAATTCACCACCGGATTTCTTTTGTTCTTCCAAAGCTGTATCTAGATCACCGGATGCGATTAAGTTATCCCGAATTAAAATTTGCTTTAATCGATCTTTTAAGGAATCCATTATGCGGATTTATAATATTTATCGATGGATTGTTTGACTTCCGTTGTCGTGCTGACAAAGGTTTGTATGGTACAACCGGTAATCAATTCAACGTCCTCGGCCGCCTGGACATTTAACGGGTTAGACATCGCAAGGGTCAGGCTTTTTCCTATTTTATCAATCGGAATAAGACAAAATTGACGGCATATGTTTTCAGGGACAGACTTAATCACCTCTTCGTCAATCTCGTAATTTGCCAACGGAAGGTAGGGAAACCCGTATTGAGATGTTAATGCCTGGGCGATATCTCTTTCTGTGGCGAAATTCAGATCAACAAGAGTTTCACCCAATAACCCGCCTTTTTCTCTTTGCTTCTCAATGGCCAAATTTAATTGTTCGTGATTGATGACGCCCTTTTCGATCAACAGTTCACCGAGTTGTTTCTTCGAAGCGCGTTTAAATTGTTTCATTTTCCGTTTCCATCTGTGTTATTGCCCGAGTTTCAGTTGAAATTTTACTATAGTTACTATGAGTATACAATACATTAAAATATTATAATTTCCCTCAGAAAATCGTGTGTTTTTTACTTAGGTTTAATAAGAATCCCATCATGACCGCAAAGTTAAGAAACGAGGTTCTCCCATAACTCAAGAAAGGTAATGGTATCCCCACAATAGGAAACATGCCCATAACCATTCCTATATTGATGACCACTTGTAATGTCAATATGGAAACTATGCCAACCGTTACAAGCGTACCGAAACGATCCTTAACCTGACTCGCAATTTGAAGACTTGTCATTACAAGTATAAAATATAAACATAAAATTGACATAGTCCCGATCAATCCCCACTCTTCCCCCACTACCGAAAATATAAAATCAGTATGCCTTTCTGGCAAGAAATTCAACTGGTTCTGTGTTCCTGCCAACCACCCTTTCCCGAAAATTTGCCCTGAACCTATGGCTATTTTAGACTGGATAATCGTATACCCTGCCCCTAACGGGTCAATATTCGGGTTAAGGAATACTAGAATTCGATCCTTTTGATAGGGTTTAATAATATTCCAGGCAAATGGCGCCGCCAATAAACACAACCCGATGAAACTAAAAAATACTGAATAATCCAGACCGCTGACAAAAACCATAATGACAAACATCCCCAAAAACATCAATGAGGTCCCTAGATCCGGTTGCTTGAAAATTAAAATCATTAATGCCCCCGTAATAACAAGAGGAATTAGAAGATGCCGCACAATGGCTTGTGTCTTAGAAAAAAAACCAAACGAGAGCATTGGTTTCAGGTTACTAAAATATCTCCCGAGAACAAGGATCAAAGCTAATTTCGCCAATTCCGATGGTTGAAAACTGATCCCGCCGACCTGCAGCCACCGCTTCGCCCCCAACGCATGCCTCCCCATAAACATTACCCACAATAAAAGAAAAATATTCAAGAAATAGATCACATAGGCCATATCGTAAAATCGACGATAATCAACCTTGCCCAAAAGATACATAACGACAATCCCCCCTATCGCACAATATAACTGATCGTAAAATATCTCCTGCGTGACCCTCACATTATCATGGGTAGCACTGAACAATGTAATCAATCCGATTCCGATAATCATCAAGGTACAAAACCATATTTTCTTATCAAGCTCTCTTTGCATACTAAATAAGTCCTTCTTCGCTCATTCTGATCAAAAGCTTCCGGGCAATTGCGACGGCATTATGGGAAGACCCGCCATGCTCAAGAAAGACACAAAACGCAATGTTCCTGTTCTTCCCTTTCGCATAACCGACAAACCAGGCGTGATGTTCCTTGTTTCGCGAGGATTGGGCCGTTCCCGTTTTGCCTGCAATAAACAGTTGGGTATTATCTAACTCGTGTGCTGTACCGGTATAATCGGTAACTGTCGCCCTCATCCCATGTTTAACAATCTCAAAAATATTCTGGTTAATTTTTAATTTTCGTTCAGAATTATATTTATCAACCTTTACCCCTTCAATTTCCTTTATAACATGGGGTATCACTTCAACACCATCCCGGGCAATAGTGGCCATTAATCTCACCAATTGTAATGGAGTCGTCAAAACATCCCCCTGCCCAATCACGAGATTAAGAGTATCCCCCGTATACCAGGGTCGCTTCTTTGTTAAAATACCCTGCCGGCGGTTTGGCATGTTCCCTGAAGATTCATATGGAAGATCGATGTGGGTTAACTGCCCCAATCCGAACATTTCCGCATAGCGGGTGATCAAATCCGCCCCCAGGATTAAACTTAAACGGTAATAAAAAACATTGCATGAATGCGCGATGGCTTCAATAAGGCTCTGATCACCATGAGGGTATGTGCATCCAAACCTTATCCCGCCGATTTCGTGAAACCCGGGACAATGGAAAGTTGTGTTTCTGGTTATTTTTTGTGAATCAATGGCGCAAATTGACACCGGTATTTTAAAGACAGACCCAGGAGGAAAGCTGCCATTAATCGCTCGGTTTAACAACGGGGCTTGCGGATTCTGAAATAGCCCCGTCGTCTGTTGATTAAGTTTCGGATCAACAAAGACATTTGGGTTGAAGCTTGGAAAACTCATCATTCCGAGAATCTCTCCGTTATCGTAATCCATGATGATAACCGATCCGGGCTTTTCCTCCATGTATTCAAGGGATAAATCTTGGATCTGGCTGTCAATGGTTAAAGTTATATCCTTCCCCCGCGTTGGTTCCTTCATACTCAATAATCTCACTTGCTGGCCCCGGCTGTTAACTTCGATTTGATAACCGCCCTCATCTCCTCTCAGGTTTAAATCATAAAACTCTTCCACCCCGGATTTCCCAACAGCGCTTAAGGGGGAAAATCCATATTCTTTGTAACGCTTAATCAAAGAATTATTTACCTTGCCGACATAACCTAAAACATGCGCGCTGTTTTCTTCCAAGGGATAAAACCGCTTAAATCCTTCTTCAATAAATAAACTGGGAAATCTAAATCTGTTTTCTTCCAGTATAATGGCCTTGTCCCGGCCGATATCTTCAGCCACCAGAACCGGGGCAAATGGCGCGTGTTTTCTTGATTTATAATTCTTGGCTAACTTTTCTTTATCAATCCCGAGGATTTGGCTTAAGAATTCAAACAATTGCTCTGAATTCTCAATCGTTTGCGGCGTGACTGTAACGTTATAGGCAATGCGGTTTTCAGCGAGGATCACGCCATTGCGGTCATAAATCCGACCGCGCCAGCCTTCCAGCGGTACAACACGGATTCGATTGTTGGTGCTTAAATTAAAATAATACCTGCCTTTAACCGCCTGTACATAAATTAACTGAAGCGCAACCAACACAAATGCAAAAATGATAACTACGCGTAAAATTTTAAGACGCATTTTCGTAGCTGCTTGAATGTAAAATTGGTTACTATTAATGTAGCCATTATTTCAGGAAAAAAGATTTCCTGCAGAAACGGGGTGATTTGATCAAAACTCATGGATAATACCCATTGGGTTAATATGTTAACCATACAGATGACACAAATTAAGAACAACAAAGATATACGGGAGCCTTTTTGAAGAATATATCTTTCTAAAATTGTGGTCATAAACGCGCTGAAAACAAAAGAAAATACATAGAATCCGAAAAAATGGATTCCGAAACTATCTTTAATGATTCCCCCCAAGGCGGCCGCGACTAGACTATACCTGATACCCAATGTAAGATTTATGAAAATGATTAACAACAAAATCAAGTTGGGCGCATACTTTTTACCAAACAAACCGCAGAACAAATATTCGATGTAAAAGAATAGTGCCGTTAATAAAATAACTGTTATGATTTTTTTCATTTTAGAATTATAAGGACTTCTTCTAGCTGAGAAAAAGATACAATCGGCTTGACCAGACATTCTTTGGCACTATTTCTGGTTCCCTTGTCGACCTCAATGACCTCTCCGATCATAAGACTGTCAGGGAACGCCGAACTCAATTTTGACGTGATGATCTGGTCACCGACAAGAATATCCGCTGTCTCATTGATGAATTTGAGACGGCAAATACCCTTTAGAGTTCCAGATACGACCCCGCTTTCCCTGGATCGTTGCACCATAATGGCCGCGCTGAATTGGGGGTCAATGACAGTGATTATTTTGGATTTAGTTTCGCTAACCTCAGCTATTTTTCCAACAACACCCGACTCATTCACAACCGGTTGTCCGACGGCCACACCATCGCGGGATCCCTTGTCGATGATAATTGAAGCATTCCACCGGGAAGGGTCACGTCCGATTACATTGGCCCCGATAGACGAATAAATCAATCGCCGTTTGAATTCCAGTAGTTTTTCAAGACGAGTATTTTCCTTAATGACTTCCTCAAGGCCGATCAATCTGGCTTTCAAAAGATTTACTTCCTGTGATTTCTTTTTATATTCCTCGAAAGTACGGTGATAAAACAGCATCTTCTTTAATTCGGCTATAGGAAAAGAAACAATACGAACGGGTAAATCAAAGGCATCAATAATCTTGAATTTAAATGAGACAAAAAGTTTTGTTCGGGAAAGGAATAAAAAAAATGGAATAAGAAAAATTATTACGTAGATAATGTTTTTACGATTGTAACTAAGCACATCTATTTATTATGTCTGTTGATTGAAGAGAATTCTGGTTAAAAATCAATTTTAGATGGCACGACCATCCGTCGTCTAAATCTGGCGGGCATACTCAACATATGTCCGGTCCCCAGAACTACAGCCGTAAGAGGATCATCGGCAATGTGAACAGGCAGGCCTGTTTCTTCAGCAATTCGTTTATCTAACCCGCGGAGTAATGCACCTCCCCCGGCCATAACAATACCCCGGTCGATTAAATCAGCGGCTAATTCAGGAGGAGTTTGTTCTAAAGTTGTTTTCGAGGCATCTACAATGGCTTGAACCGGATCAACTAATGCTTCCCGGACTTCCACCGATGTAATCGAAATAGTTTTTGGCAATCCGGATATTAAATCCCGCCCGCGGACGTCCATATTCAATTCTTCTTCCAGAGGATAGGCTGATCCGATGCGGATTTTAATCTCTTCCGACGTTCGTTCGCCGATCATTAAATTGTATGTTTTTCTTAAATATTCTACAATGGCTAAGTCCATTTCATCCCCGGCAATACGAATACTCTTGGCATAAACTAACCCGCCCATTGATATGACCGCAAATTCGGTTGTTCCTCCTCCGATATCAACAATCATATTCCCCGCAGCTTCTTCAACGGGAAGTCCAACTCCGATCGCAGCCGCTTTTGGCTCTTCAATCAATTCCACAGATCGCGCACCGGCGCGCTCAGCCGAATCTCGTACAGCTCTTTTTTCCACAGCCGTAATCCCTGAAGGTATCGCAATAATCATCCTGGGACTCAACAACTTCTTACGCCCGTGAACCTTCCTGATAAAATATTTAAGCATTGCTTCTGTAATTTCAAAATCCGAAATGACCCCGTCCTTCATCGGCCGAATGGCAATAATATTGCCCGGTGTACGCCCGAGCATTTTCTTGGCTTCTTCTCCCACGGCAATCGGACGGTTCGTATCTTTTTCAATAGCAACAACAGAGGGTTCACATAAAACGACCCCTTCACCTTTAACAAATACCAAAGTTGTTGCCGTTCCTAAATCAATACCGATATCATTTGAGAACAATCCGAGAATATAATTCAAGCCTTTGCGGCAGATCCTAAAGATTTTATGTAACATTAAGATTTCCTTCAGGTTAAGTTTACCAAGAAATTTTTGGTAGCTGTCTTTTTGGAGGTGATAACATGCATCATGATATATGAAAAAAAAATATAAGTCAAATTATTTTTGGCAGGTACGACATCACTTTTTTTTCGGTAAAACCTTTGCCCCGATAGATTTAAAATCATTGATAAAACCAGGATACGATTTGCTGGTGCATTCGATATCTTTTACGGCCACACCTACTTTAAGGCCTAAAACACAAAATGCCATAGCCAACCTATGATCATTATGCGGGTCCAGAAGACAGTCTTTTTTATAGCTTAACTGCGGGGTGATGATGAGCTGATCGCCTGTTTCTTTTATCCCGGCCCCAATTTTGAGCAATTCATTACGTAAATCGCTGATACGATCTGATTCTTTAACTCTCGCATGGGCAATATCACATAACCGGGTTGTTCCTTCCGCAAATAATGCCAATACAGCCATTATAGGCAAAAGATCCGGACAATTTTTTAATGAAAACCGGCCTCCCTTTAACCGGAACGGCCCCCGTAGCGCAATTAACTTCTCTGTTTTTTTATATTTTACATCCATACTCGTTAACAAGTCATAAATTTGACCGTCCGCCTGAACAAAACGCGGATCAAAACGGCCATTAAGCGTCAAATCAGATTTTATTAAGGCGGCCGCAGCCATTAAGAAGGCGGCCAGCCCATCATCGGAGGGCACGATAAATTTATGTAAACCACTGTATGTTTGGTTACCCTTAATAAAATAAGACCTATTGTCCTTCTGTAAAATCTTTATTCCGCATTCCTTTAGGATCTGTATCGTCATCAATATATAGTCCTGACTGACAATTTTACCGGTTAATCTGAGTTGTGAATCTTCTTTTAAAAGCGGTAGTGTCATCAAAAGAGCAGAAATAAACTGAGAACTGACTGACCCGTTTACGGAAATTCGCCCCCCTTTAATGACCCCGCCTTTTATCACGATCGGGACACTTTCAGCCTCTCCCTTTCCTCTGATATCAACGCCCATTTCCCGGATAGCTTTGGTTAAAAATAAATTTGGGCGACCGTTTAAGGTTCCCTCACCAATAATTCTTGTGGGTTGATTTCGTAAACATAATAACGGCAAGATTAACCGAAGCGTTGTACCCGATTCTTTTACATTAATTTCCGCTGGAATTGAGTTGGTGAGATTTGCCCGGATCTGCCAGCCATTATTCTTGGTGCGTTTTATTTGTGCACCAAACGCCTTGGCTGCTTGGGAAGCGACAACGGCGTCATCACAGTCGGAAGGATGGAAGATTTCAGATTCTCCGCCTAACGCAGAAGCTATAAATGCTCGAATTGAATATGATTTAGAGGCAGGAAGAAATACTCGCCCTTTTAATTGTTCTGTCGCCAAAACACGAAGGATCATTATTTAGCGATGACTTGATCGTTTTTACGCAGCATTTTGCCTGATAACGGCGGGACTAAATCAGCGGCCGCCATTTCATCTTGTGTGCGGGTGACTTTGATATCACCAAGGTATTCATTCCCTCGATAAACAGATAAAAACAATCCTTTTTGCAAACCGTGCTTCTCACCTAGATTAATGACCACAAACTCAGTTTCAATATCAACACTAAGGACTCGTCCTTCCGGGATATCTTCAGGTTTCTTATTGTTTACCGTCGATTTTGCTTTAACCGCCCCAAGTTCTTCAGGTTCCAATACTTTAACGTCGGGGGTGACAATTATCTGGTCCAAAACCACATCCATTTTGTTATTGGTCGCGGCCTTTTCTTTTTGTACAGCAGATTGAGTTGTGGGTTTTTCCGACTTTGTTTCATCTATTCTTGTCGGAGGTATTTTCGATGTTGCATTTGCAGTAGCTGTTGTTGCTGCAGGGGTACTTTTAGGCGCAACATTACTGGCTGATGGCTGAGACGCAGTAATCTTATTCAATTTTTCCTGAACGGCCAGAAGCTCTTCATTTTTCTTTTCTAACTCTTTGTTCCGATTAAGCTCTACCTTTAACTTGGCTTCTAGTTCGACAACCTTCTGCTCGATATCACCAATCTGGGAAGCGGTCTGATTCTCTATTTTATCTTTTTCTTGCGCTAACGATTCGACCTGTTCCTTAAGAGCCATTGATTCCTTTTTCAGCTCATCTCGTAACCCCTTCTCCAAATCAACTTCATCCATTAAACTGTTGATCCGGGCGTCCGCTTCCTTATTTTTCTCCGACAACAGAAAATTTTGCTTCTGTAATTCTTTCAGTTCTCTATTGGCCTTTTCATAATCTTTCTCTAGCGTAGAAATCGTTCCTTCTGCCTGTTTACGCCGGTCAATTTCCACATTATAAAAAAACATCGATAGGGCTGTTAATGTAATCAGCAAGACCGCAATTATAACCAAAAAAATGGTCAACACCTTACCTTCAGAATTTTTTGTTTTCATAGGTTATCTCTAGTTTAGTGATTAATAATTATTTTTATATTATTAATATTATATTGAATTCCTTCGGAATGTAAAGTGTATTTATAACTTACTGCGAATATTTTATTTACGACTAATTTGATTAGAATTATTTTAAAAATTCTTCAGGAATCCGCGTTGTAAATTCAACCCAGATCTTATTTTGCGGATGATTGAAACCAATTGATTTCGCATGAAGGGCCAGCCGGTGAAACGATGATTTCTTGCCGTATTTCTCATCCCCCAAAATCGGATGCCCTAAATACTTCATATGGACACGCAACTGATGCGTCCTTCCGGTATGAGGAAAAAGAGCAACCAGCGTTGATTTTTCAAATCGATTCAATGTTTTATAAAAGGTCTTGGCTTCTTTAGCCGAATCGTCAAACCGTACCGTCTGTTTATCCTTAAATTTTGGGTGCGGAGCAATCGGGACATCTATAACCCCCTCATCAAATTCAACCGTCCCTTCGACAAGAGCAACATATTGTTTCTTTATTGTCCGCTTCTGAAATTGTTTAGACAGCTTTGTATGCGTAATATTATCTTTGGCAATAAGCATTAACCCGGATGTCTCCTTGTCCAGACGATGAATAATCCCCGGCCTCGATTGGTCGTCATTAAAATCGGACAATTGTTTGACATGAAACAAAAGAGCATTCACCAATGTATCCTGATAATGCCCCTGGGCCGGATGAACCAACATCCCGTGGGGTTTATTGATAACCATTAAATACTGGTCTTCATAAAATACGTTAATGGGGATATCTTGAGGTTCAATACTCTGGGATTCGACCACGCTCTCGGGAATATCAATAGAAATTTGATCGCCCTGACAAATAAGATGATGTACTTTGACGTTTCGGTCATTCACCTTAACATTGCCAAGACCGATTAGTTTCTTGATGAATGTACGCGAAGGAACCTGAGTCAATTGTTGGGTCAGGTATACATCCAGGCGCAAATGATGATGTTTCTCATCAACTGTTAATAAGTGGGTCGTCATAAATTTAAACTTCTTTGAAGGTACGGCCTATCCGTCTAATTTTGATTCTTTTTCGCACTCAATTGAAAACATTTCCACGCGATGATAGCGGCCCCTACAGTAATCGCACTGTCGGCAATATTAAAAACCGGCCAAAAACGCACATCAATAAAATCAATAACATAACCGTACATGATCCGGTCAATTAAATTACCTATAGCCCCGGCCAGGATCAGCGTAAACCCTACTATATAGGTCCGACAGAGCGCTTCATCATTTTGCCGATAATAATAAATGTTAAAAATGAGAAGAAAAATAGCGATGACCGGTATGACGATAAAGACAATCCCCTGGTCTTTAAAGAAACCAAAAGCGATACCGGTATTATGGACCAAGGTCATGTGCAGGACACCCTTGATCACAGGGATTGATTCCCCCAAATCCAAAAGTTCGGCAAAAAAAAGCTTAGAGATTCGATCGATGAAAACAAGGGAGATGGTTATAATCAAAGAAATGATTATATCGAGTTGAGATCGGAATTGACCTCTCATAAGTATTTAGATTTGATTTGTCTTTTCCAATTCTTCCTGATATTTCAAACAATATTCAGCATAAGGAATTGCTTTCAGGCGGGCTTGGGCAATGGGCTTTCCGGTTCCTAAACAAAATCCGTAAGTTCCTTCTTTTATTCTTTTTAAAGCGGCATCAATTTTTTGCAAAACAACTCTGTCATGCGAGGCCAGTCCCAAATTGAATTCTTTGTCATACATATCTGTGGCCACATCCGCCATGTGCTGAACATGCCCAGATACATCCGAAGAATCGTTCATGGAAGACCCTGAAGAATCAGACATATTCTTTATATCATGGACTAAATCGTCTTTTAATTTGAGTAAAAGCTTTTTATAAAATTCTAGTTTTTTTTGATCTAACTTTTTCTCTGGCATAAAGCAACTCCTTCATAAAAGATCAAATTCAATACCACAAACTATTTACCTAAAAACTAAACGCTGAAGTATAACGCTCGCAGCATAATCTGTCAAGAAAAAGCTACGGATGCAACTAGAATTGAACAAAAGAATCCTGTTACATCAAATTCGAACAGTTACTGTATATATTTGCCAATAATAGGTTTAAGCGATATTCGTTTTTGTTCGGGAATATGCTCGGGGCTTGTGATAATGGCATATTTCAAGGCATTTTGCGCCTCAAACGAAGTCAGTTGTCCCATTTCCGGAATCGCCAATTTAATAATTTCCTTAGCATTTTTTACGTTCTTCGTCAAATTTGCGATAATCATCTCAACGGTAACCTCCGCATGATTTGGATGCCAGCAGTCAAAGTCGGTGACTGAACATAACGAAACATAGGCCATTTCTGCCTCACGGGCTAGTTTGGCTTCCACCATATTGGTCATCCCGATAATATCCATCCCCCAGCTTCTATAAAGATTCGATTCGGCTTTCGTGGAGAATTGCGGACCTTCCATATTAATATAAGTCCCTTTTTCGTGCAGATTAATTCCCAATTTCCGGCCGCATCCAACCAGGATTGATGCCAGCTCTTTGGACACCGGCTCTGCCATCGAGACGTGAGCGACAATCCCGTCTGTAAAGAAACTCGTTTCACGCGCCTTGAAAGTCCTGTCGACAAACTGGTCCGGAATGATAAAATCGAGCGGTTTAATATCTTCTCTTAAACTTCCGCAAGCCGATACGGAGAGTATTGCGTCGACTCCCAATTTTTTCATTTCAAATATATTAGCGCGATAATTGACCTGGCTGGGTGAAATATGATGTCCTTTGCCGTGACGGGCTAAAAAAACAACCTCGGTCTTCCCCATTTTTCCTGTTTTAAAATGTCCCGAAGGCGGGCCAAAAGGCGTGTCAATGATCGTAACATCTTCTGTAATCTCTATCCCTTCAATATCGTATAAACCACTCCCACCAATAATTCCAATCTTTGCCATAATTACCTCGATAACTCCCCCGCCCTTTGTTTAGCGGACTTTAATGCTTTCTTAAAAATTTTATCAATGTTTTCCTGTTCAAAAACCGTTAATGCCGCCTGAGTCGTTCCCCCTTTTGAAGTTACTCTTTTTTTCAGGACGTCCGCTGATTCCTTCTGCTTCTCCAGTAGGTTTACTGAACCTTTGATTGTTTCAAGAACCATTGTCCGGCTCAATTTTTCGCTTAATCCCAACGATTGAGCGGCATTAATCATGCACTCCATGAACAAAAATACATAAGCCGGGCCACTTCCGGAAACAGCTGTGACGGCATCTATATATTTCTCCTCTAACAAAAGCGTGGTCCCGATTGTATTGAATAATTTTTGTACATGCCCCAAGTCTGATTTCAAAGCGTTCTTACCGGACGCAATAGCCGTTACACCTTGCTGAATCTGCGCCGGGAGGTTTGGCATTGTTCTGACAACCCGCACGCCCGGACAAAGTTTTTTCTCAATATATTTCGTTGTGATTCCTGCCGCAATGGACACAAACAGATGCTCTCTTCGAACATGCGGTTTTATGCTGACAAGAAGATCATCAAAATCCTGGGGTTTCACGGCAAGAATGACAATGGTTGATTCATCCAACAAATCTTTCAAGCCGAGAATCCCGATTTTAAATTTTCGTTTCAGCTGAATTCGACGAGCATGGTCCGATTCACAAATAAAAACCCTGTGATCTTTATGGATGCCGGATACAATGGCCGCCCCCATGTTTCCGCCACCAATGACACCTATACTCAATTTAACTGTCATGGAAAATCGCCCTTCCTACTCTGATCATATTCGCCCCTTCTTCCAGAGCCGTTTCAAAATCACCGCTCATTCCCATCGAAAGGTATTTCATCTGGAGCCGGTGGTCAGCCGGGTATTGATCCTTGATCCGATCAAATATCCCCTTAAATTCTCGAAAACATTCCCGAACAACAATGCGGTCTTCCGTTAAAGGACCTATGGTCATTAATCCCTGAATATAAATATTTTCAAGTCCACGCACGGATTTCAGAAATTGATCAATGTCTTCAGGGGCCATGCCGGATTTCTGGACTTCTCTGGACATATTTACCTGAACCAGCACAACCATTTTTTTATTCAGCCTTTCAGCCTGTTTCTGAATTTCCAGAGCCAATTTCAAACTATCGACGGACTGAATAATATCAAATATCTCGACGGCCGCTTTAACCTTGTTGGTTTGAAGGTGACCCACCATATGCTTAACAATGGCTGCCGCGCCCATCAACTCGGAAAATTTTTCTTTGGCATCCTGCACTCTGTTCTCACCGATATGAGTCAATCCAGCCGCAACCGCTTCATTCATTTGAGAGCTGTCTGCGTATTTGCTGATCCCGATCAAGATAATATCAGCAGGATTCCGGCCTATACTTGAACAGACGGAACTGATTTTATTCTTAATTTTCTCAATATTATCCTTGATCATCGACCTAAGGTATCACAGAAAAAAATAATAGTCAATCAATGCATAACCCATATTCACCATTAAAAAGCTTTGGCTGTCTGCTGGCTTTCCTTAAAACTGATATCAATATTTAGTATTTCACTGATGACAAAATCCAGCACCTTTAAAAATACCCGGTTGATCTGTTCGTGTGAATGAGTAGTTTTTTGGTCGATAAACTTATCGATCTTCAAAGTGCGCAGATAATATAGCCCGGCGTTGACCGGTCTTCCTTTAAATTCATTCTGAAGAAAATTAAAATACAAAGGTATCTGAAATGATGGGATACTTTTAAATATATTCTCCCGGTTCAATTCCATCGTCTCAATCTGGGCAATATCTTTCGGCATTGCGCTTTCTGTCCCTGTCTTGTAATCAAGAAGCATGATCGTTCCATCATTCATGCAGTCAATACGATCAATCACATAATTAAAACGAATATCCCCGCAGCTTAATGAAATCACATTTTCGAACCTATTTTCCAAATAGAGAATTTCCTTAACCTGTCGGTCACCGGACATTTGTTCATTTAAAATAAACCTTTTTAACCTTTCCCGGACTACGGAACGGAGCAAAAAGGAATCGGATTTCATGCTTTTCTTAAAAATCTCATCAAATTTTATTTCAAATTGTTTATTGAAATGGGAAATAAACGAATCATCCAGGATCGGCTTGGTTTTCAAAAACGGTTTGAAAATTTCTTCCAGAAATTCATGGATAAATGTTCCGATGTGTCTGGCCTCCGGTTCGTCTAAATGATCCTCTTGCTCTCTTAACCCGAGGACATATTGATAATAAAATTCGATCGGATTCCGAAGATACGTATTTATGCTAGACGCTGAATAACTGTGGCTTTTTAAAACCTCAACTATTTCTGGAGTCTTCTTGATTTCCAGCAATTGCGGCTTGGACTGCACATTATAGGTCGGTTTTAAAATTTCTATACCGGTCAGAGTTTTATTCTTTTTCTGTGTTTCCCAGATCAGTTCTTCAACAAACCGGCTCTTTTCTTTTTCTTTGTTTTGTTGGTATACCAGGTGAACCTCTTTGGCCGAAGAAATGAGCCGCATAAACTGGTAACGCTGGATTTCCTCATCCAATTCCACCCTGTTTAATCCCAAACTAATCATGACGTCGCGCGGGATCAAGGGTTCATAGATACTCAGCTTAGGCAACACCCCTTCATTGACATCTAGGACAATGACATGTTCAAAATTCAACGATCTTGTTTCAAAAAGTCCCAAAAGCTGCAGACCTTTTAACGGAGATCCGATAAAAGCGACGATTTCCGAAGAAACTTTATTGTCGAAGACTTTAAATAGTTCTTCTTTAGGAAAGTTCTCATCTTTAAACGCCGCTAATTTGAATTCATCTAAAATCTGGAAAATCTTGTGCGCGATATTTATATTTAAAGGATAATTCTTTAAAAAGCTTTTATTGACAAATTCTTCCAAAAAACACTTCGCACCCTCAGCAAAACTGGAAAAACTGTGTATGTTTTCCCAGCCAGAAAAAAGCAATTGATGCATAAACCTGAGATCTTCTTTAATACTTTCCCTGGATACTGCCCCTTTTTCGCTTTGATAAGAATTGGCCACCAGCTGATAAAAACTGTCCAGCCGCTCAACTTCGTCTAAGTCAAAAAACAAGCTCCCCGAAACGGTTGCTGGTTCTTTTCCGGTAAATATTTCCTCAATCTTATGGACCATGATGCGCGTCAAACTAGGGTCGCGGCTTAATTGTAGGTTTTTCACAAAAGGGTGCAAAAGAACTCTAAGATAATCTCTCGCATAATATTGATTTTCTTTACGGGATAACTGGGCCTGAAAAACCAATTCGAAAAGATTATACAAACTGCTGCGTCTTAGGGGATACCCCATAGATATGTTAAAATCTTTAATTTGCTGACTAATTTCAGATATTAGAGGAACAATGTGATGCGGGTTCGGCAAGACGACAACAGTATTTTCGAGATTATTGTATTGTCCCAGAATCTTTCTGACCGTTCCAATTTGAGAATGCACATCAAATGCGGCGTAAAGTTTGAGGTTAAATTGAGGCAGGTCAACCTGGTCACCTTCTTTGATTTCCCAAGAATGCTTTTTGGCGAGTCGGTCGAGAATAGGCCACCTTCTCTGGTCCCCCTGAAAGAAAAAGCGGACTTTCCCTCGATTAAAAAGCGATTCAATAATAATTTCCTCCGACCGGTTAAAATAAAAGAAATTACAAAACAATATTTTGTCGTATTCTTCAAATCCCGTCTGATCAATCAATTGAGCCGCTCTTAGATATTGGTACCCTCTGGAATATATCTTATTTTCAATTAAATGGGCGTGATAATGCTTGCGCAACAAAACGATCTGTTCAAGCAACCGGTTGATTTCATCGGGTATAGCGAATCCGATCTTGGCTATTTCTTCAATATTGGTTAAAGACCGGTCAGAAATATTCTCAAGATCAATCTGATCTATAAAACTCAGCAGTTCCATCGCCCATGGGAGAAACTCGGAGAAAGTTTCTCGGTTCTTCATAAGATGCGACATTTCTTTTCTTACAAGGCCGTATATAAAATAACAGCTGTCTAATTCAATCGTTGGCAAATAATGTTCGTGCTGCGATATGATCCGTGAAATCAACTGGTCAATTGTAAAAAAAGAAGGCGGATAAAAATTTGTTTTTATTCTCCTGGCCAATGCTTTCTTGAGAAATAAGGCCGGTCTTTTCCCGCCGAAAACGACGGCCAACCTGGAAAACCCTTGTTCACCGGCATAATAATCCCGATAAACCTGATCGGCCAATTTCTCGATAAAGTTCTCACAAAAACTGTATGTTGTGATTTTATCCATTTATTTCCTCAAGCAGTAATTGATCCAGATAAATCAAATATCCGGAAATTCTGTGCCTTGGGTAGATTGATTTTAATATTTTCATGTATCGACGAATCTGTTCGGTATCCAATTCCGCCTCTGACTTTGAACTTTTATAATCGGCGATCCAGATTTCTTGT
This sequence comes from Candidatus Omnitrophota bacterium, assembly GCA_050250375.1. Taxonomy (GTDB): domain Bacteria; phylum Omnitrophota; class Gorgyraeia; order Zapsychrales; family Zapsychraceae; genus JAGOSC01. The sequence continues at coordinate 625,829 of JBFWOS010000001.1, forward strand.
TCCTTAATTACAATACGATCGATTCTGCTCGTATTCCCATACCAATCGACCACTTCTTTTTCTGTAAATATCTCTCCGGAGTCAACATCAAAGAACTTCTTCAATAATGTACAGGTGATGATTTCCCGAATCTTTGTTTTGTAACCATCAACACCATCAAATCTCCCGAACTCATGGATAGATCTCTCAAGCGCACTTTGTATTACCTGATCAATAAGCTTCCCCTTAACGTTCCCAATATTGGATAAAATATGATGTGTAATGGCCCCCTGCAGCCGGGCCTGATAAGTATGTGTTTGCTCAGCCGCCAAATATTCATCGCCCAAAAAATGAATCCAACTTTTATAATCTGCGCAATCCAATGGAAGTGATAATGAAAAATCAGGATCTTTCCGAGCCGTATAGGACGCCCTTACACCTGACTGAACCAGGTTTTCCGGAATCAGAAAATTGACAATGTTATAACTTTGCCCAACTTTCTTTGGAATAAATCCATAAAGCTCGTGACTGGCCCTTGTCAGAGCGACATAAACGTTATTCAATTCAGAGAATAATGACTTAATGTATTCTTCTCTATATATTGAATAAAGTTCATCCGAATAATTATAATAACTCTTTTTAAGCCGTAATAAGCGCAGATGTTCCTTGTCTTTTCTAAGCACATAGGATTGAGCCGATTCATTTGACCTAGCCCCAACATTTATATCAATCGTTAAATACGGGATGATCACAACGGGAAATTCTAATCCTTTGGATTTATGGATGGTCATTACCCGAACAGCATTGACCCCGGACATTTGTACGTACAATCCTTCACCGGCTAGATTCTCAAAGTAATCAAAAAAAGAGGCCACATCAGCGTGTTCTTCTTCTCTTTTCTGGATCAATTCAAGGAAGAGCATAAAGTACCCCTGATCGGCATAAAAATACTGCAGACACTTGAATTTCTCATAAATACTGATGACAAGTTCATATAACGGGAACAATCCGACATTCTTATAGAACTCTTCAAAATATTCTTTCCATAGGTCAGGATATTCTTTTCGAAAATCCTGATATAGATAAAAATTCTTCTGCTTGCTGAAACTGGCCCTGCGTTTGAAAATAAAAGATTGCAATTCTTCAAAACGGATTCCTGATGATTTGATGAATATCTCACCCAGAATAAACATGGCAAAAGATACATTGTCGATGGGACTGCTCAAAAACTTCAATAAAAAGATGACTTCGTGAATCCTTCTATTATCCTTTACGTTAGATGTCCGTTCGGAATCTACCGCGATGTTTTCCTCTAACAGCCAGGTGGTGATGATCTCCACCTGGGAGTTATTCCTGGCTAATATGGCGATATCTTTCCATTCAAACCTCTTGCTTAACTCCTTCATCAATTCTTTTACTTTCTCTTTAGTCAAGTCATCGTTTTCGGCTTTTGTCTCGGCATAAACAGCTTCGATATTTACATAACCTTTAGTGTAATCGGCACGAAACGTTTGTTGTGATGTTTCAAACAAACTGGTTAACTTTCTATAATCCTCACCAAAGAACTCGACAGAATTTTTAGTCTTCTTTTCCTTTTCTCGAGCTTCTTTTAGTTGGATGAAACGATTTAAATTTTGCTTGGAAAAGACCGTATTATTAAATTCAACGATGGCCTTTTGACTTCGAAAATTGTTGACCAAGGGTTCTTGCCGAATGAAATCACGGAATTCTTCTTTAACCTCATCAAACAAGCCGATATCTCCCCCCCGGAATCCATAGATCGCCTGTTTACGATCCCCAACGTAAAAAAGAGTTCCCCCGGAAGATAAGGCCTCTTCCGGCAAAAGCCGAATATTGGACCACTGTAACCGGCTGGTATCCTGGAATTCATCGAATAAATAATGCTCGATCCTGGTGGCCAGTCGAAAGTAAAGCTCCTCAACGGTTACTCCCTGTTCATCAAAAAGGTTCCTGGCCTTCTTGTTCAGCTCCTCCAAGAACAAAACATCATCCTTGGACGACTTTTTATAGAATGCCTGCATTACTTTTTCAAAAACCTCAATATAAGGATTATATAAACTGTAGGCCTCGTTCTTGCATACCCGTTGTAACCCTTTCTGAATTACGCTCCATAAATCATAAAATTCAGGCAACGCTTCAGCCCCCTTATTTAACGGGGGATCTTGGTTGGAAAAATTGGGCACATTGTCAATATCAAAGCCGTAGTCATATTCCCCGACAAACCTTTCGATGCTCTTTCGGAACGCAGCATTTGTTTTCTCCGGAAGGATGCTGGCCAACGTCTTGATCTGTTCCAGAACTTTAATTTTAAATTCGTTCAATTGTCTTATTGAAAGTTGGCTTTGAATATACGAAAACCCATAAATATTGTTCTGGTCATATAATGACTTGATAACAGACAATATATCTTTCTTGGGAAACCAGCCTTTTCTGTTCTCTATATATAGGTAGTTATCCAAGAATCGTTCAAACATCGCCAGAATCTCCTGATCAACCGACGCTTGGTCAATTAAACGATCCAGGCTATATTCCAAATAATCGAGAGCAGTGGTTTTTATTTTAAAATTGGCTGTAAGACCGACTTTAAATGCGCACCCTGACAAAAGCGAATTGATAAATTTGTCAATTGTTTGAACTTGAAAAAAATGATAATGATGAATAATACTTTCCATGGTCAAAAAGGCTGTTTTTTCCGCGTCTTTTGGGGTAATCCCCAATGGGACAAGAATATTATCTAAATCATTCTTGGTTAACTGAGACAAGGCAATTCCCTTAAGGAAATATAGAATCCTTTCTTTCATTTCAAACGAAGCTTTGTTGGTGAAAGTTAATGCAAGAATATTCTGGGTAGGCGCCCTTAACTGAGTTAAATCCTGACATAAAAGAAGCTGAACATATCGTTTCGCCAATGCATAGGTTTTACCAGAACCGGCTGATGCTTCTACAACCCTAACTTCGGGCCCTGAAAATACTTTTTTTGTTTTATCAGAAACTAAAGGTATCATTAGAAATATACTTATAACGGATGTGCGGCACGAATTTTTAAAATCAAATTGGAAAGGGTTTTAAATTAAAAACCCGCAAGATGCAGATATTATACCTTTATTAAAGACCAATTCAAATCATTCGTTCTTACGCACCGAAAATAAAAAAACCCTGCTCCAAGTTAAGGAACAGGGTTTAGTTTAGGATGATTAAATATTATATATTACAATAAAACATTCGACTCATCCCAAGAAAAGATTTCTCTTTCCTCGTTTGATGTTTGGATGGGTTTATCTTCTTTCCATTCTGTCATAATAGGCCTCCAATCGTTTAGAAACCTCAAGTCATATAAATACCCTAACAAGAGGTAAAGAAAAATATAATACATTTCTAAAAAATTGCAAGGCATTTTTTTATCAGAGATTTAACTCATTTATTTTCAATGTATTACAATGACTTGTAAATTGTCGCCAGAAATTCACCTTAAGATTGTCATTTTACAATCTTGATCTTATTTCTTCCCCACCAGATAATACAGAATAAGCCCCACTAGCGGCAAAATTAGAATTAAGACGGCCCAAAGCACTTTTTTTCCGGTTTCTTTATTACTTTTTAACAGATCCAGGATGGCGAGAATATCCAAAATTAGTATAACTAGACCGAATAATTTCCCCATGTCTCCTCCTTTTTTCTTTTAAATACTTATTATTTTTTATATCCACAACATCGGTCACCAGGCCAAGATTTATGCAGAATATCCCTTATCGGAACACATTTAATAGTCTTACCACTGACCGTTTTATGCAATCCAAACCGGTTTTCGTAAATCTGACAAGCGTATCGATTATCTTTTTCTTTCTTAAGATGTTCACACGGGTCGCCTTCAATAATACCACAACAGGCCCCGCATCGTCCGCATTTTGATTCCCAAAGTTTATGCCTTGATTCTTGCCATTGAATGTACTGATCAAGTTCATCATTATCGCTCATTCACCAAACCTCTGACCTTGGTTCCGCTTACTTTTTGTTTGATAAAATTTCCATCAGAACTGCGAAACCAATACGTACGGGTGAAATATTTTGAAAGACCATCCGTTGCGGCCCAGTCAACCCTGACCGCTTCAACATCTATTCCATTTACTTTTATCGTTTCTTTCCCCTTCTTGAGAGCCTTCATTTTAAAAATGTCCAAATTATCATGACGCATCGCCCAAAAGAACATGTCCTGGTTCTCAGAATTAACGAGATATCTCAGTCCCAACTTTGGATTGTAATAGAATGGGGCTTCATCGATGCTAATCTCTTTCTTGATACGATTATTTTTAATTTCACCATCAATGATTAACGTATTCCCCTCTCTCACGGCAGAATATCTTAACGAATCTTTCGAATCCTCAACATCCCATTCAATCGTTGCCCATTCTTTGTCTAAGAGATACGTTTCAATGTTATATTCTTTCCCTTCCTGTTTGGACCATTTCACAATCCTGACATTATCTTTTAGATCTCCAATCTCTATGCTAAACGAATCGACCGGATTCGAACTCTTAACACGCTCTCCTTGAAACTCATAATAAGTTTGATATTCAAAAATGCTTTGAGCCGTCACCGCGCCTGCATTAAAACAAAATAACACCATCAAAGATATGACTCCCGCCCATACCTTGGCCAATGCAATCAACCTTTGTATCGTTCTATCTTTCAGAAAACGGATCAATTTTGGACACTCTCTTTTTGTAAAAAGTATCTTGTCTTTTGAAGATTATTCAGCGCGTCTTTCCCGTTTGGATTAATCTCAACCGCTTTCAGAAAAAGTTTCTCAGCCTCTTTGTATTTCTTTTCCTTTCCATAGACAATTCCTAGCCCATTTAACGCGTTGGTAAAATCAGGATCAATCTTTAACGCTTCCGTGTAATGCTCCTCAGCCTTTTGTAATTTTCCGACTTCATCGTACAACATGCCCAAATTGTTGTGGGCTTCTTTATAATGCGGCTTTATTTCCAACGCTTTTTGATAATGAACAATGGCCTGATCAATATTCTTTAATTTTGCCAGAACCAACCCTAAATTATTATGAGCGGACACATCGTTTTCATCAATCTCCAACACTTTTAGAAACATTTGTTTTGCCTGCTCATTTTGTCCCTGTCCCGCATAAAGAATAGCCAAATTATTGATAGCTTGCACATGTCCCGGATTACTTCGAATTGCGTCCTGATAATGTTGGGCCGCCTGGTTCAACTTATTAACTCTAGTAAAAGCAAAAGCTATATTAAAATGAGCGTCGGCATAATCGGGTTTGATTGTTAGTGCTTTGGTGAAGTAATCAATGGATCGACCGATATCCCCTTCCTTCCCGTAAAGAATACCCAAATTATTAATGACCGTATAATTATTTGGGTCTTTGACTAGAATTTCCTCATATTGTCTAATTGCATTTTCCGCATATCCCCCCTGAAGCAATACTGAGGCCAGATTATTTTTGGCGGCGGTATAATTCGGATCATACTCAACCGCCAGTTGAAAATAAGATGCTGCTTTGCTTATATTGCCCCGGCCCTGTTCAATCAATCCAAGATTATAATACGCTTTTGGAATATCAGACTTTATACTTAACGCCTTCCCAACATACTGTTCCGCCAGGTCAACTTTCTTCTGATCAATAAAAATAGCCCCCAAATTATTATACGTCGGCGCGAAGTTCGGATTAATGCTTATTGCCTTGTTGTAATATTCAATCGCTTCATCATATTTAAACTGTTTGGCCAGGCACACCGCAAAATTATGATATCCTTTCTCAAATCTCGGGTCTATTTCGATTGTCTTCTTAAAATAAAACGATGCCGTTTCAAAATCATCCAGATTGCTGTAATGTTTACCCAAATTATTGTAGGCCTTAATAAAATCAGGATTTATTTTGATAATTCGTTTGTAAAATATAACCGGGTCTTTCCAGAATAAGTTTTGTCGAACGGTCAAGAGCGACAACAAAATTAAGATAAGACCGCTCCCGGCAATAATAACGTCTTTGGCTTTAGTCTTCTCATAGGAAAATTTAATTCCAAATACCGCTAATATAAATAGACCCATTGAAGGAATATATAACCAGTGTTCAGCCATATAAGCATTGATCGGATATATATTCATGACGGGTATTAACCCGACAAGAAACCAGCCCGTCAAAAAGCTCACGCTTGGATAACGCTTTTTGGAACATATGACCAGAACTAAACAGGAAACATAGAGTATAAAACCCGTCCACACCATTGGATTATTCCAATAAAAAATCTTCTGCCCATATCCTAAAAAGAGATCATACGGGAAGAAAAGCAATCTCAAATAAATCAAAACGGAATAAAATGTCCCCGGCAGTCTCTGCAGCAAAATCGTCTGGGTCTTGGTATGCATATCGGCAACCCCGACAATGTTATACATCCTCAAAATTGCGTAGATAACGCATGCCCCGGCAACAACATAAAATAAACTCCCCTTAATTTTCTTACTAAATGAGTAGTGAAAGAGCAAAAGTAAACCGGGAATAATTAATGCGTACTCCTTCGATAACAATGCCAAAATAGATAGTCCAACACATAACACATAGTCTATTCGGTTATTGTTTTGGTCGTATTTAATATAATGAATGGCGCACAGCAAAATAAACAGGGCCACCAGCGGGTCCGCTCGGCCCGATAGATAAACCACCGCCTCGTTATGGACCGGATGGACCAGAAACAACAGGCCTGAAAGTAATCCGATCATTCTGTCCTTAAAGAGAACCACACAAAACCAACACAGGCTTAACGCGACGGCAATATGAATGAGGATACTGGTGATATGAAATATTTTCGGATTCAAACCACCGATCTCATAATCCAGAAGATAACTAAACATTTGAAGGGGCCTGTAGAATGACGACTGAGAAACCACGTTCCCTTTGAAACCATCAAATATGTGGGACCATCCCTGAATATTGCGGTTCTCTGTAATCAGATCAAAATCATCCCATATGAATGGAGAGGATATCGAGGTGCTGTATATGATAAATCCTATGACGAGAAATAGACATACGGTTAGACGTCCAAAAAAAGGGATTTTCTCTATTTTCGTGGATTTCTTAAGATCTTTGATGAATTTATTTTCCAATTTGTATTGAAAAAATGGATGGTTACAATCGTAAAAATGTATTATACCCTAATCAATTGCGAAATGGCAAAGAAAAAGGGGTGGATTCTTTGTGCAAGAACCACCCCTTCATGATTGTTTATAAACTTAATTTATTTAGGTTTTTTATCCAATACACCCAAATACTTGGCTGCGACTTCTTTTCCTGCGAGACCAAACGCTAAAGATAGCGCAAAAACTATACCTGTTATAAAGATGGTATAGTTTGCTCCGGAAAACAAATCGACGAATCCGATTTCCCTCAAGTAGATGATGGAAACATAAATAACAATGGCAAACTTGCTTAGTTTGGCCAATGTCAGCGGGATAGGCATATCCGTATTTTTTGCGGCTACATAAATAATCGTAGCGACAAACTTAGCCAACAACATACCAAAAATTAATACAACTACACCGGTAATAACATTTGGAATATAGGCTAATAACCTATCCAGCAAGTCTGATGCGACAACTAATCCTAAAGTCTTGACAGACATAATTAAAACCATAACCATCAATACCCAGTAGGATAAACAGCCGATCACATCACTTGGTTGCTGCCTGACTCCACCTTTCCTCAATGCTTGCGTGATACCCATCGTGCCGGCTGCTCCATCAAATGGTTTAAACAATCTGACCATTAGTTTTTGAACTGCGTGAGCGAGAAAACAGCCGATAAAGAGTATACCCAAGGCAATGAGTAAAGTGGGGATAAAGTCAGCAACTTTCACCATCATATCCCTGAATGGTTCAACGATCAATGTCTCGTATTTCATTGCATTCCCCTCCTTTCTCATATCAGCAGGTTTATTTTCACCGGCTGAAGTTTATTTAACCGCAACCTAACTTACGATTCACCGCTTACAGACAATTTCTGAGACTCTCTCATTTACATTTAAATTGTAACACGTCAATTGCCCTATCCACAGGGGCTACCTGCCCCTCCAGGAAAAGGTTTTCCGCAAAATTTAAATGCATCCGTTTGGTTCGAACTATTTTAATTTCTGATTCTTAAGTTTATGAAGGTGGGCCAGATTATTTCTTGCAGATAAATCATCCGGAGCGATCGATAAGGCATAATTAAAATATTTTCCAGCCTTCTCATATTCCCCGATACTTCCATAGGCGATGCCCATATTGTTTAATGCGGCCACATGTTGCGGATTAAGACTTAAAGCCTTCTGCAATTGCTCTATTCCATCTTGAATACGATTTTTATTAATATAGGCCAAGCCAAGATTTGCTCTGTTTTCAACCAAATCAGGTTTGATTTCATTGGCTTTTTCGTATAGTTGAATGGCTTTATCGACATTCCCCTTTCTGAATTCCAATTGGCCAAGATTTCCGTAAGCGGCAGCATAATCGGGCTTGAACCGGATCGCCTCAAGCAGATGTTTATAAGATTCGTCTTCCTGCCCCGCGTAAAAATAGGCGCACCCGAGATTATAATGGACCCTGGCATTCTTATACTGTCGTTTTAAAATCTGGTTATAAAACACAATTTCGTTTCTGAAATCTTTATTGCGATGAATCAGGATTGATCCGAAATAAATTGCTAGTATAAAAATCAAACCATAATATATATTTCGATGAAATTTATTTAGAATGTTGCTTAATAAATAAAAAGATATGATCAATATTCCAACGGAGGGCATATACATCCAATGCTCTGAAACATTGGCATTCATAGGAATAACATTGGCAAAGGGGAAATATCCGATGCAAAACCAAACAAACCCGAACAAGATGACCGGAAATTTGTTTTTGTATTTAAGAATGAGAAACGTACTCAGAAGAATACTCCCGATCGATAAAATCACCTTCATGTCCCATATCGTTTTTTGCCATTCAATATTACGGTCCATACTTAAATCAAAGGGGAAATACAAAAGCTGAAACAAATTGACGACCGCCATTGAACTGGTTAACATCCGTTCAAACAACCCGGGAATCAGGTCCGCATTAAAATCTGTCGGAAAATTCAATACAGTCATTCTCAATAAAATGTACACCCCCAATATGACTCCATAGGGAATTAGTTTTCTAGTGAGACTTGCCTTATTCTTTGTTAACCCAAAACAATTAACAAGTATGATAAATCCGGGCGTAATGACACCATACTCTTTCGACAGTAACGAACAAATAAAAAAAATAACAGACCACCAGCATTTCTTACAAATAATAAACGAATAAATGGCCAATAGCATAAACATCGTTACCAGTTGATCCGCCCGCCCGGCCGCATAAGTAACAACTTGGGTATGAATCGGATGAACCAACCAGACCAACGAACATGCTGCGGCTATTCGGCTCACCTGGGGTTGATTTTTCTGATCCACAAAACCTAAAGCACTTGATAGGACTAAAAAAATAAGGTAAGAATTGATAATATGGATAATCGCACTGCTTATGTGGTAACCCATCGGGTTAAGCTGCCAGAAAGCGTAGTCAACCATATAAGAAACAGCCTGAAGAGGCCGGTAAAAGTTACTTTTATCCAGACCAAAATGATGAATGTCCGTTAAAAATATCTCTCCTATGTGAGACCAGTTTCGTATATATAAATTTGGCGTGATGACCATTTCATCATCCCAAATAAACCCGTTATTAAAGGCATCAAAATAGAAAATAATCCCGGCAACAAACAGTAAGACAAACACCCACCACTTTAAAGGATCATCTGCAGGGGAGAAATTAATCGGTCGGGGTTGTTTCGTTGCGGGATGTGCGCTGTGTTCTTTATAGACAGGCTCAAAACTCTTGTAATTTTTTTTCTTTTTTTTGGTCATATGCTATACTTTGTCCAGAGTCCTTTGTTCTGTGAAACATCAGCATACCATGCGTCCATTTTCTGCGCATCTTTTTTATCCACACAGAATTTCTTCGTATTTGATTGACAATTCATGACCATCTGCTATAAAGGACTTAAGTTAATGATTCTCAAATATTTATGATATATTCAAAACCTTTAAGGAGGGTTCTTATGAAAAAACTACTCTATTTGTTCTCTGTGACCGTCTGTTTCATGCTGGTTTGTTCCCCGGCCAGGGCTTTCGAACTCAGCGAGACAGAAGACACAAACCATCACAAAATGTGGCACAAATTTAAACGCGGAGTTATTAATGTCCTTACATCACCGGTTGAACTTCCCAAACAAATAAAATCCGAAATAAGCGCCAATGACAACAAAGTTCTTGCCGGGGTAGGCGGAACTGTAAAAGGTTTGAGCTATACCGTAGGCCGGTTAGGTTCCGGGTTATGGGACGTCGTTAGTTTCAATTTGGCCGTTCCCGATAACTATGAATCGATCATGAAGCCTGAATACGTATGTGATAAATCCAATAAATAAGAAGTTATAAAAAAAGAGGTGATACGTGTTATCACCTCTTTTTTAAATCAACCGGTTGGAATCAAACGTTCCTTACATCACTCCCGTAAATTGATTCCCCAAGAAATCCAAAATATATTAAATACCTACAAGTCAATCCCTTTATTGTCTCAACCATATCAACAGACCTGTCGCTATCAGCAAAGTCGGCCCTAAAAACAATAAAAACGCGATAATCCTTTTTTGCCGGCTGGTCAGATCCAATTGAGTAACTTTGATCTGGGTCTGGTCAAGGTAAGTCACATAATCCAATTCCGTTAACCAATTAATCGCATTGACTCCCAGCTGTGCATTACTATAGGAATCAATATAGGCATTTGAAATAAAATCAACGTCAGTTATTACGATCATCCTTGTGTCCGAAAACTTTTCATTTTCTTTCGGCTTCATAACCACGAACGCGATAGGAACGGGACCCGCCCTGTCTTCCTCAGGATCAAATTTAACAGTCAGGTAACGGTTGGTTTCCCCCCAACTGTTCTGATCCGATGCTGTCAATATCAATGGCGCCAGTTTAATTGAATCTCGTCGTTCTTTGAGCATCTTAATTGACCGCGGCCTGATAAAAAACGTGTAATCTAGTCCGCCCACGATGGCCCTGTGCGCCATATAATTTCGTGTGGCCGGAGACCCCACATCACCGCTGGCGTGGCTATCAAGATCAACAACAACATCCTTTGCCACGGACACGCCCCACGCATGGAGAATATTATTTAACGAAGGATTCAGTTCGTCTTGTTCGGCCGAAAGAGGATTCTGCGGAGTAGAAACGAGCGTACTCTCTATAAGAAATAAGGCATCCCCTCCTTTTGAAAGATACTCTTGAATAATCGTCTCTTCCTTCACCGTCAGCTGGCTCTTAGGTCCGGGGATAACCAGCACATTACATTCGTCCGGAATTTCCCCCTTGATGTCCAAAGCCACTTCTTTTCCCAGGATATTGTTCGCCAATAAATGCCTGGAAAGTTTATTCAATCCCGTCGGCTTATCATCAAATAACCGAGATTCCCCATGCCCCGTCAAGAAACAAGCCGTCCGGGCTTTTCGGGTGAGCTGCATAATGGCATTATTGATACTTTCTTGAGTCAGGGGATTTTTCGTGAAATCAATATCTCTGCGCTCATTACCTGACTGTAAAAATAATTTTTTCTCTTTCCCGCTGATAACCGACCCGAACTGTGCGGCGTATCCGATCTGAACTAACGGATCAATGACTTCCGCCGTAATTCGTCCATTGGATTTGCGTTGGTATTCCCCCAGAAGGTCTTCCAGATACTTCGGGGGGAGACCGACATGAAATGCGGTCATCTGAATATCCTGCGGTAACGTTTTAATCTGTCCGATCGTTTGCGGCAACAGCGTATGTTGTTTGAATTTCGTAAAATCCATCCTTTTGTCATGGATAAATCCAAGATAATTGATTTCCACAAACAGCAATACCGCAAATAAAAACCCGATCCCTCCCAACAGTCTCTTTCTATTCAGGGTCAGATTATGATTCTGGGAGAATTTTATCTTATAGATGGGGTACACGATACAAAACAATCCCAACACCATCGAGAATTTCCCACACCAGCCCAAACACCTGTTAACAAATATAATCCCCAAGCTATTTAAAAATACAATCACACCTAATACAAAGATAATATAAATCCGTTTTGAGTATTTTACCGCCATAATTTATCCTCAATACCCAAACGGGCGATGGTCAGACATAAAAATATTCCGCTGAGAAAATAAGTCAGATCAGATGTTGCAATAACCCCAGAGAAGAAATTCTGCGAGTGGCTCATAACATTGCAGTACTTTACAATTTCACCGAAAGGACCGCTGATGAATTTTGTAAAGCTTAATGAGAAATAAATAAATAGTATTAAAATATAAGAACTCATCGCCGCTAGGACCTGACTTTTTGTAAAAGAGGATGTCATTATACCGACAGCAACAAAAAAAGCTCCTTCTAACCAAATCCCCGTATAACCGGCAAATATTGCAGCCCTATCAGGTGCCCCAAAGAATTCAATGATGAAATAATATGGCGACGTTAAAGCTATCAATATAGAAAAGAACATCAGTCCTCCGAGATACTTTCCTAATATGATGGCCACATCCGTTGTTGGGGTTGTCTTTAGGAATTCCATGGTTCCCGCTTCATTCTCATGAGCGATGGATTTCATCGTAATGAGCGGTATCAGGAAAACCAGCATGAATTCCATGACCGCAAATACATCTCTGAGCGTGGCTTCCCGGTTCTCATCAATAATAATAAAGAAAAAAATATTAAACACCGTCAAAGCCAGACAAAGAAGGATATACGCGACAGGCGATTGAAAAGTGACTTTTAATTCCTTGAAAGCTATACATAAAACTTTATTCATACAGATTAAATCCTATTGTTTTTAGAAATGCATCCTCAAGATTTTTATGGCCTTCAAGAATGGCCTGTAAAGGAGAGTCTTTAATGATCGCCCCCTCTTTGATAATAAAAACCCTCTGGGCCATTTGTTCAATTTCACTGAGAATATGCGTGCTGAGAATGACCGTACGTTTCGTTTCTATGTTCTTTATCAACTTGCGGACTTGCTGGACCTGGACCGGATCTAAACCGCTGGTCGGTTCATCAAGAATGAGGATGGCCGGGTCGTTAATGACCGCCTGTGCGATACCGACCCTTTGTTTGTACCCTTTGGACAATGTTGCAATTATTTTATTACGGACTTCTCCCAGATTACAATCTTCCAAAACACGATCAATTCTTTTTGAGCGCAGTTTTACGGGAACATTCTTGAGTTGTGCGGAAAATCTTAAATAATCGGCCACGCGCATGTTTGTATAAAGCGGCGGGGTTTCGGGAAGATACCCGATTTTTTCTCTTATGGACAGGGAATCCCTGGTGATATCCAGGCCATTAATCTTGACTGTGCCTGACGTGGGCATTAAATAACTGGTTAAAATCCTCATCAAAGTTGTTTTGCCGGCTCCATTCTGGCCGAGGAACCCCACAATTTCTCCATGGCCAATCTCAAAAGAAATATCCCGCAAGGCCGTGGTTGGACCGTATGACTTACTAAGATTATCAACTTTAATCATCACTCAATCCGGTTAATTGTATTAAAGACCGCGGAATAGTCTGAATCGCCTAACCCCTCTTCCACGGATTCTTGTAGAATTCTCCCGATACATTGAACTATATCTGCTCTTAACCCCAGCGTCTTTGCATGTTCCACAATCAAACCCACATCTTTTAATAAATGTTTGGTTGAGAAATTCGGATCCGAATACTTCCGCTCACTCCAATTAGCCATTTTCTTTTCAAACATGGTGGCATACAATGAGCTCTTCTTCAAGATATCCATAAACATATTTATGTCTATGTTATTTTTTTCAACCATCCCTAAACTCAAACTAAAGCCAACAGCGTGAGAGGCAATGATTTGGTTTATGGCCAATTTAAGGGCCGCCGCTTGGCCGACCTTCCCGATGTAATAATGATCCTGGCCAAAAAGTGAAAAGAACGCTCCCCATTTCTTATACAGCAATTGATCACCGCCTACCATCATAATCAGACATTTCTGTTCAATTTCCCGTCTGCTTCCAAGAATCGGACATTCAAGATAATCACCGCCGGCATGTTTTACGTGACCGGATATCTCGATACTTTCTTCAGGAGAAATCGTCCCCATTTGCAGAACCAGCTTGCCTTTTAAATTCAGTTGGTCAAAAAACAGACTGTCATCAATCCCCTTTTTGTCGGCCAATGTTAAAATGATACAATCTGCCCCGTTAACGGCAGCTTCAACACTCGGCACGACACAAGCCCCCAACGATTTTAAATACCCAGCCTTTTCTTTAGTGCGGTTAAAGACGATGAGTTCTCCGTCGGCCTTCAAAAGTATTTCCGCAATCTTTGTGCCGATGATTCCCGTACCGATAACAGCCTTTACCATTTATAATAATCCCAATCGTTTATTCAGAAAATAGTTCTCTAAAAATTCTTCCATTTCATCTACCCCCACGTACATCTTGCCGTTTATGAAATATGTTGGTGTGGCCCTGACGAAATTGGATTCTCCCAACCGGTGTTCCTCCCATATGATTTGTTCAGCGTCATCGTCCTCAACACAAAATTTAAACATATCCAGATCCATCGATACATTCCTGGCCAGAGAAAATAAATACGGCTTAGCCTCTTGCATCAACCGCCACTGATTCTGTTTTGTAATTAATTCATCGTAATACAACCAGAACATCCCTTGTCTGGCCGCGCACTCAGCATGCACGGCTCCGACCATGGAATTCAGCTCAATCTGCGGGAAATACTTGACGGAAAGCTGAATATCATGAGGGTATTTCTTTAAATACGCCTTCAATACTTTTGCCCCTCTGGCACATTCCGTACATTGAAAATCAATGAATTCGATTATCTTAAGAGACGCGTCTGAACTTCCCAGCGTCCGGGCCGGATCGGTTATGGTTAACAGGGGATGAAACTTCCGATAGGTGAAATCAATGACGGCAATGATACTCACGGCTATAAGCATTATTTTAGCGGCGGCTTTTCCCTTCTCTATAAGTGGAATAATTTTTTTATTTCGACGGTTAGATTCACCCATATCGGCATTTTGTTCTTTAATTCATAGAAAATATAATATCTGATTAGTGCAAAGAATCGGCGGGGTTATGCTCGTTCATAACAATTGGTGAATTTTTTCAAAAAATAATTCCCGGTCAATGGGTTTGGCCATATATTCGATATTAACCCTTTGACCAATCATTTCATTAATTTCCTGTTCGCGTTTGGTTAACAATAAGATCGGGATCTTTTCATAATCTTTGTTGAACCGGAGCTGAAAACATATATCGTAACCGTTTATTTCAGGCAGCATGACATCTAAAACAACCAGATCAGGGCCTTCATTCTGTATCTTCAACATCGCCTCAAGTCCGTCTTCGGCCAATAAAACATCAAACCCTTTTGATTTTAATAACACGCCAACCAGTTTCAATGTTCCCGGATCATCATCGACTACCAAGATCTTTTTAGTCATCCGTTCCTCCAATCATCAACACTTATAGTCTAACGAAAATAACCAAACTTTCAAGAACGAATCTAGGGTTAATTCTTTACACCCCCGTTTAATGATCTTCGAAACCATTCTTTAAAGATGGATACTGTTTCTTCTTTATTACGTCGGAAAATGTATTCTGCATGGGTCCCTTCCTCTAATAATTCTATACTCTTTGTTCCTTTTGCCTTTTCGAATAAGCGTTGAGAATGCCACGGTTGAATGAGCCAGTCTTTTTTGCCATGTACAAATAAGACTGGAATCCCTATCTGATCAATGACATCTATAGGTTTAATCTTACGTAACCAGGGCCAGCCCGGCTTGACACCTTTACCGATTCTGCCCTCTTGAAAAACATTATAAACCACATTTTCCATAACCCCCATCCGCCAAACCTGATAATCAATTTTATTAAAATCACTGGGTGGACTTACCGCAATCAAACTGTCGATCCGGTCTGTCCTGGATGCTGCAATGATGCTGCTGGCGGCTCCTAGAGAAAAACCAATCACTCCGATTTTCTCATATTTTGTATGGGCATAATCCAAGATTGCCTGCAAATCCTGATATTCTTTGACTGTCCAGGTAAACAAACCTTTGCTTTTTCCGTGGCCGCGAAAATCGAAAACGATGACATCATATTCGTCCGACAACATTTCGGCCATCTCTTTAAATAACACCGCCTTCTTGCTATTGTAAAACCCATGCGCAAGGATGATCACCCGTTTATGGCCTTGGGCATACAAGTCATAATGAATTTCTTTATTGTCCTGTGTCAATACTGTTGAAGAAATCATTCTTTGATCGTCCTTATTCCCGGTGCCCCGGGCATTTGAAGAAACCACGCAACCACTGACAAACAAACTCATCAAAATCATCCATACCCTACCCAGAAAATTCATCGGTCGGGAATTAAGTTAAGGTCAACAAACGTCGAACAGGCGGTCTTAATTTCAATTTCGAAGAGCCTGGATTTATACCCGTTTTTAGAGACTACCATTAAAAGGGTTTCTTTTCTATTGTCCAATTGACGCTTAATGTGACCCGTATAATAATAACGCCAATGGTTGGTGTTACCGGAAGACCGGCGGTTACCTTTTGAATAAAGTTCAAACGCGTTTGATATTTCTATATTTGAACCCGATAAGCCGGATCCGTCCAAAGACCGAAATTCAATCTTCAAATCATCATTGTGTAACGTCTGCTGATGATCAATTCTAATATTAATATCAATAAGAACTGTTTTAAAATCCCCTAATTTCTTGTCAACTTGTTCGACAGGATACCCCAAAATATGTTTCCAAATATAAGAGAACGTCGGATGAATATAGTTTTCATTCTTGATACAATTTTTCGGTATTTGTGCAATTCCTGAGAAATTGGCCATTTCCGGGACAGGGGAAACATGCAGGGCGTTCACGACCACGTAAGGGGCCAGGGTTACTTCCTGCATATTCTCCAGACGCACCCTGTCGTTTGCATCATAATCCGCTTTGATGGATTGGCTATAAAGAAAATTAAATCGTGCACTGGCCATAGGAACCGCCCCGTCATCTTCATATTTGTCGACTCCGGAAACAAATATTCCCAACGGATTAAACGCGTCAGCGACCCCCACGACATTTAAAAAACGCACACGGCTTCTCAAATATTCAATTTGCGGACGGTACTGCGGTTCTATGAGCGCCTGGCGGAAATCAAAAATTGTATCGCTGCCAAAGGACATCTCTTCCAGTTCTTTTTGACCGAATGGAACGGGAATCTTCACCCCGACCTGTTTAGTCAAAGTCTTCATCTGACTTCCCCAGGTCGCGATCTTTGCCCCCCAAAAAGGTGTTCCTAAAGTAATGAACGCATCCAAATGGTCAACCGCTTTTTTCGGGCTGTATTCCGGGTTCTCCAACAGAGATTGAAACATCCAAATCGCTCCCACTAACCCTCCCTGTGAATGCATGATCAAGGAAAACTTATCGTCTTCTTTAAACCGGGAAGATTGGATTAACCGATTGATTTCAGAAGCCAGATCTTTGGCGAAATCATACGATGTCTTTTCGTCATGCCCGGTTTCATAAATAACATTTTTGATCACGTACTTTGTGGAGGGGTCTTTCTTGTGAAGAGTACGCCGGAGAGCTGGAACCATATGGCCAAAATGGGTTTTATTTCCGCCTATCCCATGAATCAGATATATAACGTGTTTTGGTTTATGCTCGAACATGGTGAGTTTAAAACAATTTTGATTGGGCCATTTTCTTGACCGAACTCAAGTCAATCTTACCGGTTCCCAATAAGGGAATTTCATCAATTTTATAAAACATCTTGGGGTCCGGAATCCATAAATTGGGCAGTTCGGTTTTCTTCAAAGATGAAACAACATCCTCAGGATTTATATCCGTCGTATACAAGACCACCAATTGCTCACCTTTCTTTTCGTCAGGAACACAAGTGACAACACACATTTGCTCCGAAGCATTAAGCACCTGGTGGATCATCTCCTCGACCTTGATATGCGGGACCATCTCCCCTGCGATTTTACTGAATCGGCTTAGACGATCCGTGATCATAAGAAAACCGTCGTCATCAATATTCGCGATATCTCCGGTTGAGTACCACCCGTCATTGATCACCTGTTTGGTTAATTGATCTTTATTCAAATACCCTTTCATCACATTCGGCCCCTTAATCAGCATCAAACCGTCTTGGTTGACATCAACAGGCTCAGATGTTTCAGGGTTAAGGATTTTAATGGCGATGCCCGGAAGAGGAAGACCGATTTTGCCTCTCTTCTGGGTTTTCTGGACTATACCTTCTTCGCGATAGTCAGGCAGGTTTAAAGAAACAATCGGGGATAATTCCGTGCACCCGTATCCTTCCATGGGTTCGATGCCGAATTTGTCCTTAAACGCATCCGCAATCTGTTCTTTTAGTTTTTCAGCCCCGACAACAACGACCCTCAATGATTTAAACTGATCCTCCGAGCATCTTTTGGTATACGTATTGAGGAATGTCGGCGTGGCCATCAGGATCGTGGCTTTATACTTGTGAACGAGCGATCCTATGGTCTTTGCGTCCAACGGATTGGCGTGATACACGGCCCCAATCCCGCTGACCAGCGGAAACCACATTGTTCCGGTAAATCCGAACGAATGGAAAAAAGGCAGGACTCCCATAAGGACATCATCATTCCGGACATGAAATATTTGATATAACCCTTCCAGGTTTGAGGTGATGTTGCCATGCGTCAGCATAACCCCCTTCGGCTCCCCTGTGCTGCCGGATGTAAACATGATGGTTGCCACCTGCTCTATATTCTTTTTGCTTCTGCTGCCAAACAAAAGTCTGTACGACAATCCCATCGGAAAAATAAAACCTTTAATGACCGCAAAGGCCTTCTCCCGCAACGACACCGTTCGGATCAAATCCTCAATAAAAATCATGCTGCAATTAATTTTAAGATTCAGCTTATCTAAAAATATTTTTGACGTTATGACAGTTTCCATCTGACACTGCTGGATAATGGAATCAATCGTTTCGCTTGAGGTCGTGTAGTTTAGATTGACCGGTATTTTATGTTGAAAAGAAACGGCTATATTGGCCAGCACTCCCCCCACAGACGGGGGCAACAAAATCCCGACCTTCTCCTGTTGACGAATGGAGGGCTTCAGCTTATCGCTTAGAATAATGGACGATATCAAAGTTTCTCCAAAGGTCAATTTCTTTCCCAGACCGTCGGCAATACAAAACTTCCCGGGATTTCTCCGGGACTCTTTCCAGAAATTCTCAGGCAATGTCAGCCGTTCATCGAAACGATGCATAAACGCATGCGCACCCAGTTCCCTGATCCTGTTTCGGACAATAAACGCCGATGTCTTGGCAGGCATCGGTTCGCCATACGTCACGGAAACCGGATAAGGCAGCATTTTGGGCCATTTAAAAAAATATTTCCCCCGTTCAAAGCTAAATATACTGCCCCAGACCCGATCCAGGTGAACGGGAATGATCGGACAATCCGTGTCTGCGACAATCCGTTCCAATCCCCGGTTAAAACGCAGCATATTTCCGGTACGGGTCAGTTGTCCTTCCGGAAAGATACAGACAAGTTCACCATTCTTAAGGGCATCCGTCGCTTCCGTTAAAGATTTAATGATCTCCTTGGGGCCGTCCGTATAAGAAATGGGTATAGCGCCGGCTAATTTAAAGATCGGTTTGAGAATTTTGATATTATAAATATTCCGATACATCAAAAACCGGACCGGTCTTTGTAAGGTAACCACCAGGAGAACCGCGTCAATATAAGACACATGATTGCAAACCAATAAACCTCCGCCGCGTTCGGGCACAAAATGCCGGTCAAAGGATTTTATTCTGTAAACTGTATGCGTTAACAGCCAAATGATAAATCGCACAAACGCGTAGGGGAGAATCCGGATGGTGTAAGCCGTTCCGGAAATCGTTAATACCCCGATCACAATAAATATTTGAGCCGCGTCCAAATGAAAGAGATCTCTTAAGATATAAATAAACAACGACCCGATCATGATACCGAAAAAAGAAAGAAACGTATTCGTCGCCATGGCCCTTCCCATCCGGTCTCTTGGGCTATTTAACTGAATTAAGGCATTAAGGGGAATCATATAAAAACCCGAAGAAATACCCAACATGAAGATTGTCATCAACGTGACTGCATATGAAGTATGAACAAAACCCATCATAATTGAAAAACAGCTCAATCCGATCGAACCCAGCGGAACCAACCCCAATTCAACTTTATCGGAAGATAATTTCCCTGCTAGACGACAACCTAATCCAATCCCCAGAGTAAACGCGGCGATCAGGAAACCCGATTGGATATAATCGATCCCCATAACCTTGCGCGCATATAACCAAACGTTAGGCTGAAATAGACCGGCCAGAAAACCAAAATACATTAAGCCGATCATGGATAAAAATACGGCCTTGTCCTGTCTGATCCATTTAAGATTGTGAAAAAGTTCTTTAATGAAATTGGCCTGGGGTTTACGCGTGCGGTCCGCGGCAGGGACATTGGTCACAAAAAAACTGGTGAACAACCCGACAGCCGATATAACAATGAAAATATACGCCGCCTTATAAAGATGCGGGTCTGCCCATTGCATGAGAAACCCAGCGGAAGATTGGCCGATGAGTATGGCCACATAGGTCCACATTTGAATAATTCCATTCCCGTCCGAGAGTTTATTCTCCTCAAGGATTTCCGGAAGGATTCCATATTTTGACGGACTGAACAACGCACTTTGTAACCCCATAAAAAACAAAACGATCAGGATTGGGATTATATTGCCTTTTAACAAGGCCCAAAAACCAATCCCCATAACAATTATTTCCAGTCCTTTGAGCAGAACAATAATCTTCTTTTTGCTGTAACGGTCGGCGAGAAATCCTGCAAAGGTCGAGAACAATAAAAAAGGCAAGATAAAAACGGCCCCGCACAAGGCGAGGTATAATGTCCCCTGGTCGATTTTGTCCACAATGATGGCTGTAATAAAGAATTTAAAAGCATTATCATTTAACGCGCCCAAAAATTGTGTTGCCATTAAAGCCTTAAACCCTCGACTCTTTATGCCTGGATTACTCAAACCGGACCTCTTCTCCATTAATTAATAGTTTCTTGATGATAGCCCGTCCTTCTTTACCGACCGCGGCCAATACGTTAACATTTCCCTTGTTGCGTTCCTGTTCAATAACCCAGCCTTTTCCTTCCGGGACAAAATAACTCTCAATACCATATTCCACCGTGAGCCGCCCACCGCTAACTTCTGCAATTCTTCCTTTGATATAGAATTCTCCTGCCGGCGGGCTTTTAAATACACGCTGCGCCTCTGCAAACGGACGGGTCGTATCCAAAGTCACAAACACAACATCCCCTTCTTTGTAGGAGGCATGACTCGGATTTGTATGGCTTCCGGTATCAATCTGACTAATATCATAACGCAGAATAACATAATCGCCACGAAATAAATCCCGCGGATCAACCGGCCTTGTTTTTAATAATATTTCCTTACCCGTCCGTAAGGTGTACTCCTTGCTGATTACAAAGGTTCCGATAATGGTGATCCAGAATATCCCGATTAAGAGAAAAACCTTTTTCCTATTCATGATGATTTCCTCCGGTTTTGACCTGACTGAATTCGATCTTCAATTCTTTGCGTTTTTTCTCAAGCGCAATTCCACCTACGATCAGAATGAAACCACCAACCAAGAAAAACAACGAACGCGGCAGCAACTCCCAGAAAAAATCAAAATAGCGGACTAATATAAATAACCCTAAATAAGACATGCCAATATTGACTATCTTCATGTCTTCTCTTTGGTAACCGAACATTAATAAGATAATAATCAGCCCGGCCAAGATCAGGTTAAAAAGAACCGTATAAATATTGGTTACGGATGGAAAATAAAAAAACAGCGCGGTGAATCCCAGCAGTCCCAGACTGATTGAATCTTCCATGATATTGCTTTTTGACCTGGTAGGATTAAACGCGAGGTTAATGACCGTTAGGATCAATGCCAGTATGACAAAAATGATAAAGCTGGCATTGAATTGCCCGGTTACATGGGCGAATGACTTGGAAACGTTATAATAATAATCATGATGCCCGGAAAACGTCTTAAACGACAGGAAAAACAGCCCCGCCATCATCACTTTCAAACTGATCAAACGATAAATCCGCGCAATTTTCTGTAAGGCACCTTTAAAATAATGCGTGTTTCCTATCTGAAACAAAAGATTTCCGCTCACCAAAAATAACGCTGGCAAAGCAATAAAATTGTTGGCGGCCGAGTTAAAGCTAATCCCTCTGAAAACAAATAAACCGATCCACAAATAAAACAAAACAGCCGCAAGGCCGGCGATGGCCCCGTTGGAAAACGCATAAACAAGCGGGATAATTCCCGCAAGCCAGACCAAAACCAACAAATGACTGTTGGCATTCACATGATATATCTGAGCGATTAAAAAAACACTCGCCCCAAACAGTAAAGAACCCAGAAATAGTAATGAATTACCCACTCTTGGATAATTCGCCTTTTCATATTTTAAGACATACCCGGCATAATAGGAACCGGCCGTTCCCCCTATTAAGAGAAAGACCTTGGCCAAGGAAGACAGCGTCATCCAGTTTGAGGCCATGAATAAAAACGCCCCGATCCCCAAAAGCAGGGAACCGAGGGTAGACAATACGACAATTAACTTATTCGATGAACGTTCCTTTTTGTCCTCCGTGATATCCATTAACATTTTATCCGCCAGAATCTGATCGATCATGCCCTGTTCCAACCACTTACTGATTAACCGCTCTATTCCCTGCGCCATAGCCCACCTCCATGATTAATAAACTACTTTTGCAACAATTAATTTCTTCTTTATTTCAACATTATTAGTTTACCATTCAACTATTAACTTGTCAACATTATATTTAATTTATAATATTTGCGTATGTACATTGTTTATAATATGTTACAATTAATAAATAATTTAACCGGATTTTTCAATGAATAATTTATTCTCTTCCCAAAAAAATATTTTTGTTATGTTTCTGTTGGGAATGTTCTGTTTGGCAGCCTACAGCAACAGCCTTAATAACCCCTTTTTGATGGATGACCATGCCCTGATCCTTCAAAATAGAAAAATTGGCGATTTGGGGCATCTTCAGCTAAACCCGTTCTCCCATCAGAAGAAAAATGATGACGGGTCAAATTACATTTATTATCGCCCGATCACCCATCTTGCTGATTACATCTCTTTCTTAATGTTCGAAAAAAATGTCTTTGGTTACCATGCCCTGAATTTATTACTTTTCTTTATATGTTCCGTCATTCTCTACCACTTTCTGAATAAAATTAATATACACAACACCACATCCATTATGGCCTGCCTGTTTTTCGTTACACATCCGGTGAATGGCGTGTTGATCAATTACACATCAACGACAGGATACATATTACTGATAATATTTACCTTGCTGGGGTTTATACAATATTTAACGTATACCGATGACAACAAAATATCCGGCCTGTGCTTAAGCCTTCTTTTTTTCTGTTTATCCATCTTATGCCATGAAACAGCCATCTTCTTCCCCATTTATTTAGCCGCGATCCTTTACTTCTTAAAAAATCATAAACTTTTGAAAGTATTTATCTCGCTTCTCCCTTTCTTGGCCATCATTGCCCTGTATCTCCTCTTTCGAATGCATTACGCCAGCCTCAAATCAGGCGTTCTCGATAATATTCCCGGCTTTGGCCTTTCTGTCCAACAATATGCCGTGATGTATTTTCTCCTGATTCTTTCCTATATCAAGAATCTTCTTTTTATGACTCATATCGTACTTATCTACAGCGCCCCCGTCGCCGGCCAGAACCTTATATTATGGATGGCGTTATTTATTTTCTTAATCACCGTTTTAGTTTATTTAATCTTTTTTAAATGGCGGACTCACCCAAAATCTCTGGCCTTGGCATGGATGGTTATCGGTTTTGGCCCTGTGACTCTGGCCTGCTTCTCAAGACCATCGATGGGCATGATCATCTCCCCGCATTGGCTGCTGATCTCATCCATCGGTTACTGTTTGCTCATAGCCCTATTGTTTGAAACCCTATTCCATCAGAATCATAAACGAATCTTTACGATCGTGACCGTTTTCCTCTTGTTCAGCTACGTATTCATTTCCCGGCAGTATAACCGATTATGGTCAAATGAAATCCAATACTGCCGGTACATGTTGAAATTATCGCCTGATATACCTTTGGTAAAATTCTGGCTGGCCAACGCCTATTTCGAGAAAGGTGAATTCGAAAATGCTAAACGTTACTTTAAGACAACCATTATGGGCGTCGAAAATGACTGGAAGGCCTACACAAACCTGGGCGTAATTGAAGGTTTATCGGGGAATAAAGACATGGAATTAAAATATTATTTAAAAGCCCTCGAACAAAAACCGGACTCGACGGACTTGTTAAATAATATAGCGGCTGTATTGATCGAACAGAAAGAATTTTCCAGGGCCGAAAGCATCCTGAAGAACATCCTGACCATTGACCCGCATTTTAAAGAGGCCCATAACAATCTTGAATTACTGAATATTCAAAAGAAGGCTCAGGACAACAATTGATTCCGGATATGATACGCCACAACTCCAAACGCAACCGCGACATTCAATGAATTCTTGATTCCGGCCATCTCGATCTCAATGGAACAATCGCCCAGATTGGCCACCTCCTGCTGGACACCCTCCACTTCATTCCCGACGATTAAACAAACCGGTTTCTTTGGCTTAAAAACGTGATGGTAAACACTCTGTTCCGTCTGTTCCAGCACAACAATCTGATAATCCTTTTTTCTGAGTTGCCGTATAACGCTTATAATATCGGCACCATATTCCCACGCAACCTCATCTTCCGCCCCGAGGGCTGTCTTGGCGATTTGATTACTGGGAGGGAAACCCGTTATTCCGCAAATCCATATCTTCTCAACACCGGCTCCGTCACACGTTCGGAAAATTGATCCGACATTATGCAGACTGCGGATATTGTTTAAAATGATCGTGAACGGCAGTTTAGGCTGTTTGCTTTTTTTCTCTTGCCGGTCAACATTTTCCTGATGGGTAATTTTACGCATGGTTTTGTACGGAGCCGGATTCTGCATTCATATAAAACAAACAAGATACCATCATGCCGATCAGGCACCCCACAACCGAAAAAATAGCCCATGTATTCGTAATCATAAAACAGGAAAGAATACAGGGCGCCAGAACAAATACAAACCGCGAACGAAACATCGGCGCGCAGGCCAGCAGCAACTCGGAAAAAATGATAAAGGTAGAAACATAAAGGCTGATCGCTTTTAGCTGTTCCGGATTAAAATGGGCAATCAGCCAATTATGCGGCCATACTTTACTCTCCCCCCA
The DNA here is from genome assembly GCA_050250375.1 of Candidatus Omnitrophota bacterium. Taxonomy (GTDB): domain Bacteria; phylum Omnitrophota; class Gorgyraeia; order Zapsychrales; family Zapsychraceae; genus JAGOSC01. Next base: position 651,370 of record JBFWOS010000001.1, read on the forward strand.
GAAAATCTGATAAAACACCTTTCCGGAAAGATATTCAGGAGTAAGTTTCCCCACAAAACCGGCGAAAAAGATGAGCCCCAGGATGAGCCTGGCCAACAGACAGGCCTGCTGACGCAACACCGAATCAGTACGGTGACTTTGAAATGCCAACCACATGATCCAGAAACTGACCCAGAATGAGGTCACAAAAGTCGCGTCATTATATGAATTAATATGCAGCATCATGACCAAAGAACTCACCGTCATTAATATACTTGAGAAAATCAGCCTTGGTTTTGTTGGTCTGATAAGCGAAGGGATACAAAAGGCCGGAACAAAAAAGAAAACAACAGAGACATACGGATTCAGGAAGAATGGCGGGAATAACGGATGAATCACCGGAATTTTAAAGATAACCTCGAGAAAATATGGAAGGAAAAAATACGACTTGCAATACCAGCCCAGCAGCCAGAACATTATGGCAAGGCGGATGACCGCAAGATTTAATGGCCAAACGTCGTCCTTCTCCAAATCAATACACCCTTTCCATATAAACCCGCCCGTCTTTAACATTCAGATAATAACACGTCTCGACAAACGTATTGCGGTACGTCGAACGCAGCGAGATGAATTTATAATCAACATCTTTCAGAATCATAGATCGATACCAACTGAATGTAATGACTCTTAAAGGATAATGGTTAAGCCAGGTATAATAATGCTTAAAACTTGTTCCGACGGGGAATTCCTTGGTGGCATTCTTCGGACGGTTGCCGATCCATATTTCATTAGCGAAGTTATACATGGCCGGAATCGGCTGATTCAAAGCCCATCCTATAAACGTTGGACAGGTCAGATGAAACTGGGCGAGCGAACGTTCCCGAAGGCCCGGAGAAATCAACTTAAAGCCGATATACAAATAGATCAGGAGCAGGATGGAAATAAACAAACAAGTTCCGGGGTATTGCTTCCAGCGAGAAGGACTGACGACGGACAGGACGGAAAAAGCATCTTTCACTCTTTTTTCCATTATTCTTTGTTGAACAACCCTTTTAAACTCTTGGCCTTGTCTTTAAGGTTATCCGCCGTCCCTTTAAGATTCTCCGTGGTTTCCTTGAGATTCCCTGTAGTATTATTCAATATACCCTTGGCGTCCTTGACAGCATCCGTAGCCATTTTAGTCGATGTTTTTAAAGTGTCGGTTAACTCTCCGGTGATGCCGTTAAGATCAAACCCGGATAACGCGGCAATCGGAGTTTTAAATAAAGCTTTGAACACGATTAAGCTTACCACGGCATTTAAATTTTCAATATTCTTGTAACTCTCGTTAAGATTAACCTCGTAGGTCTGGATCTTCGGTTCATTTCCCACCGAATAGTCTTTGTAAACGACCCGGTCAATCCGCAATGATAAATTATCAATTTTAACATCCACCTTTTTCTGTTCCGAAGGTTCTTCTTTCTTCTTGGGGGCGCCTTCTTTTTTCGCCGGCTGCAGGGCTTTTAATGAATCCAGGTTGGTCTGCCCGGATTTATTTTTGACGACGACAAACTCATTCAAATGAAACCGGATTTCATTCAAATGGATGTTTCCCTTAATTATGTCGGGCAAATTATAATCGATATAAATATCAGGGACATTTGCCATCAGCTTTTCGGGAAAATTCGACGGATTGTAAAGCCTTAAGTCGTCAATATCAACATTCGTGTCCTTCAGACCTATGCTCAAACCTTCGATCTTCAGGGGCAACCCTGTCAATTTCTTGACAGCTTGTTCGGCCCCGATTTTAACAATAAAATTACGGGCAAATACGGCAATAACCAGTAATATAATGACCAAACCAAATATTCGTTTTAAGAATTTCATCTTTATACTCCTTTATAACTATTAATTCATCGAACGAAACTTTTCTTATTATAATATGAAGTGTAATTTTAACCTACAAATTATTTTAAGGAATTGAGGCTATTTCAGGAGATAATCCCGGCTGGTCAGCTGATCATTTTCCCCGGTAATAATCCGCGGGGTGAGGAAAATCACAATCTCGGTTTTTCGTTTCATATCTTCACTGTTGCCGAAAAATCTGCCCACATAAGGAAGCCTTCCCACAACAGGTACTTGTTTATTGACGACAATTCTTTCATCTTTGATCAGCCCCCCGATCATAATCGTGGCATTATCCCTGATGATGACGGTCGTTTCGGCTTGTGATGTCTCAACAACCGGAATGGTATTGTTGTTGGCCGTCAACACGTTCCGGGTGACAGAACTGACTTCCGGTTTTATTTTCATCGTGACAAAACCGTCCTCATGAATAACCGGCGTGGCAAACAGTTTGACTCCCACCTCGATAAAATTTACATTTTCAGCGGTCGTGGCCGGCCCTGCGGATGGCGTGGTCGTTGTTGACGTTACATACGGCTCGGTTGACCCGACCAATATTTTCGCCTCCTGCCTGTTAACGGCAATGATACGCGGATTGGATAAAATATTTGTTTCCCCGATTGTTTCCAGGGCCTCAATGAGGACCGAATAACCATCGTCCGACAGCACTCCAATACCCATACGGCCGAACTTATCAACCGCACTGAGTTTATCAAAGCCTCCTTTAAAGTCCAGGCCATGATATCCGTCGACAAGAAACTCCCAGTTTATTCCCATTTTGTGCTCATCGTTAAGGATAACCTGGATAATCTTCGCCTCGATGAACACCTCATTCTGTTTTTTGTCGAACGCCGTGATCAGCCTTTGTATTTTAGTGATGCTCCCGGCCTGGTCCGACACAATCAGCGAATTAGTCAGTTCATCCGCATAGACAGTTCCAACCCCTTCGGTCAGCAGCCCTTTAATTTTCTCGGTGACGTCTTCTGTCCGGGCATGATTGAGCTTAAAGACCTCGGTCTTCAAAGGCACATCCATCCGTTGGACACACTCTTCCATTTCCTGAATGATCTGCGGATCATCCCTGAGGATGAGCGTCCTGGAAAGGGGATCCGCCATAATAACCCCCTCTGAACTTTTAAGCTGGTTTAACAGGCTGACGACAGGATTGGTCTGCACATGAGTCAATTGAATTATTTTTGTCTGAATCGATTTCCCAAAGGGGTGGCCGAATTTCTGACTGTAGTCCGCGGCCGTCATGATCCTAATGACATGATCTTCCTTCACATACGCCAAATTCTGAACATCGACAATAATATCAAGCGCCTCGAAAACCGAAACATCTTTAAGATAAATCGACAATCGCCCCTTGACGGTGTCGTGGACAGATATGTTCATTCCGCTTTTTAGCGACAGGAACTTAAACGCATCAAATATTTCAATATTTTTAAAGTCCAGCAGATCAATCCTGTTAGTCTGCCGGCTGAGTTCATCCGGCTGGTTCGCAAAAGAAAACGGGCATTTCACAAGTCCTGTCAAACAAAAAACACCAACGGACGTGATACAAAAAAACATCATCGGTTTTTTCATGGCAATAATTCCAGTTCATGGCCGTCCAGCCGGCCAATAATTTTATCCGCCTGAATTTCGGTAATCGTCGCTTCGCCGAGTTTGTCACCAATCGAGAGAAAGACTGTTTCCTGCTGTTTGATGTTCTCAACGATTGCCCTCCTTTGGGAATCGACCACCACTCCCACCACTTTGTAAGTCTGAACGAATTCAGTCACTTTGATATCGGGATCTTTTTTGACTTCCGTCCGGACATTCCTTGCAGACAGGAATATGTTCCTTTGAAAAACGTCCGGAGTCATCCGTTCAACCCGAACGATTGTATCCCGATAATCATTTTGATAAGTTTGACTGAGACCGAGCGACTTTCGAAACGTATTCATTCTGTCTATATATCCGGCCTGATATTCATGCACCGTATACCCTGCAGCACCAATAAATCCGGTCAAAATAATCATCTTCAGCATTTTATTCAGTTTCCGAAAGAACAGGCATTGATTTTGACAATCAACTCTTAATCGCCTTAATTCATCAATGGAGCGTATATTGTTATATTGCAATAATTTATATAGAATATGATCAGTGCCGGACAATTTTTGTATAAAAGTATCCGTTGATGGCAAGGGTTCTTTGGGGGAATGGGGAGTTATCATCCGTTCGGCTCGATATTTGGCGCTCAAAAGCATAATGATCCTTATTTGAGGCAAGGATAACATTAATTTGATTTATTGTCAAATTTGATTGCTCAATAGTCAAAATTAAGTAAGCCTACCATTAACGAGAAAGGATTATGCTGTCTGCTGATATTTCTTTTCTTCTTGGGCTATTTGGGAGAGCTGGTGACCGATTTTGACAAAGGAGTAGCCGATGGCGAGAATAAATATACCGACCTGGATATGTTTAAAATCTTTTTTGGTTAAATCGACAAAGATAACCAAACACCCTAACAGGATACTAACGAGTCCGCCGATCAGGGTGAAAACGCCTAAGCGTTCTAATTTACGTATATTCTTGAATTTCATGTTTACCCATTGCTCCGAAAATTTAATCTATCATACTACAAACAAAAAAAGAGCACAACATCAATTGTGCTCCATTTTATTATTCCGGTATCCGAAGAATTCTGACCCAGCCGGAACCATACTTTATAATTGAATAAAATCATTGATCCTGTGAAGGCACTTCGATTTTCAAATTGACTCCTTTTCCAAGATCAATATTAAAAATGATGACGCCGTTACGTTTGGAGACGGCATTGTTCAACACGTTCATGGTTTCTTTTCCCTCAATCCCCAGCGTTTCAAATAAAAACTTGATTAAATTATAAACACTTTTCTCATCCACAATCTTATCCTTGGATGAAATTCTTAGAATCAGGTTGTTCTCTTCCTGCTTTGTATCAATCTGCAGTCCTTCCGCCAGGTTGACCATTCTTCGCACATTCTCAAGAAGCGTCCCGACATGATGGACCATCTGATTTTTTTCCAAGGTGCGTTTTATGATCGCCTTCAGTTCTTCATTATCCCAGGGTTTGGATATGTAATGGATAATCTCCCCTTCATTAATCGTTTTGATGAGACTTTCAAAATCACTATACCCTGACAGCATGATCCGCGTGCAGGCCGGGTGCTTTTGTTTAACTTCTCTTAAAAACTCAAAACCCGACATTTTCGGCATTCTCTGGTCGGAAATAACCATATCGACCGGATTATCGTCAAGAATCTTCAAACCTTCATCCCCGCTCAGCGCCGTTAAAACCGTATATTCTTTCATCCGTAAGGTCCGCTTTAAACTATTGAGGATGGATTCCTCGTCATCCACACACAGAATCGTATAATGCTTTTCCATAAAAATTCTCCTTTTAACTGGGACTATTGTGTACTAAAGGTAATTTAACCGTGAATCTTGTTCCTTTCCCGACTTCCGATTCAACCAGCATCTCTCCGCCGTGTTTAGCCACAATCTCATGGCTGATGCTTAAACCAAGACCCGTTCCCTGCCCCACCGGCTTCGTTGTATAGAAAGGGTCAAATATTTTATGAATATGCTCCTCCGGGATACCTTTGCCGGTGTCTTCGATTTCCACAGCCACCTGCTGATGATCCACATAGGTCCGGATCGTAATCGTCCCGTTTTCTTCGATGGACTGTCCCGCGTTCATCAATAAATTAATGAACACCTGTCCCAATTTCTGCGGAAGACACTCGATCCTCGGTGTCTGACCGTATACTCTTTTCACGTCGGCCTTATATTTGATTTCATTCTGGACAATCCCTAACACACTCTCGATAATTTCTTCCGTCTGAACAGACTGCATTTCCCCGTTATCATCTCTGGAGAATGTCTTCAAATCCAGGACAATTCTTTTAACACGGTCCAGCCCGTCCCTGGATTCAATGATGAGATTATTAATGTCCGCGACCAGGTATTCAATATTATTCTCCTGCTCCACCAATCTGATTTCCGCGACTGTCTTTTTCGCACTCTCCAATTTTTCCTCTTCCACTTCCTTCTTCAGTTTCTCCGATTCCTCAAGAACCTTGACAAAACTTTTCATGTAATCCCCGAGCATCTGGATATTGCTCCCGACAAATCCAATCGGATTATTGATTTCATGGGCCACTCCGGCGGCCAAAGATCCGATGGAGGCAAGCTTTTCCGATTGCACTAACTGCAATTGGGTATTTTTTAAATGATCGTGCGCAATGGACAGACTTTCGTTGGCCTTAAGCAAACTGGCGGTCCGCTCATTGACTTTCTCATCTAGCGTATCGGTCAATTCCTGCAATTCCTGTGAACGTTTCGCGAGCTGTTCATTGTTTGATTCGAGAAGGGCTGTATTTTCGGCATTCTTTGCCATCTGGAAAAAACTTTCCCGGCAGGATTTGATCAGAAATATATCTTCGAAAATAACCCAGGCCGCATGCTCCATCCATCTCCAATGGCTGGCGACCAGAACGCCGAAAACCGATTGGGGCCAATAGACCCCGCGGATAAAATGGTCCGCGGCAACAACCAGCGTCACCGGTATAAATACTTTCCAGTCCCGGTAAAAAGCGATAAAGGCCAATGATCCGAATATATGGAAATGGGTTTCGATCCGCCCGCCGGTCAAATGAATTAATAAAGCCGAGTAAAGCACCTGCCCGACCGCAATGACGTGCCTGGTCAAGACTTTTCCGGGATTAAGCACCCCTAAAACGATGGGAAAAAATATAATGGCGCCTCCGAGGAAAATAGCCGCCCAGACGTGAATATGCGTCTGGCTGTATTGACCGGCCCAGGTTCTCGGGGAAACAATTAAGGATAATACGATTCCGAAAATCCATTGAAAAATCAGCAGTTTAACGAACCAGCGGTCGGTATTGCGGCAGATTTCAAAATGATTGCTCTTCAAAAGTTCGTCTTTGCGCCGGACTATTTTCTCATCTTGTTTTGTCTTTTCCCTGACCGTCATTATTCTTCCTTTACCTACAATTCCTGAATCTATGGCTGATGACGCAATAAACATCCGAAAGCGGGCGTCTGCCCAACATCCGGTTTTTCTCCGCTGACCAGAGCAACAATGGTACTGTGCCCGAGGTTATCACCCTCATGCCCCCGCGCCGCTGTAATTCCCCCGTGAAAAACCAGTTTTCCGGCCGGATCAAAAAGAAATGCCTGGCCGGACGTTGTTGCCCCTAATGACCTGGATTGATTCCCGTCTTCGTCGATTACGACCTCCACACCGGGAATTCTTTCCGCCGTTTTCCATAAATCCGCCTTGACCCAGTTTTCCGAAAAGCCCTCCGGTTTTTGAAAAAATACCCGGGCCTTTAATTTCCCCTGGGTTTGAGCCATCAAACGATCCAGTTCACTGATACTCGCCCGTGTGCACGGACAATGGGGATGAGCGGTCATCACCAGCTGAAAAATTTGTTCGTCCGCTTGTATGGATGCAGGTCTTTGGCGGACAACTATTCCCGGCTCGGAGGGTTCATTAACATAGTTATATAGAGAAGCCATCCCTGTACAAACAGCGCTCAACCAGATGATGCATAAACTAATCAAAATTAATTTGTTATTCATAACACAATTTCTTTAGTCTTTATTTTTCTGTAAAAAACGGTTTAGGGTCATCCTTGTTTCCGATTCATCCTATTTTGTCCTTTTCTCTTATTTCTCCTATTTTTCTTGTTTTAAGTATGCAATATACCTGGTTTGATGTCAAATCTCTGAATCAAATAATAACTAAACATATGATATATAATAGCTTACACTAAAAGAAAGAAATGGAACGGTCTTTGATGGAAATTCCTTTCAACCGGTACCGGAAGGATTTGATGCGGGAAGACTTCCTTGAATTAAGAAAACTTTTTAGAAAAGTTCTGGAGGTTAGCTCTGGTCTGCGATCGTAACAACCGCTTCATACAACTTCTTGCGTCGCAATTTACGGACGGTTATGGTGATCGTCTCAATCTGAAACGTCTCGCCTGATTGCAGGGGACGTCCGAGTCTTTTATTGATCCATTCGGAAAAAGAAATCCCCGGCACTTTTGAATCAGGAACGAAATTTTGTTTCAGAATGGTTGCATAAACGGCACTCATTGGAGCGCCCCCGCCCAGGATCCAGGACGATCCATACGCGTGGATATGCGTCGGCAGCCGGTCATATTCATCTTCAATTTCTCCGACCAGTTCTTCGATAATGTCCTCCAAAGTGACCATACCGACCACCCGGTCATCCCAGGTAACCACCAGGGCAATATGGATCTTGCTCTGGATCATTTGCGTCAGCGCATCCGATATTAAAACATCGGTCTTTATACTTTTTATCGGCCGGGTTATCCCCTGGACCGATTGTTTGTCCGGGCTGGTTCTTAGAATATCAATAATATCTTTGAAGCTGATATATCCCCTGATCGTCTGGGGATCATTTTCCTTTTCGCAAACCGGAAAACGGGTGTGCATTTCCATATGGGCCTTAACCAGGGCGTCATTCATACTCGCTTTTAAGGAAATCATAGAGATTTCCGACGCCGGAAGCATAATACTGGAAATTGGCCTCGATGAAAGGTCGGCCGCTGAGAGAACAATCTTCTCCTGGCCCGCCCCGATCAAACGGGAAGACCTGGCAAAGGAGGCCGCCGCTTTTAGTTCATGCAGCCCTACATAATCGCCCATGTCTTTTTTCCCGTTTAGTTTATTCGATCCGAATCCGACCGACTTTTTCACAACAGCCTCAAATATCCGGACAAGCGGATAAACAAAATGGGATAACCGTTTCATAAAAGGGGACATCTTTAAACAAACCCACTCCCGGTTCGTGAAAGCAAACATCTTGGGAACAAGTTCAGCAAACGTAATCGTCAGGCAGCTGAGAGGAACGACCAGACAGATCAGGGACAGAATCTCGGCGATCGTTTCTGAAAACCCGAACGAACGCATCAGATACGGTTTTAACATTTCATTCACGCCGGCCCCGCCGATCGCCGCAGCGACAGCGCCCACCAGGGTTATCCCCAATTGGACGACCGCCAGGCTGGCCTCCATCCTGTCTTTCATGTAAACGGCAGCCTCGGCTCCTTTTTTCTTTTCATTGAGCAGGAAACTAAGACGGGCCCTCGAGATTGAAGCCAGGGCCATTTCATAAGCCGCAAAAAAAGCGTTCATGATAATCATGATCAGAATGACAACTATTTCATAACCGAAGACCATTTCAAAAATTCCTTTATTTTTTTAAGACACGTTTGAATAAACCTTACAGATCCAGCCCTTTTTCTTTGGGCGTCACGATACCAATGGACACAATCGCGTTTAAACACTCTTCGACCGTCCAGCCCGGGTCATAGGTCTGAGACGCCTTGACCACACACAAATACCCGGACGCCGGCGTCGGAGCGGACGGGACAAGGACAAACAAGAACTCTTCATCCGATTTCCGTCCTTTCATGGAACTCATCACCAAAGCCGGGACCATTAATCCGTCCGGACCCAATTTGACCAGCACGGCTTTTTTAAAAGCCTGGCTTTGTCCATCCGCCGCTGAAAGCCCTTTTGACAGCTGTTTTCCTATTCCGTAAATCGTTTTAATCACAGGAATGCGCTGGCTGATCCTTTCGATAAAACCAAAAATCTGGTGGCCGATAATATTACTGACAATCAGGCCGAGGATATACAATGAAATGACCAGCAATAAAATCCCCAGTCCGGGAATATTCCTGATCTCAATAAAATTCTCCAGGAACCCGACAATCTTTTTATCAATTAATACGTACAGTAACTGCAGAGCGACCGCGCATAATATGATCGGGATCATCGCCAACAGCCCGCGGAATATAAAAGCACGGATATGTAAAAGAATTTTCTTCATGAACGGGCCCCTTTCAGTCCATCTTCCCGGCCATAGTCCGAAAACCATAAAACGGTTGCGCGCATTTTGACTCCTTTCGTTTTTATAGAATTAAAAATGAAGTCCGCCTTCAAAAGAAGGCGGACAAGAATTCTCAGGATCAATGATTGTTTTAAGCAGACCGCCTGCCGGTCTGCGGCGGCAGGAATGGAAAGGGATGTCCCGAACGAACCTAAGAGAATGATTAGAATGACTCGCATAAACGGAAATCATTATAACAAATCAATTCTAAAATAACCATACTATCCATTCAGTGAATGTTCATCAATAAGTTTCGGTAGGGACAATATTCACCCTTAAATGATCCGGTCCCCGGACAATGCCCAATTCAAAGGGTTTACCCAAAGGCCACTGCGCCAGAAAATGATGCAGGTCATCCACATGGTTAATCACCTGATCATTCGCCGCAACGATCAGATCATAGATTCTCAACCCGGCCCGGTCCGCCGGGGAGTTGTCTTCGATATGTTCGATATGGACGGCCGATCTGTTGGATAAATTGTAAAAACGAACGGTCCGTTGATCCAGTGGCGATTGACGTCCGGCAATCCCCAGATAGCCGCGCTTCACCCGGCCGTGCTGGAGGATCTGCGAAACAACCCATTTGGCCGTGTTGGCGGGGATGGCAAAACTCAATCCCTGCGCCATATAAATCACCGCGACATTGATCCCGATCACCTTTCCCTGCGAATCAACCAGCGGGCCTCCGGAATTCCCCGGATTCAAGGGCGCCGTATGCTGGACGATATTTTCAATGAGACGGCCTTGTTGGGAACGCAAATGACGGCCGGTCGCGCTCACCACCCCGGTTGAAACCGTTGACTGAAAACCCAGCGGGTTTCCGATCGCGATCGCGAGCTGTCCGACCCGCAGCGTGTCCGAATCACCGATCCGGGCAAACGGAAGGTTGGACGCGTTGACCCGGATCACGGCGAGATCCGTCGCCGGATCATCCCCCACCGGCTCCGCCTCAAAGGTTTCCCCGTTGTTCAAGACCACCGACAACTTGGTCGCGTTGTGGACGACGTGGCTGTTGGTCAGGATGTAACCGTCAGGCGCAAAGAGAACGCCTGAACCGGCGCCCCCGTGCTGCATGCCGCGCTCCTGAATACGCCATCCGACATTGATGCTGACCACCGCTGGACCGATCTGATCCACGACGTGAATCACCGCCCGCGAATACGCATCCAGAAGGTTCCGGTCATCCGGGACAATCCGTTCCGGCGGTCCCGGCGGCTGGACCTCTTTTATTTTCGGATTGTCCGCGTCCGACATCCACTTGAATACTCTCGACATAATAATCGCCTGCCTTTCATGAATCGGTTAAATGTTTTGCGGTTGATGCGCATACTGGGCGTTGCTGCGTTCCACGGCCTTGGCGTCTTTTTTCAAATTCGCCAAAAATTCCCGTGAGAATTTGTCCGGCGCAATGTCCTCCTCGCCTTTTTCAATCCCGTCCAGGATCCGGACGGCGGTATTGCCCGGCGTTTCTTTTTCCATGTCCACGTCTTTGGCCATGTCCGTGTCGATCGGCCCCGGATAAATCCCGAACACGCTGATCCCCAGGGCTCCCAGTTCGGCCCTCAGGCTTTGTGTCAGGGAATGGACCGCCGCTTTGGAGGCGGAATACGTGGCAAACATCGGAAAACTGGACAACCCGGCGACCGACGACACAATGGCGACAGCCGTGTTTTTCTTTTGGGAAAGGGACGGGACAAACGCGCGCGTCAGGTGCAGAGGCCCGAAATAGTTGACCTCCATCTCCTGCCGGGCCGACTCTTCCTTATATTGGTACATGACGCCCGCTTGTCCGGCGACACCGGCGTTGTTGATCAGAACCTGAACGTCACCGGCGACACGTGCGGCGTTCTGAATGTGTTTCGGGTTCGTGACATCCAGTTCCAGTGCGACCACCCGGTCCGGGGACAGGGCGACGATCTCTTTAAGTTTATCGGTCTGCCGCGCCCCGGCGTACACTTTGGACGCGCCCCGTTTCAACGCTTCTTTCACCAGCGATTTTCCGATGCCGCGATTGGCGCCGGTCACGAGGACAACAGAATTCTTGATCGATACTTTGGACATGATATTCTCCTTTGGATGGAATGATTAAATAAGATTCAATTCTTTAAAGACGGATAATAACTGGTCTTTCGAGTGTGCCCCCACCAGTCGCCGGACCACGTTGCCGCGGTGCATGACCAAAAGGGTCGGGATGCTCATCACCTCAAAACGGGCGGCCAGTCCGCCGTTGTCATCGACGTTGACCTTGGCGATCGCCACCTTGCCATGCACTTCAGCGGCCAATTCTTCGAGGATCGGGTTCTGCACCCGGCACGGTCCGCACCACTCGGCCCAGAAGTCTATCAGGACCGGTAAAGGATTCTTAAGGACCTGCTCGTCAAACGTGTCGCCCGTTGCTTGAATAATGGTTGTATTCATCAGGATCACCTCCTTTGCCTGAATCTCTTAAGCGGCCAGAACAGCGCGGATTTCCTGATTCGTCGCGCCGAATTCCCTGGCATAATGAACAATCTCTCCCATCAGTTCATAATTCTCCCGGGCGCGTGTCTCCGCCAGATACAACAGCGCGGTTAATTTCAGCGGATTCAAATCGATCCCGCTGGTTGTTTGTTGATGGGCATTGGTTTGTAATCGGTTAAGGGTTGTCTGGTTCATCGTCTTCTCCTTATTTATTGACCAATCGGTCAAGTTTCTTGACAAAAAAATTTAAGTTTTAACGGCGTGCTTGACGCCCAGCAATTCCTTGAATTCCTGCTTCAAACTGTCCAGCATTTTAAGATCGTTGTAAATCCTCGCCTGGGTAAACGCCCCCAGGTTATACGTGAATAATTCGTTGGCTTTTTTGGACACATTCGTGGGCGGGATCATTCCTTCATCGGCCGCCTCCTTGACCGCGCTGACGAAATACTTCTTGATGCGGTCCAGGTGTTTCGCGGATGCTTCCCGGATGATTTCGCTCTGCGAACATTGTTCGGCGCCTAACGTTGTATACGGGCATCCGCAGACAAAGCCGAACTGTTCCTGTTTCTCTTTCTGCATCCGGATGCTGTGGTCGCAATAGTCCATCAGCCTTTGGACCGGGTCTTTCTGCGGTGAAAAAATCTGATCGAGTCTGGGCTGGATCCGCTGCCAGTGTTCCTCCAGGGCCGCCACCGCCAAGGCCTCCTTGGATGGGAAGAAATGATAAAAACTTCCCTTGTTGATCTTGGCCTGCTTGCAAATCTCACCGACCCCCACCGCGTCGTAACTGCTGCGCCAGATCAGCCCCAGCGCCGTTTCCATAATCCTGTATTTCGTCTCGCAATCTTTCATGGTTTAAATATAACTGAAGTTGACCGATCAGTCAAGTTTTATTTTTAAAAAATTCCTGCGCGTCAAAACGTCTTCAGCATTTATTCAGACAAAACCATTTGGGTTGATTTTAAGAATTCTTCCGGAGGGACTAACCCGATCACACGGGCATCATCAAACTCCCGTCCTTCTTTATCCAGAAAGACTACGATCGGCAGGCCAAAGACATTATATTGGTCCATGACCTGCTGTACGGCGGCGGCTTCCATGTCCGTGGCATCCACCCTCAGCCGTACAAAATTTTCTAACGCATCAATGACGGCCGGATCCGAGAAGACAAGACTCTCCAATTCATGACAGGCGATGCACCAGTCCGCGTAAAAATCAATCACCACCGGCTGTTTATTTTCCCGCGCGATCGCGGCTTTATAAGCCTTATATTCATCCCACGTTAATTCTTTTTTAGGGGACAGACTAGACAGCGTTAGGGACACGCCGAAAAACAGGCCGACCAATCCAATCCCTCCCAGAATCCAGACAGTTACTTTTTTCATTGATCCCTATTCTTTGTTGGTATTTTCCCGGACATCCCGATAGTCCGCGGCCAGCTGATCCAGATCTTTATTCCAGAATAACGCGGTATTGATCCGCCAGTTTAATAAAAAAGTCCGCCGGATTCCCTGCCGTTTCCAGCGCCGGGCCGAACAATGAACAGGATAAGGCAGAATTCCCGCCTTCCCTTGTCCCTTTAACTTTCGGCAGAAGAGCACATCTTCGGCCAGATTGACTTCAGGAAATCCGCCCAGGGCCTCGAATATATCCTTGCGGACAAAAATCGCCTGGTCGCCGTAAAAGACCTTTGTTATTTTTGCCCGGACATTACCGGTCCACGCGATCCAGCGGTACACCAGGCCCGGGTCATCCAGGACCTGCCGGAAACATCCGCCCAAATACCCGTCTTCGTTGACGGCCTTCACAATTTGTTTGAGGTCCTCCAGATGAATGGTGGCATCGGCGTGCAGGAAGAGAAGAATGTCAAATCCGGCGGCCTGCGCCCCTCTGTTGAGCTGCAGGCTCCGGTTCTTGGGAGCGCTGATCAATTTTCCCAATTCCTGCGCCAACGCTACTGTACGGTCGGTGCTGCCGCCATCCACAAAGATCAGTTCACCGATCGTTGAAACCGCCCGGTAATACGCGTGGTTCTTCGATAAACATTCTTCTTCATTGTAAACGGGAATAATAATGCTGATCATGGGATTACGGCGCCGGAGTTAACGGCCCCTTGTTCTGTTTCTTTTTTAAAAATTGCTGCAAATAATATACCGCTGCGAATATAACAAACGCCACCAGGATTTTCCAGATGTGTTTTGGATTTGTCAGGACACTGATAAACGAAGAGCCGAAATACACCAGCGCAAAAGAACCAGGCAGAATACCGATAAACGTCGCCAGGGTGTAATCACTGAATTTGACTTTTGTCAGGCCTAAAGCCAGGTTCTGTATGTCCCAGGCGACATTGGGGATCACCCGGATCAACAGGACGGTCACAAATCCGCGCTTCTCAATCGCCTGGTCTATCCGGTTAAACTTACCCTTGATGAATTTTTCTACCGCGTCTCGGGCAAAATAGCGGGCGATTAAGAATTCAGCGGTTGAAGATAAATTGGCCCCGATGATTAAATAAATCAAACCGTTTAAACCCCAGATCGCTCCGGCCGAGGCTGAATAAAGAGATGCGGGGAACAGCAGCAGCGGCCGGAACACATACAAAACAATATAGATCACCGGCCCCCAGATACCGAACGAATCAATCTTTTCCTTAAACGAATCGATCGTTATATTCGAAAAATCCACTTTGAAAAACCGCAGGGCTAAAAATACGGCACTCAAGATGACCGAGACCAGCAACAATTTGAACCAGGGACTGTTTTTTATTTTATTCATCAGTGTACCTATTCTTTCCCGTATTTATTTTAAAAGATACGTCGCGATTTTGACCCAGGCGCTTTGGCCGGACAAAAAACTTCCGCTGACCTTTTTGTTAATCTGGGACAGGGTCGGATAAATATGGATGGATTTCTCAATCCTACCGATATCGACCTTCGCGTTTAAGACCGGCACCCATTCATGGATCAGTTCACCCGCATGCAGGCCGACGATCTGCGCGCCGATCAGCCGCCCTTTTGTATCCGTCAAAATCTTTACGAACCCTTTATTCTGTCCCTCGGCCAACGCCCGGTCCAGATGGGTAAATTCATATTGATAAACCTTGTATTCGATCCCTTTTTCTTTGGCCGTCGTTTCATTCACACCCACCGAAGCGGCCTCCGGATCCGTATAAGTGCACCACGCGACCGCGGAATAATCGGTCTTTAAAACAGGAAAAGGCATTTTGGCGTTTAAGGCCGCTATCCGCGCCTCGTATTCCGCGACATGCGTAAATTGAAAACCGCCGTTGCAGTCGCCGCAGGCAAAAATATTCTTTGCGGTCGTCTGCAGATGCCGATTAACTTTAATCCCGCTTTGGTCGTAAACCACCCCCGCTTTTTCCAAGTCCAGTCCTTCAACATTCGGCGCCCGTCCAGTGGCGACCAGCAATGCCCTGGCCTTTATCATTTTCCGGGAACCATCTTTTCTTTCGATGGTCACGGTTATGATATCACCGGATTGTTCAACTTTTTTTCCGTTCGCGTTCATTTCAAAACAAACCCCTTCTTTCTCCAGCAGATCCTGCACAAGACCGGACACATCCCTGTCTTCCTTCGGCAGAATGCGGTCCAGCGACTGAATGACGGTCACCGTTGAACCAAGCCGCTGAAAGGCCTGCGCCATCTCAATCCCGATGGGGCCGCCGCCCAGTACAATCATCGACTCCGGGAGTTTATCCAAAGAAAATATATTAATGTTCGTCAAATATTTCACCCGGTCTAACCCGTCGACCGGAGATATTTTCGGCGAAGATCCTGTCGCGAGAATAAATTTTTCAGCGGTAATCTCTTCTCCGTTGAGTTCAACCGTGTGCCGGTCAACAAACCTGGCCGATCCGAATTTTGTATCAATCTTGTACTGTTTCTTGAAAAACTCCGGAGAATCATTTTTCTGGATCGTGCCGATAATCCCCTGAATGCGGTCACGGACCTTCGAAAAATCCACCGGCGCGATGGTCCCCTTTGGTAAACCATAATGTTCGGCACTTTTCATCAAATGATAAACGTGCGCGCTTTTGATCAGGGACTTGGAAGGGACACAGCCGTAATGCAGGCAGTCGCCGCCGATTTTATTTTCTTTTTCGATAATCAATGTCTTCGAACCCAGCTGCGCGGACCAGATCGAGGACGTTAACCCCGCGGCTCCCCCGCCGATAACAACCCTGTCATATTGATATTTTCCCATAATGGATTTATTCCCTGATAAACAACGAAAGTTTTATTTCAAAGCCCCCTGACAGCTCGATCCGGCCCCGGCGGTGCAGCCGAAACAATGATTCCCGGTCAGGACTCCCCCGTTTTCCAAATCCTTCCCCGAAATATCGGCGATGGTCAACGGACGCCCGTTACGCATTTGCATACCCAGCATCTGATTAAAATCGCAGTCATACAGCCGTCCGTCCCATCCGACGCTTAATGTATTGACGCACATTAAACCCGCGACAGTCGCCGGGTTGAAACTGTTAATCAACAATTCAACATAACCCTGATACTGGTTAAAGGCTTTGAGATATTTGGCATACCGGGTGATCGGCATGTTGGTGATGGTATACAATTGATTGAAGACAATCCCGAAACCGGCATAAAGTTTGTCTTTGTAATCGGCCTGCAGTTTTTCCTGGGCCGGCGGCAGATGCGGTCCGACCGGATTGTACACGAGGTTCAGCACCAGTTCCTTTTTCCGGCCGTATCCCAAATGATTCAGCCATTGGAGCGCCTTAATCGACTCATGAAACGTCCCGCGCCCTCTTTGTTTGTCGACATTCTGCTCCAGGTAACACGGGAGCGAGGCCACTACTTCGACCTGCTGACGGGCCAGGAATTCAGGCAGCTCAGACATCCCTTCTTCGTAAAAAACGGTCAGATTGCACCGGTCAATCACGCGCATGTTCCTGGCCCTGGCTTCTACGACCAGGTATTTGAAATGCGGGTTCATTTCAGGCGCGCCGCCGGTCAAGTCCAGCGTCCCGGCCCCGGACACGTCCATAAAACGGACAACCGCTTCGGCTGTCTGACGATTCATGTTTTCTTTTAATTTCGTCGGTCCGGCCTCGACATGACAATGCAGGCAGGTAAGGTTGCAAAGCTTCCCGACATTGACCTGCAGGATTTCAATCCCGCGCTTTTTCAAAACCATATCATATTCATTCAATTTGGATTTAAAGCGGTCCATGTCTAACGGCCTCCCCATAAATGCAAACCAAAATAGAATCCCGCGGATAACGCCGCCGCGACTGGAAGCGTCAGCACCCAGGCCGAGACAATCCCGCCGATGATTTTCCAATTGGCCTTTCCGTTCACTAGTCCTATTCCGAACAGCGACCCGCACGAGACATGGGTTGTTGACACAGGCACACCCATCTTTGATGCGAAAATAACAAGGATCGCCGTGATGAGATTCGCCGTGAATCCCTGCCCGTGATTCATCGCGGTGATGCGGTGCGACATGGTCTGCGCCACTTTCTTCGCGCTTAATATTCCTCCCGCGGCCATCACGACCGCGACCAGTCCAATATTCAGTTTTAATCCCAGGACTCCGGCGGACACAGCCAGCGCGACGATCTTGGGCGTGTCATTTAACCCGCGCGCGAAACCCACGGCCCCGGCGCTGATAAAATGCAGGGTATCCAGGATCTGCTGGGCATCGATCCCCAACACCCGCCCTTCGTAACGGTCAAGGGCCCTGGCCTGGCATTGACTGCGTTCATCCATAAAGATTTCCATGGATTTCAGATCAGAGACGGAAAGCGTCTGCCCATTGACCAGCTGAACATTCGCCACCGGAATCACCTTCTCTCCGAGGCAAACACATGTTCTTCGTGAAATGCCCGATATCTTCCGGCTGAGCCGGAACAACACATAAACAAGAGCGGTCAATACAACCGCGATGAACGGGCTCGCCAACAGCGGGATAAAAAAATTCTTCCCCAGCGTTGAAAACCCCAGATCCCCTCCGATCGCGACAAGCCCGGCGCCGGCCAAAGCCCCGGTTAAACTGTGGGTCGTGGAAATGGGAATACCCGTCAATGTCGCAACCAATACGGTTGTGCTCGCCCCTAAAGCAACGGCTAATAAAAATTCAGGCGTCCCGATCAAACCATCGGGAACCAGCCCTTTACCGCTGAATGTTTTGACCAGTTTCTCGGCGAAGAAAAAAGCCATGACCGATCCGGAGAACGTCGTGACCGTGGCCCACACCAGGGCCTTGCGATAATCAGTGGTCCCGCTGCCGAACAGCGTGGCGACCCCTTTAAAATTATCGTTGGCCCCGTTGGTGTACGCGAGAAACAGCGTGGCTAAAATGATGAACAGCGTCCATTCCACTTAATCGGCTCCCTTCTTTAACAGCAGCTGCCCGAATTGGTTTCACCGGTCACCGGCCCGCAGGGAAACAGGCCGAAATGCCTGGACGTATCCCCGGCGATCTTAAAATGTCTTGCGAAACGTGTGCGGCTGAGCATCGAGGCCGTGTTCCCGCAGATCAGCATGGGTTTTCCCGTGACAAACACGTGATGATCGTCCAGGATAAATTGATTGGGACAACCGTCGATCGTTCCCTGATAAAAGGCCACCTGGCCGAAATCTTCACAGCGGTCTTCCAGGTCATCCAGTTTAAACGCGCGGATGGTCATGGAATAAAATTCTACCGGACCGGCCTTTCGTGCGATGACCGGATCATCGATGGAGATCTTCCGCTTGGACATCACCCGGTAATCCGGACATCCCAGGCTGACCAGAAGCCGCCGGAAATCTTCGATATATAACGCGCCGCCCAGACATTCCCCGTATGCCAGGGCATCGTCATGAAACTCTCCGGACACGCGCGCGTTCGTAAAAACATCTGAGAAATAGAGTTCGCCTCCCGGTTTGAGCACCCGGAATATTTCCCTGAAAACCTGCGGTTTATCCGGCGAAAGATTAATGACACAATTGGAGATCACAACATCCATGCTGTTGTCATCAATGCCCGCCTCCAGGAGATCTTCAATAAACCCCTTTCTGAAATCCACATTAGCCCGGGCAAACCCGAACCTGGCCATCTGTGTGTCTTTGTGTTTACGCGCGACGGCCAGTTGTTCCTCCGTCATATCGATTCCGATGGACTGGCCGTTTTCCCCGACCAGTTTGGAAACAATATAAACGTCGCGGCCGGAACCGCAGCCGAGATCAAGAACCTTACAATCCTTAATCACATCCGGGATCGGTGACCCGCAGCCGTAGAATTTATCCAGGATCTCGGGCTCAATCGTTTTGATGATCGCCTGGATGTGCTTTGGATAACTGTCGCCCGCGCAGCACGCGTTGGTCTTAAGATCGTTATTCGTTTTCAATAACCGTCCGTAATATTCCTGAACATCTTCCTTTTTCCGGTTAAGCAAAGTCGGGTTCATTTTCACTCTCCTCTTCTGATATTTATATCCAAATCAAACGAACAGTTTGGAAAATTGGTCCATGGGCATGTCGGTCACAAAAATACAGGCGGTTCCATCGGCTTTATGATAACAAAACACCGTATTGTATCCGCGCTCAGATTTCACCAGGAGATGCCCGTCCGGTGTGGTAATCCCTTCTTTAACGGATACGGCGGGAATTTTGACATCCTTTAAATCCGTATAAAAACAGGAAATCTTGTACCCGTCTTTTTCCATAAGGATATACGCCGACTTTTTATCTTTGAGATTGATCATCCGGCCGCCGATGACATTGACCTTGTTTAAGGCGATATGCGGAGCGGTCACGGCAAAATCCGTTTTGCCGCCGAACCAGTCCAGGGCTTCTTTCCATTCACCGGTTTTAAACTCGAGCGGATAAACCCCTCTTAAATACTCGAGATGCTTTGATGTCACCTCGGCAAAAACCGGAAAAGGTTTAACTCCGCTTATTCGCAGAGATACGGTCCCGACAAGGATAACGATAACCAGGGCAATACCCCACGCCGCCCGAACCTGAAAGACGTCTTTCCATGAAAACTGATTTTTCTTCTTCTCTAACTGTTCGATCAGGGATTCCTTCAAGGCATACGGAGCGCTTTCTTTGATCATATGCGATTTTAAAAGTGTCCCGAAATTCCGCTCATGGTCTAACTCAAGCGAACACACCGGGCAAGAACCCGCGTGCTGAGCCATCTCAGTTTTCAGACTGTCATCGATCTCTCCATCCAGGAACGCATATAAATGTTCGTGAAATTTCAAACAATCCATGATTAACACTCCTCCTTCGGCTTCTGCTCAGGGCGGTAAACGCTGGCCGGACTGTTTTTAGCCAGCTGTGTCATCTTCTTTTTCATATACTGTCTGGCCGTAAATAAACGCGACATCACTGTTCCGATCGGACATTTCATCACGTCGGCAATCTCCTTATAAGCGAGTTCTTCCACATAAAAAAGCATGATCGTTGTCCGCAGTTCCTCGGGCAATTGATCCATCGACTGCTGCACGGCCTCCCCGAATAGTTCTTCCTCAAAACCGGTAATCTCCGGCAGGCTGACAAAACCTTCCACCTCTTCAAAATTGACTTGAACCGGTTCCCGGTTTTTCTTGCGGTAATCATTGATAAACGTATTCCTGAGGATGGTGAATATCCAGGCCTTAAAATTTGTCCCTTCTGTAAACTGGTGATACGCCTTGAACCCGCGCAGGGATGCATCCTGCACCAGGTCTTCCGCCTGCTCACGGTTCCGGGTGAGCCGCAACGCCAGATTATAAAGCGGATCCATGTGCGCCAGCAGGTTATCCTCAAAGGATTGGACAAACTCTTTGTTGTGAAATAATTTGAACATAGACTATTAAAATCCGGATCTTACTTATGATAACAATATTCAATCCGGATTTATTCAAAATATTTTTAAATATATCAGCTCCCTAAATAAACAGCCAGCCATCCCGTCTTGAACGGAACAGCTGGCTTTTTCAGCATTTCAATCCTCACCAACAACCCTATTTCGTGGCTTCTTCCATGATCTCCATCATGCGTTTGACATAATCGGAACGGGACGGAAGTTCACCATCAATCAGACGCGCGCTTTCGTAGAGCTGGACAATGCATTTCTTTAGAAAATTGTCAGAAGGGTTGGCCAGATAACGGCGCGACAGATTTTTAAGGACCGGGTGTTCAATATTCACCTCCATGATCCTTTTGGATGGCGGCGCCTCATGCCCCATCATCTTCATCATGCGTTCCATCTGGCGGTCCATGCCGTCTTGCCCGGTCACCAGCGTCACGGCCGATTCCACCAGGCGTTTGGAGATCTTGACATCCTCCACCTGGTCGGTGAGTGTTTCCTTGAACAGCCCCACCAGGGACTTCGACAGATTGTCGTCTTCTTTTTTTTCTGAATCTTTATCGGCGTCCAGTTCAATGTCCCCTTTATCAATCGCCTTCACCGGCTTTTTCTCAAACTCCGGGATTCCGGTCATGATAAAGACGTCCACCGGTTCCAGCATAAACAGGACCTCGATGTCATGCTTTTGAAAATACTCAAGGTTCGGGTTGCTTTCGACCTGCGCCCGGTTTTCCCCGGTCAGATAATAAATTTCTTTCTGTGTGTCTTTCATCCGTCCGGCATAATCCTTAAACGAAGTCATCTCGCCCGCTGTCCGGGTGGAACTTTCAAACCGCAATAGGTCAATCAGTTTCTCGCGGTTGACAAAATCCGAATTGATCCCGGTCTTGAACAAAGGCCCAAAGGTCTTGTAAAACGTCAGGTATGTTTCGGTTTCTTTGTTCGCCAGTTTCTGCAGCCACTGGAGGATCTTGGCCGTCAACGTCGCCTTGATGGACGTCATCACGGCGGAAGCCTGTACCACTTCGCGTGAAACGTTTAACGGCAGGTCGCTGGTGTCAACGACCCCGCGGATAAACTGCAGGTACTCCGGCAGGAGTTCCTTGCAGTCGTCCATGATCATGATCTTTTTGGTGTAAAGCTGGACGGTCTTGTGCTGGTTCACGCGGATCAGGTCGAACGGCGCCTTGCGGGGAATAAACAACAGCGCCTTGAACTCGGCGTCCGCGCTTTCAATCGACAAATACAGATGGGACAGCGGATCTTCGTAATCGTTGGTGATGAATTTGTAAAACTCGTTGCGCTCTTCATCCTTGATCTCGCTCTCGGCCTTGCGCCACAACGGCTCGACCGTGTTGACCTTGTCGCTGCCGACGAAGATCGGGAAATCCGCGAAATTGGAATACTTCTTGATGATCTCCTTGATCCGGTAGTCATCGGCGAACTCCGCGGCGCTTTCCTTGAATTTAAAGGTGATGGTCGTTCCCCGCTCAGCCCTTTCAATCTCTTCAATGGTGTAACTTCCTTCGCCCGATGAAACCCAGCGGTACCCTTTTGAATCCGCGTTCGCGTGGCGGGTCTCGATGGTGACTTCATCGGTCACCATAAACGCGGAGTAAAAACCGACCCCGAACTGGCCGATTAAGTCCCCGACGTCTTTCTTTTCTTCCTTCATCGACTTTAAAAATTCGAGCGTCCCGGAACGGGCCACAGTCCCGATATTTTCCGTGAGGTCTTCACGGGTCATGCCGATACCGGTGTCCTGGATCGAGAACGTCTTTTTCTCGGCGTCCACGGTAATCTTGATCTCGAGTTCCTTCCCTTTGTCGAGAATGCCTTCATCCGTCAACTGACGGTACCGGACCTTGTTTAACGCGTCCGAGGCGTTGGAAACCAGTTCCCTTAAAAAAACCTCGGGGTGCGTGTAGAGCGAATGAATGATCAGCTGTAACAGCTGTTTCATCTCCGCCTTGTATTCAAATGTTTGTGCGCCTTTATTCTCCATGATTCCTGACTCCTTGTCTGATTTCGTTTTAATCTGCAGCTTCCTATCATAATAAAAAAATCAGGAATTTTCCAGTTTTAGTCTTGGGACTACAAATAGAAGGCGGAAATCCAGGTGGATTACTTTTGTTTCACCTGGACCAGTTGGACGGCCCCTGCCAGGGCTTCATCGATATTTCTATAAACATTTTCTTCACCGATGGTTTTCAGCAGTCCCGATTGTTCAAACACCAGCAAAGGCTGTGTATGGATGCCTGAGATGATAAATGGGACACCCTGTCTTATCGAGCTTTTATGCTGTTCCCTGATCGCGTTTAATCCGGTGGCGTCCAGGGATAGAACATTACGCATCCGGATAATTCTGACCTTAGGTATTTTTCCGGTCGCGTTCATGGCTTCCATAAATTTGTAAGACGCCCCGAAGAAAAACGGCCCGTTAATCTCGTAAATCTCCACACCCGGCGGGACAAATTTCTTTTCAATGGCGTTCGGGTCATCACTTTCTTCATCTGCGTCTTCCATCTGGTCGGTAATAACACGGACATTGGTGATCATCGCCATCCGGCGCATGAACAAAAAGATCGAGAGGATCACCCCGATCTGGATCGCCATCGTCAGATCCACGATGACAGTGATGAGAAATGTCCCCCACAGCACTGCCACATCGCTCCGGGGACTTTTTAGGAGCATGACAAAGGAATGCCATTCGCTCATGTTATACGCCACGATAACAAGTATCCCCGCTAGGCAGGCGAGGGGAATATAAATCACCCATTTTCCCAGGAACAACATAATCAATAACAGGACGAATGCGTGGACGATTCCGGCGACCGGAGTCCGCCCCCCATTGTTGATATTGGTCGCCGTCCGGGCAATGGCCCCGGTGACAGGAATTCCGCCGAAGATCGGAGACACAATATTGGCTATCCCCTGGGCGATGAGCTCCATATTCGAACGATGCCTTCCCCCGGTCATGCCGTCAGCGACCACTGCCGAAAGCAGCGATTCGATCCCCCCTAAAAGTGCAATGGCCAGGATCGGAGAAGTCAGATGTCTGATCGTTTCGAGATCAATTTTGGGAATCATCGGCGCAGGGAAATTGTTGGGAATTTCCCCAAAACGGCTGCCGATTGTTTCCACCGGCAATTTCAGAAAATGAACAATTAAGGTAGAAAAAATGAGAGCGATCAAAGATCCGGGGATCTGTTTGTTTATTTTCTTCCAGAAAATAATAACGAACATCGTCCCGGCGCTGATCAGAAGCGCATAAATATTAACGGAGTTTATGTGCTGCCCGTACTCGATCCATTTCTGAAAGAATTCGGCAGGGACCGCGCCCATCTGCAGACCCAGAAAGTCCTTGATCTGTGACGAGAAAATAATAACGGCGATCCCGCTGGTAAAACCCACCACGACCGGATAAGGCATAAATTTGATCATTGAACCAATTCGGGCATAACCTAAAATGATCAACACGATGCCGGCCATAATCGTCGAGACATAGAGTCCTTCTATACCGTACTTCTGAATGATCCCGTAGACAATGACGACAAAAGCGCCTGTCGGCCCGGCGATCTGGACCCGGCTTCCCCCCAGGAAAGACACGATAAACCCGCCGGTAATGGCCGTGATCAGACTTTTCTCCGGGGAAACCCCGGAGGCTATGCCGAAGGCAATGGCCAGCGGCAAAGCCACAATGCCGACAATCACCCCTGATATACAGTCCGTAATGAATTGAGATAAGGAATAATCTTTTAAATCCTTTATTAAAGAAAAGAATTTCGGTTTAAGCATACCAGCGGCTCCGTTTAACTTAAGCGCAATTAATGCAAATATTTTTCTATTTAAGATTGGTTCTTTTCAAAATAAAAATGTAGAGACAACCAATACTAATACCTTTGCTTCTCCAGGAAAAAGACCTAATACATGAACTCCATTAAAAGAAAAGCTAATCCACTCATGTATCCTATTAAGACCGGAAAAGTGATTCGCCGCAAATAGGCAGAAAATTTAATGTTTTCCATCCCCATGACAACTACACCCGCCGCAGAACCGATAATCAGAAGACTGCCGCCCGTGCCTAAACAATACGCCGCCAGCTCCCATATTTTTGAATCTATGGGGTAACTCACAGGATCATACATGCCCATGACTCCGGCCGTGAGGGGAACATTATCAATCAGTGATGATAAAATCCCCATGCCGGCTAAAACAACCTCTTTACTTCTCCCGTGCGCATCCATCCACCAGGCTACCCTGCCTAATAAGCCGATCGTTTCTAAAGCAGACACCGTCAATAGAATTCCTAAGAAGAATAAAACACTGGATATATCAATTTTGGTCAGGACATGCGGGACCTTGAGATAATGCCGTTTTTGATGGATACGGTCGGTTAACGTCCACATGACACCCAAACCCAGAATCATCCCCATGTAAGGAGGGAGCCCCGTAAGGTCTCTCAAAACGGGAACAAAGATCAACGCGATAATCCCGAGGCTCAAAACTCTCCGGGTGCCCGGCTCAAAAGGCTTATTTAAAATAGCCGGCGACGGCAGCGTCTCCCCTTTTTTGATCGTACGACTAAAAATAAGCAGCGGGATAATGGCCGATATTGCACTGGGTAAAAAAACCGTAGTTATAAGCTTTCCTGAACTTACCCGGTCGCCGATCCAAAGCATGGTTGTCGTCACATCCCCGATAGGCGACCATGCGCCTCCGGCATTGGCGGCGACAACAATCATGCAGGCAAAGATGAACCGTTCTTTTTTATCCTCAACAAAACGGCGCAGTAACAAAATCATTATAATAGACGTTGTCATATTGTCTAAAAGGGCCGAAACAAAGAACGTGATCAAGGAAAGCAACCATAAAAATGTCCTTTTATCTTTTGTCACTAGAAAATTGGCCATAAACCTGAAACCGTCATAAACGTTGATCAATTCGACAATGGTCATGGCCCCTAAAAGAAAAATTAAGATCTGGGCAACGTCCGCCAGATGGCCGTTTAACGGGTGTAAAGCCAGCTCAACATTGGGGAAATACCGGATACTGACGAGGACCCAGCAAAGGACGGCCATAATTAGCGCCGTCGCCGATTTATTCACGCTGATCCTGTGTTCGAATATAATAGCCGTGTATCCGATAAGAAATACGACAGCCACAACAAATGAGATTAACATTTGATGGTGACCTCCCTCACCTTTTCCCCGAAAGCACGGTTATTCCCTTAACCAGGCACCCTGTTTGGGGCGTATTAATATAATCCACCGTAATCCGGGCGTTCTTTTTAATTTCGGCAACGGAAAGCGACTCATTGTCCGTCGAATGAACTAAAGTACCCGCATCCAGGCGTAATTTTAAGATTTTGTAAATCACCTTCCTGTTTATCATTTTCCTTCGCTTAACCACCAAACGTGAGCCAAACGAATCCACCTCCACTACTTGCACATCAATTTCCCGATAAGCCATTTTGTCCACCATTTCATACGACTTTAGAAAAGGTCTTGCGGTCCCGCGATAAATTCGCGGTTAAGGCAGGCGAGGTTAATTAAAAAGCGTTTCTAGGCTGAGGATGATAATCCCCGCACTCTATCTCTTTAAGATTCTGTCTGACAACAAGACTTTATTTCAAAAGGTTCTATTATTTTTAAATTTGCTTCCTTAAAAGGCCCTGAATATATTTCTCATTCGACCCCTTCTTCTCTTAAAGGCCTCTTGCGGGCCATCCCGGTTTTGTAAGCCGCTTGCTCGACGGCATATGCTACCGACTCAACGACACGTTTATCAAAAATGCTCGGGATGATATACTCTTCATTAATCTGGTCAGAGGGAATAAGACCGGCTATGGCTTCAGCCGCCGCGAGCTTCATTTCTTCATTGATCCCTTTGGCACGCACATTTAGCGCCCCGCGGAAAATACCGGGAAACGCCAGCGCGTTATTGATCTGGTTTGGGTAATCCGACCGTCCTGTCGCGAAAATCCGCGCGGCTTTGACGGCCTCCTGGGGATCAATTTCCGGATCCGGGTTTGCCACGGCGAAAACGATATTATCACGATTCATCCGCCGGATATCCTCTCCCGTTAAGATGTTTCCGGAAGACACCCCGATAAAAACATCAGCGTTTTCCAGGGCCTCCCGCAATGTCATCACAGGATCATCGCGGTGGATAAAGGGAAATATATCCTGTTTCGCATCCTTTAAGTTTTCTGTGTCACAGACTAAAACGATCCCTTTGCTGTTGGCGCCCAAAAGATCTTTAACCCCGGCGCTCAGAAGGATCTTACAACACGCGACCCCGGCCGCCCCCATTCCACTCACAACCACCTTAATTTCACGGATATCCTTGCCGACCAGCTTCAACGCATTTTGCAGGGCGGCCAGGATGACAACGGCCGTCCCATGCTGGTCATCATGCATAACAGGGATATCCAGTTCTTTTTTCAGCCGTTCTTCGATTTCGAAACAACGCGGAGAACTGATATCTTCAAGGTTAATCCCTCCGAATACCGGCGCGATATTTTTGACCGTATTGATGATCTCTTCCGTGTTCTGGCTGGCCAGGCAAATCGGCCAGGCGTCGATACCGGCAAATTCTTGAAAAATCATAGCCTTTCCCTCCATGACAGGCAAGGCCGCTTCCGGACCGAGATTCCCCAATCCTAAAATCGCTGAACCGTCTGTGACGACCGCCACACTGTTGCTTTTAATCGTCAGCGTGTGCACTTTGGACGGATCCTTCGCGATGGCCTGTGATACCCTGGCCACACCCGGGGTGTAAGCCATCGACAGCTGGTTGCGGGTTGTTAACGGAACTTTACTCTGGACTCTGATTTTACCCCCCAGATGCAGTAAAAAAATGCGGTCGGAAACTGAGACGACCCGTACATCTTCCAGCCTGTTCAGGGCCTGGATGATTTTCTGTCCATGATCTTCGTTTCTGACATCAAAGGTCACATCACGAATAATTTTATCTACGGTTGCCTGGACAATATCCACGGCCCCGATATTGACTTTTTCCTGGGCCAGCAAGGCGGTGACGCGCGCGAAGGTTCCGGGAACATTTTTTAATTCCATCCGCGCGGTTAATCTGTAATTTGAATAAAGACCGTCATTTTCCATATTTAACTCACTTTCGAAAAAGATTTGAAATGGGAAATTCTAAACTATATTACAATATGTTCATATAATCATATTACATGCATTTAAAAAACTGTCAAAATATTTGACAGTTTCCTAACGGTTCGACAAATTAATTCTTTCCTGAAGGGAAAGAATTAGTCCTGCTCACCACTGATC
Source organism: Candidatus Omnitrophota bacterium (assembly GCA_050250375.1). Taxonomy (GTDB): domain Bacteria; phylum Omnitrophota; class Gorgyraeia; order Zapsychrales; family Zapsychraceae; genus JAGOSC01. The sequence continues at coordinate 679,792 of JBFWOS010000001.1, forward strand.
CCTCATTCTTTGCCGAGAGTTTCAAGGATCTTCCCGCTTTTTATCAGTTTGTTTTTCAAAAGTTCAGCGACCGGACGCAGAATCTTGAAAATATCATGGTCATGGATGGCGTAATAGACTGATGTTTTTTCTTGCCGGGCTTCAAGAATCCCCAACCCCCGCAAAAGAGCCAGATGCCTGGACAAATTAGATTGTTTAACGCCCAGATCCTGTTCCAATTTCCCGACACTGGCTTCTCCGTTTTTCAGATACTCGATAATCTGCAGCCGGATCGGATGGGCCAGACCTTTCAGGTAATCCGCTTTTATCCTAAACGCCATGTCATCCATAATCATTCCATTCTATCCGATTTGATTTGAAATTCAATGTATTTCGGTCCGGAAGATTCACAAAAGATATGTAATCCGTTTTTGAATTGAAAAAGGACTCCTGACTATGTCTTGTTTAGGGTTGTGTTCCTGGCGGGCTACTCCGTTGGATAAACTCAAAACCACTCAATCTGCCGACTTAATATATCCCCAATTGTTCACTAAAACTTTAGCAGGTTCTATGACTGAGAAAATCCTGAAAAAAATGATTAAGCTTCCACGATGGTTTTGAATCCGCCGTACGTCATGCGTTTGCAGTCGAACGGCATGTCCTTCGGGTCGCACATGTTGGCGATGCGCGGATCTTTCATGACCTTGGCGTTGACCCGGTCGCGGTGCGCGCGGGATTTATATTCGATATAGGCAAACACCACCGTCTCTCCCGGTTTGACTTTGGCCAGTTTAGGGAACGGCACGCCCATTTTACTGTCTAAGTCTTCACCGACACATTCTCGGTAGGCCAGGGCGCCGTGGTCCATCCAGACCTTGCACGCCTTCTGTGCCAGCCGGCGGTAAGCGTCGATTTTCTTCTTGGGCACTGCTAAAACAAATCCGTCAACAAATCTGGCCATTGGTGTCTTCTCCTTCTTTTAGTTTTAAATTTTATCCGTGATGATTATTTTTACCGGGATAAAAACTTCAATCACGGAAATAACCCGGATCATATTTTAAAGGCTGCGTTCAAATAAATCTATCAAAAATATTTTGAAAAAGTGCACCAACGGCACTTAAAGGCGGAATATCTTTTCCTGAAAATTGCCGGTTATTTCAACACCGACCCCTTTTCAATCTGGTCCTTGCGGATATTATATTCTTCCTCGGTGATCTTCCCGTTGGCCAGGTCTTCCTTTAAATGTTTCATCTGCCGCTCGGCCTGGATTTCGTATCCGGCCCCTGCCCCCAGAAGGCCGGCCCCTGTCCCGCCCCAGAACGCCCCGCTGCACCCCATCAGACATATCCCCAGAAGTACGATGGCCCGTCGTTGAAATTTTTCCATATCCCGTCTCCTTTTTAATCTGTTTTACATTGGACGTAAATCATGACGCCGGATCAAGTTTCAGGAAACAGTATAAATGAAGGAAGGTTAAGGGAAGATTAAAATAGGATTAATTCGGGAGATTGTTTCGCAGAGCTTTATTCAATCGCGCCCAACTGCTTCAGGATCGTCCGGGTGATTTCTTTGCGGCAGGCGGAAAACTTCTCATTGACGGCATTCTCGTCTTTGGTAATCCTTGTCGCGAAGAAATAAACATGGTCCTTCCGTTCCACATACCCGACCCACCAGCCGATGTCCCGGCCGCCGGATTGGGTCCAGCCCGTCTTGTCCCTTAGAATATAATGGTCGGTTTGTTCCGAGATCATCAATTGTTTGACGATGCGAAACGTCCGGGGTGAAAACGGCAGTTCTTCTTTATACAGCGCCGTCAAAAATTCAATCTGATTGACGGGAGAGACGCCAAAATCCCCCTTGATCCAGAACGCCGTATCTTCCTCGCTTAAATCCATGTTTCCATAACGGCACTGCGCGAGGAATTCCTTGTACCGGGCCCGCCCGATCCTTTTGGCCAGCTCCACATAAAACCAGACGGTCGAATTTTTGTAAGCTGATTTGAGATCATTATCCCGGTTCCAGGCCTCAATCGGTTGCCCGTTAAACGTTCGTTCCTCTTTGTCCCACCGGATCAATTCGTCTTCATCTTGAACAGCCCCTGTTTCCAGGGCAATACAGGAATTGATAATCTTAAACGTTGAGGCCGGCAATGTCTCGCGCCGCGCGTCGGCCTCGTCACTGAACGTCCACACATTGTTTGTGTAATCATAAACCGTAATGCTGCCGCTGACATCGCACTGCTCAAAAGGAATATTCAGGGAATCCTGCGCGTGACTATCAAATGGAAGCATCCATAAAAATATGAAAAGAAATCTGATCATCAGGCCGCCAGATCAATCTGTTTGACTTCAAGCCGGGCGTATTCGAGCATCGCGTAGATGAACGCGATCACCCCGGCCATTTCACAGGACTCTTCAACCGTGGTCAGCAGCATATAAACCAGGGACTCACCCCGGTCACCGGTCAAATAATGGTAAAGGCCGCTTAAAGATTCACACACCACCACGCCCGTAAAATAAAGAACGCCCGCCGTGATCACCCACCGGCGCACCGGGGCCAGGACTTTAATAAAAGGCAGATAAAAAAACAGGAGCACCGCCAGGACAATCAGGTACGGGATCTGCCAGCAATAATACAAGAGCCCTTTCGTATTGAAATATCCCCGCAGGAACGGGAGCCACTCCTCGTGAATGCAGAGGATCTCGTCCAGGGCCACCCAGAAAAAGATGATCATTAACCCGGACCAGCGCGCGGAATACGGCTTGGCATTGACGGCCGCGTCGCGGGCAATCAGCCCCAGCACACTGGCAGCGGTCAAAAGCAGCCCGAAGGAAAATACGGTGGGCAGGTTCCTTTCCTGGTCGAGGTCAAAAAACCGGACAAGCCCGATCACGTTGGAATGGTCGTAATTAAATTTCAGGAACTGCATCGCGAGATGGGCCAGCACCAGCCATCCGGTACACACGGCCAGTCCCCGGGCGATTTTGTGGGATGATAATTGGACGTTCATAGTGTGTGAAAATTATCTCTATCCTACTATGATTCCGTCCCTGCGGATATATCTTCTTAACTTTTTTGATGATGCCCCGGAACAGGGTCAATTCACACCGGACGGCGTGAATTGGGGAGGATTCTGAATTGTGCACGGCCGTGCACAATTGGTTGATTATTGCGGAGCAGGAAAAAATCGTGTGGATACGCTTTCACCTTCCTGAACCTCGTCATCCCGGTAAAGTTTTTCCGCTTTTGACGTTTCGTCGTCCAGCGCGACCACCTTTAATTGGGTAAAGTGTGTGTTCTTCGCGCCCCGCGCCGTTAAGAGCATGCCTTCCTTCAGGCCGTGTTTCTTCCCTAATAAAATATCCACAAACAGGACAATTAATATTATTAGTACATTCGCCATTCATAAACTGATCATTTACTTGAGCAACATTTTTACATACTATACAATTTTGATTATTCATTTATCGTTGTCTCTTCATTTTTATCGTTTTTAATATATTTTGTCTAAAGCGTTTTGATAATATCCTGGAACCCTCATTTAATTATTATATTGTTTTACTTCCCCCCCCTCAATTCAATCATTGGTGAAAGGTGAATTGTTGCCGGCGGGCAACAATTGGCGGATTGGAAACCAAGCGAATTGTCGGTGCGCACCGACAATTGGGAGATTAGACAATCGGGTGAGGTGAAATTCCGCCGGCCGGCGGAATTTGGCTGATCCGTTATTGAGTTCAACCGGAAGGTCAATTAGTGCCCGCGGGCACCAATTGTTGGCGGCCGGTAAGAATACTGACCCGCGAACTTCCTTTTTTTAGACATTTAAATGTTTTGAATAAAATCATTTGGCGGGTTTAGCTGTATTCATTAATCCATTGCTTGATTCGTGGGTCTTGGGGGTCGTGGGAAAACTCACCTTTATTTAATAAACTCTTGAATTCATTATATGAATCATTCTTATTCCCGTCTTTTCTTAAATGTTTTTCATCATTTAAATAAAGATAAAGAATAAGGCCCGGCTTATTCGAGAAACAAAAGATAATCCGGTATCTTTGCAGTCCTTGTTTGAACCGCCGGAATTTTTTTAAGTCTCCGGCCAGAAGATAGTCCCTCCTATTGGGGTCTTCGGGAATTGTTTTAAGAGTTGCTTTTCGCACCCGGGCTGCAAACTTTACGATTTCATTCTGCAGATACTCATCGGGAGGTAAACTTTTCTTTAAGCCCTTCACTCTTTCTTTTAAAACATCAACTTTATCTGAAAAAAATTGATGAGCCTGAAGAACATAATTACTCATCATCCACCTCAACACCCTTTAATAATTCATCCCATTCTTTACCCCAAACTTGATCCATTGCTTTTAATTTCTTGGGATTTTTGAGGGCGTCTTCCAACAATACCTTCACGAACGTTTTAAATTCCGGTTCAGACTCGATTGTATCTAAATCGGTGCTTTTACGGACAATCAGAGTATCGTTGTCATATTGGATAGTCACTTTATCACCTGCATTTTTTGCAAAATCACTGGGCAAATCAATGGCCAGACTTCCACCATGCTTAAAAAGTTTCTTCTCTTTAATTGTCATAATTGATCACCTCCTTATAGTTAAAGTATACACCTTTATATATATTTTACAAGAATATATACAAAATATATACATTAAATAAATTATCATAAGCATTTGATATTAATATTGTTATAAAGTATTTATAAAAAATCTTTATGTTTTTTATAAAAACTTTAAACATCGGATCGCCGGTCTGATGTACTCGCACCCGTCAAACCATTCATTCGGTTTAGGTGAATTGTTGCCGGCAGGCAACAATTGGGAGGGTTCGGGACAATTGTGGGCGGGCGCCCACAATTCGAGTGTGAAGTCAATTGGTGCCCGCGGGCACCAATTGTTGGCGTGCGCCAAAAATGTTGATACTTCTCCCCCGCCAAAAAGCGGCGAAGTTTATTTCGTGCTGTGACTTATGTTCGTTTCTTTTCATAGACTCCATAAGTCACGCACTCAATAAAAAAAAGGCCGGTTACGGATCCGTAACCGGCCTTGAAATTTCCTGAATCAATCAACTGTCTGACTAAACTTTTCTGCGTCTTAAGAATGCACCCGCTAAACCGCCGCCCATTAATAACAGGGAAGCCGGCTCCGGGACAACATCGATCGCTACCGGTCCGGTAAACTCCAGGACCCTGAAAGAATCACGCGGATCAAAACGCGCGAACTTTCCCGCGTCAACCATGAAGAAATCCGACATCAGGCTGATCGCGCCCTGGTCATTTTGCTGCGCGTCTTTAATCGCCTGGATCAATTGGTTATGCCCGATCCTTGCACGCCCGTCAATCGCGGGAAAGATCGTGCTGAATTTATCTTTGGTCAACGCGTCCGCCGCGAATTCATTGTTCATCATAATGACCAAATGATCCACCACGCCTGAATCTACCGGGGCCCGGTCAAGGCCGATCAGTAAAGACAAGGTCGGATCAAAGGCGATCTCATGGCTGAGAGTCGTCGGGCCGTTTCCGGCCGCGGTGAAGATGGAATCGATGCTGATCTGAACGCCGTCCGTCTCAAAAATAAAAATATCCGTGACGTCGCCGCCGAACAGCGTCCCGCCTTTTAAGTCAAAACTGTAATTGACTTCGTAAAGCCCGCTTAATAAGGGAATAACACTCGCCCGGGCATTCGCGGCGAATGATAAAAGCATGATGGTGAGGGTTAATGTTAAATATTTTTTCATCGATGGTCTCCATTGTTGGTTTTAAAGGAGCCATTCTCGCATGCGGCGCTTGTTATGTCAATAAGACATCCCCGTCCACACCGGGACATCCTGCCGGCCTTTAATCCTCCTCCGTCAGACGGAAAACAACCGGGATTTCAACGCGTTTTTCAATCCGGTTACCGAATAAACGGGCGGGTTCAAAGCGCCATTCCCGGATCGCCTTGACCGCTTCCTTGTCCAGCATCCCATAACCGGACGATTGCAGGATATCAATGGACAGGACGTCCCCATCCTGGCTGACCAGGACGTCGAGGACAACGCGTCCCTCCCACCCTTTGCGCCTGGCCGTACGCGGATAAGCCGGCGGCTGATTAAAATGGGTTAACGGCTGGACATCCACGGTCACGCCCTGCGTCATATTCACTTCAGGGGTCTCAGTCTCTTCTTCCGGCGGTTCCGGTTCTTCTTCAACGGGTTCTTCCACCGGCTCCGGTTCCGGCTGGGGCTCGGGTTCGGGCGGCGGTTCAGGCAGGGGTTCTTCCCGGACGATCTCGGGCTCTTCGATCTTCTCTGGCGGAGGCGGTTCTTCCACCGGCGGTTCAGGCAGCGGTTCGGGTTCCTTCACCGGAGGTTCCTCCACAGGAGGTGCTTTCACTTCTTCTTTCTTTTTGGGAGGCGTTTTGACCAGGGCCACTTCCAGGACCGACGGCGCCACGATCACTTCGTAATGCGGTTCGCTCACCGGCGCCACCAGGAACAGGACAGCCGCGTGAACAATGACGGCCCCCGCGATGCCGGCCCAGATGTCTTTATTCATCGGAGTCCCCGGCGGGATTGGTCTCGATCAGGACCTTTTCAATGCCCAGTTCCCGCGCCGTGTTTAGGATATAAACCACGTCCCCGTGCGGGGCGTCAACGTCCCCGAAAATATAAAGGCTGAAGGCGTCCCTGTCTTTTTCAAAAAGGGATTTCAGATTTCTCTTCAGGTCCGTCCGCGAGACCGGCTGCTTATCAATGAATAACCGCCCTTCCTTGTTGACACTGACCGCGCAGTGTTCACTGCGGTCGCTCACCGCCGTCGACGCGCGAGGGAGATCCAGCGAAATCCCCTTGTGGACCGACATCGACAAAAACGCGTAGATAAAATAAACCAGGATCAGGAAGAATGAATCGATCAGCGGCATCATCTCCATCCGGCTGCGCTGGGGCTGGACGATTTTCAGTTTCATGCCGGGACCTTTTCTGTTTTGCGCGGGCATTGCTCGGCCGAACATTTCTGCAGGACGAACTCAAGCACCGAACAGGAACTCTCCAGCTCCTCGATAAACCGCTGGAACTTCGATTGAAAATAATTGTACGGCACCAGGGTCCCCAGCGCGACGATCAGCCCGAAGGCCGTCGTGATCAGGGCCTCGGAGATCCCCTTGGTCACGCCTAACGGGTTGCCGATCCCCTGCGCGCCCAGCGCGTCGAACGAACCGATGATCCCGATGACCGTCCCCAAAATGCCAAGCAGGGGCGCGGCGGTGATCGCGGTATCGAGGACCGTTAAATATTTTTTCATCTGCCGCATTTCATTAAAGGCCTGTGTCTCCAGCGCCCGGCTCAAGGCCTGGTTGCGGTGGACCAGTCCCTGGTACAATGTGCGCGCGATAAAATCGCCCTTCACCCGCGCCGCCACCTGCGTGGCCTCCTCAATCCGGTTCTTCTCGACATACGAGAGGATCTTCTGGATCTCGCGGGGCTTGTGTGTGATCGTGACCCTCCAGAAAAAAAGGGACCGTTCGATGATGACGGTCACGGAAACAAACGACAACCCCAGCAGCCACCACATCACCGGACCGCCTTTCAAAAAAATTTGCCAAAGCATAACAAGCTCCTTGATCTTATGTTTTATTTTTTACAAAAAACCGTCGCCAGGCCATCGCGAACCCGGTCCACACCAGCACCGCGGCCCCGCAGGCGCCGGTGAACATCACCATCTGCCCGAGGAGACCGAACGCCTGTCCCGTATGAACATACTTGACCCACCCGCGCAGTTTACGGCCGGAATTCTGCGCGGAATACGGTTCCCACTTTTTAACGTCCGCCGTGTAAGGATCGAGCGTCAGCTGCGAACGGTGGCTGGACAGCCAAGCCGGAGGTTCCAGCAGATAAACGACCACCGGCGCGTCATCATTTCCCCGGCGGATGCTCATGGTTGTCCAGGCCGGGACGTGTGTGTTGGCCGCGTGGTACAGGACGTCGAAACCGGCTTTTGGCCGTTCTTCCTTTTTGCCGGCTTCGCGGTTCTTGCCGCCGTCCCGTTCAACTCTCTGGGTCCTGGGCGGGGGCGGTTCGTTTCCGGTCGCGCGGTAAAGCAGGTTGTTCGCCCACGTGTACGACATGATCAGTCCCGTCACCGTCGTCACAATCAGAACCGGCGCGCACCAGAACCCGATGGTGTTGTGCCAGTTCCAGTCGCGGGCCTTGCCTTTCAGCCGCGGGTTAAACCGGAGGATGGGCTGGATCGCCTTCCACTGCCACTGACGGGGCCACCACAAATACACGCCGCTTAAGACCAAAAGAAGAAACCCGAAACACGCGGCGCCGGTGATCGGCCTGCCGATTTCTTTGGACCCGAACCAGCGGTGCCAGTCTTCGATCTTGTGCAGGATCTTGTGAACCTGTGATTCTTCTCCCAGGATTTCCCCCGTGTACGGATGGACATACACCACACCTTCACGCCCGAAATGAACGCTGACGCTGGAGGACTTGTCCGCCGTCAAACCGATCTGGGTTATTTTCTTGCCCGGGTACTGCGCGGCCACCTTCGCGGTGATCACCTCGAGGCTTAACCTCTGCGCGCCGCCCTCGGGAACATTCACAAACCGCTGTTTGCGTTCGGCAAATCCGACGATCTGCGGTTCAAAGGCCATGATCATGCCGGTGACGGCCATGTTCAGAACCACCAGTCCCACACAAACGCCGATGCTCAAATGCGCCCAGAATAAAACCGTACGAAGTTTCATTATTTTTTTCTCCGCCTACATCTCGGCCCATTGGCGCAAAAGGTTGTGATAAACGCCTGTCAACTGCACGGCCGACGGATGTTCCGGATGGTCCCGGCTGATCCGCTGGATGCCGCTGTCCAGGTCGAACAACAGCGTGCGCTGCGCGTCGTCGCGGATCATGCTCTGGATCCAGAAGAATGAGCAGACCCTCGCCCCGCGGGTCACGGGCGTGACAAAATGCAGGCTTGTTGACGGATAAAGGATCATGTGCCCCGGCGGTAACTTGACTTTGTGCACGCCGTAGGTGTCTTCCACGCACAGTTCGCCGCCGTCGTATTCATCGGGAGCGCTGAAAAATAAAGTCGCCGAAAGGTCGGTGCGGATCTTGTGGCCTGTCCCCGGAATATGCCGGATCGCGTTGTCCACGTGTGTGCCGAAGGAATGCCCGCCCTCGTATCGGTTGAAGAGCGGCGGAAAGACCCGCAGCGGCAGGGCCGCGGAAATAAACAGCGGATTTTTCCCCAGCCCCGTCAGGACCATCTCCCCCAGCTTTTTATGCGCTTCGCTGCCTTCGGGGATCTGCATATTTTTTTTGGCCATGGCCGCCTGGTGTCCGGACGTGGCGTTACCGTCAATCCACTGCGCGGCCTCCAGGATCTGGCGGCCCTCTTTGACTTGATCTGATGTCAGGACATCAGGGATACTGACTAACATGATGTAATCCTTTCCTTAAATTCCTGCGGCGCAGGAAATCATTTAAAATTCAAACTCGCTGGTGATCGCGACCAAGCGGCCTTGTCCGGGGATGAAATGCCCCCCGCCGACATTGTCGATGTAATCCGCGTCCGCGACATTGTACACGTTCAGCCGCATGGTCATGTTTTCGTTGACGTGGTACGCCAGCATGGCGTCGCCGATAATATAGTCAGGCGCCTCGCGGCGGTTATTGTTATTGTCGTTGCGGTTGTACCGTTCATCCACGAACTGGATGCCCCCTCCCGCCTCGATCTTCTCCGTCAGCTGATAGGTCGACCACAGGTTGAAGGAGTGCGCCGGCGTGTTGGACAGGTCATTCCCCACTTCGTAGGGGTTTTTACTTTCAAGGACCTCGCTGTCCAGATACGTGTACCCGGCAAAGACCTGCCAGTCTTCCGTCAGGTGTCCGCTCAATCCCAATTCAATCCCGCGCACCCGCTGTTCTCCGTCAAGAATCAGCGAATCCGCCGGATCATCCGGGTCCTGGGTCCGGGCGTTGGTCTTGTCCGTCTGGAAAACGGCCGCGCTTAACGCCAGGCTTTCGTCGTACAGGTTCCATTTGGTCCCCAGTTCAAACGTCCGGTTCTTTTCCGGTTTCAGATCAATGTTCCCGGCCGCGCTGGTGGAATTGGACGCGTTGAGGAGCAGCCCTTCCGTGGACGGATTAAAAGACGTCCCGTAACCAAAATAAAGGCTCCCGTTCTCGCGGGGATGATAAACGATGCCCGCCTTCCAGCTGAACATCTTGTCGAGCCGTTCCAGGTCCTGGCCGTTATTGTCAAAATCCAGTTTGTAGTGATCCCAGCGGAAACCGCCGTTCACCTCCCACTGTTCGTTAAGTTCAAGCGTGTCAAACGCGTACAGGGCGATTGTTTTGGCGCGGCTGTTGAGCTCGGCGCCGCTGTGCTGGATATTTTCGGTGTACGCGTCGTAAGGATTAGGGTTGAAAAGGTCTGTCACCGCGGAATCCGGTCCGGTGGCCTCTTTTAACAGCCGTTTTTCCTTTTCTTCGATGATCTCAAGCCCGGTGACGAGGGTGTGGTCAACGTCCACGGTTTCAAACTTGAAGGTCACATCCGTCTGGTTGGCCAGGATCTTATTGATCTGGTCGCGGTCTTTCCAGTCATCGCGCGTGATATCCGTGCTGACATTCGCGTTCACAAAGCGGGGGGCCGTGACAATCGAATCCCGCTCGTTCTGACCGTATCGCAAAAGGTTGCGCAGGCTCACGTGATCCGTGACCTCATGTTTGAATTCGGCGCTGACAACATTCGTTTCAATGTCTTCATAATCGCGGTTGATCAACCCGTAAAAATTTTCGTCATCAACCGGAGCGGCTTTGTTGGAATACGCGGCCAGCGGCCCTGTATTCGCCGGGACCCACGGCACACCGTAGTCCGGGATATTGTCCTGCTCCATATGGAAATAACTTAAACTCAGGCTGGTCGGCGTTCCCAGACCGAACGAAACCGACGGGGCGATGCCCCAGCGGGATTGTTCGGCCACGTCGCGCCCGGGAGTCTCGGCGTCGTGGATCATCGCGTTAAAACGAATAGCCGTCCCTTCAACCGGGGACTGTTCAACCGCCTGGTTCACGTCCACCGTTAACCGTTTATATTCATCCGTGCCGAGGCCGGCCGTTGCCCGGTAAACCGTGTCGAGCTGCGGGGTCTTGCTGACCATGTTGATCGACCCGCCGGTGGAACCGCGTCCGGTATAAGAAGAGGCCGGGCCTTTGGTCACTTCCACCTGCTCAAAATTAAACGGGTCGCGCGAATAACCGGCGATGTCCCTGACTCCGTCGATAAACATGTCGGTCCTGGCGCTGTACCCGCGGATGGACAGCTGGTCGCCCGCCGGTGTCCCGCCTTCACCCGCCTGGATGCTGATCCCCGGCACATTGCGCAGGACATCCCTCAGCGTCGTCGCCCCCTGGTCCGCGATCACCTCCTGGGGAACCACCGTAATCGTCTGCGGAATATCCTGCAGCGGTTCCGTATATTTGGGGGAGGATAAATTCTCCGGATTATAAGTCCCTTCTTCCTTGATGTAAGGGGCCGTGACCATCACGTCGGGCATCTTGGCGGCTTGCTCCGCCCAGGACATGTTCGTCCCCATCCCGATAAACGCGGCCACCCCGATCGCGTTAAACCAGACGGCCGGCGATGATTCCTTGCGGTAAGTCCGTATCCCCGCTCCCGTCCTGGTCCTCCACCACATCCGCACGACCGCGTTAAAGAGTTGCCGTTTATGTCTTGATCTGTTTTTGTGATATTTCATGTTGATCGCCCTTTCCTTTTATATATGCGGGCGCCGAATGCGTGGATTGCTGGCCTCTGCGTTATTAAAATGTTTATTTCTTTTCTTTCCCTTTATTCCAGAACTCTGTGTACTCGGTGAACATTTCTTCATACGTGATCAGATAAACAACCTTTGAACGCGGGCATTTCAGTTCGTAACCTGCCCGGGTTTTCTCGATGAGAAGTTTGCCCTCTTTGGAACGGCCCTGGATGACGGTTTCGCCCTTGCGTTCGATGACGTTCTGGATCAATTTATTTTTCATCGCAATTGGGTCATTCCTGTTTTTCATCCGCCATAAAATTCCGCAGGCGGTTTGAGATCTTCCCCGGCCTTTTTTTGTTCTTCCTGGGCGCGCTTTCATCCAGATTTTCAACGTAGGAGAAATGACTGGCCACGGCCAGCGGGAACGTGATGGTGACCTGGTCCAGCAATTCCCCGTTCAAATCATACTGGGATGCCTGGAAACGTAATTTTCCGTTCTTAATGTAAATCCGGCAATCCTGTGCCTGCAGCGACATATGCGCCATAAAATACTCCCCGTTTTAATTAAGTCGTTTGATGCCTTATTAGCCAATAAAAAAAGCCCATTCCTTGTGCATTTCATGGAATGGGCTCTGGAAACCGTTCTTTGGAATTTAAATCAAGGGTGACTTAACTCCGAATCTGTTCGCCTGCCTCTTGGACCACGCAAAAAAAATGCCCACAACTTTTTAGGTTATGGGCTCAGGATGCGTGATCGCTGACCTCTTAATAAGTTAAATAATAACTTAATTGATATCCAATTTACACCAACAGGTTTTTTATGTCAAGGATAAATTTGGCCAGAAAAAAACCGGCCGCTTCGTTTCGGGAAATTGATCTGGTTTGCGTCCTTTTATTTAAGGACAAGGTCCGCGACACTTTTCTTGATTCTCTTGACAACTTTCTTGACCGTTGTCTTCGGCCCGTGTATAACCGCGGCCGCTGTTGCCGATGAAGCATTGCCCATAATTTCCGTCTGTGTCCGGATCATCCGCATGGCCTTCTTCCAGGAGTTTTCTTCCAGGTCGCGTTGTGTATGATGTTCTTGAATCATGGAACGGTATAACTTAAGGGCCCTGGTGACGCAGGCGGAGACCGAAAAATCTTTGGCCGTTTTCACGGCGTTTCGCGCCAAAGCGGACCTTATCTGAGGGGACTGCCCGGACAGCCATTGAAGACACGCCGCAAAATCCCGGATATGATCACGCTTGAGCATCCGGCCGTTCACTCCGTCTTTGAGGACTTCACGCACGCCCGGGGCATCGACGGCAACCACCGGCGTTCCCGCGGCCATCGCTTCGGCGAGCACCAGCCCCTGTGTTTCACTGTGGGACGCAAACGCGAACACATCCAGGGCCGCGTACGCGCTGATCAGCTGCCTGCCTTTCAGCGGCCCCGTACAAACCAGGCGGCCTTCCAGCTTGTTCTGTTCAAAACTGGCTTTTATGTCCTCCAGCGACACGCCGCTTCCGACGACGACGAAATAGGCCTTGCGGTTTTTCTTCATAAACGCCAAGACGGCTTTCGACAGGAACGGGATGTTTTTCTCCGGGGCGACTCTTCCGATACTCCCAACCACAAAGGCATCTTTGGGAATGTCAAAAAACCTGCGGAATGTTTTCCCGTCTCCCGTCTTAAACTGGTCAAGATAAATGCCGGTCGGCAGGACCTCGACCGGGACCTCAACTCCTCTTTTGATTAAAAGATCCGCGACGCTCTGGCTGGGCGCGATGACCCGGTCGCATAAATCCGCGTATCCCTTCGCCAATTTGGCCACAAAGGTTTTCATCGCCGGAGAATCACCCGGGATGTAATGCGTGTTTTCTTCATATAACGTGTGGTTTGTAAAGACAATGGGGACATTGAATCTCGCCGACGCACGCAAGGCCGTATCGCCGATCAGGAACGGATGATGGGTGTGAATGATGTCCGGCTTAAACCTTTCCAGCGTTGAGTTGAGTTTGATGGACATCGGCAGTTCCACCGAGAAATCCGTATGATTGAAGTTCTGGATCGCGGGCACGCGAAACACATCCTTTTCTTTTCCGGACGTATTTTCAAACCGGGGGGCCACAATCAAGACCTTGTGCCCGCGCTTGCGGTATTCATCCGAGAATATCTCAACGGATTTCTCCAGACCGCCCACAATCGGTTTATACGTGTTAGTCATCATGACGATATTCATGGATCAACTCCTTTATGGATGCCTGATTTCCCACTTTCTTGCCGTGACAAATTTTTATTTTCTTCAGCGGAACAAAAATTAAAATCAACGGCCGCGACGTTTTCGCGCGGAAGATTTCTCACAAAATGGGTGATATCAGCCTGAGCAGGGAATTTCTCAGCCTTTCGGGCAAAGTGATTTGGGCCAAATCGGAGAGTTTGATTTCTTTTGAAACAGCCAAATCTTCCTCAATCTGCCGGTCAATCTGCCCGGTCAGTTCTTTATTATAAAAGACCCCGTTCACTTCATAGTTCAGCCTTAAACTCCTGATATCAAAATTGGCCGTTCCGATCGAACATATTTTACCGTCGATCGAAAACATCTTGGCGTGCAGGAACCCTTTCTGGTACTGAAAAATCCGGACACCCGATTTAAGCAGGTCTTCAAAATAGGAAAAAGCCGCCCAATACGGGATTACGTTATCCGGAACTCCCGCCATCAGGATTGTGACCTTAACTCCGCGCATGGCCGCCGTCTTTAAGGCCATGAGCAGGCTTTCTTCCGGGATAAAATAGGGAGACACAATATAAATTTGTTGATGGGCCATACTGATTACCGAAAAATACAAATGCAGGATGGCCGGCCAGGGAGAGTCAAAGCCTGAGGTGGGAAACTGCACCGGCAATTCCCCTTCGATGGCGCATTTTTCAGATAAAAACGGAAAATATTTTTTCTCGAAGATATCATCCCTGTGCACAGTGTTATACCAGTCAATCGCGAATATGGCCTGCAAAACATTGACCGCGTCTCCCTGGATCCGAAAATGCGTATCGCGCCAGGTGTCGTATTTCTTCCCTCCGTCAATATATTCCTGACCGACGTTCATCCCTCCCATGTAAGCCGTGTGCCCGTCAATAACAGCGATCTTCCGGTGGTTCCTGAAATTAATCGTATGAAATTGAAACGGTGAGAGGTAATTAAAGAAAGAATACATCTGAACGCCTTCCCGTCGCAGGTCGTGGACATACGCCCGTTCCAGGGTAAAAAAACATCCGGAGAAATCATATAAGATCTTGATTTCCACGCCTTCTTTGGCCTTCCTGATGAGCAGTCGTTTGAACTTTTCCCCCAGCGGGTCATTGGAACGCCAGATAAAATACTCAAGGTGGACAAATGACTTTGCCTTATCGATATCCTCCAGCAGACAGTCGAATTTCTCCTGACCGCTGTGAAAGACCTTGACTTTATTGTTCATGGTTAAAAGTGCCCGGGAACTTTTGTAAAGCAGCGAGACCAGGTCATCTTCATGCAGGCCGGGAGACTTCTTCATCCCTTTAATCATTTCCCCCTGGACGTCATCCATCGGTTTAAACAGGGAAATCAGATTCTTGGCCAGGTATTGCGGGAGTTTTCGTTTATGGTCATAACTTTTTTTCCAATTCCTGCCTGAGACTAAATAAAGAGCGAAACCGAACCCGGGCATCAGCACAAAAATCAGGATCCAGGCAAAGGTCTCTACCGGCGTCCGGTTATCCAGCAGAAGAACGATGACGGTAATGACCAGATAGATTTGAAACATAAGGATTAAAAGCGGGATCAGACTCATGAAAATTCCTTATAATATAAAATCGGCAATGACCGGCAGGTGATCAGAAGCCGTACGGGTTAATGCGGTCACCGGTATCTCGACCGAATCCAGTTTGATTTTTCCTTTATAAAATATGTGATCCAGTTCAAACAGCGGGTATCGGCTGGCAAACGTCTTTCTCAACTCACCGTTTTTGATTTCCGCTTTTGCTTCTTTGAGCTGTTGTCCAATCATTTCGTAAACCGCTGATTTTGGGCCGGCGTTAAAATCACCGCAGAAAACAACGGCGGCCTCATGGTTAACGGAACCCAGCCATTCGTCGCTGAGAATATTTCTTATCTGCCGGCCTCTTTCACCGGCCCTGAGCCCCAGGTGTGTATTAAAAAAATGGATTTCACGGTCTTCAATCTTCAAATGCACCCAGATAATCTCCCGCGGCTCGAAAAAATGTCTCAAGACCGGCAGATGAAACAGCCGTAAACATTTTTCTGGAAAACTTTTTAAATGACCGGCCTTTATAAGGTCAAAAGGATACCGGCTTAATACGGCTATGCCGTAATGTTCGCCTTCCATCGCTAACGCGGGCTGAAAATGACAATGCATCCGCAGATAATTCGCGATGCTTAAAGGCTGGTCAATTTTTCCTGTATTCTTACGGTTGACATCCAGTTCCTGCAGGGCAACGATGTCCGGAGAGTATTTTTCAATGACCTGGCCGATCCTTTCGGGAATGACGCGTCCGTCCAGCCCGCGGCAGCTGTGAACATTATAGGTCATCACCCTTATTTTTAACTGTTTTTTCTCATTCATCTCTGTGAATACCTCAGGTATCCGGCCCCGGATCATTAAACCGGAAATTATTATAGACTGATGGTATCAGAAAGGAGTGCGCACTGGCAAGACAAAGATTCAAAGCAAACCCAGCCTCCGATAAAAAAGCCAGCCGCATGTCTGCAGCTGGCTTGCCGATGTATCTCCGTTCTTTGTGTATCAGGATGTCAGAAAAATTAATACCGAGCAATCCCTTAATTGTCATCTTTATTACCTCTTTATCATAAACAAAATAAGCAAGAGGACCCCGAACACGCAGACCACACTCGCGGCTGACGGCAGATCGAACCAATAGGAAACAGCCATTCCGATCATGCTTCCCAGCGTGCCGATGCCCCAGCCCAAATTCAATCTTGTCCTGTTATTCCCGGATAAATACGTGGCACACACCGCCGGTATCACCAGGAATGAAAAGACGAGCAATATGCCCGCGATCTTGACGGAACTGGTAACGACAAGGCCAAACGTAAGGTAGAATAAAAAATCCCAGCCGCGGACATTTAATCCTTGTTGAAACGCCTTTTCAGGGTTTTCAGAAATCAGATAAAATTGCTTCTTAAAGACAAAATGGAGCAGGCCCACGAAAACGTAAATGACAAAGACTTTCATTATTTCGCGCGGGGTCACCAGCAGGATATTCCCTACCAGCGACTGCCGGATGTGTTCCGTCCCTTCCCCGGAAAAACTTAACACAATCAGCAGCAGCGCCTCGCAGACCACATAAACGATCCCGATGATCGCCTCCTGGGGCACCTTTTGTTTTTTAAACCGTGTTAAGGCGAATATCCCGGCGCCGATGATTGTAAACGTGAGAGAAAACCAATACCCCTGGGGGCCGTCCATTTCATACCCAAACAATAGGGCGAAACTCGCCCCCAGCACGGCGATCTGGGCCAGCGCCAGGTCAACAAATATGACCTGGCGCGTGATGACATGAAACCCCAGATAAGCGTGTATGCCCGTTAAAATCAGGCAGGCCAGAAAAGGCAGCCACATAATAGCCAGGAATTCGCTCATCGTTCAAAACCTCCGGAGACATTCCTGACGATTTTATCCATCAGGGAAAAATAATCATTCACATCTCGTTCTCCACCGACGGATATCGGCGCGGTAACAACACGCGCGCCTGTCCGGTCCGCCACATAACGGGCGGCGTCTTCCCGGTAGATATTTTCATTGAGAATGATCCTTACGTTATTTTTCTTTACCAGATCCACCACCTCTTTCAAATGCGCGGGAGACGGCGGGACACCCGGCTTCGGTTCCAGCTCTCCCGCGACTTCAAGCCCGAACCGATCGGCAAAATACGTCCAGCTCAGATGAAAGGAAATCAGCTTCTCTCCCTGATACGGGGCTAACGCCTTCATCCATATCTCCATTCTTTCATCAATCTCACGGTTAAATTTCTCAAGATTGTCCTGAAAGAACGCAGCGCTTTCCGGAGAGATTTCCGACAGCCGCCCGGCAATAGTGGAAGCGATGATCTTGGCATTGAGCGGATCAAGCCAGTAATGGGGATTCCCCTTGGGATGAATATCTCCCAGGGAACGGTCAACCCTGGCGGGAACTTCTAAAGGCCTGATCCCCGCCGAGGCGTCCAGATATCCCGGCCTTCCGGCCTGAATCCCGGGGTTTCGTGAACCTTCAAGGATCAAAGACTCGTAACCGATCTCCAGATCCAGACCGCTAATGATAAACAGATCCGCCTTCTTTGCTTTGAGCATGTACGAAGGTTTCGCGGCCAGAAAATGATAGTTTTCATTTCCTTTCCCTAAACTGTCCACGGAAACACGATTACCTCCTATATATTCGGCGATGGATTTTAAATCCGCCGTGGTGGTTAAGACATGGATCGTTTCCGCCCGGGCCGGTATAACCGGCCCGAACAGAACGATCATAAAAATCATCCATGATTTTTTCATAGGATCCCCTTTATCTGTATTGGTGTGGTCGATGCGGCCCGATCCCAAAATCAAGCTGGAGCCAGACCTCGTTCGCATCTTCCGCCATATTGTTATCGGTGTGTGTGAACATCACGCGCCAGAACGCGTATTCACTTTGGCCAAAGGTCAACCCGGCCGAATAAGCGCGCGCTTCCGTGTCCGCGCTTGTCGGCATCTGGCTGAAGTCATAACGGGTGAACGCCCACCATCTTTGGGTCAACTGCTGCTCAAGCGAAGTAAACATCCCCCAGGAATCAAGGTCATCCCCCTCGGCCTGCTCCCTTTTACTAAAAAGCGCTTCGGTGTGGGATGTTGTTTTCTTCTGATCAAAGAGTTTCGTGTTGAGCGTCAGGTCAAAACCCGAGAGCCTCGTGTCCGCCCCACGGCCTTCCCCGTTTTCACCGAACATATGGCTTGCGCCTATTTCAAGAGAAGTGTCATCGGTCATATCAAAGAAGTTTTTCCAATGGCCCAGATAGCCGGTTTCCCCTTCTTCACCCGCGCCCAATACAGCATCATTGTTGTTAAACGCTTCAAGCGTAATCTCCGAATAAATATCGGCCGGGTTCGGGATGAGATAATTCAGCGAGGCCCCGGCTTCACTGAAACCTTCTTCCCCGAGAAAATTCTGAACAACCAAGGGGTATGTTGTCCACGGAAGCGCGTGTGTGTGCATCCGGTTGACCTTGCCGAAGAACGGACGGAATTTTCCGAATTTACCCTGCAGATTTTCGACAGGCGTTTCAAGCAGGGTCAGATAACCTTCTTCAAGGGCGACTTCTGTTTCACCGTCTTCGTTCTCGATGGCAATAAAAAAGTCTCCCCGGGCGTACGTGTCCACGTTGGCCGAAACCGCGATTTCCACCTCCCGGACATTAAAATCATTATCCTGTTCGCCCCCGTCTTCATCGGTCGCGTGATAGACAAAATCTCCCATGACACTGATCTCCGGATTAATTTTTGACAGGATTCCGCCTTTTCCCGGCGATTGATCCCGTTCCAGTTCCATGACCCGGTCCTTGAGCTCCGCAACCTCCGTTGTTTGTCCGGTTGTTTGTTTAGACATTTTCTCCTGCTCAAGCTGTTCGATCCTCGCCTGCATCCGGTTCATTTGGCCTTGCATGGATTTCATCAGGTCCTTAAGCTCGCCCAATTCATCGGCCCGGGAAGGTGAACAAAACATAAAAAACATGAAAATACAGAATAAAACTTTTTGCATGGTCATACCTCCAAATAGTAGTCATTCCCGCCCAAAAACGACGGGATTCAAAGAAATAATTTTTTTTGAATTAAACTACGCGCGGAGGCGCTTGAGAATCAGGAAGGAAATAGCTCGGCTGGAAAACGAATACTTGGTCATGGC
Source organism: Candidatus Omnitrophota bacterium (assembly GCA_050250375.1). Classification (GTDB taxonomy): domain Bacteria; phylum Omnitrophota; class Gorgyraeia; order Zapsychrales; family Zapsychraceae; genus JAGOSC01. The sequence goes on from JBFWOS010000001.1 coordinate 699,456, forward strand.
GGATAACACAAAGACAGACCGCTTTAAGAAACAAGACCGTTGAAAAAATAACGGACGCGGTAAAGGCCTGTGTCTGTATTTGGTAGACAGGACATTCCTGCCTGGAATCCTGGTCGTGATGATCGTGGATATGGTCGTGAAGATATTCCCCGCCGGCCGTAAGCGCGGCAAGGCCTAAAACAGCGAAGAACAAAAACGTCAGCAGAAATTTATTTTTTCGTAAATGACTCATAAGGATACAAACTTAACCAGAATGTTCTTATGAAAACAGCCGGTTACCTTGCTGTAAACAAGACAACCGGCTGCTTTCGAATGATTTTTCGCGGCCTCTGCTATTTTACACCCGCGATATATTGGATCAGGTCAACCGTCTTGTTGGAATAACCCCATTCGTTGTCGTACCAGGCGACGACCTTGACGAAGTTGTCGTTTAAGGCGATGCCGGCGTCGGCGTCAAAGATGGAGGTGCGTTCGTCTCCCAGGAAATCGTTGGAGACAACAGCGTCTTCGGTATAACCCAAAATGCCTTTGAGGTCGCCTTCTGAGGCGTCTTTCATGGCTTTTTTGATTTCATCATATTTGGCTGGTTTGGCCAACCGGCAGGTCAGGTCAACGACCGACACATCCGGGGTCGGGATACGAAACGCCATCCCGGTCAGTTTTCCGTTGAGTTCCGGGATAACTTTTCCGACGGCCTTGGCCGCCCCGGTTGAAGACGGGATAATATTCTGGGCCGCGCCGCGTCCGCCTCTCCAGTCCTTCATGGAAGGGCCGTCGACCGTTTTCTGGGTCGCGGTGGTGGCGTGGACGGTTGTCATCAAACCTTCAACAATCCCCCATTTATCGTTCAAAACTTTCGCGATCGGGGCCAGGCAATTCGTTGTACACGACGCATTAGAGATAATGTTCATATCATTTTTGTAACTCTTGTTGTTAACACCCATGACAAACATCGGGGCATCCGCGGAAGGCGCTGAGATAATGACTTTCTTGGCGCCGGCTTTCAGGTGACCTTCGGCCTTGTCAATGGTGGTGAACAAACCGGTTGATTCAACCACATAATCAGCACCAACCTCGCTCCATTTCAGGTTAGCGGGATCTTTTTCAGCGGTGATACGGATCTTCTTTCCGTTAACAATCAGATTGTTTCCGTCTACCTTAATATCCCCGTCAAACTGACCGTGGGTTGAGTCATATTTAAGCATATACGCCAGGTAAGTCGGTTCGACCAGGTCATTGATCCCGACAACCTCAATATCTTTTCGCCCGACAGCGGCCCGAAAGACCAGCCGTCCGATGCGTCCAAACCCGTTGATACCTACTTTAATCATTTCCTCTTCTCCTCTTTATGAATTAAATATTTCAGAATTTTTCGATTAAGAACAAACCAGATAAGAATACTAAAATATATCGGTAACCCCGAATTGTCAAGCGTTAATATATGAAGTAATGCTGTAAGGGGCGATTTTAAACCGTTCCGTACGGTTTTTGTTATTTCCCAAAGACATCCCCTGGTTTGACCGGATAACCGCGGGTAAACTCATCGGCCGTCATCCGTTTGGACGAATGCGGGTGGATTTCCTTGATTAACAGAGCGCCGCTGCGGGTTCCGACCGTCATCCCCTGTTTTTCGATGGCCAGGATCTCTCCGGGCCGTCCGGTTGCGTTTGGACCGGGAATGACCGCGGTTTTCAGGATCTTGACCTGGATATGATTGATGGTTGTGCCGGCCGCCGGCCACGGCAAAAGTCCGCGGACCAGATTATGGATCTGCGCCGCGGATTGTCCCGGCCAGTTGATAACCCCCAGTTCGCGGGTCAATTTCGGAGCAAAGGTCACCCGGCCTTCATCCTGGGGAAGCAGGGTAAATTGTTTGTTCCGGATCGATTCAATGGTGCGAACCAAAAGCGGGCAACCGCCGGCGATCATCCTGGCGCGCAGCGAGACCGAATCTTCATCCGGACCGATGCCCACTTTTTCTGTCGAGATTATTTCCCCGGCATCCATGCGGGGATTAAGTTTAATAATGGTCAGTCCTGTGACGGCGTCTCCGTTCATGATCGCCCAGTTGATCGGCGCCGCGCCCCTATATTGGGGAAGCAAGGACCCGTGGACATTGACCGCCATGATCTTCGGGATATCCAGCACCACCGGAGGCAGGAAACGCCCGTAGGCAATCACCACAAACAGATCCGCGTTGTAACCCTCCAATTCCCGGATAAAATCGGGTGACTTCAGATCATCCGGCTGCAACACCGGGATGTTATTCTTTAACGCGGTTTCCTTGACCTGCGACAACAGCATTTTCATGCCGCGGCCTTTGGGACGGTCGGGCTGGGTGACACACGCGGCCACTTTCCGTTTACTCTCAAGCAGGTGCTCCAGATGAGCGCCGGCAAAATCATCACTTCCGAAAAATATAATGTTCATGTCATTTACCCCGGTCACGGGTCAACGTTGACCGATACAATAATATTGCGTTTGTGTTTGAAATTCTTCAGCGTATCGCGCACCGCACCAATCAGGCCGGGGGCGGATTTGCTTTTGAGCATTATAATATAACGGTACTGGTCGCGCAATTTCGCTCTTACATCCGGATAGGGGTCGAGCACTTCGATCGACGGCGCGGACTGTTCTTTGAAACGGGCGCTTAAAAGAACGGCCGTATTCAGGACCTGCACCTCATCTTCTCCCCTGACGGTGATCGCCGCCAGGTGCTGGTACGGCGGCAGGCCCAGTTCCTTGCGGTTGTTTAATTCCAGGTCGAGGAATTTCTCAAAATCCAGCGTGCGCGCGGCCAGGATCGACTGGTCATCCGGGTTGCGGGTCTGCACAACAAATTTTTCTTTGGCCATCTGCCTTAATTTGATCAGGACCGACAGCGCTTTATGCGAACAGCGGAAGTCCGACCGGTTGATCTCGTTATCGTACTGCAGGACTGCCACCAGGTCCGGCGCGAATGTTGACGAACCGCTCAGGATGGCCGACGTCGCCAGGACAATGTCGGTCCCCGGCGGGATCGTCCTGGAATCTTTGTCAATCAGCGCCACGCGGACATACGGGTAATACCGGTGGACCTCGCTTTCCAGTTTTTCAATCCCCATACCCATGGACCGCAGGTACGATCCTTTGCACTGCGGACAAATCGACGGCAAATCCATATGAAAATTGCAGCCGCGGCAGAGCATCGTTTTTTTTGAATACAAATAAGAAAGGTTCGTGTTGCAGCGCGGGCATTTCACCATGTGCCCGCACTGGTTGCACTGGGTGAACGTGCTGAACCCTTTGCGGTTGAAATACAAAAGCGCCTTGCCTTTCTGTTCAAAGACTTTCTGCAGGCTGTTTTGCAAAGGGAACGACAGGATGGATGACTTCTGCGGGTTGTAGTTGTTCATGTCAACCAGCTGGAATTTCGCCGTCGCGGTGTCCGGATATTCTTTGACCGTCCACTGTTCCTGTTTGGCCGCGTGCCAGTGTTCAATATTGGGATTGGAACTGATAAGCTTTAAGGAACATTGTTCGATCCCGGCCCTGATCTGCGCCACACGGTCGGCCCGGTAATGCGGGGACTGTTCTTCTTTGTACGCCTCGTTTTCAGCGTCCAGGATAACAATCTGTCCGACGTTCGGGCACGGCGTGAACACGGCGGACCGGGTGCCGATCATCACGCACGGGGCGCGGCCGGTGATCTTCAGATGCTGCGCGACCTGTTCCTCCACCTTTAATTTTTTCTCGAGCAGGATCACCGGTACACTCACCAGATCCCGGATCCGCTTTCCGATTTGCCCGGCGTGGTCTTTTTCCGGAGCCAATATAATGACGCTCCGGTTTTCCAGCGTAATCCGTTTAACCGATTCAATCAGATCCGGCCAGAATTGCCTGGACGACGCGTCAACCATCAGTTCTTTAACGGCCGGCGCTGACGCACGGGGCGCGGCCGGTTCAGCCTCCTCCAAATATTCAACCTTGCGGGCCTTGCGCATCGTCATGGGCAGCAGCCGTTCCAGGATTTCTCCCCAGGAACAGGCGTAATAGTCCGCGACCAGTTTGGTCCAGCGCAGCATCGGCTCCGTAATACCGGGCCGGCTGTCGAGGATGTCGATAACCGGGTTTAACCGCTTGAATTCACTCTGCTCTTTGAATCCGACCACATACCCGGCCATCTTGCGGCCGTTAAATAATATTTTCACGCGCATACCGGTCTGGATGCGGCTGGTCTGGTCCGGCTGGATAAGATAATCAAAAGGGCCGTCAACGGGCAGGGCGACGACAACTAGGGCGATATTTTTTTTCATGGCGTGGAGGTGTCAGGACCGGTTAATAAATGGATACGCCTTCGGCCGTTAAAACAACTTTATAGGGTCTTCCGTTAAAGAATTCTTTATGTGTGATCTTCTCGATTGCATATTCCGCTTTTAAATTCCTTTCCAGCGCGATGGCCTTGGAAAAGGAAACAATATTCTCGTACGGCCTCGCGCAGACCACCGTCAACTCATAGTCCGCGATCCCGCCGGGAGAGTATTCAAGCAACTGCTTATTGATCTTCGTAATCCTGTCTTTGACAGCCCTGGAGCTGTCCGTCAGATGAAGGACAAAGGCCGTTTTGGAATAGTCATTAAAACCCGTCAGAAAAATAGAATGTTTCGTGCCTGCTGCGAAAATGACCTGATTCAATTTCATGGTGTTGAAATTGTAGACGATCTCTTTTTCCGGTTCGACATTGATCACGCGGATGGCGTTTGCCTTCCCCGTCACGGTAGAAACCGTAAGGAGATATTCATTTTTACGGTTGGCGGCCGAAAGCCAAATCTCCTGCTGGTCTTCTTTATAAAAGGCCGAATCATAATCCATGGAAAACGTCCGGCTGAGGTCGGCCAGCCGCGTCACCTCCCCGCGGTGCGGATCTATCCGGATGGTCTTTGAATTGGCATTTTTGTTCTGGGCCAGAGCGATGAGCGAACCCGACGGTTCATCGTAATACATCGCGTTGACCTTGAATTCGAGGGACGATTTATAGAGAATTTCGCCGCTGTCCAGGCTCAGGACATATAATATGGATTGGTTATCGGATGTTGTGGTGAAAAAATACCGGCGGTTATACGGGTCAATCGCCGACGTGGATTTGCTCAGGTCTTCCAGATTGAACAAATTGGTAATGCTGAAGACTTCATTAAAATACCCGTTAAACTGGACATACTTGTAATAGTTTCCCTTTTTGACCAGGGCAAAAAACCTGTTCTGCCCGGGGTCTTCCTCCAGCAGTAAAAATTCGTCGTTTTGATACACATCAACTTCATCCTCGGTAAAGTCACCATAAGACCCGGCCGGCCACCCGATGATCAGCGTGATTAAAACAACCCATTTTATAAGATGCCGTTTGGCCATAGAACTCCTTAGCGGATGTACGCAATGATATCATTCACCGCTCCGGGTTTGCATAACGCTTTTGTCTTTTCCTTCATTTCCTGCAGTTTAACCGCCGACAATCTTATTTCCCTGAGCTTCCTGGCGATTTCACCGATGGTGCAGTCGCTGATCCCGATGTCATACTCTTTCAGAACTTTAATATTGTTGGTCTCCTGCCCGGGGATCGCGTTAAAAAAGATTAACGGCAGGCGGCTGACCAGGGCCTCTGTGATCGACAGCCCGCCGGGTTTGGTCACCATCACGTCCGACACCGCCATCAGTTCATGCATGTTATCCACCAGCCCCAGGATCTTCACCTGTTTATTCTGGCCGCCGGACAGCCGCCGGTACAGGTTCTGGTTGTGCCCGCAGATAACAATGATCTGAAAATCATTGAGCGCCTCGATCATTTCCTCAATCGGCCCGATCCCGAAAGAACCGGTCGCGATTAATATTGTAAACAGGTTTTGGTCCAATGCCAGTTTATTTTTGAGCTCCGTCAGATCATACGTCTGTGAAAACCGTTTATGCGAAGGGATCCCGGTCACCGATATTTTCGCCGGGTCAACCCCGAGTTTCTTGACTTTCTCCTGTGTCCAGCCGCACGCCACGCAATAACGGTCAACGGCATCCCCCAGCCAGATCCGGTGCACGTCATAATCGGTCACGCAGGAAATAAGGGTTGACTTGATCAGGTTCCGCTTCTTCAAAGATGACACAACTTCGTTCGGCATGAAATGGGTGGAGATAATAAAATCAAATTGATTGTCGATAAGAAAACGGTGCAGTTTTTGTGTGTTGAGGCCGTTCTGAATACGGCGGAGGACCCTGACCAGCGGCTGCAGCCACGGGATATCCACTAGGCGGAAGAAAATCCCCCAGACCAGCGGCCAGCGGGTGATCAAAAACGTGTAACTGCCCTTGTACATACCTTTGAACCACGGCGTCGCGTAATCCAGGGCGTCGATAAAAACGACTTCATGGGACGTGGTTGCCTGCAGCTCATCCCGGACGGCCTCGGCCGCCTTTTGGTGTCCCCCTCCCGCAGAAGCATGTATGAGTAAAATTTTCATGGTCTTAAGGCCGGGCTGCCCGTCAAATCCTTCGGGCTACACACTTTTTTTAGCGGTTACGGTTTTTCTGGGAGATGTCCGTCGGGTTTCGGAATGACCGTTGATCATGATCTTGGCCGCGGCCAGCAGATTCCTGGCGACAAAGTCCGGCTTGATCTTTTTTTCGCGCAGCCGTCCGGTGTCACTGCGTCCGGACAAGACAAAAATAGTCTTGCAGCCGGCGTTGCGGCCGGTGGCCATGTCCGTCACGGTGTCCCCGACAAAAAAGGCATTATTGGCGATCTGCATATCTTTTCTCAGCAACTTTACGGCCTTGCGGATGGACCCGATATTCGGTTTGCGGTCTTGACAATCCGAATCGGACCGGGCCGTGCTGTAATAAACCTCCCGGATGACGCCTCCCGCCTTGTTCACTTCCCTCAGCATCTTGTTGGTGATCTGGTCGAGTTTCTTCTGGGTGAATATGCCTTTGCCGACCCCGGCCTGGTTGGAGACCACAAAGATGGTAAACCCGTCTTCGGTCAGCATCCGGATCGCCTCGAGCGAACCGCGGATGAACTGGAAATTCTTGACCTTGGTGACATACTTCCCGTTGCCCGGAAATTTATTGATGACCCCGTCTCTGTCTAAAAATGCGATTTTCATTTGGTTCGGTTATTTTTTTTCATTTCCCAATATTTGGCGTAACTCATAATTTGATACAAGGAGGCAAAATAGGCCACCATAAAACCGATAAACCCATCTTTATAGGCCTTCTTCCTGAAAAAGGTGCGCGTGAAGCGGTCGAACGCGCGCCACAAGGCCTTTCCTAATTTCACTTCACGGCCCGACTTGATCCATTTGGTCGCCTCCAGCGTCGTCTGACCGTTGAGTTTGGCCAGAAAATGGCTGAAGTCGCGGTAGCTGTAATGAATCATGTCCTTGGACAGATGACCGTTTTTCCCGTCGAGTGAAGCGCCGGGATGGACCTCGGCCTCTTCATATTTGAACTTGTCCTTCAAAAACAGGCGCGCCTGGGCCGCCGGGTATTGTCCGCCCCATTTCACCCAGTAATCGCCGATATAATTCCGGCGCGGGATGGAATACGCCTGGCAGTCCGCCGTGGGCAGGACGGCATCGATCTCATCACGCAGTTCAGGCGTGACCCGCTCGTCCGCGTCCAGGCTTAAAACCCAGTTATTTTTAGATTGGGCATAGGCCCAGTTGCGGTGCGCCCCTTCGACGTTCATCCGGCGCACAAAAAACCGGTCGGTAAATTTCCGGACGATCTGTTCTGTGCCGTCGGTGCTTTCATCATCCACCACAATGATTTCATCCGCCCAGCCGTGCACGCTTTTCAGGCATTCGTCAATCCGCTGTTCTTCATTTTTGGTAATCACAACAACTGTCACAGGTATCTTGCTCATGCGGCGGCCTTACACAAACCTTTTTAACGTGTCACACACCATATCGATATCATCCCGGGTCATGTGCGGATACATCGGGAGTGACAGGATTTCATTGGCTATCTTTTCCGAGACCGGCAGGTCGCCCGTCTTATAACCCGCGTCCTGATACGCCTCCTGCAGATGCACGGGGATCGGATAATGGATCAGCACGGCGATCTTGTTGGCCAGCATCTGTTCGACGACTTCATCCCGCTTCGGGACCCTGACGGCGTAGGTCTGGAAAACATGCGTCCGGTCCTTCAGGACATTCGGCGTAATCACACTCTTGCATTCGGCCAGCTGTTCGTTGTAATACGCCGCGTTGTCCGCGCGCATACGGTTCCACTGGTCCAGATGTTTTAATTTCGCCGACAAGACAACCGCCTGGACGGTATCCAGGCGTGAATTATATCCCTTGATCTTATGGTCGTAACGGTTCTTGCGCCCGTAATCCCTTAACATAAAGATCTTGTCAAAAATCTCCTTGCTGCTGGTGACAATCATACCCCCGTCGCCGAACGCGCCCAGGCTTTTGGTCGGATAAAAACTGAAACACGCGACATCCCCCAATGATCCGACCTTTTGGCCGTTATAGGCCGCTCCATGCGATTGGGCGGCGTCCTCAATCACGGCGATGTTATGGTCGCGGCAGATCGCGCTGATCTCGTCCATGTTTGCCGGCTGTCCGTACAGATGGACAACGATCACCGCCTTGGTCCTGGGCGTAATCGCCTGTTTAAACTTGACCGGGTCGATATTGTACGTCTCCTCTTCAATATCGACAAAAACAGGAGTTGCCCCGGCATACGACACGCACAAGGCGGTCGCGATAAATGTGTATGAAGGCAGGATCACTTCATCCCCCACGGTGATATCCAGAGCCGCGATCGCCAGATAAAGCGCGTCGGTGCCTGAATTGACCCCGACCGCGTATTTCGCCTGGCAGTATTTGGCAAAGGCGACTTCAAAGTCCTTCTCTTCATCGCCGAGGATAAAATTCCCTTTTTCAAAAACTTTTTTTAGACCAATATCGATTTCATCCCTGATGAGTTCGTATTGTTGTGAAAAATCGATAAATTTGACGCTCATAAGATTAACCCTACTTTGTTAAAGACTTCATCCACGGTGATTTCACTGAGACAACTCAGATGGGAACAATCGGTCATCCGGAACTTTCGGTAACACGGACGGCAGGCGATGCCGGAAACCACGACGAAATGTTTTTTCTGGTTCGGCCACGGACCGTAAACGTTGTGGTCCACCGGCCCGAACATCGACACCGTGTTGGTCCCGGCCGCAACCGCCATGTGCAGGGGACCGCCGTCATTGCAGACAACACCACGGCACCTGTTGAGGAGAGCCAATGACTGTCCTAAACTGGTCTGACCGAATGATTTATATACATTAGGGCACTGCCGGACAATTTCGGTGCAAAGTGTTTCCTCTGATTTGTCACCCATCAGTATAATCTGCACAGAGGATTTTTCAACGATTTTGTGGATTAATTTGATGTAATTTTCCTGCCCCCAGCGCTTGGAACCCGCGGATTTTCCCCAGCTGGAACCGCCTCCCGGAAATATCCCCAGCACCGGTTGGTCGGTCGATATTTTGTTTGATTTTAAAAACTGTGCGGCCCAGTCGCGGTGTTCCGGGGTGATGGTGATCTCTAGTTCACGTTGGATCGTTTCCACTCCGCAGTCAGACAGCAGGTCCAGGTAATATTGAACGACATGTTTGTCCTGAAAACCGGTCAGTTTGATTTTCTCAGTCAGAAACCGGGACCTGTTTTTATAATTAAACCCGATCCGGGTCCTGATCCCGACCAGACTGGAGATCACGTTAAACATCTGGTTCATGGAAAAATCAAACAGGACATCGTATTGTTCCGCTTTGATCGTGCGGACAAAGCCGGAAAATTTTTTCAAGAATTCCCTTTTGGATTGTTTCCTGACGGCCTCAAATTCATCGCGTTCGTAGATATGGACTTTGCGGATCAGTGAGTGGTCTTCCAAGAGCGGGGCAACGCGTTTGTTCGCCATGTAATCGATGGCCGCGCCGGGAAAGTGATGGCGCAGGTTACTGACCAGCGGGGTCGTGAACAGCACATCCCCGATGCCGAATATGTTGACGATCAAGATCCGCGAAGGATTCAGTTTCTTCAGGTTCATGGTAGGATTGTAACACCAGGGCCGGACATTTGTCGATCAGTGAATGAAAAAGGTGACGGACACCGTTTTTATATTGAAAAACGGTGTCCGTCACCTTTTTCTTTATTTCCTCACAATGTAATAATAATTGAGCGGATCGTGGTCCAGTTCCTTGATGTCGACCGAAGTAAACCCCGCTTCCTTCATCAGCGTCGTGGCCAGTTCCTTCCCCCACATGGCCCCGAGCCCTTCTCCGCCCTGGGCCAAAGACACACTCATGCAATGCGTGCAGGAAATGGTGTAAATGAACGGGGCCAGCGGATGGTCCAGGTTCTTTTCCACGTGGCTGGACCCTTTGATGTCCTGGCAGAAATACGTGCCGTCTGGTTTAAGCGCGCGGTGGATGTTGGCGAGCATCTTGCGCGGTTTGGCCTGGTCGTGCACCGAATCAAAAGTGAAAATGACGTCGAACGTTTCTTTGTCATTAAACGCGGCGGCGTCCTGGACGGCAAAATCGATATTGCGTAATCCTTCCTCATGCGCCGCGGCCCTGGCTTTGGCAACAGCCTCGGCCGAAAAGTCGTAACCGGTAAACCGGCTTCTGGGGAAAGCCCGGGCCATCGCGATGAGCGCGCGCCCGCTGCCACAGCCGACATCCAGCACCCGGATGCCTGACTCCAGCTGTTCCTTGAGACCATCGACCAACGGAAGGAGTTTTTCAACCAGCGGCGACACCACGGACTGATAACTTTCTTCGGCCATGACCTCGTGAAAACGGTTGTATTCCTCGTAACGCAGTCCGCCGCCTTTCTGAAAACTCTCCACGATGCGGTCCTCGACGTACGCCATGACATGGATCCACTGCGCGGTCACCGCGATGTTGTTGGGCGCGTTCCCGCGCGTCAGCCACGCCGCGTGCTCCGCCGGCAGGACGTACGTCTTCTTGACGGGATCGTAATCCACGATGCGGCCCGTGACCATGGCCCCGAGCCATTCCCGCACATAACGCTCCTGAAGCCCGGCGGCATCGGCGATCTGTTGACTGGTAGACGGCGTAAGTTTCGCCATCGTGTCAAAGAGCCCGGTGCGGTAACCGATGCTGATCATCAGCCCCACGGCGCTCTGGTTGAGGATGCCGACACAGCGTTCGGCAAACGCGTCTTTTTTGGATGGATCGATTACGACTTGACAACTGTTACACATAACATGCTCCTTTCTCAGGCGCGGCCCCGCTTCCGGGACGGCCCTAATTCCGTTTGTGGTTATCGGTTTGTTCCTGAAAAACATACAGGGTGTTTAAGGTTAAGATGGTGAATAATTCGGTCATGGTTTTCCTCCGTTTATCGTTTGAATCTAAACTTCAATCCAATGGGTTCCGGGCATAGGCGCTGCAGACTTAAAAAGGTCTGCGGTGATCTCCACCCCGGGAAATTTTTCCGCCACCAGGTCATTAAAAGCGTCGATGTCAAAATAGGTTTTGTCTTCAATCCGGTAAAATATACGTTTCATCAGAATTTCCTCAAAAAGACCGACCAGTCGGTCACAACTGCCCAAAAAAATTTTATCCCTTTTCTCCAATCAATGGCCGGATCGCCCTGGCCGCCTGGTCATACGGCCACGGGTCCTGATAAATCTCCGCATTGGTTAGCGCCCCGATCTGGATCAACAGGTACTGGTCCGCGACAAAATCCGGGTCAAGTTCCTTGTATTTCGGGTCGGATTCGATCAGGTCGCGCACCATTTCCCTGATCACACCGCGGTAGACCTCATAGTGGTGTTTGGCCTCCTTGCGGATAGGGCTTTTGCCGTCCGTGACCTCGGCCGCCATGTTCGAAAACGCGCACCCGCGGTACTCCGTCGAGACCATCCAGTCCCGCATGATCGTGTTGAACCCGATGTACTTCTGGTAAGGGTCCTTGATCCGGCCGACCATTTCCCGCAGTTCATACATCTCTCTGGCGTGGCGGTTGCGCATGTACGCGGCGCCCAGTTCGTCTTTGGTGGCAAAATGGGTATAAAACGTCCCCTTGGACACCCCGGCCTCATCGATGATCTGCTGGATGCCGGTGGCGTTGTAACCCTGCCGGTAAAAAAGGTCGGTGGCGGCTTCGAGGATCCTGTCTTTGGCTGTTCCTTTTATTTGGCTTGTCTTGTTCATGCTCTAAATATACGACCGACTGGTCGGTTTGTCAAGGGGTATTTTAAAAAACTTTGCGGGAGGCGCGGGACAGGACGTTTGTCGAACATGGATAATGACCAACTGCCCTCTACCTTACCTTTTCCACATCTATTTTTTCTTTATCCTCAAATGTTCCTCGGGACCAAATCTGTTAAAAATAGAATGATAAATAACGCTTCCTGGCAATCGCCATTCATTATAAGGATAACCGTCTTTCCCAATCTTTGAAATTTTTGGTTCTCCAAATTCCTTTTCAAAATAGTCGTTGAATTCTTTAAATGATTTATCTAGATCAATATAAGAAGACCGAAAGAATTCCAACTCTTTTAGAAGGCCCTTTCTTCTTGGCTCAAAATGAAATCCTAAATTATGTTTAAGTCCACCCAATGATTCGCAATAACTTTTGGCATAATAACCTTCAGTGACATGATTAAGCGTCACTTTATTATTTTCAAATATTTCAACAAACAGATCTTCTTTAATATTCCAAGGAATAAATAAACTTGGCTTATCTATCTGAAATCCATTTCTTATATCCATAACAACCTTAAAAGAGAAGGGGATTTGTGCCGGCCACAAAAAAACGTGCCAGTTTGTGCCAGCTATCTATTTTCTTCAATCCAATCATGCGCAAGCTTATTAATTCGTTTAATCTGTTCTGGGGTTAAGCTTCGCATGATTTGATCTCGTAAACCACGGGCTCTCCATTTGGCCTGCATATCTGAAGATAGCTGCGTGTAAAACCGAGCAATCTCGAGCCAGAAATATGCTTTTTCAAAAGATTGTTCAATATTATCGCCGTCTCCATACATTACTGCCAAATTAATCATTCCCCTTGGATCTCCGGCATTGGCAGCCTCTTTATATAGAGATATTGCTTTTTCATTATCTTCTGCAACACCTAAACCCAAGTCATACATATAGCCTAAGTTAGTTTTCGCATATGATAAGTCCTGATCCACAGCCTTTTGATAATACATAACAGCCTTCTCATAATCTTGCGGAACACCATCTCCAAATTGATATCTGCTTCCCATATTATTTAACCCAGCACCTTCTCCCATCGCCGCTAATTTTTGATCCTCAGATAAACTAGAAGCAGTCACAGTTGCGCAGCCACTTAGAAGTAAAGAAAAAATTAACAAATAAATTTGCTTGCTCATAATATTTTATCCTACACTTATACGATGGACACACCGCTTAAGTAGTGGCATTACATTACTTAACTACTGGTCAATCCCCTTCAACTTCAAAAAATCGCGGACGGTTTGGACGACATAATCCATCTGGTTCAATTCAAGGTCCTGGTGGATGCCGATATGGGTGCCGCGGGCGGAGCAGTATTCGGCTTCCCGGGACGTACTTAATTATTGATTCAGTCCGCTGTCCTCTTTTAATGAGTAACTCGTGCTGCGGCCGCCGGCCGGGTCCTTAACCAAAACACCTTTTCCAACAAGATCAAGAATGTCCCGATGAGCGGTATCCTGCGAACACTTGGTGATTTTCGCCCATTTTGAAGTGGTCAGTTTACCCTCAAAACTGTCAAACAACTTGTTGATCATTGTCTTCTGGCGTTCGTTAATGGATCCAGCCGGAAGAGAATCCCAGAAGCGCACCTTTTTGAACACACCGGACAATGTGGTTTCGGTTGTGTCCAGCGCCCGGCCCAAACAATTTAAAAACCACACCAGCCACGCCGTGATATCAATGCCGTCTTTTGCGGCATGGATACTTTTCTGTGTCTTTTCAAGAATATCGTAATAGGCATTCCGTTCCTGCCGGATATGGTTCGACATGCTGTAAAAACGCTCCCGGCTGCCGTCGGCGCGCGCCAGCTGCATATCGGCAATGGCCCGGGCTATACGGCCGTTGCCGTCATCAAAAGGGTGAAGCGTCACGAACCACAAATGCGCGATACCCGCCTTGAGCACGGGGTCCAAGTCCTTCGATCCACCTGTGGTGAGCGAAGGCCTTCGACCTTGCGCAGGCCGAGCCGAACCATTGAACCAAGCCAGAAATTCCTTCGTTTCACTCTTGAGGCGGCCGGCTTCCGGCGCTTCATAATGGACCTTCTCCCGGCCAACAGGACCGGACACAACTCGCATGGGGCCATGACGGTCGTCGCGCCAGGCGCCAACGGTAATTTTATGCATTCCACTGTGTCCGGTCGGAAACAAACCGGCCTGCCAGCCAAACATTCGATCCTGGGTAAGGGGCTTGTCGAAATTCTGAGTGGCATCGAGCATCATTTCCACCACCCCGTCCACGTGACGATCAGACGGCACAAGCCCTCCAATGTCCATACCCAGCCTTCGCGCGATGGATGAGCGCACTTTGGCCGGATCAAGGACCTCCCCCTCAATTTCACTGCTTTTTAAAACGTCAAGAGTGAGCGTCTGTAAAACGGCCTCCGAACGCAAAGAAAATCCCAGCGTTTCCATGCGTCCGATCAATCGCCCCTGCCGGTTGCGCACGGGACCTAATATCGACGTGATTTTTTCATGATCCCATGTAAACGTCGGCCAAATATCTAATTCATGGATGTATTTCATCCCGGTTCCCTTCATGTTTTAAGCGGCAAACAAACGACACATTCTCCGCATTTTCTGCGTAGAATATAACACATATTCTCCGCATTAACAAGCGGTATTTCAGACTAAAGAAGATGATCTTGTCGTAAAAAATACCTGCTTTTGCGGCAGAGTAAATTGATTATATATATGTAAGATATTAAAATATAACAACTTGAGATGGGTTGTTTAAACCACGTGTATACGCTTAACCTTTGCGGAGATTAGGCCCATTATTCTCCGCATATCCGGCTCTAATCCCAGGGGCACGTACCCTGTCTTTGGGAAGGGGAGTCCCGGTTTCGGGACAGAACTACAGCTTTTTTACCGGTTAATCCCCTTCGCCTTGAGAAAATCGCGGACGGTCTGGGCGACGTAATCCAGCTGGTTCAGCTCGATGTCCTGGTGGATCCCGATATGGGTGCCGTGGCCGGCGCAATATTCCGCCTCGGGGAATTCACCTTGTTTATGCCCCATAAAGCCGTAACTCGGGCACTGGGTCGGGATGGAGGAAAATAAATTTCTTGAGTCGATCCCCTGCTGTTCGATGTGTTGCACGAATTCGTCTTTCGTAAACGGGCAGTTTTCTTTCAGGATGATCGAGAAGGCATGCGGCCCGATTTTTTCATGTTCCTGTTCATGCAATGTGATAAAAAATTCCTGAAAATCCCTGAACAGGTTGATCAGATACAATAAATTCCGGCGGCGTTTGCCCAGGATATCCTGAAAGATGTCGATATTACCCAGACCGACAGCCGCTTCCATTTCGTTCATCTTGGCGGAAAAACCGATCCGCTGGAACTCAAATTTGTTGACGATGCCGTGGTTGCGCAGCGACTGCATGGCCTGGGCTTTTTTCTCGTCGTTGGTGATGATGATCCCGCCTTCAATCGTGGTCACGATATGGGCGGCGTAAAGGCTGAAGGCGGCCATGTCGCCGATCGAGCCGATCTTCTTCCCTTTATATTCCGCGCCATGCGCCTCGGCCGCGTCTTCGATAACGATCAGGTTATGTTTCTTGGCGATGGCCATGATCTTATCCATCTCGGCCGGTTTGCCCATCAGATGCACGGGCATGAGGGCGCGCGTTTTTTGGGTGATCGCTTTTTCAATCAGGTCCGGATTGATATTCAGCGTGTGCCGGTCGACATCCACAAACACAGGCGTTAACCCGGCCTGCAGGACGGCATTGGCGGTAGCGACAAAGGTCAGCGCCGGGATGATCACCTCATCCCCGCGTTGGGCGCCGTAATCATACAGCACCGCGCAGGCAATCGCGTCGGCGTCGGTCCCGCTGCTGACGGCCACGGCGTATTTCACGCCGAACAGTTTGGCGAAACGTTCTTCGAACTCCTGCACAAAACGCCCGCGCGTCAGCCATTTTGACCGCAACGCCTCCTGGATCAGCTCAACGGAGCGGTCCGTCAGGGAAACGGTCCCGAACGGGACCTTGAAATCTTTCTTAGCCGACATGGCTGAACTATTTTCCATTCCTAAAGAACTCCATGGCTTTTTCGTAGCGCTCCGGCGTGCCGATGTCAAAAAATTCGCCTTTGGACTTAAACCCGTACAAACCATCTTCGATCAGGGAGGGAAACACATCGTATTCCAACGAAAACTTTCCTTCTTCGGGCATCATCTCAAACACATCCTGGTTGAAACAATACCGCCCGGCGTTAATAAAGGCCGCGCCTTTGTCTTTTTTTTCTTCAAAGGCCAGGATCCGGTCGGAGTCGTCCATCGTCAGGCTCCCGTAGTCTTTGCTGTCTTCCATCCGCGCGGCCACCATAGACGCGGCCGCTTTCTTGGACCGGTGGAATTCGGCAAATTTCTTAAAGTCGACCTCGCAGTAACAATCCCCGTTTAACACAAAAAACGGATCGCTTTCAACGATGGGCTGGGCGTTCTTAACCGCGCCGCCGGTCCCGAGCGGTTCTTCTTCCCGGGAAAAATCGACGACGAAATCCCGGTCGTTCTTCCGGTAATAATCTTCGATCCACTGGGCCTTGTATCCGGTGCACAGGACAAAACGCTGAAAGCCCTGCTCATATAATTTTTCCATGACGATATCCAGAAACGGCCGCTCTTCAAACTGGACCATGACCTTGGGCGTGTCGGGGTCAATGCTTCTCAAACGTTTGCCTAACCCGCCGCACAGGATAACGACATCAAGATTCTCCAGCATTGTCATATTCTCCGTTCGGTTGATAAAAAATAATCTGGCTGCCCAGGCTCTCGAATTCAAACGGTACCAGGAGCAAATCCTTTAATTTTTCCCTGACCTTCTTCTGTTTCTCCGGGGGGACAAATAATAATACGAACCCGCCTCCGCCCGCCCCGAGCAATTTTCCGCCGACCGCGCCGGACGCCTTGGCCGAGTCATAAATCTCGTCAATCATCGGGGTCGAAATCTTGTCGGAGAGTTTTCTCTTGATCTGCCAGCCCTCATCGAGGAGTTCGCCGAATTCTTTGAGCCGGTCTTCCTTGAGCAGTTCAAGCCCCCTGACCGCCATTGCGTGCATGGCCTTCAACTCCGGTTTCTTTTTGGGGATATTTTTAATCTGATGGGCCGCGATCACCGAGGCGGTCCGGGAAAACCCGGTAAAAAATAACATCAAATGGTCCTGAAACCGCTTCAAGCGGTCCGAGGGAATAATCACCTTGTTGACCTGCAGAAGCTGGCTCCCGCCGAATTCAATAAAATTAAATCCTCCGTAAGCCGCCAGCGCCTGGTCCTGGCAGCCGACATTTTCATGGCACATCTGCTGTTCGATATAAATGGCCTCTTCCGTCAGTTTGGACTTGCTCGTCATCCGTCCCAGCAGGGCGTAAAGGCTGTTTAACAATCCGACGGTGAATGAAGAACTTGAACCCAGGCCGGTCCGGGCCGGCAAATCGCCGTCGTGGTGGATCTCGATCCCTTTATGGATGTCCAGGTATCGAAGGACTTCCCGCACGGCCGGGTGATCAATATCATTGATTTCGGAAACATGTTCCATCTTGGAGTAGATGATCCTGGACTTATGGTCGAAGAACGGCGGCAGGTACCGGCAGGTGATATAACAATATTTATTAATCGTCGTTGCCAGGACAGCCCCGGGGTTGTTTTCAAACCAGGCCGGATAATCCGTCCCTCCTCCGAAAAACGACATGCGAAATGGTGTGCGGCTGATGATCATACCGGCTTCCTCTCCTCCAGGATTTTTCTCTTAAGTTTGATCGTGGTTGAACGGACCGTCTCATCATAGGCCGTCTGGCCGAATTTGGTTTTGAGCAGATCCAGGAATTGGCTGTTCGTGTGATATTTCATCCAGGCCTCGTCCCGGAAGGCGAGCACTTCCTGCGCCGAGAGATATTTCGTCGGCAGCGGCAGCTGATGATAGGAATGCTGGGAATACCCCGTATACGTGTCCGGAAGTTTCCAGCCCTTTTCAAGCGCCATGCCGTACAGCGGACTGCCGGGGTACGCCATAGCCGAATAAAAATTGGCCTCTTCGGTGTTCATCTCCATCGCCAGGTCCAGGGTCGTCTGCATGCTCTGGTGATCATCCTCGGGAAGGCCGAAAATGTAATTGGCGATGACGTTGATGTCATGCTCCCGGATTTTCCCGACCACGTCCCTGATGTCGACATCTTCAAACCGGCCTTTGGTGACATCCTTGCGCACCCGGGTATTGCCGCTTTCGATGCCCAGGGCCAGCCAATTGACACCGGCTTTTTTGAGGGTCTCGAGAAATTTTTCTTTGACCGTGTCCACCCGGGAATAACACCAGATGTTGAATTTGTATTTCCGTTCGATGATCAGTTCACACAGCTTCATAAAATGATTTGAGTTCAGGACGAACAGTTCGTCGGCGATCTTGATATTGGTGATCCCGCGTTTGGCGAGTTCATCAAATTCTCCAATGATGAATTCCGGGTCCCAGTAACGGAACACGGCACTTCCGTCGGAATACTGGTTTTCCTGCCGGTTGATGATGTTGATCATGCAAAACGAACATTTCATCGGGCAGCCGAGGCTGGTGTACAAGGCCGCGAACGGCTGGCGTTGGGAACCGTTCGGGTACGAATGCCACAGGCTTGTCCGGTAATTTTTCATCGGCAGTTTGTCCCAGGGAATACCCGGCAGTTCTTTGGGCAGGTCCGCCTTCTCGACGATCGGGGAGGGCGCGTTTAACACGACTGTTCCGTCCTGCCTGTATCCGAGTCCGGGAACGGCACTAAGTTTGTCTTTCAAATTGGTCTTAAGCAAAGTGGAAATCGTGTAAACCCCTTCGTTCTGGCAGACAAAATCGATGCACGCGTGATTCTCCAGCACTTCGCGGGATAACGCGGCGATGTGGCCCCCGACAAACAGAATCTTTACCTCCGGCAAGATATTCCTGAGCTCCTGCGCGAGCGCGACGGCGCCTTCCATATTCTGCGAACTCGCGGACGGCTGCTGGCCGTAAACGACAAAACAGGCCACCTTCGGCTTTATCTCCTTGATCTTCCGGGCTGATTCTTCATCCGTTAAGTGCAGGGCCTCACAGTCGAGGATGTCCGCCGAAAACCCTCTCGAGAGACAGTGGCTGGTCAGCATACCGGCCCAGATCGGCGGCTCAATGGCAGAAAAATCTTTGCTTAAATCCTGGTAGATTTTATGCGAGGCATTGGGATGAACAAATAAAATATCAAGCTGTCCCATAACTCAATACTGCCTAGTTAGTAGGGCACCCGCCAAAACTTTCTGTTTTGGCGAGGCCTCGCCCAATGAACAGCGTTCATTGGGCGGGTTAGGGTGAATAAATAGAATGTCTATCTGGCTCATCGGCTTGTTTAAACGTTACTGAGTTGGGATGTCACCTGCCGGACCTTCGGGATCACCGTGTAGCCTTTAATCAACTCGGTAATACCGTCCGCCAGGGAGACATCGGGCCTGAAGCCCGTCTTTTCAATTTTTTCATTACTGACGATATAATCCCTCTTATCAGGATCTTCGCCGGCATGGGATTCACTAAAATTAAACCCGGGCACCTGTTTTTTGATTTCTTCGCACAGCTGCAACTTGCTGATATTCGCGTCACTGAGACCTACATTATAGGGTTCATCCTTCATCTTGTCAAAATGGTCGAGGGCATGCATGAACGCCTTGGCAATATCACGGACATGGATAAAATTGCGCATAAAATGGGCCTCAAACAATTCAACCGATCCGTCAAAGACGGCCTTGTACGTAAAATCATTCACCAGAAGATCAAGCCGCATGCGCGGCGACACACCAAAGGCCGTGGCCAGGCGCAACGTGATCCCCTCTCCGGCTTCAAGGACCATCTGTTCGGCCTGGACCTTCAGCCGGCCGTAAACCGAGATCGGTTTTAACGGTGTTTCCTCCGTGCAGAACTTTCCTTTTTCCCCGATGCCGTAACCGCTGTTGGTCGTCGGATAAATGATCTTCTGTCCCGGACGGCGCAGTTTGATGATCTCCCTGAGGGCGTCAATTATAATTTCCTCGGCTTCTTTAGGATGACGGTCGCAGATCGGCGCTCCGGTCAGACACGCCAATGGAAAAACGGCATCGGCCTGCGGAACCAGCCGCTTTAACAACGCCGCGTCCCGCGTGTCGCCCCGGACAATGGCCAGGCCTTTATGGTGACAGCAGTCCAACAGCGACGTCTGGTTATACATAAAATTATCCAGCACCGTCACGTTATGCCCGGCCTGCAAAAGACGCGGGACCATAACCGACCCCAGATATCCGGCCCCGCCGGTGATTAATATATTCATGTCGAAACCTCGTTTTTGTACCAATCGATTGTCTTTTGAATTCCAACGTTTAGATCTTCTTTAACCTTCAGCCCCAATTTGTTCATCCTGCCCGTATCCAACAGCTTCTGCATAACCCCATCCGGCATCGAACGGTCATATGTAATCTGGCCTTTAAACCCGGTCAATCGGGCGATCAGCTGCGCCAACTCTTCAATGGTGATATCCTTCCCTGTCCCGATATTGACCACATCCTCACCCGCATCATTTTTCAGCATAAACAGGGCCGCTTCGATAAAATCATCGACAAAAAGAAATTCCCGTCTCGCCTTCCCGGAACCGCCGACACTGACTTCCGGGCGGTTATTCCGGACCGCGTCGACAAATTTGTGGATCAACGCGCCCATGACATGCGCGGTCTTTAAATCCGTATCCGATCCCGGCCCGTACACCGTCGCGGGGATCATCACCGCCGTGTTCAGCCCGTACTGTTTCCGGAAACTGCGGGCGAGAGAAATACCGGCGATCTTCGCGATGGAATACGGCTCACTGGTCTTTTCCAGCGGGCCGGTCAGGATGGCGTCTTCGTTCATCGGCTGCGGGCATTCCCCGGGATAAACGCATGAACTGGCCAGATAGAGAATCTTTTTGGCTTTAAACTTATTCGCCGCGTAAAAAATATTGCATTCGCTTTGAAGATTATGATAAATAAAGTCCGCAGGAGATTGTTCGTTCGCGGTGATCCCGCCCGACCGGGTCGATCCCAAAACCACATAGTCTGGACGGTGGGTCTGAAAAAAATCGTAAACCGATGCCTGGATGGCGGCGTTAAGCGCCAGGGCTGAAACGCTGAAGACGGATGGAAACCCCTGCGCGGTGAAATATCGGCAGAGCGCTTGTTCGATTATATCATTGTGCCCGACCAGTAATATCTTCGATGATTTGTCCATTATTTCCGGTTGTAATAATTCCCGTGTTCAATCAGCAGTGTCGGGCGGTTGTCTTTTCGTTCAAGGGCCTCTTTGTACGCCGGAAAAATATCTTCCGGTTCCTCAAGCTCAACTACATGGACCGTGGTCAGGAGCCGCCGGAAGGCCTCGGCATAATTCCCGACGTGCTGATGGCCGGGGTTGACCGGTTCATCCGGGCCGGTGGCCACACGGATAATCACTCTGGGGACAAGCCGGTCCCCGCTGATCGCGGGTATTTTATCGAGCATGTTGGCCATATCACCCGTGGCCAGCAGTAAAAAATTCTGACGCGGATAAACACTGATCGGAATATATCCGGCCAGCGCCATGCCGATGGTAAACTGCATCTGGAAACTCTCGTTGATCGGCATCTCAAGCGTCTTTTCCCGGGGCACATCCCGCAGGGTCTGGAACATAAACGTACCGGGTCCGGCGACCGTCTGCCCGACAAACATCGTATTCGGCTGCTGCGCCAGCCACTCCATGGTCCTTTTTAGTTCATCAAAATATTTCATCAATCAAATCCGTTTAAAATTTTATTTTCCAGCCCAGCCCGGAATGGGGGTATTCATTCTTGTATTGAAAATAAATGATTTTCTTTTCGTATTTAGTCCCTTTAAACCACGGGTCAGGGCTTCCCCAGACTTCGCGGGTATCGGTCATGACGCTCAGACCGTTATCGCCGACAATAAATTTGACAGGCAGATCAAAATTGACCGCGTATTTCACCGCTTCGTGAAAGATCCCTGTTTCCGCCGACATGTCCCCGCAAAAAAGAAAGGCACGTCCATTTTTCTTCTGGTTTTTCAGGCTCCAGGCCGTGCCCACGGCCGTGCCCATCAGGCTGCCGACAATCCCTGAACACAGGACTTTGTGTTCCGGAAAACACAGCGCGATGCTGTTCCCCTGAAGGATCGATTCTTTCAACGCATCCCGGGGAACACCTTTCAACAGGGCCAGTTCATGCGAGTCCCAGAACCCGAACACAAAATCATCCGGCCCGATATTTTCTTCCCGGAAAATCCGGATCAGGGCATCTTCCCGCCCCGCCCTCAGATGGACCGGAGCGCGGATAACGCCCTGGGCGAAGATTTCAGCAATTTCCTTTTCGAAACTGATCAGATCGTCTTTAGTAATATTCATTTGTTAAAAAATCGTGTAAATAAAAGGAGTCACCGCCGAAGTCTGAGCAAAAATGATCAGCAGACTTAAGATCACCAGAATAATGATGATCGGCGCGAGCCAATATCTTTTTCTGACCTTAAGAAACTCCCAGAATTCTTTTAAGATTGTAATTTTTGCCATAATTAAAATTGTTTGGTGTAGTGTTCCTGTTTAAACTCTTTAATTTCACGTTTGATCCAATAAGAATCCGCTTTCGGATCAAGCGCCCTGGTCAGATAATCCTTTTTCGCCATTTTTAAAAATAAGGCCACCGGTGTAAAAACCAGATAATACATCAATCCCAAAATGACGGCCGTTAAAACATGGCTGATCGCGTGCCCGCCCTTCATCCATACTTTGTAAACAGGCGCCAGCTGATCGACGTTAAGGATTGTCGTTATCAAAAATGCCGCGGCTATACAGAAAAACAACATCGGGAGCGGCGTCGGGTGGGACTGAAAAATCCGGAAAGCCGTAAATATCAAAACAAGGAATATCCAGGCATTTGCCTTCGGGGTCAGCTCGGAAGTCTTCGTCGTTACCCACAACACACCGGAAAAACCGGCCAGCAGGATCAGCACGGACACCGCACTAAAGCCAAGTTTATAGCTGTGAAAGCAGATCAGGTACGGGATAATCAAGGACATCCCGTAACCATACACATATAAATCTTTTTTTTCTTTTTCCATCTTAATCCAGAACCAGCGACATATTTTCTTTCTTATACTTGTCCGACTTGGGCTGAAGGTTTTTATCCAGGATATAATTCTCAAGGACCAGGTAATCCATATCGGTGCACATAAAACACCGGTAGGCATCCTGGGGACTGCACACAATCGGCTCTCCCCTGATGTTGAACGATGTATTGATGATGACCGGGCATCCCGTCAGTTTGTCGAATTCCTTAATGATCTTGTAATACAACGGATTGTCCGTTTCGTCAACCGTTTGTATCCGGGCCGAATAGTCAACGTGTGTCACCGCCGGAATGACGGAACGGCAGATTTTCAGTTTATCGATCCCGCTGGCCGACACTTTCTTCGATTCCGCGTTAATTTTCTTTTCGTTAACGTCCGCCACCATCAGCATGTATGGGCTGACCGTCGTATAATCAAAATACTCGGACACTTTTTCCTTAAGCACACTCGGAGCAAACGGGCGGAAGGATTCCCGGAACTTGATTTTCAAATTGATGATGGACTGCATCTTCTCGGAACGGGCATCCCCGATAATGCTCCTGGCGCCCAGCGCTCGCGGGCCGAATTCCATCTTTCCGACGACCAGGCCGATCACCTTCTGATCATTGATCAAATGGGCGACCTTCAACGGCAGTTCGTCCGGATTGATACGGGTAAACGGCAGATTCTCCTGGCGTAAAAATTTTTCAATCTCTTCATTGTCGAAACGCGGCCCCAGATACGATCCCCTTTGCAAATCATTGATCCCGTCCACGTCCCGCTTATTTTGTAAATATTGATACCAGATGAATGACGCCACCCCCAGGGCCCCTCCGGCATCACCGGCCGCCGGCTGGATCCAGATATTTTTGAACGGACCTTTTTTTAAAATCTTCCCGTTCCCGACACAGTTAAGAGCAACACCGCCGGCCAGACACAAATTGTCGGCCTTTGTCTGGGCATAAACATAGTTCGCCATCTTCAGCATAATTTCTTCCGTGACTTCCTGGATGGAACGGGCCAAATCCATGTGGTGCTGTTTCAATTCCGATTCCGGGTCGCGGCGGGGATGGCCGAACAATTGGTGGAATTTTGAATTCGTCATCGTCAACCCGACGCAATAGTTGAAATAATCCATGTTCAGCCGGAACGATCCGTCATCTTTAATGTCGATCAGATTCTGCCTGATTAAATCTGTATACTTCGGCTCACCGTATGGAGCCAGCCCCATCACCTTGTATTCACCCGAATTCACCCGGAATCCCAGATAATACGTGAACGCTGAATAGAGCAGTCCCAAAGAATGGGGAAAATTAATTTCACCCAGAAGCTTGACGCCGTTGTCTTCACCCACTCCGTAACTGGTCGTGGCCCATTCACCGACGCCGTCCATCGTCAGGATCGCCGCTTTTTTAAAGGGCGACGGAAAAAACGCCGAAGCGGCGTGCGATTCGTGATGTTCGGTAAAAATGATCTCCCCGTCATAATTCAATTCACGAAGGAGAAGATCTTTGAGGAAGATTTTTTCTTTCAGCCAGACCGGCATGGCCTTCAAAAAGGATTGGATGCCCAAAGGAGCGTAACTCAGGTAGGTCAATAGCAGCCGTTCAAATTTCAAAAAGGGTTTATCATAAAACCCCACGTAATCCACCTCATCAATCGATATGTTCCCTTCCTTCAGACAAAATTCAACGGCGTTTTTGGGAAACGATTCATCGTGTTTCTTGCGGGTAAACCGCTCCTCCTGGGCCGCGGCGATGATTTCCCCGTCCCTGATCAAACAGGCCGCGCTGTCATGGTAAAATGCGGAAATTCCTAAAATATTAACCATAGATCCTTTAAATATTTGATTATTTCTTCATATAAAAGTGTACACTTCTTCGGGAGATACGCCATCCTAATATATACCTCCCTCACAACCAATATCGAACTTTAATGCACAGTGCGAAACGTTGAAGTTTACTTCAGAACTATATCCAACATTTTAATATATTTAGGATTTAAAGGCGTGCCATCATTCTTAATTGATTGTGAAATATAAAGAAGCGCCTCTGCCTGTCCATACTTGTTTTCAGTCCGAGTTACCAAGTAAAGAGCAGTATCGAAATCTTGCTGATCACTGTAATATTTAATCATAGGAAGGGTTGTATCGCTCCAGAAAGAAGTATCTTGTGATAACATTACGACATCAGTAGCCTTTTTATACTCTTTCAGCCCACTGTATGCCCCCGCAATACCAAGTAAATGGCCATTCGCGTAATTTCCTGTTTTAAATTCTTCAATCGCTATGCCAACTAATTCAAGAGCCATTTTATAATCACCGGTTTTTTCATACAAGGCGTGTGCAGTATTAGCTAAAGCGTACGGGTCTTTTTGAGAAGCCGTAACGGCTTCCTCGTATTTCCCACTTTTTACCAATAACTGCACCGTATCCCATTTTTTCTGATAACTCGGTATAGATGTTACTAAATAGCTGGTACCCGTGGTATCCTTTTTATATCTAGCATAAAGTTCCATTAGCTTTTTATGTTTATCGTCAATTCCCAAATTTTTATACTCGTCCGCAATATTTTTTAATATAGATAACTTTTCTGGCACAAAGCTATAATCTGAATGCAATATCCAAAAAGAATAATTCAATAGCGTCGCTTTCGCATTCTCTCCTTCTATTGATTTAATAATCATACCGTTAACCGGCTTTGCGGATAGATTTGGTCTAACGTTCTTAATCGAGCGTCCCTCAAGAAAGACTAATGCGCAGTAAACCAAGAAGGCTCCCACAATAAACAAAAATAAAACAGCTAATTTCTTCATTTTTCACCTTTTGTTTTCGATGTCTTTGTCTCAAGTTAAACACTTAACCCACCATAGCCAACAACTCCGCCAGTTGTTAATTGCCAAACTTCTACAAACAATTTCCAGATTCACTGCCTGCATTGATAGTAGCTGATCCACTGATACTACAATCTCCAACAGTGGCCGCTTGCATATGAAAATTATTTGTTACAGTAACTTCTGAAGCTGCACTTAAGATGGCGTCGTCACCACCAATCATATCAAATGAATCCGCGGTAATCTCTGCTCCCAAATTTATTTTGACGTCACTTGTTGACGTTGACCCCGTTGAGATCATTGAAGCACCCTCAGTAACTGTGACTTCGGATTCTGTACCAATCTCCACCTGTCTGTCGGCGCTCATTTCGAGGCTGGCAGCGGTAATCGCCGAGCTAATGCCAATCAATGCCTTACTGTTTGAACTCGTTCCCGTTGAAATGATCTCAAGTTCATCGTCAACATCCAAAATCATACCTGGACCTGTAGAGGCCTCTTGATTTGCTTCAAGTCGAACACTACCCGCATGAATTGTTGAAGTCTGCCCCATATGGGCTTTATTAGTGGAAGAGGTGCCCAGCGATTTAATGAGAAGCGGCCCGTCAACGTCGACTTGGGCGTTGCTGTAGATTTGTGCTATCTTGTATGCTTGCAAGGTCAATTCCGTGGCATTAATCGTTGAATTTGAACCCAGCTCTGTATCCCCGGTTTCTGAAACTAACGTCACGAATGTCCCGTTGATTGTCATTCCGTTCGAATTTGCGACCCCGGTTCGCCCATCAATGCAAATCCTTTCACCTGTGAGAACTTTTCCGGTTGCTATGGTTACCTTACAGGGAGAATGAATGTCAATGTTATCCATCGTGACATTGTAGTTAATTGTTAAATTTCTGTAATAAGTTCCCGTATAATCATAATCAACAAGATAGTCTTCCAACTGTGAATCATTTGTAACGGTCGTTGTTGATGAACAGGTAACGCCAACCAGGTAGTCAGTTTTTATAGTACATGGCTCTTGCATAGGGTCGTTAATTGTGATCGTCAAATCCGGTGATCCTGGTGCATCTTCCCTATTTCCAACTTGGTCGGTTGCTATAGTATAAAACGAATATGTAGAACCGTTTACACCGACGAAGGACGTGAACGTTCCCGTGGTGGTTAAGGTTTCAGCATACGGACCTGAGTTTTCAGATACATAGATGGTGTATTCTTTTATCCCCGAATGCGCGTCACTTCCTGACCACGAAATGTCAAAACTGGTCAAAGTGCCCGTTGATGCCATACTGTTCATGGAACTGGACGGTTTTGTATCATCAATGGTGTTCAGCCAGGTATTGGTGGTGATTGGACTATTAGTGTCAAAAACTATGCTCGCACTATTGATTATTTCATCATTTGTTTCTACTGAATCTTTCGCCCGCACGGAAAATGTCACAAACCCATCGCCTTCGGGAGGATTATCATTAGGCGGTAAGAATCCAGCATTCGGATCATCCGTAAACATATGTGACTCCGGATCAAGAGAAATAAATTTCCACACGACGTCACCGGAAGCTGTGTTTAATGCAACCTCTATCCTCAAGATTAAGTCATTGTCAGGTCGCAAATCTACCTCGGTTATAAACTCTTGAATTCCGCTAGGCAGATTGATTATTTTTTCCGCAACTCCAATAGGTCCTAATTCAAAAGTACTTAAATCCAGAACCGTTGTATCTAGTTGGTCCGAAACGATAACTTCCTGCGCGGGTGCGCTTGCCGATTCGATATTCTCAAAATAAATTATATATTGCAAAGGCTGTCGTTTAGCAATATATTTTTCTGAACCAAAACCCTGCGGACCAACAATAGCGTTAGGGTCTCGTGAAGTCACAAGAAAAATTATTTTCGCTAACTTATTTGCACCCCACCAAAAATCCCAAGCTGTACTAACAACTCCTGAAGTGAGTTCCCATGTCACAATAGCTTTATCTATTAGCTGATTAAGTTCAGTCCATTTCAATACTTCATTAAACCCACAGGTCGCTTTGCCCAGAGTCTGACCACAAAGTGATATCCACGGTTGTTCCCTTTGTTCCACAACACCATTGACCAATTTTCCATACGTTAGCAAAGAATAAAATCCCAAACAAGATGTGTCGTATGGCGTTTCGATAGAACATCCCGTACCATTTGAGCTCCATTCACAAAATGTAACATTCGCCATAAGCACGGGTAAATTTTCTCTAATCCTGGAAACTAATGCAGGCATTTCTCCTGGTCTAATAGGTCTCAGGCCATATAAATGTTCTATTTGTATAGTTTTCGTTCCACCTCCGGGTAAATCAATCGTAACTTCTCCATCCTTGATGTCATTAAAAGGTATCTCAACAGGTCCCACCCCTCTTAGATTTAGGTATGTTTTATCATCCAATCGTGTTCCAATATAACCTTCCCCTTCAGGTTTTATGCTGGAGAACTCAGAATCATATATATTAAACCAGTCCAGAATACCATCCGGGGCATCTTCATTCGCCTTGTACCTCTGATTGGCATATTTTAGAGTTGTTGAAGGATTATTTGTTGCAGTTAGCGAGTCAGGCAATGGAAGTGTATTGTTTGTTGGTTCAAAATGTGTGACATTGTCACCAAAGCCAAAATCAATCACAGTACTACCAAAATTAAGACTGATGTTTCCAGAAGATAACGACGATTTTATTCTAATGGGAAAACTACGAGATGAATGAACCGGCAAATTTGCAACTATAAAACCTGCAACTGTGTCTTCAGCCAAATTCTTAAATGAGTCTGAGAATTCTGGGATCAGATAATCGACCTCATCAGGTATACCAACAAATAATTCCGCTGAAGTAATATCATTGTTTCCAATATTTCCATATGTAACCAAATAAGTTTGCTCTCTGTCGGGACGCATGTCTGTTCTACCAATAATATCCATCCACAGCCCACTTGGTGCTCCATCTTCAACGGTAAAAGCATTTTCACTTGTTATGGTATTTCCGGAATTTATTATCACAATGGTCCAATCACCCTGTGCTTTTCCAGCTAGATCAAATGTCGCTTTCAACACTAGACCGTTATTTAGAATTTGAAGAAAGTCCCCTTCTATATCGTCTTCGCCAGATTTGGTTAACATAACATGGGTTCCTTCATCAAATACGCTGCCTGAAAACGTAATTGTTAAATTCCCAGTATCACCCCCTCGATCCGGATTGATTGCCAACACGGTTTGTTGCTGAACAACTGTCCCATCATCACCATCTTCACCAACACCGTTTCCGCCGGTTGCGGTCGTAGTTCCGGTAAATGTTTCATTTTGACGGTGATAAATAGCTATTCGTCCACCGCCACCACCGCCGCCGGCGGCTGAACCGCCTACTAACTGGCTGTTTCCACCATTGGCCGTAATTACTCCGCTCCCGGTAAAATTCTCCGTAATGACATATATACTACCACCCGATCCGCCGCCAGACTGACTCCCCTGCGGCAATCCCATCCCGCCATTTGCAGATAATACCCCGTTTACTGTTAACGTATCAGCAATATTTAGTTGAATCTTTCCACCACCTGTGCCGCCGCTACTAGGCGTGTAGACATTATTAATTGTAAATCCCGGTCCGGCACCCCCGCTGCCAAAATCTACCGGGGCTGTTGGTGAACCGTATGCAATCCCTCCCTGAGCTGTGCCACCTTCGCCGCCATACCCACCGCCTCCGCCGCCTTGCCCCTGATTCTCTAATGCGGCCCCAACTCCCATCCCGCCTTTGAACCCTTTGGAATCCGCGGAGACTTTTGAACCGGAAGTTATGGTGAGATTATTGGCTTTTAAGAACAGGTTCCCCTCAATCAACGAGGTTCCTGTGACCGTTACGTCTTTGATATTGAAAGTTTCCTCACCATTAAGAAAAAATGACGAAGCGCCATCCAAAATTAACTGGGTCCCTGAAATAGTTACAGTCCCATCCGTAGTTGTCACGGAAGCATCATCGAGAGTAATGGTATCAAATTCAAGAGGACTGTCATTCAACTGAAACCGCCATTGATGTCCAGCGATAAACTCATTGTTAGCCATGTCAATAAATCCGACCGTTCCGTCACCACCATCACCGCTTTCACCCAATTCTGTATGCCCGTGCCCACCTATGGCCCTTGCTGAACCGGTAAATGTTGACGATTCATAGTATACGGCAATGCGCCCGCCGCCACCACCGCCGCCGCGTAATGAACCTCCGTTTCCTCCATTAGCAACGATATCCCCTGAACCGGCCAGAGTACTTGTCGTAATATAAATTCCGCCGCCCGCGCCGCCGCCGCTTCTAAGATCACACTGAAATACACTTTCCCCATTAGCCGAAAGAGTCCCGCTCACCGTCAATGTATTTGCAACATCAAGCCAAATTGCGCCCCCGCCTCTGCCGCCGCTTTGATTACCGCCGCACACTGCCCCGCCCCCGCCGCTTCCCATTTGAAATGGCTGTGTGGCTGATCCATACCAAGGTCCTTTAGCCGACAGGATAGGCGTCGTTCCACCATTCCCACCGTGCCCGCCGCCACTTCCCCCAGTCACCGATGCTGAACCTGCCCCGGGGCCCTGATTGGCATTGTATCCCTTTTTATCGGCGCTGATCCTTGATCCCGATGAAACTGTTATATTATCGGCGGTGATGCGGACTGTTCCTTCCAGCGTCAACGCCGCGTTGTTGGATACGGTCACATCATCATAGGTGTATGCGCCGGTTGTAAGAGTGGTGTTGGTGGTTACGGTCAAGTCTGCGGCGAAAGCTGAATGACTAATTAAGAGAAAAGAAAGCAAGACGAAGGATTGTATAAATTTGAAAGGCCGTAGAATCATTTTATTGTCCTTTTATAAAATGGCGACTGGCGGAATTTTATTCCGTGTTCATCCAGTTTCTTCTTAGACGTTAACATTTTTGATGCCGCTGTTCAAACCAGTCGAATGTTTCCTTAAGCCCCTCATTAAGCTTGACCTTCGGCGTCCACTTTAAAACTTTTTTGGCTAATGAAATGTTCGGCTGCCGGGTCTTCGGGTCGTCAACGGGTAAGGGTTTATAGACAATCTTGCTTTTGGTTTTGGCCATCGTAAGGACCAGCTTGGCAAACTCCATGATCGTGAACTCATCCGGATTCCCCAGATTCACCGGACCGGAATGGTTTGACTTGATCATCCGGACGATCCCGTCCACCAGGTCGGAATAAAAACAGAACGACCGTGTCTGCTGTCCGTTACCGTAGACCGTTAAATTTTTGTTGTTTAAAACCTGGTCGATGAAATTCGGGACGACCCGTCCGTCCTTGATCCTCATCCGGGGGCCGTAAGTGTTAAAAATACGGATGATCTTCGCGTCCACCTTGTGATAACGGCGGTATGCCATGGTCATCGCTTCCGCGAACCGTTTGGCTTCGTCATACACGCCGCGCGGACCGATGGGATTAACATGGCCCCAGTAATCTTCGGTCTGTGGATGGACCTGCGGGTCCCCATAGACTTCCGACGTTGACGCGATCAGGTACCTGGCCTTTTTCAGTTTGGCCAGCCCCAGGGAATTGTGCGTCCCTAACGCGCCGACCTTTAATGTCTGGATCGGATAGTTCAGATAATCGACGGGTGATGCCGGTGAAGCGAAATGCAGGACATAATCGACATCGCCTTTGATGGTTATTTTTTTGGAGACATCGTGTTTCTTAAAGGCAAAGTCCTTGTTTTTCTTCAAATGTTTTATATTGTTCAGGTTCCCTGTGATCAGGTTATCGACACAGAGCACCTTGTTTCCTTCCGATAAAAACCGGTCACACAAGTGGCTCCCCAGAAAACCGGCCCCGCCTGTAATGACCACCACTTTCTTGTTCTTACTCATATTTAAACTCCTTAAGTCTAAAAACGGATGACATTTTTATTGATTCCGGAACCGTAAATGTTTTTGATATCGAAGATCAGCCGGGCATTGCTCAGGACCAGTTTCCAGTTCACATTCGTGTGATCCGTCGCGGTAATCACGGCATCGTATTTCGCGACCGTGCTTTTGGTTAATTCAATGCTTTTCAAATCAAGGCCGCCGATCTTCAGGTACGGGATGATCGGGTCAAAATAATCCACCCGGCATTTCTTCTCCTGCAGGATTTCGATCAGCTTCAGCGGCGGAGATTTGCGCAGATCTTTGACGTCTTTTTTATAGGTCGCGCCGATCACCAGGATCCGGGCGCCCTGAAATTTCTTTTTCCTTAATTGAAAGGCCTGCTTTAAATAGTCAACCGCGTAAGCCGGCATGTTCGAATTGGTATCCGCGGATAATTTGATATATTTGGAACTGAACCCATGATGTTTGGCCTTCCAGTAAAGATAAAGCGGATCATCGGGGATACAATGCCCGCCGACACCCAGGCCCGGATAAAACGGCATGAACCCGAACGGTTTTGTTTTGGCGGCCTCGATTACCTCCCAAACATCAATCCCCATCTTGTGGCACATCATGGCCACTTCATTGATCCAGCCGATGTTGATGATCCTGAACGAATTCTCGAGGAGTTTGGTCATTTCCGCGGCTTTGGGCGATGACACCACATGGATTTTATTAATAATCTTTTTGTACAATAATTCGGTCAGTTCACCGCTGGCCGGATCCATCCCGCCGACCACCTTTGTAATGCGGGTCACATCATATTTTTTATTGCCCGGATCAATGCGCTCCGGCGAGAAAGAAAGAAAAAAGTCCCGCCCCGCTTTTTTGCCGTTCTTTTCCAGTTCCGGCAGGATAAGTTCTTCGGTCGTGCCCGGATAAGTCGTACTTTCCAGGATGATCAAAGAATTTTTCTTGAAATATTTCCGGATGGTCCTGACCGCGCTGAGAATGTAGGTGATATCCGGCGTGTATTTTCTTTTTAAAGGCGTCGGCACGCAGATGATCAGCACGTCCAGATCTTTAATTTCACTAAAATCGGTGCTGGCGGTAAATTTCCCGCTTTGCACAACTTTCGATAACTGCGCCGTCGGGATGTCAGAAATATAACTTTTGCGGCGGTTGACCTGACTCACACGGTCCACATCCATATCCAATCCGCGGACTTCATACCCGGCCTTCGCGAAATTAACAGCGAGCGGAAGGCCGACATAACCTAATCCGATGACGCCGATTTTCGCTTTCTTTTGATTGATTTTTTGTTTCAATTGCGTGGACATATGATTCCTCTTTATCGTTTATCAGGCCGGACGTCCGATCCCGTAATATTCAAATCCCAGTTTATCCAGGCCTTTATCATGATAAAAGTTACGGCCATCGAATATCACCGGGTGATTCATCGATTTCTTGATTCTTTCAAAATCCAGTTCACCAAACTCTTTCCATTCGGTAATCAGCAGCAGACAGTCGCACCCTTTGGCTAATGTGTACGCGTCGCTGCAATACTGAATATCCTTAACCATCTTCTTGGAATTCTCTACCCCTTGCGGATCATAAGCCTTGATTTTCGCGCCTTCCTTCTGCAAGGCATGGATAATCTCGACCGACGGCGCGTTGCGCATGTCATCGGTATCAGGCTTGAAGGCCAGCCCGAGCAAACCGATTGTTTTGTTTTTGACTATCCACATCTTGTCTTCAATCAGCTTGAGGAATGATTTTTTCTGGTCCTCATTGATCTCACGGACCTCTTCCAACAGTTTGAACTTATACCCGCTTTTCTCGCTCAGGCGGATAAACGCGTCAACATCTTTCGGGAAACAGCTCCCTCCGTACCCGATCCCGGCGTTCAGGAACTGCCGGCCAATGCGTTTATCATACCCCATCCCTTCGGCGACTTTGAGGACATCCGCCCCCAACTGGGAACAAATCTGGGAAATGGCATTGATGAACGATATCTTTGTCGCCAAAAATGAATTGGACGCGTGTTTGATCAGCTCCGCCGAATTAATGTTGGTCACGACCATTTTCGGTTTTAACGGCTGATAAATCTCGCGTAATAATTTCTCGGCTTTCTTACTTTCGACACCGATCACCACCCGGTCCGGATTCATAAAATCTTCAACCGCGGAACCTTCCCTCAGGAATTCCGGATTTGAGGCGACGTCGAAATCAATGGTCAGCTTATCGCCTTTGCGGTATTTCTTCGGGATATATTTACGGATGGTCTGGGCCACCTTCTTGCCGGTCTCGGCCGGAACGGTGGATTTCTCGATCACGAGTTTATATCCGGTCATGCTCTCGGCGATTTCTCGGGCCACATTCTCGACATAGGTCAAATCCGCGTCCCCATTTTTCTTGGAAGGCGTTCCCACCGCGATAAAAATAACCGTCGCCTCTTTGGCCCCGTCCTTGATGGAATAGCTGAACGACATCCTTTTATTTTTGATATTCTTTTTGAGGAGATCTTCAAGCCCCGGCTCATAAATCGGGACCAACCCTTTTTTTAGTTTGTTGATTTTTGTCTTGTCCACATCAATGCACGTAACCTGATGCCCGATCTCCGCTAAACAAACTCCTGTGACGAGGCCGACATACCCGGACCCTACAATTGCGATTTTCAATTTAAACTCCTTTCTTTACTGCCTTAAATCCTGTTTATTGACGGATGGCGTCAGAACCGCTTTGTTTTCGCTCAAAAGTGGTCCCGAAATCAAATCCCATATCCGGAAAAGCCTTTAAGCGGAACAACAGCAGGAATTCCGTGCCGTCACCCGTCGTATCGTTGATCTTCAGATCCATAATCCAGGAGTGCAGGTCCCTGGTCAGGGTGTATTCCTGCTCTTTTAGCTGGCCGCTTTCTACGTCGACACGCACGTAATTTCTAAACGCCCATTTAGGATTGATCTTATAGATAAAATCGGTGGTAATCTGGTCATCCGCATCGTGGCTATAACGTTTGCCTAATCCGAAGGTCCATTTCGGGCCGCCATTGACATACATATCGAAATTGGCCGTGTCCATATGCCCATCTCTTGTATCATAATCCGAATCAAAATACAAGGTCAGCCACTTATTCGGCTTAAAATCCACATCCGCCGTGACCGTATCAAAACCGCTGTCGCGGTGGTCTTTGGCCAACCGGTAATCAACGCCGAAAATGGTCCGCAGGAGTTCCACGGTTTCCCCCCCGCGTTTGGTCTGTAATTTGTTTTCCACAGAGAAATTAAGATTATGGAGCTGATCCAGTTCATCAATCTCGTCAAACGAATTGAGTTCCGTGGGAAGGAGTGTCGGTTTGGTGGTGATCTCATAATTGATGGACGGGGTGATAATATGACGCAGCCGTGATATGTTAAGCCCCAGGGTATCCGTTTCCAAATCATAGATTTTATAAAATTTGGTGCTTAAACTGGCCCCGGTCCTGTAAACCTGCCGTAATTCATCTGTAATATCCGCATCCTCCGTTCGGGTATAAAACGTCTCTCGCCCGCCGACAAACGGTTTAACTTCAAAGATACCGGCCTTCATGGGATAAGAAATCTCATAATCCGTGTCCACCCGTTTCGTGCTTTCGCGGACCTCGCTCGGGGAGGCGTCTTTTTTGACCAGACTCACAAAAGAAGAAACATTTTTAAAGTAAAACCCGGAATCGTAGATTTCCGTGTTGTTCAGGTCGTAGCGCAATTCCGGCAAACGTTCGACATCGCCGACAAAACGGTTCACCCGGACATCCGACCTGAGACTGAGGGTTCCTCTGGGGAGAGTGTGGGTCATCAAAAAGAACGTATCAGGAAACGAATCTTCCTCGAATTCCCGTTCAAAATAGTCTTTTAGAAAATTATGATCGCTAAGCTTATAGTATTGGGCAATGGCGGTCGTGCGTTCATCGAGAATCCACTTGTGCCGCCATTCGATCTTATAGCGGTCCCTTTCTTGGGTGGGCGACAGCCGTTCATCCCAAATCCGGTCGGCATCAATCTTTCGTTCGTGGGTAAAATAAGTCCGCAGCATACCGGTCCCGTAGTTATCCGTCTTGTATTCGAAATCCGCCCCGGACCCTACATCCAGCAGTTCGCGGTAGTCCAGGTGGAGTGTCCCTTTAACACGGTCCGACGCATAAAACCGGTATTGGGAAAGCAAAAACATGCCCCAATCACTGTCATACCCCGGGGACAGCAGCAGTTTTGGTTTTGTATCGTCGATCCTGTGCCAGAACCGCGGCAGATACATCAAAGACACATCGCTCAGTTTCATCTGGACGCCGTGGGCGACGACCTTGTCTCCCGGATAGACCTCAATCCGCTTTGATGCAATACGGTATTCGGGTTTATCATAATCGCTGGTGGTCAGGTACCCGTTGGTCATGACGATCTTATTATCTTTTTCCATGGAAAGCTTTTCCCCGCCGCCGTAATATGGATACGCTAAAATCTTGGCCCCCATAAAATCCCCGGTCATGGTGTTGTAATCAAATGTCAATTCATTCCCGCGCAATTCACCGTGTTCCGTGATCAGCCGGACATTTCCGTTAGCCTTCGCCATATTTTTTTCCTGATAAAATTCGGCTTTATCACATATGAGGGTTGTCTTTTTATATTTGATGACAACATTGCCCTGGACCATCACCTGGTTTTTCTCACGGTCATACTCAAGCACATCGCCGTTAAGTTCGACTTTTTCTTTATCAGGCTGGGCCAATCCGGCCGGAGGGTTTACGAACGGCAGAAAAACAAAAAGAAATGAAAGACATATCAGGGACAGCCGGTGAACACATTTATGGCGAGGTTTATGTTCCAATCGTCGGGTCCTTTACCAGTATTTGCGCGCCGATGATCCCGGCATCATCCTGCAATTTGCAGCGGACGACCTTGACCATCCCGGCCTGGACCTTCATGCATTTTTTCTGCAAGGTGTCCTTGATCGCGGGATTTAGAAATTTGAAATTATTGGAAACACCGCCACCGATAATGACCAGCCGCAAATTGAGCAGGTTAATAACCCCGGCTAACGTCGTTCCGATGTAAGCGCCGGCTTCCTGCCAGAATTCTTTGGCTAACGTGTTCCCGATTTTGGCCAGATCATAGACTTCTTCCAGCCGGATATTTTTGTTTTTGAACATTTTGCCGGCCTTTTCCTGCAGCACACCATTACCGACAAAACCCTCAAGCGTTCTATCATCCAACGGCATATGCCCGATCTCCCCGGCCACATAACCTTCCCCTCTGTACATCGCATTATTGAGGATCAGTCCTCCGCCGACTCCCGTGCCCAGGGTCACACAGATAAAATTCTGATATCCGATCCCGGCCCCGTACTTCCACTCCGCCAGGGTGATCACATTCACGTCATTATCGATAAATACTGGCAAACCGATTTTATCCTGAAGTATTTTCTTGAGAGGGACATTCCTCCAGCCGGGGATATTGGGTAAATAACTGACAATGCCTTTGACCGGATCGATGAGTCCGGGCAGACCGATTCCAAGGGCCTCAATGTCCCCTTTTGAAAGCTTTTGCTCCAAAAGCAGACCTTCGGCCGTCGAAACGATCGCGTTGATCAATTTAGTTTTATTCCGGCTGAACTTTTTGGTGGAAAAATGCTGGCGGGCGATAATTTTCCCATCCGGTGAAACAATCCCTAACTTTATATTTGTTCCACCGACATCAACACCAATAATATATTTATTCATTTTAAGTATTAACTAGATATGTACTAGAATTATTCTTATATAGATAGTTTAAGTAATATTAATTTATTAGGCGTGAGGTCACTCAAGTTGGTTTTTATTGTACATGAAGGGTCCGGGCGATTCAACTATTGTTTATGCTTTTTAACGAGGGTATTGGACAATATTTCACGAATGAAAGTTTAGAGAAATACATGTTTTAGACGTCTATTCCCCGAACGAACAGACCCGGTTTCTGCCCTGCTTTTTTGCCTTGTACAAAGACCAGTCGGCCTTATCGATCAGTTCATCTTTTTTCCGGGCATCGGCCGGGAACGTCGCGATCCCGATGCTCACGGTCACAGAAAGTGTGGCATCATAGGCCTTGACGACCCTTCCTTCAGCCACCGACCGGATACGTTCGGCCACATACTTGGCCCCTTTTATATCAGTATCCGGCAAAACAACACAAAATTCCTCCCCGCCGAACCGTCCGGGTATATCGATTTCCCGCGTGCTTTGTTTTATGATCTGCCCGATTTCCCGTAAAATCTGATCCCCCACCAGATGTCCGTAATTATCGTTGCAGTCTTTAAACCGGTCCACATCAATCATGAGAAACGCCAGGCTGAACCGCCGGGCCTTGGAACGGCCGATTTCTTCCTCAAGCCGCTGAAGGGTGTATCGTCTTGTATACATATCGGTCAGGCTGTCCGTGATGGCCGTGCGTTCAATCTCCTCATATAACCGAACCCTCCTCAGGGCCAGGGCGAATTGATGGCACAGGATCGCGGCCTTTTCTTTATCCTGAGGATTCAAGTCATCAATGCGGATGTAACCCATTTGTGTATCCTTACTTTTCAGAGGGAAAACGTATTGACCGCTGCCCTCTTTATAAATATCCTTGTCCTTGACCGGCGTAGATATCAATTCACACGATCCAAACCGGACGTGTTTCTGCAATTTTTCCTTAAAGATTTCAAAGGCGTCCTGCTGGGACAGACTCTTGGTGATTTCCCTGGTCATGTCGTACAATGTAAAAATCTTGATGGCTTCAGTTTCGACACTGCCTTTATTGGCGGACACGGCCTTCTGCTGATCCAGCAGTCCGGCGTGGATCTTGCGCATTTCCGCGGTTTTCTTTTCGTTGTCCTGCCGGATGTTATTAATCAGTTTCCGGATATAGGTCAGGACGACAATAACATAAAGCACGCTTAATATGGATAGACTTTCAAACATAACTGCCTCTTATGCCGGACATACCTTATTCCGCCCGGTTTCTTTTGCTTCGTAAAGCGCCTGGTCGGCCTTATGGATCAGTTCGTCCATAACCTTGGCATCGTACGGTAAACAGGCCACGCCGATCGATATGGTGATATTTGTTTTCTCACGCCTGAGAATGACCATGCGCTGCGCGACCATTTCGCGGATTTGTTCGGCCAGTTCACAGGCCGTCTTTTTCGAACAGTCCGGCAGCATGACGGCAAACTCTTCCCCGCCGTACCGGCAGACCAGATTGCCGGGCTGATTAAAGAATTCATCCATCAGCGCGCCGACCGTCTTTAGAACGATATCCCCCGCCATATGGCCGAACTTGTCGTTGTACCCTTTGAATTTATCGATATCAATCATTAAAAAAGCAAGTTCACCGTCTTTATTTAATTGCCGTGAAATTTCTTTGGACAAACGTTCAAGCAAATACCGCCTCAAATAAAGTCCGGTTAGACCGTCTTTGATGGCCAGTTCCTGGACATGGCTGTAGAGCTGGGCGTTTTCAATCGCCACCGCGCCCAGGTCGCCGATGGTCGTGAGGAAACGTAAATCCTGGGTGGAAAACTTCTGGCTTAACGGGCTGTCTATTCTTAAAATCCCCAGCGCCTTTCTCCCGACGGTCATCGGAACGCTGATCAGCGAACGGATTACCCGTTCGTCTTCGATCTTGATTTTATCGATATCAAACCTGAAATCATTCTTTATATCTTCAATCAGCAGCGGCTGCATGGTCTTGACGATCCAGTGGTCAAATTCATCGCCGTTTTTGGACTTAAGATTGATGCGCATTTGGCCTTTATGAGAGGACAAAATCCCCAGATCCCCGGTCTTCGAATGGAACAGGTACAAGATGACCGTTGAATCTTTATCGCCTAACAGATTGCGAACCTCGCGGGAAAGAGATTTGGTCGTATCTTCAAGGGACAAACACATGCTCAACCGTTCCGTCAGCCCTTTCAATTCAGAAAAATCCGTGATCTTGTCCTGAAACGAACGGATGGTCGCCCCTTCTTTTTTCAGGGAAAAATCAACCAGATTCAT
Organism: Candidatus Omnitrophota bacterium; assembly: GCA_050250375.1. GTDB lineage: Bacteria > Omnitrophota > Gorgyraeia > Zapsychrales > Zapsychraceae > JAGOSC01. The sequence goes on from JBFWOS010000001.1 coordinate 739,537, forward strand.
CTGCTCCCGGATATCCTGCAGATGCAGTTCTGTTTCAGCTTTTAATTTGTTGAGTTTCAGATGGGCGGGAACAAGGAACGCCAAAATCGCGGATAAAGAAAACCCGATTAAAAAAAATATCCTCGCATCAAGCGTGATTGCAAGGATAAACAGGCCTATTAAAGGAATAAATAGGATTAAAATGAGCGGGATAAAATTTTTATGATATTCTTTTTTCAGTTTCTGGGTCAAAGAAGTGCACCTTGCTCATATCAAAAACGAGATCCATGTCGCGATTGACTTCTGGTCTGTTATGAGCCCCTACCCGGGCAATAAATGTGTGTTTGCCCGAATTTAGATACAAATACACCTCTGATCCTAAAGGCTCTACGACTTCGCAGACAGCCCGAATCGTGTTATCCGGAGACGACTGAGACACAAATAGTTTATCATAGATGTCTTCAGCGCGGATTCCAAAATCGACTTCTTTTCCTTCATAGGGTTTGATCGCCTTAAACATTTCTTCCACCAGTTTCACCTGAAATTTACCCTCATCAAAATAATATTTCTGCTCTTTCTTGATAATCTTGCCTTTAAAAAGACTTATCGGCGGAGAACCGATAAAACTGGCGACAAATTTATTGGCCGGCTGGTCATAAATCGTCATCGGGTCGGCGCATTGCTGAACTTTTCCGTCTTTCATGACACAAATGCGGTCGCCTAATGTCAGGGCTTCGGTCTGATCATGGGTCACGTAGATAAAAGTTGTCTGCAGCCTCAAGCGCAGTTTATGAATCTCTGTCCGCATCTGGACCCGCAATTTGGCATCCAGGTTGCTTAAAGGTTCGTCAAACAAAAAAACCAGGGGTTTGCGGACGATGGCACGCCCGAGAGCAACCCGCTGGCGTTCCCCACCCGAGAGTTGCTTCGGTTTACGTTTCAGCATTTTCTTGATCCCGAGAATTTCCGCCGCTTCGGTGACCCGTTTTTCAATTTCCGGCTTTGGATATTTCCGTAATTTCAGCCCGAAGGACATATTTTCGTAGACCGTCATATGCGGGTAAAGGGCATAATTCTGGAAGACCATGGCAATATCGCGATCTTTGGCAGGGACATCATTCACCAGCCTGTCCGCTATCCAGATATTACCTTCTGAGATATCTTCAAGTCCGGCAACCATGCGCAAAGTGGTCGATTTGCCGCATCCGGACGGTCCCACCAGGACCATAAACTCTTTGTTTTCAATCCCCAGGCTGACATCATCAACCGCTTTGACGCCGCCTTTGTATATCTTAGAAACATTTTTTAATGATATTTGTGCCATAAGTTTTAATTTTTCTCAGTTTGTTTAATATATTAGTTTTCTATTCTATTAAAAAACGTATCATTTTGCAAACAATTAAATTATATTTCTTGATAAATAATGGCTCCGTGCGGAAAAAAGGGGAATCGTTTGATGAACGCGGTGTTGGGAGATTAACGGTTAACGGCGGGAAGAGTTTGTATACTCAATAATCCTGGAAATCTGGTCCTTGAGATTTTTACGTTCAACGATCATATCGATCAATCCATGGGCCAGCAGGAATTCGGAACTTTGAAAACCTTCCGGTAACTTTTGCCGGATGGTTTGCTCAATGACCCTGGGGCCGGTAAAACCGATCAGGGCCTTTGGTTCTGCCATAATGATGTCGCCGACTCCCGCAAAGGAGGCCATAATCCCGGCCATAGTCGGGTTGGTCAGACAGGAAATGTGCAGTTGTCCGGCCGCGTGATGCCGAGCCAAAGCGGAACAGGTCTTGGCCATTTGCATGAGGGAAAACACGCCTTCATACATCCTGGCCCCGCCTCCTGAACCGGAAACGATGATGACAGGAATTTTTCTTTGAGTCGCTGTTTCAATCGCGCGGGTAATCCTCTCGCCTACAACAGATCCCATCGAACCCATGATAAATCTGGAGTCAGTGACGGCAACCATGACCGGAAGACCGTTCATCTGGCCTTCGCCGGATATGACCGCATCCGTCAATCCGGTCAATTTCTGATCCCCCGCCAGCTTTTCTTTATAAGTTTTTGGCCCTTTAAATTTTAACGGGTCCATCGAAATCAGATCACTGTCACGTTCTTTGAATGTCCCCGGATCAATTAACTGGCTTATCCGTTCTTTGGCCGTTAACGAAAAATGGTACCCGCATTTGGTGCAGACATTGAGGTTCGCTTCCAGCTCTTTTTTATAAATGGTAGCGGAACACTCCTTGCATTGGGCCCACAGCCCGGCAGGGATATCTTTCTTTTTAACATTAATGAGGGTAAATTTTTTTCGGCCGAATAACATCTTATTTTTTCCCTAAAAAAAACTGGTCACAAGCTGAACAACCCAAAATACAGATATTATGTATTTTGAATTTTCCGACATTGTGACCAATCTTCATTTATCCTATTATAATATTATTATTAATCATTCCAGGCTGTAAACGGTCATTCCGGACAAAACCTTTGGATAAAAATAGGTCGTTTTAGGAGGCATCTTCTCCCCGTTCAGCGCGATGGCTTTCAGTTGGGCAATCTTGACCGCATTCATGATAAAGCCTGCTTCCGCGTTTGAATTATCCACTTCACTCGTAAGATCGTTCAGATTTTTTGTATAGGCGATATCGTCTGATTTTACCCCGACCTTGTCAAAAATAAAACACTTAAGAATGTTAGCATCCAGACTCTTTAATTCTTTCGACCCTTTTTTGACAAATTCATCAATCAATAATTTATTTTTAAGCCGCAGCAATTTAATCCCCTCCCGGGTATACAAACCGAAGGCGTGTTCATTTTGCCCCGCCTTGGCCAGCAGGATTTGCAATTCATTTATCGTCTTGATCTTGTCGATCCGGAAATATTCTTCCAGAAAATCCATTTTCTTAGGGATTTTTTTGACAATCCGGTGCATGGGAAAAATCTGCAGGTCCTTAGAATCCAGATTCGTGAAATACGTCATGACAAAGTTAAAGGGTTCTTTCCCGTTTGAATTCGGTGTTTCGCTTAATTTGAGCTTTCTGAGCTCATTCGCCATCTTGAACCGGTGGTGGCCGTCCGCGATAAACAGGTTCTGGTCAACGATTGAATCCTGAATCTCAGCAATGATGTCCGGATCCGTAAAATTCCACATCTTGTGGCGGACCCCGTCAGCATCCTTGATATCGATCATCGGCTCATTACTGAGTATATGTTTATTGAATATTTTCTCGACTTTGCGCTGCCGGTCGGAATAACAGACAAAAATTGAACTCAAACTTGAATTCAATGTCTTGGTCAGCTTAAAACGGTCATCGACCGCGTCATCATGCGTATTTTCATGCGGATGGACCTTGGATTCTTCATCCTCCTGCATTTCGAGCAAAGCGACAAAACCCAGCCGGGAATGCTTTTCTCCCATGACCTTATATTCCTGCTTATAAAAATAAATAGCCGGTTTTTCATCCTGGATTAGGATCTTTTTCTCAATCCAGCCGTCATAAATCTTTTTCGCCCGGATATATTTATTGTTTTCCAGGTTGTCCCCCGGCATATCCTTGGCCAGATCGATATGCGTAAAGTTATACGGGCTGAGGTTCTGGAGCTCCGTCTGTAATTCCTGTGAAATGACATCATACGGAGGTGTAACGACCTCGGTGAAATCTTTGATTTTATTCTTATTGTAAAAGTAAGCTTTAAATGGTTTAATTCCAGGCATAATTAGTAGGTTCTCTTTTTCTTAAAGTTGTCTATCCAAGTGTATGTTAATCCCCCCAAAAAACCCCCGGCTGTGTCAGCCAATACATCCAATAACCCGGACTCTCTTCCAGCCACGAACGATTGATGATATTCATCGCTCAGGCCGTATAACAAAGATCCGATGGTTGCCAACATGATAATCGTTGGGCGGTCGATCCCGGGCCGGGAACCTTTTATAGCCCTGGCCAGCAGAAGACCGAACAAACCGTATTCGACAAGGTGGCAAAATTTATCAAAATGCGGTATTTTCTGCGGTGCCGGCACGTGGTGCAGTGACGACACATAAAAAATAATACCAGAATAAAGAATAACTGGAAACCAAAATCTAATAAAATTCATAAAATACGAACAATCCTAATCGTCCGACTTATTATCGCTTTTTACCGCCGTTGCATCAGAGGCAGCCTTGGGAGCCCCTTCGGATTCCTTCTTTTTCGGTTCAGTTTTGGTCTTAAAATCGGTTTCATAAAAACCGGTCCCCTTAAATATGATCCCGCCGCCTGTCCCGATCAGCCGCTGGAGTTTCATCTTTCCGCATTTCGGGCATTTCCGAAGCTTTTTCTCCATCATTGATTGCAATTCTTCAAAACTGTGACCGCATTCCGTACACTCATATTCATAAGTCGGCATAAAACACCTCTATTTAAATACTTTCTTGATTTTTTCTTTGATTGTTTCCCCTTTGGCGATATCAATACCGCTGATCTTGGCCAATTCCATCAGTAATTTCCGCTGTTCCACCGACAATTTCTCCGGAACATCCAGCATGATTTTCACGTATTGATCGCCTTGTCCGCCGCCGCGTAAATCAGGAACACCTTTTCCTTTCAACCGAAAAACCTTACCGCTTTGGGTGCCGGCAGGGATCTTCATGGAGACTTTCCCGTCTAATGTCGGGACCGATATTTCGGAACCTAACGCGGCGATTAAATAATTAATGTGAAGTTCCAGATAGATGTCATTATGATCCCGCTGAAACTGGCCATGCGGTAAAACATGAATATAAATATACAAATCACCTTTTCCGTCACGGCCGGTTTCACCTTCTCCCTGAACCCGCAGGCGTGAGGAGTTGTCCACCCCGGCCGGGATGTTGACATCGATATTACGCGTCAAACGGATTTTCCCGTGGCCACTGCAGTCAGGGCATTTTTCCGTAATCGTTTTGCCTTGCCCGCCGCAATGGTGGCAGGTCTGCTGCATCCGGAAGAATCCGCTGGAGACAACCGTGTACCCTGAACCCTGGCATGCCGAACATTTGGTTAAACTCGTCCCGTTCTTGGCTCCCGTCCCCTGACAGGGCGCGCAATATTCATGCCGGGGAACTTTAATATTCTTCTTTATCCCCTTATAAACTTCTTCCAGGGTGATTTCGACTTCGTACTGGATATCAGCGCCGCGATCGGCCCGGCGGCCGCCCCCTCGGGAAGCCCCGCCGAATATATCGCCAAAATTACCGCTTCCAAAAAACTGGCTGAAAATATCACCCAGGTCGCCAAAATCCGCGCCTTTAAATATATCTTCCGCCGTGTAATTCTGGTCGATACCCGCATGACCGTACTGGTCATACAACTGCCTTTTTTTAGGGTCGGATAAAACGCCGTACGCTTCCGAAATCTCTTTAAACTTCTCCTCGGATTCCGCTTTCTTGCTTTCTTCAACGCGGTCCGGATGGAATTTCAGCGCCAGCGACCGGTATTTCTTCTTTATTTCCTGCACGGTCGATTCCTTGGATACACCTAAAATTTCGTAATAATCTTTTTTCATTCTGAGAATCCCGTCCCCATAAGATAACGTAATTGATTAAAATCATTCCTGACTTCAATTAACCAACACGATTGATTTATTTTTCATCCTCTGCCTTAAAGTCGGCATCAATAACGTCATCGTTGCCTTTTGCTCCGCCCCCGGAACCGCCGTGAGAAGATCCTTCCTGCGATCCACCGGCAGACGACGATTTTTGTGACCCCGCTGCTCCGGCCCCGGCTGTTTGTTGGGCATCCTGGGAGGTGGCCTTGTAAACTTCTTCCGCCAGTTTATGGCTGGCCTTGGTCAAAGACTCTTTGGCTGTTTTTATCTTTTCGAGATCCTTGCCGGCAATGGCTTGCCGAAGTTTTTCCAATTCCGCCTCTATGTTCTTTTTGTCACTGTCTGATACCTTATCCCCATACTCCTTCAGGGACTTTTCGGTCGAATACAAAAGGGCATTGGCCTCATTGGTCGCTTCAACCTCTTCCTTTTTCTTTTTATCCTGCTCGGCATACTTTTCAGCCTCTTTAACCATCTTTTCAATTTCCGCATCGGATAATTTTGTTGAAGCGGTAATCTTGATGGACTGTTCTTTCCCGGTCCCTTTGTCTTTGGCCGTGACGTGGACAATCCCGTCCGTGTCGATGTCAAACGTAACCTCAATTTGAGGGACGCCGCGCGGTGCCGGAGGAATCCCGACCAGGTCAAAACGGCCTAATTCCGTATTGTCGCCGGCCATCTGACGTTCACCCTGCAAAACACGGATTGTCACCGCTGACTGATTTTCATCCGCGGTTGAAAATACCTGGCTTTTCTTAATCGGGATGGTTGTATTCCGTTCAATCAACTTGGTCATGACCCCGCCCATTGTTTCTATCCCCAGCGTTAACGGGGTAACATCCAACAGCAACACTTCTTTCGCGTCACCCTTGACGATACCGGCCTGAACAGCCGCTCCCAGGGCAACACATTCCATCGGATCAATGCCGCGTTCAATCTTTTGCCCGACCTGTTTTTCAACAAATTCCTGGACAATCGGCATACGCGTCGGACCGCCGACCAAAATAACTTTATCCACTTTGACGTCCTCGCCCAGTTTACTGCTAGCGTCTTTCATGGCCTGGACAAGCGGAATCTTGCACCGGTCAACAATGGAAGACACCAGACTTTCCAATTTCGCCCGGTCAATCGTCAGGGTTAAATGCTTTGGTCCCGAGGCATCCGCCGTGATAAACGGGAGATTGACGTCCGTCGATACGGTACTGGACAATTCCACCTTGGCTTTTTCTGCGGCTTCGCGTAACCGTTGAAAGGCCATCTTGTCCGTCTTCAGGTCAATCCCTGTTTCCTTTTTAAATTCATCAATAATATGATCAATCAGGACATTATCCATATCCGTCCCGCCCAGATGATTGTCTCCGTTGGTGGCCAAAACTTCAAAGGTGCCCGCCTCGTGTTCGGCATCCCATCCCATCTCCAGGATGGTGACATCCAGCGTCCCGCCGCCCAGATCAAAGACCATAATTTTCTGTTCTTTCCCAGCCTTATCGACACCGTAAGCCAGACACGCGGCTGTCGGCTCGTTGATGATCCTCAACACTTTTAAACCGGCAATTTCACCGGCGTCTTTTGTCGCCTGTCGCTGGTTATCATTAAAGTAGGCCGGCACGGTAATAACGGCCTCTTCGATTTTATCTCCCAGGAATTTTTCCGCATCGGCTTTTATTTTCTGCAGGATAAAAGCACTGATTTGCTGTGGAGTGAATTCTTTTCCGGCGACTTCGAATTTATGGTTCGTGCCCATTTTTCGTTTGGCCGCATAAATCGTCCCCTGTGAATTGACAGGCGCCTGCCGTCTGGCTGGTTCTCCGACCAGCTTTTGTCCGTCTTTAGTAAACGCAACGAAAGACGGAAATGCTTTACCCGAAGCAACACCGGCTCCTTCAGCCGACGGAATAATAACCGGACGGCCGCCTTCCAAAACAGCCGCCGCTGAATTTGATGTCCCTAAATCTATGCCAATTGCTTTTGCCATGGTTTCTTCCTCCTGATAATTTGAAATCCTATTTCGACGTTTTCATCGACACTTTAACTTTGACGGTCCGGATAACCTTTTCCCCCAGACGATACCCCTTCTGGAATTCCTCAAGAACAGTACCGTCTTCATGTTCGTCATTTTCCTCCTGCAGCAGAATTTCGTGCGCATGCGGATCAAACGGTTTACCTTTGGCTTCAATGGGGACCACCCCGTTCTTCTTTAACAAATCTTTAGCCTGGGACACGACCATCTCAATCCCCTTAATCAGGGCGTCCTGGTCCTGCTTTTGCTTGGCGGAGGACAGTGACAATTCCAGATTGTCCAACACCCCGAGAAAATCCAGCAAAAGCTCTTCATTCGCATACTTAATGAATTCAATCCTGTCCCGTTCCATACGTTTTCTGGCGTTGTCAAATTCGGCGAATAGACGAATATATTTATCTTTGTATTCAGCGGCGTCCGCCGCCATCTTGTTGTATTCCGATTCCTTGATGCTGACCGTCTTGTCCTCTTTACTTTTAATTTTTTCGTCTTTACCCGCCTCATGCTCCGGGGAAACATCGCCGGCCTTACCTTCTTCAATGGGTTTCCCTGAAAGATCGTTTTTAGCTTTGTCTGTCATTTTTAAATCTTCTGTCATGTCCTTCACCTACGATAATTCTTCAATTAAGTTAGTAAAATACTCTAAAGTAGAAACAACGCGTTCATAATTCATACGGGTCGGTCCCAAAATAGCCATTCTTCCCGTCGGTCCTGTCTTTGTCCGATAAGTTGTGATCACAAGCGAACAAGTGTTCATTTCAGCCAGGGCAATTTCCTGACCGATATAAATGTTGACCTTTTCTCTTAATTTCTGGTTGATTAACAACAGCAATTGTTCTTTTTCATCCAATGCTTTCAAGATGCTCTTAATTTTTTCGATATCCTGATAATCCGGGTACTGCACCACGTGATTAGCCCCCCGGAGGAAAATCTGATGCTCCTGGCCGTCAATAGAAATAATGCTGGTCAAACTTGTAATGTTGGATAATACCCTTGATGTTTGATCCAGTAAATTGTCCAGTTCGAGACTTTGTTTATCATATTCGTTTTTGATCCTTTTTTTCTCTTCTTCAAGCAGATTGATTTCGTTCATCAAATTATCGACATAATACCGGTACCCTTTTTGGGTCGGTATACGCCCGGCTGACGTGTGCGGATGGGTCAAAAATCCTTCTTCCTCCAATTCCGCAAAGATATTCCTGATCGTTGCGGAACTCAACCCGATCGGATAGACATTTGAAATAAATGTAGAACTGACCGGAGTCACGGTCTGGATATAATGCGCAATGGTCAAGGCGAGTATCCGGTCTTTCCTGAATTTTATTTCTTCTCTGGTTAAAACCACAATTATTTCCGGGTTAAATGGTTAATATTCTCATAAACTTGCTTAAAATTAGCACTCACGCCCATTGAATGCTAAGGGCGTATTATAACAAAATTCTTTATGTTGTCAATATTAACGTATTCCGCCAGGCTTAATTTTCAAAATATCGATAATTTTATTGAACAACAAACTTATTAATATAATTAATAATATTATAAGTTTAATGTAATTACCCGGGATTACAGGGCTTCCAGCTTTTTGGTTAAAACGAGGACATCATCTAAATACTCTTCAATCACGGATGATTCGGTTACAAACCGCAACGCTTTATGTATGCTTCTTCCGGTGGAATCAAATTCGACAATAATAGTCCCGGAAGAGATTTTGACCGCCATCATCGGTCTTCCCCAGGTGTCGACATCCTGGAACTTCTTCAATATTTTAAGTACCTTTACGTCATCCAAAAACACTTCGGCTGCCGGAGGATTATTACTGAAGGCTCCGAAATTCTGTAATTCTTTCGGCAAACGGACGACCCCATGCTGAACCGTCTTGGAATGTTCAATTAATTGGGTTCTTTTTTTCTCACCAAACGTTAATGTCAATTTGCTCGTTGTAGAAATTTTAATATACGATTTGTAAATCTTATCTTTGAAACTAGCCGCTTCGATATCTTCATAATTAAATTTGTATCCTTCAAAATCAAAACTGATTCTGTAAGAATTCTGGTAATCCTCAATCGGGACTAACTTACCTTCCAATACTTTAGCCAAATCAGCCAGCAGATCTTCCCGGGATTTCTTTTTTGAGGGAGATCCGCTGTTGAGGAACATGATCCCCGCAATAAATAAAATAACCACCCCGATGATAATTAAATTCGTTGTCATTGCATTTTGCCTTTATTTTCTGAAATCAATTGTCCGGCGTTATCATAAATCCTGTTTGAGGTCTTAATTCCATTTTGATAACCGATTTCGCTCAACAGACCTCCACTGGCGTTATACATTTTGAAAGTCCCTTCCCTTTGATTATTCATAAATTGACCAACGGTTTTTAACGCTCCATTTTCATGAAACTCCTGGTACAATCCTTCTCGCCGGCCTTTTACGATATTCATTTTTTGTTTTAAAGTGCCTGATGGGAAATATTCAACAATCGACGAACTGACCAGCTCTCCGTTGGTAAGCGTTTTCTCGCTTTTCAATTCTCCCGTGCTGTAAAACTCCTTGACGGTGCCGTTTGGCACACCATCGTTCGCTTCGTATGATTTAACCAGATTTCCGGAAGAGTCAAATTCCCGGATCAATCCTTTTTGGGTACCGTTTACAAATTCCGCTTCGTGTATGACTGTCCCTTCCGGCGAATATTCCCTGGCCTGGCCGTTCTCGACGTCTTTTTTATAGTTCCGGGTATAAAGCGGAAATCCGTTTGGCTGGTATTCTACCACCAGACCATCCAGTTGACCATCTTTATAATCGGCTTCACTGACCAACTTTCCATCTTCGCTAAACGTTCTGACCTGCCCATGAAGAACACCGTCTTTATACTTCATTTCAATTTTAGGCGAGCCGTTTAAATAATATCCTCTGGCCACATTTTGTATAATACCATTCTGGTACAATCCCTCACCGCTGAGTTTGCCGTTCTTATGAAAAATATTGAAAGGCCCGTTGGGCTGGCCGTCTTTGTATGTAATCAGCCGTTTCAGTTCTCCGGTTTCGTAAAACTCTTCGTACAAACCGTCCCGAATTGATGTCGGCAAGCCATCAGCAGTGACCGATGAAACAGCTGTTGCAACCATAAAGCAAACCATAAGAATTTTACATTTCATATAAATGTCCTGGCATTAACCACACGACCTTACGAGTTGGCCTGATATTTTCTACTATTATAGTATGCTTTAATTAATGGAAAATACTAATTCACCATTTTTTCCTTTTTCAATCAGGATTGAATCCTTTTCCTTGATCTCACCTTTTAACAGTTTCATCGCGAGCTGATCTTGAATCGATTTCTGGACCACCCGTTTTAAAGGACGGGCCCCGTAGACAGGGTCATATCCCCGCTGTCCTAATAATTCTTTCGCCTGTTCGGTTAATTCGAAGGTGATCTCTTTATCATGAAGCCGTTTCTTAAGGATTTCGATCTGGATATCCACAATCCGGTGAATATCTTTTTCCGTCAGCCGGTTAAAGATGATAATCTCATCAATACGGTTTAAAAATTCCGGTTTGAAATAATGCGTCAAAGCCCTTTGGATCTCTCCTTCAATCTCTTTCTTTTCAGACAGCCCCGCGATATCCCCGGAACCAATATTTGATGTCATGATAATGACTGTATTCCTGAAATTAACCACACGCCCCTGTCCGTCGGTCAAACGGCCTTCATCGAGAATCTGAAGCAGTGTGTTAAAAACATCCGGATGGGCTTTCTCGATCTCATCAAACAGCAAGACCGCATACGGTTTTCGGCGCACGGCCTCCGTTAACTGCCCGCCTTCATCGTACCCCACATATCCCGGCGGAGCCCCGATCAGCCTGGACACACTATGTTTTTCCATATACTCACTCATATCGATCCGGATCATCGCGGATTCATCATCAAACAAAAACCCCGCCAGGGATTTGGCCAATTCCGTTTTCCCAACCCCGGTCGGACCGACAAAAATGAACGAGCCGAGCGGCCGGTTCGGATCACTCAACCCGGTCCTTGACCGTCTGATGCAGCTCGCGATTTTGTCGATGGCTTCATCCTGGCCGACAACCCTCTGTTTTAGGTTTTCTTCCATGTGGATCAGCTTTTCCGTTTCTCCCTCGAGTAACTTCGAAATCGGAATCTTGGTCCATTTGGAAATAATCTGGGCGATGTCTTGATCGTCCACTTCCTCTTTTAACATTAGACCTTTTTTCTGCATATCAATCAGCTCTTTGTTGCGCTGTTGTAACTCTTTGTCCAAATCAACCAGCGTCCCGTATCGAATCGCAGCGACCTTGTCGAGATTTCCAATTTTTTCATACTGCTCCGATTCAATCTTGGCCTGTTCAATGCGGGCTTTAATCGAACGGATCTTCTCGATGATGTCTTTCTCATTTTGCCAGCGGAGCCTCAGCTTCTTATTTTCTTCTTTCAAAGATTCCAACTCTCCCTCGATATTGAGCAGGCGTTGCTTGGAGGCGTCGTCCTTTTCTTTCTTTAAGGCCTGACGTTCAATTTCCAATTGACGAATCTTCCGTTCATTCACGTCCAATACCTGGGGCATGCTGTCGATCTCAATCCTTAAACGTGATGCCGCCTCGTCAATCAAATCAATGGCTTTGTCCGGAAGAAACCGGTCCGTTATGTATCGGTGGGACATGGTGGCGGCCGAGATTATGGCTGAGTCCTGTATCCTGACGCCATGGTGTATTTCATATTTTTCTTTTAAACCGCGCAAAATGGTAATGGTGTCTTCAACGGTAGGCTCAAGCACCATAACCGGCTGAAAACGTCTTTCAAGCGCGGCGTCCTTTTCAATATACTTACGATATTCATCCAGCGTTGTCGCCCCGACACAGTGGAGCTGTCCCCGGGCCAGGGCCGGTTTTAACATATTCGACGCATCAAGCGAACCGTCGGTCCGTCCCGCACCGACAATCGTATGCAATTCATCAATAAAAAGTATGATCTCTCCGGCTTTGGATTCAATTTCCTTCAAGACCGCTTTTAACCGGTCCTCAAATTCGCCCCGGTATTTGGCGCCGGCAATTAATGCCCCCATATCCAGGGACACCACCTTCTTATTTTTTAATCCCTCCGGGACATCCCCCGAACTGATCCGAAGCGCCAGACCTTCCGCGATCGCCGTTTTACCGACCCCGGGCTCACCGATCAAGACCGGATTATTCTTCGTCCGTCGGGATAAGACCTGAATGACGCGCCGGATTTCTTCATCACGTCCGATGACAGGATCCAGCTTGTTTGATTTTGCCAGATTTGTCAGATCTCGCCCATATTTATCCAAGGCCTGATATTTGTCTTCCGGGTTCATGTCCGTCACTTTTTGTCCCCCCCTGATTTTATGGAACAATTCTTTTAAATCACTTTCCTTGATGCCGTTTTGTTTTAAGATCTGATGAATGACCGTTGATGAATCGCGGTAAAGGGCCAGCAGTATATGTTCCTGGGAGACATATTCATCTTTCATGGCTTTTGACTGATTCAAACTGTCTTTTAAGACTTCATTGAGCGGATGAGAGACCGCCGGCTGAGAACCTCCCTGGACCGTGGATTTACGGGCCAGACTTTCGTCCAGCTTTTCCATAACTTCCCGACTGTTGACGCCCAGCTTCTCGATCAGATCACCGATAATCCCTCCATCCTGTTTCAGCAAAGCATAAGATAAATGGTCGGTGTCCACCTGTGCATGCGATAATTCATTCGCTAATTCAAACGCTTTTTGCAAAGCTTCCTGGTTTTTCTGAGTAAATTTATCTAAACGGATCATGGCCGAATACCTCTTTTTTGTGATTTCCTTTCATAAGGCGGATTTAAAGCCGCCTTATGAAAGGATACTTTCCTTGATTATAGTGGTCAACCTTCAATTTCGATTTTCCTTACGACTGAATTTTCGTTCTTTTTCACGGTAACTTCCAACACCCCGTTTTCATATTTGGCTTTGACATTCGCCAGATCAATCTGTTCCCCCAAATCCAATCGTCGGACAAATTGGCCATACGAACGTTCGAGACGGTGATAATTCTTCTCCTTTTTTTCCGTCTCCTGCTTTCTTTCTCCTTTAATGGATAATACCGTGCCTTCGGCCGAGAGTTCAATATCTTTTTTATCAATCCCGGGAATATCGGCCCTGATCAAAAAATGATCTTTTTCTTCAGTAACGTCTATAGCCGGATTCCATTTTTGTGAAGATTCAATCAACGGTTTCAATTCCGGAAATAAAGTTAAGCCGAAGAACGGATGCTCTACCCCAAAAAAATCTTCTGTTGACGGTAAGTTCTTTCTTGGTTTCCAATGTGACAGGTTCATTTTACTCCTCCTTTTGATAATCCAACCATAAAACATGATTAATTAAATCCAAACTTTCTAGCACTCATTTGTAACGAGTGCTAACCTCTGGGCAAAAAAAATGGCCCGAACATAATCAAAAAATTCATCCATCAGCCCCTCCTTTTCTATATTCCATTTCAATAATTAATTTTACACCGCTGATATTAACGCGTTTTTCCTTCATTAAATAACGGATATGGATTAATGTGACAATCTGCTGTTTCGAATAACAACGGGTTTTACTCCCGATCCTTTTAGGACTGACGATCCCCAATTCATCAATCTTCCGTAAAGTCCAAATCGGAATGTCCACCATTTCGCTAACAACACCAATGACAAACAAAGGTGCATTTGGATTAATACTAAAATCAAATTGGTTAGTCGGCTGTTCAGTCATGGTGATCACTTCCTGTAAGCTAATAAAAATATAGCATTATCTAATTACTTTGTCAAGATATACTATTTTTTTTAATTAGATAATCTAATCATTTAAGGGGCTGAACGAAAACTTGAGCCGTCATTTTAAATTCTTAAATTTTCCAACGAGATTGGTAGGCACAGAGGCCCGGATGTTAATCTTGTCATTATAATATTTAATGGAAAGGACCTCCCCCTCCTCATGCACAAGGCTGACCAAATCCATGCGGTGAATAGGGACATTTACATTAATTTCAATAAAAAGCCCGGAGAGCAATTCTGTAATCTTGTCGAATAACCCCTGAATCCCTTCGGCCTTTAAAACAGAAATGCAGACCGCATGTTCAAAATTCTTAGAAAAATCCGGCAGCCAGCTGCGATCCTCCAAACGGTCAATCTTGTTAAACACAAGGATGGTGGGCTTGTCCAACGACTCAAGATCTTCAAGAACTTCTCTAACGGCTTCAAACATCTGCCTGAAGTTCGGATGACTGATGTCAACAACATGCAAAAGTAAATCAGCATCCCTGACTTCTTCCAATGTGGCTTTAAATGATTCGATTAGATGGTGCGGCAATTCATGCATAAGTCCAACCGTATCCGAGAGAACTATTTTCTGATGATTCGGCAAAATGAACTGGCGGGACAGGGAGTCCAGCGTAGTAAACATACCATCCTGTGTTTTTTGATGGGCTCCCGTCAAATAATTCAACAAAGTGGATTTTCCCGCATTGGTATACCCTACCAATGAAACGCTCGGCAATCCTTTATTAAATCTTTTCTTACGGCCTGTCTGGCGGTTCTGAACGATTAATTTTAACTCTTTCTTTAATCTTGAAATTCGAACAGAAATCCGCCGGCGGTCGACTTCAAGCTTTGTTTCGCCAGGCCCCAGCGTTCCTATCCCGCCGCCGAGCCTGGATAATTCCGCCCCTTTTCCGACCAGCCGCGGCAAAAGATATTCCAGCTGCGCTAATTCCACCTGCATTTTACCTTCCTGGCTTTTGGCGTGTCTTGCAAAAATGTCGAGAATCAACTGGGTCCGGTCGATTGTCTTAATTTTAAACACTTCTTCAAGGTTGCGTATCTGGCTCCCTTTTAATTCGTGGCTGAAAACGATTGCATCGACAGGTTTAATTTCACACAGAGCCAAAATTTCCGCTGATTTGCTGTCTCCGATAAAATTTTTGGCCGTCGGCTGCCTTACTTTGCAAATAATACTGTCCACCACTTGCCCCCCGGAGGCCTTGACCAACTCTTCCATTTCCAAACGTTTATCCTCAGCCGCCCATTCCGTATGCTCCGTTTTTAAATCAATCGCCACAACCAAAACTTTTTCCAGCGAACCTTGTTTAGTCAAAAACTCACTTTTCATAATCCGGTTTTCTCTCTAATAATGTTAACGATATCTTTTTTGGGTGTACCTGGAGGCACGTCCATCCAATTCACACGTTTCTCTTTCCTAAACCAGGTTAACTGCCTTTTGGCAAACCGCCGGGTATTTTGTTTCATTAAATCTTTGGCGGCATCAAGACTGTATTCGTCCTGTAAATACCCACGAACCTCCCTGATCCCAATAATACCCGATGCGCTGGGACTGAGTTCAACGCCCTCAATTCCTCTGACCTCTTCAATCAGCCCCGCTTCAAACATGATATCGACCCGCTTGTTAATCTGATCATATAAGATTTCCCTCCGGCAGTTTAACCCGAAAATGGCTATATCATATTTCCCCCATAGACCTTCACATTGATGTTGCTTGCCGGTTATCGGTTGGCGTTCGACTAGGCAGACTTCAAGGGCACGGATTATTTTCTTCAGGTCATTGAAATGAATTTTCTTGGCCGCTTGCGGGTCCATGGACATCAATCGATCGTGGAGATGCTCGTTTCCATAATCCTCCGCTTCTTTTCTTAACTGTTCCCTTAACTCCAGATCCGGGTCCGCCCCTTTGAAAATCCCGTCTAATAAAACTTTTACATATAACCCGCTGCCGCCAACGACCACCGGAAGTTGTTGGGAGTTTAATATGGACTCTACGGCGGCACTAGAACGTTGGTAAAAACGGGACACATCAAATCGATCCGTCAATGAAACAATATTAACCAAATGATGCGGGATACGTTTCAGTATTTCAGCCGAAGGTTTGTTGCTCGCGATGTTTATTTCTTTATAAACCTGTACGGAGTCACAAGAAACAATCTGTAACGGGATGTCTTTAGCCAGTTCAAAGGCAATATCTGATTTTCCTGTAGCGGTTGGCCCAACAATAAAAACGACTTTCTTTGAATGCATAGAGAATAATCTAAGGATAAATCCAGGCAGGATAACCTAATTTGGCCAGCTTTGATTTCAACCGTTCCGCTTCCTTGAGCACCGTCATTTGCCCAACACGGACACGGTAAAATTTTGTATTGTCCCTGTCGACGGTCTCAACAATATATGCGTATTGACCGTTACTTTTCAAAATCTCCGCCAATTGCTCCGCTCTTTTAGGATCAACAAAGGCCCCTACCTGAACAGCAAAATACTGCTTCTCATCCAATAATTGCAGAGCTATATGATATTCAAAACTGTTCGGGAACCTTTCCACAATCTGATCAAGATACCAATTAGCGTCATTCCAGTTGGTCAGTTTTAAATTGATTCTTGCCGCCTTTAAATAAATCAAACTTAAGAACTGGGACCTAGGGCTTATTTGGAGAAGTTTCTGCAAGGCTTTCTGAGCCATCTTGTATTTTTCCTGCTGGTAATAACATTCAATAAGTCCAATATGGGCCTTATCTCTTATGTCATCGGGAGGATTGTCTTTTAATAAGCTTCGGAAAACCTTGATTGAATCCGAGTATTCTTCTAACCGCAGATGGCTGATGCCCAGATAATATTTGGCCTCAAAAGACACGTCCTTTTTAACCACAGCAAAATTAAGCACTTCCATAGCCAATTTTTTTGAAAGGACAAAATCCTGTTTCATAACGGCTGTTTCGACATCGTTAATATCGGAAAAGGCCGGGTTCACGAAAAAGGAAACAATCAGGACACTGAGAAGATAATGATGTGATTTCACGCAGATATCGTATCAAAAATAACTATTTATTTCTACCAAAAAGAAAAGTCATCAATTCCTTACAGTCCGCTTGCGATCTCTTTAGCGTTTACATTCGCACAATAATTTCCAACAATTCGCTCTTTTGAAATGAAATTCATGACAATGGTCGTCTCTTCGCTGAAGCAGACGATAATGATCGTGTGAACACGACTGCCTCTTTCCTTTCAGCCTGTGGGACTTACAACAATGTTCGCGCAGAAGACTCCGATGAGAGCGGCATGAAGATCGATATGAATATGGGGGCGTACTTATGCAATGACCATAAGCGGTGGACACGACACACAACAAATTTATTAATATCGTAATGGTTATAACCTTCATACCTCTTCCTAAAAATATTTTTATCTTTATAGACATCCCATTCTTTGAAGATTCACGCAGTATTAAACATTTTATAACCATAAAAGTTTCGATTTTCTTAGAAATAAAAAACCCCGGATAGATTGTTTGTATCCGGGGTTGGTTTACACCGCTCCAATCAAAGATTTCTCCCTACTGGTCATCCTCCTCTTCTTTGTCCTTGCCAAACATCGATGTTTTTCGGTCATTATTCGAAACCGTGCCGTTTCGAAGCATTTTTCTCTTAAAACCCTTTTCTTCAAAATCTTTTGCCGGCCCGTCAAATCGTTTATTCTTCTTTTCAGAAATTATTTTTGCACCGAACTCTTTTTTCTTGAAGGCCTTCGTTTCATAACCTTCATCCGGAACCTCATCATCAAGCCTTTTACCACCGAATTTTTTCTTCTTCTTGGTTCGGTTATAGTCTTCTATCTTTTTTCGTTGTTCGGAAGAACGGTATACATCGCTCTTACGATCTATTTCTTTTTTATTTTTCTGAAAAGAAGCTTCGCGTTCCGCGTCTTCTCTTTCACTTGGAGAAGCTTTATCCTTCATCTTCTCTGAGCCGGAAGAAGAACTTTCTTCCTTCTTCCGATTGAGTCTATCATTATTGCTTTCTTGTTCCCCATCATAAACCAAAGACTTCTTCTGTATTTTGGGCTGTTTAACTGTTATTGGTTTTTCATCATCCAGCGGTTTTTCTTCAACAACAGTAGAAACGGCGGCCCCATTCAATTCAGAATTTTTTTCAGTTCCCCGAAAATTCTTTTCCGATGGAAGGATATATTGCCGGCCTTTAACGGAATCCAGCATTTCCTTCTCGCGTTTAGGATCGATCACTTCATCAAATATCTCAGGGATGGATTTCTTTGAAGCCTCAGCTTCTTCAATAATCAATTCATACTCCTCATCCGAAATCTTCTCATGCAATAAATTTTCCACTTCTGTTTTTGTATAAGCAAAAACATCACTCACCCAGATAGAATTTACCATGAATACTGCAATCAGTAAGGTTTTAATATTCATCACTTATTACCCCGTCTTTGGTTTTCATTAAACATTTCAGAATTCTTTCTACTTCTAAATTTCTTCCGCATTTTTGCCTTTTCTTCCAAATCTAATTCCTGCCAGCGTTTTCTCTTTTCTTTTATTCTTTCTTTCTGCTCAGGGGACAACTCATTATATTTTCTTCGACGCTCAATGATCTTATGCTTATCTTCATCCGAAAGGGATTGCCAGCGCTGCTGTTTTTTATAGATCAATTCCTTTTCATTTTCAGGCATATTTTTAAATTTATCCCAGCGTTCCCTAATTTTGCGTTTTCGTTCGGGGGATAAATTTTTATACCGTTGGTACCGCCTCTCAATTTCCGCTTTCCTGTCCGGATCAAGTTCTTTCCACTTCTTCAGCCGCTCTTTATATTTTGCTTTTTCTTCCGACGTTAACTGTTCCCATTTTTCTCTCGCCTGCTGTATTTTGACCGAGCCATCTTCCTCGGCCACAGCCAAACGAACATCCGCTTTTAAAAAATAGGCAGAAGACACCAGCAAAAACGCTAATAATATATTAACATATTTATTCGGTTCGTTCATCTATATCTCCCGGTTCTTCGTTATTCTCAATATAATCCGAGTCGTCTTCAAGCATCTCTAAATTTTCCAAAATTTCAAAACTCTCCAGAATTTCTAATTCTTCCTTTGTCAATTTTTCTTCCCCCAAGCACCGGGTGGATTGCGCCAGAAATAGGCCGACAATAAGGATTATGTATGCATGTTTAGGCGGCATAAGAAACTTCAAACTCCTCTAACTGCTCCAGAAATTCCATATCTTCAAGAAAATCAATATCTTCGATGATATCAAGATTTTCAGCCAATTCATAGTTTTCAAGGAATTCCAATTCATCAACGCTAAAGCTAACCATTTCAACTGGTTGCAAAGTATTTATCCTGAAATGATAAACCTGAATAGCCGCCGTAACCAATAAAACCAGACAAAAGGCGGACAATACCGGCACCCATTTTCGCCAATGAAACCTGATCGGGACGACACCTGACTTCGCCAAAACAGCTTTTTCGTCTGTCAGCCTGGTCCAAAAATCAGAAACATAGGCCGGGGACGGGTTGATCGTATCAATTCCGTCTAACATTTCCCAGGCCCTCCGCAGTTCCTCGGCATAGGCTTTAAGTTCGGCGTCCTTCTCCAAATATTCCATAACCAATTGAGAATCATTAGGATCTAGCTCGTTTTCAATATAGAGCGGGATCATTTGACGGATTTTCTTAGAATTCATATTTAACCTCCACTGTACCTTGTACCCACAAAAAAAACAAAAGTTTCGTTTATAATAATATTATTTTACAAGACTTTTTAATTGTTCCCGCAGGTTTTCTTTGGCCCGGTTGAGCAATGATTTTACCGCCTTGGGTGAAACGTTCATAATTTGGGAAATCTCTTCATACGAAAACTGTTCGTACCGCCTTAAAAGAACCGCGACGCGTTGATTCTCCGGCAATGTGGCAATGGCCTTTCGGATCAGCAGGTTTTGTTCGTTCTGCAAGAGCTGTTCCCCCGGCGTTTTCTGCCGTTCATCCTTCAACTGAAACGTGACACGGTCTTCCCCGGCATTGACCTGCTCATCCATGGAAACCATCTTAAATCTTTTTTTCCTCAGTTCATTTAAACTAAGATTCTTGGCAATCGTAAACAGCCAGGTGAGGAATTTGGATTGCGGCTGATAATTGCCGGAAGCCTTATATACCCGGATGAAGACTTCCTGGGTTAAATCCTCGGCGATTTCCCGGCTGCCAACGTATCGGTAAATAAAATTCAGGACCCGGCTGAAATGAGCCGTCATCAGCTTCTCAAACGCCTGTTTGTCTCCCGCCTGAAAATCCAGCATCAGCCGGACATTCGGGTCATCCTTAAAATCAGCGACGCTCATATTGTTGATAATCCTCCGAACTCCTGACCCCGTCTTTGATCAAAGAAATGATTTCTTCGGTTAACACTTCGGAACCCTTCTGGTAAAGATGGTTTTTATCCCGCCAATATTCCGGCTTGTAGATATTCCGCAACGTGGGGATATAAATCTCCCCCCATTGTTTAAAATGGTGAAACATCTGGTCACTCGGAAGCACCGACGCAAAATCCGAAATGAACGCAAACGATAATTCGGTATCATACTCTTTACAAAGACCCCTTATTTTTTTCAAATAATATTCAGGATAAGACCCTGGCGGAATGATGTGCGGTCCTTTACTGACAGGATAAAACGGCTGGAAACGTCCATATTGATCAGAGAATTTTTTATTTTGTGTCAGCCGGGAATCATCCGCATAAAATCCTCCGGTTGCATCATTCAAGGGCAGTTCTACTAAATCGGGTTTATTTGCACATAGAGTTAATAACGGCCTCCGATAAAAACGCGTTGAAAGCTCAGCCATATAATTAAAGATATGCTTGATCCTCTCTTTAAAATCAGGCGAATACGTCAGGACGCTTGGCCAACTTGAATTCTTAAAATGATAATACACTTCATCCACAACTTCGGCGGGAGAGATTAAATATTTTGTGTACGGATGCGGGGCAAAGTCTTCCTGGCCGATCATTTCCACAAATATGTGCTTCACGTCGTGGTGTTCCAGTAAAGCCTTGATAACCAAATAATCAATGTCCCGGCCGGTCCAGTGCCGGCCGAAATTCCAGACTTGCGTGTGTTCAAAGGCATTTTCAATTTGTTTCGACCTGACCGCGCACCACGTCCTGGAACTTCCGACAAACACATAATCAACGGTTTGCCGGGGAGACTTGTAAATCTTGGAATGGATCCAGGCCCACTTGGAATCGGGGACTTCCAATCCGTCCCAGCCGCTCCAGCAGGATAAAACGGCGGAGACCAGACAAAACACCAGAATAAGAATAAATATCTTTAATGTTTTCATATCAGAACTGAAAATAAATAAACGCCTGCTGGGCTATCCCCTTTAGCCCGATAATGGAAAATATAATAAAAAAACAGAAAATGATGACCGAACGGACCGACCAGTGCGCTGCGTTAAACCACCGCCCGATTTTATCCAGATTGGGTTCGCACAAATAGTGTACGATGACGGAAATAGCCAAAAAACCCAATGCCGTATTCAAAGGTAAATGTCCTGCCGGACGATTAAAATCAAAGATTCCTGAAACATATTGTCCGGCTGACGTCAAAGTACCTGACCGGAAAAAAATCCAGGCCAGGCACGTCAAATGAAAAAAAACAACATTCCCGAAAAAATTATATTTCCGCGTTGAATGGTCAGTCTCTCTGTCGAACAATTTATAAACCGCCAGGTACAGCCCGTGAAGGCCGCCCCACATGACAAACGTCCAGCTGGCCCCGTGCCAAAGCCCGCCCAACAGCATCACGGTCATCAGGTTAAAGATGCGCCGGCGCCGCCCAACACGGTTTCCGCCGAGCGGAATGTACAAATAATCCCTAAGCCAGGTCGACAGCGTGATGTGCCACCGCTTCCAGAAATCCGTTGGGTTGGCGGCGAAATACGGGCTGCGGAAATTCACCGGAATGGACAAACCGAAAATCAAACCCAACCCGATCGCAATGTCGGAATAAGCGGAGAAATCGAAGAAAATCTGAAAGGCGTACGCGTAAGTACCCAAGAGCAATTCGAAAGAACTGTAACGCTCCGGCATTTGAAAGACCGGGTCCACCATGTAAAACCCCAGCATATCGGCCAATAAAATCTTCTTGGCCAGACCGTACAGGATAAGAAACAGCCCCGCGTCATCGCTGCGCCTGAATAAATTCTCTTTAAGCTGCGGAAGGAAATCTTTGGCCCGGACAATCGGCCCGGCGACTAACTGGGGAAACGCCGCGACAAAAAACAAAAAATTCAGCAGGGATCGTTCCGGTTTGATCTTCCCGAAATAAATATCCAGGGAATAACTCATCGTTTGAAAGGTATAAAAGGAAATCCCGACCGGAAGGATAATATTCAATACCGGCCAATGCGGGTCAAGCCCCAATGAAGCAAGAAGTCCCCCCAGGCTCTCGACAAAAAAATTAGCGTATTTAAAATAACCGAGCAGTCCTAGATTACCCGCAAGACTGACCGTTAAATAAATTTTCTTCCTGGCAGGCGTTGCCGCGTAGAAAATCAAATACCCCATGCTGAAATCCAGCAAAGAGGAAAAAATGATCAGCCATAAAAAAGTGACGTTCCACCAGCCGTAAAAAATATAACTGGCCGATAATAAGACAATAATCTGCGCCTTCGGATAATTTCGGAAAAAGAAAAAAAAGAGGAAGGTAAAAAACAAAAACGGAGCAAAAATAATTTCCGTAAATGACATAGTTAACGCGGGGTTCCCCCGGCCTTATTGCGGCGCGTGAAAATTTATGACTTCAGGGCGTTCTTCAGATCGTCAATCAGGTCTTGCGCCCCTTCAATCCCCAGCGACACGCGGATGGTTTCCCGGGTAATTCCTGATTTTTTCAACCCGGCCTCTCCCATCGAGGCATGGCTCATCAGCCAGGGGTGTTCGATCAATGACTCAACCCCGCCCAGCGATTCCGCCAATGAGAAATATTTAAGTTTACTGAAAAATTTGTCAGGGGAAATCTTTGCTGTGTTCAGCTCAAACGACAGCATCCCGCCGAACCCGGTCATCTGTTTCTTGATCAGGTCCTGCTGGGGATGGCTTTTGAGACCCGGATAATAAACCTTCTTGACATTTTTATGGGTTTCCAGAAATTGGGCAACCGCCAGAGCATTCTCCTGATGGGCTTCCATGCGCGGGCCCAGCGTCTTGATCCCACGCAAAACCAGCCACGCGTCAAACGGGGATTCGGAAACGCCCAGCGCGTTCACCAGGAATTTCCCGCGCTCCTGCGAATTTTTGTCGGCATAAATGATCGCGCCGCCGACCACATCACTGTGCCCGTTCAGATATTTGGTTGTTGAATGCACCACGATATCTGCGCCTGACTCAATCGGCTTCTGGAAATATGGTGAAAGGAACGTATTATCAACCACCGAGATGCATTTGTTCTCTTTGGCGATCCTGATCACCGCTTCCATGTCGACAATATTTAATAACGGATTGGACGGCGTTTCAATCCAGATCATCTTTGTTTTTTTAGTGATTGCTTTTTTAACGGCCTTCAGATCCCTCATATTAACAAACGAAAATGACATTCCCATCCCCGGGAAAACCTGATTAAACAACCGGTATGTCCCCCCGTAAATGTCATCCCCGGTCACTACGTGATCCCCGCTTTTCAGGAAAAATAAAACCGCGGTGATGGCCGACATCCCGGTGCAGGTCGCGGAAGCGCCTACCCCGCCTTCCAGCTGGGCGATATTCTCTTCCAGCGCCGTGCGGGTCGGATTCCCGGAACGGGTATAATCATAACCTTTATTTTTTCCCAGGGCGTCAAAATAAAACGTGGACGTCGGGTAAATGGGTGTCGTGACTGAATTGTAACTGGAATCTTTATAAACGCCGGTGTGCACGGCCTTGGTTCTGATATCCATACTTACTCCTGATCATGATAAGACATTGAACGCGTTAATTTTCTAGCTATTATCGTGAAAAACCCGGCATTTGTCAAAAATAATATCCGTCCGGAATGAATGCCTGTTTAGAATTGATACACAAAACTGTCCTTGAATTTCGGTTTCAATTTTGTGTTCAGCGCCCTGGCCTGCTCCATGCTGATCGTTTCCCCGATGCAGACCCGGTAACGGTTGACCGGTTCGGATGGGCGTGACGGGGCGATATACGCGTCGAACTCCTGTTTGACCAATTGTTCGACATATTGCGCGGCCTGTTCCCTGGTCTTAAACGAGGCGACCTGCACCGAATAAACTTTTTCCCGGCCGAACGGCGCTTCTTTGGGGGGAACCGCCTTCACTTCTTTTTGTTCCGCCGGTTTCGGCTGAGGCTGAACAATCTCGACCACCTTTGGTTTTGGCGCCGGTCCGTTGCTCACGACCGAAATGGTCTGCGTCTTCTCCTTTTGGTCACCCTTTTGGGAAATCAGGTTTTTCGTTTTATTCAGCAGCAATCCCAGGTCTCCCCCAAAAAAACCGCCCAGGAAAAACCCGATAAGAAAAATAACAAAGTAACGCATGGAACCTCCACTTAAATTAATTCAATAGCAAAACTAAGTTCAACCAGAGACTATAATACCAAGAGTCATCCGAATAATCAACGAAGCGAATCATTATTCTCGGTCATCGACCGTGATCACCATTTCCGAACTGTTGGCCCGGATTTCCGGGACATACATCGCATGCGTCTGGTTCGGCATGCCGTGGAACGTCCCCGGCACTTCCGCCCGCAGTTCATAAGAGATCAGGTGTTTGCCTTCTTTCAATTTATCCACGAAGAACGCTGCCTTCTGGTCTCTTAACTCCTGGTAAATCCACGTCGTTTCCCCGGAAGGTTTGCCTTTAGAATCCAGTTTCTGCGCGTAAACCGATCCGCTGGTCAGCTGGACCGCCTCAAGCCCAGCCGGTTTATAATCTTCGATGATCAGATATTCATAATGGTTCTTTGCGTCGAGGATGATTTCCACCTTGATCCGGTCTCCGCTTTTAACGGTCGCGCCGTCTTCCAGCGGACGCCAATCGGTGTCATAACCTTTTAACAGCGTCTCCGCCGTGTCTTCAATCAAGTACCGGCGCTCCACAAAAACCTCATTGCCGGCCGGAGTGATATTTTCCTCAAGGGTAAAATACTTCAGATATCCCGACGTATACAGGGAACCGGCGCCGTTCAGTCGGACTTCCACCGTGTTCTTCCCGTCTTTTAACGCCTCGTTCGGGAGTTCAATCATCCGGTTGAACGTGAATAAATTCCCGCGGTCAACCTGGCCCTCCCGGACCACCTTGCCGTTAAGCGTGACGGCATAGGTGAACTCAGGCGCGAGTTCATTGGTGGTTTTTAAATAATCCGCCAGTCCCAAAATCGCAATGGCGGTATCACGGGTGTTTTTCCAGCGCGCACCCCGTCGATTCAGGGCCATCCACTTCACGGCCGGCTGGATCAATTCACTTTCAGGGCTGATGTTGGACAAGGCCTTGATCACAAACGCCGTCGCCTCCACGCCGCCTTCGCTGAACCGGTAATAAATCCCCGACTCACCCCAATGGACGGTCCCGTTCTCTTTATCTTCGATCATCCCGTTCGCCAGATTTCTGGCGAGGACCTGGGACTTCTGCACGTCCCCGCGGTAATGCTGGGACAAGGCAAACAAGGCCCGGGTATACGGATTCAATTTGTCACGCATCTCCCACAACCGCAGGATTTGTTTATTTTCATATTCACTGTTTGATTGGACCGCGGCCAAAGCGTGCAGCATCCAGGCCAGCATGTCCGGATTATTTTCTTCCTCCACCAATTCCTTCTGCAGATACCGGACAGCTGAATCAATGACATTCCCTTTTACAGAAAGGCCGGCGGACCGGGCCGTGCCCAGGCCCCACACCACATACGCCGTCATGAAGCGGTCGGAGGAGCCTTCTTTCCACCAGCCCCAGCCTCCGTCGGAATGCTGAAAATCATACAGCCGTTCCAGACCGGCGGTGGTCATTTGGTTGAGTTTATTGACCGTGAGTTCCGTTTTTCGCTGCGGATGGTCAGGGTCTTCCCGCGGGATCAACACCTGATTAATATAATTGTCGATATCTTTTTCGCTTAAGCCCAAATCCTTGAGGGTCTTCTTGACAATGACCGCCGGTAAAAATCGGCTCATCGTTTGTTCCACACACCCGTAAGGAAAATCCGCCAGGTACGGCAAGGCATCAAGCATCGCCGCGGCTAATGACGGGGACAGGGTAATATTAAGGGAAGTCGATTCCTTGATCCGTTCTTTGGGAAGATCCAGCACAAACGTGTTGACGCTTTCGCCGGCCGGCTGATTGCGGTTGACGATAGACTGCGCGATGAACTTCTCGATCCCGTGCGGAATGACCGGGTAGGATTTGACCATCGCGTCCGCGTCCTCGGTCGCCTGCGCCGAAACCGTGATTTCAGCGCTACCCTGAACCAAGGCCAGCGCGTTCCAGTCGACCCGCTGTTCGCCGTGGGCCGGAACCTCAACCCAGAGTTCCTTCGCGTCGTTGATCTTCAGGCCTTTGGCCTCAAGCGTTACTTTTATTTTCTGGGTGCTTTCCGTGTAATTATGCACATTCGCCGAAATAACCACCCCGTCGCGCTCGGTAAAGAAACGCGGGGCCTGCAGGCGGACCATCACATCTTTATTTGTTTTTGTTTCATGCGTGATGTTCCCGACATCCGTGTTGCGTGAGATCGTCCGGGCGGTAGCCCTCCACGTGGTCAGTGAATCCGGAAACTTGACTTTGATCCTGGCCTTTCCGTTAACGTCTGTCGTGATGGCCGGCTGCCAATAGGCGGTTGACCGGAAATCCTGACGCACCGTCGGCGTCATTAATCCTGCTCCGTCTCCTCCCATTTCTTCCTCAGGCATCCCTTTTGAGTCAGCCAGCACTTTTTTTGATTTGCCCAGTTCTTTGGACTCCCGGCCTTCCATTAAAGCTAAACTGGCCGGCGCGGCCATACCGCCGACCGCGCTCATTTCCGAAACCGCGTCCGTCGCCATTTCCTGACGGGCCATCTTATTGGCGTTCATCCGAAAATCCTGTTTCTGTCCGACCGGGCTGTCTTTATCCTGATCATCAAAGCGTTCATTCTTGTCCCGCAACCGGCTCATTTTAAGGACGTCTTCCGTGACCAGACCGAGATTCTCGCCCCGGACAAATTTCTGGTACGGTTTGTAATAAAAACTGGAATTCGTCTGGACGGACTGCTGGCGTTTGGTCCCGTAAAAAAACTGCCGGATGTCCTGGACGTATTCGTCCTGGATGTAATAGACACTGGCATCAACCAGCCCGAGCGAGACCTCGCCCGACACCGGCCTTCCCAGGTTATCGGTGACTTCAATGTCAAAGATCCCTTCCTCGCGCGGACGGTAGGTTTCTTTGTCCGAGACAATCTTGATGTTCAAGAATTTTTCATCCGGAGGGACAATCAGCTGAAGGTTGTGCGTCCTTAATTGAAAGTTTTCAACGGACAACGCGTTCAGAAAAATATTGGGCGTAAACGTCGGTTCAACTTTGAACTCCAGCATTTTCACTGTGCCTTCCAGGTGTTGGAGCTGGTACCCGAAGATCTCGTCGACCTCCTGGGTAAACAGGACCCACGCCCCGGGTTTATTGGCGACGATCATGACCCTGGCGGTTTCCCCGATGGAATAAGTATCCTTTTCCGTGATGATCTGCAGTCCGCCGTACTGGTACCCCAGGTCCTTGCTTTGTTTGTCACAGACAAAGACATTGGTCTGCGACTGAATCTCCTTCCCTTTATGATCGAACCCGGTGAACTGGATGGAATAATACCCGTCCTGTTCCGGCTCAAAGGCAAACACGGTTTCTCCCTGTTCATTGGTCTTCACGAATTTCGTGAATAATACGTTCTGGTCGTATCCGGACGGACGGGTAACCTGGCCGTCCTTGGCTACCTGCTCCCGCCACCAGTTGCGGGAAACACTGATCTTTCCGTCGATTGAGACCGGTTCATTGTTGGCTGTCATGGTCTTGATTTCAACTTCGGCCTTATCACCCGGGCGGTAAAGATTGTTTTTCGGCACCAGGTAAGCGTAAAATGAATTTCTGGTCACTTTGATCGAAGACGAGGCCGTGATCTCGCGCCGGCTCTGGTCGACCACGCGCACCTCAATGCGGTACTCAAAATCCTGCCCGCTGTCCTGCGGCGTTTCAAAACGGAACACCGCTTTTCCCTGCGCGTCGGTCTTGATCTTTTCTTTTTTGATCAGGCTCCCGCCCCCGTAATAATTACGGCCCCGGTCATTGAAATCTTCGTAATACCAGGGGTATTTCTTCGGCGGGAAATAATAATGATAATACGGGTTCTGGTAAATCAGATATTCCACGTCGGCGTTGGCGACCCCTCCGCCGAAATAATACTGCGAGTCCAATTCCAATTCGATCTCATCCCCGAGTTGGTAATTGGTCTGGCCGTCCGCGTTCGGTTTGGGTTTGACACTGACCATAAATTCCGGCAGTTTGTATTCTTCGAGGCGGAAAATCGGCGTGTTTCCGATGTGCGCGTTCCAGTTGTCGCCGTACAATTCAAGACGGTATTCCCCCAGCACGGCCTTGTCATCCAGCGTCAGTTCATCGCTGAATGTCCCGAAATCATTCAGGGTATATGTTTTTTCCTGGACCTTGTTCCCGCGGGAATCATACATCCGGGTCTGGATCTGTTTCCCCGACGGCGTGAAAAAGGCTGATTCGTTGTAACCGCGGACCGTGACTTTATAAGAGACCTTCTCATTGGGACGGTAAGCCGGCCGGTCGCTGTACGCGTAAATCCACCAGTTCTGGTTATTGTAATAAGAATAATTCTGCCCCTGCGAAAAGGCCTGCATCTGCTCCTGGCTGACCACGGCGAAGAGTTCATGCTGGTTGTTATAATTACGGTTGTTTGAATTCTTGAGCGGGATGTTTAATAATCCGTCGGGACCAGTCAGTCCTTCTCCCTGCTCCCAGGACCAGTACCCGCTGTCATTGTAATACCGGTACTGATATTTCACGTTAGCCGAAACGCGCGGTTCTCCCGTCTGGCTGTCAAAGGCGTAAATGAGCCCTGAATGCCCGCCGGTCTTGGTCATCACGCCCAGATCAGTCACCAGGATAAGATCATAGGCACTGACCCCCTGCGCCGTCACTAACAACAGATACGCCCCCGGTTTCAGGATTCCCCGGGCCGGGTCCAATTTGTCTTTGTCCGATTTTAACAGCCATTCCGCCATTCCTTTGGATTCGCTGTACCATTGATAGTTGCCTTCGTTCTTTAAATCCAGCGGGACGGACAACACCGGCGAGTACTGCCGGTAACTGCCTGAGTCGACAATCCGTTTGAGGAAATCCTGGTAATTATTGATCCCGTAATCGTAGTCGTTCAGTTTTTTGGCCAGATTAAATTTCACGTGGTCCGCCAGATTCAGCGGATAAACCGCCAGGTTCGCCCCTTTGATATTCTTCCAGCCGATATTAAACTGCACTTCCGATCCGGGGAGAAACGTGTAGCCGGTCCCGACCTGCAGCTGCGGCTTGACGATGGAGTCAACCTGGTTTTTGGCATTGTCCACCCATTGCGAGTCCCCGCGCTGGAAACGGCTGAGCAGGCCGCGGTAGGCCTTTAACGCCTCATCGAGTTTGTTCTGCTGCTGGTAATACTGGGCCAGATAATAATAAGAATCGTCCACCCATTCGCTGTCGGAAAACTCCTTGATGACTTTCGTAAAATATTCGACCGTCGATTCGCGTCTCTTCTGGTCATAATAATTGTGGTAATAACTCATCGCGAGCGAATAATAAACCCTGGCCCGGTCGGCGTCTGACTTGGTCACTTTTAATAATTCTTCATACAAGATGAACAAACCGTTGCTGCCGGATTCGGGTAAAATCTTCTGGCCGTCCCGCGCAAGCGGTTTGATATCCTGGTAACCCCATCCCCAGTTTTGGGTAATAAATTCCCCGAGCCTGAATGTTGTCTTGATAAACCGCTCCCGGGCTAAATTGATGTCTTTGGACCCGGCCCAGTATTCACGCGCGTTCTCTAAATATTGTTTGATTTCATTGGTGTACTGCCACTGGTTGACGGCCATAAAATGTTCGGCCAGGGATTCATTGGCCTCCGCCCACCACCGGTCGTGAGGATCGGAGGAGATCATCTCCGTTAAGGTCTTTACCGCCGCTTCATACCGTTCGTTTTCAAGAGTGCGCCAGCTGGCATCCGCCCATTTAAAATTTAATTCCCGCTGGTCCTCTTTGGATAGACCGCCTTGCCCGATCAAGGCCTTGAACTGGTCAGCGGCCAGACGGTAGGATTTTTCCTGCCATAACCGGTCCGCGCCCTGTCGGGTGACCGTTTGCGCAAAAGAAAAAGGGATGGCCAAGGCCATCGCCCAAACGAGCATAATTGCTGTAAGTTTCTTGTTTAACATAAAGTTACCTCCGATTTAGGATCATTTCCTTTTTCTTTATAACGGTAAACCTTTTTAAAAGTTACAAAATAGAGCCTTATTCCTCTTCGCGGACATCCACCGGGCGGCGGATGATCCGGCGGCCTTCGGCGTCACACGGCAATGCCAAGGCCTCGGCCTGTTTCACCAGATCAGCGGCCACCTTTTCCCAGTAGGTCTCGGTCAAAAAATCCGCTTTATCGGCATCCGTCACATACCCGTACACCTGGAATTCCCAGCTGCGCACATCGGCATCCTTGTAGACCCCGCTGTTACAGGGCCTTTGCCGGTTGTAGTCCCGGTAAAAATAAACTTCCAGCGTAGATTTTAATTTGGTTTTGTAATAATAACGGCAGGTCGCTTTGCTGCGTCCGGAGATCTCGGTTTTGTATTTAGGGCCGGTGACCGTCAGCCCTTCCTCCGCCGCGGGGCAGATGATGGACTGGGCCGATGCGTTTGAGGCGGCGCAGATAAACAATAAAACAAATCCTATGTATTTAATCATCATGAACCCCCTGTCAAAACCGGTTGATCATATAAACTCCGGCGACTAACAATAAAATCCCGATGATGCGCATCCCGTTCACCGGATGAACGGGATAACCGACCCAGCCGTGATGATCCAGGACCACCGAACAAATCAGCTGTCCGGCCAACAGCGAACTGACCAGCGCGACCGCGCCGATCTTGGGCGCGAGGATGATCGTCGTCATGACCATCAGCCCGCCGAGAAACCCGCCGATGAGGATATGCGGAGGCGCCGCGGACAATTGTTTGATGGAAGGAAAATTCTGCCGGCTCGCGAAACAAAAAACAATCATCACCAGGAATCCCGTCAAAAAAGAAACCAGCGCGGCCTGTCCCGGCGAACTCAAATATTTGGCCAGCGAAGCGTTGATCCCGGCCTGCAGGGGCAGGACCATGCCCGCCAGCACCGCCAATACGATCAAATACATATTTGTCTCCCTTTTAAGCCTTAAAAATTATAATCGATCCCGGCCGTCAGGATATAATCATTTTTTTTAGTTCCCGGCGCCGGATCAGAATCATAATCATCCACAAACCCGAATTTCCAGGACATCCGGTCGTTAATCTTGCTGACCAGGCTTGTTTCCGAACGCAGACGGAACGCGCCGCCTTCCAGCGACGGGTACATCGTAATATCCTCGGTTAGTCTTAAATTCTCCAATAGCTGCTTTTCCAGATAGGCCCGGGGAATGAGGACCACATCGCCTTCATCCTTGGTGGAATCCCGGTAATCCGTAAACTGGTAACCGAGGGCCGCTTCCGCCTTCAGTTTGAAATCAGCCTCGTCATAAAACCACCGGCCGACCCCGTACCCCGGCGTGATCCGGTAATTGATGTTGGCAAAGACGTCCTGCGTCCCTTCCAGTTTTCCGAACTGGTACCATCTTCGCTCCGGGCCGAATTTGTTGTCGTACCGGAACAAACCGTAAAACTTTTTTGAATCCAGCTTTCCTTCACTGCTGCCCAGATTGCCCGTGGCCTTAAAAACCCCTTCGTCATCTTCGGTCTTGCGGCTCACAAAAATCTCTCCATTAGCAGAGCCCTTTTCGGTATTTCCTCCGGAGGTGGAAAATCCGGCGGAAACGCGCCGCATCCATTCGGCGTCGGATTCGGCGTTCGCGTTAACGGCCGGGGCCGCCCATAAAATCAAAATCATGAATACTGCTTTTTTCATTTCTTAATCCTTCCCAATTCGTCCAAATAAACTTTTTCTGTGTGATTAATACGACAGGTTTTGTCCCGCGCCGGCGGGTTAAGAACAAAGAATCATTAATCATCATTCTTTTCGAAAACAAAACCCATTTTCTGCCCCAGAACAGGATGGACAGCCTGAGAAGTCATTTTCTCTTTTTCCTCCGCGCTGCAGTCATCAAACTTTTTAACGACCAGTCTCCAGGACGGTTTGGAGCGGTTATAAACCTTTGAGATCGGCTCCTGCCCCAGGAAACAGCCTTTCTTGAATGAGACAAACTCCGAAATGCTGATGTTGAGCAGCATCTCATCTTTAAAATCAATCCCGTGAACGGGAATATGATGGTCCAGACGAAAAACCGTGAACTCTTCATCGGACACATGGCCTTCCATTTCACGCGGGGTGATTAACAACTTCCCTTTTTTCTGGGCGATCCAGTGATCCCCTTTTTCCGGCGGGACGGAATCGTCCAGGTCAAAATAAACATTCTGCGGGTACGGCTCAACGCTCACGCCTCCGAGCTTGATGTAACGCTCCAGATGCTGCAGGAGCCCTCCGGCAAACGGCCTTTCGATGACAACCAGGCATTCATCTTCGCTGACCATGACCTGGTCAAAGGTCGCAACGATGCGGCCGTGAATGGTCAGAAAAGCGTTGCGGGGCGAGTCGAGCGTGTTGGACGTCAATCCGTTCAGGAACGATTTAACGTCCGGTTTGCGGATGGACAAGATCAGTTTGTCGGTCTTATAAAGTCGCATGTGTTTAAATTGTTGAAGAGGAATCCATTATAACAAAATAGGCATGGGTGTCAAATGGGGGGGAATGATACGGATTCACGGTTTCAATAAACCCGTAGGGAACGCTCGAGAGCGTTCCCTACAATAATACGAATCATAATTACATCTGTTCCAATTCTTCACTGGCCGCTTCAGACGGCTTCCAGAAAAAACCTTCCCCTTGAGGGTCCCAGCATTGCGCGTATTTGAAATTCTTGATCAGCTGCTCAAACACAGTCTTGGCCTCTTGAGGCTGATTCTGCTCAAGCAGTGCCTTTCCTTGAATAAAATAACTGGTCCCGACATCGTTGAGCGCCCAGAAATTCTGATGTATTTCATCTGTCTCACCCTCCGGAAAATCATTCAGCGCCTGCTGCATTTCCTGTGCCTTAGACGTATACAGTTCAATGACCTTGTCCGTGTAAATTTTAACGGCCTTGTAATCATTTTTGTCCAACGCCTTCCAGGCCTGTGTGGTTAAAAAAGAAGATGAATAATCGCCCAGGTCAACATTAATCCCGGATTCGAGGACCGTGAGTTTTTCCCTCGCGGCCACGGCCGGTCTCCAGAAATATTTACTCTTCGGGTCCCAGGTCTGGCCATAGGTGAATTCATTGATAATCTGATTGTAGACTGCCTTAGCTTCGTCCATCATCTCCACTTCTTGATAAATCTTTCCCTGAATAAAGAGGATGGTGGCCACATCGTTAAGCGCCCAGTAGCCGAAGACTTCCTTTTCCGGCCCTTGGGGAAAATCAGACAGACTCGCCTGCATGGTGCGGGCCTGCGCACCGTATAATTCCAGACACTTATCAACATACGCGTTGACGGCCTCTATGTCGCCTTGTTCTAACGCCGTCCAAGCCTTTTGCACCAATGTTTCCGAACGGAAATCGCCGAAATCGTAAGCCCACCCGGGAACACTCAGTCCTGCAACAAAAACACACATCAACAACCGGATCATCCATTTTCTCATAATATCCCCCTTTTCGTTAAAAGCTGTCAGAATCTATTGATGATTGATTATACCATGATTCAATACCGGAGACTATGATTGATCGTAAGCCATCACGTTATCACCACTCAAACACCTTCCGATCGCGGAAGAAGCCTCCGGTTGGTCCGCCGTCGGGTAATGTCGCCAGGTACACCGCGGTGTCCGCGCCTTCGGGCAGTTCGCGGGTCGCGCCCGGCCCGCCCATATCCGTCTTGACCCAGCCCGGGCACATCGAATTGACCAGCACGTTGGTGCCTTTCAATTCATCGGACAAAATGCGCGTTAAAGCGTTGATGCCGGTCTTGGACACACGGTACGATGGGCACCCGCCGTTCATGTGCGTGAGCTGGCCCATCCCCGAGGAGAGATTCACGATCCGGCCGTATTTATTTTTCTTCATCAGCGGGACGATCTTCTGGCACAAAAGCAGCGGCCCGTATACATTCGTCTCCATCCCGCGGCGCATGGTTTCAAGCGAGGTCTCAAAGATACTCGGCCAGCCCGAGGCGGTGTTGTCCTGCGTGTCGGGGAATATCCCCGCGTTATTGATGAGGACATCGATCTGTCCCGCCGATTCAACACACTGATCAATACTTTTAGGATCAGTGACATTCAGCACACGAAAATCAACGATGAGACCTTCTTTTTTCAATTGATCACAGGCCGTTTTTCCCTTTTTCTCGTCACGGCTGGTCAAAATCACTTTATAATCTTTCAACCGGGCCAATTGACGGACGATTTCAAAACCGATCCCGCGGTTAGCGCCGGTGACTAAGGCGATGCGTTGTTTATTCATAATTAATCTCCTGAAATAAGTTATAAGAAACAAACAATTTCCAAAGGACAAAATCCAAACGGTTTGGTTACTGAGGTATGGTTATTTTTTGGTTCTTGTTTCTTGTATCTTGGTGTTTGCCTAAATGGTTCCACCCATCCGTATCAATTTGCCTTTTTCGACCCACGGATCCAGATTAAAATCATAATCGTCTTCCACAATGTCCCACCCGCTTTTCCCGTCCTCTAAGGTAAAATGGTATTCTTTGCGCGCCCAGGACTGAGCCAGCGACCTTCCCGTCGGCGGATGTTCCGAAAAATAAACAATCGGGATGGCCGTAAAACCGCATTCCATTTGAATGGAAGAAATGACCGCCTTCATCGCTGGCATCAACAAGATCCGCGGAATGACAAACGATTTTTGCGGACCGGGTTTGCACTCAAACAAAGTTGCCGGTAATGAATGCCCGTTAAGATCGACCGCGCCGGACAACAAACAAAAATGCTCACAGCAATCCGGTTCCTGTACGGACCGCTGAGTGCGGTCCATCCACCAGAACCCGTTAAAGTCGACCGGATCAAATTTGCGGAATAATTTTTCCAGGCAGAACGGACAGCGGCTGAGAGTGACGTCCGGGATCCAGTTCCAGTACCGGCGGACCAGCGGTTCGATCTGTTTGACTAAAGCGCTGCGTTTGTTTTCCAGTTCCATTGAAGAGGATTTGTGCCGCCGGATTTCTTCTTCGATGGCGCGGATCTCAAGGATCAGCTTCCGGTGCAGGTCAAGAATGGTCTTTCGTTCTAAGGCTGATTCGGGCTGAATGGACATACGGAATCCCTCATTTCGCAAGGGTGCCGTTTAAATAAAGAGTGATTTCAAATTCGGTCCCGAGCATATCCTTGCCGGTCTTTTCGGATTTGACATTATAATCCACCCCGAAATCCCGCCGGTCAATGCTCCCTTTCATCGCGACCATGGTCATCTCTGAGCCTTCCTCCATCCGGACCCCGTAATAACCGTAATCAAAAACAATCTCTTTGGTCTTGCCACGGACCGTCACATCCGCCGTGATTTTATCTTTAGTGATTTTTTTGGATTTGATCATGATCTGCGGATAGTTCTCGACATTTAAGAAATCTTCCCCTTTCAACCCTTTTTCTCTTTCCGCATTATAAGTCGACAGGCTGTCGGCATCAATCGTGACGTCAACCGACTCCAGGGATTTCTGGTCATTGCTCAGCAGGATGGTCCCCTCAAATCCCATAAACTGGCCGGAACTGAATCCAACCGTGTGTTCGACGTAATAACCGATTTGGGAAGGCTGACCGCTGACGGAATACTTTTGGGACGCCCCGGCGCGGACAGCCATTGCGGTCAATAGGACGAGCAGGATTAATTTTATTTTGAATGTCTTCATTTGAGTAATAATGGTGTCCGGGCGATGGTCTCAACGCCTTTATTGTCGACAGCCACGACACGGATCACCCACTCGCGGCTGCCCCTTAAATGTTCTTTTTTGATGAGCTGGGCCACCAGGTTGTGGCTGGCCGGCTGTGTATACGGGCCGGCGACCTGTTCAAATTTTTCGGCACGCGCGCCTTTGCCCAATTCAACCGTAAACGACCGCACATCCCCGCGGACGGTCGCGTACACATCGACGGATTCCAGATTTTTCTTGGCATCAGTATTCATGTTCACCTCGGTGATCTTGACGGTCAGCCGGTCGTTGACATTTTCGCTCAGCGCGGCCTTGGCGTTTAACAGCCCCGCCCCGGAGAATTCATCCCAGCCGGAATCATACATCTCGGTCGCCGTGCGGTGCAGGATGTCTTCGATGTCGAGGTTGGACAAATTTTTATTCTGCGTTAAAAGCAAGGACGCGGTCGCGGCCACCATCGGGGTTGAGAACGAGGTTCCCGACTGCGCGTAGAAACCAGCCTGCTGGACGGACTTGGTTAATTTCTTCCCCGTACCAGTGGCGATCAGCGAGATGATCCGGTCGCCCGGCGCCA
Source organism: Candidatus Omnitrophota bacterium (assembly GCA_050250375.1). Lineage (GTDB taxonomy): Bacteria > Omnitrophota > Gorgyraeia > Zapsychrales > Zapsychraceae > JAGOSC01. The sequence goes on from JBFWOS010000001.1 coordinate 776,694, forward strand.
GCAGCCCGTTATTCGCCCCGAAATTGGAAATCGTGCTGCGGTTCCCTTCAAAGTCGAGGGAACCCACGGCAAAGGCCCCGCGCTGGGACGCCGGCCCGTGTTCCTGGATGTCTTCACCCACATTCCCGGCGGCCGCCGCCACAAACACGCCTTTTTTCCAGGCGTAACTCAGGGCCATCTCTTCGAGCTGTGAACGGACCCTTGCCCCCAGGCTTAAATTGATGATCTGCGCCCCGTTGTCGACGGCATAATAGATCGCCCGGGCGATAAAGAAACTGTTGGTCTGGCCGTCTTCATCCGCCACCTTGATCGGCATGATCACCGCGCCCGGATTGATCCCGGCCATGCCGTAACCGTTGTTCGTTTTCGCAGCGATGATCCCCGAGACAAACGATCCGTGCCCGGCCAGATCCGTGACATCATTGTTATTGTCTAAAAAGTTCCAGCCGTTGACATCATCCACATATCCGTTCTGGTCATCATCAATCCCGTTTCCGGGGGTTTCATTCTTATTGGTCCAGATGTATTGCGGGGCGTCTTTGTGTTTCAGGTCGAGCCCTGAATCAATGACCGCCACCACGACGTTGCGTTCGTTCGCGTCGACCAGATGCCAGGCCGAGGTCGGGTCTTCCAGCGGCGTAAACCCGATCTTGTGCGTCCCCCACTGCCAGGACATGGAATTGTCTTCCTTCTCATAATTACCTTCGGTCGCGCCAATGATGGATTTGCCCATCTTCATGGTGCTGCCGATGGTGACCGCCGCGGCTTTCTTATCACTGCCGATAAAGCCCAGTAGTTTTTTCTTTTTGTGTTCTTCAGCCGGCGGACGGTAAAACGGGTCGTTCGGCTCGACCGGCACGTCTTCATCTTTGGGCTCAAAAAATCCTTCAATCTTGGTATCAATCACCTTGGTCACTTTATCAATGGCCGTCTGCTGAACCGTTTTCAGAATCCCGCTGAAGTCCCCTTTAGAGACAGCCGTTACCTGGTCACTGAGTGATTGCGCTTTTTGAAGGGCGTTCATGATCGCATTCGGATCTTTTTTCAACATGTCTTTAAAAATATAATCGACCGGACGGCCGTGCGCGTCCATGACCGCGAGCGCTTTTTGTCCGTCCTTTTCCCCGCAGGCGACCATTGGCCCATCGGCCGGGATCTCCTTGGAAGGGCTTTGGCCAAATTCACTCTTTGGCTGGCCGGATGATGAAGGACTCTTTTCAGCGCTGGCCGGCGGCGGAACATCCGGGAGATTTTCCTTTTTCAGATTGTCGTCGGCTTCGAAACAATTATCGCTGTACGTGCGTCCCTTTTCCATGCCCTGCTGTAATAATCCGGACAAGTCGCCCATACTCATCCCGCCGGAAATAATGCCCGGAAGGTTGAGACCGCCCGTCGGCAGCATCGAACCGATGCGGCTGAGCGCGTCTTTAGCCGTTCCCGCTTTGGCCAGCTGCATGACCTGGGCCGCTTTAAAATCACCAAGGTCCAGCGTGCCTTTCTTTTCATCTCCGAGAATATACCGGCCGCGCGGAGTTTCCACAATGATGATAATATAGGTCACTTCATAAGATACGTTACCCGGGACACACATCCGGCAGAAAAATATGTCACCGGTTTTCGGGTCGACGATCGGACGGCCCGGAATGCAGGTATGGTTCGGCGGACAAAACTGGCAGGAACTGACCTGCCCGTATTTGTCACAGGTGTCCAGACTTTCGCACACGTAACACGGCGGACGGAAACCGGCGGCGAGGCTTGGCAACGGTGCCGGACGGCACCGTCCGCCTTTAGCGTGACACGCCTGGCATTCGTCCCAAATCATCTGGCCCTGCGGACAAAAGACCGACGAAACGCCGCCACCGCCTCCGATGATATTTTCCGTGCCGTCATCCGGCACGCCGCCCGTCATCGGCCGGCAGGAATAACAATCGGCAAATTCCGTTGATCGCGACTGGCAGGCGCCGTCGGGTTTGCACGGATCCGAAATCCCCGGCAGGCACATGCCCTTCATTGTTCCTTGCGGGCATTGAGGTTCAATTTTCTTGGCGACACACCAATGGCATTGTTTTCCGTCGATCGTATGCGGTTCGCACGTACTCGTATAATCACACGTCCCCGGACAGCCGCCCTTCTGCATTTGGGAATAATAACACGGGTCGCGTTCACATTTGTGACAAGCATCTCCTCCGGACATTTGATTTACGCAATCATATCCCGTGTCGCAATTGCCCGGGCAGAATCCGTCGATCAAGCCAGCGTCCGAACAAAGGGAAATGCTGTGGACCGGATCACAGCTGTGGCATTTGATATCCATGGTCAGGTCAATCGGGTTACACACGGTCTGGTTAAGATCACAGGTCCCCGGACAACCCCCGGGTTTCAGATTCTTTGATTCACACGACAAACATTCGTCTCTGGATTCATTACACGTTCCTTGCGGGCAGGGTTCTTGTCCTTTCTCACAATTATGGTTGCTGTCACACGTTTCCGTTCCGTTGCAAAATTCTCCGTCATCACACTCCGCGTCGGACTGACATTCCCCGCAGGTATCAGAACTTTCATCGCATTCCTGGCCGTGGCAGGGTTCTTCCCCGGGGGAACATTCCCCGCCGGTGCAGGTCTCGGCGCCGTTACAGAACAGACCGTCATCACATTCGGCATCCGAGACACATCCGCCTTCCTTACACTTGTAACAGTAGTACGCGATCCCTTTCGGCTTGCTCGGGTCGCCGTAGACCGGGACTGATTCACAGCGTTCCGGCGGGCATTGCCCATCGCAGCCGGCGCTGGCCGTGCTGCCCGGGACATTTTCCGCACAGTTCTTGTTTTCCTGACAGCCGGTGATCGGCCTTCCCTTACAGGCACCGTTTTTGTCGCACTTGTCCTGTCCGGTGCATTGATCGCCGTCGTCACAGGCGGCTCCGGCCTTGATCTCTTTCTTAACCCCTTTGGCGGCGTCGCAGGTGTACGTGATACATTGTGTATCCGCCGGGATTTCCACCGCCTGGCCGGTACAAACACCTTCCTGACATTGATCCCCGCTCGTGCAGGCATCTTTATCGTCACACGAACCGGATTTATTCTCACCGACACAATCCCCTTGGACGCATTTAAATGTTTTACAATCCGTGGAAGCAGGGCACTGGACACCGTCGCAGGGATCTTTGGCCTTCGGTTTAGGCTGGCAGTCGCAGCATTCCAGCCCGCTCTTGATCCCGACGGGGTTGCAGATCTCCGTCTCGTCGCATTGTTCCGCGAACCCGGCGTCCTTGCAGTCGTATGGCCTGCACTGGTGGCATTTCTCACCGTTGGCCGAAACCGGTTCACAGACTTCTCCGGTTTCGCAGCCTCCCGGGCAGTCTCCCGGGAGCGCTTCAATTTTTTCGCACGGGTCGCCCAGGGCGCTAACCTGGCAGTAGAAACATTGCTCGCTGTTGGCCGCGCGTCCCGCTTTGATGCATTCGCCTTTATCCTTGCAGACGGCCTTGCAGTCTTCTTCGTTTAAGTCATCCTGGCTGGCGCAGTCTTTATCAATAATATAATTCTCGCAGTCATAACACGTCTCACCGTTGGGAGCCTGACCCGCTTTGATACAGCGTCCTCCATCCTGAAGACAGTAGCTTTCGCACATGCGGATGGTCTGCATTTTGCTCGCGGCACAGCCGGGTTTGTCGTTCTTGACACATTCGTAACAGACTTCGCCGTTCGGGGCTTTAAGCGACGGGGTGCAGTCGCCCACACCGTGGCATTCATCGGAACACATCGCCAGGGTCTGATAACCGAAGCCTTCACAGCCATCCAAAGCCTTCTTGGAAACGCATTCCCAGCAAATCTCGCCGTTAGGCGCCTTGCCGGCATCGACACACACCCCGCCGTCCTGCGCGCAGAACGACGTACAGCCGATATAGGTCATTTTATCAATTTGGTAGCAGTTCCGTTCGTCGTAAGTCTTGCGGCATTCAAAACACTGTTCCCCGTTGGGGGCCGTAAACGTCGCGGCGCACTGAAACGGGTCCTGGCACATCCGGGAACATTGTTCCTGCGTCATGTAATCCGACTGGGCACAGCCGATGGTGATATCCTTGCAGCGGTAACATTTAAGGCTGCCGCGCACAACGGTGCTGGTGGCGATGGTGCCGTCCGGGTTAATATAGACGGATTCACAGACGGCTTTGTCTTTCGGACACGAATTATTACAGGCCGGGTCAGAGGTAAACCCGTATTGTTCGCAAGGGTCCTTGGATTTGTCGTAACAGTAGAAACAATCAACCAGACAGCCGTCGGGTTTGGATTCCTGCCAGCCTTTGCATTCCTGGCCGTCGGCGCAGGGGTTTGGTTCGCACACACCGATGATGCCGTCGCACTGGTGTTTGTGGTCTTTCGGCTGGCGGCACTTCCAGCAGTCCAGTTCAAACCCGGGATCAGGGATGCCGTCGCCGTTTCGGTCCCAATCGGCGATCGGCGGGACTTTTCCGGGCGCGCCGCCGTTTTTCTTATCTTCTTCCTTTTTCTTTTTATTCCATTCTTCGCGTTCTTCCTTGGAAATCTTTCCGTCGCCGTCGGCGTCTTTCTCTTCAAAATCTTTTTCTTTAAAGCCGGTAACATTCCCGTTCGCGTCCGTTTCGACAATATAATCCGACCAGTCAATCGGTCCCGGATCATTGGGATCCCCGTTAAACCCCTTGGCTTTGATCGCTTGTCTTAACGCCTCTTCGTCAGCCGCGATTTCCTGCTCAGTCTTCGGCCGTCCGTCCGCTGTTTTCTTGTCATTCAGATTGTTCATCATGTTGACTTCTTCGGCTGTCCCATGATTTGTGATGTCTTTTACCCATTGGCTGAACGCCTGCCCCCCCTCCGCGCGCATCTCGTTGTACTTCTGGGTAAACGCTGCCTGTTCTTTTTTATTGCCGACCGGCGGTTTTTTGGCGGCCTGCGCATTGAGCGTGAACGCCAAAAGTAATATTATTGTTGGTATAATTTTTCGTTTCATAAGTCGTTTACGTGTTACGTGTGTTTCTCCGGCTAAGGTTTCGTTATTTTTTGCCCGGGAAACTTGTTCTCGAGAACCGTTCCTTCGGGAACAAGATCTGCCGGAGACACACTCGGATCAATTAACTGTTCTTGAATCCGTCCCACACTGCCGCCGCGGTGAGGTGACGTTCCTTTGGTATATTCAATCGGATCTTTGTAATACCGTTCGTAGCCGCTATTCTCAATATAATCGTTAACAAATTTTTTGGCCGCCTCGCCTCCGCCGTCTTCCGCAGCCTTGATGAACCCTTCGGCATATTCCTTGGCCGGTTTGGATAATCCGTCAAGCAGTTTCGGGTCCTTCTGGTAAGCCCGGTAATAAAATTCTCCCTCAGCGAAAAACGCGCGGTATTCATTGTAACCGGATCCCTGCCCGGCACCGCCGAGTTCACGTTTGCCGATCTGCCCGAGCGTGCCGCGCCCGTGGACACTTTCATGCACCAGGACCGCGGCTGATTCAAGCGGGTCTTTCAATTCCGTCCCGTTCCCGGTGTACGGATTTATACGGGTCTCGCCCTTCGGTTTATAAAAGGCCCCGTCCACCCCGTCCATATTCGGCTGATAACCGTAAGCCGGTTTTTGTTCAAGGATCCGGCGGGCATCGGCAGAACCGCTCTCCGCGCCGACGCGCAGCATTTCCTTGACCTGGCTGTCATACTCCTGGATGCGCTGGGGGTTTCTGTTCCAGTCGATCAACCGTTTGTTGGCCAAATCTGCGTCGCGCTGATAACTCCTGGCATTAGGATCGCGCATCATGTCAGGATCCACCGGTTTGGGCGGATTGCTGACTTCCTTAATCGGCCGGCGTTCGGCAAACGGCGTTAATTCCAGACCTGACCCGTCTTTCGGCGGTTGAATGGTCGGTCCTTCTTTTTTAGCGCCGACGGTCGGTTCCGGGAGGACCTGGGTTTCACCAGGACCCTGCCGGCCGAACGGATTGGCCGGTCCATCATTTCCGTCTATAATTGTCCCGACATGGTCCTGGTCAGGCATTTTCGAAGAAGCAGGCGTCCCGGATCCTCCGGAGGCCTTGGCCGCTTTTTCCTGCGGCGTCATATACGGTTCAAGGTCGACGGCCAGATCGCCTTTGTCCGCCTTGGGGACGTCTTTAAAACCGGGACGTGAATTGATATCGGCCGGATGGTGAATGGGAGGAACATCACTCTGCCGCTGGTTCATCGCCTGGTCAAACGCCTCTTTGTTCAGGGCCTCGATCTCTTTTTTCCCTTCCGGAGTCGTCAGGTCAACGCTGAAATCTTCCCGGCCGTCAAGTTTACTCGGCCCCGGTTTGGCCGAGGCTGACTTTGATGCCGCGGCCGAGGGCGGCGGAATAGAAGGATTGTTTAGATCTTTCTTCAATCCTCCGTCGACAGCCTGCCGGCTATTGTCGATGAACGTGCCCGTTTCCTTTTTAGCGCTGGGGGGAATGGTGCTGCCGGCGTTATCGACGGTCTTGGGCGGCGTCCGTGACGCCGATGACGGCGCGGACGAAGTCCCGGAGGCATCAGGGGCCGCCTTGCTCACACTGCTCCCGGTGTCGGCCGCTTTCGAAGCTGCGCCGGCGGATGTTTTCGGCGGCGGATAATCCCACTTGATGCCCATCGTATTTTCGTAAAAGTTTTTCATATCCTCCGCTGTTTTAAGACTGACGGTGCCGCCATCCGGCAGGAAAACCGTTACCGGCGGATCCGGCGGTTTGTTCGGGACCATTTTCGGGTCAGGGATCCAGTCGTCCTGGGCCCCGTGCTGGATAAAATCTTTATCCCCGCCGGTGATCGCGTCGTTCAACTGACTCCTTAAAACCGATCCGTCCGCGGTTGAATTACCGTCACCGAAGGAAGCGCGGTCGACCGTCCCATCGGGATTCCTCTTGTAAGCCCCGTGAAGATCATAATCCCCGTGAACCGCTTTAAAGACTTTTTCACCATCAGGGCCGACCGTTTCCATCAGCACACGGCCGGTCTTTTCATCCACAATGTATCCGTGGCTCTTCATATAGTCACCGTAATCGCTCCAGGAATCCAGGGCTTTTTTACGGGCTTTTTCCAATTCGCGCAACCGGGTGAAATCGCCCCCGTTATCAATGCCTTCCTGCGCGGCGCGGGTCAGTTCTTCGGCCCAATACTTCGCCTGTTTCGGATGGGTCGGATCGACGACGAGGCCGATGTCCGGCCCGACCTTGGCTGTTTTGGCTTTGGACGACATCGGTTTCGGCACTTTATCCGCATCATCAAAATACCGAACGCTGTCAACGTTCCCGTCACGAACGATTAAATAAGTATCCGTCTGCTGGGCGAACTCGCTCATACGCTGGGCGTGTTCCTGCTTAAATCCGTGTTCGGTTTCTAGCCGGGCGGCATCCGTGTCGTCCAGCCGGGTGACCGGGCGGTCGCTCCTGGGCAAAGGTTTGGTGTTGTCGAGTGTTCCCGCCGATCTTGGCGGTCCGCGCGCGGGATCGCCGGTGGCGTCGGGAGTCCTGGGCGCGGTCACATCATCGGCCGGTGTGGAACGCGCAGGGGTCCGGCCTGAATCCGGCGTTCTGGACGGCGCTGTTCCGGCATCGGGTGTTGTCCGGGAAGGCACGTCGATATCCGGTGTCCTTGTCGGGACGCTGGGATCCAGGCGGGTGCCGGTCCTTGTGGCATCGGCCGCGCGGTCCGCGGCCCGGCCCGCGTCCATCAGCTCGTCAGTTTTGGCGAGCGCCGATCCGAGACGCCCCAGTCCCGCTTCAATAGCGGCTTCCCCAACCGCCACTTCACCCACAACTTTTCCCCATAATTCTGCTGATGCCCATTCAACATCACTGCTTTTTTCAAGCTTTTTCAATTCACCATCTATGATCCCGCCCGCGGCAACAGCGGCCTTGACAATGCCGTCGAGGCTGGCGTAATCAGAAGCGGTGCTGAGCATGCCGTACAGTTTGTCGGTCGCGTCCGTTCCGAAAATCCCGCCGTCCTCAAACCCGAGGGCCTGGGCGTAACTCTCATACATCAAATCATTGACGGCTATCCCCAGTTCAACGAGCCCTTTGATCGCCGAGCCAACCCCTTGGGCGATACCCCAGGCGTAAGCGGCGCTTTTCTTAGCCATGACCAGCGGGTTCAGATTATGGACATATTCCTCCCCTATTGATTCAACAAAAAGCCGGGCAAAGGATGCGTCTTCCCCTTTTTTCCTGGATCCATCAACCACGGCGGCGGTTGAGTCTACGATGGACTCAACATCTTCCTGGGTCAACCGGTAATCCTGCTGCAGACCTTCTTTCTTTGCCTGTAACGCGTCACGGGTTTCACGGAGCTGGTCCAATTGAGCACGGATTTGCGAAACCTGGGCATTGTCGATCTCACCGTCCGCTTCAATCTTGGCCAAAGCGCTTTCAACCTTTTCGATTTGTTTGGTGAAAATATCCGCATATTCGCCGAACTGCGACACGAGATCGTCCGCGCTCGAAGGGCCGGCGCCTTCAGAGAAATTCCGCCAGCCCATTTCATGCAATTCACTTTTCAAACGTCTTTCGCGCGTATCGTAAACAGCGTCCCATTCGGCCTTGCCGCGCTTCATATTTTCAAGCTCGGTGTTTAGTTTTTCGGCCTTATCTTCATCACCGGAACGCACGGCGTCTTCAATCTTTTGTTCCATATCCCGGGTCATGGATTCAAAGGCGGCATCGCTCACGGCGCGGGTTTTTTCCAGCCGCCTTAATTCTTCGTTGCGTTCATAATATTCGTCAAGGCGTTCCACTTCGGCCCGCCGGCGCGCGCCTTCATCAATATCAAATAACTGCTTGCGGTATTCCGTCTTGAGTTCTTCAAGCTCCGCGACATAGGCCCGTTCCGTTTCCGCATATTTTCGCGCGAATTCATTGCGAATCCGCCTCAATTCGGCAAGCTCGTCTTCCAGCGCTTTGGTCCGGGTACCGCCTTCAATCTGGTGTTCCAGGGCTTCAATCCGCCGGTCATAGTCCTGGATACGGGCGCGGCGGGCCTCGAGGGATTCCTTCATTTCGCGGGCGCGGGTCTCCAGGTTTTCATTCGCCTGGCGGAATTCTTCCAGTTCTTTTTTCCGGATGCCATCCAGGATCGCCTGGTCACGGGCCTGTGACTGGCGGTACCGTTCCGCCATTTTCTCGGCGTATTCCTGCCGCGCTTTTTCCCGTTTGGCCTCTTCTTCTCTTTCCTCCAGGACTTTTTGTTTCTCCTTCTCAATCTCTTCTAAAATATGCTGCCGTTGCGCCTTGTAATCATCAAGATACCGGGTCACGCTTTCGCGGGTAGTATCGCCGGTCTTCGGGTCCGCCAGATAGTCCTCCATCTTTTTGATCCGTTCATCAACGTCGGCCAGCCTTTTTTCAAGCCACTGGATATTTGAATTGGTGATCGGTTCCGGTGCTGCAGGGGGATTCGGTTTGTCCGTGTCCGATGGTTTGGGCTGTTCGCCCGTCGGCCCAGCCGGCGGTGTCGGCGCGGCGCCTCCCGGCCTGTCAGCCGGCGGAGCCGGAGTTTCTTTATCCCCTGTTTCCTGCGGAGTACCTTCCGGTGTGCCCGCGCCTCCGGCGATTTCACTTGGACCGCCGCCGGGTTGTTCCGGGGTTCCTCCCGGCGGATTGGCCGGCCGGCCGCCGCCTGTATCAGTACCGTCGTCATCGCCTGAATCCGTGTCTCCCCCGTCGTCATCCTGGCCGTCATTATCATCTCCGTCATCATCCCCGTCGTCATCTTTCTTATCTTTGCCGCCGGCTTTTTTCGTTTCCTTCTCACAGGTCCCGGGCGCCGGGCATTTGTCTTCACAATCGTCTTTAAAGTCATACCCCCAGCCGAGGTCTTCACACGACGGCGGAGGCGGAGGCGTGACGCATTCGTAACAATGGATCCATTCCGCGCGGCCGTCCCATTCCGGCTGGTCATAACGTCCGATATATTCGCAGGTCCCGTTCCAGCAGCCCAGCGTGCAGTTGGTTAAAGTTGTCCCGCTGCCGACATGCTGCCAGCACATATCGGGACGCTGTTTGCAGGCGGTGCATTGCAGCGGTGATCCGTTCGGCCCGACGGCCCCGTACGGCGTGCAGTAAAACATCGGGTCGTCGTAACACACTCCGCCGGGTTGACACCATGGATGGTCCTGCGGCCAGGCGCCGATATCAAAACAGCTTTCGCCCGACGGCGAAGGGCATTCGTAACAATCGGTATCCCCGACTTTTTTCTTCCAGCGGCAGACCGTTCGGCACGTCTTCGCGCAGTCCCGAAGTTCGGACATCCCAGCCGGTTCGGCTGACTCGCACACACCGGCCGCTGCGCCGCCGACCTGAAACCGGTCGATGTCGACTTTGGCCAGGCGGAAATAGTCTTCGGCTTTCTTAAGGTCGTCTTTCGCCTTCGCGAGATCACTTAACACTTTATCCAGGTATGCCTTGATATTGGCTAAATATTTTCCGACTTCCCCGGCATCCGTGATCTGGCCGGTTGAATAATCGTTCAGCTGGGACAGGTACCCGTTAATCCCGGCGGCGTAATCTTTGATCGACTTTATTTGGTTGGCCTGGGTTTCAAGGGTTTTGTCCAGGTTACGGGCTGAACGGTCCAGGCCGCTGACCAATGCCTTCACCTGTTTGACGGTTTGATCATAATTCCCCAGCGTGCCCTTTGCACCGGCACCAACACCGTCGAAAATATTGAGCATGCCGGCCAGTGCCGAAAGGCTTTCGTTCGTTTCCCTGATCATCACATCAACGGCATCCGCCATCGTGAACGCGCGGTCCGCCATGGCGTCAGAGGCGGCGTTAAACTGCAGGGCCAGTTCCGCCGTGATGGTTTCATGTCCGTTTAGTATCTGATAATTTTCATCCAGCGCCGCGTACATGCGTTCCACACCGGAAAACATATCGTCCAGCACGGGATAATACGCGGCGGCTGCGCCGGCCATCGCGTCCGCCTGGTCCAGAAATTGTCCGGAAAAACTTCTGGGATATAAATCGGCCGTTGACCCGGCTTCTTCGGTCACCGTCTTCAGATCACCAAGAAGCAAGTCCAGTTTCCGGTTGACCTGTTCGACAGGTTCGCCGGACTTAACCGCGTACCGGTCGGCGCTTTGAATAATGTCGTTGGAGATGCCCCGGGATTTGAGCGGGCCGGCGTACCGATCCGGGAAAGCAGGGACCTGGTCATATTTAACGGAAGAGTTATTCCAAACAGACCAGGATTCCGGCTCATCCGGGTTGAAGCCGGTTTTAAACGGAGAACCGCTGGTGAAACCGCCTGCGCTGCGGCCCAGGATGTCCGTACCTGTGGCCGGTGTCCCGGCCGCGCCTGTTCCGCGTGAAAAGATGTCACTACTCTTAATATTATTGGCCGGCGTTGACGAATTGGAAGTTTCGCGCCCGGTTAGGCCTGATTTTTTAAACAAATCAAATTCGGCGGATGAGGTTTGGAGGAAAGACAGGACTGATGCAAGCAGAAAAAAGAATAATAACGAAAAGGTTACTTTTATCTTTTTGGAAAAGTACATTAAAAAACCTTCTTGAATATTGCGTTTAAGACCGTCGAAAAAAAAGACAATCTGTTTTCAGATTGTCTTGATTAAAACTTAATAAACATAAAAGAGGTCGGTGGCCATTAGTCCCAAAATAGGACAAACCAGGACATTTGTCAATCAAAATTTTCCTAACCTGTTTAATATCTTATAGATTTGAGTCAATCGGAGAGATTTTAGACAGACGGACGGCGTTTCAGCTGAAGATAGTCGGCCATAATCTTCTTGTGATCAAAGGCGTATTTGAAATTGAGCAGTTCAGAATAAGGGATGACTTTAAGGCCTTTGGCGTCATCGCCGAAGAGCGGTGTACCGATCCCCCGGGCGATAAACACCGTGGATTCGGTTTGAAAACGCGGATCGCGCCCGGGTTGTCCGTACGTTTTGAACTCAGTCACATCTTCCAGGTCCAGATTTGTCTCTTCCTTGGCTTCACGGACCGCCGCCTGTTTCGGTTCTTCGCCCGGATCAATAAATCCCCCGGGGAAGGCCCAGCCGAACGGCGGATTGGAGCGCTCAATTAAAACAATCCCTTGCGGTAATTCAATGATGAGGTCAACTGTGTAATAAGGTTCTTCTCCCAGATCCCTTTCAAGGTGCCGGATATATCCTTCAAACGTATCCCGGTACAAAGACAATATTTTATTTCCCTGAAGATTGATGATGATTTTCTTTAAAGGACAGGTCCCTTCCTTTAATATACGGTACGTTTCCTGGGCCGCGATCTTGGAAGCCCCGATGACCGGAAAATGGGGGTAACGGTTATCCTGGCCGGACATTTCAAATGTTTCTTCGGCGCGTTCGGCCGCCCGTTTCAAAACAGCCGCGATCCGCTGACGGAACGGTTCCTGGGCCGTAACCAGCTCATCGGTTCCCATGGGCGCCACCGTCGCATCGGGACCCGGCTTTAAAACAAATTCAATGTCGACTCCCCTAAACTTCATCCGGACGCCTCCGCCATTTTACGCGCGAGTTCCAGAGCATCTTCACGTGTCTTGAGTTTCCCCAAAGAATGCTGTTCCCGGACCTCGACCAGGATCTTTCCGATCAGCGGGGAACTCTCAAGTTTCAGTTTTTTCATGATGTCGTTGCCGTTAAGCAGAGGCACGTACGGTAATTCTTTTTTCTTCTCAAAAAATGTTTTGATCAGTCCTGTGCAGATGGCCTCATGATGTTTTTGATCAGCATCCGTTGTCAACGGTCCGCGCGTTGAGCGCTGATCGGCCAGGGAAAGCAATAATACACCGGCTGCTTCTTCCCCGGTGTCGCGCAAAAACCGGTAGACCATGCGTTCACTGGGTTTTTTATAATTCGACAAATAACCCGGCCTGAGGTGCCACAAGATCATATCTTCCAAAACATGCCGTTCAGACGTGGACAACTTGAGCATTTTGGCCACAGACTTGGCGATATTCCTGCCGACATGTTCATGCCCGTGGAACGAGATCCGCTCGCCTTCTTTTTTGCGGGTGTCGGGTTTGCCGATGTCATGCAATAACGCGGCCAGTTTCATCACCGACCGGCGGGAATGACCGCCGCCGATAACGTGGCGGCTGTATTCATCGATCTCGGGGTCACGGTTCTCTCTGAATATTTTATCCAGCTGCCGCACCACTTCCAGGGAATGGGGCCACACGTCCAGATGATGATACCCGCCCTGTTTGCAGCCGAACATCACATGCACCTGCGGGATGATTAACTCGAGCAATCCGACCTTGTCCATAGATTTCAGGATGTCCGCCGACTGGTCCGATTCCAGGACCTTAAACAATTCTTCACGGATCCGTTCGTACGAAACGCTTCTCAAGAGATCTTTTTCTTTTCTGATCTGATTCAGCGTTTCCAGTTCTATTTTGAATCCCAGGTTGGCTTTGAGGCTGAAGGCCCGCATCATCCGCAGCGGATCGTCCTTTAACGCGCGGATGGACGTCCGTTTGATTCTCATTCCGAGGATATCTTTCATGCCCCGTTTTGAATCGAGGATTACGGCGCCCAACTCATCATCCTCTTTCAGCCGGTTGATATCAACGGACAATGTATTGATCGTAAAATCCCGCGAGGCCAGGTCCGCTTTATAATCTCCAGCCCGGTAATCCGCGAAGTCATACGTCAACAGCGCTCCTTTGACCTTCTTGGCGACCCGGGCGCAATTATGCTCCTCATCAAGGAGAATGTATTTCCCTTTGATCCGCACGGCAAACAGTTCGGCCAGCCGCAGAGCTCCCTTGTCGACGGCAAAATCGAGATCGTTCACGGGCCTTTTCAGGACAAAATCACGTAGAAAACCACCGACCAAAAAAACCTGGCGTTTATTGTCTCTGGCCAGGTCCTGCAGGATTTTTATTTCCGGAAATTGCTGGATTAAATTCATTTCAATAGAAGAGTATTTCCCCGTTTATCGTCTCAAAAAGAATAATCGGCGGGGTTAGGTTGTCTTAAAAATGGCGGCCTGTTTGATGACCTCTTCGGCCACAAAAATATCGGCTCCGGTGCGCACAGCCAGGGCCACACCGTCTGAAGGGCGGGAATCGACCAGGATTTTCTTCCCGGTCTTCGTTTTGAGTTCCAATTTCGCGTGAAATGTATTGTTCTGCATCTTGTCGATAATCAGGCTGTTTAAGGTCGCCCCCAGACTCTCGATGGTTGAAACCAACAAATCATGCGTCATCGGCCGCGGAGGTTCCACCCCGGACAATTTCATCTTGATGCTGGAGGCCTCCAGAAAACCGATCACGATCGGAAATTGCCGGTCTCCTTCCTTTTCTTTCAGGACGATAATCTGGTCCTGGCGTTTTTCATCAATAATAATTTTACTCAGCTCGACTTGGATCATCTTCTTATTTTTTCCTTATCCAGAATTACCTTCAATTCACTCATAAATTGATTAATGTCTTTAAACTGACGGTAAACTGACGCAAACCGGACGTAAGCCACTTCATCAAGATGCGCCAATTTCTCCATAACCACTTCTCCGATATCCTGGGTTTGTACTTCGCGGTCAAAGTTTTTCTGTACGTACCGTTCAACTTCGTTGGTGATCTCTTCAATCGTATCGATGCTGACCGGTCTTTTTTCACAGGCCTTAAGAAGTCCGGCGATGATCCGCTTTCGGTCAAACGGCTGCCGCCGTCCGTCCCGCTTGATCACCATCAAAGGAACCTGTTCGACAAATTCGTACGTTGTAAACCGGTGCTGGCATTTCAGGCATTCCCGGCGGCGGCGAACAGCGCTCGCTTCGTTGCTAAGCCGTGAATCGACCACCTTGGTTTCACTATAGTTGCATGACGGACATTTCAATTAACTCTTCCTCCGGGTTCAGTCTAAATCTTGGTAGATGGGAAATCTCTTGGTTAATTGGTCCACCTCATCCGTTATGTTCGCCAGTTCTGTTTTATGGTCCCGTTTCATGATTGCCCCATCCATTAACCGGGCGATGGTGCGCATGTCGCTTTCTTTCATGCCGCGGGTTGTTACCGCCGGTGTTCCGATCCGCAAACCGCTGGTTACCGTCGGTTTTTCCGGATCATAAGGAATCAAATTTTTGTTGACCGTAATGCGCACTTCATCCAGAACAGTGGCCGCTTCATTCCCTTTGACATTTTTCGGCCTTAAATCCACGAGAAATAAATGATTATCCGTGCCGCCCGACACAATCCGGTAACCCAGTTTGCCCATTTCATCCGCAAAGGCCGAGGCATTTTTAACAATCTGCGACTGATAGGCCTTGAAATCATTTCCCAAAGCTTCTTTAAAGGCCACGGCTTTGGCCGCAATGACATGCATAAGCGGGCCGCCCTGTGTCCCCGGAAAAATCCGGGAGTTGATTTTCTGGGCGTATTGTTCACGGCAGATGATCATCCCGCCGCGCGGGCCGCGGAGTGTCTTGTGCGTTGTCGTGGTCACAAATTCGGCAAACGGGACCGGGTTCTGATGAAGACCGGCCGCGACCAATCCGGCGATGTGGGCCATATCAACAAACAGCACAGCCCCGACCGAATCGGCAATTTTGCGAAATTTGTCAAACTCGATTTTCCGCGGGTAAGCGGATGCCCCCGCGACAATCATCTTAGGTTTATGTTTTTTGGCCAGGGCTGTGATCTCATCATAATCAAATTGTTCGGTTTCACGGCTGACCTGATAAGAAACAAAATTGTAAGACAATCCTGAAAAATTAATTTTTAACCCGTGCGTTAAATGCCCCCCGCTCGATAAATCCAGCGCCAGGACAGTATCTCCATACTCAAGGGCGGCCAGATAGACCGCCGCGTTGGCCTGTGAACCGGAATGCGGCTGGACATTGACGTGGTCCCCGCCGAACAATTCCTTGGCCCGGGCGATGGCCAGATCTTCAACAATGTCCACATATTCACATCCGTTATAATATCGTTTCGCCGGATACCCTTCCGCGTATTTATTGGTCAGCACAGAACCCTGGGCTTCCAGTACAGCCTCGGAAACAATATTCTCCGAAGCAATCAATTCCAGATTATCCTGCTGCCTCTTTAATTCCTGGCGAATGGCGTCATAGACCTGCGGGTCAGTTTTCTGTAAATGTTTCATTAATTCCCTCTTCTCTGATATTACGTTCATACTATTCTAGTGCAGAAGTTTACCTTCTTCAATATCCCTGATTAATTTTATCCGCCGTTCATGCCGGCCGCCTTCAAATCCGGTGGATAACCACACTTTTAATATTTCCTCCAGCTCATCCGGCTTGACAAATTTGGCGCTCAAGACCAAAACGTTCGCGTTATTATGCTGCCGGGATAATTTCGCGGCTTCAGCGTTATAACAAAGAGCGGCCAAGATACCACGGACTTTATTAGCCGCGATGGACTGACCGATCCCGGACATGCAGACCAGGATTCCCCGCCCGTCATTGGTCCGGACTACGGCGTTGGCGACCTTCTGGGCAATGACGGGATAATCGCAGCTTTCCGTCGATTCAGTCCCCAGATCGGTTACGGTGTATCCAAGACGTTTAATAATGTCTTTTATTTTACTTTTAAATTCGACCCCTCTGTGGTCGGCCCCGATAAATATTTCCACCCCAAACCTTTCTTTAAATCCCTTACAATAATCCAACGATCTTGTTGACGGCTTCTTCAATCACCCCTAAACAAAATTTGTATTCCGCCCTGTCCCGGCCGATTGGATCCGGGATGTCCAGTTCGGCCAGCAGACTGTCAGGTCCGGCCGCAAATTCTTTAAGCAAATAAATCTTTTTCTCCACCTCAGGGACCCGTTCCAGCACCTGCTGCCGGTGGCCGCGCGTCATGACAAAAATCAGATCGGCTTTCTTAAGCAAAATCGTGTTGATCGGCTGCGACAAATGGTGGTGGGCGTTAATCCCTTTTTCATGCAGGACACTTAACGTTTCCGCACTGGCCTTTGCCTGGATGAACACACTGGTCCCGGCGGAACAAACCTCAATATCATCCCGATGTTTGACCATACTGTCCAGAAGATAATGCGCCATCACCGAACGGCAGCTGTTTCCCGTACAGACAAACAGAATGGTCTTTCGGCGCGCCAGGGTATCAATCTCGGCTTTCTTGATGACACCTTCTCTGAGCACAACCGGTTTTTCCTGGGTGATGTCAATGACGGTTGATCCTTCCCCGTACCTGGCCGGCCCGCCATCAATCGCGATATCAACCAGCCCGTCCAAATCAGCCATCGCTTCTTCCACGGTCCGCGGGGCGGGATTCCCTTCAAAATTGGCGGACGGGGCCGCGACTGAGCCATGCACCTCAGACATCAACTTCCGGGCGATGATATTATCCGGAACCCGCACGCCGATGGTTTTGTTTTCCTCTTTGGATTCGACAACGATGGTCAACGGTCCGGGCCAATATTTGTCGATCAATTTATAAAGGAACGGCCGGTTTGACTTTGTATAATTCAAGATCAGTTCGCTCTGGGAAATCAGAATTGAAAACGGCTTGTTGGATGACCGCCGTTTGACCTCCTGCAGCCGGGCGACGGCCTTCGGGTTGGAACTATCCGCGGCAATCCCGTAAACGGTTTCCGTCGGAAATACAACCAGACCGCCTTCCCGAATAATGGTCGCGCACTTTAAAATACTTTCGATATCAGGAAATTCAGGGTGAAGTTTTAGGACTTTTGTCTTCAAAACGGCCTTATGAATTACTTTCCAGAATTTTTTTTCGGTTATCTTCTCTATATTGGACCAGCTTCTTTTCCAGATCCGGATTCGCCAAACTTAATATTCTAATTGCTAAAAGAGCCGCGTTTCTGGCTCCTGGTTTTCCAATCGCAACACACCCGACCGGAACTCCGGGCGGCATTTGCACGGTCGATAATAACGCATCCATTCCACTTAACGGGGACGCGTCGATCGGGATCCCGATCACCGGAAGGGTCGTATGCGCCGACACCACACCGGACAATGCCGCTGAAACACCGGCCCCGCAAATAAAAACTTTCCCGCCTTTACCCCGGAAGGTCTCCGCGTATTCACAGCATTCCTTCGGTGTCCGGTGAGCCGACAAGACTTTAAGCTCATTCGACACCCCGAATTCATTCAACAAATTCGATGCCTCTTCCATAATCGGCATATCTGATTTGCTTCCCATCATGATGGCCACTAAAGGACACGACATAACTTAAACTCCTTCTTTTTTATCGGTGTGTACTGGTTTGGGTCATATGGATAAAGGCCTTGGCCCCGATGTCCCGTCTGAAAAAGCAGCTTTCAAACTTGATCAATTCAACCGCTTTGTACGCCTGGTCTATCGCGGTTTGCAGATTTTTTCCCAAAGCGGTTACGCCCAGAACCCGGCCGCCGCTGGTGACGATCTTTCCGTCTTCAAGTTTTGTTCCCGCATGAAAGACGACCGTGTTTTCTTCGTCCTTGGCTTTATCCAGTCCGGTGATTTCATGTCCGGTTTTATATTCTCCGGGATATCCGCCCGCGCTCATGACAACACAGACACACGGCCTTTTATCCCAATCCAATTCAAATTCATTCAAACGTTCTTCACAGCTCGCCAATAAAACCGGGATCAGATCGTTTTTCAACCTCGGCAAGACCGCCTGGGCCTCGGGATCCCCGAACCTGACATTGTACTCCAGGACCTGCGGACCTTCTTTGGTGATCATTAATCCGACATAAAGAACACCCTTAAACGGAGTCCCCTCCCGGTTCATGCCTCGGATCGTCGGTTCAATGATCCTCGCCTCAACTTTGGTCAGAATATCCGCCGTGACAACGGGCGCCGGGGAATACGCCCCCATACCGCCGGTGTTCGGCCCCAAATCTTCATCAAAAATCCTTTTATGGTCCTGGGACGAGGCCAGAACAATATAGTCCTGCCCGTCGCATATAGCCAAAATAGATGTTTCCTCTCCGGACAGGCATTCTTCAATGACCACTTTATTGCCGGCTTCTTTAAATACTTTTTGCTGCATGATCTGGCTTATGGCTTTTTGGGCCTCGTCATATTTGTTGCAAATAAGGACACCTTTACCGGCTGCCAGGCCGTCGGCTTTGACCACCAACGGATACTGGGCCTTCTTGATAAACTCCTTGGCCAGATCATAATCGTCGAATGTTTTAAAAACAGCGGTCGGAATGTTGCATTTATGCATGAACTCCTTGGCAAAAACCTTGCTGCCTTCCAACCGAGCGGCTGCCTTGCTTGGACCGAAGACCTTTAGTCCGTTCACTTCAAAATGATCAACGATCCCTTCGGTCAAAGGAGCTTCGGGACCGACAATGGTCAGATCAATCCGTTTTTTAAGCGCGAAATTCACCAGCCCTTCAATATCGTCCGCCTTGATGTCCACACATTCGGCAATACCCGCTACACCCCCGTTACCGGGCGCGCAATACAAATCTTTCACTAATGGACTTTGTCGTATTTTCCAGGCGAGGACGTGTTCACGTCCGCCGGATCCAACGATTAAGATTTTCATAAGCCTCCCTTTGTAAATAAAATCTTTTTATCCTTATGATGATCAACTTCACCAATGAGGTAATGCTGTATTTTCTTTTGTTTCAAAAATGCGTGTGCAGGTTTCCAGTCCTTTTCACCAATAACCATGGCCAGACCTATACCCATGTTGAATGTCCGGTACATTTCTTTGTCCTCTATTCTACCGTGTTTCTGAACAATTTGAAATACTTTCAAGACCGGCCAACTGCCTTTACGGATAACAAAACAGTGCCCGGCCGGGAGGACCCTAGTCAATTTCTCATAATAGGCCCCACCGGTGATGTGCGCAATCCCTTTTATTCTGAACTTCGCCGTCATAAGAGCAACTTCGTTGGCATAAATCAGGGTCGGCGTCAGCAATTCCTTTATATGGATTTTAATCTGGGCGGCGGACAAGGCCTTCCTGACCAGCGAATAGCCATTGGAATGAATCCCGCTTGAAGGAAATCCGATCACAACATCTGACCGTTTGATCGAAGATCCATCAATAATCCTGTCTTTTTCAACGACCCCTACCGAAAAACCGGCCAGATCATACTCATCCTTTTTATACATCCCGGGCATCTCCGCGGTCTCGCCTCCGATCAGACTGCTGCCGGATTGACGGCAGCCGTCCGCGATCCCTTTGACGACTTTCTGAAGGACTTTCGGATCTAACTTTCCGCAGGCAATATAATCCAAAAAGAACAGCGGTTTCGCGCCGACACATAAAATATCATTAACATTCATCGCCACCAGATCAATCCCGACCGTGTCATGGATACCGAATTGCTGGGCTAAAAGTAATTTTGTCCCAACCCCGTCCGTCGAAGAAACCAACACCGGATTCTTGTATCCCGACCTCGATAGTTCATACAGTCCGCCGAACGCCCCTTCCCTTTTTAAAACCGCCGGGCCTAAGGTGTTCTTGATGTCAGATTTTATCGCGTCGACAAACTGATTGGCCTTGCTGATATCGACACCGCTGGATTTATACGTGGTTTTCTTTTTCATAATTAAAATAAATGTTCCCGGACGTATTGAACACCATTCTCAAAAATCCTGGCCCCCTGGCCATATTGTCCGTTCACCGGAAGGCGTGTCCAAAACGGATGCTGGGTATAAAAAAAATGCCGTTCCGGATGCGGCATCAAGCCGAGAATGCGGCCTGTCCGGTCCGTTATTCCCGCGATATCACTCAACGATCCGTTAGGGTTTTCCGGGTAGACAGGCGTATTACCTTCGAAAGAGCAATACCGGAACGCAACCTGTTTATTGTCGTCCAATTCTTTGAGGATTTCAACGGGAACAATAAATTTTCCCTCGGCATGCGCCACAGGAAAATAAAGCATATCATTCAGTCCCCTGGTCCAGACACTTTGCCCATGGACTTTCAGATACGCCCACCGGTCTTCAAATTTTCCGGAGTCATTATTGGTTAATGACGCTGTCTGTTCATAGGGGTGAACTGTTTTTCCGGTACGCGCCGGTAGGCCCGGCAATAACCCGGCTTTTACCAGAACTTGAAACCCATTACAAATCCCGATCACCAATTTTCCTGCGGCGATAAATTCAGTTAAATCCTTCCCTAAATGGAACCGGATTTCATTGGCCAATATGCGTCCGGATTCAATGTCATCCCCATAAGTAAATCCTCCGGGGATGGCCAGGATATGATAATCCTTCAGGCGGACCGTTTTCTTATAAAGCTGTTCAATATGAACGAGGTCCGTCCGGGCGCCGAAATGGGAAAAAGCAAAGGCTGTTTCCTGGTCACAATTTGTTCCCGCGGTTCTCAATACAATTACTTTGGGTTGTTTTGACATATCACCACCGTAAAGGTTTTTGCCAGCATTCTTTTAATTGATAAATATCCGAATGGATACAAAATTCTTTATTCAATCCGGTGATCAGAAAATCCGGATATTCTTCAACCAGACCGATTAATCCCAACGGCACACCTTTCATCAGGGTTTCGAATGCCTTTTGTTTCTGCTTGGGGACCTCAACAACAAAACGGCTGTTTGATTCTGAAAACAAAAGGATATCGTCCCGTTTTTCTTTTCCGAAAAAAGGCACTTTATCCAGGTGCGCGCTTACACCCAGCCCGCCGGAAAACGCCATTTCCGCCAGAGTAACGGCCAATCCTCCCTCAGAACAGTCATGCGCCGAACGGATAAACCCTTTCTGGATTGCGGCATATAACGCCGAAAATGTTTCCGTGGCTTTTTTCATATTGACTTTCGGAACGCTATCCCCCAAAAATCCCAATGTGTCCAGATAAATCGACCCTCCCAGCTCATCCAATGTCTTTCCGACGATATAGACCAGGTTTCCGGCTTCCTTAAAATCCATCGTGACTGTTTTGTGGATGTCATCGACGATTCCGATGGCCGATATCAGCAGCGTCCCGGGAATGGCGATTGATTTCTTGCCTTCGGTGTATTCATTGTATAAACTGTCTTTGCCTGAAATAAAAGGCGTCTGATATCCGACCGCGGCTTTATAACATCCCTCGGCTGCCCGGACGAGTGAACCCAGCCGATCAGGTTTATCCGGGTTTCCCCAGCAGAAATTATCCAGGATGGCAATTTTATCCGGAGCCCCGCCGACACAAATGATCTGCCTGACCGCTTCATCAATGCAGGACGCGGCCATCCAGAACGGGTCGATCATCCCGTAACGGATATTGATCCCGTTGGAAACAGCAATGCCTTTTTTCGAATCCAGTTTTGGTCTGATAACACTTGCGTCCGAAGGCCCGTCACACTCAACGCCGGACAACGGCTTGATAACACTCCCCCCCTGTACTTCATGATCATATTGACGAATGACCCACTCCTTGGAGCACACATTAAAATGGGACAACACTTCGCGCAGTTTAGCGTTATAATCCTGTTTCTTGGGAAGCTTTACGGTCTTGATTTTCGGCGCTGCCCAAATAGCCTTTTTGGTCACCCGCGGATTACCTTCATGCAAAAATTCCATATCCAGGTCACAAACCTGGACCTGCCGGTAAAATATTTCAAGCTTCTTATTCCCGGTGAATGTCCCGATCACGCTGACATTGACATTTTCATCCTTGAATATCTGAAGAAATTCTTCAATCTTGTCCGGACCGACGGAAAAGACCATCCGTTCCTGGGATTCAGAAATCCAGATTTCCATGTATCTTAATCCCTGATATTTCAAAGGAACAGCATCAAGATCAACCCTCGCTCCTGTATCTTTCCCCATCTCACCGACAGCGCTGGACAATCCTCCGGCCCCGCAGTCTGTAATAGCATTGTACAAATCCAAATCGCGGGCTTTTAACAAGGCATCCAGGACCTTTTTTTCCTGGATCGGATCTCCGATCTGAACGGCACCCGAAGAAATTGTTTCGGATTCGGTTGTCAGTTCCCCTGAAGAAAATGTGGCCCCATGGATCCCGTCACGGCCGGTTTTCCCGCCGGCAACAACAATCAAATCGCCCTTTCGAACCTGCTTTTTTACTTTATTTTTCGGGATGATTCCGACACATCCGCAATAAACCAGCGGATTCCCGATAAATCTCTGGTCAAAAACAATAGCGCCGTTGACCGTCGGTATACCCATTTTATTCCCGTAGTCGCGTACGCCGTCAACAACACCTTTCATGACCCGTTTCGGATGCAATGTCCCGGCCGGTAATTCATTAAACGGTGTATCCGGCCTGGCAAAACAAAATATATCGGTGTTGCAGATCGGCTTGGCGCCTAATCCGGTCCCGAGAATATCACGGATTACACCGCCGATACCCGTGTTCGCCCCGCCAAACGGTTCCAGGGCTGAAGGATGGTTATGCGTTTCCACTTTAAAACAGACATTGCTCTCCCGGTCGAATTTAATGACGCCGGCGTTATCGTGAAAAACAGAAACACACCAGGGTTTATTGATTTCAAAAGTCGCCTTGACGATCGTTGATTTCAATAAATTCTTGATCTTTTTGGTTTTTAACTTTCCGTTTTCCTCATATTCAAAATCAATATTTCCGCGGAAGGTCTTATGAAAACAATGTTCACTCCAGGTCTGGGCCAGGGTTTCCAGTTCACAATCGGTCGGATTACGCTGTAATTTCTTGAAATGGTTCGCAATCGTTTTCATTTCATGGATATTAAGGAACAGCTGTCCTTCCCGGCTGATTTTCATCAGTTGGGCATCACTCGCTTCAATTAAATCCACCAGAACCAGATCAAAACTTTTATCTTTTGGGGAAATATGAATCGTTTTGGGATGGGCCGGATCCGTCACGTGCTGGATAATCTTGTTGGATAAAACCTTATCAACAATGACGGCCATCTTTTCTTGAGATAATGGGCCGAACAATTTATATTTTCTTGCCGTCGATACAGTCTGCACATCTCCGGCATTTAAATCCCTGATCCCTTTAATGGTCGATTCCTCGACAGGGTCCATCACCCCTGGATTAAAAGCAATCTCGACCGCATGAAATCCGTCTTGAGGCGCCGGATTCCGATAATTCTCAGACAGAATATAATGATACGCCTGTGTCATTGGATCCGTCAGCAAATCCCGGCAGACCTTTTCCATGGCTGCCTCGGATAAATTGCCTTCAATATTATAAATCCGGTCGACTTCCACCCTGGAGATCGTATTTATGCCCAAATCCTGTATGGATTTTTGGACACCTTCTCCCAGAGTGTCAAACACCCCGGGCTTGTTTGTAATTTCAATGCGCCAAGTCATGTTATTTTATTGTGGTCAAAAACGAAAGGAATTATTTGGGTTAAGCACTTACCCGATTTAAAACTTCCTGGTAGGCCTCTTCAATGTTCCCTAAATCATGACGAAAACGGTCTTTATCCAGTTTTTTTCCGGTTCCTTTTTCCCAAAGCCGGCAGGTATCCGGGGATATTTCGTCCGCTAGGATGATTTTACCTTTATGACGTCCAAACTCAAGTTTAAAATCAATTAATTCGAGTCCCAAGTTATCGAAAAACTTACTCATCAACTGGTTGATTCTCAAGGTGAAATCTTTAATTTGCTTAATTTCCTGATCATTGGCAATCTTCAACATCCGGATATGATCTTCGTTGATCAATGGATCACCCAGGTCATCGCGCTTATAGCAAAACTCCAAAATCGGCTGTTCCAGCGTCCGGCCCTCTTCAATCCCCAACAAACGGCACAATGACCCGGCAGCACGGTTACGCACAATGACTTCGACCATAACGATCTCAACTTTCTTGACCAGCATTTCCCGGTCTGAAAGATTTTTCTCAAAATGGGTAGGAATCCCCTGCGCGCCAAGGAATTCAAAAATCTTGGTCGAAATCTTGTTGTTCATGACACCTTTTTGATCGACCGTGCCTTTCTTGGCGGCATTAAACGCCGTTGCGTCATCCTTAAAATACTGGATTAACTGATCGGGATTATCCGTTGTATACAAAATCTTTGCCTTGCCTTCGTATATTTTATTTCCTTTGGTAGCCATTATTTTAACCCTACCTTTTTAAAAATTCTGTCGTTATTTCGAGTGTAATATTTGATATCAAAACATTTTTCGATTTCTGACGGTTTAAGATATTTTCTGACACGTCGATCACGGTTCAAAATATCCTTGAAATCCGATGTTTCCTGCCAGACTTGCATGGCACAACTCTGGATGATTTCATAGGCCGATTCACGGGTAAGCCCCTTTTTCATCAGTTCAAGAAGAACGCGTTGTGAATAGATAAGCCCTTTGGTCTTGGATAATGATGCAATCATATTCTTCGGATAAACCAGCAGGCCATCAAGGATAGGAATAAATTTATGAAACATATAATTCAACGCGATACAACTGTCCGGAATAATCACCCTTTCCACCGAAGAGTGGCTTATATCTCTTTCATGCCATAAACAAATATTCTCAAAAGATGCCTGGCAATTGGCCCTCAATAATCTTGATAGCCCTGAAATTCTCTCACAGGTTACCGGGTTTCTTTTATGAGGCATGGCTGAAGACCCGATCTGTCCTTTAAAAAACGGTTCTTCGACTTCCAACACTTCCGTCTTTTGGAGCAAACGGATTTCTGTTGCAATCTTGTCTAGCGTCGAACCGACCAGGGCCAGAGTCGTCATAAACTGGCAATGATTGTCTCTCTGGATAATCTGCGTCGCAATATTAGCCGGTTTGAGGCCTAATTTTTCACAGACATATTCTTCCACGTATGGGTCAATATTCGCGAAAGTCCCGACCGCGCCGGAAAGCTTTCCGAACGACATGACTTCCTGCGCTTGCTCCAGCCGAGTCAGGTTGCGTTTCATTTCATCATACCAGACCGCGATCTTCAATCCGAACGTCATCGGTTCGGCATGTACCCCGTGTGTTCTGGCAATACAGGGTGTATCTTTATATTTTTTGGCTTTTTGCTTTAAAACAGCCAGCATTTTTTTAGTATCGTTCAACAGGATTTCACAAGCTTCCATGCATTGAACAGATAATGACGTGTCCAGCAAATCCGACGAAGTTAAACCCATGTGCAAATATTTAGCCTCGGCCCCAATATATTGACCGACGTTATTAATGAAGGCGACGACGTCATGTTTGGTCTTTTCTTCCAATTTCTTGACTTCATCGATATCAAACTTGGCGCTTTTTTTAATCGTTTCTAAAGATTTCTTAGGAATCAGATTCAGCTTACACATAGCCTCACAGGCAAGAATCTCAATCTTAAGCATAATTTCCATTTTATGCTTTTCCGACCATATATTACCCATTTTGGACAATGTGTAACGTTCTATCATGTTTAATACTCCTTTGAAATAAACTATTTATGAAATCTAGAGGGATTATTCTTTTCTAAAATAATGTTTGAAATTTCTGATTATCTGGTGTTTTGAACGAAGCTAATATATCAGAGATCAAATTTGTGGTCAATCAAAATTCATCATCAAGATCACCTAAATATGCTGGATTATTTTACAATATGCTAAAAATAAACAAGTTAGGATATATTATTTTTTTTCGGCTAAAAAAGAAATGACGGGTTATTTTACAAAATAAAAAGAAAGGTCGCACCTATTGCGGAAATACCCTGAGAAAAACTACTCTATGAGAATAAAGAACTTACAATTCTAACTTTCCTCCCAGCCGGCTGCGAAAATAGTCAGCCATGACCTCTACGGAAGCCTTAATAATTTCAGGATTTGAATTAATCATTTTTGATCCCGCAGGTGTTTTTAAGAATCCATTAATTAACCTTAACTCTTCTTCTGAATATACACTTGAATATACGGGTATAAGGGCTCGGACAATATCTGTGATAACCAAAAGTTCTTTGATTTTCTCTTTTTGCGCATCCGGTGCTTTTTCGATGACAAATTCCATATTGCGCTGAATATTGAATCTGGCCCCAATGGCTTCAATATGTTCCAAAATTAAGAGGACTTTAGTCGGAGAGATGCCTTCAAACCCGTTGGCGTCAATCTTATTTGGATCCCATTGATAAGGTTCCTCCTCATCCATGATTTTTTCGATTTGTTCCATATAATACTGTCGTGGAATACTTCCATCCATGATTTTGATATAGTAATGACCCCTTTCGAGAATTTTAGCTCGAATAACCTGACCGTCTTTTAGATAAATGATTTCCGCATGGACTGGAACAGACAAGAACAATAAGAATATTGTACCAATAATAATTTTTTTCATAGTATCAACCTTTCTGAAATCACAGCTTATATTAACAATGGTTATTTAAACAATGATAAAAATATATTTAAGTTTACCACATTTTGTTTTATTTAACTGCTTATTATTTTTTATGTCAGACTTGATAATTCATTATTGATCGGCAACATAAACTATGTTAGGATGGGGAACTTATGATCGACAACATTAGAGCACAAATCGATAAAAGCCTGCTTTCTTTCATGGAACAGGTTAAAAAAGATTACAAACTGCATTTGGTCAGCCCGGTTTTGTATGAAAGCATAAAGGAGTTTTCTTTACGCCAAGGAAAACGAATACGTCCGCTATTGCTGATCCTCAGCTATAAGGGATTCTCTCCTAAAGGAAAGAAGATTTCTCCTACCATATACAATGCGTCGACCTGTATTGAATTGCTTCACAATTTCATGTTGATTCATGATGATATTATTGACCGGTCAGATCTCCGCCGGGGAAAACCCACTCTTCACAAACTGCTCGGCAAAACAGTCCAAACCGATGATCCCAAGAAACTAGGATACGATCTTGGCATCGTTGCCGGTGATATTGTCTATGCCCTGGCCATTGACGCGTTTTTGTCCATCAAAGAATCCCCTGATCGAAAAGAAAAAGCATTAAAATACTTCATTCAAACGGCGGCCTTCACGGCCATGGGAGAATTTATCGACACCATCCATGGAGTTGAGAAACTCAATAATGTAAAAGAAAAAGATGTGTTTCTCAATTATACGTTAAAAACTGCCCGTTATACTTTTGATTGTCCCCTAGTGACCGGAGCCATTTTAGCTGGAGCGAAAGAGAGTGACATTAAAAAATTATCGGAAATAGGAATTTCGATTGGCCAGGCCTTTCAGATTCAGGATGACATCATCGGCATTTTTGATACCCAAAAAAACATCGGGAAATCTATATTAAGTGATCTGGACGAGTCTAAAAAAACTCTTTTGGTCTGCCATGCCAATGAAAATTTATCCAGCCATAAAAGACGACAGTTTCTAAAATATTTTAATAAACGAAAAAAAACTTACAATGACCTGGTGGCGGTACGAAAAATCTTTCTGTCTTCCGGAAGTTTACAGTATTGCATGACCCAATTAGACAGCCGTGTCGTTAATACCATCAAAAAACTACGCCTTCTTCAAATGAAACCCGACTACCGCCAAGTAATTGAGGACGCCATCTTCCGGCTCTTCAAGCATTCCACAAGCATCGCTCAACAGTACAATATCCAGACATCATTTCAAAATGAGTCTTCTCTAATATAGCTTTGAACATAACTCATCTAAAACCAACAACCCGCGGTTTGTTGTCTTTAACTGGTTGTCTTCCCTGATCAATAACCCCTCATGCACAAAATTCTCGATCATTTCTTCTTGTTGTTGATCCAATTTACACCGATACTTCTTTTGAAGCTTCTCTATATCTACCCCTTTGGTCATCCTTAACCCGAATAATACGGACTCCTTCAATTGCTGTCGCCTGTCCAGTCTTTCAATTGACACCGGATGCAAATTATCGGCATCTGCCATTTTCAAATATTCCGCAAACCGGTCAACATTATAAAATCTCTTTCCTTTGATATAAGAATGCGCGCCGACCCCTAATCCCAGATAATCACCACATCTCCAATAATTCATATTATGAAACGATTCATAACCCGGAAAAGAAAAATTGCTCACCTCATACTGCGCATAACCGAATTTATTGATATAAGTTAATAGCAATTCATAATGTTCAACCTGTGTCTGGGCATCAAGAGGCAAAATTTTCTTTGCGTAAAACCGGCTGTTTGGCTCGATCGTCAGCGAGTATAAAGAAATATGCTCGCAGGAAAGATTCAGCATGTCGGTAAGATCTTCGATAAACTGCTCTTTCGTTTGCTCAGGGAAAGACATCATTAAATCGCAACTTACATTCTTGAAACCGGCTTTTCGTATCAGAGCATACGACTCAAGGGCCTTTTTCCGGCCATGGATCCTCCCAAGATATTTTAAATACCGATCCTGGAAAGATTGAATTCCGAGGCTGATCCGGTTTACACCGAGATCTTTCAACACGGCCAACTTTTCAGGATCCAATCCTTCAGGGTTGGCCTCAATCGTAAACTCTAATTTGTGGTCAAACCTAAAATGATTTCTGAGAAATTGGATTAACCCCATCAGTTGACGGGTATCTAACGTTGTTGGTGTGCCTCCGCCCAAATAAATACTTTTAATCAACGCCCCTTGATACGGACGCGCTTCTTTTTTTAAAGCATCAATGTATTGATCCGCCCTTTTCAATTGTCCAACTGTAATTACAAATGAACAATAAAAACATTTCTTATCACAGAATGGTATATGAATATATAAACTGTACATTTTTATTTTTTAAAATTTAATTTTCTTTTTTTGACGCGTTTTATTTTATTTTTTTATGATCAGTTTTATGAAAGATTTGATGTTTTCTTCAATAAAAAAATTTCCGTCGAGAATTCTCATATTTCGGCATTATTCCGATATATTTTTTTTATTTCATTTTTTTTGCAACATGAAAAAAGTGAATTTAATTTTTGCATAAGAAAGGCATTATGCTATCATAAAAATATAATTTGTAGGCTAATAATCTCTTATAAAGGAGGGTTGATAATGGCCGTCAAAAAGAAAAAAGCTGCAACAAAGAAAGCAACAAAAAAGAAAGCTGCACCAAAGAAAAAAGCAACAAAGAAGAAAGCTGCTAAAAGAAAGTAATTCTTTCTTTATAAAATAAAAACCCTCTGGAATAAACCAGAGGGTTTTTATTTTTTATGAATCATCTTTTTCCTCAAGTTTTTTTCCTCTCAATCTTTTTCTTTTTTGTAACCTGAGCATACTTTTCCGGCAAATTATATCTCATCCACTCCAAAGCATATAAATTCAGCCATTCTTCCGTTGCCTTTTCTATACCAATGCTATACCCCGCCTTTTGACTTTCAATCCACAAATGTTTATTAATCTCTTCTATAACCCTTTTATCTTCAAGTAGTTCCTGAAAGTTCCTGACTGCCATCATACCTCCTCAGATTTATCCCCGAAATACCATTTATTTAAAAAATCATTCATTATTTAATACACATTTATTCTTGGAGCACCGGCATAACTCACAACTCAAATCCGCGTTACCCTTTACTTGAGAAAATATAAAGTTACTGCAAATCATTTGTTCCGGAACAGACTGATCACATGCACAGTCAGAATCATCCAAACAATAACTTTCCTGTTCAAAGTATTCGGCCTCAGGATAACGAGAGATGATCCGGCCGGTAACGGCATCAATCAATATCGTTAATCCCAGACGTCCATCATGTTCAATCTGACATATATCGCTGATCGTGAATTGGACAACCCAGGCGTTATCGATACAAGTAACCCACCCGCTTTCACAAGGCTTGACTACTTCTTTATCAATACAATTTTCCAGCCGGCCTTTATGCAGCTTGTATAATAATTCCACTTCTTTTGTGCTCTCAGCGATGATCAGCGCCTGTTTACGGGTCAGCAACGAAACATCTGCATAAACTATTTTGGTCAACATCAGTAATAATAAAAATGCCCCGATAGGCCTCTGCCGTCTGAATTTTAGGACAGACAAGATTTCTTTCATTTCTTACTTCTCCTGTGGATTACACATCAATAGACCTAAATTAATCATTTCCCGTCGCAGACAATTGACCATATCATCAGTATACACACCATCCATGCGAACCACATACATTATTTTAGAAATATGCAATAATGACTGCCGCCACCGAAATTTTACTTTCCCACCGATAATTTTCTTAGAATGGTCATTTTTGACGCAAAAATTCCGATCTCATACAATATAATCAGCGGAAAAGACATAACCAGCAAAGTGATGAAATCAGGAGGCGTGACCACCGCGCTGATGATCAATATCAAAACGATCGCATGCCGGCGCTTCTGGATAAGAAAATCAGGAGTTGCAATGCCGATCGCTGTCAGAAATATCAGGATAACCGGCAATTCAAAGATAATACCGAAAGCGATAAGCATGGTCGTAAAAAAAGATATGTAATTATTGACCGTGATCATAGGAACCAGCCATTCATTGGAAAAGCCTAATAAAAAATACATGGACATGGGAAGGGCAACATAATACGCGAAGGCAACTCCAAAAATAAAGAAAAATAATGATATGGGGCCGAAAAACAACACATATTTTCTCTCTTCACTTTTCAAAGCAAGCGCGACGAAACTCCAGACCTGATATAAAACAACCGGTAAAGAAATCACAAAACCACCGAAGAGCGTCAAAAACATCCTGGCGACAAATGCGTCCCCCGGAGATGTAAACACCAGGTGCCCGACCGGTTTGATGATGAGGAACATAATCTTGTCAACAAACGCATAAAACACAATCGATCCAATGATAACCCCCAGCAAACACTTGATAAACCGCGTTCGCAATTCATCAATATGGTTCCAAACGGGAAATAACTGGTTGTCATTTGTCATCGGATTCTTTGGTCGCTTCCTTAACTTCATTCTCAAATTCTTTCCCGGCTTTCTTGAACTCTTTTATTGCTTTACCCAACGCCTGGCCAATTTCAGGCAATTTCTTCACACCGAACAAAAGTACAATGACTAATACGATAAATATGATTTCTCCAGCGCCTATTCGCCCCATAAATTTCCTCCTTAAGGAACCGATTGTAAGGTTTGATGACTATTCATATTTTAGGACAATCCGTTTTATTTGCCCAGATAATATCTTTTAATCTGTAACTTGAAAAATATCAATCTTCCTCAAAATAAATCAACTTCGGGTTGTTAATCGCCTGGTCCGTCGTTTTAACATCCAGGATCTTAATCAGGAATACGTATTTCTTATCCTGTTTTAGACCTTCCGTACTTTCCGTAAACACAACCATCTCCCTGTCCGTTAACGCATATTTGGCCAACAGCGTCCTGGCTTCTGAAATAACAATATGCGGCGGCATACATGGTTTGCATAAAGCTCCTTGCGGACATGGCGGACACTCATAAATTTTTGACACATACCCGACAACGTTGTACGTCCCAAATGTTGGTTTTAGACCGTTCAATTCGCTTATCTTATAAAAATTCGTTAACGGTTTAAGCTGAGACCAGCCCGGCACGCCCGCCAATAATAGCATGATTACGATTACAATCTTTACTTTCATCGCTCTATTCAATTTTTTCCCAAATATTGTTTATATCAAAAAACCCACCCGATAATGTCTGGGTGGGTTTTCAATGGACATGATTCCCCTTTTAACCTGCTACTTTTTCCCCAGCAAGGCGAACATTTTCTTCTTATATGCCTCAACCCCTGGTTGATTAAAAGGGTTAACCTTTAACAGGTAGCCTGAAATTGCAACGGCCCTTTCATAAAAATAAATGAGCTGTCCAAGATGATATGCATCGCTTTTATCCAAATAAATGGTCATATTCGGCACATTGCCATCACAATGGGCGGATGCCGTTGCTTTATGCGCCTGTGTGTTTACATAATTTAAGTCCTTACCGGAAACAATATTAAATCCGTCCAGATCGCCTTCGGCAAACGGAATCTTGATGGTATGATCGGGTTGTTTGATATGAATAAACGTTTCAAACACGTTTCTCATCCCATCCTGCATTAACTGTCCCATGGAATGCAAATCCGTGGACAATATTAGAGAAGACGGGAATATCCCTTTCCCATCCTTGGCCTCACTTTCCCCGTACAATTGTTTCCACCATTCCAGCACATAAAACAAGTTATCGTAAAATGATGCCGAAACTTCGATCACTTTCTTCTTTTTATAAAGCAGATAACGGGCGGCTGCATACTGATAGGATATATTCTTCTTTAAATCAAACCGGGTATATATCTTCTGCCCCTCCCGTGCTCCTTCGACGATACTTTTGATATCGATACCAGCCAAAGCCAACGGGACTAAACCAACCGGGGTTAGAATCGAAAATCTTCCCCCGACATCGTCCGGAATAACATAGGACCTGTACCCGTTCTGATCCGCGATCTGGCGTAACGCCCCCTTGGATTGATCCGTGACACAGATAATTCTTTTTTTCAGTTCTTTCTTCGTATATTTCTTCTCCAATAATTCCTGAATGATCCGAAACGCTATAGCCGGCTCCGTAGTGGTTCCGGATTTTGAAATAACTACAACGGTCGGATTGTGATCCTTAATTTTCTCAAGAAGATCATAGTGATAATCAACACTCATGTTTAACCCGGCATAATAGATAGGAAGTTTGGCCCCGCGCAAAAACGTTTCAGCCGCCCTGATCCCGAGATAAGACCCTCCAATCCCGATGCTGATAATACAATCGGAATGACTACGGACTTCTTCACCCAGTGTCTCCAGTTCCTTGATAAAAACATCGCTGATACGGCTCGGCAAATCACACCACCCCGTCATTTCCGATCCGGCCCCTTTTTTTTGTTCCAGATCATTATGGGCTTTTTCGATCTTCTTGGAAATGGCGTCGATATCTTTTTGTTCGGCAAAACCTTTTAAATAATCACGGTCTAAACTGATACTCATTGTTTTCCTTTCTGTTAGATCTTTTCGTCAAAATATTGATACCATTTACGCGTCGGCAAATAAATATTCTCATGATCCAGCGGCCGTTTCCGGGGTGATTGCATACACGCCTGACAACAGCAGCCTTCAAATTTCAAAGCTCCTTCAGGGCTGCAGATAAACAGCCTGTTGCAGTCCGGATTGGCGCAATTTAAATACCGGTCACAAGGCTGCCCGGTTAATTCACATTGCGTTAAAGGTTCTTGTTGATCCTTTTGTATGGGAACAGCAAGCCGGTCATCAAAAACAAAACACTTTCCTTTAAAATGCGAATCCCCGACTTCTTTGGCATAATTGATAATCCCTCCGTGCAGCTGGTTGACGTCCTGAAATCCCTTTTTCTTCATCAAGGCTGAGAACTTCTCGCAACGGATCCCTCCGGTGCAATACATCAATACTTTTTTATTCTTGTCGAGGCTTGTATTATCCAGCCATGTCGGAAAATCATAGAAATTTCTTTCATCCGGCCGGATTGCTCCTTCAAAATGCCCGATCTTCGATTCATAATCGTTTCGGATATCCAGCAAAATGTATTCTTCATCCGAATCAAGGATGTCCTTCCACTGCCGGGGTGATAGATGGTTCCCTCCATCCTTTTGAATATCAAACTTCTCATTGGTTTTAAGAGTTACGATTTCCGGACGGGTTTTTACGACCAGTTTCACAAAAGGGACATAATCGGTGTCTTCCTCTTTAAATTCGGTGCTCCCGAATCCATCCAGGAACAATAAATAATCTTTATAGGATTCAATCTGTTCCTGCGTTCCGGACAGGGTCCCGTTGATGCCTTCCCCCGCTATATAGACGCGGCCGAACAAATTAAGCGTCTGACAAACCTTTTTATGGTCTTTACAAAACTGTTCCGGGTCAGGAATAGTAACAAAATTATAGTAGAGGATCACTTTATACATAATGGTTGTTTGGGTATGGTTAAAGACCGGCGGCTGGTTAATGAGTGATTAATTCCCGGATATCTTCTTCTGTGCATGGGATCGGCTGTTCAATGATCGCTCCGGCTAAGACGACATCATTTTTATATAAAACAACAGACTGTCCCGGAGTAACAGATTTTTGAGGTTCTGCAAATTCCACCTTGATCTTGTCTCCTTCTAAATACGTCAAATAAGCTTTTATTTCAACCGAATTGTACCGGATACGGGCATTCACTTCAATCCGCTCCCGAGGGATATCCATACTCACCGGATTAAACTGACTGGCATACAAACCCTTGGCATAAAGACGGGACAGCGGACCGACATGGACCGTATTGGTAGCCTTGTCGATCTTGTAAACATAAACGGGATGTCCAAGCGCGATTCCCAGCTTATCTCTTTGTCCAATGGTGTAGTTAATGATCCCCTTATGTTCTCCGATGACATTCCCTTGTTCATCCACAAATGCGCCCGGCACAAAAACGCCGTCCCCCAGTCGTTGACGGATAAATTTCTTATACCCCGCATCCGGAACAAAACAAATGTCCTGGCTCTCGGGTTTATCCGCCGTATTTAACTGGTATTTATTGGCCAGATCGCGGACTTGCGCCTTTGTCATATCCCCCAGCGGAAACAATACCCTCGACAAGGTTTCTTTTCTCATGCTATACAGAAAATAAGACTGACATTTCCTTTGATCTTCCGCTTTTTTCATTTCATACCGGTCAAATTCCGGGTTGTAATGAATCTTGGCGTAATGCCCGGTGGCCAGATAGTCCGCCCCTAAACTCATCACCTTTGAATAAAGTGTCCCGAATTTCAAATGCTGATTGCAACGGACGCACGGATTCGGTGTCCGGCCGTTTATATATTCTTCCGTAAAGTTATCAATAATAAATTCGTTGATGTCTTTCGCAAAATCCAAAACATAATGCGGGATATCCAGAATTTGAGCGGCCCGTTTGGCGTCCTGGATCCCGTCGACTCCGCAACAGGATGGTTTCTTGCTGTCGGGATGAGTAATACTGAAGCACATAGTGACACCGACCACATCATAGCCCTGCTCTTTGATAATCGCGGCTACAACCGAAGAGTCCACACCGCCGCTCATGGCCACAAAAACTTTTTTATTCTTGTTTCTTTCTGTATTTAAATTGATCATTTGTTTTTTCCAGTAACAGTCTCAATCGCCTTGTATGTGGCGTCCAATAATAAATCTATTTCTTTCAATGTCAGCGATAACGGGGGCATCAGGACAATCACATTGCCCAACGGCCGTAAAATAATACCATGCTTTCTTACTTCACGGCAAACATTCACACCGATCCGGTCTTCCCAGGGATAGGGCTCTTTTGTATCTCTGTTTTTGACTAATTCAATGCCCGCCATAAAACCAAGCTGTCTGACATCGCCAACGGATTCAAGATTATAAAACATTTGCAGCCGTTTACTCAAGTATTTTATTTTGGGGGCCAGTTTTACCAAAACCCGTTCTTTTCCAAAGACTTTCAGACTGGCCAAGGCCGCCGCACAACCTAATGGATTTCCGGTATAGGTATGTCCATGAAAAAAGGTCTTCTGATCGGTATAATCATGCAGGAACCCGTTATAAATCCTTTCGGACACCAAGGTGGCGGCTAAAGGTAGATATCCGCCTGTGATGCCTTTGGCCAGACACATGATATCAGGACTGACCTGCTCGTGTTCACAGGCAAACATCTTCCCCGTTCTTCCAAAACCTGTTGCTACTTCATCAGTTATAAAAACAACATCATATCTCTTGCACAATTCCGCCATACGCTTGAGGATCCCCTTAGGCCAGATAATCATCCCGGCGGCCCCTTGGACAATGGGTTCCACAATCATGGCCCCGGTCTTAGCGTGATCTTTTTTTAGCAAATCTTCTAATTTTTCCAGGCTTTCAAAGGCGTAATCGGGGTATTGTTTCCCCTGCGGCGCCCGGTAACAATCCGGAAATTCGATCTGAACCGTCTTAAAGACCAGATGACGATACACTTTATGGAACAGATCAATCCCCCCGATACTGACGCTCCCCAAAGTGTCGCCATGATAAGAATTGGCCAGGTGAATAATTCCCGTCTTTTCTTTTCGACCAATATTTTGCCAATACTGATACGCCATCTTAACCGCGATCTCAACCGCGGTTGAACCGTTATCGGAATAAAAAACTTTATCCAGTCCGTCCGGTGATATTTCGATCAGTTTCCTGGACAGTTCAACAGCAGGTATATGGCTTAATCCCAGCAGTGTGGAATGGCTTAACCGGTCAATTTGTTCTTTGACGGCCTGGTCGATTTCTTTTTTTCTATGACCGTGCACGTTGACCCACAGGCTGGACACCCCATCCAGATATCGATTTCCCTGTGAATCAATCAAATAACTGCCTCGGGCCTTCTCAACAATAAGTGGTTCATCGGTCAGCCAGTCCTGCATTTGCGTAAAAGGATGCCATAGATAATCTTTATCCCACTGGGACAATTGGCGCGTACGATCTTTAATCTTTTTTGGATACAGTTTTTTTAAATCAATCCGATTTTGGCATTGTTTGAGGATTTCCTTCGGCTCAAATGAAGGCAAAAACGGTATGGTCCCCAGAACGTCAACACCCGCAAATCGCTTGACCGCTCCCGGATTTGTCTGATGGGCGACGGACAGTTTTTCATTTTGAGAATAACTAAATATCACCCCCAAGACATTCAGGCCGCGCGCTCGCGCGTGTTCCACCGTTAATAAAGTGTGGTTGATCGTCCCCAACCCTGGCCGGGACACGATAACGACATCCGCGTCCAGCTCTTTGATCAAGTCCACGACCAGATAATCTTTAAATAAAGGAACACACAAGCCGCCGGCCCCCTCGATCAGAATGATATCATGAATTTCGGTCAGGCGACGGTGATACTCCACTATCTTTTTTATGCTGATCCGTTTTTTTTGTCGTTGAAAAGCGATGTGCGGAGATAACGGTTCGGGCGCAAAGCAGGGATTGATCCATTCGAGCGGGTCAGGAATTGAGAGATGTTCTTTTAAAAAAACGGCATCATCACCGGCACACTGAACCGGTTTGAATACACCGACGTTATAGCCCTGTTCTTTGATTAATGTACCCAAACAAAGAGTGGTTATTGTCTTTCCAACGTGGGTATCGGTGGCTGTAATAAAAATGTTTTTCTTCATTCATCAAATTTCTTTCACACCCTCAAGCCAAATGACTTCAAAGGTGGCATAAATACTGAACCGGTCTTTATAATTCTCCTCATAAAACCGGCCGGCCCGTTCAAGCCATTGTTTCCTGACAATCAATTCATGATTCAGGACATTGGCCCCAATATCTTTGATCCATTTGATCAGCCCGATCATATCGGGAAAATGGACTTTAATAATCTCATAATCACTTTTGATCTTTTTGAACCCGGCTTTTTCAATGCCCCGCGTCATATCATCCAGGGATGGCAGCCGCCGGAACGCCGCGCCAGAAATCCGGGAACCCGATCTTGTTTGTTCGAAAGAATGAAACAATTCCTTAAACGTGTTAAACCCAAAGGCTGTTAAATAGATTTTCCCGCCGTCATTCAGCACTTCATAGTTCCCGCGGAACGTACGGTCCAGATCATGAATCCATTGATAGGCGAGATTGGAAACAATCAGGTCAAAAGATTTTCCTTTGAACGGAAGAACCCCGGCATTGGCCTGGATCACTTTAATATCTTCCCATTTCTTTTTCGCGGTATTGACCATGCCCGGGGCAAAATCCAACCCGACGATCAGGGAATCCGGCAGAAAAAAAGAAAGCCGATTCGTCAGCCATCCTGTCCCCATTCCGATGTCCAGAATATGGGCGACCTGATCATTATCGATCACTTTTCGGCTGAGTTCACGACCGATCTCCTTATGAAGGCTGGATAGAAGATCGTACTGAAAAGCCGCGTCTGAAAAAGATTTTCTGATCTTTCGGTCAATCGCATCAAGAAACATTTAATCGGTCTCCTCCAGAAAACTCTCCAGCACCTGATTAAACTCATGCGGTTTACTTAAAAACGGAAAATGTCCGCACTGCTCGAAAAAATCATATCTGGCTTCTGGTTGAACTCTTCGTATATAACTCATGACTTCTTTCTTGCAGATTTCGTCCTCCGTCCCGTTAATAAACTGCATCGGCAATTGTGTCTTTTCAAGAACAGACCTTAAGTCTTCCTCTTCGAGGATATCCAGATACTGAACCAACGCGGATTTGATTGGTTTGTCGTCAAACTGACGGAATTTCTGAAGCCACTTGAATCTCCGTGAACTGCGCTCCTGTTTCGTGAACAACGATCTGAAAAAAACATCCACGATGGATGGATACGATGTGTCGAGCTGATCACTCAGTTTGCGCATCGCCACGACATCCAGGCCATAGGGATAGTCCTCGCATTTGGAGAATTTCGGCATGGAACCGACCATCACCAGCCGTTCGATCTTTTCGGGAAGCCCTTCATATATTTTAAGGGCAAACAACCCCCCGAGCGAACTGGATATGATGGTCACTTTTCCGGGAGACAATTTAACTAAAATTTTACTCAAATCTTCACACATGTCCGTTAACTTGATTTTCTCCCAGCTGGTTTGTCCGTGTCCGGGCAAATCAATGGTCAACACCTGATATTTTTTTGAGAAATATTTCGCCTGCTGCCGCCAGACGCGTTTGTCAACACCCCATCCGTGAAGAAACAATAAAACCTTTCCTTCCCCCTCAATATCGTAATTCCAGATGATCCCGTTTTTTCCTTTAATGAGCGGCATATTAAATGATCCCTAATTCTTGACCGATGTTCTGAAACCGGTTTAACGCAAAATCGATATCTGTTTTAGAATGGTTGGCCATAACTGTCAGTCTTAACCGCGCCGTATTAACCGGAACCGTCGGAGGACGAACCGCGCTAATAAAAACTCCTTCTTTAAACAGCCTGTTGGAAAAATTAACCGCAAGGTTTGAATCCTTTATCAGGACGGGAATAATTGGCGTTGATGATTTCATCGTATCAAACCCGGCCAATCTTAATCCGGCCCGCATATAATTCGTATTGTCCCACAATTTATCTCTCAGCGTGCTTTCTCTTTCGATAATTTCCACCGCTTTCAGCGAAGCCGCCGCTACTAAAGGGGGCAACCCGGTCGTATAAATAAAACTTCTTGATTTGTTTATTAAAAAATCGATTAAGTCCGCCGAACCGCAGCAATAAGCCCCAAAACTTCCGGCGGCCTTTGAAAATGTTCCCATCTGGATGTCGATTTCATTTTCTAGACCAAAATACTCGGCACATCCCTTCCCTGTTTCTCCCATGACGCCAAAGGCATGGGCTTCGTCGATCATCACCCGGCAATTGTAGATCTTGGCTAACTCAACAATCTTATCCAGGGGAGCGATATCCCCATCCATACTGAAAATACTGTCTGTGATGATACAGCGGTTTTGTAATTCGGACGTCGACCGGAGCAATAGCTCCAAGTGTTCCATGTCAACGTGTTTATAACGCCTGCATTGGGCGCCGCTCAACCGGATTCCGTCCACGATTGAGGCATGATTCAAACGGTCGCTGAAAATAAGATCGTCTTTGCCAAAAAGGCTGGCGATGATCCCGACATTCGCCATATAACCCGTGCTATATAATAGACACTTTTGTGTCTTTTTAAATTTGGCCATT
The DNA here is from genome assembly GCA_050250375.1 of Candidatus Omnitrophota bacterium. Classification (GTDB taxonomy): domain Bacteria; phylum Omnitrophota; class Gorgyraeia; order Zapsychrales; family Zapsychraceae; genus JAGOSC01. The sequence continues at coordinate 817,112 of JBFWOS010000001.1, forward strand.
TTTTCTTCAAGTTTTCGGTGAGACGGCATATTCCCTCCGATCAACCGTGATGACGCTGAACCGTATCCTTCCTCCTTTAAACTGTCAATGACAGCTTGTCCCAGCCTGGAGTCATTGGCCAGCCCCAGATAATTGTTGGAACAAAAATTCAGAATTTCCCGGCCTTCAAACTGGATCAAGGGGCCCTGGGCGCTTTGAGTATCCCTCAAAAAACGTTTCAGGCCTTTTTGTTCCAGATCATTCAAAGTATTTTTAAGATAGAATTCAAACATAGTTAGACTTGTATAACGTCCCCGGTCATGCACCGGAATTTCTCACCGGATTCCTTCTGGATGATTAATCCACCGTGTTCATCCAGGTCTACGGCTTTGCCTTTGACATCCCCCACTGTAACTTTTTTACCTAAGGTCGATGATAACTGCCGCCATCGTTCTATGATCGGATCAAATCCATTCTTATTTAGAATTCCGTACCAGTGTTCAATGCTGAGAAAGATTTCCTGCATTAAGGCAACTCTGGAAAAAATTTTACCTGTTTCGTGTTTTAAAGACGTCGCGCTGTCCGGCAATTGCTTGATCGAGGTATTGACATTCACACCGGCCCCTATAACCATAAAACGCACCCGGTCCATTTCCGCGCTCAATTCGGTCAAAATTCCCGCCACTTTTTTGTTATTAATCAATAAGTCGTTCGGCCATTTAATATGGATATTCAAGCTTGTCGACCGGGATAGTGCTTCACACATGGCCACGGCGCTAAATAACGTAATCTTGGCCGCGTCCGCCGGGAATATGCTCGGCCTCAGGATTAAAGAAAAATACAATCCTTTTCCTTTGGGAGAAGACCACGGACGTTCCATCCGGCCCCTCCCTTTGGTCTGTCCTTCAGCACAAACGACAGTGCCCTCTTGAGCTCCGGACACTCCCATTTGAAAGGCGTTATCCATGGTGGAACTGAGCATGTCGTAATGAATATAATTTCTTCCGATCACTTTCGTATTGAGATTTTGAAGAATTTCATGCGGGAACAATTTATCCGGAGAAGAAAGCAGTTTATACCCCAGATGCGGAACGGCGACGATATCATAACCGTCTTTTCTCAGTTCCTCAATGTTTTTCCAGATGGCCGTCCGGCTTATTTTTAAGTGACGGGAAATGTCTTCACCCGAAATATATCCATCGGCCTGTTTAAGAAAGCTGAATATTTGATTTTGCATCGGCTTGATTATATCCGCAGGCTGTTAACCAATTCAGGAAGTTTATCCATCAATATATTAATCTGGTCTTCCGTCGTCCAACGGCCGAGAGTAATCCGCAGCGACCCGTAGGCCAGTTCGTCCTCCAGTCCTATCGCTCTGAGGACATGGGAAGGTTCCATCGCCCCTGACGTACAGGCCGACCCCATGGACGCACAGATATTATTCATGTCCAAGGCCATCAGCAACGATTCTCCCTCCACTCCGGCAAATGAAAAGTGGACATTATTCGGAAGCCTGTTCCCGAGGTCTCCATTGCAGGTTACCCCTTCGATTCTCCGGGGAATTTCAGAGATCAATCGGTCCCTCAATCTTAATTGATTCTTATTTTCCTGTTCCATCTGTTCTCTTAATAGGTCAACAGCCTTTGACATCCCGACAATTCCCGGCACATTCTGGGTTGAAGCCCGCATACTCCTTTCCTGGTCGCCGCCTCTTAAGAAACGTTCCAACGGTGTCTTACGCTTGACGTAAAGCGCACCTACTCCTTTCGGGCCATAAAACTTGTGCGCTGAAAAAGAAAATAAATCCACCCCCAAATCACCCACATGGACAGGGATGTGGCCAACGGTCTGACAACCGTCAACCAAAAAAGGTATCTTTTTTTCCACCGTGATCCGACTGATTTCCTTGATCGGCTGGATTGACCCGATCTCATTGCTGGCATGCATCACGGCCACTAATATGGTCTGGTCCGTTATGGCTTTTATAATGTTCTCAGGCGATACCACCCCTTTTGAATTGACCGGAACATACGACACCCTGTATCCCTTTGTTTCAAGAAATTCAATCGGTTCCAGGACCGAATGATGTTCAATGGAAGAAACAACGATGTGTTGGCCTATCCCTTTTAATGCCTGGGCCACGCCATAAATCGCGTGGTTATTGGATTCCGTGGCGCCGCCATTAAATACTATTTCGTCAGGATTGGCCCCGATAAAATCGGCTAAATTCTTCCTCGCATCTTCGATCGCCTTAAGAGCTTTACGTCCTACCTTATGCGGACTGGACGCATTTCCGAAATGTTCAAAATAGTATGGCTCCATGGCCTTGATAACCAAGGGGTCCGCAGGCGTGGTCGCCGCATAATCAAAATATATGGTTTGCATAATTTTCCTCTATATCCCGATCATATTAATCGAGTTACAATTTATTGTCAACCATAATACAATTTACGGTTTACGTAAAAAAGACCGTCATTATTTGCTCATTGTAATAAATTGACAATCTTTAGGGGCAGTGATATATTGTCTAAGATTTTATTGGCCAAAATTTCGGGGCCGTAGCTCAGCTGGGAGAGCGCTTGCATGGCATGCAAGAGGTCAGGGGTTCGATCCCCCTCGGCTCCATTCTTTAGGGTTCAAAGAACACATCAAAACAAGATTGACGTGCTGGAGTGGTGAAACTGGTAGACGCACTGGACTCAAAATCCAGCGGGGGCAACCTCATGAGAGTTCGATTCTCTCCTCCAGCACCAATTTTTCAAATAAAAACTTAAAATCTTTTACGTCGAAAAAACCCATCCTAAACGAAGCTTTACTCATATCTCCTTTCCTGCTTTTCAATCAATTGACTAGTTTCTGTAATTAGAGTAAACTTGAAAAAAAGGAGTCCTTCCATGAAAATATTATTTCCAGCAATACTTGTATTTTATATCCTCAGTTTGACTCTCCCGGCTGACGCGCAAGAACCAAAATTGATTCATCTCAGAGACGGGTCGAGCTTAACAGGGAATGTAATCGAACTGAACCGGGGAATCTATACAATTAAAACGGAAAATCTCGGAGTTATGAAAGTCCGGGAAGAAGATATCGTGAGCATTTCCAACAAAAGATTCGCAGATAAACAGGCCCTTGAGGCCGTACCCGCTGAGGCAAATGTCCTGTCCCCGGGTCTAACAAAATCCAACTTGAATTCCCAAGTTCAAACCCTGCAGCAAAGCATTCTCTCCGATCCTGACATGATGAAGGATATCCAGGAATTGATTTCCGATCCGGAAATTGTACAGATCCTGACAGACGAATCTTTTATGAACAGCATAATGGAACTCGATATGGATGCCATTGAAAAAGACCCAAAATACAAAAAACTGATGCACAACTATAAAATGCGCACATTTATCGAGAAAATAAAGAGCCGGCAGAATTAATACGGAACGCGCATTTTCCATAAACTCGAATTGCGCGGCAAAGTTGGACGCGTTACGGAATTGATCAAGTTATCTGAAGGCAGGTCATTAATTATATGCGGTCTGTCAAGCGTGAGGTTAAAACGCTTTTCGTTTAGGATCAAATGATCAATCCCAAAAGAATTATATGTCCGATTTATCTTACCATCTAACTTCTTGGACATAATAAAACTGTTCTGATGATCCTGGATAAAATCTTGTATAATTTTCTTCACAATCGCAGCCCGGCCCGCAATCACTTTTACTTCCTTACTATTTTCCTGGGTGACACGTAATTGATGGGTTTCCTTAAACATCGATGACAATAATTGAATTGCTTCCAAATTATCGCTTTCCAACGTTGAAAAAAACGGAATAACTGACCGAAATCCCGCCGCTGTCAACGTTGAAAAATATACCTCCCAAGAATGATCCTGATAAGAATCCGCGATTTCAGTGGCATCAAAGACTATAAATCCGTCATCTTTCAAACAAGAATAAATAAAAGAATAAAATTCTCGGCTGTATAGTTTGCTTAAGTTATAGTCCTTGGCTCTGGGGAAATCCATATAGATCGCATCATATTTCTCCTGTGTTGTTCGCAAGAAATGATACGCATCTTCAATGACCACACGGACCCGCCCGTCTTTAAAAGCCTCTTTATTCGCGTAGACCAATATTTGATCATTGGATGCCAATTCTACCATCAACGGATCAATCTCGACCAGCGTTATTTCTTTCATTTCTTTGTATTGTACAAGTTCTCTGAGAAGAAGCCCATCGCCCGCCCCCAAGACCAATACCTTCTCAGGAATTTTCTCATTGAGGATGATCGGAACATGGGCAAAATATTCATGATTGATATTCTCAATATCCAGTAAAAACTGAAAGAAACCATCAATAAATAAAACATACCCTTTGGGAAACCGGGGATCCAATTTAAACTTTTGGCTGTAAGCTTCCCATAAATCCTCAAAAATATCTTCTTTGGGAGGATAATAGACCAGATCAATTTTTTGATATGGTGAACTTAGCCGTTTGATAGGGGGCCATTCCTTCATTGGTTTAAACAATGCGCCTGCATTCGATGAACTTTCATAATAGTAATAATATTTCTTCAAAAAATATTGTTCAATATGGCGGGAACAGACCAACCCCACGATAAGTGCCCCGGCCATGACTGTTGAGACCGTCAGCTTCAAGGCGTACCTCTTCTGACAAATCTGCAAATATCCGGCCAAAAGGATATTAACAGCGGCAACCAACATCCCAATGGTGATTAATTCAAACCGTGCCAATAGTATCAGAGGAAACACGATTGCGCCTATCAATGCACCTAGATAATCAACGCTAAGAATTCTGTTTGATATATTTTTATTCTGGGAATATTTATTCCCTATTTTCATCAATAACGGCAATTCACATCCGCTTAGAACACCAATAACAACGACAGCAAGGAACACTCCACCAAAAAATAACCATGACAAATCATAGAAATTATTCTTAATCCAAATGTATCGGATGATCATGTGAATCACATAAAGCACGATAGCCGATAAACCGCCTATCACGCTCAACAGAAACTCGACTTGAATCAATGAATCCCAATGATCAATTTTTTTAAACATCCGTCCATAACTCAGCGCACCCCATCCCATCGCACCCAAATATATGCCGATCACCAGACTGTACCAAATAACGGTGTTCGCGCAAAAGAATGAAACCGTTTGAGCCAGCAGCAACTCATACACCATACTGCAAGCAGCCGACACCAGAGTGATGAAATAAATCGAATTTAACCTGAGGGATTTTTCCATCGGGACCTTAATATCCTCTCTCAATGATTTTCTTCTTTAACATTGTTGCTTTAAAGCCCTCCCTAACGACATCAATCGCCTTCTCTGGATTCATTTGACCGCAGGTGAATATATCCATGGCCACAAACCCGTCTTCCGGCCATGTATGAATAGAAAAATGTGATTCGGAAATCAAGATAATACCCGTCACCCCATGAGGATCATATTGTTTAAAGAAATGCTCGACAATCGTCGCTTCGCTGGCGTGCGCAGCCCTTAAAAAAACCTCCCGGACCTGTTCTACATATTTAATTTTCAATGGATCGCAATCAATCAGTTCCACTAAATAATGCCGCCCATATTCCTTTTTTAATGTACTCACCCGTTTGCTCCTCTATTCAAATACAATTGAAGACAAAATTGATTAATACTGCCTGAGTTCAACCAGCAAATACTGATCACAAAAAAAAGAAAAAGTTGAATATACAGGGCTACATAAAACCCTTTAGGCAACTCCGGGTTGTTCTTATCCCTGCAAAAATTCAGTGTCAACCCCGCACACCCATTCATCGCTCCCACGATAAATGCGGTTTGCAACAAGCCGACAGACGGATAAAACCAGAAGGCGAACACGACCGTCCCAATGACAGCCCCAAAATAACTAAAAGCCAACACGGTGCTTTCATTGTCCGGGTTATCTTCTTTAAGCATTTCCATCAACAACGGCAACTCCATTCCGGTCAAAAACCCGATCAAAAATATTAAACCATGGGCCGACAAACTAAAAACCCATCTTGCCTCAAATAAAAAATCAAGGCCATATAACCAGATGACCAGAAACCCGCCTATAAACGTAAGGGCCGTTTCAATCTTCAGGAGTTGAAATATTGAATGACGCAACACTTTGCCTTCCACGACCCTAGCCCCTATCCCCATCGCAAACAGATACAACCCTATCGTCACACTGTAACGCAGCACTGTATTCTCAAGAAAAGCGCTCAAAGACTGCGCCAATAGAAGTTCATAACTAATACTGCAAAAAGAAATAATAAGTGTGATAAATATAATTAACCCGCCTCGTCTAGACATAGTCAACGGTCCTTTTCTGGTTTATGGCAAAAGCAATAATGTACCCGGCAAGTAACGTAGTCATAACAACGGATAAATAGGCCCAAATAGCTTGATTGAAGTCCGGATTATATTTCTTCAGAATCCCGAAAGTTAAATGATATCCAACAATCGTGTTTAATAAATAAATCCAAAGGATTGCCCGTCCCATCAAGACGACAAAAGATTTCTCCACCATCAACCTCACTCCGGGCTTGCTCCTAAATAAAAATTCCAACCCCAGGATTATAAGTATGCTGGTTCCCACGATTCCCAAAACATAAAAGGGAGATGGTTTAAACATTGGCACTCCCCATAACTCCATGGTGACAGCGGGTAAAAAGGCCTTGGCCCAAAACGAACTGACAACAAAAATGATACCTAAAATCAACAGGCTTTTAAAATACCGTGCTTTATTTATTTCCAGGGCATGTCCAACTACGAACCCCGTCGAAAAAACGAAATACCAGGGGCAGAACGGCCAAAAGTGTTCGCCTGCTTTACTTCCGATCATAAATTCGTAGATATAGGAACCTGAAAAACTGGAAAGGGGAAATTTACTTGAATAGAAAAGCGCGATGGTCCCGATCAGCACTGGAAATAAGAGGTTTATCCCTCGGGGAAATAGCCGCAAACAAGGATAGGAAATAATCATTGATAAGCCGATAAAATGTAGGACATCCCAGGCGGATACCCCCGATGCTCCCCAGCACATAAAATTGACGATATAACCCAGACCAATCAAAATCAAAGATCTTTTCAATACTACGACGAAGGAGGTTTTCTTTCTGCGCAAAGCCAAATAATAAGTGATGCCGGCCAGCAATGGAACTTCGAATCCCAAAACATGCAGTCCAAAGTAACCAAATAAGGGGAAAACCCCCTGCATCTGTTCATAACTCAATTGATGTGTCGACAAATCAAGAAAAAACCAGACCCATTCATGGAGACCAATCAGATATATGATCCCCACCCCCTTAAGAACCTCTATACTTGTAAAACGTTTATCCATATCAGATATTTTTTAAAAATTAAATCATTATATACCAGACTCGTGCAAATGTGAAATTTATTGGGCATAATCCCCTTTTAGAATTTCGACCTCCTTCAAATAGTCGTGCAAATGGCGGGCGATCTTCTGATTCATCAAGCCCGAGTTGTGGCCATCTTCCGTATACCATTGCGCTTGCAGCACATCAATCCCTTCACGAAATACCAATTCATTTACGTCAAGCACATGGTAACGCATCTCCTCCCAATATCCTATAAATGGACGATATCTTTTTTGAACTCCTGCCTTTAGTCTCGACAAATCCCTCTTAGTCGGAAGAATAACGATTAACGGTATTGAACCGTTTTCCTCGGATTTCTTATAAAACTGGTCGATAATTTTCACAGCCAATTGATATCCTTCCGATTGCTTGTTAAAAATATCATCCTTAAAAAACAGCGACTCATACCTGTCCTTTGATGATAAATTATAAATAAGCACCTTCAAAAGCCGCAGGAAAGCCAGATTATCCAGAGGACCACGGTGATAAAGCTGATGATAGAAATAGTCGTGCTGTCCTAATTGCCTGATCGTCTTTTTAGGTTGGTTGAGCAATAATTCATACTCCCTCAAATCTTTCATAGGGTTTTCGATTAGCTCAATTTCTTCTCCGTCCAATTTGAACCGTGGCTTGGTCAGAGGAAACTCCGTCAATGGATTATAAAACGGCCTGAATGTATTCACATTTCTAAAAACGTTCTCGCTGATAAACCCGATGATGACAATATCAGGACGATAAGTCTGCCCTTCATCTAAATAACGTAAATAAGCCTGATCCTGACCATAGCCACCAACGCCAAAATTTAAAATTTCATAACGCGGATTTAAAAGGGAAAGATGATGTTCCCATGTCTCATCATTGGTCACTCCCTGACCGAAGGTGAACGAATCCCCGAAGGCGGCTATCCTGATCTTTTCCCTTGATGGCGTATCACTGTATTCATCCACCGAGCGGATTGACTGACTGTTGATTTGATATTGTTCTGTCTTCGCCTGCGCTCTCGGTGACCAACCTAGATAAGAATTATATTCCGCGTGTCCTGCTTCACCTGCAATAAGCTTTCGGATCACCTCATTTTGTTTTTTATTTAACAAAACATCCGGTATGGGAATATATTTTAACTTTTTCCATTTCCCTAAAACACATAAACCACCGATGGAAAAACATTCAATGATTACAAATGAAAATGTAACGAGGATAATACTAAAAAGCAGATGGTTGAGTCGTTTTTTAACTGACGTTTTGGACATATCCATAACTCAAGATTATTTTCGGAAAAATAATTACTGGTTTAGGCCGTATGACGTAATTGACCGCAAGCGCCTTTGATATCCCGGCCGCGAGGAGTCCTGATCGTCGCGTGCACACCGAATTCAGCCAGCCTGTCCCTGAACAAATACATTTCTTTGCGTGAAGGGGTCTGATGGTCAAATTCTGAAACAGGATTATACGGAATTAGATTCATCTTACAAATCAACCCCCTGAATGCCCTTTTCAGGGCTTTTACCGCTTCTTCCGTACAAGTCACATCTTTAATAAGGATATATTCGAAAGTAATCTGGCGTTTAGTTGCCTTTATATATTCACGACATGCATCCATGAGGTCATCAAAAGGGTATTTGCGGTTCACGGGCATAAGGACATTCCTGGAATCATTATCAAATCCGTGCAGCGATATCGCCAATTCAATCTGCAACCCCTCTTCCGCCAGCCGTTTGATTCTCGGGATGACTCCACAAGTCGAGACCGTGATTCGTCTGGCTCCTATATTAAATCCTTTGTCGTCGTTGATCACCCGGATGGCTTTCATCAGATTCTCGAAATTGTCAAACGGCTCGCCGATCCCCATAAAAACAATATGGGATAACGGTTTTTCATGTCTCTGAGCCTCTTCTTTGACATGCTGGATTTGAGTAACGATTTCGGCACAGGAAAGGTTTCTGATCCAGCCTCCGATGCCGCTGGCGCAAAATTTACAACCGAACTTACAACCGGCCTGGGTAGACACACAGACGGTGGTCCGGTTATTGGTGGGTATCAAAACGGTTTCAATCTTTTGGTGATCAGCCAAATCAAAAAGAAACTTTGTTGTTCCGTCTTCTGATATTTCTTTTTTATCAATGGTATGCGGCTTGAGGATGAAATCGCGGTTTAATTGATCCCGTAAATCCTGGGGAAGGTTCTTCATTTCTTCGAACGACCAGACATTCTTTTGATAAACCCATTCCCAAATCTGCCTGGCCCTGAATAACTTTTCTCCTTTTGATTCTAAGTATCGGCTTAACTCATTTAAAGAAAGATTACGGATATCATTATCGTCAGTCGCGCCGCTCATAATCATTCAATTATTTCTTGGTCTGAAATTTGCCGATTTTACGGTATTTTTCGTATCGTGCTTCCAGAAGCTGTTCTTTGGAAAGGATGGCCAGATCACGCATATGTTTCCCCAGAGCCATCTTGAGTTTCTCGGCAATAAATACAGCATCGCGGTGGGCTCCCCCCATCGGCTCTGGAATTACCTCATCAACAATACCGAACTCCAATAAAAATTCGCCGGTAATTTTCAAAGCCTCCGCGGCTTGCGGGGCTTTAACCGCATTACGCCATAAGATAGACGCACATCCTTCGGGAGATATAACGGAATAATACGCATGCTCCAGAATCAGCACACGATCAGCGACACCGATGCCGATCGCCCCTCCGCTCCCGCCTTCTCCGATAACAGCCGCGATAAACGGGGTCGACAGCCTGGACATGTCTTTTAAATTTTCAGCAATGGCTTGGGCCTGCCCGCGCTCTTCAGCACCGATACCCGGGTATGCTCCCGGCGTATCAATTAATGCGACAATCGGGAGATTAAACTTTTCGGCCAGCTCCATTACGCGGATGGCTTTTCGGTATCCTTCCGGATGAGCGCAACCAAAATTTCTTTTGAGATTTTCTGTCGTATCTCGGCCTTTCTGATGCCCCATGATCACAATTTTCTGGCCGTCCAGTTTCGCAAATCCGGCAATCAAGGCCAAGTCATCCGCAAAAAGGCGGTCTCCGTGAATTTCAACAAAATCGGTCGTCATCAGCCTGATATAATCCAGGGTGTATGGCCTGTCCGGATGCCGGGCAATCTGAACCCTTTGCCAGATGGTCAAATTTTTGTAGATCTGCGCCTTCATTTTCTCAAGCTTTTCCTGGAGCTTTTTGATCTCGGGCTCAATGGAGATCTTCTTTTCATCACCAAAATTCTTCAATTCGTCAATCTTGGCTTCCAGCTCATAAATCGGTTTTTCAAATTCAAGTATGCTCATAATAAAAATTCACAAGTGATTATCCACATATTTCATAATCACTTGTGAATTCCTTTTTAGATTCTAAATTAGTTAGTAATATTCACTTCTGTCCCGAACGGAATGATCGAGTAGAGTTCTTCCACATCTTCATTGCGCATACGGACACAGCCGGCCGTTACCTGCTGACCGATCTTATCAGGCTCAACGGTGCCGTGTATCCCGTAACCAGGGTTATCAAAACCTAACCAGCGGCTGCCCAGGACGTTTGCCGGACTTTCCGGAGGAACAACAACCCCTTTGTTGAACCAGACCGGATCTTCCAGCTTTGAAATGATCTTAAAAGTACCTTCCGGAGTGCTGCTGTTTTTTCCCGTTGATACGTTGTACACTTTAACCACATTTTCTCTTTCTTTTAAGATTAAGATATTCTGGGACTTATCGACAAAAATATTAAACTTCCCTGTCCAAATCCGCAGTTTCTGGCCAAGACGAATAACATCATTAGTGATGTTATTGCTCCGCTTAATTAATTCAACCGTTGTCCCATAACGTTTAGCCAATTCACCCAGCGTGTCTCCCTTAACGACTTCGTGGATCACAGAATTCTGTGTCGGCGCGTTGGAGAAAATAATATTCATATTCAATTTTTCCAATTCAGACTGAACGAGTTCAATATTATCATAGTCCGAATATTCACTATAGATCAGCCGCAGAATTTCCTGGGATTTAGCCAGATTCCCTTCCTTCTTATAGATCATGGCCTGATCAAAGAGTTCTTTTGGCGCATTGTCTTTAGGAGCGGCGGCATTGGCCACACTCGAACTAACCACTGTTTTCTCCGGATTCTTCCCCCGAAATAATAAGATCAATCCGAACAGAACAAATACGGTGGCTGAAATTATAATAACATTTCTTCGATTAAACAATTTACTCCTCCTCAGTTAAGTCTTTTAATACCACATAAAATAAAACAACGACGCCAGAAACATACCCAGAAAACCGCCGACAAGTACCTGCAGCGGGGTATGACCGATCAATTCCAATAACTTTTCATTTTCAATCTTTCCGCGCCAGTACATATCGTCCATGATCTGATTTAATATAACCGCCTGTTGCCCGGCGGAACGCCGGACCCCTTGGGCGTCAAACATAGTCACTAACGCAAAAACCGTTGAGAGGGCGAATTCCACCGAATTAAATCCTGAATGAATCCCGCAAGCCGTGGCTAAAGCGGTTGCGCCCGCCGCATGGCTTGAAGGCATCCCTCCCGTTCCGATAAACCATTTAAAATTAAATCTTCTTTCCCGAACGACCCCGATAGACACTTTAATTGATTGTACAATCAGCCAAGATGTGACTGTAACCATTAAAATTTTATTGTAAAAAACGGAATTCATGAAATGAAGTTCTCAAGCTTCGCGTGGAATTGTAAAAATCCATTGATTGACGTGTCTAAGCCTTTATGATAGTTTATATTATATTATCGGGCTTAAAAAAAGCAAGAATTTTAACCGGCCTTCAAATTCAATTCTGTTGTAAGAAATAACATCATCCCCCACATATAGTTACGTCGATTTCCCTGATTAAATTAATAGAAAGGAAATGATATGCTTTCGTATGCCTTCAGTTACACCATCCTTGGCCTAGAAGCTTTTCTGGTCAGCATCGAAATTGATATCCACAGCGGCTTGCCGTTAACTAATATTGTCGGGTTACCCGACAATGTGATTAAGGAAAGCAAAGAGCGTATCCGCTCAGCTATCAAAAACAGCGGTTACAAATACCCCCCTCAACGAGTGACGATTAACCTTTCTCCCGCGCATCTGAAAAAAGAGGGCTCATCGTTTGAATTAGCCATCGCCCTGGGCATCCTGTCGGCCAGCGGCCAGATTCCTTCAGATTCATTAAACGAATTTGCACTATTAGGAGAATTATCCCTGGACGGCACGATCAAACCTGTCAAGGGCGGGTTGCCTGTAGCCCTGGGTCTTGACCGCCAGAAATTCAAAGGGTTGATCCTGCCTCAAGAAAATGCCGGTGAAGCAGCCCTTTGCACAGAAACAAAAATATTTCCGGTTCATACATTAATCGATGTAGTCGGGTTACTGAATGATCCGAATTCTATCAAGCCCTGGAAAAACGAACCGTTAATAACAATGCCTGCCTCTGCAAAAAACCCGTTTGATTTTTGTGAGGTGAAAGGCCAATCCCACGCTAAACGGGGCTTGGAAATTGCCGCCGCCGGCAACCACAACGTGCTCATGATCGGTCCTCCCGGCTGCGGAAAAAGTATGCTGGCCAAAAGATTTCCGACGATTCTCCCGGAGATGAACCAGAAAGAAGCTTTTGAAACAACGAAAATTTACTCGGTGATGGGGCTTTTAAAAATCGGTGAGGCCTGTATGATAAACCGTCCATTTCGAACCGTGCATCATACGACATCAGCCGTGGCGCTGGTCGGCGGCGGGACCATCCCCCGTCCGGGAGAAATTTCATTGTGCCACAACGGGGTTTTATTCCTGGACGAATTGCCCGAATTCAGCCGTCACGTGCTCGAAACCTTACGGCAACCTCTGGAGGATCAACACATCACGATCGCACGGGTCAATCAGACACTGCAGTTTCCGGCAAAATTCATATTGATTTCCGCGATGAATCCATGCATGTGCGGCCATTTGGGAAGCTCGCGGATTCCGTGCCGATGCAGTTCCACCCAGATCCAGAAATACCGTTCACGAATATCCGGTCCATTGCTGGACAGGATTGATTTGCATATTGATGTCCCTGCTGTCAATCATTCGGAATTAAACAATCCTGCCACTTCAGAAAAATCGGAACAAATCAAAGAAAGAGTCCTTAAAGCACGGACCATTCAAGCCCAACGCTTACCGGACGAACAGAATTCCGTTTTCAACGGACAAATGAACCACCGTCAAATCCGCCAATTCTGCGTTCTAGAAAAGGAAGAAACTGAATTGCTGAGGCAGGCCATGATTCAATTGAATTTAAGCGCACGTGCTTATGATAAGATCTTGAAGATATCGAGGACTATTGCCGATCTGGACGGATCAGAGAGGATAAAGTTGGAACACCTGGCTGAAGCTATTCAATACAGGAGCTTAGACAGAAACTTTCTTTCTTAAACAGTCCTAGGCCGATTAAACGATCAACCGTTTTCTTTAATGAGGATCGCTTTAAGCTTGGAGGATATCTTCACAAATGAATACCCAACAATGAACACGAACAAACCCACCGCAGAATCAAATATATCTTTGTTAATGACACCGACAAAAGCAATCAGCACGCCCAGAAAAACCGGCAAGATCCCGCTTCTGTAAGCGGTTTTACTTAGATTCTTTAGTTCTTTTTGATTTTCGTCTTTCATAATCCCCTCCTGTTCGTTTTAGTATATCACTATTTTTTTGCTTGAAAAGGGATAATAAAAGAACGGATTTAGACGAAGGTGATGGAGTAATAAAAAAAACAATAGGCAAGAGAGATGCAAAAAACGATCTTGAACGTATTAAAAGCGATGCACAGTGCCGTTGATTTGATACACATGATTTTTCCGCGATAGATCAGGTTATGATTTTTGACAATCACAAAAACACAGACCAAAATAATAAGAAGAAGCAGCAAATCAAGCATATATATTTCCTTGAGATTCATGTACCCAAGATCCACGACTGGAATAATATTGAGCATATAAGAGTACAAAAAAAATATTGTCCCGACAAAAATAAACGAGATGTTAATGATGTTCCGGATGGAAACTCTGGTTATGATCATATCTGCATCATCCAAGTTGGAATTTAAATAATCATAGAAATATAACATATTTAAAGACATTTGACCAACGCGGCTTAACATCTATAACCCATTGTTCTGCAACTACTTAAAATTTCCAAAGGCGTGCGATTTTGAAATTTCCTCAGTTGGTCCAAACGTCGGAAAACCTAACCATCACCTTTAATCAAATGGACATCTCTCTGCGGGAAAGGAATGACGATCCCTGCCTGGTTAAAGGTATCAAAGATTTTCTTGTTCAGATCAAAAAGGACGTCCCAATAAACATCCTGACGGCACCATACGCGGCCATGCAGATCGACACTCGAATCACCGAACGATTTAATCCCGACCGAGATTTTAACCGCCTGATTAATCCTGTCATCATTTTTGATAATTTCCTTTATAACATTAATGGCCTTCTGCACATCGGCTTTATAAGAAACGCCGACATTAATATCAATCCGTTTAAAGCTCGAGCAATTATGGATGATCTCCCCGACGATGTGACTGTTAGGGATCATAATAAATTCCCCATCAACCGTCCGCAGCTCTGTCCGCGGTAATTTGATTTCCAAAACTTCTCCGGTCCGTCCGGCCACCTCCACAATATCTCCGACTTTAAACGGTTTCGTGAAAATCAACGAAACGCCCGCCGCATAATTACCCAACGGTCCCTGAAGCGCAAAACTCAAACCGAACCCGGCCACGCTCAACCCGGCAATTAAAGGGGCGATCTCGATCCCAAACTTACCCAAGGCCACAATGACCGCAAATATCATGACCAGCAGCTTTACGCATTGAGCGGCAAATTTTGATACTGTGATATCAAACTGTTTCTTCAAAAAGAAATCCAATAATTTCTTGGCAATAAACCCGCCAATAAACCAGCCAAGGGCCAGAACAATTAATCCCCCCATCACTTGAAAACTGTATTTCACAAAGAATTCGATGATGATATCAATTAATTTTTTAAACGTCGCCACCTGTTCAACGGCGACCTCTCCAAGATTTTGAGGAGGCTCTACCTGCTTAAATTTTATGATCGGTCCACCGGTATTTTCCGGGACATCCGCCGGCGTCTGGGCCGCTGCGAAGGGGGACACAACCATGACCATCGCCCAGAACAAAAACACCCAAAGAACTGAAATTCTCTTAACCATATTTTCTCCTTATCTTGGCTCCTACTTCTCGATATTCTAATTGTTTGTTCCACAGCAATAGACAGAACCGACTGTTTATTTAACGTTGAACTTTAAACTTTTCAATCATCGCGATACTTACGAGTGAATTGTTGCCTAAAAGAACTGAAATGTTATAATTCTATCATAATTCAAAAAATTGAAAACTAATAATCCCTCTACGACAGGCTGTTTTCATGATCACATTTGAACAATTATTCGGGATCCAAAAGGAAAAAATCAAGAAGACCTGCGTCTTGACACCATTCCTTTCTGACGAGTTGGTTCAATCCTTCGACCTAAAAGAATTCTTCCGAGGAAGCCCGTTTTCTTGCGGCCAATCGGAAGATATCAGTCTCATCCACACACAAATCGGCGCCCCTTTTGTTGGCGACGCAGTTCTATACCTCTCAGACACGCCTTGTGAAAACCTGATTTTTCTCGGTGCCTGCAGCGCTGTCAAACCGTCCGACCTTCACCTAGGCATGATCGTCATCCCCGGCCCAGTGGCCAATTGTGAAAGTTTCACGAGCCTATTGACCAGGCAAATAAACCATACGCCACTCATCACGGGCGACCAAACCTTGTTTGGAAAAATATTTGAGTTGGAGAACAGCTTGACGAAAGTAACGTGCGCTTCATTCGGATCATTTAAGCTGGAAGAAACATATGGCGAATTCCTGCAACAAAATAATATTCAGGTCGTGGATATGGAGGTTTGCGCGTTTTATCATGCCGCCCGTCACATCGGACGAAAAGGTGCGGCGCTTCTTTATGTTTCCGAGATCATGGGAGAAAAACACGCCTTCGAACCGCTGACACCGCCACAACAATCCTTAGTACAGATCAGCCGGCATAAATGCGCCCGGATCATCCGGCAACTCGCCATCAATCTCTAAGACCAGTTATGAAAAAACGACAATACTATCCGTGAACCCATGCAGAAAATTTCTTCCCCCGACCGGACCGATTTCTCCGGCACAAAAAAAACCGGCAGCCGGAATCGGCCCAATATATTTCTGGATCAGTTTAATGTCATGATCGGGTTCTCCGAACAAACTTAACCCGCGTCCATTACAGGAAAAAACAAAGGCCCCCTGAGGCGTCGACGCCTTATTCTTCTCTTTATATACGGCCAACAGTTGATTCAAATCCTCCTCGGCAGTTTTAGCGTCCCGGATATGAATCTGAATCGTTTGCCCCGGATTAATTATATCGCCGATCGCTACTGCGCCAGTTTCCTGGTCAACCCCAATAACGCTGCGGACAATAAAATCCCCCCGGTTAAAGCCGTGTTTATATTCATCCATCACGATGCCGATTAAAAGAGCCTGTTGGACAAGCCTCCGTTCATTCTCGGATAACTTTACAAATATCTTGCGAAGAACATCCAAAAAAGGCTCTCCGGCGATTTCATAGATAATATTATTTTCCGCCTTGGTCACAATATAACTTTCCCCGATCGGTTTGCACCCTTGTGAAACAATAGTATCAATCTTTATATCACCGGTCATCACCATGCCGATAATTCCATGATTATAGGACTGTCCGTTGAGCATCAGAAGGTTTCCGTTGGCTGATGCCGATCCGCTGGCCAGTCCGCCGACAACCGGCGAGGCCCCGTAAGCATTGTTCATGCCCAGGATGAACCGGTTCAGGTCCACCCGGAAAGGATCAGGAAAAATCATGAACACCGGATTTTCATTCGGATATATTTCAAAAAGCTCATAAAAATCTTCATCCAGAAAAAGATTCTCGATATGTTCCTGATCGATATAGAATGGTTTGATCTTTACCTTCGGCAGTTTAGCCAAAAACAAAGAAGCGGCGGTCTGGTTTTCAAGCTCAGCCTGACTGCCGATAATTCCGGCACAAGTACAGGCCAAAAAATTCTGAATCTTAACTTTCTCCTGAATTCCCTGGACGATGATCTGAATATGACTTTCCTGGTGGGGCGTAATAAACAAAACCCCCATATCAAAATCACTTCCGCAACGCCCTGTCAATTGATGGATCATCTGCTGCGGATCGTTTGACGTAGAAAGGGTTGATTTAAATTCCATAATTGTTCTTTCTTGGTTGAAGTCTCGACATAATAATTTTTGACATTCTGACCATTTCCTCCTGTAACAGCCTTGTTCGCGCAAACGATCCAGCCGTCTTGAAAATGGTTAGCTTTTTCATTATAACTCATCCAGGTCTTTGAGGGTGGCGGATGTAGAAAATAATTTAGTATTCCTTAAATATTTGATCTCGATTCGGTCGCCGTTTTTCTTGGTCTTTTCAATGTATTCAATCAAATCCTCATTATTGTTAACCGGATGGTCATCAAGCTTCGTTATGATATCGCCATAAATGATCCCACCGAAGATTCCGCCTTCCCGTTGTGTCGGTGCAAGCCCTGCCTTATCAGCCGGACCACCCGGTAAAATATTCAAGATCATGGCGCCATCAACCCCCAGCCGTCGGCGGATATTATCCGGAACAAGAACGATCCCCAGCCCGACTTTTTTAACCTTCCCGTATTTGATCAGTTGCGGGACGACCCGTTTAACCGTATCCACCGGGATTGCAAAGCCGACGCCGGCCGAAGCCCCGGACGGGCTGTATATAGCGGTCGTCACTCCGATCAACTGCCCGCCTGAATCCAGCAGCGGCCCTCCCGAACTTCCGGGATTAATCGCCGCATCCGTCTGGATGGCATCGTAAATCCGTGTCCCGGTCATGGCCTGGATCGAACGTCCGAGGGCGCTGACGACACCGGTCGTCAAAGAATAGTCCAGGCCAAAAGGATTGCCGATGGATAAAACCTTCTGTCCAACTTTAAGATGCTTTGATTCCCCCAGCGGAATGGCTTTTAAAATATCCTTCGGAGCATCCACCTTTAACACCGCCAGATCATGATCGGGAGAATACCCGACAATCTTGGCATTATAAGTTTTCTGGTCGGAAAGGGTGACATCAATTTTATCGGCCCGGTATAAGACATGAAAATTGGTCACGATATGGCCATCCTTGTCCCAGACAAAACCCGAGCCCGCGCCGCGCGGCACCTCATAAAACTCCGCGGAAAACCAGTCAACCTGCAAAGCTGCGTTCTTGATAAAAGCCACCGAGGGGGATACGGATTCAAAAATAGCGATATTCATTTCTTCATCGCTTTTGATGACAGTCTTGAACCCGCGAGGATCCGGAGATTTTTCACAGGCGGCCGCCAATAAAATAACTCCGATCAGTAATAAATAGGGAAATTTAAAAATGCACATGTGAAACACCGTTTTTATTCGTTTCTTGCCTTCTTGTTTATATACCGAATAACTTATCTTTGTCAACTCATCCGACGAGCTTAACTTAAGAGCATCTTAGTAAGATAACTTTCGTAGATTTTGTAGAATGTGACCATCGATTCGATATTAATCCACTCATCAACCGTATGTAAATTTCCAACCAACGGCCTTGAGATCATAACCGGTATGCCGTGCGTCGATAAAAAGCGGGCGTCGCTCCCGCCATCATCCCTTGCAAGGACGGTCGACTGGCCAGTCACTTCCTGGATAGTCTTCTGATACTCTATGTCCGGCGAAAGACTGGTCGGATCGGCGCTGATGATGACGTCCATCCGGACATCTTCGCCTAATATTTCCTTAATATGTTTCTTCATTTTCCTCACTGTATAAGGCGAAGGAAACCGGACATCCAGCGTCGCGCTGGCATCACAGGGTATCCGGTTAATCTGTTTATTTTCCGTCCCCATCATAGTGACCGCACACGTCGGATACCACCGGTCATCCTGATCATGATTTTCCTGCATGACTTTAAAGGACGCTTTCAGATACGACAATTTATCCATGATATGTTCAATAGGGTTAAGCCCCTGCCACGGTCTGGCGGAATGGGCTGATTTCCCTTCACAGAATACCTTTATATGAAGAATCCCTTTCTCCTCAACGGTAACCTGGTTCAGAGAACCGCCGTCCGGAATCATCGCCTTGTGCGCACGCAGCCCTTTCTTACCGACCAAAAAACCGATACCCGACTCACCCCCGGTCTCCTCATCTGAGGTAATGGCAATCGCTAACGATGCTTTTTGGGATCGCGTGTTTATTAATCGGAAAATTTCCAGCAAGATGGCGACGGCCCCTTTCATATCCCCTGATCCCGGCCCGTAAATGCGGCCGTTTTCTATATGGGAACGGTAGCAGGAAACATCCTCATGTTCGATGACATCAATATGCCCGCACATCAATATCTTTGGCTTTTTAATCCCTTTCGTCATCGCGACCAATGACGGGATACCGTTATCTTCATATTCAGTGACTTCCAGATGATCCAGAGAATCAAGGTGATTTTTGATGACTTCAAATGCCCTGCGCCTGTCTTCGGGTCTTGACGGGATGCTCGGGATCAACATTAAGTCCCTGGTCAGGGCGACCAAACGGTCTTCTAAAGAATTGTGACTGCTGGTTTTAATCACGGTCATACACTCCTTTAATGGTCTCAATCTCCTGCAAACGTTTAAGCAAACTAAAAACATCATTCACACCGGGGCCTAAAAATAAAAACTGCCCTTTGACTATTTTCCCAGCTTCATTGGGGTTAAAATTAAAAGGTAAAATCCCCCCGGACATACCGGGCCGGAAAAGCAATTCCTGCCGGTCGAGAACATCCAGCAGATTATCCGTCTCATAAGAAGGATCGAAACGGATATTGCGCATAAGCCAGGCCCCCTTCGGCAAAAATGTCCTGGCCAAAATGGCCGGATAGGTAGCTCCGGTCACCCGGGCATTAATCTCACAGATTCTGACTTCTGTCCGTTTGTTATGAACAATCACATGAAAATCGATGCTGCCGGTTCCGCGGTAACCCTGATCATATAACCACTGCCCGGCAACTGCAGCCTGGTCAAACAATTCCTGCCGGCAATCACAGCCTCCGGTAAGAAATACCGGTGGGGCCACATTCCCTTCGTGGATACTGTCCGGACTTAGAATCTGATCCGTCAGGTCATACAAATGAACTCTCTGCTCATCCACAAAAAGCTGAATACTGGGCGAACCAATATATCGCACCCCTTCAACCGTTTCATCCAGCCAGCCCTGGACAAGGACCTTACCTTCAAAAAGCAGATATTCCGGAATTGTTAAATCGTCAAATGGCTCATCCAGGGATAATTTCTGCATCCCGATTCCGGATGCCCCGATGGGGGCCTTAACAACAACATGATGATACCCTTTAGCTTTAAAATCACGCATACATTTCTTAATGTCCGCCACAGAATCGGTTTCGTAAGAATCAAAAACATTAAATTTGGTTGTCTTCAAAAACTGATGAAGCAATAATTTGTTGTTTCCGTTCCGGCAGCCTTTTTTTGTCCCAACTGTTTTCTTCCCAAGCAGTTGTGCTAAGTTTACCAGCGCGTCATCAACAATATAACCGTCCAGGCAATCAACATCTATCTGCCTGAGCCAATCAATTAACTCCTGGGATCTTCCTGAATAATGGTCTTTTTTCTCGGAGAATGTTTTATAAACATCAAACGGAACTACCCGAACCTGGGGCAAGGTCAGTTCAAGATCCTGCCTGAAATATTCGATTAATTGGTTATCCGGAGGGACTTCCAGAAGAAGGACATTTTTTTTGCCATGAAACATCAGATTGATCAGGGGAATAAGACGGCTACCGTAGGTTTCCAAAGCGCCGACTTCTTTTTTTAAGACCTCGGTCTCTGAAATATTTCCGTAGAACAACGACAGGATATTGGCAAAAAATGCTACGGACCGGTTCCAGAACGGCGGAATCTGACCCGGGATTTGATTGACTCCTTTAGACATTGTTCTTCCCTTCGCAAAAAGACACATTTTTTATCTATTTTAGCGAAGATTGGGTTTTAAAGGGACAATTTTTAGAATTTTATTCGGAAAGATTAATTTAAGTAATGCGGAGGAATGACCTTACGGCTGTTATACCCTTCATCAATGCTGTGAAAAAAGCGGATATCTTGTTCATCCGAGCGCCAGCAGAGGAAAACGGGATGCCCGTCAATCATACCCGGGAAGTCAACCAGACCGACCTCAAAATTCCAGTCTTTGTAAAAACAACCCAGCGCCTCCAGCTCCTTCATCAAATCCTGGATCTCAGACTGAATTTCAAGACCATAGGCTGAAAGTTCGGTTCCGGCCGGAGACTGGGCAATGATGTCTTTTAACTGCTGCCCTTTAACAAGAATGTCCTCGACAATCTGCTTAACCAGCGGAAGCCGTTTGTTCGCCTCTTGCGGCGTAAATTGTTTTTTATAAACATCTGGCATTGGATTTCCTCTAGCTAAAGTATAGCTGTTAATTTTACGCTAGACAAGTTCAACGCTAAAAATTATTCATCCAATTGCATAATCGGAGCAAAATATCCCTTCTCAGTCCTTGTCCAATACTCATGATTTTTCTGGAATAGATATTTTGATGTGAACTCATAGTCAAAAATCTTCGCGCGGATGTATGTGGGCGGGACCCCAAAAAACGGATCTACGAAAAACAAATCCAAGACCTTTCTTTCTCCTTCAAGCAGTCTTTTGAGGAGGGTGGAAAACCAGGGGGTATACCTATAATCGGGCATCAGGGCCGCAAACCACATCTGCCAGTCAAGCCGCGGCTGGTGAGGAGCGACCTGAAAAGGGGCCCGAAATACATTCCCGGGCTTATATTTAAACTCATATGTTTTCCAATTATATCCGTCGTTACTTCCTTCGATGATAATTTCCGTGCGCTGTGTAGTCATCGTGGCAAACAAGCCGTAACTATTGTTGATCAAATACGGACGGAACGTTTTCATAACATTATCGACTCCTTTAGGGAGATTGGACTTCATGCCGACAAAGTTCAAAAACGTCATGGAAATGAGAATACCGACTACCGCCTGACAAAATATGTCCTTAATCCGGGTCAGTTGCGTATCCTTGAATTTAAATTGTTGCGGCATCTGTCCCCACGAGGCAAAGGCCCTGTCATAAATCTTCTTGCGGAAATGTAAATCATCAATCAACAAAAAGCATAACGCAATCGTTATTAAATTAAAAAAACCATAGTTTCCGGTCAGCATAATAACCGCCTGCAATAACATAATTGCTGCGCTGGACCACAGCCTGATTTGACGGTCCATAAAAATGCCGAGGGGTACCCCCAGTTCAATGACAAACATGAACAAACAAGCGACCTCATGAAAATAATACGGCTGCTGGCTCATATACCAGCTGATCAGATTCGGAAGCGGCTGTGTGTAATAATGATAGGATAATGCCGTCAGGTTAAGCCAGTTTTCATCCCCGCTAATTACTTTAACCAGACCGGACTGAAAGACCAGTTTAAACAAAAGCAGCCGGAAGGCAAACATGACCCAGCGTGGCGGAGGTTCTTCAAACGTATTCAATTCCTTGGACCAGGGGGCTAGAAAAATACTCAGAAACCCGGCTTCCAGAAGCAATATATCCCATTGAAAACTTAAGAACGTTTGGCCGACATGGACGACTGAAAGGTAAAAAATCCAGAGAAAAAATAAACATACGGCCGGATAAAAACCGGCCGTCACCAAACCGGAAAGTAACATGCCGATAAAACAGACGGTGACCAGCACCCAATCACTGTGATTAAACCAGAAAATCGTAGGCAGCCCGAAGAAATTTTTGTACCCGTAATATTCTTCCGCGGCCTGAAGATACTCGCCGACCGGAAGAATGCCACGACTGCCGATCAGCCCTTCAATCTGCACCCATATGGACGCGAAGGCAATAAAATAAATAATCCCCAAGAACCGGATAAAAAAACGCCGGGCAATAAAATATGTATTGGTTTGATCCATAGTCTACTTAACGTATCTTAAGCAACTTATCCTTCCGGCGGGTACATGAGCTGGGTTTTATAAAACTTCTTAAATTTCTTGGCGTCTTCGGAATTGACATTCATGATTTTAACACCCGTATTAAAATCACCGGCATCAAACGACGGGTTCGACCAGATCACCTTCGCCAGTAAAGACAACGGACCGGTTTCTTTATCCAGGATTATTTTTAATTCAACGGAGTGCCCGCTGTTCACGGCGTGATCTGTTCTGAAACAAATCCCGGTATGGCTGATATTCACGGTGGTAATGACGGCAAAGGGAAACTCTGATTCCCAAATACGGTAATTGCCTCTCATTTCGATGGTCAGGCGTTTGGATTCACGGTTGTTATTGACCATGGCTGTTCCCTTTCTCGGCGTGTGGATTAAGAAGCATATAATTGGATAACTGATCGCATTAATTTTAATGCTATTATAGTAAAAAAAGACGGTTGGGCAAATGGGTAATTTTGATTTCTTTTAGAATGATTTTCGTCGCTCTTCAAGGATCATATCAATTATCTTAAGGTATTTTCGGCTTTTATATAGAACCTGGACGGTCACCATAAAAGCCAGGAAGGCATAAAAAAAAGTGATCCGGTAAACGGAGGAAAGTAGATTTTCCGGCAGGACAAACGTCACAAAGGCATGCGCCATCAACAGAAAAGTCAGAATGACCAGAGAATAATAAAATTTCTGACGCTTTTGTTCGCCCTGGATCCATTTCATTTCTTTTTCAGAAGATACTTCAAGCCCCACGTGATTTTCCTTTCCCATCCATTAGAAAATGGACTTCAAAAACGCCTGCATATCATTCCATGACCGCTCATCGGCTTCTTTATTATAAGCAATCGGCATGCCGAACTTCTGGGCATATTGATCCGCATCCGGATTTGTAAAACTGTGTTTCGCCCCGGGATAATTGATTAATTGATAATCGGCCCGGGCCTGCTCCATTTCCTCTTGAAAGGCCCTGACGTCTTCAGCCGGGATAAAAGAATCATCCGCCCCGTTGCAGACAAGGATCTTGGCCTTTATATCTCCCGGAGCGGCCTTAATCTTTGACCCCAGACTTCCATGAAAACTGACCACCCCTTTAAGAGCGGTACCCAAACGGGCCATATTAAGGACGGTTGACCCGCCGAAACAATACCCGATAGCCGCGATCTTGCTGGAGTCTGTCTTGGAACTGCCCTTTAAAATCTCCAGCCCGGCTAAAAATCTCGCCTTGGCCACATCCATATTCTTGGTCGCTTCCTGGACAAAGGCCCCGGCTTCATCCGGATGTTGTGCCTGCTTTCCATCCCCATACATATCGATGGCTAACGCGACATAGCCCAACTCGGCCAGCATCTTCGCGCGGTTGCGTACATAATCGTTGTGCCCCCACCATTCATGAACAATGATAATCCCCGGACGCTTTTTTTCAATAGTGTCATCCCAGGCCACAAAACCGGTCAGCTCAACCCCTTCGGATTCATATTGGATCTCTTCGGTCCTGATCTCGGCTTGGGACTGGGTTGTCCCCATCAACAAAAGCACCAAAATTAAAAATAATCGACGCATGGATATTTCCTTTCTTAAACAATGATTCAATGATCTTTCTTCTTGCCCCACGTTTTCTCGACAAACGGACCCCGTCCGGAGAAATACCGGTAACTTTGATAATGCCCCGGATTCTTTTTATAATAATCCTGGTGATAATCTTCCGCTGTATAAAAAATCGTCGCCGGTTTTATCTCGACCACAATCGGATCTTTAAATTTTCCGGAGGCCTCCAGATCTTTCTTGGACTGTTCAGCCGCCTTTTTCTGTTCTTCGTCATGGTAAAAAATGGCGGTCCTGTATTGGGACCCCTTGTCTGCGAACTGGCCGTTTTTCTGCGTAGGATCAATATTCTGCCAGAATACGTCCAGCACCTGGGCATACGTCACCTTCGACGGGTCGAAGGTCACTTCAACCGCTTCCGTATGGCCGGTTGATCCGGATGACACTTCCTGATAAGTCGGATCTTTCTGTTTCCCGTCCGTGTAACCGGATACGGCAGAAAGAATGCCGTCCATCTGGTCAAACTCGGATTCAATACACCAGAAACATCCCCCGGCAAAAGTGGCTTTGGCTGATTTGGATTCTTGGCTATGGGCTGGTTTCATCATTAACAATAATATAAAACAAAGGACCGTAAATTTCTTGAACATATGATTTTATTTTACCCTTGATTGCCTGTTTGTCGAGAAAAATCCTTACGGATTGGCGCCCTTTTTTGAATAACCCAAAGCACCAAACAGCCCGTCATGTCCGTGAAGAAATTTCTGGTCATTCATGGCTTCAATCCACTTCTCTTTAATATACTCATTCTCTTCAACACGGGCATCGCCCCATTTATCCTTGGCCCACATCGGCATCGAGTCCCAATAGCTATTGATATAACAAAAAGCTTTCACGTTATAATCATCGATGTGCTTGAACACAAACCGGTACCACCGTTTCCATGTGTCTTCACCATTCTTTGTTTCCAGTTTAATCGGAGTTGATTCGGCGAGCATCAAAGGTTTGTTTAAACTTTTGCATAAATCAGCGATTCTTTGCAGGCCATCGGTATTGTACGGGCTGAAATAAGACACCCCGACCCAGTCGACAAAATCATCCCCCGGATACCAATCCATCTGGGGACGATCATAGATGGGGCCGTGCGCATGCCAGACATAAGCCACATTGTCGACACCCTGATCCCTTAAATGATTCACGATATACCGATAGGCCTCAATGTATTTTCCCGGCGCATAATCATTGAGCGGAGAATCAAACTCATACCCGATCCGCAGATAAAACGGACAGTCATGGTCATTAAAAAATTTAGCCAGCTTAACGATATGATCATCGAAGGCCCCGGCCGTAACCATGTCCAGCGCCCCGACCATATAAAGACCGATCTGGATCGCGCTGTCGGGAAATTGTTCGATTAACCACTGCATATGCTGGTCACCCGAACCATAGTCCGCCGGCGCATACAACCCGTCCATTTTCTGGATCGATGTATAAACCATCACGCCGGCCGGCGTAATACCGACCGCTTTATGGTATTTGTCGATCGTATCTTTGTCCTGACCGACAAATACGAGCACGTTGCCTTCCGGCGGAACAAATTTTGATTTCTGGAAACCATCAGCCCGGGCATGGGTAACGGAGAAAATGAAGATTAAAACCGAGAGGGATATGAAATTTTTCTTCTTCATAAAGCGTCCGAAGAAATGCTTCGTTTTGCGAAATTAAATTTCTTTGACCACCGATACGCACTCTGAACAGAGGGATGAGTGATCCTTGTCCTGGCCGACGTCCGTCCTGTATTTCCAGCAACGGCCGCATTTTTCACCGTCAGCCTCTTCAATCACGACCTGAGTCTTCGCGAAATTTTCACTCAGCCCGGATGGGACGTTATCGACTTTATTCACATTTGCCTGCGAGACAATAAACATCTCGGCCAGTTGTCCGCCGAATTGCGACAGATAAACAAAATCCCGTTCGCTCGACGTATTAAAAACCACCTTGGCTTCCAGTGAACTGCCGATCTCTTTGGCCGTGCGTTTATCTTCCAGGGCTTTCAGCACATACGGTCGCAACATAATCATCGGTTCAAAGTATTCGTCAATCTTGGCGCTTTTCCATTGTTCCGGAACGTCAAGGAATTCTAACAGGTGAACGCTTTGTACACCTTTCATCGACTTCTCTTTGGGCATGAACAAAAAGACTTCTTCCGCCGTAAACGTAATGACCGGGGCCAGCCACCGGACGAGATGGTTCAGGATATGATACAAGGCGGTCTGGGCCGCTTTGCGTGTCCCGGACTTGGCCGCACTGACATAAAGCCGGTCTTTGATGATATCCAGGTAAAAATTGGAAAGGTCTTCATTGCAGAAACTGTAAATGGATTTGTAAACTTTCGAAAATTCATACGCGTTATAATACTCGCTGAGCGAACAGGAAAGTTCAGACAATTTATTCAGCGCCCACTTATCCAGGTCCATAAGGTCATCATATTTTAATTGTTCCTGGTCAGGATTAAAGTCATAAAGATTGGATAACAGATACCGCAGGGTATTGCGGATCTTGCGGTACGCATCCACCAGCCGGTCCAGGACTTCTTTGGAAATGCGGATATCTTCATTGTAAGAACTGGACGCGACCCAGAGCCGGAGAATGTCGGCGCCGTTCTGTTCATAAATTTCCTGGGGAGCAATGACATTGCCGAGGGACTTTGACATCTTGCGGCCCTGGCCGTCTACCACAAAACCGTGGGTCAGGACTTCTTTAAACGGGGCCTTGCCTTCCATGGCCACCGCCGGAATTAAGGATGATTGAAACCAGCCGCGATGCTGGTCGGACCCTTCCAGATAAAGGTCGGTCGGCAATTCATCCTTGATCATATCCTTCACGACCGCCTGGCAGCTGACTCCGGAATCAAACCACACATCCAGGATATCAAAGGTCTTCTCAAAGTCAGCCTCACCGGTCTGCGGATCTTTGAAGCCATCAGGAATCAAGTCCAGGATATCTTTGATAAACCAGGCATCGGTCCCTTCCTTACGGGCAATGTCGGCGAAATGGTCGATCACCTCAGAATACAATTTGATTTCCCCGGTTGATTTTAATTTAAGCGCGGGAATCGGCACACCCCAGTAACGCTGGCGGGAAAGGCACCAGTCCGGCCGTCCGGCCACCATGGCCGTGATCCGTTCTTCTCCGGCCGGCGGAACCCATTTGACCTCATTGGCAATAATTTCTTTGGCTTTGGCCCGCAATCCGTTATGATCAATTTTCATAAACCATTGCTGGGTCGCCCTGAAAATAATCGGTTTCTTGGAACGCCACGAATGCGGATATGAATGCGTGATATCCTCCCGTTTGAATAAAATCCCGGCGGATTGCAGATCTTCAATAATCAGCTTGTTCGCCTTCCAGACATGCTGGCCTTCATATTTACCCGCCTCTTTGGTGTAAATCCCTTTTTCATTGACGGGCATGACCACATCCAGTTTGTATTTCATGCCGGTCTGGTAATCGTCGGCTCCATGGCCCGGCGCCGTGTGGACCAGTCCGGTACCGTCTTCTTTGGTCACATAGTCGGCAGTCACAACCGGGCAGTCTTTGCGCATACCCAATGGATGATTATATTTTAGGGCCGTCAGGCTCGCGCCGTCGGTCTCTTTAATCACTTTGAAACCGGTCAGTTCGCCCTTGGCCAGGACTTTATCTCTTAAGGAACTTTCCACAATGAGCAGTTTGTCGTCCGTTTCCACGACCGAATATTTAAACGCCCCGTGCACGGAAACAGCCACATTAGCCACCAGCGTCCAGGGGGTGGTCGTCCAGACCAGCAGAAAACATTTCTTGGCAGCAGCAATGTTCAAGGCCTGCGGATTGGTGACTTCAAAAAAAACGTAGACGGAAGGCGATGTGACATTTTCATATTCAACTTCTGCTTCAGCAAGCGCTGTTTCGTTCTCAATATCCCAATTTACTGGCTTCAATCCCCGGTAAATATAGCCTTTTTTATTAAGATCCGATAATGATTTCAAAATCCAGTATTCATAATTCGGGTCGAGAGTCAGATATGGATGATCCCATTCACCAAATACCCCCAGCCGTTTGAACTCTTCGCGCTGGATGCCGACATAATTCATCGCGTATTCATGCGCCTGCTTGCGAAAATCCACGCTGTTGACATCCTCTTTGCGTTTGTTCATTTCCTGAAAAAGCTTGTGTTCAATCGGCAACCCATGGCAGTCCCAGCCCGGGACATAGTTGGTGTTGTATCCTTCCATGGTCTTAAATTTAACAATCATATCTTTGAGGATTTTATTCAACGCGTGGCCGATGTGGATATGCCCGTTGGCATACGGCGGTCCGTCATGCAGGACAAACTTCTTTTTCCCGGCGCCTTTTTTCTTGATGGCGGAATATAAATCCGCATCCGCCCATTGTTTGAGGTAACCCGGCTCTTTAGTCGCCAGACCGGCCTTCATGGAGAATTCTGTTTGGGGTAAGTTCAGCGTTTTTCGATAGTCGATCATAATATAAAGATTGTTTTTCCGATTGAATTAAAGTCCTAAACTACCACAAATGCCCACGGGTGTCAATTTTCCGCTCAAGCGTTTTTTGGAAAAAAGATAAATTTATTTTATTGTGGCTTTAATTTGATTAATTAAATTTTCTTTTAGTGCATCCCATTTATCGTTCTCCCAAACAATATGTGCATATTGACGAGTATCGAAATGCAATCTTTTTCGTTTGCCAGTGTTAGTATCAACGTCATCCATATGATCTTTCCGACACAATTTAACAACATCTAACCCCATTCCCATGGCATAGCCCGCTTCAAAGTAAGCCCCATTGTTTTGATCGGTAAAATCAGCGATAATGAACCGAGACTCTTTGATATCACTAATTATTTTATGTGAAATATCATCATTATGCCTTTGATCAGATACTAAATTTGCTTCAAAACCACATTCATTACAAGCTTCTTTGATTGTACGGACCAATTCTTCTTGATAATCAGTTCCGAATTGACACGCTATAAAAACTTTCTTACTCGAAACATTAATTTCTTTTAATCCCTCATATTTCTGCCAACCTGTCACCGTTGTACGACACTTATACTTAGTCAAAGTTCCAACAGGGCCAGAATCAGTATTAAGCTCAATCCATTTTCTTTCTTGTAGATATTCTAATATGGTTTTAAGATCTCCTGGAGCACTCAAGTAAAAACGATATACATCATTATCGGTTAACTCAACTTTAGTTAAAACCTTAGGAGCGTTAGCATAAATAAATTTCAGAATGTGATTTGTTTTATCGGGGACCGATATTTTGGTGAACCGTGAAACAATGTCTGATATTTGTCCACACATTTGAGACGTTATACTTAACAAATTTCTATCTGAAGATATATTACGTATGTATCCAGAGAACAAATGCAAATGATCTTGAGGAATTCTTTGAAAATTCGTATCTTCCAAAGCCTCCTGTGAAATTCGATAAAGACCACACATAGGGCATTCTACCTCGACAATATCACGAGATTTAATCTCTTCCCACCTTGTGGTTTCTTTATTGCAAAAATTGCAATTATCCATATTCTCTCCTATAAAATCAAATATAAATTTATATTATAACCGACCGGGACAGCATTTCGCGCACACCGTTTTTGTCCTGGATATAGACTTCCGGGAGGAATTCGATGGCCTTGGGGATCTGCTTTTCGATCACGGCCTGGATCCGCGCCTGCTGTTCGGTGTCGGCCGCGTCAAAAATCGGCTGATTGCTCAGGTCGTTCAATAACAAAATCCCCGGGTCATGGGCAAACTCAAAATTCTTGATCAGCTGTTTGACCAAAAGATCGAGAAAGACCGGTTTATCTTTAAACACCTCCACCGATGTCTTTAACGTGATCTTGCCCCAGTCTTCATGGAGCAATTTCTGAATGGTGCCGTAAGCGGATGAATATTTGACCAGGCGCTGCTCGCCGGGTTTAAGCTTGCGGGCCGTGTTAAGGATCACCGCGGCGAATTCGTTCTGGTTAAACGTGTTGATTTCTTTATGGATGTCGATAGTCAACAATTCAAATACATAAACCCCACGCACACTCAAGGCGGCGGTCGAGACGCTGTATTTCACAAAATCTTCAACCGCTTCCCAGAGGATATCTTCATCCTTGCGGATGACGTTGAGCGCGAGCATCACGCACGGCTGGTCTTCATGCACCGCCCGGTATTTGCGGACCTTGCCTTCCAGGTGCCCCTGGTAAAAAATTTCGTCAAAGATCGGCATATGCACAAACAGATTAGAGTGCTGTATGCCGCCGTTAATTAAATTATATTGTCCTTCCATAATGCCCTTTCTTTAATACCCTACGTAGCTCAAACACGAGGCGCAGCGAAGTTTTTGAGCGAAGCAGGGCTATTTCACGACCAGAATTCTAACATCCCCTTGGGAATAAATCACCTGAAAAATATCCGGGTTAAGCAATGTCTTACCGTGGCCGACCTGTTTAAGCCGGTCATATTTTCCCTGATAAAATCCATCGAGGTCACCGTAGCCGTTCACGACAAATTCGATCCGGCGCAACACTCCGTCCGAATAAAAAACATGGGAAATCTTGTAACGGTTAATGATTTCCCTGACCCTGGCCGGGTCTTCGGTGTTATACATTTCATAAATGTCATCGAGTACCTGCCAGCTGTCGCTGATATAAGGAATTCCCGCGCCTTTTAAAGGAAACATACTGCCCAGCAGCGCCCGGCCCGCGCAGACCCCGCTGACCATCTGGGCCGTGTAATAATCTGCCAGGACCCTGTCCTTTGCCGTCGTATGTTCCCTGAACCAATAGGCCGCGCGGATTTCCTCCAGGCTGAGCATATGTTCTTCGTAGCGGTGATTAAGTTTGAACCCGCCGTAAAGATCCGCCGTCAGGACCACGACCATAATCATCCCGAACCCGGCACAAAAACGGCTCGCCTTCCATTCCCGCTTCTGAAAAAATCTTGATTTTAAAAATTGCTCCAGGGCCAGGGCCGCGCACAATGCCAGCGGCTGGGTTAAAAAGCTGTAGAACCGGAACCCTTCGATCGGGCGCACGAGATTGTTCCACATGAGCGCATTCTTCTGAAATAACAGCAGCATCCCTTCCATGTGCGATTCAATGATCGGATAAATCGCCCAATACACGGGTAGGAGATAAAACATCTCTTTTTTGTGTTTCCGGCGGAAGATAAAAAATACCAGAAAGAAAAACGCGAGATGCCCGATGACCGCGCTGACCGTCCCATAATGTTTCAATAACAGAATCCGGTCCGGTGAGGCCGTCGAGGTTGATAACCCTTTGGTCCACCACCAGTAAAGTTTTCCGGGAAGCCACCACCAGGCTGTCAGAAGCTGACTCAATAAAAATGCTCCGATTAAGTATGCCGTCTTCTTAAAAGAGCCGATCTTCTCAGTAACCAGGCTGACGTGAACAAACAATAAAATAATCACCAGATTAAAATAAGTCAGATGGGTCAAGAAATTCACGGTCAGCAAAATGACAAAGATCAAAAAATGGATGAGGCGGTTTTTCAGGATAAATTTGTCCTGCAGGAACGTGACCCACAGCAGGATGGCCAGCGGTATGCAGAACATCGTGAAACCCTGCGGGGTCCCGATGGATGACCAGAAAATAAATGCCGGCGTCAACGCCAGGAAAACGGTCGAGACCACCGCCACGCGCACAGAATAAAGGTAACGGCCGAGAAAATAAAACGGCAGGACCGCCGTTGACTCGACAAACGGCATGATCCGCGAGGTCACCGTCGGTAAATCAAGCGCCGTCAGTTTGCTTAACAGCGCGTAAATATAAACGGCGAACGGGTTGTACCAGAACGGGACATTCCCGTACGCGGAATAACGGATGTCCCAGACCGGCAAATGGCCGTTATCCAGAACATACTGGGCCAGGCATAACCGGTACCAGATGTCCGCGTCGAATGTCAACAAGTGCGGATCAAAGACCAGCTTCGGCAGAAGACGGATACATACACTAAAAATATAAATGAAAACGAGAAAAAATATTTCGGAAGGTTTCAACCGCATGGACGCCTTTTAAAACGCGCCCCAATCCTGGTCACCGGGTATATAGTGAGACGGACAGATGTATTTGAAGACATTGGCCACCCGCCGGGCTTTTTTCAGATCCTCTTTGCCTTTGGCCTGCATTGCCTTGACTTCCGGATTATTCATGAAGACCTCGTTGACAAATTTTTCTCCGGCCTGGTTGCGTTCTTTTTCCGTTTTGAACTGTTTGCGGATCGTCAGTAGTTCCCCTAAATCCAGCCAAAAACCTCCGCATTTCCCGCATTCGTCAACCGTAACCTGGCGTTTAGGGCTAAAATAACGGCGCAGCAAAGTGATATCCTCACAACGCGGGCATTTGACCTTGGGCTTAACGTCCACGGAAGGATCGGCGTATTTTTCCATAGCCTTAACCAGTTCTTCCCCCTCGGATTCGTGCTCTTCGTCAAACTTCTTGATTTCAAAGTGGTCAAACCAGACGCCGCCGCAGCCGGTTGACACGTCAACCTTGACGCCGCCGAGTTCAATTTCTTTCATGGATTTTCCTGTCCTGGGACATAACATATCTCGACTCCTTTTCGTCTGATGATCTGATGAGTGGATCTTGATCAATTTTCCGAATTATACATCAAAAACCGGGGATGGACATCTGTTTCCCCCATTTTCTGGCCAAATCTAAAAATCCAATCAATTTAAGACAGAATCATTATCATGGTTTATTTTGGAAAAGACCGAAATAAAACAGCATTGCGCCAAAGGCGAAGAAAACAGCCACCGAGGACCAAAACATCATTGATTGTTCGTCCCGTGAATAACACCGGCCCTTGCAATAAATCTTACCTTGACGGATTCCGTATCCGGCGGCGGCAAAAAAAGCCGTACCCATTAATAATAAAAGTATCCTCATGTTATCCCTTAAATCACGCGACAGGAATTGTCTGCTGGAAACTCTCACGCTGGCTGACCTGGTCAAACCACCGCAGCAGGTTTTTACAACCCTTCTGGGGCCAGAGATGTCCCTGACGGAATTTGACATATCCAAGCGCGCAGACGACCGATATTGAAGCCATGTTAAACTTCTCTAACAGGGCCAGCTGTTTGTCAAAATATTCAATGGTTCTGATGATGGCGGCCTCTTTGCCCTGAATAAATGACTGGTTGAAATCATCCGGATGCAGGACGGCTTTTTCATAATACGTGGCCACGGTTATATCGGCCAGCCCTTTAGCGATCGTATCAAGATTAAGCACATCCAGCCTTTTTTTGGGATTGGCCGGAATCAGGACCGGGCTTTTCTTCAATCCATCCAGATATTCACAGATCAGCGAACTGTCGCAAACCGCTCTCTGGTCATCCAGGATTAATGTCGGAATCTTCCCGAGCGGATTGTGGCCGGTCAACTGAGAAGATTTATTCGTCAAGTCTTCAGGGATAAGTTCCAGTTTAATTTTTTTCTCAAGGGCCACAACCAGCACTTTGCGGGCGTAGGGCGACCGTTTTGTATATAACAATTTCATGATTGAACCCCGGTTTAATATTGAAGATAGTGGACTTTTCTGATCTGGTTGTTTTCATCGTATTCGATGGTAACCAGTTCCTCGGTCTGGACAAAATCTTCCAGAGGAGTCCCGATCAGTTCCCATAACCCGAGCGTACCGACATCCAGGGCCGTATAAACACCGGCCCGGGTGACACCCCAGCCCCGGCTGTTACGCTGAAGTTTGTATTCGTCGATAATGACGTTTCCTTTGGCCTGGCTGGATATGGGTTGTCCCAACTGACTGATGACAAAGTTCCGGTCCCGTCCGTAAGCCAGGATCGTCCCTTTGTTGGTGCTGTTGATGGTCGCGGCTTTTCTCACAGAACATCCGCTCAAAAGCCCGACAACCAGAAACAAACCGATCAGATAATAATTATTTTTTAACGACATGTTTTACTCCTTCATTTTTCTTCATCCCTGAAAAGGAATGCCGAGGTCCGCCTTCGGCGGGATCTCACCGATGCAAAGCATCGGCGGATCCGCCATCAATAATGACGGCCTTTTTTACATCTCATTGATCATTTCGCTTAAAACAAACAGATACCAAAGATTTCCGCCGATATGTGTTCCGTTCGCGTGTTCATCCAGCAAGTATTGCTTCATATCCTTTCTCGGGACAAGGACGACTTCAATATCTTCACTGGGTTCAAGCGCCTGCCGGGGCGTTTTATTTTCTTCCAGATGTTCATCGACCTCAATATAAACCGTCATCCCGCTGTCATTGACAATCCCGGAATTCGTTTTCATGACCGGGCTGGCATGTTTGATGCGGCCGGTGTATCCTGTCTCTTCTTTCAGTTCAACCAGGGCATGTTCCGGATCACCATCGGCAATCCCCGCCGGAAACCCGATCACGTAACCGTTGATGGCCGGACGAAATTGTTTGACCAGAATAAACCGGCCTGAAGGCACCAGCCGGGCGATCGCGACGACACCGACCCAAGGTTTTCGGCGTTTAACGCTTTCCCATACAACTGTTTCGCCATGTTTGTTTTCATATACGCTCTCAACAAGCGTCAGCCAGTGGCCCTGATATAAATCTTTTTGTGAAATCTGCTTCATCGGAGGTGTATTTTCTTTTCAATTTTATCACACAACTATATCTTATTATCTAATTATTTAGTACGACATCAAGCAAATTCATATAATCATGGAAAGAGTTGGATTCCAGGTCTTTTAGGGAGAAATACTGTTATTTTCTGGCTAGAAAAATGCCGCGTTTCGGGGCCGGATAACCTTCAACCGTCAAATCGTGATTATTTGGGTCAAGAAAATCTGAAAGGGACTGATCGCCGATCCAATTCGTAACGCGCTGTTCTTGCGAAGTAGTTTTGGTGACATCCACCAGACGGACATCTTTAAGTCCGGCCCGTTTCATCCAAATTTCCAGGATCCCGGGTGACGGGATAAACCACACGTTCGACATCCGCGCGTAACGGTCCTGCGGGGTCAGCACTTCCCCCTGCTCATTATCAATGACCAGGGTTTCCAGGACAAGTTCTCCGCCTTCTTTCAGAAATGATTTTAACTGGAACAAATGATTAATCGGGGAACGCCGGTGATACAAAAGTCCCATTGAGAAAACCGTATCAAAATAATCGAATTGACGCGGTAAATCGTCCACACTCAAAGGGAAAACAGCCACAGACGGCAGGGCGACATATTTCTGGATGCTTAAGAATTGCATCACATAATACATCGTCGGATCAATCCCGACTACCATCTTCGCTCCTTCAGCCGCCATCCGCCAGCCGTGATATCCGTTCCCGCAGCCGACATCAAGCACATACCGTCCGCGCAAAGGTGTAATATGCGGGATGACCCGGTCCCATTTTAAATCCGAACGCCATTCCGCGTCGATTTCCACTCCGAACAGATTATACGGCCCTTTTCTCCACGGGTGCAGCTGACGCAGGAGTAATTCCATAGTCTGCCGGGAAGCCTCATCACAATCTTCAGGACAGCCGATCTGGATAGACGGGGCATTTAAATTCAGTTTTGACGGTTTGATATCGGGCAGCTGATCAATCACGCTCAGCCATTTGGGAAGGTCGCCCCAGTATTGAAAATCAAAACTCGTTTCAACCTGCCGGGACAGGCTCTCTGCCCACGACGATAAGCGGGAAGTCTGGATTAACTGGAACGTCTGCTCATAAAAGTTCATTTGAAGGCGATCATTGAGACAAAATTAAAACAACGGAACCAGACATGGGCGTGCTTAAAACCGGCTTGTTGAATTCTCTCCAGGTGCACCTCCAGTGTGTCCGGAACAAGCACGTTTTCAAGGGCCGTGCGTTTCTGGGAGATTTCCAATTCACTGTAACCGTTGAGTTTTTTAAAGGAATGATGCAGTTCGGTCTGGACTTTTTGTTCTTCGGGATCCGTAAAATCAATCTTTTCCGAAATGACCAGGACTCCTCCGGGTAAAAGTCCGTCGTAAATCCTCCGGATCAAGGATGCCCTGTGATCGGGACTGATAAATTGCAGGGTAAAATTTATAGCCGCAAACGAAGCGTTTTCGATCGGGGTTTCAACAATATCCCCGCAGATGATCTCAACCGGGACCGTCAAATTGCTGCGGACAATGTTCTGCCGGCATTTGCCCACCATCGCCTCGGAATTGTCGACCGCGATAATCTTGACGTTTTCTTTTTGAATGAACCGGCGCATGGCCAGTGTCCCCGCCCCCAGCGAACAGCCAAGATCATAACAAAGGCTGTCGGCTTGGGTATACTGCCCGGCCAGGACACCCACCATGTGGATGATCGACCCGTATCCGGGGACACTTCTTCGGATCATATCATCGAAGACATTGGCGACCTGTTCATCAAACACAAAGTCCCCGATATAAGCCTGCGGCTGGGCGTACAATGAATCTTTGGATTGCTCCGGCATCATGGATTTTTCCTTTTGTCCATTCCTTAAAGAAACGTATTATAGGCAATTTTTAATTTTATTTCTACTGATTTAAAATAAATGGATGGAACGGCCGATTTTTTTCTGCCGGGCCGTCTGGTAGACAAGGTGGGCGACCGCCGCATCTTGAATGGCTAGACCGGTTGAATCAAAGACCGTAACTTTTTTCGCGTTTCTGACAAATTTCTTTTTGCCGGCTACGATCTCTCCCAGATGGGCAAAAATTTTTCTCTTTGTGATCAAACCTTTTTTAAGAGGAACATTAATCTCTCCACTGTGAGAAGCCTGCTCCCAATCATCAATGACCACAGTCCCTTGCTGCAAAATTCTGGGATCCAATTCCTCTTTCCCGGCGGCGTCAGCGCCCATAGCGTTGATATGCGCCCCCGGTTTGACCCATGGATAAAAAACGATCGGTTTACGCACCGGGGTTGTGGTCACAATGATATCCGCTGATTCGACACACTCTTTAATTTGGGTTGATTGGATCATCGCCTCCCCTTTGATTTTCATCCGTTTTATAAAGGCTGAACTCAAACCCGGCAGATGCCCCCAAACACGCACTTCCTTGACGGGAAAAACACAACGAAGCATCTGCAATTGCGTCACCGCCTGGACACCGCAGCCAACAAGACTGACAACACTGGATTTCTTATCAGCCAGGTATTTCGCCGCGACCGCGCCGGCCGCGCCGGTTCGCACGGCTGTCAGATACGTCGCGTCCATGATACTTAATGGAAAACCCGTTTTCGGATCATTCAAGATCAACACCGCCATCACGGCCGGCAATCCGATCTTCGGATTATCCGGATGCGCATTAACCCATTTTAAAACACAGCTCTGCGGATGTTCAATATAAGCCGGCATGGCCCTGAAGTCGCCCTTATATTTTTTGAGATCAAGATAAACCTTCGGCGGCATCAGCACTTTCTTAAGACCGTACTGCCGGAACACGGCCTGCACCGCGTCAATAGCGCTCTTAAGATGGATCGTTTTTTCAATATCGCGTCTGGTAAGAATTAATGTGCTTGAGAATTTTTCAGACATTTGGATTATAGGATTTGTTTTTGGGAACAATCATGAACATAATGATATAAGCAATAATACCGATCCCGCCGGCAAACGCTCCGACCAGGAATAAGACACGAAAAATAACAGGGTCAATATCAAAATACTGCCCCAGCCCTGCGCAGACTCCGGCCATTTTCTTATCGTTCTCAGCCAGATAAAGTCTCCGGATTTGACCCGATAATTCCATCTGGTTATTCAACGGCACAATCACCCACATGATGATATAAACAAGAAATCCGATCCCGAAACCAATGATGAGGATGAGAAAAATAATACGGAAGAAAACAGGGTCGACCAGAAAATATTCGCCCAACCCGCTGCATACGCCGGCGATCTTATGTTCTTTTCTAATACGGTATAATTTCTTCATCACACTATACTCTAATTTAATTATAGCATAGCATAATATCAAATTTTTCCAGGCAATATGTGGATTATAATTTGGCCTGATGGATGGCTTTGGCTTCAAAATTTCTCAGCCGTCTTAACTCGCTGTAAAGAATACTGCGGGCCGGATGTTTTCCGCCATGGTGGTCAATGACCATAACCGGTTCACCTGCGGTGGTAAAACTGGCGAACTGGTCAATAAACTGTTCCGTGCTGGTCACGCTAGTTCCGACTGAATTATATTTTACATTAAGGTACTGGGCGGCCTGAAGCGACGTATATTCCTGGCCTGAACGGATGATTTTGAAATTCGACTGCTTGACCAGATGGATTAAATATCGTATTTCACCAGCGTTAGCCGACTGGCTGGCCTTGTAAATCTTGTACGCCTCCGATTGCTCGATTTGCCCGTTGTTCGATAAAATTTCATGATTCTCATCTCCGGAAACAGGCCTTACCAATAAAGTCAGAATAGACAGCAGCATAAACAACACGATCGCGATGATACGTTTTAACATCCTCTCCCCCTCCCAATAAAAAAGAGCCTATCCTTAATCAGAATAGACTCCTCTACCTGTACAATAAATGTACACTGCTCCATTCGGTAGCTAGGCTATCCTTTAAAGGACCCTTGGCTTTGCCGGCCCCCTATCTAGGAGGCCGCCTGATATCCGTGGATACCAGGGTCCCTGAGTTTCCTCAGGTTTGCCGTTTCGTGGTTATCTCAAAAACCTATACTAAGTATAATCGGTCAAGTCGGGTAATGCCAATTTATTTCAGCACGCCTGTTAATGGCTGGGACATAACCGCTTTAGAATAACAAATACACAGCCGCCTTGTCCAGCCACTCATCGGAATTATTTCGTCTCCCGTTCAACCCGGTTGACAATCCCGCGTAACAACCGGCCCAGAATATCCGCCCCGGTTATAATGCGCTTTTCTTTTTTCCAATACAAAATCAAATCATCATCAATAACATCATCTTCTTTATGTTCCGCCCTGACTTTAAATTTAAAGATAACCTCCCCTAACATGGTGCCGGGTTTATTGATTAAAATAGGCCGGTGACAATACATGAGGATACTTTTGCCCTCTTTGGAATACATGATGTCCCGCAAAAAACCGTCAGAATTGAGAACTACCATCGGTTTATGTTTTAAGTCAGTAATAATCACCCACTTCTTGCCGGACGCATAAATTTTTTGCAAAAACGGATCATTCGGCTCGCGTTTGAAGTCCGGAAACACCGGGAGTCCTTTTTCGTTGGATTCCAGGGCGATAATGCTTAATGGGTCGATGATTTCCCCCTCATCCCTCAACTTGACATCATCCAGTTCAAAAAAATTCATCGCCCCCTGGGTTTCCAGGAGTTCAATGTCTGTGTGTCCGGAATGGACATGACGTTTAAGCATATGCACGATTTCTTTTTCCTGGAAGTACGCAATCTCCTCTTTGCCCAGCAGTGAATCCAGCAGTTTGGCCGTCGGTTTGGCCAGCGGATATAACAGAAACTGATAAAAACGGACGATCGGGACTAGGATAAAACTGGATTTTAACGCGTGCCGGGCCAGGTACGCCTGGGGGAAGATTTCTCCCAATATGGTGATGACAAAGGTCGAAAAAATAAAAGCACCGATACCCGATAAAACTGATTCAGAAAGCAACGCCAACAACACATTCACCGAGACATTGCCCCATAACAGGGTGGCTAATAAAAAATGCGCGTCCTTGCGTAAATTCAATATCCGCAGTGCGTCCTTATTACCCAGGTCAGCCTGTATTTCAAGACGAAGCCGGCTGACCCCGAAACAACCGAGGTTTAATCCGGAAAAAATCCCCGAATGCAACAAACAAACCAATATCCCGATCCATTGAATCATAACTCTCCTTATATTTTAAAGTTAGTAATTAAATTATAATAGCGGAGCCAGTAACCTGGCCAATGAATTCCGTAACTTCACCGCTTCACTCAATTTTCCATAATCGCTCAAATTAAATTCGCGGGAAGCCGATAAATCTTTTTTGAAATCCTCCTCCAGCTGTGCGGCACATTTTAGATCATAAATCAGCATATTCAGTTCATAATT
Source organism: Candidatus Omnitrophota bacterium (assembly GCA_050250375.1). Taxonomy (GTDB): domain Bacteria; phylum Omnitrophota; class Gorgyraeia; order Zapsychrales; family Zapsychraceae; genus JAGOSC01. The sequence continues at coordinate 858,215 of JBFWOS010000001.1, forward strand.
CAGATGAAAACTGCGCACATCCATATTCGCGGTTCCCACGGAACATATTTCAGAATCAATCATGATCGTTTTGGCGTGCATGAATCCCGCCTGATAATGATAGATCCTGACACCGGCCAGCAACAAATCCTTGAAATAAGAAAATGCGGACCAGTATGGCAATTTTTTATCAGGAACACCGGCAATAATAATCCGGACATCCAGGCCGCTCAGGGCCGCTGTTTTTAGCGCCGTATGGACACTGACATCCGGAATAAAATACGGCGACTGGATATAAACCTTTTTTTCCGCCAGGGTAATCAGTGTAAAATAAAGCTGTTTGATGGAGGGCCACTGTGAATCAGGCCCGGAAGTCGATACCTGCACCGCCAACATTTCCTCCTCCCGGATGACCCGGGGAAAATATTTTTGGCCGAACAATTCCTGCCCGGTGGTGTTAAACCAGCTGGTGGCAAAGACCCCCTGAAGGACAGACACGGTTTCGCCTTCAATCCTAAGATGGGTGTCCCTCCATTCCTTAAAGTGCTTTCCGCCATTGATATATTCCTCCCCCATATTCATTCCGCCGGTATATCCCATCTTCCCATCAATAATAACAATTTTCCGGTGATTGCGGTAATTGAGGGTATGAATTTTCCATGGAGAAAGAAAATTAAAATACGGGTATATCTGGACCCCCGCGTCGCGAAGCTCTTTTAGGTAACTCTTCTTAATAAAGATACTGCCGATCGCATCGTAGAGGATCCTCACCTCAATTCCTTCCGAAACCTTTTTGATCAGAATGCTTTTGATTTCCTGCGTGAGGCTGTCGACCCGCCAGATAAAATATTCCATATGGATAAATTCTTTGGCATTCCTAAGATCCTCCATAAGAACAGGAAACTTCGAACTTCCATTTTGAAGGATCTGGATTTTATTTGTCGTCGTCAAAATAGAGTTTGAATTCTTGGACAGCAAATGAAAAAGTTTCTTTTTGTGGACCAGTCCGACCTGTTCCTCAAGTCTCCTGAGTTCATCTTTCTGGCGGTTTATTAACGGCGCGAGGGTGTCGGCCAATTTTTTCTCCAGGAACTGCTTGGCCAGTCGTTCGTTCTTGTCGATCCGGCGCCAGTTTCGTCCTATAAAAATATAAATGATCACTCCGATCACCGGCAGCAGGATAAAGACAAGCACCCACGCTAACGTTGAGGACGGCTCACGATTATCCAGAAGCAGGAGGATAATCGTTACGACCACATAAATATGAAAACAAACAACCAGCACAGGGATCAGATGTTCCATCGTTTATATTTCCATTTCCAGTTCAGCCCAGATTGGAAAATGGTCGCTGGGTTTCTTGGACTGAACCTTATCCGTTTCCACCATCCGCAGACCTTTTGTAAAAATATGATCCAGGGACGTTTTTTTATTCAGGATATACCAATGTTTATAAGACCACGCGATATTCTTCGTTGCCAGGTCAAATCCGCTATGAATAAAAGGATCTATCGTGGCAAAGTAATTTTTCTTCGTCAATGTGTTGAAATCCCCCCCGATAATACAGTGTCTGACCGTTTCCGGGATGGCGCTGATAATCGATTTCATCTGGCGGGTGCGCAATTCGGTCTTCAACCAGACTCCCATATGGATGCTGATCGCCAGGATTTTGGTATCGCCGATCGTAATGCCGGCCAGGACAGCGATTCTCTGGAGTTTGTTCATTTCCACATGCGGGAGGATCAGCTTTTGATGATCCGTGATCGGCCATTTTGAAAGGATGGCGTTGCCGAAATCACGTCCGTGATTGGGATGTTTAACCGCCGGATAATAGACGAAATTATACTGCAGCTCATCGGAAATATGCCTGACCCCGTCCGCATCCATTTCTTGCAGCAGCACGATATCCGCGTGATTCAAATTGGGATGGTTTTTGATCAGCTCAACGGCATGTTTAACTTTCTTGGCGAACTGAATATTATACGTAAATACGCGGATCTTCCCGGTCGGTTTTTGCTGTGTTTTGTAATCCAGGTGTAGATACTGCGGCTCGGACGGGTGAGTGTAATTTCTTTTCTTATTGTTCAAATGTATAAATCGCACAGACGAACCTCTAAAAATTTATTTTGTATTTCATCATGATTTCCGCCTCTTCCACTTCTTCGGCCCCCAAATTTGTTCCGTCGGTATTCTTAAATTCTTTATTGATATCCAGCGTGATCCGCTTTGATACCCGGATTTCGCTCCCCACTTTCTGGGTCAGGACTCCGTTGTTTGTTGTTTTGGCAGGATCTGTTTCACTCTGAACTTCATATTTGACTTCGACCCCTTCGGATAATTTCTTAGAAGCCCCGATCCCTTTGCGGTCCGGTCCGAAGCTGACTGAAAAATCGGTCAGTCCGAAGCGTTCCGCCACTTTATTGCCGGTCCCGCCGAAAAACATAAATTCAATCAAGTCTTTAGTCAGCTTGGGAGAAACGCTTCCGGTCGCGATGGATTCATCAATGCTCTCCCATTTTTTCCCCGTGGCCAGCATCAAAAACAATTCGTGCTCAGGCAGAGACGGTTCCGATGATAAATTGATCTCCGGCTCCTCTAATGTTCCTTCAACACCAACATGGATCAATACTTTACTGATGGTGGTTTCGCCGTTGATGTCCAGCCTCGGGTTCTCCGGATTCCCGGAAAAATACAGCTTGCTCGGTTTTAACTTCAGAGACGTACGTTTAGCCGTTACCTTGCCTTTGTTGAGCGCGACTTCTCCGGACACCTGCAGATAAGACAATATGTCTTTAAACTTTAAATCAATTTCAACCGGACTTTCTTTTAAAGTCACCATCCGGTTATCCAGCTCGACCGCCAGCAGGTTTCCTGTCACGACGGGATTTTCATAGCGCCCCTGTATCCTGACATCAACTTTCTTAACCAGGCCCTGCAAATAATTGGTATGGGAATTTTTGGGGATGTATCCGGCAATTTCGCTGACATCCAAAGAAGTGGTATAAATAACGGCATTCAATTCCCCCGCACTATAATCTCCATTAAGGACCACCGGGTCCGAGACCGGCAGTTTCAAACGCGCGTTATTGATCCGCACATCCAGCCCGTTGATATCAAACGAATTAACCTTAACAAATAATTCCTGAATCTTGAATTCACTGTTTTCCGGGAGTTCCTTTAATCCGGTCACCGTCAACCTGGCGGTTACAGCCGGAGTTGTATAGTGCCCCCGAATCTTTGCATCCAGATGTGTGACCATTCCCGGCAAATATTTTATGTCCTGGTTCGCAAAAAAATGCCCGGCCAATTCCCGGACATCGATGGAATCTGATTGCACCCCAGCCTCTACATTACCTTTGTTGAATGATCCGTTCAAAACAATATCCGTCGAACCCGGCACTTTCAGACGTGCCTGGAAACCCTGAATATCCAGTCCATCAAAATCAAATGAAGAAGCCTTAACATATATCTCTTCAACCGTCAGTTCACTATTTTCCGGAAGCTCTTTTATATCTGTAACAACCAAACGGGCACGTACGGCCGGCGCAGTATAATGCCCCTGAATCTGTGCATCCAGATGTTTAACAAACCCCGGGAAGTGTTCAATGTCCTGGCTCTTTAGAAAATGCCCCGCTAATCGTCGAACATCCACAGAATCGGATTGCAGGACGGCATCGATATTTCCCTTATCAAATGATCCGTTCAAGACAATATCAGCTGAGCCAGGCACCTGCAAACGCGCATTGACAGCCTGGATGTTCACCCCGTCGATGTCAAATGACGAAACGATGACATATAACTCATCGACCCTGACCTCACAATTCTCCGGAAGTTCTTTCCAGTCTTTGAGACGCAGGCCATAGAACCGCATCCCCGTGATCAGGTCGCCATCAACTGATTCAAACTCAAAGGTATCATCGGAAGAATAAATCTTGAGGGCTTGCTCGACAGCCATCCGGCCGCCAGAAGAGGTAAATAAAACAAAATATAAGCCGCACCCAAAACCCAGGATCAAAACCAGAATACTAATCAATATTACTTTTCGAATATACTTTATATTAATCTTCATACTTAGTTATATATTATAACCAAATTCGCCATTAAATGGAAATTATAAAACCCCGTACATTCGATTAATCGGACCGGGATCAATGTCGATTAAATCAATTAATCAATGCTGACGAAAATCTTTTTGTAGGTTTCTTTGAGGAGCTGCTTGGCTTGGAGGGAGTCTTTATCGACTTCACTTAGAATATGCCAGGCGATAAAAGCCGCGCGGTCATATTTTCTGGAGTCGAACAACTGGTTGGCTTGAGTGAGTAAATATTCCATCTGTTCGTTCGGGTCATCAATTCTTTTCATATGATCCATTTCCACCATCGCTTTCGTCATTAATCTGGCGTAGACCAGAAATAATGACCAGCGTTCTGCAGGATTAATATTACGACCCCTTCTCAAATTTTGTCCGGAATGTGTCCAGGATATCATTGGCAGCGGTCGATTCTCCATCAATATTATAGATTATGTATTCCGTGACTTCTCTGGCATTCCTGTAATCACGTTTTTGAATAAACTTACGGGCATTTCCGATCAGGTAATCATGACGGTCAATGTGGTCGGGGATAATTTCCGCTTTGGCGATCACAGCATCAGCAGTAGGGTTGCGGCTTTCCGTGGCAAAACTGATAAAACTGATCCCGGCTGTAAAAACAACCAGAAATCCTATTCTGGAAAATTTTTTCATCAAGGCGCTCTCCTCTAATTGACATTCAAATAAATGGTTTAACCAAATCAATTTTCTGATGACCTCGATTCAACGGTTTTTTAATTTGGGTGCCGGCCATCTGCCGCCGGCACCCGGGTGTTACGGGGGAGAACTAGTAGTGAATCAAATTACAATTTTTCTGTGCCGGATCCTTCATCTGAGGCTTCAAGATCGGTTTCGTTGATCAGTATAGCCACTTTTCCGCCGTCTGTTTCTTTATATTCAATCTCAACGCTGTCGCCCTGATCGATATCTTCGTTCGTGGCTTCTTCGTTGAAGCTTGTTTCTGCGTTAATTGCCAGTTCAAATTGACTGACTTCATCGTTTTCCGTACTTTCTTCCTGGATCACGATGTGTTCGGAAGTGATTTCGATGACTGTCCCGCGGACAAGTTTCTTGGCATCACTTTCTAAAGCGCGTACGGGCACGGCCAAAACAGCACACAAGACACCGGCCAAAAATACAGTCATCATTAATTTTGCGTTCATGGAAAACTCCTTTGTAAAAATTCTTGTTAACAACATGGTTTGAATTATATGCTTAATGTTTTCAGGAAGCATTTCCTGATATTACCCCCCGTTTATTGACATCACTGTAACAAAATGAACATTAAGAGAAGATTAAAAACAAATTAATTTTCTAAACAGGCTGGCCGGAATGGCTGGATACGGACCTCGGCAGGGTAATATGAAATGCGGCGCCTTCATTTATGCGGCTTTTGACAGAGATAGACCCTTTATGAAGCCTGGCAATGGACTGGGCAATACTTAAACCCAGGCCGTGGCTATGGTGGCCCTCACTGGCGGTGTGATAAAAACGATTGAATATTTTAGGGATATCTTCCGGGCGTATCCCTATTCCGGAATCCCTGACCGTAATCAGAAAATCATGTCTTGAACCGGTCACCCCAAACTCAATAACGCCGTTTTTAGGCGTGAACTTGATCGCGTTATCCAGGATATTGAAAAAAAGCCGTCTGAGATGGACCTTATCGGCCGTTATGGTCTCGGCTGTTTTGGGCAGGCTGGATTTTATCTTAATTGATTTGGGCCGTGCCAGCAGTTTGGCCTGGCTGATAATTTCCTCCAGATAGGAAATAAAATCAAACTCTTCAAATTTAAAGACCTGGGGCTGATAATCAATCCTGGTCAGCAGCAACAGGTCATTAACAATGCGCAGCATCTTCTCAACCTCTTCCAGATTGATTTTCATGGCTCTTTTGTATTCGATGATTGACCGTTTTTCCAACAGCGCGAGTTCCGTCTCGCCTTTGATAATGGTCAACGGTGTTTTAAGTTCATGGGCGACATGCGAACTGAATTCATCAATCAGGGCGAACGACCGCTCGAGCCGGTTGATCATTTCATTAAAATCATCCATGAGATACTTTACTTCTATGTAAACATTTTTTGTTTCCACTCTGGCCGACAGGTCTTCATGGGATATTTTCCGCGCGATGGTCGCGATTTCTTCAACAGGCTTCAGGATCCTCCGGACAAAAATGCGGCCGATGAAACTGGTCAGGACAAGAAAGACAGGGATGCTGATAAGGACGGATGTCAGCAGGTTGATGATCAGGTTGATAATTTCTTTCTGGTACGTCCCGACCTGCAGGATGTATTTTTCTTTCCCCTTGTATGTGAAGGGATAATTAATCAGGCGTATCTTTTTCTGCGTGTAATCAATCGTCTGGTATGTGGTCAACCCCGGGTTGGTCAGATCAACGCTGGACCGAAACAGGTCGATGAGTTCATCTGATATGTTCGCAGAACGGGCGATCGAGGCCCGGTTGACCGATATAAAATTAATATAAAAATCGCTCAGCTCCAGTTTCTCCAGCTGCTTGAACCACCTCTTCTCAAATTTCCTGGTCCACCAGCGGCTTTGCTGTTTTTGTTCATCCTGGATCGTCTTCGCAAGAGCGAATTTCAACGGCTCAGCTTCCTCCCCCCTGACTTCCAGGTATGAGTTGATCGAGGAACTGATATTGATGGCGGCCAGCTCAAGATCTTTGTCCTGCTGGACAAACACGGTCCGGAACAAAATTAAATACAAGACCCCGCTGAAAATGATGAGAATAATAAACAGGATGAGACTGTATAAAGAACTGATTTCAAAAGTAATGGAATGATGTTTGACAGGCAGGGGTTTCTTTCCTGAGGACGGACGGTCAGGCATTAAGAGCCTTCTTTTAAGATGTAACCCGTCCCGCGAACGGTATGAATGAGTTTCTTGCCGGCATTGGTGTCGACCTTATTCCTTAGATAACGGATATGGACATCAATGACATTCGTGAAACTGTTGAAGCTTTCTTTCCAGACATGCTCTGAAATCATGGTGCGGGTGACGACCTGGTTGGCGTTCAGCATCAAATATTCCAGCAGACCGTATTCTTTGCTGGTCAGAGGAATTTCCTTGTTGCCCCTCATAACCTGATGATTGAGCATATTCAGCTCCAGGTCACCAATCTTGATGGAATCAACTTTCTCCTGGCGTTCCCTTCTCAAAAGCGCCCGGACGCGCGCCAGCAATTCACTGAAAGAAAACGGCTTGGTCAGGTAATCATCCGCCCCGGCATTCAGTCCCGAAACCTTGTCTTTCACCGCGTCCCTGGCCGTCAGCATCAGGATGGGTGAGTTGATTTTCTGCTCTCTTAATTCCCGGCAGATGGCCACACCATCTTTTTTGGGAAGCATGATGTCAAGAAGGATCAAATCATAAGGATTGATCTCGGCCAGGTAAAGCCCTTCTTCCCCGTCATAAGCCACATCAACCGTATAGTGGTGTTCCTTCAAACCGCGCTCAATAAAACTGGCGATTTTCTTTTCATCTTCAACCAATAGAATTCTCATCTCTCTACTCCCCTAAAAGTGATTAATGATTATTGGTTTTCTCAATTCCGGTGACATTCTACGCAAAAAAAAGAAATCAAACAAGCATATTTTCCAACCGGGAATTAATTATTTATAAATCGTTTATTTGAAGCGAGTTATAATGCGATAATTTACAGCCATCCGCAAAAGACCAGCGCACAGATTGTTTTTGCGTCACTAATTTTCCGGTGGGCGACCATGGATTTAATTTCGGGCCGGCTGACAATCCTGGTTGAAATGATCTCATCCTGATCTTTTTCGGCATGCTGCGGCATGAGCTGTTGAGCCTGATAAAGATAAATGACTTCGTTGGTATATCCGGGAGCAGGATATATTTTCCCCAATCCGGAAAACTGGCCGCCTTTATATCCCGTCTCTTCAATCAATTCGCGTTTCGCGCAGACCAACGGGCTCTCATTGGGGTCGATTGTGCCGCAGGGTAATTCAAACAGATATTTGCCCAGCGCCGGCCGGTATTGCCGCAACAAAATAATATTCCGGTTGTCCATAAAAGGAACAATCAGGACAGCCCCGGGATGATCAATCATCCGGAATTGTCTGGTCAGACCATTCGGTAATTTCTTGCTGCAGATCTTATATTTAAATTTTCCTTTCTTCATCGTAAAAACCCTGTTCCTTCCCCGGATTTTCATATTCCTGAATTGTCGCCGCGCGGCGACAATTCAGTTACATTATGTAAACTTATAGATGATCAACCCGGTATGCATCCTCCGGCACCAGAGTTGTCTCCAGTTGAATTAATTTCATCTTCCATTTGTCGGCCGGGTCCTGACTGATAAACTCCCCGTCTGATAGACGGAAATAATATGTCCGGTTAAAAAACTGTTCCCCCAGGCCGGTGGCCGCCCAATAAACCTTGAGAGCGTCAAATGTTTCTCCGTTTAGAGTAATTTGGTGTATCCCCTTTTTCTGGGCCTTCATCCTGAACTCGGTCAGTTCGTCTGTACGGAATCCCCAGAATTCTATTTTATTCTGTCCGGATAAAACAAAACCTTTCAGGCCGAGTTTCGGATTGTAATAAAATGGAAGATCATCCTTGAGAACAATCGTTTTGGAAAAATCTTTATTTTTGAATTTTCCTTTAAGGACAAGGGTTTTCCCCTGTTTTCCCCCCGTATATAACGTACCCGCGGTGGAAAGGCTTGATTGCCACTGCAATGTTTCCCACTGCTCGTTGAGAAGATATTCCTCCACCAGCGGAAAATCTTTTTTTATCAGGAACCATTGTACAAATTTGTTCCCTCCAGGCTGTTCGGTGATATAAACAATCGTCTTGTCGATCGTGTTATTTGTTTCGGAATCAACCGCTTCATACGTTAATTGTTTGCGGACAATTTTATCTTCAACGGGAGCGTATCGATCTTCAATCTTAAGAATCTTCTCCGGTATCATCATGACGGTTTGACTGCCAGCGGTTACAGAGACCTTGCTTGTTTCGGTTTCTGCCGGTTGTTTTAAAATATAAAAAAATTCTATCCCCAGACAAACTACGGTCAAAAAAATAATTACTTTTCGCATAAAATTGGCGCCGGGTTTACTTTTGTTCCCGGACAAAATGGACAATCCGTGAATAAACTGGGTACGGCAGAAGTCCGACGGCATAGGAAGTCCATTCGTAATGGATATCCTTCCAAATCTCTGCCAGATCTAATTTGGAATTAGGTTTTGAATAAGGATGCGGAGCCCACTGAACGATCCGGCCCTGAAAATATTTACTTTCCCTCATCTTCTTGATCCGGTGAATATGTAAAGGAGAACTGATCAAGATCACCGAATACCATTTGTTGTTGCGCAGGATCGGTGCCGTATACCGCAGGTTGGTTTTGGTGTCATACGAATGCGGCTCCAGAAATATATTTTCTTCTTTGACGCCGTTTCGCAGCAGATATTCTTTCATCATCTGTGCGCCTGAAAAATGGCGGTTCGGCCGGTGGCCCCCCACACATAAATATCGGTCAAAAAAACCCTGTTCCTGAAGTTTGAGGGCATGATCCAAACGTTGACGGGTCTTCGGTCCGATATCCGTGAAATTTTCATTCACGTCGCCCATCAAGACGATGGCAAGCTCGGCCCTTTCAAGATACTCCGTCTTCTCATCCGCAGTCACGCTCATAAACCAGACAAACGAAACCAGAAGGTCCACCGCAAATAAGAAAAAGACGCTGAATAACACTCTTTTAAGAATTTTCATTTCAAATGGTCTCTCATCAATTTTGTTCCTGGTTTCTGCCGAGAATTTTATCGCGGTGCGGAAACCGGTTATACGCCTCAATGATTTGCTGATACCTGCGTGCGTATTTCAGGTTTCCCTCATAATATGCATGGTTCCCCGGCTGCTGCCGTTTGACGTTTTCAGCCAATGCGGTGAAACACCGGACGGACAATTCCTGCATGGCCTGATTTTCCGCGTGCATGAACGGCATATAAACAAAAAGACGCTCGATATTCATCAGCTCCAGATCCTGGCCTTCCGCGATCATGCGGTTGGATAACGCGCAGGCCTGTTCATCAAACCGGTAAGCCATCGGTGTGTCCCGGTAAATATTACGGGACAATTGGTCATAAAGGACAATCACGGCCAGCCGTTCCCGCGGGCTCTTCGGCATATCCGGGCTGATCCCGCCGTTTAACAAATATGCCTCAAACCTTGCCTTCACGTCCTTGTCAAAACTTTTGCTGGTCAAAAACCATTTCCGGAAAGGATTATCATTCTTGCGGATAACCGTTTCGTCGGTAATCCCTTCAAACCAGAACGCATGGATTTCATCAAATGGTGTCATCGTCTAATCTTGACTGAGCGGCCGCCCCGCTTGTTTCAATCAGATATTCTGTCCGGATGTTCCGGAGGCTGTTGAATATATTTATGACAATATCCGGATTATTTTGCTCAAACTCCCGCAGCATCTTTTTGATAATCATGCGGTGGGATGTATCATCGTTAGCGCATTTGGACTGGCCGATCGCCGTGATCCCGAGTTTCTCCGCAAGCACCCGCATGGCCTCTTCCCTGACATACGCCAGCGGCCTGATCAAAGTTATTTTACCGTCGAACAGGATCTGGTTCGGCTTCATCGCCCCGATCTCCCCGCGGTAAAACTGATTCAGAACAATCGTCTCAGCAATATCGTCAATGTGATGGCCGAAGGCGATCTTGTTCAGCTTTTCCCTGTCGCACAATTGAAACAGGGCCTTGCGTCTGTTCCTGGACCACCAATAGCAGTCGATGTCGCCGTATTTCTCACCTTTCAGCCAGTCAATCTTCTCTATTATATACGGAAAATCATGGACTTTCAGATAGTCCACCAGCCGCTGGGAATCAAAATCAGAAAATTCAAAATCGATATGGACAGCCAGAAATTCAAATTTGACCGGGCTCATTTTAAGACGGTGCCGCAAAACGTGCAAAAGTGACAGGCTGTCTTTCCCCCCCGAAACCGCAACCGCGATGCGGTCTCCCGGGTGAATGAGGTCAAAATCCTTGATCGCTTTCCCCGCTCTTTTGGAAACGGACAGAAGCTCGGGAATTTCTTTTATTCTTTTCTTTTTCGGATTAAGTGGTTCGTCCGTCATCAGTGTCACCCGCGTGAATGATTGTATCCATTTTGAAATAATGGGCCTAACTATTTGGACGGGGCCCCAAGCTGTTCAGGCGCGCCTTCCAGTGAAGGCAATTTTAATTTCTTCCCAGACTTTTCACAACCGCCCGCCATAACCGCAACACACATCAAAATAAGCAACCATCTCATACTCATAAATTGATTTCTCATATCCCACTCCTTTGATCTTATTCGTTTAAATACGGGGTGTCGATCTTATACCGTTTCGATAACTCTTCAATTTGTTGAATAAGCCCGGTGTTGTCCTGCCCGTCTTTCAGCTGGCCGATCAAATCATAAATCTTGTTAAATGCCCAGTTCTTGGCGATTTCCTCCGAACCCTTGACCGCCTGGCTCAGAGACGCGTCAACGACAAACTCCGTCACCTTGCCCTCGACATCGCCGACCATCTGCAGAAGAAATTTATCTTCCCCTCCGTATTTTCCGTACAGGGAAAACTCGACATTCCGGAAAAAATCCGGCAGGAGTTTCGGAAAGATCTGCTCTTCGTTCAGCCCGCTGGCATGATAACGCACGTTGACCAGAAGCGGGTCTTTGATCTTGTCATATAAGTTAGATAAATAAACACCGATCTGATGGGACCGGTAAGAATATTCGCTCCAGCCGCGGTTCTTATAAGTAATAAAATCAAGCAGATAGCGGTTCACGTTAAGCCCGCCGCTGAATCCGAAGATTGACCGCAGTCCGTTGTTCAGATCAGAAACTTCATGAATGATCCGCCGGGGTTCAGTAACCCCCTGGGTAGGAAACCCATCGCTCAAAAATATAATGTAAGATGGGGTCTTGTTGACCGGCCTGGAAATACTTTTGAACAGCGCGTTGTAGGCGTCCGTCTTGGTCCCCAACGACAGGCGGTCGACAAAAAACAAGGCCTTTCGAATATTTTCTTCCGTGGGTTCAACCGACTGCGGCATAAATTCAACAATAAATTTCTTAAAGGCAAGCACGTTAAAAGTGTCCCCCGGATTCAGATTCTTCAGACTGTATTCAAGCCCTTCTTTAAACTGGCGGAATCGTTTTTCCGTGGTGCTTTTCGAACAATCAATCAGAAAAACGATCTCCTTATTGATGGTCTTGAGTTCATGCCCGTCCTTGCCGACTTTCATGTTGATCTGGAAATATTTTTCCTTCGTTTTGGGATCTTCATATGTCAGTATTTCACTGACCAGATATTCTTTCAAATCCGTAAAATGGCTTTTCTTGGCGATCAGGGGCTGATAATTGCTGTTGATGACACCGGTATTTTCTTTCGTCGATATGTCCTTGTCCAGCGGATTCCATTTCGGGGTAAACCCGGGCATTTTTTCATGAAATTCTTCCGGCTCGATTTTCTGTTCAATCACCTGTTCCGGATCGATGATCGAATTTTGCTGGGTTAATTTGCTGATTTCAATCATCGGGGCATTGGAGTCGGTGACCGGCTGTTTCTTCAACATGGATAAATCCCGGAATGTCCTGGCCGGGTCTTTTTTTTCTTCCTGCACCCGGGATGAAAAAAGCTTCTCGATTTTTTCATCATACGATTGAACGATCGGCTCGTGTTTGGCGGACTCAAACTGCTCGGTTGTTTTCTTGGACAGCTCCAGCTCAGACGGCTGCTGGAACTGGATCCGCTCGGTATAATCAGTTGGTTTGGCCTCGGCCGGTTTCCTGTCGGGAATATCGACATGGATTTGATTGATTTTAAAATTCTTCCGTTCTTTTATCTTTTCACGGGCCGCTCCGCTGAGCTTCATCTTGGTCGTCCCGAACAAAAATAATACGTGCACGGAAATCGAAATCAATATGGCGATTAATACTTTGTCTTTTTGTTTCATGGGTTAAGGACGGCCAGTCTTTTCTGGGCTTCTTCAAAGCGGTGGCTGCCGGTGTAAAGCTGGATGATTTCCTGGTAAACATTCCGGGCGTCATTCAGTTTATTGGTTTTCTCAAAAATGAGCCCGGCCTGGTAAAGTGACTCGGGACAATAATAGGGTTCATTGTATAATACGGCGACCAGCATATAAAATTTCGCCGCTTCTTCCAGTTTTCCCTGACGGGCCAGGAGATTGCCCATTTCAAAACGGCCCTTGAGGGTGATCGTCCCGTCCGCGCTGAAATCGAGCAGGATCTTGTCGAGCAGTTCTTTGGCCTTCCCGTATTCCTGCTTCTCCGCCAGGCACTGGGCCTTTCCAAGCATCGCCTGCGCCACGTATAAACTGTTATTCGGGACGGCTATGGCCGTATCATATAAAACCGCGGCCTGGTCGCATTGCCCCTGTCTCTGGTGGGCCGTGGCCTTAAAATACGCGACGGCCTGCCGGTCATCGTCCGTGTTTAATTTACCGGCGGCCTTGTCCAGAACAGACAAGACCGTGTCATAGGCCTTGGCCTCAAGGCTTTTTTCTGCCAGCCATAAATACATGTCGATGGTCAGATCATTCTGGTCGTAACTATTGATAATCTCTTTCAACAGAAGGATCGCTCTTGGGAAATTTTTCTGATCAATATAGATAAGCGTCAGATTCTTCCGGGCGGAATAATAAATCGACGGGTTTTCTTTGTTATGCGGGACCTTTTCATAATACTGGATTGCCTTTTCAATATTTCCATCGAGCTGAAGATTATAGGCCAGCAGGAACAGGCTTTCTTCCCGCTTCGGATTTTTTGCATCACCGTTAACAATCTGCTCAAAAATGGAAACGGCTTCTTTGTATTGTTTCTGTTTCGAATAGAGTGAGCCGAGCAAAAAGCGGATCTTCTCAATATTGGGATCATCCGGATACGCCGATAAATAGAGCAAGGCATCTTTCAGCGCCTTGTCATTCTGTTCCATCTTGCTTTTTAAGAGGATCTGATTATAAAGGGCCTCTTTTTTCTTCACTTCATCGACGGACGAACTAAAGTACTGCTCGAACAGTTCCGCGGCCTCGGTCTCTTTTCCCAGCGCGTTTTTGGCATGCGCCAGCCCGTAAAAGGCCTCGTTTTTATATGTCGTCTCGGGATATTTCTGGAGCAATTCGTTATACAGATCATGAGCGTCCTGGAAGCGAACGAGGCTGTAACTGGATTCGGCTTTAAAAAACAGCCCTTTTTCGGCATAAGCCGGCTGGTCTTTCCATTTCTGGTCGATCAGGGTGATCACATCCTGGTACCGTTTCGACAGGAATAAAATTTCAACTTTAACGTCCGTTGCCTTGTTGACCTCATCCTGGGTCAGATCCTTGACGGCCAGGGCCTTGTCGATCTCTTTTAAGGCCTCATCATATTGACCCAGTTGTTTCAAGGAGCGGGAAAGGACATAACGCGCGTCGAACAGCCGGCCTTCCGGGGTCAGCATGGATTCATAATGACGGTACCGTGAAACAACGGCATTGTACGCCGGGACATTGAACAAGGCCAATAACAAATTACTGACCGCATCTTCACCCAGGGCGATGTCGGATTTGATATCAACCACCTCCGCGAACAGGTCAGCGCTGACCTCATAATCTTCCGCCAGAAACGCCGTTTCGGCCTGCCGGTAAAGCGCGATGCTTTTGACCGCCGGATCCTTGGCCGCCTGAACGGCTTTCCTGAAATAATTGACCGCGGACGGATAGTCCCCGGTGCCTTTATAGATCTCGCCCAGTTTAATATACCCTTCAATCGCCGTCGGACTTTCATCATCGACACCCTCTATCTTCTGGTAATCCTTGATCGCTTCGGCGGGCTTCCCCTTGGCCGTATTGATCTGCCCCAGGAACAAATATTTCTTCTGCAGCCACTGATCCTCCAGACCTTCTTCATTGATGGCGGATATGGCCGAATATGCCTCATCATATTTTTTTAAATTCAGCAGGCATTCTCCCAGACGCAGAAGGGCCAGGTGGATTTTATCGCGGTTATTAAAAAGATTGACGTACTTCTGGTAGACGGCCGCAGCCTCGCTGAAACGGCCCATGGAAAAATGGCTTTCGGCCAGCCCGAAATAAGCCTCGTGGACATACGTACTGTCCGGAAAACGGTCAATAAACTGCTGATACTCCCCGCCGGCCATGTCATAAAGACCGCGTTGATATAACCCGTGGGCAAAATCAATCTTCTCAAAAAACGGGTCGACAGCCGGCTGGGCGAAGACAGGGCCCGGCCCGCAGGTCAGGAGCAAATTCAACAAAAATAGGATGGTCCGGTTTTTATTGATCATTCAGCGGTTTTTCGTTCTGGGTCGCAAAGGATATATTCCAGATATTGGCTTTGGCGCAGGCGTCCAGCGCGTTAATGACATATTTGTGAATCGTATTTTCGTCCGCCCGGATGATGACCGACTGGTCCGGAAAAAGGTTTGAGACCCGCATCAGCATGCTCTCCAGGCCTTCCTGGTTTAAGTTTTTCTGGTTGACGATAAACTGCCCGGCCTTGTCGATGTTAATGATGATCTCACCGGGACTGCGCATGGCCTGGGTTGATTCCTTGGCCTGCGGGACGCTGATATTGATCTCCGTTTCCTGCTGGTTGAAAATGGACAGGGTCATAAAAAAGACCAGGGTCAAAAAGACGATATCAATCAGCGGGGCCATATGGACGACCGGCCTTATTTTCTGGTATTCGGATATTTCATATTTTGACATGATCAGGCTCCTGACTTCTCAAAAATCTTGATGATATCGGTCCCGTACGTTTCGATCTCATGGGCGATGTTTTGGACGATGCCGCGGAAATAGGTATAAAACAGCATCACCGGGATCGCGATCACCAGGCCGCCCGCCGTCGTGATCATGGCCTTTGAAACCCCTCCGGCCAAAAGAATTGGTTTGACCACCGCCGACTGAAACGCGATCACGTTGAAGGCCTGGATCATCCCCAGGACCGTCCCCAGCAATCCGACCAAAGGCGCCACCGCGGCAATATCCGCCAGGTAACTGATGCTCTGCCAGAGATCACCGATCTCTTTTTTCACCTGGTTTTCCATGGCCTCTTTGGCAAACAGCTTTCCCCGCTTTTTCTTGTTCAGTCCGGCATTGATAATATTGACAATCGGATTGGATACATTTTTGCAGGTCTCGCGGATGATGCTTTCCTGTCCGCTTTCCATCTGTTCGATCAGCCGTTCCGTAAAATCCCGCGGGACCAGTTTGCTGACCTTCATATTCATGAACAAATAGACGACGATCGCCCCGGCCACAACCGACAAAGCGAACAGCACAATCATCGTAACCCCGCCGCTCTTGATCGTGTCCCACATGTTCATCCCTTCTTTGGATTTCTCCAGGGAATCAACATAAGACTGGACCTTGGCATCCGTCTGACTGTAAACCAAAACCGGTTTGTAACCGCAGATAAACAGGGCTAACAAGCCGGCCGCGGCCAATTTAATTACTGTTGATCGTGATTTCATCAATAGCTCCTTTAGTCATTATAAGATGGATTTTAATCCTAAGAATTACTTCGGTGGAATTAACCTGGACCTCTGGGTCTTAGCTGCCCGGACTTTTTGGTTCTCCGGAACAATTTATTGTACTATTTTAAGAAAATTTCCTATTAAAGCAAACAAATAATTTATAGGTTATACGGAATGGACGAGATTTCTTGGGCCGGACCGGTTTTCCGGAAAAAAGATCCCTGGATTACGGCCTTCTTTCCCGCAGCATTTGCTCGATCTGGTACAGGACCCCGCCCGCCATAGCCGGCTTAGGCACCAGCATTTTTCTAGCGGTCACGGTGATTTTGACGGTTTTCTTCTCGGTTTTTTTGATTTCAAACTTCAGGTCATGCCCGTCAACCTTGGCCAGAATCACCCCCTCAAGGCGGTGCTGCTTTTTCAGCTTTCCTTTCAGTTCAACGTACTTGAGACAAATCTCAAAGGCCTCTTTGGCATCAATCTCCAGTTCGATGGTCGAATCATCCTTGGCCACAATAATGCCCAGCACACCAGCCGGCAGGAAACCCACCCCCATGACCGCCGCAGCCGCGTAAATACCGGCCCCTTTAATAGCGGTCGGGCCCATCGCCTGGACAATGATCGAAGTGATCAGCTGATTGACCCCGTTGACATTTTTAATCGTCTTGTTCTTCAGTCCCACATCATACACCCTGACTGCGGGCGAATCACCTTTGGTAAAATCCTTAAAAATCACCCGGTCCACATTAAGTTTTAAAAGGTCGATCTTGAGTTCAGGCATGCCGGGGATTTCTTTCTTGGCCGGCGGTCCTGTAGGCGGTTCAGCCGGTTTTCCTTCTTTCGGCACCGGCGGTGAAACAGAACTGGCCAGCGCGTCCACATTCAGCTTTTTATCTTTGCTTTTAACGACGATCAACTCGTGCACATTGACCACCACCAGCGGCAGATGGATCTGCCCGCGCAGCAGGGCCCACAAATTGCTTTTGACGGTTATTTCCGGAATGGTGAGAAAGGCCTCATCGGGAAAGCCGGGCGGATTAAAAAGGACGAGGTCTTTGAGGCTGATTTTCTGGGTGATCAGGCCTAAGGAAAAATGGCCTAGTTTGATTTTAGTCCCGATCGCGGAAGGGCCCAGACGGATGATCGCGGATTTGATCACCCGGTCTTTGACGACACCGGCAGCCATAACAACGCAGACGAAGATCAGCAGATATTTTAATTGGAAGGGCGAACGGTTAACTGTCTTTTTTCTGGGTTTCGGGCCGGGCATCGGGCTGTTATTATTCTCCGGTAAAAAAGGGACAGACCCTCAACTGCGCGAAGATCTGTCCCCTGGATTTATCCGAAATCAATAAGTATTATTGATTGATTTTTTGTTTCAAACTTTCCACATCCTTGGCAGAAAAGTTCTGAACGATCTGGATCTGATCGTTATAGACGGTGACGTCCCCGTTATCTTTGGCAACGGATGAATACAGGATGTTTCCCGCTTCGTCTTTGGCCAAAACAGCGCCGTCTGTCCGTTCAAGGACGATCTTCGGGGTCTCCCCGTTTTCTGTCTTTGATTGGAGGGTGATCTGGTCTGTTTCGGCATTATACGAAACGATGACCTCTTCCCCTTTGTTGTTCACGAATTTCTTTTCGCCGTTGTCGTTCAGCGCGACCGGGTTTTCCCCTGTCCAGAATTCAATCGAGTTAAAGATGATCGCGTCGGCCCAGGTCGCAATCCCGTAAATCGGGATAAGGACACACCCCAGGAAGAACAGTTCATCGGCCCATTTATCCGTTTGTGAGCGGTGGGCGTTGTAGACTTTTTTGGTCAGATTAAAAGAGCCCGTGCAACCGATACTACTTGTCACGGTTAGAATAAGTAGAAATGTGATTGCCTTTTTCAATGCTTCCTCCTTGTTGGGGTTAAAATTAATTTTTCCCATTATACCATATTTCATAAAATCAAATAAATTTTTAAAGACTTCTTTGACGGCGGGCCTCATAAATCAGGATGGACGCGCTTACGGTCACGTTCAGGGACGAAGCCTGCCCGAGCATCGGAATCTTGATGGATCGGTCACAGCGTTCCTGCCAGAATGACGACACACCGTGATGTTCGTTCCCCAGAATGATCGCCGTGCTTCCGCGAAAATCCGCGTCCGTATACAAGGCTTCCGCTTTGGCGGTGGCCGCAAAGAGACGGATCTTGTTTGATTGAAGGTATTCGTAAAGATCTTCTTTGGAAGCGCCGACCGTCCTGACACAGAAAATCGTTCCGATGCTGGAACGCACGACATGCTGGTTATAGATATCCGTCTGGCCGTCACACATGATGACCGCGTCGACACCGGCCCCGTCGCAGGTCCTGATCACCGCCCCCAGGTTGCCGGGTTTTTCGACATTTTCCAGGATCACGATCAGCGGCTGTTCCCCCAGGATAATATCGCTCAAATGCGGCTGGACCGGTTTGCATAACGCGAGAATTCCCTTGAGCCTCGACCCGAAGGCCATTTTCGCAAAGACGTCTTTGGTCACCTCAACAACATTCAATCCGGAAAATTCTCCATCGGCCGGCATAAAAATCTCCGGACAGATATACAACACCTCCACCGGGACCCCGGCCCTGACAGCGCGGTTCACTTCCGGATAACCTTCCACAATGACTAATCCCGTGAGTTTGCGGTAATCGCGTGTGCGCAGGCGGTTGACTTCAATAACCGATTCGGATTGAATATCACTGATCATTGGTCGACGGTCTCTCCGTCTCTCATTTGTTCAAGCGCCCGCGCAAACCGGGTGGACCAGACGCGGAAAATGTCAGAGACCATTTCCGATTCTTCCGGACTGGTCAAGGGCTGTTCATGATCCGGTGATATAAGGACATGTTCATCGGTAAAGACAGCCAGTTCTTCTTTGGTTTGCGCGTCCAGCAGCCGGCATTCAAGGGAAAGGTTTGTTTCCACGGACTTGCTTTTGGTGATCATCCAGTTGATCAGCCCCATGTCTTCCGACCGGAACCGGCCTGACAACTTGATATTCAGGATCAGGGCCTTTTGGGAAGGGTCAATATCCTGGTTCTCGTTGACCGGAATAATCTCTTTAATGTTGAGCAGAAAATAATCATACAATTCCAGCGCCAGGTCGTTCAGCAACTTTTCATCCAGCCGGCCGGTTTCAAACGAACGTTTGTCATCATCGTAAACCTCGAACGTCATGTCCCGCAAATCAATATTCTGGACGTAGAGTTCCGTGTAAGACGTGTAATCCGCGTCCTTCTTTTTGTGTTCCACCGTAATCTTGGCCTCAGCGCAGATTCCGTTGAGGCTGATTAACAAAATTAAAAAAGAAATAAACCGATGTTTTAATGTCATCCATTTCACCTGATTTAGCGGTTAACCGAATTTTGAACCGGACGGGTACGGATCATGATTTCAACGGCCGCCAAAGGCAAAAAACTCAGCCAGACAAAGAGCGGATACCAGAAATCAAAATTCATTTTATAATCCGCCCGGGTGCATGTCTCCAGAAAAATAATAAAAAGCCTCAGGGCCGGCGCGGCCAAGACCAGCGCGTAACTGCGTATCATCCAGCGCTGATGTTCGGTGATCTTTTTTGCCCTGATGCGTTGATACGCCAGTCCCGTAAACACAAACCACAGCGCCGACTGCAAGGCTGTCCCGGCCGCGGCCAGGGCCAGGTCCGTTTTAAACGAAATGATCAAACCCGTCGGCGCGCTCACACATACACACAAAATATATGTCTTTCCCATCAGCCGGTGAAAGTTAAGGGCGTGACGCCTGATCCAGGGAATAAACTGCCACGGCCCCACGAAAAACGTGATCACCCCGGTGATGATATGGACCATCTCAATTAACGAATAATGCATGACTTCATTCTATTTTCTGGGCAGGCTTGAATTGAAATTCACCGCGTATTCCACCCATTTCTTTAACGCCGCCGGGGTCCCGGTCCCTTCTGCAGACACATAGATCATGCCTTTCATCGGCCGGCCGGTAAAGTCCATCTTGCGCGCGTGCGGTTTTTTCAAGAGCCCCTCATACTGGTCAGGCCCGACCCGCAGCATCAGATCATCCTTAACGATACCGCAGCACATATGCCCGCGCAGCATAAAACACATCCCGCCGAACATCTTATGCTCGATGTATCCCGGCTTATCCTTCATAATTTCCCGGACCCGCAATGCCAATTTTTCGTCGTAGGGCATTTAGAATTTCCCTTCCGTTTGCCTTGCTATTATATGCACGGATTAATTTAATTCAAGGATCTGACAATTAAAGGAAAAATTCATAATCTAACGACTCATTTATCTCTTTCCTTAATTTGTTCCGCCTTTGCCAGGACTTTCTGAGTCCAGTTCAAATCATCAGAATTGACAACAATGACATCGAAACCAAATCGGGCTCCATCGGAAATAAATGACTCCTGATCATCTACATGTAATTTAAAACCAAATTTTGAAGGATATTTGGAAGGCAATGGTATTTTCCGATTGCCAATCACCTCTCTTACATGAATGGGTTGATTGACCACCTTCACTAAAGACACACCATAAAACTTAAAAAACCTTTTAACAGAACTTACCGAACGAAAAGAAGTTGTATAAATTGCAATTTGCCATCCCTGATCCGTTAACCTCCGCATTAATTCAACTGTTCCCCGCCTTAATGGTTCTTTGTAAAAAAGACGCCAAATAAAGGGTACTCGAGTGGCTTCTTTGGGGACTTCACTATCTAAGCAGATCAAAGTGTCATCTAAATCAAAAGATATGATCATAGTTTTTTTATTCAATTAGCCCTGACCGCTCCGGCGGCCAATAGATTTTAAAAACTTTACCCTTAACGTTTTCCTCTGGGACAAATCCCCAATAACGGCTGTCATGACTTTTAGCGCTATTGTCCCCTAGGACAAAATAATGTCCCGTCGGCACAGTGACAGGCCTCTGTCCGTAATATCCGTTAGCATAGTAGTCAATAGATTTTATCCTGGGATCCATAATCAACTCGCCGTTAATATAAATATCGTCATTCTTTATCTCAACCTTTTCGCCCTCAAAGGCGATGAGTCGTTTTATAAAATCACGCCTCTTGTCTTCAGGATAAATAAATACGATTAAATCTCCGCGTTGCGGTGCCGATTCTTTATAAATCCTTTTATCTACCAATATTCTGTCGCCTACTAATAAAGTCGGCGACATTGATCCGGCTGGAATTTTATAGGCTTGCACAATATTCTTTCTGACATACATTGTCACCGGAAGGCTAATAACCATCGGCATAATAAATGCAAACACAATCCCACAAATGAGAAACTTTTTGTTGTATCCAGCGAATCGGCTTTCGAGATCATGAAGTTGATTAAATTTTGTAGAAGAAAAATATGCATCAACAATTATATACAACCTAAACAAAAATAAAGAAACAAGCAGAGCAATCAAAAAAAGATTGGATTTGGTTTCAGGGAGAAAAATATAACCCGCCAGCGCATTGGAACAAACAACGCGGAGCACAAAAAACAGTATCCCTTTTTTAGGATACCCTGCATAGATTTGGCCCAACCCATCACAACAAAGACTTAAAATAATCGCCAATAAAGGTTCTTTTGGTTTTTGAACGATGCTTTTCTTCCAAGGTAAGAATCCCCAGATCTTTTCCCAGACTTGAAATGCATCACCCATCATCTCCAAACAAGCGGAGTCTTTTTCATCCCAGTTCACAAAGGTATATTTTTTATTCTTATCGGATATTTTTTCTTCCAACAATCCATATAACTTCATTCCTACCGGTTTGATGGATTTGACTCTTGACACATTAAGGATCTTTACAGTGAATACTTTCTTGTTATAACCCCGGATGGTAATTTCAAGATACTTTCCTTTTTCACGGACTGAGATAATCGTCCCGTCGTGTATATCTTTCGGGCCGACATAATTTAAGTTTGGATTTTCCTGCATTGTTTTAACCTCAAGCCCAACTCAATCCATCAGGCAACGTGTAGTCGCTATACTCTAAATGAACAACTCGACGTTGAGCCGGTTTGTCCGCTTTGTTGGATGAATGAAGAACATGCGGGCGCATCAGGACCGCATCACCTCTTTCAACGATACAGGAAACGGAATCACGTTTAACTTTCAGTTCATCAACTTGATTTTGAGTTAATATACCAAACTGATGTGATCTAGGAATTACCTTTAGACAACCGTTTGATTCATCGGCCGGGTCTAAATGGATGCGGATCGTCACCATACGTTCCAGGACATTGATGTCCGGCTGGACATGTTGTACACCATCTTTGATGGTCCATGGCCCCCAGCCTGCTATGTCGGTTTGCCGGTCGACTGCGATCGTTTTGTCCTGATGCCATACAACACCCCAATTGGCCTCGCTTGTTTTATTAAAATAAATCGCCCTGACCATCTGGGGTTTTCCATTCAGCACCGTCTCAGCAAGGTCCAGAACTTTTGGGGAACGAGTCAAATGGTACACGGCCTTCACTTTTTTCTCCAAATTCCTTATACCGGAAACAGCGTCATTTCCTAAACACGATTTGATTTCTCTGCCAAGCAAATCCGCCTCGTCTTGATTCAAAAGATTCTTGAGAACAAAACATCCCTGTTCAACCAGATCCTTTTTTACGTTATTCTTCACGAGCATTGGATATCCCTTTACCGTATTTCTTTAGAAACTCTTCTCTTATTTTTTTTGTTTTTTCTACATCTTCAATTTCTCTCGACATCGGTTCATCGGCCTGGTCTGTTTCGATAATCTTAATGACGATTTCATCCCCACACTTTAATTTTTGATGCTTGATCCAACGCAAATGTTCATTCAACTTTTCACGATGTTGGGTTAATCCCCCAACAAAAATATCTATATTCACCTTATCTTTTACATAAACCGCGCCTTTTGATTCTTTGCCCAACGTTCCGACAGCTGATATTCCTGCATTTAGCCCCCCGAGGTCAGAACCGCCGGCAATAATCGGTTGATCATTATTCACTTGAACTTGAAGTGCAATCATCTATTTGAGGCCTCCTCTTTTTGGGTAAATCCGCTTCATCCATTTCCAGAATTCTTATCTTTAGTTCGTCGTTTATATTTAATTCTCTATGCCCGATCCAATCCAGATGTTCTCCCTGGTCACCATTCTGTGGCGCAGACAAACCCCCAACGTGTAGAAAAAAATCATCATTCTTTATTTTAGTAGGATGTATTTTCTTAAGATTGAAAGAACAGGACAAAATGCTACCTAAAACACACAAATCTTCTCTTCCGGCGATAACCAACCGTTCTCCATTTAATAGAATCTCAAATGCGATCATATCACTCCCTAAATTTTTTTGATTCCCCAAAATGCTTGATCAAGAACACTTCCTCACACTTCTATTTCTTGTTTTATTACTAATATTATTTCGTATTACTCTTTTTTCTCAAATCTTTATTAAAGTAAACAATCGGAAGCAAAATCATCATGGTACCAAGGACAATGACGCTGATAACCGGATAAAGCGGCTGGCCTTTGAAATTGTCAACCGGTTCGCCGTATCTTCCTTGCATGATACTTGTCACTGCCCAAATAAAAGTCGGGATTGCGGCCAGCATGGTTAATATAAATCCTGCCCTGGATAAGTATCTTCTATTCTTCTTAATACTCATCAGCCTTCCCCATTAATCCACAAAAACAAACATTTTAGCGAAAAACATATTATAGATGGATTCTGGAAAAATTGGTAGGCTGATTTGGCCGGAGGCCTGGTGAGAGGCCGTGATGGTTATTAGGCCATCACGGTCTGGTTGGATGTTTTGAGGTTATATTTTCTGGACCGGTTGATGGCCCTGGTCCTGGCTTGCCGGAAATAAAGATAGGTTTCCCCGGCCAGTAAACCGCCGGTGAACCCGCCTGCCCCGCATACCATAATCAATAAAATTGTCATGTGATCCTCCCTTGTTGTCGCTCAAGAACAGGATAAACCGGCTGTGTAAACAAAAGGTGAAATCCAGGTAAAATGAGGGTAAATTTTAATCGGGGGTGACTTCAGCCGGCGGGTTTCTGGGACACAAACAGGGCCTTGCGTTTGTTGAGGGTTGTGTAGGCCCGGACGGCCTGCCGGATGGACAGCATCTTGCACTCGATGGAATGCCGGTTCAGGTAATCCCGGCCGTCTTTGGTCACCCGGATCACCCGGTTCTTCCTGGCGACAATCAGGACCTCTGTCTTCTTTTTGCAGAAACGGCGGATGATCTGGGCGTCGATCATATTCTTCTGGAGGAAGATCTTGAAATCGGTGCCGCCGTTTAGCTCCTTGATCTTCCCGTCGGCCCGGATATAGAAGGATTTGTCGATCGTCATGTCATCGATGTGGACCCGGTCCCCGCGCTGAAGGGTGACGAGCGGATATTTCTTGCTTTTGAGGGTCTGCTTCTTTTTTAAATCCCTTTTCAGAAGAGCGACCGCCCCCAGGATGACGGCATCGTCACCGAGTTCGGACAAGACGATGCGGCAATGGTCGATCCCGGCCAGAAACGGGTTGGCCCCGGAACGCCGCCTGACGCGCGGAAGGATATACGTCCCGCAGGCCTCCATCATGCCCCCGCCCAGAACGATCAATTCGGGATTCAGGATATGCCGCATGGAGATGCAGGCGTTGCCGAGCGTCCGGCACAATTCATTGATGACACTGACCGTTAACGGATCTTTTTTGGCCAGCGCCTGCGCGATCACCCGGCTTTTAATCTGCGCCAGATCATCTCCCTGGATTTTGGTAATCAGGCTTTTTTTTCCGGCCCTGACCGCGTCGCGGATTTCCCGCTCAACCGCCCGGCGGCTGGTCAGCGCCTCCAGTGTCCCGCGCAGACCCGCGCTCTCTTTGGCGCTGTTCTGGTCGATGATCACATGCCCCAGTTCCCCGGCAATCCCCTGAGCGCCATACAGCAGTTTACCGTCAACAATAATTGCCCCGCCGACGCCGGTCCCCGGAAACAGCCCGATGACATTATTCGCGTCCCTGGCCGCCCCCAGCCATTTTTCCCCGAGAAGCCCCAAATTAACATCATTACCCAAGATGACCCTGACCCCGAACAGCCGTGACAGCCGCTGGGACAACGGAAAATTGGCAAGATTAATATTGGGCGTACGCAGGATGTCGGTCTTGTTGGGCCGGACAATTCCCGGAACTCCCAGACAGATCCCTTTAAGCTGATTGATGTCTAACTTTTGTTCCTTAAAAAATCCCTGCAGGTGCGCGCGGACCTGGGCATAAATCCGCTGGGCCGAGGCCTTCTGCAAGGTCGCGCATTTTTTACGGGCCAGGATTTTTCCGGTCCCGTCAATCAACGCGGCCAGGATCTTGGTCCCGCCGATGTCGACCCCGCAATAAATTTTTTTGTTTGGGTTAACCCCTGTCATTCCGTGTGTCCTATTTTTTATTCCATACTATTTTAATATTTTTCTGGAATACGTCCCGAAATAAATCACCTTTTTTCAAAGCGGTCTCTTTGTCTTGGTCAGCGAAATCATTGGATTCAATATGGATGGTGATGTCCCCGCCTTTCAGCGAACACTCCAGGTCTTTAACGGAATTCAGGTGGCTGCGGTCGAGGCCGTCGGCGACTCTTAAAACCCCCGCCAGTTTTTTGAGTTCGTCTCTTTTACCGGCCTCCAGATCGGAATAATATTTGTGAGAATTTCTCGGCAACACCCGGCGATGATACCGGGCCACCAGGGCGACGATCAGCCGTTCTTCATCCGTCAGCGGCAGGCCGAATGATTTAAGGATGATGTCCCGCGCCGTCTTGTGATGCCGGATCCTGCCCTTGACCCACCCGATGTCATGCAAAAGCGACGCCGACTGCAGCAGAAGCCGCTGGCGTTTTCCCAGCCCATGCAGGGCGGTCAGTTCATCAAATAATTTCAAGGCCAGCCGTGTCACCTGGTGGGAATGCGGCTGTTCGTAATCACAGGAGCGGGCCAGCTTCAAAACTTCATTGATCACGGCCTGCTCGGGGCTGTTTTTATTTTCTGTATTATTAACATCACTCAGGCTGCGGCCCGATTCAATCGACCGGCAGATGTCTTTGGGAAATCCTTCATCTTTCATTTTTTTCAGGACCTTGCGCAGATCATATTTGATCCTGACATTACGGACCTTGATCCCGGTCTTTGACTTTTCCAGGATGATATAAGACGCGGCCGGATTCCCGTCAAACGGACGGCCGACGCTGCCGGGGTTGATAAAATGCACACCTCCTGCGTGGCGGGTCATGTAGACATGCGTATGTCCAAAAAGCACGATATCGGCCTTGACGGTCTTGGCCAGTTCAACAAACCGTTCCCTGGGCGTGTCAACGGTCAACGGCTCATCGATCGACTCGGGACTTCCGTGCACCAGCAGAAATTTCTTTCCCATCGCCTGCGTTTCAAGCATATGCGGCAGGCCGGACAAATACGATTTTTCCTCTTCCCCGAGATGTTTGTAGGTCCAGGCGAAGGAAAAATATTTGGACGGGTCTTTGATCCGTTTCCATTTCTTTTTTTTGTCGGGAAACTTGAGAACATTCTGGTCATAGTTCCCGGCGATGCAGCGGGAAACACAACCTTTAAGAAGATGGACAACCTTTTGGGGGTTCGGACCGTACCCGATAAAATCGCCCAGGTACCAGATGTGTTTGATCTTGTTCCTGCGGACATCTCTCAGCACGGCTTCAAGCGCAGGACCATTCGCGTGGGCGTCAGCGAGGACAGCAATTGTTTGGGTATCTTCAGTCGGCATCAATCATTTCCATCCGTTATTTAAAAAAGAGTAATCCCGATGATCCGGCCCGGCGCCGTTGGATTACGTCCCGTAAAGTTTGATCAGGTGGTTCTGAAAGTTGAACGGCGCTGTCTTGGATTTTAATTTCTGGTACTTCTGGCCCGCGGTTAATTCCCAGGCCTTCTGATTGTCTTTCCAGCTCAGGTCCATGACTTCCATCAGGTGTGATTTTAATTCGGTCTTGTTGATCTCAAACAAAATCTCGATCCGGCGGTCAAAATTCCGGGCCATCCAGTCGGCCGACCCGAGGAAGACCCGCGGGTTTTCGTTATTGTTGTAAATAAAAATGCGGGTATGCTCCAGAAACCTGCCGACGATGCTGCGGACTTCGATATGTTCACTCAAATCTTTCACTCCGGGGACCAGGCAGCAGATGCCGCGGACAACCAGCCTGATTTTAACGCCGGCTTGTGAGGCTTCGTATAATTTATCGATGATCGCGTGATCTTCCAGCGAATTGAACTTGGCAAAGATCTTTCCGTTTTTGTATTTATTCTGGAACCGGATCTCCCGGTCGATCAGGGACAGCGTATATTCCCGCAAACTCTCCGGGGCCGTGACGATCCCTTCCCACTGGGTCGGCTGGGAATAGCCGGTGATCACGTTAAAAAGCTCAGAGATGTCCCTGGCCACGTCTTCATTGACCGTAAAATACCCCAGGTCCGTATACGTATGGGCCGTCTTTTCATTATAATTCCCCGTCGAAAGATGGACATACCGCCGGATCTTCCCCTCTTCTTCACGGACGATCAGGGTCATCTTGGAGTGGACCTTCAGTCCGGTCAGCCCGTAAATCACGTGACACCCGGCCTCTTCCAGCTGGCGTGTCCATTTGATATTGTTTTCTTCATCAAACCGCGCCTTGATCTCAACCAGGGTTGTCACCTGCTTGCCGTTTTGCGCCGCTTCCTTGAGGGCATCAATGATGGCCGATCCCTTATTGGTCCGGTATAACGTCATCTTGATCGCCAGGACATGCGGGTCGCGCGCCGCCGCCTGAATCAGGTCGACCGTCGGATAAAAGGACTGGTACGGCAGATGAACCAGCATCTCCTGCTCTTTGATCCTTTCAAAAATATCGTCATATGGGACTTTCCGGGGATTGTGGCTGTCGTATGTAATCCTGGCGGTGTCCAGCTGGTTGAACAGCTCGAATAAGAACGTCAGGTCGAGGCAGGCCTTGATCCTGGTTACCTCAACCAGGGGAAAATTCAGGCCGTCACACAACATCTGCTGCAGTTCGGAACTGCAGTCGCCTTCGACCTCCAGATAAACCGGTTTGGCAAAGGTCCGTCTTTTAACCTGTTCATCAATGGCCTTAAGAAGGTCCGATGTCAGCTCTTCATCTCCCTCGATCTCGCTGTCCCGGATAACCCGGAACAAAGAAAATTCCGTAATATGATACCCTTTAAACAGTCCGGATAAATATTCCCGGATAATCTCTTCCACCAGGATAAATTGATATTCATCCCGGGGAGAAGGCAACTTCACCAGTCTGGGAATATTTTTGGGAACAGGAATGATCGCCAGATGGCTCTCCCCTTTTTTATCGATATGGACGGCAAACGACATGGTTTTGGACGGAAGCACCGGAAACGGATGTCCCGGATCAACCGCCATCGGGGTAATGATCGGAAACAGGGTCGTCTCAAAATAATTTTTGATAAATTTCTTCTGGTCATTTTTTAACTCGTCCAGGCTTTTGATAAAAATCCTGTTCTTGGCCAGCTCTTTGAGGATCTTGTTATTATAAATTTCATACAGGGCGTCGATCAGCTGATGGGATTTGTCAAGGATCAGGCCCATCAGTTCGGTGGGCGTATAACCGTAACGCGGGTCATTGTTGATCTGGGACTCGATCATATTCTTCAGGCTGGCCACGCGGACCATAAAGAATTCGTCCATGTTGCTGACGAAGATGGCCAGGAACTTGGCCCTTTCCAGGATCGGGTTTGATAAATCGTTGGCTTCGTTCAGGACCCGTTCGTTAAACAGCAGCCAGCTGTAGTCTCGCGGGATATATTTTTCTTTATCACTGATGGTTATCTTTTTCATAAGGTTATTTCGATTTTATTTTTAAGTTGAGCTGGTTCCCGGATATTTCCTCAAAGAACCGCTTGCGTTCCAGGAACGACGTCTTCTCCAGCGCCAGGCTGTCCTGTGCCAGGATGACCAGGTTGATTTCGCCCGGTTTGACAAATTCCACTTCAATCTTTTTTACTTTTTGTTTATGGGAGGCGTCCAGGGCATTGGCGATGCGCAGCAGCGATGTTAATTTCTGAACGAGGATCTGTTCGGTCGATGTCAGGTTCTGGTAATAATAATGTGAATTCTGCGGCGTGGCCTTGCGGTGATAACGGGCGATGCAGGCGATACACCGGATCTCATCAAATGTCAGGCGAAAAAGACTTAAGGAATTAATGATATATTCCGTGTGTTTATGGTGTGAGCGGTTATTAATAAAAAGTCCGATATTGTGAAGATAGGCCGCCAGGTTTAAATAAAGCAGGTCCTTGTCTTCCAATCCCATGGACGGCTGAAACTGCTTGAACAATTCTTCTGAAAGCTGGGCGACGTGCCGGGTGTGTTTGATGTCCAGGTCAAATTTGTGGCACAAAAACTTGGCCACGGAAATGAGCTGATTTTCCTTATTATATTTCTGGGCCAGTTCCATCCCGAAAATGGTGTTGGCCAGCAAGGCCTCGGACAACGAGGTCTCCAGGATGTTGATCGTCCTTTTCTTCAACAGTTTGAACAGCTTGTTCAGGATGATCGCGTAGCCGTCAATCGAATCGGCCAACTCAATGGGAATGTCATAAAAATCAGACAGGTCGTCCAGGTTCTTGCCCTGAATCCTTGAGATCAACTGATTGGACTCACGGAACTTGAATTGAAAAAAACTGGTCTGCCGGGTTTTATTCGGGAGGATCTTGTGCAGCGCCGCGGAATAACTTTCATCAATCAGGATAATATCATCAATCTTGATGTCCGGAAACGAGCGTTTGGTGTTGATGATCTCGTTCTCGACATATTCTTCCAGGGCCTGATAAATTTCTTTTTTGGTGCCTTCGATACGGTTCCGGAACTGGGTCAAACGCAATGTACCCAGAGGCATCCCGAAACTGGCAACGGCAAAGCCTTTTTCCAGGACAGATATGTCCAGTGATCCCGCCCCGAGTTCCACGATCAGAAGATTCTTTTCATTGATGGGATAACTTTTCTTCAGTTTGTAGGACAAAAACGCGTCGATGTAATAAACAACATCACCGACGTTCAGGACCTCGATCTCAAAACCTGTCATCCGTTTGACGGTATCGAGGAAGATGTCCCGGTTGAGGGCTTCGCGGACAGCAGTCGTCGCGATGATCTTGACTTTCTGGATTTCATACTGGGCGATGACGCTTTTATATTTATTGAGGACGCTGATGACATCATAAAAGATGTCCTGGGAGATTTTCCCCTTGTAGAAGGTACTTTTCCCGATCGCGTTGATATTCTTCAGGGTCTCCAGGATCGTAATTTCCTGGCCGACATCCTCACCGATGACCAGTTTGGTTGAATTTGACCCGATATCAATGACTGCTGCTCTCATATCCCCCCGTCCTTTATAAGGATGACATTATACTACATCTGCCGCCAAACTCAAATTATCCTTTCCACTCCTCTGCGTTAATGACATCTCGCCCAAAGACGGACACCAAAAAGGCATACAGTGCTTGTTCAAGCGGACTGTATACCAATTTAGAAGGGTAGGATCTTTGGCAGGAGTAAAGAAGAAATTTAATGCGGGTCTTATGGAAGGCTCCTATTAAACAATGAGAAATTTTCATTTCTGATTGATCGTATTTTCCTTGATTTCCTAGTAATGTTATAGGCCGCTTGTGTTATTAATACGTGGCATCCTTGTGAACATTGGGAAAACTTTACAAAAAAAACCCGTTTTTCCTAGAAACGACAGAAAAACGGGTTTTATTTAACAAGATCTATAGATATCTAAATTGAACGATTACAATTTGACAACATCTTTTGCTTGTTCACCTTTTGGTCCGTTGGCAATCTCGAATTCAACTGCTTGCCCTTCTTCCAATGTTTTGAATCCATCACCTTGAATATCACTGTGATGAACAAAAACATCCTTACCAGACTCCAGCGCGATAAATCCAAAACCTTTTTGATTGCTGAACCATTTTACTGTACCTTTAGCCATTTAACTATATCCTCCTTTCTTCGAAATATAGTAATGACGAGAGAAAATAGAAAAACCGCAAGGTCAATGTTCTCTAACCTTACGGTCTAGATCTTTTTCCTTTATCTCTTACTACTTATGGAAGAGTATGTACTATTTTCCAATATTTGTCAATTAAATTTTTTCTTGCCTTTATTTCGCTTGCGGCCGGAATCCTGTCCCTTCTGGGTCGCCTTCTGAACAAATTTTTTATTGCCTTTGTCAAGTTTGTTCAATGAATGCAGGACGATTTCGGCCTCGTTAAACGGAAGCGTGACAAATGAAAATTTATCGAGCACCTGGACGTCACGGATGGCCCCCTGCGAGATGGCGCATTTCTTAATGATAATCTCAACCAATTTCTTTGGGGTCATCCCGTCGACTTTCCCGCTCTTGATAAACAAACGGGTTTTGCCTTTATGGTCAACCGGGGAGTCATTGATGTGCGAATAACTTTTTTCGTCCAGCGAATCCTGGAAGGAATATTCAAGCAACGCTGCCAGGACCGTTGACGGATCATTTTCTTCCAGCAGTTCCTGCGACATCGCCAGGTAATGCGGCTGCGGGGATGCCTGGATAATCTCGTTGATCTGGCTGATGATCCTGTTCTTCTTGGTCTTGATCAGGTCCCCCACCGTCGGCAGTTTGGCTTTTTTAATATCACTCTTAATGACGCGTTTGATAAACTGCAGCTTGCGGTATTCTTCAGAGGTGATGAACGTGATCGCGCTGCCTTCTTTCCCGGCCCGGCCGGTACGGCCTATGCGGTGTACGTACGACTCGGGGTCCTGCGGAAGTGAATAGTTGATGACATGCGTCAGGTTCTGGACATCAATACCCCTGGCGGCGACGTCGGTCGCCACCAAGACATTAATGACACCTTTCCTGAAATTATTCAGGGTCTTTTCCCTGAGATTTTGCGAGATATCCCCGTGCAGACCGGAAGCGTCATACCCGCGTTCAATCAAATGGGAGGTGACCTGGTCCACGTCAATCTTGGTCCGGCAGAAAATCAGGCCGTAAAATTCTTCTTCGATATCAATGATCCGGCACAGGGCCTCGAATTTGTCGGAGGAAGAAACCTCAAAATAAATCTGCTCTGTCTGTGACGTCGTTAACTGGTCCTGGGTGATCTTGATAAACTCATATTCCTTCATGTATTTTTCAGCGATCTTTTTGATCGCGTTCGGCATCGTCGCTGAAAACAGCAGGGTCTTCTTGTCTACATTTGTTTTCTCGATAATCTCCTGCACTTCTTCCTGAAACCCCATATTCAGCATTTCGTCCGCCTCATCCAGGACAAGATATTGGATTTGATCCAGCTTTAATGTCTTGCGGTTTAAATGGTCGATGATACGGCCCGGTGTCCCGACAACAATATCAACCCCTTTTTTCAGGCTGCGCAGCTGCAGGCCGATCGCCTGGCCGCCGTAAACGGGCACAATGGTGAATGCCCGGTTTCCCTTGAACGAACTGATCTCTTCGGTGACCTGGATGGCCAATTCCCGGGTCGGAGTCAAGACCAGGGCCTGCACCGTTTTGGACTTTCCCTTCAAATTTTCGAGAATCGGTAACCCGAATGCCGCTGTTTTCCCGGTCCCGGTCTGGGCCTGGGCGACCATGTCTTTCTGGCCGTTTAAAATGGCGGGAATCGCCTTTTGCTGGATCGGGGTCGGCACTTCAAACCCCCGGTCTTTTAATATTTTTAATGTTTCTTTGGATAAACCCAATTCAGTAAAATCATTCATAAAGTATTTCGCCTTTCATCAAAAAATCTGAGTATACAACCATCCGTTTTCTATCAGATCATCGATCAGTATTTTTAATTTTTAATAACACTTATATCGTCCAGGGCCGGAATATCCAGGTTTAATTCCCTGGCCTGCGCGACTGCCCGCTGCAGACGGGCCGGGGCCGAGCGCCCCATACAGACATGGTCCGGGTCACCTTCAAACGCGTGAACCATCCCCGCGATCAACCGTTCCCGGTCCAATTCCTTGCCGGCGATCTTAAACTGGATATCAAGGACCTCCCGGGCTACCTGCCGGGCCAGTTCCTGGTGATGTTTCCACAAGTCGCCGACTGTGCCTCCGACCTTTAATCCGCAGACATTGGTTGTGAGGATATATAGATTCTTGAGGATCAATTCAAAAAGCAGGTCATCCGCGTTCTTCAGGATTCTGGCGGATATTTTTAACGCGCCCAGGATATCCGAGACCAACGGCGCCTGCGGTCCGAAGACCGGAGACGGGATGATCACCTTGAAATCCCTGGGTTGTTTCTTCTCAAACCAGACGGAAATAACCGTCGGCTCTACCTTGTACGCCGCCCAATCCTTCGGGAGCAACTCATTCTGTACCAGGACAAGTTTATTCCGCCACGTTAGAGGCATGGATCCCATCACGGCATGAAAATCCTTTTCACCAACGGCGACAATGACGCAGAGGAAATCCTGACCTTGACGGTCCGCTTGTGCCAGGTCTGTTCCCCGCGTAACCGGATACACCGGATGCCCGAGTTTTAATAATCCGCGCGCGAACACACCGCCGATTTCTCCCGCTCCAATTAATGCGACTGGTTTCTTCACTGTTCCGCTTCCCTTATTGATTGGTAAATTTAAGTTTTGTCCCGTCAATTTTACGGTAATAACAGCCCAGCCTGGTCTGCCCGTTTTTATGTTTGGTGTGGCACGATCCCTTGCCGACCATTTTAACCAGATAAAGCAGCGAATTTTGTTCGCAGTTCACATACACATCCACCAAATCCAATTGATCCCCGGATGTCAGTCCCTTCACCCAGAGTTCATTGCGGGATGTGCTCCAGAACGTGGCCACTTTGTGTTCCAGGGTATGCTTTAAGGCCTTGTCGTTGGCGTAACCGATCAGCAGGATTTCTCTGGTGGCGGCATCCTGGACGACGACCGGAACGACCGCCTCTTGAGTCTGCGCGATCTTGCGCAGTTTTTCAAAATCAATCAGCATCTCCTCGCTTTCCTCGAGAAGGCTGGATGAAATCTCTCCCTTAAAATCTTTGCGGTTCATGGCGCGTTCCTTTCTGGTAATAATCCTCGCTTCGCCCTGTCAACGCGCGTCGTTTGCAAGGCGGATAATTGAGTCCCCATTATACATGAATTCGCCAATTATACAAAACTTTGATTTGGACGGATGTCCGAAGGAATTAATTAATTATTTAGGGAGGCGTTGTCAGAAAGGCACTTTTCCAGGGTATCCAGGATATCGTGCCGGGTAACGATACCGACGACTTCACGCTGTTCGTTGATTATAGGGACACATCCGATCTTCTTTTTTACCATCAGATGGATCGCGTCTTTGACAGAATTTTCCTCGGTCAGAGTCTCCGGGTCCTTGCGCATGACCCGGCACAGGATATATTCATCAAGCGTTTGCCGGTCATAAAAAAACTGGTCATTCTCGACCAGCAGTTCTTTTTCGTAAAAAACCTCGCCCTGCTGATTTTTCCGGGGGGCGACGGTCCGGTAAATATCCCTTTGCGAAACAATACCGATTAGCCGGTTATTTTCGTCAATCACCGGCATATGCCGAATCCGGAATTCGATAAATTCCTGTTCGACCCTGCTCAGATCAGCTGTTTCCCGGACGGTGTGGACCGGCCGGCTCATTACTCGGCTGATCTTCAACCGGCCTAAACCGTCTCTCATGAGCGCATTCAACGTTTCTTCTGTCATCGCATTCTTCTCCTAGTGCTTCGGCATTTTTAAATACAAGCCTTTGCAAATTCAGGACATTTTTTAATGGCCGGAACCAGCCGTTCATAGATATCGCTTTTGGCAATAAAATCGAAAGCATTAACGTCTTTGGCCGCTTTTTTAAACGCTTCTATTTCAAACATGGTTAGTATGATTAAATGACATGCGGGAAGGTCCTTGAGGATTTCCCTGGCGGCGGCCAGCCCGTTTAATTTAGGGAGATTGATGTCCATCAGGATAATGTGCGGCTTAACAAATGAGGCCTTGGTCACCGCCATTTCCGCCGAGGTGGCCTCGAATATTTCCAGATTCAGGTTTTGTGTGATCAAATAACTCTTCAGGATAGCCCTAAATTCGCAATTGTCATCAACCATTAACAGCCGAACAGACATGGACGCTCCTTTTTTCCAGGTTCATGCTTTTCATTCAAAATAAATATAACATATCACCGGAAACTTCAAATTCGACCAAGTACGTATTGAACTCCGTAAGACTACTGAATCAAAAGAAAAAATTAAACCAGCCCCTTGGAAATCGCGTATTTAACGAGCCCGGCAGTGGACTTAATACCCAGTTTGTTGGTGAGGTTATTCCGGTGGGTTTCTGCCGTCCTGATACTGATTTTCAGTCTGGAAGCAATATTTTTATTGGCCATTCCCGAGGCGACCAGATTAAGAACTTCTTTCTCCCGTTTGGTCAGGATATCCAGGGAAGGCGTATCCACCTCATCCATGGACCGGAGATAACGTTCCGTTTCCAATTGGGCTACTGACGGTGAAATATATTTTTTCCCCCTGGCCAGGGTTTTGACGGCCATAATGAACTGCTCATAAGCGTCGTCTTTCAGCAAATATCCGCTGGCCCCGTTTCCCATCGCATGCTTAAAATGTTCATGGTCCTTCAGCATCGTCAGAACCAGGATCTGAATCTTTGGTTTTTGTTTCTTGATCTGCCTGATTGCGGCCAATCCATCCAGATGCGGCATGGAAAGGTCTGTGACGACCACATCACATTTATGTTTTTTGACCAGCTCCAACAGACGCCTTCCATCGCTGGCTTCCGCGATGATTTCTATCTCGGGATCTTTCCCCAAAAGACTTTTCAGTCCTTCCCGGAATATTTCATGGTCGTCCGCCAGGATAATTTTATACAGCGCCATCGTCCCTCCTGATCGGCAAAGATACCATTATTTTTGTTCCCACGTTCTTTTTTGATTCAATCACGAGTTCCCCTTTCAGCAAAGATGCTCTTTCTCTCATGGTCGATAATCCCAGCCCCTCCATTTTCTGGCCGTCCGTATCAAATCCGCGCCCGTCATCAGCGATGGTTAACTGGAATCCGTCCTTGTTTTTTCGTAATTTGATCTCAACTTTCTTAGCCCCTGAGTGGCGGACTATATTATTTAAGGATTCTTGGACGATCCGGTAAAGATTGATACCGTCGGCATAATATCCCTGCGTCCCCTGCTGGTTCAGTGAAAGTTTGATTTCAAGGCCATGGTATTTGCGGTAATCCTCCGTCAAGGCCTTAACCGCGGCCGGCAGCCCGAGGATCTGAAGGGTTGCGGGACTTAAACCTGAAGACAACCGTCGCGTCTTCTCGATAACCGTATTTAAATAACCGATAATCTTGTCATACGATTTCTTAAATTCAATTTCATGCTGGTCGAAGCCGGCCAGGGACGCCTGGATAATCATCTTCAGGGACGCCAGAGATTGTCCGAGGTCATCATGGATTTCCCGCGCGATATAGGCGCGTTCTCTTTCCTGGACCTGGATGATTTCCTGCGGAAGGGCCCTGATTTCAGCTTCCAGCCCCTTTAAGCGGGAGATGTCGTGCCGGATGGCAACATACTGGTATGGTTTACTGTCCGCGTCAAGAAACGGTACGATCGTCGTGTCCACCCAATAAAAACTTCCGTCCTTGGCTTTGTTTCGGATTTCTCCCTGCCAGACCGAACCGGACGAGATCGTTTTCCATAAATCCTTAAAAAAATCCCGGGAATGATAACCGGAATTTATGATACGGTGATTCTTCCCGATCAGTTCCTGTCTTGAAAATTTGGATATTTCACAAAATTTATCATTAACTTCCGTGATCGTTCCTTTTTTGTCGGTGATGGCCACAATGGTGGATTGATCCAGGGCAAATTTAATATCGGTTAACGACTTGGCCAGTGTTTGCTCAGTCTTTGAATAGTTTTCATGAATCGGCTGGGTCATAAGGACAAACCTTTATCTCCAAAAATTTTTCAATAGTATCATACCATTTTTACCTTAAACCATAGAGCCATTTCTCAATGATTTTCGTGTTTCCATGGAATGTTCAGACAAAACTGTCCATACATCCCTTAATCTTCTTGATCTGCCCCATCTTCATTTGCAACGCCATATCCAGGACCTCTTTTGACCGGTCAAACGTTACAATATCCCGCAAATTTTGATAGATCTTGAGCAACTCTTCTTCATAATCAAATATCTTTTCAAAAAAAGTTTTTGCGGTTACCGGTCCGTTGAGATCAATTCCGTGGACAATATTTTTGTATTCGGGCAGGTTCTTGTGATACTCCAGCTTTTCGTGATGGTTTTGGCTCACCTGGTCCAGGAACTTGATCATCTTCTCCTGATCAGAACTCAACAGAGTAACGGCTTGAACAGCCTCTTCCTCGGCCAACCGGCTCTTTATTTTCTTATAAAACTTCTGAAGATCTTTTTCCCAGGCCGTTATCATATCAATAATCTGATCCAAACTGTATACCGCCATACCTGTCTCCTTTCCTCAAAAATTAAGTTTGCCTTTCCTTAATTATATAATGACTTTCCCGGTTCAACATCAGGCCATCTACGACGAAAATTACGTATAAATACTGATCGGGTTAACCCTTTCTATTCGTCAATGGAGCAGATTAATTTTATGAACTGAACGTTTTTGATGGAAACTGTTTTGGCAGGGATTGTTGGTTCACAGGCGGATAAGGAAGAAAGGCTAAAGCTTCTTGAATATTTCTTTAATTTTTTCACTTTCCCTGGCATGGTCAACCATCGGCGGCGGATAGTTTGGAGCAAAAAGCGACCCTGCGCCTCCGCTCCATTGATGAATTTCCTGAGGGGTTAAATCTTTTAATTCGGGGATCCATTTCTTGATATATTTACATTCCGGATCAAACCGTTCCTGCTGCCGCCAGGGATTAAAGACCCGGAAATACGGCTGAACATCGCAGCCGGTCGAAGCCACCCATTGCCAGTTGCCGTTGTTGACAAACGGATCATAATCAATCAGCTTTTGGGCGAAATACTTCTCTCCCCAGCGCCAATCGATCTGAAGGTCTTTGACCAAAAGCGAGGCCGTGACCATCCGCACCCGATTGTGCATAAAACCGGTTGTGTTCAACTCACGCATCCCGGCGTCAACGATTGGAAACCCGGTCCGGCCTTCACACCAGGCCTTAAAATCAGCCTCGTCCTGACGCCATTTGATTCTGTTATATTTCTCGTGAAACGCGTTTCCCAAAACTTCCGGGTAATGGTACCCCACATGCACAAAAAAATCCCGCCAATACAACTGCTTAATCAGGGTGTGGATCTTTCCCAGTTTTTCACAAACGGCGTAATAGACCTCACGGATCGATAATGTCCCGAATTTATGGTGGGCGGACAGTCCTGTTGTTCCCGGGATTGACGGGATGTCGCGTTCGGTGTCATAATTTTTATACCGGGCGATTTCCTTAAGAATTTTCAAACCGTTATTCCGTCCTCCATGAATAAATATATTCTCGTTTTCTACCGGCAATACTTTTGAAAATATGTCGTCCCCGGCCTCTTCCGCAACAGGTTTGGTGTAATAATTGGTGTACAGATTATCTACGGGTTTCCTGACCTCATTATCCATAGACTTATTCTTGAAAGGGGTATAGACACTGTAAACACCCCCGTCATCCCGCAGGACGTCATAAGGTTCATTCAGCAGATAATCCGGATAGTCTTTAAAAACGATATGATTTGTTTCACATTCATTCTTGATATTCAAATCACGATGGATGCTGTAAGGAGTGTAATCGTGATTAACAAATACCGCGTCGATTCCATGCTCTTTGATTAAAGCCCGTATAATGGCTTTCGTGTTTCCATAAAATAAATACAGCCGGCCTGCTTTCTCTTTTAATTGGTCATCGAGGTCTGTCAATGATTCAACCATAAATTGAACACAATTTTCACCACGGAAAGGGTTGTTTTCCAGCTGTTGACTGTCAAAAATAAAACTGGGGAGGACTTCTTCAGATATCTTTAGGGCTTCGATTAAACCGGTGTTGTCGTGTAACCGTAAATCCCTCCGGAATATAAACAATGACTTCTTAAATTGTTTCATATAGATTCCTGATATCCGTTCGCTTCCGGAAGCCGTGCGAAAATCTTTCAGATTTCACAGCCGTATTCATCAAGAGATTGTGCAGAATTTTTCGTTTGGCGTCTATACTTGGAATGGGCCCGGGT
This sequence comes from Candidatus Omnitrophota bacterium, assembly GCA_050250375.1. Lineage (GTDB taxonomy): Bacteria > Omnitrophota > Gorgyraeia > Zapsychrales > Zapsychraceae > JAGOSC01. The sequence goes on from JBFWOS010000001.1 coordinate 898,087, forward strand.
AAAGTGTCCGGCCGCCATGGCTGCGGCAATTGAAATTTCCCCTGCCATTGCGACGACCGCGAAAATCTCGGCCAGCTTCCTGGCCTTATCCTGGCCGTAACACCCCATTAATTCCAGACATTCTTTTTGCGTCGGAAGATGTGTTCCGCCTCCGACCGTACCCACGATCATATTGGGCATGGATATGCTGACATATAAATCTCCTGTATCCGTCAGTTCTGCACGAGATGTTCCGATCGATGATTCAGCCACACACGCCACGTCCTGCCCGCAGGCCAGATAAAGCGCGGCCAGGGCGTTGGCAAAATGACCGTTGACTCCGATAGAGCCGCTCTGAATCCCGCCCTGCATGGCCATGAGTGAATATTGGACGATATCCCGGGGAGTCACGTGCAGATACTTCTTCACAATTGATTTCTTAATACGCGCTTCAGCTAAAACTTTTTTCCCCCGTCCGGTCAAATGAGACAATGCCGTGGCTTTCTTGTCTCCGGACATATTCCCGTCGATGTACCATTTCCTGGGCTTGACCGGAGAATTGTCCAGGATGAATTGGCAGACTGCCTCCGTCGCGATCGTGATCATATTTTGACCGGCCGCGTCACCGGTAAAATAATGAAAACTGATGAATACATAATTGCCTTCATGGGTTGACTGGATGTCCTGCAGACGGCCGTACCGGGTCATTGTGCCGACAATCTTCTTGAATGTCTCAAAATTTTCCGAACACCAGGCGATAAAACGGCTGGATTCCACGAGATCGTTAAAAATAAAACCAGGAGACCGGGAAATGGAATCGCTGATACACATGACCGTCGCCCCTCCGCTCAGGCTGATCACTTTTGCCCCCCGGTTATAAGACGCGATTAAGGCCCCTTCCGTGGTCGCCATCGGTACATAAAAATCATTGTTAGCGTAGACCCCGTTTACGCGCAACGGACCGATGATCCCAACAGGAATTTGAAGGAGCCCGATGAAGTTCTCAATATTCCCTTCATAGAGGGACGGATTATAGTTGTCGACCTTGCCCGATAAATTCGGCAACTTCTGTTTATCCTTAATCATTGATTTGTCTTTGGAGAGAGGAAATTCTTCAACCGGTTTTTCACCCAGACGTCCCGATACCCGGTCCAAAACTTCGGTGTCGATTACCGTGTTGATCAAGGTTTTGAAATGAGGGTTCGGTGTTGGCATACGATTGATTCCGGCTTGTACGAAATAAACATATACTGATTTAAAAAACTTTCAGGTAATTTTTATTTTCCCGGGATTCCAGGTCGGGACCGGATACTTTAATTTTAGCTGTTTCATCCGGTTAACGATGACTTCGGAAATAATTAAATTGCGGTACCATTTTCCGTTCGCAGGAATGACATACCAGGGGGCGTGCGGACGGCTGGTCTTGGACAAAAGGGTTTCATAGGCCGCCTGATAATCCCCCCAGAATTTCCGTTCTTTCAGATCATCCGGATTGAACTTCCAGTGTTTTCGCGGGTTATCCACCCGTTCCTGAAGACGATTCTTTTGTTCTTCTTTGCTGATATGCAAATAAAATTTTAAAATGACCATACCTTCATCCGCCAGCATTTTCTCAAACTGAACAATATGATCATACCGTTTCTTGATTATATCGGCGGATACCAGTTTATGGACCCGGGGGACCAGCACATCTTCATAATGACTGCGATTGAAAACGACAATCTTTCCCTTTTCCGGTAATTCCCGGTGGATGCGCCATAAATAATCATGGCTCAATTCACCTTCCGTCGGTTTTTTGAAAGAAGCCACGCGGACACCCTGGGGATTGACCCCTTCAAAAATATTGCGGATCGTCCCGTCTTTTCCACCGGTATCCAGCGCCTGAAATACAATCAGTAATTGGAATCGTCCATCCACGTAAAACATATTTTGAAGTTCGATCAACTGGTTTCTCAGGTCTTCGAATTTCTTGATGCCCTGGTCCTTATCCCCTTTAAAGCAGGCCCGGTCGTCAGGGTCAAAACGGGACAAGTTGATTCGTTTCTGACTTTTTATTAGATACTGGTTCATCATATTTTTTTGACTTATCATTTTTTAACAACTAATCCAGTTGATTAATTATTAAAAATGGATTTTAACCCGCCGCCCAATGCCTTTTTTAATCCATCACGGGTCGTATCCCGGATAGCATCTTCAACCGCGGCATCTGTTTCTTCTTTGATGATGCTGCCTGCCCGATCTGAAATATCTTCGGAATCAGCCGGAAGCGAAGCTGATTTCTTATACTTTTGAGCATTCTGAGTTTTTTGGAGGGCATCGTTATATTGCGGATTATTTTGCAATTCCTGCATTTGTTTCATCGCATCCATAAATTCCGGATCATTTTGCAATTCCTGCATCTGTTTCATGGCCTCCTGAACTTCCGGATCATTTTGCATTTCCAGCATCTGTCCCCGGGCCGCCTGCAATTCCTCGGATGTCGGCATATCCTCAACATCCCCCTCTACGATCTGCGCCCCGGCCGGAAGGGTAAGTTTGGCCAGATCTACCCTGGTATTTTCTTTGAATTCAACCGCCTTAGACGTAAAACTCATTCCCATCATATTGACCTCTGACTTTAGAGGAACACCTTTATAAACCCACACTTTAAAGTCACCAAAATTCTTTAAATGATAAATGTCCGTATTCTTATTCAAGACATTTTCTGAACCGATTTTGACTCCGCCGAACGACTTGATCATCTCTTCACTAAAATCTTTTGGCTGCTGGGATTTATTCCCCGTCATTCGCTGCATTAATTCTGCCTGATTGTACCGGGTAGCAATATTCGTTGCCGGATCGTAATGGTACGACCATTCTCCATCGATATAATCGACATTCCGGGATGCCTGCGTCATACCAAAAACCGTAACGGAATGATCCGTGTATCGGGCTTCTTTTTCCCCATAACTATCCCAGAACAACTCTTCGGTCCCGTTATTGCTTTCATACTTTATGTACCCCGACTTTATATCGTAACGCTTGGTGCTTGCCTGAGCCGTAACCGTTGATAGTACCATTAGAGGCAAAACGGCGATGATTATTTTCTTTAAACAGTTCATGAGTTATCCTTTCATAATGATTATTAATATAATTAGCCAATATTTACCCATAAATAAAAATGTCATTAATTTTACACATCAATTTTTTCAACAGCCGCCTTTTGAATCATGCGACGGGGTACAGCTCGGGCATGAATTATCCAGACAATGCGCCGCTACACCTTCATGGAAGTGAAGACTCCAGTCGTACAACGGTGATTTTGTCTCACAACGAAATGAAGTCCAGTCAAACCATCCGAAACACTGATAACCAAATACGTCATCCTTGATGGATAGCCCCAGTTTCGTATTAACTTCCTCAGTCGTTCGCCATATTTCGCCATATTTTGGATAACTCCCGTTTTTTTGCTTGTATTTCTCCATGGCCAATTCGATAAGCCGCAAATTCCTCACCACCCGCCTCTCATGATAAAACTGAATGGTTCTCAAATATCCGAAAAATATGACCGCAACCATGATCAACATAACCAGCACACGCAATATTCGTTTTAACAGAAAGCCCTCTTTAAAAAACATATTTTAATCACCTGCAGCCTTTTCTGGATTTTGGAAAACTAACACAGCTTGGGCAAAAATCGTCAATCGACGGTTGATTACTGGCGCAGTGAACTGGTTTACCTTCATGCGCATGCAGTTTCCAGTCGTACAATGGAGACTTAGCTTCACACCGGAACGAAGCCCAGCCGGCATACCCCATACATTGATAATTGAATGTGTTGTCCTTAATCTTTGTCGCTAGATGATAATTCACGGAATCCGTATTGGCCCAAAGGAGTCCCTGGGCCGGGAAAAAAATTATTTTTTTCCTGTATTCCTTCATTGCGGTTTCGAGGATGGTTAGCTGCCGAAATGCCTTTTGTTCATGATAATACTCTCTTATCTTTGTAAAACCAAAATAAATAATTACTGACAGAAGTAAAGCGCACCCGATACGGATTATCCGTATTTTAATTGTCATTATTCAAATGCTCCCGATATTTTCTAATGTGAACCTGGGATATTCTACAACGATACGCATCCAAATTGGAAAAATATTATTAAGGACAGGCGCGGTTTTCCTTTTGACGAAAAGGCTGCCAATATTCCCGGGCGAACTGTTCGGTGTCTTGTCCGATTAAATTTCTCCACCACATCCTGATATCAAAGGCCAATACCCGATAAATTCCACCACTCAAGAAGCGCCGGGCTGATGTCACCATGGGTTTTTTGACCAAATATAACCGCCCTACCTTAGAAAGGGCCACGCAAAAATCTGAAGTCTCCATCAATCCAACGTCAGGATAACCTCCGATTTTAAAAAAGTCTTCCCTCCGAACAAATACTCCCTGATCTCCATAATACCTGGGCCAAATGCGATAACGAATCCGGTTGATGCATTCGACAACCCTGAGGCCGAATTGCGGTCCATCCAACTTAAACTCGAAAGCTCCTCCAGCGATGCCTTTCTTTGACAATGCTGTAATTATATCCTGATCAAAACCTTCCGGAACTTTGGAATCCGCATCAAGAAATAGAAATACTTGCCCTTGCGCTATCTTCGCAGCTTTATTCAACAAATAAGACCGTCCCGGAGGAGCTTCAGGGGAGTATATCGTCGTCACACCAGACCTCTTGGCAATTTCAAGCGTTCCGTCAACCGAACCTCCGTCAGCGACAATGATCTCTTTTAGAATCGAGGTCGTCCCGCACAAACTGATATTTTTTAGTAAAGCTTCCAAATTTGCAACTTCGTTTAATGCAGGAATGATAATAGATATTTCGGTCACCTTATTTTCCGATCTATTCTTCTGTGGAGGTTATACGACAGGAATCTATGCGTCATACCAGTATTTCTGGCAAGAGTTGAAGAAAGCCATCACAATTGACTTAATAAAAAACACATATTAATTTTATTGATACAATTTATCAGGAAATATTTCTTCAATTAATTGGAATAATTCCGGATCGCCTTGTTTTAAAGTCTCACGGCTATTGAATGCGAATCCGCCTTCTTTAACCGTCTGCTGTTTATCCCACATATTATAATAGACTTCTAATCCGATCCCCAAGTAGGATACTTCCCAATATTTTCTCGGCTGCTCCGGATCAACCAAATACGGATTAAACGTCCCTGCCGTAATCGCCCGGGACATCGATTTTCGTAGACGGCTTGACCAGCTTGGAAAGGCCTTATATATCCCGTATTGATAAACCAAATTAAGCATTTCTTCAATAGTGACATCTTTAACTCCCAACCTCTCCGCTTCGGTTCCCAATGGAATTATTTCCACAATCAAAAATTCCTGCATCGGACAATTCTTTAAAATCCGTCCATAGTCCCTATACAATTCATCCAGGTCATCCCCATCTTCCATCAGAATGACCGTTGGGTTAGCTTTGACAATTTCTTGTCGGATTTTGCCACCTCCCTTATCATCCCTGACCAAAAGACGATTATAAATATATTTAATATGATTTATAAAATTTTGTTCAGCTTCCGGGACAGCATACAGCATAATGTCACCTAAACTCTCTTTTTTCTCAAACAATTCATTAATTTCAGGAGGCGGGCATTCGGCCCGAAGGTTTCGGGCAAAAAAAACAAAAGATATAAATAAAAAGCATCCAAATATAGACGATAATTTCTTCATAATTACACCTCTTAAAGGATTGATCAGATTTTTTTAATTATATCACAATCTATTTTATTTACAAAAACGGATAAATTTATCTCTGATCACTTTCGCAAACTATTTGATTTATTCAATAAATTTGATAACATTCTTATAGTTCATTGAATTATGACTGCGTTGGCTCTGCCATATATCAACTGCCCAGTAGATCGTTTATTTTTACCTTGGAAATTTTAAATCAAATAAGTTTTATTTTATAATAAAATTACTTATAATACGTAAAACATAGTTATAATATTCTTATTCTAATGATCCAATCAATTCAAAAAATCGGCTCTTCTACGACTACACTAATTCGTGAAATAGGCAGTATGGGTTGTTTCTTCCTAACAGCCCTGTTTTATATTTTTACGCCCCCTTTATTATGGAACCGGTTAATCCGGCAGATATATTTTATTGGGGTGAAGACTATTTTGATTGTTTTATTGACCGGAATGTTTACCGGTATGGTTCTGACCCTGCAGTCCTACTATGTCCTTGTGACGTTCGGGGCAGAATCCAGTCTGGGATCCTTATTATCTTTATCATTGATTCGTGAAATCGCACCGGTCATCACCGCTCTGATGATCGTCGGTCGGGCCGGTTCGGCTCTGACCGCCGAATTAGGCATTATGAGGATGTCTGAGCAGATTGATGCCTTAGACGCGATGGCCCTGAATCCGTACAAATATTTGATCAATCCGAATTTAATCGCCGGCATCATCACTTTTCCGATATTGACCGCGTTCTTTATTATTTCAGGAGTTTGGGGAGGATTTTTGGTGGCTGTCAAATTAACCGGTTTATCCACCGGAATTTTTTTCGGAGCCATGGCTGATTCGATCATGTTGAAAGACCTTCTACTGGGGTTATATAAATCCCTAAGCTTCGGATTGTTGGTCACGTCGATTTGTTGTTACAAAGGCTTTTTTGCGGGCATTGGTTCTGGATTCGGCGCCCAAGGTGTTAGCAAGGCCACAACGGATGCGGTCGTTCTTTCATCAGTCCTTATTCTGGTCTTGGATTACTTTATAACCTCCATTATGTTATTTTAATTCTATTTATGATTGAAATTATAGAGCTTTGTAAAAATTTCGGTAAAAAACAGGTCCTTAACGGCGTTAACCTGAAAGTCAAAAAAGGTGAAACCTTTGCCCTTATCGGAGCCAGCGGCAAAGGCAAATCCGTCCTATTGAAACACATTATCGGTCTGATCAAACCGGATCAGGGTAAAATTCTCATTGATGGCCATGATATCAGCGGGATCCACGGCACAAAACTAAAAAAACTCAAAGATCGTTTTGGTGTCGTTTTTCAATTTGGCGCCTTGTTTGATTCGCTGACGGTCTATGACAATGTGGCCTTCCCTTTAATTGAAAAAACCCGATTAAGCCCTGACGAAATCCATAAAAAGGTCCTGGAGGAATTAGCCACTGTTGGTCTATCCGGTGAAGAAGACAAATATCCGGCTCAAATCAGCGGGGGAATGCGGAAAAGGGTTGCCGTGGCCAGATGTCTGGTGATGAACCCTGAAATTATCCTGTTTGACGAACCAACGACCGGTCTGGATCCTGTAATCGCCAATTCCATTTATCGCACAATCAAAAAACTTCAGGATCAGCGCAATTTGACCAGTTTTATCATCAGCCATGAAATCCCGGGAATTTTCAAGATTGCCGATCGGGTAGCCATGCTGCATGACGGACAGATCATACAAGTGGGAACATCCGATGAGATCCAAAACACACAAAACACCACAGTTAAAAAATTCCTCCAGGGGGAAATCGAATGAACCCTGGACATGAATATATCATTCCGCAGTCAATTAGATCGAAAGGTAGGATAAAATGAAAAAAAGCACAATCGAGGTTATTGTTGGCCTTTTTATTATTACTGGTTTAATGGCTATGGGTTATATCTCCATAAAACTGGGAAAGGTCGATTTTTTTAACCGAAATTATTATTCCTTGAATGCGACCTTTTCAACGGTCGCCGGTCTCAAAAAAGACACAAATATCGAAATTGCCGGAGTTCCGATAGGTAAAATCAAGGATATACAGCTTAAGGATTATCAAGCCATTGTAACACTCGACATCAAAAACGGTATCGTCATCCAGGATGACGCGATCGCCTCTGTCCGCACGAAAGGGCTTTTAGGCGAAAAATATATCGAAATACTTCCTGGCGGTTCAAATGTTATACTTAAAGCAGGGGATGAAATCTTTGATACCGAGCCTCCGTTTGATCTGATGTTGGTGATCAAGAACCTGGCGGTTGGTGATTAAAGTCAAAAAGGATTATCATAATATGAAAAAAACCACTTTTCTTCCCTTATTCACTTTGATAGTTTTGAGTTTATGTTCCCCATCCATGTTATGGGCTGACGACACCCCAGGCCAATTGGTGATTAACACCATTAATCAAGGCATGCAAATTCTCAAGGATCCGGAACTAAAAAATCCTGATCAGCTTGAAATACGCCGTCAAAAGCTGTGGGAAATCTTAGAACCGATATTTAGCTTTGAAGAGGTGTCTATGCTTGCGCTCGGTCGCCATTGGCTCGATTTAAATCCAAACCAGCAGAAAGAATTTACCGATTCATTCACAAATATCCTCAAAGATATATACTTGAAAAAATCTGACGACTATCAGGACGGTGAAATCATTTATGTCCGGGAAATCGTCAAGGGAACTCGCAGTAAAGTACAAACAAATTTTGTCAAAGGCGGCAAGAAAATCGTCGTCGATTTCAGCATGAAGAAAATTGATAACGTCTGGAAAATTTACGATATCACGATTGAAACCGTTAGCGTTTTAACCAATTATCGGACACAGTTCAACAGCATCCTGGCAAAATCATCTTTTGATGAATTGATGGCAAAATTACGAAAAAAAGAAATCGAAGTTTCGAACTAAGCGAGGTGTGATGATGAAAACGATGATAATTTGGCTGGCAGCATCTTTCTCGATGGTTTTAATGGTGGAGCTTGGGCTCCTTGCAACCGCCCAAGCCGCGGAGTACGCAAAAACTTCCAAATCGGCTCCCCTTGATCATTTTGATGTTGATGAAGATATTGATTTCTACGAAGAGAATATAACCATTAACGACCCCTTTGAAGATTACAATCGTTTCATGTTTAAGGTCAACGACTGGGTCTACAGACGCCTTTTTAACCCCATCGCCAAAGGTTATGATTTTGTAGCCCCTAAACCCGTTCAGAAATGTTTCGACAATCTGTTTGAAAACGCCAAATCAACGATCCCTTTCTTTAATAATTTATTCCAAAAAAAATACAAAAACGCGGCAACGGTGTTCGGTCGTTTTACCGTCAACTCTACGATCGGAATCGGCGGGTTGTTTGATCCGGCTCAGAAATATCTGCACTGGTCGGCTTATGATGAAGACTTTGGACAAACCCTCGGATATTACGGAATGAAAACAGGCCCTTACATTATCCTTCCTCTTCTCGGTCCTTCAACCGGCCGTGATGTGCTTGGGTACATCGGGGACAGGGCGTTAAACCCGTTTACCTGGATTGGCGTTTATGATGTCTATCCGGAAGAAGTATTCGAACATCTGCCTTATCTGCAATACGTCAATGCCTACGCCTATAGACAACGGGAGAATTACGAAGCTGTAATGGACGGAGCCATTGCCCCATACGCAGCGCTTCAGAATTTTTATGTTCAAATCAGGGAAAGTAAAATAAAAGAATAGTATTAGGGGGAAACCAATTCGGTGACGTCTCCATCGGGAGATTTTCGCCGGATAAAAAGCCCGTCAGATTTGCGGTAATAATAAATTCGTTTGTAGTATTTTGACCATTTTCCAGCCGCCGAATAATCAATTTTAACCGCCTCAACGTCCTTGCCGTTAATATTAATCGTCTCAACGCCTTCTTTATGGGCCTGCATAAGATACTCTTTTAGCTGGTCCTTGCGTAACATCCAGAATTCCATATCTGTTTCACCGGACAACACAAATTTTGTCAGATTGAATTTGGGCGTGAAATAAAAAGGTTTGTCATCAGGCAATACAATGGTTTCTTCTACCGGAGCCCCTTTGAGCATACCTTTAACCGTAATGATTTTTCCATCCTTTGTCCCGGTATAGTCGGTTTTCTCCCCTTCATCTGTTGAGGTCCATTCGACCGTCTGAAAATCTCCGTCCAAGACGAAATCTTCGTCTTCTTCCATTCTCTTACCCGTAAATTGGCGGGTATATTTTTTCTTACCGCCGGGAAGTTCATCTACCGTCAAGCTGTATTCATTGATGGTCTTTTTCGTCCGGGGGTTGTAGGTCTTATATAAATAAACCTGTGATTGGGAATAAGCACTGCTTACACTCCATAACAAAGAAAGCAGCACACTTAACGTAGTTATAAAATATCTTTTCATGAGGGTTTTCTTTATTGTTTGGTTTGGATGGATAATACCGTATCTGAGAGGTCTTCAGTTACCATTCTTTTGGATATATATATGACATAATAAGTTAATCCGACCGAAGCCAATAAGCCGGCCCATAACATGACCCATTCAAATGTCACCCGCGTCTGGTTTGCTCCATCTATCCCGGATGTGTACCCGACCAGATAACCTAGATACACATAGAGGAATGTCGTCGGTAACCGTCCGATAAATGAAGCCAAGATAAAATCCTTGGATGACATCTTGGTCACACCGCAGATGTAGTTTAAAAACATGGCATTCGCTACCGGGATATTCCTGAGTAATAAAAGCATTTTCCATCCGTCTTTTTCAATCATTTCATCCAGCTTCTTCAATGACTCATTGTTTTGTATTTTCCTGTTAATTGCATCCTGGAACAGATATCTGGCCATCAGAAATTTAATAAATGATGAAATGGTCGCGCCAATGGATACCAGCAATACGCCTTGAAACACACCGAATATCGTACCGGCAAAAACCCGGAAGACAACAGAAGGAATAAATATACCCGACATAAAAATATAGAGAACAACAAAAAGAACCGAGGTCCAGAATCCGAGATGGTCAATTCTGTCAAATATCTGCTGGACGTATATATTCCCCTGGAAATGTTTCGCCAACCAAACAAACAATACAGAGAACACACCCACCGCCAAACACTTAAGGTTGATGTCCCCGTCGCCTCTAATTTTTGTTATTAAACTGTTTATTATCATTATCAAAAACCTTGATCCCTAAGCGGTGCAACTCCGCATAGATTTTCTTCAACTCATCTTCTTTTGATCCGAATTCTTTTTTTCTCGATTCGTCTAACTCAATCTTCGCCAATTCATAGTCAATCGGTTTGTCCACATCAACTCCCATTTCGGCAAAAGGCGAAACAAAAATTTTCACCTTTGTGTTCAATTTCTTAGACAAAACCTCCGCGATTCCGGGAAAATCTTTTCCTTTGCAGCCTATATGCTCCAAAATCTTAACAGGGTCTTTTCGATAACTTCTTAAGATGACAATATCGCGAAGGACATTCTTTAAAACACGGAAATGTTTAACATAATAGATATTCGACCCGGTATATTTCTCGCCAGCCACAGGCATATAACTGCGGTTTTCCACCGGGAATCCGGATTTCGCCAATGTCTCTTTTTGAACATAATGAAAAACCAATCCTGGGTTATGATGATCAATATTTTCTATGGTCGAATCAATAATTTCGGTCGTTAGATAGGCCGCATCACAAAAGGAAATAAGATAACCATTATGCCGGTTAGAAAATTTATAAATCGCCGTCTTGACATAAATAATTGCGCGTAAGAGATTCTGAATGAACGATTTCCCTTCCGGAATTCTTTTGTAAACATACTGCATGGAAGCCAGTTGATCCAATTCTTTTGATCCGACAACCACAATCTTGTCAATATATCGGCTTTTACGATAAGCGTCAATGACCCGTCCCAGCATCGGCTCACCATTGATCGGCAAAAAGGCCTTTCGGGTGTACCCGTACTGGTCACACCAATTTTCATTTTCTCCACCGGCTAATATAATTAGATTGTATTTTTTCATAAATTATGCCTAATTTTTATGCAATTCAAGATTTAATTGATTTACCCTAAATCGAAAAATGATTAAGGAATACTTATTTTAACTAAATTGTAAAAAAAATCAATATTAATTATTCCTATAGTTAAATTTTTCTATTTTTCTTAAGTCATTATATATCAATATATTATATTATGTTGATATCAACATATATTAAGAACCTTGTGAAAAATGTGAATTTTTATTAATTAATTTCATAAACGAGGCAATTTATCGCTTAATTGCTTTCCCTAATTTGGTATAGTTAATAAGCCCTATAAAAGAACAAAATTTTAACAAGACAGAAATGCTCTGATATGATACTGTCATTAAAACCACTTTCAATTCAAATTAAAGAGGCATATTGCCAATTGTTTATATCATGCCTGGATCAACGATGAAAAGAAAGCAGTATCAAATTATTATCGCGATAGCCCTATTTACCATCTCCAGGGTCTCTTATATTTTCTTCCTTAAAGATACGGATATCGCATCAAACCAAAAAATCATTGAATCTCAGTATATCGGATTGGTCGCCAAACATCTACAGGAAGGCTTAATCATGCCGTTCTGGGATTATCAATTCAGCAGTTATGATGGCGGCACTCTTATAACTGGCCTGGTTTTAGCGCCGTTCTTCCATTTGTTCGGGCAAAGTTCCTTCACACTATCTTTCTATGCCCTGATTATTTCTTTGATTGTGTTCTTAATCTGGTGGCGTTTCTCCCATATATATTACGGTGAACGAATTGGACTGTTTGTGGCCATGCTCTTTATTTTCGCACCGCCGATTCATATAAAAGCTAACGGCGTTGCTTCCGGTAATCATATGGAAATCAATTTCTTCGTTTCCCTCGTAGTTTTCTTTTTCTATAAGATCTTTTTCTTCTTCCAATCCAAAAACAATCCACTCAAAAGATTTAAATCATTGGATTTTATTTTTCTGGGATTCATATCCGGTTTAGGCGTATATTTTTGCTATTCGTTAGGACTTGTCTTGTTGACTTGCTTTCTGTTTTGGATCACGATTGATAAACAGCCCTTTAAAAATTATCATTATCTTCTTCTAGGATGCTTTTATGTTTTAGGCTTCAGTTTTGCCTTTCCGCGCTTACCTGTTTTTAACTCTTTAATTATCGCCGATATATTCAGCCAATGGCCGTTGTCAAACTTCGCATCATTCGGCGAACGTTTTACCGGCGTAATAACCAAACAACTTCCCCCATTAATTGCCGTGGCAAGCCCTCTTCATATTCTAACCTTTTACATTTTCTCAATTTCTTTCTTATTTTTACTCTTCAAAAACCTAAAAACTCTGGGTCGACAGCTGATTGTTTTGGCCCAGCCGAAATTCCAAAGACTAAATTTCGACCATTCCATCAAAAATAACTTTATCCTGCTATTTCTAATGATCTATATCCTCACATATACTCTGAGTAATTTTAATACTTATCTGGAATTTGAAAGCCCCATACGGCACCGTTATCTTCTCCTCTTGTATCCGTTCATTTTTATTGTTATAGCCGAATCCTTAAATAGCCTGTATCTATGGAAAAATCCTCTCGGAAAGCGTTTAACTGTTTTGTTATTTATCTATTTCTTTATCGCGTCAATTCACGGCACACTAAGACAACTTGACTTTAACAACGCCAAACAAAAAATTATCCGGCGTTTTACCGAAGACGGGTTTTCCCATGAAATGCTGGGAACAGTTATATGTTCCAGATTTGGAGGTTTCCCGGAAAAAAGTCTCCCATTATTGAATAGCGTCAAAAATATATACATACCCGAAATGTATCGGGGTTTCGGTTATGAATTTTCCATGATGGATTATCACAATCTAAAAGAGTATAAGAAACTAATCGTGTCAAAACCCTATCAAAAAGAATTTTTAAAGGGAATTGATTTGGGAAGAGTCACAAATGAATATTTCAAAGGAACCGATGTTGACCGCGCGTATTTAGCCGATGTTATGGGTTACGGAGCCTGCCAGGAACCGGAAATGATCGGCAACAGGCTGCTTTCATTACTGGATCCGGTAACCGTTACTGACAAATCTCAGTACTATAAAGGGATCGGGATGATTTTAGCCATTCAGTGTGATATACTAGATGATACCGAGTTTAAGTTTATTAAAAAAATCGATTCAAAATATTACCAGGCCTTTTATGAAGGTGTTGGTGAGGGCCGCAAGTACAATCTCAACATTTTATCTATATTAGGCACCCCTTGATTTGAGAGGATGACGAATGAAAGTAACATTTGTATACACGGAAGATGAAAGCCTTGGGCTACAATATCTTTCCGGCATCCTGAAAAAACATGGTCACCAAACCGAATTAATTTTCGATCCCGCCCTTTTTAATGACAATATCCTTCCTATTAAACCATTAAGTAAATTCTTCAATTTTGAAGACCAGATTGTTGAAGACATTATTGATTCCAAACCTGACATCATCGGTTTTTCTCTTCTAACGGATATCTATCCCTGGTTTCGCCGTATTGCCAGTAAAATAAAAAAAATGACAAACATACCCATTGTTGTCGGCGGGATTCATGCGACCAGCGTTCCAGATATCGTTATTCAAGAAAACTTTGTTGATTTTCTAATTGTAGGAGAGGGCGAGTTTCCTCTTTTAGAACTCATAAACCGTTTGGAAGGGGATCGCGACTTTGAAATGGTCCCGTCGCTTTGGTACAAAAAAAATGATGAGGTCAAAAGGACAGCCATTCTCCCTAAAATAACGAATCTTGATGAGATTCCTGTCCCTGATAAAGATTTGTTTTATGATAAAGCCCCAATGTTTCAGAAAAATTATTTTATTGAAGCCGCACGGGGTTGCGTTTTTAAATGCACCTTTTGCCACCACTCCATATCTAAAGATATTCCGCAAACAAAACGCAGTTACCGCATGCGCAGCGTCAAAAGTGTTATTGATGAATTAAAGATGGCAAAACAAAAGTATAATATCCATAGCGTCTATTTTACGGATGAATTATTTGCTCTTGATATGGATTGGATGCGGGAATTTGTTCCGGCTTACCGAGAACAGGTTGGACTTCCTTACAGCTGTTCGGTCTACCCATCGATGATGGATGAAGAACGAGTCATTCTCCTTAAGAATTCCTTCTGTTTTGGAGTCGAAATGGGCGTTCAGACAATTAACACAGATTTAAAAAAGCAGCTCAATCGCTTTGAAACAAATGCCCGTGTCGAAAAAATTATTGGACTTCTAAAGAAACACGGAATACGGGTCTATACCCAAAATATCATGGCTTTGCCGGGGGAACGAGAGGAACACCTGAAGGAAATGCTTGAATTTTATACTCGCGTCAAACCGACCGTTTCTTTCTTTTTTTGGCTGCGTTACTATCCCCGGACCGCTGTGGTGTCAGATGCGCTAAAAATGGGAATTCTGACCCAGGATCAGGTTCTTCAGATTGAAAAAGGTGAAATAACGGGCGGCATTAATACCGGTGGCACTTTTTTAGGCAAATATGCGGATAAATATTTCCTTGTTCTTAACTTATCAAAATATTTACCCCTGGGTTTTGTCCGTTTCCTGATCCACAGAAACCTAATCCGCTTTATTCCTGTGCTCCCCCTGCGCTCAATCAATATGGTTTTTATTTTCTTTGCCCAGCGATTTACCGAATTTCTGCCCTCGAAATACGGATCAAAAATCTACCGGTTTAATCGTGATATCGCCCGTTATCAACATTATATCTTCCGCAAAATTTTCTCGTTGGGAAGGAAGAAAAGAAACAATCCGGAAACAAAAATTTCAGAGATGAATACGCTTTTAGAACCGAAGGTGTATGTGGGGCCTCCTGAAAACATCCTGCGGGTCAAAGCTTAATCCCGCTCTTTTCTGCCGGATTTTAAACTTTCTAGAATTGTGTAATAGCCTGAAAAAAAATACTTGCGGCGCCAGAAAAGTAGCAAAAAAATCCGGCCATCCTCTTTTTCAAAACATCCTGTTTCTCCCTAATGCTAGAAAAAATTATACTTGTTTATTGCCACCGTTACGTCTGTTCCCAGAAAGTATTTTCTTGGGATATTACCGAATTCTCATGATTATGTGATAATATAAAAAAATATTATGACTGAACATTCCCCATCCCATCAATCGTTAATTAAGAAGTCCGTTTTTACAATCCTCCTTTTGTTGTTAATCCTTCTTTTGGTGGAAGGGATTTCAGCCGTTGGCATCGTTTACTTGAGAAAAAAGAAAAACCAGGAATACCGTCCGGCTATAAAAAACAAACTTACCAGCCTGCAAAAAGAAAACTTATTAAAGCTAATCAATCATGAGGAAAAGTATGTGACGCACAGCCCGATCCTCGGATGGACCATCAAACCCAACGGGACAGCCGACCTCTATCAGGCGAATTCCCAAGGTATCCGGGCGGATTCGGATTATAGCGCATACCCTGCGTCTGATAAGATACGAATCGCCACCTTCGGGGATTCATTCGTCCATTGTGATGAAGTCAAAAACGAGGAAACCTGGCAAGTACACCTTGACAGCTTTGATCGTCATCTGGAAACGATTAATTTCGGTGTTGGCGGGTACGGGACAGACCAGGCCTATTTGCGATATCTTGAAGACGGACGGAAATTCCACCCCGATATAGTTCTCATCGGATTTATGACAGAAAACCCTATCCGAAACCTTAATACATTCCGGCCCTTTTATCTAGCGGCAACGGGAATGCCGTTATCCAAACCGCGATTTCAGTTGGCTGGTGATCACATCCGCCTAATTAATAACCCTTTGAACAGTCTCAACGAGTATCAAAAGCTCCTGAACAATGAAAGCAAAGTATTGTTGGAGTTAAGCAAAAATGATTACTTCTATAATTACCATTATGCGGAACATCCTATGGACTTTTTTCTGGCGGTCCGCCTTACAAAAATTCTCAGATATATTTATCTTAAACCAAAAGAAAAGATATTCAACAAGCTGGAATACAACACGAATTCTGAAGTCTATACCGTTACAGCCGCGATCGTCGAAGAATTTTATAACTCAGTAAAGAACGACGGTGCGACCCCCGTCCTTGTCTTTATCCCGAACAGCGGTGACTTTGGCCGGCTTAAGGACCACCAAGCCAAAAATTATAAACCGTTCATGGATAGGATGGACCGTAAAGGAATAAAATATATCGATTTTACCGCCGATCTGCTGAACGACATCCTTACCGATGAACACCCTGAATCTTTTTTTGCTCCGGATTATCATTTTTCATCCAAAGGCAACAAATACGTAGCCAAATACATTTATCAATATCTGAAAGAAAATCATTACTTAGACCGGCCCAAAACACCTCCCGCCAGTCCATGAAACAAAAAATCTTTATATTTATTCTGATTTTAATCACTCTGTTTATTCTTGAGGCCTTTTCATTCACCGGCCTGGAATTAATCCGGAGAAAAAAACATTTTGTTTACCTGCCCACGACAGAAAACATTTTCTCGGATCTGCAAAAACAGCGCATTCAGAAACTGTTAAACCATACCGAACAATACATCACCTATCACCCCGTCCTGGGATGGACGATCAAACCTAACGGGGCTGATCCCTATCACCGGTCAAATTCACAGGGTTTCAGGGCCGATCAAGATGTGCAACCGTACCCTTCGGATAAAAAAATTCGTATATCCGCTTATGGTGATTCTTATATGCACAGCGATGATGTACAAAATGACGCGACCTGGCTGAAGTATCTGTCAGACATTGATCCGACGTTGGAGCCTCTCAATTTCGGGGTCCCCGGATATGGGACGGACCAGTCTTTTCTGCGTTACCAGGAAACCGGGATTAAATTTCATCCTGATATCGTCATGATCGGTTTCATGAGCGAAAACCCCCGCCGAAATGTCAACGCGTTCCGCCCGTTTTATAACCGCAAGACGCAGATCCCCCTTTCCAAACCGCGATTTATCCTGGAAGGAACAAACCTGACTTTAATCGACAATCCACTCTCCGAATTAAAAGATTACCAGGAATTACTCGACAACCCGAACGAGAATTTATTACGCCTTAGTCGTAATGATTATTATTATCAGTCGAATTACAAAAGAAGTCCGTTTGATATTTCTCAGACAGTCCGATTATTTAAAGTTCTGAAAATATTATATATTGACCGGTCAGATAAAATAATGAAACGCGGCATATATAATCCGGATTCCAACGCCTTTAAAATCACACTATCAATCCTTGAACGTTTCTATAACACTGTCAAGAATGACGGGGCACGACCTCTCATCGTAGTGATCCCAAACAGGTATGATCTCAAGGATCTGATCGGCCATCCGGGCCGGCGTAGAATTTATAAACCTTATATTGATATGTTCAGAAAGAAAGAATGGTTATACGTCGATTTGACCGATTATTTTCTTGAAGATCCGAGAAACGATAATGTCGACCAACTTTTTGGTTCGGGAGAACATTTTTCTGCGGAAGGAAACCGCCGGGTGGCGGAATACATTTATCAATTCATAAAGGAGAATGGACTCCTTACGAAACGAACAAATTAATCTTTATACGGATCAAATTCATCTTCTCCGGCCATCGCCACGCCGATTGGCTTTAATGTATGCAGAATCCGAATGGTATTTTTATGATACGCCAGGACTTCCGGAAGGCGTTTATAACAATGAGGAGATTCATCCGTTCCGGCCCCTCTTAACTCTACTCCCTGCTGATTAACCCAGCTCATCATCATCTGGCGTGAAATCTGCCCGCCGGCCCTTTTTCGGCGGATCAAGCGTCCGGCCGCGGCGGTACGCGACATGACGCGCCCGGCCCCGTGGACCGTGGAATAAAAAGATTTCTGACTCTCATTTGATTCCACCCCCTCAATGATGACCGAAACATCCCCCATGCTGCCGCCGACAAATCCTTTCTGCCCTACAAAGGCCGGGGTTGCGCCTTTTCGCACAACCCAAAACTTTTCCCCCTGGTGTTCTTCCTGCCAGGCATAGTTGTGATGATTGTGGATCTCTTCCTGAATATTGGCCCCGATGATTCTGGCAACCCGCCGACAGACCCAGTCGCGTCCGGCATACGCGTAACGGCCGGCCAGTTTCATACAGGCAATATATTCCTGGCCGAGATTGCTTTTGATGTCCAGTAACACCGGATCGACGTTCATTCCGTCTTTCCCGCCGCCGGCTTTTATAAAATGGGTGGCCAACCGGTGTCCCAATCCGCGTGACCCAAAGTGCACCCCAATCCAGACTCTGTCCTGCTCATCCAGAAATATATCAACATAATGGTTGCCGCTGCCTACGGTACCCAGCTGCTCCTGGGCTAATTTCTTCAGTTTTAATTCTCTGGTCACATCAATGCTCCAGGCCGGATCATCATTGAGCAGGGGATGATCGACGTATTCATTGTTCTTCATACCCACACCAAAAGAGATGATCCGGTAAATATCATCCATGATCTTCTTGATATGCCGCCGCACCTCTTTGGCCGGGGCATCAAGACGGACAGCCTTATTCCCGCAGGCGATATCATATCCCACACCGGAAGGACTGACTTTATGGCGATACGCAACAACCCCGCCGATCGGGACTGCGTAACCGGGATGATGGTCAGCCATCAAGGCGCAATAATCGGCGTCTTTCGAACAGTTCCTGATCTGGGCCAGCGCTTCATCAATAGGTTCACCCCAAACAGGAATATTGTGAATATATTGAACAGTTTTATCAGCCATAGAGTTTTTCCTGATTTAAAAACTAAATACAAAACCTGTAACCAGGACATCGCGGCCGAACCATTTTTCTCCGGCTTTTTGCCTCAGCCATCTGTATCCCGTCTTGATTCTGACATTCTTATTTACTTGATACTGTAGTCCGGCGGAGATCCAGTTGGCATTAATTTCTTCGGCGTTAAAACTATAAAAGAACTCTTCTTCCAAATAAGGTTTCAATTTCATTTTTGTCAGTTCAACCGGAAACACAATCCGGATCTCATTGCGAAAACGCACATCATCTTTCAAATCATAATTAAATTGTCTGAACTCAAAACGAGCGAGATTGCTGATAAAATATTGATGCAGATTTTTTGAGGCATAAATATTAATCATGGGCCTGTTTTCATACCCATATTCATTATTCCTTAAAAGTGACCATGCCCCCCGGTAAGCTCCCCCGATCTTCAACCAATCATTCAGTCTATAGTCAAAACCCAGATCCGCCAATCCAAGAAAAATTTCACGCATATCGTCTCGGGAATTAAATTGCGACTTGGAAACTATAGACCATCGATCATTTATTTTTTTTTGAATAAGAAAATTATGGCTGTATCCCCAGTCTTCACTGGCGGATGCATGGGCACAAAGAACAAAAACAATTAAAAAGGAAATCGCGTAACGCAGGAAAGACAATTGATTATCTCTTAAATAAGTTTGCGGTGATCCGTTTATGATCACGCTGGCGTCTTTTATAAGAATCAACAAGGCTTTTGTGGTCCTTACGGATACCCTCGGCCTTTTGGCTCCACTCTTTTCGGTCCTTATATGGCTTGGATTGGTCCGGGTCTGACTCTTCCGCTTGTTTCTGCAGAACTTCAATCTCGACATGGCTGTGTAAAAATTGCTTATATAGCGCAAGTCCCGCATACGCTGCTGAAAAAATCCAGATTAATGAAACAATAAAAAATAGATCAATCTTTTCACCCATGTGATTCATTATAGGGGAAGCCTATACTCCAGGCAATGACAATTTCATCCATACCCCATATAATTTATAAGCGATTGGTATTAAAGCACCTAAAGAGAATTCTAATTACTGATTACCTCACAAGAGAGGGTATTCATTGATGCGTATCGTGCTATAATGATGCCGTCATTTTAGAATTAACAATAAATTATTAAAAATGCCCAGAACTTTTATTGCCTTTGAAATTGATCCAGTTAATCAAAAATATCTGGCTAATCTAAAAGACCGTTTAAATTGGGGGAATGCCTCCATCAAATGGGTCAAAGCAGACAATATTCATTTAACCCTGAAATTCCTGGGTGATCTTTCTCAAAGTCAAATTGACTTAATTAAAGGAACTTTTCCAAAATTATTTACTGATTTTAATCCTGTGGCTGCTGAAATTAACCGACTTGGTGCATTTCCGAATAGCAAACACCCGAAAGTCCTCTGGGCAGGGTTAACAGGAAAAATTGAAGCAATATCAGTAATCGTCGCCCGCCTCGAACAAGAGCTGGAATTGTTAGGTTTTCCAAAAGAACAAAAAAAATTTTCTTCTCATATCACCATCGGCCGGGTCAGATTTGAAAATAAATCGAAGAAAATCGGAGAAACGCTCCAGTCATTCTGTTTTACGCCGCCATTGCGGCAAAACTTAAATATCATCACGCTTTATGAAAGCACCTTAACCCCGCAGGGTCCGATCTATGTCCCGCTGGTTAAAACTGAACTTGCCGATACCTCCCGTTAAGGCCTTTCCTCAAATACATAGGTATAACGTCCGTTTGGTGTCTGACGAAATTTTCCGGAGGCCAGATTTCCGTCATCAATCTTGCGGTCCAGAAGGATTAATTCTTTCATCGATGCCGTTGTCCCAAAGAGGGAAATACCGGCATATTCATAGCCGCCCTTTTCCCCCCAATACGGGCCTTCCCAGTTGTAATGCCCGCCTAACGCGTCTGAATTCCAATCATCCGGATCAATATAGGCCGCCATTCCGGCCGGCAAAAATTATGTGTGTCCGCCGGAAGCAAACCATTATCTTGTTCATACTTCTTAAAACCACTGGAAAACGAGAGAAGATTATCCGCGGCACGGATAATCCGAATTTTCGTCTGTACCTTTAACAACGCGTAAGCTGAAATCCCTACGACACACACGGATATAAATATAAAAACAAAAATTACGACAATCTTAACCAAAACATGGATAAAAAAAATTTTCATAGTCAATTGATTATATCTTAAACGATGTTAATTTTATAAAAATCAGGTTAATTTAATCCGGTTAATATTTTCTAGGACAAATTATTATTGTATGATATTTTACTACTGTAAAATGAAAATATCATCCGGACAAAAACATATCACCGTATGCCCGGTCTGTGATCATTCCGCCTGGAAGAATATATATAAAATTGATCAATGGACCATTGACGAATGCCTGCATTGCAAATTCGCCCGCATTGATCCCCTGCCCGTCCGCACTGACCGGCCGGACATGTATACGGAAAACAAAATCACGGAACGGAATACAAAAAAAAGAGGCCTTGTCAGGCGATTGGCCCATCGTCTTAAATTCTTTTTTAACGGCATCTCCGGCCGGAATAAAAACTCAATTTTTATTAAGAAACTTCACCGTTATGTACCCCCAGGCGGTACGGTCCTTGATGGCGGCTGCGGAGCCGGCGGGATACTGCTTCATGCACGGGACCGCTATGAGTGCCATGGAATAGAGATATCCTCTTACCTGGTGGACCTGGCCAACCGCAATGAAGGTTTGGACGTAAAACTAGGCGACCTGCAATCTTATAACTTTGGTCAACAGAAATTCGACGCGATCACGCTCGTTTCCATCATTGAACATTTGGACGATCCGCTCGGTGTTATCCAAAGGTGTTTTGAACTGTTAAAACCCAACGGTGTTTTTTTACTCAAAACACCCAATTATCAGTGCTGGAACCGATTTTTTAAACAAGACAAATGGGTCGGGTTGAGACCGCCTGACCACATTGTTTATTTTTCCCCGGCCAATTTGACTCAAATTCTGAAAAAAGCCGGCTTCAGCAAAATCCAAATAACCTCTTACCCCATGAACGACAATATGTACTGCGACGCCTGGAAATAATCCCTTCACTCCTATTTGTATTTATTTCACCCGCAGGATGATTTATAATACCAATCAACACAAAATTTAAATCTTTTGATCACCACCATGACTTATAGAGATAAAATTATAAAGGTCAAACAAACCATCCTTATTTCCATCTTCTGCCTGATCATTTTTACCGCCCATCCAACCCCTTTGACTTATCCGGTTTCATATGTTTTCTGGTCATACCTGCATATGATGGGATTGAATGTTTTTATGAAACCTTTCACCAGCGACATGATCTTTATGTATGATGCCCAATTAAAAAAGACCATTTACCGTTATGATCTAAGTGTTATTTATTTTACCGGAGAAGGGCAAAAAAAAATCGATGTGCGTGATTTGTCATTTCACCGCTGGCGGGTCCCCTTTACCTGGTTTGCCATATCCTCCATAAACGGCGAAGATGTTGCGCCGATCGTCCATACCTTATGCACGGAGTTAAAGCGGGCCCAGGGGCCGGGTTCAGGATTCATGATCAAATCTAACGCCGAAAAAGACATCTCATTAAAATACGGCATGAATAAGTTATTTGCATGTGATGAAAATGACACACGCTAAAACCGCTAAATACAAAACACCATTGCTTGAAATCGGTCTGTTCAGGATCACTCTGGGCGTTTACCTGCTGTATTACAATTTATTATTGTTGCCTCATGTGTCGCTGTACTTTGGACTGGAGGGAATGTTGCCGAAATATTTTCTGCCGAAATTCCTGATGGTCGCGCCTGATTTCTTCCCCTGGCCGGAATATTGGTTTATCGTCCTATTTTATTCAATGATGATCCTGCTCATCTGTTTTATTCTGGGATGGCTGAATAAACTGACTTTGATTCCGCTTTTTCTCCTGCAGTTATATTTCTATCACGCTAATCCGCTGATCATCCATGAACCGCAGCCGCTGGCTAACCTGTTTCTGTTCTTATTTTTCTTTTTACCGCCCAACAGTCCGCCTTTATTGTTGAATAAAAACTCATTCGAGTTTACAGAAGACAATATCAAAGAATTAAAAAGCCTTTTAAGAATAATCATCTTCTTTTTCGGGGTGTATTATTTATTTGTAGGATTAAAAAAGCTTCCTGATCCTTTGTGGAGGCAGGGGCTTGCGATAAAACATATCCTGCTCTGGCCGGGCATTGCGCGTCAAAACTTCATCACCGCCTTCATCACCCAGACACCGGGCGTATCCCAAGTGATATCATATGGAACTCTGCTGTTTGAGATCGGTTTTATCTTTCTGGTCTTTACCCCGTTGCGGTTTTTACTGATCGTCGGAGGGATACTTCTTCATGGGGGAATCTTCTGTACGATGGAAGTCGGCACCTTGTCCCAGGTGCTGCTGGTCTGGTACGCCTTATTGCTGGATGAACCCACCCGGGCAAAGTTTAGATGGAGAAACTAACGTCTGCTTTGAATTATTTTGATTCAACTGTGTTCGGAGAATAAACCGTCCTGGCCTCGTGGTGCGTGCCTTTCCAGATATAAGCGTCCCAGACAAAATGACAAAATAACGGCGTCAACACAACTCCCGTCAAAAAGGCCTGCGTACTGGTGGTTTCTTTATAGCGGTAAGCCTGGTTCAACGTGGTTAAAAAACTGATCGTAAAATCTTCAAAAACCGAAAAAATAACCGCCGTAAAAACTAAAAGGCCGAACACGGTCGCGAATGTTTTAAATATATGCGGGTTTAAACGCCTCAGGCTAATATCCATAATCGCAATATACGGGATCCCGTGCGCCAGCAAGATCGGGAATAAAACCTCGGCCAAGGTGTCCCCCAGCGTAAAACCGATCCCGTAAATCGAGATCGGGACGAGCATGGCCAAGAACCGGTTGAGTTCATAAATACCCTTTCTGATCAGACTTAACTCAAAGACAATCCACGCCGCTATCGTTATCAGGTAGACCGGCACACCCCAGCGGAATAACATTTGTGACGGATATAAAAACAATTCGTCCTGTGAATAAAGGATAATCCAGTCAATCCCCCGGAAATGAAAAAGGACAAACGGCATGACCAGCAATGTGTACAAAAATCGATTGGATATCCGGCAGAAACGCCCGTTGAGTTTCTGATACCAGCGGACAACTCCGTAATATTGGCGGATCTGATGAAATATCGCGTTATACACAACCACTGACCAGAGGTAGGGTATCTTCAATTTAATCCAGGCAAACACAACAATGACAATAAGCAACGGTGTCAGCCAATACGTGACATGGGTTTGCCGTTCTTCTTTACGGAAAATCGTGCGCCACCAGGTCGTGTACGTATGCCCGGTGTCCACAAAAACAACCGCAAAAAAAGCGTACGCCGCCATCCATAGTGAATTCTCAGGAAAATTCCAGGCCAGCACCACGCCGATCCAGCCCGGCAAAAGAATCAATAAAAAATCCAGGACGGAATTCTCTAATATCCAGTTTTTAGGGTGAAATATTTTCATTAAACCTCTGTATGTTCCAATTATAACACTTATCTCCGATTTGAGAGAACTCATGTTAAAACTTTGGATTTACAAAAAAAGAGGACAGCTCTTTTTTCAAGAACTGTCCTCTTACCAACATTGATGAGGCATAATAATTTTTCTCCCGTTCATTTTCAATGGGTTTCATTTAAAAAATGAACGCGGCTCGCCATTGAATATGGCGGCTCTTTTAGAAACTCAAACGGGCTCTCTCCTTGGCTGAGGCCTCGTAAACAAGACCTTTTTTCAGTCTAAGGACATGACGGGAAATAATCTTCTGAATTTCGTCCTGTTCAACACCGTAACGTTTGGCTACTTCAATCAATTCAGGGCATTCTTCATATTTCTCTTTATAAAGGGCCTCTTTCAAATAAAGTAACGCCGTTACTTTCAACAGATTTTCCCGTGAGTTTAAGTTTCGATTGGTTTTGTTTTCTTGATTTATGAATCTGTTTTTCATCATCTTCTCCTTTTGTATTTTCTTGTGAAACCGTCAGCTTTTCTCTTTGTTTTCCGAATTGTCCAGCCTTCTCTGGTTGGACATCCACTTAACCAGCGTGATGACAAATAATACGTCCATCGCCATATTGATCACCTCCTTTGTTTATTTAATTATGTTCACTTACGCACCTTAAAATAAAAAAGCCACCTGACTCACTGAAGAGTAGGTGGCTTTAGAAATTTCCAATCAAATTATTTAATTAATGACCTAAAACACACCTCTCTCCGCCGGCTTTCTCCAGACCGGAAAAAGCTTAATACAGACGGCATGCATGTTTTGAGTCATTAATGTTTTCATAACGTCAAGAGTCTATCACAACTTATCAGGCTTGTCAAATTGTGGGCTTCAACAACGATGTTCATTGTCGCAAATTTCTCATCCGTTCGTTAAATTCCTTGTTTAAACGTGTGCACTCGGCTTCCAGAACGCCGGTCCTGACAGTAATCCCGGCCTTCTTTAAAATGTCGATCCCCCGTCCCTGATGGGCCGGATTTGGATCAACCGCTCCCAGGACAACCGTTGAGACGCCGGATTTAATTACAGCCTCCGTACACGCCCCGGTCCGGCCATGGGTCGAACAGGGTTCCAGGGTTACATATAAAACGGCTCCGGGCTGAGGCTTTCGTCCCAGTTGGTCCAAAACGACAATTTCCGCGTGCGGGCCGCCGTCCCGATAATAATGGCCGATGGATACCGCCTGATCGCCTTCAACGATGACCGCCCCGACCATCGGGCTGGGCTCAACCTTACCCCGCCCTTTTTCCGCTTCCTTCAGGGCAACAGCCATCCATTGTTCGTCTTTGGTCATGGTTCATTCCCCCACCTTCACCCGCCATACCGTTCCAGCGGGTGTGTCCTTCACTTCAATCCCCATGGAATCTAACTCATCCCTGATCGCGTCGGATCGTCCAAAATCTTTATTCGTCCTGGCCGCTGTCCGGTCATCGATCAACGTCCGGATCTTATGTTCATCCAGACCCTTCTCTTTGATCAGGATCTTGTCTAACGCCGTCAGAAATTCTTCCGCAGGCTCTTCGAACAAACTCATCATTTTTCCGAATTTATTTACAAAATCCTTGAACAAACCGGCGTTGGCTTTTAAGGCCGGTGTGATTTTTTTATTAAGGGCCATGTCATTAAACAAACGGACCAGATCGAATATCGCGGCAAATGTTTTGGGTGTGTTAAAATCATCATTCAAGGCCTGGTCAATTTCTTGCCCGGCCTGGTCAATTCTGGACATAAAATCTTTATCCGCCGTTGGCCCTGTCGTTACTTTACCAAAAGATAAAATACCGTCAGCCAGACTGATGGCTGCATATATGCGTGCCAATCCCTGCATCTTTTGGTGAATGCTCTCGGAACTCATTTGCAAAGGAGAACGGTAATGAGCGCTGAGTATAACAAATTTGAGGATTTCCGGGTGGAACTGGTCCATAAAATCCCTGGCCTTGATCACATTGCCCAGGGATTTGGACATTTTCTGGTCGCCGAACTGGATAAAATTATTATGCATCCAGTATTTCGCGAACGTCTTTCCGGTCAGTCCCTGAGTCTGGGCGATTTCATTCTCATGATGCGGAAAAATCAGGTCAATGCCGCCGCCGTGAATATCAATCTGATCGCCGAAAAAACTGTGATTCATCGCCGAACACTCAATATGCCACCCCGGGCGTCCCGGCCCCCAAGGTGAATCCCACGACGGCTCGCCTGCCTTGGACGGTTTCCACAGGATAAAGTCCAAGGGGTTTCGTTTCCGCGGGTCAGGATCGACCCGGTGACCGGCCTGAAGCTCTTCAATATTCTTCCCGCTCAGCTTTCCGTAGTCCTTAAAACTGTCGATGGAATAAAAGACCGATCCTTCAATCGCGTACGCATGTTCTTGTCCGATTAAATTAGAAATAAATTTTACCATGTCTTCCATATGGTCGGAACACTTCGGATTGTGCGTATGCGCCGGCAGTTTAAGCGCGGCGTAATCTTTTTTAAATTCTTCTATATAATGACTGGAGACGTCCAGGGCATCTTTGCCCTGTTCATTTGCTTTGTTGATAATCTTGTCATCAATATCCGTGTAATTGTAAACAAAGGTAACCGCATATCCCAGATGTTCCAGCCAGCGGCGAACCAGGTTAAAAAAGATAGCCCCGCGGAAATTGCCGACATGCAGCAGGTCATAAACGGTCGGTCCGCAGACGTACATCCTGACTTTTCCTGGTTCAACCGGATCAAAAACCTCTTTTTGGTGGGACAGGGAATTATAGATTCTCAACGGCATGATGTTTGTCTTTCATGGGCAACGGGTCATATCCGTGCGTACCCAGTGGATGGCATTTGAGTATCCGCCCGGCGGCCAGACGAAAGCCCTTAAAGGGACCGTAAACAGCAATGGCCTCTATGGCATAATTTGAGCAGGACGGGATGTGGCGGCAGGACGGCAGAAACAATTTCGATAATGTCACCTGATATGCCCTGATCGCCCCGATCATCATAAATTTCAGAATACGGATGATTATGTTCATATGGGGAACTATTATAGGCAAACTTTATCGATTTAACAAATAAATCTTATCGGCCCTGTTCAATGCCGATTCAAATCAACTTAAGAAGTGTCCGATTCTTTAGATTAATGCTGATGTTCTTCACTCATCACATTTTTATGGCGGCAATGGACATGAGAACAAGCCAGCGGAAAAACAATGTCGCTCAGGCAGCATGGGATCATGACGGCAAATATCGTGACCATAAAAACCCCGCCTAACTGGTGCACCCAGTGGTCCAGCCCAAAGGCCAGCAAATACAATATCGAAGCCACACTGCTGACAAACACATGCATTGAATGTGAATACTCGGTGGCTTTCTCAAAACTTCTCGGCGCCGTTAACCCGGCGATCGTGCCGATCACCGCGAAAGGAAGGACGATCCCGGGATGTTGCAGAATGTCCACATGAAAATCCATTTTTGCACCGATCATCAATCCGCCGACAAAAGGAAAGATGGCGTCACTCAACGTACAGATGATGATGGATCCCAGAAATCCGATCATTACAGCTTTAAAAATACTTTTGTCATGTTTGGTGAACATGGCGGTCGTGGCTACAGCACTGATAAAAATATGGCTCGGATGGAATACGTGATATAAGTCTTCCAGGGCATTCGGCATTGCCTCGTGACTTCCGGCAATCTCAGCGAGGAAAGTCAGCACCCCCATCATCAACAGGGCGACCATCACCCCGAACGTTGAGAACGGAATATGATGCATCAGTTCCGTCAGTATATATTGTCCTTTCGTTTGCTGTTTTGTCATAATCAATCCTTTATGGTTGGCAGTCTGTGCAAAGGCCTTCCAACTGAACGAAATGCCTTAACACCTTAAATCCTTTGATCTTTTTAATCTCAGTCAATTGACACCCTTCAAATTCACCCACTTTACCGCAGGTTGTGCAGACGATATGGTGATGATGGTGGGTGTGGTCAGGCGCGTGGCACAAGCCGTAATACCGTTTATTATCAAATTGGTGAATCTTGGTTAACACCCCGCACTCGACCAAGGATTCAAGATTCCTATAAACACTCGGCAACCCGAGCTGGCCGAAATCTTTTTTTAGAGGAACCCACACCTCATCCGGTGTCAGCACCCGGTTTTCTTTTAAGAATAATTCGATGATCGCCAGGCGTTTCGGTGTGATCTTAAATCCGCTGTTTTTGAGTGAATCAATATATTGGTCCATAGACAAATGAAAAGTATTTTCATTTATTATCTACATTTCCATATATTTGTCAAATGAAAAAGTTTTCTATCTATGAATGGCCAAGAATTGATTGCCTTTAACTTAACCTTCTATGTATAATGGGAATGTTTTTGATCATAAAATAACTTTTCCGATTTAATTCCGGTTATCTGGCCTGGATATCATGAATATAATTTCCTTTAAAAAATGGTTTTCGGAACATCCCGCCCTGTTTGCTGTCATTCTGCTTTTAGCCGTTTGCGGGACCGCTTTTTTTAATAGCCTGGACAACGGGTTTTTGATGGATGACAACCCATTGTTGATCGGAAACAGAAACACCAACATACTGGAATTTCTGCATCTGGATTTTTCCGACCATGAGAAATCCGCGTATTTCCGACCGATTAATCATTTTTTTATATTAACCACCCTAACGGCTTTCGGCCATGATCCTTTCGGTTACAACCTCGTCAATTTGATTATGCATTTCCTTGCGTGTTTGTCTGTGTATTATCTATTTCGCATTCTTTTTAAAGATCCCACGATTGCCCTTTTGACAAGCTTAATCTATAGCCTACACCCTATTAACGGAATTCTGATCAATTACAAAACCTGCACATCACAGTCATTCCTGGTCATCGCAACCAATCTTTGCCTGATAAATTATCTTTCGGCCATCGAAGAAAAAAACAATTTCTCAAATTATGTATTAAGCCTCATCTGGTTTTTATTAGCCCTCATGTGTCACGAGGTAGGAATCCTGACACCCTTTTTCTTAATGAATATTCTATTTGTACTCAAAAAATACAATTTAAGAGAAACTCTTTTTAAGAGTATCCCCATACTGACGACCCTTATCTGTTATCTCTTATTTCGAATGTATTTCTTCAGTCTAAAAAAGAATGTCCTTGATAATATAACTTTCTTTCGACTATCTTTCCTCGAATATATCGCTTCATATACCAAACTGGCCTCCTGGTACATCTCCAAACTGATATTCCCGGATGGCATTGTCCTGGCCTGGGAAGTCCATCATTTGTCAAATCCATTCTATCAGGGGGTCTCTGTTGTTTGTCTCTCTCTCAGTATCATTTTTTTAATCTTCATACTGTTCCGGAAACAAAGCGCTGAAACATTTGCCCTGATATGGCTGATGAGCGGAATTGCCCTGGTGGCTATTGTTTGTTTCGCAAGACCGGCGTTGGGGTTTGTGATTGAGCCTCATTGGCTGTGCGCCTCTTCGATAGGTTTTTTTCTTCTCGTCGCCCTTTGTCTGACCTCCTTACGAAAAATCCTACCGTATAGTGTCTGGTTATCTATTATCGTGGGCTTGCTCGTTTTCCTTTTTGCCAAAACCAACTGGTACAATCAACAATGGAACAGCCAGAAACAATATTGCCAGTACTGGTTAACCATTTCTCCGAATAGTTACTGGCCAAATTTTTGGCTGGGTTATACTTATTTTGAAGAAAAAAATTATTTGAAAGCCAAACAGCACTATGAAAAGAATCTCGGTAAAGGTGTCCGTATTTTTGAAGTGTATGGAAACCTGGGGATCGTCGAATACAACCTTGAAAACTATGAAGCATCCATTTCCCGATTGAATAAGTCCCTGAGCATTGAACCGGACATCGCCGATACCCATTATTATTTAGGACTGAATTATGTCGTAAAGAAGGATTTTGACACGGCAGAAGAATATTTTTTGGAAGCGGTTAGACTGGATCCTTATTTTCTATCACCTTTGGAACAATTATTACGATTATACGAAATCCAGGGACAGGTGGAAAAAGCAGTCTTGGTAAAAAGACAACTGCAAAAACTCAAGACCAAATAAGAATAGGTCCGGCCCAGAATCATTTAAATATTCTCAGCATGAATATTTTAGGTACAATCCCCTTTGCGGGGACCGGTAATCCCTTGTTCAATCTGCCGGTAACAGCCTTCAATAAAATCGGAATACGCTGAACATTTGCCCTGGGTTTCAATTCCTTCTGCGGCACCGTAAACAATGCAATACGCCTGGCACTGGGATGAATCGATGCAGTCATTGGTCGAATCCGTCGTGGTCAGTTTACAGACCCCTTCGATCATTTCGCCTTTCAGCGCCTTGCAAAAATCAGCATGCTGAACAAGTTTTGCCTTTTTATAAATACTCGCCTCTTCTGATTTATCAAGTTCGCCGCTTTCTTTATAAGATTCATAATAAATTTTATCGGTTCCGGACCATTTGGCCTCAAACTGCAAACCGCCGTTCTCATAATAGACCCGCTCAAAAACCGCACCGTTTTTCTTCATTTCTAATTCCAGTTTCAAGTTCCCGTTACCATAATACTCCTGAAGGTCCGCCACCAAGAAATAATCCGCCAGAACCAGATCCACGCCTTTTTCTTCTTCCAGCTTAACTTCCCGGATAATTTTCTGTTTCTCGATAAGCTCTTCAATCGTTTTTAAGACACCGTTCTCATAAACGAACCGCTGCAGTCTGAGCATTTTCCCGTTTGTAAATATTTTCCTGGCCAGAAGCACGCCGTTTTCATAATAATATTCCTGCAAGCCGTCCATTACTCCTTTAACATAATTCTCTTTGGACCTTAACACGCCGTTCTTGAAAAAATAGCGCTGCACCCCGTTAAAGACATCATCCTTATAAAACAATTTGCTCTCGACATTTCCGTTGTCGTAATAAACGATTTCAACCCCGTCTTTTAACCCTTCTATATAATGCGAGATGCTCCTGACCCCGCCGTTGGCATAGTACTCTTTTAACAACCCATGCAGCACTCCGTTCTTAAATTGGGCAATGGATTTTAACTGACCCGTATCCCAGAACGATTTTTTGACCGACAGGGCATTATCAATCGATTTTAAACTGTCCATTTCCCTTAATACTTCTTTCTCTTCGACAAATTTCTCTGTTGGAGCTCCGTTCTTGTAATAGCTTGTTTTTAAGATTTTTCCTTCCGGTGAATAAGTGTTAAATTCACCGTGCAATTTTCCATTTTGGTACCTTGAGATGACAGAGATCTGTCCGTTGACCCAATAATCTTTCTGGGTGCCGCTTAGTTTGCCATTCTTGTAGTTGCGTTCTCTTTGCAAAAGGCCGTTCTGCCGGAAGACCTCCTGCAGACCATCCAGCCGGTCATTTTTGTACCGGTTCTTTTTATTCACCTTTCCGTCACTAAAATAAATCGTTTCTACGTCCTGGATATTCCCCTGGCGCATGGTGTATTCCCGCTTGATGTTTCCGTTCTCAAAATAATCCAGCTGGGGACCGTCCTGAAGGTCTTGGGAAAAGTTATGCTCAAATTTCAAATTCCCGTTTTCATAATAGAATTTATAAGGCCCTTCTTTCTTGCCCCGCTTAATATTAGTAATTTGTTTCATGCGGCCGTTCTTGTAATATTCCTTGTGCTCCCCGTCGGCCAAAGTCTCCTGGGCATTCAATGGATAATTCATCGTAAATAACACCATTGCTATAATAAGAAAAACCTTAAAGAATGACATTTCAGTTTTCATCTTGGATTTAAACACTTAACTCCCTTCACCTGTTTCTTGTTTGCGGCCTCTGGATTCCTGCCGTTTTTTCTCCCGCAGGGATTCCGCCGGTATGCCGAACCAGACATCCCGCGGTTCAACGTTGGTGTCTTTCAGCAGGACCGCGCTAGCCCCGATGATCGCCCGGTCTCCGATGGTGCAGCCCGGCATGATCGTTGAATGTGAACCGACCGTGACATTCTCCCCGATCTTGACTTTCCTGAGAACCAGCTTTCCCCGTTCAACGATATGCCCGTTGATGATCGCCCCGCCGCCGATGACCGTGTTGTCCCCGATCTCGAGCAGGGAAGCGTCAAAAACATATTTTGAGTTAAACTGTACATTCTTACCCAGTTTTGCCCCCAGCATCCTGAATAACAAATTGGCAAACGGTGTCAGCAACACAAAGTCGATAAAGGTATAATGGATCATTAAATATAAAGAACCGGTAAAAGCCCATTTCATCGCTTCAAAGGACTGCAACGGGTGCGTCCCTTCTTTTAAACGGATACGGAACACCGTTCGAAAAATACCGACAACCAGGATTAAAGTCAACCCGAATAAAAAATATCCCAATGCCATTGTAAAACCCAGGCAAAACAACCGCGGAAAGAGATTAAAATCAGCCGTTAAATTCCAAACCTTCATCAACAGGCCTAATCCCGGGACCATGGCCAGCCCGAAAAAAACCGATCCCATCAAGTACATAAATAATGTGAACAGCAGTTGAATCAGGGTGACCCATAACCATTTCATAAGCCCTCTCCCAATGAACAAATTTTAATTATTCTAACACACCTGATTTACGGCAAAACTAATTTTAAGATTAATCTTTGGACCTATTATCTATTGACATATCCGCGCCCGTTTCTTAAACTATGTTTATTATGCCGGACAAGAAAAACAACCCCGTTGAAAAAATCTTTGAAGAAATCCTCTGGAAATCACGGCTCATCACCATCCTGGTCGTTATCTTTTCATTTATGGCCGCTCTTGTCTTATTCATCGCCGGAAGCCATCAATGCGTACAGGCCTCCATCAATTTTATCTCTTCCCTTTCAGGAAAAGTGGATTATAATGCGCTGGTCGCCAACATTATCAACGCCATCGACCTTTACCTGATCGGTATCGTCTTATTGATATTTAGTTTTGGGGTCTATGAACTCTTTATCTCCAAGATTGACCCGGCCAAACTGGATAAAGAAATCAACATCCTTGAAATAACGACCCTGGACAGTTTGAAAAATAAACTGTTAAAAGTGATCATCATGGTTATGGTGGTCTACTTCTTTAAATCCATCCTTACATCCCACTTCGAAGAACCGCTGGAATTGCTGTATTTAGGCGGGGCCATACTCGCTGTCTCGACTTGTTCTTTCTTTATACGTAAAATTGAAGAATAAG
The DNA here is from genome assembly GCA_050250375.1 of Candidatus Omnitrophota bacterium. Lineage (GTDB taxonomy): Bacteria > Omnitrophota > Gorgyraeia > Zapsychrales > Zapsychraceae > JAGOSC01. The sequence continues at coordinate 932,348 of JBFWOS010000001.1, forward strand.
TCCGCTGAAGCAGCCGAATATCAGGTTAACAATAAAAATTCATTCAGGTTTTCTTGCCGTCGTTTGATTCCAGCTCATCATTCAGCTTGATATAAGCGCTTCTTAAAGTAAATTTATTCAGCCGTTTTAACGTAAAAAGATCTGCCTTCGTTTCCACCCGCTTTTCCCGGTCAAAATATTCGGAATAACCCGTCAATAGAATAACCTTAACTTTATCATCCAACTCTTTTATTTTCTGGCATGTCTCATAACCATCAATCCCTGTCAGATTGATATCAAGCAGGACCAGATGCGGCCGGAAGCTCTTAACGGCTTCAATGGCCTCTTCACCTGATTCTGCCTCCTGAAACTCCTCGATCAGAGGAATTTCCGAAAGTATTTCTTTGATTAACACCCTGTCTCCCGCATTATCATCGACAATTAACACTTTTTTAATCATATAGGCTCCTCTCTATTTCTGTACAATCGTAAAATGAAATATACTTCCCTTCCCGGGTTCAGATTCAATCCAAATCCTTCCTTTGTAATTCTCGACGATCTTTTTGCACAGGGACAATCCAATCCCGGTTCCCGGATACTTTTTATTTGAATGTAAGCGTTGAAATATGACAAAAATTTTATCTGAAAACCTGGGATCAATCCCGATCCCGTTGTCTTTGACGCTGAATTGCCAATGCTCCGTTTTCTTTTGACAGGCCACCGCTATGACCGGCGCTTTGTCCTGTTCCCTGAATTTCAAGGCATTAAGGATCAAATTCTGAAACAGCTGCACCATCTGCGCCCGGTTGACAGTCAACACCGGAAGCGGATCGACTTTTATGTCCGCGTGTGTTTCCTTAATCGAAAAATCCAGATCCGCCAGCACCTGCGCCATCACGCCGTTTAAATCAACCTCCTCAAAAGCCGTATCTTTCTTCCCGACCCGGGAATATTGCAAGAGGGCTTCAATCAAAGTCTGCATCCGCAATGCGCCGTCGTTCGCGAAATGGATATATTCCCTGGCTTTGTCATCAAGCTGGTCTTTGTATTTCTTTTCCAGCAACTGAGTGAAACCGGACACCATCCGTAACGGTTCCTGCAGGTCATGCGAAGCAACATACGCAAATTCTTCAAGCTCTTTATTTGACCGCTCCAACTCCGCCTTGGCGAATTGTGTTTCCTTAAGGGATTTCTCCAACCGGTCCGCGTATTCAACGGCGTCTTTTCTGGCTTTCTCGGCCACGCTGGTCATATACTTTAATTCTTCATTCTGGACTAAAACCAAGCCTTGATGCTCTTTTTCTATCTGTTTCAGGTTAAAATTGATCGCGATGACAAGGGTAACAAGAAATCCGCAGAACAATAACATGAACGGCTGTTGGTTGTTCTTCGACAACAGGTATTCACTCGTCGGCTCTATGATCAATGTCCATGTACGTCCGGCAAAAAATAAGGTTTCAGTGGCCGTATACCTTTTGTCGGTGTTCACCTTTCCTTTTTCAAAAACACTTGCATAGACCGGGCCATTGTCTTTTTCATCCGCCGATTCATCTGTGATCCTTAGAGTTAACTTCTTAGCGAGTAAATCCCGCTGAATCGCCTCAAAGGTTCGATCGAGATTAAAAATACCCACCATATATCCGGCCGGATGACCTTCATTCCGAGTCGTTCCCTCACCCTTGAAAACCGGGACATAGATGACAAAATCGGTATTGTTACCCTTCTTCCGTGATACGGACAAAGGATCCCCGGCAGGCCCCTGCCTTCCGGAGTTAATGACGGTCTGCAGCCTGGTGTCACTTGAAGCCGCATCATAACCCAAGACCTCTTTGTTGCTTTCAAAAGGCTCGACATAATGGACAGGAAAATATCCCGTCCTGTTTGCGGCGGAAATTATCCGATCCTGCGAGTCTCTTTCCGTTATTTGAAAGTTTATAAAACCTTCTTGCCGAATTTCTGATTCATAAGCGCTTCTCTGACCAGAATCGACAAAAGGCGCCCATTGCAGCGCCTGAATATTATTAAATTTTTTTAAAAAATGCCCGGCAAATGTCTTAAATTCATCCCGCGTAACAACCATTGACGAAAGATAAAAAACCTTGAGCGTGTCCAGGACTCCAAGATTTTGGTATAACGCATCTTCAACATCCTGAAAAATCTTCCGGCTCTCCTGATAAATGTCCTGTTTGACCTGGAGGCGCTCCATTCTTTTAGTCACAAAAAACAAAACAAGACTGAGAAACACCCCCACCACAATCAAAACCATTAACCGTATAAAATTTTTCTTATTGGGCAGAGTCATTCTCGATATAAATATTTACATTCAATTAAAATATTTTTTCTGATTTTTCATGCATTCCCTGTCCCGGGGATAAAAACATATGGATGAATGGACAAAACTTAATCAATGCTGTTGGGCGGGTTTACGAGTTAGCCATAACAAAATTCCGATGAAATACCCGTTTTTACCTGTAATGCTGAGATGTCAATTTCATTATAATCATTAGTATATATCAACCGTGTGAACTTGGGATATTTCTTTTTTTTGTTTTCTTAAATACAACAGATAAAATTAAATTCACGGATTATTCTCGGCCATAGAACTACGGATTCTTCCTGGGTATTTTAATCACCAGACGGCCTGTTTCTTTTTCCGTTTTAATTTTTGTTACATCCGCATCTTCCGGCAGCGGAACAGTCTTCATGAAACTGCCGTATGCCTGCGATTGTGAATACCCATTGGGATTTTTCTGTTCATTTCTCAAGGTTTGTTCACCTTTGAGCGTGATGGAATGTTCGTTAATCTGGACATCAATTTTGTCCTGGTCTAATCCGGTCATATTGAACGTAATAATATACCCGTCTTCATTTTCTCTGAAGTCAAGGTTGGTATCAAAGTTCATCATGCTGCTGACTATACCTGACCCGGGCTGATTGGAAAGATTAAGGGATTTCTGAAAGGTCTGGTCCATTTCTTCCTGAAAGCGTTCCATATCAACGAACGGATCTTCATCAACCGTGTCGGACGGATTCATCCGAACACGGCTGATCCCGACAACCGGCCGGGTCTTAATTGCTTCCAGTTCCTCCACTCTTTTCTTTAAGACTTCAATCTGCCTTTTTAATTCATTGACATCTTCTTCCGGGTACGCCGAAAGACCGGAAGACAAAAGCAGCCACCCGCTCAGCATGGCGGTATAAATAACTTTCTTCCCCATATAATTGTCTCCTCTCGATTTTAAAAAAATATAGAATTTCCTGCGGTTACAAATATTTATCATCCCCTGGTATTTTATGTCAATTCATTTTTAATTCCGGTCGCTGTCTTTCAAAAAAACATCAAAAACTTTATACTTGACGATCGGGTGTTTTTAAATTAAATTCTGTTAAATAGCTTTTATTAACTTTCTAACAAAGGATGGACCAAATGGCCAAGGGTAAAGAAAAAGAAATGTTATTAGTTGGTTCCAAGACCAAAGAAGCCCTGAAAGCAGGCGGAAAAGAAACTTATAATGTTTCCTCTGATGCATTGGATGCATTAAATGAATACGTGTACTGGCTGGTTGACCAGGCCCAGAAAAAATGTACCGCCAACGGAAGAAAAACGATCCGGTCATATGATATCCTAGCGTGCTAATTTCTTGAACGTGAAAAAGCCCGGCTGGTTTCAGCCGGGCTTTTTTTATTTCCGGGACCAGTGCTCCTTAAACATAAAATAAGCCTCGCGTAATCTCCGTTCAAAAGGGCTGTGGCGGCCGCTCCCCTGTCCGATAATACCGAACCATTCCTCATGGTCATATCCGTCAAAAAAGGCGGCCGGAAACTGCGGGGCCGTCTGCTGTTCATCAACCGGGTGATTATGCGTGTCTTTCCACCATTCATCCAGATATTCAAAAATAACTCCCCCGATCGAATTTCCGGCGTAGGGACCGCCCGCCTGGTTTAAAACGATATCCCTTAAATTGCCGAAATAATAATCCCGCTGGGCTTCCTCATTGGTTCGGCCCAGATTCTTGTCATAAACATCCGCCCCGTATTCCGTCACCAGGACCGGCCGGTCAAATGTCCGCTTGACCTCTTCCCACATCGTTCCAAAACCGCCCTGCCCCGGATAGGCATTGACCCCGAGAATATCAATCGCCGGGGCATATTGGTTGTAAAAGTCAATCAAGCCCAGCCGGACATTGCCGACAGCCACCGGATGGTTGGAGTCCAATTCATGGATCATCAAAGCCACCTCATTCAAAAATTCAGCATAAGCTTGTGGATGAAGGGCCGCTTTAGTCCTGGTCGCATTGACGCCCATATAATCAAGCGGCATATTATTCTCATTTCCAAGAAGCCACATCAAAATAAACGGTTCATCTTTTAAATCCATCACCTTTTGGCGGACAATCTCCTTCATCGATGCGCGTTGGGCTGGATCCTCATAATCAGTCCCGACCATCCAATCTGCTCCGGAACCAAGCGTGTAGGCCCCGAGGAAATCTCCGGCAATAACCCGGATGCCGTACCGCTGGTGCATATCCCTCAACAATTCTTTATTGATCAATTGCGGATCGTACTCCGTGCGGGATTTATTGGGGATGTATAAACGCACCGCGTTTACGCCCATCTCTTTCATGATCTGAAAATCACCAACCGGCAATTCATCAGCATCCTGAATTTCGTTACCATTCCGGTCAACCCAGGCTTCATAAGGGGCATCAATAACGCCGTTGTTATTTTTATCCCTGAACATCCAGCGCTGGTCAAAATTCGGGTCATTTTGCGGACCGATGCCGATTTCCGTCGGTCCGTAGGTTACACCATTCACCGTAAACGGTTTATCATCCACCAGCAATTGCCAGTGACCATTGCCGTATTTTACAAGCTTAACTGCTCCGTTCCCTCTTTGTTCGGCAATCTCTTCAACCGTGAGATCAGGCAGGGACATTATTTTCTCTTTAAAAGTTTTTTTGATAAACCGGCCCGGGTTAATTTCAATGATGTCATTCGCCAGATTCGTGTCTTCCCCATTAGTCACTTTGAAATACGAATCGCTGTATTCCAAATTTAATGACGGATAATCCCGGCATAGCCGGCTAATGGCGCCGATGGCGGCTGGAGCAATGTACCAAACAAAACTCTGGTCCCGGGCCCAGCCGGCTGATCGTGGAAAATGCACGACCGCTGAATAATAAGCCTTGATGGCCTGTAATATATGCCCTGATCTCTCCAAAACAACCCCGGTAAAATAAGCTTTGACCCCCGGGTCATCCGAAACGGTGGCCCATTTATAGAAGGCGAGTTTCTTATTGTCAGAGTCCAGTAATTTCCAATGGGATTCGTTTAACAATCCCTGGTCCGACATACTTTTAAAATCAGGTTCGGCGCGGACTGCGTTCTGGTTCGGGTATATCCCCGCGCCGACATCTCGTTTCAACGTCTCTTTATCCCGGATTCGGTATTCGTAATCGGCTTTTCCCAAATGTAGAAATTCGCCATATTCGGCATAGTCCAATCCGTCGTTTTTTCCCGTGTCCGAAATAACAAACTCTTGATCCGGAAGGGAGAATCCTTCAAGCATTTTATTTAACAATGGATCATTTGAATTCAGACGCGGTTCCCGGCAGGCAAGGCAACTGGCAAGAATCAAAAATATAAATAACCTTTTAGGGATAAACTGATCCATCAGGATGATTATAGCGGAAAACCCTTTGCATAGTAAATCTTAAATGCAACCCGGGAACAGGTCACAGGGTTAAGGAAAATCAGGTTAATACCGGTAGTTGATATTCGTCAGACAACGTTTGCCCTGAAAAAACTTTTGCGCGAATTTTTTCACCACTTCAAGGTCATACGCTTTGCAACTGAACACATCAAGATACACAGTATTTGTGAGGTTAGCAAAATGAGCCGATATGAGGGAAGTTTCGATCAGCTGAACCATTGAAAATCCGGCCACCCGTTCTTCTTCTCCAAAATGGACAACTTGTGTTTCACCGAACCGTTTCATCTCGATCAATTCGCACAGTTCTTTCACAAATTGTTTGATCTTGCCCGCATCACGGATGGTCTGGGGATCGCATTCATAAATATCAATGCTGCTGGCAATGCCCCAGACATTCTGCTGTTTTGCTTTTTTTAATATTTCTTTTTTAGTCGGGATTGTTTCTTGGACTAGGTTCAATTATGGTTCCTCCTTATTTGTTAGCACAGAGCGTGCAGACAACAGTTATGGTTAGGTTAATCCCAAGCCGGTTCAGGCTGAACAACTCTAGATCTTTGGAAATTTATTTCTATTTCTTTAACACATTCCAGCCCAAATGTAAACCATTAATAAATTTGGAATTTAAAAAAATCATCAACCTACAACCAAAACACATTCGCATACATTTCGCGCATATAATCCTGTCAGACAAAGAACCCGATTCAACGCAACGGACCATAATTGACTGATGTATGAATTTCAAATTTTCTTCGAATAAACAAATTCATCTTATAATCTTTATGAACAATTAACCATCTTTTTTTAAGATAATTTAATCACTGCTTTGACATGAAAATATCGGCCGTTATATCTTTTACGTCGCTATCCCCATTAAATTTACCGACGAGGCGTACAGGAAAAAGATTGGACGATCCCCGGCCAGATGCGCCCGCCGCATCCTCCCCTCTTTTCCGTAATGTCCGCTTTGACTCCGCTACCATTTTTTAAACACAAAAAATACAGCCATAACCATAAACGCGAACCCAACGATATAATTCCATTTCAAGTCTTCCTTGAGGTACAACACGGAGAAAACACAAAACACGATCAGCGTGATCACCTCCTGAATGGTTTTCAACTGGGCCGCGGTAAACTGCCCGTGACCGATGCGGTTGGCCGGCACCTGAAAACAATATTCCGCAAACGCAATCACCCAGCTGATTAAAATCACCTTGAATAAAGGGGAATCCTTGTATTTCAAATGCCCGTACCAGGCAAACGTCATAAAAATATTCGAGATGGTCAGTAATATGATGGTTTTCATTGCCACTTGTATCCTTTTAATTTAACATCGGCCGGATAAATATACTTGCTGGTTACAAGCACACGTCATTCTGTTAATGGTGTTATCCTTAAAAGATCGTTCTGGACAACAACCTGTTTAAGACAGCCCAAATGCCAGTCCTCAATCATTCTGCTGCCGACTATTTCCAAACGATAGTTCTTAACCATAAATTTTCGGAAAAGATCTTTTCTGTCCAATAATCCGTATTTCGTGACATACACCGGGATACCTTGTCTCAGCAAGTTGTCCAAATCATTTTTAAAAACATCCAGTGTTTCCGGAGTTAATTGAGAATACCCTACCGCGGGTCCGAAGGGTTTGCGTTTGGCATAATAATAAATCCAGATTGAATGGTCCCGTTCAATGATGAGCGAATTTTCTTCCGTAGCAACATTAACCCATTGAAAAAATTCGGGCAAAAGGGCATTCTGATGACGAAAAAGAAACATCGGATAATACCGGTTCAAATTGATCAATACAAACAATAATATGACCGGAATACTCAATTTCGCCCACCTATTGTTTGTTTTCAATAAAATGTTTATACAATAAGACTCCATGATGATCAATGGTATAAAACTTATAATCATCAAGCGGAATACAAAAAAACTGAGAAAACTGAAGATGACGGCCGGAATAATGATCCATAACAACAAAAATAAAATTTTCTTCCGTTCGATTTGAATAATCAAAAACACCAACCCTCCTGCCATCAAAACCCACTCTAGCGGAGAAAATACGGTCAGCACATCCGTAAAAATATTGATCAATGCTGTAAATGTCAAACCTTTTATATGATTCGTAAAATTAGCCTGTACATAGCCAATGAAAGAACTGTCTCCCGTAGGGAGATTAGGGATCACAAATTTTGGGACGTAAGCAATCAAAATAACACCCAAACAGGAGAAAAGCGGAACGGTGATATATTTCAACAGGGTCTGTTTGTCCGATCGAATGGAATTCACTTTGGATAGCCCCAAATAAAGCAGAGGGATACTCATGACCATTAAATCTTGTATGCGCGCTGCACCCATACACCCCAGCCACAAGCCGGAAAAGAACAAGTGAGACGTACGACGGCTTTCAGGAAACCGCAGCAGATAATATATTCCTGTTAATAGAAAGAATACAGCCGGCATGTGGCTGTTACCGAAACTGGATAAACCAATAAAGAATGGGTTAAGGGTTAAAAATACCGCGCTGATCAGAGCCGTCCGGATGTCAGTAAGTTGCTTCACACAAAAAAACATCGCTACGACGCACATTGATCCAAACCATACGCTCATAAAATTAACGGCAAAGACAGGAGCATTGACGGAAAAAATCTGGAACAACCACACGAAAGACGCCCCGAGAACAACCGTTAACGGAAGTCCCGAACTCTGCAGATAGTGCATCTGATGCGTCCTGACGATTTTTTCAGATTGAATAGCCAGATACAGACAATCGGAAGTATAGGGACCAAGGCTGATAAAAAACAATCTGAGCAAAAAACTGAAAATAAAAAGAATGGCAAGCCACAGCAGAATTTTTTGATTGGCCATAGTTAAAATGTTTTCTTCAGATGGACATGGTGCTCATTAACTATATCTCTCCCCTTACCGGTCGAAAGGGTTACTTGCAATTTTTCCAAATCAAGTGGTCCAGACTGAATCTCCCCGGCCCCAGAAAGATAACGGATCCGGAAACAGCCCAATACGCCAGCGCCAATTCTTTCTTTTTAAACGGATCAGGCCCGTGTTTAATAAACGCGGCCACCGTCATGGTAAAGAAAACCATTAAAGCCGCCGTCCGGGTGAAAAGCCCCAATACAATAAATATTCCCCCTAAAAATTCAGAAAGCGCCGCGGCCCACGCGAACACTTCCGGCATGGGAAAACCCATCGCCGCAACACCCTCTGTAAACTGCCCGATTTTTCCGCCGAAAACTTTTCCATAACCGTGATAAGCGATACCGCTCCCCGCCAAAACCCTCAGCCATAATATACCGAAATCCGTCAATAATTCTTTATTCATTCTCATTTATTCCCCTTAAATTCAACTTACAATTTCAAACCGTATGTATTATTAATATACTGCGTAATACTTTGAGCTGTCTGAGACGGCATCTTGACTTCTTCAACACAATTAATCTTCCAACCCTGTGCGACCGCGACCGCTTTTCCCAACAATCGGTAATGGAATTCAAACCGGTTCATCTCCGTGACCGTGCTCAAGTCTTCGCCGGCGAGCGCAAAATCAAGAATAATCCGGGACAATGACTCCAGGTCAACGACATGATAGCGGTCTTTATTGCTGAACAGATCTTTGACGGCCTGGGTTATGCTCGCGCGGGTGCTGCTCTCAAATTCGTTCATTCAACAATACCCCCATTAATATTTTGTTATTATCTGCTTCTTCCGCAATCGGAAAGCTTAAACATTCTAACATTCATCCGGTGACAAGTCTTTTATTTTCTGCGTAAGGGAAAAATCGACAGGAAAATCTATACTAATACAAACCGGTTCTCAGTTCGATATGATCCATCCCGTCACTGAGGACAACCACATTTTTCCGGATGGCCATCACAGTATATTCACCGAATGTGTCGTTAACGGCGACATACCGGTTGTTGATGACGGCGCTGGGATTCTGGTCGTCCCAGAAAATCCCGTTCAAGACCGGATCGGAATCCACGGCTTTATCCTGAGCCAAGGCGTTATTCGTTTTGAACTCTTCACCGTAATAAAAAGGGTTCCTGCCCCAGCCTTCATCCAATTCCTGCGAAAAGCTCAGAACCGTTACCTTTTTAAGTTGTTTGGCCAGGACGGTCAATTCGTTTTTCAATAAATCAGCTTCTTTGGTTTCTTTAGTCTTTTTAAAGGGAACCGTGCCCGGGGTATTTGACGCCTTAAACCATATCCCCAGCGATATAAATATCAATAGGGGCAGCATTAACTGCAACACTTTATTTTTTTCCACGTTTAACGCCTTTGAGATAAATATCCACGTTCAAACTGGCCTTGACCGTCGGTTGTATTGTTTCATCTCTGACAATATCAAAACTGCGCACCCGTACGGCCCCCCTTTCCAGATGGTTCAACGCGTCCAGAAATTCACCCAGATTAGAATAATCCGACTGTATGTTGAGGTCCAGGGATTGATAAGGAAATTTAACCCGCTTTCTGTCGGTTTTTTCATCAAGACTGATCGTAATGAATGTTATGCCGTTTTCTTCTCCCAGCCGCATGATTTCATGGATGACCCCGGTGACTTCTTCCTTTGTCACCGGAGCGCCGGCCATTAATTCATTTTTTGTTTCGTGAAGGACTCCCCTGACCAGGGCCATATCATTTTTAATCCGGAATGTTTCTTGTTCGAGAAGGATAATTTCCTTTTCCTTGGGACGATAGACAAAGACGAACAATAAAAATAAGGCGCACAGAAAAACGGTCATGGCCGCAACTTTTAATAAACTTTGTTCCCCGTTGAATAATTTCATTCTGATTCTCCGGTCGACACATCGCAGATGATCTCAAACTGGGCCAAATTGATATCATCCGTGTCTTTCTTCGCTTCAACCAGCCCGACATTCGGGCAAATCCCGTCCTGCAGATTCCGCATGAACTCAGACAACGCGGCCCCGCTGTCCTGCCCTTCTTCCGGCGTAATATATCCTTTCAGCCTGACCTGATGATCGGCCATACTCATCTGATGCAAATACATCCGGGGCAAAACCTGATGGCTTAACCCTCTTAAGAATGCTCCCCAGGATGGACGCTGGGCCAGGTGCTTGGAAAAAATCAGTTCTTCCTTGAACCTCTTCATTTCCGGAACAAGGCGCTGATAGTCCCTTGTTACGGTCATATGGTTTTTTCTGGATTTATTTAACCGCCATGAAACGTTCACCAGCATAAAAATGACTAAAGAAAAAACACACAGCACGCTGACCGCCGTGAATATTTTTCCCGGCAGGCCCCCTTGCGTCTGGCGTGCCTTGTTCGGAAGAAAATTGATGTCATCCGGACCATGCAGGACAGCGCCAATCGCGAGGTCTAACCGGTGCGAAGGGCTTTTTTTAATATCTGACGTGATCCCTGACAGACCGGGCACATTGTCGACGATTTCCTCTACACGGATGTCAACATCCAGCTCCTGGGATAAATGCTGTTCAAGGCCTTTCATCCGGGCCAGTCCGCCCCGCAGGATTACTTTATGGATTCGTTCTCCCCGCTCCCCCTGATAAAATTCGAGCGAGCGGTCAATTTCATTCACCAGCAATTCAAGTTTAGGCCGCATCATGGATAACAGCTGGTTCGGCGTAATTCTCTCTTCGGCCCAGGAAACCTGGCCGACCTCGGGGATGCCATATTTAATTTTCATCTGTTCGGCTTCCCCAAACGTCAACTCCACCTTGCCCTTGGGGGTAACCAGGGCTTTGGTCAGACTGAGCGTGATATCGTTTCCGCAGAAAGGAAGCTTGCGGGAAAATTCAATCTTTCCATTTTTATAAACGTTAAACTCCGTGATCGTCCGTTCCATTTCAATAACGGCAAAAATTCCGGCGGAGGCACCGACGGAATTCATAAATATATTTTCCAGGGCTAATGAAGAAGGAATAACCGCTGTCAACCGGCAGTCCGCCAAATAACCGCGATGACCGTCAGAGGAATTAAAAAAGGCGTTAATCAGGTTAATATTTTCCCGGGTGGTCGTGGCCGCTAATACATTGAGCTTGAGGTGTTCTCCATCCATACTCTTATCCAGGACTTTATAATCCATCACGGCTTCATCAAGAGAAAACGGAAACTGGTTCTTGGCCCCCCAACGGACCGCCTGGGCCAGTTCTTCTTCCGGCATGACCGGCAGGCGAATCTTGGCCACGGATGTCCTCGGGCAATTGACCACACAGATCACATCCGCATTTTTCTCCGTGACGCCTTTAAAAACTTCTTTCAGTCCTTTTATGACATTGACTTTATAATCGATCTTTTCGATGTCCGTCATCTCTGCGCACGCGCTATAAACCAAATGCAGATTGTCTTTTTCTGAAACAAACTGGACCAGCTTGATTGAACCGGATCCGATGCTGACACCGATCAATGACCGGTTCTTTTTATTTATAAATTTTCTCTTTTCCATCTCTTTAACCTTGTAACTCTTTCCAGGAGCCGCCCACCGAACTGACAATATTAGGCGGTCCCGCCGTCAGCGAAACTTCCTGCTGAATTTCTCTTTCGGAATTATGGCTTACTCCTCTGGCCGTGATCAGAATATTTGCCCCTGAAGTTTCAACCCAGACCGTGTACCGGCCGTCTCCCAGTGTTTCTTCTTGAGGATCGTTCGAACCGGGCCCGGGATCAGCCGGATAAGCCGACGTCCGCCAGCTCCCGTCCGTCGAACCGTCGGGGGCCGTTGTTTGCAGGTACCAGACCGCCTTATTCAGCCCGGCCTCGGCAAAATAAAATGCCCTGACCGTATCTGTCTGGGCATCCAGCAATTTTGTATTGCTCATCACCAGGCTTATATAAGCCGAAGCGACCACCGTCAGAAAAACCATAAAAATCAGCGTCAGCAGCATGGTTGCCGCCCGCTTGCGTGATAGTCTGTATAATTTCATTATAAATTTCTCGGCCTCACATTAGTCCGCATTCTTACCGTTGAGTCATTCCGGCTTAAGGTCCAATCCAAAGTAATTAAATTATTGTTCCGGTCAAAAGGAAAATTAACCGGAGATATTAAATTTCTGACAAGGACTTTTCCGGCCCCGTAACTGAGATCTCCCTCGGCAAACTTAATCTGATAATTGTCTTCTGAATAAGGTGGATTTGGTTCAGGGTCGTCCGGGCTGTACAGATAAACCCTGAAATTCACATCGCCGCTTCCCATGTCCGCGGTAAAGGAAAGGCTGCTTTCTGAAATATCATCAATGCTCTTTGCCTGGACAAGATAACGCGTAACCTGATCAATCGCCTGGGCCGCGTCTGTCCTGTTTGAAATCCGGTCGTAACCGTTTTCAAAGATACTTGTTCCGGTCGTATAAATCAAACCGATCGTAAAAATCAGAACCCCGGTAACCAGGACGCTCATGATCAGCTCGGTAATCGTAAATCCATGCTGGGTCGATATCCTCATAACTTTCCTCGCCGGGGCTATTTAATAATCATAATCCGCCAACAACGTGACCAGTTCTACATTATGATCGACCCCTTTATCTGTCCAGTACACCTTCACATTAACCTGCTTGGGATCACCGGCAACGGTCACTTCCCGGTCAAAATCGCTAAAATCGCCCCCTACATTGGTCCGGGCCGCAGACATTGAATCAATATCCGCATATGATCCCGCATCCTTGATTTCCTCCATCGCTTCCTGACCTAAACTGATGGCTATCGCCGTATATTCATTGTCTGAATCCAGCGTCGTTGTCATGCTGAACAGACTGAACACGGCGGTCACTCCGGTTGCCAACAGAACCATCGTGATCATCGCCTCCAGGAGGGTGAAACCTTTTCGGTCACTACGACTCAATCTGTTCATCGGATCAAAACACTTTCCTGTCTTACCATCCCAATCCATTGGTGACAAAAGGATCATCGGCCTGATCCCCTAATAGCTGGCCCGTTTCGTCTTCGATACCCGTGATGTCATAGACCCGGTTGACCCCGGCGCTGAATATGACATAAAATTGTTCGTCATCCGACAAAATGTAGTTGTACTCCTGCTGCGGTAAAAACGGATCATAAAGGATTTCGTTAACGATCTTCGGAGTCGCGTCCAGAAGCTGGTCCGCGATGACTGAATCCGAAGTGTTCGGGTACTCTTTGGGAACCTGGTTCACATAAAAAGATTCAATCGCGGCCTGGACTGTCCTGAGTTCCATCTGGGCCTTTGAAACATTGGCCTGGTCCTGCATCCCCTTAAACCTTGGAATCGCAATCCCGATTAAAATGGAAATGACAACCATGACCACCATAAGTTCAATCAGCGTAAAACCTTTTTTGTTCTTCATACTTCCCCCCGGATTTTGTTAATAAACATTTTATCTTTGTATCGTCTTGACCATATCAAACAAGGGCAGCAACATTGATGCCATAATAAAACCGGCAAGGCCGCCCATAATAATGATGAGAACCGGCTCTATCAGCGTCAGCAGCCGCCGGATCGAATGTTCAATCGATTTATCGTAAAAATCAGCGATCTTGTCCAGCATGTCATGCAGCCGGCCGGTCTGTTCTCCGACGGCGATCATCTGGGTGACATCCGGCGGGAACCGTCCGCTTTTAACCAACGGTTCTGTGACCGTGGCCCCTTCTTCTACACTTTTGCGGGTGTCGTTCACCACTTTGGCCATGACGACATTCCCGATGGTGTCCCGCGTGATGCTGAGCGCATAAAGCATTGAAACCCCGCTTTTCAAAAGCGTGGCCAGCGTACGGCAAAAGCGGGCGATCACCGTCTTGTAAATAAGATCACCGATGACGGGAATTCTAAGCTTGAGATCGTCAAATTGCGCTCTTCCTTGTTTCGTTTCGATATAAAATTTGACCAGCCCGACAACAAAAGAGACCACCAAAATCAAAAGAAACCAATACTTCCGAATTCCCACCCCGAGAGAATGCAGGATGAGTGTGGGTAAAGGTATAGTTACATCAGCCCTTGTGAATATTTCCATAAACTTTGGTATTACAAAACTTATGATAATTATTATGACCGCAATGCTGACAAAAAGCAATATGGACGGATAAAATATTGCATTCTTTATTTTTTGCCGGATGTCCTCTTCGTGTTCGATATAAATCGCGTAACGATTGAGGGTCGGGCTTAATGTCCCGCTGACCTCGCCGCTTTTAACCATATTAATGAACAGAGCGGAAAAAACCCGCGGAAACTTCGCCATGGATTCCGATAAAGAGGTCCCCGACGCAATCAATTCACTGACATCATGGATTACTTTCTTGAAACCGGTATTTTTAATCTGCCGGTTCAACGTCTTCAGGCTGGTCAATATCGGCACTCCCGCTTCCAGCATATTCGCCAGCTGGATGCTGAAAAATATCATCTCCAGGGTTTTGACCTTTTTTACAACCCCGCCGGGATTGACGGCACCGTTTCCATTCTCGGCCTCCTGAATAAACGTCGGGACATATCCCATGGTGTGTAATCGTTTGGCCAGGGCATCCTGCGTAGGGGCTTCCATCGTTCCCCGGATCAGGTTTCCGTTATCTTCTCTCGCTTTATAAAGGTATGTGGGCATGTCTTATGCTTCCTCTTGCGTAACCCGCAAAATTTCTTCTCGGGTCGTGATTCCCTGGTCGACTTTTTTCATCCCGTCTTCACGCAGCGTAATCATCCCGGAATTAACCGCTTCCTGATTTATATCTTCCGATGAGGCCTTCTTGATGATTAACTGACGCAACGGATCAGTAACGCGCATCAGCTCATAAATGCCTGTCCTGGTTTTATAACCGGATTGATGACATTTGGGACATCCCTTTCCGGAACAATCCTGACAAATCCGGCGGACCAGCCGCTGGGCGAGCACGCCCGTCAGCGATGATGAAATCAAAAAAGGCTCAATGCCCATATCGATCAACCGGGCAACGGCCCCGGCCGCGTTATTGGTATGCAGGGTGGCCAAAACCAGATGTCCGGTCAGCGCCGCCTGCACGGCAATCTCGGCCGTTTCCAGATCCCTAATTTCCCCGACCATGATGATGTCCGGATCCTGCCTGAGGATAGAACGCAGGCCGGTGGCGAATGTCAGGTCAACGCTCGGGTTGATCTGGATCTGACGGATTCCCTTTAATCTATATTCGACCGGGTCTTCAATGGTGACAATATTTTTCTCCGGGGTATTGATCTCGTTCAATGAGGCGTACAAAGTCGTCGTTTTACCGCTTCCCGTCGGACCGGTGACCAGGATAATCCCGTTTGGCTGGTACAATAATTTAATATATTTTTCGAGAACCTCTTTCTGAAATCCGGTCTCTTTTAAATGTAAAAGCATGCTCCCCTGATCGAGAAGACGCATCACGATATTTTCCCCGTAAATGGTCGGCATGCAGGAAACACGGATATCAATCTGACGGCGCCCTATCTGTAACTGGAAACGGCCGTCCTGGGGTTTACGCCTCTCGGCAATATTCATATTAGACAAAATTTTTATGCGGGAAATAATCGCCGACTGCAGGTGCCGGGGAAAATCACTCTGTTCACTTAAAACACCGTCGACCCGATAACGGACTTTCAGGGCGTCTTCATCCGGCTCAATATGGATATCCGACACCCCTTCGGAAACAGCCTGCATAATGGTCATGTTGACCAGTTTAATCACCGGCGGTTCTTCACCGATATTTTTAAGCTGGTCCGCTTCCAAGTCGTCCTCTCTGAACAAGGGCTTTTGCTCTTCCAGACTCCGGATGACTTCCTGCATCGTGCCTTTCACCGTATAATGTTCATCAATCGCCTTTTGAATCTCTTTCTCCGTCGCGATGGCCTGTTCCACCGTCAGCCCGGTCCTGAGCATGACCTCATCAAGGGCCAATAGATTAAAAACATCCGCCATCACGCAGGTCAGCGTACTGCCGATTTTTAAAACCGGGATGATCTGGTGTTTCCGGGCCAGATCTTCCGGGACGAGTTCGATCAGTTTCGGATCGATCAAGTGGCTGTTAAGATCAATCCGCGGAATGCTCATTTGTTCCGCCAGAAAATTCACCATATCCTCTTCTGACACAAACCCCGTCTTGATCAGCGATTTACGGACCGATTCACCGGACTTCACGGCACTCTGGACCTTCATCCATTGATCATCCGTGATGATGTTATGCTCCAGGAGCATTTCCCCGAGCGATTTTTTAATTTTTCTGGACACGGTTCACCCTTTGTTTCAATTCTTTACGGTTAACCCTTTGATTTTTTCCAACAGATCTTCAAAATCGATGAGCTTGTTCACGTAATCATCAAATCCCACTTCCCTGGCCATGGTTGTATCGATCTCGTCCTGTGAACGGGCCGTAAACATGACAATGGGAATTTTCTGAAACCGGCTGTCCGCCTTCAGCAGGGCGCACACCTTGAACCCGTTCATCTTCGGCATCATCTCATCCATGATAATAATATCGGGAACCACTTCTTTCGCTTTGGTCAATCCTTCCTGCCCGTCGAAAGCAAGGGACACATCAAATCCGGCCTTCTGAAACCTGATGGCCAGCGTCTCGGAAATATCGCTCTCATCATCGACAATCAAAATTTTTTGGGGCATGTTTGGCTCCTGTATTTTATAATCATTGTCCGTCCGGCTTCCCGGAATTATTATTTTGCCGGTCTTTATTTTTATCTTTCTCCCGTTTCAACAACATGGTCACTTCTTCCAGCAATAACTTTGGGTCATTGGCGTTGATATATCCGTCCGCCTGGGTTTTATTTTGTATCTTCTCAAAAATGGGAATATTTTCGGCCTCTCCGTTTGGAAAATATAAGAAAAACTTTACAAACTTCAACCGCGGCATTTTCTTTAACTTAAGGATGACTTCATCCCCGCCCAAATCAGGCAGGGTCATCTTGACAACAACGGCATCGGGTAAGTTGGTCATCACCTTTTCAATGGCCTTCCCTCCGTTCGGCGCCAATGAAACAATGTGTCCGTCGTTCAGGAAAGCCATGCTGATCTGGCCCCCGGACAACGGATCGTCTTCAACTATCAATATATTGTGCGGGGGTATCGTTTCTTTCTTAAACTCATCAAAATCTTTGTTCGTAATGACCTTGATTTCCCTCAACAACTCGTCAAATTCATATGGTTTGTTCATAAATCCGTCAACGTATAGCTGCCGGAATAACCCTTCCATATTCGCCCTGGCCGTCAGGACTAAAATCGGATATTTTGGTTTGTCATTGGCCTCCAAGATCTTTTCGTAAAATTCGATCCCGCCCATGACCGGCATGTTAATATCCAAGATGATCAAATCGGGGATAAAATGCTCCAATTTTTCTAATCCTTCCAGCCCGTTACAAGCCGTCTCCACGCTGTATCCGGCTTTCCTGATTCTGTAAGCCGCCATCTCGGTCAGATCGGCCTCATCATCAATGATTAATATTTTCTTTTGGGGGTCACTCATTGTTCATTACTCCCTGGACAATTAAATCTGAAATAATTTTTCCGTCGCCGATTTCACTCTTTTCAACAAATCTTCCAGTTCAAAAGGTTTGGTAATATATCCTTCAATGCTCAGTCCGCTTAAGACATTATCCAGGTAAGCCCTGGCCGTCAGAATCAGCACTGGAAATTTTGGTTTTTTGTTTTCATCCAGGATATGCTGATAAAATTCCAGGCCGCCCATGACCGGCATATTCAAATCCAGAATGATCAGGTGCGGCGTAAATGTCTGCAGTTTATCCAAACCCTCCTGGCCGTTTGAGGCCAGTTCAACCTTGAAGCCTTTGGCCTTAAGCTGGTACGCCGTCATTTCCGCCAAATCAATCTCATCGTCAATGAGCAAAATATTGATTTCTTTATCATTTTGTGTCATGCGTAGTTCCCCCATTGCTGCCTGAGATCGGCACCCAAAAACAGAACCGGCTGCCCTTGGTGATTTCCGACTCAACCCAGATCTTTCCTTTATGCTGGTGGATGATCTCTTTGCAGATGGCCAGTCCCAGGCCCGTTCCGCCCTTCTCGCATTTCGCGGCATCTTCCAGCTGCTGGAATTTTTCAAAAAGTTTGGGGATATCCGATTTCTCAATACCCGGTCCTGTGTCTTCAACAATGACTTCCAGTTTATGGTCATGATTAACCGCCCGGATGACAATCCCTCCTGTTTTTGTAAACTTGATGGCGTTGTTCACGAGATTATTTAAGACCTGGCTGATACGGTCTGTATCAAAAACCGCTTCCGGCACATTCGGGTCTATCTCTGACTTCAAGAATAAATTTTCTTTCTGGGCGGCGGGGCTGTTCACCTGAATGACTTCCTGGACCAATTTATTCACGTCGTTTGGCTGCGGTTTCATTTCAATCCGGCCTGATTCCAGTTTGGACAGGTCGAGGATATCATTGATCAGCCGCTTTAACCGGTCAACATTGACTTTGGCTTTGTTTAAAAAATTATTCTGGTCCGCGCTTAAGGTCCCGGACGTTTCGCTCATGACGATATCAATCGCGGCCTTGATGGAGGCCAAGGGTGTACGCAGCTCATGCGAAACAACGGAAGTGAATTCACGCTGTTTCTCAAACATGGCGGATAACTTCATGTTTAACCCTTCGAGCTCTTTATTCTTTTTCTCGGTGATTTCAATCAGGTCTTTATTTTCGATCATCAAATTATAATGATTGATCGCTTCCTGGACAGATGTCTTGAGGTCAGGACCGTTCCAGGGCTTGTTGATAAAACGATAGACTTCCCCGATATTGATCGCGTCCTCGGCCGCCTGAAGATCGGTGTATCCGGTAAATAAGATGCGCATAATGTCCGGATTTTTCGCTTTGACCTTCGTCAAAAACTCGACACCGGTTATATGCGGCATCCGCTGGTCGCTGATCACGACTTTGATTTTTTCCCGGCCAATGATATCCAGGGCTTCCTCAGCGTTTGTTGTCACGACGACCCCGTAAGATTCGCTGATAAAAAGCCGTTTCAGCGAATTCAATATGTTTTCTTCATCATCCAGAAACAAGACATTTATTTCTTTACTCATGATTTTCTACCCCGTTTTTCGGACGATTGCCTTTCAGCGGCAGTGTAAAATAAAAATGGCTCCATTCATTTAAGGAGGATTCAGCCCAAATGCTTCCCCCGTGAAGCCGGATAATGTCACGGCAGATGGCCAGACCGATCCCGGCTCCCCCCGCCATTCTTTTTTCAGGACTGCCGATTTGATGGAATTTATTAAACACTTTGCTCAAATCAGTTTCCGGGATCCCGACGCCTGTATCCTTGACACACACCTGCACCTCATCCTTGTCCTGGATGATCCGGCTGGTAATCAGAACCCCGCCTTTTTCCGTGAACACAATCGCGTTGTCAATCAGGTTGCTCATCACCGTCTTGATGCGCTCCCCATCCATGGATATCAACGGAATCCCCTCTTGGAGATCAGCGTTAATGGACAATTTTTTATTGGCAGCTTCAGGCATAAACCACTTTAACTCTTGTTTGATGATATCGTTGATATCATTGGGTTTAATATCCAGATCCAGCGTTCCCGATTCAAGCGAGTTCATATCAAGCACGTCATCACTCAAACTTTTAAGACGATCAATATTTTTCTGGGCTGTATGAACAAAGACTTTCTGATCTTTATTCAGCGGACCGGGGGCTTCACTCGCCAATATTTCGACAGCACTTTTGATGGAAGCCAGGGGGGTGCGCAATTCATGCGATACCGTAGAAATAAATTCCTGCTGAATCTTTTGCAATGCCCTCAATTCCCGGTTAATTGCCTCCAGTTCCTGCGATTTTCGGCGCATATCTTCAAAAAGCCGTTCATTCTCTTCACACAAATTATAATGCTGGAGCGACTGCCGGATGGCCGCCTTGAATTCGGCCGTGTTAAACGGTTTGGTTAAAAAGCGGTATACCTCACCCATATTGATCGCCTGTTCCGCGATTTCAAATTCTTCGTGCCCGGTCAGCAGGATCCTGACAATATTCGGGAACCTGTTTTTTACTTCTCTTAAAAAATGAATGCCGGGTATGACCGGCATAAACTGGTCGCTGACAACCACCTTGATCTTTTCTTTTCTCAAAATTTCAAAGGCCTCTTCCGTTGATTTGGTCGTGATAACCCCGAACGGCCAGTCTAAAAATATTTTCTCAAACAGATAAAGGTCGCTGTCTTCGTCATCGATAAATAGAATATTAATTTCTTTGGACACCTTAGAACTCCATCCCTACCGTCTTGCCGGTTTTAATTATCCTTATGATTGATGGGCAACATGATGATAAATGTTGTCCCTTTACCCAGCACGGACTCCACACTGATTTCTCCGCCGTGTTTTTTAATAATATCGTAACTGATGCTCAGGCCTAAACCTGTGCCTTGCCCAACCGGTTTGGTGGTAAAAAACGGGTCGAACATCTTCTTTAAATTCTCTTCGGCAATGCCGACCCCGGTATCGCTGATCTCGGCATAAATATATTCATCTTTTCTATAAACCTTGACGAATATTTCACCTTTTTCTTTGATGGCCTGCGCGGCATTGACCAGCAAGTTTAAGAAGACCTGCTGAAGCCGTTGTTTCCTCCCTTTTATTAAAGGCAGATCCGGATCAAATTCTTTATTCAGGCCCGCTTTGTATTTGATTTCATTAAACGCCAGCCGGATCGTCTCTTCAATGATCGCTTTCAGGTCAACATCTTCCAGGCCTTCTTCATCCGCTTTGGAAAACACCCTCAAATCCGCAACGATATTTTTAACGCGCCTGACCCCGTCTTTGGTTTCTTTAAACAAATTTGTGATATCACTGAGGATATAATCGATTTCCGCTGTTTCCTGGGCGTTCAGTATTTTTTCTATAGCCGGCCCGATTAAATCCGTTTGCGTTTTTACTTTCTTTTCCTTTAATTCCTGGACTGCGTGAATCACGGTCAGAAATTGCTTAACGTAACCTTCCAGGACTTCAATATTGCTTTCAATAAACCCGACCGGGTTATTGATTTCATGGGCCACCCCGGCGGCCAATTGACCGATCGAGGCCATTTTCTCCGATTGAAACAACTGCATTTTCATATTCTTGAGGTCATTGTGAGTCTTTTGAAGATCCTGCAGCATTGTTTTCATCTTCTGGTTCGATTCGAATAATTCTTTGGAACTAAGCTCAATCGAATGTTCCAGTAATTCACGGTCACTGTCAAACGAACAATACGCATCACTGACGGCATCAATAAACCCTTTCCATTCATCTGAGAGCTGGATATCAGCACCGTGATACTTCTTCAACTGCCGTCTAACTAACGTGTGTAACTCTTTCGCCATCAAACTTTCTCCGAGAATGTTGTAATGGTCATCGTCTGGTTGTGGAGCTGGCATTCCTTAAAATCTGCTCCGAACGGGGCGATTTCCCCGTAAGAATAAAATCCGGTTAAGATGCTCTGGCCCCCGACAACATCCCGGACCCCTTCGACTTCCTCTTCAGTCCTTTGCTTGAGGATCAGTTTTCGTCCGACACAGCTGATCAGGATCGAAAGTTCCGCATTCATTGAATCCAGCGGAACCAGGCTGTTCTTGGCCGCTCCGACCGCTCCGTCAACCAACCGGTTAAAATTCGCTTTCATCAACCGGACCGTACTATTTTCCGGAATGTCCCCGGCGAATGTCATACTCTGTTCTTTCTCATCCACCGCCAAGATGGTGCGGACCACTTCTTTTTCACCGCTTTTTGTCGACAGGCTCAACGGAAACAATAAACCGGTTGCCGGCAATCCCTTGGCATGTTCACCCAAATATTGTTTGTAGAGATTTAAAGCCAGCTGGCCGTCCAGTTCATATAATTTATTACACCTTGATTTTGTCACGACCCGTTCAGGACCAAAAGAATCCCATCCTCCAAGAGAACCGTACCCCACCTTGATGTTATTTCCATAAAATCCGACCGCGACCGCCCCTTCTTTATATACTTCTCCATCAGAAATAATGAACGTTTCTTTAAACCGGGCGGCATCTCCTGACAAGCCTCCCGAGACGGATATTTTCCCCAGCAGTTTATGGTTAAAGCCCCGCACCAGTTCACTGCCGTTCACGTTAATCCCCTCAGAGAGGACAAAAATATGCTTAAGATCATCCGCGTTTAATTGCTGCGCCAGGTTCCCGCCGGCCTCATAACTGTTATTAATATTGGTTATCTGCTGATGGACACACTTAATCTTTGTTTTCTCAAAATGAACAGCCGTCAGGACCAATGAATCATCATGAACCTGGGTGCCGTAAATCTCACCGGCCGTTGAACACCCAATCCAACTGGCGTTGGGATATATTTTCTTTATTTCTTGAAACTGTTGTTTCTCTTTTATAAGGGCCGTGCTGCCGAATAAGATAACTAGTTCAACACCGGAGCCGTCCGGGCTGGATAACGCGGGAGACCAACCTTTTTCTTTCGTCCAGATTCTTTGTTCTATTTTCATGATCGCACCCCTTTAATAAATGTAAGCCGCCATTATCGGCCTGTCTTCTGGGTCAGCAGCTGGTTAATTTTTTGTAATAAAGCTTCATTGGTAAACGGCTTTTGCAGAAAATCATCCGCCCCCATCTTCAAAATCTTTTTAATTCTTTCTTCATCCTGGATACCGGATATGATCAAAATCCTGACGTCTTTGTTTTCCTTGTCATTGCGGATCGCCTGGCAGAGGCTGTCCCCGTCAACCCGCGGCATCCTTAAATCCAGAATGAGCAGGTCCGGTTTTTTCTGGATAAATTTCTGGCCGGCCATAAATCCGTCATACGCCACATCGACTTCAAATTGGGGGTCTGGCAACAACAGCCTTTTAATCAGATTAACGATCCCCTGTTCATCGTCCACAATCAAAATATGCTTTTTGGAGTCTTTCGGCATTAAATCAGATGGAATAGGCATTTGAAATTTATTCAGAAAATGAATAAGTTCGGACTGTTTAACCCGGCTGTGGTTCCCCGGGGTGCGAAAAGCGGTGATCTTCCCTTCATTAATCCATTGGTTAACGGTACGCGGCGTGACATCACAATACTTGGCAATTTCGTGGGTTGTAAATGCTTTTTCAATCATAGTGACCTCGGGTTTCGTTGTGAATTATTTTCTCTAATTTCCTATTTTTCCTATTTCTCTGATTTCTCTTCAAGTATAGCCCAAAATCTTAAGCTGTCAATGTCCGCCAAACAGTATTTTCATAAAAAAAGGAGAACGGCTTTTTAAGCGGTTCTCCCTGTAGAATATTTTCCAGATGGTATTAATATTTATTATAACTAATTAAAATACAATAATTTATGATATATTTAACATAAAATTGAAGCTGCTCCCCTTGCCTAATTCGGATTCTACCCAAATCTTCCCCTTATGCTGGTTAATAATTTCCTTACAAATGGCCAGCCCGAGCCCTGTCCCATCTTTGGATTTTGCGTCTAATTGCTGAAATTTCTTGAATAATTTGGGGATGTCATCAGGACCTATCCCGGCCCCGGTATCCCGGGTGCTCACAACTAATTTGCCACCATCCCGTTTGGCGGTAATCAGGACGCCGCCTTGTTTCGTAAATTTGATTGAGTTCGTTACCAGATTATTCAAAACCTGACTGATCCGGTCCGCGTCAAAATTAAAACTGGGCAATCCCGGATCCACTTCCGCTTTTAAATATAATCCTGTTTTCTGCGCGCCGGGCTGGTTGACCTCAACGACTTCCTCAATGATCTTCCCTATATTATTCGGCTGCAACTTAATATCCATCTTGCCCGATTCCAGTTTTGAAATATCGAGCACATCATCAATCAAGCGCCGCAGACGGTCGACATTCAATTTGGCCTTGTTTAAAAATTTATTCTGTTCTTCGTTCAGGACCCCGGACGTTTCGCTGATGACAATATCAATCGCTGTTTTTATGGAGGCCAGCGGCGTGCGTAACTCGTGAGATACGACCGTTGAAAATTCTTTTTGTTTTTCATACATCGTGGACAGCCGCATATTGATTTCTTCCAGCTCGGCATTGCGTTCTTTGGCTATTTTCAGCAACAGTCTGTTTTTCTGGACCAAATCATAATGATAAAGGGACTCTTTGACGACTTTTCTTAAATATTCCGGCTCACAGGGTTTGTGGATAAACCGGTAAATGCCGCTGACATTAATCGCGTCCTCAACATCCTGGATGTCGGCCTGTCCCGACAGCAAAATTCTCAACGATTCCGGTTTTTTTTCCTTCACCTGCCCCAAAAATTTAACCCCGGTAATATCCGGCATGCACTGGTCGCTGACGACGAGTTTAATGTTGTTTTCATCGACTACTTTCAAAGCCTCATTAAAATCAGTCGTGGCCAGAACGCCGAAATCTTCCCTTTTAAACATTTTATTCATCGCGTAGACGATGTCTTCTTCGTCATCCAGGAACAGGACATTGAGTTCTTTTTCAGTTTTGTCAGGATCAATTGTCATAATGGTTTAATTCAAGTTTACCACCCGGTCATTTCCTGGGCAAAGAAATCTTGAAAGTACTCCCCTTTCCTATCTGGGATTCTACTTCCAGACGCCCCTGGTGGTGGTCGACAATAATTTCATAACTGATGCTTAACCCCAGTCCTGTGCCCATGCCGACCGGCTTGGTGGTGAAAAACGGATCGAATATTCGTTTCCGGGTTTCTTCATCCATTCCCTGCCCGGAATCTGATACCGTTATGCAGACATATTGGTCATCCTCGAACGAGGTAACTTTGACGATACCATGCTGGGTGATGGCCTGGGCCGCGTTGACCAGCAGATTGATCAGGACCTGGCTGATCTGCTGCGGGTAACACTCAACCTTCGACACCGCCTTTAAATCTTTTTCGATGTCGGCTTTGTATTTGAGCTCGTTGAAGGTCAGATCAAGGGAATTCTGGACGATGTCATTGACCTGGACCAGCAATTTCTTTTCTTCGGAAATATGGCTAAAAGACCGCAGACCGCGCACAATCTTTCCGACGCGTTCAATCCCCTGGTTTGATTCGTTCAGCAGGTTCTTCGTGTCTTCGATCAAAAAATCAATATCCACATCATTCATTTTTTCTCTCAGCTGTTTGGTGTATTTATTGATGTCTTCGACCTGGTTACCGGCTGTAGACTGCTGGACCTTAACGGATAATTCGACCAGACGGCTGTACGTTTCAAAATATTCTTTCAAGACCTGAAGGTTCCCGCCGACAAAACCGATGGGGTTATTGATTTCATGCGCGACGCCGGCTGCCAGCTGGCCGATGGACGCCATTTTTTCCGCCTGCAGGAGATGGTCCTGGGTCCGTTTCAGTTCTTCATGCGACTGTTTCAACTCAGACATTTTCTTCTCTAACAACTCCTGCTTTTCTTTCCGTTCAATCAAGGCCTGGGTCAATTCCCGGGAATTCAATTCAATCTCCGCCCAGCGGGCCAGGTCTTTCAGCTTGTTGATCTGGTCCTTGGAAAATTCACGCGGTTTTGTATCTTTGATACATAAAACGCCGATCTTGAATCCTCCCGGCCCGGTGAGCGACTGCCCGGCATAAAAACGGATCGGCGGATCACCGGTCACCATCGGGTTGTCCGCAAACCGCACATCTTTGGCGGTGTCTTCTATATATAATATGTCGCTTTCCAGAACGGCATGGCCGCAGAACGAAATATCCCGCGGCCCCTGGGTGCAGCTGAGACCGACCGCCGATTTATACCACTCCCGGTCTTTATCAACCAGCGTGAGTGTGGATATCGGGACATTAAATACATTCTGGGATATTTTTGTAATGCAATCAAACCGGTCTTCGATGGGGGTGTCGAGGATGTTTAACATCTGCAGGCTCAGCAGACGTTCTTTTTCATTTTCCGGTATAGGAGCTGTCTTCATATGCTTTGATGGTGGTTAATGCGCTGTGGATCCCTGATGCATGGCAAAATTAAATTGAGATCATTATATATTATTATCGTTCTCGCGACAGCAGAAATATGGATTTTATCTGAACCGGGATGCTTGATTATTTGTTTACCTTCGGAAGGGCAACGATCTCAAACCAGAAATCAGAAATCTCGGAAACAATTTTTCGGTACTGCTCGAAATCAACCGGTTTTTTGACATAACTGTTCGCCCCTTTGGTATAACTTTCAACAATGTCCTGGTCTGCGTCGGATGTAGTCAGGATAACCACCGGGATTGCCTTTAAAACTTTATCTGCCCTTATTTCTTCCAGGGTTTGGCGTCCGTCTTTTTTAGGCATGTTCAAATCCAGCAGGATGACATCCGGCAGTTGGGCGTCGGAATATTTTCCCTGTCTGCGCAGGAACTCCATACACTGCTCGCCGTCATTGACGACACTCAAATCAATCCTGATCTTCGCTTCCAGCAGGCATTCTTTGGTTAACTGGATATCGCCTTCATCATCATCGACCATTAATACATGGACCAGTTTTTTCATCGGACTATCCTTTCCTGATTAACTTTTTAACGTAAATTTAAATACCGTCCCGTTTCCGTTTGATTCCGCCCAGATCCGGCCGCCGTGCAGTTCGACAATCCGTTTGCAGATCGCCAGCCCGATCCCCGTCCCCTCGTATTCATTCATGCCGTGCAGCCGTTCAAAGATGATAAATATTTTCTCAAGATGCTCCTCATGGATCCCGATCCCGTTATCCTGAACCGAAAACATCCAGAATTGATCGTCTTTTTCAACACGGATATTGATCACCGGGTTCTCCTGGCTGCGGTACTTCACCGCATTCCCGATCAAATTCTGAAAAAGCTGCGACATATAGGTCCTGTTGGCCCTGATCGTGGGAAGAGGATCCGAGTGAATAACCGTTTTACTTTCTGTGATAAGATTTTCCAAATTGATGAGGGTTTCTTTGAGGACATCATCCAGCGGGACATCGGCCAAATCCCGATCCCGTTTGACCCGTGAATACTTCAAAAGATCCGAGATCAGCGTCTGCATCCGTTTGGCCCCGCCGGTGATGTAATCCAGGTATTGTTTCCCCTGATCATCCACCTGTCCCGCATATTTCTTCGCGAACAGCTGGGAAAAAGAAACGATTTTACGGACCGGCTCCTGCAAATCATGGGAAGCGACATACGCAAACTGTTCCAGGTCCCTGTTCGAACGGGCCAGTTCTTCCGTCTTTGATTCCAACGCCTGGGTGTGGGCGACGACTTCCTTATTGGCAGCGTTAAGGGAATCCATCATCCGCTGAAAACTGTTCGCGAATGAACCGATTTCATCATTAAGGATCTTAATATCTTTGTCAATGGCGATATCCAAATCCCCCTCCGCCATCTTTTCCGTCAGCTGTTCCAGCCGGACAATGGGTTCGGTGAGGGAGTGGCACGCCATATAAATCAAAAACCCCATCAGGATGATAAAGATCCCGACAATAACCAGGCTGGAATTCCTGACCGTATGGATCGGCAGCAAGACTTCTTTCTCGTTAAAACTTAAAATTAAAACCAAAAAACGATCCTTATTCAAAGGGTCGTAAAAAATCTTTTTCCACTGCCGGAATTCTTGATCGTTGGAATCATAATAAATTCTTTCATCAAATAAAGTCAGGTTTTTTTTAATCTCCGGCTGCACCTCAAAATAACTCTTTTCAGCAAACGTTTCGGCCCTTTGAGACAACTCAAGGCTCGAATCATAAATGTACCGGCCTTTTTCATTGATGATAAACATTTTTCCGTACGGGATGTGTTCGGCAACCAAGAAAACACTGTTGGGAACCGCGTTGATGATGATAACACCTTGAAACGTTTCATCGGCCTCATCAAAAATCGGAACGGCTAACCGGATAACCAGCTGGTAGGGCAAGGTATATTTCCCATGCTCCTGGTTGAGATCAATTTCAGAAACATAGGTTTCTCCCTTTTTCAATTTTTTTGTTTCGAGAAAATAAGGCCGGCCGCTTTTATCCTGCAGTTTCTCATCAGGAATAATGACAATCTCCCCGTCCTTCTTGTCCAGACGGACCATCTCTTTACCGTTTTCATCAATGTACCGGATCTGGATGATGGATTCATTGACCTGATGATACGCGGTAAATATCCTCTGCATACGCTGAATCCATTGTTGATACGTGCTTTTATCAACCTCGTCAAAACCGGTTTTCTTCGACCGGATGAGACCCTGGACCGGCGGCACCCCGCTTAACGTATTCACACCGGCCAGCAATTCTTTCATAAACGAATTAAGACGTTCCACTTCCCTGGTCATAACCAGTTCCTGCTGTTTGATAATCATCTTCTCCAGCCGGTCTTTCGCGTTATTAAACACCGCCATCCCGATAAAATTGATCCCCACGATCATCATCGACAAAAACAATATCACGAGTTTATATTTTATTTTCATGAATTACGCGCTCTCTTTAAGAGACAAGAATCCGGCCCCCAGCAGAACAAATAACACCGCCGTGTTAAAGGCCATGGCCGAGCTGACTTCCTTGACATAATAATACAGCGCCGGCAGATTAGCTATATAACCAATCAGGGCAACACTCCCGATTATGGTAATACCGATGCCGAGCAACTGAAGTTTTTGAACCAGCCGTGCCGTTTTAAACTCGGTGAAAACTCCCGTTAATCCGACCAGCAGAAACGCGATCATCGTCCCGACGGACGGCCTTCCCGGAACCGTCGTCATGATCGGATCATCATGGTCTTTCACAAAAAAGGACTCCATCCCCGTGTCAATCTGGAACATGGTCCCCAACAACATGGTCATCATGAGAAGAAAAATAATCAGACAGGTCACCGGCAGGACAATCTGGTGATAAAATGTCTTTTGCTGCAGGTATTCACGGATGGAAAGCAGGGTCAGTCCACTGGCCGCAAAACAGACCGCGGTGGTAAATTTCATGCTGATCCAGAACGGCAGAATGCTTTTTAAAAGGCCGATGTCGAAGATCCATCCGGTCATGACACAGACACCGCTCAGGATCACAAAAAAAGAAATGCATTGGCTGATTTGGTTTTGTTTCAAATTTTCTCGCTTTTTGAATTAATTAATTATAACCCCGCCCCCCTAAAGTTGTGCAGGTTATTCTGAGAATTTTCCAAACCGGATTTTTAAATTAAAATTATACCAGCGGTGGGATAAAAAAAGGACAACGGCAGGATTTTTTGGTTTTACGGACGGATGAACCACGGATTGTCCGAGACGGGTTAATCAATCCCTATCTCAAGGATCCGCTCATAATTCTCGATGGCGCCGTCTTCCATGCAGCATTCAATAATCTGTCTGGCCTTCGGGTCCAGGTCTTTTTCGTCGAGATAACACTTAAGTTCTTCTTTGAAGAAATCCGTGAGGATCTTGGCGCCGGCGTCATAACCTTCCAACTCGACTTCCGGCTGTGTTTCCACCTGGAGAAATTCCCGGTTGATAAAGAAACCTTCAATCTGCATGGAATGGATGGCGTACCCTAACAGCGTGCAGCGTGCCGGTTCGATCTGTTTCGGTTTAAAACGGGCGCTGCCCCGGCGGGACAAATATTCGCGCGCGATCCACTGCGGCATAAACCCGACCTTCCAGACACCGATGTGCTGGTTCGGGGTTAAGGTAAACTTGGTTTTAGGCGTGGCGGTGATCTGTCTTAAAAGCAGATTGGCCTGGTCGACCCGGCGGCCGGTGGCAAACGGCCAATAAGAACCGACCCCTTCACTGCTCATCCCCGTTGTTTCGGTGATACTCGGATTGGCAAAACCGCGCGGAGAAACCAGCCTCCACAACCAGGCGATCGCCGGCGGCAGAATATGCAGCATCCCCAGGATTCCGTACGTCGGCTTCTCTAAAGTACACGGCGGGGTCCGCACGCCAAAACTGCGCACATTCACCTCGACCGGTTCGTTCACAATATCAGGTACGGTATGACGCGGAAGAATGACCCGCGGATTCGGGCAGGGTTTGCCCGGTTTGTCTTCCACATGCTCCCAGATCAGGCAGGTCGCTTTCGGGACTGAATATAAATTTAAAAACACCAGCGGTTCTTTCGGGTTGGTGCACAAATTTTCCAGATACTTGTCCACTCCGTAATGAGTGATGTGGTCAACACGCACGAACCAGCCTTTCTCGGCGTCGGTGACGACCAGCTTGCCGCTGTTGTTCTGGATAGCAGGATGGCACAACGCCATATCATCCGTGACCGGGTTGAGCGTGCAGCCCTGGAATAACGGGATGTAGCGTTTCTTTTCATTTAAAATATTTTCACCGATCAAAAGACGGCCGTCCGGTTCCCGGTGAGGGTACTGAAGCATTTCGCTTTTCCCGCCGCCGCTGGCGCCTTCATGCATAATGACAAATTCATTATCATACGGGGTTGTGACCCGGACCGTTGAACCATGGGATGTGACCCAGCCTTCTTTCTCCCCGAGGTCGATCAGCATGCTGTAAACCCCTTTTTTGGCGCTCGGGCCGGGATAAAGATTCAGAGAAAAGATTTCATGGACTTTGTCGGTGCGGTTATGGATAACCACCTGTTTCCCGTCGCAATGCGAATGGCGGAACGTCGGCGAAAGATAAATGACCGACAACGGGTTAAATCCGGGTTTTAACTCCTGGATAGGGATCATCCCCTGGATGTCCACCAGGGCCGCGGCAAAAAAAGCCGCATTGGCCGGGCCGATCATCAGCGCGTAATAATTCAACTCCGGACTGCCGGCATAAAACGGGACCAGGACCAGTTCCTGATCCTTCAGCCAGTCAAAGATTTCCTGGCGGAATTGGTTGAACGGGATCTTGAAACGGTTTTCATAACGGGATTTGTTGGTCGGTTTCTGGTCCGCGATGACCATGCTCTTGGGGTCACGCCGCCGCATATAACTTTCCGTATAATTGACCGCGACCCCGTTACGGCAGCGGTTAACAATCGCTTCCACAAACCTGCCTTTGCCTTCAATATCATAAGCCACTTCAAACGAATCCGCGCCCGCTCCGCCCATGGACAATTCCATCAATTCCAATTTATTTTTTGGAATAATTACTTTTTTGGCCGAAGACAAAGTCTTTCTCAGGTCTTCCGGTAAATTCATGTCTTGCCATGTCATTGAATCACTCATTAATTCGCGTACTCCTTAATATAAACTTGAAAATTTAACACAAGCTGTTTAAATCTATTTGATCTTTAGAAAAA
Organism: Candidatus Omnitrophota bacterium; assembly: GCA_050250375.1. Taxonomy (GTDB): domain Bacteria; phylum Omnitrophota; class Gorgyraeia; order Zapsychrales; family Zapsychraceae; genus JAGOSC01. Next base: position 964,136 of record JBFWOS010000001.1, read on the forward strand.
TATGTGGGTTGGGAGTTTTGACCTTCCACAATTAACAGCGCATATTCTAACAGAAAAATAAAAAATGTCTAATACTCAAATTTTGCCCTGGCAAACCAGGCCAATTTTAGACCGGCGGGTTTCGGAAGGGTTTGGATCCGGACTATTCGTTCTTTTTGTGCTGATGAACACCGCGCTGCAGGATTTTGAAGACGGTTTCCAGTGATTCCGCCCCGATCAAAACACATAACGCCACGCCGGTGATTGTGACGGCCACGTCAAACAGCTCCAAACCGATGGCCGCGCCGATCCCGGCCAAAAGCCAGACGACGGAAGCCGATGTCACCCCGCTGACAAGCCCTTCTTTGTTCATGATGACCCCGGCCCCCAGAAAACCGACACCGGTAACCACCTGTCCCAATATCCGGACCGACTCATGGCCGTTGTCCATTTCCAGGCCCAAAAAAATAAATAACATTGTTCCCAGACAAATCAAGATACTCGTCCGGATCCCGACCGGTTTGCCGCGGATCTGCCGTTCAAGACCGATGGACAACCCGCAGACAATCGAAAAGAAAATCCTCACCCAAAGATCGTGGATCATTATTTCCGGTTTCATGTGTCCCTCCATAATTTTACCCCTGACTCGTTCAGGATGACCTCCCGCGGGAGGTTTTTAATAAACTCCTGGCGCAGGCTGTAGGTGTACGCCCCCTGAGTCGGGATCATGAGCACGTCGCCTTTTTCGATGGTCTGTCCAAAATATGAATATCCCCAGATATCGTGCGGCGTGCACAATGACCCGAAGATCATGCAGGACTTTTCTTCGAGCGCGGGACGGGTCAGATTGATCACAGGAAAATAATCCGTCTCAAACCGTTCCCACCCGACAGTGTTTGTCCCGGCGTCGGCAATCACCACATCCGGCGCTTTCTTGTCCACCACCTGAAAGAGGATATGCATCGCCTCATGGCAGATCCAGCGGCCGGGTTCCAGATAAATAGCGCATTTCGTGTACGGAAATAATTCTTTTTCGATGGTCCGGGCAATTTGTTTGGCGAATTGGTCGATCCCCAAAGCCGGGAGGCAATAATGCCCTGCCCTTTGGGTTAATAAAGGATCCAGATGCTGCATCAGTCCGCCTTCGGGTGTCGCGCTGGGCTGCATCCATTCCCCTTGTATCGGCCAATACCCGCCGCCGATATCGACAAACTGAATTTTCTTCAGCATCTTTTTATCCAGCGCGGCCAGGACTTTTCCCAGGCGGCGCAGGATGGCCACCTGTTTGGTCGTGTCCAGGTTCCAGCTGGCATGAAACTGCAGTCCGCATAAATCAATATTTTTACAGCCGGCGGCTTTGTCGAAGAATTCCGCGAGCACCCTTAACGGGACCCCAAACTTGCGCCACAATCCTTTTTCTTCGATCATCAGCCGGACCCCGACCCTGATTTTTTTCTTTTTCTTTGAAGCCGTCTGTTGAAGCCGTTCCAGCTCGTCAAAATTATCCAGCAGGACCGTTACCTTGTCGTCATGGTCGCAGGCCAGTTCCAATTCGGGAACTGTTTTCCCCGGACCGCTGAAAATCATGGACGCAGCGTTCTGCCGCAGGGCCATTTCCAGTTCCCGGCCGCTGGACACATCAATCCCGTAACCTTCCTTGACCAGTGTCCGGATCAAAAACGGATGATAATTGCTTTTAAGGGCATAAAACGCTTTGACCTGCGGAAGGTGCTGTTCAAAGGCCTGACGGAACTCCCGGGCCTTTCTCACCAGCGCCGGTTCATCAATCAGATAAAGCGGCGACCCGAATTTTTCGCAGGCCTCCAGATAAATCTCTTTGGAATCCAGATATTGGCTGACAAACCGGCGCAGTTCCTGCGGGTTCATCAGCGGAGTTTTCTGTTCCAGGATGGCCTGGGCTTTTTGGAGATAATTTTTTTGGGCCATGGTTATTCCACTTCGATGCTGATGTTCTGCAGGATTTCCTCGCATTGCTGGGCGACCGGTGATTCGGCAGACGGTTTAAAAAGCACAAAGCCCAGCAGACGTGAATCATAATCTTCGGGCGGAAGTTCGATCTTATCGCCGTCGGCACGTTTGCGGTAACAACGCACGAAACGCGGGTCGTCCTGTGCTGACTGAACATCCATTTTTTTTAACACACCGCGCTGTGAAGCCACCAAATGCAATCCGATCACCGGTTTCCAGTCGGCATTGACCGGCCATTGCACCGCCTTGCCTTCAGAAAAATCCAGCGCCGCGGACAATATATCAAACCCGCAGCTGGCCTCGATCAGGATCGGCAGGCAGTCACCGCCGGGACGGGGTGTCATTTCGATCAGGTACATCCGGTCCTGATAAACCTTAAAATCAACCATCGCCATGGCGCGCCTGAGCCCGAGGCTGTTGGAGGCGTTCAGCAAAAATAATTCGAGATCGGCCGAATGAATACTGTCCGGAAGTTTTGCCGGCAATTCATAGGCCTGCATCGTTCCGAAAGAAGCCCGGCGGTCATAATATTTTCGGGTCAACCGGATAATCCTTACTTTATTGTCTTCCAGGATAAAATCACAGCTGTATTCGTCTCCCGGAATAAACTCTTCCATCACAACCGTCTCGCGCGGATTCTCTTCACGGCGCATATGCTGCACCGTGTACATCCGCCGGTTTAAATTTGTCCTGAGCTTTTCTTTCATGACCCGGTAGGCGTCCAGGCATTCGTCCCGGCTCTCACACAAAAAAACGAGTTCGCTGCCGCTACTGCTCAACGGCTTCATCACCGCTGACCCTTCAAGCCGGTTGAAAAATTCAAGCGCCTCCTTTTCCGTCTGGATCAGCTTTGCCTGCGGGCAGAGGACCCCGCTTTTTTGCCAAAGGTCTTTGGAACGGAATTTTGAACGGCAGTTCATGATGGATTGGAGTCCCGGGAAGGGCAGTTCAAACCGTCCGGCAATGATTGAAGCCAGCGCCAGCGATTCGCAGTCAAAACAGGCGATGCCGGACAAACCGACGGCATTTTCCTCAAGATATCCCGTCAAGGCCCGGGTCACCGCATCAACATCTTCAAGATCAAGCACGATCTCGGACAGATTTTGATTCTTGGCATCCTTGCGTTTGCTCCGTTCTTCCAGGTCCGTCAGAAACAGCAGCCGGGATTGAAAACGGGCGTTCATGGTCTCAATATAATCGTTCGTCGTTCCGACGACTAAAATTTTTCTAGAATTGCTCATCGTTGTTTAAACCATATTGGTCAGGCGGTAAAGCGGCCGCGGGGAAAGGTGGAAGATTTTCTTCCAGGAAAAATCACCGCAGAGAAAGTCGACTTCGTTATAATTCTTGTCGCAGGCTTCTTTCATGTGGTAGAGGTTGATGACCTTGGCCACCCCGGGAAACCCGAAATCGGTCCCGCCGGCCAGAATGATGTACGCCCCGTTATAGATGCAGCCCATATCCACGGCGACCGCCTGTCCGTCGATAATGACCGACGTCATCTTTAACCACCCCTTTTGATGGAGCAGGTCCTTGAGCGCGCCGAAACTGCAGGCAAACCGCTGATCGGAAAAATAAGAATTCTCCCCAAACCGGTCCAGGTTCATCTTGACCATCAGGTCATAATCCCCCACCTCATCCGTCCGGATCGTCATGTTCCTGGAATAAAAATGGTCGACTTCTTTGCGGATGGTCTTGATGGACTTGCGGGAAAACAACGAATAATAATTGTCCATGTTGTGCTGGAGCTGTTTGGGATAAAAAAGGTACCCGATTTCATCTTCACCGGAGAGGTCTGCCGGAAAATGGGGGTTTCCGTGCAGATATCTCAGGTGGCAGTTCATTTTATTGGACTGCATCCAGTCAAACATCGCGCGAAGGACCGTCTGGTCCTTCGCGAGCAGATGATTCTGTTCCAGCCAGGTCTTGTTATGCCAGACCTCACCGGGAAAATAACCGTAATAATTTCCTTCGGGAATAAAACTTAGCGGCATGAAGCCGACGATACGCCCCTCTTCCCTGGCAACCACGAAAAGGAGGTCTCTTTGAAAACACTGGTGAAAACACATCCGGACATCCCATCGGTCCGTCAAATTCTCCGATGGGATGAGCTGATCCCAAAGATCACGGCAGGCGTCTATATTCGTTTCAGCGTGGATTTCTAACACGTTAATATCGGTGCTTAACATTGGTGATGCACCGCTTCCCGCCAAAAAACTTTCGAGAAAATTTCTCAACCTTCTCGAGATCATAAGCCTTGCAGCTGAAGACGTCCAGATAGACCGTATTGGTCAGATTGGCAAAATGGGCGGAAATCAGCGAGGTTTCAATCAGCTGGACCATGGAGAACCCGGCCACCCGCTCTTCTTCGCCAAAATGCACGACCATGGTGTCGCCGTAACGTTTCATTTCAATCAGTTCGCACAATTCAGCGACAAACTTCTTGATCTTGGACGCGTCACGGATCGTGTCTGGATTACAATCATATATATCAATACTGCTGGCAATACCCCATACTTGATTCATTGTTGATTTATCGGACATTACCTTCCTTGAAGGCAACGTCTTCAAGCTTACGTCTTGAACTCTAGCCATCTTTACTCCTTGATTAATCAATTGTTTGATTATTCGTTAACAATGAATTCTATATAAAATCCAAACAGCCGCTTTGAAGGGCGGAACAACTGTTTAGAAGTCTTCGAAATCCATCTTTTTCTTTTTTCGGTCCCTGAGTTTCTTTTCTTTATTCTTTTTAGTATTCTGCAATCGTAATTCTTCCTCTTCAAACTCTTCTTCGTCAAACCCCGGGCGCTTAGTTTTCTGACTCATTCGCAGTCTCCTGCATATCTGTTTCTTCCATACCGGCACCGTCGTCGTCTTCCATCAGCCCCATCTTGTAGATATTTACAGCGACTTTGCCTGCGGTATTAACGATAAAATCGATATAAACTTCATCACCGACAGCGATATCTCCCATGGACGCAAAATTTTCCATGAGGGTATTGCCGTCAATCACGAATTGAGCCTCAGTTTCTTCATCAGTATCAGATTCCATGATCGTGATGGATGTGGCGGATACACTTTTCACAATCCCTGATGTGTAATCCGGCTCGCCATCTTCCTGGGCCTGGCCGTATCCCGCAAACGCCATCCCTAAGACACACATCATGGACAACATCATTAATCTCTTAAACATTTAATTCTCCTTGTTAAATTTTATGATTCACTTTTAAAGCTGATCGTAGGTATCGTTTTTTCCGGTAATACTCCTGTAGGATTGGTTATGAGCAGAAAAAAAACGCATACCAGTTCATAAAGCTACTAAATTTCTTCTGAAATTCAACAACTTAAAAACTAGAACATGCGTTAAACTTTCTTTCCTCGTCAGACATTAGAATAACTTTGGCCTGAAATCAGTTTTTACCTGATCATTTTCGGGAAGTGCTCCTCCTTTAAATTTTTATAAAATAATAATACCTTTTTTTTTCAAATAAACAACTATTTTTTTAAAATATCTTTACATTTTTTCAGTCATTTTCCGGCTGGACGGTGTTTTTTCCCCAAACGGCCCGGCCTGACAGACCGTCAACCGGAAAACCGGCTTATTCTTGTTTAATTTTCTGCACATGGGCCGGCAGAATGACGATTTCAACCCGGCGGTTCTGGGAACGGCCGTCAGCAAAATCGTTCGGTTTGACCGGTTTGTACTCCCCGTAACCGACGGCCGACAACCGTTTGGGGCCGACCGCCCCCTGTTCGATAAAATAATGGACGACCGACAGCGACCGGGCCGTTGACAATTCCCAGTTTGATTTCCACCCGGAGGTTTTGATCGGCGTATTGTCCGTATGCCCTTCAACCGCGATATTCGAATCGACGATTTCCGCGTTGAGGATCTGGGCGACTTTGGCCAGGACCTGCTCCCCTTCCGGTTTGATAACGTCTTTCCCGGGATCAAAGAAGATCTCGGACAAAAACGTCACGACCAGTCCCCGCTCCGTCATCTGCAATTTGGCCCTGTAATCCCCGATTTCATCTTTCAGCTTACGCTCAAGGTCGCGTTTGGCCCTTTCCAGGTCGGAAAGTTCCCGGTCTTTCTTTTCCGCGAAACTCTTCACTTCCTGCTGCTTTTCTTTGCGCAGCCGTTCAATCTCCGCGTCTTTGGCCGATTTCAACGCCTCCAGCTCAGACTGATGGTCCTTTTTTAACTGGTCCATCTTCTTCTTTGTCATGGCCAGTTCATAATTGAGGTCGTCCGCCCTGCCCGCTTTTTCCCAGGTGGCGCAGCCGCTCAAGAATAACGCGGCGGTCAAAACCAGAAATGTCCTTAATCGTCTGTCTTTCATCATGATCTCCTGATCAACTGACATTATATCTTTTTTTTATTTAGAACAATGAAATTTTGCAATTATTTAATCGCGGCGGCGAACTCAACCTCGTCGGGAATGACCGGAATCGCCGGGAAAGAAAGTGTTAAGACTCATCCAGGTAGCGCGGGACCACCACTTCCGTACGGGTGTGTTCACGCAGGACCGGGGCAAAGGCATGGGCGATACTTTTTTCGGAATGGACAATGAAAATCTTTTTCGGGGCCGGTTTGATCCCTGATATCCAGCGCAGCAATTCTTTTTGGTCGGCATGCCCGGAAAACCCGTTGATCTTTTCGATCCCGGCCCGCACCTTGCACATTTGGCCCAGGATGCGCACCTCTTGCGGCCGTTCAAGGATGATCCGTCCCAGGGTTCCCTCCGCCTGATAACCGACAAATAGAATCGTACTTTCCGGGCGGGAGATGTTGCCGAACAGGTGATGTTTGATCCGGCCTCCGGTACACATCCCGGAACCGGCAATAATGATCGCCGGCCCTTTGACCCGGTTGATGGCCTTGGACTCATCTGACGTTTTGGTCATCTTCAATAACGGAAAATCAAACAAGGCGTCTTCTTTACGCAGGAGTTCTTTCGCCTCCGCGTCAAAATCTTCCGGGTACATCTTGAACACCTCGGTGACATCGGCGGCCATCGGGCTGTCGACAAAGGTCGGCAGGCGCGGGATCTTTCCCTCCGACAACAGCTGGTTGAGATAATAAAGGACTTCCTGGGTCCGGTTCACGGCAAACGAAGGAATGATGATGTTTCCCCCGCGTTTGTTTGTGTCATTGATCACCCGGGCCAGTTTTTCAAGAGCAGAACCTGATTCTTCATGCAGCCGGTTCCCGTAGGTGGCCTCCATGACGACATAATCCGCCTTTTGAAACACATGCGGGTCCTGCAGGATCGGCCGATCCCAGCGGCCGATATCCCCGGAGAACACATAGATCTTTTCCTGCCCTTCATCCTGAACCTTGAGTTCAAGCATGGCCGATCCGAGAATATGCCCGGCATCATGATAAGTCACCTTGATATCCGGGGTAACAGCAAACTCTTTTCGATAATTGACCGTCTTGAACCGCGGAAAAACCGCGCGGACGTCATCAACACTATACAGGGCCATCTCAGGGTAAGGCCCCTTACGGCCTTCCTTTTTATGGCGTTTGCGTTTGTAATGCGCGTCCAGCTCCTGGATCTTGGCCGTGTCCAGTAATGAAATCTTGGAAATCTCGGCGGTCGGGACAGTGCAGAAAATATCCCCCCGAAAGCCGTCTTTCACCAGTTTCGGCAGGTAACCGTTATGATCAATGTGCGCGTGGGTCAATAGAATGGACTGGATACTGGCGGGGTTGACCGGGAAATCTTCCCAGTTGCGGGATTGAAACGCACGCTCCTGGAACAGGCCGCAGTCAATCATAATCCGCGTTTGGTTATGGTCAATGAGAAATCTGGAACCGGTGACATTTTCAGCCGCGCCCAGGAATGTAATTTTCAATGATCCTCCTTCATTTTAATGGATCCCGAACGCGCGGGGAATGACCAGCTGGTACCCGGCGATGATCAATCCGAACATTATTAACGACACCACTATCCCGGCCTTTAACATATCACGGCTGCTCAGCATCTGGGTGGAAAAAGCGATCGTATTGGGCGGGGTCGAAATCGGAAAGGCCATGGCCGCCGAACAAGACAGGGCAATCATGGTCACCAGAAGGATATGGTTCTCCCCCGGAATCGCGACCGCAACCGGAACGATCAGGTTGGCCGTTGCCGTATTGCTCATAAACGTCGACATAAAGAGTGACAAAAACCCGAAGACGGCAATCAGCCAGAACCCCCGGTGTTCAAAGATGGGCTGGGAAACAATCCATTGTGTCAGGCCGCTGATCTCGATCCCCTTGCCCAGGGCCAGGCCGCCCCACATCAGGACCAGGATATCCCAGTCGATGGTCTTAAAATCATCCCGGGTCAACAGACCCGTGCCCACAAACAATCCCGCGGCCAATAACGCTGTCAGCGCCGAAGGGATTTTATGGATCTCCGACGTCAGCCACAGGATCACCGTGAAAACCGAAATCGCCATCACCCACCGGGTACGGTCATCCGTTTTTCTCGCCGCGTCCACCGTCAGGTTTATCGTTTTCTTCTTCGGGGGAAACATCAGCGTCAGTGTTACTCCGATGACGGCCAGCAGTATTAACGCCAGGGGAACGGCCATCTTCATCCAGCCGAAAAAACTCAGGTGAATGCCGTAATTGGCCAGGATACCGATGGCAATCGCGTTAGGCGGCGTTCCGATCGGGGTGGCAATACCGCCGATGTTCGCGGCAAACGGGATGCACAGGATCAGCGCGGTCCGGAAAGGGTCATCCGCGTCCATCTGCCTGACCAGCGGGATGATCATCGTGATCATCATGGCCGTCGTGGCTGTGTTGGACATCCACATCGATAGAAAGGCCGTACAGAGGATAAATCCGCTCATCACAAAGACCGGATTTGTCCCGAAAAATTTCAGCATGGCGGAAGCGGTTAACTTGTCAATGCCGTATTTCTGCAGGGCCGCCGCCATCACCAGGCCGCCGAAAAACAGCATGATGATGGAACTGCCGAACGGAAGCATAAAGACGGAATACCCCATCTCATCCATATTCAGCACGCCTCCGGGCTTGCACAGCAGGAAGGTCAGCAACAGCACATTAAGAAGCGCGGTGGCATAAAGCGGTATCGCCTCGGTGGCCCAGAATAAACCCGCCAGGACAAACACAAACAGAACGCGCCGGGCCGCTTCAGGCATGCTTTCCGGAGCAAAGGCATAAGCCAGCCCTGCCGCCGCTACCGCGCAGAAAATTTTTATCCACTTGCGTTTAAAAACATTTTCAAATTGGCGTTGTTTGTCCATGGTAACCGGGTTTCCAAAAAGTGCCTGATTGACGGAAAATAAATATGTTTTATATTAGCTTGTAACGGACGTCCCATCAATCAAAAAGGCCGCTTTTGAACAGACGATTCAAAACGGACTGGATTCATTTTACCCCGGTAAAAAAAGGAGATTCTACAATGAATAAAAATATTGTTTTCTATGACGGCGGATGCGGCGACTGCCAGAATGTCGCAAAATTTTTCAGCGCGAATGGGGTTGATTACAACCGGAAGAATATAAAGGCCCATCCGGAACTTGCGGATACAGCCCGGAAACAGGGGGCGAAAACATTCCCGGCGGTATTTGTGGATGACCTGTTAATCGAAGGGTGGAACGAAAAGCTCCTGCGGCAGGCCCTTGATCTAAAATAAACCAAAAGAAACGGAAAGAATCCACAGGGACAGTGTGTTTTGCGGGAGCTAAACTCCCGCTCCCGTAATTCCCTGTCCCTCATTTTAAAAATATCTGCCCACGCCTGCGAGATTATTTTATGGGTGCGGATGGCAGATTTCCCCGTCTTATTTTCATAAGATTTACCCAGATGCTATTTTTCCCGCTCCGTTAGGATTCGGCGGCACAACTTGCTGCGGACAACTTAAGCGAAACTGAATTATAAAACGGTTATTGAACTGATAATCTTGTTATCATCTTCATCCGTTGAATATTCAGCCGATACGTTATCCCCTTCCATAAGATCAGCCGCGGTTACGGCTGCTCCGCCTTTCATAATATTTACTGTTTCAGTAAAATAATAAATGGCGGTTTCGGTCGTACCGTCTTCTCCTTCAACGCCTGAATCAAGCACGACGTATTGTTCGGCCACATTGACAGAAACGATTGAGCCGGATACGGTCGCGGTTGTTGATTCTGCGGCGGCTTCCACCATTGCTTCTTCCTCTGATACGGCTAACGTGGGAGAAAGAAACAGGCTGCCGGCAAAAAGAGCTAACAGAATGTTTAATTTAGTATTCATTGTAATCACCTCCTTTTTATAAAATTTATCTATATAAAAGTATTCAGCCGGGTTCGTGCATACACTCCCCCCTGACTACTGAGATAGATCAGCTTTAAAGTCCTTTGGAACAAGATTTTAGGTTAAGAGCATCAACGGATGCGGCGTTTATTCAGGTAGGCCATGATCACCAGACTCATACAATGGGTTGGTAAAAACGGACAGCGGGATTGACCTTTTTGATTTTGATCCAGCATAAACAAACAGTCTTTAAAGAATACCGACTGCTCCTTAAACGGGCGTTAAAACATCGACTCAATGCTTTGAATTTATTAAACTAGAGTCTACCATATTGGGCCGTTTTGTCAATAGCCCCAAGGCTTTTGGGGCCGCCTGAAATATTTCGATCCTCAGTCCCTGCTCACCGCTCCCTTATTAAGGGAAGATCCCCCTGACCTCGTAGACCTCATTCAGATGGGCTAACGCGGCGCAGTACGCGGCCACATGCAGGTTGCACTTGCGTTCTTTGGCTATCTTTTTGACCCTCTGCGCGGCCTGGACCATGGTTTTCTTTAACTGCTGGTCAATAAAATCCGGCTCCCAGGTCTCGGCCTGGCGGTTCTGTTTCCATTCAAAATAACTGACGGTGACGCCGCCGGCATTGCACAGCACGGCCGGTAAAATATTGATCCCCTTCCTGATTAAATACTCTTCCGCTTCCGGTTTCAGAGGAATATTCGCGGCCTCGACGACAACCTTGCAGTCCATCAGCTTGGCTTTTTTAAGGTCGATCATCTGTTCAAGCGCGGCCGGGATCAGCAAATCAACCCTGTTCGAATAAAAATCCTTTTCCGTAATCTTTTCTGCCTTGGCGTAACCCTGGACGCCGCCTTTACTTTTCACATGCTCCGCCAGATCAAACGCGTCGATCCCTTTGTTATTAAAAATAAATCCGGTGTGGTCGCCCACCGCCTTCAGCGTTGCCCCGCGTTCCTGCAGCAATTTCCCGGACCAGGAACCGACATTGCCGAAACCGATCAGGCTGAATGAACATTTTTTAATCGACAATTTGTATTCCGGAAGCATCTCATCCAGCACATAAACGAGTCCCTGTCCGGTCGCCTTCTCGCGGCCGTGTGACCCGCCGAAGGAGAGCGGTTTTCCGGTGACCACGCTTAAATCGGAAACCTTGCGAAGGGGGTCGAGGTTAATATAGGTGTCCGCCATCCAGGCCATGATCTGGGCATTGGTCCCCACGTCCGGCGCAGGCATGTCCGCGTCCGGGCCGATATTATTGCCCAGGGCGCTGATAAACCGCCGGGTGAGCCGCATCAGCTCATCGCTGGATAAACGGCGCGGGTCAAACTGCACCCCGCCTTTGGCGCCTCCCAACGGAAGCTGGACCAGCGCGCATTTGATCGTCATTACCGCGGCCAGGGCCTTGATGTGATCCAGATGCACCGAGTTATCATACCTGATCCCGCCTTTGTAAGGCCCCAGGACATTGTTGTGCTGGACCCGGTACCCCTTAAAAAGTTTAAACGTCCCGTCGTCCATCCTCACGGGAAAATGCACGATCAGTTCATTCTTGGGCTGGGACAAGATCAGCCTTAACCGCTTGGGCAGCTCGAGCAGATCCGCCGCATCCAGGATATTTTTAATGGTGTTGAAATAAATATTGTCTTTGTTGATGGTGAAATCCAGCTCTTTAAAAATAGACTCGGCAGAACTCATGCGGCCTCCTTGAAATTAGGTACAGATATTAATCTATAACAAAAATCCGTATCTGTACCTAATTTTGTCAAAAATTACAAAAGGCGGCCTATTTATTCTTACCCGGCCGTTTGCCCCGGCTGAATTTTTTCGGTTTGGAGGAGTTTCCGGATGACCTGAAACCCGGCCGGTGATTCCGGTCAGACGGCCGGCGGGAACGCCCGGATTTCTGGGAAGGAGCGGCGTCCTGGGAAAAATCATTGCCGGAAAATTCCGGATGTTTCGACCGCGGGAGCGGCATCTTGATCAGTTTTTCGATCTTGTCGATATCCTGGCTCTGCAAAGGAGTGGCCAGCGTAACGGCATGGCCTTCACGCCCGGCTCGCCCGGTGCGCCCGATGCGGTGGATATAATTTTCGCTTTCATCCGGAAGGTCATAATTGACGACGAGCTCGATCATCGAGATGTCGATCCCGCGCGCGGCGATGTCTGTCGCCACCAGCACGCGGTAACGCCCGCGTTTGAATCCTTCAATCGCCTGGTTGCGCTGTTCCATGGAACGGTTCGAATGGATCTCGGCCACCTTTTCCCCCATCCGGCGGATTTCACGGGTGACCCGCATCGCCTTGATCTTGGTCCGGGTGAAGACCAGCACCGTTCCCCGGTACTGGTTCAACAGCATGCGGATAACATCATTCTTGACCGCTTCGCGGACAATAAACAATTCCTGGGTAACGTCCTTGGTCGTTGTTCCGGTCGGGGCGATCTCCACGTTGATCGGCATCTCCATGCAGCTGGTGGCCAGCTTGACCACTTCCTTGGGCATGGTCGCCGAGAAAAGCATGGTCTGGCGTTTATTGGTCAGGCAGCGGATAATGCTGTTGACCTGCGGGGCAAACCCCATGTCGAACATGCGGTCAGCCTCATCGAGGATGAGCACACGGATATCACCCAGGTCAATCGTCCCCTGGTAAATGTGGTCGTTCATCCGGCCAGGTGTTGCAATGAGGATGTCCGGGTTACGCCTTAAATCGTCCAGCTGCGAACCGATCTTAACGCCGCCGATCAAGACCGCGCTGCTCATCTTAAACGGCTTGAGAATATGGTTGAGCGCCTCAGCCACCTGGATGGCCAGTTCACGGGTCGGCACGAGCACCAGCGCGCGCCCCCCTTCGGCCAACAGGCGCTGCACCGTCGGGATACCGAAGGCCATGGTCTTGCCGGTCCCGGTCTGCGCGATGCCCATAATATCCTTGCCCTCCAGCGCGATCGGGATCGCCTTGTACTGGATCGGGGTCGGCGTGACAAATTTCATCTTCTCCAGGGTCTTAAGAAGATCCGGGGCAATCCCCAGATGATAAAAACTCGGTTGTGAATCTTTCATAAACTTCCTTTCAGGATGTACATTCATCCAATATTATTCAAAAAAATCAACAGTTCCATTAAATACACTGTGGGATTATAACACGCCTAAGAAATTTCGGGGAAATAACTATTGCAGCCGTCTTTCGATCATCGGCCGGTCGCGCGGGCGTTAAGGATTCAATAACCGCTGATCCCTTATTGCTTGACACGCTTCTATTCCGCAATTATATTGTCAAGTGATCCAAACGGTCCTTCAGAGACATTGTCTTAATCCTGCCGAAGTGGCGAAACTGGTAGACGCGCACGTTTCAGGGGCGTGTGGGAGTAATCCCATGTGGGTTCGACCCCCACCTTCGGCATTTTTAACAATAAAAAAAAGCAGGCCATCAAAAACTTTATACCTTGATGACCTGCTTTTTTTATGGAAGGGAAATCTGATACGGGACTTGCGGCTTCCTTAAATATGGACGGATAAACTTCGTCGGTACTTGTGCTTCTTCCTCTTTTTTAACCTCTGCAAATCGGTCGTCCTCAAACCAAGCATCGGAGCCTCTTCTTTCCAGAATTCCAGCTGTTCATAAAATCTGACCAGATCCACTTGGCTCTTCTTCATGATATTCACCCCTTTTTGTCGGTTTATAAAAATCATGCTTCAACTGATTGACCGAATTCTACCTGACGGGGTATAAAAATAAGGTTAAATGAAGATTAGAATTTTTTTATGAAGGGGAACCGTGCAAACGGCTTGTTACCGGCTATTTTAATTTTTCAATATTGTTGTCTCAAATTTCAGTTTGAATTGATTAAGGCCATGTTCATATTCCATCGGCCGTTTAAGAACCTTCTTTCTTGGCCTGCTCATAGTCACGCACAACCGCCGCCGCTTCCTGCACATCTTCTTCCCGCACCATCAGCCGCGCGCCGCCCTGGTGGAACAGGTAATGCGGGGCGAACGCCGCCAGCGATTCATCAAACACCACCGATTCAATCTCGCACGATTCAAGGATCGATTTGACAAAATAGACTTCATTAAGGCTGATTGAACTGTACACCTTGACGAGTTTCATCCCTGAATGTTCTCCTTAACGGGTTAGCCAAAAAAGTCCGGCGGCGGCCAGCAGGCACAGGCCGTATCCCCGGCCGTTTAAATGAAGCCAGAGGGCGGCCGCTTCAATCAGCCGGATCGCCTCACCGGCCGATCCTGTTTTTAATAAACCGCTTTCGGTCAAGCCTTTGATCCGTTCGGCGCAATCATCCACCCACAGAAAATCCAGGGGAGACTGTCCGGGCAGATAAGACCAGCCCACCCCCGGGCGCGGGTCCCCGTCGATCACCTGGATCAACCACGCGTATTGGTTGAACACAAAATACTTCGGGCGGGTCAGTTTCATAAAGTCAAAAATATACCCGCCGAATTGCACGTCTTTCGGGTTAATCCTGACGCGGACCGATTCAGGATGGTCCGGTTCCTGGATCCAGTTTACATAATCACGGTCGACAGCCAGCTGGCGGAAGATTTTTTGTACAGCCGCCCGGTCGCTGCCGGTGATCTTTGCGGGTCCGAAATCCATAGTGACCTTTTCTTTCCGTTAGAATCCAAATCCTGATGATAACCTGCGCGCTAAACGACCGACGCCTTAACCGCAAACACCCAGTTTTTAAAAATAACAAAAGTAAACACGGCCGTAACAAGCGTCGCCGTGATTAAAGACACAAACACGCCCCCGCTGGTCCTTAACATCAGTTCATTCACGCCCACGTTCAAAAAGAAGGCCAGCCCGTTCGCCGCCACGAACCGGGCAACCTCGGAGGAGGATTTCTTTTCCTGCCGGAACGTCCAGTATTTATTCAGGAAGAACGCCGCAACCCCGCCTCCGGTGAACGCGACACTTTTGGCGATCACAGACGGACAGAAATTTAAAAACAGATAATAGATTCCGAAATCCACGGCCGTAGCGATCACACCCGCGCAAAGGAACCGGCCGATCTCTTTGTTATTTTCGTTGACGGTCATGGGAAAGATTATATCACGGAAAATATGCGTTTGGCTTTATATTCCCCCGCCCGGACAGGAATCAGGCATGAATGGCCTTGATGACTTCCCGGGGATTATTTTTAAGAGCAGTGAGGAGTACCCGGGCCGGTCCTTCAGGATTTGTACGTCCCTGTTCCCAATTTCTGAGGGTTGCCACAGAAATGCCGATAATCCTGGCGAATTCCGGCTGCGAAAACTTCAAAGATTCTCTCAAGCCTTTAATATCAATCGGAGTCACTTTAAAACGGCGGGAGGCCTTTCGTGTTCCATCCGCTATTTGCCGCGCTTCCTTTATGCTTTTGATGAGGTCATTAAATAATTCTTTTTTCATAAAGCCCCTTCTTTAACTAATTCGGATAACATGTTCAACTGTTTTCTTGAAAGATCCGTTGATTCATTTTTTTTGTAGGCGAATAACATAAAAATTTGTGATCTTGAAAAGTACCAGTAATAAATAATACGGATCCCGGCCCTTTTACCTTTCCCTTTCGCTTTCCAGCGGATCTTACGTAAACCTCCCCCCTGCGGGATCAGTCTTCCGGCATCCGGAGCCATGGTTAAATGCACTTGTAAGTCAGCGTACTCATAATCCTTAAGCAACCCAATAATCTGCCGGGTAAAAACGGACGTTTCCAAAAACTCCATCACGCACTCCTTTAATAGTATACGCTATTAGCGTACTGTTCGCAAATAATTATTTATTGTTGAGGAATTTACACAATGTTTTCTATATTATTATCGAAAAAAAGGAGAGTATTGAGTGGGGAGTGCCTGTATTATCTAACAGGGTGGCAGCCATATCAAGAACAAATTCCGGACCGGGTTCAAATTCACGGGGATATCCTTTTTGAGACTGTACTCCCCAAAGACGGGTCATCCGTTCCCTACGGGGTTTCAATGAACCCAGCTCCCCGCATCAAGATGCGGGGTATCTGACAACGGCTTTAGCTCGCTCGTATGAAACAATAACCTCGCCCTCGAGGACAATCGGTTCATTCTGCGAAGCATACCCATCCTGCTACGCTCGAATGTTTTCACGTTCGAGCTTCGCAGAGATGATTCTGCCCGACGTCCAACCCCGATGCAAGCACCGGGGTATGCGAAGCAGAATCAAGATTCACCGAATAAATGCAATTGTTCGTTTTCTTTATTTTCGTTTTGCCGCACCGGTTCTTCCATTTCCCTGTGACCGGACGTCTCTCCGCTTTCCAGAATGTGGATCACTTCAATCCCCTGTTCAAGCAGCGCCGGGGAAACAAGCCGGAAGCGGTGGCAGTTTAACGGATCTTTTTCCGCGCACATCAGCGCGATGGTCAGTCCCTTTTGGATATTGCGGATAACGCCTTCAATGCCGTCTTTGAATTCAGCCCTGGACCTGACCCGGGCGTAATCCACGGTGCCGTCGGCGTTCAGCAGGTCCGGGTCTGAATAAATACCGCCCAGTTTGTCCCCGAGGTAAACATAAAGGATGTTCCGCTTTTTTAATTCCGCGGATATATTGTCTTTATTGAATTGCGGGACGTATTTGCTGTAAGGCGCGCTTCGAATATCAGCCAGGCAATTGACCGCGTGCCGCTCCAGCAGACGCATCAATTTGTCCACCGAGTAATTCGAATGGCCGACCGTGAAACACGAATTCTTTTCTGAGTTTAATAAAGACATAAGCATTTGAAACGGGATCAAAAACTGTCTGACGGCTGTTCAATCTTCAACGCGGTAATAATATCCTCCCGCGCGTAAGGCCAGTCCGTAACGGTTTCAGCCGGGATCAGCACGTAATAATGCCGTCCGGCGGCCTGCCCCAGGTACTCACTGGCCTGTTTGTCGTCAGGATCAGTGGCGAGGATAGCCGGGTCGTCCGTCTGCCATAACCGGATCACAATCCCCTGCTTGGTCCTGCCTTGTCCGACGATCATGATCTCGACGGGGTCCGCGGCCAGCCACCCGGTCGGACCATACGGAGACTTGCCCTCACCGGGCGAGGCCTTCCAGTTCTGGTTGGGGAGGAATTTCGCCACGGCCTCAATCATTAAATCTTCCTCCCTGGCCTGGCCGGGATTAATCTTGAGGGTCAACACATTCGACGCCGGGATTGTTTCGCGGGTGAATCCATAGACCCCGGACGCGGTCTGAACGGTGTAATTTCCCGGCTGGGTAATGACAAATTCCTCGGCGATATCTTTATTATCCGCAAGGACGACGATCTCGCCTGAATCAATCGCCTGCTCCGCGCCCAATGTCTGGACGCCGGCTCTCCTGGACAAGACCGGCTGTCCGTCCGGATCTTTCAACAAAAACGCGTTGCCGATCCCCTGGACATCGTACCATTTCAAGCGGCCCGACACATTTTTCATGACGAGATGGACCTTCACCGGCTGTCCGACCGTATACTCAGCCGATGCGGGGATGATCTGGACGCGGTACCCGCTTTCCTCCTTCCCCCACCGGTCATCAACCGCCAGCAAAGCCGCTCCGCGGGGTTCTTTAAAAACAGTCTCCACCCGCTCGATATGGCCGCGTTTGATGCACTGGCTGGAAGACTCCTGGACCAGTTCCAGCTCATCTTCGGCGGAACACCAGTCTTCCCTGTAAAAGGAAGGATTGTTTTCCTTTAATTTGCCTTCCAGCACTTTCCCGCTCTTTAGGAAAATATTGTCCGCGAAACATGCGCGGGTTATTCCCATCCAGACCATCAGAAAACAGAGGATTATTTTTTTCATCGCGTTGGTTCCTTTTACTTTGGCAACAGGCCGAAGGCGGCCATCACCGCGGTTTCGAGGGGGACGAGATCTTTTTCCTTACGGTCCAGGACAAAGTCGGCCCCGTTTTGCCCGAAAAACAAACGATCGTCTTCCATCGACAGGCCGACCTGAACGATAATCTTTGTCTGCGCCGCGGCCTGACGGCGGACCTGCCGGCATAATTCCCGCGCGTCGGCCTGCGGTAACGTCCCGCTCATGATCACCAGATCCGGGTTTTCAGCGGCCAGCCGTTCAAGACCCTCCGGAGCGTTCTTCGCCAGCGTAATATGACAGAAGGCCAGGCCCCGCAGAAAACTTTCCAGCCGCAGGATATAAACAGGATGCGCGTCGATGATCAGGATCTTCAGGTCCTGTATTTCCGGCCGGATACTCATATAACATCTTCCACATTATGGCTCCGGCGGTATTCGGTCGGAGTGACCTTAACCGCCTGCTTAAACTGCCGCATAAAAGTCCCCGGGCTTTGATACCCCAGTTCTGTGGCGATCTCGCTGACCGTGCGGTGGGTCTTGACCAGCAGTTCCTTGGCCTTGTCCATCTTGACCTTCCGTTTATAGTCCCGGAAACTCATTTCGTTCTTGTCATTAAACATCCGGCTGAGGTACCGCGGACTCAGGCACATCTCATCCGCGATGCTTTCGAGGTTGGCGTTGTCGTAATTGCGTTCGATAAACCGTTTCACGCGTTCAATCTGATCGTCTTTATCGAGACGGGAATTCTCTTCGTAGGATTTGGCCTGCAGAAGGTCGGACACCTTTAATTTCAGTTCCGCCATAAAAAAAGGCTTCTCAATAAAATCATCGGCGCGGCTGCGCAGGGATTTGAGCGCGACGTCCTTGGAGCCGAAGGCCGTCATCATGATCACCATGATTTTCTTGCGCCGGGCCTTGATCTCCGAGAGGACCGTGATCCCGTCGATGTGGGGCATTTTGACATCCAGGATGACCAGGTCCGCCGAGTTGGGTTTCATCAGGTAATCCAGGCCGTCCCTGGGGTCGATGAAACTGACAATCTCGTATTCGGGCAGGCCGAGCCTGATGCTTTTGATGATCCTCGGGTCATTATCAATGACGACTATTTTGGCTGATATCATATGATCGTTCCTGAAAAATTTGACCGCCCATTTTTAATCCTGAATCCGCCCGGTCCCGGCCGTTTTAATTCTGCCCGGCCAGTTCCGCCGGCCGTGTCCGGCGCAGGGCGGGAATCCTGATGAAAAAGGCGATGCTGTGTTCGTCCGTGTTGATTTTAGCTTCGATCGTCCCGTTATGAAACGCCACGATCTCCCGGCAGATCGCCAGGCCCAGGCCGAGCCCCCCCGACTTGGTGGTAAAAAACGGTTCAAAAATCTTTTCGGCTGAAACGGCCCCGGCATCCTCGACGGAATTCCTGACCTCGAGGACAATCACCCCCGGGTCATCGGGATGCTCCCCCGGCTCATGACGGGTGCTCAGTCCGACCGGTTTCCCCGGCGGTGTCGCGTCCAGGGCGTTGGTCAGCAGGTTCAGCAGGACCTGTTTTAATTTCATCTCATTGCCTTCAATCGCGGGCAGTTTCTCGGCCAGGCCCTGCTCAATCTCTACGTTCATCTGTCCGGCCTTGATCCGGTTGAGCACCAGCGCCTCCTTCACGACCTTGTTCACGTCCATCCGGTCCTTGGGGAACGACTCATTGTTCTGGGAAAAGGCCACCATATTTTTCAGCGACGTGTTCCACAGTTCCAGCTCCCGGGGGATGGTGTCGTTAAAGTCACGCATAAATTCCTTGTCCTCCTGCTGCTGCGGGAGGAGTTCCACAAACGTCTCGACCAGCTGCAGCGAATTCTTCAGTTCATGCGCGACCACCGTCGCGGCCTTGCCGACCACCGACAGTTTCTCGAGGTCGCGGGCCTTGCGCAGTTTGTCCGTCATGCGGTTGAACGTAAACAGCAGTTTGCCGATCTCATTGCGGTGTTTGATCCGAAAGCGCTGGGACAGATCCCCCTGCGCCAGTTTCCGGGTCGAGGCCATGATCTCCCTGATCGGCCGGCTGATCAGCCGCGCCAGCACCATGCTGGCGCCCACCGCCGCGGTGATGCTCAGCAGAATAATGATCCACGACTGTTTTTTCATCCTCCCGGAAAAGGCGTACGCCTCGCTCTCCGGCTGGGAAATAATCAGCCCCCAGCGCAGCGATTCCACCGGCGCGTAAGAGACAAGCACGCGTTCCCCGCCGGCCGTGGTCTCCTCGGCGTTTCCGGCCCTGCCCGCTAAAATGTCATTGAGGATATTCAGCCCGGCGATGTGCGCGTTCTGCAGGACCAGTTTCTTGTCCGGATGCGCGATGATCCGGCCCTGCCCGTCAATCAGATAAGCCTTTCCCCGCTCGCCG
Organism: Candidatus Omnitrophota bacterium; assembly: GCA_050250375.1. Classification (GTDB taxonomy): domain Bacteria; phylum Omnitrophota; class Gorgyraeia; order Zapsychrales; family Zapsychraceae; genus JAGOSC01. The sequence goes on from JBFWOS010000001.1 coordinate 984,591, forward strand.
AAACGAATGCCGTCGACAATGTCCCAGATGCTGCGCACGTTCAGGTCGGCCACCAGGACCGCGCTGACCCGTCCGCGCTGTTTGATCGGCTCGGCCAGGGTTAAAAACGGAATATAGTTTTCAGAAATTTTAATGTCGGAAATGTACGGTTTCCCGGATGCCGCCTGCCGGAACGCCTCTTCCGGCGACCGATCACGCAGCTTGGTCCCGGCCTCGGACGTCGCTGTCTCCTGTCCTGACAAATCCACCGCCGAGACCCGCTGGAAGGCAGGGTTATTTAAAGACAATTCGACCAGCGTCGTTTCCTGCCGCCAGGGGTCCGCGTTTAACGTCCCCAGCATCGACGCCGTCACCAGCAAAAGCTGCCGCGCCCCTTTGACATATTCCTTCACCTCGCCGGTGGTGTGCAGGGCAATTTCCTTGTGGTCACGGAAGACCGACGTCTTGATCGCGTCCTGGCTGGTGCGCACCAGCAGGACCCCCAGGACCACCAGAGGGATCACCATCACGGAAATCAAAAGCAGAAAGATCTGCTGCCAGATACGCCTGGGGAGAATGCGCTGAATCCATAATCGGTTCTTTTTCATATTCAAGGATAAACCGGTCCGTCTTTAATACTAATATAAATGGAAATATTTTGTTTATAGATTACTATAAATCGCTTCTTTATTCAAAAGGTTATTCACCGCGCCGGTTTTCGCCGTTTTTGAGGTTCTTTCCGCCAGTTTCTTCTGGTACTCGCGTTTGATGAAATCCGGGGCCATCCGGTTGAGGTACGGTTTGTGGCAGGTCGGCGTGCTGAAATTTTTATTGATCAGAAACGACGACAGCCGGCATCCCCCGCCGCACATCGGCATATACGTGCAGTCCTGCGGACACTGCTTCCAGACATCCAGCCCGACAAACTCTTTGTGTTTCGCGTTTTTGGGTTCGTCAAAGATGTTCCCGGTCGAGAGTTCGGGGTGTCCGAGCATGGAATTGCATTTGTAGATACGCCCGTGCTGGTCGACGGTCCCGGCCCCGTGATCGCGGGTGACCGGACAGATCGAGGTCGACAAACCGTCTCTCACCGGCAGGCCGTTTTCCTCCAGGAGCGCGTGGATCTTTCGATACGCCGCGGTCAGGTTATCATTTTCGTAATTGCACATGCACTGCGGGCTGACGATCCGTTCGGTGTTTCCGGCGGGACCGAGCGTCGCGTGGATCGCCCCGAAAATAAAATTCCCCAGCTTGTGCAGGATCCCGCGCTGTTTGAGAAAACCGATCAGCTCTTCGATGTGGGCGGTCTCGCCTTTGTCAAAACCGACGGAAAGGCTGATCCTGATCTTGTCGATGTTGGCCTCGATGTTCCGCATGATCCGCTCAAAGGTCCCGCCTCCACCCCGCAAAGGACGGGTGCGGTCGTGTTTTTCCCCGACGCCGTCGATCGAGATCCGCGCCTGCGTCAGGCCGAGCGCAACGTAATGGTCCACCGCCTCCGCGCTCAGCAGGTACCCGTTGGTCTGCAGCATAAACTGGAACCGGACCCCCTGTTCCCGGCACCAGGCCTGCATCGCCGCGGCAATCCGGTCAATCGCCGGACGGTTAGCGAGCGGTTCCCCGCCGTAAAAAACCAGAAACAGCTCTCCATATTTTTCTTCATTAATTTTATTTTTCAGCCAGACGATCAGCCGCTCGGCCGTTGACGGCTCCATCTGTTCCGTCCGGCTGCGCGTGCTTTCCTCAAAACAGTACACGCATTTCAAATTGCAGGCGTACGTCGTCAGCACCGTCAGTACCAGCCGCGATTTCATCCGTCCGTATTTAATCTGGTCCAGATGCGCCAGCAGACGCTGCCGGTCTTCCTCTTCATCTTTCACAAGGATGCCCGTGCGGTGCAGGGCCTCAAGATTTTTGAGAACGGATTGCGGGAGGGAGGGAAACGGGGAAGGGAAATTCTCGATCAGGTTCTTTAACTCTTCTTTGATTTTGATCAATGCCTGGGTCCGTGTGTGATAAACAAGATGCTCGCCCGCCGCAGGATAATCATTGACGATGATCGTATGGTTGGAAAATTTCATCGTTTGATCTCCTTTAATGTTCACCAATCGCCTATTAAGAACCGGGCGCCGCGGTCACGCACACGGCACCCGTGATTGATTGTATTATTCGGATTCCGGTTCCGGGCTTTGGAAGCCCTGTGTTCCGGGAGGCCAGCAACAACTCAATGAATTCATCGCGGTCAGATCGTCTGTCCCTTCACAAAGGATATCAATGTCCATAGAATCACCTCCTTTCTAGTTACCCGCCTAAATCCAATCTGTTCGTTCACAAGCGGGCGGGGATAGATTTTATTTCCGGTCCGTCAAATACCAGTCCTTGATCATAAATGTGGCCATGTTGATATTAAAATAATCCTCCACTCCGCCGAATTTTGCGCTCAGGGCAAAAAACCCTTCATGAAAAAAAAGAAAACAGGCCGTCTGATCCTCATAAATCAGCCGGTGAATCTTTTGAACTTTATGATGACTAATATCTGTGTCGGGTTCTGAGCGGGCCTCTTCGATCAACCGGTCGAGTTCGGCATTTTTGTGGAACCAGAATTGCCCGGGCATACTGAAGCCGGAGTACCAGGGACTAACCGCGTCGATTTCATTCGAAATATATCCGGGTAAATACCTTAACCAGGCCTGGATTTTAAGCCGGTCCAGATAATCCTTGTCTATATCACTGAAGTTTTTATAAAATTGCGGGATCAATCTGATCCCAACCGCGGCCAGCTGCTGGCGGATCATCAAGGCCGCTTTTTTGTGAATAGGATCGCGGTCATTGACCAGCATCCGGATCTCCAGGTCCTGTCCCTCTTTTTCAAGGATCCCGTCGCCGTTCATATCCTGCCAGCCGTTATTTTCCAAAAGACGCGAGGCCTCGTCCGGATCATATTCAAACGGTTTTAGGTCCGGATTAAATCCGGCCGACTGCGGATGAATCGGACCGACGCTCAGGGTTCCCTGAATATCAGCCGAACGCTTCAGGATGCCTTGTGCATCAATGCTGTGGGCGATGGCTTTGCGGACCATGATGTCCGCGAGCACCGGATCATCCAGATTATAAACAATCGCGCTGTAAACTTCCGCGCTCACGGAAAATGTCTTAAACGCCGGGTCCTGGCCCAGCACCAGATAGTCTTCCTTACTGATAAATTGAACGAGATCAACTTCGTGTCGTAACAGACCCGACCACATGGCCGCCGGATCAGGGTAAGCCTTTACGACGATCCGGTCAAGGTAAGGCCGGCCCTCAAAATAACCGGGATTGAATTCCAGCCGTATCTCATCACTCGTGCGATCCCAATGGACAAAACGGAACGGACCGGTTCCCGTCGGCGCGTAGAAAAACGGATTGTCCCGGATATTCTTTCCCTCAAGAAGATGCCGCGGAAGGATGGGATGGATGAACTGCTCAATGAACGAAGAAACCGCTTCTTTAAGATGAAACCGGATTGTATACGGATCAAAAATCTCGACCTGGTTGATCGGGGAAAATTTCGACCGGTAAGGAGAATCGTTTTCGGGATTTCGGTACTGGTCGTAACTGAAAAGAACATCACGCGCGGTCACCTCAACCCCGTCATGAAAACGCACGCCCTTACGCAGGTAAAAAGTGTAATCAAGCCCGTCCGGTGAGATCTCCCAGCGTTCCGCCAGGTCCGGTTCAAATTCGCCTTTCGCATTAAGACGGACCAGACCGTTAAATACAAGACTCATCAAGTCCGCGGATATACTGTATGTCGTAAAAACCGGATTTATCGGATTGGGTTTGAACTGGGTCCCCCAGACCAGTGTTCCGCCGTAATTTGGTTTATTTTCGGCAGACGGCTGGCGTGCGCCTTCAACGGACGGTGAGACGAGCAGCAAACTCATCACAACAAAGATTATATGGTTGGTTTGGCTGGTCATGGTCTTGAGGTTAGTAAAGATAACATAATCAGTCTAATATACTTTTAAGTGATTTAAACTAACTTTTTGGCATTTTAAACCGACTTTTTTCTACCTTGATCAGAGGCCGGACGAGAATTTTCAGAAATGGACGGAAAAACCGCCTTCAAAATACCGTTCGGGCAAGGGGAAAGAAATGTCTGACCAGTATTTGCTGTTGGTGAGATTGTGGATGTTGAGGAACAGTTCCAGATCAAGATCCTGTTTGACCGCCTCAAACCGTTTGGACAGTTTCAGGTCAAAGATCGGTTTACGGTCGTTGGCTTTCAAAGACGCTCCGGAACTCCAGCGGTTGTATGTCCCGTACAGGTTCGCCCCCCAGCCATGCGCGTCGCTATAACGCGCGCCGAAGGTGTAACGCTGGCGCGCCACGCCCTGGTCGCGGACCGTTGCTTTGGTGTCGCGGTTTTCCGCGTCGTTAAAGGCGCCGCTACCGTAAAAACTCAGGCGGTCATTGAGCGCGTAATCAAGCAGGAGTTCAACCCCCTGCCGGCGGAATTTTCGGATGTTGCGCTGGACAAACAGAAAATCATCCGTGTCAAACTCAAGCGCGATGCCGTCCTCGACATTCGACCGGTACAGGTTCAGTTCCAGGCCCAGCGCGTCAAGAAGCTTGGTTTCAAAGCCCAGCTCATACACAATAGCGCGTTCGGCCTTGAGGTCCGGGTTCGGCCCCACAAAAAAAGCCGGAGAATAATTGTAGATCCACAGCAACGGCGGGGCGTTAAAGGCGCGCGCCACCTTCCCGCGCACCAGCGTTTCCCGTTCGTCGTCAAAGGCGTACACGGCGCCGAGTGAAGGGTTGGACTGCGACCCAAACCGGTCATTGTGATCATAACGGAATCCGGGAATCAAATCCAGCCGGTCAACGCTCAGCGTGTAATGGGCATAATACCCCTGCATCTTGATTTCTTTACCGCTGTCCAGATACCGGTTGGATTTCAGCCGGTGCCAGTCGGCATCGACGCCCGCTACCAGAACGCTGTTGTCCGTCACATCAAAGGCTCCGTTGAGGCTTACCCCCTTGTAAAAATTACTGCTGACGGTGGAAAAGACCTGGTCGCCTGCCGGAATTCCAAAAAAATCTGAAATAATATCCTGGTCATTAAACTTGACGTCCAGCCCCAGGCGGAAATCCTCCTGTTCGGTTTCCACCCCGAGTTTTCCGTAACGGGTGAAATACGGCTGTTCGACGACCGAAGAACTGGTGGAAAGCGCGTAACGGGTGTGGGCCTCGTTATACCCGAAAGACCCGACGATCCTGGAGGTGTCCCCCAAGGGGTGAGAAAATTTGGTGAAATATTTTTTGTCGCGCGCCTCGCTGTAGGCCTGCGCCCCGTCCGTCTCATAAAAACTGCCGGTAAAAAGATACCCTAATCCTCCGGCCTTGCCCGCGAAATCAAGGCTGTTTTCCGTTGTGCTGAATTCGGCAAAAGAACTGCGGAAACTTCCGCGCGGCCGGGCTGTGTCCCCGGTGTCACGCGTCACCACATTGACGACCCCGCCCAGCGCGGAACCCCACGCGCTGGAAGACGCGCCCTTGATGATCTCGATGCGTTCAATATTATTGACCGGGAACTGCGCCGGATTGCCCTGGCCCGAAAGCTGGGTGTTGACCGGGATCCCGTCGATCATCAGCCGGACCTGTCGCGATGGAGCGCCGTTGATAGATAACGCCGATACTTGGCCGAACTGCCCTCCCAGCTGGACATGAACCCCCGGGACGTACGACAGCACCTCACCCAGGTCGCGCGCCGGCATGCGCAGGATCTCCTCGCGGGTGACGACCGTCATGTTGTCCGCCACCTGTTTGCGCGGGACCGGATTGCGCAGCGCCGTCACCACCACCGCCTCATACTGAAAAAATTCCGCCGAACGGTAGCTCCGCGGCTGCTCCGCCAAAACAACACCGTCGGGCAAATCAAAACCGGCCGGCAGCAAATCCTCTTCCGTCTCCTGGTAGACCGTGGTGCGGTACCGGTCGATCTGGTTAGACTGGTCTTCTTCGCTGGAAATGTGTTCGGTGGTGACCACGCGTTTTTGGGTAACAACGGGCCGGCCGCCGGGTGTGTCGTCGGCGTTCAGGAATGAAGGCGCGCACAGAAAAATCAGCACCGCCAGAAAAAACGATAAGAATTGGGGGGCCATAATTTAATTCGGTTAATGATTAAGCCCCTATAATACAACAAAATCCGCAAAACGCAAATAGTTGATGTTGGGGGGATAAAAATGAAGAAAAGGGATAATCCGAATAAATAATAACGTAGGGAACAGGCATGCCTGTTCCCTTCTATTCTTCGATCCCTGTGCCCTGATCCCTGATCACTAATTAGACCGCTGTCCCGTATCTTAACCGCTTCTCTCTTCCTTCTCCTTTCTTCCCTCTGTTTTCCAAGATCCCTCATTTGCCATCCCGCGGATCATCTTGTATAATTATTTCAAATATTAATTCCCCCCGCACGATTCCCCTGAAACACAAAGGGGAAAAACCATCCGATCACGAAAACCAACCCGGTTAGAGCATTACGATTATTCAAAACCCGGATATTATTTTATTACCGTCTGCACCAGAAACCGTAAGGATTGGTTCGGGGAAATCAGGGACGGGAAAATGATGTTGAATCCGTGCGGGGAAATTGTTTCGCAATGTTGGCATGATTTGCCGGCCCATTATCCCAATTTGCAATTGGATCAATTCGTTATAATGCCGGACCATATTCACGGGATAATAAATATTAATAAAAATAACGTAGGGAACGGTTTAAAACCGTTCCCTACAAAATTGCACGGATTATCCGAATTCGTCCGCGCGTTCAAAACGTTTTCATCTCGCGGAATCAATCATCATTTGAATGGCAACGGCCGTTTCCATTGGCAAAAATCCTTCCACGACCACATCATCCGCGACAAACAATCGTTGGAAGAAATCCGGCAATATATCATCAGGAATATTGATGGGGGAAATAAAATAAGATAAAACACCAAAAGAAAAATCGGGTTTCATACGGATTGATGAACAGCTTTAAATGAATCAATATTAATCCTGTACGGGCCGTTCGCGAACGGCCCCCTACTTATCTTCAAGCGTGTAACGCGTCCATAACAATCTTGGGGTTGGCTGCGGCAACCTTTAACAAGGCTAAAGCCGGACCGTCGGGTTTTCTTCGGCCCTGCTCCCAGTTCTGCAATGTGTCGATGCTGACACCGATCATAAAAGCGAATTCGGACTGGGTGACGTGAAGTTCTTTCCGTATTTTTTTGACCATCACCGGATTAAATTTAAAAATCCGGCCGGGTTTTAATTTTCCTCTGCGTATTTTGCGGGCCTGGTCAATGCTCGTCAATAATTCTTTAAAATCATGATCTTTCATAATGCCCCTCCCTTCACGTATTCGCCCAAAATCTTCAACTGTTCTATGGTTAAATCTTCTTGTTCTGACTTTTTATACAGGAACAGTAAATAGATCTGCTCATCTTCCAAATACACATAATAAATGATCCGTATTCCGCCTCTTTTTCCGGCCCCGGGAACGGCCCAACGCAATTTTCTTAATCCCCCGCTTCCCGGAATGACCGGCCCTGCTTGCGGATTGACCACCAGCGCCCATTGCAGGTCTTTATACTCATCGTCAGAAAAAACATTGTTTATTCTTTTTGAAAAAACCGGAGTTTCTATAATCTCCACCTGATCCCTCCATTCAAATATACGTCATTGGCGTATAATTGTCAAGACAGGGACTCAATAAAAATACCCCGTCCGATTTCTTAAGAATCGAGCGGGGTAAGGGGATGTTCTTATTGTATTCAACGCGGAGGTTTTGTCAAGTTTCACGCGGAGTGATGAAATAGTTGGAGGGTATATGTGTAGATGGGTTAATGGAGAGAATAATCGCTGGGCTGATGCTGCCGGCTCCTTCCGGGATGATGATCTTGGTGTAAGGCAATACGGAATGGTTCAATAGATGTAAGCCGCGATTGAAGAATCAGGGGCTTTGATTAAGTGCGGATGCGGTTCGCCTTTTTTATGGGCCTGGGCCAGCGCGGTTTCCATCCTCGATGAAGACCCGAGGACCGTCTTCTTATCCGCGGACAGCGTGACCCATTTCCCGGCGTGGGGTTTGATCAATTCGGCGACTGATTCTTCTGGTTTGAATATTTTTGTCATGACATTAATCTCGTATGGTGTTGAGTGTTATTATCCCCCCAAATCAAGAAGAAATTCCTACGGACCCTGACACAACGGGCAAATTAAAATTGTATTGTACGGAACAGGCATGCCTGTTCCCTTCTATTCTTCGATCCCTGATCCCTGATCACTAGCCAGGGCGCTGTCCCGTATCTTAACCGCTATTTTTTCTTCAGCCTTTTCGCATGAGTTTCCCGGCTGATCACATTTTTCCCCGTCTTTTTCTCAATGTCCCGGCGCGCTTTACCGGCCACCGAGCCGCCTTGCCGGGCGACTTTCCGGTTGCCTGCAAATGTTTCCGGTTTTTTTACCTGGGAAATTTCGGTCGTGGTCGCTTCAGCCAGCATATTGAGGACCAGTTCCAGATTGCTCATATTATCCCGCAGATTTTCTTTCTTCAGGCCTTTGTATTTTTTGTAATCTTTGGTTTTCATCCCGGTCCAGGCAAACGCGATGTCATCGGTTAAAACCGCAAACTCATCGGGCCCTTTAACGCCCCGCGCGCGCCATTCATCCGTCAGCAGCTTCCTGATTTCGATGCTTTTAAGGCGCTGGTTGATCCAGTTTTCCGAATACCCTTTTTTCAGATAATACTGCATGGCCCTCTGGATGGCCAGTTCCGGATCTGCGGCCTCTTCAACCCGTTCATATCCCACCCGCGCCAGCCAGAGTTTGAACGGTTCGGCATTGGGAGAAGGAACGGACTGAATGACACGAAACATGGTTTCTGTGTCTGCGGCATCCGTTTTGTAATATTTTCCATCGGATGCCTGCATTTTCAGTTGGTTACATTTTGTAACCACCTCACTGCCTTCCTTTTTAAGCCTATTTTTTAAAACTTTCCAGTAACTGCGTGGATTCGGGCTTTCCGTTAAAACTCCAATCACATCGACCACCGAGAAAAACCATTTTTCATGAGGCTCGTCCCAATAACGGCGGATCTGTTTTCCCTGAAACATATCGGTTTTCATTAAGGCTGTCTCTTTTGACATAATCTTTTCCCCTTTCGTTTTGAAGGGGAGATCAAGGTGTGGGGGGATTGATTTTTTGAAATGTTGTACGAACGGGATTTATTATATCAAAATCGAATGTCCTGTCAATTTTGCGATCGGCGGTCTGTGATCTAACGGCATTAGCCCAACGGTCAATATACTTCCTTCTTCTCTCTTCCCTCTGTTTTCCAAGATCCCTGATCACTAATTAGGGCGCTGTCCCGTATCTTATTTCCCTCTGTCCCGTTCTCCGTTCTCTGTTCTCTTCACTAGATAGGGCAGATCAGCGGGGTGGGGTCACAAAGTCTTTAACTTAATCCACACAATACTAATTTCATTTTGATTTCTTCATAAGATCTCGTATTTCTTCTAATAATTCAACTCCATAATTAATTTTAAAATACCAACATACTATTTCTCTACACAATAAAAAAATAATAAACACTAAAATTATGGCAACAATGCAAATTACAATGTCGAAAGATGTTAACATATTCCCCTCCTTATAATAATAAATGGGGACGGAGGCGAATTAATGAACAAATGCTAAGAATAGAGTCCGTCCCAATTTATTCTAGTTCCTGCTTAGAAAGGAAGACCGGCGTTAATAACACCTGTTAGGTGCCCCTCGCCATCGCTACCATGTGTTTCATGATCAATAGAGGCAATCAATCCCACGACCGCATCACTATCCTGTGCCCATTCAATTCTTACATAACCTGAATGATAATCCGACGTGTTGTATTCTATCACCCTAAACCGCGCTGTATCATTTGCGGCAAGAGTGAACGTTACAGAATCTCCGTCTGCCGATCTTGAATCATCATAATTTGTCAGGGTTGCACCTGTTGCACGCAAGGGGCCGTCCAAGGGATCATCATCTGTGTCTGTTAGAATACTTCCATCTTCATCATAGATTGTCAGCGTCACATTGATAGAAGAACTGGTAATATTTGTGACAAAAATAATAGGTGCGGATCTTTCCGTTCCGCTGGCCCAATGCCAATAAAGAGGCGTTCCTACCGCGCTACCGGAAGCCGACGCAGCAGATGCCATACTTGGTGACAGGGTTAATAATCCTACCAGCACTAACAAAACTAATTTCTTCATCTTCTTCTCCTTGTATAATTTGTTATTAATTAATTTAATCCACTTATGCGCACAATAAATAGGGACGGAGGCGAATTATTGAACAAACGCTAAAAACAGGGTTCGCCCCAAATTAAATTCATGAATTTCCGCTAATTAATTGTTGTGTCCCGAGATTAATGTAGTTCTTTCAATTTTTACCTACAAAGATTTGAGCTGTGTCTACAACACCCTTTTCATTAAAATAGAATTCCAATGTTCCGTATGAAATTTTATATTTTGCCCGCGGGGTTCCATCTAATGTTTCAGGATCATATTTGTCAGGCTTTCCGAATATCCTGATTATATCTTCGACTTTTTCACCTCGTTTTATCGGAAATACGTTCGGTTGGTAGGTTTTATAAGTGACCTCTCTGTTGGTTAGAGAATTAAAAAAAGTATAATCCTGCAGAAAAACAGAGATAATCGATACTTTTTGTGTCTCTTTATTTATTCCCAAAAAACTTAATCCTTTTGAATAATATGATAAACCTGATAATTCAGACTCAGCATCAGGCTTACCATAATGTTTAATTACATCATGAACAAATAAATTTTTCATTCCTATACCACTTATAGTTCCCTTTCTTAAATCGATTGTCCCCTCTGATAACTCAGGCTCAGGTAAACTTTGTAAACTACCTGTTTTTGGAGCTTTTTCTATAAATGATGGATCGTCCAACGGCGTTAAAATAGTTTTCATGTTCTGTCCTAAAAGAGCTCGATCGTTTATCCAACCCATACCCTGCATGGGGGAAGTCCTCACATAATAATAGGTGTCACCATTCCATCGTTTAACTTTCTCAATTGTTATTTCTGTACCTACTGCTAACTCTATTTCTGTTATAAGAAGCTCTCTCAAAGATCCAAACGGGTTCTCATACATTGGTGTTTGCCGAGTCAGTTTAAATGTGTCTGTTGGCTGCAGATTCTCATCCGCTTGCACAAGCCGAGCCAATCCAAGAATAAGTACACAGTACATTATGAAAATGGATCTATTTCGCACAAAATCCTTCTTTTTAAAAGTGCGTTTCCCGGATTTAGAATTCCGGGTCCCCGCGTTGGAACAGGTCAAGCCTCTTCAATTTCCCTCTGTCACGTTCTCTTGAACTAAAGATTTTCCTGCAACCTTTCAAATTCATATGGAATTAGTCTCGCTTTTTCCGCTAATTTTTCTTTTTTAATTGCACTTATCACATCGTCTTCTCGTACTTCTGTTGAAAGGTAGCCTGAAAGTTTATCAATAGCGGACTTTGGTACACCATACTCAACCAATATCGCCAAATTTTGTCTTACAAAATCATTTTCCAATTGTGATGCATAATATGAATAGTTACCAGGGTTCAGACCATTTTTATTACACACATACTTTTGAAGCTCATGTACAACATTCAACCATTTTGGAACCTTATAATGAAACCAGTGTCTTAAAATTTGGAAGGAATCCATCACCGCTTCATCATAAATTTCCTGGGGTTTCTTCTCGGAGTTCTTACTCAACTTGAGATTATATAAATAAGTGTTTTCCACCAACTGAGAAATATTTTGAAACATTGCGTAGTCAAAAGTAACTTTTATTAATTTGGATAATGTCATAGGTCTTGTAGTCTCACCTCTTTTTAGAAAATTCTCCCATGCAAGGGTTAACACATAGGTAAGTTGATAATAGTTAGGAAAACCTGACCATGAAATTAGATCGTATGAAGTATTAATATCTTTCTTCAAAATCTCAAGAGTTTTACGCTGTCCACTTACAAGAAGACCGTTTTCCCGAATAATTGCCCGTTCTTCATCAGGGATTTGTAACAATTCGCTGTATTGAGTGCTCTCCTTGTCTCTAACATCCTTTTCCTCGAGATGTATCAGCACCTCATCGTTGATTGGATTTTGCTCAAAAAATGGAATGTCGATAATAACATCGTTTCTCTCTGGTGGTTGATTGAAGTTGAATATCCTACCAACGTAATGAATCATTAACCTGCCTGATCTTCCTTTGATGTTACTATAATCAAAGAAGTCTATTTCGTTAAATCCCTTTTTTGAATCGAAATATACGATGTTTTTTGCACTTGTATTCACTCCTTCAATAATAGTTGATGTACAAAACAAATACTTTAGATCTCCCCGATTAAAGTAACTTATAATCGAAGAGGTGATGTGCTTTTGCAAAGCGCCGTCGTGAATCCCTATCCTATAATCTAAGCAATCCAAAAAACTCCAGTGTCTGCTGACGTTTTCTAGAATCCACTCATAAATGGTCAAATTTCTTCTTTTTACTGGTACACCCTTATCTTTCAAATATTTCACAAATTTGTAAGAAATCTCGCGAACTCTCTTCGGAGAGGAACAGTAGATAATCGTTTGTTCCTCCTCTAACTCAAGCAACAAATCAAACAGCACAGTTTCCTTAAATTCTTTGAAGTTTTTTGACTTTGAAAATTCTGTCTCGTGCTTCTGATACACATTTATCGAATGTATGTCCACGAGTGAATAATCAGTCTTATAAAATTCAGCATTATACTTTTCTGCAAATCCTGCAGAGATACCATCAATATTTGGCCCTAATAGGTAGAATTTGCTTTTGAATTTATTGATTAGCCGATTGAAAGCATTGTTGAGCGTGTCGCATCGTTCGTCGTCTCTTTTTGCGCTGAGCTTGTAAAATTCATCAATAATAAAAAAATCAATATTAAAAAAATTTGTATATTCCATTACTCTTTCTGCGGTCAGAAGAAACAGATTACCCTTATCAACCGCAGGCGTCTGAGAAGTACGAATAATGATCTTAAAGTTATCACTATATTTTTTAAGCTTTTTACGAGTCTCATCAAGCAGTGCAAGCGTAGGCTGTATAATAACAATGTTTCGATACTTCTTTGACGCAACAATTTCTTCAATAAGTATACTTTTTCCAAAACTAGTTGGTGCACTTACTATGAGATTCTTATCTGACTTTAAAATGTCATTTATGTGCTTCTGTTCATCATGGAAATACTTTCCCTTGAGATAGTCAGAACTATGAAACTCCTTTCGTAGCTTTCCCGCAGCGCTTTGCAATTGCATGCGTTCTTTCTCTTTTTCTAAATAAGGGTAAAAACCTGCTGATTCAATGAGGTCTATCCAAGGTTTTTGACTGGCCGCGTCCAATTTATGCCAATTATCCAAGAGGTTAATGATAATCTGTCTTCCTTTCTGTGAGTGTGTCTGATTTCTCAATAACCTTGAGCATTTCTGAACATACCTAAAACTATCATAAGGGGATATCTGTTCGTTTCCTACTATCTCACTGATTATTTCATCGATTTCATCCATCTTAAATTTTTTGTATATAACTCAATTTTTCGTGTAATTTCTTCAACAAAACGTTCTTATTCGGCACAGGGAATAAGAGCAGTATAATTCGCAAATCCGTCTTTATCGGACTACTTCTGTGGTCATCAAAATACTTCTTTAAAGCACGCATTTCATTTTCATATTCGCATACAAATTCAGCCGTCTTTTCAGAATTATGCTTGTTAAACACTTCGCTAGTATATGTGCACAACAAGGGGATAGTCACAGATTCAAGAATATTCTCTAAGGTATTGTCCACATCAATCAGATCAAACCACCTGTCTTTGTCTGGAATCACACTCGAATCAGCATAAAAATTACGTTTCTTGGAGATAAGCGCAAATTCTCTAAGCAAATAATCCCTCTCAAAGTGTTTCATTATATCCTGTGTAAGCTCCTTGACTCCACTGCTACCACTTGCGTGCAATTTTGACTCGCCAAGCCATAAAGATTTACTTGGTGCGTGAATATGCACAGCATCAAAACCATGAACAGTGATTCCATCGGCATCTTTGAAAAAAACTTTTGATAACAGACAAATGGTATTGTGGAAATCTCTAAGAAGAAGATGCAGAATCAATTCACCAAACTCTCCCCGCCGGCCATATTTTTTTTCAAAGAAATCATCCTCATCTCGATACTTCTTATGTTCATGATTAGTAGAATCGTACGGATCAATTTTGTATATCGCCTTAGCTGCTTCCTTTAACTTTTCTCTATTGTATGTATTGGTTAAAATGCCGTCATGATAACCAAAAGCAAAATCAACTAAAGCATTCAGAAGCTTACCAATCAGCGGGTCCCATCTATACTCTCCAAGATCGAATCCCACAAAATAAGTTTTCAAGTCTGCCTCGGAGATGTGCTGAGTAATAACTGTTTCTGATCCGAATGGGGTCTTTATTTCTGATTTTGGCATTTCAGTATACTTCGTTCCAATTTTAGAAAACTTTATAAATCAACAGAAAAATACCGGGCCAACTCTGTATAACTGCATATGGTTTGTCACTTGCCGTACTGCGAAAACCTGATCCTTACGATTTTCTTATAAGATTAGCTACAATTTCCTTTTTAACTTCTCCAAAACGCCCTTTACTTGTTTGTTCACAAGCTGCTCCTCTAATACAAATTACATCCACTCCTGTTCTCCAAAGGTCGGGTAATTCCTCTTTAGCTATTGACCCAGCAATCCAAGCTTCTTTCTTTATTTCATGACAAGAAGAAACAAAAGCAGCCACTTGTTTGAGATTCCAATAATCTAATAATCCTTTTCCAAGTAATTTATTAAATGTATCAATTAAGAGACCGTCTGCTTGAATTTTCTTTATCAATTTCGGACCCTCTTTAAGTGGATTAAAGAATCTTTGCATGTCAGGATCAACAAATACAGCAGGAATGACTTTTTTATGTGGATACAGCATCTTTACACTACGAACAAGAGAGTCACCAAGATAAGCTGCCGCTTCAAATGGAAGCTCGGCTAAGCCACACTTAATAATATCTGCTCCTGCCGTTGCGACCCCAAGTGCAGCCTGACACGAAGAAGCACGGACGTGTTGAACTTCACCGATATTTGTTGAAACAATGGCCCTCTTGAATCCAGCTTTATCTAATTGATTTCGTACAGCAAGAATATTTAACGGATATGGCGTTCCAAGAGCAGAAGCAGGGTATTCAACATCAGCTATATGCGCTCCACCCCTGACAGCCTCCAAGGCTTCTTTTGGTCCACGTACGCTAATGAGCAATTTTTGTTTTATAAAGGCTTTGCGCATACTCTCTCCCTCAAATAAAAATACTGTTTTACTTCAGGCATGAACCCTGCCACATGTCTTGCGATTTGTTCTTTCCACTCAGAACTTTTTCCATTGTATGTACGTATTCTTAATCCAGATCCAGTCACCATTTCAGAAAGTTTAAATCTTGATTTAGTGTTATACAGAGCGAGAATTGGCTTTCCCTTCATAATCGCATAAGTTAACTCTTGCCCCACACCCCAAGAGACAACTGAAATTTCTGCAACAAGGAAATCGGCTTTATCAACTTCAGCTAAATCTCGCATATATATTTCATTCGCTTTTATCAATGAATCTTCCTTTATAGGATGAAAAATGTTAACTTTATGGTTCTTTTTTAAACACTTTTCAATGTGTTCATAAAATTTGAGATATTCATCTACTTCTTCTTGATCAAATTGTCTTAATAAAGTTATAGCTTGAGATAAATAACAATTTAATTTCTTCATAAACTTGTCCTTTTAAATGAGTTCTTTAAATTTCTTTTCCAATAAATCATCCACTTGTCCATTGTCGTTAGTGATTTTCGCGTTTAAAATCTTTTCTATATCAGCATCTGTAAGCACAATAACAAATTTACTGTCTTTTGCTAAAACTAGCTGTCTTTGTTTAACCTTCTGCACATCCACAATTGATCTACAGACGATTATGCCAAATTGTCCTCTCCTATTATTAAGCCTATTATGTATTTGTGAAAATTCTTCGTTTGCAATATCTTTGTTATAATTCTTACATTCAATGAAAATATTCGGACAAACAATCTTATAACCCTCATCTAACTGTTTAAAAAATCCATTTTTTCTGTAATTCTTGAAAGTTATGTCAACACGTTGTATTTTTTCATCCCAACAATCTTCTTTCTCAGGACTGCTAAGAGTTTCATAAAAAACATCCTTTAGAATGGTAAATATTAAATTATGATACCGAGAGGCTTGTTTTTTAGCTTTTCCAGGCAAAATATTTTTTAATTCTTTTAAATACTGATTCGTAATATCGATAGGCTTAGGTTTGGTAGTTCTTGTTGGAACTTTTGTTTCATATTCTTCTCTTGTTGCAGATTTTCTCGTTATTTTTTGTAATACTTCTTTATGTTTTAATTGCTTATGTATATCTAAACTGTTCTCAACAAGTATTGGGCCAGACGGCCTAAACACATACGCCTGGTTATTTCCTGACTTTGAAAATTTAAATGTATTGTCAAACGTAAATCCATATGCATTTAACATATCATGGATATCTTTCCTCGAGAAATCTCTATAAAACATTTTATAATTTCTGCCTTTCCCCGTCGCAATCCCATCAGACACTCTTACTGAATTTCTATCGCTAGAATAAGCTCCGTGTTGTGTATACCAAAGCAGTCTCCCATCATCTTTAATTTTTTCTCTAAATATTTTTAAAACTGCATGCCTTTCTACAGGAACAGGCATAATATTTAATACATTAATACAAAGTATAACGTCAAATTCTTTCTGTGCTGTTATAAAATCTTTAGGGAAGATAAGCGATTTGAAATTTCCAAATTTATTTGCTTTTTCTAAATATTCGGCAGCTTGAGTTGATCTTTTAAATAAATCTTCATAATCACAGGCATAAACTGTGTACCCATCTTTTAGTAAATGTAATGTGTTTCTCAATTTAGCCGCACCAAAATCTAATATCGTTGTATTTTTAGAATTAAGGCCGGCTAAAAGTGAGCCAAAGGCATACTCTAATTGCCTCCCCGGTTCGCTAAAATTAGGAGCTGAGCCAGTAACATCAATAAGAATAGGTATACTCTGACCTTTTTCAATAGCATTAAACTTATATATTGGTGTTTCCCACATTTTATCTGCCTTTCTTAGACATTCTTACACCAAATTCCTAAATGAAAGAATCTGCGTTACGTTCTTTTACATACCAAGAACTACTAACTTAGTACGTTCTTCCTCACTTTTTTAGATTTCTTTTCTTTAAGCTTAACGACTCTATCTATATCGATTTTTTGTAAATAAACTTTAAATCTATACAAACTAAGACGTAGATATATATTTTTCAATGAAACTTTACTAAAGAATGGAATTTTCAGCTTGTCGGGAACACTACTAATAATTCCATAAATAATTTTATATTCTTCCGCATTTATCTGTTTATTAGAATCTTTAATTTGGAACTTCCTCGGAAGTCGTTTATTCATTTCTAAACGATACGCTGGATCCGCCAAGAATAATTCGGCTGAAACAATGCCCTGATTAAAGAGATGACTCAAAATATTAGAACCCCCATAATGTTTAATATGAATAAAATCTTTTTTACTTGAATATAAATCGCATATCTCAACAGGGGAACTGTATAAATAGACATTTTTTTTATCCAATAGTGCGTATCCGGATTTCTCTGCAGCATATTCATTATAGTGGTCCTCTACCACCGGCTCTTCTGGCTCTTCAAATCTTACAGGACACCCTGGTAATTTAATAGGACTCTTAGCTCTTAATAACTTTTCATATGTTTTTTCAATTTGAGCTGAAAAACTTTTATCGATTTTGTACCATTTCCCATTCGTTAAAGTGTAAACACTATTTTTCTCAGATATTTCTGCATATAAACAGTTATAAATTTTCCATAACCTTGTTGGTGAGTTTTCAAAATAACAATATATATGCAGTTTTCTAAGTAATTCGATGGTAAATGTTCCCTCGTGTTTTTCATATTCCTTAACGAAATCGGTTAAAGATAAATCTCTATACTCTCCTCCCATTTGACTCGTTTTGTATTTAAAATAATCAAAATCTGTCCAATCAATAATTTCAGGCACAGCTATCCATAATTTATCAAAATTCTTATCATTAATTTTCCGAACCAAACTGTTATTGAATCGCTCAATATCTGTAGGGTTTCGGACCTCTTCAATTTGGTCGATCCAAGAAAAATATTTTTTATAGGATCTCGAATTACTATATTCCAAACACCTCAATAAAAACTTTTTAATATTTACAAATGTGACGGGTACAGAAACATGTAAAGAATCTCTACCAGAAATTGTTTTGCCAAGAAATAAATCATTCGAAAGACCCGTGACGGCTTGAATTAAATCTTGTTCAATATTTATACCAAACTCTGATGTTGTTGCACTTTTCCCCACTTGCTCCTTTGATTGTTTTACCAAACCACCAAAATTAATCTTATCAATGCTTCTAATATTCTCTTGATCTACAGCATTTAGAACAACCTTCAATCCGAAACGTTCTTCATACACTCCTTTTTGCAAAAGATGAAAACCCGTTCCAAATGTTAGCGCAAAATAACGCAATGATGTTTTTCTTAACTTGACTGGAACAATTAGCGCAGCACAAGATGAGGACGAAAAAATTTTCGTTTGATCTGTTATGGAATCACCAAAAAATTTTTCTATCCAGCTTGGTCGTCTCGATGCCGATGGTTTAATGTAAAATATGGAATCACTGATATTTTTCTTAATGAGACCTGAGTCATTATCAATGATTTCATCTAAAAAAATATTATCTTTAATAAGATATATCGATAATTTATTTTTCTTTTCTCTTGGTATCTTTTTCATATGAAATTTTTATAAGATTTTAAAATTACTAGGGCGCATAGTTAATTTCTCCGTCATTACATCCTCCTCCGCCTTTTTCTAACAACAAATTATGCAAATATAAAAGTTACCAGAAACCAGTAATCAAACCCTTTCAGCATAACCTTTTTCTAAAAGCAAATTATTCAAATAAACATCCGTCCCCGCATCCGGACTTTCCCCCTGCGGGATGAAGATGTCCGCGAGGTAGCGGTCGTATTTGTCGGACTTGTTGGTGCGGATGATGACGCGGTCGGCTTCTTTGATCAGAGACTGCACGAAGGTCTTGGCGGCCGCGCCTTCTTTGGTGTCCATTTCCGGGCAGTCGATCCCGCGCAGGCGCAGGGTCTGCCGGGTCCACATGTTAAAACCCTGGTCCACGCGCACTTTGAGCGTGTCGCCGTCGATGACCCGTTCCACGTACGCCTGATAGGTAAAGAGGTCTTTGGGCGTTCGGGCCCCTGTGTAAAATTTATAATCGCCATCGGCGCCGCGCGACTCGATGATCTGCCCCCCGCTAAATTTAGAAAGCAGTTTGTCCTCCACTTTATGGAAATTGCTGAAACCCACATCGATCATCAGTTCAGGTTCGGCAGCGGAGGCCACCGCCGGGCGTTTGGTGATCTGATAAGTGTACAGGGTTCCGCGGGCCGGGATGAGAGGCGTTTGTACAGGCGGCAATTCCTTTTTAACGTCCACCTTCTGCGGTTTGTCTTTACCCGCCCTGATCTGCGACAAAAGCTCATCCGTCGACCATTGATGCCGGGCCGCGCGTTCTTCCAACCGGCCGCGCTCATCGGGATCAGAGACAGCCATCAGTTCACGGTAATGGGTCCAGGTGAATTGCGACCGCGCGGTCGCAATTGGCGCGCGGCTGTAAGTCCTGGAAAATTGGACGCAGCGTTCCAGCAGACGGGAATTAAGCCCCAAATCATCGGCCAGCCGTTTGATCACCTGCGCCCCGTAATCGGCGCGGCTTTTACTCTGTTTAATATGTGTCTGGATAATATTCCCGGTTTCCCAATACGTGCGCACGCGTTCGGCCTCGATGCGGGCCTGGCCTTCCAGGAGAGTCTTCTTCACCTGTTTGAGGAGCGGCTGATAAACAGACGCCGGGATGGTGATCGTTTTGGGCGGTTTGCTTGTCATGAGCGTATCATCGCTGTCGGTTTCATGATTTATCTGGATTATAAGCATACAGCGGTTATCTGTCTATTTTTATATTTAATAGCCCTCTTAACTCATATACCTATCTACCCATTTACTTAAACTTTCAGATACTATCCAGGTAATCCTTGAAATTTTGAACGCCTGTTTCAGCGATAAGGCATTTTCGAATTGCTTTGATGTATCGCACGATACTGTGATCCTGAATAGCGTCTGGATATTGTCCGGATAATTCATCATACCGATCAAGAGCTCGCACAGATGCGCTTTCACTCTGATTTAACCAGCGGTCCCACCAGCTGGCCCCACGATGAAGCGTCCCCTTATGATCAATAAGATATGTCCGCCCAAAATGATCGTACCCGGACAATCTTGGCGGGACACGCGTCACAATATCCTCATCATTCACCAGACGAAATAAACGATAACCGAATAAGTCAGCACAATGATCGGCAAAAACATCATCGCCTACCCGCGGCTGGCCAAACGTGTAAACTCCGTTAATATCTATATTTTGCTGATTGATCCGACTGGCGGTTAAGGCTGCTAACGCCCCACCCAGACTGTGCCCGGTTATCCAAAGCGTACGTCCGGACACTACAGCCGACAGAAGATTCGCTTCAATATCCCCCCACAAATTATCCAACGCTGATGTAAACCCTCTGTGTGTGCGCCCAATAACAGCGTCCACTAACCGAACGGCCGCGTCCGTCAACCAATCCTGAGTAGATTCAGTCCCGCGAAAAGCCAGCACAACCGTCGTATCATTGATGACGAAATATGCTTGTGTGTCATCCGGGCCTTCCAGCCACTTTACTTCGGAAAATCCCCATTCTTCCTGAGTGACAGATCTAACCTCTTCAAAAGTTTTATAGGCCAATTCCGCTGCTTTTGCCAAGGCCAATGCATTACCCAAATTAAATCTGGTTGTCCCGTTATTCAGTACAAATTTCTCATCCATTGTTAATTGATTTCCATAATTATGATCACACGTTCAGTTTTGATTTTCCAAAATATTTCTCTACGGGCTAGTTTCGGCTCTTCTCGCAGGTTTCCCCTGATTTTTCATAACCGTAGTTACAATACCATCTGTCACCGATGGAATAGGCATTGGCCGGAACCTTTATGCGTTCGCAACGATCTTCAACAACTCTATACCCGTCGTTACAATACCAACGGTTTCCGAATAAATGTGCATTAGCAGGGATTTTTATTAGTTCACATTTATCCCCGACCGCTTTAAAACCTTCATTGCAATACCATTGATCCCCCAATCTATAAGAATTTTCTGGTAATTTAAATCGCCGGTCTTTTACTTCAGATTCATTAGTTCCAGAACTCCCTGAATAATATTCACTCGTGGGATTATTTTTATAATAGTTTGTACCAACTTTTCCTGTATAGGGGTTTATATTACCTTTATAAGAATAATTATCCCTCACTGTTTTGTTAGGACTCGACCGATAATGTGGTTGTACATAGGTGCCGTCTTTCCTGTAATATCCTTTAACTTTAACCTGGGCATATGCGGCACTGGTAAAGATCAAAAGGGCACACATTACAATAGATAACACTTTAAATAAACAAGATTTAAGAGGGGGAGAGAATCTCATTATTTAAATTTTTTCAGTATACTGAATTGTTATTGTTTACTTGTTATTTCTTCTTTTCCATCTTGATCAAACCTTGATTTCAATTGTCTTGATACTTTATTGATACTATCAACAATCGCCGATCCTATTAGTAATACACTCGCGTTAATAAAGGATACCCCGCCTAATATTTCGTGTATTGCTGAGTTTGCAGCTGCCATTATTAAAACGCCACTCGTAAAACTTAATAAACAGAGTATAAACAAGAGTGCCGCCATTTATTCCTCCCTCTCATAACTCCGCTACACTTTATATATTCTCTCATGATATCATGCGATTACGTTACCACATTTCTCCAGGCAATTTTGACCGCAAGGTCACTAAGGGATAAGTTGTATTGACCGTTGGGCTAATCAGTATATGAGTGTAAGGGTAGATGGGGGTCAAGCCCGTTGTTTCACTTTCCCTATCTTCACTCATACACCCATCAACCCATTTACTCATATACCCATACACCATCTACTCTTATTCTTATCCCTTATCACTCATAAATTTTTCCCTAAGCTTGCCCACATCCTCTCGCTTAAAACGGTTTGCCTTCGTTGATCAAAATGTCTGAAACAGTATTTGTATTTTGATTGTAGTAATTATTAATTAGCATTCTCACTATCCCAACCAAGCCGACAGCGGCTGAACTGTCTTGATCCCATTCAATAATGGCATAGCCGTGTTTTATCGTTGAACTGCTTGGCGCAATTCTAAGCTCTACCGAACTGTTGGCCGCTAAAGTAAAGCTCATAGATGCTCCGGTGGGATTATCATCCCAATTTGTCACTGTCCCGCCAAAATTATTACGAAATAACCCTGTACTTGTCGAATCGTCGCCATCAGTGACAATACTCCCCGATTCATCATAGATTTTTATAGTAATGTCTATGTCAGCCCCCGTGACATTGGATAACTGAATGAACGGCCAAGTAAGATAATAAGTGGATGTATACGTCCAATTCAACCCCCCCACAACCGCCTGGCCTGACGCTGCGTGGGATAGTGCCGGGGTAAAAATTAAAGCGGTGAGTGCGATCAGGGTTATAAATTTTTTCATAACAGCCTCCTTTTTTGTTTAAGTTAAAAGCTTAAGGGAATAAAAAACCTGTAAAAAGAGTGATCAGTGATATGGGAGAAGGGATAAGTTGGATTGACCGTTGCTTCACTTCCCCTATCTTCCCTCATACACCCATCAACCCATTTACTCTTATTCTTATCCCCTATCACTTATCACATATCACTTTTAACATTTCATCTTTCCGATTAAGTATTGTGTCCCTGAAATCTTTATTGGGCTCTCTCTAATTCTACGTTTACGGCCGTCGGATTAAGCCCGTAGGCAGAGCCCGAACTAAAATCCACGATAACGCCAATCAGCAGCCATAATATATTCCCAAAGATAGTTGTTACCGGCCGAAATTCCTTTGTTATTTGTACTTGTTCCTCCTGGTAGCCTTCCTTAGTCACTTCAACGACATAATCACTTCCGGTTTGTAAATCAGCCGTATACGGTGTTGTTCCTTTTAAACCATTGCTCAATTTTACTTTTGCCCCGGACGGTTCCGAATTTATTGTGACTAATTGCCGGTTCCCCTTAACTAAAGTTGAGCAGCCTGAACCAATAAAACTGATGATTGAAACTAATGTTATACAAATGGATTTTTTAAACATTATTATTCCTTTCTTAGTTGTTGTTTCCGTTGATAAATGCGATCTTAATTTCATCCCGCGTCAAACATTTCCCTGATCAAATGCGCCATGAACTGGTAATCGAAATTCTTGAGGCAGAAATGATCGGCCCCGGCTTCCATGGCCTTGGACTCATTGAGCGCGTCGGCGCCGCCGGTCAGCATCAGCACCTTGACCATCGGGAACATATCCTTGATGCGCCGGCAGGTCTCATACCCGTCTATCCCGTCCCCGCGCAGGCGCACGTCGATCACCGCCAGGTCCGGGCGGTGCTGTTCGGCCAAGGCCACACCTTCCTCGCCTGAGCGCGCGGTCAGAAACTGGTAATGGCCGGACCCGTAGCCGAGATATTCTTTGAGCAGGACCAGGTCCCCGGGATTGTCTTCAATGATTAAAAATTTGATGGTTTGGTACTCCTTTTTTTAGTGATAAGTGATAAGGGAGAAGGGATAAGTTATATTGACTGTTGGGCAAATGAGTATATGGGGATTAAGCCCGTTGCTTCACTTCCCTTATCTTCACTCATACACCTATCAACCCATTTACTCATATACCCATACACCCATCTACTCTTATTCTTATCCCCTATCACTTATCCCTTATCACTCATAAATTTTTCCCTAAACCCTATCCTTCACTAATCCTCGCTTCCATAAAATTGAACGGGTATGACTCGCCCTCATCGAGGATGACGTCCACCTGTCCGATATTTTCCAGGTAAGCGATGGTGTCGTTGACTTCTTCGACGGTCAGCCCGCTTTTTCCCTGCAGCCAGACCCCTTTGTAACCGTCATTCCCGCCTTCTTTCATCAGGCGCAGTAAAAGCTGCGCGCGTTCAACAATGCTCATGTACAAGGTCCTTTCTTGAGGGATAAGTGATAAGGGATAAGGGAGAAGTGTATTGACCGTTGCTTCACTTCCCTTATCTTCCCTCATACACCCATCAACCCGTTTACCCATATACCCATCAACTCATATACAATGATTCTTATCCCTTATCACTTATCCCTTCTCACTTAACACTTAACTTTACCGAAATAAAACAATATGGTCCCGGCTTGGCCGATTCTTCAATCTCGACGCAGTCCATCGTCTCCAGGTAGATCACGATCAGGTTGATCTCCTCGACACTGAACTGGCTTTTCTGTTTTAACCAATCTCCGGTGTAACGTTCCTGCCCGCCCTCCCTCATCAGGTTCAGCAGGAATTCGGCGCGTTCAATAATACTCATGGTGATGCTTTCTTTAATAAAAATATTTAATAGTGATCAGGGATCAGTGATCTGTCGTTTTGATTGTTAATCAGTATATGGGTAGATGGGGATTAAGCCCGTTGCTTCACTTCCCTTATCTTCACTCATACACCCATCAACCCATTTACTCATCAACCCATTTACTCTTATTCTTATCCCCTATCCCTCATCCCTTATACAATTTTTTTCTCAAGTATTTCCCTCACCATCTTCAGCAGGTCGCCGGAATAAAAGGGCTTTTGTATCGTCGGGTAAAGGACCCCGTCGACCACCACGCCTTCCTCCAGGCCGCTTCGCCTGGCCTCCATGTCTTTGAGAAACAGGATCGGGATTCCTTCCGGCGTGAAGGCCCGGGCCGCGTCTTTTCCCGGCAGGTTGGGAGTTGAGACATCCATAATCACCAGGTCCGGGCGGCGTTCGCGCGAGAGATTGATCCCCTGCGTTCCGTCTTCCACCGCGACCACTTCAAAATCGTTGAGTTCGAGTTTCTTGACAATAATATTTAACAGCTCCTCATCCTGTTCCATGATCAGTATTTTTTTCCGATTTTCGATCACTCTGCAGTCCTTTCCTTGATAAATATCGATCCAAATCCGGCCGCGGCCGGCTGGCCGGGGGCCCGAAAATGAATCCGGAATCCGCCCGAAAACGAATTACTGCGATCTATATAATACAAAAAAATGCATTTGTATATGACCTAAGCGCACTTCGTGCTATCTTTTTTCTACCTTTTGGGCAAAAAAACGTGTTTTTTTGGAAAAAGGGGGGGAATTGGATGAAAAAGTGATAAGTGATAAGGGATAAGGGATAAGTTATATTGACTGTTGGGCAAATGAGTCTATGAGTATAAGGGTGTATGGGTTTATGGGAATTATGCCTGTTTTGCTCAGACCAAAATGTGTCCTGACAGCAATAGCCCAACGGGAAAATTTCTTATCACTTATCACTTATCCCTTATCACTTACTTATTCCCTGATTTGTATTTCACCGCATTGTCATGCAGGGTTTTGAAGTGTTCGGCGTATTTCAGGTTGGGGGGTTCGCTGACCGCGGCCGCGGCCCCGCTGCACAGGAGGTATTCGTTGATAAAGAGATACTCTTCACCGTTGATGAGGGTGGAGGTCCAGCAGCCGGTGCGCTGAAAATCGGATTCATCCAGCGGCCGTTTGCGGTACACGTAGGCGAGGATATTCCCGGAGGCGTCTCTTCTGGCGACGTCGTACTGCAGGATCACCTGGACCCCGGGGGTTAAGAGATAATTCTGGGCGATATTATCGATCCACCGGTCGGTGACGGACGATCCGTAGAGCTTTTCCAGGTCCGGAAAATCCTTGTTTTCTTCCACCTCGTCCGGGGCCTTGACTCCGATCATGTGAACGGTGACGCCGTTGGTGAGCTCAAAGGTGTCCGCGGTGATGAGCTTTTTGACGGTGTAGGTTTGCGCGCGGACCGGCACAGCGGACAACAAGAATAAACTGATCAGGATAACGGTTCTCATGAGGGTATTCTACTCTGCGTTTTATCCTCACTCAAGAACAATGTTATCTTGTCAGGAACGTCTTGGGGGAACAGACACGGTTCAACGGGGAAGAGGTAAGGAATTACTGCCGGATTTATAACATGAAGGGTATTTATCCGAAGGGGTTTTCAGAAAAATAAGGAAGGCATCTGCAGGTGTTCCTCTCCCCATTGAAACGTGTATGGAAAAAGGTGACGGACACCGTTTTTGAATATAAAAACGGTGTCCGTCACCTTTTTCAGAATTTCCATTCGATGCCGCCGGTCAGCGCGTATTCGGAAATAATACTGGTTTCCACATTAAAGGTCAGTTCGTCTGTCAGTGTAAAATCTGCGCCGCCGAACAAGCCGACCACGTGTTCGCTGTTTTGGCTGGCAAATCCGGGCACGCCGGAAATCCGGGCGTCATCGTATTTGACCCCGGCGTAGGGTTTGAAATATTCGCTGAGTTCACGCGAGGCCTTGAGCGCCACTTCCCAATCCTGGTAGGTGGCGTCCCCCCGGCTGCCGAACGTCGACTCGTCGATATCCGGTTCACTGCGGCGGTATTGAAGGCCGAGCCCGACGGCCGTGCCTTCGCCGTTGGTCCAGATCTCGGATTCGGCCCCGAACCCGAACGCGAATCCGTAATCCGTATCAAAGTACTGAACTCCCCGGTCCACTTCAAACTGCATCAGTCCTGCCAGCACGTACAATTCAACCGGGAATTCCGCCAATTGATAAAAAAACCGTGTATAAAAATCCTGCGCTTCGTCCAGTTGCGCGCCGCCGTTTTCCAGGTCCCGGTCAAAGACCACCGTGCTTTCGAACGTCACCCCGAAATTGTTTTCCTCAACCTCCGACAGTTTCAGGTTTGACGGGTTTCCGACAGGTTCCGCCGAAGCATCCGCGCCCAGCGTCAAAAGAATAACTATGGCCGTTAACATCATCCGTTTCATCGTTACTCCTTTCGTTAAAAAAGCAGGGGAGCGCGCGGCCCCCCTGCGCAACCGGATTCATTGACAAGGACGCCTAAAGCGTTGTGTCTAACTCGGCCTCCTTCTTTTCCATTTTGGCGATGGAGACGGCGATGTTGCTGCCTTCTTCTTCTTTGTATTCCACTTTCACCTCATCACCGGCTTTGATGTTGTCGAGTGAGGCGATCTCATCCAGTTTTGTTTCCGGGTTGACCTGGAAGACCATTTCCTTGATCTGGTCGCCTTTGGCCTGGGTGATGGTGATCAGGTTCTGATCAACATACTGGACCTGGCCTTTGAAGGACTTCGGCAGCCCGAAAAGCGCGCTGGCCGGGGTTACCGGCAGGGCAACCAGGGCTAAAATGATCAAACTCGGTATTAATTTCTTCATATCCAACCTCCCGTTCCTTTTTCGTCATTTCCTTTTAAGAGGAAATGAACGAGGTCGCCTGATGGATCAAACGCGGCCTCTGGATGAAGTGATCCGCCGGGTGGATCACCGCTTAACAGGGTTTATGGTCCCGGCTGCATGAGCACATTGTAGTCAACCGATCATTAAGAGAAGGTTAAATTTGAATTAATTATTTTAATGTGAAAGGAATGCAAGTGATCGGAATGATTGTATATAGGTTTATGAGTAAATGAGTAGATGGGTTGATGGGTGTATGAGTAAAGATAAGGGAAGTGAAGCAACGGGCTTAATCCCCATTAACCCATACACCCTTATACTCATTTGCCCAACAGTCAATATAACTTAACCCTTATCACCTATCACTGATCACTTTTTCAGATGAAATGAATAAACAGGAAAAAATTCGCCGTTGATCATAAACTGCCAGGCGTGCGGGCCGGGGTAATGTTTGCGGGTGGTTAAATCTTTAAACGTGTATTTGACCGACACCGGGATTGTTTCACCGGGGCCGAGGGTGATTTTTCTCCATTTGAATGTTTTCGGGTTCTGCGCGCCGCTCTTTTTGCAGAAATGGACACGGTAGTCGATGACCAGCGGCTGCGGCTGTTTCGCGGCGGAGACGAACTCACCGGTCAACCGCGCGGTCTCACCCGATCGCACGGTCTTGTCAAAACGGACGTTCTGCAGTTTGACGTTTGGCTTTCGCGCGTGGCCGAACAACGCGAGCGCGCCTTTGTGCCCCTGCTTGATGAGTGAACGCGTGCCGTGGCGCACGATCCACTCCGTCGACGGATGGGACAGGTCCCAGCGCCGCACACGCTCCACCACCCAGTCCGGATGGTCTTTGGAAATATCGTTGATGTGATTGGCCACGGATTTCTGCACGTATTTCTCCGGGTCTGCTTTAAGGGTTTCAAGAATGGTCCAGGTTAAACCCGGCTGTTCAATCAGGGCCGGGATCTTTCCCGCCCACGGCAGGCGCGGACGGCAGCCTTCCGAGGCCAGCCGCCGGATGTGTGTGTTTGTCGAACGGGTCCATTCGTTCATCAGCCGCAGGGTCTCTTTAAGGTCCGCGCAAAGAAACGCGCGCACGCCTTCTTCCGATGACGAATACTGCGTAAAGTCCCGGATCGCTTTCATCGACAGGCGGTAATGCCCAAGCCCGTATTTCGCGACAAACATCGGGAGAAACAGGTAGACCAGCCGGTTGTCCTTGCCCTCCGCAAATTTGTAAAGGACGTCCAGCGCCTGCGGATAATCCGACGGAAGGAACTGCCGGCAGGTGTCGGCCGCGCGTTCAAGGCGGGCCTTAAGCTCCAGCTGATCCAGGCCTTTCACCAGCGCGTTAAAAAATTCCTTTTTCTTCAGCGGCGGGTACGCGGCGTGCAGGTCATCCGCCAGCTGCCGGAAAATGTCTTCATTCGTATATATGTCTTTAAGCGGTTTCATCGTTTTTACACTTATTATTTATTCCGCGGATCATGCCAAATACGGAGCTCCTCCGTGCGCTCATCAAAAAAATCCGGGCATTTCCCATCCCCCCGGCCGGTCAATCCACCATCGGGGCTGCACACAAGATTGCCCAGGGTATCATAAAGCGCGCTGGGGACGTCACAGCAAACCGGCGGGACATAATAGACCAGGCGTCCCTTGTATTTGTACCTCCAGACGGACGCGGGCGGGTTGGACGTCGGGGCCGACTCAAACCGCTCAATGAGTTGAACCACAAACGGGGGAACGTCTTGACCTGTCCCTGGGGTAACGCTGACAAGGGCCGCCATCATTCCCCCCAACACTATGAGCCAGCACCGCATAAAGCCGATTCCTTGTAATATCTGTCAATTAAACATGACAGAAGCGTTAACTGCTTTTAATAAATTTAATTTAACAGCATATTAACATTTAGAAAGACGCAGAACAATTCTTATTTGAAATGCGGCGCACTCAAACAGGTCCGTTGATCACTCTTCCCCCTGATCACAACCGGCAGATCAACAGCTCTCTTTCATACACCATTTCCTTGGGCAGATGTTCGTGCAGTTTCAGGAAAATCTCTTCATGCTGCAGGGACAACACCTGGCGCCAGCGGTCGCGGTCCACCGACATCACCTGGTCCCACTGTTCGCGGGTGAAGTCCAGCCCTTCCCAGTCGATGTCTTCGTAACGCGGCACCCAGCCCAGCGGCGTTTCCGTGGACATGGCCCGGCCGCGCGAACGGTCGACGATCCATTTGAGGATGCGCATGTTTTCGCCGAACCCCGGCCACAGGAATTTTCCGTTGGCGTCTTTACGGAACCAGTTGACGTGAAAAATGCGCGGGGTAAATGTCAGGCGTTTGCCCATCTTGATCCAGTGCCGGAAATAGTCGCCCATATGGTAGCCGCAAAACGGGATCATGGCAAACGGGTCGACGCGCAGCTGCCCGGCCCCGCCGATGGCGGCGGCGGTCATTTCCGAACCCATGGTCGCACCCAGATAAACGCCGTGTGTCCAGTTGTAGGCCTGGAACACCAGCGGCACGTCCGCGGCGCGGCGGCCGCCGAAGATAAACGCGTTGATCGGCACTCCCTTGGGGTCTTCCCAGGCCGGGTCAATCGTCGGGCACTGCGAAGCCGGGGCCGTGAAACGCGCGTTGGGATGCGCGGCCGGACGTCCGCAGCCCGGCGTCCACTCCTGCCCCGTCCAGTCAATGGCCTTGGCCGGCGGCGTTTCGCTCAGGTCTTCCCACCACACATCCCCGTCGGGTGTGAGCGCGCAGTTGGTGAAGATGCTGTTTTTGGAACAGGAGATCAGCGCGTTGGGGTTGGATTTTTCCGAGGTGCCGGGCGCGACGCCGAAGTACCCCGCCTCGGGATTGATCGCGTAAAGTTTTCCGTCGGCGCCGGGTTTGATCCAGGCGATGTCGTCGCCCACGGTCCACACCTTCCAGCCCTTGTCGCGAAAACCTTTGGGCGGGATGAGCATGGCGAAATTGGTCTTGCCGCAGGCGCTGGGAAACGCGGCGGCGACATACGTCTTTTCCCCTTTGGGGTCTTCCACGCCCAGGATGAGCATGTGTTCGGCCATCCAGTTTTCATCGCGCGCCATGCATGAGGCAATCCGCAGGGCGAAACATTTCTTCCCCAGCAACGCGTTGCCGCCGTAGCCGCTGCCGTACGACCAGATCTCGCGGCTCTCGGGAAAATGCACGATGTACTTTTTGTCCTTGTTGCACGGCCAGGACGAATCCTTCTCTCCCGGCGCCAAAGGCGCGCCCACCGAATGGATGCACGGCACCACAAACCGGTCGCCGCGGTCAATCAGGTCAAACACCGCCCGGCCGATGCGCGTCATGATGCGCATGTTCACGACCACGTACGGCGAATCGGTCAGCTGGACACCCACGTGCGAAATAGGCGAACCGATCGGCCCCATGCTGAAGGCGATCACGTACATGGTGCGGCCTTTCATGCAGCCTTTGAACACCTCTTTCAGTTCGGCGCGCATCTGTTTGGGGTCCATCCAGTTGTTGGTGGGCCCGGCGTCGTCGGGGTTGCGGCAGCAGATGAACGTGCGGTTTTCCATGCGCGCCACATCGCTGGGGTCGGAGCGGAACAGGTAACTGTTGGGCCGCCGTTTCTCGTTGAGTTTGACGGCCATGCCGCTGTCCAGCATCTGTTCCAACAGGGCATTGGATTCCTCTTCAGACCCGTCGCACCAGTGGATGCACTCCGGCTGGGTGAGGTCCGCGGTCTTCTTCACCCATTTAAGCAAGTTTTCATTTTTAGAAAGTACTTTTCCTTCGCTGAGTTGAGTCATCTTCGTTCTCCTTCCTGACTGCAATGATAAAGTGGTCTGTCCGGCGTCTGACGCACGGACGCATTAAATTTACGGGGTGAGGAAAAAAAATATGGGTGTGCACGGATTTGGCGCGTAGCTGTTGGCAATCTGTTTGTTTTGATGAGCGCGGGCGCCGGCGGATTGGTGACGGGAAGAAATCATACCCGGGGTGCAAGCCGGCCCGAACTAATATCCTATTGTGTTCCAGCGGAAATGTTTTGTCAATGAAATGTTGGTTTTCATTGATCATTCTTTAGCGCGCCCGGTGTGAACCCGCTGATGTTCATGTCTGAACCGGCTGCAGCATCAATTAAGCCTGTCTAAAAAATGATTCCATAAAAAAACAGGCACCGGTTCTTGGAAAACCGATGCCTGTTTTTTCTAAAAGGCGATCGCTCTAACCTCAAGTTTTTTTGGGAATTTTTATTATAAGCTCACCTCCTTCCTGTTTGGTTTGTGCCTTTGGTGTATCCGCATCGACCGGTAAAGGGAGAGTTCTTAAGAATGACCCATAAGTGCGGGAGCTGTAATAGCCGTTTTGCGCGTTTTCTTCCGATTCGGAGGTTTGTTGGCCGGAGATGGTGATTGACTGCTGGTCGATCCGGATATCTATTTTATCCTTATCAAAATTCTTGATGTCCAGGCTGATAAGGTAATGATCTTTGTTGTCCTTAATGGCAAAGTCTTCATCATAAAACATGTGGCTGTTGAGCAGGCCGCTGTGTCCGGAAAATCCCGGCTGAAAGAACGAATGCCGGAACATCCGGTTCATCTCCCGCTGCATCCGGTCCATCTCTTCGATCGGGTCCCAGCGGTCGATGGCTGTCTGTGGGCGGACGGTTTTTCCGGCGCTGGCCGATTCAAGTTCCTCCACCCGTTTCTGCAGGGCCTCGATCTGCGATTTCAGGGCGTTGATATTGTCCTCAGCCGACACACCTGACGGGAGACAGATAATCCCTGTTAAGATGACGGCCGAGGCCAAAACAAATAAAACTGTTTTTTTCATGGTCATCCCCTTTCCTTTCAATTCCAGCACGCCCGGTTCTTGTCCAGGGCGCTGCGTACTTTATCCAGAAGCGTCTTGTTCCCTTCTGATTTGTCAAAATGGTCAAAGGCCCCCGGCATGATATTTTTCTGGTCTTCCACCGGATAAACACTGGAAACGATGATCTTGGTCCCGCGGTGAAAACATTGGGTGACTTCATACAGCACGTCTCCGCTCAATTCCCCCATGTTGATATCCAGAAGCATAAGATCAATGTGGATGATCTTCATGAACGTCCGGGCATCAACGACATTCGCGGCCAGGATCACGTTATGGCCTTCCTGCTCAAAAAGCAGCCGGTAGATTTTCCTGATCCGTTCTTCGTCATCGACAACAAGTATGGTTGACATCGGGGCCTCCTTTTATTTGGTGTACAGTAAGAGTTATACCTTTTTACGTATAAAAGGATGATTAAAATAAGATTAAATTTTTCTTATATTGTAGGGAAGGCCGCGCAGGGGTCAGCCCGGCAGGATGATTTCTTTGACCGGGAGGATGATGGTGAATGTCGTGCCCGCCCCCGGCTGGCTCTGGACAGTGATATCGCCGTTATGGGCCCGGGCGATTGAAAGGGCGATGCTTAACCCCAGTCCCGTGCCGGGGTCGGATTTCTCATCGTCTTTGTGGACACGGAAAAACTTGTCGAAGATCTTGAGCAGGTTTTCTTCCGATATCCCTTCACCGGTATCGGTCACATCAACGAGATATTTCTTGTCCTGGATCCGGGCGTTGATGGAGATGGTTTTACCCGGCGGGGTAAACTTGATGGCGTTATGGATGATATTGTGGAACAGCCGCCGTAAATGCACTTTGTCCGCGCTGACCACGGCCCGGCCTTCCGGAAGGACAAGGCCGGCGGTGATCTCTTTTTGTTCGGCCAGGATCTTGCTCTGTTCATGGATCTCTTTTAGAAATCCGGTTAACTCCAGATCCTCAAAGCTGAACACCTCGGGTTTATAATCAAGCTTGGCCAACAGGAGCAGGTCCTTGATCACCTTGATCAGCCGGTCGGTTTCTTCCAGGCAGCCCTGCAGGACCTCCCGGTACCGGCCGGGGTCCTTTTCCCCTTCCAGCGCCAATTCGATCTCGCCGCGGATAATCGCCAGCGGCGTCTTGAGTTCGTGCGCGGCGTGGGAGCTGAACTCATTGATATGCCCGAAGGATTTTTCCAGCCGCCCGATCAGCCCGTTAAACGAATTGACCAGATGTTCCATTTCTTCATCCGTCTTTTTTCCGGTGATGCGCCCGCTCAGGCTCTTGTGCGTGATGGAATCCGCCAGGTCAGACACTTCTTTGACCGGCCGCAGCGCGCTGTCGGCGAAGATCGCCCCGACAAAACTGGTCAGCAGCAAAAGGACGATGACCGCCCCGATCATGAAGAGCGAAATATTTTTCAGAACGATGTCGGTTGAACGCAGCGATGTGCCGATCTGCAGGTACAGCTGGACATTGGAAAACATGACCGGCATGGCAATGGCCCGCAGCCGGTATTTTTCATTCTTGAGCGTCTTGTAAACAACCTGACGGCCCGTCGCCGGAAGCTGTTCTTTGAACAGGGCGTAGATTTCATCCCTGAAATTATTCGAACTGAGGACTTCGCGACCGCGGCCGTCCGTCAGATGGATAAAATCATCTTTGAGATTGAGCGCCTCGACCTGTGACCGCCAGAGGTCGTCGATAATCATCTTCTGGTTGATCCCCAGCTCCTGGCGCTTGAGCATCTCCAGCATCTGGGCGACCGGATGCCTGGAGCTGTACTGGATCCTTTCATAGGCGTACAGGATATTGGTCGTCTCAACGGCCTTGATCTTTAATTCTTCATCCAGGTTTTTATAAAGGATATTGCGCACATCCAGATAGATGACGGCGCTGAAGACGCTCAGGATAAAGGCCAGAAGGCCGGAGTACAGGATGCTGGCTTTAAAGCGGATGGAGTTGATATTCATATTATTCTTCCTTCAGGATATATCCTGTTCCGCGGATGGAATCGATCATTTTTTTATCAAAACCGTCATTGATTTTTTTACGCAGATAATTGATGTACACGTTGATCACATTGGAAAAACTGTCGAAGTCATCGTTCCAGACGTGTTCGGAAATCATCGTGCGGGTCACGACCTGGTTGACGTTCAGCATCAGGTATTCCAGAAGCGAATACTCTGTGCTGGTCAGTTCAATGGGTTTCCCCGCGCGTGTCACCTGCCGGCTGACCTGGTCCAGTTCCAAGTCCGCGACTTTCAGGCGGGTCGTCTTGGTGTGGTCTTTGCGGCGGGTGAGGGCCCGGACCCGCGCCAGAAACTCCGCGAACACAAACGGCTTGGTCAGGTAATCGTCGGCCCCGGCATCGAGACCGGTGACCTTGTCTTCCACATCGTCCCGGGCCGTCAGCATCAGGATCGGGACCAGGTTATTCTTCTTGCGGAACTGGCGGCAGACAAACAACCCGTCTTTCCCCGGCATCATGATATCCAGCACAATCAGATCATAGGGATTACTTTCGGCCTGGAACAGGGCGTCGTTGCCGTTGTCGACCACGTCCACGGCATAACCTTTTTCCTTTAACCCGCGTTTGATAAAGCTGGCCAGCTTCCGTTCATCTTCGGCGACTAATATGCGCATGGGTGCTCACCTCTGTTTGATCCAACAAAACAAAATTTTAAATATACTACCACATTTTTCCTGGTCTGCCGGTCAAATTTTTATAACCGCCCTGCCCAAAGGCAAACCCCCAGGAAAAATAAAAAGGCCCGGTTCAGAGAATCGGGCCTTTTTACAGAACTGTAAATCTAAAATTTACTTCGTTTTTGCGGCATCCATGGTTTTGGCGCAGCAGGGTTTGTCACATCCGACCGGACACATCTTTTTCATGGTGCAGCATCCGGTGAAGGTAAAGACAACCGCCAGCAGAACTAATAATTTACGCATATTTGCTCCTCTCTAATATTAGTTAATGCTTATGATACGTCCCGGAAATAGACTCGTCAATCGATAAATCATGAACCTTTTTTTATCCGGCGCTCCGGTTATTTGGATTTACGCTCCCCCAGCCAGGCCTTGTGATCTTCTTTGCGGCCATTTCTAAATTCCATATTTTCTTTTTTCTGCATTTCTTTATGCGCTTTTATCGCGGCATTTCTTTCTTCTTTTGTCAGGTCAGGAGACAGACCGTCGAGAAAAGCTTTATTTTCGTCCTGCTGTGACTGAAAATGGGCCCGGGCTTCATCCCTTTCTTCCTTGATCTTCTTAATGCGTTCGGCCTTTTGATCTTCGGTCAGCTTGTCATTGTTCTTGATCTTGTTAATTCTTTCCTGAAACTGTTCCTCTCTGAATTCCCTGTTTTCGGATTTCTGTTCTCCTTTATGTTCCTTCATGGCGGCCTTGCGGACTTCCGGTTCCATATCCTTCATCTTTTCCCGGAATTCCTTGTTTTCCATTTTCTGTGTTTCTTTAAACGCCTTTCGTTCTTCTTTCATTTCCACCGGTTTCTTGGCCAGCGCGTTATTTGCCGCCAAAAACATTGCGGTAAACATGATGAATAAAATTTTCTTTTTCATACGGGCTCCTTGGTCCTTGGTCATTGGTCAATTTTAGAATATTATATCGGTTTAACCCGAAGTATCAATCATAGTTCCGCCAATTAAAAATGGCCCGCGGCTTAAAAAATCTCAGGGCAGCCTAGTTTTTTACGCAGTTTATCCGGGGAAGACCTCGAAAACAGAATTTATCCCGCAGGAAATACCAGACCAGTAACAATAGGAGAAGAATCAACGCGGACGGGGACGGCGTATTGAAATCCTCTTCGAACTCCAGCCCGCCGGTCGCGGCCAGACGCTGCTTTTCTTTTACACTCAGGATTTTCCACTGGGTGCTGCGCTCAACGACAATGAACGATGTCGAGAACGTCATCAGCCCCGATTTCTTTCCGGCCTTCACGATCGCCGGGAGTTTCTCTTCAAAAACGGCGGGGTTGTGCAGGATTTCCAGATTCTCCAGCTGAAGCCTTAACCCGTCGGCATATTCGGAATGGAATTCCATCCGCTGCACTCCCGGGACCGGGTCAAACTGATGCGTGGCGGGATTAAGAACCTTTAGTTCAGCGGTGTTAAAAGGTCCGTTAAAAGGAATAATCAACGGCTGACCGGTGGCGGCGGGGACACGGGAAACCACTCCGCCGAAGGACAGGGTAATTGCGTCCTCTGTCTTTCCAAAGTCCGGCCGTGACCATAAGGGTTTCTTTGTGACGTCTCCAGCTCCTGTTGAAAGCAGATATTCGTTTTCGTACGGAGACAACGTCTGGTAAAAATCCATGTCCTGTAAATCGAGGATCGCCGGGTTCCCCGTGGAGATCACCACAAAGACCGGATACGGTTCCAGTGATTGCCCGTTGATCTTGACCGCAGAGGGTCTGCGGACCAGATCATGTTTGATGGCCCGCTCCAGGTTGAGGCTGCCTTTGTGCCCCAGGGTAATCCTGCCCAGCGCGTTCCGGACCTGCGCGCGGTCATTCAGGTCGATATACTCCGGTGTGACGTCCTGCAGGTCAAAATTGGCGGCTGTTATCTTTCCGTGACCAACAGCTGAATCACCGTATTTATTTAAGACCGCCGAGATTTGGTCCATGTATTTCAGGTGCCCACCCTTACTTCCTTTTGAATAATCCAGGATAAAATGAAAATAGGCCGGCGGTTTGCCTGAAGACAATTCTTTCAGTTTATGTTCCGGGATAATCACGGCCGCCCGGTGTTCATCCAGCTGGCTGAGGTAGATGGACGGTTGCACGGCCTGGCCGCTGACCAGCGGGATCAACTCATCGCCGAACTTTACCGACGGATTCAGTCCTTTCGGAAATGAAAATTCAATGATCGCCTCGCGTACCTGGTCCTTCAGGAACGGGTACACGCTAAAATGGACGCGCTGCGCAGAGACATAGTTCAAAAGTCCCGGGTCACGACGGGTAAAATCCCTGATCATGTGGTACACCCACATGGCCGTACGTTTTTCAAATATTTGTCCGGGGACCATTTCCTCATCCACCTTCAACTGAAAATCCGTGATTAAAACGCCGGACGGAATCTCCAGCTCCCTGAAGAACTCCGCGGTGTCACTCGCGCTTTTATTTTGCATGTTCAGATGGATCCGGCTCCTGGTGAAATCCGTGACTTGTTCGACCGAGACTTTAAAAGACGCCAATTCAACATTCCGGTCGCGGGTCACGGGCCTTGGATTGAACCGCCGGCCCCGTCCTCTGGTCATCAATCCGTCAAACCTCCACGCCGGGTGTTTCCCGTCCTTTTTGAATTCTTCCCCGGCAAACAGTTTATACAAATACTCCACCCTGGAATCAGGCAGGACCATTCCCTCAAAAACCACGCGGTTGTAAAATCCGGAGAGGTACGGCAGTTGAATCCCCTCTTTAAACTGTTTCAGGTTGACCAGGGTGCGTTTGACCGACCGGACCGAACCGCTGAAAGACACATCCTTTTCATAGTTCGGGGAGTAAACATATTTCAGGGCCGATTTTAACGCGGCCTTATCTTGGAAGGCCCGGGATGTAAAATAACCGGGAAGGATGGCACATCCGGCCACGACCAGCACCACAGACAGCAGGGCGCCTCTGGCCCGGCGGCACAGCTGGAAATCATCATGGATTCGTTTGGTGTGCAGCAGAAAAAGAGCGACCGGGACCATGATCAGGAAGCCTGTCCCGACGGCAAATATGGCCGGAAGAGAAAGCGGCAGAAACGGCAGAAAGACCAGAAAGAAATAAACCGTGAACGGATACGTCACGCTCCGCGCAAATAACAGGTATCCGTGGCTGTCGGTTTTCCTGACGGACGGGATAATCATGATCAGCCCGTTGATAACGGCCAGGACATAAACCCAGGGTGTCTGGAAACTGGCCGGAAACGGGATCGATTGATTGAGCCACAGTCCCGCCAGGGGACCGACGATGGAAACGATGACGGCGAATACACTCTGGGCCGTATCCCCCCTGGAACGGATGAAATTATAGAGCAGCACCACCAGCCGGACCAGGCCGACAAAGGCCGCGACGGTGACTCCGATAAAAAAGAAGGCCGCTAACTGCGGCGCCCACGCCCACGCGAAAGGACGGGTGAACTTCCCCATAAAAATAAAAACAACATAATAAAGCAGCGGGCCCAGGATTGTCAGTAAAAAGCTGTATCCGATGTCTGACGAATTTTTTATATTCACTTCAAAACAGGCCAGCCGCAGGCCGGCGTAGAACAGGCCCGGCATCATAAACGTAAACTGATAAAACACCAGCATGCCCTGGTCGAGAATCCACGGCTCGACTGTTCCGGGGATGAGCCGCCACACATTCGAACTCACGAACCAGAGATAACCGATATGCGCGGCCAACAACAAACCGTTCCAGGCCAGGCCGATCAGTGATTTTCTTAAATGAGAATAAATCCCGATCATAAAGGCCAGCCCCAGTAAACCCAGCTCCATTCCCAGAATCATGTAGACAATCGGCATTTTCTCCGCCGGGAGGTCATCCCAAACCAGCCAGCCGGACCAGAGGTTGATCAGGAGCAAAATCATTTGCGGAATGATATAAACCCACAGCATAAAAATCGGTTTCTTGATAAAATCAGGCAGCAGGGAACGGTTAACGGCGGTGTTATTCATGACGGGGAATCCTTTCCAGGATTAACGTAACGGCAATTAAAGTGCTGAGAAAAACGGCGATGCCGACACCCTGATGCAGCGCCGGCTGAAAGTTCGGCGGCAGGATCAAGCGGCCGATCCTGTACGTGTAATAAGCGCAGATAATACGCACGCCATTGGCCGCGACGGTGATCAGGTACGCCGGCGGCAGGGACAAGACTAACGCGGTCAGAATTTTTTGTTTCTGTAACGACGGAATCATCCGGATCATCAAAACGGCCGACAACAGACAGAAAAAGCCGAACGCGCTGCATTTGGATGTAACATTTATAAACTGATGGGAAACCGGGATGAGGACCTCTCTTCCTTCCGTAAAAACCGGTGAAACCCCGAGGAACACGGATGAGACATACGCCGACGGGTACGCGAACAACTGCTGAACCGGACCGATGATCATCCCTTCCAGGCCGGAACAGACCAGCGCGGTAAAAATGATGCCGCCGTTCATAATTTTTAATCCTGAGATTGTCTTCATGGAATCCTTCATTCGTTTTGATCAAAAGCTTACCAAGTGCCGTCTAGAACAGCACCCGACAAGCTTTGACGTGTTATTTACCCGGCTGCATTAATAATGATAAAGCCACCAGACCTCCGGTGATCATCACCCCTCCGGCCACAAAATAAATGCCGGCGGTCGTAATGAGGACCAGGTTTGTTGTCAGCGCGTACGGCACGCACAGGATTGAGCCGAAACCGCCGACGGCCACCGCTATAATGGCCAGGGCCTTTACAAACTGTTTAATCGCGTCTTCTGTCATTGTCACTCACCCCCTTTCAAATGAATTCTTTCCGGCACCAGGCCCAATAAGCGCATCGGAATAAAAACAGGCCCGCACCCAGACAAATCACGTTGTTCCAGACCAAAAGCGGCCCGGCAAACGTTGAGGCATAATAAAATTGAAAGATCAACAAAGACGAAAGGATAATCCCGTTGATGATGACGACCCTTGAGTCCATGGAACAGCTTAACCAGGCCAGCCAAGCCGTGACCAGAAATGATACATTCCCCGTCAAGAGAAGATATCCCCAGAATTTCGCGGAAAGATAGATGTCCGGCTGGAACACAATATTCGGCAATAACGCGAAGCACACGCTGAAAATAATCCAGTACGTCAGCCAATGGGCGATCAACACAAGGCCCCTTTCCTTTATATATTGCGGTTTGGCCACGGGCTTGAGCAGGTCATGCCCCGCGTAATCCAGTTTTTTATAGTGGCTGCCGATCACCACCAGGACCGGCGTCATGGACAACAGCAGAAAATTGGAATAGGCATTCCTGAAGAAATCGGCAAAGGCCGGATTGCTTTTGATAAACAGCAGATACACCGGCGTGCCGAGGATGATCAGCATGCCCACAATCTTGATGTCGGTGTGGTCCGCATAATCCCAGTGAAACGCCCTTGAAAAAACATTCGCCTCCCGGGGATAGGCGGGGACCTCAGTCTGCCCTTCCTTCACATTCAGAAACCGTTTCAGGGGCGTGATGAACTGCTCCGACTTGAGCTGATTGATAAAATAATGTTTCGGCGGCCAGGACAGCAAATAATGATATTCAAAATGATGTTCTTTGAGCGCAGCCAGCCTGTTCAGGAAAAAGACAATGAACACGCCGGATGACAGGCCCGCGATGTACTTTAAATAAGTGAT
Organism: Candidatus Omnitrophota bacterium; assembly: GCA_050250375.1. Classification (GTDB taxonomy): domain Bacteria; phylum Omnitrophota; class Gorgyraeia; order Zapsychrales; family Zapsychraceae; genus JAGOSC01. The sequence goes on from JBFWOS010000001.1 coordinate 1,025,421, forward strand.
GGTTTCAAACGCGGCGATGATATTCGTGACATTCACCGCCATCACCAGGCCCAGCACGTAAGAATAAATGAAGACCCTGCCGATCGACAGGTACCCCAGATAAGCGATCAGTAAAGACGCGAGGAAACAGGTCACAAACATGCCCTGCAGACCGTCCGTCGAGATTTCAAACAGCGGCCTGAGGCCGCGCACCCAGGCGACCGCCGCCAGCAGAAAAAACAGATAAACGCAAACCAGGCAGCACAGGTGCGACCGGCGGTACCCCGGCCATAACGATGCCCGGTGGTTGGCAAACTGCCGTTTGATCATCAGGCCGAAATAAAACGTCAACCAAAGGGTCGCCACAAACAGCAGGGTTGAAAAATCTTCGGCAAAACCGGAATGGTTTGTCGCAAACAGGAATTTGGATACAGCCGCGTTGAATAAAAGAACTCCGGACAAAAGCATGAAGTTCGTATTCAGAAAATATAAGCCGAAGATCTGTCTGCACCTCGTCATCATCGGTTCAGCTCCAGGAATATTTCTTCCAGGTTCAGGTCTTCGACGTCGACCCTGGCGTTATAATCTTTTTCCAGTTTGATTTTAATATGTTCACTAAATCCCCTGACCGAGACGATGGCCTCATGGGTTGATGATTCACAATGGAGAAACCCTTCCACATTAAACTGGTCCGGTAAATTTTTTTGGGTGACGATTCTCAGGCGTTTGACCTCGTCCTTCAGCTGGTCCAGCTCGCCGACGAACGTGATCGCGCCGTCTTTAAGCAGGGCCACCCGGTCCGCCACCCTCTCCACATCCGATGTGATATGTGTTGAAAAGAAAACGGTGCATTCTCTTTCCGAAACGATTTTCAAAATCGTCCTGAGGAATTGCCTTCTCGCCGCCGGGTCAAGGCTGGCGACCGGCTCATCCAGCACCAGCAGTTCCGGTTCATGCCCGAGGGCCAGGATGATCGCCACTTTCTGCGCCTGGCCTTCCGACAAAAGTCCGTATTTGTCCTTCGTCTCGATGCCCCATTCCCCGATGAGTTGTTTCACCAGCTCGCGGTTCCAGTGTTTATAAAAAGAGGCGGTGTAGTCGATCAGCTGACTGACGGTTAACCACGGATAAACCCGGTCGCTTTGAGGGACATACCCGAGTTTCTCCTTGGTCTCTTCTTTAAATTCCCACGGGTTGTCACCCAGCACGGAAATAGTCCCGGAGGAAACCTTCATCAGGCCCAGGATACTTTTGATCAGGGTTGTCTTACCGGCACCGTTCGTGCCCAGCAATCCGAAGACCGAACCGCGAGGGATTTCCAGAGACAAATTGTTAAGGACCTGTTTATCCTTGTAACCTTTCGTGATGCCGTTCAACGCTATAACCGGGTTATCCATTTTTATTCTCCTTCCATAAACCTTTAAGCAGTTCAATCACTTTTTCCGGTCCCAAGGACAGCTGATTTGATTTGGTGATGACTTCCTTTAACAGCGGGACAATATCTTCATTGCGCTTCTGCATATTATTCTTGGGAATGGACGACTTCTGGACACGCATGCCCTGCCCGCGCACGAATTCGAGCACGCCTTCCTTCTCTAATAAAGAGTAGGCCTTTGAGACCGTCATCGGATTGACTTCCAGCTCTTTGGACACCTGCCGCACGGAAGGTAAAAACACACCCTGCTCCAGGCGCCCGGTGGCGATCAGGGTCTTGACCTGGTCAATGACCTGCCGGTAAATCGGCACGCCGGAAGAAGTGGATATCTGAAAATAATAATTGGCTTTTTTATTCATCTTTATGACCTGAATGCACCGTGATCCCTGCGGTGTACTACAAATATAATACACTAATACACCGTTGTCAAGCGGATAAATAAACGGGAGGATTATTAACACGGAAGGTTTTAAAAGGGGATCCCCTTCTTACTGTTCGGGAGAATCAATCAGGCACATCGGATTGATGACGGGGGTTGTTTCTGTTTTATGGACCAGCTGGTCATTTAACCGCAGCCATTCGACCAAGAGCTGCCTGTACTGCGAGTCATGGGAATTCTTGTTAAACCGGTTGTTGTCCAGGTCGTTAAAGGCCTGGATGTAATCATTCAGCGTGACTTTTCCGAAAGAATAATTTTCGCTTTCATCTTTTAAGATGGCCTTCGCCAGATCAATCCTTTCCTCGGCAATCTCGATCAGTTTCTTTTCCCGCTCAATCTGCAGATGTAAATTCATCAGCTGGGTATATAAACGGTGATAGGTATTCAGGGTGGCCAGTTTCTGTTTGTCGTTGAGGATCACGGACACCGCGTGTTCGGCCTTGGCAACCTGGTCGGGAAACGGCCACTCCAGGGAAATCCCGGCAAACAAAATATTGTCTTCGTGTTTAAGCCCGTAATCATCCCCGCTGGACTCATAACCGGCGATGAGATTAATGGACGGAAGGAGTTTGTCCGCGTCCCGGGAGACTTCCAGCGAACTTTTGTTTTCCAGTTTCCTTAAAATGTCAAACGTCCGGCTGCTGACCGTGAACTCCTTAAACAATTCCCTGAAATTTCCGTCGATTTGGGCCATCGGGTTGGTTTCCTGCGGGAGATGCGTGACACCCTCTTCACTGCGGATAATCCGCTGGATGATGTTCAGGCTGCTGTTATATTTTTCTTCCAGCTCGGCCACCCGTTCTTTCTTGGACAGGACCTGAAGCCTGACCTTGTTCACGTCGATCGGAAGGGCGATCTTCTGTTGTTCCCTTTCTTTCATGCTGTCGAGCAGTTTCTGGTTCTCGGTATACGAGGACTGCCCGATCTGAAGGTTCTGGTAGTCTTCATACCAGGTGTAATACGCAAAGATGATGGCCGCCAGATAATCCTCGTAAGCCTCCACAATCTGGTGGCCGGCCACCTCGACCTCAAGCCCGACAATCTTGTCCAACAGCCGCGTTGAACGGCCGAACGCGTTTTCGGCGATGGGCTGGGTGATGGTAAACGTCAATTCGGATGATTTCTCCGCCGAGGAGATCGACGCCCCCGCGTTATACTCAAGCGACATCTCGGTCCCGCTGTAAGGGAACAGTTTGCTCAATCCAACGGTCGTGTCCGGGGAATTGCGGTCCTGGTTCAGATAGAACTCATGCTGCTGTTTGACCGACAGGACCAGGTCTTTGGCCGGGAGCCGGATGCTCTTCTGGTACTTCAAAGTGAGTTCATCAATCAGGATCTGTTCAAACTCCGTGTCGCGCTCCGTGGCCAGCTTCAGGAATTCTTCAAACGCCAGGGTCTGTTCTTTTTCCTGGGCCAGCGCATGAACACCCGTTTGTCCGCAGATCACCAAACTGAACAAAACTATTTTCCAAATCCTGGCTGATTTTATAGTCATATCCGTTATCCCATCATGGCTTGAATTTTTATCTTTGATTCCTGCAGCAAACTGTAAAAACACGGGACCAGAAAAAGTGTGATCAACGTGCCGAAGACCAGTCCCCAGGCCAGGGCGAGCATCATTTCCGCCAGCATCGCATCGTATCCGGCCATCCCGTACGCCGTCGGCAAGACCCCGGCCACGGTTGTCACCGTCGTTAAGACAACGGCCCGCAGACGGGTTTTCGCGATATCGGCGATCTGCCTGATAACCTCACCTTTGGTTTTTGCCGAGAACTCACTGTCCAGTTTCGCGAGCATGATAATCGAATCGTTGATGACGACCCCGGCCAGCCCCAGCGCCCCGATGGCCGCGTAAAATCCGAACAAAACTTTCCCGTGCAGCCAGAACGCCAGGATGACACCGACCATCCCGAAGGGAATCGACAGCATGATGATCACCGGCCTCATCAATGAATTATAAAGAACGGCCAGGATCGCAAAGATCAGCAGGATGACCATAATAATCGCCATACGAAACCCGCCCTGCGCCTCACGCGTGTCAAAGACTTCCCCGGTAAAAGAAAGTGTCGTGGACGGCTGTGACTTTGTGACCTGCGGGAACACCTTCGCCTCCAGTTCATCGGCAATCTCCAGGGGCGTGAACTTTTTGACCGCCTTGATATCGGCGTATACGGCCGTTGTGCGTTTACCTTCCCGCCGGGAGATCGAATTCGGCGTCTGCGTATTTTCGACATTGACCAGGTCCCTTAACGGAACAAGATAATTCCGCTGGTTCTCAACCGGGATGTCCAGGATTGATTCCAGGTCCCTCTTCGACTCATCTTTCACGGTTAACCGGACATCCACATCTTCATCGCCTTTGGGAAATTCATAAAGGACCGAACCCTCCAGGGCCGAACGGAAGGTCGTTGTGATATCGGCCGGATTGATGTCGAGCCGTTTGACTTTTTCCCGTTTAAAATCAATTTTGTGTTCAGCGACCTTGATCGGCTCTTCGATCTCGACGTTCATCAGCTTCTCGTTCGCTTTCATGAGTTCAGAGAGTTTTTGGGCGGCCGAATCCCGCAGGGCGTCATCATTTTCCTGGATCAGAACTTCTATGGCGCTTCCGCTGTCCTGCCCCCAGCGGCTTTTCTGGATGACGAGTTTGTTGAGGCCTTCAATGGACTCGATCTGCGGTTTCCACACGCCGATCAGCTGGTCGGCGGATTTTTTCCGTTTCTCCTTGGGAACAATCTCGACAATCATGCTGAAACGGTTCTCCTGCACCTCGCCTCCCCGCCGGCTCCGGGCAATCTCCGTACGGTATCCGACCACTTCCTTTCCGATGTAGGGGATTAACAGGTCTTCAATTTTTTTGGTCAGATTGGCGGTATCAATGCGGTCGGCCTGTTTATCCGCAAAGCCGGAAATAACAATGTCCCGTGTCTCCTCGTTGGGAAACATCACGAATTTCATCTGGCTGGTCATGATCCATCCGGACGCTAAAAGGATAAAAATGAAAAAGGCAAAGACAAAATATTTGTAAGCCAGAACTTTGTGCAGCAGCGCCCCGTATTGATCTTCAACATTTTCAAACCAATGGCGTTTGACCGGCTTTTCTTTGTTTTTATGGCCGTTCATCAGCTTGCCGATCTTGGGCACTTCAAAATGCATGTGTCCCGGTAAAACCAGCAGGGATTCAAAGAGGCTCGCCCCCAACATCAGAAAAATAATAGGCGGGATATATTTATTGATCTGCCCGTACCGTCCCTGGAAATAAAACAGCGGGATAAACGCGATGCAGGTCGTAATGATGCTGGCCAATATGGGAAGAAAGACCTGGGTTGTTCCCTCGATGGCGGCCTCACGGGAATTCATCCCCTTCGAACGCATCCGGCCCACATTTTCCGCCACCACAATCGCGTCATCGACAACGATCCCCATCACGATAATCACGGCGGCCAGGGTCGTATTGTTAATCGTATACCCCATGAGCCAGCCGCTGATCAGGGTAAAACAGATGGTAAAGGGAATCCCCATCGCGACCCAGAAGCCGGATCTCTTGTTGAGAAACAAAAATAAGGCGAGCAGGATCAGGAAAAAACCCACGGCCCCGTTCATGGAAATGATCGACAGCCGGTTGCGGACGTCAATGGATTCATCGTCCAGCAGCACAATATCAATCGGGACATCTTTGAGATGGTTTTCCTTATATTCTTCAACCAGCCGGGTAACCGAATCCAGCGCCTGGAGAATCCCGGCGGAACTGTTTTTAACAACATTGAACATGACGCATTCGTGGCCGTTGACCTTGATGATCTCCTTTTCCATGTCAAAACCCGGGACAATCTCAGCGATCTCGGAAAGCGGAATGGCCTGGCCTTCAAACCCGGCCTGGATAAATAACCGGTTCAGTTTTTCCGGCGTATCCAGCTGGGCGTTGATCGTTACCTTGGGTTCATTCTTGATTTCGATATGCCCGGCGGGCTGGCGGGCGTGATTGTTGGTGACTTCCCGTTTAACCTGGCTGAGCGGGATGGCGTAGCGGATCAATTTCTCGGGATCAACCTTGATCTGGATCTCTTCCTGAAAGTAAGCGGACTTATCAACGCTGTTTACTTCTTTCAGGTTTACCAGCTGGTTTTCCAGTGAATTGGCATATTTCTGCAGGAGCTGCCTTTCCTGCGTGCTTAGAAGGTGGGACCCTGTATAGATGAGCGCGATATCGAGGATCGCTTTTTTGGAAGTCTCAAATACCCGGACGGTGGGGTCATCCCGCACGTCTTCCGGAAGGTCAACGTCGGAAACGGCATTGCGGATCTCGGTGATCGCTTCGTCTTTTCGGGGAAAATCCTGTTCCAGTTCAACGGTGATGGATGTGCTGCCCTGGCTGGCCGAGCTGATCACCCGGTAAACCCCGTCTATTCCCTCAACGGCCTCTTCGATTTCTTTTGTGACGAAATGTTCGACTTCTTCGGCTGTGGCCCCTGGATAATTCGCGGAAATGCGCACACGGTCAAAGGTGACATCCGGCAGTTCTTCCTTTTTGATATTCTGCCAGCTGACGACCCCGCCTATGAGGATGGAAAGGAAAATAAGGTTGGTCAATAAGTGACGGTCAACAAAATAAGTGATTACGGCTCGTAACATAAAGTTATTATAACGGTCATTATTAATAATTTCTTTAAAACTTTAGACAATTTGAGTTTAAAAAAGTTCCCGGAAAATTTTTTATTTTTAAAATTGACCGGGGAACGTGTTTTCATAGGCCGGCGCGGTGATTTAAACGGAAAAACCCGCCCACTCCTGTTGAGGAATGAACGGGTTTTTTGATTTCTTCTCCCGATCAGAAGAAATTGGTTGCGGCCCGCCCTGAATTACAAGATTCAGGGCGAGGTCTCGCCCGTTATTTAATTCCGAACGGGCGGAGGGCCAGATTTGTCCGCCCCCATTATTGATGGGGCGAGATCTCGTCCGGCTGATAGCCGGACGGAAACTAACGGCCTTCAGGTTATGGGGCGGAAGCGGTGTCTTCTCTGGAAACCGAATTGATATAGTCCGCCAAGTCATGCACGCGGACATACCAAAGCTTGCCTTTTTTATGCGCTTTCAGCTGGCCCCGGTTGATCAAATTGCGCAAATAGTCCTGAGAATAATCATAGACTCGTGCAAGCTCCCGCAGAGGCAATACCGCCTCTTGACTTAAATTGGTCAACCGTCCCTCTTTGAGGCGATTAACAGTTTCTTTCAGTAGTCCGGAGATCATTTCGACAAACGGCTCAAATTCCTCTTTTTTAATTAATTTGCTGACATCTGAAACGTTGACCGTCTTGCCTTTCTCAAGGGACTTATGAATATTTTCAAAACAATCGTCCGCCCTTTCAAGACAATCATAATATTGATCGCGCTCTTTTTTTGAGATCCCCTTGATGGCAACGTTGATCAATCCCTGCCCGATAAGAATATAAGACAGTAAAATACGTCCCACTCTTCCATTTCCATCACGAAAGGGGTGGATTGTTTCAAACCATATATGGGTGGTAGCCGCAAGTATCACTTCATCAAAACTACGTTTCTTGAGCGACTCATTGAACCACTTGATAAAAAGCTGCATGGCCGGGCGGACATAATGGACGTCAACGGGCTCGAAACTCGCTTGAGCGACCTGAATATTGGTCTTGCGGAAATCCCCAATTTCACCGTTGTACGTTCCCATGGCTTTTTCATAGCGCATCAAAAGCGTGTGGATCTGTTTGATGTCCGCCATACGCAACTCAAACTCGTTCTCTTTAAGCTGGTTATTGGCGTATTCGTACATCGCGCTGGCCGCTTCAAAATAGCCCAAAATGGCTGCGGCTTTTTGTTTGTCCGTACGCTTGTTATTTTCCAGAACATCCATGAGATCCTGACGGTTAGCAAAAACACCCTCGATAGCGATAGAGTTACGGATTTCATCCTTAAACAGGGAATACCATTCCGCATTGGTTACGTTAATGAGATTTCCGAACCTTTCACGCAGTTGCTGGATTTGCTCTTTTAACCCTGCTTCATAATTTTTCCGAACTTTCCGAACCATAAATACCTCATTTTATATATAAAATTGTCCGAACCTTCACAGTTGGTTCGGAAATAAACATACCATGTTCTTGACTGGAAAGCAACAGATTTTCCGAACCATCCGCTTTGGTTCGGAAAATCGTTTTTTCCTTAGGAAACAGCCATTATAGCTAGACTCGCTACCGCGCGTAATATCAGCACTTCATCAAGGCCTGAGACAAATAAAAACCCATCCCCTAAAAAGGGGATGGGTTCTTATGGTTGCGGGGGCCAGATTTGAACTGACGACCTTCAGGTTATGAGCCTGACGAGCTACCGGGCTGCTCCACCCCGCGATATTGGGTTCTTTATTTCTGAATTAAATTTTTAGGTTACGTGGAACCCAATATCGCGAGGCTCGCCTCTCAAATCAAACTTGAAACGGCGGCCCGCGGCTTGAGCCCACTTCTAAAAAGATTCAGATAAACGCGAGGCTCGCCCCTCAAATCAAACTTGAAACGGCGGCCCGCGTTCTCACGGACTTCTTACAAAAACATCTATTTGAATACAAAGAACAAATATTAACTTTAACCGCTTTCCGCTTAAATCTTCACTACTGCTGCTCGTTAGCCACCACCGGAACCGGCGTGATGCGGTAGATCACTTCACCGTCCCGGATGATGCCCATTTTTTCCCGGGCAACCTTCTCTAAATAAACGGGATCATCTTCCAGCTTGCGTTTTTCCTCTGTCAGTTCGGCGTTCTGGCGTTTCAGTTCGTAAATTTCCCTGAGGTATTCCCGGTTCTTCTCCTGAAGCATCTGCTTTTGGGAAAAGGTCGGCAGAAACAGCAACAAAATACCAATGGCAACGGCAAATAACAAAAGAGATTTTTTCATAACAGCGTCTGGTGTCCGGCGGAAAATATTTTTCTGTTCACTTCGCGCCTACCGCTAAAATCTAATAAATCTTTCCCCACTTTGATCCAGCATAGACAGCCTTTTTGCCAAGCTCTTCTTCAATCCGCAGGAGTTCATTATATTTACACAAACGGTCCGTCCTTGACAAAGAACCGGTCTTGATCTGGCCGACTCCCGTGGCCACTGCGATATGCGCGATGGTTGTGTCTTCGGTTTCACCGGACCGGTGAGAAATGATTGAAGTGTACTTATTATCCTTGGCCAGGCTGATCGCGTCAAGTGTTTCTGACAATGACCCGATCTGGTTGACCTTGATCAGGATTGAATTCGCCGCCTTTTCGTCGATGCCTTTCTTGAGCCGCTTGACGTTGGTAACAAAAAAATCGTCGCCGACCAGCTGGACACTGCCGCCGATCTTTTTGGTCATCGCCTTCCAGCCGTCCCAGTCATTTTCGTCGAGGCCGTCTTCAATCGAAATCAGCGGCGATGTCTTGAGCATCTTGGCGTATACATCAATCATCTCGGCAACGGACAGTTTCTTTCCGTTGTAACCGTATTTTTTATCTTTATAAAATTCACTGGAGGCCGCGTCAAGCGCGATGCAGATATCTTTTTTCGGTTTATAACCGGCTTTCTCGACCGCTTCAAGGATAACCGCGATCCCTTCCTCATTGCTCTTTAGATTTGGAGCGAAACCGCCTTCATCCCCGACAGAGGTGGATAACTTGCGGTCATGCAGAATTTTCTTTAAGGTGTGAAAGACTTCACAGGCCATACGGATAGCTTCGGAAAACGTCTTCGCGCCGACCGGAGCGATCATGAATTCCTGGACATCCAGATTGTTGTCCGCGTGCGCACCGCCGTTGATAATATTCATTAACGGGACCGGAAGGATATTGGCTTCTTTTCCGCCTAGAAACTTATAAAGCGGTTTGCCTTCTTCTTTGGCCGCGGCCTGGGCCACCGCCATGGACACGCCTAAAATCGCGTTGGCGCCCAGTTTGCCCTTATTTTCCGTGCCGTCCAGTTTGATCAGTTTTTTATCAATCTTTTTAAAATCCGGTTCAAGACCAACCACCATATCCGCGATGGCCTTGTTGACATTGGCGACCGCTTTGGAAACGCCTTTGCCCATATATTTTGTTTTGTCGCCATCCCGTAATTCAATCGCCTCATGCTCACCGGTCGAAGCGCCGGATGGAACAGCCGCACGGCCCATCACCCCTGATTTGAGGATAACATCAACCTCAACCGTCGGGTTCCCGCGGGAATCGATGATCTGCCGGCCTTTGATTTTCACTATTTTTGACATAACCTGTTTCCTTATAATTGATTTAATTCCTGAAATAAATCGTTTAGAACGCACAATCTATCATAGTTCCAAAACAAAGTCAAGCCCCTGCTGGATGATCCATGTTATTATGTCAAATAAATATAGATGAAAAGCAATCGCAAGCTTTACAGGTGAAAATCATTTAATATATGATATACTTAGTTTGTTTAATATTAATAAAAAGATGAGGAGCGACCCTTGATCAATAAAATCATCAAATTCTTTAAAATCTATTGGATCAACCTTCTTTTATCTATTTGCATCATTAGTGTTGTAATTGGCATTGCCGTGTTTACCTGGTTTTGTATCGAAGGATTTTCCCATATGGAAGGCTTCAGCAAACGACAGGCCGCCGGGCAGATGGCCTTGCTGCTGCCGATGTTCATTATTGTGCATCTCGTTACTTTGCCGATCATGCTGGGTGCCCAATTCTTTATGCTTCATGGCGGCGGACTGGCTAAAATCCTGGGCGGTTCAGAATCCAGTAAATCCAAATCAAAAGTTCATTGGGATGAAGTCATCGGCATGGAAATGGCCAAACAGGATTCCTGGGAGATCGTTGAATTTTTAAGGAATAAAAAGAAACTCGCGGTGATCGGCGGGACAAACATGAAAGGGGCCTTGATGTTCGGCCCTCCGGGATGCGGAAAGACTTATCTGGCCAAGGCCATCGCGACCGAATCCCATTTACCGTTTCTCTCTACTGTCGGCTCAGAATTTGTCACCATGCTCCAGGGGATGGGCGCCATGCGTATGAAATCAATGTTTAAAAAAGCCCGTAAACTGGCCAAGGTCGAGGGCGGCTGTATTATTTTTATAGACGAAATTGACTCCTTTGCGCGTCCGCGTTCCGAGATTGAAACCGGCGGCGGAGCCACCACCAGTAATAACGCCACCATTAATCAATTTTTGACTGAGCTGGACGGCATGAAGAAAAAAGATGATAATATTTTTGTCCTGGCTGCCACCAATGTCGATGAATCGAAACTGGATCCGGCCGTTGTTCGTTCCGGACGGTTCGACCGGAAAATTCATATCGACAAACCCACCACCAGGGAACGCAAGGCCTTATTAAAATTTTATCTGGCAAAAGTTACTTATGATCAGAAAATTAACGTCGATGAAATCGCCGAACGTCTTCACGGATTTACACCTGCCGATGTTAACAGCCTGATTAAAGAAGCCGGCGCTATCGCTTTACGCAGCAACGCCAACCTTATAGAAACAAATCATTTTGAAAATGCTATTTCGCGCATGATGACGTCCAAAGAAAAGTCGCGCAGCAGTTCAACAATACAGCCCAAAGGCAAAGTGCGCTTCGACGATATAATCGGCATTGAAGAAGCAAAACAGCATGCCAAAGAGCTGGTCAATACGCTTAAAGACCGTCACCTGATGGAAAAAATTGGTGATAAAGCAACCCGCTGTTCCCTTCTTTTAGGACCATCCGGCTCAGGTAAGTCTTATTTGGCCAAGGCCATCGCGACAGAGGCCGATGTTCCGTTTTTAACTGTCATGGGCAGTGAATTTATTGACCAGTTTATGAACCAGGGCCCGATAAAGATGCGTGAATTTTTCTCCGAGGCCCGTATGCTCGCTAAAGCTGAAGATGCCTGCCTGGTTTTTATTGATGAAATTGATGCCTTCGCCCGGAATCGGGAAAAAATGTTCGGTTATATGCAGAACCCTACGCTCGACCAATTTATCAGGGAATTGGATGATCTGCGCCACAACAACATTAATATCATCGTTCTGGCGGCGACCAACCTAGCAGAAGAAGACTTAGACCAGGCGATATTAAAAATCGGCCGTTTTGATCATAAAATTATCCTTGAATTACCGCGGGCCAAACAAAGAGAAGAAATTCTGCAGTACTTTTTGAAAAAAGAAAAGAAGACCGACGATATCGATTTAAAATTATTGGCCAATAAAACACCCTCCTTTTCTCCGGCGGACTTAGAAAGCATGGTCAAAACCGCCAGTTTAAGTGCCTTACGGAATAAACGGGAAATGATCCACATGTCGGACTTAAATTCGGCTTTAGTCGAGATTCAGGAAGATGTCAATAAACGCGGCGACATCAGCATGGCCAATACCAAGGTCAACATCCCCTGGAATGAGGTCATCGGGATGGATGAAACCAAAAAGAACGCCTGGGAAATCGTTGAACTCTTAAAAGACCGCCGCAAACTTAAAGTGGTCGGCGGTAAGATTATCAAAGGGCTTCTGATGATTGGCCCTCCGGGTTGCGGTAAAACTTATCTGGCCAAGGCCATCGCGACAGAAGCTGGTTATCCATTTCTCAGCGTCGTCGGCAGTGAATTTGTGGACAAGTACGTCGGTGAAGGCGCCCGTAAGATCCGCGACCTCTTTGCTGCGGCACGCAGTCTGGCCAAAGCGGAAGGCGGATGCATTGTCTTTATTGATGAAATCGACGCCTTTATCAAACCGCGCACCAATGAGATGAACGGGAATACGAATTCGGAAAATGCCACGATTAACCAGTTTCTTGCCGAACTCGACGGACTTGGACGGGCCGAAGACGGAAACGTCATCATCCTGGCCGCGACGAATATGCCTCCGGAAAGCCTGGACCCGGCGGTCATGCGTTCGGGACGATTTGACAGAAAACTGGAAATTGTCAAACCGTCAGCCAAGGACCGTGAAGAACTCCTTAATTTTTATTTAACTAAAGTCGAAACAGACGGCGCGATCGATGTAAAACTTTTATCTGAAAAGACAAAATGGTTTTCCGCCGCCGATATTAATAACATGGTCCGCGAGGCCGGAATCTTTGCCTTGCGTGAAAATAGAGAAAAGTTGTCCATGGATGACCTTAATAAAGGGATGAAACGGGTCATGGATTCGATCGAGAATATGGGAGAAGACAAAATCCTCGGAGACAAGGTAAATGTCAAATGGGAAGAAGTCATCGGTATGCCTGACGCCAAAGAAGAAGCGTTGGAAATCGTTAAAATGCTGAAAGACCGCAATATTGTTAAAGCCATCGGCGGCAAGATCGTCAAAGGGGTTGTTCTCTTCGGACCTCCGGGATGCGGAAAAACATATCTCGCCAAAGCCATGGCCACCGAGGCGGGCTTCCCTTTTATCTCTAAAGTCGGCAGCGAATTTGTCACGATGTGGGTCGGCGAAGGCGGAAAAAAGATGCGGGATATGTTCAAAGAAGCCCGCGCCTTGGCAAAAACTGAAGGCGGGTGTATCATCTTCATCGATGAAATAGATGCCTTTGCCAGACCCCGCGGATCCAACCAAAACAGCAGCAGCAACTCGGAAAACGCCACGATCAACCAATTCCTCACAGAAATGGATGGATTGAAAAACGAAAGCAACAATATCATGATCCTGGCGGCAACCAACGCGCGTGAGAACCAAATCGACCCTGCGGTTATGCGCGCAGGCCGCATTGAACGCAAAATTTACATCTCCCTGCCGACCCTGGAAGAACGTAAAGAACTGTTCAAGTTCTATTTCAGCCGGGTCAGCATCGCGGACGATGTAAGCCCGGACCGCTGGGCCCGTATCGCGGTGGGCACTTCTCCGTCGGACATCGACAGCATCGTGCGTGAAGGCGGTCTATTAGCGTTACGCGGCAAACGAGAATCAATTACCCACAAAGACTTAATGGAAGGTTATGATCGAATCACATTAGGCTCAGTGTCCCGGGAGAAATACAACAAGAAATCAATTATGAAAACAGCTTATCACGAATCCGGTCATGCAATTCTAACTTACCTTGTTCATCCTTCGAGTGAGGTGATCAAGGCTACGATTAAACCCCGCAAGGGTTCACTGGGCATGATTCAAAACCGTCCGATTGAAGAACTCGCGCTGAATTCACCGAACAAAGAACAGTGGCTTTCCGAAATACAAATAATGCTGGCCGGGTACGTCGCCGAGAAACTCACCTTCGGCACAACCGCCTCCGGAGTTGGCGGCGGGCCGGGCAGTGATTTTCATCGGGCCATGAGCGTGGCCAATTATATGGTCCGCAGCCTTGGTATGGGGGCTTCCGGGCTGATCGGTGACTTTACCGCCATGGAAGAAGATGCTCTATCGGAAAGGACCAAAGTAATTCTCGAAAACGATGTCCAGGACATCCTCCAGAGCTGTTTGAAAAAAACCACCGAAATCCTGACCGAATATAAGGCCGTCCTCGAATATTTTGCGCAGGAATTAATGGAAAAGGGCGATCTGGAATATGATGACGTCCAGGACATCTTTAATAAATTTAAACTAAAGCCGGCCGCCGTCCGCCCTTCGACCATTGAGGAAGTTTAATGCCCCGGAAAATTCACGCATTATTCCTCATTGTCAGTCTAGGGAGTGTATTGTATATATCCGGATGCGCGAAAAAAGAAACTGTTGTTGAAGCCCCTACAACACCCGCTCATACCAAACTCAGCGAACTCCTCGAAAAGGAATTCAAAATTCACGCCATTACCCGGGCTTTACCAAACACCCTTTGGATTTATATCCCGCTGGAAAAAACATTTTTTGAAGTTTCTTCCACTGACAAAGGACCGCAAAAGTCGTCCAACGCAACAAAGAGTTTAAACCTGCTTTATCTGGACGGTCAATTTGACGGAAAATACTTTAATATAGAGTATGATGTCGGGGAATCAAAGAATTATTCCGATGATAAGGGCATCCAATCCAAGTACTCGGAGGAGTACAGCCGGATCAGCCGCACAATCCCGACGGCCATCCATACGGCCTATTCGGATATTGAACGCAAGGTCGGCAGCCATGACTACATCGAAAAAATTGCAGGCGACATCGACTTTCAGGATGAGCACAAAAACACGACCCATAAGGCCCTGGTTCAATCCAATGTCCTGCAGGAACAAAAGGTTCCTGATTTCTTTGTCGTGGTTATCGCCGATATCGAAAAAGGCATCGAATCCCGCTCATTGTTTTATTTACAGGATCTCCGCCGGGCCCACGTTGACCCGAACTTTATGGAAGAGTATGCCAAACGGGTCATCACCGATCAGCCCATCGGTCATTCGGTCATTATTGGCGATAAAACCGGCCAGTATGTTGACTATCATGATGTGACCTGGAATGAATTTCTGATGAAACAAATCCTAAACCGGATCCGATTTCAATATCAGATGAGTTCCCATAAACCTGAATCCGGCGATTTCGATATTCTAAAGGACCTGGCCAATCAGGTCCTTCGGGCATACCCTCACCGGGATTATCAGGGCGTGAATTTTCTCAACCTTGAAACCAAAAAAGAATCCAGACTAAATGCGGATGCAATTGATGCCTATCAAGATTTTGACAGCAAAGATCCAGGACGGATTCGTAATATCAAAGTAAATCTGGACGCCCCGGCCGAAAACGGCATTTAACCAAACCCCTTCCTCCGTTTACCCAATGGAAATGGCTTCCAGCAAATCTATTTCTCGATAATCTCAACCCGGCGGGCGCTGATCACTTTCAGGCATCCTTTTTCGTGCAGCGCGATGGCTTGTTTGAAAATCTTGTATTCGACTTTGTGGATTTTTTCGGTGAGAGACTCCAGCGTTTCATCATTGGCCACTTTAACCGTTTCCTGCAGGATGATCGGCCCGTTGTCCATCTTCTCGTTGACATAATGGACCGTAACCCCGGTCTGTTTGACCCCGTACGTAAACGCGTCTTTAATTCCGTTCGCCCCTTTAAAAGACGGCAATAAAGACGGATGGATATTGATGATCCGGTTGGTATATTCCTTGATAAAATACGGTGTAAATATCACCATGTACCCGGCCGTGACAATAAAATCAATATTGGCCTGTTTGAGGTGGATAACGACATCCCGTTCAAAACTCTGCGGGTTGGTATAATCTTTCGGATTGAGATGGAGGGTTTCAAGGCCGGCTTCCACGGCGAGTTTTAGCCCGCCGGATTTGGGTTTGTTGGAAAATACCATGGCCAACTTGGACGTAATTTCCCCTTTGTTGACCGCCTCGATAATGGCTTTAAGATTGGTTCCTGCTCCTGATACAAAAACGGCAAATCTTTTCATTGAGTTTCACATTCGATCAGTAATTGGTCCGTTAGGCTAAAACTATTCTTACTAAGTATGCCACGTTCTTAAGAAATTTCAATCTTTTGTTGCCTTTATCATTTCCAGCTGACCAGCGATCTCTTTCGCTTTTTCGGTCTGGCCGCTCTCTTCATATTGCTCGATCAACCGGCTGTAAACGTACTCTAAATTTCCTTTATACGAACCTTCAAGGATACCTACTTCCTTAACATTGCGATATTGGGCCAGGGCCTCTTCATATTTCCCCTGGTCGGCCAGGGCCTTGCCCAGACCGATCAGGGCCTTTGTATTATAGGGTTCATAATTCAGGGTCTGGCGGTAATGGTACTCCGCCTCTTCAAATTTTCCGGCATACCCATAACATACCGCCAGGGAATTACGCACCCGGTGATTGCCAGGGTTATGTTCCAGGGACCGCTTAAACATGGCGATCTGGTTGGTCGCGTAGACATTCTGCTGAAGCAGGGTCAAAAATAAAAACAGGATATACCCGCCGACAAGGATTTGTTTGATCGACGGCTTTAAACTGCCGGGCCGTGAAAGAATGTTTTGAGTCACCGTCACCAGAAGGACGATCGCACCGATAACCGGCAGGTATAAAAAATGGTCGCTGGTCGAAATCCTTCCGCCGGGCGCGCGGATCGGGATGATCTGGGCGACTGTGCCGAAATTAAGCACAATCCAGGATATAAAAAACAACAATGCCGCCGGTATCTTGCGGCGGTTCAGGAAAATCGCGGTAAAGACACCCGCCCACACACACAAAGAAAGCATCAATACCGGGTCCCCGGGGCGGACAAACAAAAGTGTCGTATGGTCATAATAAAAGTCAACCGGAAGCAGGATCTGCCGGGTGAAATACAGGCAGGTTTTAAGAAATGTGCCTACCCCCAGCCATACTTCCAGCGGCGTATCCCAGGCGGTGACCCGGGTAATCCCCAGGAGGCGGCGGATGATAAAATAAAATACCATCAAAGCCATATACGGCCACAACAAACCGTACGACCGGCCTTTGTCTTTGTCCCGCATAAAAAAAAGATACCCGGCCAGGACAAACGGCAGCATGACCGCTGATTCTTTGGACAAAAGCGCCAGGATAAAACAAACCACCGATATATAATAGAAAGGATTCTTTTTATCCTGTGTTTCAAATTTGAGAAAACTGTAGAACGAAGACAGGAAAAAGAAGGAACACAGCAGGATGGAACGTCCCGGGATGTTGGACACAGCCTCCCAGTGCACGGGATGAATCACAAAGATAAACGCGCTGAAAAAACCGGTTCTTTTATCTTTCATCAGCGACGTCACGATCCAAAAAACAAACAATGCATTACCGATGTGTAGAAATAAATTCGTCAAATTGTAAAAAAAAGATTTCAGGGCGAACAGGTGAAATTCCGCCATAAAAGACACTAAAACCAGCGGCCGGTAATAAGATCCTTCCATAAAAAATGATGTCGTGAAAATCTCGCCGATACGGCTGATGTGTTTGATCCGGGGGTTGTTGACGATGGAGACCAGGTCGTCCATGGTCTTGAACTGGGTGGGCAAAACAACGGCATACCCGGCCAATCCGGCCAAAGCCAGGCACAGGATTATATTGCGGTTACGACTCAGTATTTTGGATAAGAATGAATTCATGAACGATCGTTCATCAGGCCGGGCCGCCCGTGATTCCGCCGGCCGTTATTCAGGGATGGATAGTTTCTGTGTTGCCTGTCCCTTGCGTTCAAAACGCGGGCCGATCCGGATTTCATCCAGTTTGTACTGGCCGTCGACCGTTTTAACGATAAAATAAAGCAGATAATTTTCATCCGGGTAACCGAATATATCAACATCCACCATGACGAAATATCCGCCTTCGGCCTCTTTGATATTGCCGAGAATCCCGTACAGTTCAAACCATTCCTCCTGTCCGGTCTCAGGATGCTGCAGACTGAAAATCCCGCTGTTTTTGGACTCATTCATAATGAAATCCTTGGTGAATTTCAGGATTTCCTCGGACTGCTGTTCTGTCAGCGCGGCAGACGCGGTATGTACGCCCAGCACGAATATTAAACTTAAAACCAGTAAAATTCGTTTTTTCATAGATATCCCCTCGAAGAAGATTTTAATATAATTATTGTCATTATAATCAGAATTGCCGGAAAAACAAGGGCTATAGGAAGAATTATGGGGAAACAATGTCCCCATTTATCATAGTTATTTTCACAAATTATGTACAAATAAAGACATCAAATCAATCTCTTTTTCAAAAAAGCCCAACCCGAACCTTTTTTAAGGTATCTTTCAAAGTCTCTGGCCTTATTTTCCGATGTAAATACAAGATATGTGTGAATCTCCCAAGGTGCATACTTTCTGGAGTAACTTGATTTTTTTGCGTTATGGGCGGTTAGCCTTTTCTTTAGATCTGTCGTAAATCCGACATAATGTTTGTTTGGCATACTTTGGCTGCGCAGAATATAGACAACATACATTGTGGTTTGTTTGGTAATCGAGTGAAATCGGGGGTGGGTTAGGCTCTACTTCGCTAAATACTTCGTCGGACTGCGTCCTCCTTCGTGTTTAGCTGCGTAGAGCATTCTTCGAAGTCAAAACACGAAGTTCTGAGCCAACGGCTCAGAACGAAGAATTTTGACGTAGAAGAATGGTGCCGAGACCCAGAATTGAACTGGGGACACAAGGCTTTTCAGGCCTCTGCTCTACCAACTGAGCTATCTCGGCACATCTACAAAAGTCAGGCGTCAAATCAAAGCCCCATTGTATACAACCGCTTCCTCATTGTCAATAGATTCTAAAAGGCTGGATTCGGGTTATTCGTTGAGCGTGCTCATGATCTTGACGAACACATTTTGGGCCGTGGAAATCTTCGGGAAAAGAAATTTTCTGGCCTTCACGCTGATCCGGCAGGTACCGCCGTCCATGGACTGGATCGTGACCCTGACCTTGGCGCGGTCAATATTCGCCAGGATAATTCCGGCATCCTCTGATGATTCCTGGACCGTCCCCATGATGGACACGATTTCCAGGGATGTGTCCCAGACGGTTGTCTGGTCATTGGTCGTAATCCCTTCCACCGTATCCGGACTGACCACGTAACCGCCCAAGGCCCCGATCCCTCCGACCACCAGGTACACACAACCGCTTAAAGAAAAAAGAACCGGCAGCATTAATATTTTCTTGATCCATGTGAAACGGGTGCGCCAGTTCAACTCTCTCTCCTTTTTTTAAAAATATTAAAATTTTCCGACGGGTTTATGGCCGGATTAACCGTATGGATTTCCTGTCCGCGTTCAAAATAATTCTATCGCCTGAAGAATGGTGCGGGCAGGCGTGTTGTTCTTCACTCAAAAGAATATTGAAACATATCTAATATTTAATTAATTTACGGAAAGGCTTAACAACTATGTAGTATTCTACAAAGGATCATTTCTGTTGTCGATGGAATTTGAAATTATTTTTCGATCAATGGGCGGTTTGGCGGGATTTGAGGACACTTCTTCCGGGTTTCCCCGGATATTTTTCACCTCTACACAATATTTAATATTTCTGACCGTTCAACGGCATACACCGGAGCCCGCGATTAACCCCGGCAGGGCTTTGTTCCGTGATTGGCCTTTTTTGATCGCCAGTTTAATTTTCCTCGTCTTTTTTTCTTACTCATGATGAACTCCTCATTTCTTTTTTGGTAGTATTTTCAGTATTGACCGCATCCAACCAGCAAAACAAATACCATAATTTTGACTGAATATTTAAGTTATAGTTATACCGAAAAACGTCCGGAAAATCAACGTTTTTATTTCTTCAGGCTTAAATCCCCGTTCGCCAGGATTTTAGCCACATCTTTGACGTTTCCGATTATGGCCAGGGGGTTATGGCTGACCATATCCTCATAGGTATGTGAGCCGGTGGTAACCCCAACGGTCCTGACGCGGGCATCATTCCCGGCCTGGATGTCGATGACCATATCGCCCACATAAAGCGCCTGGTCAGCGGCCAATGAAAATTTCTGCAGAATCTGCACCAGCATGTCCCCGGCCGGTTTGGGGTTTTCGACCTTGTCCCCGCATAAAATGTAATCAAACTGGTCCTTGAAATTCAGCTGTTTCAGGATCATATGGGTGAAGCGCGTCGGCCGGTTGCTGGCAATGGCCGTCAGATAACCTTTTTCTTTCAGAACACCGACCAATTCCTTCGCCCCGGGCAGAAATTTGACCCCGGTCTTGATCGCAAAACGGTGATGCTGGCGGAACACCGACAATGTCTTGTCCAGATCCCCTTCACGGACAAACCGGGAGATCAGGACCCGTTCCCCCCAGCCGACATTGCGTTCTATCACATCCTGGCTGACCGTTTCATATCCCATATAACTCAAGGCATGATTGACGCTCTGGGAAACCGCCTTAAAAGCATCAACCAGGGTCCCATCCAGATCAAAAATAACCAGCTTAATGCTGCGTTCCATTCTAAGAAGACTGCTCCCGTTTTAGGATCATTTCGTGGGGTTAACGACTCCGCCGGAGATCAGGAATTTAAATGCCCCCTCAATCGACATGTTCAGGAAAATCAGGTCTGTCCGGGGAATAATGGTGGTAAATCCGGTCAAAGGACTGGGTGACGTCGGAATAAACACATTACACACATCCTGTTTCGTTTTATCCAGGATTTCTTTCGGTGAATCGTTGGTCAGAAATCCGACCGCGTAAATCCCTTTGCGCGGGTATTCAACCAGGACAACCTGTTTAAAATTCGCCACCTTGTCCCGGGGAAATAAAAATATGATCATCTCCTTAAATGCGGGATAAACCTGCCTGAAAAACGGCAGTTTGACCAGCGTCTGTTCAAACAGTTCATAAACTTTCTTCCCGATAAAATTGCGGGCGAGGATCCCGATCAGGATGATTAGAAACACGCCGATCAGCGCGCACAGGAAATGGAACGCGAAACGGTGGACCCCTTCAAAATAATACCCGTACTTTTCAAAAATGATCGGTTCAATGAACTTGGCGATCTGGCCGTCCAGAAAATTGAGCGTGAGGATAAAAAGGTAAGCCGTCAGGGCCATCGGCAAAAAAATGACCAGACCCGATATAAAATAATTTCTTATTTTAGTCAACATGCAACAACTCCCGGTTTGTACCTAATCTGTTTTAAATAACTCAACCGTTTACCGCTTTAAAAATAAAACTTCATTTCTTTAAAGAATAAAGAACCAATAATCCGCCGACAGCGATGATAAACCCGATGGAACCCCGGACGATCGTTGCCAGGTCGTCAAACCAGACCAGGATCAATGTCACTCCGACCAGAACGGCAAAACATCCGGCCAAAAACTTGATATACGTCTTGTCCTGCAATTTGTCTTCTGCCTTTTTCATAATCATCCTGCCTTTTTCTGTTTACGTGTGTTATGAGCTGTCGGCCGGCTTTTCCAGCGCCGGTGCATCCAGCCCCATTCATGCGGATACCGGCGCACATACTGTTCGATGATCTGCGTGATCTTGCAAATATTGACTTGCAGCATCTCTTCGTTGTCTACATTGTCCGATATGGTCAGCTCCGGTTCAACAATTATTTTATGCATCCCGTTTTCCTGACGAATGATAAACATCAGGATAATCGGCGCCCCGGTGCGTTTGGACAATATGACCGGGCCGGTGGCCGTCGCAGCTTTCTGGCCGAAAAAATCCACGAACACCGAACCGGCGCTGCCCGCGTTCTGGTCCAGCGGAACAAACAGCACTTCGTTCTTGCGCAGCGCCTCCAGGGATTGTGAAACACATTGCTGGCGGGGCACGGCATAAATGGTATTCAAACCCGCGTCTGTTCTTTTCTGTAAAAGATATTCTTCGATCTTTTCATCCCTGGCCGGACGGATGATGGAATTGACCTTGTAACCCCGCAGAGCGCAAAAAAACATCATCAACGGAAAATTCCCGAAATGGGCGGTGACCGCGATCACCCCCTTCCCCTTCTTGAGGGCCTCATCAAGGTGTTCTTTGCCGTCGATATAAACCGTTTGGGTCACTTTTTCCGGATTTGCCAGATAATAGGACATCTCGATCATGGCCAGCCCGAAATTGCGGAAACATTTTTTGGTAATCGCCGTTAATTCTTCCTTGGTCTTGTCCTTGCCGAACGCGATCTCCAGGCTTTCGGCGGCGATGCGCCGATGCCGGATCGTAAACTGATACCCGATGCTGATCGCAACGATCGCCAGACCGCGCACCATCCAATACGGAAGGTATTTCAGCAGCCACGAAAAAAAATAAAGCCCCTGCCGGGCCATGGCCCGCTGGAACGTTTTAACATATTTATTCTTGCTCATATTAAATTTAAAACTCGGAAATGGTGTCGTTCTAAGATCAACGATTTAGGACGCCCTGAATCGTGACAATCAAACTTTCGGCATTAACGGGTTTGGTCAGATGCGCTTCGGCGCCTGCGCTCATCTCCGCGTCAATATCATCCTGGGAATCCTTCGCCGTCAAGAAAATGACCGGAATATCCCTGGTCTCGGCGTCTTCTTTGAGCCGTTTGCAAACGTCCCGCCCCTTGATCCCGGGCAGAATGACATCCAGCAGGATCAGGTTAGGCCTTTGATGTTTGGCAATATGCAGTCCGTCTTCACCGACATTCGCCGTCAACACCGAGTACCCGTGTGAAATCAGGATCGGACGGACCGTCCGGACCAGGACTTCATCATCATCCACGATCAGGATACTCTGCCATTTCCGTTTCAAAGAACGGAAATGCAGTTTGATATCCGGCTGGATAAAATAGGCGCCGAAAATAAAAGCGCCCAGGACATAGGCGACGGAAACGATATCAGGAAATTGAAACAGCAGGACCAGCATGTAAACGCCCAGGGCCAGATTCCCCATGACCAGGATTTTTCTGGCCGATTCACTTTTCCGGTATATGCCCAGCGCAGCCAGGAACAGCAGGCCGAATAAAACGACCAGGCACCAGGCGTGGACAGAAAAATTCCCAATCCGGGTATAAAGGGCGAACAGCGACAATGAAGTCACGTACAGCAACGCCAACGTGAAACCGACTATTTTGATCGCCTGGTACCTTTTTTTCATCGTCACCATATCATTAACCTCATTGTAGATTTATTTTAATTGGACGTTCGGCTGTCTGAAGCGGAATCCACGCTTATGATCATTATAAATAATACTGATATATATAAAAGTTTATTTTCTTCTTTTTAAAAGGAACAAACTTATTATATATCCGAGACATAAAAAGACAAACGCATTGCCGAATTTCGTATAAAATGTCGTCCGTCCGTTCAGGGGGACATCAACAACCGCATACCCCTGGATATTGACTGACTTTCCGTGCTGATCAGCGATCTGGGTTATGATGCGGCCGTAAGGATCAATGGCATTGCTGAGGCCGGTATTGGCCGAACGGACCAGGCTCCGGCGGTTTTCAACGGTACGGAATATTGACGAACTCAGATGCAGGGTTGATGCCTTTGAGTCTCTGAACCAGGCGTCGTTCGTCATATTGACCAATAGTTTTGCGCCCCGCCGGACAAACGGCCTGGCCATGCCCGCGATGGTGTCTTCAAAACAGATCAAGACGCTGAAGGCCTTTGCGCCGGACGCGTTAAAAATCGCGTAATCTGACCCGCGGGTAAAATCGTCAATCGGCACCCATTTCGCCAGGGGACCAATCAAATTCCGCCCGGGAAAAAATTCCCCGAAGGGCACCAGATGAATTTTGCTGTATTTCCGGACGATGTTACCGTCGGCATCCGTCAGCATCACCGTATTAAAATAATCTTTATCTTTACGTTCAATCGCCCCGAGCAGGATCGGTCGTTTGACTTCACGGGCCAGATCTTCAATCTCGCTGAACAGCTGATCATCTTCCCCCAGGATCCCCGGGAAAGAAGTCTCCGGCCAAATAATCAATTCCGGCTGTTTTAAAGCCGTCTGGCGGGTCAGGGTCTTATGGGCCTTCATGATCATCGGCCAGGCAAATTCCTGCCACTTCATGTCCTGGTCGACGTTGCCCTGGACAATGCCCACCCTTAATGTTTCAGGCGGCAGAGGTTCGCGCAGCCGGACAACTCCGTACAGGAGATGGCTGATGAATACCGCGTAAAAAACACAACGAAACATGAACGGTTGACGGCGCCGCCGGATCTCCTTCAGAAAATAATTGGTCATAACGATAATAAAGGAAACCCCGAAAACACCGCTGAAATCAGCCATTTGGATGCTGCACAAATTTCTGAATTGTGAATGCCCCAGGCTGATCCAGTCAAATCCGGTAAATAAATGCGCGCGGACAAATTCCAGAACGGCCCATACCGACGGTAAAAAAAACAAACGCCTGACCGGAGACATGGCATGTGAAGAGCAATAAAAGAATCCAAACAGGGCGTAATACACGGCCAGATAGAAAAACAGGATAATCACACCGGCCCCGGCCACGACCGAAAACCATTCCGTAATATGGAACAGCCAGTACAGCGCCCCGAAAAATGTCAAAAACCCGCAGACAAATCCCGTCCTGAATCCCTGCCAGGGTGTTTTCCCGTCCAGGACGATCATAAACGGGACCAGGGCAATCCAGGCCAGCCCCCAGACTTCCAGACGGGGAAAGGCCATCGTTGTCAAAAGGGCCGTTAAAAAACAGCGTCCGAAATCCTTTAACCGGGTATGTGTGTTCATTTGTCTTTTTTATGGGTGGACATAAATAATTCCCTGATCCTTCTACGGCTGAAATAATATATAAAAGCCGAACAGAAAACGAAATCAATCAGCATATAGAAAAATCGTGATATTTTCGGATGCCAGGGATAAACCAGTTTGTATCCCTGCATATCCGGAGGATACAACGGGTAGGCAAACTTGTCTAAGATCGTTCCCGCCGGAAAGGTGTTAATGCCGCGCTGGTATTCACTGTAAATAGAGATATTTTCAAAAACATAAAACGGATGCCTCCAGTGAATTGTAAGCAGCGAGATACTGAATAACACAATGAGCGTCTGCCGGGCCGTTTCTTTTCGCGCGAACAGTCCGACAGCAATGAAGATCCCGGCAATCCTTGATCCGACGGAAATGATAAATCGATCATTGATCATCCCGGTGGGCATCTGCTGGAACATAAAAACGTAATAATCATAATTAAGAAACCCGTAGAGATTATAAATCGATCCGGCGATCAGCAGGGCAGAGAAAACGGCGATCCCCCTGGGTTTTGAATTTATTCCCCGCAGCATTTTTTGTATTTTTTTCCGCTGCCGCACGGGCAGGGGTCGTTGCGTCCGACCTTAGGCCCGTCATTTCGGGCAGGAACCGCCTTGGGAACCTCTTGCGGATGAGGTTGTGAAATCGGCTGGCGGGGAGCGGCATTGCGGGCAGCATGCCGGATATCTTCCGCGTCGTCATGCACCAGATTCTGAGGCAGGGAACCGAACACACTCTTGATCCGGCGTCCCGGCGTGATCGGCTGGAGTTTAAAGATCAGTTCGGCGACTTCCTGGTTGACAGACATATGCATGGACTCAAACATAAAAAACCCCTCTTTTTTATATTCGATCAGCGGATCGCGCTGCCCGTAAGAGCGCAAACCGATCCCGTCCTTGAGCAGGTCCATCGCGTAAAGGTGGTCTTTCCACTTGGAATCGATGGTGTTGAGCATCAGCATTCTTTCCAGATAACGCATCTCTTCAGCGCCGAACTCTTCCTCTTTCCTGCTGTACATCTGATTCAGGTCATCCATGATGATCTTGACGATTTCTTCCTGCGTTTTTTCCCTGATCTGGTCTTTGTGCCCAATCATATCGTAATAAAAACCGGTCTTTAAATAAGCGTTCAACCCGTCAAAATTCCATTCGTCTTCCTTGCCCGGAGTAAACAGATGTTCATTCACCGCCGGGGAAATGACGCTTTGAATAGCGTCAAAAATGAGATATTTGATATCGGAACTTTCCAGCACCAGGCGGCGCAAATCGTAAATCACTTCACGCTGGCGGTTCATGACATCGTCATATTCCAGCAGGTGTTTACGGATTTCAAAGTTGTGGTTCTCCACCCGCTTCTGGGCGTTTTCAAGCGCCTTGTTCAGCCACGGATGTTCCAGCACCTGACCTTCTTCCATCCCGAGCTTTTCCATCACGCTGATAATCCGCTCCGAGGCAAACAGACGCATCAGATCATCTTCAAGGGACACGTAAAACTTTGACGCGCCCGGGTCGCCCTGACGGCCCTGTCGTCCGCGCAGCTGGTTATCAATGCGGCGGGATTCATGCCGTTCGGTCCCCAATACGAATAATCCGCCCTGCTCGATGACCTTTTTCTGCTCCGCCTGACATTGTTCCCGGAACTGATTGATAAATTTTTGCGTCATCTCGTTGCGCTCGGCTTCATCCGCCCCGTCTTTAAGTTTCTGACTGACCAGGTTGACGGCCAGATAAGCGGCGTTTCCTCCCAGGACAATGTCGGTACCGCGGCCGGCCATGTTCGTCGCGATCGTTACCGCCCCGAATCGTCCGGCCTGGGCGATGATGTTCGCTTCCTGCATGTGAAACTTCGCGTTGAGGACATTATGCGGGACACCTTTTTGTTTCAAATAGGTCGACAGCAATTCTGATTTTTCAATGGAGATCGTCCCGACCAAAACGGGCTGCCCCCTCTTGTGGCACTCCGCGATATCGTTAACAACGGCGGTATATTTTTCTTTCTGGGTCTTATAAATGGCATCCGGATGGTTGAGCCGCTGCAGGCGTTTGTTGGTCGGGATTGCCACACAATCAAGCTTATAGATCTGTTTAAATTCCGTGGCCTCGGTATAGGCTGTACCGGTCATGCCGGATAATTTCTCGTACAGACGGAAATAGTTCTGGAACGTGATGGTGGACAGGGTCTGTGTTTCCCGTTCGATCTTGATGCCTTCCTTGGCCTCCACCGCCTGGTGCAGACCATCGGACCAGCGACGGCCGGGCATCATACGACCGGTAAATTCATCGACGATAATGACCTCGCCTTCCTGGACCACGTAGTCAACATCCTTCTGGAAAAATTCCTTGGCCTTAAGAGCGGCAAGGATATGGTGCCGGTGCTCAATCGTTTCCATGTCATGCAGATTATCAATGCCAAGCATCTTGGCCGCTTTTTCTTCTCCGGCATCTGTCATTGCGATCGACTTATTCTTCTCGTCCGCCATGTAATCATAACCAACGCTTAAATCAATCTCTTTATGTTTGGCATCAATCTCGTCATTTTCCGTGATGCGGCGTCCTTTTAACGCCTTGCTGATATCAAACGCCTTGTAATATTTGTCGGTCGCCTGTTCAGACGGACCTGAAATGATCAGCGGTGTACGGGCCTCGTCAACAAGGATGCTGTCGACTTCGTCCACAATCGCAAAATGATGCGGACGCTGGACCATCTGTTCCTTGAAACTGACCATGTTGTCTCGCAGATAATCAAAACCGAATTCATTGTTGGTCCCGTAAGTGATGTCGCAGCCGTACGCCTGCTGGCGCTGGGCCGGAACCAAATCATGCAGGATCACGCCGACGGTCAGGCCTAAAAACTTAAAAATCGGCTCCATCCACTCCATGTCTCTTTTCGCCAGGTAATCATTCACCGTGACAATGTGAACCCCTTCACCGGTCAAGGCATTGAGATACGCCGGCAGGGTGGCGCACAGGGTCTTTCCTTCTCCGGTCGTCATTTCCGAAATGTTTCCTCCGTTAAGGACGATCCCCCCGACCATCTGGACGTCGAAATGACGCATTTTCAAAACCCGCCAGGACGTTTCCCGGACCACCGCGAACGCCTCCGGCAATATTTCCTTCAGGGCATCCTGTTTGGTTTTGCGGTATTTTTCCTCGGCTTCATCAATCTTGTTATTCAAATCCGTCTTCTCGGCATTATCCGTCGAAGTGTTGTATTTTTCCCGCAGGTCATCGTATGCCTTTTTATCCGGTTCAATGGCCTTGTTATACCGGGCCTTGAATGCCGGGGTGTACGCTTTAAGCTGTTCATCGGTCAGGCTTTTCATTTTTTCTTCAAAAGAATTGATCTGGCTGACAACCGGAACCATTTTCTTGAGCATCCGGATCGACGGCAAAGGCAGATCCTCCGGGACATGCAGATTAACCTTGGGGGTCTGCCTGTCAATCAGTTTCTGGGTGGATTTAGCCGCCGCTTTTTGAAAAATAAAATCTAACATGATAAATTATCCTTATGGTTTGTCTTGCTTTTAATCTCTCGCTTCTAAAAGCCCAATGTTATTTTTTTGCCTTTTCACGCAAAAATGCCTCGATAAACATATCGATCCCCCCGTCCATCACCTTGGTGACATTGCCGGTTTCCGCATCCGTGCGGTGATCTTTAACCAGAGAATACGGATGCATGACGTAGGACCGGATCTGGGAACCCCATTCGATCTTCTGTTTGACACCGTACTCATCCGCCATGCGCTCTTCCTTTTCCTTGGCTTTCAGTTCATACAAGCGCGCCCGTAAAATCTTCATCGCCGTCTGGCGGTTGTGCAGCTGTGAGCGTTCATTTTGACATTGTACCACAATGTTGGTCGGCAAATGCGTAATCCTCACCGCCGAATCAGTCGTGTTAACGCTCTGCCCTCCCGGGCCTGACGAACGGAAAATATCAATCCTCAGTTCGTCGGGATTAATCTGGACCTCCACATCATCTTCGATTTCGGGGATCACATCCACCGAAGCGAAAGAAGTATGCCGGCGTTTGTTTGAATCAAACGGGGAGATGCGCACCAGCCGGTGCACCCCTTTTTCCGCTTTCAGATATCCGTAAGCCATGTCGCCCTCGATCTCCAGGGTGACGTTTTTCACCCCGGCCTCTTCACCGGGCAGGATGTCGATCGTCTTAACGGCGTAACCCTTTTCATCGGCATACCGGGTGTACATCCGCAAAAGCATATTGGTCCAGTCACAGGATTCGGTGCCGCCGGCCCCGGCATTGATACTGAGAATCGCGTTGTTGCGGTCAAACGGCCCGGACAGGATCGTCTTGAGCTCAAGGTCATCGACGGTTTTCTCCAGCGTTTCCAGTTCGGCCTGGACCTGGCCCAGGAACTCCTGGTCCCCTTCCGACATTTCCGCCAGTTCTTTGAGTTCGGTCAATTTCTCAAGGCCATTATTAAAGGGATCCACACAGCCTTTCAGATATTTCAATTCCTTCATCAGTTTGTTGGATTGTTCGGAGTCATCCCAAAAATTGGGCTGGCTCATCTTGTCCTGGATACTTTTGATGGACTCTACCTTGTTGGAAAGGTCAAAGATACCCCCTGAGATTGTGGAGTTTATCTTCTATATCGGCGATTCTATCTTTGATTTCGGCAAGCATATAAATAAGTAATATTATTAGTATTCAGATTTAATAAAGGCGTATTATAACACAACCGATCTTGATTGCAATAAGGCTGATTATCCCGCAAAATCAACCCATTTTTTTAAAACCGGTATTTGAAAATGCCACCGAACATGGAAATGGCTTTAGGCCAGCTGATCTTTTTTCCTTCTTTGGATGTTCGGGCCACATAGTGAATCGGGATTTCCATGATCCTTCGCTTCTGGCGGATCAATTTGGCGGTGATCTCGGTCTCAAACGTAAAATGCCTGGACTCAATGGTCAACGGTTTGACAATTTCACTCCTGAACAGTTTGTAACACGTATTGATATCCGTCAGTTTGACCGGATACAGGAGATTGAAGACGGTATTTGAAAGAATATTCGCCCAGCGGTTAATCGGCCGCATTTGCCGGATCTGCCCCAAAAACCTGGAACCGTAAACAGCGTCCGCCCGGCCCTGTAAAATCGGATGAAGTAACAAAGGATATTGGCCCGGATCATATTCCAGGTCCGCGTCCTGGATGATAATTAATTCACCGGTCGCTTCTTTGATCCCGCGGGCCACGGCTGATGTTTTTCCAAGATTTTGCTGCTGACGGATCATCCGGACGGAAGAAGACCGCTGGCATTCTATTATATTCCGGTTTGTATTGTCGGTCGAACCATCGTCAACGACCAGGATTTCCAGCTCCATCTTTTCCGGCAATTCTACCGCCAGCACACGGTTAATAATCGCCCGGACTGTGTTCTCTTCATTATAAACCGGGATGATGACCGATAATTTCATATAAAATCTCCCAATTAATCAACAAATGCTTTACAAGAGAAATCCATTTTATACAATAGTGTCAGCCTTAAATTATCTATGTCTTGGCCGTCCGCAAAGAGAAAACAATGAAAATGAATGATCAAAAGAAACTTCAGGGGGTCACACTTTTTTCAGTGCTGCTGATCGTCTACAGCCTTTGGCAGTTAGCGCTCATTTTGGATTTTCCCAGGTATAAATATATTTTTCAATTCTTGCCCGATACAAGCCTGTTGATCCGATTCTCCGGATCAATCACCTTACGGATTCTGACAATCATCCTGGCAGCCGGTATACTGTCCTACAAAAATCGTTTTCGAAAGGCGTTGATCTTTCTCAGCATTTACAACATCCTTACCGTCTATTGGAAACACCCGTATGAAGCCTTTGTCAACTGGGACCGTTATTATCAAATCTCACCGGAAAAGATCAACACCCTGATTTATCGGATTCTTGGAAACATGGCGATTGATTATCAGACCATTAAAATAATCTCTGTGGCGGCCGCCTGTATTTCCGACGTGCTGTTTTATGGTGCTATCATCTATTATTTCACCCGTCCGCCAGTGAAGCAACGATTCACATAATTCCCGGTTTATATTTCCATAACAGGATCACGCATACCGGCAAACCGCCACCAGCGATTGACCGAACGGCAACCTCAATTTTGATTCGAGCCGGCTGATGGCCGGTACACCCGCGTCAAGCCAGCGGCAAATACGCGGATTGAACCGGCGGCTTTTCAAGACCCGTCCGGAAATAAACCATGAAACTGTTCCAAGAATGTTCATATAATATTGTTTTTCTGTCCTGAGACCGGCCCTGGTTACGCAATCTTCCAATGTTTTTTTATCGTACCTTCGGCAATGGCCCACCAACGCGTCTAATGAACCATACAAACAATCCAGTGCCGGCACCAGCAACACGATCCGTCCGCTTTTTTTCAGCAGCCGTTTCATATTTTCCAACGCCTTAACATCCTCTTTAATGTGTTCCAGTACGTTGACGCATGTGATCGTATCAATGGACTGCAGGGGGATCTGCGATAACAATTCTTCCTGAAGAATAGAATTTTTCAAAACCCGGACATTTTCCTGCCGTTCAAACATTTGTCTGAGATTTTCCGTCATGACTTCATCTTCATCCACGAGAATAATCTCCTCTGCCGTACTCTCAGGATAATATTGAACGATATTGCCTATCCCGCTGCCAATGTCCATGACCCGGCCCTGCAGGTAGCTGCTGATTTTCTGAAAAATCCAGAAATTATAATTTCTGGAATCACGGATGGTTTCTAATGTTTCTAAAATAAAAAAGCTCCTGTTTAGGGGATACTGCCCTGAATGTTTACTTTCTTTTTTCTTACCCGGTACAATGAATTTTGGACAACCGAATGCACCAGGACATCATTGTACCAATCCTCAATCATGCGATCGCCCATATGTTCAAATTCAAAATTGGCGTGCATAAATTCATCGAATTTCAAATGGTCTGGAAATCCGTTCAGGCCGGTGTCAGTAATATACACGGGAATATTATTTCCCAGCAGAAAATCAATCCGGTTTTTGTATTTTAACAGTTCGTTTGGGCGGGCTTCAAAAAGGGTTACCGGCACCCCCAGCGGGATCCGGCGCGCGTAATATTTGATAAAAAGAGAATGGTCTCGTTCGATGATCGTGGCCCCGGGTTCTGTCACCAGATTCATCCAGCGGTAAAAGTCCGGCAGAAGTGCATAATCATGACGGAATTTTACGGTCTGGTAAATCCCGATTCCATTTATACTGAGCGACACGATCAAACACGCCATCACGACTTTGAATTGTTTAGGATTGATATTATTGAAAAGCGAAGCGGCGTAACTCAACGGAATGATGAGCATAATCGCCGGAATCAGGTAGATCCGTGGAAGGCTGTACCAGAACAGGGCAAAAACCAGCATCGGAAGAAAGACCAGCCCCATAATACAGACAAACCACGGCCGGTCTCTTTTGGCCAACAGCCAGAATCCCGCCACTGCCCCCAGGCAGCCCAGCAGAGAAACCGACGTAAACATCCACTTGAGAACAATGCGGATGGTATTCAGATCGACCCGGCCCAATGTCTGTGAAATCATCATCATATAATGCGGAAGGAAATCCGCGGCCACAAAATTTTTCCGGTTGACCAGAGAGGGGATATAAAAAATCGTACTCACCGCAAGAACGATTAAAAAGAATACAAACAGGTCTTTGACCGGGAGTTTTCTTTCAGCCATACCGGGCCGGGTCCATAGAAGGAGCGCTAGCGCCGGGGCCGTTGCCACCAGGTCCTGCAACCGGGCTGCCCCCAGCAGGCCGAAAATTATCCCCGAGAAAAAAAGATTCAATCTATTTCCGGTCTGGAAATACTGAACCATCCATAACAATCCCGCCAAAAACAACAAGGCCGCCAGGACCTGGCTGTTACCGAACGTTGATACTCCCAAAAATATGGTGTTAAACGACAAGACCAGAGCGCCGACCAATGCGGCTTGGCGACCAAACAGTTTGTGTAAAAAAAGATAAAAGACGGGAACGCACAGAGAGCTTAAAACAACGTTCATAAAGTTGACGGCCAATACGATATCCGTCATGCCTAGCCACTTTCCAAATCCGACAAAAACCGCCCCCATAATCGTTGTGAACGGCAAGCCGGTTCCTTCCAGATAGTGAACTCGGAACGTTTCCAAGGTGGATTTGGACTGGACCGCGAGCAAAAGACAATCGGCGTAAAACGGACCCTTGCTGATTAAAGAGAGCCTGAATAGGAAATTCAACAAGAATAAAAAAAACAGGATAAACGTCTGCCGGGATATTTTCATCGGTTCATATTAGCAGTACCGCTTCATTTAGTCCAGATTCCGCTTAAGCCCCTTCAACTCAAGGTTAAAATCGTCCTTGCTGTCCGCGTAACGGCGGGCGACCGATTCATCAACAATCCCTTTCCTGACTTTCTCAACCAGGGACTGCTTGAACGAACGCATCCCGAACAATTCTCCGTCATCAATATAATTCTGGATTTCCCGGATACGTCCTTCCCGGATCAGGCGGGCAATCGTCGGAGTGACCACCATCGTCTCGTAAGCCGGGATGCGGCCTTTTCCGTCTTTACAGGGAAGAAGCCTTAAGGAAATGGTCCCCTTCAAGATCATTGAGAGCTGCATGCGGATCTCATCGTGCAGATGCGGGGGGAAAAAATTTACAATCCGGATGATCGTCTGCACCGCGTTAATCGTGTGGAAGGTGGTCATGACAAATGTCCCCAGCTCCGTCGCGGTAATGGCGGCCCGCATCGTTTCCGTGTCCCGGATGTTGCCGATATAAATGATATCCGGACTCTGCTGGGTCACGTGTTTGAGCGCCTTGGGATAACTCACGACATCAATCTCGAGTTCGCGCTGGTTGATGATGCATTTGTTATCTCTAAAAAGGTATTCAATCGGGTCTTCGATGGTGACAATGTGCTGGGAGGTGATGTCGTTAATGTACTGGATCATACTGGCGATCGTCGTTGATTTCCCGTTCCCGGCCGGGCCGCTCACAATAAACAACCCCTTGCACTCTTCGCAAAACAGCTTGCAGATTTCCACAGGAAGATTGAGTTCATCGAATGAACGGATCTTGGAATGGACATACCGCGCGACTAGGGCCGGTGTTCCGCGCTGGGTAAAAATATTGATTCTGAAGCGTCCGATCTCCGGTTCTTCGTGGATAAAATCAATATCCAGTTCTTCCTTGAACTGTTTGCGGCGTTTATCATTGGCCAGCAGGACGGTGACGATTTGCTCCATCTCATCCCGTGAAATTTCATGGTCACTCAAGATATCCACCCGGCCGTTGATCCTTGCCCGCGGCTTGGCCTTGGTGCGCAGATAAAGATCGGAGGCGTCTTTCTTGACCATCAATTGAAAAAGCACCGATACATTCATATGATTTCTCCCTATTGGCTGTATTTTTTTTCCAAATCCAGCAAGATTTTTTTGGATGATTCCTTTTTCGTAAATACGTTTTTGCCCCTGAGGTGTCGGTGGTAGTTGAGTGCGAAACGGTGGGCTTCATCCCGGGTCCTCTGCAGCAGCTTCAGTCCCAGGGAATCTAATGATAGTTTAACAGGATTCTTTTTGTTCGGTACATAAATCTCTTCTTCTTTTTTGGCCAGCGAGACCATCGGGACATCAATGCCGATCTTGATCAGTTCGGCCCGGGCCGCCGAGAGCTGGCCTTTCCCCCCGTCGATCACGATCAGGTCCGGAAACATTTTCCCTTCCCTTTTGAGCCGGCGGTAACGCCGCCGGACAACCTCCGCCATCATTTTAAAATCATCAATCCCTTCGGTTTCTTTAATCTTGAAACGCCGGTAATTATTCTTGTCCGGTTTTCCGTTTAAAAAAGAAACCATCGATCCGACGGCCTGGTTCCCCATGATGTTGGAGATATCAAACGTTTCGATCCGGTTCGGCAATCTGGGCAGGTTCAGCACGCGTTGCAATTGTTCGGCCTCCTTGTAATAATTGATATCCCCGGTTCCGGAATATAACGCGCCGATGGCCCGCAGCTGGTCACGCACCTTGGCGGCCTGCTCAAACCGTTTGGCCATGGCATGCGCTTCCATCTCATTGTGAAGTTTCTTGTACAGGTCATCTTTACGCCCTTCCAGGATAAGCTTGATGATTTTGATATTGCGCGCGTATTCTTTTTTGGTGATTTTCTTGATGCAGGGCGCGTCGCATAAACCGATGTGGAAATCCAGGCATTCCTTTTCAGGAAACGGGTCGCAGGTGCGAAAGTGGAATATCTTGCGAAGCAGGGCCAGCGCTTCACGGATCAACCCGGGATTGATATAAGGCCCGAAATAAGTATACCCTATTTTTCGGCGGTTTGGTCGTTCAACGGAAATCCGCGGGAACTCTTCATCCGTAATCTGGATCAGCGGAAAAGTCTTGTCATCCCTCAATTCCACATTGAACTTGGGATCATATTTCTTGATAAGACTGGCTTCCAGGATCAGCGCTTCAGCCTCGCTGGCGGTCTCGATATAATCAATATCATCAATATTCTCAACCAGGATATCGGTTTTGGACATTGTCTTTCTGGTCCGGAAATACGACTGGACCCGTTTCCTGATCGAGATGGCCTTGCCGACATAGATGACTGTGCCGTCTTTATCCTTCATCAGGTAAACCCCGCTGGTCAGCGGCAGGGACTTAACTTTTTCTTCCAAATCCATAGTTGAAATAACTCCAGATCCGGCGGGCCTGATCGATGTTCAGCATAAAGCAGACAATCCCGTAGAACATAAAACCGGCCGCGCCCACCACGGCGATCTTGATCTCTTCAAAAGGAAGGGACACATATTTCCATCCCGCATAAACCAGGCCGCCGGTCAAAGCAGAAGCGCAGACAATCTTTATAAAGTATCTGAACAATCCGTCAGACATCCCGCCCAGCCGTTTGTTCATGACATAAAACAGGATGAGAAAATCTAGCGTCCCGGCCAAACTGCTGGCCAAGGTGATCCCGCCGATCTTTAACGGCCCCATTAAAAGAAAATTTAGTCCGGCATTGACCAGAAGACATATGCCGGCCACCTTGACCGGCGTCTTCGTATCCTGCAGTGAATGAAACGCGGTCACCAAAATCTTGATCCCGCCGAAACTGAACAGCCCGAGTGAAGAAAAGGTCAGCGCGAGCGTCGTGATATCGGTCGAATAACCGCTGAATTCACCCCGCTGAAAAAGGACCCGGATAATCGGTTCGGAAAGAAACAACAGCATCACGGTCATCGGACACATAATAAACAAAATGTTCTCCAGGAAAAAAACCAGGGTCTTCCTGATCCCGGGGATGTCGTTTTTGCTGGACATTCCCGACAAGGTCGGCAACAAAACCGAGGCCATAGCCACCCCGAAAATCCCCATCGGGAACTGGATGATCCGGTTGGCGTAATAAATCGCCGAGATCCCGCCCGCGCCAACAATAGAAGACATGGACGCGCAGAACGTATCAATCAGCACCGTTAACTGGTAAACCCCGCTGCCGATCATCCGCGGGATCAATAACTTTCCGATTCTTTTTGCCCCCGGATGGGATAACGACACCGGACATTTCCAGATAAAACCCAATTTTTTAGTCGCCGGCCATTGAAAAATCAACTGCAGCACCCCTCCGGCCAGAACCCCGAGAGCCAGTCCGAAAACCGGTTCATTCATGGTCCGGGCAGAAATAAACGCGCTGATAATGACCGCAATATTTAACAGGCAGGGCGTAAAGGCCGGGACCGTAAACGAACGGAACGTATACAGGATGGCCATGCTGTAGGACGTCAGCCCGATCAGGATCAGATAAGGAAACATCAGTTTGGTCAAGGCCACGGTCAACGAGACTTTATCCGGATCAGCCATAAACCCGGGGGCGATGACCCGGACAATCCCTTCGGCAAAGATGATCCCCACGATCGTAATGACGCTCAAAACAATAAACGCCAGGGCCAGGACGATGCTGACAAAACTCCAAAACCGCTCCTTATCCTCCTTTTGTTTATATTCGGATAAAATAGGAACAATGGCCGCGTTCGTTGCCCCTTCTCCCACCAGATCCCTGAAAAGGTTGGGGATCTTTAAGGCGACAAAAAACGCATCCGCCCGGAAACCTGTCCCGAGCAGTTTGGCCAGGATGATATCCCGGATAAAACCGAGAATTCGGGAACTGAGCGTTCCCAGAGAAATGACCGAAGTCGACCGGATCAGGGAGCGGTGCGAATCAGCCTCACGGGACGGCTCTTTCGGCCGGTGGAAATTATCAGTTGACATACTGAACCCTTTTTGTTATATTTATCGCTCACTCACGGTTGAATATGATCTAAGACATTTTATTAAAAGGAGTTATTGCTGTGCCACAACGTTATTCAAGTGTAAAAGAATTAAGAAAAAGCCACAAACGACATATGCATAATTTGGACATCAAGACTGATTTGAAAAAGACAATCAAAGCCTATATGAGTAAAGTCAATCAGAAAAACAAAGAAGAGGCCCAGACAAGTCTTAAATTGGTCTATAAGAAATTGGATAAAGCATCCAAAAGAGGCATTGTTCAGAAAAATACGGCTGCTCGACGAAAATCCCGCTTCACTAAACTGCTAACAAGCATAGCTTCGTAACCAGCACTTCAAGCGCATATTCCGGCGGCAGGCGGCTGCGTTTTATGTTTAAATCCGCTTCCTGCAATTCTTTCAGTCCTTTTTGAAAATTATCCGGTGAAATTTTCGTTTTATTCTTTCCCCAGAACCACACCAAACCGCCCATCAATTGCAGCGGATGGTTCCCTTCATTGAACAAAGACGTTAACATCGCCAGCGCCTCACGCGGATTCCTGGCCCCGATTGCGTTGGTCATATCAAACACGTTTAACTTTTTTTTCCCGCCGAACGCAAGAACTTTCGCCTTGATTTCAAGTTTGCTCAAGAAACCTTTCTGCGACGCTTCCGAACAGTCTGCGATCAGGATACAGTAATCACTGGAAGAGTTGGAAAAATCTATCAGTATGTTCTGGTTTTGAGGATTAGCTTTCTGAACCTGACGGATAAGAACCAGGCGTTGTTTGACGATAACGGGCAGGGTCATGAGGGATTTCTTTAGATCTTCCGGCGTTACTTTCGCGGCATCCAGGATATCGTAATCAAACCGCCGGGCGTCAGGATGCGACAAAATCTTGTTTCTCAATTCATCGATCTTTTGTTCCTTGGCCTGATAATCATCACCTTTTAATATGTAGATCATAGGATTAACATCAGGGACAACGCCCTGTTTACCAGGCTTCCACGGTGCGCTCGACAATCCGGCGGGCCAAATCTTCAATCGCTTCCCTGACGGCCGATTCTTCCGATGAGGATTGCGGCCCGGAGACAAAATACGTCGCTTCACCGACAAACGATTCTTCGGTCCACATCAATTCCTGGGTGTCGTTGTTGTACAGTTCCAGCCGGACCGTAATATAAACCCGATATTCTTCAACGTCGTCGTTGTCGGTAAAACGCAGGCCGATCCTGCGGTAACTCAGCAGTTCGCCTTTGAGGAAAAGATCCGCCGAGTCTTCCCCTCCGATCTTCAGATTCCCGTCAAACAGGAACCTGTCCGTGATCGCGTTATGCACATTGACTTCCAGCAGCGGAAGATACAAGTTCCGCCTGGCTTCATTTGTAAAATCAATCTTGTTGATAAATTTATCAACGTAGATCGTATGGATATGCTCCGGCAGGGTTGAACTGGTGGTATACCCGCACCCGAAGAGATAAAGGCAGCCGATGACGGCCAAGGTTAAACGCTGGATAGCTTTCATTATTTTTTATTGATCAGTTCGCGGATCTTGTTTAATGATTTCGATGACCACGGTGAATTCGGATATTCATCCACCACGATCTGGTAGTATAGTTTGGCCGATTGATACTGTTTTTGTTTTTCATAAAACTGGGCGATCACAAAATTGTTTTCGGCCTCCTTGTTGCGCAGCTTCTGGATCTCGGCCTTGGCATTTTCGGACAGCTCCGCGTCCGGATAAATCTCAACGAACTCTTTAAATTCTTCAACCGCGGATTGTGTGACCTTCTGGTCATACTCGGCCCGGGTCGAACGTTTAGAGTCAGAAACCGCGATCTGGTACTGGGCCGGTTTGACCCACTCACTGTTGGGGTAATCGTTGATCACCTTTTCAAATTCATCGCGTGCTTCCGGATAAAGCTGTTTTTCCTGGAGATAAAGGCCGATCTTGTATTGAGACACAGCCGCCAGCGGCCCATAGGGAGCATTTTTGATTACGGCCCGGAACACTTCAATGACATTATAGTCTGTTCCGGTCAGGGCATCGCGGATCTTGCCCTTGTTCCGTTCCCCGTCCAAAAGTTTCCCGCCGATATCATACTGTCTTTGGACCACTTCCGAGGAACGTTCGCTGAACGGATAACGATCGACCACCTTTTGATATTCCTTATGCGCCCCGAACAGGTTTCCCTGATCTTCCAGGATCTTCGCGATATAAAATTGGGCATCAGGGGCTTCGACGGAACGCGGATAATGCTTGAGGAGTTTGTTAAATTCGTTGGACGCGTCTTTATATTCCTTAGCGTCATAGGCCTCCATGGCCACATCAAACTGTTCTTTAGGGGTATCTTTGACAGCGAATTTCGGGTTGACCCATTTGTTGGTTTCCGGGGTCCATACCCAGAAAGCCATCGACGTCCCAACGCCCGAGAATATGAATATTATTAAAAATAATAGTCTTGTTATAAGTCGAAACATAAAGCCAAATTTAGCACAGCCGTCTGTTTTTGTCAATTCCTGTGCCGGGGTAGGAGGTTAATCAAATTTGTAGCTATTATACCCCAAGGACAAAAATAAATCATGTTTTAAATTAAGAATTCATTAAGTCTTTCGCCCCAGATGAAAAACGGACCAAGCCAATCCGGTCAACCCATAATAAAGAAAAACGGCCCACAGGGGAAACGCCTTCCATTCAAAATAAGCCCCCGGAATCCAGGTAAAAAAAACGACCATGGCCACCATCAAATTGAGCAAAACGGTAATACAGCTGGCAAATGTGAACGCGATCACAGGACAAATAATCCCCGTGATCAAAAGCCCCATCCCGAAATAAATGAGAAGGGACGAGATCGGGACAATGACCAGATTCGCCAGCACAACAACCGGCGTGACAAACTGAAAATAATAAACAACCAGCGGGAACACCCCCAGGTACGCCACCAGCGAAAACGCGGTCGATTGTAATAAATACCGGACAGCCTTGTGTTTGAACGTGTTTTTACCCTGGCCTTCCCTGAACGCCGGAAAAATTTTATAAAAGACCTGCATCAGCCTTGGATAAAAAAGGATAATCGCCAGGACACTGATGAACGACAGTTGAAATCCCGCATCAAAGAGGTTCAGCGGGTTCATCAATAAAAGGATCAGAGCGGCCAGGGACAACGTATTGATTGATTCCTGGTCCCGTTCGACTAAAAAACTGGCCAGAAAAACGACCGCCATGATCGTCGCCCGGACAACCGGCGGCTGCCCTCCGGTGAGAAACGCGTAAAAAACAAGGAATGCCATTGTCAGAATATACTGCGCCTGCCGCGGGATCGGAAACATCTTGAGGATCAAAAAAATCATATAAGCCACAATACCCACATTAAACCCGGAAATGGCGATGATGTGCGCGACCCCGGACAGCTTGCACAGATCATAAAAATATTTTGGGATATCATACCGGTCTCCCAGCAAAAAGGCCTGCATGATCCCGGCCTCATGTTTGAAAAGATACGTTCGAATAATCTTAATCAGCCGGTGTTTGAACCGGAATGACCATTCGCCGATCCAATGACCCTGATTGCGGCGCAACAACTCGGTCCGTCCGGATTTCTTTACACTCAGAATATATGTGATCCCCCTTCGATAAAGATAATCCCGGTAAGAAAAAAGCCCGCCTTCTGAAAAATTAAACGGCCGGTGTAATTTTCCTTCGATTAATAAATAATCACCATACTGAATGTCTTCGTCCCTGAACAGGTTAACCAGGACAGGCCCGGACTTTTCTTTCCAGCCCCATTTTGTTTTGATGCGTTTAACCTTGAGCGTAAAGACCGTTTTTCTTCCTTTAAAGAACTTGCGCGGTTCGACATCGGACACAACCAGCCCTTCGACGGCCACAGGTTCTTTTCGGTACCCGTATGCAATCTGACTGATATGATCGGACGGGAACGTTTCGTAATTCTGCCGGTACATTGAACCGATCACTCCAAATGTCATCAGCAATAAAACGACGGATATCTTTTTTTGTCGGGACATGAACCATCCCAGGAACAACAAAACGACGGCCCCCCCGAACAGGATGAAAAACGGAATCTTGATATATGGAGACAATATAATTCCAAAGATAAAACAAAGACAAACCCACAAAGCCGGCCGGTGGGTGTAACCTTTCCCCGGGGATGAAGAATCGAATATCTCCATCATCGGACACCCGCCTTTAAAAACGGCGAAAACCGTTTGAAATTATTTTCACGGATTCCCCTGATCCGTTTTAACTGGTCGAGTGTTTCAAAATGGCCGTGCGTTTGACGATACTCAAGGATGGCCGCAGCGGTGTAATCGCCGATGTAAGGAACACTCTTTAACTCTTCTTTATCCGCGGT
This sequence comes from Candidatus Omnitrophota bacterium, assembly GCA_050250375.1. GTDB lineage: Bacteria > Omnitrophota > Gorgyraeia > Zapsychrales > Zapsychraceae > JAGOSC01. Next base: position 1,066,970 of record JBFWOS010000001.1, read on the forward strand.
ATTGATGTCAATCTTATGAGGGACATATCCTGTCTCCAGGCGGTCGGTAAAATTAATCAGGCGGGGATATTTCTTGATGATCACATGAAAGGCCGAACCGAAACATAACACGGCCGCGAAAACAGCCAGCACACTGGCTTCATTCTTTGTCAGATTTAACATGTGTTTCCCGACGGGAAACCGAGTGAGGGGCGGGGGAGCCGGTTAAATAACGATGTTGGCTAATTTGCCTGGGATATATACAAACCGTTTGATTTCTTTTCCTTCAAGGTAAGTCTTGATCTTGTCATCGGACACGATCAGCGCCTTCAGGTCTCCGTCAGTGATATCAGAAGCGACCTGGAAACGTCCTCTTAACTTTCCATTGATCTGTACGATGACCTGGATCTCATCCTGTACCAGCGCGGATTCATCACACACCGGCCACTGCGTTTGAACGACACAGCCGGATTGCCCCAGCTTTTCCCACAGCTCTTCGCACATGTGCGGCGCAATCGGCGCTAACAAAAGCACCACGGTCCGGGCGATGTGGTTTAACAAGGCCTGTTTATTGGTCTGACCTTCCGCGGGAAGATATTTATCCAGGCTGTTCATCAGGATCATCAGACTGCTGATCGCGGTATTAAATTTGTAACTCTGGAAATCTTCCGTGACTTTTTTGACAGACACATTCAGTTCCCGGTAAATGTCCCGGTCCTCTTTGTCAAAATCTTTCACCTGCATGGAACCATTAACCGGCTGGACGCGTTTTTCCACCAGGTTCCAGATCCGGGTCAGGAATTTCCAGGAGCCTTCAATGGCCTGGTCGTTCCACTCCAGCTGATCTTCCGGCGGCGCGGCGAACAGGATAAACACCCGCATGGAATCCGAACCGTATTTCTTGACGATGGCGTCCGGATCAACGACATTGCCTTTGGATTTGGACATAACCTCCCCGTGCAAAAGGACCATGCCCTGGGTCAATAAACGGTAGAACGGTTCTTCGGTGTTGACCAGCCCGATACTTTTAAAAAATTTGGTAAAAAACCGCGAATACAACAAATGCAGGATCGCGTGTTCAATCCCGCCGATATACTGGTCGACCGGCAGCCAGTAATTCGCCTTCTCTTTATTAAAGATCTCGTTCTTGTTCTTCGCGTCCGTGTAACGGATGTAATACCAGCTCGAATCAAAAAACGTGTCCATCGTATCCGTTTCCCGGCGGTATTTCTTTCCCGTCCTGGGATCTGTATAAAACTTGAAGTCTTCTGATGTCTCGAGCGGATTGCCTTTGCCGAATTCAATATCATCCGGAAGCGTGACCGGTAATTGATCTTCAGGAATCGGTACCGGATTCCCATGGTCATCATAATACATCGGGATCGGGGTCCCCCAATACCGCTGACGGGAGATCAGCCAGTCTTTCAGCCGGAAAGTGATGGTCCTTTTGCCGGTTCCCTGCTGTTCCATCCATTCAGAAATCTTCGTGATCGCTTCGGTGCTGGTGATCCCGTCGAATTGAGATGAATTCACCATGACGCCCGGCTCCACAAACGCTTCGTTCATCTCTTCGGCTTTAAGATCATTCACATTCTCCGGCCGGATCACGACTGAAATAGGAAGATTATATTTTTTAGCAAATAGAAAATCACGCTGGTCGTGCGCAGGGACCGCCATGACAGCTCCGGTCCCGTAATCCATCAGCACATAATCCGCCGCCCACAAGGGAACGGTTTTTCCGTTGACCGGATTCCTGGCGAATACGCCCAGTGAGCGGCCTGTTTTTTCCCGGCCTTCCCCCATGCGTTCAACCATTGATTCCTTCTCAGTGCTCGCGATATATTTCAGGACGTCCTGTTCATTCGGCTGGCCTTTGATCCACTCCCGGCATTTGGGATGTTCCGGCGCCAGCACCAGGTATTCAATCCCGAACACCGTATCCGGCCGGGTGGTGAATGTCTCGATCTCATCGATTTTCTTTCCGTGAGAATCAACGATATCAAACCGGATCGTGGTCCCGTGGCTCTTGCCGATCCAGTTTCTCTGCATCGACTTGACCCGTTCCGGCCAATAGTCCAGTTTGTCTAAATCCGCCAGCAGTTCTTCCGCGAACGCGGTGATCCTGATGAACCACTGTTCGATCTCTTTTTTCTCGACCTCAGCGCCCGACCGCCAGCCCTTGCCGTCGATGACCTGTTCATTCGCCAGAACGGTATTGTCCACCGGGTCCCAGTTGACCAGCGATTTCTTTTTATAGACCAGGCCTTTTTTGTACAGCTGGATAAAAACCCACTGGTTCCAGCGGTAATAGTCCGGATCGTGGCTGTACAAAAACCTCGACCAGTCATAACTCATGCCGAGCATCTTCATCTGTTCGACCATGTCGTTCATGCGCAGGTCGGTCCAGCGGCGCGGGTGATCGTTATTCTTGATCGCGGCGTTTTCCGCCGGCAGCCCGAACGAATCAAAACCCATCGGATAAAGCACATTATAACCCTGCATACGGCGGAAACGCGCGAGCACATCACCGATCGTATAGTTGCGCACATGGCCCATATGCAGTTTTCCCGAGGGGTACGGATACATCTCCAGGACATAAAATTTCTTTTTGGACAAGTCAGAGCCGGCCTCAAAGACTTTATGGTCTCTCCAGTATTGCTGCCACTTCTCTTCTAATTTCCTGATCTCGTGAATGACGTAAGGCATAATGATAAATTTAATATGTTTGATACAAACAATTGAATACTTTTTATACTACAAAACCTCTCAAAAAGCTATTTTTTTATATCCAGGAAGTGGTCATGTGAATTTATGCCCGCGGGCATAAATCTCGAAGAAAATGAACCGGTCGCAAATTGCGTCCGCGCGGTCGCAATTGGGGGTTCAGGTGTCGATCACTTTTGACAATTGTCGGCCCGGGCCAACAATTGGTGCCGGCCGGCACCAATTGTAGCATAAAACGAAAAAGTGACTGGGATTGACATCAAATAAAAAATCGGGGAGGCGGGATTTGAACCCGCGACCTCAACGTCCCGAACGTTGCACGCTAGCCAACTGCGCTACTCCCCGTAAAGGAATGATCTTAGTGGACAAACAGCATCACGAGCGCCACTGCCAGGACCGCGCCCAGGATATACCAGCCGATCCGGTTTGATCCATACCTAAGATTACTGATGAACCCTTTCCCGACACGGTCCAGGGATTCGCCGCAAAAATGGCAGGACAGCGCGTCTTCATCATAAATTGGATTTTGGCAATGGGGGCAAATATACTCGTTCAAAGCAAGATATTATGCCATTGGATTGCCTGTCCGTCAAAAAAAATGTTTTCTGTTCACAGACTGTCCGCGTTTTAGAATTATTTGATTTTTAAAGTGATTTGGTCTAAGATGATGTCCATGAACATCAGGATCAACGGGTCGGAACGGACGTTTACCGGGACTAAAAACCTTAACGAAATCATCCTTCAGTTTCGCAAGGACAACCGGCGGGTTATCGCTGAATTAAACGGTGAAATCATTAAAAGCCCCCGTTGGGAAGAAATTGTCATGAAAGACGGGGACACGCTGGAACTTGTCACATTTGTCGGGGGCGGATAACCAAACGCCTTCTCCCTCTCTATGTGATCCACTGGCCGGGAGAACGTCCCCGGAACAATCAACTTAATTAAAGACGACATAGATGAACGATAAAACCATCACTCCCATCGGCCAACAGCCAACCAGCCTCACTCACGATACACCTTTGGTGATCGCGGGCAAGACGTTTACCAACCGTTTTTTTCTGGGCACGGGCAAATTTAAAAATAAAACTGATCTGGCCGAAAGCATTAAAGAAAGCGGCTCGCAGATCGTCACCGTGGCCCTGCGGCGCATTGACCTAGAACGGCATGAAGACAATATTCTCGAATATATTCCCGAAGGGGTCACGCTTTTGACCAACACCTCCGGGGCGCGTAACGCCGCCGAAGCGGTACGCATTGCGCGTCTCGCCGAATCTTCGGGCTGCGGGAAGTGGGTCAAGATCGAGGTCATCAACGATTCCAAATACCTGCTTCCGGATAATCAGGAAACGATCAAAGCGACGGAGATCCTGGCCGCCGAAGGTTTTGTTGTCCTGCCTTATGTCACGCCGGATCTGTATGTCGCGCGCGCGCTGGTCAAGGCCGGGGCCGCGACCGTCATGCCGCTGGGTTCTTTGATCGGCAGCAATCAGGGATTGAAGACCGAAGAAATGATCCGCATCCTGGTGGATGAAATCGACCTGCCGATTGTGGTTGATGCCGGGATCGGCGCGCCGTCACAGGCCGCGCAGGCGATGGAACTCGGGGCTGATGCGGTGTTAGTCAACACCGCTGTGGCTACCGCAGGAAATCCGGCCGGTTTAGCCAAGGCCTTCTCCCTGGCCGTCGAAGCCGGACGGCTGGCGTATTGCAGCCGTTTACCTCTCAAAAAAAATACCGCTGAAACCTCGTCTCCTTTGACGGGATTTCTTTACGACTCATGATCACCTTAGATTACATTCAGTCAATCCTCAACGAAGACCGGCGGGACAAGATTGAAGAACTCGCGGTTCAGTCGAAAAAAATCACCGAACAATATTTTGGACGCACGATCACGCTTTACGCGCCGCTCTATTTATCCAACTATTGTTCGAGTCACTGCACGTACTGCGGATTTCACAGCAAGAACCGCATCCGGCGGTTCAAACTGAACGTTGAACAGATGCGCCAAGAAATGTCTTTTGTCGCCGGACAAGGCATTGAAAATATCCTGATGCTGACCGGCGAGTCTTATTCCGTCACCCCTTTGTCTTATTTAAAAGAAGCCGTTATGGTCGCCCGGGATTATTTCCCTAATATAGCGCTTGAAGTCCATCCGATGGAAGAAGACCAATACCGCGAACTGTTCTCCTCAGGAGTTGACGGGATCACCGTCTACCAGGAAACATACGACCGGCCCATTTATAAAAAGGTCCACCTGTCAGGGATCAAATCTGATTATGACTTCCGCTATCATGCCCCGGCCCGGGCCGCTGCCGGCGGTATCCGTACCATTTCCATGGGTATCCTGCTGGGGTTGTCGGAAGTGAATGCCGATCTGCTTGCTCTTTATCAGCATTTGCAATGGATGGAAAAAAAATTTCCGGGCGTGGAATACAGCCTGTCCTTTCCGCGGCTGCAACCGGTTAAAGAGATCAACTTCGCGCAGTCGAACATTGATGATAAAATGTTCCTGAAAATCATCTGCCTGACCAGAATTTTGTTTCCCCGGGTCGGCATAAATTTATCCACGCGTGAACGTCCGCAATTAAGGGACCACCTTCTGGAACTGGGCATCACACGCATGTCCGCCGGATCAAATACCTCCGTTGGCGGTTACACCCTGGTCTCTGAACAGGAACAGGACCCGCAATTTGACATTGAAGACTCGCGCAGTGTTAAACAAATTGTAGAACTTCTGAAGAATAACGATTTTGACCCTGTCTTCACCGACTGGAGAAGGATTGCGCAGGAACCCGCCAATTAACCCTGATAAAATCAAAATTACTTTATTGTGGATGGAACACGGAATTGCCCGGCGCAGCAATAATGACCGAAATTCCCCTTGATTGGACTTGTCAAATAAATGCGGTTAGAATAAACCCTTCTTGATCACCATTGAATCTTTTGTTTTTTCAAAGTCTGCCCTGTATTTATCAAAACTGGACCTTAACGCTGTATAAGAAATTTTATAAAACATGTTTCCTTCCGTGATCATATAAAACTCGAAACTGACCGCATTGTCTTCCGGTCGGCTTTCATAAAAAATCCATTTTGCGAGGACATCATCAATCTTGATTTCCCCCTTGTCAATAAGCTTATTGCCATACTCTATGATTGAGGCCACAATTTTTCCCCATTCATCCTCAATCCAGGCACTGGCTGAAAGCTTCAGCGAGGTAATACTTATACTAGCTGCAAAAGCCCCGGTTTCGTAATCGACTTCTTCGGTAACATAAGTCACTGTTTTAGCCGCCGTCTTGTCTTCAACGGAAAATTTCTTCTTTTTCTTCTTCTGCGGGTTAACGTCTTCGTAATCATTCCACCCCACTGGAAACATGATAGTATAACCAGGCCCTCGGTAAACATCCGATCCGCGGGTAAACCATAATTTAAGGCCATACGATACAAATAGTATGGCTACAATAATACGCATTATTTTTGCTGCTTCATCATCCATAATTTATTCCCTACTTTTTTGTCGTTTGAATTTTTGTCTTCCAGCTAAAATGGATATGACCATAACGATCAACATATATACCAAAGTATACCGGGCGAAAAACGTGTTCTCCAAAAAATAATTGACTGACGCGTTGAAATCTTTCGCAAACGTTATGCCTAAATCAGATAAAATATATTGCTGCCAGTAAATCCGCGGTAGATTGGCCAATGCGGCCGGGACAACATACCGGCGAAACGAAATATTTGTTAGTCCATACCCCAGATCGGTAAATCGTCCCGGGATAAATGGATTGATCTTCCAGGCCACAACACCCAAGACGGAATGGTCCTGCCCCACCTGATCCAGTTTCTCCGGATTTATTTTCGTGCGTCGTTCCACATAATCCCTGCCCAAAAAACGGCTCAGGTGGAACATCACGAACGAATTTAGGATCTCACCAATCCAGATAAATAAAGTACTCGTATTAGCGCCGAAGAGAATCGCCGCCGCAATCCTTAGAACATCATGCGGACCGAACCAGATAAGGCTTGTCAGCCCGACATAAGAAACGATAAATATCAAACCGGATGCAGCCAGCGGATATTCAGAGAACTTCTGCCGGATCTGTTCGACATCCAGATTAAAACGCCGCCCCAAATACCAGAAAAAAATAAATAATATTATGAATATTATAAATTTAACTAAGGAACGGATTTTAGACTGATGCATTCATTAATTCTACTATAATTGCAAAAGAGGGAACAGCGGCAAATAGACTATTTCCATATTTGCAGCGTTCCCTCATTAAAAACTAACTGCGGTATTCCGCAAAAAGATCCGTACTTAAATACCGTTCCCCGGTGCTGGGGATAATCGCGACAATGATCTTGCCTTTATTTTCCGGACGGCGGGCCACCTGAAGCGCGGCGTAAATAGCCGCTCCGGATGAAATCCCGCAAAGAATCCCTTCTTCACGGATAGCCCGTTTCGCGTATTCAAAGGCCTCTTCATTATCGACCTGAATGATTTCATCAATAATTTTTGTGTTAAGAATGCCGGGAACAAACCCTGCCCCGAGCCCCTGTATTTTATGGGGCCCGGGTTTTCCTCCAGACAAGACCGGTGAGCCTTTGGGTTCAACGGCAATCGTCTTAAATCCGGGTTTCTTTTTCTTGATGACTTCCGACACCCCGGTTATCGTCCCGCCCGTTCCGATCCCGGAAATCAGAAAATCCACCTTGCCGTTTGTGTCTTTCCATATTTCCTCGGCGGTTGTATTTCGATGAATTTCAGGGTTAGCCGGATTTTCAAATTGCTGGGGAATAAAATAACTGCTGTCACTCTCAGCCAGTTCCTTAGCCTTATTGATCGCTCCGCGCATGCCTTCTGCCCCGGGAGTCAAAATCAAATTTGCCCCGAACGCTTTTAAAAGCGCCCGGCGTTCCATACTCATCGTTTCCGGCATCGTCAAGGTGCACTTATACCCTTTGACCGCGGCCACGAAAGCCAGGGCTATCCCGGTGTTGCCGGATGTCGGTTCAAGGATAACCGTTTTATTTTTATTGATCTTCCCCTGTTTTTCAGCCGCTTCAATCATGGCTAAACCGATCCGGTCTTTAACAGATCCCAGCGGATTAAAAAATTCCAATTTAAGAAGGATTTCCGCGTGGCAGCCTTCACTCAATTTATTAAGCCTGACCAGGGGGGTTTTTCCGATTAATTCTGTGATGTCATTGGCGACATTCATGGTTGAGTCAATGACTGATGAACTCATAATGAATCCTCCATGGGGTGATTGGATGGTTGAACTAAAATTTATTGAGATTGTTGTTCTTATAAAAAAACAAAATATGCCTGAGAAAAACCGATTATATCACCGGGACAAAGAAACTGTCAATCAATATAAAAACTAGGACAGGAGTTTTAACCGGATTGGACCGAATTGGCCTGATGGAATTTCTTCAGATAGACCATCAGCAGGGAAATCGCTGAGGGCGTGACCCCGGAGATACGGTTGGCCTGGCCAAGGTTTATGGGAGAGAACCGTTTCAGTTTCTGACGGATTTCGATGGATAACCCCTGGATATCATCATAATTGATCCCGGCCGGCATTTTGATGTTTTCGATATGTTTGAACTTGTCCACATCCTTAAGCTGACGAAGAATAAACCCTTCATATTTGATCTCATATTCCACCTGTTCAATGACACCCTTTTCGCAATGCTTCAGGTCGCCGTCATAGGGGGCGATGGCCTGGTAGTTTAATTCCGGACGTTTTAAAAGATCACTCAGCGTGGCCGGATAAAGCAATGGACTGCTGTTATACTTGGCCAGGTGCGCGTTGATTTCTTTATTCGGGTAAACCCGGGTTGACCGCAGATGTTTGATTTCACGGTCTATGGTTTCATATTTCTTCTGTACAGCCCGGTATACGTCTTCATTCAGAATGCCATACTGATAACCCAGCCGGGATAATCGGAAATCGGCGTTATCTTCCCGGACAATCAAACGGTACTCAACCCTTGAGGTAAACATCCGGTAAGGTTCTTCCGTCCCTTTCGTCGTGAGGTCATCAATCAGGACCCCGATATAAGCCTCATCCCGGCGTAAAATAAACGGTGGTTCTTGCCGGCCGTACAAAACGGCATTGATCCCGGCCATAATGCCCTGGGCTCCGGCCTCTTCATACCCGGTCGTCCCGTTGATCTGGCCGGCCAAAAACAATCCGTTAATCTTTTTGGTTTCCAGATTTGGCTTAAGCCCCGTCGGAAGAACGACGCCGTGTTCAATGGAATACCCGGGTTTGGTCAATACCGCTTTTTCCAGCCCTGGAATGGAGTGGACAAACTGTTCCTGAACGTCCGCCGGAAGGCCGGTGGAAATCCCGTTCGGGTAATATTCATCGGTATCCAGGCCTTCAGGTTCTAGAAAAATCTGGTGGCTGTTTTTACCTGAAAATTTATCCAGCTTGTCTTCGATCGACGGGCAATACCGCACACCGGTGGCCTTGATCTGTCCGGAATACATCGGGGACATATGCATATTCGCTTTAATGATTTCATGCGTGCGTTCATTCGTATGCGTGATATGACAGGGTAATAATTTCTGCTCTTTGGGAATAAACGGCGTGCGAAACGAAAACGGGACCGGGACATCATCCGAATATTGCGGGGTTAATTGTGAGAAATCGATTGTTTTTCCATCAAGACGCGGGGGAGTTCCGGTCTTGAAAAAAACGACCTCCAGGCCAAGATCCGTAAAATTGTCAGCCAGCTGTGTCGAATTTGGTTCCCCCACCCGGCCGGCCGGAGTAATTTCCTTACCAATATGGATACGGCCTTTCAAGAATGTCCCGGTCGTGACAACTACACTTTGACAGTCAAAAAGCAGTCCGGCCTCCGTCTTGATCCCTTTTATTTTTCCGTTCGCTACAATTAATTCCGCGACCTTATCTTCCAGGACATCCAGATTAGTCTGATTCCTGACAACGTCCTGAATATAAAGTTTGTATAACTTGCGGTCGGATTGACAGCGGGACGATCGGACAGCCTGGCCTTTTGAAGAGTTCAGCTGACGGAACTGAATCCCCGTCCGGTCAGCGGCCAAACCCATTTCCCCGCCCAAGGCGTCGATTTCTTTGACCAGCTGGCCTTTTCCGACTCCGCCGATGGCGGGATTACAGCTCATCTGCCCGATGGTGTCCCAATAAAAGGTCACCATCAGGGTCTTGGCCCCCATCCGGCTGGCAGCCAGCGAGGCTTCTACTCCGGCATGACCTCCGCCAATGACTATGACATCATAAAATTGACTCATTTTTGTGCACTTTTCCTCATTTTTAATATTGCAAATATGTTATAAGATACCCGCAAACAGCTGAATTGTCAACTTCAATCAAGGCCGGGTCAATTGGATTTATCTGGGCGGGGTGGACAACAGGTTTCCCGGACTACCAGTTCAGGGGCCAGGGTTTTTTTGGTTTTGACGTCTGTCTTTTTGACTATTATATTCAATAAAGCCTTAACAGCCTCTTCGGCCATCTGAAATAACGGCTGGCGTATAGTCGTTAAAGCAACCGGACCGAACAAACAGGCCGGGTTATCATCAAAGCCGATCACGGAAATATCCTCAGGGATCCTCAGACCTTTTTCAAGAAATACGGCAATGGCTTCAAGGGCCATATCATCACTGGCCGCAAATATGGCCGTCGGACGGTCCTCCATTTTTAGAAAATCTTCCGCCGCCAGCCGTGCGCTCCGTCTCGAATAATCCCCTTCGATGATATAATGCGCGGGCAAACCACCGTTTTTGCTTTCCAAATATTCTTTAAATCCCTCCAGCCTGTGCTGTCCGGCCTGGGTGGTTAATTTTCCCGAAATGGTGGCTATTCGTTTATGTCCGAAACCGGTTAAATAGTCCGCCACGATCTGGCCGCCGAGCCTGTTATTAACGGCAATATAATTCACATCAATATCATGAACCTCATTATTAATGATCATGGCCGGTGTTCCCATGGTCAGCGCGGATTCAACCTGTTTGCGGTTTTCAATAATATCCGCAAAAATGATCCCGTCCACGTTATTAGTATTAATCGGATTGTTTCCGTCGGTGATGTGAAAAACCATATCCATCCTGGCCGATTCACAGGCATGGCCGATCCCGCGGATCAGTTCGACGGCGTAAAAGGAATGGAAAATCCCGGGGTATCCGGGGATGACAAGACCGATGGCGTTATTGTGGCCGCGGGCCAGCCGCTGGGCGCTGACATTCGGCCTGTATTTTAAAGCGGCGACGGCCTCTTCGACCCTCGCCCGGTTTTTATCAGAAACGGTCGATATGTTGTTGATGACCCGGGAGACGGTGGTAATGGAGACTTTAGCCCTTTTGGCGACGTCATTGATGCTGATTTTTTTCTTGGCCATACCTTTGCCGAAAGGGACAACGTCCCATTTTAAAGATGATTACCGGATTGTGTCTCCGACCCTGACTTTGGACCATTGGTCTTTGATGTCGGCGGCCGAAATATCCTTGCGAACCTGGATAATTTCCAGACGGGCGATATATTCTGAATCGCGGTAAACGCTCAAACCATCTCCCAAAGAAATACCCGATCCTTCGCCGATGTCCACGATCACAAAATTATTCTCTTCGTTAATGCTGACAATTCGGCCGTGGAATCCGGGTTCAGAAGAGCCGACATTAAATTCGATGGCCGTATTATTATTCGAACTGACCATAATGGGAGGCAATTCCACGGAACTCGGATTTTGAAAATTCTTTGAAGATTCCTTGAACGAACGGTCCAGGCTGTCTTTGATTTCCCAGATTTCATCAATTTTACTCTGGATCAGATTTTCCGCGCTGCCCAATTCACGTTCCACTTTATTTTTATCCTGAGTCAACCGGACGATTGATTTCTGCAAAGAACTTTTAGCAGATACAAGCTGTTTCATCTCTCCGCGCAGATTGCTGTTTTCTTCCTGGATCTTGGCCATCCGGTCTGCGATAAATTTTTTATCATTTTTAGTTCTGGCCAATTCCAGCGAAAGGTTATTGATCATATTGCTTTTATATTTAATTTCCTGGGCAAGGTCATCACTTTGAGCCCTTAAGACATCCAATTCTAACTTCATCCCGTCGTTAAATTGTTTAAGTTCTACGATCTCAATAGAACTTTTGGCCAGCGTCTCTTCCATCTGCTGGATCTTGACTTCAAGAGCGGCCTTTTCTTTCAATATGGAAGCCCAATACATTTCATCGCTCGCCGGGGGGATATTCTGCTTTAAAGGATTGGGAGTAATTTCTAATACTCCGGGTATGGAGGACTTAGCTGATTTTCCATTGGCCTGCCCGTCTGCATCTTGAGAACCGGCCTCTGCGTTTTCCTTAGCCTGCGCTAACTGATATCTTTGTGATGCCGACGTGGCTTCTTCTTTTAGAGCCTTGACCTGCAAATCCAGTTGGTCACGCATCTGGGACACAGCGGCCAATTCTTCTTTCCACTTGTTCCGTTCCTTCGTAACATCGTCAACCCGCAACTGCAGCCCAATGGATTTCTTCTGCGCCATGTCCAATGTTTTTTCAAGATCATCGCGTTCTAATTTTAATTTTTCAAGATCGGCCGTTAATTGTTTGGTTTGCGCTATTTGCTTATGCATTCTTTCTTCGGAATCTTCCAATTCATTCTCGACGAGAACCTTTTCATCACTTATTTTCTGCAAACTCACCAGAACGTAACCTAAAAATCCGATCACACCGATAATAAGTACGATGAGTATTATATAGCCTAATTTTGTGGATTTAGACATAACTCCTCTATTGTTAATAATTTAATTATGAATATAACAAAGTATTATATTTTAAACAAGAAGAATTACCTTTTTTTTGATCTAAACTTCGATATGTTATTGCTTTATAAAAAAATATTAAAGAACGCACAAAAAAAAAGAGGCAGAACAAAAATGATCTGCCTCTTTAAAATGGTGTTCCCAGCGACTACTCAAATTTTATTTCATCCAGAAAAAACACACACGACTCCGGGTTGACCGCCACCTCGGTTGTCCATGCAAAACCGCCGCTGATATAGGATAAATCTTTGCCTTGAAGATCAATGGAATATTCTTTCCATTGGTCGGACAAAATGACCGGTCCGATCACAATCTTATCGGAGTCCGGATAATCGCCTTCCACTCCGCCGATCGTAAATTCCTGTATCTGCTCCCCGCCTATTTCACCTTTGGCCCAAAAGGTCAGTCTTTTTGCTCCCGTAAGATTGTATCCTCCTTTACGGCGCCCCCAATTATTCGCCGGATTAAGCCAATACACACCCGCCCACTCCTGATTCTCTTTCGAACATTCAATATCATAAACAACTTTTATGCAGGTCTTTCCGTTCTGGCATTTTTCCTGCCACCGGTCATTAAATGAGACGCATTTACCGTCAGGCATAAATCCGGACGGTATAAAATGATTGTTCCGTGCCCCTTTGTCGGAATACACATAAAACGACACGAACGAAGAATCCTCGGGAGGCGTTGACGGCACAGGATCCGCCGGTTGGGTTGTCTCGGCTGATTCTGCCTGATTTTCCGTCGCTATCGAAATTTTTTGTTTTACCGGCGGCTCACCGCAAGCTGATAAAAAACATATGCATGATAGTAAAATACACCACCTTGTCATTGTTGATTTTGCCTTCCTAAGAATCGTTTAATTGATTTGAAAATGAGTTTGATGAAATGTTCCATCCCGGTACAACATACAATTGTACCGGGATGGAGAAAAAATGAAAGAAGATTTTTAAAAAATAACCCGATTAGCTGTTATCGAGTTCTTCCAATGCTTGTTGAGCCGCTTCAGCCGGTTTCCAGAACCAACCATTGGGATCCCAGCATTGCGCGTAATAAAAATCATCCACCAATTTCTTATAGGCGGCACGGGCTTTCTGAGGATCTCCCGCCTTCTTATATGCTTCCCCGCGGATAAATAATGCGGTGCCTACATCATTCAACGCCCAATAGCTGAAAATCTTGTCTTTGGATTCCCAGGCGTATTCCGTCAAGGAATTCTGCATTTCAACAGCTTTTTCCCCGTATAACTCTAAAACCTTGTCCGTATAAATCATGACAGAGTCTTTTTCGTTGCTACTCAGAGATTTCCATGCCTGTGTGGTTAAGAATGAAGATGTGTAATCACCGAAATCAATGTTTGAACCTGTTTCAATCATCAATAACTTTTCTTTGGCCGCATCAGCCGGTTTCCAAAACCATCCTTTGGTATCCCAAGCCTGACCGTATGTATATTCATTCACAACTTTCATAAAAGCTTCTTTAGCTTCATCCTGCATGCTGGCCTGGCGGTATGCCTCACCTTGGATGAATAAAGATGTCGCCACATCATTCAAAGCCCAAAAACCGAAAATCTCATCATTAGAACCTTGAGGATAGGCCTGAAGACTTTCCTGCATTTTCTTGGCCTGTTCCCCATACAATTCAAGACATTTATTCGTATAAGCCAGCACCGCTTCAATATCACCCTCTTTCAACGCGATCCATGCCTTGGTGGTTAAAGTTTCGGACCGGAAATCCCCGAAATTATAGGCAGCTGCAAGTTTTGGGTTGATAAACCCTATCGTCGCCGCCAGAAAGGTTAATATGAACACAAACTTTTTCATTACGTTTTCCTCCTTGGATGAATGTTTCCTTATTAGTGTGCCAAATCCTACAAACATTATATGATCTAAAGCAAACCGTATTTTACATTTTGCTCTTAAGAATATATTAGATTGTCAAATTGGAAGAACTAATATTATCTGTAGTGAAATAAGTATACTATATTTGTCTTTTATTGCCAATCAATCTAAACCAGCAATAGAGACACAATATATTGATACATAATAACTTGTAGATTTGAGAAAAATTATATGCCTTTATTCCATAATTCTTTATAAAGGTAGTAACTTTTCCGGGGTTGACGCAAGAAAGGACTGTTTTGACCGTTTCCCTGCCCGACCAGTCCAAACCATTCCTCGTAATAATACCCGCCTGGAAATGGTCCGACGGTGTCAGACTTCTTATCATGACGGAAGGGTTCGTAATTTTTCCACCACTCATCCAAATATTCAAAAGCAACTCCTCCGATCGCATTTCCAACCCCACGAGCCTGGCCGGCAGAATTTTCATAAATATCAAGCCAATTACCCCGATGATAGTCGGCTTGAGCCTTCTCGGCTTCTTCCAGCTTCATATGCCGGGCAAAGGCCGGCGCGCCGTATTCGCTGATAAATGCCGGTTTAGAATTATTGGTCGCATCTGAAATCTGTTCCCAGTATGATCCGAATCCATAATCACCCCGATAGACGTTGGCCGCAAATATATCAATATTCGGCGTGTTTTCGGCAAAAATATCTAAAAACAGCGTGTCTCCGTTACTGATCGCAACAGGGTGATTTTTGTCAACAGACTTAATCCATTGGGCAACTTCATCCGCGAACCGGAAATAGGCGGCCGGTTTTTTGTCGGCGTTACAGGCCACTCCGTAATTGTTCTCATTTCCCAATAACCACATAAGGATATAAGGTTCATCTTTATGTTCCATAACCATCTTTTTGACCTGCTCGAGCATATTTTTCTGATGCTCTTCATTCTCGTAATCTGTCCCTTCAACCCATGTTGCTCCTGAGCCAATCGCATATTTACCGAGAAAATCTCCCATGATGACCCTGATCCCGTAATCATTATAAAGTTTTCGAAGGACTTCTTTATTCGGAGTGGTGGGAACATGGTAAAAACGGATTGTGTTGACCCCCATGTCTTTCATGATCTTAAAATCGCCGACAACAGGTTCATTCTTATCTTGCTCATTATTCAAATTGGCATCAATATATGAATCAAACGGGCCGTCAGGAAGACCATTGCCGTTCGTATCTTCTTCCATCCAGTTTTCAAGCGTACCTTTATCCGGCGACTGTCCGACCTTTGTCGGATCATAGGTAATCCCTTTGATCATGTATGGCGCACCCTTTACCCTTAACTGCCAGTGTCCGTTGTCATACTTGACCAGCTGCACTTCCCCTTCGCCTTTCGTCTCGACAATCTTATCAAGCTCGATCTTTTTATCATTCCACGGAAGCAGTCCGTCAAATTTCTCCGAAATGCCTTTCTTGACAATCTTCCCCGGCCAGGTATTGATGGCGTCATTTTTGATATCATTGTCAAAACCTTTTTTGACTTCAATCTTGATCCATTTGTCTTCCAGGTTCAATTCCGGGTGAGTCCGCAGGATATGCCGAATTTTGGCGATCGCCGCTTGACCGGGATACCATGGTGTCTGCCAATAGGTATATCCGACGGTTTTAGGATAATGGACAATAAGTGCGTGATACGACTTGAGCGCTTCATAATACATCCCGGCCTTTTCAAAAATCAATCCGACATAAAACATCCTGACACCCCATGGTTCCGGGGCGGTGAACCATTTATAATACGCCGCCTCGAGGTCCTCCGTATTAACAAAATCCCAATGGCTTCCGTTTAGTCGGCCTTCGGCCTTCGCCTTTTTATAACCGGGATTCTTATAAATGTCACCGGTGTTCGGATAAATCCCTTCGCCCAACGCCTTCTTTAAACCGTCCACATCCGTCATCCGGTAATGATAATTTTCTGTGCCGACATTTGCGAATTTTCCGTATTTAGTATAGTTGACTATTTTTTCCGTCCCTTTGGTATGCAATACCGGAACAGTCCGCAGCACATTTGAAAAATCAAAAACTTCAACCTCTTCTTTTCCCAGCATAACGTCAATACTCTGCTGGCTCTTTTCCGCTATCGACCAATACGCGCCGGTCCTCGGGTCCCATGATTGAGCCCACTTATAATTATCAATGATCGATTGAAATTTGCTGATCGCTTCTTCCTTCTTCCCTGAATTCATTAAATACTCTGCCTGGATAAAAAGGCATGTACCAACATCATTCAACGGCTGGTATTTTTTGGCCTCTGTCATTTTCGGGAAAACAATCAGGCCTTCCTGTAATGTCTTTGCCTGATCCTGGTAACGGTCGAGACATTGGCCGATGAGTTCGTTGACTTTCTCTTCCTTGCGCTGGCTGGATGCGGCCCAGGCTTCGTTAACAATTTTGTCAGTCACATCCACCGGATTGTCCTGAGCCTGAGCGAATGGACAAACAAGAAACAGACATAAACAAATAAGCGAAAGTTGAAAAAACTGAGATGAAAATTTGTTAGATTTTTTAAGAATCATCCGACAACGGCTCCTGAAGACAGTCCTTTAATGATGTGTTTCTGCATGGCCAGATAGAGAAGAATGATCGGGACTGCCGCGATCGTCAACCCGGCCATCAACATCGGGTAATTGGTATTGTGAACACCGGCGAATTCCATCAGCCCCTTTTGAAGCGGCATATGTTTCGTGTCGCTTAAGAGCAGCTGGGCCAAAATGAATTCGTTCCAGACATTCAATGAATTGAAAATGACTATAACCGCCACCGCCGGCCTGGCCAGCGGCAACGCAACGTTCCACCAGATCTGCCATTTATTGCACCCATCAATGCGGGCGGCGTCTTCAAGATCTGACGGCATCTTGTCAAAAAATGTTTTTAAAAGGATTATACTCAACGACAAACCCACATTGATCATACAAAGGATATAACCGATCTTTGTATTCGCCAAATGCAATTTATTCATCAGGACGAACAACGGAACAAAGCTGCCCGGCAGCGGGATCATCATCGCGATGACAAACATATAAAAAAAGAAATTTTTACCGGGAAACTTTAACCGTGAAAAGGCAAACGCCGCCAACGAGGATATCACGACGATCCCTAAAACGACGAAGGTCGTATAAATGAGACTATTAAAAAAATATGTTCCGAAATTACCCTGGATCCAGGCATTCGGATAATTACTGAAATCGATGACGCTGGGGATGACGGCCTTATCCGTAAAGACGGTCTGGTTGTCCATCAACGAACAGCGGAACATCCAGAACAAGGGGAATAAACACGTGGCCGCGACGGTCAACAAGAATATGTGCAGAAAGAAATATTTGACCATTCTTTTAAGCACGTATTGGTTCATATGATTTTCCTTCCTTAATATGTGGTTACGCCTGCTGCGCTTTATTTGAAACCATTTTCATAACCGCTGAAACCGAAATCAGGATCATCGCAAAATTAATCCCCATGGCGCAGGCATAGCCGAACTGTTTAGTCCCCTGCATAGCGGCCAGAATGCGGGTGACCGGAACTTCCGTATGATACACCAGCCCCTGACTCACCATAGAGAGGACCAGAATAAAGGCCTGCATAGCCCCGAGTACCGTCAGGATAACAACCACCAAAATGACCGGAACCATCATCGGGATGGTGACGTTCCAGAACGTCGACCAGTTGTTGGCCCCGTCCACTTTCGCTGATTCATACAACTGTTTATCAATCGTCTGCAACCCGGCCAGCAGCATAATAAATCCCCATCCGAAGCCCTGCCAGCAATGGACGATCGCGATCGACGTCAAAGCGGTCTTTGGATTAGACAACCAATTATTCGTTAAATGATTCAATCCGACATAATCAAGATAATAATTCAACAGCCCGATCTGTTGTCCGTCCTGTGTGCCCGCATATAAAATCCACCGCCAGATCAAACCGACAACGACTTGTGACAAAACCGGCGGGATGAAAAAAACAACCCGGTAGAATTTCTTGAACCTGATTTCGCGGTCACACGCCAGGGCCAGCATGAACGCCAAGACATTCTGAAATGTCAAAGCCCACAATGTGATATACGTGGCGTTCCAGATCGACTTCCACCAGATCTTGTCCCCCATGAGTTCTTTGAAATTCTGAAGCCCGACAAAAGTCTTGGGACCGATCCCTTTCCATTCATGCAGTGAAAGAATGATGATGTCAATAAACGGATAGATATAGAAAATGGAAAAAATAATAACGGCAGGGATAATAAAAATATAGTTCTCGGAAGTATTCTTTAATCTGGAATAGTTGATTGTTTTGGTTGCGGTGTTTGTATTAGCCATAATTTTTATTTAAGCCTGTTGGCCGCTTTTTCCAACTCACGGGTTTTGACCTGCTGAACTTCTTTGGCCACTTCTTCCGGAGTCTTTTCGCCAATAATAATTGATTGGATGCCTTTATCAAAGGCCTCGGTAACCGCCGGCATCTCATTATATTTCCATAAAGTCGGATGGGTCGTATTGTCCATGACCTTGGCGAAATCCGAAAGAACCTCCGGGATCGCGGTTAATGCCTTGCGGTTAGCCGGAAGATTCCGCGTCTCATTCGCCAGATAAATCTGCTGCTGTTCAGACGACAACCATTTTAAAAAGGCAATCGCCTGATCTTTATTCTTTGAATTTTTATTCACAACAAAAGATGATCCCGCCCCGCCCCAGATTTTCATTGGAAATTTGGAATTGATGGGAGGCGGAAGCATGGCGCTGTATTCAAGATCCGGATTCATGCCATGATAAACGTTCACACACCAGGAACCGTTGTAAGCAAACGCCGCCCGTTCAAGAGCGAAATCCTGCTCTGCCTCCTTGTTCGGTTTCGTGACAATCCCTTCAATGAACGCTCCTTCTTTGCTGAGCGTTTTAAAGATGGAAAGAACCTTGATCCAGTCCTCATCCGTATAGGGAACATCACCACGATAGGTGGCCATAATCTTTTCTTCGCCCATGATGTTAAACGCGTAGTTAGAAGCAAAGGCGTCGGTCATCCAGATTTCACCCCATCCGGAAACCAGTCCGGTAATTCCAACCCGTTTCAGCGCTTCGATGGCCGCAATAAACTCACTGAACGATTGGGGGGCTGTTTTGATTCCAGCTTTTTCCAGAAGTTTTTTATTATAAAGCATCTGGATATTGGTGACATCAATCGGGACCCCATAAATACCGGGTTCCACGCCGTAAACATTGTCGGCGGTAAAACGATTAACATCCAAAGCCTTTGGAAAAAGCGATTGCTCCCATTCGCCGTTATTCTTCTGGAATTCTTCCGTCAGGCTGGCAACAAATTCATATTTGATGAAATCCGCAAAGATTTCTTTTTTATCGAGAATGCCGTATATGTCGGGAAGGGTGTTGGCCTGTGCGGAGGCGGTAATTCTTTGAGAATATGTATCAGGCGGGGCAAACAACTGGATTTTAATTTTAACGCCGGTCTCTTGTTCGTACTGCTGGGCCAGGGTCTGAAAGGCCTTATCCCGGTCGGTCATCCAATGCCAGAGGGTAATTTCATTACTCTGCGCTTGGTTCCCTGTGGAACCACCCATCATTTTTATACCGACTACAACAAGAACAACAAGCACAACAATTACGAGCACTTTTTTCATATAAACTCCAATGATATTGAAAATGTTGAAGTTAGGAGTATATCACGGTCAATATTAAATGTCAAAAGACTAAATGACTGATCTTTCAACTTAATATGACTTGTAATTTGACTTCCTCCGCTGATTTCTCAATTAGACTTCGCTCGACCATGAATGACACTGGCTGTCCCTGCTTCACAGGTAATGAATGGTCATTCAACCGAACGGCCTCGATTGTATAATCGCCGAAATCTTTTAATGATTTATTTATATATTCCACATCCAATCTCTTTCCGGCAAAGCTGCACTGGATTGATGCCTGACCATCCGCACTAAACTGTTCCCTGACCAATTTCGGGGACACCATTAAATGACCGTTTGAACCAAAGACCCCGAACATCTGTGTCAGCACCGTTAAGACAAGCCAGCTGGCCGAACCTGTCAGGTAATGATACATCCCACGCCCCTGCGAATCAAAATACTCCGGAATCCCGGGATAAATCCAGCTCTTATCTGTATCCATCGACATATTAAAAATAGATTGGAGGACTTCATATCCTTCACGGACAAAACCTTGTTTGTACAGGGCGAAGGCGTACATGACAATCATGTGGCTGAAAAATGCGCCGTTTTCTTTTGTCCCGAATGCAAAACCGAAAGCACGCCCCAAATCAAGATAATGAGAGATCTTAAAATCCGAATTGAGCCGATAGCCTCCCAACTCTTTATCTTTAAGAAATTGTTCTACCGCGGCAATCACTTGTTTGACTTCATTTTCTTTTGCCAGTCCACTCATCAACGGGAATACCTGCCCGGTTAACGTCATCCTGGCCGTCTTCCCGACCAAACCTTCAACCTGCATCCCTTTGTTATCGTAATAGCCGTTGAACCACGTCAAATTTGAAACGGTCACCTTCTCCTGATGCCGGATATGATCAAAAATCCACTGCCCTTTTTTTCGCAAGTCACTGACGATATCTTTTATTTTGATAGTAACTTTGTCCCCCGAAATCCTGGGTTCCACGGAATTAAAATACTTCTCAAAGAGTAACGTTCTTTTTTCCTGAACGCTGTCATAATCAATCGGAGTATTAAACGTGTCCATTAACAAAGACAGTTCTTTGGCCAATGCTAATTCATGAATGTTTGATTCCCCGGACAAATGTTCGAGCATCTTGGCCAGCTGAAGCATATTCCCGGCATATTGACTGGCAAAGGCCACGCTTTCACCGCGTTCAAAGGCCATATCGAGCCCGTCATTCCAGTCCGCATTTTCCAGGCGGATAATATTATGTTCCCCCACATTATAAAACTGGACCAAATGCTGGACGAGAAGATGTTCGACAACCGTGCCTTCATAAATATCGTTATTGATATCTCTTAACTTATTTTCGTTATCCGCAACCCACTGGCCGTCTTTTTTAAAATTCCTGGATAACTGGCGGTCTTTGAAATATGAGTTTGTTTCCAATAAGATATCAAAATCACCCGTCTGGTGGATATAAAGAAACAATGTCATCAACGGCCAGACCCCGTGGTCCATCCACACCCTTGATATGGCATTGCGGTCTGCAATAAATTCCCCCGGATTGGTCCCGATGATCGTTGCATTGGATCCGTCAATCCGGACACCGGCAAAATTGTTCAGCAGGGTCTCTTTGACCTGATGCGGCTCGATAAGGATCAGCGACAATAAATCCTGCCAGATATCCCTCCACCCTTTCCCCCCTTTTCCGTAATCATGATCCGGAAGGAATGAACACCCGAAAATTCTTCGCAGGACCGGCTGCAAAACGACCCATCGCATCCAGGAATTAAAATCTTTATCCTGCGTCTTAACAACAACCGAATCCGTTTTCTTGATCCAGTACGTCCGGTTCTCCATAAAAGCATTGTTGAATTGTTCAGAAAATTTAAACCGGTTGAACACGTCCATCGCCTGATTTTCATCAGCCGCGATTCCGATCATGACAAAATATGTTTTTGATTCGTTCGGATTAAGCGTAAGATCATAAAACCTTACGGCTCCTACGGCTTCCTTGCCCTGCAAAGCACGGTCTTCCAGATCGGCCGGTTCATTATTGCGCAAAACAGCCTCAGGCCGTATAAAATCGCCTGCATATCCGCAAAAACTTTCGACTGTCGGAAAGGTCCCTTTAATCGGCTGTCCGCTGTCTTCAATTCCGAAAACAAAATAAACGTCACTATTGGCGGCATGTCCTTTTTCATTAAATTTCATCGTTGGGCATACCAATACCCCGTGCTCAAACTGTTTTATGCGGTTAAGCAAACTGGTCACATGCTCGTGGTCATGTTTATTCGACAAAGAACGGGCGAACAGCGGAACAGCGACTGTCGGAGTCATTGATTGGGGCGTTCCCGACTGATTGGTGACCACCACCCTCATCAATTCAACATTTTCTCCGCTAACCGGGATAAAGTTTAATACTTCAACCGAAATCTGCGATTGTGAGTCAAACTTAGAGACTTTATGCCATAACGGACCGGCCTCAACCTTGATGGCATTCGGATCACCGTGGGGGTCAGCTATACTGAAAATACCATTATTGATATTGAGATAAACGTTACGCAACGGCTGGCGCAGATCTTCCGTGGAAACCGGTTTTGTCAGGTAACGGTCTTTATCAAGCTTAATATCTCCTGATAAAAATGCCGTGATGGAAGATTTTAAATGATTGGATGTCGGGCCACACAACGGAAAATACATTGTACGGTTAAACCCGGCCTTTTCAGATTTGAAAGAAATCTGGTCTCCATAATAGTTATACAAAGGATGTGGCATTATTTGAAGTTCTTCGAATTATTGTGTTTTCATCCTGAATTAAACTTTGGAAAGTTTATCACGGCTGGGCAAGTCAGGTCAAGATTAAATAATACAGATTAGTTTATTTATTGAGATATGGCGTTAGCGTGGAATTTATAAAGGCGGGCCATGCGTAAAAGTTCAATTTTATGGAACTTCAATCCGATTTCCCAGAAATTTGCAGCGGTCTTCTTGATCCAGACGACTTCCCCCCGTAAATCCATCGGAGCCAAACCGTCCGGCAGATCAATCTCTAAAGCGATCTTATCATTTAAAAAAAGGCGGTCTTTAGTTGTGAATTGCGCCCCGAAGGCAGACGCATTTCGCAGATAAACATTTTCTCCGAACGGTTCTCGTTCATCCTTGAATTTGGCGGGATAACGGGCTGAAAACCGCTCAAATAAACGCCGGTCATCTTTACGGATTTCTTCAAACATATCCATATTGTTTTATTTATGAAAATATTTTTGCAGACGGGCTTTGGAACCACGCATCACATCTTCAAATGTGACACCGATACGGTAATTGGATGATCCTGAAATTGCCCTGGCCCAAAGGACCCGGCCGATAACCAATACGGGCAAATCTTCTTCGCCTAAATCAAGTTCTATCGGAATTCGTTTATTAACAGGAATGCGGCGGGGAGAAACAAATCCGAGGCCTCCCTTGCTGATATCAATCACATTGCTGGAATCAAAAATACCGCCTTTTTTTCCATCAACGGGCACTTCACAACTCAATCTTTTATTTCTGCGTTTATTTAATTCTTTGTTCATAATAAGAAAATTAGACTTGGTTCCTTTAACCTTGCTTTTAGTCTAACAAGGTTGCTGAAATTTTCAATCAATATCTGAAAAAATTTTGACCTTGAATTTGTTTTTGGAATTAATAAAGCGACTACAGCTTTATTAGTTCAAATATAAAACAGTTTGTACGCAATTTCAATAGCGGTTTCGGAATTTATTCAAAATATTGACCTTTTTGGTCAATATTTTCTCTCGTCCGGACAATTTTTCATTTTATTTCATAAAAACCGAATCGTAGACCTGTTCGGGTGAAATATCTTTTAAGCACAAATTATCCCGGCACGCCGAGTTGCGATGGTTAAAAACGGACAGACAAGGAGAACACGGGATTCCTGAATAAAATATTGTAATACGTTCACCGAGCGGCGCAAAGATCTTGGGAGTTTCCGGCCCAAAAAGGACAAATTGCCTGACTTTTGTCAATGCCGCCAGATGCGCCATCCCGGAATCGTTCACAACCAAGGCTTTTGACACCGACATGAGGGCCAATAATTCCTGCAATGTTGTCTGCCCCATCAGATTAATGCACCTTTGGGGATGATTTTGTGTTTGGGTGATCTGTTTTGCGCGTTCCGCCTTATCTTGCTGCCCGACAATCAACACATAGGTGTTATCGTGCGAAAGGATCTTTGTAACCAGCCGGGTAAAATACTCTAAAGGCCACTCCCTCAAAGGGATACGCCCTTCTCCCGGACATATCAGATAAATCTCCGCGGTTGCGTCAACCCCCAGGCCATTCAATTTTTTGTACAGAGATTTTTCCTGCTCTTTCGTATGTTGAAAAGAAACCAGATCAAAGCGGTTATCCTCTTTGAGAATTTCAGGCGACAACTTTTCGTTCTTTTCGACTGCCGTTCCCATCAGCAAATACATTTCACTGACATGGAGATGCGGATTGTATTGAATCTTATGTGTCAGCAGATCTCCGCGGTAAACCCCTTCAATTGTATACCGATGAAAGCCGACCCGTTTAAAAGCACCGCTCAGATAAGAAAGAATGGCTGTAAACCTGGAAAAAAATTCTAAATCAATCACGACATCAAATTTTTCTTTACGTATCTTCCATAATAAGACAAATACACCTTTTACAAAAGCGGCGGGTGAACTTTCATCAATGGTCCACACATGGACTGGAATGGATGGAACGAACACCTCAAATAGTTCCCGGTTACTTTTAAATGTTAAATAATGCAGTTCTGCTTGCGGATATTTTGTGTTCAACTTTTTAAGTAGGGGATAAGATAAAATGATCGCTCCGAGTTCCGATGGCTTGATGAACAAGATCTTAGACGGATCCTTTAGATCGCGGGAATCCGGAAAAAACAGACTCAATATCTTATGCCATAACGTCAATATAAAACAAACGGGAATACCGATCAAATAATCCACCCGTTTCATAAATGTAAATCCCATAACGCCTCTATTCCTTAAAAAAACTTTGGGTGATCACGTCCGCTATGTTTCCTGCAATCAGTTTAATGCCGTCGGTTGATAAATGGCCGAAATCTCCGGCAAAATTGTCTACAAAATATTGTTCATACGGCTTCTGACTCAGGGCGTCTTTGAAAATCTTCTCATTGTCCACAAACACAACATTTCTATCCTTACCTAACATTTTAACCAACGGATCTAATTTTCGCATGGGGTATTGGACACTGACCAACTTGATCCCCCGGCTCAATACAATTTCCTTAATCTGCCTGTAATTATCAACCGTTAACGGAGATAAATATTGGGCATCCAGATCAGCGGCTTTAATAAACTTCTCTTCAGCCTCCTTGACTTTCCCTTGAATCAAGTAATAACTCGCCCACATCTTGCTAAAAATATAACTGTCAGGAAATTTCTCATCAGCCTTTTGTAAGACCTGCTCAAGCTTATCATATTCTTTCTGTTTAAAATAAATCTGAGCCAGCTTTTCATATGCTTCGTCCGAGTCAGGAATGTTCTGTATCATGGCTAAAACCGTTTCTTCCGCCAAGGAATATTTCATCGCGTAAAAATACCGCATGCTTAACAGACTATACGCTTCTTCATTCTTTGGATCAAGCTCTATGGCTCTTTTTAAATAGCTGACAGCCAAATCCATTTCCGCATAATACGAATAAATCCCCCCAAGGTTGGAATAAATCGGTGAATAATCCGGATCAATCTTCATTGCTTTCTTTAATACCAATTCGGCCTCGTCAAATTCCAATCTATCCATATAATCATAGACCTGTTCCATCAATTTTGTCATACGAGGATCCTCATGAGACAAAACGTAATCCTCTTCCTTTTCAGAATTCCTGGATTGAGCATGTAGGCGAATATGATTCAACAACCGATATACCTTCAACCGTTTCACGGCCAAAATAAACCAATTATCTTTATCATTTCCAAGCACTTCTTCCGTAACGTCGTTTCTTCCGTCATTAATTCCAATCATGGTGATAACCATGTCCGGGGCGTATTTGCTCAGATTCTCTTTTAAATTAGAAAGGATAATACCGCTGGTTACACCCAGAATACCTTCATTAATGACCCGGAATTTGATTCCTAAATTTTTTTGATTTAATATTTTTTCCAGCTGATAGGGATACGAATGTTCCAGGGTTCCAGAAAACGTTGTCGATTCGCCGATACATAATATCCGGTAAGCTCCGGTTTCTTTCAAAGCCTGATGATTTTTATAAGATTGATAATATTTAAATACAAAGCCAGACAGTCGCATTCCGGTTTCGACAAAAATAACGGTCATAATGAATCCAACCGCGATTAGAATAATTTTCTGCTTACCCGTTGTCTTGTCTTTCATGAACTTTCTGTCATTTCTTCCTGAAGATTAATTGAATAAAATCAGCCATCGCTGTTCCCACCACTTTAATATTCGCCCCCGTTGGTACTCCTCCTTCACGGACAAAATGCTCAATCGGCACTTCTTTAATCCTGGCTTTTTTAACACGGGCATTAATAAACACATGTGTATAAAACGCTCCGGCGTGCGAGTCAATCCCTTCCGTTTCTAAGAACTGTTTATGGAACAATTTAAACCCGCAATTGATATCTTTAGACTTAATCCCGAAGGCCGCTCCAACGCAAAAGGTATATAATTTCCCTAACATAATCCGGTGGACCGGATCGACCCGCTTTGAACGGTAACCGGCTATAATGTCATAGTCTCTGGTATAATTGAGCATCGGATCGATGGAGTTAATCTTAATCTGGCCGTCAGAATCCATAAGCAGAATCCATTCGTGCCTGGATCGCTCAATCCCCGAAATTAACGCCTTTCCATACCCTTTATTTACCGGAAGAGTGACCACCGTAACATGGTTATAAGATTTCCCCAAATCTTTTAAGATATCAGGTGAGCGGTCAGTACTGCCATCGTCTACCAGGATTATTTCATACCCGGTAATATTCTTGTGGGAATGAAGATGATTGTATACTTCTTCAACGGTCTTTCGGATATTGGATTCTTCATTATAAACCGGAAGAATGACAGATAGGGTCACTTGATCGCTCATATCAACGTAATTAGACGCCCGACAAATAACTTGAAACTTCGTATGAGCGTGAGCATGTTTGAACTGAGCAAATAGGCAGGCCTCAGATAGTACTTTAAATAAGTTTTACGGATATGCCGGTCGATGTATTTGTTAAAATTGATGTCAGGCATATAAACATTGCTTTTAAGATAAGGGTATACTTTATGAAATGATACAAAATTTGTGTTTAGTTCCTTGGCGAATTGAAAGGTTTCATTCCGGTCACTGTCCGATTCTTCCTTCAATCCGAACATATAAAAAGCCAGGGTCTTGATACCGGCCTGTTTGCACATCCTGACCCCTTCTTTGATCTTCTCCGGAGAAATATGTTTATTTGTCAGATCCAGGTATTTCTTTGTGCCGCTTTCAACGCCAACATGGATCAATTGACAGCCGGCCGCTTTCATCTTCTTTAATATTTCCGGATCTACCGAATCAGCCCGGGTCTGGCAGCACCATTTGAAATCGTACTTCTTTTCGATGAGAAAATCACACATCCTTGAAACCTGCGCCTTATAATGTAGAAATTCAAGATCCATAAAATAAGCTGTTTTGACCCCGTGCTCCTCAACAGCAACCTGAATCTCTTTACAAATCTGTTCGCTGGTTTTGACCCGCAGTTTCGGTTCGTACATGATCTTGTTGCAGAATTTGCAGCCAAAATTACAGCCGCGGCCCAATTCGAACAGGACAAAATCTTTTCCGAGGATTTCATAAAAGTATTTCCTGATATCCAGCAGATGAAACGCCGGAACGGGCAGATCGGTCAACTCAAAATTTCCCCGGTCCGGATTAGATTTGAAATGACCGTTTTCCCGATAACTGATGCCGGTGATTTGGGAAAGTTCCTGATCCTGACAGATATCATCCACAATGTATTCAGGCCCCCCGCGGATCACGGCCATAGCCCCGGTATTTTCTAATACCGTCACAGGGTCAACCGTCCCATGATAACCCATGATATAAAAATTATCCGTGTGTTCTTTAATTACTTTTACCGTTTCATAAAAAGCCGTCATATTAATATTGGGACATTGCCAGCGGTCAAGCGATGAGGATGTAATAAATATTTTATCGTAACCCATTAAATGGGTTTTTAATTTATGAGGTTTGATTCGCAAAGCATGCGCGTCGAGGATGCGGACAAAATGCCCTCTTTGCTCCAGGATCGCGGCACAATTAGCCAGGCACAGAGGCGGCCAGATACGGTTATACGTATGCTCTCCCTTTCCATAAGGGTACGGCCAGTAAGGTTTAATCAATAATATTTTCATAGTCTAAAAAAACTGTATGATTTTTCTTAACGTTTCAATAAACAACCGAACTTCTTCTTCCGTATTATACGCATAGAGGGATACTCTCAAACTCGGTGTCAGCCGGTGTCTTTTATACCCCGCGTGACAGCAGTGCACGCCGCTGCGGGTCATGATGTTTTCCGTCTGGTCCAGAATAATGGACAATTCACCTGAATCCATTCCTTCAACATAAAAATTGATAATCCCGGACCGTAAATCAGGATCCTGCGGTCCGATTATCCGGACTTTTGGCCAGCTTTTAATCGTGTCGGTCATCAGCCGGTTGAGCATGGATACATGCGCTCTGATTTCTTTCAGGCCTGTCTTCGTCAAATATTCGATGGCCGCCGTAACGCCTGACGCCCCCGCGTAATTCTGCAGACCAGCTTCAAACCGGTCGGGGACTTTCGATAAAACAAAAGAATTGGCGCTAACATCATCAACGGTTTCTCCTCCGATATACAACGGCTCCAGATTATCCAGATGTTTCTTCTTAGCATAAAGACATCCCATTCCGCTGGGGCCAAGCATCTTATGAAACGAAAAAGCGAAAAAGTCAGCATCAAGTTTTTGTACATCAATTGAATGATGGGCGATACTCTGCGCGCCGTCAACCAAAACCAATGCGCCGTGTTCATGGGACAACCGGATTATATCCTCAATCGGAAACGTGTACCCCGTAATATGGCTCGTGTGCACGATGCTGACCAATTTAGCCCCTTCTTTTAAAAGAGCAACAAACCTTTCTTGATCGAATTTCAAATCCTCGGTCAGGCCAAAAATTCTTAAAACGGTCTCTTTCTTTCTTCCAATCATCTGCCAGGGTAAAAAATTCGAATTGTGTTCCAGGCTGCTTGTCAGAACCACTTCACCCTTCAAAAAATTTATGCCGTTCGCGACAAGATTAATGGATTCCGTCGCATTCTTGGTGAAAACGATTTCATCCGCGCTCTTGGCGTTAATAAATCTCTGAACAGACTTCTTGGCCTGTTCATAGGCGGACGTTGTTTTCAGTCCGAATTTATGAACCGACCGTTTATGACAGCTGGGATGAACCATATAATACTCGTTCATGGCCTCCACCACCTGTCTCGGTCGTAACGTCACACAGGCATTATCAAAATAAACCGGCTTTTTCCCTTTACTCACGCTTTCTAACGAAGGGAAATCTTTTCTCAATTGATTGCAATCAAAACCCATGATCTTACTTAAACCATAATATGACCGGAAAAATTACGCTAATCCAGATCATCAAAAATATTGTTAGATTGAAATTTCTGTATATCATCCCGGAGAATTTCGGAGAAACGGAAAAAAACCTCCCGGCGATCTTGCACCGGTATAAAGGAATAAACGGCTTCTTATGAATAAGGTTCAGATTCGCCCGGATAACGACCATAAGAAAATTTTTCGTCCGTCTGGCCGTTGGAACGACAAAACTGAATAAATAAAAAAAGGGCAGCACAACAGCCGACGCAACCAGCATCGGCACAGACAGTGTCAGCAAACCGAACAAATTCGGCCCCTTATCTTCCATACTATAACCGCAACAACCTGTTTCACCAATCATAAGATTACCTTTCGATCAGTTTATACAATCTGCTTTCCGGGCCTTTTTCCACAAACTGATCCAGCTCCCGGGTAAAAGTCGCGATCTTGTCCTTATAAAAGACAAGAGTCGCTTGCTGATATTCATCATAAGTATGATCCGCCAGGTACAACCATTTTACAAAAATATTAAAAAGAATAAACTGAAAACAGCGCGGCTGCATTTTACGGTCCAACGCGGTGCCTTTGACATTTTCAGACGGCATCAGACCGAGTTCATAAAGCTTCCGCCCGGTCGTTTGTGTCTGCGTCGCTGTATTACAAGAAGTCTTGTTGTCCTGCGTAAAAAATCGCTCCAATCTGAGACGGTCAGTAAATTCCAGATCCTGCGGGCCATCATATTTAAAGACCGGATTGGTGTAAGTAATCCCAAAACGGGCGTACATGTCCCCGTATTCATTAATGATTGTAGCCATCTGGTCGGGAAAAAGGTGCATCCCCTGATTCGCGCCGTCACAGACATTGGGTATTTGGTTCTCGAGGCAAAAGATCGCGGTACGCACATGCATGGCCAGCTTGCATAAT
Organism: Candidatus Omnitrophota bacterium; assembly: GCA_050250375.1. Lineage (GTDB taxonomy): Bacteria > Omnitrophota > Gorgyraeia > Zapsychrales > Zapsychraceae > JAGOSC01. The sequence continues at coordinate 1,097,580 of JBFWOS010000001.1, forward strand.
CCGCAAATAGTCAGCAGAAAAAAGCCATGTTTTTTAATATTGCTCAAATATCGTTCGTAAAACACATACCGTGTCAGTTTCTCTACCTTGATGATATGAAACTCAAATTTATTCTGACCGTATTTATCCTGCAGTTTTTTGACATTAATCATCGGATTGGTGACCGAAGAAAACGCAAACCGGTCGTAGGTGATCAAATGGATCTTGTCGTATTTTTCGGCCATTAACGCGGCCGTTAATGTCGAATCTGTCCCTCCGGAAAATAATGTCGCTGTTTCATTTCGTCTCATAAACAACCTGCTCCTGTTTTGCTTTCTCCAGCTCTTTCAGAATGAACTTCAAAATAACGATATACGAAAGGTAAATGAACTGGGTGATCCACCCCAGAATTTCAATGTAGACACACCTCATCTTCCAGGGCATGATCAGTCCAAAACCGCATAAGAGTATCGCCAAAATTTTCCTGATCGTCTTCATTTATTTTATCCGCTGGCGGCCATAAAAGATTCTTTCTCCTGTTTACCCGTCTGTCCCTCCGTTACAGACTGCAGGATATACGCTTGTATGATCAATCCCAAAGCGTTCATTAAATTTTGGGCGTATTTCCACTTATCCGGATACTTTCTAAATCCCCGCCTGATACGGCTCCATTTGAAATAAAAACGCCGCTGTGCCTTTAAAATCATCCGGTTTAAATCCTCAGGCGACACTTCCGCTTGTGAACGTTTAACCGAATAATAAGCGATATCTTTAATCTGTTCAAAGATTTTCCGGTTGTCGGCCGATTCCTTAAAACCGGATTCGTAAATTTTATTAACGTCGTCATAATCAGTCGCTTTAAAAAACGAAGCCACATCTAATTCAGAGTTGACGGCAAAATCGATGGTCCGGTTAATCTCTTCTTCCGATTCGGATAAATGCCCAAGCATAAAATACCCGCCGGTAATGATCCCTCTCTCTGAAGTCTTGGCAATCATCTCGTTCACCTGTTGGATATTCAGGTTCTTTCTAAAGGCCTTCTGCAATCGGGAAGATGCGGACTCGATCCCGTAAACTAATTTATAGGTTCCAGCCTGTTTCAATAAATCCAGCAGTTCTTCCGTCATAATATCTGCCCTGACGCCATGAGGAAAGGCAAGACTGATGTTTAATCCGGCCTCAATGATCAACCGGCTGATCTTTTTAGCCCGTTCATTGTCATAGTTAAAAACGGCATCATAAATATGAAATTCTTTCGCCTCGAATCGGGTATGGAGATATTTTATTTCTTCGACCACATGTTCAGGGGAGCGGGCGAGAAATTTCTTTCCATAAGTTTCACGGCAAAACGTGCACTTAAAAGGACACCCCCGGGATGTAAGGATAGGAATATAAAAATCTTCCTTAAGCGCGCCGTTCCAATTGGAATACCGGGCATACTCTTTCACGTCGATTAGATCCCAGGCGAACGGGATTATATTGAACGCATCCAAATTTTCCGGATATTCACGCGGGGATGTAGTCACAGTCCGATCGTCGTTCTTGTAGACCAATCCCGAAATATTTTGAAAGCCTCCCTTTTGGTTTCCCAAAACACCGATTAATTCTCCCACGGTCAGTTCAGGCTCCCCAACTACCACAAAATCAATATGCCGATCCTCACAAAGATATTGACTGGAAAATGTGGCCAACTGTCCAAACACAACAACTTTAACCCAGGCCTTCCAACTCTTGGATAAAGCCGCCAGCCGATGGACCAGACCAGCCTCCCACGACAACGCGTAAAACACGACCACATCCGGATCAAAATTCTCTATTTCCTTCCTGACATCATTCTCGGCCATATCGCCTATGCCGGTGTCCGTCACCTTGAACTCATACTTGTCCGGGAATCTTTCCTGGATATGAGAAACGACATACAGAATCTCCAGAGGAGGGATCGGACCGCCCGTACCGACCGTAATATGCGTTCTAATTAAATGGATCTTCTTAATCAACAGCTTGTCCTTTCACATCTGAAAAACATTTTCTTTTTTCAATACAGCATAAATAGTCTCGGACATAATCTTATGCCCTTCATTCGTGCAGTGGTCGTCATCGAAAAAATATTTGCTCTTTGGTTCCAGCCCTTTAAAAGCCGCCTGGTGATCAATCACCGGCAGATGATACTCATCGGCAATCTTCCGGAGAACCTTATTGGCCATCATATAGTCTGTCGGGTATAACTGGACAAACAACCGGATATTTTTTTTCTGACATGTCACCGCAACGCTCTTTAAATCATCATAAATCCATTGTTCAATTCCAGAGTCCCATTTTTGTTTGTCTTTATAAATATTCAGGTTATTTGTAAAATTTTTACTCAGGGACAGTAACGGATTTTCCTCCTTCATAGTCATCAATTTCTGATAGATATCTCGAGAGTCGTAATAACTTTGCAATTCATATAACTTATTCAACTCTGAAAAAAAATAGTCGGCATCAGGATCAACCGCAATCGCCCGAAGATAATGATCAATCGCCTTGTTATAGTGCAATTTTTTCTTGTGCCAATTCGCCAACTCAAAATTATAATAGGCCAGACCATCATACACCTGTTCCGACTGTTGATTCATTTGATACGTTTTTTGTAACAAATCCTCAGCTTTATCAATATTATCCGTCTTATAATAAAAATGAACCAGAGCCAACGCCCCTTCAATCGGACTGACCTGTTTGTTTTTCAAAGTTTCCTCTAATAACTCAATTCCCTTTTGCGATTCTCCTGTGTTAAACAAATGCCAGGCTTGTTCAAGATAATTATATTCTTGAGGGGTCTTGATCCCTTCCCAATGCTCAAGATGCCCCATGTAATTATCATGCCTGGTAAAAATACTCCGCGTTGGTTTGAGATTCCTGAGCATTAATTTCTTTTTCTGAAATTCTATGCCGTCACTTTGATCAACAGCCCAACTGATCCTGATAAACCGGGCCATTTTGACAACACGCAGTTCAAAAAACCAATTCTTTAAGGATGACCATTTACTTTTTTTTGCGTATGCCTCATACGCCCAAGGATTAAAACGATTGGTAGCCCCCGCCAGAAGTAAGACGACTTTAGGATGATATTTCGAAATCATGGCCGGAATCCGCTGAACCAGTTCATGAGTGTTCAGTTCGCAAATGCCCTGATTGTGTATCTTTACATGGTTGATCTGATTTCGTTGAAACAATTCTCTTAAATGCGAGGTATAGGTTTCGTGGGCTTCAACCATTCCTCCATGCGTGAATGAATCCCCAACGGCGATAATATCGGTAACATGCCCCACGCTCTCCGCGGCTGACTCCGTTTCATCCGTACGGTATTCTTCATCGTATTCATAATAGATTTTACCCACCACCCGAAGTCCAACTTCAAGGATAGTAAGGAAAAAAATAAAGCTGAACACACTCAATAGGATTTTTACGAATAATGGCGTTTTAATTTTCGACATAAAAGCCTTTCCTTAGATTTTATTTTAAAACAAGGCGTAAATGGCCGGTAAAATAGACGAATTCCCAGCCAAATTTACAAAAATACTCAAAAAGGCCAATACAAACAACAAAGGCAAAAGCCACCATTTTTTATGTTCCTTGATCATTAAAAAAAGCTCAATCAATAAATCTTTGTTTGAACTGATTTTTGATTTTTTTCGTTTTGGTTTTAGGTCGTTTTTCTTTTCTTCGTTCATAATTTCCTGGTAAAGCCTAGTGTATTATTCAACTTATTTTATTGAAGAATTTATTTTCAATCAAAACCTTATATATTGATTGGCTGATAATGGCATGCCCCAATTTATTCGGATGGATGGTGTCATGCTCAGGATCAAGAAACAAGTACTCATTACTTTTTTGAAAATAAGCGGAAAACTCATCAACAATATCCACCAAAACTAACTGTTCTTCTCCGGCAATTTCCTGCATTATAATATTGTATTGTTTAGCCAGGGCTTTGCATTCATAAAGCTCCATGAGAACCGTCTTTTTAAAATAATTTTCGGCATCCGTTTTTTTGTTTAATTTCAAACTCAACTGTCCCAGATAATAATAAGCCCGGGCAGAATTCGGGTTTAATTCCAAAGCCGTTTTAAGACCCGCCAAAGCCCCCTCATAATCCTGTAGATTCGTTCTGCGGACAACTTGGTTGATTTTTTCATCAGCTTGCTTTTGGATTTCAGGCGAAACATCTTCCGCTGACGGTAAATTCACCGGCATTTTTAACAGGACAACAGTGATGCCATTTTCTTTGGCCGTCTTGATTAAAGACTTCAGATTGTTCCGGTAATCCAGGGCCGAAACTCTGCGTTGATTAACATATTCCCCGCTTCCGCGCTGACCAAAATACTGCAGTGACAATGCTTGCGATTGAAGGATAAATTTCTTATAAGCAGTAAAAAATTTACTTCGATCTAAAAAATTTTCAATCGCGACCAATACGTCATTTTTAAGGCCTAACTCTTTATCACTCTTCCCATGGTTACGGTAAAAGCGGTATTTATCGACATCATTAATCACATATGCCACCGTAATTATATCCGGCGCAAGCGGCAGGATTTTTTCTTTAAAAAACCGTAGCCCCTGAAATGAGCTGTAACCAATCTGTCCGGCATTAATGACCTCAATATTTGTACGGGTAAAAGTCTTACGCAGTGATTCTTCAAGCTGTTTGGCATAAACTTCATTTTGATCTACGCCCCAGCCGAACGTCGGTGATGCCCCCAGACAAACAATACGCACCTGTCCGTTCTTTTTTCCGAACGGACGATCACGCAGACCGAGTGCATTTGTTCTTACCCGGGCTCCTTCAAAGACTATGTCCAGATGCGGTTTTTGTATCCAGAATAATCCGGTATCCTGCTGCAAAACGCTCCGGATCCTATCAAGACGAGTTGGAGTCCCGGCCAGCCAATAGCCCGCCCCTTCGCCTAAGCATAAAAGGACCAGGAAAAAAATCAGCCCAATGAATGGGCCTCGACATTTATACCATATTGAATTGTGTGTCATAAGCTATTTAATATACAGCATGCCTTTCGATAACCGATAAAACACATCCAGATTATTAATATAAAATGAAAAATATTTGTACATGTGGCTGATAAAAAATTTGGGATTCAAAAATATCTTTTTATAAAAAGCGGCCCGGATTTCGGATAATTTCTTGGAATCCAGAGCGCTGAAATTCTTCCGGGGGATATCATAATGAAACATTTCCATAATTTCAGTATCATCCACCTGAAGTTTAAGCTGTTCATAACTCGTTGAACCCGGGTATGGACTGAAAAAATGGATCTGCATAATATCAGGTTTCAATTCTTTGACAAGGGTAAAGGTTTCCTGAATTTCTTGTTCTGTTTCCGTCGGACTTCCAATGATCAGCAGCGCATGGCTGGCGATCCCCAATTCTTTTGTGTAGTCAAAAACCTTTTTGGCCTGGCTGTTCCAGTCAATCTTTTTAAATGATTTAGTCAGCGATTGTACAATCCGGCTGGAACCTGATTCAACGCCGAACCGCAACAATATGCACCCGGCTTCTTTCATCGTCTTTAAAAGTTCATAATCCACGTTGTCAATGCGTGAGTGCGCCAACCATTTAATATCCACCGAACGGCGTTTGAGTTCAGCACATAAATTCTGGACATGCTGTCTGGATATCGTCAACAGATCGTCATCAAAACTGATCATATTAATTCCTTGAGCCTGAAGCTGTTCAATTTCGTCCACGATGTTTTTAGCCGACCGCAACCGGGCTTTCGCTCCGTAACTTTCACGGGTCACCGGAGAACAAAAGGTGCATTTATACGGACACCCCCGGGAAGAAAGGATGTGCCCCCAATGAAGTTTCTTGGAAAGCTTGACCGGGTAAATAAACCGGTAATCCTTAATTTCCTCCTCGGTGTATTCTGGGAACGGAAGACTATCGAGGTCCGTCACTAAAAAATTCGGCTGTTTGCCTTCTTTAAACTTTTTATAACGCTCTTTTTCCTCCGAATAAGTACTTTCCCCATGTTTAATCCGTTGAATCAAATTAAACACTTCAAATTCCGCTTCGCCGGACAGATAAATATCCAAATCCGACGGAATAAACTTTGTTTCAATAGAACCGACCGCAATCGACAATACGTTAATTTTGTTTTTTAGTTCCGAATTAAACCATCGGAATTCCTTTAAAGTAGAAACATTTACTGAATAGACAACAATATCCGGCTTCCAATGACCTGCTCTAACCAACAACTCGGCATTCTCAATACGGCCGGTCATGGCATCAAACAATCTGACTTCTGCAAAATTTGATTTTACAATTAACGCCTGAATATACTTTAATGTATATGGAGGGGAACAGTGATTGGGATGTTTAATCCGCTTGCTGTTCGGAAGATTTAGTCGGACTAAGGCAACTTTGATATCAGACACGGCTCGTTCCTCGCTTTATTGTCCATGGACAAAAACTAATCTCATCGACTTTTTAAACACAACCTTAAACTGGCTGAACGATTTAATTTCTTTCAGAATATTAATAAAAATTCTAGGCCGTGTATAAAATTTCCAGAACGCCTTCCTCTGAAGTTTAACCAAAGTTTCCCGCGGGATATTTTTTGGAGCGTATACGACACTGTTTATATAAAGCGAATCATACCAATTCTTGATTACTTTACCTTCCTGCTTGAGTTTATCGTACTCTATTATCCCCGGGAAAGGCGAAAAATTGAAAAAATTAGCCCGGTCAATATTGAGACTGGCGGCAAAATTAATTGTTGCTTCAACATCTTCAATCGTTTCTTCCGGGTGACCCAGCATAAAAAATCCAGTCACACGAATTTTTGTTGTACTCTTGATAAGGTCAACCTTCTCTCGAATGGTCTCCAGAGAAACACATTTCTTGGTTATCTTTAGCATTTTGGCCGTCCCCCACTCAATGCCGACACCGAAAGAATAACAACCCGCTTTTTCCATAAGCCTCAACAAATCCGCGTCCAACGTATCCAACCGGATGCCGTTGGGACACGACCAATGGATTTTCAAATTATGATCAAGTAATCCGTGACAGAAATCTTCAACTAGTTTATGTTGCAACGTAAAATTGTCATCTAATATATTGATTTCTTCGACGCCATATTTGTTCACAAGCAGTTGAATCTCATCCAGGATATTTTCGATGGAGCGTGTTCGCATTTTTTTGCCCGACATACGTCCGGCGGCACAAAATGTGCATGGATATGGACATCCTCTGGTTGCGATAATCGGCGCGACTTTTTTCCTTTTTGAAAACACTCCGATCGGGGCCAACGGATAATTATTCGGGCTCATGATATCCCACGGCGGATACGGCAGACTGTCCAAATCATCAATCATAACCCGTGGATTACAGATAATCTTGCCGTCTTTTTCCCGCCAGACAAGATTATCGACATCTTTTAGCCTGGCCGAATTAAGAGGGTCACTTTCCGTTTGAATGATATCCATCAATTGACAAATACCATGTTCTGCTTCGCCTCTGAACGAAAAATCAACAGAGGTTAATATCTCCAAAGTCTCTACCGGCTCAAGGATCGCATGCGGACCTCCAACAGCTGTAAATATATTTTTATTAACTTCTTTGATTGCTTCCGTATACTTCTTGACGGCCCCGACGTAGGTCGTGAATAAATTAAATCCGATAAAATCATAACTTTTATCTATGATGTACTCTTGAAAATGCGCAACATCAATCCTGTCCCTGACACAATCCAGTATTTCCACTTCATGCCCGGCTTTTATCAACGAAGCCGCCAAATAACCCAGACTGATATTCGGGATAACGATGACATTAAATTTCTTTAGCGACCACGGATTGACTAACAATATTTTCATTATCACACCCCAATTCTGTTTTTATAGGTCGGATGATCGTGGATGAAAACCGGCAAATTTTCTACTCTGTCCAATGGATTGATATATTGATCAATGAAATTCTTATCCAAAGCGGCGATGCATGTTTTCTTTCGCTCACTAACCAATTTATGTGCCTGCAGTCTATCCCATATCTGTTCTAAACTTTCGTTACGGATATTGCCGTAAGAAATCTGAATGAACGCGCAGGGAATAACATGACCGAATGCCGTTATATAAATAATCTCTTTGCCGCACGGGCAACCATCTCCCAGAAAATTAACTTGTCCGGCCCAGCGGGCATGGGATGTCCTGACGATTTTATGGAACGCTTCTTTGTTCTTTTCTGTCAGCAAAATATTCTCTTTCCCCCGCCATTCCCCGGATTTTGAGGCAGGATTAACTGTAATCGGCACATTCAATTGTTCGGCAAACTTGATCACTTTCATTAAACCGTCATTTTCTAAATTCTGATTGGTGGCTACGGTACTAAGCATGAGTTCAATGCCGGATTCCCTAATCCATGGAATAGCCTGCATGATTTTCTCATAACATCCCTTAATTCCACGACTCTCATCGTGTTCTTTATGATCAGCGCTGTCCAGGCTGATCTGAACAACATCCAGACCGGCTTCTTTTAATTCAAGAACTTTCTTTTTCGTTAACAGAACCCCATTGGTCGTGACGGCAACCAGCGATCTCGATTTTTTCGCAAAGCGAATAGCATCACATAAATGATGACACATCAGAGGCTCTCCGCCGATAAACTCAAAAGTAAATGCTCCCAATTTGATGGATTGAGTGATAATACTTTTGACTTCCTCTAAACTTAATTGCGGGCTCTGGTCATTCTCAAGTGTCGTGGCAAAACAAAATTTACACTTGGCGTTACAACCCGCGATGATCGCAATATCAACTTTGCGCAAGACTTTCTTTTTTAGCACAAGTAAATCAAAATAATCCTTGGCTATCCGCGGCAAGACTACATAGCTTTTTGTGAGGATCCTACTGTGCTTTAGAATGTTTTTGAACTTGCTCACCGTTAATAACCTCTTTCGGAATTTGTTCAACGGGCATCGGTTTGATCCCTTCGGATGAATAGATATGTTTATTTATTTCAATAATTTTCTTGTCCCAGGCAGCACGGCATGATTTTTTCTGGTTTCCATCACAAACAATCTCATTTTTCATCATACGGTTCCATACCGTGTTCAACTTTTCCTTGTTGAGATTTCCATAAGAAATCGGCATCAACCCGCAAGGCTGCACTTCCGCATAAGGGCTGATCAAAATTTTCTCAGTTCCGCACGGACAAAATTCATTCGTGTAATTGGTGCTGCCGGCCCAGCGGGTATGTGTTTGTTTCCGGATTTCCTGATAAACATTCCATTCTTCCGCATTCAATTCACTGTCTTGTTGTTTCGACCAGCCGCCGACCCGGGCGGAACAATTCACGTTTATCTTTAAATCAAGATCTTTAGCCAGCTGAACGGCCTGCCAAATCTCGCCGTTCGCAATGTTTTTCTTGGTCATAATTGTGCTCAGAATGACCTTAATCCCGGCTTTTTTAAGCAAGGCAATCCCGTTGATTGCCCGCTCATAACACCCTTTTAATTTTCTAATTTCATCGATCTCATCGGGATTTATCGCCCCGCCCAAGTCAACCTGAATGACGTCCAGCCCGGATTTTTTAAGCTTTGTAACAACGTCTTGGGACAATAAATACCCGTTGGTTGACATACCCGCAATCCCATGATTTTTTTTCACACACCGGATGGCGTCATAAATGTGCTTATAAACGAGCGGCTCGCCCCCCAAAAAGTTAAAAACAACGGCCCCCATTTGAGCCGCCTGTTCAATATAAGACTTTATTTCATCAATACCCATCGGTCTTTGGTGCTGCCGGCTCTCCCGCCCCTGCGCATTCCGCATGTCAACGGTGGCATCAATACAGCAATGCTCACATTTTGCGTTGCAGGCGGCTGTTATAGAAATATCAACGGCCCGGATAACTCTTTGCTTGAGGACAAAAATCTTGTAATAATTCTTGATCAAGCGGAATATTAGAAATGGATTTTTTACAATAAAACCAAGATAAAATTTGTAACTCTTAAGTTTTGTCTTGAAGGCTGATACTTTGGGCTGGTCTTTAACACTGTTCATCGTGCCTCCGGGTTTGATAGGTAGTATAAAAAAACTGACTTTACGTGCCTGTATGTCCAGTAGACTATTCTATAATTATGATTTTTATAATAGTTATATAAAGTATACCCTTCGAGGTATTCAAAAACAAGCAAAAAATCTCTGGAACTTTTGTCTGTTTTTATAAAATTGGAAACCTTATTTGAATCTTAACCGCATGCCAATAAATGAGATTTGACTTGTTTGGTCCTGATTGATTAATTAGAGTTTATTTAAGATCGTTTCTGCGATATTACGGGCTAATATTCCGTTTCCTTTTGGGGTGCAATGCCCGAAATCCCCGGCAAAATTATCAATAAAGATAGCATCATAACCCTCTTTTTGGACAGCGGCATTAAACACCATTTCATTATCGACAAAAATTATGTTGTTGTCGTGACCAACCAGAGTCTTTAATACGGCGACCTCCCGCCTAGGATACTGAACCAGAACTAATTTAAGATGGTTTTTGAAGACTTTTTCTTTAAGGATTTTATAATTATGTTTTGTAACAGGATTAAAGGAGCCCGCTTTCGCCTGCTTAGATTTTATCAAATACTCATTGGCCAACCGTAGATTATCTTGTGTCTCATAAAAGAGTTTCAAGGCTTTGTAAGAATCATGGGTTTCTTGCCTTTTGGCGCTGTTGGTAAATAACATTTCCGCTTTCTGGGTATCCCCGTCTTTTAAATAGCTCCACCCCAAAGACATGTCAATGTCATTATTGTCGTTGTCTAATGATTTAGCCTGAACCAGTACATTAATCGCATCTTTCCACTGTTGATGAATGATATATATCTGGCCTAAGGTAATATACAAGTTCGAATTATTCGGATCCTTGCTTATCCCTTCTTTCATGACGATTTCAGATTCATTCAGTTTTCCGGCTAAGGCTAAGCATAGACCTAAATTAACATACGTATCTGCATCCCCCGGAAAATCTTTGAGAGTCTGCCGAAACAATTTCTCCGCATCATTAAATTTTCCTTCAGCAATCATCCCCCAGCCTGTTTCGAAATGAGGGCCATAACCTTCGGATACATCCTCAATAATTCTCCGGTAAATAAATTCCAGTTCCTTGGATAAATTCCGGCCGCGGTTCTTGTTTATTTTATTTTGAACGGACAAATACAATAAATGGAATAATTTATAAACCCTTAAATCTTTCGCCGCACCTTTGAAATACACTCCGATGTCATTCTTAAATTCAACGCGATCATCGGCAAAATCATTTATCCCCATCATAACGATAACCATGTCCGGTTTATAACTATTAAGGTACTCGTCCAATTTTGTCAGGATATAAGATGTTGTAATTCCCGGAATACCTTTGTTAATCGTTCGGAATTGGATATCCGGTCTTTTCTCATTCAGAATTTTTTCGAGCTGTTTCGGATAGGAAAATTCTCCCCCCAAAGCTGTTGACGATTCCCCCAAACATAAAATTTTATATGTACCCCCCTCACTCAGATTTTTCTTATTCTGAAGATCCTGGGAAAAAATGTATACAACTCCTCCCAAACGTAAACCGACCTCAAGCAGCACGAATAAAAATATCAGACTGCCGACAATCAACAGAAATTTTTGTCTCATGTCTTTACTCCCGTCCCCCGCGGATGACAACCTCGATTAACTCGGAATTTTCAAGATACCGGGAGGTTTTATTTGTTTGCGGGTCAACCTTTCTTAATTGCGATATCTCTTTGACTATTCCAACTCCCCTGGCAAACCACGCTGTGCTAGTCGTTATATCGTACGTGCCGTCAGACTCAACCCATTTGTCATAATACTCGACTCTTATGCAACCCATAAATCTTCCGGCCTTGACCGTTACATCTTCTACGCCGGTAATTTTAAACTCGATTCTTCCTTCCGCAATGACACTTCCTTGTGAAAAGTCATCTGGTCTTGAATATTTCGAAAAAAATGCTTTCAAAACATTAAATGACAAATCGGGAAGAATGTTACTCGGAGGGTCATAGATCTCCGAATTCCCTTCGTCAAATTCTTTATATTTTCGAATACCTGTCTCGTCATAAGCAAAACACTTATATCCTTCTTGCGAAAAATAGACTTTCCACGTATCCTGCCCTCCAATATTTTCCCTGCCCCGGATTTGAAACTTGCGGATAAAACTATTTTGATTCGAATCATCCACCCGGTAAACCCACCTATTCCCTTCATATAGAGGGTAATACTCGCTGGCTTTAAATTCACGTCCGGCATATTCAGAAGTCTCCTGGTCGTGTTCTTGCACGGAAACCGCAACTAGAGCTCCTGCCAAAACGAAAATCAGGATTGGAATGATTTTTAGCCAATTCATCTTTCTTATTTTTCGCATGAACAATATTCTTCTTAACGACCGGAGAATAATCAAACCATTAATAGATAAGAAAACCGGGAAATGATTTAGTTCATGATCATAATAGGTTATCCAGAATCCAAAAAGCAAACAGTTTCCGCCGATCGTATGCAGCAGGGACCACTTTTTTATTCCAAGCTCTTTTTGGGATCTGTCGTTTGACGTCAGCGCCATCCCCCCGGTAAACACGATGGCAATAACTCCCAGGATGTACTCCGGAATCGTCGTGTCTTTAATAAAAAACGGCGTGTCATAAACCATCTTTAAAAATAATCCGAAGAAATGGATAAAGAAAAATACGGAAAAAGCGATTCCAAAATATTTGCGTTGACGCAGTATCCAGTGTGTAAATTGATTAGGAAGAAAATAGCAGGCTGTTGAAGCCCCGAAGCTCAGCATAAACATTATTAACATGCTCTCTCCGGTTATTTTTAAAAACTTGTAGATTGTGTCAAGATTGTATTCGCCGAAAAAAATAATGCCCGCGCTAAGCAAGGAAACAAAAATCGGCATAAAAATACTCATCCGGACTAATTTTGTATCGGACCAAACCTTCTTTTCCTGCAGACCATTCTTTGTCATTTTTACCAGCCGCTGGTGGGATTATAAAAAGAAAAATCGTTGAGCAGCCGCATATCCTGCCAAAAACTGTATATCAAAAACAATCCCACAATTATTTTCAGGATTCTTTTAAACATTAACGGTTGCTGTTCAACATAAATCATCATGACAATCAACAACGGTGGAACTATCTGGGTCAAATGGTTCGTCTGTTTCCAGTCTACAATTGAAAAGAGGATTGCTCCGGAAAAAATCCAGGCGGCAAACAAAGAAACATATCGACCGGGAAATTTTATCAGACAAAAAATAAGAGTAAATACGGTTATGGGAAGATACGGGAATTCAAATTTAAATTCCAGCCATAGCCGTAAGAACCCGGGATAATCTTCAGCAAACAGGGTATTATGATGGAAGAGCCGATCAAACAGATGGACTTTCACATGCGATAGAATAAACGCATGATAATCAATCACCATCCCGTATACCCAGAACAGAACCGACCCCAGGGCAAATCCGATCGGTATAACTGATCGTTCCTTTAAACTTTTCAAAAACCCTTTCTCTTTCCTCTCTTTACGCGATTGGTACACTTGAATCAAGAACAGGGGCAAGACCAAAACAACAATCTTCTGGTTGATCAAACCGGACAGGACTCCGGGAATATATTTCAGAAACTTCAGAGACCATTTTGAATTTTCCCATATCTCCGGACGGAAATATTGATAGGCCAGCACGACCATTAAACAATTCGTAAACGCCACATGCTCTGATAGACAGGATCTGACAAAGATGGCCGGGGTAAAAATATAGGCATATCCCCCGACAATTCCCAACAACCTGGACTGGGTTAAACCGGTGATCAACTTATACAAAATAAAGAAAACCAGAAGGCTCGCAAAAATATTGGATGCTCTCGCCGGGAATACATTCGGCCGGGAGAAAAAATGATTTTGGTCTTGCCAATTGATATATTCGATCAATCCCGTTTTTGTATAGGAATAATCAACCAGGTCATTCCCGGACAGCTTCTTCAGCGTAAAATATTGCCCGTTAAAATTTCTTAAGTGAACTGTTTCACCCATAAATTCTGCCGTTGCTTCTTCCCCGGGAGACAACTTAAGAACCTTTTCAGTCAGCACGGCTGAATCATAAAAATATTTATAATCATCCGTTTTATCCAGAAGAAATATGCTAAACGCGTTAAATAAATTTGTCATCGGCGGATGGGCAAAATAAAACGCCGACCCGATAAAATCATCACTAGTCAAATACGGTTTTAACTCATGAATCAAGCCATAGGCTGTCCCCTGATGCTCACCATCGAGGTCCAGTTTTTCCGGGATCGTCTTCATTCCCACAAAAATGCAGCTAAATATACAAACCAACGATAACCATAGGATGAGCGTTTCCTTGTAATCATAGCGAAACGTCTGAAAAACTTCCGCAGGGCGAGTTAGGATGATGCCGAGATTAACGATCATGCCCGTCAGCAGAAGAAAATGAACCGGCTTAGGGTTAATTCCGGCCGCCAAAAATCCGATTAGAATTATTGTCAGCACAGAGAAAGAAAAGACAAAAATAAAAAACACCAGAAAAACGCTGTCTTTGACATGTTTCTTTATCAGTCCGATCCAGGCCAGTCCGGGGACAATGTATATCACGGCGGTAACAACCAACGCTGATAAGAAATCACCCGCCTCTGTGTATAAAATCAAAATATTACTAAACAGGAACAAGTTACATAACAAGGCAATATGCCGGTTTCTGATAAACATAAGCTTAATAAATTTTCCTGATAATAAGGTTAGTCAAGCCGGGTGACAACCGGTTTAACAAATATAGCGGTATACACTTTTTTCCGATGACGACCATTTTTTTGTTCTTTTCAATGGCCGTCAGAATGGCCTGTGCAACGGTGTCGGCACTGATCCCTGTTCTTTTATGTTGATACGGTTCATCACGGTACAAAACGTTTGGTTCGAATTCCGTTTCAACTTTCCCAGGACAGACCAAAATAACCCGGATATTATCTTTCCTTGCATCTTCAGCCAGCGATTCGGTCAATCCGTTGACAGCAAACTTGGAAGACGAATACAATCCGCAATCATAAAATCCTTTGATTCCCGCCACCGAAGAAACATTCAGGATAACTCCTCCTCTCCGTTTCTTCATATATGGATAAACGGCACGGGTACAATACAATACTCCGTACAAATTCGTAGCCAGCATGTCCCGATACAAATCCATCGGGCCCGTGATGATCGACCCCTTAAATCCCACACCGGCATTATTAATCAAGACATCCACTTGTCCGTATTTCCGGATCACTTGTTCCACCAAGTGCTGAACCTGATCTTCCTTCCCGACATCAGCCGGGATGACCATCGTATCACCACCGGTTAATTTACCTGCGACAGCGTCAAGTTTATCTTTTCGGCGGGAAACAAGTACAACCCTGGCGCCTTTCTGGGATAACAACCCTGCACAGCTTTGTCCGATCCCCGAGGATGCACCTGTCACAATGACCACCTTGTTAGTAAAATCATATTTTTTCATGAAAACTCCATCGGCTTGTTCATCGCCGGATAACCAAAATATTCTCTTATCACATTTGCCTGATAATAAATATCTTCATCCGATAAAAACTGTGAACACGGCAGCTCAATGATCTTTTCATCAACCAACTTCATTTGCGGATAACTTTCCTCATCATTTAAGAGCTCCGCGCAGTTACGCATGGACGATTCTTTCGAATCAATTCCTCTTAACAACAAATGCGTTCGGATCGCTTTTTTAAGAGGAGTAATTATATTAAACGACAACGCGATATGCTCCCTGTTTTCAACAATCGGTATCAGACCAATCTCTTTAACATCTTTCAGAAGATTTTCTAAAAGTTTTGCTTTAACGACGCGCCGGTCATTTGTTTCATCCAGCCTGGCCAGTTGGGAAAGCCCAAGTTGGGCTTGAAAGACTGTATACGGACTGATTTTGCTTTTGGAACGCGCATCCGCCGGGGTATATTTATCGCCTGTCAAGCGTTCAATCGGATCAAACTGAAACAAGTTAGAAAGAACGAGCCAGGGGTAGACAAAGAGCGAAAATAACAGCCGGTTCGTCAATGTTATCTGAAGTAATGATTTTAGATAATACCGGTAGCTTTTCAGCCGTTTATAGTCTCCGTGTACTCCATCCAGAATCTCTTTAAACTTAAAGAATCGCTTATTGTCTTTGCAGACGATCATTCCCCCGCCGAGTGTAACCAGACATTTTCCCGTTCCAAAACTGAACATTCCGAAATCCCCGAAACTTCCAATTTTCCGCCCCCTTTTTTCAGCCCCGCAGGCATGAGCTGCATCTTCAATAAGGATCAAATCATGCTTCATACAAATCGTTTGGATTTCCTGGATTTCAGCCGCACGGCCGAATAAATGGGTAACAACAATACCCCGGGTTTTAGGAGTGATTTTTTTCTCGATCATTCTGGAATCTATATTCAGAGTCTCCGAGTCGATGTCTACAAATACCGGCTTCAACCCCTTACTCTTAAGCATGATCGGCATCACATGATAATTATAGGCCGCGAGAATGATCTCATCTCCCTGACACAGTCCGAGAGAATCGAGTAAACACGAAAAACCCTCCCGGACAGACGAAACGGCAGATGCATGCGGTACGCCGATATACTCTGCAAACCTTGTCTCGAATTCCAGAATCTTGTCCGTTTTGTTCCTTGCTAAAAAAGATCCGCCCACGGATTTCAGATCTGCTTTGGAATAGGACACCAACCGTCTTGGAATGATTTTCAATTTTACCCTTGTGTTTGTTTGATTAAATAATTTTTGATTCGATTTGGAAAACTCATTCAAAACTTTTTAAGTTATGATCTTACGGGCATCGGACTGACAACACCGACAGAATTTTCCATCTTTTCATTCTCTCCATGAATTAAAAACATAATTCCGTCTTTGACAAGCTTTAAACTCCCCGGAGAATTACTCAGATAATATGGCAGATAGTTATAGAGATGTGAAAACACAAAAGAAGGCCTGAATAATATTTTTTTATAGAATACCCGTTGGATCTTTTTGAGAGCGGATAAATCTATTTGGCTCAAATTAACAATCGGCTTCAAGTAATGATGCGGAGATTGTAATTCTGAACTTTTGTCTGAATACCGTTTATAATCCACCGATCCGGGATAAAGTGTGAAAAAATGGACTTTTACCAGATTCGGCTGGATTTCCTGGCATAAGTCTATACTTTGCTGGATATCATGCTCTGATTCCGTTGGGCTCCCGACGATAAACATCGCGCACGAAGCGATTCCTGCCCGTCTTACATTATCAAACGCTTCCTTGACCTTTTGCCTCCAACCTGCCTGAAAAGAAGCTTTATGCAGCACATTCACGATTTTTTGGGAACCCGATTCAATCCCGAACAAGAGCAGTTCGCAACCGGCATTTTTCATCACGGTTAATAATTCGGGAGGAACCTCATCAACGCGCGCATGACAGGCCCATTTGATTTTAAGATTACGCCTGACAATCTCTTCACAAATTTTTGTAACATGATCTTTATTAAGTACAAAATCGTCGTCCTCAAAAGAAACCACGTTAACGCCTATCCGGGTCAGCCGTTCTATCTCTTCAACCACTTTTTCCGGGCTGCGGGTTCTCAGCTTACGCCCGTAACTCTTTCTTACTGTCGGTGAACAAAATGTACAGGCATGCGGACAGCCTCGTGATGTGGAGATGTATCCCGACACCATTTTTTGTGAAACCCGCATGGGATAAATATATGGGTACTTCGTCAATTCATCTTTACTCCAATCCAGGACCGGCAATTCGTCAATGTCATCTAACTGAATCAATTCATTACTTTTTATCTGGTTATAGTATGCTTTGACTGACTCAAAATCTTCCGGTGAATTTAAACGGTTAATCAGCGCATTTAATTCGATTTCAAACTCACCCCGGATAATCACGTCAAATAATTCCGGCAGGCTCAAATAAAACCGGTGTTTTTCAGAGACATCCGACCCGACCGCAACAATCGGCAAAGCCTTCTTTTTCTTAATTTTTCGGCACAATTCGATGGCGGCCTCAGATGACGGTGAACCAATGGATACAACTATTAGATCAATTGCCTGCTGTTGAATTTGGTCCATAAGTCCATCAAAAGTCGGAGGATCAACCCAATAATCCAAAAGAGTAATATTATATTGACCTTGGTCCTGTAAAATCTTCTGAGCATATTTTAAAGGCAGGCAAGGCGCATAATGAACCGGATGCTTAATCTTTTTTCGATGGGAGTTCCCTGCCCGTATAAGAAGAATATTTTGATATTTTAGGACGGTGTTATTTATTGGTTTCATGTTCGAAATCATTCATAACCCTTTGGAAATGATAAATTAAAGACACATACACTATTAGGCGCGGAACAAATAATATTCGCTAAGTCTTTTATTTTGAATACTTTTGCATTTCAATAATAACACATTATCCCGGTTATTTCATCAAGATTTTTAGGACGGATGGTCCTTTCCACAAATCAATTATTCAAAGGGTTTTCCCAATTCAAATCTGGACTTGAGATCATCATGATATATGCTTTTAGCCTGATAAAACATCTTTCGAGCCTTACCCTGATATCCCAATTCTTGATAAATAGAACCCAAACGATAGTAACTGCGGGCGTCATCTGGATTAATGTCCAGGGTTTTCTGAAAAAACTCTACAGCCAGTTCATTCTGCCCCATTGAGGAATAACATTGTCCGATTTGAAAATAGGCTCTATAGTGTTTTGGATCTAAGGTTATAACCTGATTGAAATGCCGGATCGCTTCGGTATAATTCTTTGTCCTCAAATTAATCATCCCTAAATAATATTGCGCCCGAAGATGATAACCAGATGATTTGTCAACCTTCTGCAATTCTTCAAAAGCGGTTTTATCTAAATTATTATAATAGTTGATAACTCCCAGATAATAATGAATATATGGGGCATCCTCCTGGATCAAGGCGAGACTATACCGGTAATTCAATTCCTGGTTCTGGCTATAAAACAAATTATACGGATGTATAAAGTCCGGTTCGATTTCCATTGCCTTAAACCATGCGTCCAGTGATGAATTAAAATCATTCTTCTGAATAAATAACCATCCCAGATAACTCAGTGTTTCAATGTCGTTCGGTGAGTTTCGCAATAATCTTTTAACCTCGGCAATAGCCGGATCAAACATTTTTTTGTCTTCGTACATTCTGGCCGCGATATAATCATCATCAACAAAAGCTGAAAACCGGCGCGGCGGATAACCCAGCCGATCAATAGTCAGAATAAAAATAGCGGCATTTATAACCAGATAAAATCCGTAAACAAGAACAACGGATTTGCAAACCCGGGAACGCCTAAATCCTTCTGACAACATTTTGGCTGTGAAACAAACCGCTGGAATCAATACAATCGCCGCCCACCAAAACTCCCCCCACTTTAAGCCTGGCAGACTAAAAAAACTCAACACACTGAAAACGACCGCAAAAATAAAATATAAAAGTTTGTAAAAATCATTTTTTATAAATTTAACAGAATATACCGTTCCAACCAGTAGAATAATCCCCGTCAGACCGTCAATAATTGCATCCTCCCAACTGATTCTTAACCGATAGTCGACTCCTTCCAGCCAGGATAATGGCGCGATCAAGAAGAAGTTTAGTGCCGTCCGGTTGGGGATCCAGGCCGGCTTCAAATACATCTCGGGATTAAAAATCAACTGAGAGCTGCCGTAAATCGTGACCCATAAAATCCAGGGTGAAATCGTAACAATAAAGAATAAAAATGTTAAATAAAACTCCTTTGTTCGAAACCACTCTCTTTTTTTATTATCCGTAAATAAGAATAAAATCAATGCCGCCGCTAAAAGCAGACTTACTCCTTTTGTCAGAAAGGCCAATCCGCCTAGCGGTCCCAACCACAAAAACAGCTTTCGGTCGTTAGTTTTCACCGCTTTATGATAGATCCAGATGATCAGCGTCGTTAAAAACAGCAACAGGCTGTTATTTTCCGACTTTACAGAAACATGCATATGAAACTGATTGAACGCTAGTAAAAATACGGCCCAAAGGGCTTCCTGTTTTCCAATTTCCAGAACAAGGACATAAAGGACAACCAGCGTCAGGATACCAAACAACAAATGAAAAAAACGGACACCTAAATTGGATTCGCCCAAAAACAGTGTTCCTATCTTGGTGGCATAGACGCTCAACAGCGGATGTGTTTCATAAGGGTCCTCAGCAGGAAGATTCAAATGATCCGGATTAAACGAAATTGAACGCGCGATTAATATCCCCTTACGCTCATCTTCTGTAAAAGGCGCGTTGAGAAGCATAATGCGCAATAATGAACCGATGAAAATAAACGCAGTTAAAGTTATGTAATGTCTTTTCATCAATCGGAACTTGTCCTTTTAAAAATGTACACACCCTCATTATCTTTGGAAAATTGACGGATATGTTTAAACGTATGCCAGAACAGTTCCGGCCTTGTTAGATCATACCAATAGAGATTTATTTGTTTCACCGGCATAAAATCGATCCCCCGGGAAGAATAATTCTGCATTATTTGTTCGGCTTGATAAAGATAAATCCCAAAAGCAACGATATAGTCAGGAACTTCTTCCCCTTTGAAATGAATCCGGGGCAAGTCCTTAAATTGGGTGCTTTCTTTTTCGATTTGCCAGGCGTACAGCGGCTCCGGCGCATGATACATTAACGGGTATGCCGCATAATCCGGGGTCACCCACAGATTGTCCTGCGAAGAAATATTCTGACGAATCCATTGAGCCGTTTCCCAGTACGCGCTGGGGGGAGGATTTAGAATTTCCAAAATGTAATTAAAAATCGTTGACCGAATCGTGCCCCGGGCAATGACCTGACTAAAAATCGTTTTATCATCAATACCGGCTAGAGACCCCCCGTGTAAAATGTTCGTGAAAAATGACAGAACAATGATACTCAAAGCTATTAATTTTGAGTGAACCCGAATAAGATGCACGCTCAGTACAGTGATCAAAATCCCCAAAGGAATTAAAGGAACCAGATAACGGACAAACGCCACCGACAATAAACTAATCGGTTGGGGAGACATAACCGAAACCACCAAAACATAAATAAAGAAAACCTGAAAACAGCGCCATAACCGCCTGTCTTTATGAAAAAGCGCTAAACCAGGCGCTAATAATCCGATAATTGCCCCCACACCTAATTCACAACGGTTAAAATCCCTCCAATTCCATAAAAACAAAAATCCTTTTTCAATAATCCATGGCTTTCTGGGGACACCCCAAACATCAATCGATAAAGGATTATAAAAACTGACGAGGACTGCTCCTAATACCAATTGACTGGTTAAAAACAAAATTATTTGTTTTCTGTTCCACGGTTTTTCTTTATTTCCCCAGAAAAAATAATCGGCCGTTAAACCACCCACAACCCCGGCATAACATAGATAATTCGAACATAACAACAAAAAAGAAAACAGGCTCAAAATAACGGTTGTTTTTGTACGGTTATCGCGAAAATGATAAAAATACGCCACAAGGACAGAAAACAACACGGCTGGGCCAAAGTAACGGCACTGGCGAAAAAACAGAAAAAATGAAACATTCGTCAAAAAACCTAAACACATAAGGATCCAGGTTATCTGCGGGGCCTGGCTGCGTCTCAACCAGAATAAGACAACCCCTAACGTCACTAATCCACAAAATGCAAATGGCATCCTGGCCGCTAATGCTGATCCCGGCGCCTGCCCCACAAACGGCGCTGCCAGATAAAAAGATAATGGCGGGATAAACCGATTACGAAAATCTTTCAATTCTACCCCGGAATTATACGCGACAATATTTTGCCCGATCTTAGCGCTTGTATCACCGGTCCTCCAGACGGACTGGGCAAATAAAGCGGTCGTCGCCTCGTCATCCCATAAGGCGTATGATCCCAGGTTACAAAATAATAGAAATGAGGCCGCCAAGAGAACAACAATACTCAGGAAGACTTGGGTTTGATTATTTGGAGGCATCAGTCACGGAATCCTTAGGTTCAAACACATAATGAACATTTATCGTGTGATGATAATATGACAGCTCAAAACATGGAAATATATGGGTTTGCTTATAATATTGGTTAATTGCATCCTTAAACCGGGGTGTCCAGCGGTCGTACTCCATCCCCACCCCTGTCATGATGATTATTCCAAACCGATGGTTCTTCAGATCGTTAATTATTCGGCCTTCATCCCATTTTCCATCTAGGGCCAACTGAGCCATGGAGAAGGACTGATAGACAGACTCTTTCCCGTTTTGAAGGGCATATCCCATATATTCAGATAACACTTCCCCGGATGAGTCGCGAATCAATTCAGTCATATCGTTTGAGGCCTGACGGTATTCCGCTGACGGCAGGGTAAAATCAATCCGTTTGTGAAGAATTAATAGTTGTATAATGAGTAACATGAAAAAAAATAAACCCAGCAGATGGGCTTCCCATTTTAGAGCTCCCCTCTCGAACCGGCTTAAAAGTAAACCTGTCAACACGCAATTTGCGGCCCAGAACTCCAAAAAGTAATTTATGGATGCCCCCAATTTCCCCGCGGTTATTGTGACCAGCAGCGAAAACAACCAAAAGAACTCGGGAACAGACATTTCCCTTTTCTTAAAAGCGATAACGACTGACAAGGCCGATATCCCCGTCAAAACCCAATGTGTATTCCAGAACTCTTTAAACCATTTGAAAAAATCACTCAGCTCAAACGAACTCATCGTATAAAATACAGTGTGCCGGATAAACTCTCCATGGGTAACACAATTAAGCGCAAAGAGAACCCCGGCCGTTATCCCAAAGAACAAAAGCAGAAATAATTTAAAATACTCTACGTTTCGTTTCCTATCTTGTCCCTTTATAATGTTCCATCCGTACCAAGCCGCACAAGCTACCGGTGCGGCAATCATACTTTGACGTGAATATAACGCGGCGCTAAAGCATAATACGGATAAAAAAATCGCAACAAAATCCTTAGGCTGATCTTGATTTGTGACAAGACTAATCCCGGCCAGGACAAACATCAAAGCAAACACATCAATCCGGCAAAGGACTGACCAACAGATCAACCAGCTGGACGTAAAAAAGATTAAACCGGCAATCAGAGCCGACACCTGCTGCCGGGTGACATTGTTAACAATCTTATAGATAAAATAACCGGACAAGACAGCGGCCCCGACCGAAAGCATTCGTCCCAGCATAATTTTCGGGCCAAAAACCTTAATCAGACCTGCCAGGATAAATTCGAAGAACGGCGTATAGTTCATGACGAAATACGGCTCCCGGTCAATGGGAGAATATATATTTTCTCCCTTTGACAACAACCAGGCCCGATTAATGATCAACCCTTCCCCGACATCAAGATCATACGGATAGACGATCAAATTAAATGCATAGGCCGCATAGTTCAGGAAGTTATACACCAGAACAGCCGCCATAACCCATAAAAAAATTCTGACTATCCAGTTTTCCTGAGAAGGTGTTTTGGGTAATTGAGACATTCTAGTTTGATTTCCTGATTTAAACTCAATCCTACCAGACAATATTAATTCTGCTCTTGAAGAATCTCGGGTTTGCTTAAAAAGGGAACCGCTTGATTTTTGACTAAATTTATTACTGCCAAACAAATGGTCAATGCCGTGACGATTAATCCGATTATAAAAGTTTCAGGAAGATAGTATAATCTGATCTGATAAGTCCCGGGCGGCAACAGGACGGAAATCAACCCATGGATTTCTGTTACTGGTGTTTTCTTACCAGCAACCTCCGCCTTCCATCCCTGATGATAATTTTGATTGATCATCAATAGATTCGCCTCATTCAAGTTAACCGAGAATCTTTGTTCGTTTGGTGAGAAATATTCTTGGTCAATTTCCCCGTACGGTCGGTCCAAATAAAATTCTCCCCTGTAATCCGGTTCCCCCATCACTTTCACATCTCCCTGCTTAAGTTGCATTACTTCGTAAGCCTCAATTATCCCGCCGTTACTAAGAAAAACGGGATATATTGAACTGTTCACCAAATAGTCCTCATAAAACAAAACTTCCCTGTATCTCTGAGCAAATATAATATTTTCCCGAAGCTGTACAGATTCAACTCTAAACGCATTCTGAAACACCGAAGAGTTTGATTCGTATAAATCATATGTAACCAACATAAAAAGAGCCATCGGTATAACAAATAAATAATTCTTATGTTGATTACTTTTCTTTTGCATGTATTGGTCAAATGCATAAAACGTCATCCCGGCAATAATCGAAAGATAGAAAATAAACCCAAGGATAAACCTGGAGGGGACAGTCAAAGAATCATACACTGGAAATTTGTGAAGCATGGACCAAAGGTTTAACAATGGCGAATTACCCATCGCAATGATGAACGTGATCAGACCAGAACAAATCAACGGCCATTGCTTTTCGAAAAACTTTATAGTCCCCCACATACATAAAATTAACGGAATATATCCGACGTAAGCCCCGTATTCATGCCATTCGTAAACCAATCCCATCCTGTAACCATCCAGCCAATTCATCATATCCAATATGCTTTGGTCAGGATTCAATAGCATATGAAACAACACGTTTATCGAAACGGCGCTGTCATCAGACATCACCCGCGGATTATGTCCAATGAAATCCAACATCGGGATCAATTTAACGGCACAAAAGAGAAATGTCCCGGCAAGAATGACGCCCAATGATTTAACCGGGAACCATTGCCGCATCTGGATGGACTTTAAAAAAGCAAACAGAACTATAAAAACCATCATAATATTAAAAACATCCACACTTCCATTGAGCAGGATCAGGCTTAGAAAAATGATTCCCCCCAAAATATTTTTTGATTCTTCTAAACTTTTTAAATAAAATAAAAAAAACCACGGGACAAACGCCATGGCCAGCCATTCTGTGTGCCCTTCTGTGAGATGCAGCGAGAACAAAGAAGAGCCCATAAAAATAAACGATGATAAATACCCTCCCATTCCCCGAACACCGAGATGTTTGGTCAAAATATACATTCCGCAGAAACCTAAAAAAAGATGCACAGTAATTTGTATTTTTAACCCCATGATCGGTCCAAAAAATAATACGAAGATGAAAAACGGAGAAAGAAACGGTGAATGCGGATGGGCAAGCATAACATTCCCGCCATTCACATAAGGATTCCAGAGAGGAAATTGGTGATACGTTAAAATGGTTTTATGCGGAACCGCATTCCACATAATAAATTGATCCCAGTCCTTCTGCCCGAACAGTTCGTTGTTTTCAAAAATGGAATGAGAAAAAATGATAGCAGCCAGTGCAAAAAGAAGCATCGTGATGAAAAAATTATTTTTCATAAAGTTCAACATACACCCCGTCTTTTGTTTTTTTAAGGGTTTTCGTATAATGCATATCCATATAGCGCCTTACATTTTGTGAATTTAATCCCAATATTTTGGATTCTACCCCATCATTATGCCAACTGGCAATAATCAACCATACCCGTTCAAAATTTTGATCAACGGTCGAATCATCCATGAGTAACATTGTTCCGTTCGGCAAAGGAACAAAGACTTGCATTTGATCGATTTTATCCTGAGGGATCATCCGCAACAAAGCGTTAATCTTTAAAAAACGATTATCAAACCTCTGCATTAATTTCGGAAACATAAAAAACCGAAATTGTTCAAACGACAACGGTAGTTTTTCTCCTGAATGTTTTAACAAATATGAGAAAACCATCACATACGCCTGGGTATCCGTAACGACTATCCGGTCTCCCTTTTTAAAATGATCTTTAACATAATCAAACTGCGACCAATAATTTTTTTTAGGGACGACCCCTGTAAAATAAAGCGCACGGGCCGGATGGTCAAACATGTAATTCCTGTAATAATTATAAAGACAAGAAACCTGCAGAAGTAAAATACAAATGACCACGAAGTTCTGGTCTTTTTTTGAAGTTATCCCCTCTATCCCTTTCGCGATCAGTAAAAAATAATATGGTGAGAAAATCAATAGTTGGCGGTTGATATATAACGGAATAACTTTCAAAGATAAAAAATAAATTAAAATAATTGGAGCAACGCCCAAGAGTAAAATCAAAACCGCTTTTGTGCGGGATTCGTTAAAACACACGTAAAACCCCCAGAAAAACAGAATAAGAAATATCACCAGACCAATGCTATATTGAATAATTCCAGCCGAATATCCGAGGCTGAAAATCATCCAGGTGAACAAAAACATGCCGGGTGTAGGCGAAGGCAGCCAGAAGTCTTCCTTGACAAAACTGACCTGACTGCTAAAAACAGGAAGATAAAAAGAACTGACTGCGGCCATGATGACCATCGCCAAAAACCATTTTTTCATTTTTGGTTTATTGTCCTTAAAATTCATGGCCACGACAAATATACTTAACAAAAAAACAGCATAATATGTAGCAAACAACGATAAAACACCCAATATGGAAAATCCGATCCAATATCGCCATTGATCTGTGTTCAAGGCACGAATGAACAAATAGACCATAGACAAAGTCAAAAATACGGCCAAAGAGTACACCCTGGCTTCCTGGGCATACCATATATGGACGGGACTAATAGCCATTACCAGCAACGCATAAACGCTTACCTTTTGATTAAAAAACAATCTGGACAATTGATAAAAGACTCCCAATGCCAAAATACTAAACATGACAGATAGAATGCGCAGCGATTCCCCGTCCCCAAAAAATCGGCTGACCTGATATATCAAACCATAATAAAGAGTTGAATGTGGATCATTATGAATACGATCTCTAAAAATAGTAGACCCGTTCAGATGTGATAATTGAGCCATCTTGTGAATATTATCATATGAGAACAAATCCGTTCCCAATTCATCAAACCATAGGTCATAGGCATATAGTCCATAAACTCTTACAATTATTGCACATATAAAAATAATTAAAATTATAAATTTTGGCTGACGCATCTTCAAAATAATATTTTTATTATTATTAATATTTATCAATGTAATATACACCAGAATGGAATTGAATTGAACGAAATTCTAAAGAGTTATATGAAGAACATCAATCTTGTGCGGAAAAATGATTATTGGTAGCAAATGCCGGAGAAAACCGAAGCACCACCGGGCGTACTTCCTGTATTCACCCAATTCGTGGTTGTCCCGCCACAGGCGGTAGGCCCCAAAGATGTCGCCAGCGATAACGTCGCGCATTGGGCTTGCACATCTTTCGGTTCAGACAGGACAACATAGCCAAAAAGACTTACAAAGACCATATATATGATTAGCAGCGAATAAATTATTCTATCTTTGTTCATATTAAAGCCCCTAGCTTAATTTTGAAAACATAAATATGCGTTAATCGGCACACCGTATGGTCCCGCAGTATATCCCATAATTTGTGGACCACTGGGCTGAGCCGTGCCCGGACAACCTGGTATACATCCGGCACCTGTACAGGTTTCAATCGTTATTTGAAAACACGTAGTCTGGGCATTGACAATACTTGGTTTATATAAAACCGCATAAAGAAGCAAATAAACGAATACCATCGTCGTTGAAATGAACATATATATGGTTCGTTTTCTATTCATAAAAAATAACCTTTTTATGGATTAAAGCATAAACCTGTTTTCATCTGTACTCCATATACACCAGGGGTGTATCCACTATTGACAATATCCGATGATAATAAACCGTTCAATGGACATATAGGTGTACACGTTGCTCCTATGCATGTTGCTAGGGTGATTCTATAACACACCTGCGCTTCAACTTCTTTTGGTTTACTCAAAAAAGAATATAAAAAAGTATACGCCGCAACAATCATCACTGGAATAAATAAATAGATCAAACGCCTTTTAGACATCATCTTCTCCTGAAAAAACCTATCAAAATTATATCATCCTGTATAAACTCTATCAAGCTCCGGAATCACATCATCAACCAACTTAAGGTTGACAGGCTCCCCCCGGACAATTCGCAGCACCGGCACAACAATCACCATTATTTACCCCTCCGACACAAACACCGGTTTGACCCGGAAGACAACAATATGGTCCTCCTGGAGCCCCGCCGCCGACACAGTTATTACTACAGCAATCCGCAGGAACCGCACAATCAATTCCATTTGGAGTACAGGATCCAGCCGTATCAAACTGGCAACACCCTAGAACTTCTTGATTCCCTGCATTACAGCCACTTATATCTGCTACACCAGTTCCACACGCATTCTGTTGAACAGCCATACAACAATATCCGCCCCCTCCAATCCATTCACACCAAGGAAAAAATTCACATCTGGCAAAACGATTGTCGATGGCCGGTGTAGGATATAACAAAGCCACGTTTGTTAAAAAAGATGTGCATGGCGTGTGTTCTTGACAGCCGCTGAACGGATTCCAATTGCAGGCAGATCCATAAATCTGTTCACATTGGTCAAAGGGTAAGCCCACGCAACCTGTTGGTTCAGGGGGGGCGGGCGGGGGTATTCGTACACCGCAATCACCGGCCGAAAGCGTACAATCTATAATACACACACCTAAAATATTGATTGATCCCGACGGACATTCACAGGATGTTGCCCCAAAACCCGGAACAAACGAAGTCGCACATTCCCACTGACATTTGGGTGCACTCCCGACAGGAGCACTGCACTTACCTTCTTCAACAAAAACAACATTCTGACTGGCAGGCAAATTGATATTGTCTTGAGGACAGATGTCCGTAGCGTATTCAGGGTCTCCTGGATTGGGTGGATTTAAACATTGATTTAAACAATTTCTATTAAATTGGCATTCCACTCGGGTGGGATTGTTGTGATCAGGATCGCCCCCGCAAGAATATAAGGCAGGAACCTCATCGGCGGCACATCCCTGAGTACCGCAATTAATTGGCACAGGCAATTGAACGGGCGTGGTACAACAAGCCGGCGTTTCAGTACATAAATAATTTAAGCCGCCCGGAGGGGAATTATAACCCAGAGGATTACAAATCCATGCTTGAGTGGCTTCGTATTCTTCACATGTTCCATAACCGCAACATGGCGGTAAACTGCATGGTTCTTGATAACTACAAGTCCCGGTAACATCGATGACTCCAGGGGGACTTGCCCCGATTGGATCTTGGAAGGAATCTGTGACAGAGTCCTCCCAGCCTTTGATATTGGCATTCCAAGAACGGATTACGTAAGGGCTCATGACATAAACCCCGGCCAGGACTAAAATAATCAAAAGGGCATATTCAATAATACTCTGCCCTTTTTCAGAAAACAATTTTTGAAAAAGCTTCCGCATAGATAATAGTCCTATTAAGTAATGTTAGTATATATCAATACTTTTTATTATTCAAGAAAAGTTATCTTTTGGAATGCGTTGTAAAAATCTTCAATATTGTATAACTAACCGTAGATATCGTTACGAAAACCTATAGACTTTGATGGCATTGAAGCAATACATCCGCTCCTAATTTCCAGCAATGATACAGGTCTCCCAGGAACGCCGCTGGACACGGAGCCCCTTCATTTATTGTATAGCCGGGATACCCGGAGAAAGCCGCCCCGCAGGCAGGAGAGAATGGAATCAACTGTGTTGTTTGCTGAATTTTAATCCATTCCCCGTCCTCCGCACAAGCACCCGCATCAACTGAATACCCGGAATTACATTGATATTCACATTTTGGAGCCCCGCAGGTAATCACCAGAGATCTGTTCATATTCGTCCCACCCGGGATATTCGTATCATCCCCGGAACAATATGCTGCATTGGCCGGTACGCTACCGATACAAATATTCGGGTCGCACACTCCACCGCCGTCATGATATGTATCCGTGCAGATGTATTCACATTTCGTTCCAACCGTGCACGCAGGCACAACCGTTCGTGGCACGTCGGAATTGCCGGGGATATTAGCATCGTCTCCGGAACATATTGTTGTGTTTGCAGGCACAGCTCCTATACATTGGTTAAGATTGGTACACCCTGAACCATCGAAATTAAATCCGTCATCACAAATATATTCACATTTTGTTCCAGCAGTACAAGCTGCCACGACCGTGCGCCCGACATCAGCATTCCCCGGAATATTGATATCATCTCCGGAACAAATCGTCGCATTAATTGGAATAGCCCCTGTACATATATTTACATCACATGAAGCCCCTCCGAAATTATATCCATCATTACAAATATATTCACATTTAGTTCCAGCCGTACAAGCACCCACCAGAGTACGGGAAACATCAGAATTGCCCGGGATATTTGTTCCGTCACCGGAACATATGGACGCGTTGGAAGGAGTTGCTCCTGTACAGACATTGACATCACATTGGTTGGCTCCTCCGTCGTGATATCCGCTGTTGCAAGTATACTCACACAAAGTTACTGTACAAGCCGATACGGTTGTAACCGGCGTATCCGCCAATAATCCGGTGTTATCTCCCGGACAAATCAGTGCGTTCGCATCAGGTGTTCCTGTACACATGAACGGACGGCACGTGTTCGCGTCTTTGGTAAATCCCGGATCACAGGTGTATTCACACTTTGTTCCGCCGGTACATGCATTCGCCACGGTCCGGCCGACATTTAAATTTCCCGGAATGTTTGTATCATCTCCGCTGCATAACGTCGCGTTGGATGGAACCGTTCCGGTACAAATATTGACGTCACAAACCCCACCGGACTCGTGGAATCCGTCATTACACAAATATTGACAATAAATCGGCAACGTACAAGCGCCTACGGCCGTGCGGACAACGTCCGAGTTCCCAGGAATTCCGGTATCGTCCCCTGCACAGAGTGTTGCGTTTGACGGAACAGTCCCCGTACAGGCATTTAAATCACACACCCCGGCGTCATAATTGTATCCGTTGCTGCAGGTATATTCACATTTTGTTCCAATCGTACAGACCGGAACCAAAGTTCGAGCCACATCACTGTTCCCAGGAATATTCGTGCCATCCCCCGTACACAATCCCGCATTTGGCGGTACCGCCCCGGTACAGACATTGGCCACACAAATCGTTCCGTTAAAATTGAAACCACTGCTGCAGGTATATTCACATTTTGTTCCGGCCGTACAAGCCGCCACCAAGGTTCGGGTAACATCACCATTACCGGGAATATTAATGTTATCCCCGATACACAAAGTTGCATTAGCCGGCGGCGCTCCGGTACAAACATTGGCATCACATTGATTAATTCCGGCGTCCTTATATCCGCTGTTGCATGTATATTCACACATCGTTGCTGTACAGGCTGATACTGTTGTGACCGGCGTATCCGCCAGTAACCCAATATTATCTCCCGGACAGATGGTTGAATTCGAAGCCGGGGTGCCGATACAATCAAACGTTTCCACCACACAAGCTGTACCGGCGAGATTTAATTCATATCCGGGGTCACAAATGTATTCACACTTGGTCGCTGTACAAGCGCCAACAAGTGTTAAAGCTAAATTGGCCCTTCCGGTTATATTGGTCCCATCCCCCGCACACAATGTTGCATTAGACGGCGCTGATCCGGTACAAACATTAACGTCACACTGGTTAACCCCCGCATCATGATATTCCGTGTTACACCGGTATTCACATTTTGTACCAAACGTACAGGTATTTACCGTCGAAACTGACACATCCACGGTCAATCCTGCATTATCTCCAGCACACAGTACAGAATTCGGATCAGGCACTCCGGTACATGCCGGCGCACGACAATCGTTTCCATCAAGAACAAAACCGGCATTACATTCATATTCACATTGTGTTCCGGCCGTACACCCTCCTGTAATAACGGCTGTTTTGGGAGTATTCGCCGGCAAATCATCATTATCATTCAGACAGATTGTGCTATTTGTCGGATCCGGGCCGGTACATAGATAAAGGGGAACACAGGTTATTCCACTGCGGACATAAAACGGCCGGCAGACATGCTCGCACTTCACGGGCTGGGTACACGTATCGACTAAGGTATTCGGGGTGTCTGCTGTAAGGCCGGTATCATCCGGTTCGCATATGGTATCAAGATCATAATCGACACAGCACAAATTAGAATGGGCGGGTGCGGGACCGGTACATTGAAACAGAACACAGGCAGTACCATCACTGTAATATCCCGGGTCGCATAAATATTCACATTTAGTTCCCGCTGTACATGCGCTGACCGGAGTCCGTGGAGTATCTGCACTTAAACCCGTATCATCGCCGGCACAGAGTGATGAATTAGTTGGAACAGCCCCGGTACAGACATACGGCACACAACTACCAGCGGAATAATAGTAACCGGCATTACAGCTATATTCACATTTTGTCGGGCCGGTACAAGAAGCAACAAGCGTAATCGGAACATCTCCTCTGGTCAGGCCGGCATTATCTCCCGAGCATATTGACGCGTTCGCCGGAGCTGCGCCGGTACAGACAAAAGTACAACTTCCACAGGTGTACTCATCTCCGCACGGGTTAATACTGCAATCTCCGGTATAATTATATCGGCAGTTTGAACCCGATACCTGACAACCGTCGCTTAAACTGACCGGACAATCGGTATAACTGGCACAAGCCGGTGCGATCGCGTAACAGGCCTGAACCGGAGGTTCCAAACAATATCTGCATTCACCGGATGATAATTTTGTATAATCATCGCATAAATATTCACATTTTGTTCCGGCCGTACAGGTCGCTACTGAAGAATTCGGTGTATTTGCTGTCAGTCCGGCATTATCTCCCGGGCATAAAGTAGAATTAATCGGGACCGCGCCGGTACAAGAACAAAAACCGCAATCGGCATTACAACTAAATCCACTGTTGACTGTCCCGCAAGTCTCCGTCCCGGTACAGCACCCGTCCCCGCAGACATCGGTCGTGCAATCCCCAGGACAGGTACACTTATTTTCCACTCCGTTACAAATTAAATCCCCGCAAACCGGCACCGCGCAATCCGACGCACAGCTCACACTATCTTCCGTACCGTCGCATGTTCCGTCCCCGCAGCATGGCGAACAGCTCCCACACGTGCCGCATTGACCGGTGCAATCAAAATGGGAATCCCCGCAGGAACACGCCCCGCATTCAACACAGGGATTATACCCCGGCCCGGCCCCGCCGGTGCAGTGTTCAGTACCGACAGCACAAAACCCGTCACCGCAGACAATCGGACAGGCCCCGCAGTCACTCGTACACATCGGGTCCCCTGTCTCCGGAGCAGGCAACATGCTATCGTTAGATCCGCAGCTTTCCTGAAAACCCCAATACGTTACGGCATTGGAACACACCCCATCACCGCAAGTCGGACATTCGGCCATAGTCACACCGAGAAATGAACCTCCCAGCACAGCGGCTTTAAAACTGTTCCACTGGGTCTGAGTCGCCGTGGGAATAAAATATTCTATAATGGACGTGTTGGATATATCCCAGCATTCCGCTTCACCAACATTAGGTGTTGTGTTGGAGGTATAACTCAAATTAATTCGTAGAGAAGGAATCGTTCCAAGACCTGCATTCCCATCGAGCATATATCCGCCGTTTTCCCATCCATAAATCCGGCAGTTGACATTTCCTGACGGGCCGTCATCACAATAACATCCCGTAGCCGGCGGCACACAAGGATCACCGACCGCTGAAAATGCCGCAGAGGCAAAACCCAGCATTATGGTTGTAATGAGACCGCCTATTTTTCCCCAAGAACGTTTTTTCATCTTTTGTTTTTTCCAGGCCGATTTTTATAAATTCAGCGGGAAGAATCCATTTCCATGCCGCGCTTGATTTGATTAATTTCTTTTCTCAAAGAATCAATCTCTTCACTTTGATGTTCGATCAATACCTGCTGTTCTTTAATCGCTTCAATCATCGGAGCGATCAAATTTCCGTATTTCACATATTTTCTGCCGGACGTTTCATCCGTATGAACCAACTCAGGATAAACTTTTTCGACATCCTGGGCGGTAATCCCGATATCCTGTTGGCCATTCTCTTTCCAGGTATAACTCAAACCTTCAATTTGTTTAATACCGCTCAACCCTAAAACCGGTTTAAAATTCTCCTTCAGACGGGCATCCGAAGAATATAAATAAGCATTCGCCGTAACGGTCCCGTTAACATCAAATTCGGTGGTCGGAGCGGCATTTAAAACCCCGATCCTCCGGGTAGATTGAAGGATCGTCAATAAATGGCTGGCATTATCCGCATCATAAACGTAAAATTGGGCCCCTCCGCCGATGTCACTGTGAACATCAAAACCACCGCCAGGAGCTATGGCCAAATCACCGTTGGTCGTGGAAATCGCCGGATTTGCCCCGTTAAAAATCAAATCATTGGTCAACTCAACATCACCGTTGACCTCCAGCTCCGATGTAGGACTGGTTGTACCGATTCCGACATTTCCCGCACTTGTTATACCCAGACGAAACGCCTCAGCCCCTTCAGCACCGCCCCAAATTGAAAATCCGTCGGTCAAGCTGGTTTGATGCGCGCGCAATTCCCAAACGGAGTCGGCGGCATCTGTGTTCTGAATCCTGATCGCCGTAAAATCCGTAGCTG
This sequence comes from Candidatus Omnitrophota bacterium, assembly GCA_050250375.1. GTDB lineage: Bacteria > Omnitrophota > Gorgyraeia > Zapsychrales > Zapsychraceae > JAGOSC01. Next base: position 1,132,158 of record JBFWOS010000001.1, read on the forward strand.
CGCTCTGAACATGCAGTTTGGTCGCCGGAATATTTGTCCCGATGCCTATATCTGCGGTAGACCATGATATGGGATAAAGATCCGTACCGTCCAAAGTCCATTCACCAACAGAGTTGGTATAAGAAGTTCCGTCGCAAAACTGTAAATCCCCTGAAACATCAACATACATGGTCCCGGTCGTTGAAACGCTGCAAGCCGGTGGAGACGCATTCGGGGCCAGTCTTAATGATTGATATACACCAAAGGGAGACGGATAATACGTTGTCATCGTCAAAGTCTCTGCCTGGGCTAAAACCGGCATCACCATCAAGGTGATGGTAAGCATCGTGATTCTATATTTTTTTATCATGTCCCTGCCTTTTTGTTGCGTCAAAAAAAAACCTATCCTTCATCCAAGAAGAATAGGCTTATCATTGACTATGATGCTGGCAACTGGCTATCCTAAAAAAACTAGGACCCTTTAGCTTTGTGCCCCACCTTCTCAGATGGTTTACCTTTTGCATGTATTTTCTGTTCTCTAGTATATAAAGCATAACATACGCTCTTTTCATTTGCCAGATTACTTTAACATGGGTAATATTAGGATTGAACAAAAATGTCATAAATGTTATACTCGGTAAATCTTCGAAAAGTTCATAACTATAATCCTTTCAATAAAAAATGAACAATTCAATCGATATTGCCGTCTTGGTCTTATTCCTTTATTACTTTTGGCGAGGTTGGAAGAAGGGGCTATTAGGCTCTGTTCTCGGTCCGATTTCCTTGATTTTAGGTTGTATCCTCAGCTATGCCTATTTCCTGAAAACCCAAAATGTGGTTATCTCATTAGCCATCAGTCTGTTTAGCCCCATATTTCTTCAGGGGACAGTGGCTATCCTCTTAAAAATATGGTCAATCCCGACACCAAAAAAAAATACATTGTCCCTGACCAGCCGTTTGATTGGATCGGCCGTCAGTCTGGCCTGGAGCGGAGGAATGATCATTGTCCTTATTTTGCTAATTATGGTCATCCCTTCCGGATTTCCTTATGCCGGGAAGACCCGTGATGTGTTGTCGGAAACAAAAACTTATGCCCTGATCAACTATTATGCCCATCAGAATTCATTACAAAACGAACCGGAAAAAATGGAACGTCTGGTTAAAACAGATGAATTTAAAAAAGTCATCGAAGATGATCATTTCAAAGAAATTATGAACGACCCAGACATACAAAAATATCTGAAAGAAAAAGATATTGAAGGACTGATGAATGATAAACACGCGCGGGAAAAAATGGCCGGCATGTTAAACAACCGGGATTTAGTCATGATGCTGTTTGAATTTCAGAAAAAAATGATTGAAGACAGTATGGGGCTAGAGGGGTTTGAAACGAAAGACCCGCCAAAACCAAAGACGATCACGATTGAAAACCGGCTGTAACTCCCTTTATTTTCCTATACAAAACTGTGAGAAAATGTTATCGAGCAAGTCGTAATCAATATTTCTTCCGGTGATACCATCCAGATAATTAACGCCGACTTTTATTTCTTCAGAGACAAATTCCAAGGATAATCCGTCTGACAGGTATTCCTGGGCTTTATTTAAGGACTGCCGGCAATCTTTCAACGCCGCAATATGCCGCATATTACTGACCAACAGGTTTTGTGAAGAAACCTGCTTGCCTTGCAAAACGTTGTCGACGATTGACTTCTTTAGTTGATCAATATCCGTTAATTTTAACGCGGAAATTGATTGAATTATTTTTCCCGGAGCAACATTGATCAAATCCTGCTTGGTCGTTTTCTGGGGTAAGTCGGATTTGTTCAGGATGAGAATTAAATTTTGCTCTTTAAACTGTCGGATAAGATTGTGATCGGCCTCATCCAGAGGCTGGGAACCATCCACCAAAAGTAAAACTAAATCCGCTCCCTGGATATGAAGGTGACTGCGCCTGACCGCTTCTTCTTCGATAACATCCCTCGGATCTAATATACCTGCGGTGTCAACAAACAAAAACGGAAATCCGTTGATATGGGTCGTTTCTTCGATCGTATCCCGAGTAGTCCCGGCGATATTTGAAACAATCGCCCGCTCCGTTTTTAAAAAAACATTCAGCAATGAAGATTTACCGACATTGGGTTTTCCGCATAAAACAATCTTGATCCCTTCCTTAAGTAACCGTCCCTGGTCGGCTGATGACAGTAATTGAATGACCTTTTCTTTAGCGGATTCTATATCCTTTTTCAGCCGATCCCTGCCCTTTGAATCAATTTCATCTTCCGGAAAATTAACAATAGCCTCCATTTCGATGTAAACATTCATCAGCCGTTCACGAATATATGTGAGTTCCGAGGACAATTCACCTCGCAATTGGTTCGTGCTTATTCTCAAGAAGGTATCGGTTTTCGATTGAATAATATCCAGCACTGCCTCGGCCTGCGTCAAATCAATGCGTCCGTTCAGAAATGCCCTCTTAGTAAATTCACCAGGGTGAGCAAGCCTGGCCCCGTAATCATGCGCCAAATTCAATATGGCCCGCAGGGAAACAATCCCACCGTGACAACTGATCTCGACGACATCCTCTTTCGTATAACTTTTGGGGGACCTCATAACCGTCAAAAGGACTTCATCCACCGTTTTCTCATCTTGAGAGACAACCCAGCCGTAATGTGTCGTATAACTTTTAAACGCGGAGAATTGCTTCGAACTACAGGACCGGAACATTTTTGCGGCTATTCCCAAGGCTTCTTTTCCGCTTAAACGAATGATACCGATTCCTCCCTGTCCGCTCGGAGTGGATATCGCTACGATTGTGTCATTTAACCCTTCATATTGATACATAATTGTCCTATCCTGCCTGGAGCCCTGTTTAAAAGCAAACCCCTCGCCTCACTGGCCACAAAGATTGATCCGGTAATTAAAATAATCCCGTCGTGAGGACATTCATTCCAAGCCAGCTTCAATGCGTCCGCCACAGAATTTGTCTTAATAAGATCGAGACCTGAAAACAAATGTGATAACTCTTCATCTTTAAATTCATACGCTCTTTTATTATCCGCTTTCGTAATATAAACCCTGGAAGCAATATTTTTGACGGCCGTGCATATTTCACTGATCTTTTTATCGTTCGACACACCTAAGATCAGATGGACTTTCTGATCGCCGAAGTATAAACGCACTGTCCCTGCCAACCGCAACATGGAATCTTCATTGTGCGCCGCGTCCAGGATAACAAACGGGTTCTTTCCGAGAATCTCAAACCGTATAGGCCAAAAGGCTGTTTTTAATCCCCGATAAATCGCCTCTCTTGAAATCAAAAATCCTTTCTTATTAATCAATTCAGCCACACTGACAGCCGCCGCGGCATTACTGCATTGATGGACTCCCAACAATAAAATTTCCAAGTCTTGATAATCCGACTTTGCCGTTTTCAAATGAACAGTCTGATTCAAAAAATTCTGTTCGATTTTTTTAATCATTATGTCTTCAGCAACATTGACGGGTTTAATCCCAAACTGCTCGCACCGTTTAAGAATAACTTCCATGGCCTGCGTCCGTTGCGGGGCAATAACGACATCCTGGTATTTTTTGATGATGGCCGCTTTTTCATAAGCAATCTTATCTAGAGTATCTCCAAGGATATGGGTATGTTCCAGGCTGATCGGAGTAATCACCGCGACCATTGAGTCGATAACGTTGGTCGCATCCAACCTTCCGCCAAGCCCTGTTTCAATAACGGCAAAATCAATCTGCTCCTGATTAAAATAATAAAACGCTAAGGCGGTATAAACTTCATAAAAAGTAAGCCGGCCGTGCGTGCGATCACTCCTGACTTCTTCAATAACAGACTGAATAGAAGTCAAAACCTGTGCCAGACGATCATCAGAAATGCTGTCAGGAAATACTGCCTCGGTTGCCGGTTCAGCCCCCAAGGTTAAAATACGAATTCTTTCGTTATACGATTGAATATGCGGCGACGTATACAAACCCACTTTATACCCCGCTTCCTTAAGAATATGCGCGACCATGACAGACGTCGACCCTTTTCCTTTTGAACCGGCGATATGAACCGTTTTTAAATTTTTGTGAGGATTACCTAAGGCTAGCAGCAGTTTATGAACACGCTCCAACTTAAATATCTTATTGGTAACATTATCCAAAGATTGTTCGAGGTCGATGAATGAATTCAGGTATGTCCGAGCTTGTTGGGGAGTCATGACAGGCCTCCATAAGCAATTAATGCTTAAAATGCCTTACCGATGTGAAGACCATGGCTAATTTATGGCGATCAGCGGCGGCGATGACTTCTTTGTCAGCGATTGATCCGCCGGTCTGGATAATCGCGCTAACGCCGGCTTTGGCCGCCAGATCAATGTTGTCCGTTTTTGGGAAAAAAGCGTCTGAGATCAAAATAGAATTTTTCGCCTGTTTGCCGGCTTTGTTGACGGCCGTGTGGACGCTCTCCACCCGGGAGGTTTGGCCGCATCCAATTCCGACCACACGTTTACTTTTTACGAGCAGAATCGCGTTTGATTTTACATTCTTGATGACCTGCCATCCGAATTTCATGGCTTCAAGCTGCGGGGCTGTTGGTTTTTTCTTGGTAACAATTTTCAGATCTTCATCCTTTAAAATATGCTCATCTTTTTCCTGAAGAAGTAAACCCCCGTAAATCTTCTTACTGTCAAAAGGCTCTTTGATCATTTTCTTAAAATCAAATTCAATCAATCTCAAATTCTTTTTAACGCCCAGGATAGCCTTGGCTTTACTGCTGAATTTCGGGGCAATAATACATTCCATAAAACCGCTTTTGTTGATCAACTCAGCGGTCTCTTCGTCAACCGTCCGGTTCAAACCGATAATTCCCCCGAATGCAGAAACAGGATCACACGCCCACGCCTGTTTATAGGCACTGGCTATTGACTGGTCCTGCGCAATACCCGTCGGATTATTATGTTTAATAATAACGGCCGTGGGTTCCTTAAAATCCTTGATAAATTCGATCGCCGCGTTTAAATCCAGAAAATTGTTAAATGAAAGCTCTTTACCGTGCAATTGTTTGATGTCGGCCAATCCATAGGCTTCCGGACCGGACATATATAACGCGGCTTTTTGGTGAGGATTTTCACCATAACGCAAAGTCTGCCGTTTTTCATATTTCTGGTCATACTGGACCGGCAGAGGATCAAAATCAGATCCCGTCAACCGTGACTTAAGAAATTTCTGGATAATTTCATCATAACGGGCCGTATAACCGAAGGCCTCAACGGCTAATTTATACAAAACCGAATCCGGGAGCAATCCATTGTTTTGTTTTAGTTCCTCCAGGACCGTATCATAATGGTCAGGATTACAGACAACGGCCACACTGCGATAATTCTTTGCCGCGGAACGTAACATCGACGGCCCACCGATATCAATGTTCTCGATGGCTTCCTCCAAATGAACATTCTTCTTTTGTGTAACCTTTTCAAAAGGATAAAGATTAACCACGACCATATCGATCATCCCGATCCCGTGTTTTTTGATCTGTTCCATGTGGTCTTTGTTATTGCGGACAGCCAAAAGACCCCCGTGAATTTTGGGATGCAGGGTTTTAACGCGGCCGTCCAGCATCTCGGGAAAACCGGTATACTCCGATACGTCCTGAACCGATACACCCGCCTCACGAATCAGCCGGGCCGTCCCTCCGGTTGAAAGGATTTCGACATTCAGGTCCGACAAACCTTTAACAAACGGTATCAGTCCTTTTTTATCAGAAACACTGATGAGTATTCGATGAACTTTAAGCATGGTCGTGGTGGATTAAAAAAACTTTATTCGTGGCCAATATCAAATATTTAATTGCTTAATGACTTCAACGGTAAACGCAGTCAAATCTTCAGGTTTGCGGGAAGTGATGAGATTTTTGTCAACAACAACTTCCTGATCGGACCAATCAGCCCCGGCGGCAATAAGATCATCCTTAATGGCAAAAAAGCTGGTTGCCTTTTTGCCTTTCAAAATTCCAGCCGAAACAAGCATCCACCCGCCGTGGCAGATGGCCGCTACGATCTTATTCTGATCATAAATTTCCCTGACGAATTGCGCCATTCTGGGCACCCGGCGCATAAAATCAGGAGCGAATCCTCCCGGGACAATTACTCCGTCAAACTGATCGGCGTTAACTTCTGAAATGGAACAATCCGCTTTTGCCGGATACCCCTCCTTACTGCCGTAACTGTTTTTCGTGCCGGATCCGACCAACTTAACGTCAATTCCGTTTTCACGCAAACGCAGCCAAGGGTACCAGACCTCAAGCACTTGATATTGATCTTCTATTAATATGGCGATTGACTTTGTCATTTTATGATTGGAAATGAATAAGGGACGCAAGAACTGCGTCCCTTATTAGATATACTTAGAGACCGCAAATGATCTCTTTTATAAACTATCGTTTACCTTTTAGCCGTTTTTTCTCGGATGGCTTGCTGTAAAAACGTCTGTCTTTCAGTTCCATCATGAATCCGTCTTTCTGACAGGCCTTTTTAAAGATACGCATAGCTTTCTCAAAACTGTTATTGTCGTTTACTTTAACTTCTATCATCGGGTATATTCACCACCTTTATCGGTTAATCGTTTTCTATAGGAAGGTTGTATTATATACCAGATTGTTAAATTGTAAAGGATTTTTCAACCGCCAGCTTCGGATCAAAACTCACAGGACAAATTCTTCGTTACTCTATGAAATTAAATGATTTATAAGAATCTAAATTGCCATGGCGCCATCTTCGCCTGTACGAATCTTGATGACATTCTCCAGAGGAATAACCGCGATTTTACCGTCACCGGTCGATCCTGTTTTGGCAACCTGCCGGACCATTTCAACAACTTTATCCACCTGGAACTCATCAACGTAAATATCAATCTTTCTTTTGGGCTGAAGACCGTTGCGGTGCCTTCCGAAACCTTTTGCCTCCGTGACCGTCAGACCGCCGACTCCGGAGTCTTCCAGGACTTTAATCACAGCATTAAATTTTTCTTCTCTAACGATAATTTCTAACTTTTTCATATGAAACTCCCGTTCATTTTTCTTCATTCTCTAGTTAAGAAGAAAATGACCTGCCTCGCCTTGCTCGGCAAGGCGGGCGTGGCACGCCATAGAAATGACGGCCTTAAGAAATTTTAAATTTATTCAGGATCATGATAATAAAATTCATCATGATTGAAATTACGTAACGTGTATGTACTTTTTTCTTTTTTAACCACATAATTCGGTGAAATGGGAATTTTTCCACCGCCGCCGGGTCCGTCCACCACATACGTCGGCACGGCGTAACCCGTTGTGTGTCCGCGTAACTGCTCCATGATGTTAATACCGGTCGAGATCTCCGTCCTAAAATGCTTTGAACCGAGAATCGGGTCACACTGATAAATGTAATACGGCCTGATCCTTATTTTTAGGAGTTCGTGCATCAACTTTTTCATAATCTCCGGCTGGTCGTTGACCCCTTTGAGCAACACTGTCTGACTTCCCATGGGTATCCCCGCGTCGGCAATCAAATCACAAGCGAACTTCACGCGGGGAGTGATTTCTTCCGCATGATTGAAATGAATACTCATCCAAATCGGACTATACTTTTTCAGCATGTTAATCAGCTGCGGGGTTACCCGCTGCGGCAATGTTACCGGAATTCTCGTGCCGATTCTGACAAACTCAACATGCTCAATGGATTTGATTTCCTGGATAATATGCTCAAGCACACGGTCGCTCAAGGTCAACGGATCTCCGCCGGAAATTAACACATCTCTTATTTCTTTGTGACTCCTGATGTAGTCAAAAGCCTTTTGATACGATTCCATACTCAACGATCGTTCACCATCCCCGACCATTCTTGAACGCGTGCAATACCGGCAATACATGGCACACATCTCATTGACCAAAAAAAGGACTCGGTCCGGGTAACGGTGCACCAGGCCATGAATGGGAGAATGTTTGTCCTCACCACAGGGATCCGCCATTTCTTCCGGGGCTGCCGTTAACTCATCTACCTGGGGGATACTTTGTAAACGGATCGGACACGTCGGATCGTCCGGACGGATCAGGGCCGCAAAATAAGGCGGAATAGCCATCGTCAGTTTTTTTCCGCAGCCGACAATACCGGCTTTTTCTTTTTTTGTTAGGTTCACAATACTTTCCAGAACTTCCTTGCTGCGGATCCTGTTGCGAATCTGCCAACGCCAATCGTTCCAATCTGATTCCGTGGCCCCGTCAAAAAACTCAAGGACTCTCATTTCCTGAGATGTAAGTGGTATCTGGGAAATTTGCAATTCTTGGTCAAGGGCGTCCATTGGATTCATTAAGCATTTATCTCCTGGTAAAAGGGTTTTAACAATTCTTGTTCTGTTTGATCAATGAGACCGTAACGGGCCAGTGATATATTTAATATTATGTTTAATATTTGATTAAAATCAAGCCCAAACAATTGAGGAAAGACATGAAACACATCTTCTTTATCCATGGTCGGAAGAGGGTTAATCTCCAAAACATACGGCCTTCCCTCTTTAGAGACACGAAAATCAATCCTCGCCAGATCCCGGCAATCCACCGATCTAAAAACCTTCACCGCAATTTCCTGTATTTCTTTCGTTAATTCCGGCGTTATCTGGGCCGGACACACATATTTTAAGGCCGCCGAATAAATCCGCTCGTTGGTATATATCCGGTCATCCAATTCCAAATTGCCGTCAATACAGATCTGAACAACCGGCATGGCTACCGGAGTTGCATTTCCCAATACTGGAACCGTAAATTCCCTTCCGGCAATAAATTGTTCAACCAGAGCTGGCTGGCTGTACGTCCGGTTAATAAAATCGACCCTTCGTTTCAATTCTGTAATATTTTGAACCCTTGATTCATTATTAATTCCTTTGGAAGACCCTTCATGTTTGGTTTTGACCATCAAAGGAAAGCCAATCGTGTTCAGTTGTTCAAGGTCATCGGTTGACTCTGCTGAAAAATATCCCGGGGTCGGGATATTCTGCCCCATAAACACTTTCTTGGCCATAATCTTGTCTAGAGTAACCCCCAACGACAACGCATCCGCCCCCAAATAAGGGATCTGATTCATTTCCAGAATAATCGGTACCTGTGATTCACGGTTACGGCCCGACCGGCCTTCGCACATGTTATAGACGAAATCGACATTCAGGTCTTCCACGCACTGGATAAGCTGATGGAAATTTCCAATCCGGATCACTTCATGTCCGCCGCTTTCGATCGCAGCGATAATCATTTCCAGCGTCTCGGGTTTATCAAATTCCGCGTTGATGTCTGCAGGGTCACTATCTTTTTTGACCCAATCTGTTTTTAAATCGTATGTTATTCCAATTTTCATGATGTTTACCAAAGGATTAAAGTTGCGATTTTAAAATACACTAAAAGTGAAACAATATCAACAATACATGTGATAAAAGGCCCGGACATCAAGGCCGGGTCCAATTTTAATTTCTTGAACAAGATCGGCAATAATGCCCCCAATGACGCCGCCAGCATTACGGAAGTAATCATAGACAGTCCGACAACAATTCCGAGTTTTAGGTCACGTTTCAAAAAGAAAGCCATGAATGAAGCCAATAATCCCATTGAGGTGCCTACCATTGCCCCGACCATCAACTCTTTCCGCCAGACTTTCATGAAATCCCGCAACTCAATATCTTCTGTTGCCAAGCCCCTAATGACAACCGTTGACGTTTGAGTGCCGGCATTTCCGCCCGCCCCCAGCAATAAGGGAATAAAAAAACTTAAAGCCATTACCGTTTGAAGCGTTTCGGCATTGTTCTGCAGAACCCAAGCCGAAATAAACCCCACAAAAATCAAAATCATCAGCCAGAGTGTTCTTTGCCGGGCGACCTTAAACGGATTGGCCTTCATATAATCGACATAAACCCCGGCGGCCGCCAACTTATACATATCTTCGGTCGTCTCTTCCTCAACGACGTCCATAACATCGTCAACCGTCACGATGCCGACCAGCCGGCTTTCATTGTCCACGATCGGGATTGCCAAAAAATCATAATCGGACAATTTCCTGGCCACAGCTTCTTTGTCATCATCGACATTCGCACTGATGACATGAGTATTCATAATGTCTTCAATTTTTTTGGTCGATGGCGCGATGATGATGTCTCTTAACGAAACAAAACCCAACAATTTTCGGTCATTATCGATGACATAAATATAATAAATGGTCTCACTGTCAATAGCCTGGATCTTGATTTTCTCGATGGCTTCATTGACTGTGATATTTTTTGGGAGAAACGCATACTCCGTTGTCAGAATGGATCCGGCGGTCTCTTCTTTATACTTGGTCAATTTCTTTATATCGAGACGTTCGGCCCTGGCCACCAGCGGTAGAATTTCTTCAAGGCGTTCCTGCGGCAAATAGACAATAAAATCCGCCCGCTCATCCGGCGACATTTCCTCTAAAACATCGGCCATCCATTCTTTATCGAAACAGTTGAATATTTCTTTCTTACGCTCATCATCAAACTGTTCAAAAAGCTCAATCCCGGTCGGGATACCTAAAGCCTTGATGCATTCGGCGATTTGGTTGTCTTCCAGATTCTCACAAAGAACATAAATATCATACGTGTGCATATCCGAAAATAAATTCCGGATCTTTTCAACCTTTTCCGGCGATTCAAGGATCGAATGAATTTGCGGGGTTATTAAAGCTCCTCTTTTCTGCACGTGGCATCCTTTACCGGCTGATGGTTACATTTGATTTCGCGCAATATCGGCTGACACTGCACCTCGAGCACAACGGCGAAACAGGCTTACAAACGTTCTGTCCCCAGGTGACCAGCAAAGCATTATAATCTATCCAATGTTTTTTAGGCAACTTCTTTCTTAAGGCCCATTCTGTTTCTTCCGGAGATTTTGTCTGTATGTAACCGAAACGGTTGGAAATCCGGTGGACGTGTGTATCAACGCACATGGCCGGGATATTAAACCCTTCCGTCAAAACTAAATTAGCTGTTTTGCGTCCGACGCCTTTCATCGTCAATAATGTTTCAATATCATCGGGGACTTTATGATTAAATTTCTCGATAATGTCTTTGCAGATACCAAGGATGGTCCGGGCCTTCGTCTTGTAAAAACCAACCGGAAAAATTGCCTTTTCAATCTGGGAGGCTGATAACTTGATCATGGTCTCAGGAGTATCGGCCAGTTTGAATAATCGTTCCGAAGCCGGCAGCGTTGTTTCGTCTTTTGTCCGCAGACTCATAATGCAGGAAATCAGAACCAAAAATGGGCTCTTCCACCTTTTACCGACAAGAGTCACTGACGGATCCGGCAGGCCTTTCATTTGTTCTCTTATATTAAGAATCACCGTATCAATATTTCGATTCGTAACAGGCATAATTATCCAACAGCCCTGCTGGCTGTGCGCCGGGCATTATTTTATAATTTTTTTCTTGAGTTTATCCGGTATCCCGATATCCGCCACAATGACTTTGCCCGTTTTCTGCGGACCTTCACTCTGATAAAAACCGCACTTGGGAAAACTGAAAGTTACGGTAAGGTTCGCTTTTACACACACTCCGTGTATTTTCCCGTTCGTGCCGTCCAGTCCAGACGGGATGTCAACGGCAACAACCTTTTTTGCTTCACGGTTAATCGTTTCAATAATTCTTTTATAAGGATCGGTAATTTCGCGGTTTAATCCTACCCCGAAAATCGCATCGACCACGACATCAGCTTCTCTGATCAGAGTCAAGGAGCGTGTCGTTAGCCGTGCTGTTTCCCGGACCGGATGCTTCAACTGCCTCAGGATCCTGTAATTAACCAACGCATCCTGCTTCAGATCTGCGGAACGACCGATTAAAATTATATTTGTTTTAACCCCAGCGTTGATCAAATGCCTAGCCGTGACAAAACCGTCTCCCGCGTTATTCCCTTGGCCGCAAATGACGATGACAACAGCAGGCCGAAAATTTTTCATCACTTCTTCGTAAACCCGACGCCCCGCATTTTCCATTAAAACCAGAGAAGGGAAACCATAGTGATTAATCGCGATTTCATCCAGCTTCTGTATTTGTTTAACCGTCACCGCCTTCATGACAATCCGAGAGAATCGTATCCCAATTCCTGCAGAATGGAAATATCATCCCGCCAGCGTTTACTGACCTTGACATGTGTTTCCAGAAAAACTTTCTGCTCCAATAAGTATTCCAGGTCTGTTCTGGCCAGCATCCCGACGTTTTTCAGGGTCTGCCCGTTTTTTCCGATGACGATTTCTTTCTGTGTACTTCTTTCGACGTAAATTAATGCCTTAATATGCATCGTATTCCCCTTGGCGGGGAGCATCTGTTCAATAAAAACCCCGATCGAATGGGGCAATTCCTCCCGCAGCGTCATGAAAAATTTCTCTCGAATGATATCCGCAATCGCCATCTTTTGCGGCAAATCGGTGATAATATCATCCGCGTAAAAGGCCGGACCTTCCGGCAAATATTCAAAGATAACGTCAATCAATTTATCAACATTAATCCCTTTTTCCCCGGATAGGGCGACCAAAGAAATATTTTTCATCTCTGTAATGGGCGTGCCCACAACCTTTTCGTAAAACTGGATGTATTGATCAACGGCCGCGCTTTTAATGTCCACTTTATTGAGCCCCAGAATAACCGGCACTTTGACATCCTTGACTTTCGCGGCAATATTTTCCTCTTCTTTTCCAATCCGGCGGCTGGGATCAACCAGATAAATTAAACAATCCACCTGATCAATCGTGGAGACAGAGGCATTGTTCATATACTTATCCAGATTGTCCCCCCCGGGATGATAACCGGGCGTATCAATAAAAACGATCTGCCCGCGCTGGTCATTGTACATACCCCTGATCTGGTTACGAGTGGTCTGAGGGACCTTGGAAACAATTGCTATTTTTTCCCCGACAATCTTATTCAGCAAGGTGGATTTACCGACATTCGGCCGCCCGACGATGGAAACCATCCCCGCCTTGGTTTTGACTTTTTTCTCTTTCATTGTTTTAAACCGCCTCTGTATTTTACAGTGACAACCACGACCCCGGAAAAAAGGACCATATTGATGATACTGTATGTTTTGTAAACAAGATCCGTTGATGTAAGCGCCGAAGGCAGCATAATGATAAAACAGGAAAAGACACCAATGGCCCAGGTCATACTGATATCTTCCGATGACTTGCGTTTAACAATCCTGATAATCAACGGGAGGCTGAAAAACGGAAGCACAACCGCACCGATCATCCCGGAAATATAAATCCAACTAGTTCCCATAATATTTACACCACCGGCATAATATGTTTACACAATTCTTTTAACCGGCCGTTGACGCCGGTCATTGTCAGATCAGCGGTCTTGGCCATACCGAAACCTTCCACATTGTACGATGATAGCGTAGTCGCGTACAAAAGCGCTTTATGGAGCGCCTTCTGTGTGACCCTCCCCGTCTGGGACAAATAGCCCATTAACCCGCCGGCGAATGAATCCCCGGCCCCGGTCGGGTCAACCACGGTTTCCACAGGATAAGCCGAAAAAGCAAAATGATGCTGATCACTGTAAAACATCACGCCGTTTTCTCCCTTTTTAATGACAACCATCCCCGGCCCCATACGGCGGATTGCCTTGGCCGCCTTATGGAGATTTGTCTCTTCCGTCAACAACTTAGCCTCGCGGTCATTCACGATCATCAGATGAACCTTCTTCATTAAATTTTTAACAGACTTGTTTTTAATATCAATCCAAAGATTCATCGTATCCATACCGATGAATTTCGGGTTGCTCATTAATTTAAGGAAACTCATCTGGATATCCGGGTCAAAATTCGCCAAAAATACATTCGGTATTTTCTTTTGTTCAGCGGCGACTTGAGGCGTGTATTGCTCCAGAACTCCCAACACCGTCGTATGTGTGATGGCTGTGTTCAAATCTTCCTTTTTATATTCTCCCGTCCAGGAAAACGTCTTCCCGTCAGAGATGGTCACCGAATCCAGGTTAATCCCTTTTTTCTTGAAAAACTTCAGATGCTTATCAGGAAAGTCTTTTCCAATGACACTCACCAGGTTCACCGGTGTAAACAGCCGGGCACAGACAGAGAAATGACTGGCCGAACCTCCCAGAAGGGATTCCTTTTTTCCTGAAGGTGTTACAAGGTTATCTAAAGCGACTGTACCGATAGTGATTAAACTCATATTACTCTCCCGTTCATTTTTCATCATTCCGTTTTGAAAGAAATGAACCTGCCTCGCTCGGCAAGGCGGGCGAGGCTAGCCCTCACTAATTTTTAAAATCAAGGGCTGCCGATTATTTTGATTAACACCCGTTTTTTCCGGCGGCCGTCGAATTCACCGTAGAATATTTGTTCCCAGGGGCCGAAATCCAACTTCCCGTTGGTTACCGCAACAACCACTTCCCGCCCCATGACCTGTCTTTTCAAATGGGCATCTGCGTTGTCTTCACCGGTGTCATTGTGACGATATTGGTCAACCGGGGCATGCGGGGCCAATTTCTCAAGCCACTTGTCATAATCCTGCAATAATCCCCGTTCGTCATCATTGATATAAACGCTGGCGGAAATATGCATGGCGTTAACGAGACACAGCCCCTCTTTGATCCCGCTTTTATCAATCGCTTTCTGAACATCCGGCGTGATATTGAGATACTCACGCCTTGTCTGCGTATTAAACCACAACTCTTCCCGGTAACTTTTCATCTGTTCTCCCGTTCGTCTTTCATTATTTCCTTTTAGAAGGAAATGAACGAGGCCCGCTTCTGGATTCAAAATCCGGAGCGGCCTTAAAATCCAATGTCCTGCGGCAAATCCAATTCATCTTTATGATCAATAATGTTCAAAATGAAAGCGTGATACTTTTGATCCGGCAGAACCGTTTTAATGTCTTCCCATACCTTTCGGGCGGACGGTTCATCCCCTTTCATCAGGTAAATTTGCGTCAAATAACAATACCCACGGTAGGAAGGTGTTAATTCTATACTTTTTTTAATCTGAAATAAAGCTTTATCTATATCCCCCTTCAATAAATGGATCCGGCCTAAACCCAGATGCAACATGGCATATTCCGGGTAAAAACGGATCCCTTCTTCCAGATACCGCTGCCCCTCGTCTAATTCCCGCAGTGTACATAACCCCAAAATATAATATGTCCGCGGGTCTTTTAATCCCAGCCGCATCCCCTTTAGAATAACTTCCTTGGCTTTTTCCAATTCCCCAATCCGTTGATAAGTGATCCCCATAAACAGATGACTGCTCGGATCATTCGGGTGGTTCTGGTATAAACGAAAAGCCATGATATAGTCGTGACGCCACATGGCGTTGATCTGAACTGTGATGATTCCGCTCGCTCCAATATACCCTAAAGCCAAAATGTAGATAAAATGCCGCGCCCCGGTCTTCTCATTCAGCCAACGACCTATATCCAGAATTAACCGGGCCAGGATAAAAAGAATGCCCACCGATGGCAAATACATAAAACGGTGCGCCATCGGGTTCACCAGCGGGATAATATTGGACACCGGGATCAGGGTAATCAGAAACCAGCCCGCAAAAAACTTTATTTCTTTCTGACCCGCGGCCATTTTATAGAATAAAAAGAAACTGAGAAAAATAATTAATAAAATCAGCCAGGTGGTCGTCCCCCATGGCTGTCCGATTTGAGGCAGGTAAACCGGCGGCATGACTTTGACCAGCATCGGAATAAAAAATCCGCTCAGATAATCTCCAAAGATATGAATACAAACCGAAACATGACTTAATAGATTTCCATGAAACCAGCCGATTGATCCGGCCGTTTTGTTCGGGAATACAATTAAATAAACGTAGAGATAGACCAAGCATATGGCGACGTATCCGATGTATCGTTTGAGGCGTTCCCCGAAATTATCTCTTTTCTCCCCGGGATTGATCCATTGGTCATAAATCAGCAACAAGGCCGGAAAGATAATCACCGATTCTTTAGTAAATACAGCGAATAAAAAGCTGAACAACGACAACGACCCCATCATTATTTTCTTGGATTGAGAACGGAATAAGATATAAGAGACAAGGGCCGCCAACAAAAAAAAAGTGGATACCAGGTCCGCCCTGTATCCGATACTGCAGACCGCTTCACTTTTATACGGGTGCACCGCAAACAATAAAGCGGTCAAGAATGAAATGTTGCCGGCCCGGGTGATCAGAAACACCAGCGCATAAACCGCGCAAACATTGGCCAGATGCCACAACAAATTTGTCAGGTGGTAACCGAATGGTTTTAACTGCCAAATAAAATAATCCAGAAAATATGTCAGCGACAGAACCGGCCGGTAAGCAACCGATCCGGAAAAATAACGGCTCTTGTCCTGAACATTGAGTGCCTCAACAGAACTGGTCAAATATTTTGAGGTAAACAAATCTTTTGCGTTAGACCATGATGTATAAAAATCATTATCGATGATCAAGAAATTGTCATCCCCGACAAACCCGTTCAACAATGAATTCCCAAACACAAATACGGTTAAAGCAAATAGGATGATAATTGGTTTTCGATACATAAACAGTTAAGGTTTGGTAATGATAAAATGATAAAGAATATTACAAAGGAAAAAAGCCGTGAGAATTAATACAGCATAAAGTAAAAACTTAAACCGGGCTGATTGCCGTAGGAGGGTCAGCGCGTCATCAGCCTTGACAGAGCGGTACTTCAACCCCAGGACATAACGCACACCTGAAGGAGTTTCTTTTTTTTCATACCATGAAATCTGGGCAATCGCGTTAACGGGACGTTGCGATAATGGGAGATGAAACTTCAAGACAAGTAAAATATGCTGCTGGTTCAGATATTTGATGGTGGATTCACTCAGCGTATGGGTTTCCAGGCAAACTCCGCCCTTGCTGACATTGACCGTGTGCCCTTTTTGACTGCCGACCCCCGGCAGGAGTATGTCCTGCTCATCCATCACGGAGAAATCAACGGGAATCTTTTGGGCAACCCTGAAATATTTTCTTTTTTCTGAAGTGACGTCGCTCATCGCATCAATTATTATTTAAACTCCCTGGCAAAATTTATCCTTTTTTGGATCGGCGGATGATCATAAAAAAATAATTCGATGAACGGGTTTGGCTGAAACTCCGACAGATTCATCCGTCCCAGCTTGTTCATCATGGTGATAAATACATTCGGCTTGCCGGTCATCTCCAAGCTGAATCGGTCGGCGGATTTTTCCAGGCGGCAACTGTACCAATTGGTGAACGGGGTGATGACTAAACCAAAAACAGAAAATGCTAAAACAAATAACGGTAAGGAGGCGATGTCATCAATTCCGTGAAAACCGAAAACACCGGATGCCCCTTTTAAAATCTTGTCAATGATATACAGACCGGAAAATATCAACCCGGCGCTGACCATCAGCAGTTTTAAAATATCCCGGTGGCAATAATGCCCCAACTCATGCGCAACCACGGCCTCGATTTCTTCATTTTCAAATTCCGACAGCAACGTATCACTCAGCACGACCCGGCGTGAATTTCCAAGCCCGCAGATAAAGGCGTTCGCTTTTTTAGTCTTGCTTGAAAAATCAATCGCGTAAATGTCCTTTAGGTTCGTTTTACATTCCTTAAACAGGGTATGAATACGGTGTTTGAGCGCTTCATTATCGACATTCTTATATTTATAGAACAACGGGACGATCACATTCGGCGTTAGTTTCGCCAGGACAAAACTTACAAACACCCAGAAAAAACCTGCGGCCAGCCACCAGGTATTTTCCATCCGTCCGAGAAACCAATAGACCGTACAGACCAGGACGATGGCGAGCACCAAACCCAACAAGGATTTCTTTACATCATCTTTGAACCATTGCCCAAACGTCTGGTTCGACAGCCCGAACCTGTGTTCCCAAATATACCCGTTTAAAAAGCTGAGAGGAAAATGGATGATATACGAAAGCGCTCCCAGCCAAACGACATAAAAAGCATTCCCCGCAACCGAAGGGCCGATAAACGAATACGCCGCCTTCTTGATGGCAAACGTCATTCCGCTGTAAAGCAACCCCGAGAGCAAAATTATATCCAATAAAAAACCCGCAAAAAAAATCCGATATTTCATACCGTGATACTTTTGTGGGTCTTTGGTTGGATTATCCATTATTTTCAACAGGGGCCGTTCGTTTCTTGTACAATGTCGTAAAATATTTCTGAAAACGCAGGTCTTTCTTCAAATTTTCCAGATCGGAATCCTGTTCAATGTGAAAGAAATCGTCATATCCACAATTAATCGCTTTCTTGAGCGACCGGAATGAAAGGTCAATCTGATCCAATAATGAATAACTGCAGGCCAGATTATATAAAACCACCGGATTCTGCGGGTCAATCTGGTATAACCTTTCATCCATGGCAAGCCCATCCTGATAACGGCCGACTCTGGTGTAAAGATCACCCAATAAAGCCATAGCCTCGAAAAAATCAGGTTTTTTCTTCAAAAGGCCTTCGTAAAATTCAATTTCAAACTGATCCGTAGATGTCGTCTTGTTCTTAACCATCGCGTCCTTTTATTTCAAAAATAATTTAATCCGTTCAAGGGCTTCTTTAAGCTTCTGGTAACTGGAGGCGTATGAAATACGGACAAATCCTTCACAGGCCGTCCCGAAAGCGACTCCGGGGACAAGAGCTACTTTTTGTTCTTTGAGCAGGTTTTGGGCAAAATCCATGGATTTTTGTTTAGTGCTGGCGATTGAAGGAAACACATAAAACGCGCCTTGCGGCAGATGGCATTTTAATCCAAGCTCGTTTAGACCGTCCACGACAAAAAGCCTGCGCCGGTTATATTCCCGTTTCATTTCCTGAACATCTTTGAATCCATGGATCAACGCCTCCCGGGCGGCCATCTGTCCGGTAATAGGCGGACACAGCATGGTATATTGATGAACTTTGGTCATGGCGGCGATGATGACCTTTGGGCCGCACGCCCAGCCAATACGAAAACCTGTCATCGCATATGATTTTGAAAATCCATTGAGGTACAAGACCCTCTCTTTCATACCCGGCAAAGTTGAGATCGGAGTATGATCAAAATCATAGGTTAATTCATCATAAACCTCATCGCTGACAACAATCAGATTATGTTTTTTGACCACCTTGCAAATAGCACTGAGTTCCTGTTTGGTATAAGATGTCCCCGTCGGGTTGCATGGATAGTTGAGCATCAGCACCTTGGTGTCTTTGGTGCACGCATTTTCGATCTGTTCCGGGCTCAATTTAAAACCGTTACTGACATCCGTCTGGATGATCACCGGTATGCCCCCGGCAAGTTCAACGACCGGAGCATAAGATACATAACAGGGCTGATGAATGAGAACCTTGTCATTCGGGTTCAGAAGCGCGCGCATGGCCAAATCCAGCCCTTCCGAAACTCCGACGGTAATCAAAACCTCATCATCAAAATCATATTCCAGTTCATATCTTTTTTTAAGGAACTGGACAATCTGTTTGCGCAGTTCCGGCATGCCTTTGTTAGACGTATAAGAGGTATACCCTTTTTCCAGGGAATGGATGGCCTCTTCCCGCACCATCCAGGGGGTAACAAAATCCGGTTCCCCTACGCCAAGAGAAATGACATCTTTCATTCCAAGGACGAGGTCAAAAAAAGCACGGATCCCCGATGGCGCCAATTTTTCTACTTTTTTAGAGATAATATATTCCATAGTTTTTTATTTGATTAAAGTTCCGGGAAGGTAATAAGCCCCGTCATTAAAACCATACGGCTGGCTTCCGTTTCCTTCCCACCCTTCAGCAGATTTAATGTTAAATTTAATAAACCCCTCTACGGTAAGATTTGGCGTCATTTTAATGCCGTTCATAGTCAGTCTCACCGGATTATAATCCTCCGGCACTTCGCCAAAATGATAATCTGATATTTCACTGTCAACGAGGACTTCGAGCGCATTCTTCATTTGCGATTTTGTTTCTTCGCTGACACCCTCCATATAAAACAGGCCGTACAGGCCATCGACATCTTTTTGACTGATCCCTGTTTTAAACCGATCCATCAGTTCTTCTTTTGTATCAGGGGCATCAGCCGCCATAACCATTTGACCGGAGTATATCCCAAAAATGACCGCCAAAATTATAATCTTGAAAATCTTCATATAGGTCCGTTAATAAGATATGTTTAAACGATTTCCTTCTGAGTTTTTTCTGAGGATCTGTCCGTCTTCCTTGTACTTCTTGAGAAGAAAATGGGTGGCTGTGCTGCGAACTTGTTCCATCGACGATAGTTTAGCGGCCACGAAATTAGCTACTGTCTGCAGGTTTTCTCCCTCAACCACGACCAATAAATCATAAGCCCCGGACAAAAGATAACAGCTCTTCACTTCCGGAAAACTGTAAATTCGCTCGGCAATATTTTCAAACCCGACATTTTTCTGCGGAGAAACGCTGACCTCAATCAAGGCGCGTACAGTTTCTTTTCCCTCGTTGATCATGTCATAATCAATGACCGTCTTATACTTGACGATTGTCCCGTCTTTCTCATATTTTTTAATAGCGCTTTTAACCGCTGTTTCTGTCTTCCCGGTTAATTTGGCAATTTCAGCCGCACTGACCCGTGCGTCATTTGACAATATCTCTAATATCTCATCCATTGAATGCTCCTATTTTAATGGTCAATTCATTCATAAAAACGGAGGGCCAGCCCATCCTTTTTCAATAAAATAAAAAAACATATTAGCCAACATTATAACATGGAACCCAAAAAAGCCAATTGTTATCAGGAGTGTATGATTTTTACTAAAAACTAGGGAGACTGCATGAAAACCGCGCTACGGGTGAGATTATTCCTGGCTTTTAAGCTTGGGGCTCATCTCATCAATCCTGGCCTGGAGTTTTTGATTTTCCTGATCAAATTGCATGATCCCCCGGATCAATTCATTCTTGCGGTCTTGAAGGCTTAACGAAGTCGCGACTTTATCAGACAATTGGTTATGTTCGGCCTTAAGGCTGTCAACGCGGCTTTTAAGCTCCTGTCTTTCCTTTTCGATCTTTGTCAGGAACTGTTCGGCCGATTTTTCTTTCAACATTTTTTTGTCTTTAAGGATTGTCAGCTCTCTTTCCTTAAATTCTTTCTTCTTTTCAAGAGAGAGAATTTTTTCTTCGAGGTTCTGGTTTTCCTTTTCCAAAAGCGGGATCTGCGCGGGCGCCGTTTTCATTGACTCTTCTTTGCGGGTGATCTGTTCGACCAACTGGCGTTCTTTTTGCATCGCTTCCTGGACAGCAATTTTTTTCTGCTCCAGCAAGACAAGAGCCTCACGTTCCTTGTCCTGATTCTGGACTTTGATCAGTTTTAGTTCAAGTTCCAATTCACGCCGTTGATATTGCAGGTCAGCCAGATGAAGTTCCAGTAGCGACAGATGTTCGCTATAGTCCATTAATTCGCCGTTCAAGTACCGTTTTTGACTGCCGTCCATTTGTTGTCCGTCAAGATACTGATCCATTTCTTGCTGGACCAGATTCATGGGGCGTACTTGCGGTTGAAATAATTCCCGGCTCTTTAGTTCAACATCTTCATGATCCAGCCGCTTCTGAGTTTGAAGGATATGCCATTGTTCTTTTAAGCGGGAATATCGTTCTTCCAACTTTTTGTTCTCGGTGATTAGAGCGGTAATATCATCTTTAAGGGTTTTCATCGTGTCATAGCGGGATGTCCTGGACTGGTAAAACGGCTCATGCGGATCTTCCGCACCCAGCGGAACAGCCCCCGTTACAAAGGCGATTGAAAAAAGCATCATGGTTATGAAATTTCGCTGGATGGATTTCAACATGGTTTTATTATAATTAGAGAAGATTGGGCCTGCAATCATAAACTAAGAATTTATCAATATTTTGGGTATCGCCGATAAAGTTCCTGGAACAGAACAGTGCCCGGATTCCGTTTACCTCCGATTAAACGTTTGTTAACGGATGCCCCCGCTTTTATGCCGATTAGAGAATTGGTCAAGAAAAATTCATCGGCGTTGTACAACCGGTTCAGTTTAAATCGCCCGGTCTGAACCGGAAAACCCGCCTGTCTGGCCAAACGAATAACCACTTGCCGGACAATACCGTTCAAACACCCTGTGTCGACGGATGGTGTAAAGAGCACCCCTTTTTCAATAAAAAATACATTGGTGGTTGCCCCTTCAACTAAAACACCGGTTGGGTCGAGCAGGACGGCTTCATCATACCCTTTTGATTTTGCGTCCTGGTTTGCCGTAAAATACGGTTCATACGTCAACGCCTTTACATGTGAAAATTTATTCTTCTTTCGAGGATAATCGGAAACCATGACTTTAATGGAAGGCCGGCGCACGGTGTCGGAATGGAGCGGCGCCGTAACAATATTAAAGAAATTCTGACCCTGATCCTTGTACGCGCAAAGCCTGACCCGCCCCTCGGTCAACTGATTTAATTGAATCGCCTTCCGGATCATTCGCAACAATTGTGACGATGAATACGAAGTGTCCATCTTAAAAAGACGGACACCCCGCTGAAAACGTTGAAAATGTTTCTCCCAAAAGCATACCTGTCCATGCTCCACCAAGATGGTTTCAAAAACCCCCTCTCCCCTAATCACTCCGGGAGACAAGGAATAAAGTAATTCCTGAGGAGCTTCAATCCATTGCCGGTTTAAATTAATGATTGGGCTTTTCATGTTAAAAGTTACACATTTTGAAAGTTCGGCGCATGGTTCATCACGGCTTTGAGGCAGGATTGAATGGCCCGGGCTTTAACCAGAGTTTCCGCATATTCCCCATCCGGAGTAGATTCGGCGACGATCCCGCCTCCGACCTGAACAAAAAAACGGTCCTGATGGGATAAAATGGTGCGGATTAGAATATTAAAATCCATTTGCCGGTTGAAGCCGATATATCCGCAGGCCCCGGTATATATAGATCTTCTTGTCGGTTCCAATTCTTCGATAATGTTCATGGCCCTGATTTTCGGACATCCGGTAATTGACCCACCCGGAAAACAAGCCGACAGGACGTCAAATGGATCCTTATCTTCACGTAAAACGCCTTCGATCGTTGACGTCGTTTGAAAGACTGTCGAATATTCTTCGACGGTCCGCATATCCTTGACCTTTATGGAGCCATACTCGCAAACGCGGCCGAAGTCATTGCGTTCCAGATCGGTAATCATCAAGAGTTCAGCCTTATCTTTTTCTGAGGATATAATTTCCTTGCGGTAACGGCGGTCTTCTTCCGGCGTTTCTCCACGCGGCCGGGTTCCCTTCATCGGCTGCGTCTGCAGGATTTTACCTCTCAACTGCAAATATCTTTCCGGGGAACTGCTGATCACCTGAAACAGCCCGCCGTCAAAATATACGCCAAATCTCGATGGTGAATGTTGTCTCAGAGATTGATACAATACCAACGGGTCCACGTTAGGGCCGTGCGGGATTGAAAACCTCTGGGATAAATTGACCTGATAAATATCTCCTTCAGAAATATAGTCAAGCGCTTTGCGGACAGCATCTTTGTATTTCGTCGGCGTAAAATTGCAATCCCAGTCCATATGCTTACGGGCATTGGCAGGAATTAATTCAATTTCCGGGAGGGTGATTCGCGTCAGTCGATCCAGCCTGTCTTTGATAAAGTTGATCCGGTCCCGTGCCCGTTTTAACCGTTTGCCCGGTTCCTGTTCGGGGTAGCCGCTTGATGTGATGTGCAATTTCCCGAATACATGGTCGATCGTGATAATACAATCATAAAATCCGAACAAACAATCCGGCAGGTCAAAGTCATCAACCGATTTGAGCTGGATATTTTCCTGGTATAACCCGTAATCGTAACCGATAAAACCAACAATGCCCGCTGGCAGAACATCATCAGCGGAGCCTTCAAAACAATAGGCCGTAAAATCCTTCTTCAACCGGTCAAAGTTGGAACGACGTTTATGCTGATAAACTTTAAACGGATCAAATCCGAAAAATGAATACCTTCCCCTGTGCGGGTCAGGCAGGCTGCTGTCCAGCAAAAAACAGTATGGTTCGCCTTCAAAGGCTTTAAGAAGCATGAACGGATCACAGGTTAATTCAATAGTTTCTTTAAGATAATTTTTCATAAATATGGATTAATTATTCACCCAGGAATTGCAGGACGATTTGCCGCTGGCGGGGACGGTTATCCAGATCGATAAAAACGATCTGTTGCCACGTGCCCAGCACCATTTTACGGTTATTGAAGGGAATCGTCAAGGAGGGACCGATCAGGGAGGCCCGCAGATGGGAATGACCGTTACCGTCTCCCCAGGCCTGGTCGTGGTGATAATTTCCTTCCGGTATTAATTGATCAAGGATCTCTTTGATGTCTTTTTTCAGGCCCGGTTCGTATTCAATGGTCGTCACCGCTCCGGTTGACCCGATGACGCTGATATTGACAAGGCCGTCATTAAGATCCAGCCCATTGAGAACTTCCGACACTTCAGGGGTAATGTCGATAACATCCACGTTGCCTTTGGTTTTCAAGTTCAGTGTTTTAGACCGGACCGCCATGGTTATTTTACACGGCTGCCCAGGGCCACATCTTTCTCCGGGCTGATCAACACAGGGCCGTTTTCATCCGACGCCGCCAGCAACATCCCCTGGGACTCTTCCCCGCGCAATACCGCCGGCTCCAGGTTGGCGATGACGACAATCTTTTTACCGACCAATTGTTCCGCTGTGTAGGTTGAACGGATGCCGGCCACCAGCTGGCGTTCTTCACCGCCGAGATCAATCTTCAGCACAAAAAGCCGGTCGGCATTAGGATGATTCTTGGCTTCTTTTATTTGAGCAATCTTAAATTCGAGTTTGAGAAAATCTTCGATCGTTGCCATTTTATTCCTTATCATTCAGTAAGTTAATAATTCGGGTCTAATTTATTCCACAGTTAAACGCAATTGTGGCGCACTCTTCCATCGGGGCCTCTTCACCCAGTTTCATAAACCCCAGCAATAGATCATCGCTGAAACCTGTCATCATGCCCTGCGGGAGAAATTTGAGAAAGAAACCGTTCTTTTTCTTAACCTTGAGGCCCGCCGCGGTGATGTCTTTTTCCATTGAGGAAACCGTATAAACTCTGCGGTGCCCCATCTGCTTGTCGGTTGAACCGATATCACTTATTTTTTTATGAAGATTCATTTTAACGGCGACACGGCGATGATAAGAGTTCGCATTTGGAACAATCACAATCATCTGGCCTCCCGGCTTGATCCATGCCCTGGCCTTTTTCATAATATTGACCGGATTGTCAACATGCTCCAGAATAAACGAAGCAATGACAGAATCAAATTTGACGGCCGGCTTGAAATCCTCGAACAAATTGTTAAATGTCGTAATTTTCTTGCCGTATTTATTTTTGGCCTGATTCAGCAAAATTTCTGATGCGTCGACAATAGAGGACTTCCCGAACTTCTTAATCACGCTTGTTGTCCAAGCATCATCTCCAAACCCCATTTCAAGCACGTCCGGTCCCTTGATCCAGGGCATAATTTGGCCAACCACCATCGCCAGTATCTTGCGGTCAATGATACGGCCGGGATCAGTGTCGATATATTCACCCGCGATTTTTTCCAGCATATTTTTTTCTTTTTTAAGATCCATAATTTCCCTTTAAAAAACTAATTCAGATCAACAATATTGTCAATCACATAAATCTTGTTCGGACGTACGGCTTCAAAAGTTCTCCATAAATATTCCCCGATAATCCCTAAAGCCATATTGGTTACGCCTAACCCGGTCAATAAAACGGCCAGAATCATCCTTTCAACGGAGATCCCGGCCACACACAGTATCTGGATGAAATAGAGAACGCCCGCGGCAAAAAAAACAAAACCGATAAGACTTATGCCCCGCACCGGCGCGTAAGAAAATGAAACAAATGAATCAATCATAAGTTTGATGTTTTTCCGCCAGGTCCATTTTGATTGCCCGGCCTGCCGTTCCAGCTTCCTGCCGGGAATAGCCGTCTGTTTAAATCCAAGGGATATCATCCGAAGTAAAATGGAAGAGTTCGACTCCGCGTGATCCTCCAACTCTTGGCGCACTTTTCGATGAAACATAACAATATCAAAACCATTAACCGGATAGTCCGCGCAAACATAAGACCGCATCAAAGCCGCATAACCTTTCGAAAATACCCGTTTTAAAAACGGATCGCCAACAGAGTCCCGTTCCAGACGGACAAGGTCAAAACCCTCAAGACATTTACGATACAACTGGCCGACAATTTCCAGCGGATATTGCAAATCAGCCGCCAGATACGTCGTATAAAGGCCCCGGGAAGCGCGGATTCCGGCGAACAAGGCCGCATGCGAACCGAAATTCCTGGAAAACCTTATTATCCTAGCCGCATAAAATTTGTGTGAAGCTTGTTTGATCTTTTGAAAAGTCCCGTCCGTTGATCCGTCATCAATGAAGATAACTTCACATTTAACCGGATCCATTGTTTGCACATACCGGGTGATCTCAGCGATTAACCGTTCCACATTGTCTTCTTCATTGAAACAGGGAATTATTATTGTGATATCGTAATTCATGGTAATCCTTTTATAATTCTTTCAAAGGGATGGAATGAAAGGGTCTATATTTTCTTAGCACCTGGTCAAGACCTGCCGGATCAAACGTAAACCATGTTTCCTTTTGATCCTGCCGGGATATTTTCGAACCGAAAGACTTATGAAAATTGATCACGTTCACATTCCCGTTTTGTACCCCAAAATATAATTCGTTCAACTGAAGTGTATTAAAAGCAAAATGGTACATCAGGACCGCTGATTCAAATGCGACAAAGAATCCCGCCTTTTCCTGTATGACCCATCGACCCCATTCGGCGCGTTTTTTGGCAAAATCAATGTCATACACCGCAATCGTTCCATACAAACTACCGTCAGGACTTTCGATGATCAAATGATAGTCATTATCCGCTGCACGTTTTTTCTCAATCCAGTTTTCCTGATTTCCAAGGGACGGATCGGTTATTCCGATAAATCCGTTTAACCGCGGGTTGAGCCTCAATTCCAGAATGAAGGCCGCGTCTTTTTTATCGGCAGAACGCAGACAAACATTTCGCCCGTGGATTACTTCTTTTAAAATCATATTTTCCGAGCCGCAATTCCGTCAACGATATCCTTAACCGTCTTCATCCGGATAAGATCCTGCATATCGAAATTGGTTTTAAATTCCTGTTCAATTTTAAGAAACAAGTTCAATTGTTCCAGTGAATCAAAATGCTTGAGTTGCCCTATCTCCGTCTCCAAAGTCAATTTTCTTAAATCTTCTTTAAAAACCGAAGCAACCAAACTCACTGTTTTCTGAATAATTTCATTC
This sequence comes from Candidatus Omnitrophota bacterium, assembly GCA_050250375.1. Taxonomy (GTDB): domain Bacteria; phylum Omnitrophota; class Gorgyraeia; order Zapsychrales; family Zapsychraceae; genus JAGOSC01. The sequence continues at coordinate 1,159,502 of JBFWOS010000001.1, forward strand.
CGTTCCATCAGTGAACCACCATGGCGCTTAGTTTACGAAGCACCTTTTTAACCGACGCCCGGTAGTTCCCGGAATCTGTCTCTTCAAACCCGCATTTTGAATAAAATTTCTCAGCTGAAAGATTCTTTGCTGTCGGGACAAATTCAGCCCGGAGTTCATCGATCCCGATTTGTACTAAATCCCCTAAAATCAACTCCATAAACTGAAATTCCACATTTCTTCCCAGAATCCGGCAGCTCAAAAGATATGTGTCCAGGACGGCAGTATTATCCGCCTCATTTGTCACGATCGCTGCCCCGACGATCCCTTCGTCTCCGAATCTGTCCTTATATCTCAGACCATAAACAAACACCCGGCCGTTATTGACCAGCGATTCGATTTGATTGACCTGGTACCGTTTTGTCGTCAGATTAAACTGATTGGTTTTCTGCGTTAATTGTGAGATCCGCGCCAAATAGTCCTTTGGGTTTTTCAAAATCTCCAATTGAATATCCAGTGACTTTAAATATTCATTGATATCCAATTCTTTTGACAGATTTTCACGATTGATCATGTTCTTATATTGGCGATCTTTGTCACGGTCTTCTTGTGTCAGTCTTGTCTTGCCAAAATAAGGGTAGATTACGGCATTAATCAGCCAATTTTTTAATGCGGCGGTATTTCGTGGAAATTCGGGAACGGCAATATCCGGAAGGGCTTCCTTAATCATGAGTCTTTCCTGAGCCGAGTCGTCAATCATGACCATGGAATCCAATCCAATATTTAATTCAGTCGCGATCTGCTGCAAATTCACCGGCTTGTTATCCCAGTTCACCTTGGTGATCACAAAATCTTGCCAGGTTAATACCATCATCCGGTTTTTTTCGAAAACTTCCCTTACATCTTTCTCATTATTTTTGGAATTAATAGCCAATAAAACGCCTTGTTCTTTCAACGACTTAATTGTTTTCTGAAAATCCCGGAACGCCTTTCCCGGGCCCTCTTCGGATAAATCAATACCTAGCGGCCCTTCTTCACCCACAATGCCGCCCCACAACACATTATCCAGATCGCAAACAAGGAGCTTGCGGGACTTCCCTTCGTAAGCGCGAATCAACTCGTTAAACTCATGGCAAATGGCGCTGAACCCGATCTCAGTATATTTTATCCGCCCCAGATACCAATACTTCTCATCACAGAGCGACTCAAATCCAAACCGTTTGATGATCCGGTGAAAATTAAATACTAGAACATTTTGATGGGATTGAACAAAGTTGGACAAAATGCGTCCGAGTTCGACTTCAATTTTGCTGAATGAATAATCTGAATTTAATTCTAAAAAATTAGTAATGGTTTGCGGAGGAAAAACCAAGCTGGATAAAATCATATTTCTGTCAGGATTTTTCTCCGCCCATTTTCCGGAAACACTGAGCAGCATGGTGAATGAATCAATAATTTTTTGTTCATCCGGGAAAGTATAAAAACCGTCCCGCAGAAACTCTTCAGCATCCAGATGCAGCCACACGTATCGGTATGCGCCGCGGTTAACACCGGATCCTTCATCCATCAGTTCCTGCATAAACTGGCCGTAAGGACAAAAATAAGGAACGCCGAGGCCGGCATCATCACAATGCGATTTGGCCGGTTCCATATTTACGTTGCTTAGGATAGCGATCTTATTCATGCCCCCCCTCGATCAACTCTATCAATCCGTAAGATACATATAAAAAAGCAACCCTCCGCATTCCGAACAGTTTAGCCGGTTTAGGCGGACTGACCAGAACCACATCTTTTGTTTTAAATTCTTTTATTTTTTTATCTAAGTCGGGGACTTCATAACACACATGTGCGTAACGGATCCCTTTATCGAGGAGACCATTGACCTTCGTGCCGGAAATTAGTTCAAGGTTAATATCATCATCAACGTTAATTAAACACACCTTCGCATCTTGGTGTTCATCATACAAAACCGGGCTTTCCTGGTTAACCTGGTGAATTTTCTTCAGTTCTTCCAGTTCAAAAGCAATATCCTTACAAATAATCCCAATATGGTGGAGTTTCATGAATGGATTCCTGAGACTTAAATAATAGTACAAATAATTTCATTATTCAGTTTTAACTGATTTTCCAGAACGGCCTGGGCGGCCTTCAATCCGCCGGCCTGCAGACGGATCACCGGTTCATACCCGATGTCTGACGGAAGAATTCCCATGTGGCCGCTCTTAACATCCTGCGGAAAATACCTGATCCCTTCCCGGTCGAGCGCCCTTGTGTCGATATCCCCGGCAAACCGCAGCAGAACGGCATTGGGAAACTGTTTCTTTACCTGATCCACCGGTATGACAGCGCGGTCAGAAATCCAGATCTGGTCAAACGGATAAGCCGTAAAAATAACCGCCTGGCAATTTTTGAATGAATCATCTTTTAAATCTTCCAACCGGTCAGTCAACCAAACCGCGCCGCCGTTATATTGAACCCGGTTACGCGGCGTGTCGATCACCCCCAGCCTGGCCCCCTGTTTGATCAATGTCCTGGCGATATACGGACCGAAATCGTTATTACACATTAATACAAATGTATTATTTTCGACAGATAGCCCGGACCGGCGGATCAACTCCGCGGCCATCTCCCCAAGATATTCAAATACACCAACGGATGGGTGGCGTTCGTTGACCGCCGCCACGGGGATCTTCTGTTTTTGACAATAATCCAGATCCAGATCGTCATCGCGCAGTTCCCAGGCTTCGTACATTAATGCCACCACACAGCCCTTTTTGACATGTTGGAGTTTATCCTGGTCCAAAGGCCGTAAATGACCGGAATTGGTAATGATATCCGCATGATGAATAACTTCAGCCGACAGCCATTCACTCAGACGGACATGATCAAGATTGAACAATTTTAATTTCTGGTTCAATTCCGCAAAAATCTCAGACGTAGTCCCGTAGGATGTTGACCGCCCAACCGCATAGACCTCGGCTCCGGCCAAACCCGCAATTAACGGGGTCACGCAATATGGCCCGTTCGCCGCTTCCGTCAAGACAACTCGCCCGGACAGATCAAGGTTCAATTCTTGTATAGCTTTTTCAATGCTTTGTTTTAAATGCTGGTCATCCATGATGAACATTAGAAACCGCCATTTTTAATTGCTCAATGATTAGTTCCATGCCTTTTTCCGAGAGGGTATGATAAACAGGCAAAATAATGACCTGGTCCCGCGCAGCCTCCGAGTCAGGCAATTGCCACATGGCATTCAGATAAGGTTGTTCCTGGTGTATATTCATAATTCCCCGGCGGGTCGCGATATCATGGTCCATTAAATACTGCATAATTTCATCCCGGCTTCTGGGTGATGATTCGAGTATCCTGACGGGAAAACTTTGCCAATTTGTTTTACAATACGCCGGTTCTTCAGCCATCTTAAAACAACCGATATCGTTGAGTTTACTTTTATAGATTTCGACCATTTTTCTCCGCTGCTCAATAATCTTCGGCAATTTTTTAAGCTGTTCCAACCCGATGGCGGCCTGTATATCCGTCATCCGGTAATTAAAGGCGGTTGTTGTGTATTGTTCGAACTGGATTGTTTTAGATTCATGCCGCTGCACGTCAGACACATCCATCCCCTGGTGGCGTAAAAGCCTTAATTGACGGTCTAATTCAGGATTATTAGTCGTAATCATACCCCCTTCCCCCGTCGTAATCACTTTGCGCGGATGGAAAGAAAAACAGGCCACATCCCCCCGGGGACGTCCAATCTTTTCAAACGTCAGACTGCCATCGAAGGAAATCTCACTCCCGACAGCGCAGGCCGCATCTTCAACCACCGGAAGATTATATTTTTGAGCCAATGGAAGTATCTTGCCCAAATCACACGGCATCCCCATCTGGTGGACCACAAGCAAGGCCGCGATCCGGCCGATATGCTGTTCAATATAATGAAAGGGGTTCTCCTCGCAGGACAATTGATGCACATTTTTAAAATATAGACCGTCAGGACGCTCCTCACATTCCGTCTGAAAAAACTCCTCTAACCGCTGTACCGACATGTTATAAGTATCCGGGGCAATATCTATAAAGACCGGCTCTGCCGAACATTGTCTGACCGCGTTCGCCGTGGCAATAAACGAATGACTGACGGTAAGGACCACATCTCCGGGACTTACCCCGCACACTTTCAGAGCCAGATGCAAAGCCGTTGTGCAGTTCGACGTTGCGCAGGCATAGTCGGCTCCGACATATTGTTTGAAAGCATTCTCGAATTCGGCAACTTTAGGTCCCTGGGTGACCCAGCCGGACAAAATTACTTCCTGTACGGCCTTGACTTCCTCATCGGTTAAATATGGTTTGGCAACTGGAATCATGTTGTTATCGTTTGTGGTTGTTCATCGAGCCATTTCACCAGGCTTTTCAATCCGTCTTTCAAGGAAACTTTCGCCTGAAACCCAATCATCTGCCGGGCCTTGGTCACATCGGCCAGACGACGCATCACTTCAACTTTATTCCGCTCTTCAGGCAACGGTATATATTTCGGTTTTAAATCAGAACCCATAACTTCAATCAACGTATAACAAAGCTCCTCAAGTGAGGTCTCTTCTCCACAAGCGATATTCAAGGCTTCATTGGTGACATCCGATTTAAGGGCCGCTATACCCGCACGGGCAATATCGCCCACATAAATAAAATCCATCGTTTGTTTTCCGTCACCGTAAATCAACGGCTGTTTCCCTTCTTTGATCAAATTGTACCAACGGATCAAGACCTCCGTGTACTTTCCGTGCGTGTCCATGCGTGGTCCATAAATATTGAAAAAACGCAGGGCCAAAAAATCCAATCCGTACATGCTGTAAAACGACCGGCACATGAGCTCGTTGGCCATCTTGGCCGCCCCGTATAACGTGTAATTGTTATACGGGTGTTGTGTTTCCGGTGTAGGAAACTGGTCAGCCTGCCCATAAACAGATGCCGATGAAGCCAGAACAATTTTCTTAACCTTATAATCGACGCACGCCTCCAGCACATTAAACGTTCCGTCATACATCGTAGACAATGCCTCCCGCGGTTCAGCGACACAATGTGTGATCCGAAGCGCGGCCAGATGAAAACAAAAATCAATATCGCTGAAGGCCTCAATGATCAGCGGCAGGTTACGGATGTCGCCTTTGATGAGATGGACCTTGCCCGTCCCGAGAGCTTCGCGGATATTTTTATCCGAACCACGAAAAAAATTATCAAGGACTACAATCTTCTCGACCTGTTCATTGAGCAACTGTTCAACGATAAAAGATCCGACAAATCCGGCCCCTCCCGTAATCATGATTCGGCTGTTTTTAATATCCATACGACTTAAATTTTAATAACCTTTCCCCCGTGTTTTAGGGATTTGTCCGTTGCTTCCAGCATCCGGACCACCCGTAACCCGGCGTGACCGTCATTGATGGGTGTTTGACGGTTTTCAATACATTGGACCATATGAATCAGTTCCTGTTTGAGTGCTTCGCTCTGGTCAACCCGAGGAGAACGCATGTCGCCAAGGCGGTAGTCAATTAAAGAACGATAAATTCCCTCTTTGGTGTCAATATCAACACCCTTATCATAAATCTTGATCTTTTCGTCCGTCTGTAGGTCGTCCCATACCAGCATCCGTTTGCTTCCACCGATCAGGGTGTTGCGAACTTTGACCGGCGATAACCAATTAAAATTAAAATGCGCGATCAAATTGTCCTCAAAATACATCGTCACATAAGCGATGTTTTCAATCCCGCGGTCGAAATGATCAATCCCTACCGCGCTGATTTTGTTAGGGGTTTTCTGGAGCAGAAAATCGAGGATTGAAAAATCATGGGGCGCCAGATCCCAAATCACATTGACATCCTGCTGGAACAACCCTAAGTTGACCCGGGTCGAATCATAATAATAAATGGCCCCCAGAGAATCATTCTTGATTTCTTCCTTGATCCGTTTGACTGCCCCGGTGAATAAAAACGTGTGATCGACCATAATGGTCAGATTGTTTTTTTCCGCCAGGGTAATCAGTTCCTCGGCCTGTTTGACATTGAAGGTAAACGGCTTCTCCACAAAAATGTGTTTGCCGCTTTCCAAGGCCCGTTTAGCCAGCTGAAAATGAGTCGAAACAGGGGTCACGATCGCGGCAACATCAATATTCGGGTCCCTGAAAATATCTTCCGGGTCCGTCGTCACATCAATATTAGGATAGTTTTCCTGAACCCGTTTAAGGACTTTTGGGTTCAAATCGCAGACTGTCCTGACAGTCGTTTCCCTGATGGCCGTGAGGTTACGGACAATATTGGGCCCCCAGTACCCGTACCCGATGACACCGAAATTTAACATAGGAAATAATTTTTTAAGGTCAGTCTATTCATAACAACTGTGATTGTTGATGATAATAAATATGGCATACGCCATTATACAATCAAACGTACCCACGGAAAAGATTGATCACGATTATTTTGATATCTATTCCCTGTAGTCAGGATGTGAATAAATGGTTGTGAGATTGAACGGGACATTCCTGCGTGTTATACTACTGAAAATTTACACACACCTTCCAAAAAAGAAAACGCATTGGACCCAAAACGACATCTTCTATATTTTATCCTGGCCGGATTGTTCGGGATCGCCATTTTGACACCCCAGATTAATTTTCAGTCAGCCATATCCGTAGGCGACCACGGCCTCAATTATTACGCGTTCCAACGTATCGCAAATGGAGATCAACTCTACAAGGATTTCTGGTGGGGGTATGGACCGCTTTCTCCTTATTATTACGCCGCTTTCTATAAATTTTTCGGTGAAACCATGAGCAGTGTTTTATTAGGCCGCATGTTGCTGATTTATATTTCCGGATTGTTCTGTTATCTGACCGTCGCCTGTTTTTCTCCGCCTTTGTTAGCCCTGGCCGCATCCCTCTGGTTCTGGATCTATAATCCAGATTTCTTTTATGGATACAATCACACCGGGGCTTTTACTGTTTTCCTGGCCCTGACGTATTTTTTATTTTCCTATTACAAAACCGCCCGCCCGCGTTACATTGGTTATTCATTCATCGTCCTGTTTTTCCTGAATATGATCCGGATCAATATGGGACTAGCCCTTTTGACCGGATTGATCGTGACGGTGTTCATGACCGACAAATATGTTCACCGAAAAAATGAACAGCGCAATCTGGTCCGCAATCTGGCTTGCGGATTGGGCATATGTATCATCAGCGGGTTAATTTACTGGATCATGTTTTCGGGACTGCCGGCCTATGCGGTGATGCAATGTATGCCGTATTTCAGCAAGGTGTACCACTCCGCGTCATCATCCATCAAATATTTCATGTATTTTAAGTTTCTGTATATGATCACCAGCCACTCCTGGCGTTATATCCTTACCTTCGGTGTGGTCGTAACAGCTATAATCCTGACGATCCGGGAACTGAAGAACCCTTCAACCGACAAGAAGATCAAAACCGACATTCTATTTGCGCTCGGGACAATCTCCGGACTAATCGTACTCGTTTCACATGAATTTATCATGGGTTACCAGCTTTACCGCGTCAACTGGACCATTCCGTACCAGATGGTATTGTTTTGTTTAACGATCGGATTTGCCGTCAGAAAATATACCCCCAACATCCGTTACGCCGTGATCCTGTTTATCCTGTTTGTGGCCTTGTTTGATTCCTTCCGTTACCTGAATCGCGTTGACAAATTAAAAGCACCCGGCCAGATGATCCTCGTAGAAAACGCGCAGATCTTTGTTGGCAATCAGCCGGAATGGATCAGGACAGTCGAACAAACAACATATTATCTGGACTCTATTCTGGAAGATGATGAAACATTTTTTGCCCTGCCCTATGAACCGCTTTATTATTATCTCACCCACCGTAAGTCACCCACTTGGCACGTGCTGATGATGGTGGGCAGTGAATTGAATGATATTCAGGAACAGCAAATGATCGAAACTCTAAAAAACAAAAAGATCAGGTATGTTCTGTTATCTAACCGCTATCGATCAAAGGAATTGGATATGGGCGAATTGGGGGTTACTCATTTGAAGGAATTAGCTAAATACATCAACGACCATTTTCAGACAGAAGCGACGTTCGGGTTTTGGGACGCTGACCCGGGCTGGAACTTCAACCATGGGCTGAAGATCTTGAAAAGAATTGAACCTTAATTCTTTTATATTTATAAAAAAACCTACTTTGCGGTTATAATCTCAAAACGATACCACTTCGTAGGGCTGCTTTCTCTAATATTAAAGTAGGGGTCGTCACCCGTTGGAGCATCGGGTGACGACTTGTTTTTTTCGCTTCGCGAAAAATCTGGTGGGCCGCCAAAACATCTGTTTTGGCGAGTCTCACCAGATTTTTTTCTTTGAAAAAAATCTGGTGGGCGATGGAGGAATCGAACCCCCGACCCTCTGAATGTAAGTCAGATGCTCTAACCAACTGAGCTAATCGCCCGAAATTACTGAAAACTCAAATTTCGCGCCACCTTTATACCAAATTTTAGGAATGCTGTAAAGAAGGATTTGTCCGAAGCAGACTGTTTTACCAGATCCGTTCACTGTCGGAACACCATAACTCAGAGACCTCATTGGTCGCCAAATCTATCGTGCCGTGAATCTCATCTGTATACTTGACGGCATACCGGGTGTTATTGAACCGGAACATATGTTTATTTCCGGATGGGTAAACTCCTCCAAATACCTCTTTCAATGCATCCAGCGTAATCGGCTGGCTTAACTGAAGGCAGGCTGCATGCATTTCTTCAATCTCGTTCGGTCCGGAGAATTTCTCTGAAGCGAACTTAAAGCCAAACACAACCAATCCAATAACGACAATTAATATTAAAATTTTATCCACTCCGGACCTCCTTGTTTAACACCGGCTAAATTTCAAATATCGATTTTGATATACAATTGTTCATTATTCTAGAAGATTCCCTATACGACTACAAGCAATAAGAATATTGTGTGTTTTTCAAGCAACTTCTCAAAAAAACAGAAAAGCCACCTTTTAGGTGGCCTTTCTGTTTTAATTAAATAAAAATCAACGGTTGTTTCTCAGCAGGATTAATCAATATCCACAGCAATATAACCAACCGTTTCACTGACATGTTGACCGTCACTGCCTTCTTCTTCCTGCAGTTTAACATCAAAACTACCGGTGGATACGTTCTTCTGCCGGGTCACCACCGCCCCGCCTTCATTATACGTCTGGCATTGGGTGATCGTGGCCGGGGGCGTGCTGTATGAGTTAGTATACGACACATTCTGCCATTCATCGTCCACACTTTCGGTGCCGACTTCCGCTTGTAATCCGCTCGACAAGGCATGTGTTCCTTCTTCCAAAACAACATAGTCAATTTTTTCGATCATGTGTTTCTGGTTAAGATAATCCCATTCTTCGATCTGGAACTGGAAGGAGTCGCTGCCGATATTGCGCAGACGAATATGCGACGGCTGCCGTCCGTGGAAGGTGACAATCTGCATGAAGACCACCGGATTGGTATAACTATTCTTCAGCTGAATCGTGTGCCATTGGCTGCCCTTCTTCTGATACGCCGATATTTCGCCGGCTTCACCAACAACCGCTCCTGAAGAATTGGTGATCGTCCCGGGTTCAACCGCGAAATAACTGACCACTTCGGTAGTGTGATTCGTTTCCGGGTCTTCCGATCTTTCCTCTTCAATCTTGACCGTAAACCGGCTTCGATTGACTTGTTTGATTCGAAGCCCGGCCGTATCCATGCCGTTGAATGTTTCAATTCCGGCAATCATGACCGGTTTACGTTTAAAGCAAAGATCGAAATCGACTTTATACCACTTCTTGGTCACCGCATCAGGTGTGCGCCCGGCCGTCGCCGGCTGGGTGACGACGCGTGACTGGATATAATAATCACTCAGCATGTTTACCAGCGTCACGTTCGGTTCGTGATAGAAACGGGTGTCGTACTTGGCGAACTTGGCTTCCAGTTCGGCGGCGCTGTCAGTCCCTACGTCCGGCCCTGTTTCTTCGTCATAATTCATATGGGTCTGCAGCCCCCACTGTTCTCTCGGTTTATGATGTTTGTACGACCAAACCGTCCAGCTCCAGTCCAGGTCATTGAATGTTTTGGCGTACAAGTCCCAGATTTCACGGTAATTGAACCCGTTAAACTCGCCGATCAGGACCGGCACATTATAGTCATCTTGTTTTGAAAACTCGACTTTTCCGCAAAATAGTTCATCGTTACCGATACTATCGCAGTCCGGGTCGTCCCCGCTGACGAGGTAATCGTCCTGCAGATCGACGTCTAGGACACCGTCGATTTTGCCCTGCGCGTTAAACTTGAACCCGTAATAATGGAATTGGTAAACGACGTTGCTCCATGAATACGTATCCGGATCGGGCAATGTATCCCAATCTTTGTCGCTGGGGATCGCCTCCATGACGATGATGTGTTTGTTATCAATCGCACGGATAGCGTCATATAACTGGTCATATAAAGACCACAGTGCTTCCAAACCGTCTTCCCTATCCGGATAATAATAGGAATCGACGGCTCCGAACGGTTCGTTCAGCAGATCGTAGCCCATCACTGTCGTGTTATTTTTATAGTATTCCGCCATCGCCTCCCAAAGTTCTTTGGTCCTCTGGCGGTAGGTGCTGTTGTTGGGATCAAATAATTGGTGATAGTATCCCTGGCTAGGCGTTTCGGCGGAAATACGGCCGGAGTGAAACTCTTTACTTTGATGTCCGGGCGCGCCGTGCAAGTCGAGCAGCACATAGATCCCGCGGTCTTCACACATCTGCACAATACGGTCGATTTGTGAAAAATCAAAACTACTGCCCGCAGCCCACTGGCCGTTGCTTTCATCGATTTCACGGACCGCCCTGTAGTAAATCGGCAGCCGGACCAGATTGGCGCCGCTGCGCATAATAGTATCCAGGTCATATTCGGTGAGGTAAGAATCCTGATAGGCTTCCAGTAGTTCTTTGGCCTGCGTTGCGCCGAAACGGTCCGTTAATTCGGTACGGATACTCCAGTCGTCGGTGACAGTTGTCCCGTCCACCGTGAATCCGGTCATCCACGCTTCGATCAATAGGTAATTTCCCAAATTGACCCCGCTAAGGATGATCGGATCGCCGTTGCCGTCCTGTTCCTTAATGATTTTATTCACCGCTTTAAGATAGCCGGCATTCGGTGTATACGAACGCTGCGGACTCCAGTCGCTGGTATCGGTAACCATACTGTTTTCTTCAACCAGCGCCCTGACCCGGTACCATTTGCCGTTGGTCGCCGTCAACGTTGTGTGCGCGCCGTTGTGGATCTGTTCCCATGGCCCGTTTTTATTAGATGATTTCTCCACCTGATACTTGTCGGCCTGTGCCAAATTGGTCCAGGCCACTGTTCCTGAAGCCAAAGTGGATTTGTCGATCAGGACCGGTGACGGTTCGTACTTGACGACATCGCTCCAGTCAGATTTATAGGCGATCGGATTGTCATCTTCATCAACAGCCTCTTCCCAGCGCACACGCAGCCAGGCCGGAGAAACACGGTTCAATGAATAACTGGTGTTTGAACCATGATATAGTTCTTCCCACGGTCCGAACGCCCCGCCCGTGCTTTGTTCGAGAGTATACAGCTGGGCGCCGCTGACCGCGTTCCATTCGACATCGCCGCCAGCCAGCGCGACCACATCTATCTGGGGCACAGATTTTGAAATACGGATGTCGTCGTAAAAATAGGAACCTCTCCAATATTGCTGAAACTGCAGCTTATTCATATTATTCAGTTCAAAGTCTGATGGAAAACTGTCCAGCGGCACGCTGAATTTGGTCCATTGCCCGAACACGGCCGGTTTTTTCGGCCAGATCACATACGGATTGCCGACCGGTTCGTTTGGATAGTTGTTATAGTCAAATGCCTGGAAACCCAGGTCGTTATCCATCCCGTTTTCCGGCAGGGCATACACCCAGAACGTGATGCGGTCATACGGGGATTCCTCCGGAGCTCCGGGCCCGCTTGTTCCATCGAGGTCCACATACCATTCCGACTGGTAATAACCGCCAAAGGCGGCCAGATTACAGGTACTTGAAAAATTGCAGTCTGTTGACTCTTCCCCGTCCGTGACCAGCTTCTTCTCCTGGGATTTAATGCCTGTCCCGCCAAAATAATCCAGGACATTCAGCTGCCAGGACCGCTCGCCTTCGTATACCATCAGGTCATCGACATATAAATCGACGGTCCCGAACCAGGCCCAGCCGTACTTTTCATGTTCTTCCCCGGTGAAATTTTCCCAAAAAATAATCGGCTCGAACGACTGATAGACCCTGTCGGCGGAAACAACTTGAATGTCGTCAATATAATAAGTTCCCGTATAACGGTTAACAAATTCGATCTTATCCACGCTCGTCAGATCAAAATTATTCGGTAATTGCGAAAATAACACATCCAGTTCGGTCCATTCACCGTGTTTGGCCGCCTTGCTCGTAAAGACTTCGAACCCCGTTGAATGATAAATACCCTGGTCGAAGAATTTGACCCGTACCTCGTTGTCCGTCTCGTTGTCGGGTTCGGCCTTAATCCAGAATCTCAGCCGGTCGTGCCGTCCCGGTTCAAAGTCCATATTCCACTCCTGCACCTGGGACGGTATCCCTGTCCCTCCCCAGCAGGAAGGGGGCTGCAACCCTTGTGCGCAGGAAGAACTCTCAATCTTCCAGGACTTATCTCCGGAGTAGGCCTCTTCATCTGTCAATGAAACGGCTGCCTCATTAAAACCCCATCCCTGGTTATTGTTTGTGCCCGTACCGTCCTCAAAATCCTGGTAAATCAGACCTGCCGATGCACGTGATGAGAACATCCAGACACCACATATGGTTAAAAATAAAATTCGGCTACACCATTTCATGATATTCCTCCATTCTTTGGGATAAAATTCTATTAATCCGGTGTTATATTTTCCTGAATTCTCGGGAGATATTTTTAGTGGTCATAATATTAGACGTAATGGAATGACCAAATCTAACAATATTTTTAATAATTTATATCAATTTTACGGTCTTAATCGGTGGTAAAACGCGTCTGCTTTTTTATAGAAAGAACTGTTTTTAAAACCAGTCTCTGTCAGGTCTTGCAATAAAATTTCATATTTATTGGTGAGAATATTGCGCTCAAAGGAAGAAAGTTGTCCTTCCCTTTCAGGAGCATGAACCAATTGCACCATGCTTTGAAGGTGCGCCATGGCTTTGTCAAAATCACGCTCACCTTCAAGATAAAACCGGGCCATATCGATATGCATATTTGCCAGATAGGCAATTTCCTGTGGCGTGATGGATTTTTTCTTGTTAAGGGTTTCAATGGCTTTTTGATAATAATCCAATGCCAGATGATTTTCATTTTTGATCTTATAAATATCTCCGGCTCCTTTATACGCATAGGCTTGTTTGGATAAATCGGTCTGGCCAGCCGCCAGCTTTTCATACAGTTTGATGGATTTAAGAAATTCATCGGCCGGTACAGAACCCCGCAGAGAAAAAACAGCGGCGTGTAGGTTTTTCTCCTTTAACTTGTCAGCCAGAAAGAATTCTGCCTGCTCCACCTTATCTTTATTGCGCATCTTATTGGCGACCAAAAGAGCGCTTTGCGCCGCATCAATACTCTGCTCATAATCCGCGGACAAGGCATACACATCCGATAAAAATATATTCGTCCGGTACTGGTCCTTTAACGAGCCGCCATTCCCCATCTGGCGGATATAGTCAAAAGTCTTGCCGAGACCTTCAGACACATATTTTTGGTGAATAACATCCCTTTGTTTCTCAATATTGACTACGCTCAAGGCGGATCTATTCTGGAACAATAAAGTTCCGCTGATCGCTATTAATAAAAGACTGCACAACACAGGGGCCTTACGAACCAGCAGGTTTATCATATGCTTTCCGGAAAATAATCGGTCATCCCCCATAATTGGACGATTCGGTTCTCCGTAAAGGATATAACTGGCCCAGACCATATTGTCTTCTCCGAGCTTTTCTAAGGATGCTATCCGCGACTGCCTTAAGGCAGAACCGATCGTGCTGCCTTCACTTATATACTTATAAAACTCTTTGGCGAATAAGCTGCCATCTTCATCGGAAATTTTCCATAAGGTTCCCAAAAAAAACCTCACCCCGGCCAATAAGAAGGCATCAGCCAAACCAAAGATCTGCTCTTCTGAGCGGGACTGATAAACGTCTGCCGAATCATAAGCCGATTGACAAGAATTGGAAAAGATGAGCACGGGCATGAATTCATTCGGACCTAATGTATTCAATTTTTCGATTGTCCATACTCCGTCTTTCATGGCCCATCCGCTTTTTCCCCGGTCATCGAGATCATATTTGGTGTGTCCGGCAAAATGGATGACATCGTACTCTCTTAGATTTTTCTGAATAAAACTCAGTGTGATATCTTTAGTTTTGCTTGAAATCTGCATGACGGGGTCCTCCCCTCGAAACTGATCACGGATAGCCGCAGCCTCTTTACGCGCCGAAGGTAAATCCCCGCAAGGGTCAGACATGACCAGCATACGGACAGGCCTCTTGACCGTTCTGTATGTTAATGTATTTGATGGACGCCGGGTCTTGACACCTCGGCCAAAGTTAAACTTCATGCAAAAAAAATGTTCCCCATCAAACAGCAATTCCCACGGGATAAAAACAAGGGCTTCATCCAGAATCACCAATAAATCAGTATATCCGGGTTGGGACAGAACTTTTTTAATCCTTGGAGACAATAAATTCCGGTATAATTCGCCTCCCGATTTTTTCAAATCAGCGCTGATCCCGACGGATTGATTCCCCAGTTCACAGGACTTGTTGATCAAACGGTTAATATCCGCTGAAAACCGATTGATTTCCTCAAACAAAAAAGGAATTTCTTCATAACCATGAACAGTCGCGCCCTGTTCATAAAGGCTGAGGCTAAGTTTGTCTTTATAAAGATTGATCTGAAGATTTAAGGCTGGTTTATTGCGGTTTGTCATGGATTAACTGAAAACGGATGGCCCCGATGAGTTTATCCTGACGGTGGATCTCAACAGTATACAGGCCGGGCTTGATTTCTTCAAATTTTGTTTTTCCATCAGAACTGGAACGTGATTCAAGTTCCTCCTCATTCTCCAGAAGAGTAAAACGAAAGTTTTTTACGTCCTTTTTCTTTAAAGGATCGGCCGCATGAATCACAACGGAATTCTGGTCCGCTTCCCCCCGGCTTATTTCAACCTTGATCAGCAGGTTATCAAAAGTTTCTTTGATGACAAGATTACTTCTCTTATCAACCTGGTTATCCCGTAATAAAGCTGACGGCTGTGACAGCGGTCCGAATATAATTTCCCCGGTTGTATTGAGCAGGTTAAAAACATGCCGGCTGAATGCAGCTTTCACATGGAGTAAATTAGGCCCGTACTTTTCACTGACCAAGGCCTTGGCTCTTTCAGTTAGGTCCTGAGGTGTTTGGATAAAATCTATATTGTTTGGTTCTTCTCTCATCTTATTCTGCATCTGGATTATATCCCGGCAGCGTCCGCATCCTTGAACATGTTGGCGGATGATCTCTGATTCACGGGTTGAACATTCTCCCAGGACATACAATGCCATCCAATATGTCTCCGGACACCTGCCATCGCGGAATATATCATTATGTGTTAAGTTTTTATCTTCCATATGTATTAGACGGAATTCGCCATCGTTTCTAAAAATTTCTTTCTTTTTCTATAAACCGTCGCAATTTATCTTCCAGCCTATTCTCACGCATTCCATAATTTTCGGCCGTTATGCCCAGCTCCCTGGCCGCGTCCCTGGATTTCGTCTTATCCAGCATCATACAAAAAACTTTCTTTTCTTTTTCATTCAACTTTTTAATGAACCGTTCAATGATTGTTTTCGCATCCAGATTCTTAATCAATTCCTTGGCAGACTCATCCGACAGTTCTTTTAAAAATTCACCGGATCGATAATCTATACGAATATTATTGTCATTACTAAAATCATCGGGTTTAGGCCGGCGTAAAAAATCAATGACCATATTTTCAACAATTTTCGTGAGGTATGTCGACAACTTACATCGGTTGCGGGACTGAAAAGCCCGAAGAGCTTTATAATTATTTTTAAGCAGTTTAACAAAAACATCTTGATACAAATCGGCAATGGCCTCCGGGGCTATGGGGCGACCATTTTTATGGAAACAGCGGATAATCGTATGATAAATCAGATTAGAATATGTATTAACAAACTTATCCCAGGAACGTTTGTCCCCTGAAAGTATTCCTCTGATTAATTCAAAGTCATCCATTTACTTGGACTCCTAAGGTCCGATCAAACGGCTTCGTTTTGCCTGAAGATAATCGAGGACCACCGCCCCTTTTTCTGATTGGACCGATACACATTGGCCCTGACGATCGGCCTGGTTGCAGGCCACCATCTGTGCTTTTTCCATACAAAGCATATCCTGTTCCGAGGAAAAAGAAGATCTGACGGTGATGTCATCGTAATAATACGTTCCATCCCAGTAATTAAAAAATTCGATTTTGTCGACATGTTGAAGGTCAAAGTCTTTCGGGAGCTGGTCAAACATGATATCCAATTCTGACCATTGTTGAAAAGAGGCGGGAACGATCGTCCATATTTCGAATCCTTTTACGTTATAATGCCTGCGGTCAAAAAATTTGACCATTACGGTATGGTCCCCCTGTTCCGAAGGGTCGGACCAAATCCAAAAGGTGAGCCGATCGTGACAGACGGGGGCAAAATTAACGTCGTAGGTGTTACTTTGAGCGGCAACACCCGTCCCCAGCGTCAGCGGTTTTCCTGCCGGAATCGTTAAAGCCCACGAATGCTGTCCACCGTGGACGGGATCATGTGTCCCGGAAAGTTGAACAACAGCCCCTCCAAAGGCCCATCCATATTCCGGTTGATCTTTATTCAAACTATAATATTTGGGAGGAGTCCCGTTCCCAGGTTCAAAATCCTGATACACGATCCGGGCTGAAGAAAAAGATACGGATGAAAAAAGAAATAAAACTGTCAGGCAGACTGACTTTAATACTGACAAATATCCGGATACAACGAATTGACTGCGCATAAGCTTTTCAGACCATCGGTTATCGATTTGAAAAAATATTCTATCATATTATAAACCATATTCAAATCACCAAGAAAAAAGCCCTTCTATTTAAAGAGAAGGGCTTAATAATCTTACACCTCTTTTACGGATCATTTCCGGAAAATGCAGTTGATCGAAAGAATGTTTTGTGTAAAAAACTTAATTACACAAAAAACAAACTGAAGGCCAGCAGCATAACGACAAAATACGTCACACCTCTGACCCAGGCCGGGGCTTTAGGCACATTATCTGCTTTCCCGCCGGCATCAATCTCCATAGCCAGCCTAACCTGTCGGCCAAGGGTATAAAAGGCAAACGCGGCCAAAAGTAACATGCCGGGTTCCACACCGATTGAATTTTTAAGGCTGTACCCAACGGCGACAGCAATAAAAGTAAACGTATATATATAAGTATTTACTTTTATTTTGTTAAGGAAATCCTTAGCGCTATTCTCCATGAATAACCTCCCGTTCATTTTTCATCATTTCCATTAAGAGGAAATGGACGAGGCTCGCCCTTGATCTTAGAACCCGAAGCGGCCTTATTCGTGTTTACATGGATCTTTACATAAGATAAAAAGTATAATACTAGTCTACCCTATTTAATGAAAATTTCCAAATAATATGCATTTATTTTATTCTATTGTATTTCAATAAGTTAAGTAAATTTTATAAGCAAAAACCGTTGTTCCTGGCCTATTTTGTCCATATATGGGTGGCATTGTCCGGGTGTAAAAGCATTTATTCAAGATTGTGGCCTAAAAATATCGCTTGGTCGTAACTTTGTAAAGTTAAAAGATTCCCCATTAAATCTGTTGAATAATACATTTGCGATTTTAAAAAATACTTTATAATAGAAACAGTCACGACAGCTTGCCTTTAAAAACACTTCATTAAATTTAAATAAAAACCATTTATCCAGATGAAATTAAAATTACTTCTGATCGGGTTGTTCGTATGTCTGGCATCGATTCCTTGTTTTTCCCAAGAAGCCGATTCGCCCAACGAATACTTTCCGAATGGTGATCTGAAAATACTTTGGGAGCCTAATGAAGGCACATCTCTTCTAACCCGCAAAGAATTTTATGAAAACGGCCGTTTAAAAAGTCAGGCCAACCTCATCAATAATAAACTCACCGGAATCTATGTCGAATATTATGAAGACGGAAAACTTTATCTGGAAACGACCTACAAGGACGACGCTCTTAATGGGCCTTTTCGGGAATATTTTTCCAATGGCACGGTAAAATCCGAAGGTGAGTATATTGACGGTAAGCTGAACGGCATTCAATATATTTATTATAAAGACGGAAAGCTCAGCCAGGAAGCTAATTATGATAACGACATCCTGCATGGGGTCGTAAAGATTTATTTCCCTAACGGCCAGATTCGTCAACTCTCCACCTACCGTTCCGGTAAGTTATCAGGACCCTTTAAAATTTATGGTGAATTGGGCACCTTATTGTCTGATAGAAACTATGTCGATGATCTCCAGCAGGGTCCGTTTAATTCTTATCAGGACAGCGGGGTACTCTCGGAAAGCGGAACTTTCAAAGATGATAAGGTCGTGGTGCTGAAAAATTATACCCCCGATGGAATCCTGTTACGAGAAATAAACTTCCAAGATGGGCTTAAACATGGGGATTATCGCGAATACTACAATTCGGGCGTTTTGAAAATATATAACACGTACGACAATGACATCTTGGTTTCCCAACAGGCCTATGATCAATACGGCCTTTCCATTAGCTATACAGACACTCAACCATCCGGTCAAATAAACTTCCTGTCTTCCTTCTCCAAAAAGGAAATTTTCTTTATTTTAGGCATACTCTTGTTGAGCATTTTTGGAACAACCTTGGTTGTAAACGGTTATCACCGGATGGTTCGGCCCAAAACATTCATGGCCCAGGATGTTTATCCGGAAGTGAAACAAGAAAAAACCCATGACAAAGATCATAACCCCAATGTGATTGACCCGAATGCCGACAAAATGTATCGAAGTCTGGTTGAAACGGTCCGCAGCGGGATATACCTGACCGACGCTAAAGGTAAACTGATTTACGGCAACAATACTTTTTCCCAGTTGCTCGGCTTTAGAACAAAACCTGAAACGGCGGGTATGAACCTGGATGATACCTTTAGTGATTTTGAGCGAAACAAAAAGAAGTTTCTCGAACAACTGAATGAATCCAAAGCCGTGTATGACTATACCTTCAAATACAAAAAATCCGACGGAACCATTGCAATATTATCTACTTCGGCCAATCATGTCTTTAACGACCGCGGTCAAATTATCGGTGTACAAGGCGTCATTATGGATATCACGGAGAAATTCCATCTGGAAGAAACCGTACGGACCGAAAAGAAAAAACTCGAACTTCTGCTCGACTTTTTTGAGACCATCGATACTATCCGGGAAATGGATGCTCTTACAAAATTTATCATTAACGGGATCAGTGAAATTCTGGAATCCAACCGCTGTTCACTGATGATGGCAGAAAACGATTCCACCTCATTAAAAGTCTGTGAAGCCAAAGGTATGGACAAAGACGTTATGGCTAGCACCAAAGTGGATTGGGGTGAACCCATCGCAGGAAAAGTTGCCAAAGAAGGCAAACCGATCCTGATCAAAAATATTGAATATGATGATCATTATAAAGAGTTCAAAAAGCCATCCTACCGCGGCCGCTCCCTCATGGCGGCTCCGTTAATTTATAACGAAAATCTGGTCGGAGTAATCTGTGTAACCGACAAAAAGGATGAAATCCTTTACGGCGAACCATTCAATAATATCGATTTAAAAATCCTTATTACCATTGCCTCCAAGGTCGTGATCGCCCTGGAGAATGTCAAAATGTATAACGACCTGAACCTCCTTTCGCATACCGATCCGATCACGCAAATCTACAATTACCGGTTATTTTCCCAAAGCCTTGACCGGGAAATCTCGCGATTCAAGCGGGAAAAAAACGACCTGGCCATTTTTATGATGGATCTCGACAGTTTCAAATCATACAACGACACGTACGGCCACATTGAAGGAGATGAACTTCTAAAAAATCTTGGGAAAATTCTGAAAGAAAATCTGCGGGAAAGCGACATTGTCTGCCGTTACGCCGGGGACGAATTCTGTGTAGTCCTGCCGAACACCAATATCGAAGGCGCTCAGAAAGCGGCAGAGAAAGTAGTCAAAGGTGTCCGTGAATTTCCTCATTTTAAACGGGTGGTAACCATCAGCATTGGAATTGCCCCTTACATCGATGGTTTGGATAAAAAAGAATTTATCAAACACGCCGATGCCGCTCTTTATGACGCCAAACATTCCGGAAAAAACACCGTTAAGGTTTACCAGCCTGAAGCTTCATAACTACATCTTCAGCGAATATAATTCTCGATCGCTTCTAACAATTGAGGGATATCAAACGGTTTTCCAAGGGCGGGATAAAAAGTTCCATCAATTTTGAGGCCTAATTCCTGGAGGCCTTCATCTTCACCGGAGACAAGAGCGGTCAAAAAAAGGACCGGGACATCTTTTAAGGCCGAGTCGCGTTTGATTGTTTTGATGGCATCGTCCCCGCTCATCCCGGGCATCATCATATCCATCAGAATCAGATCCGGACAATCCTCTCTGGCAAACTCAATCCCGTCAACCGCATTCTGAAATGCGCTGACTTCATACCCTTCTTTCGACAAAACTGACTTGGTGATTTCACACAAATCTTTATCATCATCAATCAATACAATCTTCACATTTGCCCCCTATAAATATACTATTGTGTCTTGAACAAGCCCGCATTGTCAAGGGAGAGTCTTTCTATTTGGAATGAGGAACTTTTATAAACAGAAAATCCGTCTTGAAAGAAAATGTTTTCATACAGCTTTCCGTTATATTCCAGAGTATTTCTTTCCACAGGCTCTTTCTTGAGAATTACGCACGGGTTAAAACCAGGCCGACTCAATTTATTTGATAAATTATCTACAGCTACGTGTTCCATTTTTTTGCGCACGGGTCCCGTTTGTAATAAAATCCACCAGGGATACTCCCAGTCGTTCTCCCCCAGAGACAAACCGATATTTTTACACCCGGTCGAATTGACCGCATTAGCGGCTTTTTTATATCCAGGGTAACGGTCTCCTTCGGTTATAAAATATAAGGCCTCCCGTCCGGCATTAAATATTGTCGTCTTCTTACTGGAAACAAGCCGCTTTTTGGGGTTTTTAGTCAAAAGCGGAATTGACAAACCAAACAACAACACTGTCACTACGATTAATGTATTTTTTCCTCCATAAACTTCAAATACCGCCGCGGTCAGCGGGGCTCCGATAACGAATAATGGTAAATGTAACCGGCTGCCCCATATTTGCCATTTTAATACAACACTCACCGCAACGAAGCATAACAAAACAGAAATTAAAAGCCCCTGCCAGACCTCTCTCTCCATGCGTCCTTTTCGAAAAATAAGTATAAAAACAGAAACCACAAATAACAACAAGTGCGAAAAATTCCCGATTCCATCTTCATCAATGCCTTTAAAAATCCGGAACTCCCATCCAAGAGTTGTTCCTGGATCATTCGTTTCCAGCCCTAATAAATCATGAAATTTATAAATACCGTTTTCCATTGTTTTGTTGATGGTCTTAAAAGGAGTATTCAAATGAAGCCCGACATTGCGGATCAATAAGGACAAAATAGCTGTTGAAGTAAATTCACTGTTCTTTAATTCTATTGAGGATCCGGTCGGCGTAAAAATGTGCCCGCCTAATTGGTAATTTCTGAAAAAATGTGGAGCGTTTATTAGGAAAGCAATACTGCCAATTATGACAAATGATTTAAAGTTAACTTCTTTTCTTGTGCTGAACAAGAAGCGCAGCATCAAAATCCCTCCATAAACGAGCATTGTCCCTTTGGTCAGAATACCCAACCCCAGACTCATCCCCGACAAAATGGCGTATAGGATATTTTTCTCATGTTTTAACCTGTATAAAAATATAAACAAACATAAAAGCCAAAAGCCAACAACATAATCATTCTGGGTTGTGGTTGACTGCATGATTCCCATTGGGATAGTCGCAACCAAAAATGCGGCAAACAATTGCCCCTTACGTCCGGCCCCCATATATCCGGCTAATAACGATCCTCCGATACAACAACCCACCATCGAAAACCACTGGACAAGATTAGCCAAATAGTCTGTTCCGCTGAGAATCTGAAGGTGCAGGATAATATATTCCGCCATGGGTCCGGCCCATAATTGCCGGGTAATATTAGTTGCATAAAAAGAAACGGATTGATTCTGGATCCAGTGCGGGATCCTTCCCATATGGTACGTCATGGAATCATAATTATTCGGCGGGGCGATCACAGCCATTATGCCCAATAAGGCGATGATCAAACCAGTCGCTAGCAGAATAAATAATTCTGATTTTCTAATATTTTCTGATTTAAGGTCAGTGAATGAGAAACATTTGTAAAAATGGAGTCTGGAAAAAATGACAGAAACAACAATAAGCCAATAACCCATAACACCCCAAACATTTAACCAGCGAAACAAACTTAACAATTCAGTACCCGCAAAGACTATAAAACCGAACAATACCATTGATTTTAAAATGTTCAGTCTCTTCATTTATTCGGCAAACCGATGTCTTTGAAGTTGTATGTCCCCTTCTCTTCGTTAAAAATATCGGATGTGCTCAAAAATTTGATCAATTCTTCTCTGTCCGCGGTGACGACCGTTGAGGAGGCGTTCCCAAACATATCTTTCGATTCTGTCATCTCCCCTGAAATTTTCTTGTCCGCAATTGCTGCTTCCAATTTTTTCGAATCAATCAAGGCCAATTTTAGCTGATGATCTTCTGTGATCTGGTAAGTAGCCAATTCGTAATCGGTTTCATCATCACTTCCATAATCTTTGTAATTGATATACCCCACCCCGTTAACTTCGGCAGCGAACCCCTGATAATGCAAGACGTCCCCTTTTTCATCATTGGCAATGGTGAATAACGTGATGCATACCCCTTCTTCACAAGGCAGAAACAACAAAAATCCATATTCCCCTTTCTCCTTATCCCGCATGCTCTCATCCACTTCCCACATTCCAATCAATCGTTCATCAAATTTGTTGTGTTCAGGATCAACCACCGCGTGTTTGAACGTCGGATAACAACCCGACAGGAAAAACACCAACGCTACTAACAGCCATTTATTTTTCATCTGATTTCAAGCTCCTTTTCCATTGAATATATTTAATAACATGCGCAAAACACCAAAGGGACAAGACCAAAGAAACATACCAAAATATAAAACTCCAACCCTGGGTTTGTTTCCCAAAAGGAAAAAAAATATACACAATTGTCAGGTAAACCAGCCCTTCAATGAAAATTATTGTAACCGCGTTTTCAGGTTTTGAATATACTCCCGCAATAATATTCTTATAAATACCGCGGGACACATACAGACGATAGGCCATCCATAACATCATTAACAGAATTGTGAACAAATCGAATAGGGTGATCATGATTTACAGGGATTAAAAACGCTCCCGATAGGATTTGAACCTATAACCTACTATCATGGATAGCGATGCGCTTTAACCAGTTAAGTCTACGGGAGCATGAGGTATTCTATCACACTTAAATTCCAAGAAACAGCATGATATAAATTCATGGAGAGAAAAAGCCCAAACACTTGCGTGTTTGGGCTAAGAAAAACGGGCCGTCAAAATTAAATATTTTTGACGCGCCTCACCACTTTTCTGAAAGAAAAGTGGCGGGGTTGACGAGACTTGAACTCGCGGCCTCCGCCGTGACAGGGCGGCGTTCTAACCAACTGAACTACAACCCCAAAGAATATTTATTGCCATTTCTATAATGGGAGATATATTACTATAGAAGCTTTTACCTGTCAACTCTATTTAATCCGAGGGATTACCGTCGGATGGCCTGAAACTTTACAGTTATTTTTTGTTCAGATTGGACGTTAAATAATCAAATATCCATCATTCCTATGCGAAAATCTTATTCACAAATCCTTTTAAAACTGACCGTAACCATAATAACGCTCATTGGGGCGTCATCTCCCGGAATAGCCGAGGATTTCGACCTCTCCCCTTATCAAAAGCTCATCCCTTTGCATGAACCGAAACTGCCTCCCGGACCATACGACTGGATGAGCCAGCATCGCGAAAATGACCAAAGTTTTTATGAATACATAAAAAGTAACCCCATCCGTTCCGATGAACAACGCAAATACATCTATATTGTTCTCCTGGGAAATTTTGATCAGGCCGGCCAGGAAATCATCCGGACAACTGCCCGGTTCATTGAAGCGTATTTTAATCTGCAAGTCCAATGGCTCGACCCGATTTCACTCGGTTCTATCCCGGATAAGGCCCGGCGCATCCATCCACAAACCTTGGACAACCAAATACTGACGACCTATGTCCTTGAAGATATCCTAAAACCTATTCTGCCGGATGACGCGTTTTCTGTGATCGCCTTTACTTCATCCGATTTATGGCCCGGGGAGGGCTGGAATTTTGTCTTCGGCCAGGCATCCATCCAGGACCGGGTCGGTGTCTGGTCGATTTACCGAAACGGAAACCCTAATGGCAGTCATGAAGAAAATAAATTGTGTTTACTGAGAACCGTCAAAACCGGGACACATGAACTGGGCCATATGTTTTCATTACCCCACTGCCTCTATTTTGAATGCAATATGAACGGCAGTAACCATAGGTCTGAATCCGACCGGCGCCCATTATGGCTGTGCCCTGTTTGTCTGAGTAAATTAATGTGGAATACCGGTGATAAACCGGGGAACAGATTCCAGAGCCTCATCAAGATCAGCAATGAACTGGGGATTGATATAACGATTCTGGAACAATCGCTAGATATATTAATCCAATAAAAAAAGGAGCGGACTCCGATTTTCATTTTTGCCGCAGTTACCAGAGTCTGCCCCTTTTAAAAAACCTTCTAAAACAAATCTACGCCAGAAAAATATCGACCTTACCCAGCAAGAAGGCCATGACAAACAGCGCCACAGTCTCAATGATCCCCAGAGCAATAATGTAATTAGTCGCTCCCTTGCCGGTTTCTGCCAAGGAATCACAAGCGGCAGCGGCAGCCTTGCCCTGCATCATCGCGGAAGCCCCCATCCCAAGGCCGCCGAGAATTCCAATACCCAATAACGGATGGCCTGCCGCAGCGGCAGTCGCAATTTTATTCATCAAAACCATCCCGTATATCGTCTGAGACAAAGGAAATCCGACGAAGACCGTGATCAAAAAAGGAGCCGCTTTATTTTGCAAAAAAGATTTTTTCCAGGAACCAATGGCTCCCTGCGCCGCATATCCAGCTCCCAACGCAGATCCAACCGCCGCCAGAGATAAACAGGCCGCTACACCTATGTCTTCAAACATTTTGAACCTCCCTCTTTTTATTTAAGCTACTTTAATCGTTTTATTTAATGGCCGGTATTTCACCCCGGCCCATTCAAGACCCATGTGCCCCGAAAACTCCAGGACATTTAAACGAACAGCGTGTACTAAGATTGCCATAAGGGCCAATATCATATTTAAAATGTGCAGCCCGAAAAATAAGACATAATTAAACCCAAACAGCGGTGTATTCCACATGCTGTTAGCAGCGTCGGCAACTGCTATTGTGGCTACTCCCACTGCAAACAACCGGATGTACGACACGATATCCGTTCCCGCGTTTATGATACTCAGCAAAAAAGGAATTGCTTCCGAACCAATCTTCTTTAGCAATTCACGGGGCGGCGCCATAAAGAACAAAGCCATTCCTGCTCCGCCGATAATCATCCACAAAGCAAACGGGGGAAACGGACGGCCAAGCACAAACATATTGGCGACAAAATACATTCCCCATACGACAAGCAACCAACCGATCTGTGCCGCAGCTAAGATACTCGGAGTTAAACGTACAAATGCCCACAGCCGGGCGATGGTTAAGTGAATCAATGCAATCGTAAAACACAGATATTGCAAATTCTTGGGATCATTCAGCCAGGGAACAATCGGTTTTACCGATGCCGGCAGCCAGGCCTGCCCGAAATAGGTTCCTGTTAAAACTCCAATCAAAACGGTGAACCCAGTTAACAAATACATCAACCAAAAAACAGTTTTGTCCTGCAGGCGTGATCCGAATTTGATATGACAAAATACGGTGGCCGCAAGAAAGATTAAACCATAGGCTGCGTCTCCAATCAAAAGGCCGAAGAACAGCGTAAAAAATATGAGGAAGACCGGACTGATATCCACTTCCTTATATCCAGGAAGAATTTCAATCAATTGAAATGCGGGTTTGCTCAAATTGACCCACTGTGGATTTCTCAACTGGGTTGGAACCTCATCATCCGCGGTCGGAGCCTCAATCAAAATACCCCAATCGTTTTCCTTTGCGAACAACTTCAGATTCAGCACCTGATCTTCCGGGATAAAACCCTTCAAAAAACAGATCTCATCATAATCATACATCCCGGACTGGGCCTCTTTTAAATCCAGCTGGTATTGGGCTTCCTGCCTGATCTTCCTAAATTGCTCCACATATTTAGTGTGTTCCCAAATGAGTTTTTCCAAATGGGTTGCTTCAGTCTGCTCTTCGGTCTGCAGTAATTTCATTTTTTCCAGACTCACCGGCGGCGGATAAACCCGGTCATACGGCAGGTTTTTATTTTCCTGAAGAACGGCAACAAACCGCCTGAGATTCTTGGTAGCTCCCACTTCCTGAAAGATAACTCCCCCGGGAACTTCAATATTTTTCACAGACGTCGGAACTTCATACAAGTGAACAAAAATGCCTTTTTCAGCCAGATCACGGATGTCCTGCGGCTCAAAATTTCCCCATTCTTCACATTTGGCAATACGCATGGCGCGCTTATCAATAAACTCCTGATGCTGATTATTCAAAGCCTGCAAATCCAGGACCTCGGTGGCTTTCTCTTTCCAGTCGTCGCACGGCTGTTGTTCCTGCCGGTTCTTTTTACTTTCCAGAACCCTGATGACCTGATCAAGTATTTCTACCGTTTCACGAGCCTTAGCAACCGTCTTTCCTGTCGGCGCCTGACTGTGCTCCACATGGACCGTCCCCAAATCGGCCAACCGTTCCAAAGCCGACTCAACGTCTTTTTTCTGGACGATCAAATGTATTTTTTTCATGGATACGATCATAAAATACTGCTTCCTTCTTATACTTCCGCAAGCGCCAGGTCGCGTTCAACCACTTTTTTCTTGGCCACCTTGCTGACCCCCACGGCGTTCGCCTGCTGGTCTCCCAGATAAATCCTGATCTTACGGATATTATTCTGACATTCCGGTATCTTGACCTTCTCAAACAAGTTAACCCGCTGGGTCGTTGTCCGCAGTTCCTTTTCAAGGATTGCGATCTGTTTTTTAATAATTTCCACTTCCGTGATCAGCCGGACGACGCCTCTTAATTCTTCCAGCCCTTTATCGACCCATAGTGGAGTTTCAAAATAATCGTACTCTGCCTGGTCGAAACTTAAATCTTCAAAAACCGGAACATCCGCCCCGGCCACATTCATCCGGTTAATTTTAATATTCTTCGGGGTGATCCAGGGTTTCAAATCGATCTCGGCATCACCGAGCAGTCCGGACCATTTTTTTATACCATTGTCCTTTTCGTATAACTTGGACAGCCGTTGTTCCAGCCATTTGCGCACTTCCAGAATTTTCATTTGCAATTGCTGTTTCTTCAGCTGCAGGGTGGGAAGATACCTCTTAAACTGCTTGAGGCTGTCCCGTTGTTTCTTTAATTCCCCTTTTGTTAATTTGATCTTGGACATAATCTATTTGTTTGCGGCGGCCTTGGGCCAAAATTTTTCAATCAGCTTCGGGTTCATCCCTGTTTCGGTCGGTTCAAAACATTCCGCCAGAATCGTCCAGCCTAAATTTAACGCTTCTTCGAGCGGGATGTTTACGGAAAGATCCATTAATCGGCGTTCGAATTGGACTCCGTACTTTAATAATTTCTCATCCCACGAACTCATCTGAAATCCCATTGATTTCTTTTCTAGGACTTCCCGGTAATCCGCAAAAAGCTGGATCATCCGGTCCATGATGGCCCGGTGGTCATCTCTGGTTTTACTGTTAACCTGTTGTTTCAAACGGCTCAATGAACCGAACGGTTCAATGCGTCCGCCCCGCAGATAAAACTGCCCTTCCGTAATATATCCCGTGTTATCAGGGATCGGATGAGTGACGTCATCTCCGGGCATTGTCGTAACTCCCAAAATCGTAATGGATCCGGCCCCATGAAAATCGACGGCTTTTTCATAACGCGCGGCCAATTGGGAATAGAGGTCTCCGGGATAACCGCGGTTAGACGGAATCTGTTCCATGGTGATCGCGATTTCTTTCATGGCGTCTGAAAAATTTGTCATATCCGTCAAAAGGACCAGGACCCGTTTGCCTTCCAGCGCAAACTGCTCGGCAACGGCCAGGCACATGTCCGGGACAAGAAGACATTCGACGGTCGGATCAGCCGCCGTATGGATAAACATCACCGACCGTGATAAAGAACCCTGCGCTTCTAGTGTATCTTTAAAGAAAATGTAGTTATCATACTTCAACCCCATCCCGCCTAAAATAATAATGTCAACCTCAGCCTGCATCGCGATGCGCGCCAACAATTCATTGTAAGGTTCGCCGGCCACCGAAAAAATCGGAAGCTTTTGCGATTCGACCAGGGTGTTAAAGACATCAATCATCGGAATCCCGGTACGGATCATGTTTTTAGGAACAACCCGTTTGGATGGATTAACCGACGGACCGCCGATTTCGATCATATTTTCGGTCAATCTCGGCCCTTTGTCCCGCGGTTCACCGGCCCCGGTAAAAATTCGTCCCAATAAATCTCCGGAATAAGACACCTGAATCTGTTTTTTCAAAAACCGGACTTTGTCATTGGTTGAAATCCCGCGGCTTCCGGCCAGGACCTGCAGAGAAACTTTTTTCCCGTCCAACCGGATAACCTGGGCTAACGATGATCCCAGGGATGTCTTGACTTCAGCCATTTCCTTATATGCGATATCATCGGCTTCGACCGTAATGACGTCGCCGGCGATCTGAATAATTTGACTGTAAACTTTTTGCATTATGCTCTCCTCGTAACGAACTCATCAATTCCGGGGTTTAAACCGTGGCCAAATCCGATTCCTGGGCTGCCCCCTCGGCAATTTTGTCCTTTAATTTTTTCTCAGCTTCCTTAAATTCAGGACTGTTTAATACCAGAAAATTCCATGTTTTAAACATCTGGGTCATTTCCTGAAAATACCGCCGGGCTTTGTCTTTACTCTCAAATTTGAATTTCTGGTCCAGAATCTCAACGATAATGTCAAACACGTAAATCTGCCGTTCCTTCGGTGTTGCCTCATCAACTTTATCAAACGCGTTTTGCTGCAGATAAACAGCGTCAAAAAATTCGCCCTTCAGATAATCAATAAATTCATCAATCGATGTCCCCTCTTCTCCGACGACCTTCATCATCTGTCCGACATTGTTGCTTTTGCGCAGCATGGCCCGGCTTTTTTCGGCCTTTACCCCGTCCACAAAGCTCGGATACTTGCTCCAGCTATCCAACGGATCAATCGTCGGATACCGGCGGGCGTTGGCCCGCGCCTGGGAAAGACCGAGAAACCCTCCGACAACCTTTAACGTCGCCTGGGTTACCGGTTCTTCAAAGTTGCCCCCGGCCGGCGATACGGCTCCGCCGATCGTGATTGACCCCATCGACCCGTCGCGGAACTTAACAAGACCGGCCCGTTCATAAAATGACGCGATCCTGGATTCCAGATAGGCCGGAAAGGCTTCTTCCCCTGGTATTTCTTCCAGGCGACCTGACATCTCACGCATGGCCTGGGCCCAACGTGATGTTGAATCGGCCAGCAACAGAACATTGAGTCCCATCTGCCGGTAATACTCGGCCAATGTCACCCCTGTATAAACAGAAGATTCACGTGCGGCGACAGGCATTGAACTTGTGTTACAAATAATAATTGTGCGGTCCATCAAAGTTTTTCCGGTTTTCGGGTCAATCAATTCCGGAAACTCTTCCAGGATCTCAACAACTTCCCCCGCGCGTTCGCCGCAGGCCGCAACGATCACCACATCCACTTCCGCGTGACGGCTGAGCAAATGCTGCAAAACAGTCTTTCCGGCCCCAAACGGTCCCGGCGTACAAAATGTACCGCCGATAGCCACCGGGCAGATCGTGTCAATAAGACGGATTTTTGTAACCAGCGGGTCAACCGGCTTCAGTTTTTCCGCATACGCCTTGATCGGAACTTTGACCGGCCAGGTCTGCACCATTTTAATCTCTAATTTTTTTCCTGATTCATCTTTAACCGTCGCAACCGTCTTATCAATCGAATATTCACCCGCATCCGCGACATTAATAATCTCGTAGTCCCCCATCCAATTAAACGGGACCATAATCTTGTGCGCGAACATATTTTCCGGAACTGTTCCGATGGTATCGCCCGCGCGAACCACATGCCCATCTTTAACTTTAGGGGAAAATTCCCACAATTTTTCCTCGTCCAGCGGCTTCAGATAGGCGCCGCGTTTCAGAAAAAACCCGTGCTTTTCAGCCAGTTGCGGCAACGGATTTTGAAGACCGTCAAAAATCTTTCCCAAAAGCCCGGGTCCCAACTCAACACTTAAAAGCTCATCGGAAAACTCAACCATATTGTTAACCTTGATTCCGGCGGTATCTTCAAAAACCTGAAGGTCTGCGATCCGTCCTTTAACACGGATGACCTCGGCCTTTAGTTTTTCCTCACCGACAACGACATACGCCACCTCGTTCTGTTTGACTTTTTCTTCAAACTCAACCGCCACCATGTTGCCGTTAACACCAACCACTTTTCCGGTTCTTCTCTGTGTGCTCACTATATTCTCCTTATCCTTTGGAAGCAAACCCTTGCGGGAATTCAATTTTCTTTAATCCTTCATATATTTCACGGCCCTTCGGTGAAGCAATATTATGGTACCGTTCAACGATTTTTAATTTAAGCCCGTACAATAAAACAAAGGCGAGATTATAAAACTGGCTCGCCATCAATTCGTCATAAAATTGCCAGCGGGCCTTGCTGATCAACTTGTCGCCTTCTAAGGGATCGCCCGCGTTGGCGGCCTGTTTGACTAACTCGGTGAATACCGGCTGTTCATTATATTGTCCGCGGATGAAAGACTGCGCGTCCTTATTAAATCTCTGCGCACGATAAACAGCAATATGATTAGATAATCCCCGTTCGAATTCTTCAACCATCGCAATCACCGGATTTGCGATGTTAACACCAGCGTTGTTCAAAAGCCCGGATACAGTCGCATAATCATCCCGCGACATGAGTCGCTCACAATCCGCTAAAAAGCCCTGCACGGACATCGGAAGTTTACCCTGAAAACTCAACATGGGTAAACTCGCTCCAAGATAATAATATGATCCAGCCATAAGATTAAATGATTAAGCAGACTTAGTTATAATCGCTGCCAATTGATCGTTGAGAAACGTGGTTAAATACTGGGCCAAACTTTCATCCGTAAAATCAAAACTGGATTTCCCCTGGTCATAACTGATTGTAAACCCGCCG
Source organism: Candidatus Omnitrophota bacterium (assembly GCA_050250375.1). GTDB lineage: Bacteria > Omnitrophota > Gorgyraeia > Zapsychrales > Zapsychraceae > JAGOSC01. The sequence continues at coordinate 1,191,259 of JBFWOS010000001.1, forward strand.
CCGATATCATCCGAGGACTGAAGTTTGATCTCACTTTTGATCTTTTTCTGAAGTTTGGAAATAAACCCTTCACTTAAATTTTTTAAATCCTTCGCGCTTACGTCTACTTGTACTCCGCCGCCTTCTTTTCCATCCAATGTCCGCGTAATGACTTCTGTCAGGATCTCCGCCAATCGTTCATTCGTCAATGCATGCGACACCTCCGCAAGGACCAACCGCTGCAGTGTTTTTTCGATTTCCTTTCGTAATGACAGCAAGGTATCCCGTGAAGCCTGCTGCAATGATTTCTGGGCGGATTCCTGCGTTTTTTTGATTTCCGTTTTAACCTGGGCAAGCATATTATCCGCTTTTTGCTGAGCCTCCTGGACAATTTTTTGAGCCTTGGCCTGGGCCTGCTTCTCTATTTCCTGAGCCTGATTTTGCGCGGTCTGTATCCCGTCGTTTTTAATTTTATCAATCAGTTCCTGTATTTGTGAAGACATGTTGCGCTCCTGTAACCTGTTCAATGGATTCTAAGTGTAATTTATATAACGCCCTAACTTCTGGCTTCATCAATTTGTTTTAATATTTGTCTGGCGGCTTCCGCCGGATCTTTGGCTTTGACAATCGGCCGTCCAACAACCAGGAAATTGCTTCCCGCTTTTACCGCGTCAAACGGTGTGGCTATCCGCTTCTGGTCTCCAGAATCCGCTCCGACAGGACGAATCCCGGGAGTAACGATCACAAAATCATCGCCGAACGTTTGACGAATCAGGGCTGCTTCCTGAACGGAAGCGACCACGCCGTCAAGTCCGGATTCCTTGGCCAAAACGGCTCTTTCTATGACAAGATCACGTATATTATCTGTTTTCTCATCGCTTGTCAAGACTGTGATCCCAACCAGCAAAGTCCTGTTAACTCCAATGGTTTGAGCTTGTTTTGTTGCTGCGGCAACGGCCTGTTTAAGCATTTCCCCGCCCCCCTGTATGTGCAGGGTGCATAACAACAGACCTTGGTTGCGTTGGACGACACCCGTATGCGCACTCCGGGCAAGATTTACGGCCGAAGTGACGGCGCTGGCGACCGTGTTAGGAATGTCATGAAATTTCAGATCCAAAAAAACCTGTTTTCCTTGGTCGAATACGTATTGAACAACCATCGGACCGCAAGCCGTGAACAATTGACTGCCGATTTTATAGATATCGACAACATCTCCCAGTTGATCAATCAGCTTCCTGGCTTCATCAAAGGTTTCTACATCAAGCGCAATAATCAGGCTTCCTTTTTCCATCATAAAATCATCCATTTCAGACAGAGGTCTTTACCGTTTCACGATTCCCCTGAGATTATTAATGTCTTTTATTTTGTGCCTTTTCATATAATCTTTAATGCCGTTTAGAACTTCTAACGGCGCGCGCGGATTAACAAAATTCATGGTCCCCACCGCGACCATGGTTGCCCCGGCCAGGATAAACTGGAGGGCATCGTCGGCATTGGCGATACCGCCCATCGCGATGATGGGAATCTTAACCTTTTGGGCCGTTTGATAAACTAAATTAACTGCCAGGGGACGAATCGCCGGCCCGCTTAAGCCCCCGGTAAAGTTTCCCAGAACCGATTTTTGTTTTTCGACATCAATCACCATCCCGGAAAATGTATTAATCAGGCTTAATCCATCCGCTCCCGCCTCTTGGGCTGCTTTTGCAATAATAGTGATATCCGTAACGTTGGGCGCCAGTTTGGCAATTACCGGAACTTGGGCGATAGCCTTCACCAATTTAACGATACGGTAAGTCGCTTCAGGATCTTGAGCGACCAGGGTCTTATGGCCGAGATTGGGACAGGATAGATTCAACTCAAGCGCCGCAAACCCTCCCGCTTGTGTAAATTTTCTGGCGAGAACCTCAAACTCCTGGTCGTTATGTCCCAATATACTGATGATCAGCGGTACGCCGATTTTCTTAAATCCGGGAAGTTTCTTTTCAATAAACCCGTCAGCTCCGGGATTTTCGATCCCGATCGCGTTCAGCATCCCTGACGGTGTTTCTACGATCCTTACCGGAGGATTACCTTCCTGGGCTGGAAGCGTGACCGTCTTGGGTACGACCGCTCCGAGCTTTTTAACCTCTTCCAGGTCATAATATTTCTCGGCATGCCCGAAAGTTCCTGAGGCCACCGTTACAGGATTTGAAAACGTCACACTTCCAATTTTGACTTCAAGATTCATATAATTATTTAAAGAAAAACATTTTAATGCCAAGCAGGATTAAAAAAAACCCAAAGCATTTTTTTACAATAGGAGCTGGTAAATACTGGATGATATGCGCTCCTAAAAAAGAGCCAACAACAAAACCGATGATCATTAAGCCGGTTATATTTAATTTTAAATTGCCTTCTATATAATAACGCCACGCCGCCGCCAAGAAGACCGGCAGTGTCAACAACCCGATAACAGTTCCCTGCGCCTGGTGCTGGGTCAGTCCGGCGGCCATAACCAGCAATGGAACCATGATCGCGCCGCCGCCAAGCCCAAGAGCCCCCCCGACAAAACCGCCCGCAAAACCAATTAAAATATATGTGAGAAACGGCATGTTAAGTCTCCTTTAATGTTCAAATAGCACTTCCTGCAAATCAAACACAGGCCCGTCATAACAAACAGTTTTATAACCCTTGGTTGTTTTAACGGAACAGCCTAAACATGCTCCGAGCGCGCAGGCCATGATCTCTTCACAGGCGGCTTGCCCTTTCAATTGATTTTTATCCGCAAACCGCTGCACCGCCGCCATCATCGCAGACGGGCCGCACGTATAAAGGAATGTTTCCTGAGGATTCAGCCGGATTTTAGAAAACAATTCAGATACGCGGCCTTTGACCCCGGCACTACCGTCGTCCGTTGTAACATAAACTTTACAGCCGTTTTCTTTGAATTCTTTCATCGGGTATACATGCCCCTTGGTCCGGCCGCCATACAGCAAAACCAATTCCAACTTTAATTTCTTCAAAATATCTGTAAAAATTAAAAACGGCGCGACCCCGATCCCGCCGGCAATCATGACGACTTGTTTAGTCCCTTTCGGCGGCAACGCAAACGGCATACCCACCGGCCCCAACACATCAACATCATCTCCCTTATTCAATTGCGACATGAGTTTTGTCCCCGGCCCGACAACTTCATAAAACACCTCAACATAACGCTTTGCCCGGTAAACACTAAATGGTCTGCGGAAAAATGGTTCAAATCCATCATTGGTTCTGATATGGACAAACTGGCCGGGCTTCACCTGGTCTTTGATGGGTTTCGCATCAAAACTAAGACGATAAAATTGGGGACAAAGTTTTTCATTAGAAACAACTTTATAGATATTTTGCAGTTTGGGCATATTTTCTAAACTTTATTTCTGACACTGTTCACAAAAAAACGTGCTGCGCTGGGCCTGCACGATCCGTTTAATCGGCCTGTCACAAACCGGACATTCTTTGTGTTCTTTTCCATAAATCTTAATCCGATCCAAATACCGGCCTTTTTTACCAGAAGAATCCCTGTAATTTCGCATCGATGTCCCGCGGAACTTAATTGATTCTTCCAGAACTTTGATCGTTGACCAGTGGATCCGTTCAACCTGTATTTTGGTCAGTTTTCCGGCCGTTTTTTCAGGATGCACACCGGCCGAGAATAATATCTCAGAAGCATAAATATTCCCGATACCGGCTATAAATTGTTGATTCATTAATAACGGCTTGATTGGTGAGGTTTTATTTTTCAGCTGACGATAAAACCAGTCGACACTAAACTCATCTCCCAGTGGTTCCGGGCCGATGGTGTTCAGATACGGAATGTCCTCTAGGCGGTCAACTAAAATTAACCATCCGAATAATCTTTGATCATTATAATTTAAAAACTTTCCGTTGGAAAGACGGAAGATCACTTTTGTTTCTTTGGAATCATTGTTCTCTTTTAAGTTAGGGCCATACACAAAATAACCTGTCATTTTAACTTGAACAAACAGAAAAGAACCATTGTCCATTTTTAAAATAATCCCTTTCCCGCGGCGTTCCACAGATGTAAAGTTTCGCCCCTTCAAGCGTCGGATAAAGACAGGGGGAGCGACATCTTTAATCACTCGATGGTCATAAATAGCAATATCATCAACGGTCGAACCGATAATTTTCTTACGTAAATCCCTCGTCATCGTTTCAACTTCAGGCAACTCAGGCATCTATAGCATCCTCAACTTTTCATCCAGCAACTCTACTTGTAAAGCCTGGTTTAATTTTCTATAAAGTTCCTGAGCTTTAATCAAATTTTTCCGGGCTTCAGATTTATTTTTGCTCCGGAAATAACTCATTCCGATATAATAATAACAATCGGCCGTATCCGGACGATATTCCAGATACCTTTGATAATTCCGGATCGCCTCGTCGTAATCACCATTGATAAACGCCAGGTATCCGAGGTTTTGATAGGTTCCATAGAAATCCGGATCAATTTCCACCACTTTTTTAAAATGGTACAGCGCCTTCTGGTTCATACCTTTCTGGCTATACAGGATACCGAGATTGTTGTGTCCATTAGAAAAATCCGGTTTCAACGCAACCGCTTTTTTAAGATAAAATATCGCCGGATCAATCTGTCCTTTGCGCCAATACGCGTCGGACAACCCCAAGTAAGCCGATGGATAACCAGGCTCTTTCAGGACGAGATCCTGATAATGCCCCAGTTCGGTGACCCAGACTTCATTGCGGGCATGAGCGGTCACACTTAGAACCGTGACCAGCATCAATACGGCCAGTTTATACAACCATTGGGTTTTTAATACCGCGGTTATTCCTGCCGCTGACAAAAGGCATAACCCCACCATCGATAAATAAAGCCAATTCTCATAAATTAAATTGCGTAGCCCGAAGGTCACCCCGGCAAACTCCACACTCTTCGTTAGAAAAAACCAGAGAATACAGAAACTGACCAAGCGGTAGTTTTTAAAAAACCTGACCATGGCGATCAGCAGCGCAATGATTAACAGGATCGACCCGATCGTCCGTAATTCAAGAATATTTTGGGTGACCGGATAATAATAATCCGACCGTAGGCCGACCGGCCAGAAAAATAATCGGAGATAGGTGATCAATACATTTAATTCCGTCAGCAGCACCTTCCATTCGAATAAATGAACTCCCATTAAATGTTTGAATTTAACCGCTGCGTTGGATTGATTAAGTGAAAAAACTGCCGGAAACAAAGCCGTCAATAAAAGGCTACTCACTAGCCATCGGGTTGAATGAATTTTTTGGGCTTTATATTGGTTCAAAAAATAAACCTCAAGCATAACTAAAGAAACTCCGATGGTTATGGCATTTTCCTTTGTCAATAAACCCATCACCAAGGTGAACATGGCCAGCCAAAGCCATCCGGGCTTATTTTCTGTTCTCCCCTTTATATAAAGAATATGTGTTAACAAATAAAATCCCGTAACCATCAAAGTTGCACGCTGGGCAATATAGGAAACCGCCTGGGTCTGAACAGGATGACATAAAAACAAAACGGCCGTGAGAAAGGAAATTTTAGTATAATCTCCGGCCTTGTGAACCAATAATAGAATTTGGCAACTGAATATATAGACCAGAACGCTGTTGAAGAAATGAACTATAATACTGAACCAGTGATACCCAAACACATGTAATTGGTAATTTTTATAATCTAAAGCAAACGTAACACCAACCCAAAATCTAGTATTAAACGAATTCCAAATCCCAACCAAACCGTGATCCTGCGTGACGGCCGGATTCTTAATGATATACCGATAATCATCTTGAAGAAACTCCCCGCCAAGAACATTTGAATAGATCGCTAATCCGAGAACAAATAGAAAAACTATGGTAAGAAATAACCGCGGTTTGGAAAAAAATATTAAACCTGTCATTGGGTATTCAACTGAGCAATAATCTCTATTATTTTCTTTTCGGCATCAAATAAATCCTTCACCTGAATCATCCCTTCTCGATTCCAACCGCCCAGGTCAATAATCGGCCGTTTATAAACCATTCCATATGAAATTTCACATGATGTCCCATGACTGCCGGGAAGAGCAATAATGATGTCAGCACTGGCTGCTACGCAGGCATTCCGGGCAAATCCGATTGTAGTCGGTAAGGCAATATCAATATATTCATTAGCGTCTTGTTTATTAACCCCGGGAAGAAGGCCTATGGTCATGCCTCCGGCATCTTTTGCACCTTTAGCGGATGCCATCATTACTCCCTTTAGCCCCCCACAAACAAGAACAGCTCCCACTCTAACAACAATATTACCGACATTATAAGCTAATTGCTCCACTTTTTCATCAATATCGGACCCACCGATAACAGAAATGGTTATTTTTTGTTTTCTCATGATTATACCAGTCTACTCCTTTTGACAGCTGTGTGACAACGCTTATTTATAATGGAATATGGGAAATTGATACGAATTATACATAAAATAACTTAAATATAAAGAAAAATTACTCCACTTATTTGATTCATTACGTATAATTGTGGGCGATACAAACATAAAAACTTTTCCACATATTGTACAAAACCTGTGAATATCTACTAGATATAGTAAAATTATTTGTCTTCATAGACAACTTTTCCACCATATATCGTTGTTTGAACCCGTCCGGTCAATGTCCTGCCAAAAAACGGACTGTTTTTTGATTTGGAAACTGTCTCTTCTTTGGTAACAACCCATTCTTTATCCGGATCCACAATTGTAATATCCGCGTCATACCCTTCTTTCAAGACCCCTTTATTTTCGATTTTGACAATTCTGGCTTGAGACGTCGACATTTTATCAACGACCTGCTCCCAGCTTAAAATACCGGGCTTGACCAATTCCGTTATCGTTAAGGCCAGCGATGTTTCAAGTCCAATAATTCCAAATGGGGCGCTTTCAAAGTCCGCCTCCTTATCTTCTAAAGAGTGCGGCGCATGATCGGTAACAATCAGATCAATCGTTCCGTCTTTAAGCCCTTCTTTAATCGCCGCCACATCATCTGCCGTGCGTAGCGGCGGATTCATTTTGGCATTCGTATCAAACGTCTTGACTGCTTCATCAGTTAAAGCAAAATGATGTGGACAAGCCTCAGCCGTAACAGATACCCCCTGCTTCTTGGCATGCCGGATCAGATCAATAGATCGCCGGCAACTCATATGAGCAAAATGGACATGCCCCCCCAGATAATGAACCAATTCAATATCTCTGGCAACGATGATACTTTCCGAAATATACGGATCGGCCTTTATCCCCAATAACGTCGATGTTACCCCTTCATGCATCGCCCCACCGGCACTGATCAACGGATCCTCACAATGCTGAATCAGAAGAATATCGACCATTTTGGAATATTCAATCGCCCGGCGCATCAACTGACTGCTGACCACACTTTTTCCATCGTCAGACAATGCCAGGCAACCGGCCGCCTTCATTTCAAACATGTCGACTAACTGACAGTCTTTCTGTCCACGGGTAATAGCCCCGATCGGTATGACATTGCACAATCCGACCCGCTCAGACTCTTTTTTAATCGCTTCAACAATCATGGCGCTATCAATCACCGGACGCGTATTTGGCATACACATAACGCCGGTAAAACCTCCTTTGACAGCGGCTTGAGATCCTGTTTCAATCGTTTCTTTATATTCATGCCCCGGTTCACGGAAATGAACATGAATATCGATCAAACCCGGCAATACCAAAAACCCTTTAGCATCAATTGTTTTTTTAGCGCTAACTTGCAGCGAAGACCCGATTTTCTTAATAACTCCCTTATCAATAAAAATATCTTTGGGCTGCTTTTCTTTCTTATCAGCGTTCACGATCATAGCATTTTTAATTAAAAGCGACATACCATTTTCCTTTACTCTTCGTTTGCGTCTTTTGTTCCAAGGGTTAAATACAACACGGCCATCCGGACGGCCACCCCGTTCGTAACCTGATCCAAAATAACGGAATACTCGCCATCCGCCACCTCCGCAGATAACTCGACCCCACGATTAGTGGGCCCGGGGTGCATAATTAAAACATCTTTCCGCGCGCCTTTAAGCCGGTTTTTATTCACACCAAATGTTTTTGCGTATTCCCGAATGGATGGCAAATAGTTTTCTTCCTGCCGTTCTTTCTGTAACCGTAAAAGCATAATGACATCCTTGTCTTTGATCGCCTCGTCAATATCGTAACTAACCTCAGCCCCCATTTGTTCAATTCCAAACGGCATGAGTGTAGAGGGACCACAAACCGTCACATGCGCACCAAGCATGGTCAGCCCGACAATGTTAGATCTGGCCACCCTTGAATGCAATATATCCCCGACAATGACAACTTTTAACCCTTTAATTTTTCCTTTTTTCTCTATAATTGTAAACATATCCAATAAAGCCTGTGTCGGATGAGAGCGGCATCCGTCGCCTGCGTTGATCACCGAGGCATTCAAATGCTCAGCCAGCTTATAAGGAACACCGGCCGCCGAATGGCGCACAATAATTGAATCGACGTTCATCGCTTCGATATTTTTAGCCATATCCAAAATCGTTTCCCCCTTGGACAATGAGCTTCCAGATCCGGACATATTAATCGTATCCGCCGACAAACGTTTTGCGGCCAGCTCAAAAGAAGCCCGCGTCCTCGTTGACGGCTCCATAAAAAGGGAAACGATCGTCTTGCCGCGCAAGGCCGGTACTTTTTTAACCTCCCGAGAGGAAACTTCTTTAAATGACTTTGCCGTTTCCAAGATCATCTCGATCTCTTCCTTGGAAAGGCTCGCCAAATCCAAAAGATCATGCTTGGTCCATTTATCCATCTTTCTTTATCCTTTTGACGATCACTTCGTCGTCAAGTTCATCGGTTTCTTTTAGAATAACCTTTACACTTTCATTCTCGGCTGTCGGTATATTTTTTCCGACATAATCAGCCCGGATCGGCAACTCACGATGCCCGCGGTCTATCAAAACGGCCAGCTGTATCTGGGCCGGCCGGCCTAAATCAATAATCGCATCCAGCGCAGCCCTTATTGTACGTCCGGTATAAAGCACGTCGTCGACTAAAATCAATTTTTTCCCCGCGATATCAAAATCAATCAACGTTTCATGTACAACGGGTTGTGACGAAACCAAGGCTATGTCATCCCTATACAATGTGATATCTAGAATTCCAACCGGAACCTTTGTATTCTCGATTTTTTCGATACAACTTCTTATTCTCTCAGCCAGAAAAACCCCTCGGGTCCTGATCCCGACCAAACAGATTTTTTTAGTCCCTTTATTTTTTTCCAGGATTTCATGAGCAATCCGCATTAAAGCCCGGCCGATGCTGTCCTTATCCATAATTTTCTTTTTCATCGTGTTTCCTTTTTCATATAAATTACCGAATAAATTAAAAATCCCCAAGCATTAAAAATCAACACCTGAGGATATCCGGCAACAAAAAACCCGTCCTTCGGCATAAAGACGGGTTGAGTATAAATATCTTTTTACATGTTTTAACTTCATTTTATTTCCTTACCGGTCTCACCGGACCGGCATTAAAGGTAATTCGTTGAAGTGAATATATCATCTACCTTATGATTTGTCAAGAAACGGCGTTTCGTGAGTCCTGAGATTAAACAAAATAACAAATTCTCCTTTCGGACCATGACGGGTAAAATGATCCAACAGTTGACTGGCCGGCCCTTCTCTGACTTCTTGAAATTTCTTGGTGATCTCACGAGCAACCGTTATGACCGGATCCCCTAATACCTCTTCGATATCCTTTAACGCCTTGCCCAATCGATGCGGGGACTCATAAAAAATGACTGTCCGTGTTTCTTGTTTAAATTCTATCAACTTTTTCCTTCGGGCCGTTGATTTGACGGGTAAAAACCCTTCAAAAATAAAGGCGTCACACGGAAGGCCGGATAAAGATAACCCCGCGATCAAGGCTGTTGCTCCCGGAACAACTTCAATAGGAATGCCATTGCTTTTAGCCAAATTGATCAAACGGTAACCGGGGTCGCTGATCCCCGGGGTTCCGGCATCCGTCACTAACGCCACATCCTTTCCCTCTTTAAGCAGATTGGATATCTGTTCTCCTTTTTGACGTTCGTTGTGATCAAAGTAACTCGTTAATGGCGTTGTAATCTTGTATTCCATTAAAAGTCTTTTGGTGTGTCGGGTATCTTCGGCGGCGATCAAATCAACATTTTGTAATGTCTCTACCGCCCTAAAGGTGATGTCTTTAAGGTTTCCGATGGGAGTTGAAACGATATATAACATTTGATTTCAGCTTTCAGTTGTCAGTCACTGGCCACTGATACCTGAAGGCTGACAACTACTCTACAGTTACAGATTTTGCCAAATTACGGGGTTGATCAACGTCACAACCGCGCTTGACGGCAATATAATACGCAATTAGTTGCAAGGGTAAAACGGTCAATAAGGGGGTCAAGATGTTGATTGTTCGGGGGATATAAATAACATCATGCACATGTTTCTTGATAGATATGTCCCCCTCGGTAGCCACCGCGATGATCTTTCCCTTTCGGGAATTGATTTCCTGAATATTTGAAATCATTTTCTCGTATGTATCGGATTGGGTAGCTATACAAACAACTGCACGATATTCATCAATTAAAGCGATCGGGCCATGTTTCATTTCTCCCGCGGCATACCCTTCGGCCGGAATATACGAAATTTCTTTGAGCTTTAAGGCCCCTTCAAGCGCGGTTGGAAAATTATTATTTCTTCCTAAAAAGAGAAAACATCCGAAATGTGAATTTTTCTTGGCGATTTTCGCTATAAGATTTTTCCCTGTTAATATATGGGAATATAATTTGGGCACATGCTTTAATTCCCTAATGAGAATTGTCGCATCTCGAGGCTTCAGGGTTGTTTTCGTCAACCCCAATTTTATCCCGAAAAGATAAAGCATACAAAGCTGTGCAGTATATGCCTTAGTTGATGCCACCCCAATTTCCGGTCCGGCATGCGTATAAAGAATGCCGTCTGATTCCCTCGCCAGGGAAGAACCAATAACATTGCAAATGGAAATGACTTTGGCCCCGCGCGCCCTGGCCTCTCTGATCGCGGCCAATGTATCAGCCGTCTCGCCTGATTGGCTTATGGCCAATATCAATGTCTGTTTATTAACAATCGGATTACGATAACGGAATTCACTCGCAGCATCCACCGAAACTGGTATGGACGTCAAAGATTCGATTATGTACTTCCCGACCATTCCGGCATGGTACGCCGTTCCGCAGGCAACAATCGTGATATTTTTTATCGACTTGATCTGTTTGTCGGTCAAACCTATTCCATCGAGATGAATAGAATTTCTTTTTATCCGGAAATTCAGCATTTGCTTTAATACATCCGGCTGTTCATGAATTTCTTTAAGCATAAAATGCGAAAAACCACCCTTGGCCACCGCATCAACCTTAAAGGTAACTTTATCAATCTTGGGTGACACTTTTTTTCCGTCAAAATTAAATACGTCTACGGCATCTTTGGTTAAGATAGCCATTTCGCCATCTTTAAGATAAATAACCTGTTTCGTGTATTCAAGAATAGCCGGCACATCGGAAGCGATAAAATTTTCTTCTTTTCCAAGACCGATAATTAACGGAGATCCTATCCGGGCCGCCACAAGCATCTCCGGGTGATCGGAACTAATCACCCCGATCGCGAAGGCGCCTTTTAATTCTTTAATCGCCTTCAGGACAGCCTCTTTTAAATCTTTTTTATAATAATCGCTGATAAGGTGAACGACCACTTCCGTGTCCGTATCTGAATGGAATTTATGCCCCCGTTTTATCAGTTTTTCTTTCAGGGATTCATAATTTTCTATAATTCCATTATGAACAATGGTTATTTTGCCGGAGTTATCTGTGTGCGGATGCGCGTTTGTTTTATTGGGCACACCATGTGTCGCCCAACGTGTATGGGATATTCCGACATGACTGGAAGGAAGTGGTTGGGCCTTGACTAATTCCTGAAGATTGACAATTTTTCCATGTGTTTTCCGCAAAAGGACTCCGCCGTTAGGATTAAGAGGGATTAATCCAACGCCAGATGAATCATATCCTCTATACTCAAGCCTTTTGAGACCGTCAATGAGAATGGGATATGCTTCTTTTGTCCCGACATATCCAATGATGCCACACATGGTAATTAAATTTCCAGATTAGGAAAACACCTAAAAATCAGAAGAACTTTAAACAGTCTGTTAAGATTTTGCTTTTTCAGCTGCCGGACGGATATTGATCAAAGTCATGACCTTGTTGTAGGTACTTTTCTTCCGAGTAAAATAAACTTCGCCGTCACACTTTGCCGTTAAATGCATGGTTCCGGAAACATTCAATCCCGGTTTCCACCGATGTCCTTCGCGGGTTAAAATCGTTCCAGCTTTAACTCTTTGCCCGCCACTGGTTTTAAGCCCTTTTGTCTCAACATAAAATTTATGCGTTAAACCGCCGATCCTTGACATTTTTTCCTCCGAAGATAATTAAAATTTGAATTTGTTCGACCAAATATAGTTCAGCAAGTATATATGAAAACGTTTAAATAATCAAATAAAATCCTACGTCCCCGGTCAGAGACGTAGGATTCCTTAAAATCGGGTATTACAAGGTTTATTTGCCTAATATAGCGTCAATTTCTGCTTTTAATGAATTAAAATCGCGGGCATTGGTCACTTTTCCATTCATATAGAAACTTGGGGTGCCCCGCACACCCACTTGCCCGCCCAACTGAATATCCTTTTGAATCATATCCTGATATTTCGCGTCATTATCTTTTAAGTCTTTTTCAAATTTCGCAACATTAAGGCCGATTTCCTGAGCTGACTTTTTATATAATTCTTCACCTAATTTATCCCGGTTTTCTAAGAGTTTATTGACCATCTCCCGGTATTTTCCTTGTTCTGATGCTGCCAGAGCAGCCTTGGCCGCTGGTTTTGCGTGCGGATGAAAGTCTAATGGAAAATTTTTAATAAGGTAATTAACATCCTTTGGATAAGCATTCAAAACTTCTTCTATCGGTGGATGGAACCTGGCACAAAATGGACATTCCAGATCCATAAATTCAGTGATTGTAATTTTTGCGTTTTTAGCCCCGATGACCGGAGTATGTGCCACAGGAATTGTGTAGACTATATTCGGGTCTGGTGCTTGCGGGACGTTTGCGGCGGCCTGCGGAACAGCCCGGGCAGCTTGATCGATTTTGGTTTCAAGAGATTTAATTCTTGATTCTAGATCGCTAATTCGGGATAACGCCGTCGCTAATTGGATCGCTGTTGAGGTATCCATACTATTATTAGATGCCTGTCGGCTACCGACCTGTGCTTCAAGCCTGTTTTGCGCCTGCAATATGGCGGTTTGCTGGTTCATTAATTGCTGTATACCAGAAGAACTATTTTGTTTGGACAGTAACCCCATGCCCATTAAAAGCACAATGACCACAAGTAATACTGAAGTGAAAACTTTATTATCCATGACTACCCCTTTTGGTTTGATGATTTTGGTGAGTATCGCCTTGTAACTATCATAAGAAAAAAACAAATAAATGCAAGTAAAAACTTTTTCAGATTAAATATAAATGTCTGAAAGTAATTGTGTTATAAAGAAATACCTCCATATCTGGATACAACATGCTTGATGTCTTCCCAACGATTGGGACAGCCGAAGGCCGCCACGATAAGTGTACTATCACCTTTTTGCAGGGTTCCGACAAAACATGGTCCCGCGGAATGGGTGTATCCGGTCTTTCCGTAAATATCCCTTTTCCACCCCTTAAATAAAATCTTGTTATGACTTTTTAAAGAATGCTTTTGTCCTGACTTGCTGTAAATCGTTCTATACTTCATTTTAATAGCTTCCCGAAAAAATGAAAACTTCAATGCCTCACGAAAAATCATATACATGTCGTAAGCTGTTGTGTATTGCGAAACTTTTTTTGTGGGTAATCCGTGAGAATTGGCAAACTTTGTATGCCGAGCGCCGATCTGCTTAGCCCTCGCATTCATCATTTCAACAAACTTTGATTCCGATCCGGCGACGGCTTCTGCCAATACGACACTGGCATCGTTGGCTGAATTCAGAATGATCGCAAACAACAGATCCCGCACTCGGTATTGATCCCCCGGGCTCATATAAAGTTTAGTCGGCTGGGGTAAGGTCGCCCGATGGCTGACGGTCACAAACTCGTTCAGGGAAAGTTTTTCCAGAACCAGCAAAGCGGTCATAACCTTAGTCGTCGAAGCCGGGATAACCCGCTCATGAACATTTTTCCCGTATAATCGAACAACCTTTGTCCGGTCGGAAAAAATCATCGCTTTACAAGACACGCGATATTTCGCCGATACGTCAAAAGGAACTAAAAGAAGAACAATAAAAAGTATTATTGAAATAATTTTTTTATACAATTGCATATGATTCTTATTAAATCTTATTAGCCGAAAGGTAAACGCTCTCTAAGGCTTGATTGATACCGGGGGTTGGAAAAAAATGTTGTCCTTCCATTTTACAAAGCCGCCAAAAATCTTTATTCTTGCGGATCATAGCCCAAAAATTTTGTATTAAATGCTGCTCGCTAACAATAAACCTCAGCAACAGATGTTGTTTCTCCCGGTCGTAAATTCGATCCTTTAAAACAACGGATACTTCCCCCTTCACATCTGTAAATACAAATTGATCCGGGTCAAAATCTTTGAGTTTAAATGACTTCACTTCAATATCCTCCTTGACTTTACAACGGATGTGTTCATTCTTCAATAAATTTAATTCAAAAAATTCTTCCTGGCCTTCTTCCAGCCATTTGCGTTCAAACTTTGTTCCGAATCGCGGCTTGATTCCTTCTTCCTGCAAATGAAAATATCTTGGATCATTTTCCGCTTTTATCCATTCAAAATAAGGAAAATAATCCGTTACGATCTGGAGGTTCCCTCCATCAGCCAGGCGGTTGTTCAACAATTGCAAAAATTTGAGAGAAAATAACCTGTGTTTGATATGACTTTTCTTAGGCCAGGGACAAGGGAACAAACTGTAAATATGTTGAATGGATTTTTCCTGAAACAGCCGTTCAAATGCAGCCCATGCGTTTAATCGTAAAATCCGGATATTCCGGACGACGGCAGCAGAGCGATTCAGCCGGCTTATTGATTTAATCGTTTTATAAATTCTTTCCCAATTATATTCAATGCCAACAAAATTGACACCGGGACATTCCTGCGCCTTGCGCAGCAGGACTTCTCCCGTTCCAAAACCGATTTCAATTTGTAAGGGATTATCGTTATGAAAAATGTTCTCCCACTTGATCGGCCTTTCCAGTGAATAAAAATCGACCAGGGGACTTAAGGAAGTTTCCGATAATTTCATGTCACTTGTTTCTTAATTCTTCCAGATATTCCCAGCCTTTTCCCGACATAATATTGTCTTTAAAAATAACCGGCGTTAATTCATCGTCCGTTACCTGCCCATCGGAAGCATTAATGGTCGTCACAAAATACACGACAAGGTGTGGCACGCCTTCTGCGGTAAGCATTTCGATCCGAAACGGATTTCTTAAAGCGACGGTGCCATATGAATCAACGGATTCTGAACCCTCCTGAAAACCGATTTTAACCTGATCCCCCATCAGGGCCATAACTTCTTCATAAGTCATACCAGCGGCGACCTGATCAATATTCGTCAACGGCTTTTGTGAAGCGCCCACTTTTTTCATCGGTTCAGGCGTAAATAAATATTCATCGCTGTCAATGGTCGCGCATCCGCTGACAAACAAACATAAAATCAACCATATGAAATTTTTTCTCATAATATCTCCTCGCTCTGTTTTAAGATTCCGCTATTCTAACGCAAATGAAATCTCTAAACAAGAAATTTTGAATATGCAACACAAACAGATAAATAATCTTTGCCCTGTACTATTCCCATCTGGTAAGATAGGCAAAATTCCTTTAGATAACATATATCCGGACTGCATCCCAACATGACAAAGAACAAAAACCGTCCAATTAAATCGTTCTATTTTTCCGTTATCCTAATTTTCTATTGTATTACTTCTCTAACACTATTTTTTTACTTAAAAATATCCAACAACACACTAAAAAACTTTGTAAACCTGGTTATTCACAAATGGTACTTTCTAGATTCAGTAATAAGTTATTATTTAACGCCTTTTCTAAACTTTATCTACATTATAATTAGCTTTATCACATCCGTTCTTGCATACCTTTTCTTGAAACGGCGATTTCGAATCATCCAAATTTCTCAGATTAGCATTATTTTGGCATTCACATTATCCTTGGCCCTTCAAACTATTCACCACATTAATCATTTAAAAAATGAAATGGCCCTTGTCAGGAACACAAAGCTGTACGATCGGCCTGTTATATTCAGCCAGTTGAATTTCCCTGTCAGCCTTTATGTAAAAAAATATTTACATGAAAAAAACAGCTGTGAATTAATAACAGATATGGACTTTTCTAATGAAAATTATATGGGAAATCTTGTAAACTTAAGATACTACCTTTATCCCATTGACATCTATTTTAATCGTGACCAGCCCAAAGACTGTGTCTTGGTATATTGGTCTGAAAACCCCTTAGAACGCGTCCCCAACGGATATACTGCATTTCCGACATATCAGGATAAGCACGTTTTAGCCATAAAACTAACGCCATGACTAATCTATATTTCAAAGCTTTTCAGGCATTAATTATTCCCTTGATCCTCGGGTACTCAGTCCTGTTAACTTTTTTTAAAAACCTTCGCCTGCCTTTTCGGCTTGCTTGCCCTTTAGCCTATGGATTAGGTATGGGCCTATTGACACATGTCATGTTAATTTATGGAATTTTTAACGTCAGCTATAGTATTAAGACGATTGGTTTACCTCTAATGTTTATTTCCATGGCCTTTCTATTATTCAATCGACGTTCAAATTCCAACAATATTGATCAATTTGATCTGTTCCCTACTCCAAAGCTAAATCTAGAATATCGTATTTTGCTAATCTTAGGAATAGCATATATTTTGTATATCGTTTTTTATGTTTTCTGGGAAACTTTCAATATTCCTCTTAAAGATTGGGACGCTGTATCATTCATCGCATATAAAGCGATGGTCTTTTATTACGAGAAATCCCTTTACCTTCATTCTGATCTGCCTAATGCCTCCTATCCCTTACACACATCGTTGGCGGAAGCCTGGGTCGCGTTTAATCTCGACCGATGGGATCATATATTGGTTAAAGCCATTTTTCCAGCTTATTTCATAAGCATGATCAGTATGTTGTATATTTTCTTGAGAACTTGGGTGTCCAGGCTTCCGGCTGTATTCGGGATTGTATTAATTCTTTCTTCGAACTTTCTAACTTATCACGCGACCAACGGATACAAAGATTTTGTAGTTATGTTTTATAACTGTTCCGTCATCATACTCTTGATGTTATGGCAAAAAAAACATCATCACGGATTCCTTCTATTGTCCGCTGTCATGGCAGGAATCAGTTCATTTGTCAAAAATGAAGCTGCACTATACTTGGTCGTCTACTATATCGTGTTTTTTGTCATCCTGTCCCTTGAAAAAAACCTGTTCTTTTTTCAAAAAACAAAAAAATTTCTTTCCTTCGTCATTCCCAGCCTGGGAATATGCAGTATTTATCAAATTTATAGAATCACAGCCGGGATAAGCATAAATACCTACGACACAAAAATGCATTTCAATATTAACCAATTTGACCGGCTACCCGGAATCGCCTTGATGTTTATTAACATATTATTGGCGTCAGCCGGTTGGAACCTCGTGTGGTTTTTATTCTTCCTTTCATTGATTCAATACCCAAAAATTGTCAAGAACAAGAGCCTTTGTACGATCGTCCTGAGCGTATTCGCCTTTCTTGGATTGTATGCTGTAGGCTTGCTAGTTTCTCCTCAATATGAATTTTTCAAAGAAGTTTCACAATTCACCGTACTATCGCGTGTTGTCCTGCATTTTTTCCCGCTCTCAGCACTGGCTGTTATTCTGATTAACGGTATTAATGACGATGAGAATATTCGATCATAGAAACAACTTGCCAATAGCCGAACATACGGCCGTTTCCACTTTTAAAATCCGTTCCCCCATTGAAAAAGTCTTGAGCCCTAATTTCTGCAACATTTCAATTTCATAAGGAATAAATCCTCTTTCCGGGCCGATCATCAAAGTGACCGGACCATAAACCGCTTTAAGAGAAGCGTGGGGTATGACCGGGTGTGCAATCAAGGCGGTGCTTCCTTTTATGATCCGGGGAAGCTCATCTTCAACAAACGGTTTAAATTTTTTTCTTAAGTTCACGGATGGTAGGATGGTGTCCCTGGCTTGTTCCAGACCGAGGATAAGCTGTTCTTCCATACTCTTTTCGTCCAGCACCGGGGAATTCCAATAACTTTTTTCGACTTGATTGGAATGGATCAGAAAAAGGTTCTTAACTCCTAATGTAGTGACGGTCATTAACAGTCGGTTTAATACGATGGGTCTGGGAAGCGCGAGGATTAAGGTAAGATCAAGAGGACGGGGAGGCTGTTTGTCCAATTTTAGATCTAATTCGACACTCTCTTCTGAAATGTTGACCACCTCGGCTGTACCAACCAACCCGTTGAGCCGGCCGGCTGTCAAAAGGTCACCCGGAACGCTTTTTAATATTTCTAAAATGTGTTTTAACCGGCGCCCCCTCAGGATAACCTTATTCTCTTCAACCTTATCATTTTTATCAATCAATATCAGGTTCATACAAATGTCTCTTAAAGGATTTTCGTTTTAATGCTATACTTTGCCATATGGACGCTGATTATATCATTGTTGGTCAAGGTCTGGCCGGAACTTTACTCGCCTATAATCTTATTAAAAGAAATCAGTCCATTATTTTTATTGATAATCAACACTCTACCAGTTCTTCAGCGATGTGCGCGGGGATTATTAATCCCATCACCGGCAAGCGGCTTATTTTAACAGAGGACTTCGCAAAATACCATCAAGAAGCGGATCTAACTTACCGTGAATTGGAGGACAAACTCAACATAAAATTTTTTTATGAAAAAGAAATTATCCGGTTCTATGATTCACATCAGGAACACAAAAACTGGAGCGAGCGCAAAGACACAATCATCAGTGCGCCGTATATAAAAGGATACAATCCATACGGACTCTACAGCCGCTGGTTCCAGGATCGTTACGGAAGCCTTATCATTAAAGGAAACTTATGTGATGCGGCCGCTTTAATTAAAACTTTTTCTGACAAGATTGTCCAAGGGAAAATCATCTGCGAACCTTTTGAATTCAGTCGTCTGAAAATCAGCCATGATTATGTGGGTTATAAAAACCTCCGCGCCTCAAAAATTATATTTTGTGAAGGTTATAAAGCCGGAAGCAACCCGTATTTTCAGAATCTGCCCTTCAAACATGCCAAAGGCGACATATTAACTTTGTCCATTGACCACCTTCCCTTACCGGATAAAATCTTTAATTTTGGCAAATGGATTTTTCCGCTGAATGATCAAACTATAAAAACAGGATCGACGTTTTACTGGAGCGACATTAACACCCAACCAACCGAAGAGGGAAAAAACGAAATCCTCAACTTCCTGAAACCGATGATTAAATTTCCTTTCAAAGTTATTGACCATCAGGCCGGCGTCCGCCCTGTTATATTAGACCTTGCCCCTGTATTAGGTCTGCATCCCCGTCAAACACGGGTAGGCATTTTCAACGGATTAGGCGCCAAGGGGATACTCTATGCGCCCTGGCTCGCCCGCCATTTGGCTGAACATCTGGTTGACGGAGCACCCCTCGAATCTTACATAAATATAAATAGATTTAGTATTTAACCAAAAATATTTATATTGTATACTCATATTGTTTAAGAATTAACCATTCTTTACTAGGCATGACAAAAATGAACGGGAGTTGCTGTGGCAACCAGCATTGGAATCGGGTTTAGTCAAAATATAGATATGCTCGTAGCCGCCCGTGATGCGGCCTTTGAAGCGAAAACAAAATTACGACAGGATCATATCCATCTGGCGATTGTTTTCAACAGTATCCATTATGATCCGCAAAAGACCCTTCCGGTCATCAACCAGGTATTAAACAGCCACCGATTGATTGGTTCTTCCACCGCCGGAATAATTTTATCCAACTCTGTAGAAACACGTGGCATTGCCGTATTGACGATTACTTCGGATGAAATGAATTTCGGTATCGCCAGCTCTGAAGATGCCCCATTAAATGCCCCTTTTTCTGTCGGGGCCAATATCGCTAACGCCGCTATCAAAGATTTCGGACAAAGCATGCGGCAGATCTTTTTATTTTTTATGGACAGCGAGCTAAGAATCACCTCGGAATTGCTCAAAGGAATGCAAGGCGTTTTCGGGAACATTTTCCCGATTGTTGGGGCCGGAAGTTCTGACAATTTTCATTTTGGGGAAACATATCAATTGTTTCAAAAAAAAATATATCCCCATTCAGTGACAGGCGTTCTTATAGGAGGCCAAGCCAGCATCGGAGTTGCCGGCCGACACGGTTGGCGGCCCCTGGGAAAACCGCGCATTATCGATGAAGTTGAATATAATGTCATCAAATCCATTGATGGAAAAAAAGCCTCCTCTCTTTATGACGAATATTTCGGACCTTACGCCCAGGATTTGCGCTCACATAAACTCGGACGAATGGCTATCCTATACCCGTTGGGAATTTATATTGAAGGAAGCAATGAGTATCTTTTACGCAATACCGTTGACATTCAGCCCGATGGAAGCATTGTTTGTCAGGGAGATATCCCTCAGGGCTCGGAAGTCCATATCATGATCGGCAATAAAGATTCTTGTAAATCGGCGGCTTTTAATGCCGCTAAAGAAGCTAAAAATAACCTGTTGGGAAAAGAACCGAAGCTCGTTCTGATTATCGAATGCCTGTCCCGGCTCCGACTGCTCGGCCGATCTGCCTTTGAAGAGGTCAAACGGGTCAAAGACGTATTCGGAAACAATGTCCCTCTTGTAGGAATGTATTCAAACGGTGAGGTCTGTCCATACAAAACCGACGAGCGCTTTAAGCAGCCTCACCATCAAAATGAAAGTATAGTCGTCGTAGCCATAAGCTGATGATTGAACTGCCCTTAAATATCATAATCGGATTCCTCATCGTCTGTTTTATAGTGTTCGGTGTTTGCTTTTTGATTATTAATTCCAAAAACAGACAAATATCCCAATATGAGTTTGCCCTGGCGAAATTAAAACGGTCATTTAACGACCTTGATGAGCAGGCCAAACTGATCGTCAAGACCGACCTTGAATTAAATAAGGCCCAGGAAGAATCGGACAAACGTCTGAACGGGCTTGAAGCCCTGCAGAAAACTTCACGAATGATCAGCACGACGCTCGACGAAAGTGAAATCTTTCACCGCCTGGATCAGGCTTTTATGACGGATTTGGATTATGAGCGGGCCGTGATCCTGGAATACGATTCAGAAAAAAAACTCCACAGCCGGGTAATCTTGGGTTTTTCCCAGGAAGGGGTAAAATATGTTATTAACCGCCTTGAAGAAGATGTCAATCTTTTGTCCGCTTTAAAAGAAGGCAACATCTTCTCATCCGTAAACTGCCCGATCCAAAGAAAAGAATCCATCATCCGTATATTTGACACAAATCATTTTATTATCTCTCCCGTCCTAACTCAAAATGGTATCATCGGGATTGTTTTCGTCGGCAGTCAATCCAATGCCTCACCGGTCACGGATGGAGATGAAGAACTCATTTCAATTCTTTCCAGCCAGATCGGCCAATCCCTAGAAAACGCACGGCTATTTGAAGAAGTTTATCGTTCTTCCCAAGTCCTTGAATCAAAAGTCCAGGAAAGAACTAAACAGCTGCAGGAAGCTTTGAGAGACGTCCAGGATATCAGTAAAACAAAATCTGATTTTATCTCAGCCGTCTCCCATGAACTGCGCACTCCGCTCACTTCCATTAAAGGTTATGCATCAATCCTAATGGACGGAAAATTAGGTGATATCCCGCTTCAGGTCAAACAGCGCCTTGGAAAAATTAATACCCACTCAGACAATCTTGTCGGATTAATCAATAACCTGTTGGACATTTCCCGTATCGAATCCGGACGGGTAGAAATGAATTTCGGAAAATGTGAACTAAAAAATATCATCGATAATGTCCGTGACCTTTTGACCCCTCAAATGAAAGACAAAGAAATAATGTTCCAGACGGATCTTGACCCTCGTGTTCCAACGATGCAGTTAGACAGCAGCCAGATTGAACGGGTTTTTATCAATTTAGTCGGAAACGCCATAAAATTCACTC
This sequence comes from Candidatus Omnitrophota bacterium, assembly GCA_050250375.1. Classification (GTDB taxonomy): domain Bacteria; phylum Omnitrophota; class Gorgyraeia; order Zapsychrales; family Zapsychraceae; genus JAGOSC01. The sequence goes on from JBFWOS010000001.1 coordinate 1,213,589, forward strand.
CATTTAAAGGCATCATCAGTATCAAAACGCAGATGAATAACGACATTGCAAATGTTCAGGTGACTGACAACGGGATCGGCATTCCTGAAGAAGATATCCGGCGGCTATTTGAACAATTTTTCAGAGTCGATAACGAAATCAACCAAAATGTGAAAGGGACCGGTCTTGGTCTGGCCCTGGCCAAAAAGATTGTTGAAGCCCATGGGGGAACGATGTGGGTTACCAGCATCGTGAAGCAGGGAACTACGTTCCATTTCAACCTGCCTGTCCGGTCGGAAGAAGACATCGCTAGAATCAAAGAATTACAAACAAAAGGAAACAGCCATGAATAAACCAAAAATTCTTACCGTCGATGATGATCCGGATATCCTGGATGTTCTTGAATTGACATTATCCGACCTCTACGAAGTCTCACAAGCCGGAAACGGTCAGGAGGGCTTAGCAAAAGTAAAACAATTCATGCCGGATTTAATCATTTGTGATTACATGATGCCGGTCATGAATGGTCGAGAATTCTGCAAAGCCTTAAAAAAAGATATTCTCCTAAGGCATGTCCCCGTAATCATGCTGACAGGCAAAGGCGAAACTCAAGACCGCATTGGCGGCATTGAAGCCGGAGTCGACGATTATATGATTAAACCTTTTGCCCCGGATGAGTTATTGGCAAGGATTAAAATGATTCTTCGCAGGACTATCAGCAGCCTTGATGCAAATCCGTTGACCCATCTGCCCGGCAACACCTCCATCATGGAAGAAATTCAGACCTCGATTAGCAGCGGCAAAGATTTTGCCGTAGGTTACGCCGATCTGGACAAATTCAAGGTATATAATGACAGTTACGGTTTTGAAAAAGGGGACGAAGTCATTCTGTCCTTGGCACGTGTATTATTAAAATGTGTTCGTGAAAAAGCCGGAGACCACGCCTTCGTCGGGCATATAGGTGGAGATGATTTTGTCTTTATAACGGCCGATGATATTATGGATGAAATCTGTGAAGCGATTATCAAGGATTTTGACAATTTAGTTCCTCATTTTTATAACGAAGAAGATCATAAACGCGGATTTATCGTTGGTAAAGACCGGCAAGGCAATCAACAGAACTTCGGCCTACTCTCCGTATCGATCGGTATCGTTTCCAATGTAAATCAAAAAATTACTCATGTCGCACAAATCGGAGAAATCGGGGCGGAATTAAAGAAATTTGCTAAAAGCACGGATGGAAGCAATTACGTACGGGACAAACGGAAGGGTTAACACCCGGGCAGACAATCATCGCAACAACGTTCATTATTCTCATAAAACCCACAGACACCATCCCCACAACGGGGTGGTTCGCCTAATATGGCATTTGCGGCTTTTGTGTAATAAACATTAGCCGCATTATTTACCCGTGGAATATAACTGGGCAAAGCCAACAGGATAATGGCCACAACAACGGCCAGCACTAACATGTATTCTATTGCTGTTTGGGCGCTATTATTAGATAATTTCATTTGAACACCTTGATATAACTATATCACGATTGCCCAATACTCTTCAAATATTTTACAACTTCCCTTGGTTTATCCGAACCGAAAAAATAACTGGCATTGGCCAGGACATTCACGCCGGCTTTGACCGCTTCAGGAGCCGTTAACTCATTGATCCCTCCATCAATAGCGATATCTCCCCCAAAAATTTTCCTAAGTTCAACAATCTTAGGAAGTACTGATGGAATAAATTTTTGTTTGGCAAATCCGGGGTTAACGGACATTATTAATACGCCATCCAAATCATTGAGCAAAGAACCCAGACAAATGGGCGTACCCGGATTAATCACCATGACTGCTTTTGTTCCCTTATTTTTGATCTTTAATATATCCTCACGAGCTCGCTTAGCATCGATCTCATCAACCTCTTTAGGAAATTGTCCATATTGCCGGCAAGCAATTCTTCTTGGCCCGTAACATTCCGCATGGATAGATATAATATCCGCGCCGCATCGGATAAAATCATCAATATAGACCCAAGGATTTTCAATCATTAAATGCGCTTCAATCGGAAGCTTGGTAATCGGGCGTAGGGCCTCTACAATAACCTGCCCTATACTGATGTTCGGGACAAAATGACCATCCATCACATCAACGTGGATAATGTCCACACCGGCTTCTTCGCATTTTTTGATTTCTTCGCCTAATTTTGTAAAATCAGCGCAAAGGATGCTGGCAGCGACTTTAATCGTATTGGACATAACTTTCCTTTTTTTAAATAATGGTGCGAGAGAGTGGACTTGCCCGCCCAATTGTCATTTGACAATTGGGCGAGGTCTCGTCTCTGTTACTTTTAAACAGTGTGACGGAAACCACCACGGCCTTTCGACCATTAAAAAAATATTGGTGCGCGAGAGTGGACTTGAACCACCACGGCCTTTCGACCACTACCCCCTCAAAGTAGCGCGTCTACCAATTCCGCCACTCGCGCAAAATCTATTTATTCTTGACAGCCAGGGCTGCCTCAATAAAATCACGAAACAATGGATGTGCCCGGTCAGGTTTTGACTTAAATTCCGGGTGAAACTGGCAAGCCACAAACCATGGATGATCATTCAATTCAATGACTTCAACCAATTCATGTTGTGTATTTACACCTGAAAAATTCATACCCGCTTTGATAAATTGTCCCTTAAACACATTGTTAAATTCATAACGATGCCGATGACGCTCAGAGATCGTTTCTTTTTTATAAGCCTCATAAGTCAATGATTTCTTGGCCAAATGACAAGGATATGCCCCCAGACGCATGGATGCCCCCAACTCTTTGACATCTTTTTGTTCTTCCAGCAATGAAATAACAGGATATTTTGTGTTCTTGTTAAATTCCGTTGAATTAGCCCCTTTAAGCTGACAAACATTTCTGGCAAATTCGATACAGGCAATCTGCATACCCAAACAAATACCAAAATATGGAATCTTGTTTTCCCGAGCATAATGGACGGCATTGACCTTGCCCTCGATTCCCCGGTCGCCAAACCCTCCGGGAATCAATATTCCCTGAACGTTTTGGAGCAGGCTGATCTTTTTACTCTTTTCCAAATCCTCAGAATCAATCTTTATAATATTCACCCGGGTGTCATGAAAAATACCGCCGTGCACCAAGGCTTCATAGATTGACTTATAGGCGTCGGGCAATGTAATATATTTACCGACCACGGCTATCTTGACCTCGTGGCTCGGAGTCCGGACCCTTTTTACAACAAATTCCCGCCAATCTTTCAAATCTTTATCCGTGCGTTTAATATTTAACTTTTTGAGAATCAAATTATCCAGACCTTCTTTTTTTAACATCAATGGAACTTCATAAATATGTTTTGCGTCCGCCGCCTCGACAACAGCTTCCTGATCAACATTACAAAAAAGCGCAATCTTGTCTCTTTGTTCCTTGGTGATCTTTCTTTCCGTCCGACAAAGGAGGATGTCCGGAGAAATACCAATTTCTCTGAGGCGACCGACACTGTGCTGGGTCGGCTTTGTCTTGTGTTCACCTGCGGCTTTGATGTACGGCAATAGCGTCACGTGGACATTAAGGCCATACGTTTCTCCCAACTCCCATCGCAGCTGCCTGATCGCTTCCAGAAAAGGAAGGCTTTCAATATCCCCGACCGTCCCCCCGATCTCGACAATCGTTACATCAACATCCTTTTCCTTTGATACTTTCTTGATGCATTTCTTTATTTCATCGGTAATATGCGGGATGATCTGCACCGTTTTCCCTAAATATTCACCGCGCCGCTCTTTGGTGATGACATTATAATAAATCTTTCCGGTCGTGATATTGCTGTCTTTTGTGATGTGCGCATTGGTGAATCTCTCATAATGCCCGAGATCCAGATCGGTTTCTGCCCCGTCGTCCGTAACGAATACTTCTCCGTGCTGAAATGGATTCATGGTACCCGGATCGACATTCAGATACGGATCGCATTTGATAATTGTCGTCTTTAGTCCGCGAGCTTCTAACAATTTCCCGATAGAAGCGGCCGATATTCCTTTTCCAAGACTTGAAACAACACCGCCCGTTACAAATATAAATTTTCCCATATTAACAACCTATTTTTTAGGTGAACCTAATCAAACATCATTGCTGTTCCAATAAATATTTACTTTTATTGGCCGGCGGTTCTACCGGATACTTTCCTGTAAAACAGGCATCACAAAAATTATTAGAACCGCTCATCACTTTATGCATACCTTCAACACTTAAATATTTTAATGAATCTACTTTAATAAACTCGGCGATTTCATCGACCGTTTTATTCGCAGCAATCAGTTCATTTTCATCCGGAAAATCAATCCCATAAAAACAAGGCGACTTGATCGGTGGACAACTTATTCGCATATGAATTTCTTTCGCCCCAGCTTTCCGTAATGCTTCCACCCGACCCCGGGAAGTTGTCCCGCGGACAATTGAATCTTCCACCACCACAATCTTCTTTCCGTTTAACACACTGTGTATTGGATTTAATTTGATTTTGACCCGTAAATCCCTGAGGAGTTGCGTCGGCTGGATAAATGTCCGGCCGATATAATGATTTCTGATGATTCCGACTTCCAACGGCAATTTCAGTTCGTTGGCATAACCAATCGCGGCATAATTTCCGGAATCCGGGATAGACATGACAAAGTCAGCGTCTTTAACCGGGTATTCTCTGGCCAGCTGCGCCCCCAGGCGCTTGCGGACCTGATAAATATTATCATCAAAGATATTGCTGTCCGGCCGGGCAAAATAAATATTTTCGAATATGCAGTGGCATTTTTTAATCTTCTCCCGCCCGGGCAAATAAACGGATTTTATTTTATCTCCGTTTAAAAACACAATTTCTCCCGGTTCAATCTCGCGTTCAAACGTTGCCCCGATTAAATCCAGCGCGCAGCTTTCGCTGGCCAGCATATATGCCCCGTCAATCTTGCCCAGACAAAGCGGTCTGAAGCCGTGCGGATCACGGGCCCCGACAACAGTATTCTCAACCAGAAAAATGAGAGAATATGCCCCCTCAAGTTCCATTAAAACTTTAATAAACGCATCTTCAATGGTTCCATTACGCTGCCGGGCGAGAAGGTGGACGATAATTTCAGAGTCCATGGTCGTTTGGAAAATGGATCCTTCTTCTTCCAGACGATGATATAACGATTCCGTATTGGTCAAATTTCCATTATGGGCGATGGCGATGGGAGTGTTCTTGTGGGTTACCAAAAACGGCTGGATATTTTTATGATTACTTGACCCGGTTGTCGAATAACGGCAATGTCCGATCGCCGATTTTCCTTTCAGGTTAGTGATTGCCCGCTCATCAAACGCATCCGCCACTAATCCCGGTTCTTTTTTAATCTGGATATTTTTGCCATCATAGGACGCAATCCCGGCCGCTTCTTCACCTCTATGCTGCAAGGCATACAATCCTGAATACGCTAATTGGGCAGCATCTTTATGGTTGGAAACACCGATAATTCCACACATGTTAATTGGTCTCCCGTATTTTTTTCATCATTTCTTTTTAAGAAGAAATGAACGAGGTCCGTCTCCAGCAAGATCTCGCCGGCACTTTTTATCGGCGAATTCCCTCTGAATGATAATTCTTCAAACGGCCTTTAAACTGGATGCTCCATTAATTATGAAGCATTGGCAACCGGGCTTTGATGAACCTCTGGCTGAGATTCATTTTTTTTTTGAGACTTATAGTATTCCTGCAATGATTTAACGGTAAATTTATCCTGTGAAGCTGTCTCCATGGCGTTAACCGCTGCCCAGGCCCCCTGGATAGTCGTTATACATGGTACATTATGTAAGATCGCCGCCGCCCGGATCAGACGCATATCGTCCTGGCTGCTTTCTCCCGATGGAGTATTGATAATCAAATCTATATCGCTGTCTTTGATCAACGTCATTAAATTCGTCAGCGGCTGTTTTCCCTGGTTATATCGTTCAACCGCCTGCACCTCGACGCCGTTGGATTTTAAAACTTTCGCTGTTCCGGTCGTAGAGACCAGGGTAAATCCGAGTTCTTTCAACTTCTTCGCGATCAGGACGACCGGACGCTTGTCGTCATCCCTGACACTGATAAAAATCTTTCCCGACTTGGGCAAAGCTGAACCGGCGCTGATCTGCGACTTGGCAAAGGCCTCACCATATCTTGTCGCGATGCCCATCACCTCTCCGGTCGACTTCATCTCCGGCCCGAGAACAATATCCACGCCTGAAAACTTAGAAAATGGTAAAACGGATTCTTTAACGGCAAAATGCTTAAGCTCATTGATCATATTGTACGGAATATCAAAATCAGCAAGGGTCTTGCCAGCCATGATTTGAGCGGCGATCTTTGCCAACGGAACACCTGTCGCTTTACTGACAAACGGTGTTGTCCTCGAAGCCCGCGGATTCACCTCCAATACAAATATGCGCCGGCCTTTAATCGCAAACTGGATATTTAAAAGGCCGATCACTTTAAGCGCTTTGGCTATCCGCGTGGTTATATTTCTAATCGAATTAATTAAATCTTCACTAATGGTAGGCGGGGGAAGGGTGCATGCCGAATCCCCGGAATGAATGCCCGCATTTTCTATATGTTCCATAATACCAGCGACAAAGGTGTTTTGTCCATCACAAATCGCGTCCACATCAACTTCAATCGCGTCGTTAATAAATTTATCAATCAGGATCGGATGCCCCTCGGAAACCTCTTTAGCTTCATCTATAAATGTTAATAAGGACGCGGTGTCGTAGACAATCTTCATCGCGCGTCCGCCCAGAACATAAGACGGCCGGGCCAGGACGGGATACCCGATTTTCTCGGCGATTTGTACAGCCTCCTCGGCATTGTGGGCAGAACCATTGGCCGGCTGGTTGACATCCAGCTTCTTCATCAAGGCTGAAAACTTTTCACGATCTTCTGCCACGTCTATGGATATAACGGATGTCCCGATAATCGGGACTCCGGCATCGTCCAGACGGCGGGCGAGATTAAGCGGCGTCTGTCCGCCAAACTGGACAATAACGCCGTCCGGTTTTTCAATATCGACAATATTCATTACATCTTCATACGTCAACGGTTCAAAATACAACCGGTCGGAAATATCATAATCCGTAGAAACGGTTTCCGGGTTAGAATTGACCATGACCGTTTCAAAACCCATTTCTTTCAAGGCAAACGCGGCGTGAACGCAGCAATAATCAAATTCAATCCCCTGCCCGATCCTGTTCGGACCTCCGCCCAAAATCATTATTTTTTTCCTCGGACCGCCGGCATCCTGCTGCATCTTTTTAATCTGCAATGCCGCTTCATCTTCGGTCTCATAGGTTGAATAAAAATAAGGTGTGTACGCTTCAAATTCAGCCGCACAAGTGTCCACCAGCTTGAAAGTGGCCACAATACCTTTTTCCTTCCGGAGGCGACGGACCCTCAATTCATCCTGGCCGAGCAATAAGGCCAACTGGGCGTCACTAAACCCGTATTCCTTGGCCTTTCTTAAGGACTCTTCGGATAACGTCTTTTTCTTTTTGATTTCCTTGATCATGTCGTTTTCAAAATCCAAAATCTGTTTTATATGCGCGATAAACCAGATATCAATTTTTGTTACCTCGGCAATCTTTTCCTGGGTCCAGCCTTTTTGGAGGGCATATTTAATGTAAAATATTCTCGACGCGTTCGGCTCTTCCAGCCGATGTAATATCTTTTTTTCGGAGATCTTCTTGTAATTTAATTTGTTATCCAGGCCGATATGGCCGATTTCCAGGCCACGCAAACCTTTCTGCAGGGCCTCTTTGAACGTGCGCCCGATCGCCATGGTCTCTCCGACCGATTTCATCTGGACACCAAGGATATCTTTGGCTTCCGGAAATTTCTCAAAAGTAAACCGGGGGATCTTCACGACACAATAATCAATCGTCGGCTCAAAAGATGCCGGGGTTACCCGTGTAATATCATTCTGAATCTCATCAAGGGAATATCCGACCGCAAGTTTCGCTGCGAATTTGGCGATCGGAAAACCCGTGGCCTTACTGGCCAAAGCGGAAGATCGCGACACACGTGGATTCATTTCAATGACAATCATGCGTCCGGTCTGGGGATTCACCGCAAACTGAATATTTGACCCGCCGGTTTCAACCCCGATTTCCCGGATAATGGCCAACGCGGCATTACGCATGGCCTGGTACTCCCGATCCGTCAATGTCTGTGCCGGAGCCACGGTTATACTATCCCCGGTGTGAACCCCCATCGGATCAAGATTTTCGATCGAGCAGACAATAACCACGTTATCTTTGTGATCCCGCATAACTTCCAATTCATATTCTTTCCATCCGACAATCGATTCTTCAATAATCACCTCATTAATCATACTGCTTTCAATTCCCAGAGAAGCCACGCGTTCCAGATCTTCCATATTATAAGCAAAACCCCCGCCTGTCCCGCCGAGTGTATAACTTGGCCGGATGATCAGGGGAAACCCGATCTTTTCCGCTGCCTTGATGGCCTCTTCTAAAGTATGCGCAAACTCACTTCTGGGGACATCCATCCCGATTTTTAATATCGCCGCTTTGAAGCATTGCCGGTCTTCCGCTTTTTTTATGACTTCATAGTCAGCCCCGAGCATCTTGACATCATATTTTTCCAGAACCTTGTTTTCATAAAGTTTCATGGCAATATTCAGCGCTGTTTGTCCTCCTAACGTCGGAAGGATGGCATCTGGACGTTCTTTATCAATGATATATTCGACATATTCCGGGGTGAGCGGTTCAATATAAGTATGATCAGCGAATTCCGGGTCGGTCATGATCGTCGCGGGGTTAGAGTTGACGAGCACAATCTCATAACCTTCTTCTCTTAATGCTTTGCAGGCTTGCGTACCGGAATAATCAAACTCGCAGGCCTGACCGATGACAATCGGTCCGGACCCGAGCAGTAATATTTTATGAATGTCAGTTCGTTTTGGCATGCTGATCCATCATTTCAATAAAATGTTTAAACAAATATTGTGCGTCGTGCGGTCCGGGTGCTGCCTCCGGATGGTGCTGGACCGAAAAAATCGGAAGCTTCTTATGACGAAGCCCTTCCAAGGTCTGGTCGTTGAGATTGACATCAATCATCTCAATGTCCGATTTATTCAGACTTTTTAGGTCCACACAGAACCCATGGTTTTGAGAAGTGATCCCGATGCGCTGATCCAGCAGATCCTTCACGGGATGATTCGCCCCGTGATGACCGAATTTTAATTTGTACGTTTCACCGCCCAAAGCCAGACCCAGCATCTGATGGCCCAGGCAAATCCCGAAAGTAGGCAGTTTACCAGCCAAATTCCTGAGCGTTTCAATCGTATACGTAACCGCCGCAGGGTCTCCCGGTCCGTTCGAAATAAAAAGTCCATCCGGATTTATAGCCAGGATTTGCTCTGGCGTCGCGTCCGCCGGAAACACATGGACTTCGCAGCCTAACTCCGTCAATATCCTCAAAATGTTGAATTTGATCCCGCAGTCAATCGCAGCCACCGTATATTTAGCTTTACTTTTCTTTGAGACGGTTTTCTGTTTCCAGATATACTTTTTCTTGGTGCAGACTTCTTTAACCCAGTCAGCCCCTTCCATGGATGGCATCGCATTCAGTTTCTTTTGAAGTTTGCCGGGGTCAAACTCGGATGTTGAAAGGATAGCTTTCATCGCTCCTTTTTCCCGAAGATGACGGGTAAGGGCGCGAGTATCAATCCCCTCGACCGCCAGGATTTTATGCTCATCCAGATATTCAATTAAACTCCGTGTGGAACGAAAATTTGAATGGTATCGACAGAATTCTTTGACGACAAACCCTTTGACATGGACTTTATTGGATTCAATGTCTTCCTCATTAACCCCATAATTACCGATTAAAGGATAGGTCATCACAACAATTTGACCGGCATAGGAAGGATCCGTCAGGATCTCCTGGTAGCCGCTCATGGATGTATTAAAGACTATTTCACCCGCACTTTCTCCTTGATGAGACAGCGCTTGACCATAAAAAATGGCCCCGTCTTCCAAATACAGTATGGCTTTGTTACTCATTGATTTTTGTTTGTTTTAGGTGGAATTCCAGGTAGGACTACGGCCTCCGTAGCCTGGATAAATATATCATTTTGCCAGGGAAAGTCAAGCACTATTCGGCCCTAAAAAGCCTCTTTGGGGGGTCAAAACCGATTCTGGGCCGTTAGAAATAGCGGCTCGGAACTTTCAAAAGGCATCAATCAATAATAAGAACCGCCCCTCTCAACGGGCCGAAAATCCAGCGGGGAGACGCTTCAAGCGTGTCGGTATTTCCGCTATTTAATGAATTCTTTGCCCGAATGTCATAGCCGGACGCCTGCGAATCCTGTACATCCAAATACTGAGTCGATTGAGTACCGGCGGTCAAATTAAAAGTAAACCGGGTTCCGACTGAAGATGAACGGATATTTAACCGGTCTGAAACCCCGAATCCTTGTAAATCCAGTATATTTTCCATGGTGATGGTTGATTGCTGTCCAAAGGTCAAGGTCCGTGATGGCGAACCCGTTAAAACTTTTGAGAGATTATAGAATGTTTGGGAGCTGTTGATTAATTGATTAGTCCCATCCAACGTAACTTGGCCTGACTGCGGATCAAATATTCCTCCGTTATTTTGCCAATTCCCAGCCAATGCAATTGTCCGATTGGCCCCTGCATCCAGTTCTCCCGCCTGCAGAGTCAATGTGCCGTTGACATCCAAATTATCCTGTAAAGTATATACCCCTATAGCCGTTCCGGGCTGATTACCGCTGGCCAGTGCCTGAATTTCCATCGTTGACAAGACCCGGTTATAAATCCGAAAGTCATCCATCAATCCATTAAAAAAACCAGGCCCTCCCAACGCCTGATGACTGCCGATTCTGGGGTTATCCGGCGTTAGTGCTCCGAGGGCATCACCCGCACTGAATTTTACTCCGTTGACAAAAATAAAAAACTCCGTTCCAGAGTCCCGTCCCCAGGCAATGTGCTGCCATGTATTAAGTTGAATAGCCGCTCCCGAAAGTGCTCCCAACCCTGTACCGTTATCAGCTCGTCTCTGATACGCAAAATTTCCGCCGATTGCCTTTAAGCTGACCAAGGGATTTCCGGACACCTGCCGGTCAACAAAATACGTTCCGCTTCCATCGTTCGTCCCTCCGTTGTTAAAACTTCGGGTGTAAAACCAAGCACTATAGGTGTAATTACTTAATGTAGGTATCGCGGCGTCAACATAATCTCCGCTTCCGGAGAAATCAAGGCTTCGGTCATTGATGAAGTTTACATCGGCCACGGTTGTACTGCCGGTTGGGGCTCCATTCCAAGAACCGTCCCTGTTATTTCCGGATGAATCACATGCATCATTTACGCCTCCCGTACAACTATTCGCCGATGTTTCATCAAATTTCCAATAGGCGATCAAACCATCGTTGATCATAAAATGGTTGAACGTAAACCCCGCGGATGTGATTGTTTCCGATGAAGACCCATCAAAAATAACCATCGATCCCGTTGTAGTAAATGTATCCAAATTGGTCAAAGTAAATGACCCCGCCACTTTGATCATCCGGTTAGCGATGTTCCACGTCGTCGCCCCTCCATTCATTACCGTCACATTACCGTTGATATCCATATTATCCACCGGGGTCAATGATCCGCCGGCTGAACCGCTGCCCAGCTGAATATTGTTAAACGCATACCCGGCGCTGGTTAACGATGTCGTTCCATCAAACACAAACGTTGATCCTGTCACGGTAAAAGTATCTAAATTTGTGAGAGTAACTGATCCGGCAGCGTTAATCGTCCGACTCGTTACATTCCAGGTGGTGGCTCCGCCATTCAATATGGTCACATTCCCATTGATGTCCATATTATCCGCTGCTGTTAAACTTGCCCCCACAGCTCCTGTACCCAATTGGATCGCATTAAACGCTAACCCCGCACTCGTTAATGTGGTCGTTCCATCAAAGATAAACGTTGATCCTGTTGTTGTAAACGTATCCAGATTCGTTAGTGTTACCGTGCTCGCAACATTAATGGTGTCACTGTCC
>JBFWOS010000002.1:0-273895 GCA_050250375.1 Candidatus Omnitrophota bacterium
TTGATTTATCCGCGACCGATGCGGCGTTACGGGTAACGAGATTAAGTAATCCGTTAACAGATATCGCCACACCAAGGAACGGTATGATTGCCTACGATTCAACAGATGATGAACTGCAAGGGTATGTTAATGGGACATGGGTGGATTTAGTTGGGGCAACAGTATCTGATATTTGGGTGAATGAAACAGGTGATTCCATGAGTGGAACATTACGAATGGCGCAATTAACTGATCCAATAATAACGTTTACTCCCGATGGGGCAGATTCAAATTTTGCTATTGGCGTTCAAGATAACAATGATGGAGTAAACAATGATTATTTTGTGATTAGCCAAGGAGATACTCTGGGTGCGTCGCCTCGTTTAGTAATCACTACGGCGGGAGAGATTGGAATAAATACTGATACATTTAATTCTGGAAATGTATTGCGCGTCGTTGGTCCTGGATCAACCCCTGTTGCTCCAATAGGAGCTCATCAACTATTAGTTCAAGATGGTGTGGGCGGCGGGTCATCCGTCAGTATTGGTTTGCGTGAAGACTCTACCAGTACTGAGCTTGCGTTCGGTGCTGCGAATTCAGGTGGCGGAGTGGGTAATATTGGTAGTTATTCAAATCATCCCATCAATTTAATCACCTTTAATATTGAGCGAATGACCATTGATACATCGGGAAATATTGGCATTGGGACGACGACTCCTGATGCAAATGTTTTATTGGATTTAAGTGCTACGGACCGAGCATTACGTGTTACTCGTTTAAGTAATCCTTCAACAGATATCGCCACACCAAGGAACGGTATGATCGCGTATGACTCAACGGACAATGAGTTGCAGGCGTATGTGAACGGAAGCTGGGTGATGTTAGCGGAAGGCGGGATGATTGATATCAGTGATGACACTAATTTAACGGCCGGGTTCGGGATCACAATAACCGGTGACACGGTGAGTGTGCAGGACATTTATGTGCAGACGGCGGGTGATTCCATGACAGGTTCATTGCAGTTTGTGGGGGTTGGGTCTGACATCACAACAGGAGCCGGAGAAGATTTAGCGTTGATGCCGGCGAGCGGACGGGTAGGGATCGGGACAACCGCGCCGGCGTTGGGAACGATCTTAGATTTAAGTGCAACTGATGCAGCATTAAGAGTGACACGGTTAAGTAATCCGGTGACTGATATCGCCACTCCACGAAACGGTATGATCGCGTATGACTCAACGGATGATGAACTGCAGGCGTATGTGAATGGCAGTTGGGTGATGTTAGCCGCCGGTGGAATGATTGATATTAGCGATGATACCAATTTGACCGCTGGAACAGGTATAACTATAACGGGCGACACCGTCAGCGTTCAGGATATTTATGTGCAGACGGCCGGTGATTCCATGACAGGATCCTTACAATTTGTGGGGGTCGGATCAGATATCACAACCGGAGCGGGAGAAGATTTAGCGTTGATGCCGGCGAGTGGACGGGTTGGTGTAGGGACAACCGCGCCGGCGTTGGGAACGATTTTGGATTTATCAGCGACCGATGCGGCGTTGCGAGTAACGAGATTAAGTAATCCGCTAACGGATATCGCTACACCAAGGAATGGTATGATCGCCTATGATTCGACGGATAATGAGTTGCAAGCATATATAAATGGTACGTGGTCTGTCTTGGCTGAAAGCGGGATGATTGATATCAGTGATGACACGAACTTAACGGCCGGATTCGGGATCACCATAACCGGTGACACGGTGAGTGTGCAGGACATTTATGTGCAGACGGCGGGTGATTCCATGACAGGATCCTTACAATTCGTTGGAGTCGGATCAGATATTACGACAGGAGCAGGAGAAGATTTGGCATTGATGCCGGCGAGTGGACGGGTAGGGATCGGAACAATAGCGCCAGCCGCAGGAACGATCTTAGATTTATCAGCCACGGATGCGGCGTTAAGAGTCACCCGCTTAAGTAATCCATCCGTTGATATCGCGACTCCGCGTAACGGTATGATTGCCTACGATTCGACGGACAATGAGTTGATGGCGTATGTGAATGGAAGTTGGGTGATGTTAGCGGAAGGCGGGATGATTGATATCAGTGATGATACGAACTTAATGGCAGGCACAGGTATTGCCATAACGGGAGATACAATCAGTGTGCAAGATATTTATGTTCTCACGGCCGGGGATTCCATGAGTGGAACTTTACAAATGGCAGCGACAACAGACCCAACGATCACATTTACTCCGTCGATGGCTGATTCTGATTTCTGGATCGGCGTTCAGGATGATAATGGAAACGACAATGATGACAGTTTCCAAATAGGAGCGGGGTCTGTTCCTGGAACTAATGCGTTCTTTACAATTACGACGACAGGGACAATCCACGTCTCAGGCACGCTCACCATTGAAGCCCTTGTTGGTAATTCAGGAGGAATTACCCCCGGAACAAATGTGCCAATACCGTTAATTCAGCAGAAGGATATAACGCTCCTTGAGCCGGATCAAATTAGATCAGTCAATACACGTATACCGATGTTTACGGTTGATACCTATAATTATCCGCGCGGTATTGAAATAACGGCGGTTCGGATTATTACCAGCACAAACGCAACTTATCAAGTGGATGTTGAAGAATGGACGGATCCAGACATCGGTACAGGCACGGAAACGACGATCATTAACATACAGTCTCACAATGGAGGGCCAGCGGACAATGAAAATACCGAAACCACAGCCGGCCTATCGAGTACGACTGTATCATCCGGAAGTTATGTCATGCTTGAACTTAATGATGCTGAAGATATTGATTGGGTGAAATTGACTGTTTATTATTATGTGCGTGAATAAAATATAGTAAAAGTGCGTTTTGAATCAATGATTTTCTTATCCTATCGTAAGCTAAAACCTTCCCCTGAAATAACTTAATTACACATTGAATTTTATTAATATTAATATTAATATATAATGAGGTGTGTCTATGCGTAAAATCTTTATAAATAAAGCTTTTATGTGTTTTATTTGATTTTGGCTGACAGTGGTTCGCCTATTTTTTTTAAGATGTCTAATTAATACTAATAGTTAAGAAAATGACAAAAATTGAATGGGTTTCATGATTAAAAAAAAGAAGAAATTGTTGGAAAGAACGGAGATGATCACCAAGCGTCCGTTGTTTTACGTGACGTTCTTTTCGACTTTGCTTCTAATTACGCCATCTATCTTGTTTGCCCAGCAGGGATTATTTATCCCAAGTACAACAACGATCAATGTTAATACCGGAACTTTGAGTTCCAACGACGATATTACTTTAGAAGGGACATTATCATCCACAACCGGCTGGGTTCGTTTGCAAGGGGATTGGATTAACGCCACGGGAACATATACTCCCAATACGGGAACGCTCGATTTCAATGGCGCGGCTGTACAAATTCTTGATTCTAACGGAATTGTTTCCGGGAAATTATTCTATAACCTTTCACATGCCGGAACCGGAACACTTAATGTGATGAACAATGATTTGAATATTGACAATAATTTTTCGAATACCAACGGAACCGTGAACATGGGATTACAGAATATTACCATTGAAGGGAATTGGAGCAATACGGCCATCTTTAATGCAGGAACCGGAACAGTCACTTTTGACGGGACTTCCCAAAATGTGATCGGAAGCACGACGTTTAATAATTTTCTAAAAACCGTGCTGTTGGCTGATACGATGGTTTTTGACAGTACCGGAACTCAAGCGATCACCAGTCGATTAGAAATGCATGGTACTTTTGGTCAGCTTTTAACCATTACGAGTGATGATGATGACGGTTCGCCGACTCAATGGGGTATTGCCCTTCAGCCCGGAGGACTGCAGGTATTGCATAGTCTGAATGTTCGTCTTTCCAATGCCAGTGACGGGTTGACATTATTCGCTGGTGTCAATTCTGTTGATCTTGGGCTTAATGACAATTGGGTCTTCGGCGGAGCAACATTGACCTGGGATGGAGACATCAATACTGATTGGGATGTGCCAGGCAACTGGGATTTAGGTTTTGTCCCGACTGCCGTTGACAGTGTTATTATCCCCGGAGCCCCGTTGAACCAGCCGATTCTAAATGTGACCGTTCAGATCACTGATGTAGAAATCCAGGTGGGTGCTTCGCTTGCCATGAACGGGAACAATCTGGATATTACCGGGACCTTATCAAATGAAGGGACGATCAGTTTATTTGGAAATGAAACATTATCAATTGCCATGACTGATCCAGACAGCGGTACATTTCTCTTTCTGGGTGATGGAAATCTAAGCGCTGATACGTACATACTACCGGATCTGGGAGCGATTGATTTCTTTAACCTCATTATTAATGATACGAATGGTGTGATGGATCGGTTTGAAACAACCGGCACATTGACCGTGAACGGAGCTCTTAGGGTAAACACCACCGAATTGGATGTATCAACAAATTCCGACACGCTGGTTGTTAATGGAACGCTTTTTGTTGATGGCGGTATCTTGACAGCCGTCAGCGGAAATATTGATGCAAATGGAGCTGTTGTTCTAACAGCCGGAAGTCTGGTTGCCCCGGACAATACAGGAACCTTTAGTATTGCCGGTGATTTTAACCATTCAACCGGAGGTACATTTACACATTCTTCAGGGGTGGTCGATTTTGACGGATCGAACCAGGGGATCACGGGAAATATCGATACAGTGTTTTCTACATTACGCAAAGTTACCTCCGTTCCGGATACGTTTACGTTTTCCACAAGCTCAACACAAACCATTTCTGGAACACTGCATTTGGAAGGCGCGATAGGAAATATTCTGTCGTTGGTGAGTGATACCGGTGGCGTTCAAGCTCCGATCGCGCTGTCTCCCGGGGGGATTCAGATTTTGGATTGGTTATCTGTTCTGGATAATGACGCCTCAGGAGGATTATTGCTCGCCCCGCGTAACTCGACTGAATTTATTCTGGGGAGCACAACCAACTGGGATTTCGATGGAGCCGATGTCACTTGGCAGGGAGACGTTTCCAGTGACTGGAACGACCCGAATAACTGGGATCTGGGTTTTGTCCCTACGGGAAACGACCACGCCATTATTCCACCGGTTGCTGGTTTTGATCCGATTCTGACCAGTTTGGCGTCTGTAAATCAATTAACCATTAACCCCGGGGGTGCCACGGTTAATCTGGAAGGGTTCGATTTCGCGGTTTCCGGAACATTATCGAATGAGGGGACAATCACATTATTCGGTAACCAAACATATTCATTTGGTATTCCTGATCCGGATACGGGGACATTTATGTTTTTAGGGGATGGGGATGTCTTTGCCGAGACGTTCTTGATCTCTGATTTTGGTATATTTGATTTCTTCAATATTATTATCAATGATTCAAACGGAACCATGGATACGTTCCAGACCACAGGGTCACTGACCATTGAAGGGACACTAAACGTGGCATCAGGGACATTGGATACATCAACATTACTAACGAATATGGGCATAGGGGGATCTTTGGTTATTAATGGAGGCCAATTGATTTCAACGAATGGTACAATCGGTGTGGACGGAAGTGTTCTAATTACTTCGGGAACTTTATCAGCACCCGGTACGGGGAGATCATTTACAGTCGCCAATGATTGGACGATTACGGTCGGGGGTACATTTATTAACAACGGGGGAGAAGTCATTTTTGATTCACCGGCGAGTACCAATATTACAGGAAACACCCGGTTCAGTGATTTTATTGTCTCGACAGCAGGAAAGTCGATTATTTTTGAATCAGGGTCTGATCAAACGATTGAAGGGAGTTTTCTGATCACAGGGGTTTTTGGAAATGAGGTTGTCTTGAGACCGTCAATAGCAGCCACGCAGTTCTTCCTGACTTTTTCAAACTCCAATCAGATCTCTCAATTTGTTGATGTTGAATATTCCACGGCTAATGTTAACCCGATCACTTGTTTTAATTGTATTGAAAATACGTTAGGCAGTACGGTCAATTGGATATTCGGAGTATTGGCGATTACCGTACCTTCTGATGGTGAAACAACGGATACAACGCCAACGATTGTTGGTGTTGCTTCGCCCGGGGCAACCGTTGATATTCGGGATGGAGCCCTGACGATTGTCGGGAGTACGGTTGCAGATGCCAACGGTAATTTCCGGTTTGAAGTGACAGGAACGCTTGCCCTGGGTCCGATAACATTTACTCCGTTTATAGGGCCTGCCTTCGGCGGGACAATCAACGTCACAATATCAGCGGCACCGACGACATCTGAACAACCTGTTATTACGGGACCTGTGGATGGATCCCGACTCTTTGGAGACACTCCTACAATCAGTGGTTTGGGAGAGCCTGGTTCAGCTGTTGAAATTCTCGCTAACGATGCCAATGGAAATTTGTTGTTACAGCCGGTAGCGACTGGGACTGTTTCGATCGGTGGAACGTTCTCAATCACTTTGACAACGCCGTTACCTAAAGGCACAAACTTTGTCTCTGCCACGGTTTCCGGAGTGGCCAGTGATATTTTTACTTACGCGTTGACAGATCCGTTTGGGGTGGTCTTTGACTCAATTAGTAATACGCCGATCCCAAATGCATCGGTTGTGATTATAAATAATACAACAGGATTACCGGCTGTTCCGGGGGTTGATCTCGATATCAGCGACGTGAACCCAATAGTCACCGGGACAAATGGTTTCTATTCGTTCCTTACCGTCAATAATAATTACCGAATTCAAGTCTCGTCGGACAGTTATGATTTTCCTTCCCAGCTTAATACTTTTGATCCGGGACGGACAGTGACCCTTGGGTCAAAAGGCGAAATATTTACGGTCACAGGGACAGTTTTGGAGATTGACATACCGATGGACCCAAGCGCCAATTTACTCCGGATTGAAAAGGATGCCAATAAAAGGGAGGCAAGGATCGGAGACATCGTAACCTATACGATCACCATTGAAAATACCGGGATTATTGATGCCACAGATGTCTTCATCCATGACAAAATCCCGGCCGGGTTTAAATATGTTAAAGACAGGGTTATTCTCGATGGTGTTCCGATCGCAAACCCGAGTGGTAACCGTCCGATTGTATTTAATATAGGCACCGTATCAGTCGGTCAGACCAGAATTCTGAAATACCAATTGGTGATTGGTACGGGCGTTGTCGTTGGTGACTATCAAAACGTGGCGATCGCAAGGCATATTTCGGGATTGCGGTTATCGAATCCGGCGACCGAAACGGTTACGGTTATTCTTGACCCGTTATTTGATTTGGGTACGACCATCGGAAAGGTGTTTTATGACCGCAATGAAAATGGTATTCAGGACCCGCCGGTTTATGATCCGGTGCAGGATAAAATAATCACAGAAGAGCCGGTGCCGAACGTCAGAATTGTCATGGAAGACGGGACGATTGTCGTTACCGATAAGGAAGGTCGGTACAATGTTCCGGCTTTGATTCCCGGACGGCATTTGTTCAGGGTGGATGAACGCACTTTACCTGACGGCACTTATTTAACGACGGACAAGGTTCTGGTTGTTGATATTACGGCGGGGCTTTTAGTCAAGGCAAATTTTGGGATTAAGGAAGATTCGGATATTCTAACCACTGAAGATTCAATCTTCTTTGCCAAGAAAATAAAAATTCATAGGGATGATGCCAAGCCGGAGCCGAGGTTGCATATCAAGCTTTTTGAAGATTCTATCGGGGTCTATAACGGCGTTTTTGTCAATCAAGTTGAGTTCAGGATATTTTCAAATTATGTGGCGTTTGTCAATGATTGGAAAATTGAAATTACGGATAAAGACGTCGGCAAGGTTATCAAAACGATTGTAGGTACACGGTTGGATATGTATGATCCGATTTATTGGGACGGACGGGACCAACGCGGCGAACATGTTGATCCGGACAGAAACTATGAATATCGGTTAACGATCAACGATAAAAAGGGCAAGTTTGATGAAACAGTCACCCAGACCATTAATTTTAAAAGCATTGAAAATGACCTTCAATTAGAGGTTTATAAAAAAGAATTGGAAGAAAAACGGCTTGATTATCATTCCTGGATTGAAAAGCAGATAAAAGTGAACAGTTTAAAGATTCAGACGATTCTGGTGGATGGTCAAACGGTCACGATTGACCGCCTGGGAACAAGGCTGAAGAGTGTCCGGGTAATGGAAAAAGGGCAGTTGTTGACGGAGGTTCCGATTACGGAAAGGCATGGATTAACGGCCCAGGAAATTATTCAAGGTAAGGATATTAAGGACGCCGGCAAACAACAGCCTCTAGAGGTTATTTTGCCAAAAGGTAATTTTAACCTGATCGTGCAAGAAGATATCGGTTCAGATGTTGAAATTGAGGAAGTTGTCCGTGTCGTTGAGGGGTATGGTGAAATAAAAGAAGAGTATCACCGCCCCGCCAGGACTTACTCCAAATCATTGCAGATCGGTGAGGACCAGATGTTTTTTGTCGCTATGGGAGACGGAAAGGTTGGATATACTTCAACGAGAGGGAATATTGAGCCGATCAGCCATTCCGACCGGTACGATGAAGGATTTTATGCCGAAGGAAAATTGGCCTATTATTTAAAAGGCAAGGTGCTAGGAAAGTACTTGATTACATCCAGTTTTGACACCCAACGGGAACGAAAAGAAATTTTCAGGAATCTGGACCCGGAAGAATATTATCCAATTTACGGTGATGGTTCACAGATCAATTATGATGCGACTAATACTCAGGGTAATTTATATGCTCTTATCGAATGGGACAAATCATCGGCGATCTGGGGGAATTACAACGTTGGGTTTGACGAGACAGAATTCGGCCAGTTTACGCGTTCGTTATATGGCGGGAAGATTGATTATGAATCTTTAAGTGTTAATAAGTATGGCGATGCCAAATCAAAAGTTATCGCGTTTAGAGCTAAGGCTCAACAACGCAGCGCCCACAATGAATTTTTGGCAACAGGCGGTTCGCTCTATTTTTTGAAACATAAAGATGTTGTGGAAGGCTCTGACAAAGTGACCATTGAAATACGCGATAAAATTAACGGATTGGTGATCACTTCCAGGGATATGATCGAGGGGGCGGATTATGAATTGGATTACAGTTCGGCCCGGATGATCTTCTGGAAACCAGTGCCCGCATTGGTTGAGTCATATTCCATTATTAGCAACGATCTGCTCAACGGAAATCTTGTTTATGTCGTTGTTGACTATGAATATCATGCTAAAGATAAAATTGATGAGGGGACCTCAGGGTTCCGCGGCCGGCAGGTTGTTGGTGAGAATCTCATTATCGGAACGACGTATGTTGATGAGGAACTGGAATCTTCGGACTATAAGTTAAGAGCGACTGACGCGACTTTGAAGCTAGGGGAAGACGCGAGTATTACGGCCGAATATGCACAATCTGCGGCTGAAGCCCAGAATTCCTTTGTATCAACCGATGGAGGTCTTTCGTTTAATGAGTTGTCAACGGACGAAAGCGCCCGGGGCCGGGCTTATGGATTGAAAGGAGATGCCCGTCTATTTAATCGTTTGGGCGTCAATGCGTATTATAAATGGATTGATAATGAATTCTCAACGTCGGCAACAACGGCACAGCAAGGCAAAGAATTGACCGGTTTCGAATTGGTGTATGATTTGGGTGAGAAGACGAGGTTCTCCTTAAAGCAAGATATCCAACGGTTGGTGGATGATGGCAATCTGCAAACTCAAATCCAGGTTGGTTCAAACAAGACTTCAACGACGATCGCCCAGATTGCCCATGAAACTCAGAAATTGCTGTTAAGAGGTGAATTCAAACGTGAAGTCAAAGAAGGGGCTGGAGCAGATGCGGAATTGAATATTGTCGCTGTACGCGCAGATTATCAATTTAATGAACGTATTATCCTTTCCATGCAGCAGCAATTCACGATCGGGGAAAATGATTGGCGAACAGAAATCGGAGCCGCTGTTAAGGCGACGGATAAACTGACCATCATTTTCAAGGAAGCTTTTGGTCCGGATGGAACAGCGACAACCATCGGACTTATCGCCGATATGAATGAACGGTTTGCGTTGACGACCGGTTATACGTTTGAATCGGCCGGGGTGACTTTCGCAACTGTTGGGGCGATCGCAAAAATTAATCAGGGTATGCAGCTTGAAACAACCTTTGGAGTATCATCACGGTCAGGTTTTAGCCGAAAACTTGCTTTGGGTGCAAGCAATTCAAAGGCGTTGGGCGGGGATTCATCATTAGATTCATCTTTTATCACCGATGATGATGGTTCGACCGGAACCGCGGCTGTCGCGGCGACAAATAAATTGGGTGACCGGACAGATGTTATCAGTAAAGTGGCGTTGTCCGGTGACGGGACCCGTCAGATGACCGACGCGACAGTCACCGGTGTTACTGAGTTTGATGAAAATACTCAAATTGAGAGTTCAGTGGGAATATCCGAAGGAACGTCCGGCTATCGGTCCTCAACATTGTCGATCGGTGGACGAAAGCAGGTCGATGAAAAAACGGAAATAGAAAATAAAATATCCTTTACTGATTCAAACTCCGGATCATCAGGCACAGCTGTATCTTTCGGTACGAAAAAGAAATTGACGGATGATATTGAATTGACTTCAGCAAGGATTTTCGGTTCAACCTCAACAACACAATCGACAGAGAGTCAATACGGTCTTTCTCTGGTTCGTGACGGTAAGAAATTGGAAGGAACGTTGAGCCGTAGATATGATGAAGGTATTGTTGAGACTTCGCGGTCAAACATATTCGGACTTACAGGAGAAATTGATGACCGCTGGGCGATCAGCGGAAAATATGAGCGGGGTGAAGTGCAAAATCTTGACGGGTCCATAACAAAGCGTGATGTGGTTTCTCTAGCCGGAGGATATGTCAAAAAAGATCCTGAAACAGGGCTGGAAATGTTCAAGAGTTCCACAAAGCTGGAAGTTCGTTTTGATGATGGAAATGAAGATAAACGCCAGTATTTGATCAGTAACGTTTCAGAAGGCCAGTTGACTTCGGAGTTTTCATTATCCACGCGTGTCGAGATTTCAGAAACGGTGGATACGTCTTTAGATACCCAGATTGCCCAGCACAAAGAGTTTTCTCTCGGCGGTGCATACCGGCCGATTATGTTTGATAATCTGAATGTGCTGGGAAAATACACTTATATGGAAGAGCATTCGCCGGCCAGCCAGGTCGACAATGCCGATATTGAAGGAGAAGCGGCGCATGTCATATCTATGGAAGGAATTTATGATCTGAATAATAAATGGCAGTTGACGGAAAAGTTTGCTTATCGTTTTGGAAAAGAAAAAGTTGCCGGATTTGATTTTACAGAAACACATACATGGTTGATGATCCACCGGTTATCATATAAGATCGACAGAAACTGGGCTGTCAGCGGGGAATACCGAATGCTCACTCAACGTGAAGCGGAAGACAAGAAACAAGGCGTTCTCCTCGAGGTAACCCGGAGAGTGGGCGAATATGCCCAGTTAGGGGTCGGGTACGATTTTACTGATTTTACAGATGACCTGACGGACCTGGATTATACGACGTTTGGGCCTTTCGTCAGGATGACGGGTAAATTCTATGATCAAACACCTGAGGAAATAGAAAGGACCCGGCAAAAATGGCTTGAAGAAAAAATCAGCCGCTGGGCCTGGATTATGGTTAATGAAGAGCTGGAAAATCCGGACAGCGCCATTCTACGAGAATTGAATGATTATTTTGTTATGGCCCAAATTGCTTATCAGAATGGAGATTTTGAAGAATCAAAACAAATTTATAAAGATATCATTGTCGCAGGGAGGATGATGCACGATGAGGCTTCAGAATATATCCGAAAACATGTCAAGAAAGAAGACCGGCTGTTAGAGATGAAGGGGTTGGCGGACCAATATTACAAAAATGGTCAATACGAGAAAGCGAAGAAAATATTAGAGAAAATTCTGGAAGAGGCTCAAAATCCTGTGGTAAAATAACTTCCAAAATAATAATAATCAAACTTATTATAATAAAAATAATCAATAGCTAATGCATTTTTTCAAAAAACCAACGATCCCGCCACGGTTATTATTGTCCTTTGTAATAACATCTATGGTGTTTATGTCCGGCACAGCAAGTGCTCAGGAAATCCCAGAGGACGCCTCTTTTAAAGACCGCAAAGTCAATGAAGGCTTTACTTTAAATCTTAAAGAGTTAATCGACAAATCCAAAAAGAAAATAGAACAGGTGGATGGAAAGCTTAAAGATCAGGCCAGAGAACGACGCAACAAACAGCGTGAGGAAAAGGCCCGGGAATATTATGACAAGGCGATGGCTTATTTTGAACAGGGCGAGTTAGAAGCCGCGCGAGAATTATGGGAAAAAGCCATCAAGATAACCGAACACGAAGAAATGGACGGCTATCTGGATAAGAGTGTTCGCCGTCAACGTAAAGAAGAAAAGGTTTTTGAAAAAGAAGAAGAACGGCGAATTAAACGGTTAGAAGTGGAACGGGGGTATACGGCCAAGGAAGTCAACAAGAAGTATAAAGAGGGGGTCAAACTCTACAAGGATAAGAGTTTCCTGGCGGCCAAAGTCGTATTTGAGGAAGTCGATCAGATGTTTCCTGATCACAAAGCAACAAAAAGTTATCTCGCTTTAATCGATCGAAAAATCGAGGATGAGCAAAAAGACATTATTAACAGTAAGCTGCAGAATAAGGAATTAACCAGCGCCAAAGCCAAAGCCAGATGGAAAAAAGAATTGGAAGAGCAAGAGGAAATCCGCCAACGGAACCTTTATAAACAGGCAGACGCCAGTTACAAAGAAGCTAAGAGGCTCTATAAAGACAAGCAGTTTAGTAAGGCGAAAGATAAATTTAAAGAGGTTGAATGGATATTACCCGACTATAAAGACACCATCAAGTATCTTTCAAAGATTGATGCGGATATCGCCAAGAATGGGGTTCAGTTCTCCGAGGAAGATAAGTTAAAATATTTTAAGAACCAGATTAAACAGATCCGGAAAAATGAAGAAAACGAATCCAAGTCTCAGGTTAAGTTAGAAGAAGTGAAGGGATTCTCAGAGAAGCGCCGAAGACTGGAAGAGGCTGCTTTTGTTTATGAAGCCGCGCAGACTCTGCGCAAAAAGAAATACTACGAACAAGCTTTAGAGAAATTTTACGAAGTCAATGCGCTTAGCCCTGATTATAAGTCGACCGTGAAATATATCAAAAAACTTGAAAAAAAGGTGCCGGGAACCAGCAAATCCAAAATTTCTAAGATTTCTGAAAAATCTGTTCAAAAATCTGATGAACAAACACAGGCCCCGAGTGTGAAAAATGAAGCCGTGGTCAAGGCCATTAATGATCGTCAGCAGGAGAAGTTAAGTCAGGCAGAAGAGGACTACCAGCAGGCATTGAAGTTTTATAATGAGCGTAACTACATTGAAGCTCAGAAAAAATTTATTGACGTTGAAGCCATTCTTCCGGCGTATAAAGCGACACGGGAATATTTAGGGCATATTGACGGGGACATGACGAAAGAAACAACAGAAGTTATGGTTAAGTCACCGGGAATGAAACAGGAAAAAAACAAAAATCTGAAAAATAAGGGTGAATTTTCACCGGACGCTAATTATAAAGATACATACAAGCAGGCTAAAAAATTGTATGGGAAGAAACAATTTGAAGCGGCAAAAGCACTGTTTGTTGCGGTTAATGACGCGCGCCCCGGATACCGTTCAACCCTGAAATACATATCAAAAATAAACAAAAACATAAACGGGATGGCAAAACACCAGCAGCCAAAGAAATTGGCTAAAAATACGGTGCAGTCGCCCACTTCATCCAGCAGTTTTTCTTTGGCGGAGACGCGAAATGACCCGGCGGCAGCGGAAGAAACGAAGCCTTTAGACAAACAAATATCCGAGCATGAGAAAAAATATCAAAACGCGATGGATGCCGTTAAAAATTCCGGAACGGAGACAAACGAAAAATATCTAGATGATGTCGTTGGTCAGACCTATGAAGAGGCCTTGGCGTTATATAAACTGGAACGGTTTTCGGCGGCAAAGGCGAAATTTGAAACCGTCAAAGGCTTAAGACAAGGATACAAACAAACCGAAGCTTATATCAAAGAATCGGAACAGAGAATTACTTTAAAGGAAAACAGCGGTCTGGATGACCAATTAAAGCCTTTGAGTTCCGATCCGGTTAAGCAAAACGACAGCTTAAGACATGAATCGATCAAAAAGAAGCCCAGGGAAAAGTATTCAGAAAATATGAATATGGCCGATACCGAATTAGAAGAAGTGATCCGTTTTGGAAGTGAGTCTGAAGTTAAAGAATTATATAATTTAGGCAAACGGTTATACAAGGCCAAGAATTATCAAAAGGCGAGAAATATTTTTACAGTTATTCATGATAAATATCCTGCGTATAAGTCAACAACCAGTTATTTGGCCAAGATTGACCGATTGATTGAAGACGAGAGATTACAGCGGGAGAAATTCCAGCAGTTAGCCTCTCAACAACGGAAGAATAAACCTGCCAAAGATGATCATCAGAAGGCGGTGGGTTCAGGTCAAAAGGATGCTATAACGTCCGCTACCATAGAAAAAGACCAGAAAATAAAACAGCAGACGGAAAATTATTTTAATGCCATTGATCGCCTTTCAGCAGAAAAAAAGAAAGAATATGAAGCCAATCAGGATTTTTTGAAGAAACAATATTCCGTACAACAAAAATCGGTCGTTGATGAGAGTAGTTTATCTTTAGAGAGGATGAAATCAATCACGAAGCAGGAATATGACATGGCTATTCGACTTTATAAAAGCGGCCAGTATGCCGAAGCAAAAGATAAATTCTTGACCGTTGAACAACTACAGCCTGGTTTCAAGCGGGCAAGCCATTATATTGATAAGATTGACCGGGTTTCATCGGAAAAGCACAGCCGATGGTTTCTTAAACGGATGAAGCAAATGAAGAAAGAGGAAAATCTTTTGAGGGCTGAAGCGGATGCAGTTGCCATGGCAAAGTCGATGCGAAACGGTCCGGAAGACTATATTCCTATGCCCGAGAACGAGTATAAGGACAAGATTGAACAATGGCATAGCCGTGATAGTGCAGAAATTGAAAAAGCTAAAATGGTCCGGTTGCAACGTCTGGAAGAGGAAAAGATCGAGGAGGTCGAACAAAGCGTCGTTTTCCAGCGTGAAGTAAAACGCAAACTTAAGGAAATGGAAAAGCAAAAGGCCGAAGATGAGAAGAGGCGTAAAGAGTATGATTCTAAAGTGAAAGAGGAAGAACAAAAGCGTATCCGTGAAGAAATCTCAAAAAGAAAGGAATTAAAGAAGAAAGCTTTAAAAGATCTGGCTGCCATTAAAAAGGAAACGATCCGTCTACTTAAAAAAAACGAGACCGGACATGCAAAAGAAATGATGTTTAAATATGAAGACCTCATTGCGCAGGGTGATTTTTCGGAGAAAGAACGTTTGGCTTTAAGAAATAAATTGAGCAAAGAGAAAATAAAGATACAAAAAGTTCAGGATGAAATAAGACAGAAGGAAGAGCGATTGGCCTATAATAAGTTAGATAAGACTCCTGAAGACGAAAATAAACTAAAGATTCTGCAGCAACGGGAATTAGATGAAATTGAAGGGCGGATCAGGGAAGAGGAAAGAAAACTCAGGGAAGCCCAGAAGAAAGAAGAGGAGCGGCTCAAGCGCGTTTCCATCCAGAAAGAACGGCAGATGAATTCTATAAAAGAGAAGCCGGTTGAGGCCGTTCAGACCCATGCGGAATTGAAAACTGACCGGACCGTCATGGATAGAAAATCAATCGCTGATTTGGAGAAAAAGAAAAAGATGGAAATCGAACAGATGGTGCTTGAACGGAAAAAGGAACTCAAGAAGAAAAGAGAGGATATCCAGAAAGAATTCGACAAGAGTTTGACGATTCTTTACAAGAAAGCTGAAAGGTATCATAAAAAGGGGCTGAACCAGGAATCCAGGAAAATATTTGAAGAGATCCACAGGTTACGTCCGGGGTATAAAAATACCGAAGTCTATTTGGCGGAAATATACCGCGCTGACGTTGCCCGGCCCAAAGATATTCCCACCAGAAATAACACATATGTTAAAGAAAAGACCATGCCGACGGAAACGCCATTCTCCCGCCCTGCGGAGCATACCAAGATGAACCGGGTGGAAATCATCAAGAACACCCTGGATACGTTTGAAGAAAAAATGTGGTAGCATTTACTTGATAAAAATGTTGAAGAATTTAATTCAACCTGTTTGTCTGCTATTTAATTAGAAAATTAATGTCATGCAAATTCTTAATGGTCCGAATTTATCTAAGTGTATTTCTAATTCTGGGTGCGAGTATAACGTGCGCGGAAGAAAAAGTCCCGAAAGAGTTTGTGATGGATTCTAAACAGCCCGTCAATCGTCTGTCCAGGGAAAAGAGCCCGTATTTACTCCAGCATGCGAATAATCCGGTCGACTGGTACCCATGGTCGGCAGAAGCTTTTGAAAAAGCCGAACGCGAAGATAAACCCGTTTTTCTCTCGATTGGGTATTCGACCTGTCATTGGTGTCATGTCATGGAACATGAATCTTTCGAGAATGAGGCCATCGCAAAATATTTGAATGAACATTTTGTTTCAATTAAAGTTGACCGGGAAGAACGGCCTGATATCGATACAATCTATATGTCTGCTGTCCAGGCGATTACAGGCAGTGGAGGGTGGCCTTTATCGGTATTTCTCGGCTATGATAAAAAACCGTTTTTTGGCGGTACATACTATCCTCCCCATGCAAAATGGGGTTCCCCCGGCTTTCTTGACCTATTGGTTTCGATTGATCATAGTTGGAAAAACAACCGGGACAAACTCTTCCATTCAAGTCTTTCCCTGACTAAACTGCTGGAAGAAAATCAACCGGGGCAGACGGACGCTCAGCCATTAACGGATGATGTGTTCCGGGTGGCATTCGAGCAATTCAATCAGTCGTATGACGTGCAGTTTGGAGGTTTTGGTTATGCTCCCAAATTTCCTACCAGTCATAATTTATCTTTTTTATTACGATTATGGAAACGGACAAAAAATGCCGATGCCCTAAAGATGGTTGAAACAACATTGAACCGGATGGTGATGGGAGGTATGTATGATCATTTGGGCGGAGGTTTTCACCGGTATTCCACCGACAGGGAGTGGCAGATTCCGCATTTTGAGAAGATGTTATATGATCAGGCGATATTAAGCCGGACGTTACTGGAAATGTACCAAATTAAGAAAGAACCATTTTATGCGGATACTGTCCGGGAAGTGTTTGACTATACTTTAAGGGATTTAAGAGACCAAAGAGGGGCTTTTCATTCCGCTGAAGACGCGGACAGCGTGGATCCGTATGAATTTTTGGGTATGAGTCCGGATTCAAGGCAGATCCTTGAAAAGAAGGAAGGCGCCTTTTATTTATGGACGTATGATCATGTTTATGAATTACTCTCTCAAGAGCAGGCCGATGTGGTTTGTTATCATTATGGGATCCGTAAAGACGGGAATGCCAAATCTGATCCGCATGGTGAGTTTATCGGCAAAAATGTTCTCTATATTGAACAGTCGCTGACAGAGACGGCGGAATATTTGAAGCTTACGACGCAGGATGTCCAGCGAGTGCTCAAGGAGTCAAAGGAGATCTTATTGAAAGAACGATCAAGCCGTCTCAGACCGCATTTGGACGACAAAGTCCTGGTAGATTGGAATGGTCTGATGATTTCTTCCTTGGCGTTAGGGGGCAAGGTATTGAATGAACCGCGGTATCTTGATGCCGCCGAGGAGGCTGCTCAGTTTATTTTATTTAATCTGGGTAAAGACGGCAGGCTGCTGCACCGTTACCGGGACGGGCAGTCAGCGATCAACGGGACGCTGGAAGATTATGCCTTTTTTATCAACGGGTTACTCGATCTATATGAAACGACATTTAATATGCTTTATCTTAAGAACGCTGTGCAATTACAACAAAAAATGTCAGAACTTTTCTGGGACCATCAAAAGGGTGGATTTTATTTAACAGCGAAAGATACAGAGGACTTAATATACCGTCCCAAAGAAGTTTATGATGGGGCTATTCCCTCGGGTAATTCCATGGCTGCGCTGGTTTTGGTAAGACTTTACCATATTACATTTGATAAAGAATACCAAAAGAGGTATGACCAATTGTTTCAGGCTTTTTCCAAAACTATAGGCCAAAGGCCGAGTGCGTATTCTCAATTTTTGATCGCCTTTGATTTTGCCCTAGGGCCGGCCCAGGAAATTGTTATCGCGGGTTCTTTGCAGGATCAAAATATGCCGACAATTCTAGGGGAGGTATTCCAGCGGTTTCTTCCGAATAAGGTTATCATCCATCGAGACCGGGATGAGGCCCAGGCACAGGAAATAATCAAGATATCGCCATTTGTTAAAAATCAGCCTTCCTTAAACGGAAAAACGACGGTATATCTTTGCGAGAATTATATTTGCCAACGTCCAACCAATGACTCGGGAGAGCTAAAGAAAATATTGGATTCACTTAAATGACAAGAGGCATATTATTTATAGGGAAGAGAAGACAATTTAGTCCGAATTTTGGCTAGGGGCGGCAGTTTCAAATAAAAAGGGACACAATATTCTACGGCACAACCAATTATGGTAGACGCCAAAAGATAATATTTTTAGACACTTGTAATTATTTGAAATTTTCTTGTCATAATTTGAAATTCAATTATAATAACAATCAGTCAACCATAACACTATAGGATTATTTATGGGTAGCAAATCCAGCATTATTTATAACGAAGCCAGAAATAATTTACGGATTAAAGAAAGCAGAAATATTTTCTGGCGAGTTAACGATGGCGATATAAAAGGTAAAGGACAAATCCGGAACATCAGTACGACCGGCATGTTGCTTGAAACCAATTCGAATTTTATTCCTACCGATGGCTGTCGTTTTTCATTTGATACTTCCCTTGGGCATGACAACTTTATCCCCCAAAATGGCAAACTTGTCTGGCATAGAAAGAAAATATTTTCTAAGAATAAATATCTATGCGGTATTCGATTTGTTGAACCGGGCGAATATGTATTAACTAAATTACGGTTTAGGGTTCAGAAAGGGATCAAGAAGATCGCCAGTACCCGGAGGTTAAAAAGGGCCACCAATGCCATTTTAATCCTGCTTATGATCAGTATGACAGTTTATATAGCCTGGGAGGCGAATAACATTTACCGGGATTTAAATATAACCAACCAACGAATGTTGGACAATTCTCAACAACAGGCCTTGATTACCCAAAGTTATGCAACACGGTTGGATACAACACAAATGCAATTAACCAGTGTTTCTGAAGAACTTGAAGCGACAAAAATTCTTTATCAGGAAAGCCAGGGTATTTTGGGAGAAGTCAGGGTTGACCTCGAGCTTACGAAAGCTGTTTTGGCGGACACAGAGCAGTTGTTGGAACAAACCAAGGTCGATTTACGAAAAACACAGACGGAATTGGTCACATCAAAAAGTGATATTGCGGATATGCAGTCAAAGTTGGCGGCAACCCAATCTAAGGTTGTTGTCGATCAGTCCTCAACAGAAGAAATGGCAGCACGCATAAATTCGATTGAAAAATCGAGGGCAGCGGCCAAAACCGAATTTGAAAATACGATCGCCTTGCTTGAGGAAAAAAATAAACAACTAACGGAACAAATGGCCCAATTTCAGGGGCAACTGATTTTAATGTCCGCGGATAAGATTCAATCAACGCAAGAGGGACAAAATTTACTTGAGCGGTATCAAAAGGAAATAAATCTTGTGAAAGCTAAGTTAAGCCATTTTCGTCAGGAAGCCAAACAGATCCGTGAGGATGCACTTAAAGAAAGAGATCGCGTCCAGCTGGCTTTGGGGAATCAGGGATATTTCATGCGTGAAGGAAAATCTGTTCAGGTTGACCTTGAAAAATATAACAATGCTGGTTTATACCCAGCGCAATCCATGGAATCCGTTGCGGGTATGAGTGTTCCTGAACCGGCAATGGAAGTCCAGACCAAACCGACCCCTCGAAAAGTGGAAATTGATGTTACATTTGTTGAATAAAACCTCATCGTCCCTCCTAAAATTGTGGTGTGAATAAAAGTTTAAAGAAAATTGAAAGAAGTGAACATTGTTATCGGTCTTCGCAGGGGGTGATCAATTATCGGTTGATCCGGTCAAATGCCCGCAGGACTTCAGCCATCTCAATTGATCATCAAGCCAAAGTCAGCATTTATGTCCCTTTTCGGACCACGCATCCCTATATTGAATCGTTTATACGGGATAAATTTGATTGGATCCATAAGTGTGTTGATACGGCCCGAAAGAATCAAGCCGTTATATCTCAGAGAAAATTTGACGAGGGCGGCAAGTTTTTTTTTCTGGGGAAAATGTATCCTTTGTGCCTCAAAGAAAAAGAAAATAAACGTACAGTGGTTGAATTTGATGGCACAAAATGGACAATTTTTCTATCCAAGGAAATTGATCGGTCGGATCGTGAAAAGAAGATAAGAGAGAAGCTGATTGAATGGTATCGCATACAGGCGCAAGAAATTGTCGGCGGACGTATTTTTCATTACTCCAGAATGATAGGGGTTTCGCCTAAAGTCATTGCCGTGAGAAGCCAAAAACGGATGTGGGGTTGCTGCCATTATAACAAACAGCAAATTCATATTAATTGGCAAGTCGTTCTGGCGCCGTTAAGGGTGATCGACTATGTGGTCGTTCATGAATTGTGTCATCTGGTGCATCCGAATCATGGTCAGCGGTTCTGGAAGAAGGTGGAGAAATATATGCCTGATTACAAAGAAAACAAAAAGTGGCTTAAGACAAACCAGGCCGAATTAATCTTACCTTAACTATATGTAATTAAATCGTTTATATTATATGAACTTTAAAATTAAAGTGATACCGCAGGCGAAGAGAAATATACTGAAACTCGATCAGGGGGTGTTGAAAGTATACTTGAACGCCCCCGCGGTTGACGGCAAGGCCAATAAGGCGTTGATCGCATTTTTATCTGAATATTACCAGGTCCGAAAAAATCAGATTGAGATTACAAAGGGATTGAAATCCAGGGATAAAACGATTAATATAAATGGCATTTGAAACCGGCATTTTGGAAGGGGAGAAACTATGTTACAGGAACAGATCAATAAAGATTATGTTACGGCCATGAAAGCAAGGGATGCGGTCAGATCCGCAACATTGAATTTTTTACGCGCTCAGTTAAAGAATGTCGTGATTGATAAAAAAGTGGAAGTCCTGGATGACGAAAGCGTCACCACCGTCATTAAGAAGCAAATTAAACAGAGGCAGGATTCCATTGAACAATTTGAGAAAGCCGGTCGGCAGGAACTGGTTGAGAAGGAAAAAGCAGAAATGGATATCCTGAAAAGTTATCTGCCTGCAGAACTTTCTGAGGACGCTCTCAAGGGATTGGTCAGTGATGCCATCAAGGAAATTCAGGCCAATTCAATTAAAGATATGGGCCGGGTGATTAAAGCCGTTCAGGAAAAAACCAAAGGTGCAGCTGATAACAAGGTCGTCAGTGAAATTGTCAAAGCCGCCCTTATGAATAGCTAGCATGAGCCAAGTTCAAGCAAAAAGAATCGAAGAAAAGCCTCTTGGCTTAATCCAGCGGTTGATCATTGTCATCGGGATTGTTTTTGTGTTAGGGATGAGTTTTTGGCTTATATGGATTGATTCTCACCGTATTTTTCCCATCGTCATGTATCATCATATAGACCTATTGGATAAATTTGAAGTGGCTACCATTCCTCCGGAACGGTTTGAGAAACATTTGCAATATCTGGCAAAAAACCGGTTTGATGTGTTGACCATGGATGAATTGATTGCGGCTAAGAAGAGCAGCCAGCCGCTTTCCAGAAAGACAGTCGCTTTGACTTTTGATGACGGGTACCTTGACAATTTCACTTACGCGTTTCCATTATTAAAAAAGTATGGTTTTAAGGCAACCATGTTTGTCA
Source organism: Candidatus Omnitrophota bacterium (assembly GCA_050250375.1). Taxonomy (GTDB): domain Bacteria; phylum Omnitrophota; class Gorgyraeia; order Zapsychrales; family Zapsychraceae; genus JAGOSC01. The sequence goes on from JBFWOS010000002.1 coordinate 22,033, forward strand.
GTTCTGATATGGTCGGACAGCCCGGTTATATGGACTGGAACCAACTTAGGGAAATGAGGGAGTATGGGATTGTTATCGGGAGTCATACCCGCCGGCATAAATATCTGCCTGACCTGACACAGGAAGAATTGTTAGACGAGATTGTCAATAGCCGCAAGCTACTTCAAGAGAAGCTAAACTTTCCGGTCGATCATTTTTCATACCCGGTCGGTGGGTTTAACGCGAAAATTAAAGAAATAGTTCAAAAATCCGGATATTTGAGCGCTGTTTCGACGAATAGAGGATACGACCGGTATAACAAAGATTTATTTGAATTAAAACGGGTGACCATTGATGAACAGGATAATTTTGGTGCTATTCGTTGGGCCAAATTTTCGGGGTATTACAACCTGTTTAGAAAACCCAGAAAGCCAGAATAAACAGTAAGGAACAATTCTCCATGACAAAATTAAAGAAAAAAGAAGCGGTTAAATATTCTTTAAACAATAAAGGTTATTTTGTAATCGACAATTATAACCAGGCAAAATCATTTTGCAGTTTCTTCTCCGGAGTCGCAGGATTGTGGGGGATACCGATGTGGGTTTTTTATGTGAATCGCGGCCAGTGCATCGCCAGCTTCGGGATCCATTCTAAAGATAAATCGATTATGGAGTTTCAACCGGCGAATAAATCTTACCGCTTGGCGACATTACAGGGATTCCGGACATTTATCAAAATCAAACAGGGGCAGAAAGAAATATTTTGGGAGCCATTTCAGAATAATCTGATCGGAACCAATTTCCAGAAAAAACAGACGATGTCCATATCCGCGCATGATTTAATTCTCGAAGAAGTTAATGTTGATCTTGGCCTCTCCATCAGAGTTACGTATTTCACTCTGCCGGATGAGCCTTTTTCAGGGCTGGTCCGTCAAATAACTATTCATAACAACGGAGTAAAAAATTATGAGGTTGAGGTTATTGACGGCATGCCGGCAATTGTTCCATACGGTTTAAAAGACTGGCTGATCAAGAATCTGGCCCGTACGGCGGAGGCCTGGGTCAAGGTTAGGAACGTTGAAAAAAATGCGCCGTTTTATCAATTGAACGTCGAGGTCGCTGACACACCCCAGGTGACGCATATTCATGAAGGTAATTTCTTTTTTAGTTTTGATGCTTCGGCTCATTCGAAAAGTTTATTGCCGACCATTGTCGAATCATCCAAATTATTCGGGGCCTGCCTTGATTTTAGTGCGCCGGATGAATTCATCAGTGGTCGCTTTAAACCCGGGAAACCCCAGATGACAAGCAATAAAACGCCTTGCGCGTTCAGTTATCATTCATTTAAACTTCCTAAAGAAAAGACCCAGGAAATTATCTCGGTGTTCGGCTATGCCCGAGATGTTGACCAGTTGAACCGGCTGACCGTTCATGTCAGAGAGCCGGGGTTTGTGGCTTCCAAAGGGCGTCAAAACAAGGAAATCATTGATCATATTAAAGAGTATGTCCAGATGAAAAGTTCTTCGCAGAATTTTGATCTGTATACATCCCATACTTTTCTGGACAATATCCTCCGGGGAGGATTGCCAATTTCTGTAAAAACAAAAGAAGGGAATGTCACATTTAACGTTTACAGCCGCAAACATGGAGACCTCGAACGGGATTACAATCATTTTACTGTTGCCCCGACGTATTTTTCACAAGGTAATGGAAACTTTAGGGATGTTAATCAAAACCGGCGCAATGATGTCTGGTTTAATCCCGAAGTGAAGGACAGTCATATCATCAGCTTTTTCAATTTGTCCCAGGCGGACGGATATAATCCCCTGGTCGTGAAAGGGGCGTCTTTCACAGTCACTGACGAGCAAGAAATGAAGAAAATCCTGGGGGCGTATATTAGAAATGGTGAGGTTAAGAAACTCGAGGAATTCTTATTAAAAAGTTTTCAGCCGGGTGAACTGTTATATTTTATTGAACAGAATCAATATGATGTGCAGGGAAATATTCGGGATCTGTTGGGGCGGATTCTGGAAATTAGCCAGAAGCAGGAATTAGCCGATCACGGGGAAGGGTTTTGGACGGATCATTGGACCTATAACCTTGATTTGGTGGAAAGTTATCTGTCGCTATATCCGGAGGCCCTCAAAAGTCTTTTATTTAACAATAACGAATATCATTTCTATCTCAATCATCATTATGTCCGCCCGCGGGATCAGCGGTTTTTTCTCACAAAATACGGAGTCCGCCAATACGAATCTGTCTGTGATGACAGCGAGGAGTTTGATCCTTCCGTTTATGACTTTAAATTGAAAACGAAACAGGGGCAGGGCGTGGTCTATAAAACCAGTCTGGCCTGCAAGATTTTGTGTCTCATCGCCAACAAGGTCGCGAGTTTGGACCCGAGCGGCATTGGCATCGAAATGGAAGCGGATAAACCGGGCTGGTATGATGCGCTGAACGGTTTACCGGGTCTGGTCGGATCATCCATCTGCGAATCGCTGGAGTTGCACCGGTATGCCGCGTTTTTACTTGATTCTCTGGACCAGCTAAAAGTTGATAACACCCATACAATTCCTGTATTTGAAGAATTGGCCACGTTTATTACCGGCCTTACAAACCTGCTGACATCCAAACAATCTGCCATTGATTACTGGAATAAGTCAAACGACATCAAGGAGAATTACCGCAAACGCGTTCGACGGGCCATTGATGGCAAAGAAACAGCGATGACTTTTCTTGAGATTAAAAATTTCCTTGTTCAGGTCAAGGTCAAGACCGCAGATTCGTTGAAAAATGCCAGAAATGAGAAAGGCCAGCTGGTGACCTATTTCTATCACGAGGTCACGGATTATAAAAAACTAGACAGCCAGAACCATAAAGACCATTATCCGGTCAGACCACTAGGTTTTAAAAAACATCTTTTGCCATTGTTTCTTGAAGGATATGTGCATGCCTTGAAAATCCAGGAAAACACGGCTGACGCGAAAAGACTTTTTAATCAAGTTATTGAAAGTGATTTGTATGATCAAGAATTAAAGATGTTTAAGGTTAACGCAAGTTTAAAAACAGAAACGGAAGAAATCGGCCGGACACGTGTTTTTCCGTCGGGATGGCTTGAGAATGAATCGATCTGGCTTCATATGGAATATAAGTTTCTTCTTGAGTTATTGCGGGCTAAACTTTATCCCGAATTTTTTAAATCATTTCAAGACGTATTGATCCCATACCTAAAGCCGGTACAGTACGGGCGCAGTATACTTGAGAATTCATCATTTATTGTCAGCAGTGCCCATGAGGATCAGGACCTCCACGGTCAGGGTTTTGTCGCGCGCCTTTCAGGAAGCACGGCTGAATTTCTGCACATTTGGCTTCTGATGAATGCCGGTCCGAAACCGTTTTCAGTCAATGCCAAAAATGAATTGGCCCTCAGGCTTAATCCCGCCCTGTCAGGAACCCTGTTTACTAGCAAAGAATCAAAAATTGAATTTGTTGATGGTCAACAACAAAGGCATAAGTGGACATTGCCTAAGAATATTTATGCATTTAAGTTCTTAAACGCAACACTTGTCGTCTATCACAATCCAAAGCGGATAGACACATTCGGGAAGAAAAACTCCCCTATAAAGAAAATCGAAATTATATTTATTGGACAAGATCAGCCGGTTACGCTTATGTCTCCGGTCATTTCAGGTACACACGCATCTCTTATAAGAGAGGGAAAAGCCTCGCGAATGGATGTTCATTTATCTTAAATCTTCCTAATTAGTTATTTTGGAGTTAAATTTACCTAACCTACTGAGATATATTGGTTTATTATCTTGAAGCAAGGATTCTTCTTCTTTCCACAATTTAATATATATAGTATACTTATTACATAAATATAAATACTGATATCTATTAAATTAAACCAAATGACGATCCTTTTTCAAAAATTAAAGAAATATTTATTCATACGAATTCTTATTTGTTTCGTGAATTTGAGTTTTTGTTTTAGTTTGTGCCTGCCCGCCACATTCGTCCAGGCGCAGACAACGATTGTCCCCATGCCGGTTCCCGGAACCATGGTCACACCGACGCATGCGTACACTCCTCCTATGCTTCGTGGCGTTTTGATAAATCCTTCCGAACCGTTCCGATTTGATTTTCTGATCGACACCGGAAACACCATGATTGAAGGCCAGGCCCTGGAAGAGGAATCCGTTCGTCTGATCAAATATTTTCTGGCTTCTTTGACGGTCCCTGAACAGGATTTATGGGTCAATCTTTCACCCTTTGAACAGCAACGAATCATTCCTGAACAGTTTGGTGTAACAGAAATGGGGCGCGATTTGCTGGCTCAAGACTATCTGTTAAAACAACTGACCGCAACCTTGATGTATCCTGAGGATGAATTGGGTCACCAGTTTTGGGACAAGGTCTATAAAGAATCCCAAGCGCGTTTCGGAACAACGGAAATACCGGTCAATACGTTTAATAAAGTCTGGATCATTCCGGAAAAAGCCGTGATTTACGAGCAGGGAACGACGGCGTTTGTGGTTGAAACACATCTCAAAGTCATGTTGGAACAGGATTATGTTGCGTTAGACAAGAATTTAAGCAATCAATCTGAATCAAGTCCGGCGAATACCGGTGAAGAAACTGAGGTTAATAAACTTGCCTCGGAAATCATCCGGGAAGTGCTGATTCCGGCGATTGAAAAGGAAGTGAACGAAGGCGAACATTTTGCCCCTTTACGTCAAATTTATAACTCGTTGATTCTGGCAACCTGGTACAAGGAAACGCTCAAACAGAGCCTGATCAATCAACTGTATTCAGATAAAAACAAGGTGACGGGCGTAGATGTTGAAGATAGGGAAATTAAAGAAAAAATATATCAAAAATATATCCAGGCGTTCAAAGAAGGAGTTTACGACTATATCAAAGAAGAGTACGATCCGGTCACCCAGGAATTAATCCCGAGAAAGTATTTTTCCGGTGGGATGAAGCTGGGGCTGCAGGCGAGTGATGTTATTACCCGGACCACGGAAGGCTCGGATTTTGCAGTTCTTGGAAATGCCAAACTTATAGAGGCTGATTTCCGCTCGACAGAACAAAGAGTTCAAGAGCAACAGAGTGATCAGGCGGTCTTGGCCGTTACTACAAGAAGCTTGGAGACGGACGACGACCGACAATCCGTATTAAATAGGTGGTTTGAGTCGGGCGTTGAACGTGATTTTCCCCGGACAATTTGGGAGAGCCGGGAAGAGTTTGGAAAAAAGAATTTTCTCATCGGTCTGGAAGTGCAGGGAGAGGTCGTCGGGTTAGTAAGATTTCGAAAGTCAGGGTTCCCATCGGTTGAGGATGAATTGAGCGGGAAAGACGTGTATACCGTTGATTATGCAGAGGTGGATTCACGGTATTGGAATAGAGGATATTTTAAAGTTCTATTGGCGGAAGTGATCAGCACGAGTTTTAATGATTCAGCCCTTAGTGAAGAAACCCGGGGGATGATCGTTGGTAACCCGGCTGATGAAAAAGCCGAGAGAATCATGAAGAGCCGCGGATTTATCGAGATATACCGGTCTGATTTAGATGACTATGATCCGGATGAACGACAGCGGCAAAGAAATTTCTATCTTTCGGTTGAGAATTCCCGCCGATTATGGTCGGAAGCGCAGGCTCTTAAAAAAGGGAATGGTGAACAATTGGAGTTGTTCCCAGAGGGCGAAACTCGCGTTTTGACGGATGCAGCCGTCCTTTCTTGGAACAGTTTTGTTCCTGGAGGGGTTATTGAAAATCCCAGTTGGCAAAAGGATTGGACATACGAAATGTTTTCTTTGTCAACCATGGGCGGATTGGATGAAAATGTCGTGGGGAGACTGACGGCTTTTACACGCATGATTAAGGCCTTGGGGATAGAGATTCCTTCCGATATTCAAGATGGGCTGGTGATTGGTTTTGGCCAGAGCCCGCTCGAATTGCACTTAGTTAAAGAAGAATTTAATTTAAAAGTGGTTCATGGGGTCGAATGGGTTGGGCAACGGGTAAGATCAGCCGCCATGACACTTGCCGAGCAAGGTGTTTCTCCACAAGAAATCATTCTTTATCATGCCGATTCAAGAAATTTGCGACAGACATTGGGGGATAACTCGGTTGATCTTGTTTACGCCGGAGCGATATCAGATGATAATCTGTCTGCTTCTCCTGAGACCGCTAAAGAAGTGGTCAGGGTGTTACGCCCTGGAGGAGTGGCTATTCTTGACGAGGGCAATAATGAGTTCATAGATGTGTTACGTGAGAGTGGAACGGTTAGACAAATATTCTCAACGACATATCATGTGTTTACTAAGTCGGCTGAACAGTCCGCGGATGAAAACGCAAAACGGACAACGGTTCAATCCGATAAGGCTGTTTTAACCAATACAGTCGACCCTGAAGAAGTTAATCGAAGAATCAATTTTCTGATCGAAAAGGGGATTATTTCTTCTGAGATGACGGAGATGGTCCGCCGGGATCCGCGGATTGCAAGTCTAATTGCACAAAATGCCTTGTTTGAGGGCGGACGGTTAAAATCTTCGGTTGATTCAGATACGGTAGCCGCGAGTCTCGATTTATTAATCCAGAGGGAGGAAGCTTATTTAGACGAACTGAAGCAACACCTTCCGGAGATAATTTCTTATGCCCGCTGGCTTTTGGATAACCCGCAATACAGCGGTAAGAAATTTGTAACTTTAGGACGGGCGACTGATCCGATTTTTGACGCACTTGTCGCGTTAACCCGTTTGGATGGTAAGTATCAAAATCGACAGGGGGACATTATTACTATTGATTTCTCCAGTGATCAGATCAGTGAAGCGGAAGTGGACATTGAGGCCTATGGTGAATTGATAAGAAACCAATTGGTTCGACAAGGGGTATCCCCAGAGTTTGATAATGTTGTTTTTGTGAATGAAGTGGCCAGCATGGCCGGATTAAGTGAACAATATCTTAAAATGTTCCTTGGGAATAAAGTGCTTTATAACGCGGCTGTCCGCTGGGAAGACGCGGATGCACGGCAGGGTATAGGTTATGACGGGCGAAAGGATAATCTTGAGTGGGCAGATTGGCTGGACAACAATTTTGACAGCGGGCGCCGGTATGAGATCACCGCGGATGGCGATGCGTCGGTATCACAAATATACACGGAAGAAGACCCTTTACAGCGATTCGTTAACCAGCAGACGGTTTATACCGAGGTCATTAAATCCACGCCTAGTACTGGTCAAACAACGACTTCTGATTTCGCCGTTATGGGAAGCAGTGGGAATAAGAAGTATGTGAAGTTCCTTCCGCTTTTATTTGGCCATGACTTGTTTTTAAAAAGGGCCGGTCGTAGCGACGCGATTGGCCAGATTTATCGGGATATCTTGCAAGAAGCCTTTCCGGAACATTCGGTAGAGGCAGCGTTACAAATTTTGGGGTACTATGTAACATACGGCCGGGAGCCGGCTAATTCAGGATTTATTAAAAACGAGTTGTATAATAAATTCAGGATGATATTTCTAGCGGTAGCCGAAAAAACGGGAGAAGATATTATCCGAAGTTCTGTGTTGAATACTATCATCAGCGGTGAGGGGGTTTGGGTCAATTTACCGGTTGAAGCGTCAGGTGAAACGATGTGGGATCAAATGAAACTTAATGAAACCATTCAGACCAATTATCGTATTCTTTTGTTTGCGCGCGGATTGAATAATTTGTTTACAGAAGAAGAAGTTTCTCAAATAGAGGCCGCGAATAAGGGTGCTTCTCCATTTAGCAGTATCGTGACATTGGGAGCATTCTTTCCAAAAGGAGCGCCGGAAGCGCAGAAAACCGAATTATCTAAACTTATTGAAGAGTTGAAGGATATTTTTCAGACGGACAAAGATATTGATTTGGCCCGGGCCCGGTCTATCTCTGAATATCTGGTGGCCAAATACGCGGCGAATCTGAATGATAGTATTAATATGGATGAAGTAGATGTTATTGTTCCTGTCCCGTCTTCACGGCAGTTTAACAATCAAATTGTTCCGTTAGCCAGCGCGATTGCAGAACGATACAATAAGCCGGTCAGTCAAAATGCCTTATCAAAGATTCGGCGAACCCAGCAACAAAAAACCATGGGCGGGGCATGGAAAAGGATCGCCAATCTTGCCGGTGTTAATATTGCCAACCCTCAGCTTGTTTCAGGCAAGACAATTTTGATTGTCGATGACGTCGTCACAAGCGGTACGTCTCTTTACGAAGCCCAAAGGGCGTTGATGGAGGCCGGGGCAAAAAAGGTGATCATGTTGGGGTTTGGATTAACCCAGTCTCATCAAAATCGCACCAGGGTTACCATGAGAGGTGATACGACACAAGATTCGGCGGTCCTGGGAACGGCGCGAGAGATTGAACTTTTGGAAAAATTTAGACAAACGTTGCGGGATATAAAGTTACAGGATTTCGTTGATTCTTCGAGCGGGTTGATCAGGGAAAATCCTCTCGAGGAGTTAAAAGGGCTATTAGTGTCTTATGGTTTTTCCCGGGAGGAAATTGATAAAGAATTAGGGGACTCCAACGATGACGGACGATTGGCGATCAGAGTTTTAAATATTTTCCGGTTTATCTTGAATCAGGGAGAGGGTTTCAGTGATTTGCTCGACTTGCGGCCGATCAATAACGGTTTATTGGGAGCGCCTTATGTCGGTCATGACATGGGAATCAAACTAAGCATCAACCCCGAAGATAAGCCTTTGGTCGGCGTTTATGGAGCGGCCGGTGTTGATGTGTCCAACTTTCTTTTATCGACCAATGCGAAGGAAGGGTATTTTGTCAGTCTGGATTATTCTTTGGGGGCCATAGGTCCTTCCGTCGGGCGAAATCCCGCCCAACGGTATAAAGACAGCAAATATATGACCGGTTATACACTTTCCAGAGATGAGCAATTCACGGCATTGTCTTATTTTGATGCTTTGCTGGTGGAGTTAGAGGCGATCGGAGTATCCTGGGATGATCTTGACCAGATCGAGGCCCAGCGGGAAGATTTTGGGAGGGGCCGGGTCACGACCATTAATTTTAAGTGGGGTTATTTAGGGCAAGAACCAGCCGAACGCGTGATCCATTTTGTTACGGGGGATATGCTAAGGCCGGAAACCATTGCGGATGTCATTCCGCAAGAAGTTGATTTTTATTACCAGCGCGCGGGAGTCGATTTGCCGGCCAAATACAATCTTTTTTTGGGATGGATATCAGAACGAGTATCCAGAACCGGCCATCTTGTTCTCGATAATTACAGTTATGATGTCAGTGCCGAAAGGATGATGAAATACAATCCGCAGGAAATTCTCGCTGGAATCGTTAATACAGAGACAAAAAGTAATTTTAACATGGGGTATTGGTCGCAGTTTATTCCTCAGTTTCCACTTCGACTAAGGAATCACTACGGGGCCGGTTTAGAGATATTGCAGAAAACTTCAGGTGTCGTTCAAACTGCTGAAATTGATTCCGCCAAGTTGCCATCAGCCAATGACCAATCGGTTCCGGCTGACATTCGCAAAGCCTATGATTCTTACGTTGATTTGTTGGGTACAATTTTAAATCAGGTTCAACAGCGCCGGTCCGGGAGCGATGTCTGGTTTATCTTTGATAACAAGGATTGGGATCAGCTTCCCGGGAACGTCATGGCCCGGAATGAACGGACAGGGGAAGTTCTTATCCATCTGTACACCGATGAAGGTGATTTGTCCAGAGGTTTCATGTTCCGGGTCAACCCGAACGCTAGACCGGGAGAGCCGCTATTTGATCAGTTTTGGATCGAAGATACGAACACGCAGGGATTTGTAAGCGGTAATGTCCTTGTTGAGCGTGGATTTATTTCCAAGGATTTCGCCGATCAATTATTGGCCGATGCCACTTCCTCGCTGGAAGATTACCGTCGTGACGACATCCGCCGCATTAATTTTGCGCCGATGATTCGTGACGTCGCACAAAATAAATCGGATAGTACGGATTTTGTCTTAGGAGCATATCAGGATGCCGATGGCCAGGATTTATTGATTAATATCTTCAAACGGGCTGAGTTGAACAATGTAGATGCAAACGGTAATTTGATCAGGGGGACTCCCATTGATGGAATAATAAATAATGAATTGGCCTATAAAGTCGTGAATAAAGAAACACCGACCGGGGGTATCGATCTTACTCCAAATAATCTCAACCTGGAAATCCGCCGCGATAATAGTGGTTTGCCGATTCCGCTAACTCCACAGCAATTGGAGGGAGTTAATATTGAAGGGTTGTATCCGGTAATCATTAATATTACACCGATCAGCAATTTACCGTTATTATTAGGCATTGCCGACCGGCAGGAGAATCCAACGGATATCAGTATAAGACCGTCGTTGGACCCTCTTGACAGGAAGGAATTAAGCGCAATTCCTGAGAAAATCAGTCTTCTCAATTAATCCTAAAATAACAAAGTATTGAATTTTTCTAGAGCCTATACTAAAATTATGAAATTAAATTTAAGCAGTATGGGTAACCTATTGGTGTTTCTATAAATAGGAGGATAGCATGTCCAGCAGTGAGATTTCAGTGATCAATGAAAAGGTTCAGAAAGAAAGCCAGTTTATTCAGGCCATATTCTCGGAAACCCAGAAAGTCATAGTCGGCCAAAAGTATTTATTGGAACGTCTGATGGTGGGGCTTCTGGCCAATGGCCATATCTTGCTTGAAGGTGTGCCGGGTTTGGCCAAGACAACAGCGGTCAAAACCCTTTCAGCAACGATCAATACAAAATTCCAGCGACTGCAATTTACGCCGGATATGCTCCCGGCGGATTTAACCGGGACGCTGATCTACGACCAAAAAAGCGGCGATTTTAAGGTCAAAAAGGGACCAATCTTTGCCAACATTATATTGGCGGATGAAATCAACCGTGCCCCGGCCAAAGTGCAAAGCGCCCTTCTTGAAGCCATGCAGGAAAGGCAGGTTACCATCGGTTCTGACACCCTTTTTCTCGACGATCCATTTTTAGTTTTAGCCACACAGAATCCGATCGAACAGGAAGGGACCTATCCGTTGCCGGAAGCCCAGGTGGACCGGTTTATGCTGAAAATAAAAATCAATTATCCAAGCAAAAATGAAGAGCATGAAATCCTGAAAAGGATGTCGCATACCAAAACAAATTTTAAAGTGATGCCTGTCATTCAACCGCAGGAATTATTGCGGGCCCGCGCAGTCGTGGATGAAATATATATGGACGAAAAGATTGAGCGTTATATCGTTGATATTGTTGATTCAACCCGCAATCCGGACAATTATAACTTGGCCGATATAAAAGGACTCCTGCAATACGGGGCATCTCCCCGCGCAACGATCAACCTGGCCATTGCGGCCAAGGCGTATGCGTTCTTGCAGGGGCGCGGTTATGTTACGCCTCAAGATATCAAATCGATCGGTATGGATGTCTTGCGGCACAGGGTTCTGATCAGCTACGAAGCCGAGGCGGAAGAGAAGACATCCGAGGACATTATCCAGCGTATTTTTGATGAAATTGAAGTTCCATAATTTCAGATAAGAGGTATAATCATCAGCGATGAGTGTGGACTAAGGGGCATCCTTTTTTCATGCTTGATTTTACCCCTTACCACACACAGGCCGCTCACCTCTCTAAAACCCAAAATTTATCCTTATGATTCCAAAAGAACTGTTAAAGAAAATAAAGCAGATAGAGATATCTACTTCCCGGCTGGTCACCGATGTTTTTGCCGGACAATACCATAGTGTGTTTAAAGGGCAGGGTATTGAGTTTGATGAAGTGCGTGAGTATCAGCTGGGGGATGATGTCCGCAGCATAGACTGGAATGTCACGGCCCGTACGGGAAAACCTTATATCAAAAAATTTATCGAAGAACGTGAACTGACGGTTATGATCCTCGTGGACGTCTCTGCGTCTTCGCAATTCGCTTCGGTCAATGAACTGAAAAGCCAGCTGGCCGCGGAAATATCGGCGTTATTGGCTTTATCCGCCATCAGGAATAACGATAAAGTCGGTCTTATTATTTTTACGGATGACATCGAATTGTTTATTCCGCCCAGAAAAGGGAAAGGTCATGTGCTGCGGCTGATCCGGGAGGTGCTTTATTTCAAACCAAAAAGAAAATCGACGAATATCCAGCAGGCGCTTGAATTCTTAAGTAAGGTAACGACCCGCAAGACCATATCCTTCCTGATCTCTGATTTCTTTGGACATGGTTTGGATGTGGCAAATGTAAAATATGACAATAATTTTCGTCGAACATTGTCCATTGCCCATCAAAGGCACGATTTGATTGCCGTTACATTGAATGATCCGCATGAGAAGGATCTTCCGAATTGCGGGATTTTAGCCCTGGAAGACGCAGAAACGCGTGAACTCGTTTATGTCGATTCATCAAGTTCCGGGGTTCGTAATAAATACCGGCTGAACAATATCGGTCGCATTGAAAAACGTGAACAACTGTTTAAATCTCTGGGGATTGATTTTATCAATATTTCAACCGAATCTTCGTATGCCGATGAAGTGGTCCGGTTTTTTCGAAAACGGCTCAGGAAGAAAGGGCGGTGACAAGTTGAAGAGGATTTTAACCTATATAACGATGTGGGGCCTATTATTATCGACTGGAATCGCGATTTCGCAAGCCCAGGAGGTGGATATTCGTGACGTCCGCGGGCCGGTGGAGTATCCGTTGAATCCGGTCTTCATCGGGTTGTTATTTGTCATTGTCTTTATAGTGATCATTTTTCTTGTTTTGATGATTGGTAAATATAAAAAACTGAGACCGAAGAGAATTAGAATAAAGGTGAAATCGCCGTGGGAGATTGCCATCGACCATCTGAATCTCTTGATGGAAAAAGATTATGTTGAAACCAATAAGTTTGATTTGTTCTATACGGAGTTGTCCGGAATACTAAGGAGTTATCTGGAGAACAACTATTCAATCCGTGCGCCGGAAATGACAACGGAAGAGTTTTTATTTTCAATAAGGAAAAATGATCTTTTATTTGGGAAACAAAAAGAAATATTGAAGGAATTCCTGGTGTATGCCGACATGGTCAAGTTTGCCAGGGTCACTCCGTCTCGCAAAGAGGCCGAGTCCGGCTTCAGACTGGCAAAAGAATTTGTTGAGCAGACAAAGAAAGAATAATACAAATTATGGTTTTTAAAACGCCCTGGATATTAATTTTGATCCCGCTTGTATTAGTCGGGTTGTTTTTTATTAAAAAAAGTCAAAAGGCGTCTTCCTTTCTTTTTCCTTCAAGATTTCTTGTTGGTTCTACCGGTTTGTCGTGGAAAATGGGTCTTATCTATTTTCCCGGCGTTCTCAGGTATTTGACCATTATCCTTTTTATGGTGGCGTTGGCGGGGCCGCGTTTGGTTTCTGAGGAAACGATCCGGAAAAGTGAAGGTATTGATATCGTTCTTGCCGTTGATACATCCGGAAGTATGGCAGCGGAAGATTTTAAGCTGGACAATAGGCGGGTTAACCGGTTGGAGATCGTCAAGAAAGTCGTGGCAGAATTCATTCTGCAAAGAACCAGTGACCGGATCGGTTTGATTGCCTTCGCTGCCCTGGCGTACACGGTTACACCATTGACAACTGATTATGACTGGGTCCTGAAAAATTTAGAACGGATTCAGTTGGGGCTTATTAAAGACGGAACCGGGATCGGTTCGGCCATCATGACTTCCGTTTCCCGGTTAAAAACAAGTCAGGCCAAAAGTAAGGTGATTATACTTTTAACAGACGGTGAAAATACCGTCGTAGAAATCAAGCCCACTGAAGCGGCCAGGGTGGCCCAGTCATTCGGCATTAAAATATATACCATAGGTTCCGGGACTGATGGAGATGTTCCGTTTCCCGTAGAGTTTTTGGGACGAAAGTTTTATCAGAAAATCAGGGGGAATCTTGATGAAGAAACGTTAAAAGAAATTGCGGACATAACAGGGGGGCGTTATTTCCGGGCCACAGATTCCGATCAGTTGAAAAGGGTTTATGACGAGATAGATTCTTTAGAGAAGACCGAAGTGGAAGAGGCGGGATATTTTGAATATACCGAACTATATGACATTTTTTTGCTCGTGGCCTTAGGCCTGTTATTTGTTGAAATCCTTTTGAGTAACAGTGTTTTAATGAGGGTTCCTTAAGATGAGATTTGAACAACCGCATATGCTTCATTTGTTTTGGATTATTCCGGTTTTGATCATTTTTTTATGGTTTGCGTTGATCCGGCACAGCCAGTTGATGGAGCGGTTTGTCCAGAGGAAGTTGCAAGCCCAGGTTGCCGGAAATTTTATGCGCTGGAAAAAAGTCTTAAAGAATTTCCTCATTGTTTTAGTGTTTATTCTTAGCATACTAGCTTTGGGCCGTCCGCAATGGGGATTTGAATGGCAGGAGATTAAACGTAAGGGGATTGATATTATCGTCATTGTGGATACGTCCAAAAGTATGCTGACCCAGGATGTAAAGCCTAATCGTTTAGAAAGAACGAAACTGGCGGTCAAAGATCTGGTGAAAAAATTAAAGGGAGACCGTATCGGTCTAATTGCCTTTGCCGGTGATGCTTTTTTGATGTGTCCTCTGACAGGGGATTACAACGGTTTCCTGCTTAGTCTGAATGAATTGGATATTGATGCTGTTCCGCGGGGAGGGACCAATATTGAAAGGGCAATCCAGGTGGGGCTTGACAGCTTTGACGAAGTTAATAGCCAGTATAAAACCATCATTATCATCACAGACGGAGATAACCTGGAAGGTGATCCGTTAAAAATGGCGCAGAAGGCCAAAGATGAGGGGGTTAAAATTTACACGATCGGTATAGGTACAAAAGAAGGAGAGTTGATTCAAGTTTCTTCTCCAGATGCGATCAATACTATATTTCTTAAAGATAATGAAGGAAATTATATAAAATCGCGGTTAAATGAACGGCTGCTCCAGGAAATTGCGTTAACCACATGGGGCGTCTATGTAAAGTCAAGCGGCGCCCAGTTTGGTCTGGATTTGATTTATGATAAAGAATTCTCGAGTCTGGAGAAAAGAGAAATCGACAATAAGATGAAAAAGAAATATTATGACCGGTTTCAAATTCCTTTAGCGTTGGCATTAATTTTCTTAATGGTGGAAACATGCATATCAACAAGAAAAAAAAATATAAGCTGATTATTTTCCTTATTTCAATTGTTTGCCTGATCCCGGACCAGGCCTGGGCCATTCTTGATGCGCAAAAGGTTAATTCCGGAAATAAATTTTATAAGAAAGGAAAGTATGATGCGTCGATCGAAAAGTACAGACAGGCCTTAAAAAACGATCCTGAATCTGATATTATAAATTTTAATCTCGGGACGGCCTACTATAGGCAAGGCATGTATGATCTGGCGATTGAACATTTGCAAAAATCGGTCTTAACCGATAATGACTTACTCAGGCAGAAAGCTTTTTATAATCTGGGAAACGGGTTATATCGTGCCGGTGAAGTAGTCATCGGGAATAATCTAGCCACTACGATCGATTTCTTTACAATGGCTTTAGGGGAATATGAGAAGGCCCTTTTGTTGGATAAAGAGGATAAGGACGCGCAGTTTAATTATGAATTTGTCAAAAAACGACTGGAGCAATTAAAAAATCAATTACAGCAAAATAAAGAATCAAGGAAAGAGGATAAGCAGGACAAACAACAAGATCAGTCCAAACAGCCGCCTTCCAACCAACAAAACAAAAATAACCAAGACAGCCGTAATCAAGAAAACAAGAATAAAGAACAGGAAAATAACGATCAGCAAAACAAACCGGATAACCAAAACGGCCAAAACGATCAGAAGGATCCGTCAAATGAGCCAAACCAACCGGATCAACAGGGGGGAAATCAGAACCAAGACGGCCAGGATCAGAATAGTCCTCCGGAAAATGATCCCAATGAACAGTCGGGCGAAGATCAAACCAGTCAAAACGATCCGCAAAATCAGCCAGGTCAACCGGATAATCAAGGTGATTCAGACAACAAGGATCGTTCAAAGAAAAATAAGAAAAACAATGATTTATCTGGGCAAACCGGACAACAACAGGGTGAACCAGGTGAACTGACCGATGAGGAAGCCCAGATGCTGCTGCAAGACTATCAGCAGAATTTTGAACAAAAGAGTCTTTTAAAATTTAATGTTAGAAGTAAACAGTCACCTGTGTTAAAAGATTGGTAATATATTTATAATGAAAAACATTCAGCGTATTTTTATTTTATTAATCGCAATTCTTCTCGGGGCCGTGCTGGCGGACTCTCCCGTATGCTTTGCACAAGACTATTCGGTGGAGGCCACAGTCAACACGAATAAAGTCGCCCTGGGGTCGGCCATTACTTTTTCGTTGACCATTTATGGCACAGAGACTTTTTCTGAAATAAAATTGCCGGACATCGATGGATTTGATAAGAAATTTATCGGTACTTCCAGCACAAATATTTCTATTCTTAACAGTCAGTACATATCGTCCATTTCGTTTAATTATTCACTTTTACCGCTACGGACCGGTCAGTTGAAGATTCCATCTTTTAATTTGAACATTTCCGGAAATTCTTATCAAACGGGGGAGATCATCATTGAAGTCATTGATCCGCAGTCGCAGCCCAGCACGGGGGCAGTCACACAACTGCAAGATAATATATCACTACAGATCCAAACCTCCAAGAACGAACTATACCTGAACGAACCGCTCATCATAAAAGTGTTTTTCTTGTATGCATCCGGATTGTCCATACGAGATCCCCAGTATCCAAGAATCGAGCACATTGGGTTTATCGACGATTCTTTTGACCAGACGAGACAGTATGAACAGGTTCTTGACGGAAAACGATTTAATATTATCGAATTCAGGAAAGTGATTTATCCTACACGTACGGGACAACTGACCATAGGTCCGGCGCAAATGGATTGTAATATTGTTGTCCGCAGCCCGAACCGGACCAGCAGTTTGTTTGAGGAGGATTTTTTTAACAGCATGTTTAACAGAGGGGAGAAAAGACCCGTGACAGTGACATCTCAACCCCTGACGGTCAATGTGCTTGATTTGCCGGCTGAAGGAAAGCCTGAGAATTTTTCGGGCGGAGTGGGAAATCTTAATTTTGATGCCAGTGTTAGTCCGACCGAGGTGCAGGTCGGTGATCCGGTTACGCTTAAAATGAAAGTTGAGGGGCAGGGGAACCTCAAGGCGGTTGAGTTTCCAAGAATAAAAGATACGGAGGATTTTAAGTTTTATGATCCGCTTATCAAAGAAGAAGGACGGGCAAAGACCTTCGAACAGGTCCTCATTCCAAAATCTGAGAATGTGACAGAAATTCCAGTCTTATCGTTCAGTTATTTTAATATCGAAACGGGTAAATATGAAACCATTACACAAGGACCTTTTCCAATCAAGGTTAAAAAGGTCGAACAAGATTCCGGTCTGGTTGTCCTTGGTCTTGATCATCAGCCGGTTTTAGTTGCACCGGAAAAGATTGGAGAAGGCATCGTGTTTATCAAAGATTCACCCGGCACTCTGAAAATTAAAGGGGAACAGCTGCACAATTCCTTTTTATATTCATTGGTTTTGATCTTAATGCTGTTGGGTCTGATCAGTGGTAATTTGTGGTATCAGATGACCCATAAAATGGAAACGGATCAGGATTTTGCCAGGCAACGTAAAGCATATAAAACGGCCAGAAAAGAATTAAAGAAAGCCAAACAGTATATTTATGAAAACCGGCATAAGGAATTTTACGACCGATTGTTTAAAGCGTACCTGCAATACGTGAGCCATAAATTGAGTTTACCCGCTGGTATGGTTGGACACGGGGAAATTCGGAAATCGCTGGAAAAACATCAGATAAGCAGGGATATTTTAAATGATATGGACCATGTTTTTCAAGAATGCGAGGCGATTCGGTATGCCTCCGGGCAGGTAAACGAGGGACAAATGAATATTTCCCATCAGAGGGTCGAGCGGATTGTTGATTATATTGAAAGGAAAGTGCGATGAAAAATAAAATCAATCCCGGCATAATCCTTATGATTGTTCTTATCTGTCGACCGTGTTGGGCCGGTATCAGTAAACAGGAATCCATTTCGAAATTTGTTATGGGTAACCAGGCTTATAAAGAAGGAAATTATGAAAAAGCAATAGAGGATTACCAGAGTATCATTCAGGGCCAAATAGAGAGCGGACAGGTCTATTATAATTTAGGCAACGCATATTTTAAGAGCGGTAAATTGGGTTATGCTGTCCTTAATTATCAAAGAGCGAAACGGCTGATCCCCAGAGACAGTGATTTGATTTTTAATTTAGATTATGCGCAATCATTAATCCGGAAAACAAATAGTGAGGAAAAAGGGAATTTTCTTGATGTCCTTATTCAGGGGCATATTAATTTTTATACCGTGGATGAAATGGTTTTGATTATGACCGTCTTGACGGCGCTTGTAAGTTTTTTTCATCTGTTATCCAAATTTTGTAAGTGGAAGAATTTTGTCAGTAAAGGGATCAGAGGAACATTATTGATTTTGGTGCTGGTTAATGCGGCGGGACTGTATTTCAAGATATCCATACAATCGAATTTAGCGATTATGGTCCGGCCGGCCAAAGCCAATTTTGAACCGAACAAGACGGCGGTTTCTCACTTTGAACTCAGTGAAGGGGTTCCGATTAAGGTTGTCCAGGAAAAGGACGGTTGGATTAAAATTAGACGGGCTGACGGGCGGTTCGGCTGGGTTGAGAAGACTTCCCTTGAGAAAATCTAATCAGTTTTTCATTTATCCGCAACCAAAGACCTCCGGAGAAAAGGGATGGCTGCAAATTTTTATACAGTAAAAACGATATTTCGTTGTTTCGCTGCCGGACGTCCGGACAAGCCCGATCAGTTTTTTGACCCGGATGCCACGCTGGTTGAAGAACGGATTCAGTTGGTTAAGGCAAAGAGTAAAGAAGAGGCGCAAAAAAAGGCCGAAAAGGATGCGAATGAATATGCGAAACGGGTGAAGTTTTTTAACCCGTATAATCAAGCCGTGACGCTGGAATATACCGGATTGTGCGAGGTTTATGAGATTGAACGGGCTTTATCCGATATGACTGAGATTTATTCGAACAGTAAAGTTATGGATAAAAAAATTACTATTTCAAAGATTGCTCATGTATACTTAAATAAAAAACAACCATATAATAAAAGCAAACGTAAGAAATTTATTAATCGAGAATATTTTCATGCATAAAAAAAGACAGTCTTTTTTGGTCTTGTTTGTCCTGGCGTATTGGGCATTTCCGGTCAATATCCAGGCCCAAGAGCCTATCCTGGCTAATTGTCAGGTTTATTTTGAGAAAACCGGCAAATGTCCGGAAGAAGTCTGTGATGTAGGTTGCCTCGAAGGAATTATTTATGAGGGTTGTAAGATGGGGTGCGTCCCAAAACCTTGTTTTGAAATTGAATCGCAATATTGTCCGGAAGACACCTGTCAGGTGGTGCAGGGGTGTGAAGGCAAAGATGTCTGTTTCCCCCGCAATGAAGTGTCTCCGCCTAAATGCGGAGGCTTGGCTTATTCGGGGGGGGATGTTGAGTGCTGTTCGGGATTAGTCAAACGATGTGGTGTAGAGTTTTTTGATGGAAGTTGCGACTTGGTTGGCAAGTATTCCATGTACACCATCCCGATTTGTATCCCATGCGGTAATGGTGTATGTAACCAATTTGAGAATTCCTGTAATTGTCCTGAAGATTGTCATAAGGAATTCGCGACCGATATGGAGTATAAGGGGTTTAGGGGAGAGACGACCGAAGATGATATAGAGGACGGGGACACAGACCCTGACCGAAAAATCAGCGAAAATAATACAACCGAAGACAAAACCAATTCAGAAATAAAGAATAAAGAAATCCCGGATAAATAAACTATCCTGAGGTGATAGTTTTTAATATGGACTCGGCCGCCTTGAGTGTAGCCGGGCTGGTTCCCAATGATTCCGTCATATTCCGCAGTTGTTCTTTCATCGTTGCAATCTTAATTTCATCCGTAAAAATATCTTTTAAAGCCTTGGCCATGGCCGGGGCGGTTGCCTTGTTTTGGATAAATTCAGGGACGACCTCTTTTTGGGCCACAACATTGACTAGGGATATGTGGGGAATTTTAACGACCATTTTTGCCAGGATCCAAGTGGTCCAGGAAGTTTTGTACATGACGATCATGGGTTTCTCCAGAAGGGCCGTTTCCAGGGTAGCCGTTCCTGATGTGACCAGGCAGAGATCACAGGCGCCGATTGCGTCGTAGATATTTTCTTCGATAATGGGTATCCTAATTTTCATTTTGTCGGTCATCGCCGTTAACGTGGATCGGGATATGGACGGGGCCTTAACCAGAAGAAACTGGAGCATCGGAAATTCGTTTTGCAGTAATTCGGCCGTTTTAAGCATAACAGGCAGGTGCCGTTCAATTTCCTTTTGACGGGAACCGGGGAGAAGCCCTATCGTGGTTTTATAATCTTGTAATCCCACCTGGGACAGGATTTTATCCCTGGGAGTGTCGACCTTAACCGTGTCAACGAGTGGATGTCCGACGAAATCCACATCAATCCCGAACCGGGCGTAAAAATCTTTTTCAAACTGAAACAATACAAGCATGCGGTCGATATATTTCTTTATTGTGAAGACGCGGTTTTTTTTCCAGGCCCAGACCTGGGGGCTTATGTAATAGATAACTTTGGTATCTACGGATTCTAATTTTTTGGCGACCCTGAGATTAAAACCGGGATAGTCGATCAGGATGACAGCCACCGGTTGTATGGTCTTAATCTTGTCTAATATAAAATCAAAGATTTTTTTAAATTCAGGATAATGCTTGAGGACCTCGATAAATCCGACGACCGCCAATTTCGTAAAATCCTGATAGAGCTCAACTCCGCTGGCTTTCATTTTTTGTCCACCCAATCCGGAAAAAGTTAATTTGGGATTGAGCTGCTTCAAAGCGTTGACCAGCAGTGCTCCATGCAGGTCGCCGGAATCTTCCCCGGCGATTATAATAATATGGTTTGTTGACTTTTCCATATGTGATCAATAATTTCCAGGGCCACTCTGAGCGCCTCGATGCCTTCCCGGCCGGTAACATATGGAGTTTGATTCAAAATGATGCAGTCGAGGAAATGTTCAAGTTCTTTCTTGAGGGGTTGCTCTTTCTCGATAGGGAGGCTGTATTTTACAATTTCATTTTCATGTTTTTTATAAATAAAGGCTTCTTGTTTCACATAGTCCAAGGATATATAGGAGTTTTTCTGAAATATGCGGATTTTGCGCATGACTTCTTCTGAAACCCGGCTGGCGGTCAGATTGCATACGCAACCGTTATCAAAGGTAATACGGACGCTGGCAATATCTTCAAGCGCCGTAAGGACGGGAATACCTGTCGCTCGAATTTCCCTGATCGGAGATTTATTCAGAGCCAGGATGATGTCAATATCATGGATCATTAAATCCATAATAACCCCGATATCCAACGACCGGTTGGGGAATTTGTTTAGACGGTGACATTCAATAAACAAGGGATGGTTCGTAAATTGGATGACCGATTGAAACGCCGTGTTGAACCGTTCCACATGGCCGATCTGAAGTTTAACGTCATGTTCAAAGGCGAGGGCCGTTAAAACTTCAGCTTGTTCTACGGTTTTTGCGATGGGTTTTTCGATAAACACATGGACATTGTTGCTCAGAAAAAACTTGCCGATTTCATAATGGCTTTCGGTAGGTGTACAAATGCTGACAGCATCTACTTTTCCTAACAATTCCGTATAATCGGTAACGCACAGGGGGATTCCAAATTCTTTAGCCAAAAGCTGTGTTGATTCTTTTTTGGTATCGCAGATAGCCACAACTTCCACTTTTTTAGTGAATCCTTTGAAGATTTTGAGATGTAATGATCCCAAATGGCCAATGCCAATGATGGCGAGTTTTAATTGGTTCATGGTTTTAAGCTATAGAATTGTAACTTCTTATGCGACTTATGTTTATTTAAGACCATCAGAATAACAAATACCTCGACAAATGTCAACCAATATGCTACGATCGCTGAATTATGCAGAATTATATAAAACTTTTATCGTTTTTGAGGGGACATTACAGGCTTTTTTCAATCGCTGTTGGACTTATGATATGCTCGAGTGTTTTCGAGGGGGTTCAATTGCCGTTACTGGTCCCCCTGATGGACAGGATTTTTAATGACAAACCGATTGTCATTCCTAATGAATTGCCTGTATTCCTGAACGATCTTGTTCAACAGCTAAATTCAACAAAACAAGAAACTTTGTTCTGGATTTTTCCCATCTTAGGGATTACGCTGCTGTTTGTTAAGCATCTGTTTATCTTCTTCTCTAAATACTACATGAATGACGTATCCCAACGGGTGATGCGAGATATTCGAAACAAGCTTTATTCCAAAATCCAGAATTTATCTCTCGAGTATTTCAGCAATAAACGGACAGGTGAGTTAATATCCAGGATCACCCATGATGTCAACTTGGTTGAGAATGCGTTATCCTACGGTTTGACGGATCTTTTTTGTCAGATTTTCTTGATCTTTATTTATACGACCATTACGTTTACAATTTTTCCTAAAGGAGCGTTATTTATATTCTTGATTTTTCCATTGATTGCATTTCCCATGAGTAGTTTGGGGCGCAGGTTGAGAAAGTTTTCAAAAGGGATCCAAGAGAAGGTGGCCGATATTAATTCATTATTGCTGGAAACAATTTCCGGAGTGCTTCTCGTCAAGGCGTTCAACGCCGAAGAGTACGAAATCAGGCGATTTGTCGATAAGAACCAACAGTATTACAAATTACGGATGAGTTCGATTAAGAGGTTGTTGGCGATAGCCCCGATGACGGAAATTTTCGGGGCCGTCTGCGGTTTTGCAATTATTTTGTGGATTGGGAGAATGGTGATGGAGGGGCAGCTTTCATCGGGTGTTTTTATTCTGTTTTTCGGGTCTATTATGTCGATCATATCGCCCGTTAAGAAATTAGGGAATGTGAACGCGATTATCCAACAGGCCCTTGTTGCCAATGATCGAATATATCAAATTCTTGATGCCCCGGTCAAAGTCAGAGAACCGCAAACGCCGAAAATGTTGAATGATTTCAGCCATTCAATTAAACTTAACCAGGTTGAATTTGCCTATCATGAAGATTCAGCGGCTGTTCTAAAAGGTATTAATCTTGAAATCAAAAAAGGTGAGTTGGTGGCCCTTGTTGGGCCAACGGGTACCGGAAAGACCACGCTGGTGAATCTTATTCCGCGTTTTTATGATCCGACAAAGGGAGGTGTTTTCTTTGACGGGGTTGATTTAAAAGATGTCGGTTTTAAAAGTTTAAGGGATCAAATCGGTATTGTCACGCAGGACTCGATTTTATTCAACGACACTGTCAGGGTGAACATTGCTTATGGCAATCAAAAGGCCGATCAGTCGTCCATTGAAAATGCCGCCCGCAAGGCATTTGCCCATGATTTCATTAAGAAAATGCCGTTGGGTTACGATACGGTGATTGGTGACCGGGGGGTTCGTTTGTCTGGCGGCGAAAAGCAAAGGATATCTATCGCCAGGGCCATTTTGAAAAATGCACCTATTTTAATCCTGGATGAGGCAACCTCCCAATTAGATTCAGAATCTGAGAAGTATGTCCAAGAGGCCCTAGATGAACTGATGGAAGGGCGGACAGTTGTTGCCATCGCACACCGACTGTCAACGATCCAGAGGGCAAGCAAAATTGTAGTCTTGGAGCAGGGAAAAATTGTCGGTCTTGGAAAACACGAGGATCTGCTCACCGAATGCAAATTATACCAGAGGCTGCATGCGATGCAGTTTCAATTGGAGATATCTAAATAGTAATATTATTATTTTCTATAGTCCCGTCCTTTTATCCTGAAAATGGTCGTTTTGGCCTAGAAATTAATAGTTGCATTCAAAACAATTATTGGGTATACTATCACGATTAAAATTTTGTTTTTAATAATAACAACAATATTATGCCGATTTATCCTGCGTTCAAAAACGTTTTTAAGGATAAAAGAAACATAATATTGAACCCAAACACGGAGGACAAATGGTTGAAGATCTAATCAAAAAATTACTGGAAGCGGGAGTCCATTTTGGGCACCAAACACAACGCTGGAATCCCAAAATGCAGAAATTTATATTCGGTAAGCGAAGCGGAATATACATTATTGATCTTGAAAAAACCGCCGAATATTTGAATTATGCGAAAGATTTCGTTCGGGATATATCGGCCAAAGGCGGAAAAATTTTATTTGTCGGAACAAAAAAGCAAGCCCAAATGATTGTTGAAGAAGAGGCCAAAAAATCAAACATGTACTACATAAAAAGCCGCTGGCTCGGCGGGCTTTTGACTAATTTCCAAACGGTTAAGAAATCAATCCAACGGATGGAATCCATTGAAAAAATGAGTGAAAACGGGATATGGGAAAACCTCAAGAAAAAAGAAATGTCCCGATTGAATAAAGAAAAGGATCGGTTGCTTCGCGATCTGAATGGTATCCGGGAAATGAAAGGTCTTCCGGATGTGATTTTTATCGTCGATCCGAAACGGGAAAACATCGCCGTGCTGGAAGCCCGGAAACTTGGTATTCCGATCATTGCTATTGTCGATACAAATTGTGATCCGGAGTGTATTGATTACCCCATTCCGGGTAATGACGATGCGTTAAAATCGATCAGGATTTTAACGGCCGTGATCGCCGAAAGTATTCGCGAAGGGTATAAAGAATTCGCCACCAGTACCAATAAGAATGAACCAAGCGAAATTCAAAAAGAAAATTTAGAACCTGTCTCTGAAAATACGCCTCTTCAAGAAAATGCCGATGAATCGAATCCGGCGGATCAAGCTGCGGCATAAAAATTGATTTGAGTCAGTTACGACATTTATTAAGAAGAAAGGAATTTTAAAGATGGCAATTACAGCAGAAGATATTAAAGAGTTGCGCGAAATGACTTCCTGTGGAGTTATGGAATGTAAAAAAGCTTTGGAAGAAACTAATGGAAATTTAGAAAAAGCCAAAGAAGTTCTTAAAAAAAGAGGATTGGAATTAGCCGCCAAAAAAGGCAGCCGATTGGCCAGTGAAGGCCGGATCGAAACATATATCCATGCGGGCGCTAAAATCGGCGTCATCGTCGAAGTCAATTGTGAAACAGATTTTGTGGCCAAAAACGCAGATTTTATGGCTTTTACAAGAGACCTGGCCATGCATATAGCCGCGTTAAATCCAAAGTATGTGCGCCGAGAGGATATCCCCCAGAATATACTGGATGAACAAAAGGACCAAGCCGCCTACATTAAAGAATCGGTTTTGTTGGAGCAGCCATTTGTTAAGGATCCTAAAACTTCGATCCAGGAAAAGGTAAACTCATTAATAGCTAGTATCGGTGAAAATATTTTTGTAAGACGGTTCATTCGGTATAAGGTTAACGAAGTTGAGTAAGACAAAAAAGCCTGCCTATAATTGTATACTTTTAAAACTCAGCGGAGAGGCATTGCTCGGAAGCCAGGAGCATGGAATTGATATTGAAATGTGTGCTTCGCTGGCTACACAAATTAAAGAAATACATGAATTAGGTGTTAAAATTGCGCTAGTTGTCGGTGGCGGAAATATATTCAGGGGGCAGGTCCAGTCAAAACGATTCGGGCTTGACCGTTCCGTGGCTGATTATATGGGCATGTTGGCAACAGTTTTAAACGGGCTTGCGTTACAAAATGCACTTGAGAAAATTGGCGTACCGACCCGTGTCATGACCGCTATTGAAATGTCAGCCGTCGCCGAGCCATATATCAGAAGACGCGCTTTACGTCATCTTGAAAAAGAACGGGTTGTGATATTTGTGGCCGGTACGGGGAATCCTTATTTTACGACCGATACTGCAGCTGCATTGCGGGCATCGGAACTACAAGCGGATGTCATTCTTAAAGCGACTAAAGTAGATGGTGTCTATACCGATGATCCTGTCAAGAATAAAAAAGCCACAAAATTTGAAACATTGACCTTTATGGAAGTGTTAAAAAGAGATCTTAAAGTTATGGATGCGACGGCTATCAGTATGTGTATGGATAACAGTTTGCCGATCGTCGTATTTGATTTACTAAAGCCGGGGAATATCATGAAAGTAGTTCTTGGCGAGAAAATTGGAACGCTGGTTAAATAGTGAGGTTAATACTATGGCAGTAAAACAGGTCCTTCAAGAAACAGAAGTAAAAATGAAAAAGTCGATTGAAGCGGCACATCGTGAATTTAATGAAGTTCGAACCGGCCGGGCGCATCCTGGCCTGATCGAAGGTCTGCATGTGGATTATTATGGAACAATGACCATGGTTAAAGAACTGGCGTCTATCAATATTCCCGACCCTAAAACAATTGTTATACAACCTTGGGACGCAACAGTTATTCCGGAGTTGGAAAAGGCAATTTCAAATTCTAATCTTGGACTGATGCCAAACAACGATGGGAAGATGGTTAGGATAAATATCCCGCCGTTATCAGAAGAGCGAAGAAGAGAATTAGCCAAAATGGTTAAGGACATGGCAGAAAAATCGAGGATATCCTTACGGACGATACGACGAGATGCAAATGACCGATTAAAGAAGATGAAGTCTGAAAAACAGATTTCTGAAGATGACGAAACCAAGTCTCATGAGGCTGTTCAGAAACTTACGGATAAATATATTAAAGAAATAGATACAATGTTAGCTGACAAAGATCGACAGCTATTGGAACGATAGTGACCGGCTGCCCACAGACGAATGTCCCGTGCATTGATTTTTAGTGATCTTTAAAATTATGACCCACTAGCTCATCAGGTAGAGCACTACCCTTTTAAGGTAGGTGTGCCGCGTTCGAGTCGCGGGTGGGTCACCATTTGGGCCGCTGGTGGAATTGGTAGACACGCTAGTCTTAGGAACTAGTGCCGCAAGGCATGGGGGTTCAAGTCCCTCGCGGCCCACCAATTTTATGATTTCTAGCGAAGCGATAATCCTGAGCGAATTTAATAGTTCTTTTAAGATTGTACTTTAGTCATAAATATTTATGCGGCGGTAATTCAGTTGGCTAGAATGCCACCTTGCCAAGGTGGATGTCGAGGGTTCGAATCCCTTCCGCCGCTTTTTCAGAATTTATTACCCGAAAGGGTGGGAGGATCACTGAATGAATATCAAAGATTTTCTGAAGGAAGTCTGCTCTGATTTACAAGGGAATACTAAAGAAGAGATTATTTCGGAACTGGTCGGGCTTTTAATTAAGAACGGGGAAATAAAAAAGACTCAGAAGGCAAAAGTTGTAGAAGTCTTAATGGCTAGAGAGGCCTTGGGATCGACGGCCATTGGACAAGGTATTGCCATCCCTCACGGAAAAACTGACTGCGTTGACAGTTTGATTGGTTGTTTGGGGGTTAGTAAAAAAGGGATAGATTTTGATTCTCTCGACGGTGAACCGGCGTACATATTCTTTCTGCTCATTGCTCCTGTTGATTCGGCAGGACCTCACCTTAAAGCTTTAGCAAGAATTTCTCGTCTGCTCAAAGATAAATTTGTCCGCGATAATCTCAAAGCGGTCAAAGATGACAAGGATATGTTGAAACTCGTCCAGCAAGAAGACGGGCGGCTGTCAAAGTTATAGTTATGCCAAAAAATCCTTTTAGATGGCTCTACCCCGGAATGAAGGTGAAGCGGTGGTTTTTCGTTTCTCTGCTTGGGGTGGTTATTGTAGCCGTAGGAGCCCTTATCTTGGGGAAGATGGATCAGCCGTACCCCTTGGTCAGCACCATCGGATTTATTTGGATTTTATGCGGGATGATTCTTACGGTCATGGGGATGAGCAAAATGATCGTTTCTCTGTTGACGCTCGTCCTGCCTAAAGGCCAGCGTGAACTCGTCAACATACTTTACCAAAAAACGTATTTAGAGCGTGGTCCGAAGATAGTTACCGTCGGTGGTGGTACGGGACTTTCGCATTTGATCTTTGGTTTAAAAGAATACACCTCGAACATAACCGCGGTTGTAACTGTCGCAGACAGCGGAGGTTCATCGGGGCGTCTAAGAGAAGAATTTAATATTGTCGCCCCCGGGGATATTCGTAACTGTTTGGTCGCTTTGGCCGACGCGCCTGAATTGGTGGGTAAGCTTTTTCAATACCGGTTTTCTAAGGATTCGGAATTAAAGGGCCATAACTTCGGAAATCTCTTTCTAACGGCCATGTATCAATTAACGGACGGAGATTTTGAAAAGGCCGTCAATGAAACAAGCAAGGTATTGGCTATCCGCGGTAAGGTCGTTCCGGCGACAGTCAGCAATGTTCATTTGGAGGCCGAGTATGTGGACGGTTCTACGACGCACGGAGAAGACAAAATTCCTAACCCTAACATGGCCATTAAGCGGGTTTCATTAACCGGTGAAGAAGCCCATCCTACTAAAGATGCGTTGGTCGCGATCGAAGAGGCGGATGTTATTATTTTAGGTCCGGGCAGTCTTTATACCAGCGTTATTCCAAACCTTTTGATTAACGGGATGAGCGATGCCATTGCCAAATCCCACGCGTTTAAAATATATATTTGTAATGTGATGACACAGCATGGTGAAACGGATAATTACACGGCGAGTGACCACGCCCGGGCGATTCTGGAGCATGCCAAGCAGGGGGTCATTGACGCATGTTTAATCAATGATGCGAAGGCACCGGAAGAGGCGTTGGATCGTTACAAAGAACAGCAGGCATACCCGGTCGAAGCCGATATTGAAAAGATCAAGGAATTGGGTCTTAGGATTGAGGCCGCTGACCTGCTCGGCGTAACGGATTATGTCCGTCACGATTCAAAAAAGTTAAATAAGGCCTTGATTAAACTGATAGAAACACACAGGGTTATTAAACGGTGATGTCAGAAGCATGAGTGAAAGAACTTTAATTATGCCAAGAATTGAAAAAGAAATTGTTATTCAAAATAAAAAAGGGTTGCACGTCCGGGTGGCCTCGGAGTTTGTCAAAACCGCTTCACAATTTCAGTCGGATGTTTTTTTGTATAAGGATGACAAGGAAACAAACGGAAAGTCGATTATGAGCCTTTTGACCCTGGAAGGGACGTTTAATACGATGGTTAAGCTGGTCATTGACGGCGAAGATGCCCAGGAAGCTTTTGATAAATTAGAGAAACTTTTAATCGAGAATCAGAATTTATGAAGGAAGTTGTTCTTAAAGGTATACCGGCAGCTCCGGGAATAGCCATCGGGCGGACGTTCATATTGGACAAGCAGGAATTCGTTGTCCCGCCGCGTTCGATTATGCGCCAGGAAATTCCGGTTGAAATCGCCCGGCTGGAGGAGGCTCTCAATAAAGCCAGATACGAAATTGAAGATATCCAGAAAAAGATTGCCAAAGAAATCGGAGAAGAGCATTCCAAGATTTTTGACGGACATAAAATGGTGCTTCAGGATAAGACGTTGATTGATGAAGTGATCAGGCGTATTGAATCAGAGAATATGTCGGCAGAGTATATATTTTCCGAAGTGGTCAAGAAATATGCCAAACTTTTTGAGAAGATGGAAGATGAATATCTGAAGGAGCGGGTCAGTGACATCAGTGATGTCGGACGGCGAGTTTTGAAGAATTTGACCAATGAGTACAAGATTCATGATTTTGAGAATCTGACTGATGATCTGATCATTGTCAGTCATGATCTTTCTCCATCTGATACAGCGAGTATGTTTAATAAAAAGATTCTGGCGTTCTGCACGGATATTGGCGGGAAAACGTCTCATTCCGCTATCATGGCCAAATCGATCGGGATACCGGCGGTGGTCGGATTAAAAGATGCCACGTTAAGGATTAAAAACCAGGATGTTATTATTGTGGACGGGCGTAAAGGCTTGGTCATTATCCGTCCGACGGCTGAAACGAAGAAAGAATACGAGACGGTGCGCAGCCGGATCAACGAGTTTCGTGACCAGTATGAAAATATAAAGGATATGCCGTCCGAAACACTGGATGGATATAAAATTGTGCTGGAAGCGAATCTTGAACTGCCAGAAGAAATTCCTTTGATCCAAAAGAAAAATGCCGAAGGAATCGGGTTATACCGGACAGAGTATTTTTATATGAACCGGGTTGACCTTCCTTTGGAGGAAGAACAGTTTCAGGCCTACAAACATGTGGCCGAAGCGATGGCGCCTAAGTCGGTGACGATACGCACCCTGGATCTAGGTGGGGATAAGTTTTTATCCAGCCTGCACATTCCAAAAGATATGTATCCGTTCTTAGGGTGGCGCGCGATCCGGTTTTGTCTGGCCAGACCGGATATTTTTAAGACTCAATTGAGGGCCATCCTGCGGGCATCGCATTATGGAAATATTAAAATGATGTATCCGATGATCTCCGGAGTTTCCGAGTTTAAAAAAGCCAACGCGATATTGGATGAAGTCCGAGATAATTTAAGGTCTGAGAAAATTCCGTTTGATGAAAATATGTCGGTGGGTGTCATGATTGAAGTGCCATCGGCGGCCATGACCGCTGATTTGCTGGCTAAGGAAGTGGATTTTTTCAGCATTGGGACAAACGACTTGATCCAATACACGTTGGCGATTGACCGGGTTAACGAGCAAACGGCGAATCTTTATGAACCCAGTCATCCGGCTGTCCTTCGGCTGATTAAACAAACCATTGATGCGGCTGATAAGGCCGGCATTGATGTGAGTTTGTGCGGGGAAATGTCCGGTGAACCGGTTTTAGCGTTAATATTGCTGGGGATGAATCTAAAGGGGTTCAGTATGTCTCCGCAAAGTTTGTTGCAAATTAAGAAGTTGGTGCGCTCTGTGAAACTGGAAGATGCCAAGAGTATGGTTGAAGAAGTCCTGAAATTTTCAACCGGACAAGAAGTAGAAGAATACAGCCGAAAACGGCTAAAAGAATTAGCGCCTAACGTTTTTGATATAGAAACGGAAAAGTAAATATTATGAAAGTATTAGTTTTAGCTGCGGGATACGGGACTAGATTAAAGTCTATTGCCGAGAATACACCAAAACCGTTATTGCCGATTAACGATAGACCTCTGATCAATTATATCCTGGACCGGATCAAGGATTTTGATGGTCTGGATGAAATCTTGGTCGTTACGAATAACAAGTTTACGGATATATTCAAAGAATGGGCAGATTCAATGGATATTGGCTGTCCGATCACGATTATCAATGACGGCACTAATTCCCCTGAAGAACGCCTTGGATCAATCGGGGATATCCAGTTCACGATTAAGGAACAACGATTAAAGGATGACCTTTTGATTATCGGGGGTGATAATTTATTTGATTATAATCTAGATATGTATATAATGTTTGCAAAGCAGAAAAAGGATGCGGCGGTTATAGGCCTGTATGACATCGGGGATTTGGAAGAAGCTAAATTATACGGAGTAGTAGGGTTAGATGAGACCGGCAAGGTCAATTCGTTTGAAGAAAAACCTCAGGAACCTAAATCAACCCTCATATCCATGTGTTTTTATTATTTGCCCGGCAAAACTCTTCCGTTAGTCGCGCAATACCTCAAAGAACAAGGTAAATCAGATAAGGCCGGAGATTACATCCGGTGGCTTTATCAAAAAACAGATGTCTACGGTTTTAAGTTTTCCGGGAAATGGTACGATATCGGAAGCGTTGAAGCCTATTATGAAGCACAAGAAAAGTTTAAATCGTAGTTTTTTAGAAATGAAAGGGAGGCGTTACAGTGAAAGGTACATATTTTTTTACTTCAGAATCGGTGGGAAAAGGGCATCCGGATAAGGTCAGTGACCAGATTTCTGATGCGATTCTTGATGCGTGTTTAAAGGCAGATCCGAACAGTCGGGTTGCCTGCGAAACTTTTGTCTGTCATGGAAAAGTTATCGTCGGTGGCGAAATTACCACTTTGGCCAAATTGGATGTCGACCGCATTGTCCGCAGGGTTTTGAATGACATCGGTTATGTTGACCCAAAATACGGATTTGATGTCAATACCTGTACAATACAGAATACGATCAATACACAATCACCTGACATATCTCAGGGAGTCGATACCGGCGGTGCCGGCGACCAGGGGATTATGTTCGGATATGCCTGTGATGAAACCAAAGAGTTGATGCCCTTGGCGATCATGTTGGCCCACAAGTTAGTCGCCAGGATTGATGAAGTCCGCCGTTCAGGAGAATTGAGCTATTTAGGGCCTGATTGTAAAAGTCAGGTTACCATTGAATATAAGGATGGCGAACCAAAACGCATTGATGCGGTTGTCTTGGCCTGTCAGCACACTGAGGAAATCGTTGACAAAACGGGGAAAAGAATTACTAAAAAAGCACGCCAGGAGATTATTGATATTATCGCAAAACCGATTGTTGGTGGACTGTCTGACTCCAAAACAAAATTTTATGTTAACGAAACCGGAAAATTTGTTGTCGGCGGACCACAAGGTGATACCGGTTTGACCGGACGTAAGATTGTCGTTGATACTTACGGTGGATATGTGGCTCATGGGGGTGGCGCATTTTCTGGAAAAGATTCCACCAAGGTGGACCGTTCCGCGACCTATATGACACGATACATTACGAAGAATATTGTGGCGGCAAAATTAGCCAGAAAATGTTTGGTTCAGCTGAGTTATGCCATCGGACATCCTGAACCGGTCAGTATTTTTGTGGATACATATGAAACAGGAAAGATTTCTGACGAACAAATTGTCGATTTGATCCGCAAACATTTTGATTTGACCCCGAAAGGGATCATTAAACAATTGGATTTGCGTAACCCTAAGTTCCAGAAGACGGCTGCATTCGGCCATTTCGGACGCAGCGAGTTTACCTGGGAAAAGACGGATAAAGCGGCGGACTTGAAAAAAGATGCCAATGCGATGATTACCGCGATGGTATAACCGGACAGATTACAGCCGATTATAAGAAATTAAATAAGTGAGGAAATGATGACCAATACAACGCACGATTTTAAAGTTAAGGATATATCCCTAGCTAAATGGGGCCAGAAAGAAATTGAAATGGCCGAAGCTGAAATGCCTGGTTTGATGGCCATTCGGGAAGAATTTAAAGCGTCAAAACCTCTAAAGGGGGCCAGGATCGCGGGGTGTATCCATATGACGATTCAGACCGCTGTGCTGATTGAGTCGTTGATTGACCTTGGAGCTGATGTCCGCTGGTCTTCATGTAACATATTTTCTACCCAGGATCATGCGGCTGCGGCCATTGCCGCCAAGGGGATTCCGGTCTTTGCCTGGAAGGGTGAAACGGAAGAAGAGTATGTCTGGTGCATCAAACAAACGATTATCTGGCCGGATGGAAAAGGTCCGAACATGATCCTGGATGACGGCGGAGACCTGACTCAAATCATGCATGATGAATATACTGAATTACTTAAGGATGTCAAAGGAATCTCCGAGGAGACTACCACCGGGGTTCATCGGCTTTATGATATGGTCGAAAAAGGCACCCTGAAAGTTCCGGCGATTAATGTGAATGATTCGGTCACCAAGTCTAAATTTGATAACCTGTATGGTTGCCGGGAATCGTTGCTGGATGGGATCAAGCGGGCAACAGATGTCATGATTGCCGGTAAAGTGTGCGTCATTGCCGGATACGGTGATGTCGGTAAAGGCTGTGTCCAGGCGATAAAGGGCCTGGGCGGAAGGGTCGTCGTTACGGAGATTGACCCGATCTGTGCCTTGCAGGCGGCGATGGAAGGTTATGAAGTCATGACCATGGATGAAGCGGCCAAAATAGGCGATATATTTGTCACAACAACCGGTTGCCGGGATGTTATCGTCGCACGTCATCTTGATAATATGAAAAGCGGTTCGATCGTTTGTAATATCGGGCATTTTGACCTTGAGATTGATGTGGCCTACCTAAAAGGACGAAAAGATATCAAGAAAGTTGAAGTCAAGCCGCAGGTTCATGAATACGAATATCCGAATGGAAAGAAATTGATTGTTTTGGCCGAGGGCCGGCTGGTTAATCTTGGCTGCGCCACCGGGCATCCGTCGTTTGTTATGAGTAACTCATTTACAAACCAGGTGATGGCACAAATCGAACTTTATAAAAACAGCGGTAAATATGAGAATAAGGTTTATGTACTTCCGAAACTGCTGGATGAAAGGGTGGCCCGTCTGCATTTGAAGAAACTGGGCGTAAAGCTCGAAGTCCTGACACCGGCTCAGTCAAAATATCTGAATGTAAAAGCGGAAGGCCCGTACAAACCGGAACATTACCGCTATTAATATGGGTTTATTCGGACAAGAAAAAATAAAGAAGATTGGTCTTTTGACATCGGGCGGTGATGGCCCGGGTATGAACGCAGCCATCCGGGCGGTTGTTCGCGTTGCGTTGAATAACGATATTGCTGTTGATGGGATCATGCGTGGGTATGCCGGGTTATTAAAAGAAGAGATCATCCCGCTCAGTCATCGGTCTGTTTCCAATATTATTAACCGAGGCGGGACAATATTAAAGACGGCCCGCTCAAAGGAATTTGCTACACCCGAGGGGAAGAAAAAAGCTGTCCAGATCATGAAACAGCACGGTATTCAATGCCTGGTTGTCATCGGCGGTGACGGGAGCTATAAAGGGGCAACTGAGTTGTGGGAGACACATAAGTTCCCAACGATTGGATTGCCGGGAACGATTGATAATGATCTTTGCGGGACTGACCAGACGATCGGTTGTCACACTGCAGTGAATACAGCGCTGGAAGCGATAGATAAAATTAGAGATACCGCCCACAGCATGGAGCGTGTTTTTATTATTGAGGTTATGGGGAACAAATCCGGATACATCGCCGCGGAAGTCGCGTTAGGCGCCGGCGCGGAAGAAGTCATCGTTCCCGAGCGTAAATTTGATTTTGAAGTCATGTGCCAGCATATCAGGGATGGAAACAGCCGGGGGAAGATCAGTTGGATTGTCGTTGTCGCGGAAGGGGCCGGCAAGGCACACGAAATAGCCAATACGGTCACAACTATGACCGGGCTTGAGTCGCGATTTGTCGTGTTGGGCCATATTCAACGCGGCGGTATTCCGACCGGAAGAGATCGGATACTCGCAACACGCCTGGGCGCGGCTGCTGTCAACTTAATTGTGCGAGGTGAGTTTGGGAAGGCGGTCGGCATCCTGCAGGACGAAGTAAATATTACCGATTTGAAAGATGCTACACATAAAGAGTTTAAACATTTGGACGAATACAGGAATCTGGTCAAGATATTGACCTGAAGTCATTCAGTAAAAGGAAGGGATTAAAATGCCAAAAATATATTACGACAAGGACGCAAATTTAAAAACATACAAAGGGCGAAAGATTGCCATCGTCGGGTACGGGATACAGGGGCGCGGACAGGCGCTCAGCTTAAGAGACAGCGGCCTGGATGTCGTTGTCGCCCAGCGTAAAGGTGGTCCTAATTATGATTTGGCGGTGAAAGACGGATTTAAACCGATAGAAGCCGGTGAGGCTGCCCAATCGGCTGATGTGATCATGATGCTGACCCAGGACCATTTGCAGGCTGAAATTTATAACGATTCTTTGAAGAAACATATGAAAAAGGGAAAGTCTCTGGCTTTTTCGCACGGATTCAATATTCACTTTGGGCAGATCAAACCGTCCAAGGATATTGATGTGTGGATGATTGCACCGAAAGGCCCGGGCGCTCTAGTCCGTCGTCAATTTGAAGAAGGCAAAGGTGTTCCTTGCCTGGTAGCGATCCATCAGGATGCTTCTGGAAATGCATTAAGCGATGCGTTGGCTTATGCCCGGGGGATCGGTGGAGGACGGGCCGGAATTTTTGAAACTTCATTCAAAGAAGAGACAGAAACGGATCTCTTTGGAGAGCAGGCTGTTCTCTGCGGCGGTTGTAGTGAGTTGATTAAAGCCGGATTTGAAACCTTGGTCGACGCCGGTTATGCGCCTGAAATGGCTTATTTTGAATGCCTGCATGAAATGAAATTGATCGTGGATTTGATGTATGAAGGCGGCATTGTCGGCATGCGCCAGCGGGTTTCGGATACCGCCGAATACGGAGATTATTCTCGGGGACCACGAATTATCAATCAGAAAACAAGAAAAGAAATGCAAAAGATTCTGAAAGAAATCCAATCGGGTAAATTTGCTAAGGAATGGATGGCTGAAAATAAAACCGGACGAAAAAGTTTTAATCAGTATCGTAAGGATTCAGCCAAACACAAGATTGAGAAAGTCGGACTATCGCTACGGGACATGATGTCGTGGATGAAGAAGTAAGTTAATCCGGGTATTTGCTAACAACAGGGCGAGGCACAAATACCTCGCCCTTTTATTTTGAGGAATTAAACAATGACTAAAAATGATAAGGTATTTATTTTTGATACGACCTTGCGCGACGGCGAACAAGCGCCTGGCGCAAGCATGAATCAGGAAGAAAAGTTGGACATTGCTTATGCTCTGGAACGTTTGGGAGTGGATATTATTGAGGCCGGTTTTCCGGTCATATCCCCAGGGGATTTTGATTCGGTTCAACTGGTGGCCAAATATATCAAGAAGTCGATCGTCTGCGGATTAGCGCGGTCGATCAAAAAGGATATTGATGCGGCCGGT
Organism: Candidatus Omnitrophota bacterium; assembly: GCA_050250375.1. Lineage (GTDB taxonomy): Bacteria > Omnitrophota > Gorgyraeia > Zapsychrales > Zapsychraceae > JAGOSC01. Next base: position 58,661 of record JBFWOS010000002.1, read on the forward strand.
GATGCGTTAAAGGCAGCCAAGAAAAAAAGAATTCATGTGTTTCTGGCCACTTCAAAGATTCATATGCAGCATAAATTAAAGAAGAGCCATGACGAAATCCTTCAAATGGCGGTTGATTCCGTTAAATACGCCAAGAAAAGAGCGGATGATATTGAATTCTCACCGGAAGATGCCTCACGGTCGGAGCGGGATTTTATTTTTAAGGTCGTGGAGCAGGTCATCAAGGCCGGAGCGACAACGGTGAATATTCCCGATACGGTCGGGTACAGCATGCCCGCAGAATATGGGGATCTGATCGCCGCAATCAAGAATAATGTCCCGAATATCGGTAAGGCGATTATTTCGACTCATTGTCATGATGATTTGGGATTGGCTGTGGCCAATTCTTTAGATGCTGTCAAAAAAGGGGCCCGCCAGGTGGAATGCACCATCAATGGTATCGGCGAAAGGGCAGGAAACGCCTCCATGGAAGAAATCGTCATGGCGATTAATACCCGTAAAGACTTTTATGGTTGCACCACCGGGATCACCACGCAAGAGTTTTTACGTACGTCTCATTTAGTCAGTAAATACACAGGGTTTGTTGTTGCTCCGAATAAAGCGATTGTGGGGAGTAACGCATTCCGTCACGAAGCTGGCATTCATCAGGACGGGATCTTAAAAGAACGGTCGACCTATGAAATTATGAAGCCCGAAGATGTGGGATATGTCGGAACGGGGCTGGTTTTAGGGAAACATTCCGGACGGCATGCCTTTAAGGACCGGCTGAAATTATTGGGGATTGAACTTAAGGCCGAGAATCTGGATAAAGCCTTTGAACGTTTTAAAAGTGTTGCCGACAAAAAGAAACAGGTGTTTGATGAAGACCTTATCGCCATTGTCGAAGATGAAGTTCAGGTTTACAGTGAAGTATGGACTTTGGACAGTTTGATGCTCCAGAGTGGGACAAATATTAAACCAAATGTCCATGTCGTCCTGAAATCCAAAAATAAAAAGTTTGAAATCAGTTCAACCGGGGACGGTCCGATTGATGCCTGTTACAAGGCGATTGAATCGATGACGAAGGTTAAAGGCGAGCTGTTGGACTATTCGATTCAGTCGGTAACGCGGGGTAAAGATGCCCTGGGGGAAGTCACGGTGAAAGTGAAATTTAAAGGCAACACAATCATTGCCCAAGGGATCAGTACGGATATTTTAGAGGCGTCCGCGAAGGCGTATATTAACGCCTTGAATAAACTTTTGTCCCAGGAAATCAAAAAGAAGAAATCTGTTTAATGCAGGAAGAAGATCAGGCCGTTTACGGGATCATCGGCAAACCCGTGTCGCATAGTTTATCACCGGTTATGCATAACACCGCGTTTAAGGCGTTGGACGTCAATGCGGTGTATAAACTGTTTCCGCTGGAGAAGGATGAACTGGGTGATTTTCTTGCGAAAATGCATGAACATGATTCCCCCATTTTCGGAGTAAATGTCACCGTCCCCTACAAGGAAGAAGTAATTCAGTACATAGATGTTTTGACTCCGCTGGCTGAAAAGCTGGGTGCTGTCAATACAATTGTTGTGAACCATGAACGCAAATTGATCGGTTATAATACGGATGCCCCAGGATTTATCGCTCAGATGAAAGAGTTGGGTTTTGCAACGGAAGGAAAACGGGTCGCCATTCTCGGGGCCGGAGGTTCATGCCGGGCTATTTTGGGAACACTTTGTATGATTCAGGAAAGGCCTGAATCCATCAGGATTTATAACCGGACCGAATCCCGTCTGGTGTCTCTGCTGCAGGATTTGGGCCAAAGGATCGACCTGAGTAATGTTGAGCCGGTGTACAGCATTGATGACTTAAATATCGAATTGGCTGATTTGCTGATTAACACAACATCGGTCGGGTTAAAAGCGGAAGATCCGATTCTAATCCCGGAAGAAATGTTGCACTCTTCACTGACGGTGTATGATCTGATTTACAGACCCAGGGAAACGGAATTGTTAAAAATGGCCAAAGAACGGGGGGCCCAGACAGCTAACGGGCTTAACATGCTGTATTACCAGGGTGTCTTGTCTCTGCAACATTGGGCTAATATGGAGTTATCCGATGGAATTAAATCTAAAATGAAAAAAGCCATAGAAAGGGAATTATCGAATGATCGAAAGTAATGCCATAGCCTTTATTTTTTTCATTTTCGGAATATGTTTCGGGAGTTTTTTAAACGTATGCATTGTCCGCTGGCCGCATGAACAGTCGGTGGTCAGTCCGGGATCAAAATGTATTTCCTGTCAGAAACCCATAGCCTGGTTTGACAACATTCCACTTCTCAGCTATCTGCTGCTGGGTGGTAAATGCCGGAATTGCAAAGCCAAATTTTCTATCCGGTATTTTTTCATTGAACTTTTAACCGGGGTCACGTTTGTCGTTTTTTATGCGTATTATGGTTTGGATTACATTCTGATTCCATATTTATTCATGGTCTGTTGTTTTATTATCGCCACCTTTGTCGATTTCGGACACAGGATTATCCCGGATCAGGTCAGTGTTGGGGGATTAGTCGCCGGGTTGATTTTTAGCGGTATTTTTCCGGCCTTACATCAGACTGATCCTCAGGTGTTACTTTTCGGCCGCTGGGGGATGCGTTGTCTGGTTGGACTGCTGGTTGTTACCAGTGTGCTAGAAAGTATTTTCTTTAGGGACAAGACGGAAACAACGGTTGATGACCAAGAAAATAAGATCTTTGAATTATGGACCATTGTGATTGTTTCCGCGGCGATTATCTTTGACTTGTTCGTTGAATTTGTACTTCCGGCCTTAAAGTTAACCGGGCTGTCCCAGCATCTTTTGAGTCTGGACGCTGCCGTGATTGGATTTATGATCGGTGGCGGATCCATCTATGCGATGGGCGTCTTGGGAGATTTTTTGTTCAAAAAAGAATCCATGGGCGGCGGGGATGTCAAATTGTTAGCCATGGTTGGAGCCTTTTTAGGCTGGAAGGCGTCGTTGCTTGCGTTCTTTATTGCCCCTTTTTTTGGCGCTTTATTTGGACTGATCGAAAAAGTCCGGACCAATGATACCACTATTGCGTACGGACCTTTTCTTGTCCTGGGCTCCCTGATCGCCTTATTCTGGGAAGATCAAATTATCCAATACATTCTTGGTTTATATGGCTTAAGGTAAGAATTTCCCCTGTATTCGTTTTCCCCCGATCCCATTTCCGTGGGATAAATTGACAGTCCAGCATCATTATGTTAGAATCCTGCATGTTAGAAAAGCGAAATATCGTATTAATCGGATTTATGGGAAGTGGTAAGACTTTGGTATCAAATGAGTTATCTAGTATTTACCAGAAGGCGGTTTATTCCAGTGATGATCTCATTGAACAAAAAGAAGGGATGTCCATCAAGGCGATTTTTGAAGAAAAAGGCGAAGAGTATTTTCGAAAGATAGAATCACAAATAGTGGGCGATCTTTCCAAAAAAGAAGGGATCATCATTGACTGTGGCGGAGGGGTTGTCCTGAACCCGGTCAATATGAAACTTCTAAAACGCAACGGGATCGTTATTTATCTTAAATCTTCTCCCGATTCAGTCCTCAAACAGATCAGGAATAATGATAAAAAAAGACCTCTTTTGAATGTCGAAAACCCGCTCCAGGTCATTGAGAAAATGATGAAAGAACGGGCGCCAAAGTACGAGCAGGCTGACTATACCGTTGAGGTTGCAAATCTAACCTTAGCTGAGATTACAACAAAGGTAAGGAAAATAATTGATCATGAATGAGTTGAATTCATTAATGGTATTGAACGCGGTTGAAAATGTATCCAACCGGCAAATCCACGAATTAATCAATTATTTTGGGAGTGCCGAAAGGGTCCTGAAACTGAGCGGTCAGGAACTTAGTCAACCGAATATTATATCGGACGCCGCGGTAACCAATATTTTACAATTTCCTAAAGACAAATTTCTGGAAAACGAATATAATCTTATAAATAATAATATTAAGATAATTAAATATACTGATAGTTCGTATCCGGAACTCCTCCGTGAAATAACGGATGCCCCGGTTATACTTTATGTTTATGGAAACGGCCTGGATGATTATAGGCCGGCGGTCGCCATGGTCGGATCAAGAAAGGCGTCGATTTACGGAATGACCATTGCCGACAAGTTTGCGAACAGATTGGCTGAATACGGGATTTGCGTTGTGTCCGGATTGGCCAGAGGTATTGATACAGCGGCTCACCATGGTTGTCTGAAAGCCGGCGGAACCACGTTGGCTGTTTTGGGATGCGGCTTGGCGGTTCAATACCCTAAAGAAAATTTAGCGTTAAAAGAAACAATCGCCGAACGAGGGGCTGTTATTTCAGAATTTCCGATGCAGACAAATCCGTTACCGTATAATTTTCCGCGACGTAACCGGATTGTCAGCGGACTCAGCTTGGGAGTGATTGTCGTTGAAGCCGCCCAGAAAAGCGGGGCGTTGATCACCGCGGATTTTGCTTTAGAGCAGGGCCGGGATGTTTTTGCGATTCCGGCTATGATTGATCATCCGAATTCATTAGGCACTCATCGGTTGATTAAAGAAGGCGCAAAGTTGGTGACATCGGTTGAAGATGTATTGGAAGATTTGAATCTTATAAGTCCACCCATAGAACATCGGGGAAAAGCTTTGGAGAAAAATATAAACACAGACGCATTAACTGAAAATGAAGTGGTATTGTACCGATCCATTTCCGAACAGCCGGTCCACATCGATGAACTGGTTCACTCATCGAATTTGGATGTTCCAACGGCAACGGCTTTGTTGTTCAGTTTGGAAATGAAAAAACTCATTAAACAATTACCAGGAAAGAGGTTTAAACGCTAAATGGCCAAAGCAGTAGTCATAGTCGAGTCGCCCACCAAAGTCAAAACCATCAATAAGATTCTGGGTTCTAATTATAAAGTGATTTCTTCCATGGGGCACCTTGTTGATCTGCCGAAATCTTCTTTGGGCGTCGATATCGATGACCATTTCAAGCCGAAACTGATCGTCGTCCGGTCAAAACAAAAAATTCTTACCAAATTGAAGAAAGATAGTAAAGGTGTAAAGGAGATCTATATCGCAACCGACCCAGACCGTGAAGGTGAGGCCATCGGTTGGAATCTGATCGAACATATCGGGGAGGGTAAAAAAGTTTACCGGGTGACTTTCCAGGAAATTACTAAAGACGCGGTCAAGAAAGCATTTGAAAACGTTCGCCAGTTTGATGAAAAAAAAGTAGAAGCGCAGATTGCCCGGCGGATTCTTGATCGCATTGTCGGGTATAAGATCAGTCCGTTGTTATGGCGTAAGGTTGGTTCGCGGTTAAGCGCCGGACGTGTTCAGTCAGTGGCCTTGAGGGTTATTGTTGAACGGGAAAGAGAAATCGATGCGTTTATACCGAAGGAATATTGGCAGATTGCCGCTGATTTGCAGAAGAAAGATTATGACGGAATTCTGGAAGCCAGCCTGGAAAAAATCGATGGGGAAAAATTTGAACTTAACAGTGAGGGTGAATCAACAGACATCGTCACTTATTTAAAGGGGCAGGATTTTGTCGTTTCAAAAATTAGTCAAAGAGAAGTCAAACGCAAACCCAGCCCGCCGTTGATCACCAGTACTCTGCAGCAGGAAGCGTTTAATAAATTAAAGTTTAATTCAAACCGGACGATGATGATCGCCCAGCAGCTTTACGAAGGGATTGATCTTGGAAACGGGGAAACAACAGGTCTTATCACGTACATGAGAACGGATTCCGTTAATCTATCGAATGAGTCGATTGAGAAGGTGCGGACTTTTATTAAAGAAAAATATGGACAACAGTATCTTCCGGATGAACCGAATAAATATAAATCAAGGAAGTCCGCGCAGGAAGCACACGAAGCCATCCGTCCGAGTGATGTCAATTTGACCCCGGCCAGTATAGTTAAATATCTGGATAAGGATCAGTTCAAGTTGTACGAGCTGATCTATAATAAATTTGTCAGCTGCCAAATGGTTCCGGCGGTATATGAATATAAAAAGATGGAGATAACCGCGGGTAAATGCCTTTTCGGTGCTTCAGGGTCGACGTTGCAGTTTGACGGATATCTGACGGTTGACCGTGAGGCCAAGGAGGAGGAAAAGAAGATTGATTTTTCCCATTACAGTGAGAATGATTCTTTAGCGCTGATTCAGCTTAAACCAACCCAGCATTTCACCAAGCCGCCGGCAAGGTTCTCTGATGCCAGTTTGGTTAAAGCTTTGGAAGAAGACGGCATAGGCCGTCCAAGTACATATGCGAGCATTATCACTACGCTGGTCTTGCGTAATTATATTGTTCGTGACCGCGGGTATCTTAAACCGACGGAACTGGGCATTTCGATCTGTGATTTGCTGGTTGAATATTTTGCGAAAATCATGGATGTCGGATTTACGGCAGAGATGGAAGAAAAACTTGACCTGATTGAAGAAGGTAAGCTGGAGTATCCAGAACTGCTTGAAAAATTTTATAACAGTTTTAAAGATGAATTAGAAAACGCAGAGCAGAATATTGTCAAAACCCAGAATTTTATTGATAAGAATTGTCCTGAATGCGGTAAGCAGTTGGTTGTCAAATGGGGGCGGCGTGGAAAGTTTATTAGTTGCTCGGGTTTTCCCGATTGCAAACATGCTGAACCGTTTACCCTGGGGATTAAGTGTCCCGAGCCGGGGTGTACAGGAGAACTTGTGACACGGCGTTCCACCCGCGGTTCGTTTTACGGCTGCACGAAATATCCGGCCTGTACATATGTTTCTAAAGAGTTACCGGGGGAGACCAAACAAGACAAGGAAGCCGATTCTTGAAACAATTAATCCAAACGTATGAAATGTTATGAACCGCCATGTGGACAAATTTATCTCGTATCTCCAAATTGAAAAAAACTATTCGCCCCATACGATCCTTAATTATCGAATTGATTTAGAGAATTTTTTAAAGTATATCGGCGATATTCCGTTCCGGGATGTCGATTATCAATTATTAAGGAAATATTTGGCCCACCTCAGAACATTCGATCTTAAACCCAGGACATTATCCCGAAAATTGTCGACTCTTCGTAGTTTCTTTAAATATTTATTCCGGGAGGGAATCATTAAAGACAGTCCGGCCACATTATTGATGTCCCCCAAATTGGATAAACCGCTCCCTAAGTTTCTCACCGAAGGTGAAATGGAGCTTTTCATTGAAGCCCCCGATACAAAAACGCTGCCGGGAAAAAGGGATCGGGCGATCCTGGAGACGCTGTATTCGACCGGGATACGGGTCAGTGAGCTGGTTGGATTGAATATCATTGATGTGGATTTGATCGGCAATGTCGCGAAGGTTTCTGGGAAAGGGAAAAAGGAGCGGTTGGTCCCCATCGGCAATAAGGCTGTATCAGCGATTAAGGATTATCTCGACCACCGGGCGGAAATCCCGCAGGCGTTATTTCTGAATAAAAACGGAACCCGGTTGACGACCCGCGGGGTGTTTAACATAACCGACAAATATATTAAAATCGCCTGCGGTAACAAAGAGATATCACCCCACGTGTTACGGCATTCATTTGCCACTCATTTGCTTAATCGTGGGGCAGACCTGCGTTCAGTCCAGGAACTGCTCGGGCATGTTAATCTTTCAACCACGCAGATTTACACCCATGTCTCTACGGATAAACTCAAGAAAGTTTATGACAAAGCCCACCCCAGGGCATAATTATATGTTTATCATTTTTGATATTTTTTATCTTATATTGCTGTTTTTTTATCTGCCAGTACTGGGGATTAAAAGAAAATTACATCGTGGGTACAAAATGCGGATGGGATTTCTTTCGGATGATTTGAAAAGGAAGCTTTCCTCCAAGCCCAATATTTGGCTGCATGCCGTCAGCGTTGGAGAAGTCCTGGCGATTGCGGATCTTGTCGAGAAATTAAAGGAGAAATTTCCTGAAAAACAAATCGTGTGTTCCGTAGTCACCAAGACTGGATACCAGATCGCTAATCAAAAGCTTGGCAAGGGGGTTGTTGTTGTGTACGCGCCACTGGATTTTAGTTTTGTGGTGGGCAGGTTTATCCGCAACATCCGTCCCGAAATTTATATCCTGGCTGAAACGGAGATATGGCCCAATCTTTTTCATTTTTTAAATCATGCCCGGGTGCCGATCATTCAGGTCAATGGGCGCATATCCGATAAATCATATTCGGGATACAAACGGGTTGGATTTATTACAAAGGCCGTTTTATCGAACGTTAAGCGCTTTTGCATGCAATCCCAGACGGATGCTGAGCGTATAATTCATCTTGGAGCGAGGCCTGAAACGGTTAGTGTTATCGGCAATCTGAAATTTGACAATTTACCCGGAAGGGATGATTCGCATAAAAGCGGCCTTACGGCCAATGACCGTAATCAATGGCTCATCGCCGGAAGTACTCATCCGGGTGAAGAAGAAATCGTCCTGGACAGCTTTGTGCAATTGAAGAGAAAATATGATCGTGCCCGCTTGATTCTGTGTCCAAGGCATGTGGAACGGACAGCGGATATCCATAGTCTTATAAAATTGAAACAATTGTGTCCGGTGAATCTGTCTGTCTTTAATCAAGGATCGGATGAGGGGGAGTCCATCATTGTGGTTGATACGATCGGACAATTACGGAGCCTGTATAAAGCGGCAAAGGTTGTTATTATCGGAAAAACATTCAGAGTCGGTGGCGGGCAGAATATGATTGAGCCGGCTTCTTTCGGAAAACCGGTCATTGTCGGTCCGTTAACGTATAATTTTAAAGACATCGTGGATTTATTATCTCGTGAAAAAGCCCTGGTGCAGGTTTCATCATCCGATGAATTAACCGAAGAGTTAATCGATCTGTGGGGGAATGCCGTGCGCTGCCAATCGCTCGGTATGGCGGCTCAAAGGGTTGTCGAAAAGTATAAAGGGGCAACAAGTAAAACTGTCCGGGAGATTGAATTGTTGTTAATGAGGTAAACCGATGAGAAGGTATATTTATTCACTCGCGACAGATCAGAGCAACCGCGGTATTGACCGTATTTTTAAAGTTATTCTCAGAGGCTGTTCTTTGTTATATAAGATCGCGGTCAATTTAAGGAATATTCTTTATGACCGCGGACTGTTTGCGTCTTATAATGTAGGAGTTCCGGTTATCAGTATTGGAAATATTACCATGGGCGGATCAGGAAAAACGCCTTTGGTGATATTTATGGCCCAGTGGCTACAGAGTCATGGCTTTAAGCCTGTTGTCCTGATCCGGGGGTACATGAATGATGCAACAAAAGACACGATCAGCGATGAAGTAAAGCTGTTAAATAAAACATTGAAGGATGTCGTGATACTCCAGGACCCGGACCGTGTGGCCAGCGCAAGACGTTTCTTGAAAGAAGACAGCTGTGACGTATTTATTCTGGATGATGGCTTTCAGCACCGAAAGATTCACAGAGATTTGAACATCGTTGCGGTGGACATGTCCAACCCTTTTGGTAATGACGCGCTAATCCCGCGGGGGATCCTGCGTGAACCTTTGGGAGCTTTTCGCCGCAGTGACATGATCGTGTTCACCCGGTCTGATTTGGGACAACAAAATATAGATTCGGTGAAATCCAGAATCATGGGTATAAACCCCCGGATTGAGTTTTTTGAAACGGTTCATCGTCCGGTCGGGTTTATTGATTTAAAAGATTGCAAATCGTATGATGTATCGGTCTTAAAAGGAATATCCGCCTTGGCTTTTTGTGCCATCGGCAACCCGGATGGTTTTAAAGGAACTTTAAAACAAACCGGACTTAAAATCTTCGGTTTTGAGATTTATGAAGACCACCATATTTATACAGAGTCTGACATCCATCGTTTGGTCAGCCAATGCAAAAAATTGGGAACGACGGCTTTAGTGACGACCTCCAAAGATGCCGTAAAATTACAAACATATCTAGATAAAATTCCTGATCAAATCAGGATTCTTTATTTGGAAATAACAATCGAAGTGACCCATGGGCAAGAACAATTCAATCATAGAATCAATCGCTTATTACAGCGTTAAGTTCATCGCGGGCATTCTGCAAATATTGCCGGTCCATGTCGCTTTGTGGATCGGACGCCGGGTCGGTGACATTATGTTTTATGCGGACAGGAAACATAAGGCGCTGTCTTATGCGAATTTAAACATGGCCTTTGCCGGGGAAAAGAGCCCTGAAGAACTGCGTAATATTTCTAAAGAATTGTTCAGGAATATCGGTCAGAATATTGCTGAATTGTTCCGCCTTCCATTAATGAAGCAAGAATTATTTGAGAAATATGTTGCTATCGAAGGAAGGGAGAATATCGACGAATCCTTGAAAAAAGGAAAAGGCTGCATTCTCCTCGCCATGCATTTCGGTAGCTGGGAAATGGCAAATATTTTTTGTCCCATGTACGGTTATCCATATAATGTGCTGGTCCGCAACCAGCCGCGCTTCAGGAGGCTGAATGAACTTTTGAATTCTTATCGTTCCTGTAACGGATCGGTTGTCATCAGCCGGGGTTCGGGCACAAGGGATTTAATCAACAGCCTGAAGAAGAATGAAGTGGTGGGAATGGTTGTCGATCAAGGAGGCAAAGACGGGAAAGCGGTCTCGTTTTTTAACCGGCAGGCGTCTATGTCCGTAGGGGCGATCCGAATGGCTATGAAATACGATGTGCCGATTTGTTTTTCAGTGATTATCCGGCAAAAAGGGCCTTACCACAAGATTATTGTGAATAAACCGTTTGATTTGGTCAAGACGGATAACCCCGAGTCGGATATCACCCAGAATTTGAAAAATATTATAGGCTTGATGGAAAAGTATACCCGGACCTATCCTGCCGAATATGTCTGGATGTATAAAATCTGGAAATATTCCAAAGAGTCAAATATCACCATACTGAGCGATGGGAAAACCGGACACTTACGCCAATCCCAGACCGTGGCCAAGCTGACACAGGAAGGTCTGTGGGAACGGGGGATTTCTTCCCAGGTTGATATTGTTCCCATCACATTTAAGAGTTCATCCCTTCGACGGAAGTTTTCTTTATTATATTTAAGTTTTCGTTGGTATTTCCGGTATGGAGGGGTCGGCGCCTTGCAGAACTATGTAACGCAGGATACTTATAGAAAATTGGTTTCTGTCAAATCCGATTATATTGTTTCGTGTGGATCGTCTACGGCTGCCCTAAATCATTTGTTGGCCAAAGATCACAACGCAAAGAGTATGGTTATTCTTAAACCAGGAGTATTGAACAACAATAATTTTGATCTGGTTTTTCTTCCTCAGCACGATATCAAGTCAGACGATTATATCAGTGAAAATGTCCGGGTGTTAAAAGGCGCGCCAAACTTGATCACCGAGAATTATTTGAATGAGCAGACTGAATTATTATTAAACCGGTTTTCCCATTTAAAGAATAAAGTGCGGTACAAAATCGGAGTTTTTATTGGTGGCGATTCCAAAGGGGTATATGTTAGTGAAAGCCAAATCCGGATTTTGATCCGTCAGATTAAAGAAGCCGCGGAGGCTTTGAATGCCGATTTGCTGGTGACGACTTCCAGAAGGACGCCAGCCAATATTGATCAACTGCTGTTTAGGACATTGAAGAAAGATCCCCGATGTCCGCTGCTGGTTTTACCGAATAGGGAAGACATTCCGGAGGCGATGGGGGGAATTCTTGGATTGTCGAACCTGGTTATCGTTTCCGGTGACAGCATATCTATGGTTTCGGAAGCAGCAAGTTCCGGAAAGAAAACCATTGTCTTTTTCCCCAAAACCCGTGAACTTGTCCTTAAAGGGACCAATAAACACTGGTCATTTATTGAGAAGCTGAATGAACAGGGATATATTCTGTCTTCGCATGACAAGAACATTGGCCAGTCGATCTTCGATATTGCCAAACAAAAAATCAGCACACGTCCGCTAAATGACAATAAAACGATTCTTAAAGCTGTAAAAGAAATCATTTAAAACACCGGAATTATTTTTATGCGTATAATGCAAATTCTTCCTGAATTAAATGTCGGGGGAGTAGAAACAGGCACGGTCGATTTTGCCAAATATTTGGTCGAGAATGGCCATGAATCTGTGGTGGTGTCCTACGGGGGATCCCTGGTTTCCAAGCTGGAGGAAAATAGATCAAGACATTATCAGCTTCCTGTCCACAAAAAATCATTGGTAACAGCTTTTAAGATGGTCGGCAAAGTACGGGAGATCATTCTGAAAGAAAAGATTCAGATTGTTCATGCCCGTTCGCGGGTCCCGGCCTGGATTGCGTATTTTGCCTGCCGAAAGACACAGGCTTTATTGATTACGACCTGTCACGGATTTTATCGCAACCAAATATTCAGTCAGGTGATGGGCTGGCCGAAAATAATTATTGTACCCAGTGAGGCCATTGCCCGCCATATGATTGATCAGTATAAAGTCCCGCAGGAGAATATCCGATGTATACCCCGCAGTGTCGATTTAAACAGGTTTAATCCTGCGCTTATTAAGAAAGGCAAGAGTGACGGAAGTTGTATTATCGCTATTTTGGGCCGCATAACTCCTCTCAAAGGGCATCCGTATTTTTTACAGGCCATGGCCAAAGTTGTCCGGCATATCCCTTACGCAAAAATCTGGATTATTGGAGACGCCCCTGCCAAGAAAGCTGAATACAGGCAGGAACTCGAGACACTGGCTACCCGGCTGGGGATCAAGGGGAATGTTGACTTTATGGGGAACCGGCAGGATATTCCTGAACTGATGACTCAGGTCGATGTGTTATGTTTTTCTTCCATTGAACCGGAATCGTTCGGGCGGGCTATTGTTGAAGCCCAGGCGATGAAGGTGCCTGTGGTTGCTACAAAAGTGGGTGGTGTCATTGATATTATTGATGATGAAGTGACGGGGTTTCTTGTCTTGCCGAAAGATCCTGAAGCGATGGCCGAAAAAGTTTTATATTTGCTTAAAAATAAAAAGACCGCGCAGAAAATGGCGGATGCCGCTTTGGAAAAAATCCATCAGAAATTTACGTTAAAGCAAATGGCACAGAGCACGCTGAATGTTTATGAGGAATTGATGGTAAAACTAAATATTCTTGTTATTAAGATCAGCGCGATCGGAGATGTTGTTTTGGTTACAGCGTCCTTAAAGGCATTGCGTAAAAAATTTCCGCAGGCAAGGATATATTGTCTGGTTGGGACGGAATCCAGAAAGATTCTGCAAAATTGTCCACATCTCGATGGTATCATCAGTTATGACCATAAGAACGAGGACAAGGGTTTTCTAAAATTTTGGAAGCTTGCCCAGAAATTACGTGAACACCGGTTTGATAAGGTGATTGATTTTCAGAATAACCGTAAAAGCCATTTCCTGGCCTTCCTCAGTATGGCGCAGGAAACTCTGGGATTCAAGAACAAGAAATGGTCCGGGTTGTTGACGAATCCTTTGGCGGATTATGAACAGGATATTCCCGCGGTCGAACATCAGTTTCAACTCTTGCGAGCGCTGGGGATTAACTACCGTCCGAACACCCGGCTGGAGTTATGGCCTGCGAAAAAAGATGAATCGTATATTGAACAGTTTTTTACCGAAGAGTGGCTGGCGAATGCCAAACAGATTGTTGGTATTAACATTTCAGCGTCTGAGAAATGGCCTAGCAAGAACTGGCCCCCGGATTACATTGTAGAGTTATGTGATAAATTGGCCATGCAGAACATCCGGGTAATATTGACCGGGATGGACAAAGACCGGCCGCTGGCCCAATTTATATTGAAAAACGCCAAATCCAAACCGGCTAGCAGTGTCGGAAAGACGGACATTTTGCAACTGGCGACGTTAATTGGCCGGTGCCAGGTTTACGTAACTCCGGATTCGGCGCCGTTGCATGTAGCCGCAGCCGTTAATATCCCGATTATTTCTTTGTTCGGCCCGACGGACCATAAAAGGCATATTCCGCCTGCCGATAAACTGATCGTCAACCAGATTCCTTTGCCCTGTTCACCCTGTTATTCCGGGATTTGTAAAATTAAGACACATGAATGCATGAAACAGATCAGCCCAGATACCATTTTAAAACAAATTGAGACGATATTGACCTGATATGAACATTCTGTTTTTATCAACACATGTAAATACCGGCGGAATTACCAGTTATCTTTTGACTCTGTGCCGTGGGCTGCGCAAGAGAGGTCATCATGTATGGCTGGTTTCAAGCGGCGGGAACAGGGAACAGGATTTTCGGCTCATGGGGGTGAACGTCCATACCCTTGATATCAAAACAAAATCCGAATTAAGCCCAAAGATATATAGAACTATAAAACCGATCCAGAAATTAATTGAAGATCAGAAGATTGAAGTAATTCATGCCCAAACCAGAATTACACAAATTATGGCTCATATCCTTAGCCTCCGGACGAACCGGATTTTTGTCGCGACGTGCCATGGTTTTTTCAAGGTGCGATGGTTGCGGCGGGTTTTTCCCTGCTGGGGCGATAATACGATTGCGATCAGTCCGGCCGTTTATCAGCATCTAGGGGAAGATTTTAGAGTTCCCGGGGATCGAGTAGCGCTTATTACCAACGGGATTGACCTGGATAATTTTCGTAAGGCGGATGATAAAGAGCGGATGGACAACCGCAAGAAGTTAAATTTAAATACCGAGCCGGTTATCGGGATTATCGCCCGATTATCGGACGTTAAAGGAATTGATATACTCATTTCCGCTCTGCCGAGAGTGATCTCTAAATTTCCTGACGTGAAGTTGCTGATTCTGGGCGAAGGTAAGGAGGAACACAATTTGAAGAAAATGGTCCAGGAATTGAACCTTGGCGAAAAGGTGTTCTTTTATCCGTCAGTCGAGAATATGTCAGGGACCTTAAGCGCATTTGACGTATTCGTGATGCCATCCCGACAGGAAGGTTTAGGTTTGTCCGTCATGGAGGCCCAGGCGTGCGGCTGCTGTGTGGTTGCGTCCAGGGTAGGCGGAATTCCATCACTGATTGAAGATGGTCAGACAGGCTTTTTATTTGAACCGTGCAATACCGATGATTTGGTAGAGAAAGTAGTCAAGGCGTTAACGGATCGGGAGTTATCCCGGAAAGTCGGAGAGAACGCCAGAAAATTTATTATAAATAATTTCTCTTCAGATGTTATGGTTGAGAAAACAATTAATTTATATCTGAGATTAATGGTTTGACATGAAAAGAATTCTAGTTGTTAACGTCAATTGGCTGGGGGATGTGATATTTTCTTCTCCGGTATTCCGCGCCTTACGCCAGCATAATCCGGACGCACACATTGCCTGTATGGCAGTTCCCAGAGTCAGGGAAATATTGGAATGCATTGATGTTATTGACGAGGTTATTGAATACGATGAAGAGGGGCGGCATAAAGGTTTACTGGCCAAATTGAAATTTATCGGAACTTTGAAACGCAAAGGGTTCGACGAGGCTTTTTTTCTTTCGCGATCATTCTCAAGGGTATTTCTCGTTGCTTTAGCGAACATTCCTTTGCGTATTGGATATGAAAATAAAAAGAGGGGGAAATTTTTATCGCATGTTATCGAATTCCCTTCCGGGGATATTCATAGAAGTGAATATTACCTTAGGGTCGTCCAGTCCTATGGAATTAAGGTTGAAGACTTCAGGAGTGTGCTGAACGTTCCTGATAAAGAAGAAGAGGACATGCAGCGGATTCTTGCAACGAACGATGTCAATCCTGGTGATTATGTAATCGCGGTGAATCCTGGCGGAAATTGGGATCTTAAACGCTGGCCGGCGGAGAGTTTTTCTAGACTGGTTGATTATATCAGTGGAAACCTAGCAGCAAAAATTGTGATGACGGGTTCAGAAAAAGACATTGGTCTGGTTAATCAAATATGTTCCGGCCTAAAAACGATTCAAAAACCGGTTATTTTAACCGGTAAAATAACCCTTAAACAATTGCTGGCCTTGATGAAAAGGTCCAATATATTTATTTCCGCAGACTCAGGTCCTTTACATATGGCCGGAAGTGTTGGCTGCGCTAGTATAGGGATATTCGGTCCGACGAGGCCGGAAGTGACTGGCCCCCGAGGGAAAAGAGAGCCTATCATCCTGCAAAAGGAAGTCGGGTGTAATAAAAAGGCTTGTTATTATCTTGAATGCCGGGATAACACCTGCATGCAGGCTGTAACCGTTGAGGATGTTTATGCGGCTATTAGACAAATCCAGAATAAATAAGATTCTTGTCGTTTCCCTATCGAATATCGGGGACGTAATTTTGACGCTCCCGGTTGTTGATGTCTTAAAGAGAGATTTTCCTGAAACTAAGATTTCAATCATCATTGGCCAAAAAGCGGAATCACTCCTGAAAGGGAGCCCTGTATTTGAAAATGTTTATATCTACAACAAACATCAGCCTCGATTAGATACGCTGAAATGGATTATGCGATTACGTAAAGAACGTTTTGACCTGGCCGTTGATCTTCGAAATTCCGCAATCCCGTTTTTAATCGCCTCCAAGTTCCGTACGCCTTTGCACATTGGAAGAAAAGAAAAGATCCATATGAAGCTGAAACATTTGAAAAGGTTAAAGATGGTCCATCCCTTCGAGGAGGAGGCGCAGGACAGGATTTCTCTGTGTATCCCTCCGGAGGATCGGTTATATGTCCAGGGATGTTTGCAGGAGAAGATCGGTCAGGATAGTAAGTATGTTGTTATGGCTCCCGGGTCCGCGGATCAGGCCAAACGTTGGTCGACGAATGGTTTTGCCCGGGTTGCCGATGCTTTTCGAACCGAGCATAATTTAAAGACAATTTTTCTTGGAGACCGTAATGACAATCAGGTCGTCCAGGCGATACAGAAATTAATGATTACTGAAGCGGTGAATTTATGCGGCCAATCAAGTTTGATCCAGACGGCGGAATTTGTCCGACGGAGTGAACTGGCCGTCGTCAATGACAGCGCGGTCCTTCATATGGCCAGTTATCTGGATAGACCGGTGATCGCATTGTTCGGTTACACGGATCCCTCTAAGTACGGCCCCTGGAGTAAGACGGGAATGTTTTTAAAGGCGTCTGGAAGACCAGTAACCATGGAAAACACCACGCAGGAAAAAATTGATTTCATTGAAAGCATTAAACCTGAGGATGTCTTGCGGTATGTACGTATGAACGCGGGGGAAATAGGTTTTATTCCAAAATGAGCGACTTTAAGAATATTTTAATTGTACGCACTGACCGTCTTGGTGATGTGGTATTAACCGTTCCGGCCATCCGAGCAATCCGAAAAAAATTTCCGGATGCCCGATTAACGGTGCTTTTATCGCCGTTAACTGTGGATTTACTAAACGGACTGTCTTTGATCGATGAAATTCTGGTGGACGACCGAAAGGGACCGCATAAAGGGGTATGGGGGTTTCTTGGACTGATCCGGCAGTTGCGACAAAAGAAATTCGACCTCGCTGTGATTTATCATACAAAAAAAAGGACAAATTTGGCCTGCTTTTTTGCGAATATTCCCTGCCGGTTGGGATACAAGAATAACAAATACGGCGGGCTGCTCAATTATCCGGTCGAGGACGTTCGATTTAAAGGGCACAAGCACGAGGCGCAGTATTGCCTGGATCTGCTGGAGAAAATCGGCATTCAATCAAACGATTTGGCCTTGGAAATCGCCAGGCAAGAGAGTTCAAATCAATGGATCCTAGATTTCTTAAAGAGTAAAGGGATTGAAACCGGAGAAAAAATAGTTGTTCTTCATCCCTCTGCGAGTGATCCGGCCAAACAATGGCCTGAAGGAAATTTTGCCCAACTGATCAATGATATGCACAGACAGAAAGAAACGCTCAAGTTTGTTATTATTGGTACAAAAGAAAACCGGCTATTGGCTCGGGGTATTCAAAACAAAACAGACGTGGAAATAGTGGACACGACCGGGATATTAACCATTAGTCAGTTGGTAAGTTTGTTGGCGCGGACGGCGATTTTGATTTCGAATGATTCCGGGCCAGTTCATATGGCGGCGGCCCTGGGGACGCCTGTAATTTCGATCTTTACCCGTAACCAGCCAGGTATAAATCCTCAACGGTGGCAACCACTTGGGGAAAATGGACGGGTGGTCAGTGTTCCGTTTAATGATCAGATTTCATTTAAAAAAGCCAGGGAATATGACCCCCAAACAATGGATTCTATAACGGTTAGTCAGGTTTTAGAAGCAGTTGACTCACTATTCAAACTATGTTAGAATCGTTCGTTTCTACGCTGCCTCTACTTTAAAATAATCATAAATATAATAGTATATATAAGATTTATATGGCAAATTTCCGGTCTATTATTTCTAAATTCAACAAACAGTCCATTCTGGTGATTGGAGATTTGATCCTGGACCAATATATCCATGGCCATGTTTCCCGTATTTCTCCGGAAGCGCCTGTGCCGGTTGTATTGCAGAAGGAATCGTTTTTTACACCCGGAGGAGCGGCTAATGTCGGTCATAATTTGGGGGCCTTAACCGCCCAAGTTACAATGGTCGGCATTGTAGGGGACGATGCGGAAGGTAAGACTCTAACGAAATCTTTGAAGGCCAAGGATATTGATACCAAAGGGATTTTTACCGATCCGATACGGCCGACGGTAACCAAAACCCGGGTCATCGCACAGCATCAGCAGGTGGTAAGGATTGATAAAGAAGAGATTGACCTGCCGGTATCCGCAAAAACGACTAAAAAATTATTTGATTTTATTGCCAGAAATATTAATCGGTTTGATGCCGTCATCCTATCGGATTATGGGAAAGGACTGTTAACTCCGGAATTGATTCGTCATGCTGTTTCGTTAGCTTTAAAGTATAAAAAGATTATTACGGTCGATCCGAAAGTTGAACATTTCGGATTTTATCGTCAGGTGACTGCGATTACCCCCAATCTTAAAGAAACGGAGAATGCGATCCGGAATATAAAAATTAATTCTCCGGAGTTGTCCCATAAATTGGGAGTTGATTCAGACCGGTTGAAGACGGATGAACAAATCGATTTGGCCGGCGCTGAACTTTTAAAATGCCTGGATCTTGAATCTTTGCTGGTTACTCTAAGCGAGCGTGGGATGAGGATGTTTACCCGGGACAAAAAACCGATTTATATCAAGACGATCGCTAAGGATGTGTTTGATGTCACCGGTGCCGGGGACACGGTCATTTCAGTATTTACGCTGGCGTTGGCTGCGGGTGCGACTAAACATCAGGCCGCTGATCTGTCCAATTTTGGTGCCGGGGTTGTTGTCGGAAAACTTGGAGCTGTGGCATTGACTAAAGAAGAATTGACGGCTGCGGTCAAAGGGCGGGATTGATGACTGTCATTGGCGTGATCCCGGCGAGGTTTGCATCAACTCGATTGGCGGGAAAAGTCCTTGCGCCAATCGATGGAAAACCAATGATTCAGCACGTTTATGAACGAACTTGCCTGAGCCGTTTGCTGGATGAAGTGATCATTGCTTGTGACGATGTGCGAGTCAAACAAGCAGCAGATGCGTTCGGGGCACGAACTGTCATGACGGATCCGCGCCACACATGTGGAACAGACAGAATTGTGGAGGTGGTGAAAGGTTTGGATGTACAGGTTATCGTGAACGTCCAGGGGGATGAGCCGTTGATTGACCCGTCTGTTATAGATAGTTTGGTTGAAGCCATTACAGAAGATCCGGATGTTCCCATGGCCACGGTGATCAAAAAGGTCAGCGATCCCATTGATCTGGACAATCCGAATATTGTAAAAGTAGTTATAGACCAAAAACAAATGGCGATTTATTTTTCCCGGTCGAGAATTCCGTATAACCGTGGTTCGGACGAACATCTGTATTTCAAACATTTGGGTCTTTATGCGTATACTAAAGAGTTTTTACTTAAATTTGCTTCTTTGCCAAAAGCAAAATTAGAGATCACCGAATCCCTGGAACAGCTGCGTGCGATCGAAAACGGATTTAGAATTAAAACAGTTCTTACCGAAATTGAGACAATTGGGGTTGACACCTCGGAAGATTTGATTAAAGTTGAGAAACTGATTAAAGAAAGAACGGCATGATTAAATCAATCAAGATAGGAAAAATTGAATTTGGCGGCCATTCGCCGTTTGTGTTGATTGCTGGCCCGTGTGTCATCGAAAGCAAACAAACGACGATAAAGATCGCCGAAAGCATAAAGAAAATCACGGATAAACTTAAAGTCCCGTTTATTTTTAAAGCCAGTTATGACAAAGCCAACCGGACGTCGATTGACTCATACCGGGGGCCGGGCATCAAGGAAGGGTTGGGCATTCTTCAACAGATCAAATCAAAATTTGAAGTGCCTGTCATTAGTGATGTGCACAACGTAACTGAAGTGGACGAAGCCGCAAAGGTTTTGGATATTTTGCAGATCCCGGCGTTTTTATGCCGGCAAACAGATTTATTGGTCAGTGCCGGTAAAGCAGGAAAAGTCGTAAATATTAAAAAGGGACAGTTTGTTTCGCCTGAGAACATCCAACAGGCTGTTAAGAAAGTGGAAAGCACGGGAAACAAACGGATCCTGTTGACGGAACGGGGTTCCAGTTTCGGGTATAATACATTGGTTACGGATTTCCGGGCGTTGGCGATCATGCGTGAAAGCGGTTATCCGGTTATCCTTGATGCTTCCCATAGTGTTCAACAGCCCGGCGGTTTGGGGAACGCCTCAGGCGGACGGAGTGAGTTTATTCCGTTAATGGCTAGATGTGGTGTGGCTGCCGGTTGTGACGGCATTTTCATGGAAGTTCACACAAATCCTCAAAAAGCCTTGTCTGATGGTCCGAACATGCTTCCTTTGAACAAACTTGAACAGTTGCTCAACCAATTAATCGCGATCGATAAAATTGTTAAAAGTAAATAAAATGTCTCTAAAAAAGGCCAAAGAAGTTATCCTGATTGAATCCGAAGAACTCGTTTCTTTGGCTAAACGACTCGACAAGAATTTTCTGAAAGCCGTTGATTTCATCCTCAAATGTAAGGGGCGCGTTATTATTTCAGGGATCGGAAAGGCGGGTATTGTAGGATCAAAGATTGCCGCAACATTTTCTTCAACCGGGACCCCCAGCATATCGATGCATAGTGCGGACGCGGTCCACGGTGATTTAGGTCAGGTTACGAAACATGATATCCTGATCTTGATTTCGAACAGCGGAGAAACAGAAGAGACTAAACGGCTTATTCCAATTATCAAAAAAATTGGAGCAAAGATTATCGGCATGACAGGAAATTTAAAATCAAATCTGGCCAAATACAGCGATGTCGTGCTTGATATTTCTGTTAAAAAAGAGGGGTGCCCTTTAGGGTTGGCCCCGATGGCCTCAACTACCGCCATGATGGCCTGCGGAGACGCTTTAGCGGCCTGCCTGATTGAACGGCGTGGCTTTAAAAAAGAAGAATTTGCGTTATACCATCCGGCCGGTACGTTAGGAAGGAAATTGTTACTCAAAGTCGAAGATATTATGCGTAAAGGCGGCCAATTCCCTAAGGTCAAACAGAAAACTTCCGTCAAGAATGTTTTATTGACGATTACTAAAGCCCGGTGCGGTTCTGCCTGTGTCTTAAATGAACAGGGACGGTTTATCGGCATATTTACGGATGGGGATCTCCGGCGTCATATTGAAAGTGATCCAAAATTATTAGACCGTAAGGTTTTTGATGTTATGACCAAAAACCCAACGACAATCCATAAAGATAAACTTGCGGTTGAGGCGTTACAATTATTAAAAGATAAAAAGATCGATGAAATCCCGGTGATTGATAGCAAAAATAAGCTGGTTGGTTTGCTGGATATTCAGGATCTCTTAAAAGTGGGTTTACTATGAAGAAATCATTGAAAGATAAGATCAAAAAGGTTAAACTGCTAGTTCTCGATGTCGATGGAATTCTGACCGATAGCCGGATTATTGTTGATGACCATGGCCGGGAATTAAAAAATTTTAATGTGCAGGATGGTTTTGGAATCGTTTTATTTCAGCGGCTCGGATTTAAGACAGCCATTATATCGGCCAGGGGATCAGAAGCCGTTAAGGCCAGGGCTAAAGACCTAAAAATCAGTCATGTCTTCCTGAATGCCCGCAATAAACTCAAGGTATATAAACAACTGATCAAGGATTTAAATATTTCTGATCAGGAAGTATGTTTTATGGGGGATGACCTGCCTGATTTGGCCGTTGCCCAGACTGTCGGTGTGATGTTCACTGTTCCCGATGCTTGCCGGGAAATCAAAAAAGGGGCACTGGTTGTGACGGAAAAACAAGGGGGGCATGGAGCGGTCCGGGAAGCGATTGAATTGATCCTGGAATCCAAGGGGCTGTGGGCTGGTGTCGTCAAGGAGTATTCACGTGAGTAAACGGAAGGTATTTTTTATTGTCCTCACTTTTTTGGTTTTTCGAGGTGTAGCCTACTCCCAGGAAAATTCGGATCAGAAATTCCAGGGTTTTAATTTGCAGGGGTATACCGATGAGGGAGAAAAATCCTGGGATGTGGAAGGAGATACCGCGGATATATTAGGGTCAGAAATTAAGTTGAGGAATGTCGTGGCGAACAGTTATGGTGAACGGCCGATGAATGTGACGGCGGATATCGGGGTTGTGGATCAGATGACGGGAAAAATGACGTTAGAAGACGACGTGGTCATTACCAGTGATGACGGATCAAAATTAATGACGGATTTTGTCGAATGGGATAAAGAAAAAGATTTGGTCAGTTCGGAAAAAGAAGTTTATATAAAGAATGAAACTTTTTCCGCGACCGGTACGGGGATGAGAGCTCAGCCAGGTCTAAAGAACGCTCAATTAAACAAGGATGTGACCGTACGGGTTGATACAGCCGAATCAGAAACGAAACCCCCGAAGCTTTTGACTGTGACAAGCGACGGACCGATGGTTCTTGACCAACTTTTGTTAAAGGCAAGATTTGAGATCAATGTGACGGCTGAACAGGATGATCAAACATTGAAGGCAGATGTTATAGAGATTTATTTTAAAGAAGGAATGAAGGATATCAAGGAAATGATTTGTCTGGGCAATGTCGAGATCATTCAGGGTGAAAACAAAACTTATGCGGAGAAAGCGACCTATAATGCCGAAGACCAAAAGTTGACCTTATCAGGACGGCCTAAATTAATCTTGGAAACAGGAGGAGAAAATGGCATTACACCTCTTGGAAACTAAGAATTTGATCAAATCGTACGGCGGCCGCCGGGTCGTGGATGGATTGAGTATTTCAGTCGGACGTTCTGAAATTGTCGGATTGCTCGGTCCCAATGGTGCCGGCAAGACGACCACGTTCTATATGGCGGTCGGGATTATCCAGCCGAATGACGGACAGATTTTGTTTGATAATGATGATATTACAAAAAAGTCAATCCATCAGCGCAGCCGGTTGGGTATGGGCTATTTAGCCCAGGAACCGTCCATATTCAGGAAATTGACTGTAGAGCAAAACATTATGGCGATCCTGGAAACGTTAAATATCAGCCCGCGGGAAAGACGTAAGCGGCTGGAGTCGCTCCTGGAAGAATTGAATATTGCACATTTGGCCAAGAGTAAGGCCTACACCTTGTCCGGTGGTGAACGACGTCGGCTTGAAATTACCCGGGCGCTGGTCACGAATCCGTCATTTTTGCTGCTGGATGAACCGTTTTCCGGGATTGATCCGATTGTTGTCGCCGAAGCCCAGGAAATTATCAAGGAATTAAGGAACAGGGGGCTCGGCATTTTATTAACGGACCACAATGTCCGCGAAACGCTTTCCATTACCGACCGGGCATATTTGGTTGCCGAAGGAAGGATACTGATTTCAGGAACGGCTGAAGAACTGATTAACGATCCTGACGCACGCAAGATATATTTAGGTGAAAAATTCAGAATGTAAACCGCGGATAAAATGTATGAATGTAACGAACTAAACCTGTGTTTGAGATTCAGGATAAAATTTGAAGCATGCATAATTAGATCGCCGATTTAAGGAGGATAAAAAAAGAAATGAAAGTCGATGTTAAGAAAGTCAGCAGCATATCACGAGAGTTAAAGTTTGAAGTTCCGAAGGAAATGGTTGCTCCGAAATTTGATGAAGTCTATAAAGACCTGGCTAAGGTCGTTAAAGTAAAAGGGTTCCGTCCGGGGAAGATACCGCGCAATGTCCTTGAAACCCATCACCGCAAAGAAGCGGAGCAGGAAGTTATTCGTAAAGTCGTCACGGAAGCTTATGAAGAGGCGATTAAGAAAGAAAATTTAGCGCCGATTGATATGCCTGAAATTCATGACGTTAGCCTCAAGGACGGTGTTGTCAAGTTTACCGCGAAACTGGAGATAAAGCCGGATATAAAAATTAAAGACTATAAGGCCTTAAAGGTTAAACGCAAGTCTTCACAGGTCACCGATGAAGAGCTTAATAAAACGATTGATGTTTTTAAACAAGGACAAGGTAAGGATAAGGATGTCAGCATTGATGACGCCTTTGCGAAAGGCTTGGGATTTCCTAGCTTGGATGAATTTAAGAAATCCTTGTCCCGTCAGTTAGAAATTGAAAAGGACCGTCAAAGCAAATTAGATGTGGAGAACCAGATCATTGAGCAGCTTCTAAAATCAACGAAAGTCGACACACCTCAATCATTGGTCGAAAGGCAAATGCATAGACGGCTGCATGAATATGAGCATCAACTCCAGTCACAGGGGATCAAGAAGGATGATATAAAGAAGAAGATTGATGAAGCCCAAAAGGACCTGCGTGAGGCTGTTGTGAGAGATATCCAGGTCTATTTGATTCTGGATAAAATCGCAGAATTAGAAGGTATGGAAATTAAACAGGGAGAAAATCTCCCCGGTAGAGTCATTGAATTCCTGCTCAAAGAAGCCAAGTGGGAATCTTAATTGGCCAATCCAAACTTAAATAAAGGGAGGCGAAGTATTATGGAAGTCAATAATTCTGTTCTTGTTCCGATGGTCGTTGAGAAATCTTCTCACGGCGAGCGAGCTTATGATATTTATTCCAGGCTGCTTAAAGAACGAATCATTTTTATTGGTACAGCGATTGATGATAATGTTGCCAACCTGATTATTGCCCAGCTTTTGTTTTTGCAAAGTGAAGACGCCGCAAAAGACATTCATGTGTATGTTAACTCGCCGGGCGGTTCGGTTACGGCCGGTTTGGGAATTTATGATACAATGCAGTTTGTCAAACCGGATGTGCGGACCTATTGTATGGGGCAGGCCGCCAGCATGGGGTCTTTGCTTTTAACCGCTGGGACCAAAGGAAAAAGATTTGCCCTTCCCAATGCCAGAATAATGATCCACCAGCCTTGGGGCGGCGCACAGGGAACAGCCAGTGATATCCACATTCAGGCCAAAGAAATTCTCCGGATGAAAGAAGAGTTGACGAAGATTCTTGCGCATCATTCCGGGCAGCCCTTTGAGAAAGTGGAAAAAGATTGCGACCGGGATTATTTTATGTCGGCCCAGGAGGCCAAAGAATACGGTCTAGTCGATGAAGTTCTGGCTCCTTCTGAGAAGGGGAAGAAGAAATAATTTTAGGCATAAATATTCTTAAGAAAGGTAGTAAGCAATGGACACCAATTTGTTATTAACACCCGGCCCGACCATCATCCTTGATGCAGCCCGTGAAGCGCTGGGCCGTCCGATTATTCATCATCGGACTCCCCAGTTTCAGGAAAACATAAAAGAATGTGTTGAAGGACTCAGATACGTTTTTCAAACCAAGAATGAAGTCTACATGTTGACATGTTCCGGAACGGGGGCGATGGAAGCGGCTGTTTGTAATCTCCTGTCTCCAGGGGATAAGGCCATTACGGTTGAAGGCGGTAAATTCGGTGAACGCTGGACTGAATTGTGCCATGCGTTTAAAGCCAATCCGCTGGTCATTGAAGTTGAATGGGGTCAAGCGGTTGAACCGTCCAAGATTAAGAAATTGCTCGAGGATAATCCGGATGTAAAAGCCGTCTTCGTTACTTTGAATGAGACTTCAACGGGTGTTGTGTCAGATATTAAAGCGATCGGTGAAGTCGTAAAGAAAACAAATGCAGTTCTGGTTGTTGACGCGATCAGCGGCTTGGGCGTCGTCGATTGTCAGATGGACAACTGGAATGTTGATGTGCTGGTGTCAGCTTCACACAAAGGGTTTATGCTCCCTCCTGGACTAGCTTATGTTGCCGTCTCTAATAAAGCTTATAAGCTTGTGGAGATATCGACGAATTGCCGGTATTATTTTGATTTGCGCGAATCTAAAAAAGCCTTTGCGGGAACGGACACACCCTATACACCGGCGATTGGTATTGTTATAGGCCTGGTAGAAAGTTTGAAATGGATACGTGCCAAAGGCATCGAAAATCTGTTTAACCATTTTGCCAAACTGGCCGAAGGCACCCGTGCCGCGGCCAAGGCGTTAGGGTTAAAATTATTGGCAGACGATTCTTGTATCTCGAACGTGTTGACAGCGATTTATCTTCCGGACAATATCGATGCAGGAAAGCTGGTTAAGAAAATGCGGGATACTTACGGGGTTACCTGTGCTGCCGGTCAGGGGAAGCTTAATGTCAAGATTATCCGAATTGCGCACATGGGATGTGTTGAAGAAAAGGACATCATTAAAGGTCTTGAGATCTTTGAAAAAGTCCTTGCGGAAATGGGATATCAATTTAAACCGAATGCCGGTGTCAATGCGGCCAAAGAGGTTTTTAATTATAGAGAGGTGGATGTTTAAATGAAGATACTGGTTAGTGACAAATTGGCCCAGGAAGGGCTGGATATCCTTAAGGCTGAAAAAGAATTTCAAGTGGATGTCAAGACAGACCTTAAACCGGAAGAATTAAAAAAGATTATAGGGGATTACGACGCGATCATTATTCGGTCAGCGACAACCTTAACGGGTGATATCATTGAGGCGGCTGAAAATCTTAAGGTCATCGGACGAGCCGGAGTAGGCCTGGACAACGTGGATCTCAAAGCGGCTACCAAAAAAGGTGTCGTGGCTATGAACACTCCGGCCGGAAATACGACGGCAACGGCGGAACATACCATGAGCATGATATTATCTTTATCCCGTAATATTCCTCAGGCTAATGCTTCGATGAAGTCCGGTAAATGGGACCGAAATAAATTTAACGGCGTAGAATTGTATGGTAAGACGATCGGAATCATCGGGCTTGGACGAATCGGCTCGACTGTAGCCAAATTCGCCAAAGGCTTCGGAATGCACATCGTGGCATATGATCCGTATCTTTCCATGGAAGCGGTGCAGCAACGGGGTGTTGATTCTGTAACACTTGACGAATTGTATCGCAAAGCTGATTACATCACTATCCATATTCCTAAAACGTCTGAAACAAAGAATTTGATTTCAACTGCTGAAATTGCCAAAATGAAGAAATCGGTACGCATCATCAATTGTGCCCGTGGAGGCATTGTTGATGAGAGTGCCTTGGCCAAGGCCTTGGAAGAGGGAAAAATCGCTGGATGCGCGTTGGACGTTTTCGATGAAGAACCGTTGTCACAGGAATCTCCACTTAGGAAATTCGATCAGTGCATTTTGACACCACACTTGGGGGCGTCGACATCCGAAGCCCAGATCAATGTCGCTATCGAGATTGCCGAATGTGTCCGCGATGCGCTAAAAGGCAGAGGAATCATTAATGCCGCGAATTTTCCTTCGGTTGACGGCGAGAGTTACAAAGTGCTCGAACCATATATTAATCTTGCGTCCCGGATGGGTAAATTTTCAGGCCAGTTGATTCATGGTCGGATCAATGAAGTTAAGATAACTTTCAGCGGTATTTTGACCCAATACAAAACTGCGCCTGTTACACTATCATTCGTTAATGGTCTGCTAAAACCGATCCTCGGTGAAACGGTGAATTTTATCAATGCCCTTGAAATTGCCAAAGACAGAGCGATCAATGTTCAGGAGATCATTTCGACGAAAGATGAGGAGTTTGTTAATTGCATGAAAGTGGAAATCCGAACGGATAAGTCGCCTTTTTCACTGATGGGAACGCTTTCCAGCAATCAAAAACCAAGAATCGTGAAGATTAATCAAATCTACATGGAGGCCATACCAGAAGGCAATTTGTTATTCATCAATAACAACGATAAGCCTGGTCTTGTCGGCGCCGTCGGGACTATTTTGGCGGAAGATAAGATTAATATTGCCGGGATCACTTTGGGGCGGGAAACAGAAGGCGGGACAGCGATCAGCGTTGTTAATGTCGACAACGAAGTCCCTGAAAGTACTATTCAGAGATTAAAAAGTACAGCTGACATTATATTTGTGAAGTCATTAAAAGTATGATAATACCACAACCTGAACATCAGAAGTCCTGGCTGAACCGTGTTAATTCGACGTGGGGCTTTGGTCTGGCTTTTTCATTGGGTGTAGAGGACGGTTTTAATATTAATTCGTTGTCGGTAGCTATGCTTTTTTTCATTTTTCTGGTCTACGTGGTCCGGTCACCCAAGAATATTATTTTCTCCGGCCTGTTATGTATGACGCTGCAATTGATGGTGTTGACCTCGATGGTTCATGGAAATTTCGACATCCTGCTTAGCCGGGAAAGTGTATATCAATATGTTAAAATCCTTTGCGGGTTACTGGGGCTGATTTTTCTTATGATCGGGTTTTTCTATTTTCGCGATTGGTGGCAGCTTCGTATAGGGGGAGGCCGTCAAAAACAATGGATTCATCTTCCAACGCCATTAGAAACGAACGAAAAATCGGAAGGGTTGTTGATCGTTAAGTTTTTTATCAGCCTTTTTTACTGGGTGCTGGCCATGCTATTTGGCGCAGTTATCGTCCTCATTAGTTCTTATGCGGTACAGGATTACACAATGTTTATTATGTTGCTGGATTCTGTCTCTCAAGAAAAAATCAATTTTGGGGAACAGGCGGTTATGATATACGGACTAGCGTATTTAATTCCAACATCTGTTCTATGTATTATGGCGGGGTTATATAGTTTTAATGGAGGATTTCGGAAATATGTTGAACGGTCTCTATCCATAGTTAAGATTATTCTATCAGCCGTTTTTTTTTCATTTGGTATCGGTTTGATGATCACATTTTATGCGATGTAAATTTTAATACCATCAATTATCTAAAATAAAGGAAAAATAATGAATGTCGCGGTAATAGGATCACAGTGGGGTGATGAAGGCAAAGGGAAACTCATTGATATCCTCTCACAGGACAAGGATATTACCGTACGTTATCAGGGCGGTAATAATGCTGGGCATACCGTCGTAGTTGGACAGAAAGAGTATGTTTTTCATCTTTTGCCTTCGGCCATTCTTCATAAGGGAAAGACCTGCGTAATTGGTAATGGGGTGGTTGTAGACCCGAAAGTATTGATTGAAGAAATTAACGGGCTTTTGAAAAAGGGGATTAAAATTACCCCTAGAAAACTTAAGATTTCTGGATTATGTCACGTGATTTTACCGTACCATCGAATTCTGGACGGACTACGTGAGTCAAAACGAAAGTTTAAGATCGGGACGACCGGCCGCGGTATCGGACCCTGTTATGCGGATAAAGTTACCCGCTGCGGGATCCGCATGGTCGATTTGCTGAATCCTAAGGTCTTTAAATTAAAGCTGGAAGATAATCTTCTCGAGAAGAACGAAGTCTTTGAGAAGGTTTTCGAAACAGACGGTTTTTCATTTGAATCGATTTATGATGAGTACGTAAAATATGGGAAGGAATTGGCCCCGTATATCTGTAATACAGCGTTGTACATCAATGAGCAGATAGATAAGAAAAAAACAGTTTTGTTTGAAGGGGCGCAAGGCACATTTTTAGATATTGATTTTGGTACATACCCATTTGTCACATCTTCAAATTCCATTGTCGGGGGTATTTGCTCGGGAACTGGAGTAGCTCCCACAAAGATTCATAAATCCATCGCATGTGTCAAAGCGTATACGACCCGTGTGGGGGAGGGACCTTTTCCTACGGAATTTTCTAGCGATCTAATGGACACCATTCGTAAGAAAGGGAATGAATTCGGAGCAACAACCGGACGTCCGAGGCGGTGCGGGTGGTTTGACAGCTTATTGGTGCGGTACTCCATCATTATTAACGATATTGCAGAATTGGCCATTATGAAACTGGATGTTTTGGATGACCTGAAAGAAATTAAGATTTGCACCGGGTATAAATTCAAGGGAAAAATATATCATGAATTTCCAATGGATTTAGATATGTTGGAATCGGCTGTTCCGGTCTATGAAACGATTGATGGCTGGCAAAGTTCCACTTATGGGTTGCAAAAATATAACCAGTTACCCAAAGGAGCTAAAAATTACATCCAACGGCTTGAAAAATTGCTGAAAGTGGGTGTAAAGTACATTTCCACGGGTCCTAAAAGACATGAAATTATTGTTCGGTAATATCGTATCTCATTGCAATAGCTTAAGTTGTTTTAATTTTCTTGACTTTAAATTATACTCATGATAATGTGGGGTACAGTCAAAGGAGGAAGGCATGCGTTATTTTTTAAATAGAGTATTTACTCTAATTATCTTGATTATCAGTGGAATTTCTTTAAGTGGTTGTACGGTAATATTTCAAAAAGGAAGACGTGTCGATGTTGAGAAGATTTCCACTTTAAAAAACGAATTAACAAATCTAGAACGAGAAAAATCTGACCTCGAAAGAGCGAAAAGTGAACTTGAAAAACGTTTGTCGACTGAGATTGATGATCAAGAAGTCAAAGTGGAGATGCTCGAACGCGGCCTGGTCATCACATTTGTAGCGGAAGTATTATTTGATTCGGGCAAAGCCGACCTTCGTAAAGGATCAAACGAGAAGTTGGATAAAGTGGCCCGAGTTCTGAATACAACGGTTAAAGATTTAAATGTCGGTATTGAAGGGCATACAGATAATGTGCCCATCAAACATTCAGGCTGGAAATCAAACTGGGAGTTATCCTCAGCCCGGGCTTTAAGTGTATTACATATGCTGGTCAATGATTTTAAAGTGATACCTACAAGGCTGTCCGCTACGGGCTTTGGAGAATATAAACCGGTTGCTCCCAATACAACCAGTGAAGGCCGTCAGAAAAACCGTCGGGTTGAGATTGTTATATTGCCTGAAACGACGATAGAAGGCCGGAAGTAAACCCCATGAAAATGTTTATTACAATACTTGCGATTGTTTTAGCCGCAGCTGGCGTCGGCTTATCCTACCGGTATTACAAGAATGCCGGCAAAGCGATCAATGAATTAAACCAGGAGCGGTACCTTCGCATGGTGGCTGAAGAAAATTTGCAAAATTCCAAATTAGAGGTCAAGGGTCTTGATAGCCAATTGAAGAAATCCGATCAAAAAGTTATTAATCTTGAGAATAAAATAGAAAAGATTACGGCGATCAATGAAGATTTGAAACTGCGGTTGGATAAAGCGGCTGAAATTCACAAGCGCTTGGAACAAAAGATTCTGGAATTTGAACAAATTTCGCAGCAATTGTAGCCGTGTAATCAAAAAAGCTTTAACGATATGAAGCTTTGTGATGGGGGATTAGATATCCCCCATTTTATTTGTAAAGAAAATGAATAGTAAAATTGACCCTTTAAGAATACCGAATCATGTCGCCATTATCATGGATGGAAATGGTCGCTGGGCAGAACAGCAAAATCTTTCCAGGACGCAGGGACATATTGCGGGTGTCAAACGAGTCGAAGAAATTATTGATTACGCTGGTGAAATAGGAATCAAGGTTGTTACACTCTATACGTTTTCATCCGAAAACTGGAATAGACCGAGTAATGAAGTTTCGACGATTATGAATATTGTGACAGCGGTTCTGAATCGAAAGATCAAGAAATTGAAGCAGAACAACATGAAGTTTGGGATGATCGGTCGGGAAGATGGATTGCCGGAAACAGCCTTGGATGCCATTAAGATGGTCGTTGAAGAAACCAAGGATAACACCGGTATAATCATTAATCTTGCATTTAATTACGGGGCGCGGATAGAAATTGTTGATGCGATAAAGCAGATATCAGAATCCGTTAAAAAAGGCTCTTTAAATGTCGAAGAAATCGACGAAAAGACGGTCAGCCAGTCACTATACACTCGTGAATTACCTGACCCGGATTTGTTGATCCGAACTTCCGGAGAAAAAAGGATCAGTAATTTTTTATTATGGCAATTGTCTTATGCTGAATTTTATTTTACGGAAAGATATTGGCCTGATTTTGATATTGCAGCATTTGAAGAAGCGCTGATTGATTATCAGAACCGACAACGGCGTTTTGGAAACCTTTCGTCCCAAGCGAAAACAGAATGAATAAAGACCGATGGTTTAGTTCGATAGTCATGATTTCCCTGACCGTTGTTGCAATTTTGAATCAATGGGTTTTTCTTTTTGTTTTATTGGCGCTAACGATTGGAGGTATGTACGAATTCTTTTATCTTATCAAGAAGAAAGGAATTCCTATATACAGTTATACAGGAATAGCGATCGGTACAGTTATTCCGTTATTCGCCTTCTTTCAGGTCGAACCCACCCGTAAGTGGGAAGTGTTGTTTATTGTCATTGCTCTTTTGACAATTTTTATTTTGCAATTAAGCCGGAATGATAATCACAATGCGATTGTCGGTATATCAACGACTCTTTTTGGAGTCCTATATGTATCTTGGTTTTTCAGCTATTTAGTTAAAATACGTTATCTTATGCCCGACGTACCGATGGCCGGGATGAAACTTTTGGCATTTTTATTATTAGTTACTAAATGCGGAGATATAGGCGCCCTGCTGATTGGTTCGAAGTATGGAAAAAAGCTTTTGGTTCCGAAAATCAGTCCGAAAAAGACAGTCGAGGGGGCATTGGGCAGCACACTGTTCAGTGTGTTGGCTGCCGTCCTTGGCTGCTCGTTGATACCGGCAGAATTGAATCTTTCGATTTTTCATATTGCTGTCATGGGTGCCGTTTTCGGGGGGTTAGGTCAGTTGGGGGACATGTCTGAATCGATGATTAAGCGGGATTGCGGTGTTAAAGATTCCGGAAAAATGTTACCAGGATTGGGGGGAGCGTTAGACGCCATTGACAGCTTGTTGTTTTCGGCCCCTGTTTATTATTTTTATTTAATTTCTTTGATTTAGAATGGCATCAAATGGGTTTTAAAAATGTCGTCATATTGGGGTCAACCGGTTCAATCGGGATCAATACTCTAAAAGTTGTAGAAAGGTATCCTGATCAGTTTAAAGTCTACGCTCTAAGCGCGTATAATAATATTAAGCTCCTTGAAAAACAGATAAAGAAATTTTCGCCTAAATATGTGGCGGTCAGCGACAAGGGATTTGAATATTTTAAGGGACGGAATTTTGAGGGGATCAAATTTCTGAAGGTCGACAGAGATCTGGATTTTTTGGTCGCGGAAAGAGCAGTGACCAATGTTGTTATTGGTATGCGGGGTAGCGCGGCGTTAGGGCCTTTCCTAAGTGCGGTACGCAGCGGAAAAATGGTCGCTCCGGCAAATAAGGAAGCTTTGGTGATTGCCGGGGATTTGATCATGCGAGAAGCCCGTCAAAATAAAGCTGTTATTGTCCCTGTTGACAGTGAACAAAGCGCGATTTTTCAGTGTTTGCAAGGACAGAACCGTGGTGAATTAAAGAAGGTCTGGCTGACTGCATCGGGGGGAACGCTTCGCGAAGTTGATCGGGTTCAATTTGACCGATTGACCGTTCGCGAAATCCTGGAGCACCCGCGCTGGAAAATGGGGAGAAAGATCACGATTGATTCAGCGACTTTGATGAATAAGGGATTTGAAGTCATTGAAGCCATGCGGCTGTTTGATTTGACTGTCGAGCAGGTTGAAGTGATTGTACACCCTGAAGCTATTATTCATTCAATGGTTGAATTTATGGATGGCTCAATCATGGCTCAATTGGGTGTCACCGATATGCGGTTGCCCATTCAATATGCTCTAACCTATCCGAGAAGACTGGATGTCGGGCTGAAGAGCATGGATTTTTATAAATTAAAATCTTTGAATTTTGAAAAACCGGATTACAAAAAATTTCCGGCGTTATCGTTGGCCATTTATGTAGCCAAAATTGGAGGGACATTGCCAAGTGTGTTGAATGCCGCGGATGAAGAAGTGGTCGAGGCTTTTTTGGAGGAGAGAATAAAATTTACGGAAATATTTAAGATTGTTGAGAAGATTATAACAAGACATAAAACGATTCTAAAACCCACTCTTAACCAGATATTGGAGGCCGACCGTTGGGCCCGAGATGAAACAAGAAAGGTTATGAATAAAAAATGATAGCATTTGATGGAATTCTAGGGGGAGTTCAAAGCACGGCAGTGTTTATTGCCGTCTTAAGTATTTTAATCGTTGTTCATGAATGGGGTCATTTTATTACCGCCAAACTATTGGGGATCAGGGTAGATGAATTCGCCTTGGGATTCGGACCGACGTTATGGGCTAAGAAATACAATGGAACAAACTATATGCTTAAATTATATCCTTTGGGCGGATATGTCCGGATGGCCGGAGATGAACGATCCAAATGTACTGGCGCTCCCGATGAATATTACTCTAAATCTCCGGGACGAAGAGCGCTGGTTGTTTTTAACGGTCCCTTGGTCAATTTTTTCCTGGCGTATTTCAGTCTGATTTTTGTTTTTATGCTTGGATATCCTGGTTTGGCAACGACAGTTACGGAAGTAGTCCCTGACGGACCAGCCAAATTAACACAGATAAGACAATCGGATGAGGTAGTTGCCATTAATGGTAAGAAAATATACGGCTGGCTGCATTTGGAGCGTATTCTGGAAGGAAAAACAGTTGAGCCGATCAAGGTTACAGTCAATCGGAACGGTACATTAATTGAATCAACGATTCAGCCAAAGATTGAAACGAGACCAAATTTACTAGGTATCCCGACTTCCTTCAGAGATATAGGACTAGGCTTTTTACCCAATAAAGTCGGAGGTGTTGGAGAAGGCAGCCCGGCAGAGCGGGCCGGTTTGCAGATGGACGATATTGTGATTGAGATTGATTCCAAGACCATTACAAATTGGACATCCCTTCAGGAAGCGGTTGCTTCATCAAAGAACGAGACGATCAATTTAAAATTTATGCGTGGTGATAAAATATATGAAAAGGATGTCATTCCGGATTTGGTGGAAGTTGAAGACGAAGACGGCCAGAAAAAAACGGTCCGCCGTTTAGGGGTAGGCCCGATGCAGGATTTCGGTACATTTAAATTTAATTTTATTGATGCGTGTTATTACAGTTTTGACGAATTATGGTATATAACCACATTAACTTATGAATCGTTGTACCGTATGGTGACCGGCAGTGTGAAGGCTAAAGACTCGGTAACAGGTCCGGTCGGAATATTTTATATTGTTAAAGGAGCCGCTGAAGCCGGTTTATCACATTTGTTGTTTATTCTTGGGGTCATCAGTGCAAGCTTAGCGATATTTAATCTCCTTCCGATGCTACCATTAGATGGAGGCCATTTGACTTTACTCGCCATAGAGAAGGTCAGGGGGAAACCGTTACCAGAAAAAATCGATGAATTTGTAGCCCGGCTGGGTTTCAGTTTGATTATCTTATTGGCTTTGTACGTATTTTATAGTGATTTTTCAAGATTCGGATGGATTGAAGGCGTAAAAGATTTTTTTATTAAACTGTTTAATAATTAACATGCAAACGAGGTGGAACAATGGGACAAGACCTTAGAGATAAAGTTAACCGCTATTTGATCAACAGTACGGAATTTCTTAAGGTTAAAGACCAAATGACGGAAGACCAGTTACGCACTTTTGTAAACCGGTCAATTGATGAAATGATCAATGAGCAGGATTTGGAGATTAGTATGACGGAACGAGGAGCGCTCATTAAATCTCTGGTTAGCGCCGTTTTGAGTCTTGGGCCGCTTCGTCCGTTGATGGAAGATCCGACAATAACGGAAGTCATGGTGAATGGATTCGATACAGTTTATATTCAGCGGTATGGAAAAATCGTAAAAGCCGATGTTAAGTTTGACAGCAATGCGGAATTAGCCCACACGGTGCAAAAGATTCTGCAAACGTCCGAGTCTAATAAGCGTTGTGATGAATCCTCACCGTATGTTGACTTCTCCTTGAGGGATGGTTCCCGGGTAAACGTGATCCTTCCGCCTTGTTCAACGATGGGGCCAATTTTGACAATTCGTAAATTTAAAGAAGACATTACGTCGGTCGATCATCTTTTAAAAATTAAAGAATTGAACCAGGATATGGCCACGCTCTTGATAGCGGCCATGGAAGCCAAGTTTAACGTTATTTTTTGCGGGGCAACAGGGGCTGGGAAAACGACCTGTATGAACTGTTTTTCGACTTATATTCCTGAACATGAACGGATTATTACAATCGAGGATACTCCTGAATTAAATCTTACACAAGACCATGTCGTCAGTCTTCAATCTAAACCGCCGAACATTGAAGGAAAAGGTGAGATTACGATGGCGGATCTCTTCACCAATTCATTGCGTATGCGGCCTGACCGAATTATTATCGGAGAAATTCGTGGGCGGGAAATGTTGGATTTGATCCAATCGATCAGTTCAGGCCACAGCGGTTCATTGGCGATCGTCCACGCCGAGTCACCGGAAGACTGTTTCAGTCGCATGGTCACGATGATGTTGATGACCGGGATAAGATTAAGCAATGATGAAATCCAGAAACAGGTGGCCCGAGCCATTGATTTGATCGTTCACGTCGAATTATATAACGACGGGATCAGACGCGTTTCAAATATTACCGATGTCATTTGGGACGATGAAAAGAAGAAAGTTTATTTGAATGATATCTTTTTATTCAAGCAAACAGGACGGATGATTGATAAGGTTTTGGAAGGAGACTGGTATCATGATAAAAGACGACCGTCCTTCATGGCTAAATTTGCAAAACGCAGAGTTGAACTGCCGAAAGGCTTTTTTAACGAGGCATAAGAATGTACTGGTCTAAATATTTTATTCCCACATTAAAAGAAATCCCGGTTGGAACAGAGGCCATCAGTCATCAATATTTGCTTCGCGCTGGGTTAGTCCAAATGTTGACGTCGGGGGTTTACACTTATCTGCCTTTGGGTTTAAAAGTTCTTTCAAATATCGAAAATATTATAAGAGAAGAAATGAACGCAGCCGGGGCCAATGAACTATTTATGCCCTGTCTTCACCCACTCGATATTTGGAAACAAACAGGCAGAGATAAAACTCTTCAAGACGTCATGATTACATTTAAAGATGGCAAGGGCCGAGATATGTGTCTAGGGCCGACCCATGAAGAAATCATTACAGATGTTGTTCGTAACCATGTCCGGTCGTATCGTCAGCTTCCGTTGACTTTGTATCAGATACAGACGAAGTTCCGTGATGAAATGAGGCCGCGTTTCGGGATTGTCCGCGCTTGTGAGTTTATCATGAAGGATGCCTATAGTTTTGATCGTGACAAAGAAGGACTTGATATTAACTATCAAAAAATGTATGAGGCCTATAAGCGGATTTTTAAACGGTTGGGCTTGGAGGTTGTCATCACCGAAGCTGATTCAGGAGCCATGGGAGGCGACCTCTCCCATGAATTTATGGTTCCGGCTAAGATTGGTGAAGATGAAGTGGAAGTCAACGGGGTAAAACAAGTGGCTATTGAGTTAGGCCATATTTTTCAGTTGGGCACAAAATATAGCCAGGCCCTCGGCGCGAATTTTTTAGATGAAGACGGAAAGTCTAAACCGGTTATTATGGGCTGTTACGGAATCGGTGTCAGCCGTGTTATCGCAGCCATCATCGAAGTGCATCATGACGACAAAGGAATTATCTGGCCTAAAGAGGTCGCCCCGTTTGATATCGAAATTTTACCGATTTTTAAATCGGCCGGGGATGAAACGATGGTATTAGCAAAAGAATATTATGAAGAACTTTCCCGTTTGGGATTAAAAGTTTTATGTGATGACCGTGACGATACGGCCGGCAGAAAGTTTAATGATGCGGATTTGATCGGAATACCGCTTAGGCTGACCATTGGGCAGAGAAACCTGGCTGAGGGGAAAGTCGAATTGAAGATCCGCCGGACGAATGAAGTCATATTGGAAAATAAAGACCGGGTTATTTCCCGGATAAAGGAGTTGTTAAGTCCGTCTGAATCATGAACAGCGATTTTTACAATCAGGTGAATTTGATTATTGAGCCACTTTTCGAGGAGTTCGGCGTTGACCTGGTGGATTTATCAATTAAGCATCAAAGTCGGACGATTCATGTGGATATCCTGGCCGATAAACCCCAGGGGGGGATCACACTCGATATTTGTGCAAGATTAAATCAGCGAATATCGGCCCAGTTGGAAGAAAAAGATATTTTTGACTTGCCGTATATCGTCGGTGTTTCTTCTCCTGGTTTAGACCGTCCGTTAAAAGCAATCAAAGATTTTAAAAGAGTCATTGGCCGGGCTGTAAGGTTTTATCTGTCGGAGAGAGTCAACGATAAACTGGAACAAGTCGGGATCATACAGGAAGCCAATGAACATGAAATTATAATTAGTCAAAATAAAGAAATAATAAACATACCTATTGAGATAATCAATAAAGCCATTCAGGAAATATAGAATGAGAGGAAGGATGAACGATGGAGAGTAGCGAACTATTAGTCATTTTAGAACAACTTGAGCGTGATAAAGGGATCGACAAAGAAGTGCTAATTGAGGCCGTTGAAGCGGCTGTTGCTTCTGCCGCAAAAAAATTATGGACCGTTGATAAAGATCAGGAAGTCCGGGTCGTCCTTGATAAAGTGACCGGAAAGTTGACAGCTTACGCAGGGAATGAAGAAATCCGTTCTGGAGAATTTGGACGAATTGCGGCCCAGACTGCCAAACAGGTTGTCATTCAAAAGATACGTGAGGCGGAAAAGGATGTTGTATTTGATGAATACAAAAGTCGTATTGGAGAGATTATCAGCGGCAGCGTTTACCGGTTTGAGAAAGGAAATATTGTTATTGATCTTGGAAAAACAGAGGCCATTATTCCCAAACGGGAACAATCGTCTAAGGAAGAATTTAAACAGGGCGACAGGATCAGGGCCTATGTTCTGGATGTTAAGCGCGAAAACCGGGGGCCTCAGATTATTCTTTCGAGAGCGCATCCGCAGTTCGTCAAACGTTTGTTTGAATTGGAAGTTCCCGAAATATTAGAAGGAATTGTGGAAATTAAGTCCATCTCAAGGGATGTCAGCGAACGGACAAAGATTTCAGTGAATTCTAAGGATGAAAAAGTAGATTCTGTCGGTGCTTGTGTAGGGATGAGAGGGTCCCGGGTTAAAAATATAGTGTCGGAACTTCAGGGCGAAAAAATCGATATCGTCCGGTTTTCATCGGATATCAAGGAATATATCCAGGCCGCACTTTCACCGGCTGAAATATCCCAGATTCAGTTGAGTTTTCATGAGAAGAAGGCCAATATTATTGTGGCTGACGATCAATTATCCTTGGCCATTGGAAGGCACGGTCAGAACGTCCGTCTGGCCAGCCAGTTGGTTGGGTGGGAATTGGATTTGTTTTCTTTTGATCAATGGAAGGAACATCAGGAGAAAATAGAGGCAGAAAATCAGGAAGAAGCGACAAAAACCACCAAAACCGAGAAAAACAAGGAAAAAAAGCAATCTGAAGAGACCGAAGAAGACGAGGAATCGGTTATTGAGGAGGTATCAATTGCCGATCTTACCGGGGTTGGTGAGAAATTAATTGAAGAATTGGAAGAAAAAGGGTTTGGCACATTAGATAAGATTGCAGAAGCCTCTGTTGATGATTTGACACCGATAAAGGGATTAGGTAAAATCAAAGCTCAGAAGTTGATTGATGAAGCCAAAAAACTACTCGAAGAATGTGAAGAGGAATAGAGACTAATTATATGAAAGTATCTGATCTAGCTAAAGAATTGAACACGAACAGCGAAACTATCTTGGCTGCGCTGAAGAAGTTAAAACTAAAAGCAAAGGACAGCAAGCAAGATTTAAATGTTGCGGTCGTTTCTGTTGTGAAAAGCGCTTTTAAAAAAGGGGACATCCCTAAAGTTGAACCTAAAAAGAATGTTGAGAACGTTGATGCGGCTCCTACAACAGTCAAGAAGAAGGCTGTAAAAGTTCCGGCTAAAATAAGTTCAGAGGAGAAGAAGCCCGTACCGAAAACTAAAGTCGTTGCCAAGAAAGTAAAAAAGGTAGTGAAAAAATCGGTCAAGGTAAGAAAAAAAACGGATGAATCCGCCCAAGATGTTTTAGCCGCGGATGAAACGTCTGCAAATAATGTCGAGGTTCAAGTCAAAAAGGAAAGGATCGTTGAAGAACCTGTTGCGCCGAAGAAAAAAATTAGTCAAGAACCGGTTATTACATTGAAACCGCTGTCGCGCAAGCGACGTAAACCGCATAAGGACGATCGAAAAGACCAATCGGCTGATAACGCAAGGGAATTCGATCAAGGGCCAACCGTTAGTTCTGATCAAACCGTCGGGATGGAAGCAGCAACCCAGCCGGAGATTTTATCGGATGATCATCTGCCGGAAATAGAAGTCAAAGTGCCGATAACCGTAAAAGATTTCTCGACAGCCGTACAACAAAAACCGAGTATCGTTTTGACTAAATTAATGAAAATGGGCATATTTGCCCATATTAACCAAAGCCTGGGTGAGGAATTAGTTACACGTCTAACCAGGGAATTCGGTTTTCGATTGTCTAAACTCAAGACACAAGAAGAACAAATTATTGATGATCATAAGTTAGAGGAAGACGATGAAAAAGAACTGTTGGCCCGGGCCCCCGTTATAACTTTTATGGGGCACGTAGACCACGGTAAGACGTCTTTATTGGACAGGATTCGTAAATCAAAAGTTGCCGATAGAGAGCATGGCGGGATTACCCAGCATATCGGCGCCTATTCTGTCGAAATGCCCAAGGGGCGCATTACTTTTCTGGATACACCGGGTCACGAGGCCTTTACAGCGATGCGGGCCAGAGGTGCGCATATCACAGATATTGTTGTACTGGTCGTAGCGGCGGATGAAGGGCTTATGCCTCAAACGATTGAGGCGATCGATCATGCCCGGGCTGCGGAAGTCCCGATTGTCGTAGCCCTTAATAAAATGGATCGTCCAGGTGCGAACCCCGACAAGGTGAAGAAACAATTAGCTGAACGCGGATTGGCCTCAGAAGATTGGGGCGGTAAGACGGTCGTCGTTGGGGTTTCCGCATTGACCGGACAAGGTATTGATGAAATGCTGGAAATGATCCTTCTTGAATCTGAAATGCTGGAACTGAGGGCTAATCCGAATAAAAAGGCTTCGGGGCTGGTTGTTGAGGCGCATTTGAGTCAAGGGAAAGGAACGGTGACGACCTTGATTGTACAAAGCGGCACTTTAAAAGAAGGGGACTTTTTAATTATGGGGCCTTATTATGGAAAAGTGAAGGCGATGTTTGACGATCACGGGCGGGCCATTAAGAGCGCGGGGCCATC
The DNA here is from genome assembly GCA_050250375.1 of Candidatus Omnitrophota bacterium. GTDB lineage: Bacteria > Omnitrophota > Gorgyraeia > Zapsychrales > Zapsychraceae > JAGOSC01. The sequence goes on from JBFWOS010000002.1 coordinate 100,177, forward strand.
AATGCCGGTTGAGATTTTGGGATTATCCAACGTTCCGGGGGCTGGCGAGATGTTTTATGTGGTTGATGATGAAAGAAAAGCCAAGGAGATATCGTTTGCGAAATTGGAAAAGATCAAGAATAAACGCATGCAGACTTCTTCAGCTATTTCACTGGATGATCTGTATGCCCAGATTCAAAAAGGCGCAATCAAAGAGTTAAATGTTGTGTTGAAAGCGGATGTTCAGGGATCTCTGGAAGCATTGAAAGATTCATTAGAGAAAATTCCGAGTGATAGAGTCAAGATCAAATTTATTCATACCGGAGTGGGAGAAGTCAACACCTCAGACGTCTTGTTAGCGTTCGCTTCCAAAGCGATCATCATTGCCTTCCATGTCGGCCTCGATACAAAGGCCAAACAAACTTTAGAAAAGGACCCCGTAGAAGTCCGCGAATACCGGATTATTTATGATGCCGTGGATGACATGCGTAAAGCGCTGGAAGGGCTTCTTGAAGCGAAAACAAAGAAAAATTATTACGCCAAGGTGGAAATCCGGCAGGTCTTTAAATTATCGAAGAAAGGGGTAGTCGCCGGTTGTTATGTGACCAAGGGCAGGGTTCACCGTAAGGCGAATATTGATGTTGTGCGTGGTGAAGATGTTATTCATACGGGTAAAATCAGCTCCCTGAAACGGTTTAAGGAAGATGTCAGAGAAGTGACGGAAGGGATGGAATGCGGTATCGTACTCGAGGGATTTGAAAAGTATGAAGCCGGTGACATGCTGGAAGTTTATGATATTGAAATTATCTCCCAGAAGTTATAATTTTGATCCAATCACCCTAATTGATCAATCATGAAAAAAACAGTCTTCAGCGCGATGCGTCCGACAGGGAAATTACACCTCGGCCATTTAGTCGGCGCATTGCATAATTGGATTGAATTACAGAAAAATCACCAATGTATTTTCAGTATTGTTGACTGGCATGCCCTGATGGGGGAATACGAACAGAGCCGGGATATCAGGCCAAATATGATTGATATGGCCATCGACTGGCTGGCCTGCGGTATAGACCCTGATAAATCGATTATTTTTATCCAGTCCGACGTTCCGGAACATCTGGAGTTGCAGATGATTTTTTCCTGCATTACGCCCCTGGGATGGTTGGAACGAAACCCTACCTATAAAGAACAGCTTCGTGAAATTACGACCCGAGATTTGCAGACTTATGGTTTTCTTGGTTACCCGGTCCTTCAGGCCGCGGACATTTTGCTTTACCGGGCTAATGCCGTCCCGATTGGTGAAGACCAGTTACCCCATCTGGAATTAACCAGGGAAATATCACGGCGATTCAATCATATTTTTAAAACGGAATATTTTTCAGACTGTGAGGCGATTTTAACACAGACACCCCGCCTTCTTGGCCTGGATGGGCGAAAGATGAGTAAAAGTTATAACAATGCCATTAGTTTGTCAGATACGCCGGAAGAAATTCAGAAGAAAGTGAAGACCATGTTTACGGACCCAAAACGGTTAAGGCTAAAAGACCCCGGCCATCCGGATGAGTGCAATGTGTATAGTTATTATGAAGTTTTTGCCCCACAATTAAAAAAAGATGTATATAATTGGTGTACAGGAGCAGAAAAAGGTTGTACGGATTGTAAAATGATCCTTGCTCAACATTTGACCCAGGCTTTGTCCGGTATCAGCGAACGACGGCAATCGTTCAGCAAGGACAGGGACAAAATTGTCGATATATTAAAAGATGGCCGCAATAAGGCCAGAAAAATTGCCCAGGAAACCCTTCTTCAAGTTAAAGGTATCGTCTTCCCATGAGTTACAGATTACGATTGGAAATTTTTGAGGGCCCGCTGGATCTGTTATTGTATCTGATCAAAAAAAACGACATTGATATCAAAGATATCCCGATCGTTAAAGTGACAGAACAGTACATGGAATATATCGACATGATGAAGTTGCTGGATTTAGACATTGTCGGAGATTTTCTGGTCATGGCGGCGACGTTGATTCAAATCAAATCCAGGATGCTGTTGCCTCCTGATCCGGTGGAAGAGGGTGAAGAAGAACTTGATCCCAGAGATGAACTGGCCCGCCGTCTTTTAGAGTACCAACGATTCAAAGAAATCGCGGAAACGCTCGAAGACCATGAGATTTTGCGTAAAGATTTTTATCCCCGGGGAATGGATGAGGAGTCAAAACAACAGCTTCTGGATGAATCAAAGGAAGTCTTTTTTGAAGCTAATCTTTTCGACCTGATCAATGCCTTTACCGAAGCCTTAAAGAAAACGCCGGAAGAAATTATCCATGAGATTATTAAGGAAGAATACACGGTGGAAGACAAAATTCATTATATCCTGCATGAATTACTGAATAAGGAAAGGATTTCTGTCGTCGCCATGTTCCGAGCGTGTAATTCAAAACCGGAAATCATCATTTCGTTTATTGCCATTCTGGAGTTAATCCGTTTAAAAGAGATCAAGGCTTTTCAGTACGAGAATTTCGGTGATATAGAAATCCAGCGAAATAAAGATAATGTTGTCCCGGAAGACCAAATGCCCCAGGCCGAGCAAGAAGAGGAATTATAACGATTGATATGGATGAACACCGCAAGATTATATTCAGCCAGGAAACAGAAGAAGACCAGGTTTACAGTCTATCCCTCCGCCCAAAACTCTTGAGTGATTTTGTCGGACAAAAAGATCTAGTGGACAATCTGAAAATATCTATTCAGGCGGCTAAGTTAAGAAGCGAACCTCTTGAGCATCTGCTTTTTTCAGGCCCCCCTGGGCTTGGAAAAACTTCCTTGGCCAATATTGTGGCCAATGAAATGAATTCGCGCATTACCGTGACTTCCGGACCGGCCATTGACCGGGCCGGAGATCTCATCGGAATTCTTACAAATCTGGAAAAAGGGGATATTCTCTTTATTGATGAAATACACCGGCTGTCCAAAACGGTAGAGGAATTTCTATATCCCGCGATGGAAGGTTTTAAGATTGATTTTATTGTCGATAAAGGCCCCTATGCGAAAACCATTAATTTTAATTTAAAGCCTTTTACTTTAATCGGAGCTACGACACGAAGCGGACTGCTGGCTTCACCATTAAGAGATCGATTCGGTATTTTTCATCATCTGGATTTCTATACACCCGAGGAATTGGGCGATATTGTCAAACAATCGTCACAGAAGTTAAATTTGAATTTGGAAAACGCGGCCGCTGTGGAACTGGCCAAACGTTCCCGCGGAACCCCGAGAATCGCGAACCGTTTATTGCGAAGGGTCAGAGATTTTTCGCAGGTAAAGAAACAGTCCGAGACCATTACGGCTGATGTTGTTGCCGAAGCCATGCAGACACTCGGTATTGATCAGAAAGGTTTGGACGATTCGGACCGAAGATTGTTGAACGTAATGAGCCTGCATTATAAGGGCGGACCTGTTGGTGTTGAGACTCTGGCCGCTACCCTGAACGAAGAAGTTGACACTATTGTGGATGTCATCGAACCGTACTTGCTAAAGATCGGGTTCTTAAACCGCACCCCGCGCGGCAGGGAATTGACAGATTCTTCCAGAAAGCACATCAATCTTATTATTTCAGATCGAACAAAACAAAAAGAACTCTATTGAGAATTTTTTTCACCGTTATGGCCAGGACATTCTTTCTGATCGGTTTAGGTTTTATTGTGATGAGTATTATTGTATTTTTGATTAGCCGAATTTCCGGACCGGTCAGACTTCCCGGCGATATATTGATCAAAAGGGAAAATTTTACTTTCTATTTTCCTTTGGCCACATGTCTGTTGACGAGTCTTGTGATCAGTCTGATCATTTATTTAATTAATAACAGGTAATATGAAAACTCTAAGATTGTTGCTGACCGGTTTTTTGTTCATTTTACTTCCGGCCTCGACCGATGCCCGGGAACCTGAAATCAGGGTCGAAGTCTTGAAAAATGTTGATTCGTTTATTGTTTCCGCCAGCGGAGTTTACGAAATGATCGACTTAACGGATCAAAGCCTATTAATAAAAGGTAGAAAACTCAAACGGTCCAGGGTGGGCTCATTCAATGGTGGGATTACTGTTGGGGAAAAACTTCTAGAAACGAAGAAATTGCGGATTGTTTCCTCTAACGATATTACGATTTATGCTGAAACAAAAAAGGGTCGTTTTCGGGGAGCCGTTGATATTCTTGTTGAGAAAGATGGCCGTTTTCTTGTCATAAACCGTCTGGGACTAGAGTCGTATGTTAAAGGTGTGCTTTTTCACGAAATTTCCGACAAATGGCCGATTGAAGCAACAAAAGCCCAGGCCATTGCAACCAGGACATACGCTCTTTACAAAATGAATGAAAACATTAAAAAGAACTTTGATGTCACGAGTGATATTTTCTCACAGGTATACGGTGGGAAAACAGCTGAACGTTTCCGTACGGATATGGCCTCCAATTATACACAAGGGCAGGTCATGGTTTATGACGGTAAGATTGTACCCGCCTTTTTTCATTCAAACAGCGGTGGTTTTACCGAAGACGCTAACCAGGTCTGGGGCATTGATATTCCTCCTTTAAAGGGGGTTGAGTCCCCTTATAGCCATGGCATGCCGCATTACCAATGGAGACGGAACTTCCAATCGAGTGAAGTACAGAAAGTCTTAGAGAAAAATGGGATTCATACCGGTACCATCAAGAATATATCTGTGGCGGAACGAAATAAAAGTGGAAGAGTCAAGGAATTAATCATTGAAGCGCGTGACGGTAAGAAGACTAAGATCTCAGGGATAAAATTTAGAAACACCCTCGGCCCTAATTTAATTTTAAGTAACAAATATGAGATTGAGATGAAAGGATATTATTTTGATTTGATCGGGAACGGTTGGGGGCATGGGGTGGGTATGTGCCAGTGGGGAGCGTATAATATGGCCAAGGAACGGCACTCTTATGAGGAGATATTACAGTTTTATTATCCAGGTGTCGAAATTAAGAAGATTGAAACGAAATAATGAGATTAAGTGATTTTTCATATGAGCTTCCGGATGAGCTTATCGCCCAATATCCCGTTCAAAATCGTGAAGAAGCAAGATTATTGGTGGTTGACCGCAAGACGAATACCGTTTATCATGACATTTTCAAAAATATTGATCAGTATCTGCCTGTTCCGGCCATGATCGTATTAAACAACAGCAAAGTAGTCCATGCGCGCTTACTGGGTCAAAAAGAATCAACCGGGGCAAAAGTCGAAGTTTTTCTGTTAAATAAATGTCATGATGACTATCATTATGAAGTTCTTATGAAACCGATGAAGCGGCTGAAGAATGGTGATTTGATCCGATTTGGAAAGGAAAAGATCTTCGCGGAAATTATTGACCGTGAAAAAAGAGTCGTCCGGTTCAACCGGAAAAACATCAGCCGTTATCTGGAAAAGCATGGGCATATCCCGCTCCCACCGTATATCAAACGTAAAGACGAGGATATCGACCGCACACATTATCAAACGGTTTATGCGCAAAAACTTGGTTCTGTCGCTGCCCCTACGGCGGGATTGCACTTCAGCAAATCGATATTAGACAGACTAAAAAAGAAAGGGCATCAGATAAAAGAAGTAACCCTGCATATCAATTACGGGACCTTTAAGCCCGTCGAAGCAAGTGATATAAAGAAACATAAAATGCATAGTGAACATTATCAGGTGACCAAGCCGGTTTACCAAAGTCTGGCCAGAGCCAAACAAACCAATGTTCCGGTTGTGGCCGTTGGGACGACCAGCGCAAGGGTTCTTGAATCATTGGCCAGACATAAACCGCTGTCGGGTGAAACCGACATTTTTATTTATCCAGGGGTGAAATTTAAATGGGTTGAAATTTTGTTAACGAATTTTCATCTCCCTTACAGTACACTGTTGATGTTAGTGTATGCCTTTGGTGGGACTGAATTAATTAAGAAGGCTTATTCTGAAGCCATTAAAAATAAATACCGTTTTTATAGTTACGGTGATGCGATGTTGATCATTTAAAAAAAATGTTTGAATTGATAAAGACAGATAAGAAGACTAAGGCCCGTCTGGGAATCGTGAAAACGGCTCACGGTGATATTGAATCTCCGTTTTTTATGCCCGTTGGAACGAATGGCACGGTCAAATCGTTGACCTTTGAAAATTTGCGTGAGTTAGGCGCGCAATTGATGCTTTCAAATACCTACCACTTGAATATTCGTCCCGGTTTGGAAATTATTCGAAGCGCAGGCGGTTTGCACAAATTTACCGGTTGGGATAAACCAATCCTGACCGACAGCGGCGGTTACCAGGTGTTCAGTTTGTCCAAACTTAGGAAAATTTCTGATGACGGTGTTGAATTCCGTTCACACCTAGACGGCGCGGCTCATTATTTTGATCCGGAAAAAGTAATGGAAATTCAACAGGTATTCGGATCGGACATTGTCATGCCGCTGGACGAATGTGCGCCTTACCCGTGTGAACGTAAACAGGCCGAGGGATCGGTCAGACGGACAACGTACTGGGCAAAAAGATCTAAGGAATACTTTACGAAGAAAGGGATGGGCAAGAATCAAAATCTTTTCGGTATTATCCAGGGATCAACCTATCAGGATTTAAGGGAACAGTCGGCGAAAGAAATTCTAGACGTCGGGTTCGATGGATATGCGATCGGCGGGGTCAGTGTAGGCGAACCTGTCAAAGACATGTTTGAAGCGTTGGAATGGGTGGAGCCGATGTTGCCCCAAAACAAACTCCGATACTTTATGGGGATCGGATATCCAGACCAGATTGTCAAAGCGGTTGGCGAAGGCATTGATATGTTTGACACTGTTTTGCCAACCCGGTTTGGCCGGCATACCACTGCGTTTACCCGCCGGGGAAGGATGGTCATGCGCAATGCCGTCTACGCCGACGATTTCAGACCGCTTGATGCCGACCGGGATATCCCTTATTGCACCCAGTACCCTCGGAGTTATATCCGGCATTTGGCCAATCAAAATGAAATTACGGCTCTGCATATACTTTCTTACTGTAATGTACACTTCTATGTTAATTTAATGAAAGAAATTAGACAAGCCATCAAAGAAGACCGGTACGCAGAATTTCAGGACGAATTTTTAAAAGAATTTAAATCGGAGTTGGCCCATGAGATTTGATATCATCACTATTTTTCCTGACATGTTCAAGCCGATAATCAATGAATCGATCTTGAAAAGGGCCCAAGCAAAGAAGAAAGTGACGATTAACATCCATGATTTACGTGAGTATACCGCGGATAAACACCATAAAGTCGATGACCGGCCTTTTGGCGGCGGCCCCGGAATGGTCATGACCTGCCAGCCTATTTTTGATGCGGTGCGAAAAATCAAAGGCCGCAGAAAAGCCAGGGTTATTATGACATGCCCGCGCGGCATTCCCCTCAACCAGAAGAATGTAAAAAAGTTGACAAAATATAAAAATATTATTATTATATGCGGTCATTATGAAGGGGTTGACGAACGGGTCAACAAAATGTTGGTGGATGAATGCATATCCATCGGTGATTATATCCTTACCGGAGGCGAATTACCGGCGTTAGTGATTATGGATAGTATAACTCGTTTGATTCCAGGCGTTTTAGGAAGAGAGGAGTCATTGGTCAACGAATCGTTCGAATCGAATTTGCTGGATTTTCCGCATTACACCCGGCCGGCAAATTTTCGTGGTAAAAAAGTTCCTTCTGTGTTATTATCTGGAAATCATAAAGATATAGAAAAATGGCGTAATTCACAGGCTGTTGAATTAACGAAGAAAAATCGTCCTGATTTACTGAAGGATTAAAAATAGCTAATGGTTATGGAGGTAAACAATGGTCACAAATGCTGGAGCTACATTAAGAAAAATTGAAGAAAAATATTTAAAACAAGATCTGCCGGATTTCCATGTGGGTGATACCGTAAAAATGAAGATCAAGGTTCAGGAGGCCGATAAGATTCGTACTCATCCGTTTGAGGGAACCATTATCCGAAAGACCGGCCGCGGGTTAAAAGGTTCATTTACTGTCCGTAAGGTTTCTTTTGGAGAAGGCGTGGAAAAAAGTTTTCCGTTACATTCACCGGTGATTGAAAGCATGTCTGTAGTCAGTAAAGGGATCGTAAAACGATCTAAGCTTTACTATCTGAGAGACCGTGTAGGTAAAAAGGCACGTGTTCAGCGTGAACAAACGCAATAGATTTGGTTGTACGCACGAAAATTAGGTTGAACAGTTTCCCCTAAATCCTTTCTGTGGTTTATGACCCCTGGTCCGGCTGATGCTTGATTTTGAACAATCCGTTAAAAATGAAGGATATCGTTTTATTATCGGTATTGATGAGGCCGGGCGAGGTCCTCTCGCAGGGCCGGTAGTCGCCAGCGCCGTTGCTGTCCGGCACTATGATTTTTCATCCAAAATCGCTGATTCAAAAACAATCTCATCCTTGCAGAGAGAGGTAGCGTTTCAAGAAATACTTGAGAAATCATATGTCGGCGTAGGCATTATTAATGAAACGGTTATTGATGACGTTAACATCCTGCAGGCAACATATATCGCCATGAACAATGCCGTATTGCAGTTAATGAATTCTTTGGAAAAGGAAAAGGGGATTCAGGATGACCGGTCCGGGACTTGTCTTCTAGTTGACGGGAATCGTTTTAAGACAGATTTGCCTTATACATACAAGACAGTTATCAAAGGGGATAGCAAGGTTTTCAGCATAGCCTGCGCTTCCATTGTTTCCAAGGTTATCAGAGACAGGATCCTTATGGCGTATGACCGGATTTTTCCAGATTACGGATTTAAGAAACATAAAGGTTATCCGACGTCAGATCACAAAAAGGCCATTGTCCGGCACGGGTTATCCATGATTCATCGAAAAACATTCATTCATTGATGAGCAAAGAGTACACACATATTGACCTGGGAGTTGAGGGGGAACGGTTAGCCGCCGAACATCTGGTTAAAAACGGTTATGAGATTATTGAATGTAACTACCGGTGTAAGATTGGTGAAATCGATATTGTTGCCAGGCAGAAAAATGTGCTTTGTTTTGTTGAAGTTAAAACACGGACATCACCTGACCAGGGCCACCCGTTGGAATCCATCACTCTTTTAAAACAACGGAAAATAAGTTTATCGGCGTTATCCTATTTACAGGAACACGAAATTCTTTATCTTCAGGATTCCCGGTTTGATGTGGTGTCTATTCTGGATGATGGTGGGGAAGTTCAAATCGAGATTATTCCAAATGCCTTCGATAGTTGTGTTTAAATTTTAGATGAAATCGTTGAAATGGTCCCGCCTTTAAGTTATGATAAGGCAGTTAATTGCACTTAAATTCATATCATAAGATTTCATATCCCTGCTTTATTTATATTCATTAATTCATGGCGAAGCTTTTTAAAAACCATACTCTAGATCAATATCTTGACATATTGTCTAAAAAACAACCTGTTCCCGGCGGCGGATCTGCGGCTGCGTTGACAGCTGCCTGCGGGTTAGCCCTCTTGTCCATGGTTACGAACTATTCGATTGGAAAGACAGGTTCGAAGTCAGACGATAAGAAAATGCTTAACCAGCTAAAAAAGTCGGAAAGTTTAAGGAAGAGATTAACGGAATTGATTGATTTGGACGCCCAGGCATACCTGCAGGTGGTGAAAACCAGGGGACAATCACCGAGCGTGCGCAAAAAAGCTCAGAAAAATGCGGAAAAGATTCCATTGGAAGTCGGAAAATTATGTTATAAAGGCGTGCTGCTGGCCCCGTTTTTAGTCGAAAAAGGGAATAAATATTTAATCTCAGATATTGAAGTAGCGGTGGAAATGCTTAAAGCCGCATATAATTCCGCACTCGCATTACAAAATCATAATTAGGATAAGATGAAGACAATGGCACAATTATTAGACGGGAAAATATTAGCCCAGGATTTAAAAAATCAGTTGAAAAGTGAAGTTGCTGATTTGGGCAAGAAATTCGGACGTGTTCCCCGTTTGATTAATATCATGATTGGTGAAGATAAAGGTTCCTGTGCTTATGCCAATTCGCAACGAAAAGTAGCGGAATACATCGGTATTGAATATGAATTAATCAGTTTCCCGACGCGTATTACACAGGCAGAATTCGGTAAAAGAATTATTGAGTTTAACCACGATCCGACCGTAAACGGGATCATGCTTCATAAGCCTGTGCCTGAGCATATTGACTATAACACCATTGCGAACCTTGTCGGGATGGAAAAAGATCTGGAAGGAATTAATGTCGCCAATATCGGGAAAATGCTGCTGGGAGAGACTAATATTATTCCCTGCACCCCTCAAGCGGTTATGGAACATATCAAGTCCACCAATGTCAATATCCGGGGAAAAGAAGCTGTCATCGTTGGGGCCAGTGGAATTGTAGGGAAGCCGTTGAGTATCCTCCTGATCGAGAAGTACGCGACGGTAACAGTCTGTCATGTAGCGACCAGTGAGGCGGGAAAATTGATTGACCACGTATCCAGGGCTGATATTCTGATCGTAGCGGTGGGTAAACCCGAATTGATAAAAGGGAGCTGGATTAAAGAGGGCGCGATGGTTATTGATGTCGGGATAAACCTGGTGGGGGCAAAGATCGTTGGTGATGTTGAATTTGATTCGGCGCAGGAAAAAGCGTCGTTTATTACGCCCGTTCCGGGAGGGGTAGGGCCTGTCACGGTAGTCATGCTGATGAAAAACGGCGTTGAGGCGTTTAAAATGCAAAATCATGAATGAGGAAAAGGGATGAAAAAAGTAGTCATATTAGGGAATTCAATGGCAGCGATTAAAACTGTGGAACTGATTAAACCGCAGATAGAAGATTGTCAGATTTTTTTGGCGCCTTTAAGCGATCATTTAAGCGTCGAAAAGCAACGTTATATTGATATGATTGATCATCAGCTTAAATCAAAACAAATTTATTACAAAACAAAAGAGTTTTATGAAAAGAACAACATCAAAATTATCAATGAAAAAAAGGTCACCCGGGTCAATGTTAGCCGTAAGAAGATCCATTTCGAGGATCGAACCCAATTAGATTTTGACATACTAATCCTGTGTGATACTCCTGACCATCGATACGGGGATTTGAAGGGGACGAATAAGGTTGGTGTTTTCGGATTTAGGAACATCAAAGATATCGAGCAGATCAGTACATTAGCGGCATTGAACGACACTATTGCCATTGAGGCGGATCAATGGTGGGGGCTTGAACTGTCCATGCTTTTTTCTACTAAGAAAAAAGAAGTGATTCTATCTATTTCGGCCAATCATCCGTTGCTTCAAGGTGCTCCGGAGGAGTATAAGGAATGGGTGACGGCAAAATTAAAGAGCAAAGGGATAAGTCTGCTCATCAATAACCCGATTAATGAAATATTAGGTGAGGGTGATCTGAAAGCTATAAAGACACGTTCGGGGAAAGTATATGCTACTGATTTAGTCATTCTGGAGAATACCCACCTTGATACGCGGGTTTTTAACGAGGCTCTTGAAATAAGTCAAGAGTCAATCGTTGTTGATGACCAATATAAGACCAACATTGAGGACGTCTATGCCGTAGATGTTGCCGCTCAACGCAGCCGGGAATTATGGAGCAGTTATGGACCGAGAAATGAATTTCTTGAATATCAGGCTAAGGTATTGACTGCGGCTTTATTGAAGAAAGAGGAAAGTGTTGAATTGCCAATTCCGGTGTTTCATATCAAAAAGGAAGATTTTTTACTGTTTGCCGTTGGGCAGGTAACGGAGCGCAGGGGTGTGAAATCGGTTTTCAAGTTTGATGCCCAGGAAGGACGATTTGTACGTTTGTTTGAAAAGGAAGGGCGATTGATAGGTGTTATTACGCTGAACGTTGCGGTGGATCCGGAACAAGTGGTGGGCCGAATAAGGGATAATGCATCAGTTAATTCTTTTCAGGAATGGTTGCTTCCATCAACGGCTGCAGAGGTTATTTCCTCACAAGATGTTCTTATCAATGAGGTTGCGGATCATTCGGCTGTCGAAGATGCCGGAAATGCATTGGAACAGACAAATTCAGCCTGACTTTTAAAAGAATGAAATTAACTTGTCAAACGGTTGATAATATATTATGCTTATCACAAAGAACATCATAAAAAAAACCGTTCTTAAATTTGTAACTCTTCTGATTTTCATATCCATTATTACCTTTCATACGGATACCTTAGCTGCTTCAAACAAGAAATTGTACGATCAATACCGAGAACTCGGAATTATAGAACAGCAAAAAGGTAATTATAATGAGGCGTTAACCTATTTTTCCAAGGCCGCTTTATTGGGAAGTGATGATCCGAAAATCTTTAACGATATGGGTGTTATTTACGAACAGATGGGTTTTTTGGGAAAGGCAGAAAAGCATTATTCCACCGCCATTAAAAAGGACCGTAATTATCTTCCCTCTTATAGCAACATGGCGATGATGTATCTTAATAACGGCTATCCGGACAAGGCCTTTCCTTATTTCAAGAAACGATATGAATTGTCTAAACCAGGAGATGAATGGGGGCAAAAGGCTAAAGAAGAAATGTTGAAGATTAAACCCGAATACTTTTCTTGGATTGTACAGCTTGAAGCCGAAAAATTGAATAAACAGATTGTAGAGAAAAACCACCAAGACTTTATTGACCGAGTCAAGAGAGCCAATGAGCATTATTTGAAAGGAGTAAAACACGTCAACAACCAAGAGTTAGAACAGGCCTTAAACGAATTTGATCAGGCGTTGCATATAACGCCCGATAACCCGAAAATAATAAATGCACGAAAAGATGTTATCAAGATTAGATCAAAAAAACAAGTTAGGGAGCGGTTAGACATAGCGACAAAACAATTCGATGCGGGCGATTCGTATGCGGCAAAACGTGAACTTCAAAAAATACTCGCCAATTTTCCTGATGAATCTCAAAAAAATTCAAAATAAATTGTGATCATGAAACCCACATTATTTCTGTGATACGCATAAGTTCATAAAAAATATTAAAAATTGATGGATAAATTGTTCTTAATTGATGGGCATGCTTTATGTTACCGGTCGTTTTTTGGTTTGGAACTGAGTTCTAGTACCGGGCAGGCGACCAATGCGATTTTCGGGTTTGTCACCAGTCTTCGAAAGATTTTACGGGAATTTGACCCGAAGTATTTAGCCGTTTGTTTTGACTCAAAAGAGAGAACCCGCCGGGCAGAGAAATTTGTTGATTATAAGATCCAGCGGCAAAAGATGCCTGAACAGCTCATTGAGCAAATTCCCATTATTAAAGAGATCCTCAATGCGTACCACCTTCCCATATTCGAAGTGGGGGGATATGAGGCGGATGACATCATTGCGACGTTAACGCATTTGGCCAATGAGAATAAACTTGAAGTGACGATTGTCAGCGAAGACAAGGATATGTACCAGCTAAGCAATGATCAGACAAATTTCTTGAGTCTGCGGAAAGATCAAATTTTAAAAACGGAGGATATCCGGCTTAAACTCGGTTTTGATCCTGTCCACATTATCGATTTTATTGCCCTGGCAGGTGATGTTTCAGACAACATACCGGGCGTCACTGGAATTGGGGAAGTGACGGCAAGAAAATTAATAAATAATTTCGGAAATCTCGAGGAAATCTACAAAAATATGGCCAGTATCGACAAAGAAAAGATAAAAGAGAAATTAATCAATCAAAAGGATATGGCCTTTTTAAGCAAAGAACTGGCGGTGTTAGAAAAGAATGTTCCGTTAAATTTTGACCTCGAAGAATTAAAAGTGGGCAAGCCAGATAAGAATCGTTTACATGATTTATTCAAACAACTGGAATTCAAACGCTTTGTTCAAGAGTATGCGGATGGGCAGGTCCAGGAGTATAACGTTAATATTAAAGAATTGACAAGTGAGCAAGACATCGGAGCGGTGCTAAAAGAGATCCAGAAAACAAAACGGTTTGCTTTTTTAAATGACAGCCAGGAGGGCGTATTGTTTGGCCAGGTCTATTTGGCAGCGGGAGATAAGATTTACAGCCTGTCCAGTGATCGGGTGCCCCGACTTAAAAAAATATGGGAAGATGAATCTATCATCAAAGTAACGTACAATTGTAAAGAAATGTTTAAGTTCTTGTCCGGTTTTAAGATTGAACCATCGGGGGAGATTTTTGATGTGCTTTTGGCCGGCTACCTTTTATCAGCGAATGTTTCGACCTATTCGCCGGGTGAGTTTGCCTGGACGTATCTTAATGTCACAATTGGAGAGGAACACCTGAAGGCAAAAGAAACGGATATTATTTATAAATTATATGATGTCTTGAAGCCGAAATTGAAGGAATCAACGCTTGATGAATTGTATGAAAGGATTGAAAGGCCTTTGGCATACGTCCTTTATAAAATGGAAAGCTGCGGCGTTAAATTGGACGAATCTCATTTAAAGAAGTTGTCACAGACGTGTCAAAGCAAAATGGACGAATTGACAAAGAAATTATATGAGTTGGCGGGTGAAGAATTTAACATTAATTCACCAAAGCAATTGGGAGTTATATTGTTTGAGAAGCTGTCGCTGCCGTCTATAAAGCGTACAAAGACGGGACATTCAACGGACGAAGAAGTCCTTACAAAATTAAGCGGGTTACATGAATTCCCGTCCATGATTTTAGAGTTCCGTCAATTGGCGAAACTTAAGTCGACCTACATTGATGCGTTTCCCAAATTGATCAATCCGCAGACGGGCAGGATTCATGCTGAATTCAACCAAATCGGCGCAGAAACGGGACGTTTAAGCTCAAGACATCCCAATTTGCAGAATATTCCCATTCGAACCGAGCTCGGTAAGCAGGTCAGAAAAGCGATTATTCCGTCGGATGGTAAGCTGATGTTATCGGCGGACTACTCCCAAATCGAATTAAGAATACTTGCGCATCTGTCGGCCGATGCCTCATTGCTGGAGGCCTTCAATCGGGACCAGGACATCCATAATTATACAGCGTCCTTGATTTTTGATATTGACCAGTCAAAAGTCGATTACGCCATGCGGGACACGGCAAAGAGAGTCAATTTCGGTATAGTGTATGGGATGAGCGGATTTGGATTGTCCAAAGACTTGGGCATCAGTCAAAAAGAGGCCCAGGATTTTATTGACCGGTATTTTCGCCGCTATCCGCAGGTTAAGGTTTTTATGGATCAGCAGATTGAACATTGCAAGAAAAATGGCTACGTGCTGACACTGTTAAACCGACGGCGGTATATCCCTGATATTAACAGCAAGAATAATTCCGTCCGGCAATTTGCCGAACGCCAGGCGATTAACACACCCGTCCAAGGTTCGGCCGCTGATTTGATGAAATTGGCCATGATCAATGTGTATAACGAAATGGTTAAAGAAAAACTGAAGTCCCAGATGTTAATTACCGTCCATGACGAATTGGTTTTTGATCTTCTTCCTGATGAACGGGAAACAATGCTTTCGTTGGTGAAGAATATTATGGAAAGCACTATTGAATTAAGCGTGCCGGTGAAGGTCGATCTGAAAATCGGTAAAAATTGGATGGAAATGGAAAAGGTTAAGGTTTAGAAAATGTTGAAGGTTTTATTTTGTTCTTCAGAAGTTGTACCTTTTGCCAAGACAGGCGGCCTGGCTGATGTATGCGGGACATTACCGGTCGTTCTGGCGGAATTAGGGGTGGACGTAAAAGTCGTGATGCCGAAATATCGGTCAATCAATGAAGACGAATTTGATATTTCCAGAATCAATGCCGAATTCTCAAAAGCCAAGCTCCATAAGAATGTTGAGATCTATTTTATAGAGAATGAAACATATTACAACCGTGAAGGACTTTATGGGAACCAGGCAGGGGACTTCCCGGATAATCTTGAACGATTTAAATTTTTCAATTTGCAATCATTAAAACTTCTCAAAATGATCAATTGGCCTTGCGATATTATCCATTGTCATGACTGGCACGCCGCGTTGATCCCGGTTTACCTCAAAACAATCTTTCAGGATGATGATTTTTTTAAATCGACTAAAACAGTGCTGACAATCCACAATCTGGCTTTTCAAGGGGTTTTCCATAAAGACGAATACGGGAAGTTAGAACTCCCGAATGAATTATTCGCCGAGAACGGCTTTTATTTTTACGATAAAATCAATTTTCTTAAAGCCGGAATTATTTTTAGCGATGAAGTTTCTACGGTATCCCCTCAGTACGCAACCGATATTCAAACGGACGAATATGGTTGCGGATTAAATAATACCCTGCGTCAATATAAAGACGGCGTGGTCGGTATTTTAAACGGTTTGGATTATGCTTATTGGAATCCGGAAAGAGATGAATTTATTTCAAAAAGATACACTCTTGATTCCTTTATCGAAGGAAAATTGGAAAATAAAATCGAATTGCAGAAGCAGATGAACTTGCCGGTCAATATTGATATGCCTGTTTTTGGATTTGTCGGAAGATTGTCCCACCAAAAGGGAATGGACGCAATCATTCAAGCTGTAAATGAAATGGAATCAGATCATTTGCAGATTATAATTCAGGGATTGGGGGAAGAACGTTACCAAAATGAATTGAGTGATCTTCAGCGAAATCAAAAGGAAAAACTCTCTTTGTCATTTGAATATAATGAACGGTTAGCCCATATGATCTATGCCGGAAGCGATTGGTTTTTGATGCCATCCCAGTTTGAACCGTGCGGATTAACCCAGATGATCAGCATGTGTTACGGAGCGCCGCCTTTAGTCAATCGTACGGGAGGATTGGTCGATACGGTCAAATCGTTTAATCCGATAAAATTTAGCGGCAACGGATTAGTTTGTCATGAAAATAACCCTGCCGTCTTTATCAGTACAATCAGGCGGGCGATCGATTTGTTTCATGACAAGAAGGTGTACTTTAAATTGGTCGCCAATGCGATGCAGTCGAAATTTCCGTGGAAAGAATCAGCCAAAAAATATAAAGAGTTCTATCTATGTTTATTATCGGAATCACAGGAGGGATAGCGACAGGTAAGTCAACCGTATCGAGAATGTTTGCCCAGCTGGGGGCAAAAGTGGTGGATGCGGATCGGATTGTCCATGCTTTGCTCAAACCCAAAGGCAAATGTGTGGCGAGAATCAAAAAAATATTTGGGCCGGATGTTATTTTGGGCGGCGGAGTAAACCGCAGGGCGTTGGCAGAAATTGTTTTTAATGACGCCGTTAAGCTAAGAAAATTAGAATCTATCCTGCATCCGTTGGTCCGGTCCATGATTAAGATGCAGTTGAAAGGGTTAAGGAATAAGGGATACAAAGGGGTTGTGGTGCTTGATGTCCCCCTATTGTTTGAATCTGAAATGGATCGTGATGTTGATATGACGATTGTGGTCAAAACTTCCCGAGATATTCAGATTCAAAGAGCTATTAAAAATTTAAATTTAACAAAGAAGGAAGTTTTATCAAGGATAAAATTGCAGATGCCGGTTAAAGAAAAGATTCGATTGGCAGACGTGGTGATTGATAATTCAAAGAGTAAAATCGAAACGAATAAAAAGGTGAAACAAATATGGCTAAAAGTGCAACGAAAACCAATACGGTAAAAGAGAGGGAAAAAGAGATGGCGAAAACGGCACAAAATAAAGATAAAATAACGCCGGTAAAAAAGACAGTCAAGGCTAAAGAAGATGAGGTTATTTCGGGTGAGGGGCAAGAGGTGCACATTGATATTACCAGCCTGAAAAATATGAAAATGTCCGAACTCAATAAGATTGCAAAAGACATGGACATTTCCGGTGTCAGCAGTTTGAAGAAACAGGACCTGATTTTTAAGGTTCTTCAGGCCCAAGCCGAGAAAGAAGGACAGATGTTCGGCGGCGGGACACTGGAAATATTATCGGAAGGGTTTGGTTTTTTGCGTAGCGCAAATTACAATTATTTACCTTGTCCGGATGATATCTACATTTCACCCTCTCAAATCAGAAGATTTGACCTTAAGACCGGTGACAGCGTTAATGGGCATATTCGACCTCCCAAGGAAGGCGAGAAATATTTCGCGTTGTTAAAGGTTGAGGCCGTCAATTTTGAGAATCCGGAAAAATGCAAAGATAAAATATTCTTTGATAATTTAACTCCGCTATATCCCAAAGACAGGATTATCCTTGAGACCGAACAAAAAGAATTATCAACGCGAATCATGGATATGTTGACTCCATTGGGCAAAGGACAACGGGCTCTGATCGTTGCCCCGCCATTCAGCGGGAAGACGGTTCTTTTGCAGAAGGTAGCAAATTCAATTATGCAAAATCAGCCGGATGTTATTCTCATGGTCTTGCTGATTGATGAGCGTCCTGAGGAAGTCACGGATATGCAACGTAATGTTAAAGGGGAAGTTATTGCGTCAACGTTTGATGAACCGGCTGAACGCCATGTTCAGGTTGCCGAGATGGTCCTGGAAAAGGCGAAGAGACTGGTCGAGCATCAACGAGACGTTATTATTCTGTTGGACAGTATCACCAGGCTCGCTCGTGCGTACAATACGGTGGTTCCGCACAGCGGGAAGATTCTTTCCGGCGGGGTTGACTCCAATGCCTTACACAAACCAAAACGGTTTTTTGGTGCGGCCAGGGCGGTTGAAGAAGGTGGTAGTTTAACTGTAATCGCGACTTCATTGGTTGAAACCGGAAGCCGGATGGATGAAGTTATCTTTGAAGAATTCAAAGGTACCGGTAATATGGAACTGCAACTGGACCGAAATTTATTCCAGCGCAGGATTTATCCGGCGATTGATATTAAGCGGTCAAATACCCGTCACGAAGAATATCTGATTCCGGATAACGACCTTCAGCGGATTTGGTTGTTACGTAAGGCCATCAATGACTTGAACTCTGCCGAAGCGATGGAATTGCTGATTGACCGCATCGGGAAGTATAAGACAAACAGGGATTTCCTTGATAATCTGAATAATATGTGAGGCTATGGTATAAGTTTATATTTTACAATATGTTACGATTCTGTTGTTGGTGTTAGAAAAATTGTACATTTTTAAATTTATGCTATAATTGACATTCTTAAATTAAATATATATATTGATTTAATATTATTAATAAACGAGGAGTATATTGATGAAAGCTGACATTCATCCAGAGTATGTTGACACGACCATTTCATGTGTGTGCGGGAATGTTGTTAAAACACGGTCAACTGTTCAAAGCATCCGGGTAGAAATTTGTTCAAGTTGCCATCCTTTCTTTACCGGTGAGAAGAAGTTGGTCGACACCGCCGGTCGTATTGACCGATTCAAGAAACGATACAAAAATAAATAACATTTTATTGGGCCGCAAATTTTGCGGCCCAAAGTGTTTTTACTAAATGAACCTAAACAAATTTGAGAAAATAGAAGTACGGTTTAGAGAACTTGAATCGTTGCTGGCAGACCCGAAAATCATTTCAGATCAAAACCAATATCAAAAACTGGCGAAAGAGTATTCTGATCTAACTGAAATCGTGACGGTTTTCAATGATTACAAAAATCTTGGAAGCCAGATTGCTGAATTGAAGACTCTTTTGACTGAAAAGCATGATCATGAATTTGAGGCGTTAGCCAAGGCTGAACTGAAAGAAAATTTGGCGCGTCAGACAGAACTCGCCGATAAGCTCGAAGACCTGAGTAATCCTAAGAAACAAGAGCAAAACAGAGCGCTTATTATTGAAATACGGGCTGGTACCGGTGGGGAAGAGGCGAGTTTGTTTGCTGCTGATCTTTATCGGATGTACTCAAGGTATGCTGATAAGAAAGGCTGGAAGGTTGAACCCATCAACTCTCATCCTTCGGAAACAGGCGGATTCAAAGAAGTCATTTTTAGTATCAGCGGAAATGGCGCTGAGAAACACCTTAAGTGGGAAAGCGGAGCGCACCGGGTCCAACGTGTTCCAACGACAGAAGCCTCAGGCCGTATTCACACCTCAGCGGCTACGGTGGCTGTGTTGTTTGAAGCGGAAGACATTGAACTGGTGATCGACCCAAACGATTTGAAGATTGATATTTACCGTTCATCCGGACCGGGAGGGCAAAGTGTAAATACGACGGACTCAGCTGTTCGCATTACCCATTTACCTTCGGGAACAATTGTTGTTTGTCAGGATGAACGATCTCAGCTAAAAAATAAACAAAAAGCCATGCGGGTGTTGCGGGCCCGTATATTGGATAAGATGAAAAGTGACAGTCAGGAACAGGAATCGCAGGACCGCAAACTGAAGGTTGGCAGCGGCGACCGGAGTGAGAAAATCAGGACGTATAATTATCCTGACCGGCGAGTGACTGATCACCGGATCGGTTTTACAACGCACAAATTACAATTTGTTATGGATGGGGAACTCGATGAGATTACCGGCGCATTAATAAACGCAGAAAATGAGGACATGATTAATGAACGAGAATGAGCAAATTTTAACGTCGGTCTTAAATTGCCGCCGGATAGACTTGTATGTCGACAGCAAGGAGCTAACGGCTGACCAGAAAGAACAATATTCCAAAATGCTTGCGCGAAGAGCCCAGGGGGAACCGCTGCAATACATTATTGGTCATTGCGAATTTCTGAACACAAAATTGTTTGTCAATGAGCATGTGCTGGTCCCGCGGCCGGAGACAGAATTATTGGTTGAGATGGCCGTACAGAAATTAAGAATGTTGAAAAGCCGTCCCTTGCGGATTCTGGATTTGGGGACCGGTTCGGGTAATATAGCGATCGCTTTAGCCAAAAGGGTTTATGATTGCCATGTTACGGCTTTGGATATTTCTCGTGAGGCTATTATGGTCGCCCGGAATAATGCCAGAAAGAATTTCGTTGAGAATAAAACAACATTTGTTTGGTGTGATATGTTTAAGTTTCTGGAAATTGATGAAGAGTTAACCCATAAATTTGATATGGTCATCTCCAACCCGCCGTATATCAAATCAGGGGATATCGCTACCCTTCCCAAAGATGTGCAGCGAGAACCGCACATTGCCCTGGACGGGGGAAAAGACGGATTGGCCTTTTATCGGGGCATTGTTGACCGGGCTGGAAAATTCCTTAACGAGGATGGTCTTTTGATGTTTGAAATCGGGGAGCATCAGGCAAAGTCCATAGAACGAATAATCCAGCATTTTCCTTATTTTCAAAATACGTTTATTTTTCGGGATTATACCGACACCGATCGTTTTTTATGTTCACAGTATAAATTTACGGGAGCCATCATTAATTAACCTACAATCAAAGAGCCTTCTATGGAGAAATTAATACTTGAAGGTGGATATCCGCTGCATGGGGTTGTGGAGATTAGCGGTTCCAAAAACGCCGCTCTGCCGATTCTGGCTGCGACTCTCCTAACGGATGAGCCCTGCCGTCTGCGGAATATTCCCAAATTGCGTGACACCTTGACCATGATTAAACTTCTCAAGTCCCTTGGGAAAAAGGTCGAATTTCAAGATAACAAATTAAATATCACATCAAATGGAAAATCCAATCATGTTGCGGACTATAAACTTGTTTCAACCATGCGGGGTTCATTTTGTGTCCTTGGTCCGTTATTGGCTAAATTAAGTAAAGCAAAGGTCTCGATGCCGGGTGGGTGTGTCATTGGTGTCCGTCCGGTTGACCTTCATTTGAAGGGGCTTAAAGCGCTAGGGGCCAAAATTGATATCGACGGCGGATATATTTATGCGAGGTCAAAGCAGCTTAAAGGCAGCCACATTTATTTGGGCGGAGTCTTTGGATCCTCGGTTTTAGCCACTGCGAATGTCCTCATGGCCGCGGTATTGGCTAAAGGCGAGACTATTATTGAGTCGGCGGCCTGCGAACCAGAGGTTGAAGACTTAAGCCGAATGCTGAATGCCATGGGAGCCAAGATAAAAGGCGTCGGTTCTCCAAGGCTGACGATTACCGGAGTAAAAAAATTGAGTGGTGTTAACTATAAAGTGATCTCCGACCGGATTGAAGCTGGAACTTATATTCTTCTCGGCGCGGCTACAAAAAGTGATATCAGTTTAAAAGGGGTTGAGTATTCTCACCTACTGGCGCTCATTGATGTATTAAATGATGTCGGCGTCCATGTATATCAGGATGGGGCATTATTAAAAATTAAATACAGTCAGAATTATAAACCCGTCAGCATAAATACATATCCTTTTCCAGGTTTTCCAACGGATCTGCAAGCCCAATTTATGGCGCTCATGGCTATGGTCGAGGGAGTCAGCGTAATTACCGATAAGGTTTATCCCGACCGGTTTATTCATATTGCCGAACTAAACCGGATGGGGGCCAATATCCGGCGGGAAGGACTTACAGCGATTGTCCAGGGAGTTAAAACTTTACGCGGGGCGCCGGTTATGGCCTCAGACCTGCGGGCGTCTGCCGCGTTGGTTATTGCAGGGTTAGCGGCTAAGGGCAGGACGGAAATACACCGCATATACCATCTTGAAAGAGGTTACGAACGTCTGGATGAAAAGTTAATCAAACTCGGAGCAAAGGTTTATCGAGAAAAGGAATAAACATGATCTTGATGCTGGATAATTATGATTCGTTCACTTATAACCTTGTGCAATATTTGGGTGAACTCGGGGCCGACCTGAAGGTTTACAGAAATGATGTTATTTCAACCGAAGACATCCAGCGTATGCGGCCTGAAAAAATAGTAATTTCTCCTGGGCCAAGCAATCCCGATCATGCGGGAATATCCTTGGAAGTCATTCAGGCCTTTAAAAATAAAGTTCCGATCTTTGGGGTATGTCTCGGGCACCAATGTCTGGGGCAGGCATTCGGCGGCCGCATTATCCGCGCCCAAAAATTAATGCATGGAAAGACTTCATCAATCCGTCATAACGGAAAAGACATCTTCCAGGATGTACAAAATCCATTTAATGCGACCCGCTATCATTCCCTTGTTATAGAACGAAAATCCATGCCGAAATGTTTTGAAATCACGGCCGAAAGCGAAGATAATGAAATTATGGGGATCCGCCATAAAGAGCTGCCGTTATGGGGCGTTCAATTTCATCCGGAATCAATTCTGACGACGGAAGGCAAAAAGTTGTTGGATAATTTTCTGAAACTCTAGCCTTTAAATAATGCGAAAATACGTCGATAAACTGCACAATAAAGAAAATCTTACCCAAAGTGAAATCGAAATTGTGATGGATTCGATCATGTCTGGCGAAGCCATGAAAGAAGATGTAGCGAGCTTCCTTCTTGCCTTACGGGATAAAGGGCCGACGGTTGAGGAGATTACCGGGGCTGCCAGGATCATGCGCAAGTTTGTCATCGGGATAAGGTCTTCCCATCCTGATTTGCTGGATACATGCGGGACAGGCGGAGACAAGACAAATACATTTAACATTTCAACCGTTACAGCCTTGGTAGTCGCCGGAGCGGGTGTTCCGGTTGCGAAACACGGTAACCGGTCTGTATCCAGTAAATGTGGTTCCGCTGATATACTTGAAGCTTTGGGAGTTAATCTCGATGTAGAGGAAGGCCGGTTAAAAGATTGTCTGGACCAAGTCGGTATCGCGTTTCTATTTGCTCAGAAATTTCATCCGGCCATGAAAAATGTCGCGCCGATTAGGAAAGAACTCGGCGTAGAAACTATATTTAACATATTGGGTCCGTTGACGAATCCGGCCAATGCGACCCATCAAATGATCGGCGTTTATTCCAGGGATTTGGTTGAACCGATGGCCCAGGTGCTTAAGAATTTAGGTCTAAAGAAAGCGCTCGTTGTTCACGGGAGTGATGGATTGGACGAAATTACAACGACGGGGAAGACATTTATCAGTGAATATAACGGGAATGAAGTCATGTCGTACGATATTGATCCATCGGAATTGGGGATAATCCAGGCCAAACCAGCGGACCTTAAAGGGGGAGACCTAAACGAAAATGTGCGGATTGTAACAAGCATACTTTCGGGAGACAAAGGGCCCCGACGGGATATTGTATTGCTCAACGCGGCGTATGCGCTATACATCAGCGACCAGGTCAGCAGTATTGAGAAGGGAATGGAATTGGCCAAGGATTCTATTGATTCAAAGAGGGCCCAGCAAAAATTGAATGCCTTGAAAGAGTTTACGCATGCCAAATAATTTTCTGGAGAATATAGTTGCATGTAAGAAGGAGCTTAATGCGTCGAAAAAGGAATATTTCCGGATGATACGGGAGAAGCTCGAGAAATCACAATATAACCGTTATCATTTGTTTCGAAATGCGATTCGTGGCCGGGATGAATTAAGCCTAATTGCAGAAATTAAAAAAGCATCCCCTTCCAAAGGGATCATCCGGGAAGATTTTGATGTTGTCCAGATTGCCAAAGAATATAGCGATCATCATGCCGCAGCGCTTTCTATTCTGACAGAAGAAAAATTTTTTCTTGGAAAGCCCGGTTATGTCAAAACAGTCAGTGAGCAATTTCAGTTGCCCATTTTAATGAAAGATTTTTTTATCGAAGAGAGCCAAATATATGAAGCCCTCGTCAACGGAGCTAGTGCGATATTGTTGATTGTCGCTATTCTGAATGACAATGAATTGCAACGAATGATGACGACAGCCAGTTCTCTTGATCTTGATTGTTTAGTTGAAGTGCATACCAAACAAGAATTAGACCGGGCGCTCAATTTAGGCGCGCAGATTATTGGAATCAATAACCGGGATCTGCATACGTTTGAGGTCTCCCTGGAGACCAGCCGGACGTTGATTCCAAAAATACCTTCTCATAAAATTGTTGTGGCCGAGAGCGGCATAACGACGAACGCCGATATTAAAGAAATGAAAATACTTGGAGCAGATGCTGTCCTTATTGGAGAAACATTTATGCGGGAAAGTAAAATTGGTTCTAAAATTGATGAAGTGATGGGGAAGAAAAGATGACAAGAGTCAAGATATGCGGGATTACGAATCAAGACGATGCGTTAAAGGCTGCTTATTATGGGGCCTATGCGGTCGGATTTATATTCTATAAAAAAAGTCCTCGATATATTAGTCCGAGTAAGGCCAGGAAAATTATCGAAACTTTACCTCCGTTTATTATCCCCGTTGGCGTTTTCGTTGATTTAAAAGAGAATGCTGTTCGTGAAATTTGTAAATTTACCCGCATAAAAACAGTCCAGTTCCATGGAGAAGAGAAACCTGTCTATTGCAAACGTTTTGCTGATTATAAAATTATTAAGGCATTTCGAGTCAATGACGTATTTGATTTTACTTCCGTTTTAAAGTATAAGGTTGACGCCTATTTGTTTGATACCTATCAAGAAAATGTTTTGGGTGGGACCGGAAAAACGTTTAATTGGGGTTTGTTAAAATCACAAAAGTTTGATAAACCGGTTATTTTATCCGGAGGCCTTACGGCCGAGAACGTAAAAGCTGGAATAAATGAAGTCCAGCCGTATGCGGTTGATATTTCCAGCGGTCTTGAGGAATCCCCCGGAATTAAAGATTCCACTAAAATTAGGGAATTTATGAATACCCTCCGGGAAACCTAGTTTTCAATCCAAAACTTCCGACTAAGATAAATTTTAGCGGTAAATACAAAAGATATTGATAAATAAAGGCTTATAGAATTGAAGGCTGTGGAAAACTATGGTATATTTAGACTGAGCCGATAAAGGTAAACCCGGGGAAACCCGGGGACACAAAACCGACAGACCTAAAATGTTTAAGGCCAAAGAGGCCCGAACAGGCAAAAGAGCCGGGGCAATTTAAGACGAAGATCAGGTCAAGAACAGAATGGTGGCTGGGTTGCCGAAGTGCGATGAGGGAGACATCCTCATCTTTATCGGCTTATCTTTCAAACGATAAGCATAAACCCCTTAGACATTAAGGGGTTTTTTTATTGGATTCTTTTGATTGCAATAAATAGTACTATATTATATACTAATATCAATTCCAATTCCCCACCGTAGTAGGATAAATCCTAAATTACCTATGTTTATTTTTTTTCGTGAGTTATTCACTAAAACTTCGCTGAGAATCTTTGTCTGGAGCGTAACCTTCTGTTTGCTTTTGGGACAATTTGCGGTCCCCGGAAACCTTTACGCACAGTCCAACATCATGCCTGAACCAGGGATGTTGATTACACAGAGTTCTTCGTTTTCTCCTTCTGTTCTAAAAGGCCTTACAATCCATCCTGACCAACCGTTCCATTTTGATTTCTTTGTTGATAAAGGTGAATCCAGGGGCAATGATATTGAATTTGAAGCCGAATCACTCAGGCTGATCAAATATTTTATGGCCTCTCTGGCCATTCCGGAGAACGACCTTTGGGTAAATCTTTCTCCGTATGAGCAGGACCGTATTATTCCCGAAGAGTTTGGGGTGACCGAAATGGGCCGGGACCTTTTGATGCAGGATTATCTGCTCAAACAATTCACGGCATCGCTCATGTATCCGGAGGAGCAGCTCGGAAAAAGATTCTGGGACCGCGTTTATAAACTGGCCTATCAGAGATACGGAACAACAGATATACCGGCCAACACGTTTAATAAAGTCTGGATCGTTCCGGACAAGGCCGTTATTTACGAACAGGACAATACGGCCTATGTTGTCGAGAGCCGATTGAAGGTTATGCTCGAGCAGGATTACCTGAGTCTGACATCGGGATTCGTTAAATCCGATAAAGTTTCAGAAGTCAACGGACAATCTTTGGACAACATTTCCTCCGAAGTCATAAAAGAAATTCTTATTCCGGAGATAGAGCGTGAAGTGAATGAAGGCGAGCATTTCGCCAAGTTGCGGCAAATATATCATTCCCTTATCTTAGCCACCTGGTATAAGGAAAATATACGACAAAGTCTCATTAATCAGATCTATTCCGATCAGAACAAGATGGAAGGGATCAATCTCGAGGATAAAGATATAAAGATGAGTATTTACAATCAGTACCTCGAGGCATTTAAGAAAGGGGTTTATAATTATATCCGGGAAGATTATGACCGGTATAAAAACCAGGTTGTTCCTAGACAATATTTTTCAGGCGGGATGAAGATCAAGCCGGTGATTACTAAAGCCAAAGCGATTAATACAACGGTATTCTCGGGAGATATGGCCATGATTTCAGCCAGATTTGACCTGGCCGGCGGCGGTAAGATTATTGATCAGAAATCTAATGCCGTTGATCAGGCGCAAAACGGTGAAACAAAAAAACAAGTTTCATCGACGTTGGCCGGAATGAACGAATTATATGCCGCCATCATGGGGCAGATGTGGGATCCGTTGACACTCAACAAATTTTCTCAAAAGAAACTCGCCGATGTTGGCCGGGTCCGGAATGAGGAATGGAAACAAAGAGGATATGACCGTTTCCGGTCTCTGCCGGCTCAATTGATGCTTTATACCTGGTATGATGCCCAGGAAAGTAAGGTGCTCAAGTTCGAAGAAAATTTAACGGCCGTGATTAATCATGCATCGGATGAAGAAAAACTCAAGGCTCATTGGGCCCGTGGAATAAAAACCCTGTATCATTTGAGATTTCAGGGAAACCATCCTGAGAGCTTTGAGCGGGCATATTTAGATCATTATTTCTTACAGCAATCAATTCATCAATATGTTGCTCGTCTCATTAATCATGACGCCGAAACCATTCCCATGGAATATCTGTGGGGATTGGTGGCCATGCTCGATCCGATGGTCTATCACCCGCATTTTTTAAAAGAAGACTGGGGAAATGATGCCGCCCTGGCCATACCTTCGGGGGAAGCCAGGTTGATTATGCAAAAGAAGGCCGCCGACCTCATGCTTTCTTTATTTGAAAAATTTGATCAGGAAAAATTAACCCGTCTTTTAGAAAGGGCCTTTCGTGTAACGCCGGAAGAATGGGATCAGGCGGGTTACCGTTTACCGTATGTTGATTTTGCGGACGATAAGAACGGGTTTTTCTTTTTGTTTCAAAAAATTGAAGTCGATCCAGATAACACGCAAGACCAGATATTTTTGTTGGCCAGATCCAGGGAATACCTCGAAAAACATGTGACCTTTGCCGATGCCGGTGCGAAGACCGAAAAAAATGGTTTATTCCCGGACAGCCGGGCGAAATCCGAATTTACCTCCCCCTCACCGGACGATCCATTAAAACAAAGGATCAGAGCCGTCATCGAGAAGTCTGAGAAAGATCATTTATATTATTATCGTCTGGTGTATGGTTCTAAATTTTTCCGTGACACAACCGGGATCACATTTGAGATTGAACAGCCGCAACCTGTTTACGAAACAAATGATTTTAATGAAATCCGCGACATAGTCATCGCATGGCACAAAAGAGGACTGCAAACGATGTATATGACCAAGATGACTGCGAATGGTGAGGTGGATCTAAATACATATTGGAAACATCTAAAACTGTTTTACATTGGCGACCGCGAACATCCTAAATCCATCCTGATTGCTGGCACGAATTATCCGAGCGGGAATATATTGCAGATAGAGTTTATGGCTACTGACCCGCAGTTTGAAGGCCGTGGTTATATCAAAAAACTGCTAGCAACGGTTATCGAGCGGTACCAACGAGATTATGAAATCGGCGGGGTATTTCTTTTTGATGACGTCGACTATTTGAAGGAAATCGGATTTAGACATGAGAATGGTGAATACCGTTACAGTTCCCCGGTTACTGTTGAATCGGTCCAACAAAAAGATGAATCCATGGTTGGTGCTGTTAATCATTTTATGGAAGAACGATCTCATGAACTGAAACGATTATTCGAACAATCCACAACGGTAACAGCCGATAAAGCCAGATTGTTGTCTTTACAGTGGCGTTCGGCAATGATGAAGACTTGGGATGATGGCAAGTCAATTATTCATACGGCCGAGGAACTGGGAGAAATCGGTGCGCGCATGAATGCGTTATGGAAGGAAGCCGGATTCGACCGGTATGGTTCCTGGCCGGCACAAATGATGCTCCTGAATGTCCGGCAATTACCGGAAGAACAATATTTCAGTTTTATCGAAAAACAAGATGCGCTGATCAGCCGTACAACCCGTCAGGAAAAACTCACCGCGTACTGGCTCAACGGCGTCAAGTACGCCAGCCATTTACGGTATTATGGGACCCATCCTGAAGGTCATTTTCAGAAACCATTTTTTGATAATGAAATTCTGATTGATATCGCCCAGAAATATATCGCGCTTTTAGCTGAAGAAGATCTGGATTCGCTGCCGTTAGAATATTTGTGGGGTTTAATCGTGATGCTGGATCCGCTGGTCCACAACCCGGATTTCCGGCTGGACAATTGGGATGAAGTGGTGCCCGCCAGTGATCCGGAAATGATGATGCACGACTACATCGTCCGGATTTTTGAAGGGCTTAAATTTCAGGGTGTCGACCATGAAAGACTGAAAGGACTGCTCACAAAGGCCTTTGGCATGAGCGACCAACAATGGACGGATGCCGGGTTTCGGTCCCCGTATGTCGAATTTACCGGTTTCAATTTTAATTTGCCGCTGGGAGATATATTTGGTGAGTTTTACTTAAAGGGAGATAGTGCTTATCCGTTGGACCAGGTCTTTTTGTTGGCCCGGCCCCAACAATTCTTTTTGGATAATTTTAGATTTGTGTTTAATACGCGAGATCCAGGCAGGATTAAAGATTTTTTGTTTTCAAATAAACGGTACCAAGAACCCCAAAACGGTATCAGGCAGATTTTTACCAACATGAGTAAGACCGTGGTTCTGGAAGCGGTCAAAAAAGACCCGCGTTATTTCTATAAACACGTATTCGGATCAAAATTCTTTCAAGCGGAAACCGGTCTCGATCACCTTGGCGATATTCTCGGTGGACAAAAAGATGCAGCTGTTCTAGGAAAGAAACCTACAGACGAAGCGATGGATCGTTTTATCACATCTTCACAAATCGGTGAATTTTTCGATTTTATTGACAGCATGGATTTGCCACAGGGCGCAACCATCAAGATGATCGGATCGGCGGAAACTCCGCAATTAGGCATGGCGTTTGCCTTAAATGGATACGATGTCCGGTCGATTACCTTAGATCTCAAAGGCACCACGATTGAGGAGACGTATCAGGAGTTACTGACCGATAATATCGAAGCGGCGGGAGGACATTATCGTGTTTATGCCGATACGAATTATATGGATTTGCCCGAAGAAGAACCAGCCCCGGTGATGATAGCCGCCATAAATGTTCTGGATGATCCCAAGACGAAGTTTCAAGACAAGATGATTGAAAAGATGTTTAATGAAGTGTCCGAAGGCGGTTATTTAATATTTGATTTTGTTATAAATAAAGAGTACTGGTATAGCCGCATTGAAACTTATGCTGATCAAAACGGTTATTTAATAGAACCCTTACACAGGATGCCGATCAAAGGTACGGTTTACAAAGTAACCCATAAACCGGCATTAATTGATGCCGCGATGACGGCCGAAGATCCCGGAGAATCATGGCCCGATGTCATATTGGATCATAACGCCGGAGAAGCTGATGAGGCCATGTTTGCCTTCCTGCGAAAGAATCATCGAGTCTTAAAGCGGGCCATGGGGGAGGATGTTTCGCTTGAGAATCTGGAAAGATTTATTTACCAGAAATTGATGGATTACCCGCTAATCGAGGAGTGGACCCGGATATCGGAGTTAGATCAGAACGAAAATGAAATTGTCCAGCGGGCTGTATATGAATGGATGAGAATAAAGGGCATGGCCTATACATCCGTTACCAAAAATTTATTAAAGAATCGAATGTATGTAAGAAATTCAGACCGGAAAGTTTATTTTCGAAAAGAGTATTCACCGGAAGGAGGCCGGTATGTTATCAGCGGGGGGATCAGAAATATTGAAATGCATATGGATTTTAATGATCCGCTCAGGGAAGCGCTGGGTGTTTTTCTTGGAGAAAAATTAAACGTCAATACGCCTCAAACCGTTGTGACCCCTAATGCAATTTTCTCCAGGTTTATGATGGAGGAAGATGCCGCAGGTTTACCTCAGCAAACCATGCAGGGAGCGGAATCAAGCTCTCTTGTTTTGACTGTATTTATCCGGAACTCCAACGATGTCAAAGTGATTCAGAGATCTTTAGTGGGGAACACATTCGTCAAGTTTGATTTTGACCAGGGATTTAACCGGTTTTTTAGAAACATTGAACGTCTCGCTGACTTTTACCGTGGAGTGGCCGAAGACGAAAGAGTTGAGATTTGGGAAAATTGGTTTGAAGCTGATTTTGATGTGGCGCTTATCCGGAGTACGATTCAGAAAGTGAAAGGTTTAAATCTGGAGCAGGCGATGGAAGAGTTTATCCAAAGGCTACCGGAAGAATTCGACAAGGATAGTATTCGGAGAAAAGTTGAAGCTTATTTCGAATTATTGAAAATGACTCAGACAACCATTGAAGGGGATGTCGCCAGGATGTATCGTTTCTTTACGAGTGTAAATCTTCCCGAGGAAACCAGCGGCATAAATATAAAATCGGAAGGAGATCAGGCGGTTCTAGGCAAGGAGGTCGGGGGGATTGATTTCACGCCAAATCGGCTGGATTTGGAAATTCATCGCGATCTGGACGGACTTCCCATCCCACTGA
Organism: Candidatus Omnitrophota bacterium; assembly: GCA_050250375.1. Taxonomy (GTDB): domain Bacteria; phylum Omnitrophota; class Gorgyraeia; order Zapsychrales; family Zapsychraceae; genus JAGOSC01. The sequence goes on from JBFWOS010000002.1 coordinate 131,700, forward strand.
CCGATCATCAAATACAAAATATTCAAATAAACGGACTTGTCCCGGTTATCCTCAGGATCCAACCTGTGACGCAGTTGCCGTTTTTGTTCGGGGCGGCAAAGACTCCCCCTGGTGAAAACAGTCCGAAAGAAACGTCTTTAAATTTTCGTGACGAAGCCGTCAGTAAAGAACCGGAGTTTTTTCTGAGCGTTTTATAGAGTTAGCGGAAGCATTAACGAAATAATTGCTTTGTAAATACTCTGTTATATGCATTTTGAGAAATTAAAACTTATGTTATAATGCCGGATTATGGCAGAAAAATTTATCCGAATCTATTCAAAGATAGATTTATCGAAAATAAAACTCCAATTACTTATCTACGGGGATATATCCGGAGCCTGTGCCAATTGCAATAAAATTGACATCAAGCTGAATGACCCTGTCTGTCCCGAGTGTAAAACAGAATTTAAATATGTTACCTTTCGGAACATAAAATCCCACTTACCCAAACTTCAGAAACTATCGGCAGAACGCCCCAGCGTTACCGTGATTGATTATGACGATTATAAAAGAGAGGTCGGGGCTTCCAAGGCCGAAGATTTTTTCAGATGATCCAATTAAATAGATATCAATAAAGGACGTAAGGATGATAAATAAAAATCGACTCATTAAACTCACGCAGAATTTGATCCGGATTGATTCCACTAATCCCCCGGGACTGGAATATGAGTGTTCAAAGTTCATTGAAAAAGACATGAAGTCGTTGGGCCTGGAAGTTAAGACCGTCAGCTATGCCAATAAACGCCCGAACGTGATTGCGACTTTTAAAGGAACTTGGCCGCGTGCTAAAGCAAAAAAAGAAGCTATTTTACTTACACCGCATTTTGACACGGTGCCCACCGGGAAAGGTTGGACATTCAAACCATTTGGCGGTGAAATTCATGAAGGCAGGATCTATGGGCGTGGCGCTAGTGATGACAAGGGAAATACGGCCGCCTGCATGGAGGTTATTCGGTCATTCGTTGAAGACGGTGTAAAATTAAAGAAAGACGTGATCCTGGCCGCTACCGTTGATGAGGAATCAGGATCACACATCGGAATCATTCCCTTGCTTGATAAAAAGGTGTTGAAGCCGAGGTTTGCATTAGTTGTTGATTCGACCGAATATGACGCAATTATTGTTCAAAAAGGGGTCATTTTTTTGCGTGTACAGATTTTTGGGAAAAAAGCGCATAGTGCTTATAATTGGCGAGGAGTTAGCGCGGTAGAAATCGCCGCCCGATGTATTAATAACCTGACGAAACTCAAATTCCCCTATAAAAAACATAAACTTCTTCATCCGCCAACCATTAATATGGGAGTTATCCATGGGGGAGACAAAGTCAATATGGTCGCGGATTATTGTGAATTTACGGTCGATCATCGCTATTGTCCTGGCACAAATTATAAAGAACCGTTAAAGATGATTACCCAAGCCATCGCCAAAGAAGCCAAGAAATTTAAAATATCCATAGATGATTTGCAGATGCCCTACGAGATCAAAGAGGATCATCCGTATGTTAGTAAGTTCATGGAAATAAACAAGAAAGAGAAAACACCGGCAAAAGTCAAAGGGAGTGAAGGCGCGACGGTCATTACCTTTTTTCAAAAGCACGGTATCCCAGCCTTTGCCACCGGATGGGGGGCTCACGGGACTTTGCATGTCAATGACGAATATATCCGTATTGACGCCCTTTATAAGGGCACCAAAGTCCTCGAAAAATATATAAAAGAGTATGATAATCTGGAATAAAGCAGTCTAGAGATATGTTTTGACTAATAATTTAATTCGGCTTTATAATGGTTTGATTAAATCGGACTAATTTGGCCAGGGCGATCACCTAAGAAAGGCAGAAAATATGGACCTTAAGGGGACAATTGTTTTTTCATCCGGAAAACATGGTAATTTTGATATCTGGACGATCAATCTAGAAACTAAGAAAGTAAGCCAACTGACTGATGGGGAGTATAAAAATGATTGCCCCCGCTGGTCACCTGACGGTTCAGAGATTGTTTATATATCTAACCAGTCCGGCATCCAGGAAATTTGGCTTATGGATGCTAATGGTGATAAACAACGGCAAATCACCAGGACAGAAAAATACCATAATTCACCTTCTTGGTCACCGGATGGCAGTAAAATTATTTTTTGTGCCAACTATGAAAATAATTTTGATGTTTATATCATGAACAAAGACGGTTCCGGGCTTGAAAGAATCACCAATTATGAGCAATCCGATTTTACTCCAGAATTTTCGCCTGATGGAAATCAGATTGTCTTTACATCCCAAAGGTCGGGGAATGATGATATCTGGATGTATAATGTCGTAACTCGGGAAACGAAACAGATCACCAACTATACCGGAAGGGACTATAGCCCGACCTTTTCACCGGATGGAAAGATTTTGGCATATGTTTCGGGGGATTTGAATCCTGATGGATCCGAAAATCTTGAAATATTTGCCCTGGAACTGGCTACCGATAAGACTTACCAGGTCACAAAAAATCCCGGCTTGGATCGTTATGTCCGCTGGTCGCCTGATGGAAAGTATTTGATTTATTGCGGGGGAAGAGGCGGCGGCAGCGCTGAACGTCTGACCATTTTGGAATATGCCTCGGGTAAATATAAAGAGGTTCAGTTCGACCGGTCCCGTTTGGATTTAGAGATCGATGCGCAACCCAAAGCCTTTGGTCTGTTTAATTTCTTGCCTGAAAGTGTCAGGCGTAAGTTTTATCCCAATGAATATTTCGGCACAGAGCGTTTTCCGGATTGGAAATATTAAGGGTTCTTTCGTGTGCTGAAAACACGATGCCGTAAATCTAATCAATTGATTGACTGTCCGCGGTGAAGAAATCCAAACCGATAAATTTGAATGATTCAATCTACAATTTGATTTTTGAAGGCGTTTGTGCTTCAATAGATGATTCTTGATGAGGAGAAATTATGGCTTTACCTGATAAATATGGACATTTTGGTGAATTCGGCGGACGCTTTATGCCCGAGACATTGATTGCCCTGCACGAAGAATTATCTGACGTTTTTAACCAGATTAGAAAAGATTCCAAATTTAAGAAAGAATTTCATCATTATCTCACTGAATACGCTGGACGGCCGACCAATTTATATTATGCCCGACGATTGAGCGAAAAGCTTAAAACGTTGAAGGTCTATCTTAAACGTGAAGATCTTTTACATACAGGGGCACATAAGATCAATAATACGCTGGGTCAGGTTTTAGTGGCCCAGAGGATGGGAAAGAGCCGGATCATTGCCGAAACCGGAGCCGGACAGCACGGAGTGGCAACCGCCACGGCCGCCGCCTTGATGGGATTAAAATGCGTTATTTATATGGGGGAAGAAGACACCAAACGTCAGGCATTGAATGTATATAGGATGAAATTGCTCGGGGCTGAAGTGATTCCTGTGACCAGCGGTTCAAAAACCCTCAAAGACGCGATGAACGAGGCCATCCGGGACTGGGTGACCAATGTGGCCAATACATTCTATATTATCGGATCAGTTGCCGGTGCGCATCCTTATCCGGTCATGGTGCGGGAATTTCAGTCGATTATTGGTAAAGAAGCAAGGCGGCAGTTTTTGGTCAAGGAAAAGAAACTTCCGGATTATGTGCTGGCGTGTGTTGGAGGGGGAAGCAACGCGATGGGTTTGTTCCATGCCTTTTTCAACGATAAAAAAGTCAAAATGATTGGTGTTGAGGCCGCTGGGGAAGGCCTTCAGTCCGGTCAGCATTCTGCCCCATTGAATGCCGGTGCGATCGGGGTTTTGCACGGGAGCAAAAGTAACTTGATGCAGACAGATGACGGGCAGATCCAGGTTGCGCATTCGATCGCGGCTGGACTCGATTATCCCGGGGTCGGCCCGGAACATGCTTATTATCAAAAAATTGGCCGGGCTGAATATGTAGCCATAGAAGATAATGAAGCCATTGAAGGCTTAAAGTTATTATCCCGGACGGAAGGTATTATTCCGGCCCTTGAAACATCCCATGCTATTGCATATCTCTCAAAATTGGCTAAGAAAGTCAAAGGTAGAAAATCTGTTATCGTTTGCCTCTCGGGTCGAGGCGATAAGGATGTCAATTCGATTAAGGACTTGTTATGAACAGAATAGAAGCAAAGTTTAGTCAATTAAAGGAACGCCATAAAAAAGCATTTATAGCTTTTATTACAGCAGGCGATCCTGATTTACAAACGACCGAAGATTTAGTGCTTGGTTTTGAGAAGGCCGGCGTTGATATCGTCGAACTTGGAGTGCCATTTTCTGACCCCTTAGCTGATGGGAAAACGATTCAGGCCGCATCCCAGAGGGCTTTAGCCAATGGAGTCACATCAGAAAAAGTGTTTGATCTGGTTCAAAATTTGCGAAAAAAAACAAACATGCCAATCGCCTTGATGATGTATTACAATCCGGTATTTCATTATGGAGATGCAAAGTTTGTTGTGAAGGCCAAGGCCTGCGGGGTTGACGGACTAATCATTCCTGATTTGCCTCCGGAAGAAGCCAAAATGTTAAAACAAGCCGCTGTCGAAAACGAAATGGCTACAGTATTTTTTATGGCTCCGACAACGACCCCACAACGAATGAAACTGATTGCTGAGCATTCAACAGGATTCATTTATTTTGTTTCCTTGACAGGAGTGACCGGGGCTCGAACGGTTTTACCATCCGCAGTTACGAAACAACTGAAAATGGCAAAGAAAACCACGGATAAACCGATTTGTATCGGATTTGGGATTTCTAACCCGGAACAGGTCAAAGATATGGCAGAGATTGCCGATGGGGTGATTGTAGGGAGCGCAATAATTAACGAAATTCTAAAAAATAAAGGAAAGCCGGATCTAGTACAGAATGTCTGCCGGTTTGTCAAACAATTAACCAGCTCAATTGAATAGAAAACACTATGTATAAAACAGATCAATTAAAAAACGGATTAAGGATCATTACACAGGAAATGAAAGACCGGGACAGCGTTTCCATTGGGATTTGGGTCGGTGTCGGAGGACGTTACGAAGAAGACCGTGTCAGGGGGGCGACCCATTTTGTAGAACACATATTGTTTAAGGGAAGCCAGAAATATAGTTGTGAGCAGATTAAAGAAAGAATTGAAGGGGTGGGAGGATCCTTGAACGCCTTTACATCCGAGGAGCAGACCTGTTTTTATGCGAAGATCCCGGCTAAGCATCTGAATCAAACATTTGGGGTCCTGGCTGATATGGTGTTTTACCCGAAGATAAGGCAGGCCGATGTCACAAAAGAAAAGGCCGTCATTATTGAAGAGATTAAAATGTATCATGATTTGCCTCAATATTTTGTTTTGGAATTGCTGGACGGCTTGTTATGGCCGGATCACCCTTTGGGAAAACAACTGGCGGGTACAATTGATTCGGTTTCAGGTTTAAAAGCCAAAGATTTAAAGAAATTTCATGAAACATATTACCTGCCGGGAAATGTGGTCATCTCCGCCTGTGGAAAGCTCAATCATTTATTGTTTGTCGAACACGTGAAGAAAACATTATCGGCTTTAAAAGGTCAGGGGACATGGACGTTTCAGCCGTTCGCAGGAAACCAGAATAAAGCGAGAACCCGGTTCTTTAAAAAAGATATCGAACAAATGCATTTGGCGATCGGTATGCCCGGCTACTATGAAGATCACCCGGATAAATATGTAATGGCCTTGCTCAGCATAATAATGGGTGGGAATATGTCTTCGCGATTGTTTGTTGAAGTTCGTGAAAAAAAAGGACTGGCGTATTCTATCGGCAGTTTTCATAAAACCATGCGGGACACGGGTGTTTTTATGGTTCGGGCCGGAGTCGATAACCAGAAAATTGTTGATACAGTGGATTTGATCTTAAAAGAATTCCGGAAAATCAAAACAAAAGGCGTAATGCCTGATGAATTTAAGCGGGCAAAAGAATATCTGATCGGACAGACCCAGTTAGGTCTGGAAGATACGATGGAGCATATGTTGTGGATCGGCGAATCAATGCTCACAAGAAATAAGGGCAGGACCATTGAGCATATAACATCTGAACTAAGCAAGATAAAAAGTGCCGATCTAAACCGTGTCGCTGGGGACATTCTGAATGACACAAAATATAACTTAGCGATTGTCGGGCCCATTTCGGATGATCAATCAAAGAAAATTGAGAATTTGCTTAAAGTATAGGCTGAATAGCGAATTTTAAATTGACAATAGAATATTTATCCGCTAGACTCTAGTTAACTTTAATTTTTAAGAACCAGAAGGAGCAAAAATGGCAGAAGAATTATCCTTTTATGATGTGAAAACAAAGTCAAAATTCAATACTTCAGATTATGAAGTCAGGGAAAAAAGCGGTCGTTTTTTCGCTGTATCAAAATCTCCTAAAGGGACCCATGAATGTTGGCGAGTTCTTAGTAAAGATCAAGCTGCAAAGATGAAAAAATAGTCATAGAGCTTGAAACGAATAAATACGAAAAAGAGTTCAGATTTTTAGTTTTATTGGTCTGAAACTGCCATTCTGAAATAGAAGGACATCTGCTATAAGAAAAGCTTCATTATCTTCACGAATATTAGCTAAAAAAGTCGCAGAAATTGCTGATGAAAAAAAGGCAACCGGAATTGTGATTCTGGACATGCGTAAGCTCGTCAATTTCTGCGACTACTTCGTTTTATGTTCCGGAAACACTGATCGTCACGCCAAAGCTGTGGCCGATGCGATTGATGAAGGTCTGCAGGAGTTAGGAATTAAGCCCGGTTTGAAAGACTCAATAAAGAATTCCCATTGGATTGTATTTGATGCGGGCGACGTAGTTGTTCATGTTTTTGAAAAACAGATGCGTGAATTCTATAATCTTGAATATTTGTGGCAGGAAGCCAAAGAAGTAAAGTGGGAAAGTAAGTAAGATTTGAACCATACGGGAGTCACAAGGCACAGCATCACAGCCGTAACATTATAAAACATTCTGTGATATGTGAATTGTGATTTTTTTTATGTTAAACACGATAAAAGAACAAATCGAAGCGTTTTTTACCGAGACGCTGACATCCGCATATTCTGATATCAAAGAATGGCCGAAGATTGAATTGGATGTGCCGGCCGACAAAAAGCATGGGCATTATTCATGTAATGTAGCGATGCGAACGGCGAAGTCATTTAAACAGCCGCCCATAGCCACGGCCGAACGATTTAAAGAAACAATTAATCAATCCTTGGCCGGATCCAAGATTAAGGACTATATTGATCAGGTTGAGGTTAAACATCCGGGGTTTATCAATATATTTCTCAAACCACAGTCAATCGTATCGGTACTGACAGAAATTTATCAAAAGAGAGATAGTTACGGCGCAATGTCCGTGGGGTTGGGGGAAAAGGTGTGCATTGAGTTTGTCAGCGCTAACCCAACCGGCCCTTTAAGTATTGCGCATGCCCGCCAGGCAGCCGTGGGAGATGCCTTAGGAAACATTCTGCAATTTATAGGGTATGACGTTACAAAAGAATATTATGTTAACGACGGTGGAAATCAGATTAACATTCTGGGGCAATCCATACAGTTAAGGGCCAAGGAGATATTGGGAGAGAAAATTGACTTTCCTGAAGATGGATATCAGGGAGACTATATAAAAGATATGGCCCGGTTGTATATGGAACGGAATCTAATCAAAGACCTCAAGACTTTAAACCAGGTTGAACCGGGGAAATTCAAAGCATTCGGTGTGCAATATTTAATGGGGGTTATTAAAAAGGACCTGGAGGATTTTCATGTCCGTTTTGATGTTTGGTCTCATGAATCTGAAGTGGCCAGCCGGGACAAAATTGAAGAGATGTTAAGTTATCTTGGCGAAAAAGGATTCTTATATGAGAAAGACGGTGCGTTATGGTTTCGATCGACCGATTTTGATGACGACAAAGACCGTGTGTTGGAAAAGAGTGATGGAAGTTATACATACGTAACGCCGGATATTGTTTATCACAAAAATAAATTTGATAGGGGTTTTGGCAAGGTTATTGATATATTAGGGCCGGATCATCATGGTTACATATCCAGGTTAAAGGCGGCGGCAGAGGCGATGGGACGGGATCGGGATGATTTGGAGGTTTTGATTGTACAGTTAGCGACAATATTTCGTGATGGACAGGCTATTTCCATGTCGACAAGGCGCGGCCAATTTATAAGTTTAAGAGAAGTTTTGGATGAGGTCGGGGCGGATGTGGCCCGTTATTTTTTCTTAATGCGTCATATTAAGGCTCACCTTGAATTTGATCTTGAACTCGCCAAGAAAGAATCTTCGGAAAATCCGGTTTATTATATCCAATATGCGTATGCACGGATTAACAGTATTAATAAAAAAGCCCAGGAGCTTTCGATTGCAGCCCAGAATGAAGAATTTGGTTTGTTAACTCTTGAAGAGGAACTCGATTTGGTTAAACATCTCGGTGTGTTCAGCGACGCTTTATTGTTCTGCAAAGATCAATTGGATCCGTATCCTCTGGTCAATTATCTATTTGAATTAGCCACATGTTTTCATAAGTTTTATGACCGCCACCGTGTGATTGATGAAAACAAAGATTTGTCCCAACAACGTCTTGGTTTAGTTCAGGCGACACAAATGGTCCTTGCCAAAGGATTAAGTCTTTTAGGAATCAGCCGTCCGGAATCAATGTAGAACCGAACAAAAGATTATTTTATGTCCAAAATCTGGAATATCAAGACACTCAATCCAAAACTCCAAATTAAACTGAGTGATGCCTTGGGAATTCATCCCATCATTTCTCAGCTTTTAGTGAACAGATCCATTGATGATATTGAAGAGGCAGCCAATTTTTTGAATCCGGAATTGAAAAGTCTCCATGATCCGTTTTTATTCAAAGGCATGGACAAAGCGGTGGAACGTATTCTTCAGGCGGCGAAAAACAGTGAGCGGGTGCTTATCTTCGGAGATTATGACGTCGATGGGGTGACTTCTTCCTATATTCTAAACAGTACGTTGAGCCGATTAGGCCTTGATTTGATTCACCACATTCCTCATCGTATGAATGATGGTTACGGATTGAATCACGAAATCGCAGAAATTGCGTTCCAACAGAAAGTTAATTTGCTTATTACAATTGACTGCGGGATTACCGCCTATGATGAGGTGGAGTCGATTCGGAATAAAGGAATAGATGTTATTATAATCGATCACCATGAACCTTCAGACAGCCGCTTGCCCAATGCGTTAGCGATCATTGATCCCAAACAAAAAGACTGTCCGTATCCTTTCAAGGAACTGGCTTCCGCCGGTTTGGCCCTAAAAGTTTCAGAAGCATTGACGAAAAAAACTTCTGAAGATCTGCTGGGATTTGCCGCTCTTGGAACTGTCGCCGATGTGGTCCCATTAAAAGGGGAAAACAGGATTATTGTCAAACATGGCCTTAAACTGATTCACAAAACAAAAAATAAGGGGTTAAAGGCGCTGTTAAAATCTTCCAAAATAGATAAGGGGCCGCTGACTCCGTTTCATATCGGATTTATTTTAGGTCCGCGTATAAACGCAGCCGGGCGTATGGGGACAGCGCATACGTCTTTAGATTTATTTTTATGTGATGATGAGGAGCAAGCCGAACATTTAACCGGCGAGCTGGAAAGTTATAATTTAGAAAGACAAAAAATGCAAAATGATACGATAACAGAAGCTATGGCTATCGTTGAAGGGCAGATAAACTTTAAAGAGCAAAAGGTTATTGTCTTAAACAAGGAAGGCTGGCATAAGGGGATCCTGGGCATCGTCGCGTCAAGGTTGACAGACAAATACTACCGTCCGGCCATTGTTATTTCAACTCATGAAGGGATCGGGACAGCTTCCTGCCGGTCAATTGAAGGGTTTCATATTCAGAATGCCTTGCAAGAATGCCAGGATATTCTGGAAAATTATGGCGGGCACGAAGGGGCTGCGGGATTAACGATAAGGCAAGAAAAAATTGATCCCTTCAGGGAAATGATCAATACCATAGCCCACCGCGTATTAGAAGTGAAAGAATTGACACCATCGATCACTATTGAAAGTGAGATACCGCTCACCAGCGTTGATGAACAATTAGCCGGTACGCTTGAATCCTTGCAACCTTTTGGGGAAGGGAATCCACAGCCTGTTTTTTGTTCAAGAAGATTAACGGTTAAAAGTTACCCGCAAATAATGGGAAGAGGAACACTTAAATTCTGGATTGAACAGGATGGAAAAACAATTTCAGCGGTTGGGTTTGGAATGGAAAGGTTTGCTGGGTTAATACGACCTGGGGAGCAGATTGATTTGGCTTATGAAATTGCGATTGACGATTGGAATAAAGCCCCGCAGGCACAATTACGATTGAAAGATATCAAAATAAGCGAATAAAAAAAGTCAGTTAAGCTTTAACCGCTTTACCTTTTTGGATACAACTAGTACAAACAAGAGTTCGTTTAATTGTTCCGTTAAGGATAATTTTTATACGTTGAAGATTTGGATAAAAACGACGAAGTGATTTCCCCAAAATTTTAGAACCGGCACCGCCTGTTCTTTTGATTTGACCGCGTCGTTTATATTTATTGCCCGGTTGAGCGCTTTTATCGCAGAGTTCACAAATTCTAGCCATTTTTAATTTCCTTGTTTTGTGTGTATTAGAATATAAAAGTATACTTAAATTACGATTTTTGTCAAGATTATATTATTTCACGGTTTCCTTGTTCTAACAGAATGTAACATAACAACTTATAATCCTTAGGAGTTTAGAATGAGTTCTTTTGAAACAACGTCGCTTGAATTTGATCATTTAGTCCCTTTTCAACCCAGACAGTTTGTTCCCCAAAATATCGATTTAACGGACCTTGAAACAGTAAATTCCCTCTATAAAGAATTAATTAACCGATCAATAAACAACGCCAAAGAATTTGAACAGTGGATTTTGGATCGTTCGGAATTGGATGCAGGGTTGGAACAAGCCGGTTCAATATTATATATCCGTATGACATGTCAGACGGATGATGAGGCGAGATCCAAAGCATATAGCCATTTTATTGAGGAGGTGTCTCCTGCCGTAAAGCCTCTGGATGACAGGCTCAACAAAATTTTCCTGGAATTGAAAGATCGATATCCTTTAAATCAAGATCGGTATTTGGTTTATGCCCGCGACATAAAAGCGCAGGTAGATCTTTTCACCCAAAAGAATGTTGCGTTGCAGACAAAAATTGATCTTCTTTCCCAGGAATACCAAAAGATCTGCGGAGCGATGTCTGTTACGTTTGAGGGGAGAGAACATACATTGCCTGAAATGTCTAAATATTTGTTGGAACAGGACAGGAAGTTGCGTGAAAAAGCCTGGCGGGCTTCTGGGGAGAGGCGTCTTCAGGAGAAAGATAAGCTCGAAAATTTGTTTGATCAGATGTTAGGTATTCGTCATCAGATTGCCATCAATGCCGGGTGTAAGAATTTTGTTGAATACAAATTCCGATCATTGAACCGATTTGATTATTCCCCGGATGACTGCAAACAATACCACCAGACTGTCGAAAAATCCGTTGTTCCTCTCTGGGCGGAGATTTGTTTGAGGAGAAAACATAAGATGAAAACAGAAACGCTGCGCCCCTGGGATGGGGCTGTTGATCCGTTAGGGCTGCCGCCGTTAAAACCCTTTACACAGGTCAGCGAATTAATTCAAAAATGTAAAAAAATGTTTCATCTGGTTGACCCGGATTTCGGAAAACAGTTCTCGGATATGTCTGAGGGGGGATTGCTGGATTTGGCATCCAGAAAGGGGAAGGCTCCTGGGGGCTACCAATGCAGCCTTGATGAATCAAGGCGCCCTTTTATTTTTATGAATGCCGTTGGAATTGACGCGGATATCAATACTTTACTGCATGAAGGTGGACATGCTTTTCATACATTATCCTGCAGTCATGATCCGTTGGTTGATTACCGTCATGGTCCGATGGAATTTAACGAGGTGGCTTCTATGGCTATGGAATTACTGGCCGGTGAGTATCTGGATGAATTTTACTCCAAAGAAGACAAACAGCGGTCTAGAGAAAGCCATTTGGAAGATATCGTTTATGTGCTTGCATGGGTGGCGACAATTGATCGCTTTCAGCATTGGATATATGAGAATCCGAATCATTCCAGACAACAAAGACGGGATCAATGGGTGGAAACCCGGCGAAAGTTTAGCGGGGGAGTATTTGATTGGAGTGGCTTGGAAGAATTTGAATCGTATTTGTGGCATCGCCAATTACATATTTTCGAGGTTCCCTTTTATTATATTGAGTATGGAATTGCCCAATTAGGGGCGTTGCAGGTCTGGCAAAATGCCAAAAAGGATTGGAAAAAAGCAATAAGGGATTATAAAAAGGGGCTTGCCTTGGGGGGGGCGAAAACTTTACCAGAAATCTATGCCACGGCAGGTATCCAATTCGATTTTTCAGAGAGTATTATTCGTCCTCTGGTGGATGCAGTCAAACGGGAATTAAAACTTGGCTAAAATTCTTAGTTTTTAGTTCCTTAATTTTTAATTTTAGTATATGATCTATATATTAAATTATTTTTTTATATTAAGTTGCGAGGTTTAACTTATGAAGCTCAAAATTTTTACATTTTTTATCCTTTTTCTAGTCTTGATGAATACTTCGTCCTCAGCCATTGAAGGTATGTTGGCCACACCAGAAACAATTGTCCAGTTAAAGAAAGATTTACGGGAGGGGCTTATTCGTATCGGGGCTACCCGCCTGAGCGAAGTTATTGGCACATACGGTAAGTCTGTGTCGATTACGGATGATGACCGCCGAGTAATTTTTGAATACGACGACTTACGTATTGAGTTTGTCAAAAAACGTGTATGGCGTACATGGATGTATGATAGTTTTCGTAAACCTGTTTATACCAAAGATGTGGATGATTTGAGGTTTGATCTTGAGAGTGAAGAATTAGTGGGGGAAAACATTACAGCCACGAAAATAGTCAAAGATTACGGAGAGCCAACGGAATCAATGGTTTCTGAGGAAGATGGGCAGAAAACGATATATTTTTATGGAGATATCAAGCTTGTTTTTGAAAATGTGTTTGTTTTGCGCAGTTGGAAGGCACAAAATCTTTCAGAAGAGGGGACATCCGGGGTTATTAAGGGCAATTAAAGAGATTATTACATTTCAAAAGCCCACCGAATACGTATTTCCTGGTGGGCTTTTGTTTCTTGCTAAAAAGTTGAATTATCTGTACAATATCTAAAATGCTAATCAAAAGGAGCAGTGGATGAAATTAACAATCACTTTTTTATCTCGTGCTGCGTTTATAGCTGTCTATCTTTTTCTTACCTGCACATTTGTATATGCCCAAAATATTGAAAAACGGGTACATGCCTTAGAGGAATATGTTGAGACCTTTCAACCGACACTAATTGAGTTTTCGGAAGAACTCCAGAATAATATCCAGAAATATACCAAAGGTTTAGAGCAAAGTTTGGAGAGTTATTCAAGCAGCCTTCAAAAGCAGGTCAACACGCATTTAAAGGAAATGAAAAGAAATACGGTTATATTGGATCCCAGCACTCCTTCTTTCCAAAGTGTTGAAACAAATGGGGGGCAATTTTTGGTGTCAGTGGATCGTGTTGAGAAAATGCCTTCAGGTGCGTTTAGGCTCTATTTAAATATCGGAAATCTAAATTTTGCCGACTATAATGGATTTAAGATTAAACTCATCTGGGGTATGAAGTTTTATCCGGGGTTTGCCCAAAAAATTGAAGATTGGCACGATACGTTGCGTGGAACAGAATATACCTTTGAGGGTACACTTACGCGGGGTGCGTGGAACCAGGTAGAAGTCGATATTGAAGCAAAAGATTCCGGTGAATTGGCGTATATCGAATTTGAAATGACCGTTTTGGCTGTGGAGCTTCAATCCAGCCAATAAAACTAAACGCTTATGGTATCTAAAAGAGTACGGTTTATACTTTTATTCGTCGGATTTTTTAGTGTAGCCCTGCCGGGATTTGCTGAAAAGAGTTATTACGGGTTTGATGAGAGGTTGCAATATGACATTTATTTTCAGAGTGGCCAGAACAACACATCTGTGTTGCAAAGTGTTAATATTCGTGGGTTTCAGCAAATAGGGGGCAAAGAATTTCTAGTCATCAAGTCCAGAGGGCTCAAATTGTCTGATGAATCAGGGTATATTCTATTTGATTCCATCATCGCTATCCTGCCTGAACGTAATTTTAGCGTCCGTACAACCGACTCAATCCAGTTGAAGCAATATCAATAATTTCTCCATGAATGTAAAGAAATTCACTAAAGCGCGGAAGAAAATTCTTGTTTCGGGTAATTTTTTGCGTTTTGTTAAGAAATCCGATTGGGAATTTATCGAGCGCATCAACTGTAGTGGAATTGTCATCATTGTGGCCATGACTCAGGATGAAAAAGTCATTTTGGTTGAGCAATTTCGTCCTCCCGTTGGAAAAAATGTCATTGAATTCCCCGCGGGTTTAATCAATGACCACCCACTGACCAAGAATGAATCAATCATTGCCGGGGCCAAACGTGAGTTATGGGAAGAAACAGGCTACCGCGCCCGAAAGATGGTTAAAATAACCCATGGGCCGATTTCAGCCGGATCAAATGCGGATATTGTGACCATTTTTAGGGCTTATGGATTAACAAAGGAAGGCCGTGGCGGTGGTGATGAAACCGAAATGATCAAAATACATGAAGTTCCGATTAAGACTATTGATCAGTGGTTGAAACGGCAGGCGAAAAGGGGTTGTTTGATTGAGCCAAAAATTTATACTGGACTTTATTTTCTAAAACACTATAATGATTTTCCTCGCAGGAAGGAAAAGTAAAACCTGCTTTTTCTACAGATTACCTTTAAATTTACGGATTTTGATTTAAGTAAAGTTGAAATAATGTTAATCGGCAAAAAGGAGTTTTTTTAAAATGAGTAAAGTTATCGATTTATTAGGCGATCAGGCCAAGAATTTATTGGAACATAAATGTAATACAATCCCCAAAGAGTCTCTGACGATTCCCGGACCGAACTTTGTGGATAATATATTTATCAATTCGGACCGATCGAATTTAGTTTTGAGAAATCTGCAAGCGATGTATGATCACGGACGTCTGGGGGGCACCGGTTATTTATCCATACTGCCTGTTGACCAGGGTATTGAACATACAGCCGGGGCTTCTTTTGCGCCCAATCCAATGTATTTTGATCCGGAAAATATTGTTAAACTGGCCATTGAAGGCGGTTGTAACGCGGTGGCTTCAACGCTGGGAGTTTTGGGCTTGTGCTCCCGCAAGTATGCCCATAAAATTCCTTTTGTTGTAAAAGTTAATCATAATGAATTATTAACTTACCCGAATAAATACGATCAACGGTTATTTGCCGATGTTGAGCAGGCTTCAGACATGGGCGCGGCCGGTATTGGGGCCACAATTTATTTCGGTTCAGAAGAATCATCAAGACAGATTGAAGAAATCTCTGAGCAGTTCCAAAGAGCCCATGAGTTAGGTTTGTTTACGATATTGTGGTGTTATGCCCGCAATAATGCCTTTAATGCAGACAAAGATTATCATGTTTCTGCCGATATTACAGGCCAAGCGAATCATTTGGGTGTAACGATTCAAGCCGATATTATCAAACAAAAGTTACCTGAGAATAACGGTGGTTTTAACGCGGTAAAATTCGCTAAAACTCATAAATTAGTTTACAGTCAACTGAGCAGTGATCACCCGATTGACCTGTGCCGTTACCAGGTGGCAAATTGTTATATGGGAAAGATTGGTCTGATTAACTCGGGCGGAGCTTCTGGGAGTAATGATTTTCAGGAAGCCGTTGTTACAGCCGTCATAAACAAGAGAGCCGGAGGAATGGGGTTAATTTCCGGCCGAAAGGCATTTCAAAAACCAATGGCTGACGGAGTTAAGCTTCTGAATGCCATACAGGATGTCTATTTATCCAACGAAATTACAATTGCCTAAAGCGTTCATGGTTTTCTAAAAAGGAGTTATTGTCATTTTATAAAATGATCATAACTCCTTTTTTATTTCTATGATATAATTCTTCCTGATTACAGAATTCTTCATTCCCTTTAGCATAGGAAATCAAGTGGATACTTTTGAAGCCATAAAACAAAGACGGGCTGTTAAACATTACGACCCGGAACATCGAATGACCGCTGAAGAAGTGGAAACTCTGATGTCGAGTGTCATTTTGTCTCCGACTTCGTTTAATATCCAAAATTGGCGTTTTGTCGTTGTTCAAGACAAACAATTAAGAGAAAAGATTAGAAAAGCGGCCTGGGATCAGGCGCAGGTGACAGACGCTTCCTTGCTGGTGATCCTATGCGCAGATAAAAACGCCTGGAAAGATTCCGAACGATATTGGGTCACAGCACCGGAGGATGTGAGGAATTTTCTGGTATCGGCCATTGAAGGGTTTTATCAAAAGCATGAACAGATGCAGCATGATGAAACCATGCGGTCTTGCGGCATTGCCGCGCAGACGTTAATGCTTGCGGCCAAATCAATGGGGTATGATTCCTGTCCGATGGTCGGATTCGATTTTAGCGAGGTGGCTAAACTGATCAACCTGCCCGACGATCATGTTATTTCCATGTTTGTTGTTGTTGGCAAAGGAATAAAGCCCGCTAGGGCCCGGGGAGGACAGTTGCCTTTAAAGGAGGTATTGATTTATGACCGGTTTTAAGAACATGGGATGGACCATATTAATTTCTTCATTCCTTTTTGTTTCTACTGTTCCTGATGTTTGTCACGCACTCCAAATCAGTCAGGAAAAATTTAAGGATGAATATAAAGAAGATAAAATTGAAATGGTCATCATGGGGGCCGCGTTGAAACGTTTTTCTGTTTTTAAAGCCGTAGCGGTTGCCTTCTACTTAGAGAAGGGCATTAAAGAAGACGATATTCTAAAGGATATTCCTAAAAGAATCGAAGTCGCCAGTCTGCAAAAAATATCAAAAGAAGAGTTTATAAAAGAAACACTGAGCGGGATGCAAGATAATCTTGAAGCGGGAATATACAAATCTTTAGAAGACAAAATTCAACAATTGACGGGCTGGTACAAGGATTTGGAGCCGGGAGACAGGTATACTTTTACGTATAAACCAGGTGTTGGCACCCAGGTGGAGTTCAACGGAGTTAAACAGGGTGTCGTTTCTGGTGAAGATTTTGCTTTTGGGCTTTTTTCGATCTATATTGGAGCAAAACCGGCCGATAATCGCGCTAAACAAAAACTTTTAGGTCGACTGGATTTATATCAAAAATAGTTTATCGTGTTAGAATAAAAAAAATGATGAAATTTTACGGTTATAATCAATGTACGACATGCAAAAAGGCCAAGAAATTCCTTGAAGACCGCAAGATTTTGTATGATGACTTTGATATTACGAAGAACCCCCCGTCAAAGAAGCTATTAAATCAAATTCTTGCCACGGGTGAATATTCCATTCGACAATTATTTAACACCTCTGGGCAATTGTATCGGGAAATGAATATAAAAGAGAAAATTTCTGAATTATCTCAAACAGAATTACTTGAGTTGTTGAGTCAGAACGGAAGATTAATAAAGAGGCCGATTATTACGGATGGCTCAAAGACTACGGTTGGTTTTAATGAAAGCCAATTGAAGGAAAAATGGAAATGAAGTTTGATTGTTTCAAAATGGTTGTTGTCGTTCTTATGGTGTTATTCCCGGTTTGTTTGCAAACACCTTCAGTTAATGCCGAGCAGATGCTGGGCAACAAACGTAAATTCAAAGAACAGAATCCGGATTGGAAAAAATACGAGTTTACCCGTGATTATCTTACCAGTCTTGAATATTTAAAGAAGAACGCGGAACGGTATGAAAAAATACGGACATCATCCTCTGAACATAAGGACGAACAACGGATAACGGTTTTACGGGATGAATTGATTCAGAGTAACGTGAATCTGAGAGTAGCTCGAAACTATTTAAAAAAGTATCATAACCAGACGAATAACGGTTTAATGTTGAAAGTGTCCGACATTTTTATGAAGGTTTGTGACACGATGATTGAGTTAAACAACCAGGAGCGGGCATTACTCGAGGAAATGCATTCATTTCAAGTGAAAGGCTCGCTGGAACAATTTAATCTGGACTTATTTGAATCTAATCAAAGAAAAATCTATGAGTCCAGAAAAGAATCGCTACGGGAACTTTTGACAGCATCACTCCTGGTCGGCAAAGTATTGGTAAGCAATCAGGAAAACTATTATGGTGAATTTGACCGGCTGGGGATTACCCAGGAGCAAAGATATAAATTGTTAAATAAACTTAAACGATTTAACCAGGAAAGTTATAAAGGTGATTTGCGGATCGGTCTTTCGTTCGTTGAAGGCAGCGTTGTCGCTATTCGGGAAGTTCTTGAGAACTATAATTATGAAACAAATGATGGGTAGATATGACAGAATTCTTGTACAGCTTACTTTAAATTAGAAAAGTAAGGAGCAAGCAAAATGAACAAAAATGAGTTATACAGTAAATTGTTAAAAAATAAACAAGTCATCGAAGAGATTAACCGTCATTTGTGGATCGAGAGCGAAAAAGCAGGGTATGATATCGGTTTTGAAAAGGCCGCGGAAGATTGGCTTGAGCGGTTTTCAAAGGCCTGGATTAATTATCATATGCCCAAAAAGAAACCCACCAAGTCGAAGAATCCATAAATCTACTGATGTCGCAGATTCTTATTCAAGAATCTAGAGGATCGGGAATTTTGGCCGTCTTGTATATTTCCTGATAAGAAAACACTTAACAAAATAATTAATTTATGTAGAATGAATATCAAACGGGTTTAGTTATTTATTAATTGGGGGAGGATTTGATTGATGTCAGAGTATAAAGTAGTCCTGTTGCGACATGGAGAAAGTATCTGGAACAAAGAAAATAAGTTCACCGGATGGAAAGATGTGGATTTATCTGAGAAAGGTGTTAAAGAAGCAGCACAAGCGGGGCGGTTGCTTAAAGCTGAAGGGTATGTCTTTGATGTTGCTTATACATCGGTTTTAAAAAGAGCCATCCGGACTTTGTGGTTGACCTTAGATGAAATGGACCTGATGTGGATCCCGGTTATTCGGAACTGGAAATTGAATGAAAGGCATTACGGCGATCTCCAGGGATTAAATAAGGCGGAGACCGCTAAGAAATTTGGCGAAGAACAGGTTTTAATATGGAGAAGAAGTTATGATATCCCTCCGCCGGAATTATCTAAAGACGATGAGCGGTATCCCGGGAAAGACCCGCGTTATAAAGATTTGTCAGAAGATGAAATCCCGGTGACAGAAAGTCTCAAGACAACCGTAGCCCGGGTTATCCCCTATTGGCAAAATGTTATTGCCCCGGAAGTTAAAAAGGGAAAAAAAGTGCTTATTACAGCTCACGGCAACAGTCTGCGGGCTTTGGTTAAACATCTGGACAACATGACTGAAGAGGAAATTCTAAACCTGAATATTCCCACGGGGACGCCGCTGGTATACGAATTGGACAAGAATTTGAAGCCAATCAAGCATTATTATCTTGGTGATCAGGAAGCGATCGCCCTGGCTGAGAAGGCTGTTGCCAATCAAGGAAAAGGATAATGGTTAAAGCCACTTCCTAATATGAATTTGAAAGAAAAACAAAAGCGTATACTGGAATTGAAAAATAAAATAGCAGGATGCCAGCGTTGTTCCCTGCATAAGACCAGAACGAATACAGTTCCCGGAGAAGGAGATGTTGACGCGTCTATTATGTTCATTGGAGAGGCGCCGGGACGCAACGAAGATCTAAAGGGCAGACCGTTTGTCGGCAGGGCGGGAGATATATTCGACCGACTGCTGGGTTCTGTAGATTTAAACCGAGAACAGATCTACTTGTGCAATATACTCAAATGCCGGCCGCCTAAAAACAGAAATCCTTTAAGTGACGAGATAGAGTCCTGTAAAGATAATCTGGATATCCAGATTCATGTGGTTAATCCACAGATCATCGGAACGCTCGGTAATTTTGCAACGGCATACGTTCTGGAGAAGTTCTCCTTGCCGTTAAAAAAAATCAGTGAGGTTGCCGGGCAAGTCTTTGAGGTGCAAACGGATTCTGGCCCCAAGAAACTGGTTCCGTTATTTCATCCGGCGGTGGCAACGTATAACCCTTCAAAATTTGACACGTTGTTAAGTGACTTCAAAGTATTCAGAAAATTCAGATAAACATGCCAAACCGAAAATTGAAAATTAATTCTTCCAAGATCGTTGAAGACACCAATGGTTATTTCAAAACCATTTTTCAACGGACGCCCGTGGTGATTATGGAGAAAGATTTTTCGATTTTGAGAAAATTAAGAGCGGTTGTTGAGAAAAACAAAATTAAGAATGTCCGGGCGTACTTATTAAAGAACCGGAGTTTTTTAAATGATATACTTCGTCAAATTAAGATCAATCACGCCAATGATGCCGCCTTGCGGTTTTATGGCGTTTCCAATAAAAAAGAGCTGAGTGATAATTTTCAAAAAACAATCCATCGGGAATCACTAAAAGTTCTAACCGATGGATTAACATCTCTTTTATCAGGGCATAATCAATTTGAAGCGGAACTGAAAACCAAAAACGTTCACGGTAAGATCCATGACATCATTTTGAGGATGAGTGTGTCGGACCATGACAAAGGTTCTTATGAACGGGTCATTATTGCAATTGAAGATATTACTCTTCAGAAAAAGATAGAGAGGAATTTAAGACAGATCTGCCAGACCGATGGTTTGACCGAAGTATTTAATCACAGTGCAATCTTGAAAAGGTTGGAGGAAGAATTTAAACGGGCTATCCGGTATGATAAACATTTATCATGTCTTATGATTGACCTGGATCATTTCAAAGGGATTAACGATTTATGCGGGCATCAAAAAGGCGACAAAGTACTCAAACTATCCGCTCAAAAAATTAAAAATTGTGTGAGAGAGGTGGATATCGTCGGAAGATATGGAGGGGATGAATTCCTGGTGATTTTGCCAGAAACCCCGATGAATAAAGCCGGGATAGTTGCAGACCGTCTTATCAAACTGTTTGATGAGTTGTCCAAGAGTGAAAATAAAAATGAAGTTTTCAGTTCTGTGAGTATTGGAATCGGAGGGGTTCCGAATGAAGGGATCGATTCACCCAAAAAACTGGTGTCTGAAGTCGATAAAGCTATGTATAAGGCAAAAAAAATAGGCCGGAATACTTCGGCTGTCGTACAATTATAATTGGGAGGCTGCAATGGATTTTAAAATACCAGATACGCCTGAAGAACTTTTCCGTCAAGGGTCTAGAAACTTGTCGCGGATGAACAAATGGATGCCCTTAATATTCATGACGTTTATTTTGTTGTTTTTCGGGATAACCAGTTTTTATTCTGTTGAACAGGATGAAGTTGGTGTGATTCGCCGGTTTGGAAAATATGCACGGACCACGGATCCGGGGCTCCATTGGAAATTACCGTTTAACATTGAACAGCTGGATAAGGTTAAGGCCAAACGTATTTTTAAGGAAGAGTTTGGCTTTCGGACCGCAAGGGCCGATGTAAAGACCGAATACTCGGCAAATTCTTATGACGATGAGGCTTTGATGCTGACCGGGGATCTAAATGTGCTTGATGTGTCATGGATTGTTCAGTTTAAAGTCCAGGACCCGGTACATCTGTTATTTAATGTGAAAAATCCGGTTGTCACAGTCAGGGATTTGTCAGAAGCGGTTATGCGGCAGGTCATCGGCGATCATTCAGTATCCGAAACACTCTCGACCAAAAAGAATGAGATTATCCATCAGGTAAGGACGAAACTCCAAGAAGCTCTGGACAGTTACAAAAGCGGCATCCAGATCACTAAATTAGAGTTGCAGGAGGTGTTGCCGCCCGCCCCAGTCAATAAATCATTCAATGAAGTCAATCAGGCGGAACAGGAACGTGAAAAAGTAATTAACCAGTCCTGGGAAGCTTACAACAAAGCAATTCCTCAAGCCCGGGGCCAGGCCGAAAAGACGCTTCGGGAAGCAGAAGGGTATTCATTATCGAGAATTAACGTGGCAAAGGGGGATGCTGAAAAGTTCCTTGAAACCTGGAATGCGTATAAAAACGCGAAGGACGTCACCCGAAGGCGGATGTATCTGGAAACCCTCGAAGACATTATTCCCAAAGTCGGAAAGGTTTTTGTTTTTGAACCAAAGGCCAACAATGTCTTTCCATTACTGAATTTGAATGAAGGAGGGACTGTAAAATGAGAAATTCATTGAGTATTTATCTTGGGTTATTTTTGGCCGCAGCCCTGTTCTTGGGAACAGGCTTATTATACACGGTTGATGAGACTCAACAGGTTGTTATCACGCAATTTGGAGAATTGGTTGGTCAGCCGAAGACCAGAGCCGGTTTATATTTTAAATTGCCCTGGCAGCAAGTAAATTATTTCGAAAAAAGGATCCTGCAGTGGGATGGTGATGCTAATCAAATTCCGACCAGAGACAAACGTTTTATTTGGGTAAACACATTCGCCCGATGGCGAATCGCTGATCCTCTAAAATTCATGCAATCGGTTCGCACGGAGGAAAGCGCGCAAACTCGGCTTGACGACATCATTGATGCATCGACAAGAGATGTCGTATCCCGTCATAAGCTGATTGAAGCCATCCGCAGCACGAACCGGATTATCGAAGAACGAAATGCGGCAGAAGATTTAGAGACCTCAAGCGGAGTTTTATCTTATACGGAATTGGAAACAATAGAAATCGGCCGGGAAGAACTGGCCCGGCAAATTTTGACAAGAGCGGCTGAAACGACTCCTCAATATGGAATTGAGTTAATTGATGTCCGGATTAAAAGGATCAACTATGTCGCTGAAGTTCGGGATAAGGTTTATGACCGGATGATATCCGAACGCAAACGGGCGGCTGAACAGTTCCGCTCTGAAGGTCAGGGGAAGAAAGCAGAAATCGAAGGCCAGATTATAAAAGAACTGCAGGAAATCACTTCCGAGGCCTATAAGAAAGCTTTAGTCATAAAAGGGAAGGCCGACGCAGAAGCGATAAAAATATATGCCGATGCTTTTAATAAAGATCCCGAATTTTATTCGTTTGTTAAAACTTTGGAAACTTACAAAAAGACAATGAATGAGGGTACGACTTTAATATTATCGACAGAAAATGACTTCTTTGAACAACTCAACGGTAAATGGGATATTCCTAAAGATTAAGTCTTCAGTAATCTTAAATCCAAAAGGTAAAGACCGTTGGGGTTAAGCCCAACGGTCTTTATGTTATAACTATGAAAAAACGTGTTGAAACTTTTGAACTTTCTTTAATCCCTGTGAACAACAGACCGGGTCAGTTAGAAATTCTCAAGCAGTTGGTCATCGGACTTGGAGTCAAAGAAAACCAAATTATCGAAATTGAGCAGGGCGGGGTTTCCAACTTGACCATATATATGGAAACATTTGTTAAGGCCCTGATCCTGAAAAGCAAATTAAAGAAAATGGCTCTGAAGGATGTTAAGGTTTTGTATAAACCCCTTAAGTCCAAAGACTGGCAGAATATCTGGAAAAAAGATTATAAGCCGTTCGCATTGACCAAGAAGTTTGACATCGTTCCGTACAGTTATCGCAGTAAATATAAATCAAAAAACAGGAAGTTAATTTATATTGATACCAGTTATGCTTTCGGTACCGGGTTACATGCCACGACCCGGTTCATGGCCCAGTTTATTGAGCGGTGCGAAGGGCGCTATTCCAGTTTTATCGATATCGGAACAGGAACGGGTATTTTATCGTTAGTCGCATTAAAATGCGGGGCCAGCGCGGTGACAGCGATTGACCTTAAAAAGGATATTATTGAAATAGCAAATATGAATTTCAAAGAAAACGGTTATATTGATCAACGCGCGCAGGCGATTAACTTTGAGAAATTGGATACAAAGAAAAAATTCGACTATGTCGCTGCAAATTTAATTACGTTCGATCTAATACGTTTTAGGAAGAAACTTGTTAGTCTGGTAAAGAAAGAAAAATATCTGGCGGTTTCCGGGATTTCGTTAATGAATTATGCCCTGTTTCGCAGGAAATTTGACCAGCTTCCATTAAAGTGTCTAAAGATAGAAAAAGCGGAAGGCTGGTACGCGCTTTTATATAAAAGGTGTTAGCCTGAGAATGAAGCATATGCCCAGAAGAATGGTCGATGGAAAAGAGTTGCTCGTTAGGATGCACCAGCTTCAAATATTCGAGAAGGACATTACAGAAAAATTTGTGCTTTCTTCCGGGCCGGGCGGGCAGAACGTCAATAAAGTAGCCACATGTGTCGTCTTAAAACATCTGCCGACCGGAATTCAGGTCAAATGCCAGGAAGCGCGCACGCAGAAACAAAATCGTTTTATGGCCAGGGTTTTGTTGCTGAAGAAGATTGAACATGCCATAAAACAGCAAAGACTAAAAGAACGGCAGGCTAAAGAAAAACTAAAAAGACAAACACGCAAGCGCCCCAAAAAAGTTAAAGAAGAAATTCTGGAATACAAACGCAAACTTTCAGAGAAGAAATCAGGCCGCCGAAAATTGCTTTCAAATAAATTTCACGACATCTAGGATTGGTTATATCGAGTCGGTTAAAGGGAGAACGAATTATGTTAAGATCAGGAAAAACAAAGGCTAAGAATAAGGGGATGGTCGACATTTCTGAAAAAACTATTACCAAAAGGATTGCTGTGGCCCAGGCAACGATTAAACTGGGTGAAAAGGCGTTTAAGGCGTTAATCAACGGCGATTGTCCGAAAGGCGATGTGCTGGAGACTTCAAAAATAGCGGGAATTATGGCTGCTAAAGCCACGCCGGCCATGATTCCTTTATGTCATCCCCTTGAACTAAACCAGATTTCAATCAGTCATCAGATTGACAAGAAGAGGAAATCAGTCGACATCACAGCCGAAGTTTCTTACGAAGGTAAAACAGGAGTTGAGATGGAAGCGCTGGCCGCGGTCAGTATCGCTGCGTTGACGATTTACGATATGATGAAATGGGCTGACAAGGGGATGGTAATTACAGATACCCGCTTGTTGCACAAAAGCGGTGGGCGAAGTGGCGTTTATACCCGGTAACTGTTCTGCAACCAAACGGGACAAACGATTGAATACACAAACCATTTCTTATAAAAAATCCTTCTTTATTTTGGCTGCAGCGATTTTTCTTTTAGGCAGTTATCTTCGGTTTTATCATATTACAGAAAATCAATTTATTTATTACGACGAAGGCATGTGGTTAGTTCAGAATCATGAGCTTGTCCGATTGATGGAGCATTCCCGACATCAAGGATTGGATATTCAAGGGAAGTTGTTGAATATCGCTTTTCATTTGTCCTTGAGAACAGGGAAAGCGTTGTGGTCGTTGATTAGTTATTTACGGGGGTTCTTTGTCGGGGCGGAAGGGTATTATTTTACGCGTATCCTGTCGGCCGTATTCGGAATCTTTACCATAGTCCTCTGCAGCTTCTTTTCGAAACGGTTTTATAAATCAACGGCAACAGGAATCTTGGCCATGATATTGTTGTCAATACTTCCGAGCCATGTTTATTATTCCCGTTTGGCCCTGCAGGAATCCTTTTCGTGCTTTTTTTTCCTCGCTGGTGTTTACCTTTATTTGTTTCCTGTGAAGATTTCATTCCGGACGTTTATGTCCAGCATTTGTTTTTCCATTGTTTATTTTGTAAATTATCGGATGATCCTAGTTCCGTTTTTCCTGATGTTTTGTGAATTTTATATGAGCTTTTCCGAGAATAGAAAACCTGATTTGAGAAAATGGATTTATCACAGCTTATTGTTTTTTATGATTGTCTTTGGCGTCGGCGCCCTGGACCATGGCGCCAACACATATGTCACGTTTGGATGGATGTTTCATCAGTCACATCTGGCCAGGGGGACTTTTGATCCGGTAAATTTGTTTTCATACCCGTATTATGTTTTTAAGCTGGAAGGCATCTTTTTCGGATTATTGTTTTTCGGAAATGTATATTTAATCATTAGAAAAAAAAGGAAAGAGGTGTTTCCGTTTCTCTTTGTACTGCTTTTTATGATTATTTTTTCGTTGCCGCAAGAAAAAGGAGTCAGGTATTTGACGTGTGCCATGCCGTTTATGGTTATGGCGGTGGCACATTTGATTAACGACATTGCTGTTAATATGTCCCATCGATGCGGGAGAGTGGCTTTAGGGTTTATTTGTTTTTTGTTGATTGCGGGGCAAATTCTGGAATCTTTTCATATTTCAAGGTTTAGGAATGACTATCAGACATCGGTGGTAGAAATAAAACAAATGAACCCGCAGGCCAAGTTTGTATCAACTCAAAGCCTGGTTCAGAAAATGTTTGCGGGGGATTATGAGGATGTCGTTGAGTTTAAATATGGATTGCCGTATTTATTATCGCTTTATTCACAAGGCTACAGATATTTGATTGTTGGTCCGCAAGCATACATATCATTCACGGAGGACCATAAAAGGTTTTCCCCGCCATTAAAAGGATACATGCAATTTTTCAGAAATAATGTTCCCCCTGTGAAAACTTATAATCATTTTAATGAACGGCTGCTGGCCCGGTTTGTCCTGGAGCATAATGAAAATCTAAAACAATCGCTGGCCTTTTTAAAACAGAGCAGGGAAGAGAATTTTCAGAAGTTAAATGTATACGATATACGATTATGTATCGCGTATATAAAAAAAGGTGTTGAACTTAATCATTTAAAAGACGTACAAGCCGTATTAAGTTCTCAGTAGATAAAAAAAATGTTTTAAAAAACGTTTAAAAGTTTATAATACGCGGTAGAGAATTTAACACAGGTCCTTTTTATTTAGGGCAGAATTTATAAGGAGACGATGTGAAACAATATCTTGAGCTTGTCCGAGCAATCCTTGAAACCGGAGAAGTTAAAAATGACCGCACGGGAACTGGAACAATTTCTCTTTTTGGTTATCAAACCAAGTATGATTTGCGGGAGGGGTTTCCTTTATTAACGACAAAGAAGGTGTTGTTTTCGGCGGTCGTTCATGAATTATTGTGGTTTCTTAAAGGTTCCACCAATATTAATGATAATCTCAAACAACATACTCCCATTTGGAATGCATGGGCCGATCCATCAGGGGAATTGGGGCCGGTATATGGATATCAATGGAGAAACTGGGAAAAGTACGTTTATAACCAAAATACCCATCAGTATGAAAGATATCATGTGGATCAAATTTCTCAGGCCATCGATTTAATCAAGAATAATCCCGATTCTAGGCGTATCATTGTCAGTGCCTGGAATGTGGCGGACATAGAACGGATGGCGCTACCTCCATGTCATGCTTTTTTTCAATTTTATGTCGTGAATGGCCGGTTAGATTGCCAGTTGTATCAACGGTCTGCCGATGTCGCCTTGGGAGTCCCGTTTAATATAGCCAGTTATGCGTTATTGTTATCGTTGATCGCTAAGGAATGCCGGCTTATCCCGGGAATCTTTGTCCACACCTTAGGAGATGCCCATATCTACCAAAACCATGTGGAAGGTATAAAGGAGCAGTTAAAACGAATTCCTAAAGCGCTTCCCCAACTGAAATTAGCTGACAAACCTGTATTCGATGTGACATTTGATGATATTGAGATTATTAATTATCAGCACGATTCATTTATAAAGTTTCCGATCGCTGTTTAGGAGGGATTTCATCCGAACGGCGGGTTTCAATCTCGAATCAGGGGTTAGAATGTTTAAATTTAATATAGTCGTTGCTATTGATTCAAAGAACGGCATTGGCAAGAATGGGCAGCTCCCTTGGAAACTTCCAGCCGATTTGAAACATTTTAAAGAGATCACCTCGCAGACGAAATCTCCCACAAAAAAAAATGTTGTGATCATGGGCCGGGTGACTTGGGATTCGCTTCCTGATCAGTTTAAGCCGCTGCCTAACAGGATTAACGTTGTGTTATCCAGAAATTCCACATTAACTCTGCCGGGCGGGGTTTTAAGGGCGGATCAGTTTAGTAACATTCAGTTTTTATTGGAAAGGTGTTCCATTGATTTTGAATCTGTTTTCGTTATCGGAGGACAACAAATATACCAGGAATCTATTAAGTCATTAAATTGCAATAAGTTATATGTAACTCATGTGGTTGGGGATTATCAATGTGATACGTTTTTTCCTCCTTTTGACGATCGATTTTATAAATCCTCCTCAGAGCCCTTCAAAACAGTTAATGGTATCCAATACTCCTTTGCCGAGTACCTGCCAAAAGTTTAGATAACTTGCCTACAAAATAGGCATTCTGCGAAATCAATACTTTTTTTTAATCCGTAAAAAAGAAAACGGTTTCATTTCCCGTATCCGATATTATGTAACTATATGTAAATAATATATTTGTGATAGATTTGACGAATCTTAGAAAAGACATCAGTTTATAAATAATTTTGTGCTTTTATCAGATCCTAGAATATACTTGAACTAAGAGACCAATATAGGGAAATCGTGAGTTCATCCAAAGGCGACACGGTCAGCTCTTTGAAAAATGTTAAGAACTCAAAAAGGGCAGGTTGTTATGTTTAAGGGAAATGGTAAAAAGAAGCGGATTTTACTCGTTGATGATGACCGTTCTGTCAGTCAAATGCTGACCATGCTTCTAGAAACCCGTGGTTACGATGTCCAGACCGCTTTTAGCGGTATGGAGGCCTTACAAAAAGCCAGCGAAACAACCGATTTGATCCTGCTAGATTTAATTTTGCCCGATGAAGAGGGATTTGACATTTGCCGTAAGCTAAAAGAAAAAGAAAACACCTCGAATGTCCCGATTATTATTCTCAGTGCACGTGTTCTTTCTGGAGATATAGTCGAAGGCTTGTATTTGGGAGCCGATGACTATCTGACAAAACCCTTCGAATATGAAGAATTAGTCGCCCGTATGGAAGCGGTCATGCGCCGGGGGTCCATTTTTCAGGGCGGCCCTACCAAAAGTAATAAAGACGATGACGTAGTTCGCGAATTACGCCGGATCATTGATGAAGAGCGGATTATTCCTTTTTACCAGCCGATTTATCTATTAAAGCCGTTTAAACTTTTTGGACTTGAAGCGTTATGCCGACCTAAAACGGACAGTCTATTAGCCAACCCGGAACTGCTGTTTAAGGCGGCAGTTCAATACGGATGTTATCAGGATTTAGAGATGTTATCCTGGAAAAAAGCGATTGAGTATGCTGCCGATTATATCACCACTGAATTTTTGTTCCTGAATTGCAATCCTTATTTGGTTGAAGGACCAAAGTTTCTGACCATCAAGTCCCTATTTGACAACAGCGGCTTAAACGTCGGGAACGTCATACTGGAGATTACAGAACGGTCTGAAGTCGCCAATTTTAAAGAGTTTTATACCCAGCTCGGAAGGTTCCGTGAGCATGGTTTCAAATTTGCGGTCGATGATGTCGGTGGCGGATATGCGAGTCTAGAATCAATCGTAGAGACCAAGCCCGAGGTGGTTAAGATTGACCGGCACATTATTAATAATCTGGAAAACGATCCGTATAAACGAAGCATAGTTAAATTTGTTGTTGCCTTTTGCAAAGAGAATAACATCTTCTCTATTGCTGAAGGAATAGAAACAAAGGAAAATCTGCAGAAAATAATGGAACTGGGAGTTGATGCCGCCCAGGGATATTACCTTTCCAAGCCAAAACCAGTGATCGACATCAAAGAATTAAATAATACCGTCCATATGCTGGCTTAACACGCGAGTCGTTAATTTTAAACAAAAATGCTTTTTTTAGGCGGGAATCTGTTATCGTGATTCGATGGATTCCTGATGGTAATTTTTTAAGTAATTTGTTAGAATGTTGAAATTGATAGACGACCTCCATTAACAAGATAATATCATTAGAAAATAAATGAATAAATATATATGCATTCATGGGCATTTTTATCAGCCTCCGCGTGAAGATGCCTGGACCGGGGTTATTGAAGAACAGAAAAGCGCCGCTCCGTTTCATGACTGGAACCAGCGGATCACCGCCGAATGTTATCGCCCGAACACCGAGTCCCCTATTCATGGCGCAAATGACAAACCGATCAAAACGATCAACAATTATGAATGGATCAGTTTTAATATCGGTCCGACTCTTTTAAGCTGGTTGGAACAAAACGCTCCTGAAACTTACCAAAGAATACTTCTCGCTGATCACAATAGCATGAGGCATTTTAAAGGTTGTGGAAGTGCAATCGCCCAGGCTTATAATCACATCATCATGCCGCTGGCCAATGAGCGGGACAAACAGACGCAGGTGCTTTGGGGGATTAAAGACTTTGAATTCCGGTTCCGGCGAAAGCCGGCAGGGATGTGGCTGCCGGAGACGGCGGTTGATTTAAATACCTTAGAAGTATTAGCCAAGAATAATATTCTATATACCATCCTTGCGCCAAAACAGGCGAAGAAAGTCAGGAAGATCAACGACAAAAATTGGATTTCTGTCAACGAAACGACCCTTGATACCAAGGTTCCGTATCTTTGCCGTTTGCCGTCAGGAAAATCAATTCATTTATTTTTTTACGATGGATTTATTTCCAGTGAGATCGCTTTTGGAAAAATTATTCACAGTGGTGTTGAAATCGCGAACCTTATGTTAAAGAATTTTGAGGCGAAAGTTAGTCCACAATTGGTCCATATTGCTACGGATGGGGAAACCTATGGGCATCACCGCCAATTTGGAAATATGGCCTTATCGTATCTGATCGAACATGTCCAAAAAAATGAATTGGCCCAAATTACCAATTATGCCTTATTTTTAAAGGAGAATAAGATTGAGTATGAAGTCGAGATAAACGAAAATACAGCCTGGAGTAGTTCTGTCGGTGTCGAACGTTGGCGGTCAGCGGAAGGCGGTTGTATTCATTATAAAAAAAGCTGGACTCAAAAATGGCGGGCTCCGTTGCGGGAGTCTATGGATTGGTTAAGGGATCAATTGATCCCGGTGTATGAACAAGAAATGAAGGGGGCTGGTGATCCGTGGTTGAAGCGCGATCAATTTATTGATGATATTTTGCATAAGAGAAAGAGGCATCCGGCCCTGGAGATGCAGCATATGGCCATGCTGATGTATACGTCATGCGGATGGTTTTTTGATGATATCTCCGGAATTGAAACAATCCAGATTTTGCAGTATGCGGCGCGAGCGATGGAAATTGCCAGAGACGATTTTGGGGTCGATCTTGAACCGGGATATTTGAAAATATTATCGAAGGCCCGCAGCAATTATAAGCGTAAAGGAACAGGTAAAGATATTTATCTGAACTGCGCCAAAAAACGGACCAATCATGTATAGACGACAAAGTGGAGTTCTTTTGCATATTTCGTCCCTGCCGGCGGCGTTTGGAATTGGGGATTTTGGTCCGAAGGCGTATGAGTTTGTCGATTTTTTAAGCCGTTCAAAACAATCCTTATGGCAGATCCTGCCATTAAATCCGACGAATCCATTTTGGGGGAGTTCACCGTACAGCAGTCATTCCGCGTTTGCCGGTAATCTTCTTTTTATTAGTCCAGAATTGTTGTGGAATGAAGGATTGTTGGCCCAAGAGGACATTACCGGTAACCAGGCCACAGTAAGCGAATGCGTTGATTATCAGCAGGCCGCTGAAATAAAGAATCAATTTCTGAGTAAAGCCTACCAGAATTTCTGTAAGCGGATGGATCTCCAGGCTGAATTCTCGGATTTTGAAGGGCGTCATAAGGACTGGCTTGAAGACTATTCTGTTTTTTGTTTGATAAAAAATCATTTTCGCGGGCAATGCTGGGCAGAATGGCCCGAAGATTTTAAAAGTAAGAGCAAAACCGCTATAAGTAAACTGATAAAAAAGAATCGAGATGAGTTTCAAAGAATAAAGTTTATTCAGTTCGTTTTTTTTCGTCAATGGGAGAAATTAAAACAATATGCCAATTCCAAGAATATTGACGTTGTCGGGGATCTTCCGATTTATGTCAGTTATGACAGTGCCGATGTCTGGAAGGAACCGGAATGGTTTAAGATGGATGCCTCGGGAAATCTGGATGTTGTGGCCGGGGTTCCCCCGGATTATTTTAGCCAGACCGGTCAGCGCTGGGGAAATCCGGTTTACAACTGGGAAAATTTGAAGTCTTCTCGTTATAAATGGTGGACCAGAAGAATCAGACAGAATTTAACCATGTTTGATTTTATCCGTATTGATCATTTTCGTGCTTTCGTTAATTATTGGGAAATCCCATCCACGGAAGAAACGGCCATAAATGGATACTGGGTTGATGCGCCAACTCAGGATTTTTTTGGAGTATTGAAGGATGAATTCGGAGAATTACCGTTTATAGCTGAGGACTTGGGGCTGATTGATGACGAAACCAGGGAAAAGATTGAAGATTTAGGATTTCCGGGGATGAAAATATTATTGTTTGCGTTTGGCGGCGATATGAAAACACACATTTATCTGCCGCATAACTATACCCCGAACTGTGCGGTCTACACCGGAACGCATGATAATAATACAGCCGTGGGTTGGTATGAACATGAAGCCTCAGAACAGGAAAAGACAAATCTGGCTGAATATTACAAAGAATTCACCGTCGCCGCTGATCCCGATCATTCTGTCCATTGGAATTTGATTGAATTAGCTTTATTTTCCAAAGCCAGGATGGCCGTCTTCCCAATGCAGGATATCCTTGGGCTAGGCCAATCGGCTAGGATGAATGTTCCGGGAACTGTTGCCGGCAATTGGACATGGCGAATGAACCAGGCCCAACTGAATGATTGTGTCAGTCAACGATTAGCCAGGTACACCGCAGAAGCCAGTCGTTCAATATAATGATTTTTGTAAAAATATACTTTTGAATAGCCTTGTCGCGGTTATGGCTGTATGATAAAATCTTCACGTTATGACGAATAATACACGGGTATTATGTATTTTGGTTTTCTACTTGGCTGGTTGCAGTTGGATTAAGACGCCC
Source organism: Candidatus Omnitrophota bacterium (assembly GCA_050250375.1). Classification (GTDB taxonomy): domain Bacteria; phylum Omnitrophota; class Gorgyraeia; order Zapsychrales; family Zapsychraceae; genus JAGOSC01. The sequence continues at coordinate 164,719 of JBFWOS010000002.1, forward strand.
TCTTGGTTACCGTTCACTCAACAGAAGAATCAGGAAATTTCTCAAAAAGAGGATGCGGTCATCGTTCCAAAGACGGCTATCCCGATTGATGAGGGAAGGATGATATCCCCTCAAAAATTGCAGGAGGGCGGGAAGCTCCTGTTGGTTCCTTTTAGAGCAGGTGGAAATGTGGTCGCAACAAAGGAACTTGATAAAATAGCTTTTAGAATGATGCAGGGCATATCCATTGCGCTCGAGGATAACAAACCTGATTTTGAGATTTTAATTAACCTGGACCAGTCCCAACCGGATTTTTTAATCGACGGTTATTTTACGGTAAAAAAAGAAAGTTCGGACTTTCTGGCGAAATGGTTTTTTAGAAAAAAGAAGTATGTTCTTGGGGTTGAAGGGAAACTGATGGATGCCAACTCCCGGGAAGTGATAGCCATTTTCAGCGATACCATGGCCTCAAATTCTCCTCAGGAAGATTTTGTGTATTTAGGATTCCGGATTGGACAGAATATCGGTGATTTTATCCGGATCAGTTTAAATCCCCAATAAAGGTTATTCATGATTATTATTACAGGAGCAGCTGGTTTTATCGGAAGTTGCATTGTGGCCCGATTAAACGAAGACGGCCATGACGACTTGATTTTGGTCGATCATATGCCCGATGATTCCAAGCAGGGAAATTTGAAGGGAAAGAAGTACGTCAAGTATTATGATAAAAGTGAATTTATAGAGTTGGTCCGCAAATCGAGTTTGAAAGAAAAGGTCAACGCACTTATCCATATGGGAGCATGCAGTTCGACCACCCTTCAGGATCAGGAATATTTCACGCAAAACAATCTTGAATATACCAAATCGCTGGCGGTATGGGCTGTCAATAACGGGATTAGGTTTATTTACGCCAGTTCAGCGGCAACCTACGGAGACGGGAGCGCGGGGTATAAAGATGATGAGGCGACTATACGCAGGTGTAAACCGTTAAACCTGTATGGGGAATCCAAACAGGATTTTGACCTGTGGGCTCTTGAGAATGGTTTCTTGGACAAAATGGTCGGATTAAAGTTTTTTAATGTCTTTGGGCCCAATGAATATCACAAAGGGAATATGCGCAGCGTCGTGGCTAAATCCTATCAGCACGTGGTTGAAAAAGGGAAGATGCAACTATTCAAATCTTATAAGAAGGACTTTCTCGATGGCGAACAAAAAAGGGATTTTGTTTACGTCAAAGATGCGGTGGATATTGTCATGTATTTCTTTCTTAATCGGCAGAAAAACGGGTTGTTTAATGTCGGGACTGGAAAATCACGGACATGGAATGACCTGGCGCATGCCTTATTTAAAGCGGTCGGTAAAAAATCTGACGTAACCTATATTGATATGCCTGAAGGTCTGAAAGAACGTTATCAGTATTTTACAGAAGCGGATATCGGAAAGTTGAGAAATGCCGGATATAAAAAAAATATGACAACCCTTGAAGAAGCGGTTGAAGATTATGTACAATACTTAAATGTCAATAAACATTGGTAAACAAATTGTTTTAATATGATTATTCTTCCACTTATTGTTATTGCTCTTGGCTCTTTTTGTGCGGGGACTTTCCTGGTTTTCAAGGGATACCAGCAGGATGAGGGTTTAATGATTCAGGACCAGGATCCGGATGTGGTGCCAATTTCAGATCCAAAGGAAATTGATGATCTGAAGCAAACTTTTGTCTCAGCCGAAGATCTATCGGTTGAAAAACCGGCCGACCGTATTGAGGCTGATGCGCCTGATTCCGTTGTGCATACAGAAAATATTCCTTCTTTAGATGAAGAGAGGCCGACCTTAGCTGTCCTGCCGGCAGAGGAAACCCGTGAACAGGAATCTGAATTCAGGCACAAAATTGATCAATTGACATATCGTTTAAAAGAACAGGAAGAAAATTCGAAGGTCAAAATATTTGAATTGACCGAAGACAAGCGAAAACTTGAAGACGCTTTGAGAAGGGAGTTAGACAGTAAGGAACAATCGGGTAATGTTGAAGATGATTCGGCCGCAAAGAAAGATTTGGAAAATAAACTGGCTCAAACGGAAACTCTGATTAAAAGTTTAACGGAAGAAAACCGGGCTTATAACGAACAAATCCAGGACCAGTCAGATGAGATTAATCTGCTAAAGAATGAAATCCAAAGCCTCCAATCCGAGGACAAGGGGGGACGGATTGATCCGCAAACCCTAAAGATCAATGAAGAGAAGCTCCTGGAGGCGGAAGGTTCTGTCATACGATTGATGGCGGAGAATCAGCGGCTGAATGACCAACTGCATGACCAGGCCCAGCAAATTGTTAAACTTCAGGAAGAGCAGAAGTCATCCCAGAATCAGGCGGAGGAAGAAATTGTCAAAGTTGATCCACTGCTCCTGAAGGAAGCGCAAGAAAAGTTGACGGAGGCGCAAGGGACTATTACGCGACTGACAGAGGAAACTCAAAATCTAAACGCTCAGATTCAGCAGCAGATTGACCGGATCAATGAATTAAATACGGAAGCCGCCGTAATCCGCGCCAAATCGGAGGAATTGGAAGCCCAGGAAAATATAAAGCTCGAGGCCTTGCAGCATGAACTCGAGTCCCAGAAACAACAAGTGTTTGAAGAACGTCAAGGTGATCTGGCGACGATTAATAAATTAAAAAATGAAAAACAGTTGTTGATTGACTCGGAAAACCAATATAAAGATCGTATCAGCGGTTTAGAATCGAAAATAAAGGATTTGGACAGCATTTATCTTGAAAAGCTTTCCAAACAGAAACTGGAGATAAAAGCCGAACAGGATTCCATCGTAGAACGGCTGAAGATGCAATGCACGGAGGCCCAACAGAAAGTTGCCGATTTGGAAGAACAATCACAGACGCTCAAAGAAAACTATGAAAAGAAAATGGGTGAATTAAGCAATGAACTGGATTCTTTGAGGAATTCTCTGTTAAATCAAGAAAACACGGTTAGCGAAGCCGTCGCGGAATCACAAAATAAGAGCGAAGAGATTGAACGGGAAAAGCAGGGGTTGCTCCAGGAGCTTCAGGAATTAAAGGCCAAGCATGAAAAGATTGAGGCAAATAACGTTTACCTTCAGGAGAAGGAAAAAATACTTGTTTATGAGCTTTCAAAAAGCCGGGCCCAGGCGCTTGGCTTAGAACGGATTTGTAAAGATTTTAAGAGTCAAATGGACCGGGGAAACGTTTGAGCACAGATATTATATTTATGGAGGCCACATGCAATGGTTAATCAAAACATTTATACACGACCGATGGAAATAACCGCAGAACACATAATGACGGAAGATGTGGAAACGATTAAGCCGGATATGCTTGTTGGAGATCTGGCCCACATCATGCTGCGAAAAGGGTTTAACGGGTTTCCCGTTGTCGATAATGACCGTTTGATTGGTATTGTTACGTTCACTGATTTATTCAATCTTCTTCATGGTGTGGAATACGAAAATATAAATAATGATACGAATGCACTGCATCAGAAAATAATCCAGTTGAAACAGTGGCCTGTATCAAAAATTATGACGACGGACGTTAAAACGGTTTCACCGACAACAACATTGAGTGAAATCATTGAATATGTTGTTATCCAGAAGATTCATACGTTTCCGGTCATTTCTAATGGTAAAGTCGTTGGCATCCTCGGACGGGAGGATGTTCTCAATGCAACATTTTCCTATGGATAATTTAACCGGTCCGGACTGGGCCAAATTAAAAGAATCTCTACGATCCGGGCATTCCTTGATTCTGCAACAGATTGATCAATGTAAAACAGACAGGAAATCATCGGCTGCATCAGAACAATTTAGAGTTCTTGAGCAGATTATGCTTGCGCATATGTCCTTACAGACTTCGGATATTTATAAATCGCTTTTTAATCATCTGAATCGGGAGAGATTGCAGGTAAAGGTATTGGAGTATCTTGAATATGATTTAAAAGTGCTTAAGATAAAGTTACTCGGATTTATTGAGACTCCGGCAAAAACTTTTTTTGAGCTAAGTAACGATTTAATGGCCAGAGTAACTGTAGAAAAAGAATATTTGTTTCCATTAGTCGATCTGTTGTTAACCCATTCTAAAAGAAAGATCCATGTGTATGAGAATTAAATTGTATTTTGTTATCGTCATCGGTCTGGGCGTGTGCCTGTATGGCTGCGAAACGTTCAAAACGGTTCTTGGAACATCCACCCGACATTTGGAGAAGGCCAGAATTGATGCCCTCACCATGACCTTCGACTGTAATTTTGAAGAATGTTTTGATGCTGTGCTTAGCCTGGCCAGGAATGAAGATATGGGTGACTCTATGAGTGGAGAAAAGCCGTTTCAGGTCTTTAGTAAAAACCGTATTAAGAGCTACATTGTCGTTATGGGAGTAGACGGCAATATTGATACGACTGAAATCGGAATATTTTTTACGACAATAGAGAACAAGGGGACAAAGATAGATGTTTCTTCACTAAGTACATCGGCCAAGGAGAAGGTTGCCAAGGCTGTCTTTCGGGAATTAAACTTGCGTTATAATCAAAAATCGTAATTATAAATCAATGCATCTTTCGAATCGTTACACAAAAATTATCTGTACCATTGGCCCGGCCAGTTCTAATGAACAAATGATCGTCAAGATGGCTGAACGGGGGATGAATGTCGCCCGGATCAACTGTTCGCACGGAAATCATTCCCAACACCAGAAAATTATTGATCTGATCAAACAGGTCAATCAGAAACACGGATTTAACATAACCGTGCTGATTGATTTGGAAGGTTATCGGATCCGTATAGGCAAATTAAAAAAGAATATCGTCTTGAACCCAAATGATGTTGTTTACATGGCATCCATTGAAGACGGAATTCCTGACGCTATCCCGTTTGATTATAAAGAAGAAATTAAAAGGGTTACGGACGGATTGAGTATTTTTATGGATGACGGCACCCTGCACCTAAAAGTCATTGGCCGATCAGGTAAGAAACTGAAGTTAAAAGTGATCCAGGGGGGTATCTTAAAAGAACGAAAAGGGGTCAACATTCCTGGATTAAAGTTACAGTCGAATATATTAACCCAAAAAGACCGCGAAGACATAAATTTTGCCTTGGACAACAAGGTATCCAAGATTTCGCAATCGTTCGTCCGTAACAAAAGGGATATTCAACGGGTATGTGAATTGGTTAAACCCAGAAACCCGTTATGCAAAGTCATCGCCAAGATTGAAAGCGAAGAAGGTTTAATGAATGTAGAAAATATATTGGATGAGTGTGACGGGCTGATGGTCGCCCGTGGAGACCTGGGAGTGTCCTTGCCGATTTATAAGATTCCGATGATCCAGAAATATCTTCTGCAGTATTGCAGCCGTAAGAAGAAATTATCCGCCACAGCGACCCAAATGCTGGACAGCATGATCGAACGGGGATCCCCGACCAGGGCGGAGGTCTCTGACGTGGCTAATGCTATCCTGGATGGCACTGATTACGTTATGCTTTCCGGAGAAACGGCTGTTGGAAAATATCCATCGAGGTCAGTAAAAATGATGAGCCAGATAGTAGCCTATACGGAAAAACACACCAATATTCGTCCTAAATAACACACCAAAGAATAGTTTCCATGATTGAAAATGAATTATTATTTCTAGGATTGCTCAAAGATGGTCCGAAACATGGGTATGAAATTAAACGCCTGATTGAAGAGGACCTGTCGCGGTTTGTCGGGCTAAAAATCAAATCGATTTATTACCCGTTAAGAAAGATGGAAAAATTAGGCCTCATAAAGAAAGAAACGGATCGTGAAGGAAACTGGCCGGAGAAATTTGTCTACAGCCTGACGAAAAAAGGGGAAAATATTTTTGAACACATGATCAACGAGAGTTTTTTGAGTATTGAACGGCCCTATTTTGATATCGATTTGTCACTGTATTTTCTTCAGTATGTTGACCGGAAAATTGCCAAACGCCAGCTGAGGGGGCGTGTTCTTTTCCTTCGCCGGATTAAACGGGATTTAAATAATATCAAGAAAACGACCGAACCGGACAAAAGGCATCTTAGCATTATCCTTGATCATGATCTTGATCTCGTTGAGGCCGAAATTAAATCTATTACCAAATTGATGGAAACTCTGGGCTGACCCTTCTTCGACACCTCCTATATATATTAATAATACTTGACAAATCATCAGGATTTAATAAAATCTAACTAGTAAAATTTTACTATATTCAGGGCATTCCCTCGGCCTTGCTTATAAGTCTAATAAAATCATGCAGTTATAATGGAAGTGAAATGAAAATTCATCAAATACTCGAAAAAACAGCGGCCAGGTTTCCAAATAAAGCAGCTTTAATTTTTAATGAAAAGGCCGTCACTTTTAAAGATTTAAAAGATTTTGTTTTCAAGACGGCCAACCTTTTGCGTTCACAGGGTATTGCTAAGGGAGATAAAGTCGGGATTTATTTGCCGAACTGTCTTGAGTATGTTTACAGTTATTTGGCCTGTTTTTGTTTAGGGGCCGTTGCGGTTCCGCTGGATTTTATGCTCAAGGATGATGAGATTGTTTCATGCCTGGATCATTCCGAATCAAAACTCCTGATTGCCCAGACCAGGAAAGGGATTGAGTTTTCCGATATTAAGAGCCGTGTTTCTGGATTAGAGAAAATTATTTTGGTGCAAGATTCATCCGAGGGACCTGCACAATTTGAACAATTATTCACGCAGGCGAGTCCTCATCTGGAGGAGACAGACGTCCTGGATTTCGACCCGGCATTAATTATGTATACATCCGGAACCACCGGCCGGCCAAAAGGAATCCTGCTTAATGCCCGGCATTTGGAAGGTTCCCCACAGGCGATGGAATATTTTGTTGATTTATCGGAGCGGGATATTAAATTGGCGGCTATCCCGTTTAGCCATATCGGCGGATTTATCTACATCCAGAATTGTATTAATTTCGGAATTACGCTCATTATCATGGAACGGTTTAACCCGTTTGAATTTTTGGAAAAAATCAGCCGTTATAAAGTGACCTGTTTTCATATCGTTCCCCCTATGTATAACGCGATTTTAACCTTGAAGGAGATTGACCGTTTTGATTTATCATCGTTAAGGTGGGTCGTTGTCTTCGGTGCGCCAAGCTCACCCGAAATTCTTCAGCGATTTAACCGTTATTGTCCAAATGCCAGGCTTTTGAACGGGTGGGGGATGACAGAGACAACTCCGCCCAATACGGTCACACCGCTTGATAGTGATAACATCGAAAGTGTCGGAAAACCGGCGCCGAATTGTCAAATTAAGATAATTGATGACGACGATAGGGAAGTTGAAACGGGGGGTATCGGTGAGATTGTGATCAGCGGTTGGATCGTTATGGATGAATATTATAAAGATCCGGAAGAAACAGCCAGGGTTAAACGAAATGGATGGCTGCATACCGGAGATTTGGGCCGGTTTGACCGCGACGGTTTTTTGTACATCGTTGGAAGGAAGAAAGAGATGATCAAGGTCGCCGGGCAGATCGTCTACGCCCCGGAAGTGGAAACGGCCTTTTATAAACATAGTGATGTTGTCGAGGCTGCCGTCATCGGTGTCCAGGATCCGTTTAAGGGTGAGGCGGTAAAGGCATATGTTGTCTTAAAATCTGAAAGTAAGGTGACTGCTGAAGACTTGCGTTATTTTCTCCGTCAGCATCTGGCCAATTTCAAAGTTCCTCAAAGTATTGAACTGAGAAACGAATTACCCAAGAACCGTACGGGTAAGATTGACAAGGGTGTACTCAAAGAAGAAAGTTTAATCCCGGACGGCAAGAGGTAAGGTACGATTGGAACAGTTCCGAAAGGTCTGTGACGACTTACCGTTGATCGTTCATTGTGAAAGGATAGTATTATGACTCAAATGCAAAAAGAAGCGCACATGACGGGACAGGATTTAATGGGAATGGTCCAATTAACGCCGGCTGACGTCGGGAAATATGCGATTGTGCCCGGACCTCGGGAAAGGGCTGACGCCATTGTTAAAAGGCTCACCAACCCGGTAAAAAATTTCAGTTTTATGGAATACACGATGCACACGGGTGATTACAACGGGATCAAGCTGACGACGATCAATGGCGGCCGGTTTGCGCCGGATACATCGATTACGACTGAAATCTTGTGCAATGCCATGGTCAAAGGACTGATCCGTGTCGGCAGCTGCGGCGCGTTGAGAGAAGACATTAAAGTGGGCGATATCATTGTCGTGGACACGGCGGTTAAAGGCGACGGGGTCACAAAATATTATGTGGAAGATGATTTCGTTCCGAAAGCGGACGCGAATTTAAGTAAGATTCTCACTGATATTGCCAGGAATTCTCTCCAAGCCAACGGCCTTATTGGAAATTCAGTCCATGTCGGCCCCTGCTGGACGACCGACGCGATTTTAAGAGAAACGCGAGAACATGTTTCGAAGGCGGTCAACCAGGGCGCGATTGCGGTTGATATGGTGACTTCGGCGTTATTAACGATCTGTCAGCTCTATAAGATTCCGGCGGCCGTCATTTTAGCTGTCAGCGACAACGTCATCACCGGGGAGATGGGATTCATGAATCCGGACTATTATATGGCGGAAACTGCGATCATCAATATCGCGCTGGATGCCGTCACCCAATTGGAAAAATAATTCAGGGGGCTTTTGTATGTCTTCAATGACTAAAGATATATATCTCTCGGGAAAAGAATTAACAGCAATGGTGCAGCTGCTGCCAAAAGACGTAGGGCGGTATGCGGTTGTTCCCGGTCCGCGCGACCGGCTAAAAGGAATTCTGGCGGATGTGCAAAAGCCGGTCAAGAATTTCAGTTTTATGGAGTATGAGATGTACACCGGCCAGGTCGATGGAGTGAGAGCGACCTTTATGAACGGAGGCCGGTATTCAGCGGATACGGCGATTACGACAGAACTGTTATGTGCCGTTGAGATTCCTACAATTTTCCGGTTGGGGACTTGCGGTGCTTTACGGGAAAATATTAAAATCGGCGATGTGGTCGTTGTTGAATCCGCTTTAAGAAATGACGGAGTGACTCCGTTTTATATTGATGATAAGGATTTTGAACCAAAGTCCGATCAAAAATTGGCTGATGAAGTTGTCAGGGCTATTGAATCCACGGGATTGAAAGTCCATCGCGGTAAAGTCTGGTCGCATGATGCCCTGTTAAGGCAGACACGGGAAAATGTGGACCGGGCCAGCGATCTCGGCTGTATCGCGTCGGATATGGTGTCGTCGACGTTCTTGAGCATCTGTCACCTGAATAAAACGTCCGGGGTGGCTGTTCTTGCGGTAGGTGACAATGTCGTTAAAGGCGAATTCGGCTATCTGGACGCGAATTTCTATATGACGGAGCATATGTTGACTAGCGCCTGTTTTAATGTGATTAAGAATTTGGGTATCAAATAAATGATGAATAAACAACCGAATAAAATCAAAGAGTCCCCCTTGTTCTGGCCGGCCAAGTTGAAGGGAGATACTTTAAAAGTCCTTGATGAAACACAGATCCCGGTTAAGGTGACTTATCTTGACGTCAAGACGACGGGTGACGCGGTTAAGGTTATCCGGCAGATGAAGACCAGGGCCTTCGGTCAATTCTTAGTCGTCCTGAACACGTTCTTATTGGAGTTAAAGACGAATACGGCGTTATCGGATAAAGCCCTTTTACTGAAATTGAAGAAAACAGCCGAACGGTTGAACAACAGCCGTCCGACTTTTCCATTTTCCGAGGTAACCTCCATTGTGATTCATTGGGCGAAAGACGCCATTGACAAAAAACAAGATATCCGTGAAATAGTTTCTTTAAATATCGAAGGTTACCTGAAAGGAATCCGGTACCGTCGTCTGGACCGGGTTAACCGCATCGCGAATCTGATCCAAAACGGCGATAGTATTTTAACGCATTGTAATGTCAGCGGGGAATTGGCCATGGCTTCCAATATTGCTTTCAACCAGAATAAAAAGATCCATTATTTTGCCACGGAAACTCGTCCGTATATGCAGGGTTCAAAGTTAACCAGCTGGGAGCTTAAACGGATGGGGGCTGATGTAACTCTGATCGCTGACAATGCCATCGGTTCTGTGATGAGCGACGGGCTGGTCAACAAAGTGATTGTCGGGTCGGACCGTTCCTGCGCCAACGGAGATTTCGCCAACAAGATCGGGACATATCAGATTGCCATTTTGGCCAAAGAATTTAATATTCCTTTTTATGTGCTGACTCAGCCGTCTAACAAAATTAAGACAGGTGAAGATATTCCGATTGAAATCAGGAATGCGAATGAATTGTTGATGTTCTACAAGAAAAAGATTGTATCCGGCGTCATCAATGGTTTTTATCCCGGGTTTGATGTTATCCCGAATGAATTGATCACAGAAACAATTCCAATTAACGTGAATTAGGTGCGGGCATGAGCGGGATCGAAAAAAAAGAAGAACAGGATATTTTGAGTGAATTTAAAGAGTCGGTGGTACTGATGCAGGGCGTCTTTGATCCGGTTTATTTTGATTTGGTTAAACAAAATAATTTTAAAGAAGTGTTTGTTCTGGAAGGCCGCCCGTCTTTGGAGTCGGCTCAATATTCTTGTACCGAATTGATCAAGAGGAAGATCAAACCGACCTTGATTGCCGACAGTATGGCCGGTTTTTTGTTTTATAAGAATTTGGTCAAGGAAGTATGGCTTTCTTATCAACAGGCTGATGAGAAAGCAGCGTTGTGCCAGATCGGGGCGTTGATCCTCGGTGTGCTTGGTAAGAAACATAATGTCCCGGTTAAAATATTCCCGAATCCGTATAAATTAAATTTAGTCGGGAACCAGAAGGAGATTTTCTATTTTAACGGATTTAAGGTAGCCCCCAGTAAAATCAAAGGGTATGTCCCTTTGGCGGAATGGGTGCCTCGGAAATATATAACGGAGATTAAATCGTAAGATGGCTGCAGAAAATATCCACCAATTGAAAAAAAATATTATTGCGATCGGGCGGCTGTTATGGGAGAAAGACCTCGTGAGCGGCCTGAACGGAAACATCAGTGCCCGTGTTGATTTGGAAAGGATTTTATTAACGGCCACCGGTTCATGTCTGGGGATGCTGCAGGAAGAAGATATTCTTTTGATGAAATTGACAGGTGAGATGATCGATCAGGGGAAAGTGTCTACGGAAAAACTTCTTCATACCGAAATATACAAAAATTTTAAAGAAACGACCGCGATTATTCATACCCATTTAACGTTCACGAATGCCTATTTCCTAGGAAATTCAGTCTTAAAGCCCAGGATTTTTGAAACACGTATTTATCTGGGCGAAGTCACCGGTGTTCCGCAGGATACACCGGCGGTCACGGATGCCGGACCGGTCATAGAAGCTTTGAAAAAGAATAACATCATTGCCCTGCGCAATCACGGTGTTGTCGCTATCGGCCAGGAGCATTTTGATTGTTTCTTGTTGATTCAAGCCATCGAAGAAGCAGCAAAGATTGATGCGATCAGCCGGTTGTATGGAAACAGGGAGCAGGGATCAGGAATCGGAAATATGGGAACAAGCGCGGGAGATAAGTCATCCGTTTCGAATGGAAAGAAATACACATTATTTTCACAGGAACAGATTGATGATATCGTCAAATATGTGAACGAAGATCAACAACTGGCAGAATTGGGCGAAAAGACGAATATGACCATGGATTTGGCCGTCAAGCTGGACGAAACCGGAAAGACGTATAGTTTTAAGTTTAAACAAGGGAAAATCTCAGAAGTCGGGAATGATGAGAATGCGGAATTTCTGATTAACGCCCCTGAGAAAATCTGGAGGGCAGTGTTTAACCGCGAGATTGATCCGTTTGTGGCCACCACGCAGAAAAAGATGCATCTGCGCGGTGATTTTGCCAAGATTTCAAAATGGTATGCCCCCTGCTCGCGGGTGTTTGAACTATGGGCCCGTGTACCGGTGGAATAAAATGAATATGACTGTACTTAAACAATTTGATTTGTATATAAATGGGGATTTGGTATCGGCGGAGAAATATTTTAATTCCGTCAATCCTTCAACTGGAGAAGTCTTTGCGCGGTTTGCTGATGCCTCTGTTGAGGATATGCATAAAGCTGTATCAGCAGCCCGTCGTGCGTTTGATCACGGCCCCTGGAAAGAATTCAGTTTTTCTGAACGCGGAATTTATTTGAAGAAAATAGCTCAAAAAATACGGGAACATGCCAAGGAACTGGCTGAACTCGAAACCCTGGATACCGGAAAAACCAATAAACACACTAATTTTATTGATATCCCGACGGCTATTGATGTGTTTGAATATTTCAGCGATGTCAGTCCCGAGTTCTTATCACGGATAAATCCGGTTGATGCTCCGGTAAAAAGTCTGACACAGTTAGAACCATTGGGGGTGATCGGCAGCCTGTGTGCTTACAATTATCCGATGATCTATGCGGCGTGGAAATTGGCTCCGGCGTTAATGACCGGGAATTGTGTCGTCTTAAAGCCATCGCCAAAGGCCTGCGCGTCGATTATGAGGCTGGCTCAATTGATTAAAGAATGCGATCTGCCGCAAGGAGTAGTTAACATCATTTCCACGCAGGATAACAAAACCGCGATATCTTTGGTTAGTCATCCGGACGTAAATATGATCAGTTTTACAGGAGGCAACAAAACCGGGCAGATGATCATGCAGGAGGCCGCCAAGACGACGAAGAAGGTGTCTTTAGAGCTGGGGGGAAAGTCCCCCAATATTGTTTTTGCGGATTGTGAGATGGATGCGGCGCTGGGAGGCGCACTGTCGGCCATTTTTATTAATCAGGGGCAAATGTGTACAGCCGGATCCAGATTGTTTGTAGAAGAATCCATTTATGAGTTATTTGTTGAAAAGCTGGTCGAGCGGACACGGTCTCTGCGGATCGGCGATGCCGCTGATTATACGACAGAGTTCGGTCCGATGACTTGTCGCGAACAACGCGATTCCGTCCTAAAACAAATTGAGCAGGCTATTAAAGACGGGGCAATTTTGACCTGCGGCGGGAAAATACCAGGGCATGTTCCCATGGAAGGGAATTATATTGAACCGACGATTTTGACCGGAGTGAATAACCGGATGGGAATTGCCCGGGAAGAGGTCTTCGGTCCGGTCTTATGTATTATGAAATTTAAGAACGAAAAAGAAGTGGTCGACATGGCCAACGACTCTATATACGGGTTGGCAGCCAGCGTCTGGACAAAAGATCAGAAAAAATCTGAACGGGTTGCGCATGAGCTGCAATCAGGAACCGTCTGGATTAACACCTATGGCGGGTTTTATAACCAGGTTCCCTTTGGGGGTTATAAACAAAGCGGTTTTGGGCGGGAACTTGGTCCGGAAGGCCTGTTGGAATATATGCAGACTAAACACATTTGTATTGACCAGACACCGGGAGGGATGCCGTTAGCAGCATCCTGGTTCTGACTGAACACGTTTCAAAAGGCTTGTTTGTTCATTTTGACTAATATAATTTCAAAAGTGAAGAAAGTTAAACGTTTAATGGCCCGCCCTCAACGCGGACCTCATTCATTTTCCTTAGCGAGGAAATGATTAAAAATGACCGGGAGAAAAATTATGAAAGTACTATTTTTAACACCGCCACTGAAGGCCTGGGATTCACACGGTTATCATCTGGCCGCTAACCAGATGCACGCCCAACTGGCGGCATATTTGAGAGAAAAAAAACTGGCCGATGTGGAAGCCCTCGACTCACGCGCCTTAGAATTAGACTGGGAATCGATGCTGGATACCGTCAAGAAATCGAAACCGGATTATGTTTTTGTGGGTGAACTCCTCCATTCGACGTGCGGGGCAGCGGTTATTTGGTATTTTAACGAAGGTCTGCGGATGATCAAGGAGGCCATGCCATCGGTTAAGACAATTGCCGGAGGCCTATGGTATTCAGGGGACTGGGAGCGGCAGATGCGACTTAATCCGACGATCGATTATATCATGATCGGTGAGGCAGAGTTGACGTTGGAAGACCTGCTCAATAATGATAAATTGAAAAGTAAAAATGAGCGGGATATCCCAGGTCTTGTTTCCCGACGGGAAGACGGAGCGATCGTTGTAGGGCCGCATCGTGATCTTATTCCGGATTTAAATAAACTTCCAATGCCGGCCTATGATTTGTTTCCGATGGAAAAATATGTCGGTCACACGTACTGGAAGCCTTTTGCCGAGTTGATGACCTCCCGGGGGTGCCCTGGTAAATGTCATTTCTGTTACGAATGGGCATTATACGACAGCCGGACAGCTAGTAAGGATTTCACGTCCTGGCGCGGTTTATCAGGAAAGCGGATCGTTGATGAACTCGATCTCCTTGAAAAGAAATATGGCATTACAACAATCGTATTCCAGGATGATGCCTTCAATACTGATACCCAGGCCATGATAGAATTCTGTGAAGAAAAATTAAAACGCGGAAACAAGATCAAATGGGTCTGCCTGGGAAGGGCTGATCAGTGGATAGCCCAGCATGGCATCCTCCCGCTGATGCGCAAGGCTGGCTTGTTTCTGGCTTTAACCGGTGTTGAAGTTGAAGATGACATGACCCTGACCAAACAGGGAAAAGGAGTCACCATTGATCAAATAAGAACGACCGTGCGGATTCTCCGAGAGAATAATATCGGTAGTGTGGGCACGGTGCTAATTGGGTTAAAGGATGATGACGAGGCCAAGATCAAAGAACGGTTAAGGATTGCCGATGAAATCGATCCCGATATATTTGCGCTGGATTACCTTACCCCGGTCCCTAATTCGCCTGACTGGAAATACGGAATCAAAAAGGGATGGTTTGATCCTGACAAGATAGATCTGAAATTATGGGATTTTCAGCATCCGGTTATCCCAACGGATCATTTGTCGATTGAAGAGGTCGGCCGACTGGGGTCATGGTGCATGCGAGAATATTATTCAAAACCTGAGCGTATTCACCGTATTTTTACCAGCAATTACGATGATGAGGTTAAACTTTGCGTCAAGGATTTCATGAGTAATATATCCAAATGGGAAGCCAATTCTCGCGTCCAATCAAAAGTCTAAGGCCGCCATCTTCGAAGGTGAGATCGTCATTTCTTTTTTAAAAGGAATGACAAAAATGAACGGGAGTGTTTTTATGAGTGATTCGCAAATAGTACAGATGCAATGGGAAGCACAGGCTAACGAGAAATACAAGCTGATGATATCCAAGATTCCCTTGTTTCATCGTGATATTGCCAAACAGGTCGTTGACAAGAAAGCGGTAATCAACGCCCAGCAGCGCGGAGCGGAACAAGTCGAGGAAGGAGACATTATTTTGGCCTTTTTCTCGGAAGTCCCCATGACGTTTTATAGTTTGATGATCCGTTTGTTTCAAAATGTGGGATTTGACTACAAAAGGTATGAACCCAAAGAATGAGAGTGATAGTCGTATGAAGATTGCTGTTATCGGAGCCGGCGCGATCGGATCGATCATAGCGGCTTATTTAACCAAGGCCGGGAAAGATGTCGTTTTAATCGGCAGAGAAGAACAGGTCCAGGCGATTAAAACGAATGGTTTGACCATCCGCGGAATCGGAAAAGATGAAACGATTCAAATCAAGGCGTTATCAAGGCTTGACCGTGAATACGATTTGGTGATCTTTGCAACCAAGACGCAGGATATGGAAGAAGCTTATCATCAGAACTCGGATTATTTGGAAAATTGTTATGTCTTGACCACCCAAAACGGTGTGCAGAATGACAATATTTTAAGTAGTCATTTTGAAAGGCATAAACAACTGAGCAGTATTGTTATGTTCGGGGCCACGTATACGACACCGGGAGAGATTGTGTATAATTTTCCGGGTGATTGGATTATTGGGAAACCATTTTCCCCCAACGATCCATATTTTAATCAAGTCATAAATACTCTTACGACATCGCAGCTTCCGCTGGTGGTCTCGGATAACATTACGGGTATGAAATATTTAAAATTATTCGTCAATTTTAATAATTGCATCCCTGCATTACTCGGTCGGTCCATGCAGGAAACATTTGCCGATTTAGATCTGTGCCGGTTAAGCATCAGGCTATTGAAGGAAGGTTTGGACATTGTTAGCAAAGTTAACATTGATTTGGTTTCATTGCCGGGATTTCCTAAAGAAAGAATTTTGGGGCTGGTCCATATGCCCGAAGATCAGGCGGCGGGCATATTGCAGCAATCCTTGACGAAGTTAAGCCGTGAGCCGCTGTACGGTTCGATCCTGCAGAGTATCATGCGGGGAAAACCATCCGAAATTGATTTTATTAATGGTGAAGTTGTCGCTTTGGCCAAAGGAATGCAGCACGAGGCCCGGCTGAATGAACGCATGGTTGATATGGTCCATTCGGTTGAACGAACTCAAAAATATTTTATGATCGAAGAGATTAAAGAAAAATTTAGATTAACGGAAAAAGCATATAAGGACTAAATCATGGCTAAACGAAGAGTGGTTGTAACCGGTATCGGGGTCATTTCTCCGAATGGTGTCGGCAAGGAAGCCTGCTGGGACGGTATGGTCAATGGCCGGTCGGCCATAAAGAAGGTCACTGAATTTGATGTCTCTATGTTTAACACCAAGATTGCGGCCCAGGTTCATGATTTTGACCCGACGAAGTTAGGGTTAACGCGCGAAGAGGCTATTCGTACTGACCGTTATGTCCAGTTCGCCCTGGTCGCTGCCCGGATGGCAATTGAAGATTCAGGTATTAATCTGTCGAAGATTGACCGAACCAGAATGGGGGTTTCATTAGCCAATGCCATTTGCGGGACGAAGTATATGGAAGAAGAATTCGCCCTTGTAACCGACAGCGGCAAGAATCCGATTGATCCAACGATGGTCAGACCGGATCTTTATGACGCGTCAATGTTTAATACCCCTTCGAGCGAGATTTCGGCTAAGTATGGTTTGAAAGGTGTGTGCAATACGATTTCAACCGGTTGTACGGCCGGGACAGATTCAGTTGGGTTTTCTTATGAAGCGATTCAGGATGGTGATGTCGATATCATGATTACGGGTGCTTCTGAAGCGCCGATCACGCCAATTACGTTCGGGGCTTTCGATACGGTCAATGTCTTATCAACGCATAACGAATTTCCGGAAAAAGCGTCGCGTCCGTTTGATTCCAAACGTAACGGATTTGTGATTTCTGAGGGTGCCGGTTTACTGGTCGTGGAAGAACTCGAGCATGCTAAAGCCAGAGGGGCCAGGATTTATTGTGAAATTATCGGTTTCGGAACAACCTGTAATGCGTTTCACATGACGGATCTTCCGCCGGAAGGAGATGCCAAAGCTGCCTGCATCAATCTTGCTCTTGAAGACGCGCAGGTTAAACCGCAGGATATTGATTACATTAACGCGCATGGTTCCTCGACCCGACAGAACGACGTCTTTGAGACGAATGCTTATAAAATGGTGTTTGGGGATCATGCTTATAAAATTCCGATCAGCTCGCTCAAATCCATGATTGGACATCCTCTGGCCGGGGCCAATGGAATCGAACTGGCTGTAGGATCGTTAATTTTCGAACGGGATATGCTTCCGCCGACGATCAATCAGGAAGTGCCTGATCCGCAGTGTGATCTCGATTATGTCCCGAATAAAGCGAGAAAATTACGAGTAAATTGTATGTTAAAGACGTCAAGCGGATTCTCCGGGATACATTCCGCGATGGTTTTACGCCGATATAATAGCAATTAATGAGGCCGCCATCTTCGATGGCGATCCTCGCCCGCCTTGCCGAGCAAGGCGAGGCAGGTCATTTCCGTCTTAAACGGAATAAAGAAAAATGAACGGGAGCAAAGATGAATAAAATAGCGATTACTGGGTTCGGGGTGGTTTCTCCCAGCGGGATTGAAGCGAGAAAGTTCTGGTCAAATATTAAGGCAGGACATTCAGCGGTTGAACCCATCCTTCGTTTTGATGCGTCCAAGTATACATCACGAATCGCCGGACATGTGCATGAACTGGATGCCTACAGTAATGTGTCTTCGCGATTGTTGAAAAAGATTGATCTGTTTTCGCATATGGCCCTTGTCGCCTCGGAAATGGCCATCTCAGACGCTAAATTGGACCTAGAAAAAGAAAACATGGAACGGGCCGGGATTTTTATGGGGAACGCAATCGGAGGCTGGTTGTACGGCGAAACGGAATTGAGGGATTTGTATATCGAAGGACGGGAAGGTGTCAGCCCGTTTATGGCGTCGGCCTGGTTTCCGGCGGCGCCGCAGGGACAGGTTTCGATCCGTTACGGGATGAAAGGTTACAGCAAAACGGTGGTCGCGGACCGGGCGAGTTCTTTGATGGCCATTGCTTACGCAGCCCGGACTTTAAACCGCGGAAAAAATGATTTTATCCTCGCCGGAGGAATGGAGGCGCCGGTAACTCCATACGCGTTATTGTGCTGTCAAACGTCGGGGGTTTTGACTCAACAAAATGATACCCCGCAAACAGCGTATAAACCGTTTGACCGGAACCGGGATGGATTTGCCATCGCTGAAGGGGCCGGGGTCGTCATTCTTGAATCACCACAGCGTGCCCAACAGCGCGGCACTCAAGTGTATGCAAATATAATCGGTTTTGGGACGACCACCGATGGTATTGACCGAATTGATCCGGCGGACGACGGGGTTGAACTGGCCAGGGCCATTAAGATATCCCTGGACAATGCTGAGTTAAACCCGGGCGATATTGATTATATTTGTCTGGATGGAGCGGCAACGCTGATCGGGGACATCAGCGAGACGAAAGCGATTAAGCAAATATTTAACGGTCATTCTAAAAAGTTGATTTGTTCCGCACCTAAATCGATCTATGGAAACATGCTCGGTGCTACAGGGGCGGTTGATGTGATCACGACCATCC
This sequence comes from Candidatus Omnitrophota bacterium, assembly GCA_050250375.1. GTDB lineage: Bacteria > Omnitrophota > Gorgyraeia > Zapsychrales > Zapsychraceae > JAGOSC01. The sequence goes on from JBFWOS010000002.1 coordinate 183,603, forward strand.
TCGCCATGAAAAACAATATGGTTCCCCCGACCATAAATTTAAATGATCCTGACCCGCAATGTGACTTGAATATCTGTATTAATACGGCCCAGGAGCGTGAAATAAAAAACGCATTAATCATTAACCGTGGACGCGGCGGTATTAACTGTGCTTTAGTTTTACAAAAACCGTAGAACTCGCCAGAAAGGAGAATGAAGTGGCTGTCGAAAAAACACTGAACGGTATTTTTAATAAAGTATTAGACCTTAGTCCTGAAGAAATTGTTCAGGACAAGCCTCTTGATCAGGCCCATGAAGTTGACTCTACCGAAATGGTGGAGATTTCCGTTGGTCTTAAAAAGGAATTAAAGATCGACATTGGTGACAACGAACTTAAAAAGACACATTCTTACAGGGATATACTGGACATTCTAAAGACCAAAGGAGTCCAATAAATGCTCCAATCTCGAAAGCAAAAATTGACCGTGGGTTTTGTGTTAATCGGGATTTCGATTTTTTTATTTATTTTTATATTTTTTACTATCTTCAAAAGCGCACAGGGCTGATTTATTGGTCAGAAAATACTAAGTAAATCCAGGACATAAAATGAAAATCATAGATTTAAGTTTGCCGATCGATGACACACTGGTTGAGACTCATGACGCCTCAATAGACCGGATAACGCATGCTGACGGAGTTGATCACTTTAATTGGGTCGTTATGAGCAAACGTCCCGGTGGCCAGGAAGCATTCGATCGCGGGGAAAGGGTCGCCACCAAAGATGAAATCCCTGACGGAGAGATGCTGTCGCTTGAGATCGTTCATTCCTCGGTTCATATGGGAACACATGTGGATGCCCCGTTTCATTACGGGAGTACATGCGAAGGAAAGCCGGCCAAACAGATTGAAGATGTCCCGCTGGAATGGTGTTACGGCCCGGGTGTTGTTTTGAATTTTACTCATATGAACTACCCGCAAAATATTGCCAAAGAGGATATAGTTGCCGCATTGAATAAAATCAATTACCAGCTTAAGCCGCTGGATATCGTATTGATTCATACCGGCGGGGACAAATTAGTCGGGACCCCGGAATATGTATCCAAATATGTGGGAATGATGCCGGATGCTGTCGAATATTTGCTTGATCAGGGAATAAAGATGATGGGAATAGATACGATCGGTTTGGATCGGCCGTGTTTTGAGATGTTTAAAGAATTTCTGGATACGAAAGACAAATCAAAAATCTGGCCATCTCATTTTTTAGGACGTCGACGGGAATATTGTCATATGGAGCGGCTGGGGAACCTGGGGGCGATTCCAAAACCATTTGGATTTACGGTTTCGTGTTTGCCAGTTAAGGTAAGGAATGCGGGAGCTGGATGGTCAAGGGTAGTTGCTATTTTTGAGTAGAAGGAATGTCCGCCAAAATGCATAGCATTTTGGCGAGACCTCGTCATTTGTTTCTCAGTTGACAGATAAAGACAAATGACGGGCGTGAGCTGGATGGTCAAGGGTAGTTGCCATTTTTGAGTAGAAGGCATATCCACCCTTAAATTATCTTGATGGTCGCCTTATAGGGACTGCTTTAAAAAGCAATACACAATATTTCAGGGAGAAGATTTATGGATGCTGAAAAGAAATCTGATCAGTCTACCCGAAAAGGGTATAAATTCACCCGCGATGACCTTATTTTGGGCTTGGTGGTTATTTGGGCGGTTTGCATGATTGTTTTTCGCTATTAGGACAGAGGTCGTATAGCGGAATAAAGAGGTAATATATATTATATATATAGTTACTCTATAATATATAGGCAAGAAAGGGTTTTATATCTTTTCTTGCTTTTTTATTGCTTTTTTCATAATATATATATTAATTATAGTTTATATATAAAGATATCTATTGGTAATAGTTATTTAGGAGGTTTCTTATGGCTCACACGGTTAATTCAATATTTATCCAGGCACCCTTTGGGATTACTTTTAATACTTCCAACCAAATAGAACGGTGGACAGAACTGTTTGGTGACGAATATGTCAGCGCTGAAGTCCTTAACCGCACAGGCAATGAAATCACTTTTCGGTTAACGGATGAAGACGGCAAGTCGTGGGTTTCAAAACGCTGGTTGCACCCTGAACAAAAATACGCATATGCCTCACGGCATGAGCCGATGTTCCCGTTTAAATATATGAAAATTGTCTGGCTGTATCATGAACAGGACGGCGGGACACTGATGACCTGGATTCAGGATTTCGAGATGGATCCTGGATTTACGAAATTTACCGAAGACCAGATTGCGGGCTTCATCAATGAACATTCCAGGCACAACATGCTGATTTTTAAAGATGTGATTGAAAAGGAAGCGGCTGAAACGGCGGATAAATAAGTTTTCAGAAGGAAGGCCTGGCCTCATCAGGCAACAAGCAACACTATGATCATTGGCTCTTTGACACGTGAAAAATTGATAGTCCTCATATTCCTTTGTTTGGGGTGTTTTATCACATCCTTTAACGTCGCGGATATTGCGGCCTCTGTGCCGGTAATCAGCCAGGATTTACATATATCAAAATTTCAGGTTGCCAAGATAATACCCTTTTATTTACTTCCCTATGGGATTGGGGCGTTGTTTTATGCCCCATTGACCCGGTTTATTAGTTTTCGCTGGGTATATATAGTGACATTATTACTATACGGGGTGTCGTGTTTGATTTGTGGGTTAGCCTCGAATTTAGAGATTATGTTGGCCGGCAGGGTCATGATGGGGCTTTCGGCCGCGGGATCCATTCCTTTGGGGTTAATGATCATTGGCGAGTCTTTTGAGCGGAAGATCCGCGGAAGGTTAGTCGGAATATTTTTCAGCCATGCCTTTATCGCTTCGATTATAGGATTAATCACCGGTGGAATATTCAGCTGGAGAATTATTTTTTTTATACCCGCTGTTTTGTCCTTTTTGTTGGCATTAGGAAATCTGATTTATAAATCCGACTGTCTTCAAAAAAAGCACGTGGGGAATATAAATTATTTAAAAACCTTAGAAGATAAAAGAATATTAATCATATTCCTGTTCATATTCGCGTTGAGTTTTATATACCACGGCGTACATAAATGGTATGGGGTCTATTTAAGCGACATATATAAGTTTGATCAATTAACCATTAATTTTTTTGTTATTTTGACAGTCTTGTCGGGAATGGCCGGACAATTAATCGGAGGTGTTTTATCCGATAGAAAAGGCCGCCGGTATACAACTAAGCTTGGAGTCGCCGGATTATCTCTAAGTATCATGATGTTATTCGGGGTTTACCCTAAATCCGTTTTGGGAGCGGTGCTTATGTCCATTGCGTTGTTCTGGACCATTGGGCACAACGGGATATCGACATTCATTACGGATTTTGCCGATGAAGATCGGCCGGCTATAGCCAGCCTGAATTCTTCGGTCCGGTTTATTAGCGGAGGTTTGGGTTTTATGATCAGTAAGTATTTTGTTGAGTATAGTTTCAGGTGGACGTTTTTGGTCTTTGGATTAATTTTATCGTTGTTGTATTTTGCCACCAGTTTTACGTTGCCAGCGGCTAAGGCAACTACAAGAACCAATAATATTTGACGTCGGTCGTCTCTGGGGTAGGCCTTACAAGATTTTGGTATGAGAGTGTTCATCTTAAACAGTTAACAAATTTAGAGGAACCATGGAGCAGTGGCAATATATACTCTGTAAACCTTTTTTGTCTTGGAAAAATAAATATTTGAAATATTCCGCCAAAAAAGAAAGTAAAGAGTTTGATTTGTATAACAAAGCGGTCCTTGAGATTAGTGAATACACTCAAGAGTCGGTAGAGGTTGTTCGGCAAAAACATCATATGGGGCCTCAGACTGAACCGAGATACGGGCTTTTTGAAAAACAGGAATGTTTGACCACTGAATCGGTTGAGCAGTTTTATAAAGATGCCAAATATTATCTTTATGAACTGCCGTTATGGAATGCCGAAAGAGCACGGCCCAATTATTTAATCAGAATTTTAAAACCTTATTTGCGAAAATACAATTGTCAAAAGATATTAGATTTTGGGGGAGGGACTGGAGACTTATGTCTTGAATTGGCCGCGCAGGGTTATACCGTTTCATATTGTGACATAGGGGCGGAGGTATCAAGGTTTGCTAAATGGCGTTTCGACCGCAGACAACTTGAGATCACAATGTACGATTCTATTACTTCTCTGGAAAACCATCAGTTTGACAGCATTATCAGTTTCGACTGTTTCGAACACATAAAAGATTTGCGCGGACTGGTAGAAAAATTAGTTCGTTCGATCAGATCCAAGGGACTCCTTATTTCGGCGGATGCGTTTGAAGGGGGTGGTCTTCATCTTTTGGAAAATCAAAAGTATCATGACATTAAGGTCTTTGACGATTTGTTAAAAAGTCTCGGATTAAGATTTGTTGGACGAATGGCCCAATATGTCTTTTATCAAAAATTCTAGAAAACAGGAAAGAGAGTCATTATGAAATTGACCGGAAAAAATGCAATTATTACCGGAGCATCAAAAGGGATTGGAAAAGCCATCGCATCACGTTTGGCCAAAGAAGGCGTAAATGTTGTGTTGGCGGCGCGCACCAGTTCAACTTTGGATGAGGCGGTGAATGAAATTAAAAGGCATTCAAATGCAGGTGTGGTTGGTGTAGTGTGTGATGTCGCCAGTCTAGATGATCTGAATAATCTGGTGGACACGGCGCGTAAGGAATTTGGCCCGATCGATATCTTGATCAATAATGCCGGAGTATCAAGCCAGTACCCTTTTGAGAAGCAACCGTTTGAGGATTTTGAACGTCTGGTTCAAACAAATTATCTCGGTTATGTGCGTTTGATCCGCCTGGTCATCAATGAAATGATCGAACGCAAACAAGGGGCGATTATCAATTCTGTCTCAGGGTCAACATTGGTTGATCCGATTCCCCGGGGATTTCTTGCTTACAGTTCTTTAAAGGTAGGATTGAGGGCGTTCTTAAAAGGACTGTTCTGGGAGATGCGTGATCACGGGATTAAAGTGACGTCCATTCTTCCGGGGGTGGTCGACTCGGATCTAACAGACAAGCTTGAACACATTACCCAGGAGCAGAAAGACCGCTTGATGAAGCCGGATGCAGTGGTTGATATGGTCATGTTCGCTTTATCAGTACCGGCGAATGCGTGTCCCTTGGAACTGGCGGTCATTAATCAGCAAACGCCGTGGACTAAACCGATCATTGATTACAAACAAAAACAGGCGAATTAATTTTATTAATCAACGTTGTTTTGCTGGAAGAATTAAAGTTCTGGTCGAGAAAGACCAATGAAAAGGAGGTGACAAAAATGGATAAAACAATTGCAACATTTTCAAAAAACAAGTTCCAGGAAATTCGAGTCGGTATCCGTGAGTTTAAAGGGAATGACCTCATTGATATCAGAACCTGGACAATGACACAAGGAACAGAGGAGATGGTTCCAACCGCAAAGGGTGTATCGATTAATATCCATCTATTGGCAGATCTTAAAAAATGCCTTGATGATGTAGAGAAAATTCTAAAAGAAAATAAAATGCTTTAGTCTGAACGGTTTTTCATGAATCCGATAATTGATGCCCATAGTCATTTTATGCCACCGGAAGTGGCCGAGAATACAGCCTTTTTTAAGAACGGATGGTCTGATGTCGATAAGCAGCTGAATATGATGGACGAGCACGGCATTGAGAAATCCCTTTTGATATATCCTACGAGTGATGCCCACCTTAATATAGGCGGATGGAAAAAACTGGCAGAAGTCTATAACCTTAAAATCAGTGAACTTGTTCGTAAGCATCCTGATCGCTTTATCGGGGCGTGCATAATACCCTTTGATGATGTTCCCGGAAGGGATAACACGTTACGTTTTTTTCAGGATAGTGTATTTAAAGCGATCAGTCTGGCTTCCAGTTATGGCGGCGTCTATCTCGACGACGACTTCTTCCGGCCTGTATTTGAATACGCCCAGGCGCACAACATTCCCGTCCATGTCCACGCACAAATAATTGATCCTATCGGAAGCGAGAGAGTAAAGGATCCTTTATTGTCACCCGTGTTAGAATATGTATTTGACGTCACTATGTGCCTGGGAAAAATGATCATGTCGGGGACGTTCTTGCAATACCCCGACGTGAAATTTATTTTCCCGCATTACGGAGGGGTTTTGCCCGTGGTTAAAGAACGATTTGATACGACGTACGTGATGTTGCGCAAGAGAGAATATGTTAAAGATCTTTATAAATCTCCCAGCGAATATTTTAAAAATCTCTATTTTGATACGAGCGGTTCAAAGTCGGTGGCTGCATTATTATGCGCATTAGAAGTCACTTCTCCTTCCCATATTTTGTTCGGTAGCGATTATCCCGCCAACCAAGACCCGGGCCCGTCCATTGACGCTTTGCAACAGGCCGGACTCTCCCAAGAAGACGTCAATAAAATACGTAACGGCAATATGTTAAGCCTGTTTAATTAAATCATTTGCTTTTTTAATTAATCTTTGATATCGTATACACTATTCCAATTCATCCGGATTAATGTTTTTTGAGAAGTTTGTAAGTCCTTGTTTTTACCCAGTTTTTGGGGTTTGCGAAATATTAAAAAAAATTCACAAACCTGTAAAAAAGGGCTTGACAAAGAACATTATCTCTAGTATATTTCTTTAACATTTCGCAACGGTTGCACAGCATATAACTGTGTTTTTACAGATCTTTGATAATTTATTATCTCGTTAATACTTGAAATTAAATACCAAGACAAAAAAAGCCAAGTTATTTTGGAGAGTTTGATCCTGGCTCAGAGTGAACGCTGGCGGCGTGGATTAGGCATGCAAGTCGAGCGAATCCGCAAGGATTAGCGGCAAACGGGTGAGTAACACGTAAGTAATCTTCCTTAAAGTCGGGCATAGCGCCGTGAAAACGGTGGTAATTTTCGATGTGGATGGAGAATCGCATGGTTTTCTATCTAAAGACGGGGACCTTCGGGCCTGTCGCTTTAAGATGAGCTTGCGTCCTATCAGCTAGTTGGTGGGGTAATGGCCTACCAAGGCTTTTGACGGGTAGCTGGTCTGAGAGGATGGTCAGCCACACTGGGACTGAGACACTGCCCAGACTCCTACGGGAGGCTGCAGTCGAGAATCTTTCACAATGGACGAAAGTCTGATGATGCGACGCCGCGTGCAGGATGAAGGCCTTCGGGTTGTAAACTGCTTTTGTTAGGAAAGAAACCTATACAGTTAATACCTGTATAGCTGACGGTACCTAAAGAATAAGCCACGGCCAACTCCGTGCCAGCAGCCGCGGTAATACGGAGGTGGCAAGCGTTACTCGGAATTATTGGGTGTAAAGGGCAAGTAGGCGGTCTAATAAGCGAGGGGTGAAATCTACCGGCTCAATCGGTAAACTGCCTTTCGAACTGTTAGACTTGAGGCTGGAAGAGGGAAACGGAATTAGCAGTGTAAGGGTGAAATCTGTAGATATTGCTAAGAACACCAGCGGCGAAGGCGGTTTCCTGGTTCAGCTCTGACGCTAAATTGCGAAAGCTAGGGTAGCAAACAGAATTAGATACTCTGGTAGTCCTAGCTGTAAACGATGAGTACTAGGTGTTGGCCTTTCGGGGTCAGTGCCGCAGCTAACGCATTAAGTACTCCACCTGGGGACTACGGCCGCAAGGCTAAAACTCAAAGGAATTGACGGGGACCCGCACAAGCGGTGGAACATGTGGTTTAATTCGATGCTACGCGAAGAACCTCACCAGGGCTTGACATATACGCAGTAGTGAACTGAAAGGGGAACGAACCGTTAAGTCCGGTAACGTATACAGGTGCTGCATGGCTGTCGTCAGCTCGTGTCGTGAGATGTTGGGTTAAGTCCCGCAACGAGCGCAACCATTGCCCTATGTTGCCACTTTATCCTTCGGGGTAAAAGCACTCTTAGGGGACTGCCTGGGATAACCAGGAGGAAGGTGGAGATGACGTCAAGTCAGTACGGCCTTTATGCCCTGGGCTACACACGTGTTACAATGGCAGGTACAAAGGGTTGCCAACCCGCGAGGGGGAGCCAATCTCAAAAAGCCTGCCCCAGTTCGGATTGGAGTCTGCAACTCGACTCCATGAAGCCGGAATCGCTAGTAATGGAAGATCAGCTCGCTTCCGTGAATACGTTCCCGGGTCTTGTACACACCGCCCGTCAAGCGATGGAAGCCGGGGGTACCCGAAGTCCTATGTAGATAGGCCGAAGGTAAAATCGGTGACTGGCGCTAAGTCGTAACAAGGTAGCCGTACGGGAACGTGCGGCTGGATCACCTCCTTTCTATTCTTCCTTATTAATGTGATTGTTTTGATCTTCGGATCAGAATTTTACATTTAATTTTGAAGAATATTATACAAAACTCAAATTCGAAAGTTTTTGAGTCGAGTATAATATCTTTTTAAGATAGAAATGAAAATACTTTTCTGTCACGCAGAAAAGCAAAACATAGAGAAATAATAAGTAGTTTCGAATTCTTCGAAATACTTGGCTTTTAATTTTATAGTGATCAGTGATCAGTGGTCAGTGGTCAAGACTGATTATTGACCGCTGATTACTGAATACTGACCTCTAACTTGGGCCCATAGCTCAGTTGGTTAGAGCACCGTCTTGATAAGGCGGGTGTCAGTGGTTCAACTCCACTTGGGCCCACCATTTTTGTGGGGGGCCGTAGCTCAATTGGTAGAGCACCTGCTTTGCAAGCAGGGGGTCAGGAGTTCGATTCTCCTCGGCTCCACCAAATTTCTAAGAGATAATAAATTATAAAAATAAATTTTACCTGTTGTATACGATAGAATCGTAAGTTCTTTATTTTACGATTAATTGTGACGGGTTAAGTTCTTTGACAATTATGTGAAGATAGAGAGAAAGTTTTAAAGACATTATTTATAATGGTCTAATTTCGTCTTAACTACACTGTGAGTAATTTATTATTCACAGTTTTTTTAATGACTTATATTGGTCAAGCTACTAAGAGTTATCGATGGATGACTTGGTAGACTCAGGCGATGAAGGACGTGGTAAGCAGCGATATGCTTCGGGGAGGTGCAAACAGCCATTGATCCGGAGATCTCCGAATGGGACAACCCACCTAGGGTTATGCCTAGGTATCTTTCACTGAATACATAGGTGAAAGAAGCAAACGTGGCAAATTGAAACATCTAAGTAGCCACAGGAATAGAAACCGTAAGGGATTCCCCCAGTAGCGGCGAGCGAAAAGGGAAGAGGCTAAACCAACAAGCTTGCTTGTTGGGGTTGCGGGACCTCAATGTGGGACCTGATTTAGTATCAGAAGTGAGTGGAAAATCACACCAAAGAAGGTGAAAGTCCTGTATGAAAAACTGATGAAGGCTCTAGAGGTATCCCAAGTACTACGGAGCACGGGAAATTCTGTAGGAATCCGGCCCGACCATGGGCTAAGCCTAAATACTCGAGTCTGACCGAAAGTGAACAAGTACCGTGAGGGAAAGTTGAAAAGAACCCTGGGAAGGGAGTGAAATAGAATCTGAAATTGATAACTTACAAGCGGTCGAAGGCCTATGCATATCTTCGGGTATGAATGGCTGACGGCGTACCTTTTGCATAATGGACCAACTAGTTAATGCATGTTGCAAGCTTAAGAGCTTATGGTTCGTAGGCGCAGCGAAAGCGAGTCTGAATAGGGCGACAATAAGTAACATGTATTAGACGCGAAACTGGGTGATCTATCCATGGCCAGGTTGAAGCGGTGGGAAACCATCGTGGAGGACCGAACACTAGATCGTTGAAAAGATCAGTGATGAGCTGTGGATCGGAGTGAAAGGCTAATCAAACTCAGCAATAGCTCGTTCTCCTCGAAATAGTTCTAGGACTAGCCTCGGATAAAGAGCATAATAGGGGTAGAGTTACTGAATAGGCTAGGGGGCTTACCCGCCTACCAACCCTAACCAAACTCCGAATACTATTATGTGTTCTCCGGGAGTCACACTTTGGGAGCTAAGTTCCAGGGTGGAAAGGGAGACAGCCCAGACCATCGGTTAAGGTCCCAAATATACGCTAAGTGGTAAAGGAAGTAAGATCACATAGACAGCCAGGATGTTGGCCCAGAGGCAGCCATCATTTAAAGAGTGCGTAATAGCTCACTGGTCGAGTGATTTTGCGCCGAAAATGATCGGGGCTCAAGCGTATAACCGAAACCATGGCTTGAGACAACTTCGGTTGTTCTCAGGGGTAGAGGAGCGTAGTGTCATGCATTGAAGGCATACCGAGAGGAGTGCTGGAGTAGACACTAGTGATACTGTTGGTATAAGTAGCGAATACTACGGCGAGAAACCGTAGCGCCGAAAATCCAAGGTTTCCTGGGGAAGGTTAATCCGCCCAGGGTTAGTCGATCCTAAGGCGAGGCCGAAAGGCGTAGTCGATGGAGAACAGGTTAATATTCCTGTACCGGTTACAATCGTTATCAGCAAGTAAGTGCACAGGAAGCTAAGTGCGCAAAGTGTTGGATGTCTTTGTCCAAGCCTGTAGCCCAGCTTAATCGTTGGGGGAGGGGTGATGGGGACCCAAAGCCACGGCGGAGGGGAAGGCATTGATGCTATACTGTCAAGAAACGCTTATTTGTGAGAAAGTAACCGTTCGTACCGTAATCCGACACAGGTAGATAACCAGAATATGGTAAGGCGCTCGAGATAACTCTCCTTAAGGAACTAGGCAAAATGGCCCCGTAACTTCGGGATATGGGGTGCCCGAGGGGTGAAGTCCTTCGCGGATGGAGCTCTGAGGGTTACAATAAAGAGGCCCGAGCGACTGTTTAGTAAAAACACAGCACTCTGCTAAGTCGCAAGACAATGTATAGGGTGTGATACCTGCCCGGTGCTGGAAGGTTAAGGGAAGAGGTTATCCCCTTGAGGGAGAAGCTTCGAACCGAAGCCCCAGTAAACGGCGGCCGTAACTATAACGGTCCTAAGGTAGCGAAATTCCTTGTGGGGTAAGTTCCCACGCGCACGAATGGTGTAACGATTTGGGCGCTGTCTCAAGGAGAGACTCGGTGAAATTGTAGTGGCTGTGAAGATGCAGCCTACCCGCACCAAGACGAAAAGACCCCGGAACCTTCACTGTAATCTGGTATTGAATTTGAGAATTGTTTGTGTAGGATAGGTGGGAGGCTATGAAGCTGCCGCGCTAGCGGTGGCTGAGCCATTGGTGAAATACCACCCTGATGGTTCTTAGATTCTAACTTTGTCCCTTGAATCAGGGCAAGGAACAGTGCCAGATGGGCAGTTTGACTGGGGCGGTTCCCTTCTAAAATGTAACGAAGGGGTTCAAAGGTTCCCTTAAGACGGTTGGCAATCGTCTTTAAAGTGCAAGGGCATATGGGAGCTTAACTGCGAGTCCGACAGGACGAGCAGATAGGAAACTAGGACCTAGTGATCCGGTGGTAGATTATGGGATTGCCATCGCTCAACGGACAATAGGTACTCCGGGGATAACAGGCTGATAGCGTTCGAGAGTTCATATCGACAACGCTGTTTGGCACCTCGATGTCGGCTCATCGTATCCTGGGGCTGGACAAGGTCCCAAGGGTCCGGCTGTTCGCCGGTTAAAACGGTACGTGAGCTGGGTTTAGAACGTCGTGAGACAGTTCGGTCTCTATCTGGTGTGGGCGTTCGATACTTGAAGGGGAGCTCTCTCTAGTACGAGAGGACCGGGAGAGACAAACCTCTGGTGTTCCAGTTATCCTGCCAAGGGTAATGGCTGGGTAGCCACGTTTGGAAGGGATAAGCGCTGAAAGCATATAAGCGCGAAGCCCCCCCCAAGATGAGGTATCGTGGTCGCAAGACGAAAGGCTCCTCGTAGACTACGAGGTTGATAGGCTGCGTGTGTAAGACCAGAAATGGTTTCAGCTAAGCAGTACTAATAAGCCGAACGCTTGACCTTTTATATAATGGCATGTGATAAGAGAAAATGATAATTTATTATCAGAGTCTCTTATCACATTGCCTTAAAATAAAAGATATAAATTCTTTCTTGAACACATAATTGTCAAATATTTTGGTGATCCGAGATTTTTCTAATGAATTCGGATCCCGGAAAATTTCCGGTGGTTATACTGTAGGGGAAACACCCGTTCCCATTCCGAATACGGAAGTTAAGCCCTACGAGGTCGATGGTACTTTAGTCGCAAGGCTATGGGAGAGTAGAAAGTCACCGGTTTAATATAAAAAGCCCCAAATTAACCTTTGGGGCTTTTTTTTTGAATATTGGAAATGGCAGAGAGACATATTTGGACCGGGTCTTTTAATTTAAAAATTTACCAACTAATGAAAAAAATAATTTCGCTATTCCTTTTATTTATTTGTGTTCCCATTGGACAATCTACAGCCCAATTGACTTTTCCGCTTACTAAGAAGATTGATGAATCTTCATTTAACTGGATCAAAAACAATGTTAGCGCCGAAACAGGGTTCCCTTTAAGTTTCTCCGTTGAAAGTGATAAAAAGATGAAAATGTATCAGAAAATCGGTGCGTCCGATTCTGTTACGGGTATTATCGAACGATTAATCGTTGAGGAAGGGGTTTCCATTTATGATACCGCTCTCTGGCAGATCGCATTATTAGCGGTGGATGGTGAGGAGAATGTAAATAAAGCCGCCATTCCGATTAATGCCTACTGGAACGGGCAATTAAGGGAATTGAACAATATTCGGGCTGGATACGGTGGAGGGCAGTATTTTGTTTACAATACTATATTTCCCGAGGCTATTTCAGCGGATCTTCAGGAATTTGGACATCGCGGATTTATTTTTAGAATTCTCAATGCTCATGGGAAATACCTGTCCAAAGACCCGCTGGATGAAAAGACCTATTTTAAAGATTTCCCCAATTGGCCAGATATACACTGGGAAGACTGGAAACCGATTGCGGGTGAAAATGCCTGGGTTGTTATTGCGGCCATGCACGTGTATCATAAGAAATATTTTAACCATTTAAGTCAGAAATATGAAGGGCCGAAAGAACCGCTTGAAGTTATGCTGGCTGAAGAATTAGCCCGGGCAGCGATTATGCTGCAGGCAGAGAATGGCGCCGTGAGGATGTCTCCGATCAGCACCTATTACTTTTTTGTTGAAGATATTAAGACCCTCGATGCGGATGCGGTTGCGATTGAGTTGGATCAAAGGGCCGTTATCTCTGAAAAAGTGTACAAAGATTTCATAAAGGTATATGGCCACGAGCGGGCCTTTCTGGATTCGACCTATACCACCTGGTATTTTAATGAAATCTCAACGGAAAACAATCTTTCCTGGTACACGGCGTTTAATTTGCTTTATGAGATTACAAAAGAGCAAAAATACTTTGACGCAAAAAACCGGATTGAAACGTATTTAAAATCGGTGTGGAATAATGAAGAGTATTATTTTTATCAAGGTGCCCATTTTATTGATGGAGCCTGGGTCCCCAATAAAGATCATTTTGCCACCGATGTCCAGACATGGGGGATCAGCAAATTGACCCCGAAACAAATTGATGAGTGGTTTGGCGAAGGAAGGGCATTTCGCTTATGGGACACAAGCAAGAAATATTCCGGGGTGTATGATCCCGAAGGTCGTTTGTTAGGATTAGGATATACAAAGGAAAACGACAGGGTTTCCATTGAATGGACGGTCGGAGCGATTTATGCCTTGCATGAAGTGGCTGAATATTATCAATATTCCCATCCGCAGTGGTCTGAGTTGGCCATGCAAGATGCTGTACAAATGCGTTCGGGAATAGAAAAGTACCGGAGTCAGCTCACGGCTGAAATGAGTGCCTATTCTTACTCATCCCGAAGAGGGTGGATCCCTTTCGGCTGGTTTTCGCATGATGCGGATGTTTTGAGTCTGGTTTCCACATGCTGGGTTTTTCTTTACGACGCCGGTTTTAATCCTTTTAAACTTGACCGCTCTTCCGAGTCCGGGAAGAATTAATCCAAAACATTTTATTGACAAAAAACATGATCATTGCAATAATTTTATATGCTAATATTTAGTATAGCTAAATAAATTTACGGATATTGTTATGACAAAAACATCTGATATTGCGTCTGAGATTTCGATTATTATGCCACTCATTGGAAGGCGTATCCTCCTTGACTTTTTTCAATCTGTTGATATTTCCCAATCGCAGTTGTTAACGATTATGGCTGTACATTCGAAAGGCACATGCCGGTTGTCCGAACTAAGCCGTGCGATGGAAATATCCAATCCAACAGCTTCAGGGATAGTTGACCGATTGGTTCAGAATAATTACGTTATCCGGACGCTGGATGTCAATGACCGGCGGGCTGTTTGTATTTCCTTATCGGCAAAGGGGGCGCAGATTGCAAAAAAATTTCAAAGAACCGTCCAAAAAAAATGGTACAGTATACTCATTGAACTGCGTCAAAAAGATCAAGATGATTTTATCCGTATTCTGCGTGATATTAAAGAGAGGATAACGTGAAAAAGCCTATCCAGTTAATTTTTCTTATATGTGCGGCTCTTTTTATGCAAAATTTTGATCCGCTGGTTTTTGGTGAAGAGCGGATTCTTAAAGTCTCGTTGGAAGAAGTGACGGATTTGGCATTAAAGAATAATTTTGATATCCAGTTGTCCAAATATGACGCCTGGATCAAAGACACAGAAGAACTGAAAACACGTTCCATTTATGACACGTTTCTTGAAGCTAAGGTCGATTACCGAAAGGACGAAAGCGCCCAACCGACTATCTTTAGCGGTACACAGACGACCGAGAATGATTATAACATCGGTCTGTCCAAGAAATTCCCGACCGGGACGACGATCGCTGCGGAAATGCTCAATGAACGGCAATCATCTAATTCGACCTTTACGACGTCCCCGCTCATTCATGAATCCACTTTGGAACTGAGCGTAGACCAGGCATTGGGAAAGAATTTTTTAGGTATACAAGATCGGGGCGAGGTTAGGCTCAACGCGATTGAAATTGAAAATGCCAGGTACACTTCCCTAACCAAGATTGAACAAAGTGTGGCCGATGTGCAGCGGGCTTATTGGGACTTGGTCCTGCAATCAGAACGGGTGGAGATAGAAAAAGATATGGTCGAACAGGCCAAGAAACTTTTTGATCTTCAGCAGAAAAAATTGGATGATGGACTGGTTGAGCTTCCTGATGCTATTGCCTCGGAAGCTAATTATGAGCGTTCAAAAAACCGGTTGCTACTGGCCCAGAATATTTATAAACGCAAGGTAAACGTCCTTAAACTTTCGATCAATAGCGCCGAGGCTGAGATCCTGATTGAACCGGTTGAAACGTTGAGTATTCCCGAATTACAGATCATTTCGAGCGAATCCCTGGAGAGGGCCTTCTTGAATCGGCGTGATTATAAGGAAGTTATGAACGATATCAAGTCAAATGATATCCTGTTGACCATGAGTAAGAATGATCTGTGGCCGGATATTAATCTGACGGCCTCACTCGCCAGAAACGGGTTGGGAGATCATTTTAGTGATTCAGCCAGAACGATTACCAGTGAGGACAATCCCAGTTTTTTCACCGGACTTACGTTTGTTATCCCGCTGGAAAACCGTAAGGCCCGGGCCCAGCTCAAAGCGGCCGAACTCCAGAAGGCCAGGGCGTTGTTAGATGCCAAGTTTATCGAGAAGAAAATTGCCATCGATATAATCGATCAGGTCCGGGACTGTAACATTTTTGCCGAAGTGGCCAGAAATGAACAAATGATTGCCGGATTGCAAATTAAGAAGCTTGACGAAGAGCTGAAACGATTTAACCATGGACGCTCCGACACGGACACGATTATCAGGTTTCAGGAGGATGTTATCCTGGCACGACTATCCGCAGCTGAGGCCAAATTTCAATACCACATCGCTGTGATCGACTTAAAACGCAAAGAATCCACGTTGTTATCCAAATACTGGGATGAAAAGTTTTAAGGACGGCAATCGTGTATTACGCATTCCATAACGCATAATTTTAGAAATTAGGATTAAAACCTTTAAATGAAAATTATTGAACTATCAATCAAGAATTCCCTGCTGGTCAATTTGATTTCTGTTTTTATTTTGTTGGCAGGTGTTTACTCTATGTTTAAGATTCAACGGGAAGCCTTTCCGGCGGTCAGTTACGATATTGTGACCGTTTCAGCCGTCTGGCCCGGAGCTCCAACAGAAGATGTAGAGAAATTTGTCACGATCCCTCTTGAAGAAGAGATCGGTTCGGTCAGCGGTCTTCAGGATATTGATTCCCGGACGGATGAAGGGGTATCAACGATAGGGGTAACGATTAATCCCGGAATCAGTGATAAACGGAAAGTGGTCAATGATATCCAGCGGGCGGTTGATCGTGTTAAAGGCTTGCCGGATGAGGTCGAGGACCCTGAAGTTTTTGAATTGGCTACGCGTGAATTCCCGATCATTGAAATCTCTATCAGCGGAGCTGTTTCGGAAAAGGTCCGCAGGCAATATGCAGAATCGCTTAAGGATCAACTTTTGGATATTGATGGCGTTTCCCAGGTCAACGAAATCGGCTGGAGAGATTATGAGTTTTGGGTGGAGGTTGATCCAAAAAAACTGACAGAATATTATGTGTCTCTTCAGGAAATCATGGATGCCCTTCAAACCCGGAACGTGACGGTCCCCGGAGGACAGCTGACGGCGGATGATAAAGAATTTAATGTCCGGACGACCGGAGAATTCAAGACAGCGGAAGAAATTGGTGAAGTGATCATAAGAGCCAATGATTCGGGCAATTGGCTTCGCGTCAAAGACGTTGCTAAGGTAAAGGAATCTTTTGAAGATCCGACAACCATTGCCAAGGTCAATGGAGAAAATGCCAGCGCCATGGTCGTTGTTAAAACAGAACAAGCCGATGCCATTAAAGTAGTTGACCTGGTCAAGGAGCAAATCAGTCTGTTTGAGAAAAAATTACCGGCTAACATGGAAATCAAGACGGCCAATGATTTTTCATTTTACGTGAAAAGACGGCTCGGGGTCTTGACCACGAACGGTATGATTGGGTTTTTGCTTGTCTTATTTATTCTATTTTGCTTTCTTGATCCGATACCGGCTTTTCTGACCGCGATGGGTATACCGATCGCGTTATGCATCACATTTATTCTAATGTCGATGCTGGGAATCAGCATCAATCTTGTATCCATGCTGGGGATAATCCTGGTGCTGGGGATGCTGGTGGATGACGGAATTGTTATTTCCGAAAATGTTTACCGGTATATCGAACAGGGATTGCCTGTCCGTGAAGCTACCCTAAGGGGAGCTTCAGAGGTTATGGCGCCGGTTACCTTTACTATCCTGACGACTTTTTCCGCGTTTGCTCCGTTGATGTTTATGGATGACATCATCGGGAAATTTGTCCGGCAAATTCCGATCGTTGTTATCATTACTTTAACCGCGTCGTTATTTGAAGCATTCATTATTCTTCCATCCCATTTATTTGATGCCTTCAGGATCTTTGGAGGAAAGACCCGGGTGAAGAAAGAGAAGAAGTGGTACGGGAAAGTGCAGAATCTGTACAAAAATGCATTGAATAGTTCATTAAATTGGCGTTACGGAATATTAATCGGCATGATCATCGTCTTCGCATTCTCAATTTGGATCGTTAAACATAAAATGAAGATCTTGATGTTTGCGGGAGAAGGCATTGAGTATTTCTGGATCCGTGCTGAGGCCCCAAAAGGGACACCTCTCGAAAAAATGAATACCCTTTTGCTTCCGGTGGAAGATTTGGTATCCAAATTACCCGCGAGTGAGTTGGATAGTTTCCGTACGTATATCGGTTCCATTGAATCCGAACAGGGATTCGACCCAAATGCAAAGAGAGGAACGCATTTAGCCCAGATTACGGTATTTCTGACTCCTGCGCAGAAGCGGGACCGTCAACCACGGGAAATCATGGACGATATACGTAAACAGTTGAATCAAATGGGCGGATTTGAAAAGCTTTATACCCTTTTGCCGAAAGAGGGCCCGCCTACCGGCGCGGACGTTGAGGTCGGTATCCGGGGAGAAGATTATGCTGTCATGGAAAAGATTGCGGCGCCTTTTGTTGAATTCCTCAAGAGCAGAAAAGGGGTGTCCGATGTCAACACCAGTTACGATTTCGGTAAAAAACAGCTTAAAGTGATTGTTGATGAAGAACAGGCGAAGAAATATTATCTGACCATCGGACAGATTGCTATGACCGTCCGGAATGTTTTTAAGGGAGGGGTAGCGACCACCATTAAACCTGAAAAGGCTGATGAAGAGATTAACGTTGTTGTCAGATTTCCGGAGAGTGAACGTAACCGTCTGGATGTGTTTGATGAGATTTATGTTCCTAATTCACGGGGGAATTTGGTCAAATTAAATTCGGTAGCCAGGGTTGAAGAAAGCGAAGGGGTGTATCTGATTAATCATTTTGACGGCAAACGTGTGTTATACGTTACGGCGCAGGTGGACAACAAACAGGCAACCTCTTTTGAAGTGAACCATGAACTTCAGAAAAAATTCAAGAATGCATCCGGTGATTTCTTAGGGTACACCATTAAATACGGGGGAGAATTTGAAGATCAGCAGAAATCAATGCAGAATTTAATGGCCAGTTACCTCTTTGCCTTATTCTTGATTTTTATACTGTTAGTGGCTGAGTTTCGATCGTTAATCCAGCCGTTTATCGTCATGGTCGCGATACCGTTTGGAATTATTGGTGTCATTTTATCCTTTTGGGTTCACGACATGATATTGCCGTCAGGAAGACCACTCAATTTTTTCGCAATGATGGGGTTGGTCGGATTGACAGGGATCGTCATTAACGATTCATTGGTCTTGATGGACTTTATCAACCGATTAAGAAAAGAAGGCAAACCCAGGCGGGAATCATTGATCGAAGCGGGTCTGGTCCGATTAAGGCCGATTATTATGACCTCCGTGACGACGATTGGAGGGCTTGTGTCCGTCGCTTACGGGATCGGAGGCGGGGATCCGTTTCTTAAACCCATGGCCTTAGCCATTGTTTGGGGGTTGACATTTTCTACCATTCTAACCCTCATCGGAATTCCGTGTATTTATGCGATCTTTGATGACTTCTCGACAAAGGTTCTGCGCCGTTCGTTGGTTCAAAAGGAAGACTCTGCTACATTGGTCTGACGTTATCTTCAGTGTTCTTTCCAAAGGCATACAAATATTCATTTTTGAACGCATAAAAGAACCAGATTAATGCCGCCGGGATATATAGGGCGATGGAATAGACTAAATAAGTCATACAGATGAGCCATCCGCCGTCATGGTAGACCGCTTTGTATTCATTGAGAATATAAGAATTTCCAATCAGGTCAAAGACAATCTTAAAAATGAATAAAACTCTCCAGGCATGAATATTTTTGGCAGGGCGATTATAGATGAAATAGAATAACGGCACACATTGGAATAAATTGAAACTTACCTGGATCATATTACAAAAATAGTCCAGATAAAAATGATAATCAAAGGCATATAATATAATAAAATAGTCATTGATTTTGGAGTATGGATGGAAAAAGAAAATAAATTTTTTATAGGCCGCAAAGAATACAAATATAAGATAAACTTTCCAGATCCAATGTGGATTATTTCTCATGGCATGAGGCGATTTCTATCCAGATTTTATTTTTTTGATAATTCAGGAATGTCAAAAAATTTACAAGATTCGACAAGAAATTTTTTAAAAACCCTTTGAATAAAGAATAAACTATATGATATCATAATTCAAATATGGAAACAGATTTTAATAATATAATTGAGCAAATTTGTGAATGCGACTCCCGGTACAAAATTGATGCCTATGAGTTTGTCATGGAGGCGCTGACGTATACCCAGAAAAGATTCAAATGCGCCAAACATGTCAGCGGCGAGGATATGCTGAAAGGCATGAAAGACCTTTTGATGGAGAAATACGGCCCCATGACCCTTACGGTGTTAAAACATTGGGGCATTCAATCAACCGAAGATTTCGGACATGTCGTTTTCAACTTGGTTGAAAAGAAGGTGCTGAGTAAGACAGAAGATGACCGCATCGAACATTTCCGGGATGCCTATGATTTCCAGGAAGTTTTTGACCGGGGTTATAGAAAAATACTAGCCAAAAAGATCAGCCGGATGCGGTCCATCTGAGTTGATCAAGTTTTAGAGTCGGTTGGATTAAGCGAGTTTGATAACTTTTAAAAAACAGGAATTAATAAAAGACAAGGCCTTACACCTTGTCTTTTTTATTTTTTAAATCTAAATATCCGGTGTTATGATATAAAACAATGAACCTAACGAATTTCATACATTCACCGATAAAGATCATAACATTGCCATGACGCAATCTCTTCAGGAAACATCCATCCAGTTCGTTAAGGGCGTCGGTCCGGCCCGAAAGAAAATGTTCACAAATTTAGGCGTTGAGTCTATTGAAGACCTTTTCTATTTATTCCCGCGCCGTTATGAAGACCGCAGAAATATAACTCCGATCGCACAAACCCAGGTCGGGGAATCACAAACTATTATCGGCACAGTCAGGCAGTATGCGTCCCGCAAAAGCTGGCATACGAAAAAACATGTCACGGAAGTTATCCTGGATGACGGCACCGGACGTATGTTTTGTGTCTGGTTCAACCAGCCGTATCTCCAGAATTATTTTAAAGACGGGAAAAAGGTGGTTTGTCACGGAAAGGTTGATGAATACAAAAACCGTTTGCAGATGGTTTCTCCCGAGTATGAGGTTATAGACTCCGAGGAAGATGAACATTTGAGTCTCAAGCGTATCGTCCCGGTCTATCCCTTAACCAGGGGAATGACCCAGCGGTATCTGCGCAAGGTTATGAAAAACTGCCTTGATAAATTTACCGGTCAGCTTGAAGACGAACTCCCGGTGCCATTAAGGAATAAATTAAAACTGGCCAACATAAGGCGCAGTATCCAGAATATTCATTTTCCCGAAGACCTGGCCCAGCAGGAAGAAGCCCTGAAACGGATTTCATTTGAGGAGTTTTATTTTTTTCAAATTTCGGTTATCCTGCGCCGGTTAAGTCTTACTCGGAAAGCCGGAATCATCCATTCCATCACGGATTCATTTAGTCTGAAATATCTTAATGCCTTCCCATTTGAGTTTACAAAGGCCCAAAAGCGGGTTATTCGGGAAATCAAGACAGATATGCAAAAGAAGACGCCGATGTTAAGACTTTTACAGGGTGATGTCGGGAGCGGTAAAACAATTGTCGCTTTATTCGGTTGTTTGTCGGCGGTTGAAAACGGATATCAGTCCGCTTTGATGGCCCCGACGGAGATTCTGGCCAGACAGCATTATGAAAATATCACTCATTTTCTTAAAGATGGTCCGTTTAAGGGGGCCAGGACGGCCCTGCTGGTCAGCGGACTCAGCAAGAAAGAGCGGGAGCAGATTTTAACCGATATCACCGCGGGGCGGATTGATTTTGTCATCGGCACCCACGCGCTTATTACGGATGATGTTATTTTTAAGAATTTGAGTTTTGTTGTCATTGATGAACAGCATAAATTCGGAGTTCGTCAGCGGGCCCTGTTAACGGAGAAAGGGAATAATCCGGATGTCTTGATCATGACCGCGACTCCGATTCCGCGGACATTGTGTATCACCCTTTATGGAGATTTGGATATTTCCATTATTGATGAGATTCCGCCGGGGCGGGGAAAGGTCATAACCAAACTTTATTCTCATAAGGATGCGCCGATTGTTTATGAAACGATGCGGCAGAAAGTCAACGAAGGCCGGCAGGCTTACGTCGTTTATCCGATTATCGAAGAGACTGCGAAACTTAAAGAAAGCCAGGAAGAGCCCGATGAACAACAGTCCTTTGATTTATTGTCGGAAAAAGATAACGTAACTCATTTAAAGGCCGCGCAGAAAATGTATAAACATTTTAAGACGGTTTTATTTAAAGATAAGCGTGTCGGTCTGGTCCATGGCCAGTTGAAACAGGAAGAAACGGAGAAAATTATGACGGCCTTTAAGAGGCAGGAGATCGATATACTGGTCGCCACCACGGTTCTTGAGGTCGGGGTAGATGTCCCGAATGCCAGTGTTATGGTCATTGAACACGCGGAAAGGTTCGGGCTGGCGCAGCTTCACCAGATGCGCGGGCGCATCGGCCGGGGAAAATATGACGCGTACTGCCTGCTCGTCTCTGATCCAAGGACGCCCGATGGAATCAAGAGGCTGGAGGCCGTTTGTTCCACCACCGATGGTTTTAAGATTGCTCAATATGACCTAGAAATCAGAGGTCCCGGCAAGTTTTTCGGGCGCCATCAACATGGGCTGAACGAGTTGAAAGTGGCCAATCCGGCGACCCAGCTGGATATACTTGAACTGGCCCGAACAGAAGCCCTGGCTCTGACAACGGATGATCCCGCGCTTGCGAAAACCCCAAATCAGGTTATTAAGCGGATTATTACAAGACGGTACCCGACTTATCTAGCCATGGTCAATGCCGGATAATTACTGGCCGAAAACTTCTTTAAGCACGTTTGTGACCCTGGCCGTGGGGTCGGTCCTGATCTTTTTTTCTTCTTCTCCCATAACCAGGAATAAACCATCCAGGGATTTGGAGACGACATAGTCATCGATGCTGGGAGCCGGGAAATTCTTGGCGAGAGGGAGCGACTGGTATTTGTCGATGATCACCTTGTATTTCGAAGTCACGTCGTATTTATTAAGGGAGGCATCGACAGCCGGTTTAAAGGCGGTGTACAGCTTGGGGTAGGCCGTTTTCCTGAAATACTCTGTCGCGGCGTTATTCTCCCCTTTGAAGATTTTCTGTGCATCTTCAAAAGGCATATCAAATAATGAATTAAGGAAAATATCACGGGCCTGCGGTGCTGCGCTTTCGGCCGCGCGGTTCATACTCAGGACCAGTTCATCCATTTGTTCATCAAACCCGACCAGACGCATGGCTTTGTCGATTTTCTGGAGTTTTTCAGGCAGCAGAAGTTTGATCTGCTCATTATTGAAATATCCGTCTTTTTTACCGACGGCGCTGACGGTATTGTTGATCCCAACCTTCAGGGCTTCCTTTAAACCCTCACCGATCCTGGTGTCGCTCAATTTAGCGGTTTTCAGCGAGTCCATATCTGAACTTGTCAAGGCATTGACCTTCTTTTTCAACCAATCAAATTGGGCCAAGGCCGGTGAATCAAATTTCAGGAAAACAACAGCCGCCAGTACGATTATGAAGAGGATTTTTTTCATCAAATATGTCCTGAGTTAGAGGTTAAAGGGATTAAACGGAATAGGTTTCGGTAAATATTTACCAAGTTAACGTCTACGGGGACATTTGTCAAGCGGCATGACAAGATATGTGTAAAGATGTCCTAGTTTGGGCTCCTTTGTCATATTGACATTACTTCCCTTTTTATGTACATTGACAGTCACACATAAATATTTAAATAAAACTAAGTATTTTTGTGATGATTTCTATTCAACTTACAACAAGGGGAGAGTAATGTTTAATCGGATTGTGATACTCAGCTTAGCGTTAACATTCATTATTTCAGGAACAAGCCAGGCTTATTTTAAAAATTCTTCCTCGTCCAAGAAAGACGGCGCGGATAATGATCTGTCGGCCAAGTTATATGATGACGATATGAAAGCGGGTAAAGTCGAAATGAAGTCAGAAAGTCTGGAAAAATCCGGGACAATGATGGATACGGTTTTGCCGTCTGATATGAAAGAGGGTTATGTCAAAACATCCATCGCCTATCCAACCGGAAAAGAAAACACCAGCACCGTCTTATTGGAAAAGCATTTTCCGGCCAAAGGAATCGTCGGCCGCGAGTATTCTTATATGATTAAAATCACCAACCTGACGGATTTAACGGTTGAGAACGTGAATGTTTCTGAAATCATCCCGGACAACTACACCGTTATCAGTTCGGAACCGCAAATTTCAAACAAGATGGGAACCAAAGCCAGCTGGAAAATCGGTTCATTGGCTCCGCGTGGATCTTCCGTCATCACCGTCAAGGGAAAATCCAATGACAAGATAAGTTCACCGTGCTGCGCGCAAGTTCAATATGATGTCCCTGCGTTATGCCACAAAGTTATTTTGGAGCAACCCAATGTCGCCATTAAAGTCGATGCCCCCAAGGAAGCTTTATCCTGCGATTTGATTGAACTTGTTTATACCGTGGAGAATACAGGTGACAACTTGCTTAAAGACCTGAGCGTCAAAACTGAATTGCCGGATGGCATAACGACGTCTTCCGGAAATTCAATGGTTGAGTTTCCTGTTTTTTCTTTAGACGTCGGTGAGTCGAAAGAAATAAAAGAAATTGTACAGGCCGATGATCCGGGGCAATACCGTTTTTCCGGTTCTGTAAAAGGGGAATATGTCTCCGGTGACGCCATGGCTGTTTTTACCAAGGTTGTTAAACCCAGTGTCACGGTCGACATCAAGGCCAAACGCATCAAACAATATCTTGGCCGGGAAATAGGTTATACCATTGAAGTTAAGAATACCTCTGCGGTTGATGCGCAATCCACGATGGTTGTGGCCGAAATACCGAAAAATGCCGAATTTAAATCCGCCAGTCACGAAGGCCGGCAGGTTGAGAATATTGTCGGGTGGGAAGTCGGAACACTTAAAGCGTTCGAAACGAAAAAACTGGAATTGACCTTAAATTCTATCGGCCAGGGTATGGCAAAAACCAAGGTCGGTGTACAGGCCGCCTGTTGTGACCCGATAACAGATACAGCGGAAACGGAATTGGTCGGCATCCCGGCTTTGTTATTGGAAGTGGTCGACATGATCGATCCGATTGAAGTCGGCGAGGAAGAAACGTATGTGATTAAGGTAACCAACCAGGGAACGGCCAATGCAAACAACGTTAAGATTTCCGCCAGTTTTGACGGAATGGATTATGTCTCCTCAGATGGGGAAACTATGGGAATGCTGGATTTAAACATGTTAAATTTCAGTCCGGTTAAAACAATCGGGTCCAAAGAGAACGTGAGCTGGAAAGTTAAGGTCAAAGGAAATAAGGAAGGCGACCTCAGGTTTAAGGTTATATTAAACAGCGATGAATTAACCCAGCCGGTCGAAGAAGCTGAATCTACGTTTGTTTATTAATATTATGTGATTGTGTTATTTTCAGAATAAACAAGGGCAACCTGCTTGAAAAGGTTGTCCTTGTTTTTTTTTGCGAATTGGATTAGACTTTACGGAATGAAAATTATCGGAGGACAATTTAAAGGGCGTAATTTTTACCGGCCGTTAGGGATACGGCCGATCCAGAGCATGGTGACGAAGTCCCTGTTTGATATGCTGGGGCAGGACATGGAAGGGCTTATCTTCCTGGATTTGTTTGCCGGGTCAGGTTCGGTCGGGCTTGAAGCCTTATCGCGGGGGGCGAAACACTGCACGTTTGTGGAAAAGGACCCCAAATGCGCCGCGGTGATCACCAAGAACTTAAAACTTTTAGATATAGGGGCTTACAGCCTGATTACGGCCGATTCGTTCGCGGCCATCAAACAAATAACCCTGCAGAAACAGACCTATGATATCATTTTCAGCGACCCCCCGTACGAGAGGGATCTCGGGAAAAAAACCTTGAAAACGCTGGAGGCCTATGATATATTACACCCCACTTCGATAGTCGTGATCAAGCATGAAAAGCATGAAACTCTGCCTGAAGAATACGGCAGATTTCGTCTTTTTAGGCAGAAAAAGTACGGTTCAACGCTTTTAAGCTTTTATAGTAGTGGGGAAGCCGGGGACAGTTCCCAGTCTCAAGATGGCATGTCCGAATCCGGGGAATTGACAGGAGATGACATTGGGTAAAAAGGCTTTATATCCAGGAAGTTTTGATCCGGTGACATACGGGCATATTGATCTGATCAAGCGGGCCTGCAAGATATTTGACCAGGTGGTTGTCGGGGTTGCGCACAACACCCAGAAGAAAACCCTGTTTTCAAATATAGAACGGCTGGACATGATTAAAGAAGTCACGGCCGGGATCGGGAATATTGAGGTTGTCGAATTTAAGGGGCTGGTGGTAGATTTCGCGCGGGCCAACGGGATTAACGTTCTCGTCAGAGGCTTAAGGATGATCTCGGATTTTGAATATGAACTCCAGATGGCCTTGACCAACAGACGTTTGGACGAAACACTCGAGACCGTATTTTTAATGCCTTCTGAAGGGTATTCTTTCTTGTCATCAACATTAATCAAAGAAGCCGCCAGTCTGGGCGCCGACATGTCGTCATTTGTTCCGGCCAGCATTGATCGAAGACTGAAAGAAAAATATAAATGCGAATAACCGGCAGCCAGGTTGAGAGAACAGATATGAAAAAGATACTTATCCGCGACATTACCCCAAGCGGGTTAAATATTGAAGATACGATCAGTCAGAGTTTATTCGAAAAATCTGAAGAAGATTATATTCAGTTTATTGAGCCGGTGAGTGTGCAGGCTGTTTTAAGACGATTTGAATCCACTGTTTTAGGGGATATTAAAATAAAAACACGGTTTGAGTCATTTTGCTGCCGCAGTCTGGAGAAGATCCAGCGGGACTGGGCGATCCGTTTCAGTCTTGATTATGAAATTGAACCGTATCAGGAAACGCTGGATATTGAAGATGATATCCGCCAGGAAATACTTTTGCAGCTGCCTTTGCGGATTTTGAGCGACGCAGAAGCCGCCAAGGAGGCCATGGAAATCCATGAAGTTCCTGATGAAGATCAGCCTCCGGAAAATACGTATAAACCTTTTAAAGGGTTGAAGGATCTTGAATAAATCAGTCCGTTAATTAAATTATAATTTAATTGAGCGAATTATCACATAACAGGAGTCATTTAAAATGCCAAATCCAAAACGACAACATTCTAAACAACGCGGACGCAAACGCCGCACTCACCAGAAGATCGCCGAGAATTTCGGGGCGTTATCAACGACCGGCAGCACGATGGGGTACAACCACCGGGTTGATCCTGTCACCGGGATGTACAAAGGCCAGCAGATTGTAGCCATTAAAGTAAAAGAAAAAGAAGAAAAAGCCTAATATTTTGTTGCTTTTTAAGCGATAAATATTATAAAGATAAAGGGGCCGCAGATTACTGCGGCCTAAATTCTATCAACTAGTTTCTTCGGGCTTAAGCTTTTTGGCATTTCTGCAGGAAATTGAAAAGAGAAGCCAGCTAGGTCTCCCAAGAAATCCTGAACCTCAATCGGAATTAATCCATGAAAATAGTCGTCGACGCTATGGGCGGCGATTTTGCCCCGCAGGCTGTCATTGAAGGCGTTATCCAGGCGGTCAAAGAATTTGATGCCAAAATCACTTTAGTCGGTCTGGAAGATCAGATCAGAGCCGAGCTCAACAAACACAACTGTTCACCCGACCTTTTTGAAATTATCCATGCCCCGGAAGTGGTCGGCATGGACGAACCGGCCAAAACACCCATCCGCACCAAAAAACAATCCTCCATTTCAATCGGGATCAATCTGCTTAAGAAACCCGGTTATGACGCGTTTATCAGCGCCGGGAATACGGGCGCGGTTGTCGCGGCGTCCACCATCTTTTTGGGAATGCTGGAAGGGGTTGAACGGCCCGCGATCGGACTGGTGATCCCCACGTTAAACAAATTTTCATTTATCATTGATGTCGGCGCCAATTCCGAGTCCAAACCGGAACATCTGCTGCAGTCTTCCCTGATGGCCAAGATTTACGCCCGTGAGGTGCTGGGCATTGAATCACCCACGATCGGTCTTTTGAATATCGGTGAAGAGGCCGGCAAAGGGGGCGGGCTGGCCAAGGAGGCCTACAAATTGATGGAAGGCCGGCTTAAGAATTTTTCGGGCAATATTGAAGCGAACGAAGTGTATACCGGTAAAAGCGACTGCATTGTGTGCGACGGGTTTGTCGGAAATGTCTTGTTGAAGGTGTCGGAAGGTCTGATGGAATCGGCCCAGAAACTGGTGAAACGGGAAGTCATGAAAAATCCGCTGGCGATGGCCGGGGCTTTTTTAATGAAGCTGGGGATGGGAGATTTAAAAAAACTGGTCGATTATTCGGAATACGGCGGCGCCCCTTTACTGGGTGTCAACGGTGTGGTGATGATCGGTCACGGCCGGTCTTCGCCCAAGGCGATTAAAAACGCGATTAAGGCTACTATGCGCGAGGTCGAACACGATATTTTGTCGGCGATGATTAAAGAGATGAAAGAATAATAAAGACACATGTCACAGGACACATGTGACTTGTGACCTTGTAACGTGTGTCCTTTTTGCGGAAACTTTAAGTTATGAAAAACATCGGCATACTTGGATTAGGGCATTGTTTGCCCGAGCGGATTTTGACGAATCATGATCTGGAGAAGATGGTTGATACCTCCGATGAATGGATCACCACCCGCACCGGCATTAAAGAACGGCGGATCGCAGACCGTTTGCAGAATAACAGCGACCTGGCCAGCGGCGCGGCTTTGGAAGCGGTGAAAAATGCCGGGATTAAACCGGAAGACATCGAACTGATCATCGTGACGACGATTTCGCCGGACAGTAATTTTCCTTCCGTGGCCTGCCTGGTCCAGAAAATGATCGGAGCGAAGAAGGCCGCGGCCTTTGATATCAGCGCGGCCTGTTCGGGGTTTTTGTACGGAATCACGACCGCGAAACAATATCTCGCCGGAGGGTTATTCAAAAATGCCCTGGTTATTGCCTCTGAAAAAATTACAAATTTAATCGACTGGAACGACCGGGACACTTGTGTCTTGTTTGGTGACGGCGCCGGGGCCTGTGTGCTGGGTGAAGTTGCTCCCGGAAAAGGGATCATTTCGGATTTTATGCACGCCCAGGGGGAATTCGGTGAATTGATGTCGGTCGTTTCCGACGGCCGTGACCCGATGGACCAGAAACGCGAGTTGATCCGCCTGCCGTATGTGGTTATGCAGGGCAAGGAATTATTCAAGATCGCCGTTAATTCGATGGCTATCGCGGTGGAAGAGTCGTTGAAAAAAGTCGGCCTGGGTCTGCATGATATTGACCTGGTTGTTCCTCACCAGGCGAATGACCGGATCATTTCGGCCGTGGCCAAAAAACTGGACGTCCCGAAAGAAAAGTTTTTTATCAATATTCACAAATACGGCAACATGTCGGCCGCCTCCATCGCCGTTGCCCTGTACGAAGCCCAGGAACAAGGCGCTTTGAAAGATGGTGATACCATCGCGCTGGTGACTTTCGGTGCGGGTTTGGTCAGCGCGGCGAATATTGTGAAGTGGTGATCTTGTGCGGTTTTAGTGCTGAAATGGTTTAATGTGTAAGGTTTAAGGTTAAAATTAATTAAAAATAATCAAAGAAAAACTTCACATCCCCCTAGTTTTTCAAGGAGGGTGTGTATGCAAAATAAAATATTTGAATTTGATTTTGAACGGCTGGACGTATATCAGAAATCTCTGGAATTTTCAGACAAGATATTCCGATTGACACAAAAGTTCTCTTTTTATACTCAATTTTCATTAGGAGATCAGTTTCGTCGAGCAGGGTTATCAATTTGTAACAATATCGCGGAAGGTAGCCGAAAAGAAGGTAAGTCAAAGAAACAATTTTATGGATATGCGTTAGATTCATGTCGTGAATGTATCCCGATGATTTCTATAGCAGGATTACAGGGGCAAATCACTCAGGATGAGAAAAATCAATTAAGATTTTCTTGTGAATCGATTAGCCGAATGCTGTTTCGATTAATACAATCTGTTATTTAAACTTTAAACGTTAAACCTTTAACTATTAAAACTATGAAAACTGCGCTGATTTTTCCAGGCCAGGGCGCTCAAGTTGTCGGCATGGGGCGTGAATTTTATGATTCGTCCCCGGAGGCCAGAACTATTTTTGACCAGGCGGACACGATTGTTCCCGGACTTAAGGACGTTATTTTTAACGGTCCCCAGGAAAAACTGACGTCAACCGCATTTTGCCAGCCGGCCATTTTTACGGTCAGTATGGCGGCGTTAAGCGCGCTAAAGGCGCATCCGGTATACAAAACCATGGACGTGCAATTTACCTGCGGTTTGAGCCTGGGTGAATATTCGGCCTTGTGCGCCGCGGAGGCCTTGTCGTTTTCTGAGACGCTGAAACTTGTTGGTGTGCGTTCCTCCCTGATGGAAGAAGCCACTGGATTACGCGAAGGAGCCATGGCCGCGGTCCTCGGTTTCGAAAAGGAACGTCTGATAGAGATTTGCCGGGAAACAGGGGCGGAAGTCGCGAATTTTAATTCACCGGATCAAATCGTCATTACCGGTGAATCCGAAAAAGTAAAAGCCGCCTCTGCCAAAATATCCGAAGCCGGGGCGAAACGGGTTATCCCTCTTGAAGTGAGCGGGGCTTTTCATTCCAGTCTGATGCAGTCGGCGGCGCACCAGTTCAAAGACCATCTGCGTTCGGTCGACCTGAATGACCCGGTTTTTCCCATCCTGAGTAATGTGGACGCCGTTCCGACGTCCAATACCGCCCATATCCTGATGAACCTTTCCAAACAGATCACTTCATCCGTCCAATGGGTGGATTCGATCAACACGATCGCAGCGGCCGGGGTTACGAACTTTCTGGAGATCGGGCCGGGTACGGTTCTTAAAGGGCTGATCCGAAAGATTAACCGGGATTTAAACGTTCATAATATCCAGGTACCGAAGGATATTGAACAGCTTTCTGAGAACCTGCGGTAAAAAGGCACAGGTCACACGACACAAGTCACAGAATCAGTTGGTTGGGATGGCTGAGTTAGTGCCCTTTGCGTTAGCCCCCCAGTCCGATGAGCAATTAACTCAATAACCCCAACAAACGCAAGAACCTATAAAAATCCCCACAAAACCCCTTGACCTTCAATCAGTTATAAAGTTATACTAATATCCTGTAAGTAAATCGGTTATAAGGGTGATTAAGGCCGCATAATTTGAGATAATGTAAAATTTTGTCATTTAAGATGGTATTAAATTGATCCGCGGAGCGAGCATGGAACATCCGGAAGATCCTGTATTAACAATCAAAGATGTCGCAAAATATCTGAGCGTGCACACGTCCACGGTTTACCGTTACGCCCAGCAGGGGGTGATCCCGGCCTTCAAGATCGGGTCGGACTGGCGTTTTTCCCGCAAACATATTGATCAGTGGATTGAACAGAAGGTAAACGAAGGCAGGACTTGAATCGTTTTTCGAAAACGCAGGTGAAATCAATGCTGCTCGAAGAAATTAATATTGAAAATATTCTCCCGCAGGCGCATCCTTTTATCATGATCGACCGCGTCGTTGATTTTAAAAAGGGAGAATACCTTACGGCCGTCAAGAACGTAACGGCGAACGAATGGTTTTTTAAAAATGCCGGACCGATGCCGTATCTGCCTGAGACACTATTGATCGAAGCCGCCGCGCAGACGGCTGTCCTGTTTGCCCGGTTGACGCTGATCGAAAATCATTCCGGGAATTATTTATTTGTTCTGGGGAGGATCAATGCCGAGTTTGAGGGCCGCGCCGGCGTTGGAGACCAGGTCCTTCTGAAAACTTCAAATTTTAAGATGATGAAAATGAATGGTTTTATTGATGTCGGGATCGAATCAGAGACCGGGGCCATCGCGAAACTGAACATATTTTACAGCCTTATGGAGAATAAACCGCATGGTTGAGATTTTATCGAAAGAAAGCCCATCGCAGAACGGCCGCCGTGTTGTCGTGACCGGCCTGGGCGTTGTCTCGTCCATCGGAATCGGCTGGCAGGAATTCTGGAAGAATTTGATCGCGGGTAAGTCGGGGATATCAAGAATTACTTCTTTTGATGTGTCCATGTATGAAAGGAAATATGCGGGAGAAATAAAAAATTTTGACGCAAATCTATATATTAATCGAAAAAAAATAAAATTTCTAGGTAGGTCCTCTCAATTTGCCATTACAGCTGCAAAGTTGGCGCTTGAAGATTCGAATTTTGAAGTTAATAGTACAAATAGTAAGAATATAATTGCGAGCATAGGTATGACCATGGCAGAAATGACAGAGTTAGAAAAATATAATGACAGTATTTATACGCAAAATTGTACAATTAATGGTAATGATGTAGCTTTAAAATTCCCTGCATTCTCAATAAGTTCAAATGTAGCTCGTGAATTAGGTTTAAATGGAAAAAATATAGTTTTTTCGAGTGCATGCGCGGCCGGAAATTACTCGATATGTTATGCATATGATCAAATAAAGAATTCGACTGCTGACTATGCATTGGCTGGAGGATCTGATAGTTTTTCAAGAGTTGTTTTCACTGGTTTTAGTCGTCTTTTTGCTATCGCAGATAAATTTTGTCAACCATTTGATAAAAATAGGAGTGGAATGATTCCTGGGGAAGGATCAGCTATTTTGTTTTTAGAAAGTTACGAAAGCGCAGTAAAACGAAATGCTAAAATATATGCGGAAATTCTAGGTTTTGGTATGTCATGCGATGCGTTTCACATGACGATCCCCAGCGTTGAATCTGTATCTAAAGCCATTATGAAGTGTTTAATGAATTCAGAGTTGTCAATAGAACAGATAAATTATATTTGTGCTCACGGGACAGGAACTAAAGAAAATGATGAAACTGAAGTAGCTGCTGTAATTAAAGTTTTCAAAAATAGGTCGAGATATATTCCAATGAGTTCAATCAAATCTATGTTAGGACATACGATGGGGGCTGCATCGGCCTTAGAGGCAGTTTCTTGTTGTTTATCTTTGGATTGTCAAGTAGTTCCTCCAACGATTAATTTTACGGAAAAGGATCCCCTCTGTGATATAGATTGTGTTCCAAATAAGGCGCGAGAAGCTACACTAGAAATAATCCTAAACAATTCGCAGGCGTTTGGAGGCAACAACGCTTGTGTTGCACTTAAGACTTTGAAACAGAATACAATTTAAGAATACCAATATAACAATTAGTATGAAAAAAAATATTGCAGGGATGATTTTTCATCCACCAAATCTTGAAACTATTGATTCTGCTATTCGCTCATTATATCCAATGGCTAATACCGTTTATTCTAGGATATCTCCCTTTAGAAAAAAGGATATGTTGCGCAAAATTGCACCATTTAGATTGTTTTATTTGCGTAATATTCAATTTGCCCAAAATACAGGAATAGATTTAGTAGGCTATATGCTTCCTATGTTGCCAGAGCAAATGTTGATTTCTTCCGAGAATGCGAAAAAGAAAATAAATGAAATTATTCATAAGGCTACCAATTTTGGCGTAGACGTAATAACCTTAGGTGCATTTACTTCTATCGTTACTAACCAAGGATTGGATGCACTAACTAGTAATCGAATTAATATAACTAGCGGGAATACGTGTACTGCTGCCTTATGTATTCAATCGGTGTTAAAGTTGGTAAGAGTTTTAGAAATTGAGTTAACAAAATGTAATGTGGCAATCATAGGCGCGACTGGGGATATTGGTAGTATATGTGCGAAAGTATTAGTACGAAAATCTAAGAACGTATTCTTGTGTTCTCGAAATATTTCCGATTCCCAAGATTGGATTAAATTATTGAAAACTGAATTAGGTGAAAAAATCGTTGTTACGCAAGATATTAATAAATCGATTAAGAACGCAGATATAATAATTTGTGCTACAAGTTCCATTTCACCATTATTTGATATAAATGAGTTTTTACCCGGGACGATTGTTTGTGATTTATCAATGCCTCCAAACGTTGGAAAGAATCTAAAAGAGTTAAGAAGGGATATCTTGATATATGAAGGGGGGAGGGCTCAAATTCCAAATTATAAAGACATTCAAAGTAACGTGTGGAGCCATTTGTTTCCCAAGAATTCTATTTATGGATGTTTTATTGAATCGATAATCTTATCATTGGGGAACAAATTAGAGAATTTTTCCATTGGAAAAGGAAATATTACAGAAGAGAAGATTGATGAGATATATAATCTTGGTCTTAAATATGATATTGATATTGCTGATTACGGATTTGAGAATTATATATATACTGAAAAAGACTTAAAAGAATTTAAATTTAAAAGGAAAAGTTATGTTGGATCTTAATTTTATTGCAATATTTACATTTACAATTTCTTTGGTTCTGGGATATTTATTTCTTTTCATTCTCCTAAAAAATATAAAATCACAAATCAATAGATCATTTTCATTAGTCTGTTTAAGCGCTGCGATTTGGTTGTTGTTTTACTCATTTGCATACTTCTCAAATGACAAAGTTATGGCTAATCTTTGGTTTAGAATTGGGTATTCAGGAGTAATATTTATATCTGTTACGTATCTGAATTTTGCTTGTAATATTCTCGATTTTAGAAAAATTAGACATTTAGTTTGGGGGGCATACTTAACAGGATTTATTTTTATTTTGGTGATACACATTTCTGATTTATTAATAGCAGGTGTTCATGAGTATTCGTGGGGGTTTTATCCAAAAGCTGGAAAAATTCATCCGTATTTTTTAATTTTCTTTTTTGGCTTAGTTAATATTGCAACAGGTTTAATTGCGTATAACTATTTTTATCTAATGAGAAAAACTACGGCATCAATTCGAAAACAACAATTAAAGTATATACTCTTAGCATTTACTATTTTTACGTTTGCTTCAATGGACTTCATTCCCAATTATGGAATTAACATTTATCCATTAGGGTTTATTCCAGTTTTATTTTTTATATTGATAATAACATATAGCGTTGTTAAATATCGTTTGCTAGATATTTCTTTGGTCATAACGCGGACAAGTATTTTTTTGGTTGTGTACTGTTTTGTGTTAGGGATACCATTCAATATTGCCTTCGGCCTACAAGATTTCTTAAAAAGTATTTTTCGTGAGGAATGGTGGATTTTTCCGTTGGTTGTGTCCACCGTTTTGGCGACCATCGGACCCTATATTTATATCTATATCCAAAAAAAGGCTGAGGACAGGATTCTTCAGGAGCAGCGTCAGTACCAGGCGACGTTACGGCAGGCCTCATTAGGCATGGGACAGATTAAAGATTTAAAACGGCTTTTGAACCTGATTGTCCATGTGGTGACCCGCGCGGTCAAGATCGAGAATTGTAAAATATTTCTCCGGCATGAAGATTCCAAACGGTTTGTCCTGAAGGCTGTAAAGGGAGAGAAGAACAATGTCGATGAGAAGAATCATCTGGGGTTTGATTCCCTTTTGGTCAACTATTTTAACCAGGTCAAAGAACCGATCGTTTATGAGGAGGTCAAGCAAAGACGCACGGATATCGGAGGCGAGGGATTGGGTGAGATCGAGGCGATCCTGGAGAAAATGGATGCGGCCCTGGTCGTTCCAAGTTTTATCGAACAGAAATTAATCGCTATTATTTCCCTGGGTAAAAAGCGTTCAGGAAAGCTTTATACGCACGACGACCTGGCGGTCTTTGCCATCCTGGCCAACCAGTCGGCCCTGGCGATTGAAAACGCCCAGTTTTACGAAGATATGAAACGCACCCATGTCCAGCTTTTGAAGGCGGAAAAGATGGCAACCGTGGGGACCATGGCCGACGGCTTGAGCCATCAGATCAACAACCGCCTGCACGCGATGGGTTTCATCGCCGGTGATTTGATTGATACCATCCGGCACGGAAAACAAAACGGCCATCCTCCGAAAACAAAAGAACTTCTGGAAGAGATCGAAAGCGGTCTGGAACGGATTCAGCAGAATGTCAAACACGGCGGGGAAATCGTCGGCGGTCTTTTGCGTTATACCCGCAAGGGGGAAAAAGGATTTGCTCCGGTCGAATTGTCCCAGCTTTTGAAGTCCGCCCTTGAGATGGCCCAGTTCAAGATCAAGGTGAATATGCTCGACATTGAGAGGCATTTTGATGACAGTATCCCGAAGATCAAAGGGAATTTTACCCAGCTGCAGGAAGTATTTTTCAACCTGATTGATAATGCCTACGACGCCATGATGCAGCGTAAGGAAGAACTTCAGGAAAAGGGGTATAAGCCGCATCTGGATATTTACGCCCGGGAGGTTAACGCCAAAATTGAGATCATCATCCAGGATAACGGGATGGGGGTCAAGGATTCGGATATGCATAAACTGTTTACCCCGTTTTTTACCACCAAGGCAACGAGCAAGAAGGGCACGGGGCTGGGGCTTTACGTCATCCGGCAGATCATTGAGGATAACCACGGGGGGAAAGTCAATTTTTCTTCAAAATTTAAAATAGGTTCGGAAACTCAGATTATATTGCCGATCGCCCTGGAAAAGACAGCCTAAAATAATAGAGATTCGGTTTGTTTTCTAAGAACCAGTCCTTTAAAATAATTGAACCTTCAGCACGGTTTTAAGTTGATATTTAAAAGCTGATCACCTAAAGGTTTAGCGTAAATCACGATGAAGGTTAACCGGAGGAATACATGTCAAAACTGTTGATTGTCGATGATGAAACCGATATCCGCGAGTTCGCCAAAAGTTTTTTTAAGAAACGCGGGATAGAAGTCTCAACCGCCGGGGGCGGCAAAGAAGCGCTTCGTGCCGTCGAGAAAAATAATCCGGACCTGATCCTGCTGGACATCACCATGGAGGATATGACCGGCGTGGAGGTGCTGAGGGCCTTGCGGGAAAATAAAAACGATGTCAAGGTGATCATGGTCACGGGCATCGAAAACGAAGAAACAGTTAATGAAGCCAACAGCTGGGGGATCAAGGGATACATCCACAAACCCCTGATCCTGGAAGAACTCGAACAAATCGTACTCGCGGAATTAAATGACAGTTAAGCAGCCGATGATCAAAGTTGACTACAAAAAAGAGCTTGAAACAGCCAGCAAGGGCATGATCATGATCCATGATCCGAAACTGCTGATCAAGCTGATCGTGCGGATGATTGTAAGAAAACTGCGCATCAAACACGCCGCCATGATCCTCTATGAATCCGATTTTGACCGTTATGTTCTGAATATTTCCCGTGGAGAAACAGGGCACCGTATCCCGGTGGGTTTTACCAAGTTCAGCAAACAAAGCCCGATCATCAAATTATTCATTGATAAAGAATACCGGCGCATTATCCAGG
This sequence comes from Candidatus Omnitrophota bacterium, assembly GCA_050250375.1. Classification (GTDB taxonomy): domain Bacteria; phylum Omnitrophota; class Gorgyraeia; order Zapsychrales; family Zapsychraceae; genus JAGOSC01. Next base: position 220,664 of record JBFWOS010000002.1, read on the forward strand.
GGCGTAATGCCATCGTGGCTGAGGATATCAATCGGATTATTTGGAGGGAAAATGTCGTTGATAACGGCACCGGCAGCGGAGTAAAGGACCTCCTGCATAAAGTCAGCGAACAGATGGATGCGCTGAATTCGATTGCGTGCGTGCCGGCCTTTTACCAGGATAAATTGATGGCCGTCCTGTTGTTAGGGAATAAACACGACGAGTCCCGGTTTGCCCAGGAAGAACTGAATTTTTTTGCCGCCCTGGCCTCGGACGCCGCGATGGCGATCCGCAACGCGCAGTTATTTAATGATCTCAGCCGCGAGGCCAAACGTAATCGCGAATTGTTTATCCAGACGATCATCGTCCTGAGTTCCACCATTGAGGCCAAAGACAAATACACCCACGGCCACACGGAACGGGTCACCAATTATTCCGTGTCTATTGCCCGCCAGATGACCGCCAACGGGAGCGCGGATTTTGATAACACTTTTTTTGAAAATATTTATATCTCCGGTTTGCTTCATGATATCGGCAAGATCGCCATCCCCGAAAAGATCCTCAACAAGACCGGCCATCTTACGGAAGAAGAATATGAGATCATGAAAAAACATACCATCAAGGGGGCGGAGATGATCCGTCCGCTTAACCTTCCGAAGGATTGCATCGACGGAATCAAACATCATCATGAACGCTTTGACGGGTGCGGTTACCCGGACGGGCTCATCGGTGGGGCGATTCCGATCACCGCGGCCATCATGGCCGTGGCCGATTCCTATGACGCCATGACTTCATCCCGTCCTTACCGCAAAGGTATGAAAAAAGAAGACGCCCTCAATGAAATCAAGAAAAACGCAGGGACCCAGTTTAATCCCATCCCGGTCCGCGCCATGGTTGAGTTATATAATCAGGGAAGGCTTTAGCGTTTCTTGGGGGTATTGAGTTCGTTGGGTTTATAGGGTTAGTTTGTTGGGGTGACTCAAACAACTTAATAACACAATCAACCCAATTGACTTACAGGCAATTCAATGATTATTTCCGTCCCGATGCCGATTTTACTTTTAACTAAGATTTTTCCGTGATGGTTTTCAATGATTCCTTGGACGATCGCCAGCCCTAGTCCGGTGCCGAAGTCTTTATTGGTAAAGAAAGGGTCGAATATCTGTTTGAGGTTTTCTTCAGCGATACCCACACCGGTATCTTTGATGGTGATTTGTACGATTTTATCGTGTTTGACAGAGGATTTGATTTGTTTGGGCAGCACCGCGGCCCCGATAAATAACTGCCCGCCGTCCGGCATGGCGTCAACCGCGTTGAGCATGATATTCAGCAGGGCCTGATGGATCTGGTTCGCGTCGAGTCTTAACGTCAACTGATCATCGAGGTTGATATTTCGCGAACACTGCACGTGACGGCTTAAGAAATTGTTGCTGAGGGTGTCGATGCTCTGATTCAGTAATTTTTTAACGGAAACATCGGTAAATTTGGGAGGGTTTGGTTTGGAGTACTCCATAAGCCGGTTGACGAGTTCACTGATCCGTTCAACTTCTTTGGCCGTAAGCCGTGAATATTTATTAATAAATTCACGATCGTTATGCCGGGCGGGCAGATATTCATTAAAAGTCTTGATCACCGTCAACGGATTCCGGATTTCATGAGCAATTCCTCCCGCCAGTGTGGCAAGGGTTTTGTATTTCTCAGTTTGGGCGACTTCTAGCCTTAATTTTTCGTTTTCGAGGGCGATTTCTTCTTGGGTTCCTCTAAAAAAGTATCTTTCTATATACTGTTGAATTCTATGTTGTAAAGGAATAAAAATTATTCCAAGAATAAATGCTGTAAATATATTAAAAAAGGGAGAATCATAGTTTAATTTAATTTTCAATGATTCACCAAAAGAAATAATTATTAAAAGATAGAATAATGATATTACCGAGATCACTAAAGAATATATGAATCCTTTTTTAAGCGCTATAGTAATGTCCATCAGTTTGTATTTGACAGTTGCATATGCGTATATCCCGATAAATATCGTTGAAGGGAAAAATCCAACTGGATAGAATTCAAAACCATAATTTGGTATAAAATCAAGAATTGCAAAGTTCAAAATGAACATAGCCACCAATAGATATTTTATTTGGTTTCTTTCGCTCCATTCAGAAGAGTTAATCAAGACTTCAATGAAAACTTTATAAAGTGTTATCATCGGAATTATAAAGAAAATTAAGTAGAGTGGGTGGAGCCTTCCAGCAACGGGATAATAACCCCAATAGTAATTGTGGTAATAGTTCTGAATAATAAGGTTTGTATTAATTATTAAGAAACTAAGCGATATAAAGATAAAGTAAAATAATGGAAGTAGAATCTTATATTTTCTGGAGTTAAGAAGTTCAATGGTGTGGTGAAAACAAAAAATTGGGATAAAAGTGATAAAACAATAAGCGGCTTTTAATAGTACAACGATTAAAGAATGGTGTTTTTTGTCTAGATTTAAAACTAGTGCATAGAGAAAGAACCATGCCGCGATCGAGAGACAAACAAAAAAAAATGTTATATTTTTTTTAGATTTTTTATTCTTACTTAATACAATAAATCCGAAGAAAATCGCGACTGTGGTACATACTAAGAGAGGGAGGCTATATAAATTCATTTATTTAATAGTTTTCGTATTGATTCAAGTATTTCCTTCGAATCAAACGGTTTGGTGATGTATCCGTCCGCGCCTAGTTTTTTAATCTCACTGAGCAATTCAACCGACTGATATCCTGTTACAATGATGACTTTCTGCCCGGGATGTTTTTCTTTAATTTCCTTAAGTGTATCCAGGCCGTTTTTGTTGGGCATTTTGATGTCCAGTAAGACCAAGCCGATATCGCCGGCGTTTTTCAGGCAGTCGAGACACTGATCGCTGTCTTCCGTCAGGATTAGTTCATAATGCTCTTCCAGGATCAGTCTCAGTGATTCGCGGATCCCCTCCTCATCATCACAGATCAGAATTTTTTTTGTGTTGGTGCTCATTTACTGCTCCTTCTTAGGTTCATTAAGTTTGTGGGGTGCTACAAAGCCACCGGGGTTGCTATAATCAAAATTTTTGATGCGGTCACGTTTTCATTATGAAAATAATGTTTCATGGAAGCGTCGAAATAAATCGACTGCCCCTTGGACAAGACATAAGGGGTCTCGCCAATAATTATTCTTACAGTGCCTTCCAGGACTAAAATGAATTTTTCCGTTCCGGTTTTATTTTGCTCAATGTTTGTCTTGCCGCCGCTTTCAAGGGTCAGCAGGGTGGGCATCATCTTTTTTTTCAAAACATTGGTGGTCAGTATTTCAAACGACGCCTTTTCACCGTGGATAAAGATATCTTTTTGTGAGTCCTGGTCAGTCAGGTCGACTTTTTTTTCTTCATTGATTATGTCCGCGTAAAGCTGAAGGACATCAATTCCCAGCGCCTTGGCAATCGCCATATGAGAATCGACGGTGCCGGTCATTTTGAGGTTTTCCATCCGGCTGAGAGTGGCAATCTGCACATTGCTTTTTTCAGACAGTTCGACCAAGGTCATCCCTTTGGATTTACGAATTTCTTTCAGCTTCTTTCCTATATACATGCTGACATCCCGTTCATTTTGTGTACTCCTTTTTTAGGGGTAATGACGAGGCTCGCCTTCGGCGAGATCTCGCCGATGCAAAGCATCGGTGGACTCGCCATAAAATAGGACGGCCTTTGATTTGGTTTTAGGGGGTTCACCATGCTCTAAGGGTATCATATGGTTTAACTTTATGTCAATAAATTTGATCATAATACAAAAATTTCACTGAGAAATCGATAAATATTCCAAAGACTTATGTTTGTAACTATTTGGTATTTATTTGATTATATCAATGTTATTTTATTTGTCAAATAAATTTGACAAATAATCAAATTAATGTTATCCTTCGGTTAACACGTCAGGAGAAGATTATGGAAATGAATAACGAACAATTTGATCATCAGGCTGAACGATCCCCCAAACACTCGCACCATCAATTCCCCCACCATATAACTAAGATCAATGAATCCATTGCCGTGTACACGGTTTTATCCATTCTGGTAAAGATGCGTCATCAATTGGGCTTAGAGGCCATGATGGAGTATCTGGATCATTATTTGAGAGTGATTGAACAGCATAATCCGAAATTGAAATATGCTGTCAGCCGCGCTCTGACCATGATGAATATCCAGAAAATGTACGATCAAGCCGTTACAGAATAACGATTTAACAAACAGGAGAGATTGCGATGAGGTCAAGCAGAGGAGCTGCTGCAGTTCTGGGGATTGTCTTGTTATGGCCGGGTATTCCAGGCGAAAGCAACGAAACAGCTGTCTGGGAAAAAATATCCAACGGTTTGAATGAAACATATGTTCAGTCAGTCGCAATGATTTCGACAGGTCAACAGAGTATATTGGCCGGAACCAGTAAAGGCCTTTATATGAGTCCGGATGGACACAATTTCCGCTCACTGTTTTCATTCCCGGGAGACCAAACAAATGTTAATGCTATCCATTTCGACAAAGTGACAGGAACAATTCTGGCGGCGACTGATTCCGGACTATATAAGAGTAGTGACCAAGGCCGAAAATTCGACCGGGTTTTTTATTCATCGGATTCCAGAGAGAATCGATGTCTGTCGGTTTTTTATGGAAAAGAGGGTGTTTATCTCGGGACACAAAAAGGACTTTTTTATCAAGGCGCAGGTCAAACCGGATGGGGGAAGATCTTTAATCCATTAAGCCTGGTTCCGGTTTATCAAATTTTAAAAGACGACGCGTATATATATTTTGTGAGCGGTCATACAATTTTCCGGTTGAAAGAGAGTGCGTCCGTGCCGGATGAGATTTTTACAGATCAACCCGGCGACGTTCAGGAATTGGACGACACGACTGAAATAATCCAGGAGGATAAAACGGTTAATTTCGTTTCGTTGAGCGGTGAAGGCGGAATCATTGTTTCCGCCGATAGCGGGTTGTCGTACAGTCCGGATTTCGGGAGCACCTGGCAGCGGTTTGATCAGGGAATCGTTCCCTATAAGGAAATTAACGGGATGTTACCGGTTTCTGTTCATTGCGGCGGATCAACAGCGTTGTGTCTGAGGTTTTTGGCCGCGACAGACAACGGCGTATTTTTGTATGCAGAAGGAAGATGGATTCCTCTTTATAAAGGGCTGGATGCGGGGCGGGTGAATGATCTGGATATTTCTGAAGAACGGATGGTGATTGCGGCAACGGAGAACGGAATTTATAAACTACCGTTAAACGAAACGCTCGCCATGTTAAACGACACGGTTAATCATGCCATGGCAAAAATTGATTATGATGAATTCAAGTCCCGTATCAAAGATGAGCCGAGCATCCATGAGGTTCAACGACTGGCGATTGAATATGCCGAAGTCCATCCGGACAAGATTAAAGCGTGGCGCAGGAGCGCGCAGAAAAAAGCGTGGGCTCCTTCCCTGAATATCGGTATTGATGGCGGCCGCAGTTTGACCCGCGCGGATAGCATCTACGGGAGTTCTTCTTCAGGAGGTGCTCATTATATCGCTCCCGATGATAAATCTTCTAGGGATGATCTTGGCTGGGATGTTTCTTTGTCTTGGGATCTGGCCGATGTGATCTGGAGTACAGATCAGACAACGATTGACAGCCGGTCAAAATTGATGGTGGAGTTGCGTGAAGATATTTTAAATCAGGTCACCCGGCTTTATTATGAACGTCTCCGGCTTCAGGCAGAATTGCAAGGAATAGGCGAAGACCTGGGAGCCGTCTTTGACCGGAAAATGCGGATTGACGAATTAACCGCGTTGCTGGACGGTTTGACCGGCGGAGAATTCAGTTTGCGTTTGAATGAAAGAGAATATCAAAATTACACCTCAAAATGAAGATAGTGATTCGTGACCAGTATACAAAAAGGAGGACAGGATGATCGACATGTTAGAAGTTAAAGTGCATAAAATGTACCGCCTGGATGGGAATAGACCGCTTAAAGCATTTGCGGACATATCGTTGAACGACGCCGTTTTAATCAAAGGGATCAAAGTTATCCTCGGGAAGGAAGGTTTATTTGTGTCCATGCCGCAGGAACAGGGCAAGGATAACAAGTGGTACGAAAGCGTGCGCTGTTTGAAAAAAGATATCCGCGAACAGATTTCCGAGACGGTGCTCAACGCTTATCAGGCACAAACCGGTTGATAAAGAAAATTGGGGTGTTCACGTTCTCAGGCATGAGAAGTACAAAGGGGGATGAACCGAAAGAAAAGGGGAATCGAGTGGTACTAGTGAACACCCTCTTTTAGATTCAATTGTGATTAAATAACTTGTTAGATCGGTGATATCTGGGTACAATTAGGCTATATTTTGGAAAAACCCTATGACCGACAGAGAACAAGAAGTCATTAACAATGTTTTAAGCGTCCTTAAGAAAAGGCTGAACCCCGATAAGATCATTTTATTTGGGTCTCGGGCCAAAGGGATATCTGCTCCGGGAGCGGACATTGATCTTGCTTTGGAGGGAGACAGACCGGGAATAAGTGTGCTACAGAAGTTAAACGAAGAAATCGATCAAGTATCCGGGTTATATTCGGTTGATCTGGTATTCTTGAATGACGTGGATGTTTCATTCAAAGAGATAATTATGAACACAGGAAAAGTGATCTATGAACGCTGAGCTGAATGAATCTAAGCGCAAATTAAAAGAAGGTTTTATAAAACTCCAGGAAGGAGTTGACTCCGCCCGGAATGAATTGGAAAAAGATGGTGTAATTCAGAGGTTTGAATTCACATTTGAGTTGTTATGGAAATCAATAAAAATATATTTGGGACATCAGGGCATAACAGTGAAAACTCCGCGTGAGAGTTTTAAAGCCGCGTTCAAGATTGGAATAATTGTTAAAGAGCAAGAGTTTCTGGATATGCTTGAAGACCGGAATAAAACGTCGCATATTTACAGCAAAGAAGAATCGGAAAAGATTTTTAATCGGATTAAAAATATCTATTTAGGCAGTATTCAGCAGATTGTAGACAAGATTTAAATATATACCGGCGCCCCCGCCGTCACTCGCCAAACCGTTCCCCCTTCAGAATCAATTAAATCAATTTATCGTGCCACGATACCCCCCGTATACTCGTGTCGTCTCAGTTAACAGGATTATTACGTTTGAGGAGGAGAGTATGCGCCAGTGGGCTATTGTAATTTTTATCGGGATTTTCATGTCATCATTTTATCCGTCCAGCTTGTATTCCATGGAGAGCGGGGTCCGCAGCGGACTGGAGGACCTTCAGGTTGATCCGCATTCGGGCAGCGCGTCAATGGCTTACCCGATTATGGTCCCGCCCGGAAGAGGAGGGATACAACCGAATCTTGCGATTACATATAATTCCAATAATAAAAACGGCATGCTGGGAATGGGCTGGGGACTGGAGACCGGGGCGATCCTGCGTTCGTCCCGGAACGGAATCCCGAATTTTGACAGTTCCGATATTTTTGTTTTGAATCAGAACGGTTCCACCCAGAAATTGATGAAAGACAATACAACCGGATTTTATGTTCCTGAAATTGAAGGGTCTTTTCTTAAAATCGAAAAGCTGGCCGGCCACTGGCAGATTACTGACCGTTCAGGGATCAAATATTTTTTTGGTGAAGGTTCCGAGGACCGTGAAGAGGAAAACGGTCAGGTGATCAAATGGGCCCTCAATAAAGTTGAAGACCTTTACGGGAATTTTATGGAGATTGACTATTACAAAAACGGTAATACCCTTTACCCCAAAGAAATCCGTTACACCGGAAACTCTCAAGTCCCCTTAAGCCCTTATGCCAAAGTTGTCTTCGAGTATGATCAGACATCCCGGATGGATGTGCAAAGCACCTACATCATGGGGATAAAACTGGTGACGGCCTGGCGTTTGCAGGGAATCAAAGTTTACGCGAAAGTCAACGGAACGGATAAACTTCAACGCCGGTACGAAATGATTTATCAGTCCAGTCCGGTTACGGGACGGTCGCTCTTAACCGCGGTTAAACAGTATGGTAAGGATGATGCGTCCCAGCTTCCGGTCACTGCTTTTGCTTATGAAGATAATTCGGAAATAACAGAAGAATATTTGCCGGTCGTCCAGTTCGACTCCGCACTGACCGGCGGCGGGGATAAGATGTGGTACACCATGGTTCACGCAGGACAATTGTATGATCATAACGGGGCAACATTGTACCCGCAATACAACGGTAATATTTTCCAAGGGCGATTTTTACCTCAAGGACACATAATCAATTGGATCGGCGCTTTTCTAAAAAAATCACATACTGATCACACATGGCATTGGGACATTAATAACACGACTGATGGAAGGTTGTGGTTTCAAGGGGTTAACGATACCGCGTTTAAGGCCTGGACCAACATTTATCTTAGTCAACAAAGGCAGGTCAATTTCAATTCTTCCGGGGCTCCGCATAAGATCTACATGGATCAGAATTACAGCCAGCCTCTGTCGGGAGGAAACAACACGATCAACGCGGGGTTTCATCTGATTGAAGTAGTCGCATATCAGCAATCCGGGGGAGAACACTACAGTTTTCATGTCGGGACGGGATTGGCCGGGCAGGTGGATTACATGAATTCCGTTGTTGTCAGCGCGCCGGGTTTACCGGCGGATTTTAACGGCGACGGGTTTGTCGATATCGGGCGGTTCACGTCCAATGACGGCAAGATAAAAGTCATGCTGGCCAACGGAAATTCATTCGGGACAGAACAAGTGTGGCTGGACCAGATTGCGGCCGGAGAAGGTGTATTGACCGGAGATTTCAACGGTGACGGCAAGGCGGACATTGTCCGGTTTACCAAGTCTAGCGGAAATTGGAAGGTCGCGCTATCAAACGGCGGTAACCAATTCATTAATCAACCGAACAATTGGCTGCAGGGTTTCGGGCAGAATGAAGAGCCTTCCGCGGGTGATATCAACGGCGACGGGCTGACTGACATCTTTACGTTTTATAAATCCGGCGGGCAATGGAAGACCCGGGTCGCGTTAAACCAGGGCGGAAGTTTTGTTTCCGCCCCTGAATACACCTACACGATCGGGAACCAGAGCTTTACGCCGATTGTCGGTAATTTTAATGGGGACGGCCTGATTGATTTCGGGACATTTGATAAATTGAACGGCAGCTGGAACATCCTGTTAAACAAAGGGATCACCAGTGATCAATTTAATGCCCTGGCGCCGGTGACCAATTTCGGGGCCGGGCAGGTGATGGTGGTGGCGGATTTTAATGCCGATGGTCTGACGGATATCGGGTATTACAATCCATCCACCGGAAAGATCTCCAGCCGGGCTTCACACGGCGGCGGATTTTGTAATGAACGACTGCTTCCGGTCACTTTTACGATCACGGACTCCGGCGCCCAGGTCCAGGCCCAGGACTTTAACGGTGACGGTGTGGCCGACTGGGTGGTCTACGACACGTTTGGAAAATTTGAAATCGCTTATTCAAATTCCCATGTACCGGATTTGCTGGTTTCCGTGGATAACGGGATTGGAGCGGGTACCGATATTTCTTATAATCCATCCACCGCGTATCCGAATACATCCCTGCCGTTTGTCGTGCCGGTGATTGAATCGGTCAGAACCAGTGTATTGAATGAAACGTATACGACACGGTACGAATATGCCGGCGGACTATGGGACAGTGCGCAAAGAGAGTTCCGGGGTTTCGGGACAGTCATGGTCAAAGACCCGGAGAATAATTATTCGACCGCCTATTTTCTCCAGGATGATATTTTTAAAGGCCGGCCTCAAAGACAGGAGACATATGATTCAAACAATACTCTGTTTTCCAAAACCGTCAATACCTGGGACAGTCAGGTTTTGCCAAACGGCGCGAGGTTTGTCTTTCTAAAACGAAAAGACAATTTTGTTTTTGACGGAAATACAACCGGACGCCGTACGGCTGAAGAATTTTTCTATGAAGAGAACCCGCAATACGGGAATCTGACCAGGGCCGTTCAATTGGGAGAAGTTGACCTGCAAACAGGAGAGAACACCATCGGAAATGATACGCGAACGGTGGAAACGGTTTATGTGCGAAATACTTCGTCACCGAAATGGCTGATCGGATTGCCCGGACAAACCATTGTCCGGGATAACGCCGGGAACATCGTTCGGCAGACCTGGTTTTATTACGACAATCACCCCAACGCGAACGACCAGCCTGACAAAGGATTGTTAACCAAAAAGATGGATTGGGCCGGAGGCGGAGCGCAGGACATTAACCCTGTCACAACGTATTCGTACGATGCGTACGGAAATCTTAAAACAACCGTTGATCCGGTGGGGAATCAGACAAGTCCAGCGAATCATCAAACAACGATGATCTATGATTCCGTTTACCGGTTGTTTCCGGTCACAACCCAAAACGCGCTGGGGCACAGTGTGCAAAATAAATATTATGGAATTGACGGGGAATCGCTGGATGACGGGCAGGGTTACAGCGGATTATGGGGGCAGTTAAAATCAACGACGGATCCCAATAACCAGCAGGGCGGGCGCAGTTATGATGTGTTTGGCCGGACGGTTAAAAGCGTTTCACCGCTGGATACAATCAATTTTCCGACTACAGAATCGGGTCTGGAATATTTAACGGATCACGTCCGCGTGACCGGTAAACAACGCGTGAAACACGGGCAGGCCCAGGTCATCACCGCGGTCAGTTTTACCGATGGACTGGGAAGATCCATCCAGTCCAAATCACCGTCTTTCCTGGCCGGGCAGTATACGGTCAGCGGCCAGACGGAATACAACTCACGGGGTCTTGCCGTAAAACAGTACCTTCCCTATTTTACAACAACCGCCATGAACTCAATCAACTCAATTAACCCGGCCAACCCGCACACGTCGATTGAATATGACGCCATGGGCCGGGTGGTCAAATCGGTCAATCCGGACGGAACGTATTCCACCATGAGTTATGATGACTGGCGAACGGTTGCCATCAACGAAAACGGCCATAAACAGGAATCGAACTTTGACGCGTACGGGCGTCTGGTCGAAAAGAGGGAATACGCCGGAGCAGACGGGCGTAGTCCGGATTATCCGTTAGCCCCGTATGTGTTGTATGCCACGACAAAATATGAATACGATTCTGAAGGAAACCTGACGAAAACCATCGATGCCCAGCAGAACCAGACCGTGATCGCGTATGACAAGCTTGGCCGCAAGATATCCATGGATGATCCTGACATGGGGCATTGGGAATACAAATATGATGTGAACGGTAATCTGACCGAACAGAAAGATGCCAACCTGAAAACAATCTTTTTTTCTTATGATGTTTTAAACCGGCTGACACGAAAATACGACAACAACGTCCTGGATGTCCAATACACCTACGACAGTCCGGCTGATTTTAATTCAAAAGGCCGGTTGACGCAGGCTGTTTATCCCGGCGGAGACGCTGAGTTCAAATACGACACCATCGGCCGCGAGATTGAATCGGTCAAACAGATTAACGGGATGGCGTATACGGTCCAGCGGAATTACGATGCGCTGAATAATCTGGTTGATGTCCAGTATCCGGACAGCTCGAAAGTGTTTTATCAATACAACGATGCCGGGCAGGTTGCGTGTGTATCCAGCTATGAAGTGTCGCAGCCGACAGCGCCTGTATCGCCTGTTTTGAATAACCCTGTCCCGGGAAACATGCAGGTGTCCTTGTCCTGGAATTCAGTTTCCGGTGCGGATGGATACAAGGTTAAATACGGTACATCCGCGTCAAATCTGAACTCAACCAAAGAGGCCAATGCCGGCACAGAGATTGTTGTTGATGGATTAACCAACAGTGTTGAGTATTTCTTCACGGTCGTTGCTTACAATACTGTCGGTGAAAGCCTGCCGTCTGCGGTTAAGAACGCGACACCGCAGATGCCGATACTCGGACAACCCGCGATTATTTCCGCGGTTCCCTCAAACGGCAGTGTGGCCCTGAGTTGGGGAAATGTCAGCGGCGCAAACACCTACACGGTCAAATACGGGACGGTCAGCGGGAATTATCCGGACACAGTCTCTAATATCTCAGGCACTCAGTATACCGTCAGCAATCTGACCAACGGCATACTTTATTATTTTGTCGTCTCCGCGGTCAATAGCGGCGGGGAAGGAATGAATTCGTCTCCCGCGTCAGCCGTTCCGGCCGCAGGCGGAGGCGGTACCATGGATATTGTCAGGGATGCCACGACGACGTTTACAGTGACGACGGAAACAAACGTCTCAATGAATCATGCTGTTTCCGCATCCGGGACCAACCGGATGCTGGTTGTGGCCGTTGAATTGCGGGACTCTTCACTGATTCCGCAGACAACGGCATTGACCTACGGCGGGCAGGCCCTGATACTGGCCGGCCGCGCGTCAAATAACAGCAGTTCCAGTTATCAGTTGACCAGTGAACTCTGGTATCTTATCAATCCGCCGGTTGGAAGTAATTCACTTCAGGGTGTATTCAACACGGACGTGAATGAAATCGCACTGCAGGTCACGTCCCTGCAAGGCGTCAAGCAGGCAGCGCCGGAAGTATTTGGCATGGATTCTGGTTCCAGTAATGCGCCGGGTATTTCAGTGAATACAGCCACGAACGAGGCCTGGGTGATTGACGCGTTGACATTTAAAGCGGCCTTTGAATCGTGGGTCACCATCGGTTCCGGACAGACATTGTTAGGCCAGAATGATATGGGCAATGTTTTCGGAGGATCATCGTATAAAATGGTCAGTCCCTCCGGTGCGGCTGTCATGCAATGGAATACGACCTTCTCGGACAAATGGGCGACGGTCGCGGCTGTGTTCGCGCCGGCGCCGTTATCCGCCGCGCTGGTGCAGGAGGACGGGAATCACTATGTTTATGATTATTGTCCGGACCTTTCTCCAACCGCGAAGGAAAATGATTGGTCGCGGTTAGGCCGAATGGTCATAGAGTTCGGCCGTTCATTCACCGGGCTGTTTACGGCCAAGGAAGCCTACGCGGATGAACTGGGCACGGTGAGTTTTAATTCTTTTTCGGAAGAGGATCCAACGTCCCAGATCAATCGATCTGCGGAGTGCGTCACGTTCGATCAAATTGAAACCCGCGTGACTGACGCGTATGTCTATAAAGAACAGTCTGTATCCGGTGATTTTGTCTATGAATTCGATACGCTCATCTCAGCCGCCGACACGTTTGCGGGTGAGACGCTTGTCTGGGGTTTGAGTAATGATGCCGGGACTTTTGATGATTGGTCGAATTCAGACAAGATACTGCTGGCGTATTACAAATCGGGAGGCACATTCCAGCTGAAACTAATCAGTTCAGCGTCTTCGACGTCGCCCGGTTTGAATCTGGGACAGAGATATTATATTCGTGTGATTAAGTCCGGCAGCACCGTGACGGCCTCCATTTATATTGATCCGGCGATGCAGGGAACACCGGTATCGACATTGACCCGGAATAACGTGGCGGACAGCTTCAGTTATCTGTATGGTTTCAGCACGCGGACTTATACTGGAACAAGCAAGAAAATGACCGGCGATGTCTGCCGCCTGAAGACGAATGTCAGTTCGGTATCAGCTCCGCTGCCGCCGCAGGATTTTGTGCAGGATGTGGAATACAACGCGGCCGGACAGATCACCAAGATTATTTACGGTAACGGAGTTGTCACTCAAAATTTCTACAATGCGATGTTCCGTCTTACCCGGATTTATACGGTTGATCCGCTGGGCAGTCCGTTGCAGGATTTGTCTTACGCGTATGACAGCGCGGGGAACATCAAGTCGATTATTGACGCGGTCAACAGCGCCGACCAAATATTTAAATATGACCATTTAAACCGTTTGACGCAGGCCGTAGCCCCCGAAAGTTACGGAACAAAAAACTATGCTTATAATGAGATCGGGAATATAATGGCGAAAGACGGGCGGACGTACGTTTATGGAGAAGGCCCGGCCGGGCCGCACGCGGTCACCCGGGTGCAGGGCGGCAATCAGCCGACCATGACCTACACGTACGATGCAAACGGGAATATGCTGACGAAACAGGAGTTCAGCGGTTCATTGACAGAATACCGGTACGACGTTGAAAACAGATTGCTGGATGTCACAAAAGACAGCGCAGTCGTTTCCGAGTTCAAATATGACGGGGACGGCGGACGCACGCGTAAGTTAACGGCGGACGAAGACATCCGGTTTGTCGGTGCTTTGTATGAAGAGGCCAACAGCCGCGCGAGCAGTTATGTGTTCCTGGGATCAACGCGCGTCGCGCAGATCAATGACGGCCAGGTGTTTTATTATCATACGGATCATCTGGGCGGGACGAATGTCCTGACGGACGGCCAGGGAATCAAAAAGCAAATCCTTGAGTATTTTCCGTTCGGAAAGATTAGCCGGAATGAAAAGTTCGGCACGACCGCCGAACAGGACGCCTGGTACCATTTCACCAGCCAGTACAACGACTCCGAAAGCGAGCTGTACTTTTACAATGCAAGATACTACGACCCGGAGCTGGGGAGGTTTATTCAGGCGGATTTGCTGGTCCAGGCTCCGGGGAATCCTCAGACCTTTAACCGGTATACTTATGCTAACAATAATCCCGTAAATCTTGTTGATCCCTCGGGCCATGGTTGGTTTAAGAAGTTTATTGGGAAGATTGTTGGGGCTGTAGTTGGAGCTGTTGCCTTTGTCGCATCGGGATTTAATCCCGTTGTGGGTTTACAGGCTTACAGTTTAACCGATTCGATTATTTCCGGAGGGATAGCAATATCGCAGGGCGCAAACCCGTTTCGAATAGTAGGGTCATTTGCGGCGGGACTTGCCATAGGGTTGGGCACAGCCGACCTAATAGGCGGCATTTCCAATCTAGGGTTTCGAATGGGTGCTTTTGCCTTGCAGGGAGCTGCTGTCGGGGCAATCGGTTCAGCCATAACCCAAAGCGGTATAGGTTTAGGTGCGGCTTTTGGTGGAGGCATTGGAGCAACAATGGGATTCTTTAGTTCACAACAATTTACTAATTGGAAAAATCACGGGAAGTTTCTAAGTGACAGAAATTTTGCCGCACTGAATGATCGTATTGGTGCTATGGCAGAAATGGCTGGGCTTACTGATGGTCAAGCTCACTCTTTTGAGCTTATATCGGGAACCGGAGAATTAAGTAGCGGTATTGCCGCCGGACACTCCGGTATCAACGTAGATGGGGATATTTTTGGTTTCTGGCCGAAGCCCGGACAAGGTGAAATAGGATGGGTATTTGGTAAAAGCGGTCCAGGCGAAATAAGACAGGAAGGGTTAGCATGGGCTATTGGTGCTGCTAGACAGGGTGGATTATACAGCACAAAAGTAAATAGCTTTCAATCAAACGTCGTTTTAATGCAAAAAGCGAATCCGGGGGCTTTTTCCCTAGCAACAAACTGTAGTAGATTTGCTTTAGACACAGCAAGGATGATCGGGATTAATGTGCCAAGCAATCTGACTACATTTGGACAGGTAAATCCTGCTAAGGTAGCAGCTTGGTCGGCATCTCAACCAAAATATATTCAAGGTTACATGGTTGACATCCATTACCCAGGAGGTAAGAGATGACAAATTTGTTATCCCGTCTTCTTCTAAGCTCTTTAATTTTAATTTCAACAATAAGCTTTGCTGAGGAAGCCAAAAGAATGCGAGTTGTTTATAAAATCATTGACTATGTTCCAGTTTCAAAAATTGATAATTTGCACGGAACTGTTGTTCAAGAGCAAGAGCCGTCTGAATATGTACACCTGCGTAGCAATTCCGGTCAATCAGACGTTTTGCGGAGGGGCGTAGAAGAGGGATTATCAGTTATGTCTTATGACACAAAGTATGAGTCAAAAATAAAGACTTTGGATGACTTTTTTCAAGCAGAAGAACCTTATCGAATCGAACTTCAGACTTTGGATGCAAAGTTAAGGCAGTATCTAAAAAAGCAACCCATCACTTTTGTAAATGACCAAGAAGAGGTGACCTTGGAGGTCATGATAGGATCTTTATTATTTGACTCTTTACAGGGATACTTTATTGATGATGTTGGGTATCGCTTAACAAGAAATGGTCAAGAATTATCCCATGGTGTGTTTAGACAGGAAACAAATTGTTCTCGTTTGACAACGTTACTTTACGGGAAATGTAGTGGCGGCTATATCGGTAAATTTCTGGCCAAGGATATTTATTCTAAAATAAAGTTGTTTAAATGATTTTGTAGCAATTACCAGAAAAGTCGCAATAATTTTTGTCATTCAGGCAAAAGTGTTCTTTGACTATCGGTAAGGTATCGTAATAAGCCTACCATCCTTATATTATCGGAGAGCTGGCCTGCGGACCGCTGGCACCAAGAACTGAAGTATTAAGTTTGCTGAATCAACTGCCGATGGTGAAGGTCGCCAGCCAAGAGGAAGTCCTGGCCCTGATTGAACAGCGAAACCTGATGGGAAAAGGCGCAGGGTACATTGACATGCATTTATTGGCGTCGTGTCTATTAGGCTATATCCGGTTGTGGACCAAAGACAAAAAATTAAATACGGTCACAGCGGATTTTGATGAGGACTTCTCCGGTTAACCTGCGAATATGTTAGACATTTGTATGACAAAATGTTATACTTCAAATAATTAAGGAGGTGTAACATGGTATCGGTTAATATCAGAGAGTTGATGCATAATTTCTCCAAATACTTGAAAGATGTCAAAGAAGGTGAACAGATACTGGTGATGGAACGCAACGTGCCGGTGGCGGAAATAATCCCGTATAACCCGCATGTCAAGAAGCCGGGATGGAAAAGAGAAATCAAAAGGATAAAGGTTAAAGGCGAGGCATTGTCGGAAACGGTGGTGCGGATGAGGCGGGAGGAGCAACGTTGAAAATATTCACGGATGCGTCGGCTATTCTTAAAAAGTATGTCCTGGAGGCCGGCTCGGAAGCCCTGGACAATCTGATTGAACATACAACTGATATTGCTGTTTCGCCGACCTGTCTGCTGGAAATGCATTCCGCGCTTAACCGGCGGGTAAAAGAAAAGACGCTTTTACCGGGAGACGTAAATTTCGTCGTATCTGAAATCAAAAAAGACTTCAAATTTTTTAACATTATTTTATGGACGCAGACACTGGAAGATCTGGGAGTTAAAATGATCCAAAAGCACGGCCTCAGATCATTGGATGCGGTTGTTTTGTCCGCCGGAAAGTTGGCTAACACGGATTTGTTTGTTACTTCAGACAAAGGTCTTTACCAGGCGGCCCGGAAGGAATTAAAAGAAGTCAGGCTTATTGTTTAATCGTTTACGTCGCTGTATTTTTTCAGATTTTAATCCCCCCTGTAAAACTCGGATCCCCTAAACAACAATAACCAGTTTAAATCTCTATTCATTTTAGAGAAGGAGGGGGAAATGCGTTTAAAGAGTTTTTTGTTTGTCTGTTTGTTGCTGGCCGGGGTACTTTCATCCAGGGCTGAGGCGTTGATTGTGGTTAGCGAGATATTGGCTGATCCGCCGGCCGGGTTAGCCGGTGACAGCAACAACGATGGTGTGCGTTCGACCACTAATGATGAGTTTATCGAGGTGTTTAATAACGGGAACCAAGCGGTTGATCTTTCCGGGTGGACGATCCGTGACCTGACCGATATCAGGCATGTTTTTCCAAATAATACGATCTTAAACCCCTTCAATTATCTGGTGGTCTTCGGAGGAGGAGCTCCGGCCATTCCGGACATCGATTGGCAAAAGTCCAGTACCGGTTCTTTAAGTCTGAACAATACCGATGAAACGATTTCACTGTTTCACTCCGATGGAGCGTTGATCAATCAGGTTTCTTATGGTTCGCTGGCGAATAATGACCAGTCGATTGTCCGCGCGCCTGAAGGGAGCGGATCGTTTGTCCTGCACTCTTCTGTTTCATCGCGTTTATTTTCTCCGGGCGAGCCGTCTAATCCTGCCGTTCAGTCAACGGTCGTCCCCGAACCGTCCGGTTTTTTAAGTTTATTGGCGGGGGGATATTTATTAAGGAATTACCGCCGGCGTAACGCTTGACAGGATTCTTCCTGAAGTGTATACTTATAATGTACACATAAGGAGGGTAAATGAATACCACGATCCGTCAGCTCAGGTCAGAAACAAAAAGTATTATTGAAACCGTCATGAAGGGAGAAGAAGTGATTATTACCAATCGCGGAAAAGCGTGCGCAAAAATTGTGCCTATTGATCAGGATACTTCACCAACATCCCATGAAGAAATTTTCGGGCTATGGAAAAACCGCAAGGATATGGATAATCCGTCCGAATATGTTCGTGGGTTGAGAAAGGGAAGAAATGCTGGTTGATACGGATGTATTGATTTGGTGTCTGCGGGGAGAACAGAAAGCCAGAACGGCCCTTCAAAATCTGGGTTCTTATTATATTAGTTCTGTCGCCTATATGGAGATTCTTCAGGGAATTAAATATACGAACGAATTGAAGATATTGAAACAATTTCTTCATCAAAAAAATATCCGGCATATTTATCTTGATCCTGAAATAACGGCCAGGGCGATCCATTGGATGGAAGAATATACATTGAGCCATTCCTTGAAAATGGCTGACGCGTTAGTAGCGGCGACGGCTGACCGTCATGGATTGACTTTGTTCACCGGAAATTTTAATGATTACAAATTCCTTCCCGGCTTGAAAATTCAGAGATTTAAGTTATAATCCTCTATGCCCCGAAATTCAGCGGTCCTATTATTGATCGTTTTTTTCCTGTCCGGATGCACGGCCACATCAAGGCATGCGCCGCATTTTAAGCAGTCTGTGCGCCCGTCCATGACGGTGGCGGTCCTGCCTATGGAGGTCCAGATGTACCAGATCCAGGCGGGCGGGACGGCTGAACTGATGGACGAGTGGAAAGTGGAAGTCCGGGAGGCCATGAAACTTTCGCTGGAGAAATACTTCGGTGATGCTTATAACTTGAAGCTTAAGTTTATCGATGAAAACGGGCTGAAAAAGGACCACCGCGAGGTGTGGCGTAAATATAAAGCGCTTTACGAGGCGGTGGCCACAAGTGCCTTGATTCACAGTTTTGATATAACCGCCTTCCCGTCGAAAAAGAAAAACTTTGATTACACCTTGGGAACGGGGATCGAACAGCTGTCAAAACCGCTGGGGGCGGATGCGCTGCTGTTCATTTACGGGTCTGATTACATCGAGACCACCGGGCGCAAACTCGTGGCAGCGGTTAATTTGTTTATGCTTGAGTTCGGTGCCGACACATTGACCATGGGGCTGGTTGACGGATCAACCGGCGATATCCTCTGGTTCAAACGTTCCGAACCGGCGGTTGAATTTAATCTGCGCGACAGCAGGCAACTGGATGAGACAATCAAATGGATGACCGACGATTTTATCAAAGAATAATCCCCATCAGCCTCGGGCTGTTCATTTTGTTGACCGGCTGCGCGACGGTCAATCTGCCGGGTGTGGCCCAGGAGGGTTTTGAGATCCTGGATGACGAACAAAGGGTCTTTAACCGGACGGATGAACTTAATGAAGAGATTGACCAGAGCGGGATGCTGTTTGAAGATCCGGAGCTGGAACAATACCTGACCGAACTGACACAGGGCCTATTACCGGATTCCTTCAACGCTGATCATATTCATATTGAAGTCAAACTGATCAAAGACCCGGTGATCAACGCCTATGCCATGCCGACCGGACGGATCTACATGAATTCTTCGATGATCGCCCTGATGGACAACGAGGCCCAGCTGTGCGCCGTCCTGGCGCATGAATTGACCCACATCCTGGAACGGCATGTCCTCAAAGTCAAACGGTCCACGGAAAACAAGTCGGCCTTTTTCAGCAGCATCAGCCTGCTCGGTCCGATCTCGATTCTCGGGCAGATGACGGCGGTTACGGGGTTTTCCCAGCAGATCGAATACCAGGCCGATGAAGGCGGGTTTAAACGGCTGACCGCAAAGGGGTATGACCCCCGTGAGGCGGTGGCCCTGTTCCAGAGGGTTAAACAATTTGTCGATGAGGAGGATATCGACACGCCGCTGTTTTTTTCGTCCCACCCGGGGATCAGGGGGCGTATTGTCAATTTTGAACAATTGCTGGGTGAACAGGCCGCGAATATTAATCCCGGCGGAAAAACCAGCGCCGGCGAATTTAAGGAAAAAACCCGTAAACTTAAGCTGGCCGCCGTCCAGCAATGGATCAATACCGGGATGTATATTACAGCGTTGGACCGAGTCGAACATTATCTGAAGGATTACCCGCTGGACGCTGAAGCCAGCCGTATGAAAGGGGACATTTACCGCAAACGGGTCATCACCAAAGAAAATCCTAAGCGTAAGGAAAAAGATAAAGAGGATTATCATCTGGCCGTGGCCGCGTATGACGAAGCGGTCAAACTTGATCCGCAGGAGGCTTTAGCGTTGAGGTCCAAGGGCATTGCCTTGCAGAAACTGGGGCAGACCCAGGAGGCGGCCGAGGCCTACCGCGCGTATCTGGACCGTGTGCCGGATGCTGTCGATAAACAGTATTTTGAAGGAGTCATCCATGGCCGTTAAGAAATGGATACCGGTATTAATGGCAATCGTCTTACTGGCCGGCGGATGTTCGATTTACGACCGGGTCGGCCCCGGGCTTCACCGTAATCATTTTCAGCATTTCAGTTTTGACATCAAGGCCGAAAACTGGATGTCCAACCCGTACAGTCCTGGTTTTTTGATGTCCAAGGACGGTTACGATATCAATTACATTTATGTTTCCCGGGAGAAACTGAATACTGATCTTGGACTAACCAAACAGAGGTTTCTCCAAGGAATGGAACCCTTTGAACTTTCGGATGTTGATAAAGACCGGATCCGGTGTAACGGCGGGATCACCCGTTTTCAGGTCCAGGCCGATGAACCGGTCAAGATTGACGGCCATCGCGGTTACCGTCTGGAATATTCGTACACGACCTACCAGGGGCTTGACGTCCGGGGCATCCGTTACGGGTTCATCCATGACCGCTGGATATACCAGATTATTTACGAAGGGTTAAGCGACCATTATTTTGAAAAGAACCGCCTGGATTTTGAAGAATTTCTGGGCTCATTTAAAGTGCTTTGATTTTTTGAAACAAATATGTTATAACTGTTAAAGTTTAAAAGCACTTACGGTCAACTCAGTGCGAAAAAAAATCAACATTCACCGAAAGAAGGATATGTTTTTTAAAAAATTATTCCCGTCCCCCAAAAAATTCAGCCGGCATAAAGTTTTGATCGTAGATGATAATGAAGTCGACCGCAAGTTAATCGCCAGGACTCTTGATAAAATGGGCTGTGTTGTCTTGACGGCCGTTGACGGGGAAATCGGTCTTCACCTGGCCTTGTCGGAGAAGCCCGACCTGATTTTGTCGGACTGCCAGATGCCCCATATGGACGGGCTGACCATGTGCAAGGAATTGCGCGAGAATGAGGAGACCAGGGATATTCCGGTGATTTTCCTGACCGGCGATAGTTCCCCGGCTATGGTGGTCGATTGTTTTGACATGGTCAATGTGGATAATTATATGTGCAAACCCATCAATGCCAAAATACTCATCGGACAGATCGAAGACATCCTCAACGAACATTTACCCAAAAAATAAAAGAGTGACCTATGTTTGACATTAAATTAATCCGCGATAATCCGGAAGCAGTGAAGGCGGGGCTGGCGGCCAAGAAGATCAAGGCCGACCTGGACCAGATCCTGAAAGACGATAACGTCTACCGTCAGAAACTGGTGAAACTTGATGACCTGCGTAATCTGAAGAATGCGGCCAATGATGAGATCAGCGTGGCCTTGAAAAACAAACAGGACCCCAAACCGAAGATTGAGGCGATGAAGGCCGTTGCCGCCCAGATCGACGCGCTTGAACCGGAAGTGAAAGACCTCGCGGCGAAGATCAAGGATGTCCTGATCGGCCTGCCGAACCTTCCGCATGAATCTGTCCCGGTCGGAACGATGGAAGACAATAAGATCGTCCGGGAATGGGGCCAGCCGGTCAAATTTGATTTTAAACCCAAGACTCACATTGAGATCGCCGAGAGCCTGGACATCATTGATTTCAAACGGGCCACTAAGATTTCCGGGGCCAATTTTATATTATTCAAAAGAGAAGGAGCTCGTCTGGAACGGGCCTTGTACAATTTCATGCTCGATGTTCACACCACCCAGCACGGATACACCGAGATATTTCCGCCGGTCCTTGTTAATCCGGACTCCATGACCGGAACCGGCCAGCTTCCGAAAATGGCTGAAGACATGTATAAATTGAAAGATGACGACCTGTATCTGATCCCGACGGCCGAGGTGCCGGTAACCAATATCCACCGGGATGAGGTTCTGGAGGAAAGTGAACTTCCGATTTATTATACGGCCTACACAAGTTGTTTCCGCCGGGAAGCGGGTTCCTACGGTAAAGATACGCGGGGGCTGATCCGCGTGCATCAGTTCGACAAAGTTGAACTGGTCAAGTTCGTCAGGCCGGAGACATCGTATGATGAACTTGAAAAGCTCGTTGCCAACGCGGAAAAGATTTTTCAGCTCCTGAAACTGCCCTACCGTGTTCTTTTGTTGGCCAGCGGGGATTTGAGTTTCGCCGCCGCCAAATGTTTTGACCTTGAAGCGCATGCCGCCGGGATGGACAAATGGCTGGAAGTTTCCAGCTGTTCGAATTTTGAATCCTTCCAGGCCCGCCGGGCTAATATCCGGTATAAAGGCGCAGACTCCAAAAAAACAACTTTTGTCCATACCTTAAACGGCTCGGGGGTCGCGCTGGCCCGTTGTGTCGTCGCCATTCTTGAGAATTATCAAACCAGAGAAGGGGATGTTGTCATCCCTGAAGTATTACGTCCTTACATGGGCGGACTAGAGAAAATAACCCGAGACTAGAGTTTGTCTCCAAACACTGGAGGGGAAGGATGTTCAAATACATTCTGTCGATCCTTAAAGTTATTCTCTCGATCGCGTTGATGCCCGTCTCGATCGCGGTCACTCTCACCTTGTACGATCATCTCAACACATATCCGGCGGTTTTATCGGTAAACTTTTTTTATGGAGCCGCCTTCTTTGTCCTCATTTTTCTGTTTTTTTACCAGTTCTGGGGTTTTTTTGAATTGGGGTACAAGGTATTGACCAACCTGTTTCAGTTTGCCGCCCCCATGGACAAATGGCTGGCCTACGCGACCCCGATTTATACCATTCTGGTGTTATTGATCTTTTATATCGTTCGTGTTTTGGGCAAGGTCGTTACCCTGGACCACCAGTTCAGCTTTATGGCCGGATTTACGCTGGTCATGCATTTTCTGGTTTTGGCCCAGGAATTGCAAAACCAGGAAAAAACACCGGTCAAGCCGGATTATCTGCTGGCCATCAATGTGATTTATATTTACGACATTTTTCTGGTGGTTTTTTTGATGGATTTGGTGTTCCAGAAATGGACGGTTCCGCAGTTCTTTCAGTCATTCCTGCTGGATATTAAGCACGTTTTTCTCTGGGTGAAGAAATTGATCTGACACCGCTAACCCGCAGAAAGAAATCCGTTGACAATATTAGAATTATATTTATATTAATAGAGATCATTTTGCTTCAAACTTGATTTTTACCAGTTATTTGCTTGTTTTAGTCGTTTTTGAGACGTTGTCTGACTATTCCTGACATTTAATCACGAAAGTCAACAATAGCTCCTTCGAAATACATACCGGAGAGGTGGCTGAGCGGTTGAAAGCGGCAGTCTTGAAAACTGTTGAGGGGCAACCCTTCCAGAGTTCGAATCTCTGCCTCTCCGCCATTTCAGCTGTAAACTGAAATGGCGCGACTAGGCTCTCCAAAGTATTCAAATTACTTTGGAGAGTCCGGTCCGCCGTTTTTTCGCCATCGTTTTCTCTGTCGGTGATAATGCCAATGGACGGCTCATAAACAGCATATGCTTTGTATAAAAGGCGGCTATGAAAAAAGTTTTAACGTTTTTAGTTTTGATCATCCTTCTCCCGAATCCTCTCCATGCCCAAGACCAACCTTCTGATGACGGCCTCGTTGAAGAATTCTATCCGGACGGAGCCCTGAAATCGCAGAATCAATACAATCACGGTAAACTGGAAGGGATCAGCAAGACGTATTACCCTAACGGCAGACTATTAAGCGAAGGGCGTTACAAGTCGGGGCAGATTGACGGGACGTATAAATCCTATTATGATTCCGGACAGCTTTATCTGGTCAAAGAATTCAAAGACGGCCTGCTGGAAGGGGAAAGTCTTGAGTATTATCCCGGAGGCCAGATAAAATCGCGGGAAAATTATCAGTCGGACGAACTGAACGGCTCAAGTCTCTATTACTTTGAGGACGGGAACCTGCAGTATTCGATGGAATTCAAGAACGGCCGCCTGGACGGCATGAGCCGGGAGTATTTTGAAGGCGGGGTCCTAAAAAGTGAAGCCCTGTATGAAAACGAAAATCTGGAAGGGATCGTCAAGGAATGGGACAAAAACGGCAAGCTCGAGGCCAGCTGGAGGTATGAAAAAGGACTCCGTCAGGAGTTATCCCAGATTTATTATCCGAACGGGAAATTGAAATGGGAAGCCGGTTTTAAAGACGACCAGATATCCGGGATTTCGACGGCCTACAGCGAAGACGGAACACTGGTGATGAAATCCTCATTTAAAGACGGCCGGCTCAACGGGCTTGTCCAGGAGTTTTATCCTGACGGGACGGTAAAAATTGAAACGAATTATAAGGATGACCAGAAACACGGGGTCACACACGAGTATTATCCGAACGGGACCTTAAGCCTGGAGCGGGAATTTAAGGATGGTGAGGACATCGGGAATTCGTTCGAATATTACGAAGATGGAACTATACGGATTTCCCGCCGGTACGCGAATAAAAACCGGGACGGGACGCTGGAGGAATTTTACCTCGGCAGCCAGCTCAAGCAGCGATGGACGATCAATAACGCCCAGCTGGACGGCCCCAGCCAGAGTTATTATAAGACCGGAGAGCTGATGAGCGAAGAGCAGTACAAAAGCGGGGCCAAAGACGGGGTCAGCAAATACTACCACCAGAACGGAAATCTGGCCTTTGAAGACACATACAGCCAGGGAAAGCGCAAGACCCGAAAATCGTTCGACGGCCGGGGAGAGTTCATCTCTGAAATTAAGGAATAATTTCTTACTGGAAAAATAAATGATTCGATTAAGAAGCCACGTCATCAAGAATTTAGTCAAACTCTGTTTATTGATCTTGCTTTTTCTTGCGCCGGTTTTAGTGCTGATGGGTGTTTTTACCCCGTTCGCCTCAAAAAAGATCTCCGAGCGGATCGTCAACAGTTATCAAATCCCCGATGATTTTAAAATCGAAGACATTACGCAGATAGTCAAAAAAATGAGCCTGGACCCCGAATTCCTGTTTTATTTTAATGTCCTGGACAAGGAAAATATTGCGCGGGGCGCCTTTGAGGCCTATGAGATCATGAACCGTTCCCGCAGCGCCGAAACGTTCCTGAATGAAATAAACCTGCTTCAGAAAAAAACAAAATCGCTGGCGGTCATGTTTTATCATTTGGAATACACCGAAGATTTTGTCGAGAATCCGAAAAGTTATCCGGATCTGGACAAGATCATGAAGGATTTTCTGTTTGAGGATTTTAAACTGGCCGTCCTGGGGGTCTGTTACAAGGCAAACTATGATGAGTCGTTTCTTTTTAAGTGGGATCAACCTTCCCGGTTAGCTGCCCGAAAATTGTACACCATTGTCAAAAAGCTAAACAAATAAAATTATAAAAAATTCTGATAACTTCTGGAATTTGTTCTTATTTAAAGTAAAATATTGTTTAACATAATTTTATAACAGTGTTGAGGAACCCATGTCCGAATATCCACACAAAAAGCTGATCACAGGATCGATTGAAAACGCATCCATCATGCGCAAGTTTACGGTCCTTTTTCTTCTTATGTCGATGGTGCCGATGCTGGTGCTGTTCTATTTTTATTGGAATTTCAGAACGACCGGAAACCTGATGATTACCGAGACGTCATTTAATGTCGCCTTGATCTTTATTGTCTGCGGGGTTACCTTAGGTTATGCCTCGATGCGTAATGTTGTGCAGGCCCTGATCGATCTGAACCGGGCGAACACCAAGGCCCTGCAGCGGGTGTTGACCCCTGAAAAGGTTGATGAACTGGCGAACGAACAAAATGAGATTACGGCTTTGGCGCAGTCTTTTAAGGCCATCACGGAACGGCTGGAAGAAAATGTCCGCAGCCTTGAGCTGGCCAAGAAAACACTGCATTCGGTCATGTCCCGGGTCGGCCACGGGATTTCCAACATGCAGAATATTGATAATTTCCTGGAATTGATTTTGGAAACCGTCATTAAGGCTTTATCCGGAAAGACCGGGATTATTCTGGTTTATGATAAAGACACGCAGCAGTTAGTCGTGAAAATGGCTTTCGGGGTTGATGTAGAGAAGAGCACCAATATCCGGCCGATTAAAATTTCAGAAGGTTCCCGCATCAAGGAAATTCTCAAGACGAAAGGGCCCCGGGTGTTTCAGGAAACGTTCCCGGAGTTTACGTCCAAGTATTACAAGAAATTTGTCGATGGCCCGTTCATTTGTACTCCGTTATTAGTCAAGGATAAACCAAAGGGGCTGATGATTGTCAACCATAATGATCCCAACGGAACATTTGATAATGACGAAATCAACCTGTTTTTCAACCTCGCCTCGCAAACGGCCGTCGCGATCGAGAATTCTCTTCTCAGCCATGATATTGAATCGACCTATTTTGAGACCATTTCAGCCCTGGCATTGGCGGTTGACGCCAAGGACAGGTATTCCCGCGGGCACCTGGACCGGGTCGCCCACTATTGTGTGATGATCGCCAAGAAAATAGGGCTGGATGAAGATGATGTCAAGACATTACGCGACGCGGCCCGTCTGCATGACCTGGGGAAAATCGGCATCCCGGATGAGGTCCTTTGCAAACCCGGCCCGTTGACCGACCAGGAATGGATCCTGATGAAACGCCATCCGGAAATCGGGGAGACAATCATCAAGCCGATCACATCCCTGCGGCATTTGTGCGATCTGGTCAGGCATCATCATGAAAAGCTGGACGGTTCCGGTTATCCTGATGGACTAAAGGCGGACGAAATTTCGCCTCTGGTCCGTATCATGACGGTGGCGGATATTTATGACGCGATTACAACCGACCGGCCGTACCGCGACCGGATGAGTCAGGAACAGGCCAGCGCTGAATTGCGGAAAATGAAAGATCAGCTGGACCAGGATATCGTTGAGTCCTTTATTGAAGCGTTGAATGAGGCATAATCATAACCTCGCCAAACTCCATTCATCACCCACATCATCCATGCCGCGGCTAATTTATGGGACGAATTTTAGAGATTAACGGTGAATATTACGTCGAATTTTACGGAAACGGTCTGCGTTTCCAGAAAAAAGCCGGACCATCCTATGAAGAAGCTGTCCGGAAATTAAAATCGATCGAAGAGTCTTTAGAAACAAGCGCCCTTAAGGTGGACCCTGCCGCCGTAACGGTCGATTTGTTCCGAGAGCGGTATCTGTCTTTTTGTGAACAGGTGCACCCGCCTAAGACGGCTGCCCGGTTCAAACAGACCCTGGCTCATTTTATGCGGTTTCTTGAACCGCATTTGTCCGGGGATAGGTATCTTCCGGAAATAACCCCCCGGATGATTGAATTGTATAAAGAAAGTCTTCTGAAACAATATCCCTATCGGCCGCATCTGGTCAACTTCACCCTGTACCTGATCAGGGATATCCTGCAGTACTGCATTACTCTCGGCTGGCTGAATGATAACCCGACGCTGCATACGCCGTTTCTTAAAACCTCAAGAAAATATTCTCCGCGTATTTATTCGGACGGGCAGATCAAGGCCCTTGGTTCCGGTTTAAGTGAAAAAGACCGTCTGGTTTTTGAACTTTTGTTAGGGTCCGGGATGACGCTGGATGAACTGAAACAATTAACGTGGGAACATATCAATATCAAGTCGCAGAGCATTGAAGTCGAAACAGGTTTTCCGGACAAGTCGTATACCCGGATCGTTCCCATGGATTATCACCTGCTGGAACTCATCAAGATCATAAAAGAAAAGAACCCGGGGGATCGGCTGGTTTTTAAGAATCCAGAACTTGCCGACGGGATTAACCCGGGAATTCTAAGAAATACGTTTGCCAAGCGGTTAATCGAACGAGGTGTATCCCTGTCCCAATTGTACAAATTGCTCGGGGCGGATGACATCGCCAAGGTTTTCCGGTATCAGGTGTTCCTGCCGTAGGCCGTGCAGGCTAGAGGAAATTATTTATGCCCAGGATCGTGTATCACCTTATCGCGCTGCTGATGATTACCTCCGGCGCATGGTTTGTATACGGGCAGACCTTACACTATTCCTTTCATTTCGACGATTATTATTTCATTACCGAGAATCTGAAGATAAGGGACATCACCCAGGTCCGCGATATCTGGCATTCGCTGGGCAAACCGTCCAGGTTTCTGGGAATGTACAGCTTTGCCCTGAATTACCATTTTTCTCAAGCGGATGTATTCGGTTACCATCTGGTTAATATCCTTATCCATATGGTTAACGGATTCCTGGTTTACTGGCTGATCCTTTTGACTTTGAGGACAAGGCCCGGATGGGCCGAAGGGCGAAGAATGTTGGCGGTGTCGACGGCGCTTTTGTTTGTCTGTCATCCGATGAATACCCAGGGTGTAACCTATATCTCCCAGCGGTTCGCTTCAATGGCAACCCTTTTTTATCTGTCAGCCTTATGTTTTTATATACAGGGCCGTTTGACCGCGGGGAACAAAGGGAAGCTGTTTTTTGTTTTTGCTTTTTTATCCGCCGTTTTGGGGATGTTTACCAAACAGATCGTGCTGACATTGCCGGTCTGCATTTTGGTATACGAATACTGTTTTCTGGATGCGGACAAAAGAATAAAAATATTTCGCTGGCCGTATTTGTTGATTCTGTTGGGATTGTTTTTGATTGTGCCGACCCTGCATTCATGGGATTTCAGCCGGCTTTTTGATGCCAGGATCGAATCACGTTCCCATTCCGGCGACATCCTGACGAGTTACACCTATATGCTGACGCAGTTCAGGGTAATCCCGCTGTATATCCGGATGATGTTTTTTCCCATCGGGCAGACGCTGGATTATGATTTCCCGGTGTCCACGCAGTTCTGGACATGGCCGGTCTGCAGCGGGATGGTGTTTATCTTTTCGGTTATAGCTGCCGCCGTGATGCTGCTCAGACGCAGTCCGCTGATCGGTTTCGGGGTGCTCTGGTTTTTTCTCACACTCGGGATTGAATCAACGATCATCCCGATTTATCAGGTGATCTTTGAACACCGCTGTTATTTGCCCGGCATCGGTTTGTTATTTGCTTTTAATATATTTATGTGGCAGTCTTTCAAATCCCGTAAAAAATATCTTGCCGGGATCACGCTGATCATCATCGTATTTGCCTGGACCGCGTTCAAACGCAATCAGGTCTGGGAAAATGAAACGACTCTGTGGAAGGATATTAAACAGAAAGCCCCCCGGAAAATGCGGCCCTATATTCATCTTGGTGTTTCTTATATCATGAAAGGCGATTACGACCTGGCCCTCAATGAATTCAATGAGGCCCTTCAAATCAGCCGGGATGATTATAAAATTTATCACAACCGGGGGATCGCGTTTGAGATGAAGGGCGATCTTGAACAAGCTGAAAAAGATTACACCCGGTCGATCGAATTGAACCCCGGATCGGCGGTGAGTTACACCAACCGGGGCACTGTTATGGTCAAGTTAAAGCGGTATAATACGGCCCTGCGGGATTATAATAAAGCGATTGAACTGAAGCCGGCGTACGCGGATGCGTATGTCGGGCGGGGAAATTTGTATTATCTCGCCGGCCGTTATGAAAAAGCCCTGGATGACCTGGTCAGGGCCAAAGAACTCGGCAGTCCGATTGAAGAGAGTGAAATAGATAAAGTGAAACAATTGACCCGATGAAAAATAAAATCATCCTTCAGCACTTTTTTGCGGTTGTCCTTATCGGTATTCTGGGACTGGCGGTTTATTCAAATTCGTTTGATGCCAGTTTCCATTTTGATGATTATACCTACATCGTTAACAAAAAAGAGATCAGGGATCTGGGTGACATCCGGGCGATTTACAGGGCCCTGGGCCACCCGTCAAGATTCATTGCGTTCTGGACGTTCGCCCTCAACTATCACATACACCGTTTTGATGTGTTCGGTTATCACCTGGTGAATTGGTTTATTCATTTTTTCAACAGCATCCTTGTTTACGGGCTGGTTCAGCTGCTTGTCCTTCTGCCAAAAATAAAAGAGGAACAACGGACTGCGGATGTTTACCCGCTGGCGTTTTTTTGCGCGTTAATGTTTCTGGTCCACCCGGCCCAGACCGAGGCGGTGACGTACATCGTGCAACGGTTTACATCTTTGGCGGTTTTGTTTTATTTAATCGCGATTATCTCCTACCTGAAAGGACGTTTGAGCCAGGGGATAAAGCGTGCTGTTTATTTCGGGGTGTTCGGTGTATCGGCTGTGCTGGGGATGTTCACTAAACAGATCTGTTTTACAATACCGTTTATGGTCTTATTCATTGAATGGCTGATGATTTCCTCCAGCTTGTCCCAGATGATCAGGAAACGCTGGAAGATGTTGATTGTCCTTACTCTGCTTGGGCTGGTGATCCCGTCGTTTTTCGGGTTTAATTCCTCCGGCATCATCGGGCGTGAATTCGCTTCGAGATCACACACGCCGGATATCATTAATACGAAGACATATTTCCTGACCCAGTCCCGTGTCATCCCGACGTACATCCGGCTTTTGTTTGTTCCGGCCGGGCAGACCCTGGATTATGATTTTCCCGTTTCAAGCCGTTTGTTCGACGCGAAGGTGATCGCCGGTTTTCTATTTTTATCCGCTCTGGCCGGTATCGCCTTCGGGTGTATTCGCCGGTACAAACTGATCACCTTCGGCATTGGCTGGTTTTTCCTGACGATTTCAGTCACCTCAAGTATTATCCCGATCCCGCATGTTATCTTTGAACATCATATGTACCTGCCGTCGGTCGGATTTATTCTGGTTTTTAATCTTTTGGTTCTGGCCTTGATGAAAACACGCGGACGGTATTCTGCTTTGATGGGCCTGGTCATTTTCTTGTTTTCGGTGCTGACGTACCAGCGCAACGAGGTTTGGAGGACAGATATCAACTTATGGACGGACATCGTCAAGAAAGCCCCGAACAAAGTCCGGGTCTGGAATAACCTGGGGATGGCGCATCTGGAAAATGAGGACTATGAAAAAAGCATCGAGTGTTTCAACCGGGCCCTGTCGATGAATGAAAACGCGGCCAGGGTTTATAATAACCGCGGATTAGCCTACGCCGCCCTGAAACAGGACAAAGAGGCCTTCGCTGATTTCAATCAGGCGATCAGTCTTTACCGCCATAACCGGGAGACTAATCCGGATCTTGGGAAGAAAGTGTGGGCCGAGATTTTCAATAACCGCGGTGATTTGTATATAAAACATAAAGATTTTCAGCCGGCCCTGGACGATTTTAAAGAAGGGTACTCGATCGACCCGCAGAATGAACGTATCCTGTATAACCTGGGGTATGTTCATGAATTTTCCAAACAATTCGATCAGGCCCGTCTTTTTTATGAACAATCGATCGCGGCCAACCCGGAGTTTATCAAACCTTATGTCGGCCTCGGGTTCGTCCATCATAATCAGGGAAACAATGACGGAGCCCTCACGTATTACAACAAAGCCCTGGTGATAGACCCTCAGAACGGGGAGGCGTATTATTTCCGGGCGATTGTTTTGTATGAAATGGGGCGCAAAAAGGAGGCCTCCTCGGATATGAGGTTGTCCGTGGACCTGGGATTCGAGGCGCAAAGTGAAGAACTGCGAGATGTCCGGAGAAAAATTTTAAATATGGATTAAATGCCCCGTTTGGTTATAATAGAGGCTATTGGAAAAATGCGCATGCCCAAACCTTCGTTATTAAGTTGTCTAACCTTGCCTGAAACGTCAGAGTTATATATTCTGAATGACCCATCAATGGCTGTTTTTCACAGGAAAATATTAACCGGAAAATCTTTTAAGTTCCGGTTTCATTATTTTGGGGGAGGTTCATGAACCCTGACATTAAAGAAATGACCTTGTTTGTAGTTATGGATTGTACGGGCCGTCTATTTCACTTTCACAGGAGGGGGAGATTATGACAAAAACAGCGACTAAACGCATTTTGATTGTCGATGACGAAGAAGACCTTGTCGACATGGCCAAACGGAAACTGGAACGCAGCGGTTATGAGGTGGAGGTGGCCTACAACGGAAAACAGGGGATCGACAAGGTCAAGGCCGATGCGTTTGATCTGATCGTGACGGATGTGGTGATGCCGGTTATGGACGGGTTTACGTTTTATAAACTACTTAAGGACGATACGAAGACGTCCAACATCCCCGTGATCATCCTGACCGCCCGCTCCAATATGGAAGGGTCATTCAGGGCTCTGGGGGTCGACGAGTTTTTATCCAAACCCTTTGACGGGGGGAAATTGCTGGACAAGATTGAAAGTTTTATCCGTGAACCGGAAACGGTGAAAAAACATGTCCGGGTTTTTCTGACCGGAGAAAAAGCGAACATCATGCGCGAGATGGAGCAGATCCTGAAGGATTTCGGATGCAAGACGGCGGTCATTGACGATCCGTTCATCCTGATTAAACGCTGTTATGAAGAACAGCCGGACATTGTTCTTTTGGATATCCTGCTCGACGGCCTGCGGGCGCAGGAGATTATCAAGGCCCTCCGTTCTTTCGGCCGTCTGCAAAACCTCAAGATCATCACGTTCACGCAGTTTAGTCCGGAAGAACTTTCCGATGTCAAGACGATCGAACAACTGAAGGAAGCTAAGAATGATTGTATGATTGCCGGCGCCACCAAATACATCGGCCGGTATACGATGGTTTCCTTTATGGACAGCCTGCGGGAATACCTGATTTAAAATAATTATAGTTGAAGCATAAAAGTCGACAGCAGGATTGGGAGCGATTTAATGCCAAATATTAAAAAACCAAAAGATCCCTTATTGGCGTTGATGCTGACGTTTATATTGTCCGGTCT
Organism: Candidatus Omnitrophota bacterium; assembly: GCA_050250375.1. Classification (GTDB taxonomy): domain Bacteria; phylum Omnitrophota; class Gorgyraeia; order Zapsychrales; family Zapsychraceae; genus JAGOSC01. Next base: position 253,875 of record JBFWOS010000002.1, read on the forward strand.
TGGACAAGTTTATGCCGGCCGAGTCAAACGGGGGGGGATATTCCTTTTGATTCAAATTGCCGGAATAATTGGGTTGTGGGGGTATGTCTTACAGCCGCAAACCAGGACAACGGCCCTTCTCGTGTGTATATACCTGGCATTTCTTGTTTTTGTTCTTTATATCATGGCGGATGCTTATGCAGGAGCGGTTCGGTATAACCGGGTTAACAACCTTCCGTTTAAAAAATCCTTCTTAAAGAAACTTATTATGATCGTGGGGATAGTTTTCTTTATGTTTTTTCCCGTTATCCGCGGGCCTATTAAATATTTCATCCAGACAAACTTTGTTCACGCTTTTACGATAACATCGGAGCCGATGAGCCCTGTCTTAGTTCCTGGAGACAAAGTTTTAGCCGACACGAAAATATATAAGACAGTACCCCCTGAGCGGGGGGATATTGTGGTCTTCCAGTTCCCACAGTCACCGGAAAAGAAATCCGTTCTTCGTTTGATCGCCTTGGGGGGAGACAAGGTGGAGATTAGAGACGCGAAAATTTATGTGAATGACCGGTTGATGGAGTACGCCCGGACTGAGCAGATCCGCTCATTGAATAAGGGGGATTACGGATCGATGGAGAATCCGGTTCAGGTTCCGGAGGGAGAATATTTTCTGCTCGGCGATAACAGTGAGAAGAGCCATGACAGCCGGATCTGGGGATTTCTTCCCGGAAAATATCTTTATGGAAAGGTGTATAAAATATATTGGCCGCCCTTACGGTCGGGAAAAATAGAGTAATAATGACGAAAGGTTTCGTATGAGGTTCAAATGGATTTTTGTCATCTTCATTATGTATTGTTTGGTAAATCCCCGGGCCTATGCCCTGGCCGAGACCGTTCGGTTGAAGTCCGGGAAGGACTATCAAGGTGAAATCATCGGTCATAATGAAAGTGAGATTGAATTATGGACGGAAGAAGGTTCGGTGCATATACCATACCGGATGATTGATTCAATTGAACGGGCCGCGGATGAATCCGCAGAGCTTTATCCCATGCTGGATGATATCAAAGAAAAATTGGCGAAAATTGCCGAGAACGATGAAAAACGAAAATATGTGTACGCAAATTCAAATGACAATGAAAGAGTCGAACTTTATATGACCAGCTGGTGCCCGTATTGCAAAAAAATGGAGTATTTTTTACAGAAAAATAAAATTGATTACGTCAGGTACAATATTGAATACGACCAGGCGGCCAATGCCCGGTATAAAAAAATGGGTGGGGACGGAGTCCCTCTGTTGAAAGTCGGACGTCAAATCATTCGCGGGTATAATCCTTCGGCTGTGACCCGGGCCTTGAGATAAAAGAATAATCCTAAACAAGATTGAGCATGCAAGAGTTAATCATTGGAGTGATGTGGTATTTTGTTTTTCTGTTCTCGCTGGTTTTTCACGAGGCAGCGCACGCGTTTGCCGCGCTGAAGCTCGGAGATGAGACCGCTTACGACGGAGGGCAGGTCACCCTTGACCCGGTCCCGCATATCCGGCGCGAACCGCTGGGGATGGTGGTCGTGCCCCTGATATCTTATTTGATCGGCGGGTGGATGTTCGGCTGGGCCAGCGCGCCTTATAATATCCAGTGGGCCATGAATTATCCCAAACGGTCGGCGTTGATGTCGCTGGCCGGACCGGTCGCGAATCTGGTTTTGGTGATCGCGGCGATGATCCTGATCAGAGTCGGCATCGTTCTGGGGTATTTTTCGGTTCCATGGCAGTTTGACTTTACGCAAGTTGTTCTTGCGGATCAGGCGGGATTTCCCGCCTCGTTTGCCATTCTTTTAAGCATTATGTTCTCGTTGAATGTGCTGCTTTTCGTTTTTAATCTGATCCCCGTTCCCCCGCTGGACGGTTCCGGGGTCGTTCCCTTATTCATGAAAGAAGAGACGGCCCAGGCCTACATGGGGTTTATTCATCAACCCATTTTTATGATTCTGGGGATTTTTCTGGCCTGGGAACTGATTGGGCATCTGTTCTATCCTGTTTTTTATTTCTTCCTGAACATCCTGTATCTGGGTATTTCATAGGCCTGTCTTTCCCCTTATAATGTCCGGGTGTGTCAGAGAATGTCATATTGACAATGCCCGGGTTTCCTTTAGAATATATCTGTAAATAGTATATATACTTAGAATCTTTATTAATAAGAGTGCCGGATATGATGCCTTCAAATATATACAACTTCTGCCGCAAATATTTCCAAATGTTTGGCAGCCTTTTTTTGTCCCTTTTTTTACTTCTGGTCATGTGTACGCACGTTTTTGCCGCCATAAACTTACGCGTTTCTCCGGTTGACGGGGGGAACAGCCTGCGTTTCGGGCGGGTTGATTTGCCGTCCACCACCAATAAAGAAGTGCGTATCCGAGTCACGTCATCCGAAGAAACCCAGTATCAGGTCTTTCAAAGAATCCTTGAACCGTTTCACAATGAACGCGGCGAGACCCTGGATTTTGATGCCATTGTCGTGTCGTCTTTATCCGGATCGAACAGTTCCGGGACCATTGAACTGCAGAACGTGGAACAGCTGAGTTACGCCGAACAGCTGGTATACACGTCGAGCAACAACGGGATCAGTGATTCCTTTGTCCTGGTCTACCAGGCCAATCCCGACAAAATCAATACCGCCGGTGATTTTTCCGGCCAGATCATTTATACGGTCCGCCCGATCGGCGGCGGCGGATCGCAGGAGGAAGTCATCTTAAACGCCTTTCTTGAGATCTCCTCCGAACTGACCGTTCAGACGGAAACCTCAACCGGGGCAGACCTGATCAGGCTGCATTCGACGGGACAAACCACCAAAGAAGATTATTTCAAACTGAAATTTGAGGGAAACCGCGGGAAAAAACTGAGCGTCTACCAAGAGGTTGTGGAATTTCCGGCCAATGAAATCAATCAAACGCTGGATACGGACACGCTGGAGTTGTCATCGGTCGGCGGGGATAACGGTCAGTTGTATTTAACGGAAAGTTTACCACTCAGCCGTCAGCGGACGCTGGTCTATTCATCCGAGGCTGCCGACGATGAGATCTGGGTCAATTACCGTTTGAACGAAAGAAAGAAAGCGCCCCAGGGCGCGGGCCGTTTTACCGGAAGGGTCAGTTACACCGTCGAATCGGACGTTTACACGCAGACGTTCCCGGTTGATCTTGAAGTTGAAATCGAACCGGTGTTTGAACTATTCGCGGAATACCCGGCCGGCGGGATGAGTTTTAAAGGGTTATTGCCGAATTCGGAACCGCAGTACAAAGAAGTGGTCGTCACGGTTAATTCCAATACCGGAAAACCGTACTGGGTCAGCCAGAATATCACGGCCACGTTGATGAATGAAAAGGGCGAAAAGATTGATGATGATTATTTTACGGTCAAGCAGGAGATTATGGGGGACGGTACCGGAAAAGTAGAGAACGCGGATTTTTCTTCTCTGACGGAAGGCGAAACGGCCCTGTATTATTCGGACCGTTACGGCTCGCCGGTCAAGTTCAAGGTTGTTTACCGGCTGAGGCCGTACAAAGGGATGCAGGCGGGGGATTATAAGACAGCGGTGGTTTACTCCTTGGGAGAAATTTGACCAACAGAACAAAAATAAAAGGAGGTGCCAAGAATAACAAATCGTTCTTAATCCATTTTTCTTGCTGAGCATCACGCGAGTTCGACCATTATTAAACTATAAAAAAAGAGAGGGATACCATGAAAAAATTATTCTTATTCCTGATTGCGCTATTCGCCGGTTTAAGTTTGATCGCTGCGCCGGCTTATGCGCAGGTTAATTTCTTTATTGATGCCGAGATCCCGGCATCCGACGGTGCGACATTTGCCGTCAGCCAGGTGGATCCAGGCCCGCCGGAAGTATTCACTCCCATGGCACCGGGATTTACCGCGCTTGATTTCGGGTTATTAACCCTCGACACCGTCAACGGCATTTTTGTTCCTAATTATTTTTGGGTCGTCGACGTCGGAGCCAACGGAGCCGGTTTCCCGGATGTGGATTTCGCGTATACTGATACGGTCAATCCAAACGGGGCCTTGAATAACGGCGATGGATTAGGCGGACGCGGTACGATCGCCTATTCTGAAGTGGTGACAAATCCTGATTTATCCCAAACGGTCAATTTGATCCGGGGTGAATCGCTCGCCGAATCCAACACCTCAGGCGGGATTGATGAACTTGACTATGCCGATGGATTCTTGCGTTTCTCTATTGGTATCGCGACTGGCGATCCATTATTGCAGGAAGGGACCGCCGTCCCGTTTACGGCAGCTGATGCGGCCGGAACTTACAGCGGCACATTAACCGTCACAGCAACGTTTGATTAATCTTTAAGAAAGGCCGGGGGACAATCCGCGGATTGTCCCCCGTTATTCTTGTATGTTAAAAAAAATTATAATTTTAATTTTGATGATTCTAGCGAGCAGGGATGTCTCCGCCCAGCTGCTGATGGAAAAAAGCCGCATTCACCTGACGGTCACTCCCGGGGAAACGGTCGTTGATTCCATGACCATCCATAATACGGGCAGTGTGGCAGCCGACGTTAAAGTTTACTGGCAGGATTTTGTCTATATTGATCCCTTTGACGGGAAAAAGAATTTCTCCCAGCCAGGAACCTCCGAATATTCGATGGCCGAATGGATTTCGTATTCACCTCAGCTGTTAACAGTGCCGCCCCAGGGGAAACGCGACATCAATTTTACCATCAAGGTTCCCGAGAATGCCAAGGGCGGATATTACGGCGTTCTTTTTTTTGAACAGGGACTGGGGACAGGGACAACGACGACGGGGGTGAATATCATTACCCGCCTGGGTTCGTTATTTTTTGTGGAAACGATCAACCGCGACAAGACATCCAAAATAGATAATATCCGGTTTGAGGAAAAATTTTTAAAAGGCAGTTTTAGTAATGAAGGCGACATCTTTCTTTTTCCGAAAGGCATCTATTATTTGATCAACCAGGACGGGGTCGCGGCTGAGCGGGGAGAGCTGGATAAAATTTATTTGACGCCGGGGAATACGGTCGATTTTAAGATCTATATCAGTGATGAAGTCCCGGCAGGGGATTATACGGCTGTCATCACCCTTGATCTGGGTGACGGTGACAGCCTGATCAAAGAAGTGGATTTCAGCAAGACGGGAACAGGTTCGTTTAAAATTAATGAAATCAGAGATTAAAAAGGAAATTGCGCAACGAGGTATTGATCACACATCCTTATAAAAAAACTTGAAACACAAGTTCTGTTAAGAAGTAACCTTAGGAACGTCCGGCCAGTGCGATTGAGGAAATGGATTTTGATCAAAGAGTCTGCGATTGAGTGTCATGAAACGGCGAAACAAATCTGTCATTTGGTTTTTAATTTTTAATTTATTCAGCGCGCCATGTGCGTACGGCGTTGTTGATCCTTCTTATCAGAATTTTATGGCCGAGGCCAGGGCCGCGTTCGATAACAATGATTATGTAAAAGCCTTATTTTATATCCAGTCCGCCCAGCAGGCCGACCGGTCCAGCCTTGAACCGTTTGAACTATCCGAACAAATCCCGCCGTTAACCAGACATTATAAATCATTAAATTTTTTCTTTAACCTGGCGACGAAATATTATTACAAAGGGGATTACCAGTCCGCCCGTTTTTATTATGAAAAGGCCTACGCCGTCGACCCTTCAGTCCCCGGCCTGCAGGAAATGGCCGACCACGCGGACAGGGTTATCCTGGGGATGGAGCCGCCGCTGTTCACGCCCCGGGAACCCGTTTTTCAGGATATTGAAACAGATCCGGTTGTCGCCGGCCGTTTATCTCAGGAAGAAACCAAACAGGGACGGCGTTATGCTGTTCCGCACAACCAGGAAGTCGAAGATATCATTGCCAAGTATCAGGGACAGTCTCCTGAACATAAGAAATCAGTCCAGGCGGTCAGGACGCCGGATCAGGAAGACAAGATCCATGTCCTGAGCACGACGGACCAGACACCCCAGCAATACCGCAAAACATTTATCCCGGTTGCTGCCGGCCGCAAGATGCCGGTGACCCAGATCCCCCGGGCGATGGAAAAGGACACCGTCGCGAAGGAAACAGAATATTCCGCATATCAGCGCAAGAAAGCCGTCATCCTGTCCAAGCAGGAGGAACGGCTGGCCTCGACAAATAAAGAGACCATCGCGGCGCAGGAAATGATCGAGCTGGATGCGGAGTTGTGGAGCCAGCAGCCCGGCACGGTCCTGGAGATCGAGTTCGGCAAGTCAGTCATTCTGCACGGGCGCCAGGTCCAGCAGTTCCTGGTGTTTGACCCGGACATGCTTATCGCCCAGCGGATGGACAATGACAGTGTCTTAATCACCGTTCAGCAGCGGGGATCGACTTTGTTTCATCTCTGGGACGGCCAGGGCCGGTGGACTTTTAACGTCAAAGGGGTGCTTCCGGAAATACAATTAACCAAGGCCCAAATGAACGAAGACCATCTGGAGAAACACGTCCGGCCGTTTCGGGTCAGTTATGCGAATAACTGGAACAGTTTTTATCTGGGGCAAAGTATTCCGGAGCTGGAGCGGCGCAATCTGAGTTTTACCCAATGGGTCGGCGTATACGGGGAGACGCCGCACGGGTTCCTGGATGCATCCGGGAATTTTTTCAAGTTTGACGAATCAACCGAAAATACCGGACGCACCGTGGGTTTGAGCAACGCCAATCTCGGTCCGTTCGAGGATTTTTCCATCCGCGGCTGGGACGCTTCCAAACGGTTTTCAAATTTATCGCTTCCGGGGCGGTCCTTCCGGGGGATATTATTCGACTCATACACGCTGGACCGCAATGTTCAATTCACTTATCTGAAAGGACAGGACCGGGCCAACTTCCGGCAGATCTCCGAGGGCACGGTCGAGGTCAGGAAGTCCTACATTGAAGGCGGGAGGATCACACTTTTTCCCGACCAGGAAAATAAATATTCGATCAATTACGCCCGCGGCCATGGGGAAGAACGGCCGAAGACGTTAAAAGACAAAGTGTTTTCCGTTGAGGCGGTCAATAAATTCGGCGCGGTGGACACGCACTTTGAAGTCGCCTGGGATGAACAGGATTTCGGCGAACTGCTTTTGACCAAATACGAACAGGACGACCTGGTCTTCAGGGTCAATGTCCGTGACCTGAACCCGGGATTTAAGACCATCACCTCACGTCCTTCAGGGGCGGGAGAGGTCGGCGGGAATATCGTGTTTGAATATTCTCCCGAGGAATACTCGCTGTCATCCAATCTGGATATTTACCGGGACCGGGACCTGGCCAATCCGGAAAAACCGAACAGTGTCAATTATGATTTCGGGACGGTTTTCGGCATGCCGCTGACCGACACTTTGAGCTGGAACAATTCCTTCTTTTATTCGAATACACCGCAGATCGTTTCGCCGCATGAATCGTTAAGGTTCAATACGACGTTGACGAAATCGTTTGAGATCTTTAATCAAAAAACAATCACGGCATTTTTGGGCGGCAGTATTCAGCGCAGCCGTTATGACCGGTCTTCGTCCGCCGAATATGATCGGATGGGGTTAAGCCTTGGGGTCAGGTTCCCTATCGTAAAAAATTTAAATTTCTTCTCGAGTTATGATTATTCCTGGGTGGATGTCCTTGAGTCGGGTGAAATGAGCCAGCCGAATGTCATGAACACCGGATTGAGTTATTATCAAAGTTTCGGCAGCAAGTTGTCCGGCCGGTTGAGTACGACCTACCGGAATGAAGAAGACACGGACGCGGACTTCAGCTTTTTGTCCGGGACGGACACCCTGCGGCATAACATCGGATTCAGTTACCGCCCGTCTCCCGAAGTGGAGATCTTTATGGACGGCAGTATCCGCAATGTCTGGCGGGAAAATCCGGAGCGCGAGGCTTATAATGACGCGGATATCAGAGTCGGCATGCGCACCAGCTGGGAAACGATTTTCCGCTGGGACCCGACGGCCACGATCACCGGGACGGTGTACAAGGATTTAAACCGGAATTCCAAACAGGACGCGGATGAACCCGGCCTTGAGGGGATTGAAATACAGCTCGGGCGAAAGACCGTCAAGACCAATTACCGGGGGCGTTACTCCAGCAAAGTCCGGGCGCAGGAGGTCAAGGTCGGGGTCAATTTCGACAGCGTGCCGAAAGGGTATTCGTTATTATCTTACCTGATGAAAGACATTCACATTGAGAACGGACGGACCTACACCATCGACTTCGGATTCATCACCCGCTCGGGGATCTTCGGCGTGTTCTTTGTGGACGAAAACAACAACGGAAAATACGAAGACGGGGAAAAGACCGTGGCCAGGGCGCGCCTCAAGCTGGACGGACGCGAAGTGGCCGAATCCGATTTTGAAGGGGTTTATCATTTCTACGACGTCAAACCGGGCGAACATTCCCTCGTGATTGACATCAATTCACTGCCGATGGAATACCTGCCGGTGATCAAGATCAAAAATAATATCGACATCCAGGAAGGGACAACCTTCACGTTCCATATTCCGTTAAAGAGAAAATAGGTTTAACGCGGAACCAGTGTTTTTAAAAGGACGGTTTGATTGTCGCGCACGACTTCTTCTTCGAGAAGGTCGAATCCATGTTCGGCGTAATTCAGGGTGTGCTGCGCGCGGGCGGAAGGATTGTCAAAAGGCGGAACATTGAAACCCGGAATGGCCGGGATCGTCACCGATATAAAGTAGGTGACCGTGTCCGCTTTCGCGGTGTGGCGGACTGTCACCATCACAAACAGGATGGTCAGCAAAAAGACCATAATAGATTTTCGAATCATTTTATGCCCCTCAATCGGGCTCCATTCGGAGCCAATAAAAAACCCTCTCCATAGAGGAAGAGGGACATAAGTTAACGGAAGCGGGAAACAGTAATATTTGTTCCTTTCGCTTACGGCAACCAGACAGCCATACCCTTGCGGGCTTCAGGCTCACGGCTTTGTCCGTATACAGATGTATACGACCCATGAACGGGGTCCTCACCTTTCGGAGAGTTTACCAAACGATTTTGAATTTAAAGAACGTGTAAGGAACAGGCATGCTTGTTCCCTACAATATTGCTTCCCAAGACAGTGAGAGTATAACACAAAAATACAGAGTGACCAAAGAAGTTAAGAGCCGGAAGGCTGAACCCATCCACACCACTCAACCCTACATCCAGATCACCAACACCGACTTCACGATCATCATCGGGAAGTTTATTCTAAAGAGAATGGTATTGGGAATTCATAAGTGTATTATTTACAATGATTATCGAAGATGATTCACTAAGCAGATTATTTCCTGCCAGTATAAAGTTAATAATTGCACGGGTACCGTTAATATGGTAAGCTTATACCAGACAATAAAGAAAGAAATGCAATGATTATCAGTTTTAAGACTAAAGCGACACAAGACATTTATGACGGTGTATCCTCAAAGGAGACTCGCAAATTTCCTGATACAATATGGCGTGTTGCCCAAAGGAAACTTGATATGATTAATGCCGCTGTTGTATTGGCTGACTTAAAAGTACCGCCCGGAAATCGACTGCATCCATTGCAAGGGGACAAGAAAGGCTATCACAGCATCAGCATAAATGATCAATATCGGATTATTTTTCAATTTCGTGATAGAAACGCGTATGAGGTTGAGATTACGGATTACCATTAGGAGGTGTTTATTATGATTCCAAAGAATCGCATGCCAACACACCCGGGTGAAATTCTCAAGGAGGAATTTTTGGACCCGATGGGTTTACGGCAAAGAGAAATTGCGGAAAGAATGAATGTTACTGAACAGAGGATAAACGAATTGGTCAACGGGAAAAGAGGCGTAACTCCCGAAACTGCTATTTTGTTATCCCGTGTTCTGGGAACCACGGCGGAGTTCTGGATGAATCTGCAAACGGCCTTTGATCTGGCCAAGGCTGAAAAGAAGTTGCTTCATACTTAGTTATTCCCAAGTACGAGAAAAATATTGTCTGAGAATTTAAGTTCTTGGTGCACAATTTTTCTCCTCAAAGAGAAATCTTGGAGGGGAAGTTTTTTTGCATAGGTATTTGGCCCGATAAGGTGTTTTTCCGTATAATCCCTTTACACATCCCGCCTTAAATAGTAATATTAATCTAATTCAAATTTTTATATTAACCATGCCTAAACATTTCATTTTAGCTTTATTCTTCATTTGTTTGATCGTCGCTCCGGTCCGGGCGGCGGAGGAACCGCTGGTGTATTCCGGATTTTTGGGGGATTACGCCAAGTTCAAATCCTATCCGCATGAACCCGGTGTTTCCACGGAAACGCACCCAACGCTGGACATGTATGATTACAAGAAGGTCATGATTTCCGATATTGAGGTAAGATTCGCGCCGGACGTTGATCCTCTCCCGTTGACCCGCCGGCAGGTCAAGGTCCTGCAAGAATCATTACGGCAGAAAACCAGGCAGTTTCTTTCCACCCAATTCGATGTTGTGCGTGAGCCGGGTGATGATGTGCTGGTCTTCCGTCTGGGGATCACGGATATCGTCCCGCATGATATCCACACCCCGGCCTGGGATCCCAGAAACCCGGGGCTGATGATCAGTTTCGCGACCATTGAAACAGATTTTGTGGTCTCAACGACCGGAGAACGGATTTTCGCGATCCTGGACGAACGCGCGTCGCGCCGGTATCAGGTCATTCTGGGCTCACTGGCCTGGTGGCACACGGATGATTTGTTTACCCAGTGGGGGGATGTATTCCGGGGGATCATCAATGAGCAGTATGGGCGATAGCCGGCAGAGGATCATTTTTTTTGACGGCGTGTGCGGGCTGTGCAACACGTTCGCCGACTGGGTCATCAAACGCGATTCGAAAAATATTTTTTTATTCGCCCCGATCCAGGGGCAGACCGCCAAAGAAAAGCTGGGGCCGCTCCCGGAGAATTCCGACGAATGGAGCATCATCTATTCCAACCGGGACCAGGAAATAAAATACGCCTCCACCGCCGTGCTCGATATTCTGCGTGACATGGGAGGCGGATGGAAAATCCTGTCCGGATTTTCCGTATTACCGGTTTCGTTTCGCGATTGGGTTTACCGGTTTATTGCCAAACGGCGTTACCGCTGGTTCAAAAAAAGAGATGTGTGCCGGATCCCGACCCAGGAAGAACGGCACAAATTCTTGCCTTAATCAAGCATGGACAATACACAGACCCGACCAAAAATCATCGCGATCATGTCCGTTATTTTCCTCTGGGGGATGTTGATTTACGCCAACTCGGTCAACGGCCGTTTCCAGTTTGACGATTATCCCGTGATCGTCCATAATCCTGTAATCCGGACAACCCATTTAGGTGAACTGTGGAATTCGGTGCGGCATCCGACGCGGTTTCTCGCCTACGTGACCTTCGCCCTGAATTACCGGCTGAACGGCCTGGACCCGGCGGGTTATCACATCGTCAATATCCTGATCCATCTCATCAACGCGGTCCTGGTTTTCCAGCTGATCCGACTGATCTTTCAAACACCCTGGATCAAGAAAAACTGGAAGAACCAAAACGGCACAACCATCGCGGCAGTCTGCGCGTTGTTGTTTGTCAGCCATCCGGTCCAGACCGAAAGCGTGACATACATCACCCAGCGGTTCACCTCGCTGGCGGTGTTTTTTTATCTGGCTTCTTTATGTTTTTTTCTTGCCGGCCGGTTAAAGGCAGGATTGAATAAAAACAAGGCGTTCCTGTTTTTTGTCCTGAGCGGCGTGTGCGCGGCAGGAGGGATGCTGACCAAACAGATCACACTCACCCTGCCGCTGATGATTTTATTATCAGAGTGGATGTTCTTTGAGCGCTCCTCCAAACAGACGTGGCTGCGGCTGACCGTCCCGGCCGTATTATTTTTTCTGCTGATCCCGGGGATGTACCTGTTTGATGCCGCGGGTATATTGTCGATCACCCATGATTCGGGTTCACACCGGGGTGATCTGATCACGAGCCAATCGTACGCCCTGACCCAGCCGCGCGTGGTCATGACGTATCTGCGCTTACTAGTTTTTCCGGTCAACCAGAACCTGCTCTATGATTTTCGGATTTCTGAACGTCTGTCCGACGCGAAGACCTTATTGAGTCTCGTTTCGATTGTGTTTTTATTTCTGGGAGGATTGCGGTTATACAAAGTCAACCGTTTGTATTCGTTCGGGATCTTCTGGTTCCTGATTACCCTGATGGTTGAATCAACAGTCATTCCGATCCGGCATGTGATCTTTGAACACAGGGTTTATCTACCGTCTGTCGGATTTTTTCTGGCAGCCGCCGTGCTGTTATTCCGGTTAACCGAAAAGAGAAACGTATTTGTTCCGGCGGGCGTAATTATTGTTTTGATCTTTTCTGTCCTGACGGTCAAACGCAACCTGGTCTGGAAAGACGGGGTGACGATGTGGCAGGACGTTGTCCGCAAATCACCGGGGCAGGCGCGGCCGTATTACAATCTGGGATACGAATATTTAAAGAGCCGTGACCTGGATCCGGCCCTGCAGAATTTCTCAAAGGCGCTGGAAATCAACCCGGAATATTTCGACGCCTACAACAACCGCAGCCAGGTTTACTTTGATCTTGGCAAACTGGACAAGGCCTTTGAAGATATCAGCCGGGCCATCCGCCTTAACGATCAACGGGCAGAGGCCTACCTGAACCGCGGGATGATCATCCGGCAGATGGGGCAATATGAACCGGCCATTCAGGATTTCAGCCGGGCGATCAGTCTCGACCCGCAAAATTATATTTATTACACCAACCGCGGGATGGCCTACGGCAATACCGGGCAATATGGTCTGGCCTTAAATGATTTGAACAAGGCGCTGGAATTGAACCCGGAATACGCCCGGGCGTATAATATCCGCGGGGCGGTTCACCTGTCGTTAGCGAAGCGGACAGAAGCCCTGGAAGATTTTAATAGGGCGGTCCGTTTCGGCGTCAACGATCCGGATGTGTACCGCAACCGCGCCCGTTTGCTGCAGGACAGCGGCGAGTACGATCTGGCGAGCCGGGATCTGAATAAAGTGATTGAACTGAGGCCCGATGATCTTGATTCGTATTTAAACCGGGCCTATCTTTTAACCAAAGTGAATAAACTGGACGAGGCCTTAAACGATTATAACCGGATCCTCGCGAAAGATCCGTCCCAGTCGCAGATTTATATGGAAAAGGGGAAGATCTATTACCGTCTCCAGCAGTACCGCCGGGCCGCGGATGAATTCGACCACGCGTTAAAACAGTCCCCGGACAACGCGTCGGGTTATTTGCTGAAGGGACTGTGCCATTATGAACTCAAACAATACCAGCAGGCGTTGTCGGATGTCAACCGGGCGAAAGAGCTCGGACATCCGGTCGATGAGAATTATTTAATCCGTATCAGGAACGCCATGGGCCGTCCTTCATCATGAATTTCATTGATAAATACAGACATATCCTTTCGTTGTTGATTGTGCTGGTCCTGGGAGGACTGATTTACACCAATTCCCTGAACGGCCCGCCGATGTTTGATGATATCGGGTATATCAGCGGCAATGACAAGATCCGGGACATCCGGGATATCCGCTCGATCTGGAAGGCGTGGAAACATCCATCGCGGTTCGTCGGTTATTTGACCTTCGCGCTGAATTATCATGTCCACAAGATGGACGTGTTCGGGTATCATCTGGTCAATGTGCTGATCCATCTGACGAACACCCTGATGGTCTGGCTGCTGGTCGGGCTGATGTTTCAAACGCCCCGGTTAAGAGATGACCCGCTGTTGAAACAGCGGCATCTGATCGCGTGGATAACGGCCCTGCTGTTTGCCGTCCACCCGATGCAGACGCAGGCCGTTTCGTACATGGCACAGCGGTTTGCCTCGCTGGCGACGCTGTTTTATCTGACGGGGGTTTATTTTTACGTCCGTGGGCGGATGTCCTCCCAAAAAAGTTTCTTGTTTTTTTTCATCGCGGGATTAAGCGCCTTGCTGGGCATGTTTACCAAACAGATCACGATAACCTTGCCGGTCACCGCCTTATTATTTGACGTCTTGCTGATCCGCAAAAGAGAAGATCCGGTCCGGATCAACCGTAAAGTTGCCGGCGGACTTTTTCTTTTTTTGTTAATTGTCCCGTCCATATTTTCATTCAACGTCATCGGGATTTTGTCGATCCGGCATTCTTCGGGTTCAAACGAAGGGGATACCCTGACAAATATCTCGTATTTGCTGACGCAGTTCCGGGTGATCTGCACATACCTTAAATTGATGTTTTTTCCGATCGGGCAGAATCTGCTTTATGAATTTTCCGCGTCGTATTCCATTTTTGAGACCAGGACGTTCTGGTGTTTTCTGGGTTTGCTGGGCATTTTTTTCAGCGGGGTCCGGTGCCTGCGGACGAACATCCTGATGGCCCTGGGGATATTCTGGTTTTTTATAACCCTGTCGGTTGAGTCCTCGATCATTGTCATCAAACATGTCATCTTTGAACACCGGATGTACCTGCCGTCGTTCGGTTTTTTTCTGTTTTGCGCGGCGGCCCTGGCCGGGATGTTCCGGTCGCCTAAAAAATGCGTTGTTACGGTCTGTGTGATCGGCCTGACATTGTCTTATCTGACGTATAAGAGAAATGCCGTCTGGTCGGATGATATCGCGATGTGGGAGGATGTCATTCAGAAATCCCCGGGAGAGTCCCGAGGTTATATGAACCTCGGTAATGCGTACATGGAACGGGCAGAGTGGGAAACGGCGCTGAAATTTTTGACCCAGGCCATTGAATGCAATCCGAGAAATTACGCGGCCTACAGCAACCGGGGCATGGCTTTTTTTGCCAGCGGCCATCCGCACAAAGCGATCGGGGATTTTAACCAGGCCCTGGACGTGAAAGATGATTATGCCGAGGCGTATATCAACCGGGGGAATTATTACAGTTATATCAAGGACTACAAAAAGGCGATCGCGGATTATGACAAAGCGATCAGTTTAAATCCGGCTTCAGAGGAGGCTGTGTTGAACCGCGGGAACAAATATTTCCGGCTGAAGGACTTCGACGCCGCCCTGGCGGATTACACGCGGTCCGTGGAATTAAGCCCGAATTTTGTCCAGGGGTACACCAGCCGCGCCGAAGTGTACACGTATCTCAAACAGTTTGATCTGGCCCTGGACGATTACAACCGGGCGCTCGTTCTGGATGACCGTGATCCGGCCGCGTTCTACGGACGGGGAAATGTTTACTTTAAAATGGGTGATTTACATTTGGCCCTGGATGACTATAATAAAGTTTTGGAAATCAGCCCGCAGCACAAAAAAGCCAGGGTTCAGAAAGAGAAATTGATTTATTTTCTCAACAAGAAAAAAACCGGCCCGGTCCGGTAACGTTTAATCTGCCTATGAAACCCGAACACCGAAAATATATTCTCCAGCATCTTGATACACAGTCAGCCAAAGAGATCGCCGCCCGTCTGAATATAAAAGAACGCACGGTCCAGCGCCTGATCGATCATCAGCAGGATAAAGCGAGCGGGACACAGCAGAAAATCCAGCAGGAAGAAAAGAAAAAAAACAGCATCAAATGGCGGCTGGTGTTTATCATGATGATGTGCGGGTTCCTCGTTTATTCCAACAGCCTGAAAGGGGAATTTATCTGGGACGATAATATCCTGATCCGCAATAACACCGATATCCGCAGCTGGGGGAACCTCAACAAAGTCATCTTCGGGAATCTCGGCGGCGAGAAATTATATTACAAACATTCCTCTTACCGTCCGGTCCAGACCATTTCTTACATGATCGACTTTTCCATCGGGAAACTGGACCCGTTTGTTTATCACCTGACCAGCATCCTGTGCCATCTCCTGGTCGCCGGGCTGTTGTATATTTTCATTTTCAAATTATTCGCCAGCAATTATCTCAGCTTCGTGACATCGCTCCTTTTTGTGCTGCACCCCGTCCACACCGAGGCGGTGACCTACATTTCCGGAAGGGCCGATCCCTTGTCAGTGGTTTTTATGTTGTCTTCCCTGATTTTTTATATGCGCCTGCGGGATAAAGAAACGATCCATGACTATGTCCTGATGGGGTTGATGTATATTTTCGGGATGTTTTCCCGCGAGAACGCGCTGATGGTCCCGGTGTTTGTTTTTGTTTATCACATCGCCCTGCGCAAGAAAATCGCCTGGCGTCCTGTCCTGGTTTATACGGCGATCGCCGGCATTTATATTTTTATGCGGGTGAACAAAATCATCGGGGAGATGGAACTGGCCGAACCGGTGAAGACCAGCATCCTGGAAAGGATACCCGGTTTTTTTGTGGCATACACGTCTTATCTCAAATTGCTGATCGCGCCGTTCAATCTGCATATGGAATATCTTCGCCCGATGTTTTCCATGTCCGACCCCAGGGCCGTCATCGGAGGGATCTTGTTTCTGGCGTCCCTGTCAGCTGTATTTTATTTTTACAGAAAGAGTTCTCTGATTACCTTCGGGCTGCTCTGGTTTTTGGCCGGGTTATTTCCGGTCGCCAATGTGTTTGTGGTTGTCAACGCCTATATGGCCGAACACTGGCTTTATGTCCCGTCGATGGGATTATTCCTGATCGCCGCCCACGGGATCGTAACCCTGTCACGGAAAAACAGAAATATGACCCTGGCCATGGTCGTATTGGTTTCCCTGGCCGGTTTATTTTACGGGGTTTTGACTTATCAACAGAATAAAACCTGGCTGAATCAGATTGACTTTTATGAACGGACCCGGAAGTTTGCGCCTAACAGCGGCCGGCTGCACGCGGATCTGGGCGAGGCATATTTCCGTGTCGGCCGGATCGAGGATTCCAGGGACTCGACGATCCGCGCGATTCAGCTGCGTCCGAACTATTACGCCGCCTGGAGCAATTTGGGAACGATTTACATCCGTCTCGGTGAGATTGACAAGGCCATTGAGGCCTACAAAAATTCCTTGATGATCAGCCCGAGTTATTTTAATGCCCATTTCAACATCGCCAATATCTATAAAGACCGGGAGATGCTCGATGAAGCTATTGCCCATTATGAAAAGGCTATCTATTATATGCCGAGTCTGGCGATGGCGTATAATAACCTTGCCATTTGTTACAACCAGAAAGGTAACCTGGAAAAAGGAAAGGGTAACGCCGCGCTGGTCAAGTCATACAAAGAAAAGGCGATCGAAAATTATAAAAAGGGGATCAGCTTCGAACCGAACAATACCAAATTTTATAATAACCTGGCCAGCGCGTTGAGCGACCTGGAGCGGCATCAGGAGGCCGTCGATCTTTATAAACAAGCCCTTCAGATGGGGCCGAATACGTACGACCAGGCGATCATCAGTTATAATCTGGCCCTGGGTTATCACCGGCTCAAAGATAAAACAAATTTTGTCCGGGCCTTCGCGCAGGCCAACAGCATTCCGATCAACTCCGCGGCGATTTATGAACGCCTGGCGGCGATCTATTCCAGTACAGGCCTGAACCAGGAAGCGGCGGTCCTGCTTCAGAAAGCCAGGGACGTAAAAACCAGAGGACGACAATGACCAAAAATAAAAAGAAGACAAAACGTTCCGGGCCTTCGGTCCGAAAAGAAATAGGCGCGGACGATCCGGAATTAAAACAGCGCAAACCCTGGTACGAGAAAGCCGCGTGGCCGTTCGTGATCGTGCTGTGTATCGTGATGTTTTTTATGTTGATCCACGGTTCCAATTATAATAGAAGGGAAAAGGCATTGACCTTTGACGAGGGCGTTTATATCCGACTGGGATACCAGTTGAAGAACGGACAACCTTACAGCACCCAGAATTTGTATGAAGAAAGAAACAGGGCGCAGATCTTACCGGCTTATTTCAGCCGCCCGGTCTTTAAACATCCTCCGATGTATTCTTGGCTCGTTTCGATGTCGTATATCATTCTTGAAGAAAAATCGGCATACGAATTCGAAGAACTTTACGCGGTGGCGTCCAAGGTGTCGAATGTCATGGGCTGCCTTCTGGTCCTGCTGGGGTTTATGTTTACCAAAAAACTTTACGGGTATCCGGCGGGGTTATTGGCGGCATTTTTACTGGCCATTGATTTGAATGTCACCTTGTCGTCCCAGAAAGTCTGGATGGAATCGGCCTTGTCGTTTTTTATGTTTTCCACGCTGTATCTGCTGTATAAGGCCTGTGAAGAACACAAAGGATACTTTTATCCGGCGGGAATTGTCTTCGGCTTTGCATTGCTGACCAAATATACGGCGGTCTTGGTCGCACCGATTTTAGTGACTTATATTTTGATTTATCACCGGATGTTTTTTAAACAAAAAGAATTATATTTTTTCTTTGGTCTTGCCGGACTTGTCATTCTTCCATGGGTGGTGCACAATGCGAAGGTCTACGGACTTGAGGCCTTTAAAATGATGATTCTCGGACAGACGGCCGGCCCTGAGAAAATGGCGTATTTCGCCGGATTTGCCGCGGTCTTCATGCTGGCTGTTTTGGCGGCTTTATTCATGACGAAAATAATCAGAACCGGAAAAGACGAGAAGATTGAGAAACAGGATGATCAATTCCTGCTTGCGAAGATTGCGATGGGAGTCACCGGGCTGTTCATCGCATTTCTTTTTACGCAAAAACCTTTCCTGACCAGCATTCTTAAAACGTTAAACTGGTCAGAAATACCGACGGCCGGATGGGACATGACGCTGTTTAAGCAGGAACCACGGTATTTTTATCTCAAACAGCAGATCGAATATTCACCGGTTTATTTATTTTTGTTCGTGGGGTTTCTGCGGGCGCCGTTTGGCGAAAAGCAGGACGTCTTTTTATTTCTGGCCTGTTTTTGGATTTTGTTATTCACCACGGTTTGGGGAAATTTCCAGGGGCGGTATGTGCTGAGCTTCGTGACGCCGGCGGTCATCTTAATTTCTTCAACGGTGATCCTGATATTCAACCTTCTGTTAAAACAAAGGAATGCCGCCGGATTTGTCGGCGCGGGGTTTGCCTTTCTGCTGATGACGTATTTTATCCTGAAGGCGTTAAAAGTTTACCAGGCCATCGCTTTAAACGATAACGTGGCGTATTTTTGATGGCCTGCCCGCTGTGCCATTCTCCTGACATTCATGCGGTCTTTGAAAAGGATGATGCCCGTCTCGGCCGCCGGGAATATGTCCGGTGCCGGGAATGCCGGCTGATCCATCTGCTTCCGCAGTATTTCCTTTCCAAGGATGAAGAAAAAAAACGGTATGATCTTCACCGCAACAGCCCGGACGATCAGGGTTATGTTGATTTTTTAAATCAGCTGATCGAACCGTTATGCGGTTATCTTGTCCCCGGGGCGGAAGGGATGGATTATGGCTGCGGCCCCGGGCCGACGGTTTCTGTTCTCCTGGAAAATAAAGGATTCCGGATGACCAACTATGATCCGGTTTATTTTCCGGATAAAAACGTCCTGGACAAAAAATATGATTTTATGACGGTGACCGAAGTGGTGGAGCATTTTTATAATCCCCGGCAGGAATGGCTCACGTTCGACCGGATGTTAAAACCCGGAAGCCCTATCGGTTTGATGACTTATTTGTATACAGATGTTCCGCAATTTTCAGAAGGATGGTATCACAGCGAACCGACCCATGTTTGTTTTTATCACCGGGAAACGTTTCAATGGATTGAAAACTGGCTGAAGTGGAAGATTGAATATTTGACCGGAAGGGTGGTTGTTTTCAGAAAACCTTTCGCTCCTTTAGTATAAATGGAAAAAACTCGTTCCGCTCAGCTCTTAATAACTTGTGGTGAGCGAGCGGAGCGAAGTAGAACGGACCCGCCTCTCCAAAATTGTTTCACAATTTTGGAGGACGAGGTCTCGTCCACAAAATTCTATGAATTTTGTGAGATCTCTCCAAATTTGTAAACAAATTTGGAGGACCCGAGTATTGTTAGAAATGGCGGAGAGGGTCTACTTCGTGTCTTGAATGGTTGAACGGCACTTCGTAGGATCTATGTTGAGTTTCTACGAAGCTCCAAACAAATAAAACAAGGAGCGAAGTAGAACGGA
>JBFWOS010000002.1:273905-1005389 GCA_050250375.1 Candidatus Omnitrophota bacterium
GAGTATTGTTAGAAATGGCGGAGAGGGTCTACTTCGTGTCTTGAATGGTTGAACGGCACTTCGTAGGATCTATGTTGAGTTTCTACGAAGCTCCAAACAAATAAAACAAGGAGCGAAGTAGAACGGACCCGCCTCTCCAAAATTGTTTCACAATTTTGGAGGACGAGGTCTCGTCCACAAAATTCTATGAATTTTGTGAGATCTCTCCAAATTTGTAAACAAATTTGGAGGACCCGAGTATTGTTAGAAATGGCGGAGAGGGTCTACTTCGTGTCTTGAATGGTTGAACGGCACTTCGTAGGATCTATGTTGAGTTTCTACGAAGCTCCAAACAAATAAAACAAGGAGCGAAGTAGAACGGAGAGGCAGGGATTCGAACCCTGGGTTCTATTTGCATAGAACACACGCTTTCCAAGCGTGCGCCTTCAACCACTCGGCCACCTCTCCAAAATTTTTTCTTCGAAAAAATTTTGGAGAAGTCTCGCCCGCCAAAATCTTTGATTTTGGCGAGGCGGACTCTCCTTTAACTTTCTCCAGAAGAAATTTTGGAGAAGTCTCTCCAAATTTGTTTTACAAATTTGGAGGACTCTCCTAACATTTCGCATGGAAATAAATTTGCGGAAATTCATCACAGCGCGTTTTCGGATCAATTTCGATTTTGAAAGAATATCACACTCAAAACTCGAATGCAATTGATTTCTATGACGGAATAAGGATAATTCTTGCAACTGCGGGTCATTCGTGTATATTAGTATATCTATATATATTACAGGGAGTTAAAATGGATTTTGAAAAAGCCTGGAACACCGCCCTACACCAAACCGAGATCATCCGCAGCCGGGTTGCCGCCTTGCAAACGAGTAAAGATACACGTGTGCCTTATGTATTATTAGCCGAATCTTCAATTAATGTGGGAGATACGGTTGTCCGTAAAGGCGAGGTCATTGTTGATAAACCCGCTTTGTTTTTGCCCCCGAATAACCCCCAGTTAAAAGGCTTCGACATGGAAGACCTGGGGACTTTCAATGAAGCATCCATGATCAATTTTTTATTGATCCGGGGGGTCACGCTCCCGTCATTCCATTATGACAACAAGACACATTCTCTGAATATCTATGAAGGAGACCTTTCCAGCGCGATCAAATTTTACAATAAAGAATTACAGCACCAGGAAAATGTTTATACAGGTCTCATCAAAGGGTCGGAAGAATATTGGCAGTTTTCCATTCTCATTTTTATCTGCTCCCAGGTCGCCAGGAACGCTGATACGGATATCCGGAAATTACTCGAACGTTACAAAAAAGGTTTATCTTAAGTAAAGGATTTTTATGAAACGAATATTTCAATGTTCACTGTTTATTATTCTGGCCGTACTCTCGTCAAGAGCCTCGGCGTTTGAACCGATTGTTTCCCGGCATGTGCTTGAAGAAAACGGGTTAACGGTGGTGATCCAGGAAATGCCCAACAATCCGATGGTGTCGGTCTATATGATGGTCAAGGCCGGTTCCGCGACCGAAGGAAAATATCTCGGCAGCGGGCTTTCCCATTTTCTGGAACACATGCTGTTTAAAGGGACCGAACGCAGAGGGCCGGGCGACATCGCGGCCGAAATCCAGGCCGTCGGCGGCAACCTCAACGCGTCAACCAGTCTGGATTTTACGATTTATACCATCAATGTGCCGTACGCGGAATTTGATGTCGGCCTGGATGTCCTGGCGGACATGGTCATGAATTCCACGCTGGACCCGCAGGAGGTCCAGAAGGAACGGGAGGTGGTTTATAACGAGATGCGCATGATCTATGACCGCCCGGACCGGTATCTTTCACGGCTGGCCTTTGAGACTATTTATACCCAGCATCCATACCGGCATCCGATCATCGGTTATAAGGATCTGCTGGCCCAGGTGTCCCGGGATGAAATGATGGAATACTACAAATCGAGATATTTTCCCAACAACATGGTGCTGGCGGTTGCCGGGAACGTGAAGACAGAAGAAATCCTGCCGAAGATCAGGGAGGCCTTTAAGTCTTACAAACGCAAGCCCTACCTATCCGAGGTGGTCCCGCAGGAGCCGGACCAGATTTCTCCCCGCCGGGTGGATGATTTTTTTGAAACGGACTTGACCCAGGTCTCGATCGGATTCCCGTCGGTTAACCTTCTTGATCATGATGTCTACGCGCTGGATGTACTGGCGCAGATTCTCGGCCAGGGGGAAAGCTCCCGCCTGCATAAGGCGATGGTCAAGGAACAGAAAATTGTGCAGAGCGTTTACGCGTCAAATTATACGCCGGTCGACAAAGGGGTATTCGAGGTCGAAGCGGTCTTCGAAGATGAATCAAAGGTGGAAGAGGTTATTGCGCAGGCGCTCAAACAGATTGATCTCATTAAAACCAAAGGGATAACCCCGGATGAACTTAAAAAGGCCCGTCAGCAGGTAAAGATTCAGTACATTTTCGGCAACCAGACCACCCATCGGGTGGCGTGGTCGCTGGCGTATGACGAGGCCTTTAGCGGGGATTACCGGTTTTCTTCAAACTATGTCAAGGAAGTCGAAAAAGTCACGCCGGAAGATATCAAGCGGGTGGCGAACAAATATCTCATTGAAAAATCCAGGAACACTATTGTTCTGAGACCGAAGATGAGCGCGGTGGCCCGGGCGGACCAGAAAAAAGAATTTACGGTCGGCGCGATTCAGAAAGAGGTTTTACCCAACGGGTTGACGGTATTGACCCAGGAAGATCCCCAGTTTGAAATCGTTTCGATCCGTCTGAACCTGCGGGGCGGTCTCTATGAAGAACCGGACGATCTCGACGGCACGGCGCTCCTGATGGCGGACGTCTGGACGAAAGGCACAAAATCCAGAACGGCCCGCGAGATCGCCGAATTTACCGACTCAAAAGGGATATCCCTGAGCGGTTCATCGGGACGCAACAGCAACGGGATTTATCTGGATTGTCTGAGCAGTGACTGGGAAATCTGTATGGACCTGCTCAAGGAAGTGGTGCTGACCCCGACGTTTCCTCAAGAGGAAATTGACCTCATGAAACAGCAATATTTTAATGCCCTCAAATACAGGGATAAAGACATTTTCCGCTTGTCGTCGTTTCATCTGCAGCAGAATCTGTTTGAGACGCATCCGTTACGGCGGGATATCAAAGGGACGGAAGAGTCTCTTAAGAAAATTACCCGCGACGATCTGGTCGAATATTACAACCGGATTACGGCGCCCAATAACATGGTCCTTTCGGTGTTCGGTCATATCGACGCCCGGAAAGTCGCGGACAAGATTAAAAAAGACTTTGGTCCTTTGACCAGAAAAGAAATACAACTGGAGTCTTATGCCGAAAAACCGCTGGAAACCTCCCGCCAGATCAGTCTGTCGCTGGACAAGGAACAGGCCGTGATCCAGTACGGATTCCGCGGGGTTGATTTTAAACACCCGGATTATTATAAGCTGGATGTGCTCACGTCTATCCTGGGCTCATCGTTCAGCGGCCGTCTGTTCAGTAAAATCAGGGATGTCTACGGAAAGGCGTATACTCTGGGGGGCGATGTGGTGGCCAGCATTGACGCCGGCTATGTTTATTTCTACGTGCTGACGGATGATGAAAGCATTGAAGACGTCGACCGGCTGGTCAGGGAGGAAATTAAAAAGATCCAGACCGAACCGGTCCCGGATAAAGAACTCAACGATATCAAACGGTTTATGAAAGGCATACAAAAGTCCGGTCTGCAGACCAGCGGACAGCAGAATGCCGTCAGCAACCTGAATGAACTATACCAGTTAGGGTATGAGTATCACCTGCATTATGATGAGTATGTTGACAAAGTCAGCCGTGAGGATGTGATGGACATGGCTAACAAGTACCTCGATATCAATAAAATGGTCACGATTTACGTAAGGCCTGAAAAGAAAGCGGCCATGAGTAACGGCGCTCCGGCCGAAGCGGCACAACCGTAAAGGCGCACTCAAGGCGGGGCTTGTCATTTTTTAATTAAGAGGACGAACAAAAAGGAACGGGAGTCATATGGCTTTATCTGAACATCAAGATATGCGCTTTAAACTGGAGCACAGAATTGTCGATATGCTGCGCGGCCAGATAAATCTGCTGCAGCCGCAGGACGAAAAAGAACAGTTGGTCGCGAAGGCGTTAAATAAGGTTTTCGAAGACAACGAGTTTCCCGCGTTGAAGGAGATTCTCAGCCGGTCCGAGGAACGGATCGCTTTTATCAAGGATTTCCTGTCCTACGGTATATTGACCGACCTACTGTGCGACGGATTTGTGGAAGACATTGTCGTCAATAACCTGAAGCCGATCTATATTCACCACGGACAGAAGGGGTTTGTGTCGACCGGCAAGAGATTCGGGTCCCAGAAGGAGATGGATCTCTTCCTGCAAAAATTGCTTCTTTTCGCCGGGAAACAGCGGCTCACCAAAATCGTCAACCTTGAACTTCCGAATCTGGAGGGGCGGGTCAATATCGCGTTATCCCCGTTCGGTCCGCAGCTGACGATCACGAAAGCGAAGGTCACGCCTTTAAGCATCCTGGATTTGATCCATCAGGGCAGCCTGACCCATGAGGTTGCCGCCCAGTTATGGCTTTATCTGGACGGGATGTCCATCCGCCCGGCGAATATCATCATTGCCGGCGGTCCGGGGGTCGGGAAAACAACATTACTTAACGCCCTGTTCAGCTTTATCCCTGACAGCGACCGTATGGTCGTCATTGAAGACACGCTGGAATTAAATACATTTATGGAGGACAGCTGCTCACGGCTGGAAAGTGATGACGAGTTGTCCCTGGCGGACCTGGTCAAGAACAGCCTGCGCATGCGCCCGGAACGGATTATCGTCGGGGAAGTCCGCGGGGGAGAGGCCACGGACATGATCACGGCGTGTAATATCGGAAAATACTGTATTGGCACCATCCACGCCCTGACTTCGCGCGAGGCCATCATCCGTCTGCAGAACGAACCGATGAATATCCCCGAAATGCTGGTCAACCTGATTGACGTGTTTATTGTCCTTAAACGGTACCATGTCAAAGACCGGCTGTTTCGCGTGGTGGACGAGGTCAGCGAAACCAGCGGGATGGAGCAGGTCAAAATTCTGTTATCCCAGGTTTTTAAATATGATTATGATACCCACAAGCTGATCCAGATGAACCCGAGCACGGTGTTCAGGGACAGGCTGGCCCAGCAGTCCGGTCTGACCCCCAAGGATATTATGAAAGAACATCTGTTGCGGGCGTTTATGCTCAAACATCTGGATGAACAGAATATGACGACGATGAAAGAAGTCTCGACATTCTGCCGGGCTTACACAAAAAATCCGAATGAGGCCGTCGCCCAGTTAGGGTTCAACCGCAATGAATTGTTAAAGAGCGCCGACCGATAGCCGGGATGATTTCATCTTAACGGATAGGGTTAACACACATTGGCTATGCTAAAAGTTTCTTCTCAATCGATAATCCTGAAGCAAAATAATCCGCTGTTCCGCCTGTCCATTATCAGAAAAGTTCAAAGATTAGAGAACGTTTATAAAAAAAATCTGCTACGTCATCCCGCTGACGTGCGCGCAGCTCTCGTCTGTTTTTTAGCCCTGGAAAAATCATACAAACGGCTGAGCATTTATCTGAAGCGGCACGTGAAGTCCAGGCAATACCCTGCCGAACTGACACACACGCTCAACTCTTATCTGGGCGTGCTCACCGGGATCCACCAGGATCTTCTGAATACGTTATATTTGTATATTGACAGCTGGCTCAACCATGACTCGTCGCTGGAAATGTCAAAACAGTTTCGGACCCGCAGAGTCCTGCGGCGGATCAGGAAAAAGGCGGATCTGCTCTGGGAGAGTTACAGGAAAGACGGCTTTCTCCGCGGCCCTGAATCCTCGGACGAAATCAGGCGGTTGACTTATTTGTATGGGAAATATCATCAGCAGGATATCTCCGTCAAACATAAGGAAGATTACAATCAATGGCTGACAGAAGGCCTTTTCAGGATGTTAAAAAGGAATTTCAAAAACAGCCATTACCGGCTCAGGCATCTTTTCCGGACGGAATTGTACGCGTACGTTACTGCGTCTGCGTCGGAAATCGGAAAGACGGACGAAAGCCGTAAAGAACATAAAGGTATTCTTTCGGCCTTACGGGAACTCATCCGGGATTGTTTGTACGGGTACGCTCCTGCGGTCGCTTTTCCCCGTGAACAGGACGATGAACCGGGAATCAGGCCCCGAATCCTCACTGATTTTGCACGTTTGGAAAAAAAGATCCGGTTGAGAAACTTCATAAAGGTGCTGGCGGTCCTGATTGTGTTATTCATGACGGCCGGCGTGATGCGGCAGACCGGGTTTGACCAGGTTTTTATCCGTTCGCTGAAATTTGCGGCCCGTGATATCACGAGCATAACCTGGATGTTTACGAAACGTAATGATAAATCCGGTTTTTTTGAAAAAGAAATGCTGAATCTGGATATGACTGTCTCCAAGGATGCCTTTAAGAATAATCTCAGGGATTTTATTTACGGGGATTTATATAAGCAGGATGATAAATACCAGATTTTTGCTCAACGGATCCTCAGGGATTATCTGATCCTGCTGGCTAAAAAAGAAATTGATATCGGCCTGGAGAATGAGGTCTACCGGGCCGGTTTTTTGCTCAATCCCGATGTCGTTGAACCGCTGGAACGGCTGACGTTCTACTACAGCCGTAATGTGATCCTGGAAACGGAACTGAGAAACCAGATCCTGAAACTCAGGCGTATTTTTGTCGCTCATGATATTTACCCGTTTATGTTTCTGGTCGTTTATGAAAATACTCCCTACATATTTTTGTTTAATGAAAAAATATTGGGGACCATGGACTTATCGGAGGAAGACGTGCAATCCCTCGGGGTCGACACGTTCTGGTTTGACGAAGTGGAGAAACGCCGGTTGAAGGCCTATTTGATGATGGGGGATCACTATCCGTTTGCCGGCAAGGCCGGATTTTTTGAAGGAGAATTTGCCGTAGTGTTTATTTCGTTGTCCACGAAACCGGAATGGACGGGATGGCACGAATTGGGACACGTGGTGGATTACATGAAATACACGTATGCCGGGATCATGGTTCCGGATAACATCGAGGTTTTTTCGGTCCTGTTTCCGCTCATTTTTACAAAAGACGCCAAGGATTACCTGAATAAATATCTGATGCCGACGATCCGGTCAAAGGATGCGAAGGATTATTACGTCCAGTCGGCCAAAGGGATACTTAATGGCGCGATTTCATATTTTAACGAAAAAAGGAACACAGATGTCCCGCTGATTACAAACCGGTTTGAAGACAAATCCATTGACTGGGTTGAAACGCGATTAAATTCATTGACGGATGATCAGTTGAACCAGCTGGCCAGGGTTATGTACACGTATCCGGACCGGTTCTTGGCGACCGCGGAAAAGGCGCGGTACCATACGGTCCTCACGAATACCGAAGAGATTATTTACGGGATTCACAGTTCCCCGCAAAAGGAAGTGGTTGAAATTCAGCCGATCGGGAGCCTTTTTTCAAAATCCAAAGGGCCTCGCTTTATCCGTGACGGCCAGGGGCCGCAGGATGATTCGGCCGCGCTGCGACGGGCCGCCTTGATCCGTGCGGTGATTGTTTTTGTCCTGTTTGAATTGCTGGCCATCCTGATCCACTTGGTCGCCACGCCGTTCCGGCTCCTGAAGTTCCGCGGCCGTCAGCCTCTTAAAATGATCGACCGGATGTTTAAAGCCCAGCCGCCGTCCGGCGCGGATAATAAGAACCATTTTCTTACGGCGCACGAATTGCTGTATTCCATTTATGATTCTTCTTACGACAAGGGCGAGATTTTTCAAAAGAAGATTGATTTGTTCCGGCTCACCTCGACCAACCGCGAGCGGTTTTTGTTCCATGCCGGATTAAGCCTTGCCCCGACGATCCCGCAAAGGTCGGTCATTAAAAACGAGTTCCATCTGCTGTTGTTTTATCTGCCGTTTTTAGGCCCGTATCTGGCCCGGCTGCGCTGGATTTTTCCCTGGCAGAGGGATTTTCAGCAGCGGGAAAAATTTAATCTGAAGATCCGGAATATAATTCTTAAGGCGTCTTCCCGGACGCCGATGCATGCACTCTCCAACCAGCTGGACCAGACGATGCGTCAGTTTGAAATACCGGACGGGGGCGCGGACAAGGACCACGATATTGATTTTGCCCAGATTGAAACATGGGTCCTGGCCTATATCGACAAGGTTTACGGGCATGTCCGTCTAAATTATGAGGGGCGGTGGATGGATCTGAGCCGGTTAAACAAGGCCATGGACCGGGGCAGTGAATTCGACCGGCTGGACACGTATATTCCCGGCGATGATATCCGGCAGATAGACTGGAACGTCACCGCGCGAAATACCATGCAGCAGGCCATGGTCCGGAAACGGGTGCATGACGAAGAAGTCCAGGTGGCTTTTTTATTCGACATGACAACGCTGGACACCGTCGTCAACCAGAAGAAATGGGCCGCGGACCTGGCCAAATCGATCCGCGCGGTCGGGGAAAACAACCACCTCAAGACAATCATCCTGCTGTATCCCGACGGCCAGTATGTGATCCGCCAGGTCAAGCTGCATTCGAAGCTTCACTCCAAACGGCTGGCCTCCAAGGTCCTGTCCATGGTGAAACAGCAGTGGGAAAAATCAGGGCACCGGCTCAACGCGGCCCGGTACAAGGGGCTCACATTTTATTCGCAGGAAGAAAACCAGCGTTACCGCAAACAACTGAACTGGCTCAGCTTTGATTTTATGGACCAGCAGACGACCCTGGGGCATTTAAAGATCCGCAACCACACGATTTTCATGATCGGGGTCAAACCCCAGAAGAAAAAACTGATTTCGCATGTTTTGAACCGAAAAAACAAGCCGGTTTTCTGGTAAAGGCAGACGCGCGAATTGATCGACAACCTGCTTGCCAAAATACAAAGGGCTGTTATAATACTCGCATAAATTTTCCAGACAGTGAATGATTCGCTGAATGACACGTTTTCATATTTGCGCCCGTAGATCAATTGGATAGATCATCTGTCTACGGAACAGAAGGTTAGAGGTTCAAATCCTCTCGGGCGCGGTTTCTTCTTTTAACGGTTAATTGGCCTTTAAGACTCATGACTCCCAAACCAGTCCACTCATCCAAGACTTCTTCCCAGCCTATTAAAATTAACGGCGCTATTGAAGGTTTTTACCAGCAGCTGATCGAACAGGCCGCCGACGGAATATTTACCGTGAGCCTTAAAGGGGAGATCCTGTATGCCAACAAGGCCGCCTGCGACATCGTCAAACTGCCGCCGCGAAAAATCATCGGCAATCATTTCATGCTGTTTCTCGACAGACGCTCACGTCCGAAGTCCAAGGAATATATCCTGCAGGTGAAAAAAGGGGTAACTCCGATGCGGGATGAATTGGTGATCAAAGACAGCAAAGGGAAAAAGAAGCCGATTGAATTCACCGCGTCGCCCATATATCAGGGAAAGGAAGTCGTCCAGATTCACATCTCCATCCGGGATATATCCCGCCGGAAGAATCTGGAGGAATACGCCCGCGAATCGGTCAAGTCCGGGGCGATCCAGAATTTCATTTCCGGGACCACCCACGAAATCCAGTCACCTCTCAAAGGTCTGCTGAGCCAGACCCAGAGCCTGATCGACAAATACAAAGACCGTGATTTTGAGTATATCGGTTTTAAGGAATTCACCGAAATTTTTGAAACCCTCGTGCACATGCGGGACAAGGCGCAGTACTGCTGCGACACGACCGACCGCCTGATCAACATGAGCCGGGGCCGCGCGGAGCACGGCCAGAAATCGAGCGATGTGAATAAAGTGGTCAGGGATTCGGTCCAGAGCCTGAAAGACAGCCTCGTCAAGTCCGGGGTCAATGTCCGTTTGCATCTTTCTTCCCATCTGCCGCCGGCCGCCATCGGCGAGGTGGAGCTGGGGCAGGTGATCGTCAAGATCATCACCAATTCCATCCAGTCCCTGACACGCGACGGCCATATAGATTTCAAGACCGCTTTTTCGAAGAAGGAAAACAAGATCCGGATTGACTGCGTTGATGACGGCATCGGTATCCCCAAGGAAAATCTGCCCAAGGTCTTTGACCCGTTCTTTACCACCCGGGAAAAAGGGGAACAGCAGAGCGCGGGGCTTGGGCTGGCCATCGCCCATTCCATTATGAAATCCTGCCAGGGCAATATTGTGATCAGCAGCCACCAGAACCAGGGAACACGGGTGAAATTGGTCCTGCCGGTTTTCAAGAAAACAGCTAAAAAATGAGTGTCCCTGAATTATTAACGGATGAGAATTACATGCGCCAGGCCATCGGCCAGGCAAAGCAGGCGTATGAACGGGATGAGGTGCCGGTGGGCGCCGTAATCGTCTTCGAAAACCAGATCATCGCCAAGGCGTATAACCAGGTGGAGACGCTGAAAGACCCGACCGCGCACGCGGAAATGATCGCCGTGACCCAGGCGGTCAACACACTCAAAACGAAATGGCTCAACAAATGCACGATGTACGTAACGCTGGAACCCTGCGCCATGTGCGCCGGGGCGCTTGTTCTTTCCAGGATCAGCACGCTGGTGATTGCCGCCGAAGACCCCAAGACCGGCGCGTGCGGATCGGTGATGGATATTGTCCGGCATAATGATTTGAATCACCGCATCGAAGTCCGTCCCGGGATCCTCCGGGAAGAAAGCTCCGCGCTCCTCAAAGATTTTTTCCGAAAAAAACGCCACACGCTGAATTGAAAAAGGGGACACCGTTTTCCAATATAAAAACGGCGTCACCTTTTTCTCAAAACACCACGCGCGTGGTGAAACGGGCGGCGGGATTATCGACATTCATCTTGCCGATTGTCCCGGTGCCGTGTAAAATAGGGGCATGAAAATTTTTTACGGCATCCTGGTCTGTCTGACCCTCGCTGTTCCGGCCCGCGCCGCGGACATTTACAGGGTTGAAAAAGTCATCAATGGCCATACATTGTTGTTGTCCAACCACAAGACGGTCCGGTTGATCGGGATTGAAGCGTCATCTGACGCGGCCACGGAATTTGTCCGGCAAATGGTGGAAGGCAAAGGGGTAAAGCTCGAGTTTGACAAGACCAGGGAAGATGCCGACGGGATATGGCTGGCGTACGTCCTTATGATCGAGACGTTCCTCAACGCGACTTTGGTTCATGCCGGGTATGCTGTCCCTGTATCAATGCCGCCGAATACGGTTCATGATGAACTGTTCAACAGTCTGTATGAAGACGCCGTGAAAAATCATCGAGGCTTATGGAAAAATTGAAAATGGATAAAGAATCCTGGTCCGTGCGGATCAGGGGATGGAAGGAAACGCTGGGCCAGCCGTTCGACCCGGTGAACCTCGGATGTTTCCGGATTTGTTTCGGCCTGCTGATGGTCCTGTACATCTATTTATACCGGACACCCGCCATCGTCAAGACCATTTACCTGACAGCGGATTTTCACTTTACCTATTCTTTATTTGACTGGCTGGGACTGCCGTTTCCCACCGCCGCGATCATGTCCGTTCTTACGAAAGTGATTGCCGTTTCCGCCCTGTTTATCGCGCTGGGACTGCTGACCCGGGTCTCAGCCGGAGTGTTTTTTTTAACATTCGGTTACATGTTTCTCATCGAGAAGACGCATTATAATAACCACTATTATCTGATTTTGCTTTTTTCGTTCTTTTTTATCATCACCGGAAGCAACCGGTTTTTTTCCCTGGACCGGCTGATATTCGGAAAAAACAGAAGGGACTATCTGCCGTACTGGCATTTGTTCCTGTTCCAGATCCAGATAGCCCTGGTTTATTTTTTCGGCGGCCTGGCCAAACTAAACACGGACTGGATCAGCGGCCGGGTGACCCAGAACATATTCGATGGCGCCAGCGACGGGTTCTTCTTTGTAACGGCCACGGCCGGCCTGGTGATTGACTTTTGTGTGGCGTTCATGCTGATCTACAAGCCGTTAAGGAAGACGGGGATTCTTCTGTCGATCCTGTTCCATGTGTTTGTTAAATATTACCTGAACGTCGGTGTTTTTCCTTTTTTGATGATCGCCTGCGCGCTGTTGTATCTGGAACCCGGGGCCATCCGGAATTTTCTCGGACTGTTCCGGGAAGAAAAAGACCGGACCGTTTATGAATTGCCGGGAGAGGCCCGGAGGGATCCGGTTGCGCGGCCCGTGTGGATATTTATCTGTGTTTATATCGGGATTCAGGTTTTAGTGCCCCTGCGGTCTATGCTGTACCCGGGACATGTCCAATGGAACCTTAAAGGCGACCGGTTTGCCTGGAGGATGTTTTCCCAGGATAATCTGGGCCACATTGATTTTTTCGTGACGGACGTGATTACCGGCGACACGGTGGAAGTCCCGCGTCTTAAGGGGATCACGATTGACGCCTACAGCCAGATGGCGTTTCATCCGGATATGATTCTGCAGTACGCCCGCTACCTGCACGATTTATATCAGAGGAAAGGGGTCTATGACCCGATCATCACGGCGAATTCCTTTGTTTCGTTAAACGGCCGGCCGTTTTCACTGTTTATTCATTCCGATCTTAATCTGGCGCATCCGGATATCCATCCGGACACCAAAGATCTAACCGGTCCTGCGCCGTTTAAAAAGCAGGATACCCTGATCGATCCGAAAAATGTGGGGCGGTTTTTTTCACCGGCTTATCAAATGGCGGTCATTGATGAAGAAACCTTGATCCCCGGGGACCATCCGACGGTAATCCTTATGCAGGGGTTGATCGACCGGCTGATCAGGAACCCGGTCATCAGTCCTTACCAGATCTCGAATTTGGTGGTGGATCTGAAACAGATTTTATACACGGAATACGGGCACCACTTTACAGCCAAACAAATCCTGGAAAGAATATTTGAAAAGACCGGCCCGTTAGATACCGTTCCTTCCATTAATCAACTCCTCAAATATTTTATTTGATCAGCTCATGAACATTTCAGAGAAAATAAAAAAACGAGCTTTAATCCTTATTTTTATTTTATCCGGTGTGGCGGTCTTATTTATGCCGGCCGCCGGCGCGCAGGAGTTTAAACCCCTGCCCGCGATCCTTCCGGAAGACCGTGTCCTGATCATCGCCCCGCATCCGGATGATGAGACCATCGCCGCCGCCGGGGTGATCCAGAATGCCGTGAAGAATAAATCCCAACTCAGGATTGTCTGGATGACCAACGGCGACAGCAATGAATATGCTTTTTTGCTTTATAACAAACAGCCTGTCCTGAAACGAGAGGCCGTGATCAAGATGGGCAAACTCAGACGGAAAGAAGCGATTGAGGCCATGCGTGTTCTGGGGGTGAGGGAGGACCGGCTGACGTTTCTGGGATATCCGGATTACGGGACGATGACGATCTTTAAGGAATACTGGGGAGAATCAGGCCCCCTTAAGAGTGTGCTGACCCGGGTCAGAAACGTGCCTTATTCGGACAGCCCGTCCTACCGGAAATCTTATGTCGGGGACAATATTCTCGAGGATTTGACCAACCTTCTCAGAAATTTTAAGCCCACCAAGATATTTGTGACGCTGTCATCTGATTTTAACGTCGACCACCAGGCGGCCTTTCTTTTCCTGCAGGTAGCGGCCTGGGCAACACAGCCGGATATCGGCACCCCTGAGATTTATTCTTATTTGATCCATTCCCCGCGCTGGCCGTCGCCCAAAGGGTATAATCCGGAACTGTCCCTTGAACCGCCGTCGAGTTTTAAATCGGCCAATCTGCAGTGGTACAGTCTGGACCTGAAGCAGGAACAGATCGAGCTGAAAAGGCAGGCCGTCCTGAAATATGAATCTCAAATGTATAACCCCGGTTATCTCCTGGCGTTTGCCCGGAAAAATGAGATGTTCGCCCAGTACCCGGTCATCAAGTTGAATGACAGCCTCGGCAATGTGATTGATTGGGAATCGATCGGAAAAGAGGCGCGCCTGGAATCCCGCATCTTTGATGAAGATTATACCGGCGGGAAAACCATTGACGGCGTACTGTACGCGAAAACGAAACAGTCCCTGCATGTCAAAATAAAATCTCCGACCTACAAAAGCCGTTTGTTCGGGGTGAATCTTTTTTTGTACGGTTACAGGAAGGACCGGAGTTTCAGTGAAATGCCCAAGCTGAGATTTCATTTCCTGCGCCCGAATAAAATCGTCATTTATGATAAACGCCATCCGGTCATGATGGAGGAAGTCCGCTATGAATACAAGGGGCAGGAGATCGAATTCAGCATCCCGCTGGAGCTGCTGGATCATCCGGATTTTATCATGACCAGTGTTTCTTCATGGCTGCGGGGGATTCCCCAGGAAACAACGGCCTGGCGCATCCTGGAATTACCGGACGCGCGGGAGGGACACTAATGGACGTCAGCATCCGGGCTTATGACGAGAAAGACCGGGACGGGGTGCGCCGGATCGCCTGCGCGACGGCCTTTCTGGGAGAACCCTGCCAAAAGGTTGTATCAAACGCCGAAGTGGTTGCCGACGCGTTAAGCCTTTATTACACGCGTTACGAACCGGAGTCGTGTCTGGTCGCGGAATCCGGCGGAAAAGTCGTCGGATACCTGATCGGGACGAAAGATTCCCGGCGGATGAGCAGATTTAACGGGAAAATCGCGGCCGTCATTACCGGAAAAGTCATCCGTTACGGCCTGCTGTTTGACCGGAAAAATATCCAGTTTATCTGGTTTAATTTTCTCAGTATTCTGAAAGGGGAATTCCGCAAGCCGGACCACTCTAAAGAATATCCCGCGGTGATCCATATTAATGTTGATCATCCTTACCGCTCACAGGGGATCGGCGGACGTTTGATGGCGGCGTTTCTGGATGAACTGCGGGCCAAAAAGATCCCGGGTGTCCGGATATCGACCAACACGGAAACCGGCAAACAATTTTTTCTAAAACAGGGATTCCATTTTCTATACAGCCAGGAGCAGACCCAGCTCCGGTACTTAACCAAACAGAACTTCACCAATTTTGTTTACGGGTTGAAACTGGGCGGTACGAACAAATAGAATATTTCCGGATATCCATGTATCAACCGTAATAAATTTGCTTTATATGCTTGTACAGGTTACACTTACTGATCAGTTTCAAAATTTATTAAGCTATACAATTTTTGAAAAAGTGATAATATATGGCAGGTTATTGGCGCATAGAAATAAAGAACGGGTGAGAAGCGTTTATAAAAATGTTGGTAAAACATAAATTATTTATTGATAGATGTTTATGATAATTAATTTTAACCTTTTTGTCTTTTCTTCTGTGGTAAGCCTTCAAGGTCCCCTCTTTGCCCCTGTTAACCAAGATTAAATCAACATAAATGAGGTTATCTATGAATGTCCGTATCGCTGTTTGGAGTATATTAATTAGTAGTTTGATGTCAGTTTTAAGCGTGACAGACGTCTTTGCCCAGACATTTTATAGGGAAGAGAATATTCGCAGGGTCCTTCAAGGCTATCAGGATCTCAAAGGCATTCGTATTGGCCAGGCGGCCAGCTTAAAGGCCACTATTTCACAGGAAGGACTGTATGACGACAATATCTTTTTATCCGCAGAAGACAAGAAGCATGATTTTATCAGCATTACCAGTCCTCAATTTCTTCTGGATGTGCCGGTAGGAAAGGATGCCCGCCATCATCTGCAAGTGTTATATAAGGCGGATGCCGCGGCTTATTCAAATTATAAAAATCAGAATTATGTTAACCAGGGCGTAGTGGCGTTGGCGGACATGTCCCTGCCATTCGGATATCTCAATGTGCAAAATGCTTTTCGGGATACGGTCGACAGGGCCTCAACCGAGTTTACAAATCAGGTGCGACGAAATGAAAATCTGTCCCGGATTATCTTTGGTGTCAAAAAGAACAAATTCACCTATGAAACCGGGTATATCCATTTTATATCCGATTATCGGGATAATGATCTCGAGGTTTTGAACCATCAGGAAGATATTTTTACGGGGACGGTCTATTACCAGATTTTCCCAAAGGCCAGAGCGCTTCTTGAATATAATCATGGTCTCATCAATTATTCCAACGACGAGACTCGTGACGGAGATTATGACCAGTTCCGTACCGGCGTTAAATTTGACCTCACTGGAAAGACCGACGGCATCGTCAAAGTGGGTTACCAGCAACGGGAGTATGATTCCGCGGGACGAAGCGGTTTTAACGGATTTGTCACCGAAGCCGGGATCAACACTGTATTCTCCGAGCGCACATCGTTATCACTTAATTATGACAGCACAGCCGTGGAATCGATTGATTCGACGAATAATTATTACAATATGAATTTAATTGAAGCCAATTTGACCCAGAATCTCAGAGGTAATTTTGATCTGGTGCTGACGTCCCGGTTTGAACGGCGTGATTACCCCGAAGCAGATCCAACGGCCAATGTTAAACGCCGTGACACCGTTCTGACCGAGGGAATTACACTTAAGTACAAGATCAATAAATTAGGGGAGATAAATCTGGGCTATCGATATACGAATGACAAGTCCAATATCGACAGCAATGAATACAAGGATAATTTAATCTCCCTGCGGTTTGATTTATTAATTTAAGATAAGAGGTTTTAAAAAATATGAAAAAATGGATACCGGTAGTATTAATTTCAGTGTTTTTGATGACATGGTCCGCAGACGGATTTGCGGCTTCCCCGGCAACACAGCCGACGAGTGAAGTTTTGGAAAAGAAATCTGCGGAAACGTCCGAATATCTGATCGGGTCCGAAAATGTCCTTCTGATTGATGTCTATTACGGCAAAGGGGAAAAAATATCCCAGAGAGTGCGGGTCTCATCTCGTGGATTTATCACATTCCCATTGGTCGGGGAAATCGAAATTGGAGGCCTGACGGTGTCAGGTCTACAGGAAAAATTGACGGATATTCTTGGCAAAGATTACCTGGTTAATCCCCAGGTTACGATTTTTATTGAAGAGTACAGTACCGTTTCGATCATGGGCGAGGTCAAAAAACCCGGGGTTTACCCGATCAAAGGGCGGCTTTCGGTCATAGAATTAATTTCACTGGCCGAAGGGTTTACATCCATCGCGGCGCCTAATAAGGTTAAAGTGATCCGTACCAACTCCAACGGAATCAGGGAAGAGTTGCAGGTTCGTATTAACGATATTATTAACAAAGAAAGCGGAGATAAGGATAACGTAGTCTTACGCGCGGGGGA
The DNA here is from genome assembly GCA_050250375.1 of Candidatus Omnitrophota bacterium. Taxonomy (GTDB): domain Bacteria; phylum Omnitrophota; class Gorgyraeia; order Zapsychrales; family Zapsychraceae; genus JAGOSC01. The sequence goes on from JBFWOS010000002.1 coordinate 291,163, forward strand.
TATGGTTATTGTCCCGGAAAGTATGTTTTAGGGAGTTTCATATGGCCGATGGGAATATGGATAGAACACGAGAGGGCAAAGAAATCATAGAGATTGATTTGCAGGATATTATTCGAAAATTGTTTAAACATAGGGCGACGCTTATTAATACGGTTTTTATTGCAGCGGCTGCTTCGCTGGTTTATTCATTCACGACCATACCGGTTTACCGGGCGACCAGCCGGGTCATGGTGGAGCGCCGGGCTCCTAAAATTGTCAAGGTCGATGACATGATTATTCCAGATCAAACCGACCAAACCAATTTTTTCAACTCACAGGTAGAAATTCTAAAGAGTCAGACTCTGGCTAATTTGGTCTTCCAGGAACTCGGCACCTACGAACCGGCCTCCAGGCGCGGCAAATCGGCGGATCAGCTTAAACCGATTACTAAATCCGAACGGCTTGAGGCCTTGCTTGAACAGATCATCATTTTTCCGGTCCGGATGACTCAGATCATTGATGTCAGCGCGGATGATCCTGATCCCCAACTAGCTGCCCGAATCGCGAATACGTGGACACAAGCATATATCTTTTTATCATCGGTTGACCAGCTCATCCAACGGCGCAGTGAACTGGAGATAGATATGTACCAGCGTTCAAAATATCTTAAAGGAAAGAATCCGGTCATTTTGGGGTTGCAGAGTGAAATTGAGGCGATCGACGAAAAAATTCAAAGTGAACGCTCGCGGCTGACTTTGGTGAGTAATCAGTCCCCGGAGAATACGACCTGGGGCGGTAATACATCCAATGTTAAAATTATTGACATGGCAACCGTTCCCGTAAATCCGGTTCGGCCGCGCAAGGCGTTCAATCTGGCCTTGGCAATTGTTTTTGGGATATTTTTCGGCGGAGCGCTGGCCTTTTTGTTTGAATCGCTGGACCATACGATCAAAACCGCGTTTGATCTGGAACAGACCATCAAAATGTCCTGTCTGGTCGCAATTCCGGCGTTTAATAACAAAAATGCACCCAAAGATTTGATCCCTGAATTCATATCCGAGAAAATCCGCAGTTCACTGGTCGCAGAATCTTTTAGGCATTTGCGGACTAACATCGTCTACAGTAATCCAGATTTTCCATCGCGGACCATTATGGTTACCAGTTCTTCCACGCTGGAAGGCAAGACCACGACGGCCATTAACCTGGCGTGCGTGTTCGCGCAGGCCGGGGAGCGTACCATTGTGATTGACACCGATATGCGCAGTCCGCGTCTTCAGGCGGTATTCAGGACAGAACGCATCGAAGGGTTGTCCGATGTCCTGATTTCAGAGAAGGGAGATGTCCGGCCATTTATTCAGAAAACCGATATTCCAAACCTGGATATCATAACTTGCGGAAAGATTCCGCCGAATCCTTCGGAACTTCTGGTGTCCAAGAAAATGGAGGATGTCATTACTAAGCTGTCAAAGGATTATGATCGGGTGATTCTAGATACACCGCCGGTATTAGCAGTCACGGACGCCGTGATCCTTTCGACAAAAGTACAGGCGATTATTTTTGTTGCCCGTTCCGGGTTCACCCATCGTCAAGCTGTGCTTAGCAGCATCAAGACTCTCAAGTCCGTTAACGCGCGGATTTTAGCCGTTGTGTTAAACATGGTGGATTTTTATGGCCATGGAGATCACTATGGTTATTCACTTTACGACCCGAATACCCGTGCGAAGATAGCAGCAAAAACTAAAGCCAAAGGTTTTTTCAAAAACTTTTGAGTGTCGGATGACGAGAAAATATTTAGAACGTAGCGGTGCCACTGCCGGCAAGTGATTTATTTTGTGAGTTATTAAATGAACATGGATTATGTTAAAATCGAAAATTTATTAACGCCGACAAAAATCAATTTTTTGTGGATGATGCTGGCCAATGGCATTTATGCGTTGTGTCAATGGGGGATGCTGATTGTACTGGCCAAGCTCGGGAGCCCCGAAATTGTTGGGCAGTTTGCCCTGGGGATAGCCATCACGGCACCGGTGATCATGATAGCGAACATGCAGCTTCGCGGCGTTCAGGCCACGGATGCCCGCAAGGAATATTTTCTCGCCGATTATATGGCCGTGAGAATTGCCTCAACGGCCGTTGCTCTTCTGGTAATCCTCCTGATCCTTTATCTTGGTCATTTTAGCCGGGAGGTTTTTTTTGTCACGGTTATTCTCACCCTGGCCAAAGCCGTAGAATCGCTCAGTGATGTCTTTTACGGATTTTTCCAACAGCATGAAAAAATGGGTTTTCTGGCCGTATCCATGATTATAAAAGGGATATCCTCCGTCGGTGTTTTAGCCTTTATTTTTTATATATCTTCCAGCTTACGGTGGGCCCTGACCGGCTTGTTCTGTGTCTGGCTAGCGGTGCTCGTATGTTATGATGTCAGCCGCGTTAGACCTCTGGTCAAAATGACGGAAGGAGCGACTCACGGCGATTTGCTCCGCTCCATCGTTACAGCATTTTCTAATCGCCGGAAATTTCTCGCGCGAATGATTCTCATGGCTTTCCCATTGGGGATTGTGATGGGGATTATATCCCTAAATTCCAATATTCCCCGTTACGCGATTGAAAAATTTCTCGGAGCGAGGGACCTCGGCATTTTTGCGGCATTGGTATACACGACGGTTGCGGTCAACATGTTTATTCTGGCCCTGGGACAGGCGGTGGCGCCAAAAATGTCCCGGTGTTTTGCCACGAGGGATATTCCGGGTTTCAAATCTATTCTGAATAAAATGATCGTGATCAACCTTGTGATTGGCCTTGCCGGTGTTTTAGTGATTTCTGCCGGTGGAAAATGGATCTTGTCATTATTGTACACAGCTGAATACGCTGATTATTCAAATTTGTTTATCCTCCTAATGGTGTGTGCGACCGTCATGGGGATTGCATCAGCCTACGGGTTTGCGATGACCGCCGCGCGGCAGTTTAAACTGCAAGTGCCGCTGTTTTTAGTTGTACTTTTTTCCACAGCACTCATTTCTTACATATTTATTCCGCAGTTCAAGCTGAACGGCGCTGCGTTAGCCCTTCTTGTGTCCGCTGGTATACAGATTGGCGGAAGTGCGCTGATCGTTCAGCGTGAAATTAACCGAGCAGTCCGGGAAGGGATGTCCCTATGACTATTCCTGATCAGAAAAAAACTATTCGCGTTTTACATGTCGTCGGCGGCATGGATACCGGAGGAGTCGAAACCTGGCTGATGCATGTCATGCGCCGGATTGATAGAAGCCTTTACCAATTTGATTTTTTAACACATACCAACAAGCCTTGTTTCTATGATGAAGAAATCAGATCTCTTGGCGGACAGATTATTCCCTGCCCGCATGCCGCGCGTCCGTGGGAATACGCGAGGTGTTTCCATCGCATCATCAAGGAGCATGGGCCGTATGATGCCGTCCACAGCCATGTCCACCATTTTAGCGGGTTTCCGATGATGCTGGCCAAACAGGCCGGTGTGCCGGTCCGTATTTCCCACAGCCATAATGATACTTCCTTAATTGAAAGCCGGGCCGGATTCGGACGAAAGTGTTATTTGCACACGGCCCTATGGCTGATCCGCCGTTATTCCACCAATGGGCTGGCTTGCAGCGGTGTGGCCGCCGCAAATTTATTTGGTAAGGACTGGTCCCGTGATTCCAGCCGCCGGATTTTATATTACGGGATCAATCTGGATTCCTTCATGGCGACGGTCCATCGGGCGGATGTGCGCAGCGAACTGGGTGTGCCGTCAGATGCTTTTGTGGTCGGTCATGTCGGCCGGTTCGCGGAACAGAAAAATCATGATTTTTTGTTGGACGTTTTTGCCGACTTTTTAAAAAACGAGAAGAACGCCCGTTTACTTCTGGTGGGAAAGGGAATATTAGAAGCAGAGGTTGCGCAAAAAGCTGAACGCCTGGATCTGATGGACAAGATCATTTTTGCCGGTGTGCGGCCGGATGTTCCGCGTCTTATGTTAGGGGCTATGGATGTATTTGTGTTCCCTTCGCGTTACGAAGGGCTCGGGCTTGTCATCGTTGAAGCCCAAGCCGCCGGTCTGCCGGTTGTCATGTCTGATGCCATTCCAGAGGAGGCCATAGTTATCCGACCCTTGGTCAAAATGTTGACTCTGAAGGATGATGTTTCCATCTGGGTTCAAGCCATTGCGGATAGTAGGAGTCTTAATCGGCCGGTCAACGAGTCATACCAAAGCGTTCGGGATTCAAAGTTTAATGTCATACGGGGTGTGGAAGAATTGTGCGGCATATATGCCGGAAAAACTCAACCATGAAAGGGCAGCTGTTTTATACGGATTTAAACGTTGGACATAACTAATGAACAAATACGATTATACAAATTACCTGTTTTTATATTTCCCTTACCATGTCCTGTTTGCATTTCTGGTCGGCTTGTCTCTTTTTTTTGATTTTCACAAGACCAGCCGCTCATTGCAGCAAGGGCTGTTTTTTCTATTGATCATCCTGCTGTCGGTTTTCTGCGGCACCCGGGTGGGGTGGAGTGATCAGGACGGTTATATGTGGATTTTTGATATGGTACCGCCACTACCCGGGTTTTTGACCGGGCAAACGTATGTGCCGTTTCGGATTGAGTATCTTTATCTTCTTCTTAATTCTTTTGTGAAATGTTTTTCGCAAAACCCGATGGTTCTTTTCTTGACGGTCGCCAGTGGTGTGGTGACGATGAACCTGTGGGCTTATAGAAAATATTCGCCGTATTTTTTTTTAACGGTGCTGGCCTATTATTCCAATTATTATTTTGTAGGAACAATGACCGCCATGAGGCAGGGGATCGCCACAGGCATCGTTTTATGCGCGGTCTCCCTTTTGACAGGTAAAAAAGATTTAGCGTTTATTGTCTTTGTTATGGTCGCGGCTATGTTTCATTTCTCGGCGATCTTTGCATTATTCGGATATGTAGTTTACCGTCTGAATTTTTCTTCGCGTGTTTTGTACTGTTTGGTACTGGGTTCATTGGCGCTTGGTATTTTTTCTCCGGTTTCGCACTGGCTGTTCAGCCATTTTCTGTCTTTCAGCAACTTGAATCCACAGATTGAGACGGGATTAAGTTATCTGGAAAATGAGTCCCAAGGTTTTGCTCTCGGTGTACTGCGGCCGACGTCACTGAAGCAATTGATGATCTGTTTGCTGGCGATCAGATACCGGGAGACTTTAGGTAAACAGATGAAATATTTTGAGGTCTTATTCCTTTTTTATTGCGGGGCTACCATCTGGAGGTTTCTCTTTAACGATGTGGCTGTTTTAGCGGCGCGCGTCGCCGGATTGCTCAGTTTGGGAGAACCTGTACTCATCGTTTCATTTTTGCTGTTGTTTAAGCACGATCAGCGCAGGTGGATTGCGCTGGGTATTATTTTACTGGCGGCCGGTTCGCTGTATTTAAATTTTATCACCTTTAATTATCCTCCTTATGTTTCGGCTTTATTCGGAGGGATGTACTGGAAAGAAGGATTTTTTGGAATTTAACGGAGGTATCCCGAAATTATGAAAGTTTTATTTGTGCATAGTGTGCGTTTTGTCCGCACTCCTGATGGAAGAGTGTTTGCTGAAGGCCAGTTTTCCTATGAAGGATGGACTCGTTATTTAAAATATTTTGATGAATTGACTGTGGCGGGACGTATGTCCGAGCGTACAACGGTACCGGAAAAGTGGAATCTGTCTTCCGGCCCGCGAGTAACATTCATCGGGACTCCGGATGACCATGGCCAGCGGCTGAAACAATTACAGCAAGGCGAAGCCCGGTCTATCCTTAAGAAAGCTGTTGCAAATTGTGATGCGGTCATCGTCCGCCAATCGCAGTTGGGCTGGGTGGCAGCCCAGCAGGCTCGGCGGGCTGGGGTTCCTTGGGCGGTTGAAGTGGTATGTAACAGCTGGGACTCGTATTGGAATTATGGGGCGTTGGCCGCGAAGTTGTACGCTCCTGTGGCTGAATGGAAATCCCGCTATTGGATCAAACGGGCGGGGTTTGCGATTTACGTAACCCAGGAATATTTACAAAGACGTTATCCATGCCGGGGATTTTCCTGCGGTGTTTCAGATGTTGAGGTTGGATCCGAAACGGATGTTCCCAATGGGGTGGAAAAAAAGATAACGCGCTGGAAGACCCGCGATAAAGATGGAGCAAAACCTTTCATCGTTGGTCTCATCGGAGATTTGTTCCATCGCGGCAAGGGACTTCATGTGGCCATGAGGGCTATGCGTCGTTTACGAGATCAAGGGATTCTGGTTCATTTGCGTGTCCTAGGGAGCGGCCCCCAGGATGGATGGCTCAGCGAAGCCAGGCAAATCGGTGTGGAGGATTTACTTTTTTTGAACGGCAGCCTGCCCAGCGGCGGCCCGGTGAAACAATGGCTGGATGATTTGGATATTTATATTCAGCCCAGCTTCACAGAGGGGTTACCCCGGGCGCTGATAGAAGCCATGAGCCGGGGTCTGCCCGCATTGGGATCAAAGGTAGCCGGTATCCCGGAATTGCTGGCCTCAGAATGTCTACATAGGCCGGGAGATGACAAAACGCTGGCCCAACAATTAGCCCGGATGGTACAAGATTCATCCTGGCGGTTACAGCAGGCACAAAGAAATTGGGACGAGGCACAAAATTTTTGTGGGAACCGTCTGCAGGCCCGGAGAGACGCCTTTTGGAACCAATTTAGTGAATATGTTATGAAGATAAGGAAAAATTAATGTGCGGTTTTGCCGGATATTTAACTGAACATAAACTGGACAACGCCTCAGACATCCTGGTGAAGATGGGTAAGACCATCACCCATCGCGGACCGGATGACCAAGGTGTATGGCTGGATGCTGATGCAGGGCTTGGATTAGCCCATCAGAGATTATCGATTGTGGATTTGTCGCTGGCAGGACATCAACCGATGGTCTCCGTCAGTAACCGTTATGTGATTGTCTTTAACGGAGAAATTTACAATCATCTCCAATTGAGGGAAGAGTTGTCTAAAATAAAGGCGGATATATCCTGGCGCGGGCATTCTGATACTGAAACTTTGTTGGCCGGTTTTGATGTCTGGGGGATCGAAACGACTGTTAAGAAATCAACCGGTATGTTTGCCTTTGCCGTTTGGGACCGTCGTGACCGTCAGTTGATTTTGGGGCGGGACCGGGTCGGCGAGAAGCCGTTGTATTACGGATGGCAAGGTTCTACCTTTCTCTTTGGTTCAGAGTTGAAAGCGTTTAAAGCCCATCCTGATTTTCGCCGAGAAATCGACCGTAATGCCCTGGCCCTGATGATGAGGCATAGTTGTATTCCCGCGCCGTATTCCATTTATCAAGGTATTCATAAATTATTACCCGGGACACTGCTGAAGGTTTCCTTACAGGATCGTGCAAGTCAGCCACGACCGTATTGGGATATTCATCGGACCGTGGCGAATGGCTTGGCGGAACCGTTCCAGGGGACCCCCGAGGAAGCTGTAGAAGATTTGGACAAAATATTACGCCAGGCCGTTTCTGATCAGATGGTCGCCGACGTGCCTCTGGGGGCTTTTCTTTCCGGCGGAGTCGATTCATCCGCAGTGGTTGCGTTGATGCAGGCGCAATCGAAACGTCCGGTGCGCACATTCACGATCGGTTTAAGCGAAGAACAGTATAACGAAGCGGTGTATGCCAAAGAGGTCGCCCGGCATCTTGGAACAGATCACACCGAACTTTATGTTTCCGCCCAGCAGGCCAGGGATGTTATTCCACATCTGGCAGAAATGTACGATGAGCCATTTTCCGACGCATCGCAGATTCCCACATTTTTGGTGAGCCGAATGGCACGCCAGCATGTTACCGTGTCATTGTCCGGTGATGCGGGCGATGAGCTGTTCGGAGGTTACAACCGGTACGTGCTCGGTCAGCGGTTTTGGGGAAAGTTATCGTTCCTGCCGAAAAGTTTACGAAGGATGATGGCCCGCATGATTACCCACGTTGCGCCTGACCAATGGGACCGGTATCTGTCACGAGTTCAAAAAATTTTGCCTTTGGGATTAGCTCAGGCCAACATTGGAGACAAGTTGCATAAAGGCGCAGGAGCGATGGCCGCGCAAACACCGGCCGAACTTTACCGTCACCTGGTGACTCACTGGCCGCAGCCCGATAAATTAGTTCTGGGCGCGACTGAACCGCCAACCATGTTGACAGGTATAGCGTCTGTTCCAAAAACGGATCATTTTGTGCATCAGATGATGGCTCTGGACGCGCTCACCTATTTACCGGACGATATTCTTTGCAAGGTAGACCGGGCCGCGATGAGTGTTTCCCTGGAAACACGGGTTCCGCTATTGGACCACCGGGTGATTGAATTTGCCTGGCGATTGCCGTTGGAATATAAAGTACGTGACGGTGTTGGAAAATGGATTCTGCGGCAAGTGCTTTACAAGTATGTACCACCCGAACTAATTGAACGGCCTAAAATGGGCTTTGGGATTCCCATTGATGATTGGTTGCGCGGACCATTACGCGATTGGGCCGAAAACCTTCTTAGTGAATCGCGTCTGCGAGGGGAAGGTTATCTCAACCCGGAACCTATCCGTCAAAAATGGGCAGAGCATTTGTCTGGGAAAAAAAACTGGCAACATCATTTATGGGATGTGTTGATGGTCCAGATGTGGCTTGAAAACGAGGGAAGATGAAAATATTAGTTTTGGCGGGATATGCTGATTCATTAATCAAATTTCGTGGTCCCTTGCTGGAAACGATGGTCAGGGGAGGACATAAGGTGATCGCCTGTGCGTCCGGACATCCCGTTGAGATTGTAGAACGGCTGGAGAAAATGGGAATTATTTATCGGGAAATTCCTCTTCAACGGACAGGAATGAATCCAGTCCGGGACATATACACCGTATTTTTTTTATATCGATTGTTGAAGAGAGAACGCCCGGATATTGTTTTTGCTTACACGATAAAACCGGTGGTTTATGGTTCTCTGGCCGCACGCTGGGCCGGGATACGGAAATGTTATGCGATGGTAACCGGGTTGGGAAATACATTTGATCATTCGGCCGGAAAAAAAAGATGGTTGCATAAACTGGTTTGTTTTTTATACCGTTTCAGTCTCAAAAAGAATAAAACAGTTTTTTTCCAGAACCCGGATGACCGGAATTTTTTTCTGGCATTGAATCTGATAGGGAAAAATACAACGGCAGCGCTGGTGAACGGGTCCGGGCTTGACTTAGAACATTATACCGTTGCACCAGTGGCTGAAAATCCGGTGGTGTTTTTACTGATCGCCCGGATCATCCATGAAAAGGGGATTGTCCAATACTTTGAAGCGGCCCAACAGTTAAAAAAACGGTACAGCAACATGATTTTTCGATTGCTCGGAAGGTTTGACACCAATCCTTCTGCCATCAGTCAGGAAACTGTTATGGAATGGCACAAACAGGGAATCATTGAGTTTTTGGGATCCGCAGATGACGTCCGGCCGCAGATTGCCGCTGCCAGTGTTTATGTCTTGCCATCCTATTACGGAGAAGGGACTCCCCGAACGGTCCTGGAGGCGATGGCGATGGGCCGGCCGGTGATCACAACCGATGCCCCGGGATGTCGGGAGACGATCAGAAAGATAAACAATTCTCCGTGGGATATGGAAGAAAAAAAGGGAAGATTTATGATCGGAGCCAATGGTATTTTGGTTCCGGTTAAAGATGTTGAAGCCTTGGCCGCGGCCATGCAGTTTTTTATGGATCATCCGCAGGAAATCAGGAGGATGGGACAGGAAAGCCGCCGCTACGCGCAGGAACGTTATGATGTTATTAAGGTCAACGACGTCTTGATGAAAGGCATGGAGCTACGGTAATGGCTGAACTGATTTTTAAGCGCAGACAATTTGATGCGGCAACCGCACAAAAATTGCCCTATATGAACGAACAGTTCGAGCAATACCGGTATCTTCAGCAACTTATATCATTGATTGAAGCCAAAGAAAACAGTCTGGCCGCGTTAAGAGAATTGGCTAGAATTTTAAAGAAGAACGGAGTCGCTTATTTATTATTCTTGTTCCGGGCGTCACGCGAAAAAACGCCGGTTGGTTTCTTATTAAAATGGTATTTAAAGATAGTCCGGACATTTGTCCATCAAATGGAAGAAGGTTACTGGGTGAGTCCGAATAATTTAAGGGATAAAACATTCACAGAGTTTCTTTATATTAAATACGGAAAGAATAATTAAGTATGTTGTCTAAAATAATATGGTTGAAGCATCATTGTCCGGGTATATGGGCTGTCATTGAGAAAATAAATAATGGATTCCTCTTTCTGTTGTGGGGTAAAAGGATCACGGCTGTCCGTGAAAAGCTGACCCAGTGGCAAGCTTTAGCGGATGGACGTATCCGTTTATTAAATAGACATGATACCGATAGTCTGGTTGAATTTCTAAAACAGGTCACCAAAGAAGAATTGACTTTTTTCAAGCCGCATGGATTTGACAAGGCGAGTATTGAAACTGTCTTGAATAGCTTAGGGTACATGCCGATTGGTTTTTTTATTGAAGATAAGTTGGCCGGTTATTTTATGATGCGCCTATTTTGTTCGAAAAAGGCCTTTATTGGCCGGTATTTGTCCGGCGATATGAGACGAAAGGGGTTGGGAGGGCGCATGGCGCAGGTCTTGTACGGTATGGGAGAAGATTTGAATTTTGAGGTCTTTTCGACGATCAGCCGGGATAATAATTCTTCGCTGCGGTCACATGAAAACATGGGAATGATGACCATTGTTAAAGAGTTGCCCAATAATTATCTGCTGGTAAAGTTCACGAATGGGAATGGTCAGCCATCGCAATCTTTTAAGGGAGTGACCGGCAAGAAAACAGTGGATGTAGTCCTCAGTTATGGCTGGAACCGTGTCGCCTATAATATGCTTCGGGCCCTGGCCTTAAATAACCTGCGAGTAGCTGTCGGAGACAGTTCCCGCTTCGCCATGGCCAAGGCATCGCGTTATTGCGCGGGTTCATTTCGATATCGATCGTTTTACCGGAACCCTCAGGATTTCATCAGTGACCTGGAGAGGGCATTTAGCCGGTTTAAGCCACAGGTATATTTGCCATCTCACGAAGAGACCTTTATCGTCGCGCGTTATATTGACCGGTTGCGAAAGACCGGAGTTAAGATTCCCATTGCGGATTTTAATACCATCAAAACTCTTCACCGCAAAGATCTTTTGATGCCGGAAACTCATAAATTAGGAATACCAACTCCGAAGACGTTTAAGTTAGAACATCTTGACCAACTAAAACATTTTTGGGCCGAAGCGGGGAAAGATAACTGTGTAGTGGTCAAGTTATTAAATACAAACAGTTCAAAGGGAGTATTTTATGCCCGTTCGCTAGAGGAATTGAAATCAATCTGCCAATGTGTTATCAAAGGACAGACTCGGGAGAATTATCCGATTATTCAGGAATATGTGGAAGGGGCCGGATACGGGGTATCCATGCTTTTCAATCAGGGTGTGTTAAAGGCAAAATTCACGCATAAACGTTTAAGGGAAAAAATTTATACGGGGGGAACAAGTACTGTGCGCATAAGTACGGAAAATATTGAATTGGAAAATTATGCTGAGCGATTGTTGAGCAGTATGAATTGGCATGGAGTCGCTATGGTGGAATTTAAGTACAATGAAACCGAAAAACGAGGGTGGCTTATAGAAGTTAATCCCCGTTACTGGGGATCATTAGCGTTGGCGATCCAGTCGGGAGTAAATTTTCCGCTCCTTGCGTATAAAATGGCGCAGAATGGGGATGTGGCTCCAGTCAAAGATTATAAGAAAGGTGTGGTTACCCGCTGGATCCTCGGTGATGTCTTGGCCGCCCTGGATTGTATTAAATATAAAAAGAAAATGTCTGATATGAAGAAATTTACGACAAAAAGGATTAAGTACGATGATTTTTATTTTGACGATCCGTTACCCTTCTTTGCCCAGGGAGGGTATTATGCCGCTAAATTCCTTAAGGGGTTTAAGATGAATCCCCTGAAAAACGCGATTTTGGATATTGACCGGATATGAAAATTGTATTATTTGATTTTGACCGGACACTGACGAATCGGGACACCTTGCGTCCGGTAGCGAAATATTTTTCCGGGGAAGACCGTAAATATTTTTCCTTGGTGATTTTGTATTTTATCCTGGTGTTGTCCCGTTTTCGGATCATCAATGATAAGACGATGAAAGAATTTTTCTTAAGTGTTTTCATAAAAGGAAAAGAACTTTCCTGGGTAAATACAGCGGTAAGAAAATATTTCGGAAATAATCTGGAATCTTTAATTAACCGTCCGGTGTTTGAAGCCTTGGAGAATTATCGAAAAAACAGTGCCAAGATTTATATTGTATCAGCCAATTTTGATTTTCTTTTAGAGCCACTCATTGAATTATGGGGGATTACCGGAGTTATATGCACGCAGACGGAAAAGTTAAACGGCGTTTTTACCGGAAAAATAACAGGTGAAACATGCAAAGGGAAAGAAAAAGCGGCAAGACTAAGGACGATGTTTGCCCCGCAGGATTTCTCCGGTATGACGGCCTATGGTGATGAAGGCGACCGCGAAATGCTGGATATGGTTGGAGAGGCGAAGTTGATTAAGAATAGTTAAATATTAATATAAGTGAGGGTATTTTTTGAGATTTAGAAAATTCATTATTTTTTTTGCTGTTTGTGTTTTTATCGCAGGCATTTTGATTGCTTCAAAGGATTATTATCTACCTTTGTTCGGATCATTTTTGGTTATAAAGGACGACCTAAAACCGGCGGATGCGGTCATTGTCCTGGGAGGCGAAGAGGAACGGATATATTACGCGGTGAAACTGTATAAACAGAAACTCGTGAAATATATCGTGATTACCGGTGGAGGCGTGACCGGCCGTGAAATCAGCATCGCCGGCTGGTTAAAAATTAGGGCGCTCAAATCGGGTGTCCCTGAAAAAAATATTTTACTTGAAACAAAGGCTGAGCACACGTACCAGCATCCAATTTTTGTTAAGCCGATTTTAGTGGAACATGGGTTTACATCGGCGATCGTGGTGAGTTCTCCCTATCACATGCGCCGATCGGTGATGCTGTTTAACCGGGCATTCCGAATGAGCGGAATCAACCTGACTTACATTCCTGTTGCCGACAGCTGGTTTAAGTCTGATCGCTGGTGGAAAAGTTCGGATGGCCGGAGAATTGTATTTTCAGAATACATAAAGCTCGCGGTGGACATGTGGGGCGTCAAGGTGAGCGATCGGGCCTGTGCCTTGTTAAAGGAGAAAAAGTGGTCCATACTTGTTACCCGTTGAAGAATCTTAACGGAAAGACTTAACCTTATGAAAAGACTTTTTGATTTAATTTTCTCATTTTTTGGGCTGGTAGTTCTCGCTCCCTTACTGGCTGTTGTCGCGGTAATCATAAAACTGACATCGGAAGGGCCGATCCTTTTTTCGCAAAAACGCGTCGGACTTTATGAGAAGATATTCCTGATCTATAAGTTCAGGACCATGGTGGATAAAGCCGACACGAAAGGGACTTCAGTTACGACCGGGAATGACCCGCGCATTACGCCCATCGGGCGAATATTACGAAAGACAAAACTGGATGAATTACCCCAGTTATTTAACGTTATGAGAGGGGATATGAGTTTCATCGGCCCTCGGCCGGATGTGCCGGAGATTACGGCGAAATATACACCGCAGATGAAGAAAATTTTTTCCGTTCGTCCGGGCATAACCAGTGTAGCGACTCTGCATTTCCGGCAGGAAGAAGAAATCCTGGCGAAAATTAAGGATCCGGATCGGTTTTATGATGAGAGAGTTGTGCCTTTAAAAGTGGCTTTGGCCATGGAGCATGTCGAACGCAATTCATTTTTATTTGATTTATTGATTCTTATGCAGACTGTGTGGGTCCTGCTGCCTTTGGGGAAAATTTGGCCGGTCAAGGAATTGCCGGCGGTTAAACAATTTAGAGAGGAATATTCGTTATGAAGAAGCCGACGTTCGCGCCTTGGCCGTCGTTTGACGCCGAGATTATTGACGCAGTTAAAAGCGTATTAGTATCCGGGAAAGTAAGCCAATGGACCGGAACAAATGTTTACGCGTTTGAAAAAGAATACGCGCAATATTTGGGAGTGAAACATGCGATTGCGATGGCCAATGGTACGGTTACGCTGGATGCCGCCTTAAAAGTTTTAGGCATTGGTCCGGGTGACGAGGTAGTTGTATCGAGCCGTTCCTTTGTTGCGTCGGCCAGTTGTGTCGCATATGCCGGGGCTCTGCCGGTCTTTGCTGATATTGACGGCTCTAGTGGAAATATGACGAAGGAAACGATCGAGGCCGTTCTCACAAAGAAAACAAAGGCGGTCATCGTTGTTCATTTAGCCGGATGGCCTTGTGATATGGATCCGATCGTGCAATTGTGTCAGTCTCGAAAATTATGTCTGATCGAAGATTGTGCACAGGCGCATGGAGCCCTATATAAGGGAAGGCCGGTCGGGACATTCGGAGATTTTGCCTCTTTTTCTTTTTGCCAGGATAAGATATTTACGACCGGCGGGGAGGGAGGGCTTTTGGTTACCAATGATCCGAGACGATGGAAAAAGGCCTGGAGTTTAAAGGATCATGGGCGCGACTATGATGTGGTCTTTAACCAGACGAGCGGAACGAGCTTCAAGTGGATGGTCAACAGCTTCGGGACAAATAACCGTATGACTGAGATCCAGGCGGCGATCGGGAGGATTATGTTGAAGCGGCTGGATGAAATGGTGGGTAAACGCCGCCAGCATGCAGTTTTTTTTGATGCTGCTTTTAAAAAAATGGAGGGGCTTGTGGTCCCGGTTGTGCCGTCTGAAATAAAACATTCTTATTACAAATATTATGTCTATGTTGATCCGAAAAAATTAAAAGCCGGTGAATCCAGAGATACGATCCTGCAAGAATTATCTGCCTTGGGTGTTCCCTGCGGGAGCGGGGCATGTCCGGAAATTTATCGGGAAAAGGCGTTCCGCGACCAGCGTAAAAAAATGAGTTTGTCGGCGCAGAAACATCTTTCGGTGAGTAAGAAATTGGGAGAGACGTCGATTATGTTGCAGGTGCATCCGACATTATCATCAGATAGTATCCATTATGTGATTGATTCCATGAAAAGTGTATTTAAGAAGGATTAGCTATGAGACCACTACGACAATTAAAATTTTTACTGAAATACCGGCGGTTAGTGACTATCTTCGTCCACGCGATCTTGTTTATAATGGCCTACGTTTTTGCGTATTTGTTAAGGTTTGAATTCGATATTCCGGAATACCAAATGGTCAATTTTTACGAGGCGTTACCGATGGTGATAGCGATTCAATTGATGATTTTTGGATTTTTGGGATTGTTTCATGAACTCTGGCATTATATATCCATCGAAGATGTGGTACAACTCATTAAAGCGAACGTGACCGCGTCAATTCTCTTTTTAGCGCTGACCAAACTGCTGGGCTGGAATTCCTTCCCGCGCTCCATTATTATTCTGGATTTTATCCTTGCTTTGGGGTTTTCCTCAGGTTTACGGCTGTCATTAAAGATGTTTAAAGATTATTTGCAGAGAAATAAATACTCTTCCGTCCGTGCCCACCGTATTCTTATCGTTGGGGCAGGCGAAGCCGGGGTCATGCTGCTCAAAGAGATCACTCGCAATAACCCGGGTATGGGGGGCGAGGTCGTCGGGTTTATCGATGACGATCCGTTGAAGCAAAAATCAAACATCCAGGGAGTAAGAATTATGGGGACCCGCTGTGAAATTCCCCAGGTCGTCACCAAACACAAAGTCGATGAGATCATCCTGGCCATTCCATCGGCGGATGGTGGGACCGTACGAGGAATTCTCGCTCATTGTGAAAAGACTAAAACCAAGATCCAGGTTATTCCGGGGATCAAACAGATTTTGAGCGGGGAGAAGCAATTGAAGCCCCGTGATGTCCATCCGGATGACCTTCTCGGTCGAGAAACCGTCACAATCAATACCGAAGAAGTACGCCAATATATTAAGAACCGTGTGGTCTTAGTCACGGGGGCTGGCGGTTCGATTGGGTCTGAGATCTGCCGGCAGGTCGCGTCTTTTGTCCCAAAAGAATTAATCCTTCTTGATCACTATGAAAACTCATTGTATTTTCTTTTGCTGGAACTCAAAAATACATATCCACATCTTTTAACAACCCCGATCATCGGTGATGTCAGGGATGTTGGACTTTTGAAACAGGTTTTTAGCCGGGCCAGACCGCAGGTGGTTTTTCACGCCGCCGCGCATAAACATGTGCCCCTTATGGAAATTAATCCGGCTGCTGCGGTAAAAAATAATATCTTCGGCACACGGAACATGATTTATGCCAGCAATCACTACGGGGTGGAACGTTTTGTATTCATATCAACGGATAAAGCGGTTAATCCGATCAATACCATGGGAATGTCGAAGCGCGTCGCGGAGATGATCCTCCAAGCCCGGGCGCAAAAAAGTAAGACCAAATTTATGGCGGTACGGTTCGGTAATGTCCTGGGTTCTGCAGGTTCGGTGGTGCCACTCTTTAAGCAGCAGATCGAGAAAGGCGGTCCGGTTACGTTGACTGACCCTGCAGTAAAACGCTATTTTATGAGCATTAAAGAGGCCTGTATGCTCGTCCTGCAGGCAGGGGCATTGGGAAAAGGCGGGGAAATTTTTATCCTCGATATGGGTGAGCAGATCAAAGTCTTGGACCTTGCGCATAACCTGATTACATTATCAGGTCTGGTCCCGGAAAAAGATATTGAGATTCAATATGTCGGCCTTCGCCCCGGTGAAAAACTTGAAGAGGAGCTACTGTTGGACAAAGAAAAAGACGCGATGACGCAACATAACAAAATCTTTGTTAACTATTGCGGAGTGACATTTAACCGCCAGGTCCTTGGGCGCAATCTTCGCCGGTTGCATCGTAAGACTCAGGAAATTAATGAAGAAGAAATTAACCGGTTGTTGATGGAAATTATAGCAGCTGGGAATATATGAAATTGAGAACCCGGGAAAGGACCAGTTAAAATGAGAGTAGCCGTTTTTAACACCAAGTCGTACGACAAGCAGTTTCTGGAAGAGGCCAACGCCGGCCGGCATGAATTTGTTTTTTTTGAAGCCCACATAAACCGGACCACCTGCCCGCTGGCTTACGGGTTTGAAGCCGTCTGCGTGTTCGTCAATGATATCATTGACCGGGAGGTCCTGGAGCTGCTGGCCGCCAACGGGACCACGCTGATCGCCCTGCGCTGCTCCGGCTATAATAATGTCGACCTTCCGGCGGCCGCCCGGCTGGGGATCAAGGTCGCCCGGGTGCCCGCGTATTCCCCGCACGGCGTCGCGGAACACGCGGTGGCCATGATGATGTCGCTGAACCGCAAGATTTACCGGGCGTATAACCGCATCCGCGAGGGGAATTTTTCGCTGGACGGTCTGCTTGGGTTCGAGATGAACGGCAAGACCGTCGGGATCATCGGGACCGGAAAGATCGGTTACCTCACCGCGGCGCTCTTAAAAGGTTTCGGCATGAACCTGCTGGGGTACGACGTCCGCAAAAATCCGGAAGCGGAAGCCATCGGGATGACATACGTGAGTCTGGATGAACTCTACCGGCAAAGTGATAT
Organism: Candidatus Omnitrophota bacterium; assembly: GCA_050250375.1. GTDB lineage: Bacteria > Omnitrophota > Gorgyraeia > Zapsychrales > Zapsychraceae > JAGOSC01. The sequence continues at coordinate 308,801 of JBFWOS010000002.1, forward strand.
CATCAGCCTGCATATCCCTCTGCTGAAAGACACTTATCACATCATCAACGAGCGGTCGGTCGCCCTGATGAAAGACAGGGTGATGCTGATCAATACCAGCCGGGGCGGGCTGATTGATACCCAGAGCGTGATCGACGGATTGAAGTCCGGGAAGATCGGATATCTGGGCCTGGATGTTTACGAAGAGGAAGGGGACCTGTTTTTTGAAGACCTTTCCGGCCATGTGATCCAGGACGACGTCTTCGCGCGGTTATTGATTTTTCCCAACGTGGTGATCACCGGGCACCAGGCCTTTTTCACCGCCACTGCCCTGAAAAATATCGCTGAAACGACCATTAGCAACATCACCGCCCACGCGGAAAACCGGATCGATCCGGCCAATCTGGTCGTTTTGAAATAATTTATCCCAGTTATCTGAATTTTTTTAACGGTTGGTCCAAATTCTTTAACACCAAAAACTTCGTGCTTTACACCGTGGTAAAAGTCTGGTATAAATGATTCTCATTAAATCCCCCTTATTTTCTAAAAGGGGCGGTTTTGTGTATTATTTGTATATATTAAAAAGCGAGAATTATCCGAAAACATACGTTGGGAGTACGGAGAATTTAAGCAGAAGGTTCGCAGAGCATAACAGACGGAAAGTAAAGTCCTCCAAAGCTTTTGCTCCGTATGGATTGATATATTCCGAAGAATTTTGTTCATTGAAACAAGCAAGACAAAGAGAAAAATATTTTAAGTCGACCTCAGGCAGAAGAGAGATAAAAAAGAAATTCTTTTCCTGTTAAAATATTTTTTGGAAAGTTATTTGTGCAATAGGAGAGTCCTCCAAATTTGGAGAGACTTCTCCAAAGTTTTTTCTGGAGAAAGTTAAAGGAGAGTCCACCTCACCGGTCATATTGAAGATATTTGACCGGTGGGTGAGACTTTCACGCTAAGAATTCGATTATCGAAGATTAATGAGGAGAGTCCGCCTCGCCAAAATCAAAGATTTTGGCGGGCGAGACTTCTCCAAAATTTTTTCTTCGAAAAAATTTTGGAGAGGTGGCAGAGTGGTCGATTGCAGCTGCCTGCTAAGCAGTTGTCCTGGAAACGGGACCCAGGGTTCGAACCCCTGCCTCTCCGCCATTTTCTGACAATACTCGGGTCCTCCAAATTTGTTTACAAATTTGGAGAGATCTCACAAAATTCATAGAATTTTGTGGACGAGACCTCGCCCTCCAAAATTGTGAAACAATTTTGGAGAGACGGGTCCGCCATTTTACTTCCTCAAAGCCCGCGTTGAATGCCTGATCCCGGATCTCAAATCCACGTACGATCCAATGTGAATTATCTATTTACATAATCCCCATCGCCGATTAATATAGAAAAGAATTTAATCGCCTCAACAAATCCACTATGAAAAAAAACTGGATCAAATTTAATCGCAATGAATTTTCGGGAAGTATTGGTGATTTAGGAACCGATTTTCCTTTGATCACGGGGATGGTCCTCGCCGCTAATCTGGATGTCGTCAGCGTTTTTGTGATGTTCGGACTGATGCAGGTCCTGACCGGACTGATTTACGGTTTACCGATGCCGCTGCAGCCGTTAAAGGCCATGGCCGTTTTGGTTATTACCCAGAATATCCAGGCGCCGGTTTTATATGGAGCGGGTCTAGCCATTGGAGTTGTCATGCTCATTTTAAGTATGTCGGGCCTTCTTGACTGGCTGGCGAAAATGATCCCGGCCTGTGTGGTTCGGGGAATTCAGTTCGGTCTGGGGTTGTCGCTGGCTTCGCTGGCGCTTAAGAAATACGTGCCGAGTATGGGCGGGGAAGGATATGTCCTGGCCGGCATTTGTTTTGTGATCATGGTCATTTTGTTGGGAAACCGGCGTTTTCCGCCCGGAGTTTTTGTGATCGGATTAGGTCTGCTGTACGCGGTTTTTTTTAAGGTGGATTTTCATGCGCTCGCCCAATCCGTGGGATTCAGCCGTCCGCATTTTGTTGTTCCAACAGCGGGGGATATACTGACCGGATTTTTTATTTTAAGTCTTCCTCAATTACCTTTGTCCATTTCAAATTCTGTCATTGCGACCAATAAAACAGTCCAGGATCTTTTTCCGGAACGAAAATTGTCGGTCAAGAAAATCGGGTTAACATATTCCGTCATCAACCTGATCCTGCCTTTTTTCAGAGGGATTCCTGTCTGCCACGGCTGCGGGGGGTTAGCCGGCCATTATGCCTTGGGGGCGCGCACGGGAGGGTCGGTCATTATTTACGGATCCGTTTTTATCCTGATCGGACTTTTGTTCAGCCAGGCGTTTCATCAAATCATTGATTTTTTTCCTCAGCCGGTGCTGGGGGTGGTGCTGATGTTTGAGGCCTTGACCCTGTTGCTTTTTATCCGGGATCAGACACAAAGCAAACGGGATACCGCGATCGCCCTGCTGGTGGCCCTGATCGCGATGACCCTGCCCCAGGGTTATATTGTCGGGCTGATTGTCGGGACAATTTTATATTACGCTCACAAGAATTTTTATCGGGATGCCCCTTCCGTCTAACTCAACAAAACCCAAACGGAAAAGAAGATAGACCAAGGCTATTTATTTTTTTTCAGCCGCTCCAGCCGCCAAATAATTCGCAGAACATACCCTCCCGGTTTTGTAAAAATAAAACGTTGCCAGACCATGTGGAAAAAAGATATGATCCGTTCCGGCCAGTAAGCCGAAACAGAGGCGGGAGGATTGGGTGAAGCGATAAATTTCTTAAGGGTGTCGGAAAACTTCTTGAAAAATATTTGATGGATATCCAGCCGGTTCGGGTCGGTGAGATTACTCATGGAAATGATCATCGGGTTGGTGTTGATCTCCCAGGTCTGGACACGTCCTTCGAGGATTCCAAAATCGATCCGTCCATACTGGATGCCGGCGGTTTTAAAGATGGTCAGCAGCTGATCCTGGTACGGATTGTTTTCCAGAAAATTTATTTCTTCAGAATGGAACGACGGCGTGAGATCTTTCTTTGAATATTTCAGGACCCAGTCATTCCCGAACAGGATATGACGGGGGATGATGACGCCGTCCATGATGAACGATGAATATTTGCGGAAGATCCCGTCGGAATCGGCCACGTCGCAATATTCCGTCACGAGCCATTCATCCATGTTTTCCCGTTCCGATTGGAGTCGGGCCACGGCCGCGCGCAGGTCCTGCGGCGAGCGGAGCAGTCCGGTCTGCGGCCCGCGGTGATCGTCGGCCCGACGCAGAAACACCGGAAAGCGGGCGCGGGAGAGGTCTTCATCCATCCTGTAAACATTAAACGAATTTAATCCTTGATCATGCAGTTTCCGCAGCAGCGGGTAGCGGCTTAATGTCGTGTTGGGGTTGTTCAGGATTTTGTATTGATCGGGCAAGCCGCCCAGTTTCCGGTAGATATCGAGCACGGAATCACGAAACGGAAGCCCCTTGAGCAGTTCAAGGTCACTGAAAATATAAAGCCCTTTGGGAAATGTCTTTTTCCGGACCAGGGACTGATAAGGGACCGGAAGTATGTTCCAGAAATGGACCCTTCCCCAAAGCGCGAGGTAATGGTTGATCGGATTACGGTTCTTTCGGGTGAATAGATAATAGATCTGCATGGTTAGACCGTTTTGGGCCCGAACGTCTGGTTCGGTGTCCCCGGATAAAGGGAATAGTGGGTGTGTTTGGCCAGCCAGGCGCTTTGCGCCTCATCCCTGATCAGCAGGATCGTGACGCGTCCCAGGCGGGGGAAGGATGTTCCGTCCCGGTGGTATCCGGTTGACGTCCAGGGGGCCAGGACACAGGCAAATTTCTTGTCAGGGCTGAATTCACAGTGGAACTGGTCGGTCAGAAAATTAAAATCGGTAATGTTGGGCCAGATCATTTTCCACTGCCGCTCAATCAGGTCATCCAGGCCTTCCAGGATTTCCGCCCGGCTGCCGAAGCAGTAAATATCTTCATAAAACATGGTCCGGCCCGCCGCGAAGTCTTTATTACGGACATGCAGGGCGAATTTCGTCAGCCATTTCCTGATTTCATCTATATATGTGTCCATCGTGAGCAAGGCGACCATTTTTTAATTGCCATGGCTGAAAAGGTTAGGTAAGATAAGTTCAATCATTGATCACCGATTTCCTTATTATTCATGAAATGGACTAAACCGCAAACAATTTTTTTAATATCAGCCCTGTTGATCATCAGTCTGGGCATTTTGATCTATTCCAATTCCCTCCACAACGGTTTTCATTTTGACGATATGTTTTTCATCGTGGACAAACCCAATATCCGGGACGTCCATAATATCCCGGCCATTTGGCACGCGCATTCGCATCCGGCGCGGTTTGTCGCTTTTTTTACCTTTGCCCTGAATTATCACTGGCACCAGTACCGGGTCTTCGGGTACCATGTGTTTAATTTGAGCATCCATCTGATCAATGCCCTTTTGGTCTGGTGGATGGTCCATTTATTATTCTTGACCGGACGGATGAAAGAGGACCCTCTCAATAAATTGAAAGGCTGGATCGCCTTGTTCGCGGCCTTGATCTTTGTGGCGCACCCGCTGCAGACCCAGGCGGTGACATATCTTTCACAAAGGTTTGCCTCATTGTCCACGCTGTTTTATCTGGCCGGGGTGTGTTTTTATTTGAAGGCCAGGCTGGCCCGGACCAGGATCAGTGTTTTCTATTTTCTTGCGGCGGCGTTGTCGGCCGTTCTGGGGATGTACACCAAACAGATTGTTTTTACATTGCCGGTCATCCTGATCCTGATCGAATTGGTTTTTGTCCGCCCCCGGAAGATTCACTGGCCGGTCATCCTTGGCGTCGCCGGGTTCCTGCTGGTCGTCCCCGGGATTTTTTCATATAACCTGACGATCCTGAATATTCACCATATGTCCGAATCGCATGAGGGGGACAAACTCACGCCGCTGGTCTATTTTTTGACCCAGATGCCGGTATTGATCACGTATCTTCGGCTGCTCCTGGTGCCCATCGGGCAAAACCTGGATTATGATTTTCCGGCGTACACCAGCTTTTTGGTGCCGCAGGTCTTTGTCCCTTTTATTTTGCTGGCCGTTCTGTTTGGTTGGTCGATCGTTCTGCTGAAACGAAACAGGCTGATGGCGTTCGGCATCCTGTGGTTTTTTGTGACGATCAGCGTGGAGTCGTCATTCATCACGATTAAAAATGTGATCTTTGAGCACCGGATGTACCTGCCGATGGCCGGTGTTTCCGTATTTCTTTCCGTCATGCTTTTCAGGGCGGTTCGGAATGCCAGAACCGCCATTGTCTTGTTGTGCGTGATCGTCTCGGTATTGGGCCTGTTGACCTACCAGCGTAATTTTATCTGGAAGGACGGGATCACGCTGTGGACCGATGTGCTCAAGAAGTCTCCGCACAAGTCGCGGCCGCATATCAGCCTGGCGATCGCGTATATCCAGGACGAACGCTTTGATGAGGCACTGGACCATCTAAACATCGCCATCGCCTTGGCCCCGGAAGACTTTAAGGCTTATAATAACCGCGGACTGATTTTGACCAAAAAAGGATATTATAGGGAAGCGATTGAAGAATACAACCGGGCGATTGCCTTGAATCCGGACAATCCGGTCAGTTACAACAACCGCGGTGACGCTTACCGGGAAATCGGCCTCAATCAGCGGGCGTATGAGGATTATGGCCGGGCCATCCGTCTGAACCCTTATTACGCCCAGGCGTATATCAACCGCGGCGTGTTTTACGGAAAGAATGAACAATATGACCTGGCCCTGGCTGATTTCGTTACGGCCATCAAGATCAACCCGACCCTGCCGGAATCGTACAACAACCGCGGGATCGTTTATCAGCAGAAGAAAATGTATGACCTGGCTGAATCGGATTTTAACCAGGCGCTTAAGATCAAACCGGGTTATGCTGATGCGTTATATAACCGGGGCAATGTTTACAAGGACCTCGGCCAATTTGTTGAAGCGCTGAATGACTATAATAATGCGTTAAAAATTAGAATTAATTATCCGCAGGTGTATAATAACCGAGGTATTATTTACGGCAATAACGGAAAAAACAACCAGGCGCTGGAAGATTTCAACAAGGCGATCGAGTATGACCCGAATTATTCCGCCGCCTATTTTAACCGCTCCATCGTGCATTTGAAGCGGGGGGCTTATCAGGACGCCCTGGCCGACACATTAAAGGCCAGGGAACTGGGAAAATCCGTGGATGAATTGTATGTCCGGCGGATCAAATCACTTATTAAACCACAAACAGAGTAGACCACACCATGCATGAAAATCATCTGAAGAAAATCTCCCAGGAATTAAAAATTGCACACGACAAAGTCGAAGCGACGGCCCGGCTTTTAGACGACGGAGCTACTGTCCCGTTTCTGTCCCGTTACCGCAAGGAGGTCACCGGAAACCTTGATGAAGTCGCGATCACCGGTATCCGTGACCGTTTGGCTCAGTTAAGGGAAATGGACAAACGCCGGGCGACCATCCTGACTTCCATCCAGCAGCAGGGGAAATTAACGGATGAGTTGAAGAAAAAGATTGAACAGGCCGAGACCATCGCCGTGCTGGAAGATATTTATCTGCCGTATAAACCCAAACGCCGAACCAAGGCTACCGTGGCCAAGGAAAAAGGTCTTGAGCCTCTGGCCAAATTGATCTTTGATCAGCTCGGTATGGATACCAAAGAACTCGAAGAGGAAGCGGCTAAATTTGTCACCAAAGGCAAAGTGATCGAGGTCAAAGCTGACCCGGCAGAGTCTAAAGATAAAAAAGATGATGCCAAAGATAAGGTCGTCAATGATACGGAAGAGGCCCTGGCCGGCGCGCGTGATATTATCGCCGAGTGGATCAGTGAAGACGCCAAGGCCCGCGCGCAGCTGCGCGCGGTTTACCAGGAAGAAGCGAGGATTTCCTCCCGGCTGGTGCGCGGGAAAGAACAGGAAGGGGTCAAGTTCAGGGATTATTTTGACTGGGAAGAGCGGGCCAGCACCACCCCGTCCCACCGCATGCTCGCGGTCCGGCGGGGAGAAAAGGAAAAATTCCTGATGGTCCGGATGACGGTTTCGGCGGACAAGGCGGTGGCACTGCTGGATTCGCTGTTTGTTAAAGGCAACGGCGCGGATTCCCGCCAGGTCAAGATGGCGACGGCCGACAGTTTTAAAAGGCTGCTGGACCCGTCGCTGGAAACAGAACTTCGCCTGGAATTGAAGAAGAAGGCGGATGAAGCGGCGATCCAGATTTTTGCCAGCAACCTGAGGGAACTCTTGATGGCAGCCCCGCTCGGGGACAAAAATGTCATGGCCGTCGATCCCGGCCAGCGCACGGGCTGTAAAGTTGTGTGCCTGGACAAACAGGGAAAACTGCTGATCAACGACACGATTTATCTGGTCGGCACGGAAAAACAGAAAGAACAGGCCGCCGGGACGATCGTTAATCTCTGCAAAAAATATAATACGGAAATCATCGCGGTGGGAAACGGGACCGCCTCGCGTGAGACCGAACAGTTCTTAAAAAGCCTTGAGCTCCCGAACAAAATCCCGGTGGTGATGGTCTCGGAAAGCGGCGCGTCGATTTATTCGGCTTCGGATGTTGCCCGGGAAGAATTTCCGGATTATGACGTAACCGTGCGTGGCGCGGTGTCGATCGGACGCCGGCTGATGGACCCGCTGGCGGAACTGGTCAAGATCGACCCGAAGAACATCGGGGTCGGACAGTACCAGCATGATGTCGATCAAAACCTGCTCAAGAAATGCCTGGATGACGTGGTGATCAGCTCGGTCAACCAGGTCGGGGTTGAGGTGAATACGGCGAGCAAACAATTATTGATGTATGTGTCCGGGCTCGGGCCGGCCAGGGCCCAGACGATCATCGACCACCGCAACGCCAACGGTCCGTTCCAGTCGCGGGAAGAATTCAGGTCGATCACCGGACTGGGCGCCAAGGCATTTGAACAGGCTGCCGGTTTCCTGCGGATCCGCAACGCTCCCAACCCGCTGGATTCAAGCGGAGTCCATCCGGAGACATATCCGATTGTTGACCGCATGGCCAGGGATCTGGGCTGTCAGCTGAAAGATTTGATGACCAACGACGGGCTGCGCAACAAAATTGACCTGAATAAATACGCGACGGAAACGGTCGGCCTGCCGACCTTACGGGATATCAAGGAAGAACTCGCCAAGCCCGGCCGGGATCCGCGTGAACCGTTCCAGTTGTTTTCTTTTAAGGAAGGGGTTGAGACGATCAATGATTTAAGGGAAGGGATGAAACTTTCCGGGGTTGTCACCAACATCACGGCCTTCGGCGCGTTTGTGGATATCGGCGTTCACCATGACGGATTGATCCACATCAGCGAATTGTCCGACCGGTTTGTCCGCGATCCGCATGAAGTCGTCAAGGTCCATCAGAAGATCAACGTGACGGTCCTGCAAATCGACATGGAACGCATGCGCATCGCTTTATCGGCGAAGAAGTAGTCGGATTTTGTCGAGCAGCTGTTCAATCTCAAAAGGTTTGATGAGGTAATCGTCCGGTTTCAGAAGACGGGGGTTGCCGCCGGTCGGGGTTTTCATCAGGGCCTGGGCGGTGCACATCAGGACCGGGATTTTTTGGGTGGATTCGGCGGATTTCCATCGGTGCACGATCACATCACCGTTTTCCCCCGGGAGCCGGTAATCAATGATGATCAGATCAGGTTTCTGGCGGGCGACCGCTTCGAGCGCCGCTTCTCCGGATACGACGCTTAAGACATTGAAACCCCGTTTGGCCAGGACATCCGCTGTCAGTCTGACCACCTCGGCTTCATCATCTACGATCAGGATTGTTTTTTTCATGGAATGAACTCCGGATTATTTTACTGCGTCCTGGCGTTAAACCCAATAAGAAAATCCAATGGTTTGAAAAGGAAAAGTGTTGTTCCCGTTTAATATCATAAAGAGAAGCTATGAGCATAAAGTCGACGCAACCGGTTTAGCCGTGTTTCGGATCGTTTACGGAGTGACCCTGTTTCTCCAGATTTTATATTTGAGTTATTTTCAGAAACTGATATTTGTATATCATACATCTTCCCATCGGATCGTGCTCATCCTTTGGCTCTTTGTTTCATTTTTACTGATCATCGGATGGAAGACAAGAATGGCGGCTATAATTAACTATCTTTACTCCATCCTGGTCCTCAATAGTTTATACGGTGATAACCGGTATGTTTACGATTACGATAAGATTATGATCGCGGCTAATTTTCTTCTGATGTTTCTGCCTGTTTCCCGGGTGCTGTCTGTTGATCATTGGATCAAAGGACGAAGGCCTGACAGCCGGGAGGATACGGATACCAGCATTTCAATTTTATTTTATTACATCCCCATGTTTTTATGTTTGGGTATTCCATACATTGACTCGGTTTATCACAAATTATTATCCATGAATTGGTTGACCGGAGTCGGGATCTGGATCCCCATGTCCATGCCGCAGATGACATGGCCGCCTTTCTGGGACTTCTCTCTGGTCTTGAATAACCGGCTTATTTCCGACATCATGAATTATCTGACGATGCTGTTTGAATTGACATTTATTTTTACGTTTTGGTTCAGGCGGATGCGGCTGATTTTATTTGTGATCGGTATAGGTTTTCACATCGGCATCCTGCTTATATTTCCGATCCCGGTCTTTGCGCTGGGTTGTGCTTCATTCTATATTCTTCTTCTGCCTCAGGAATGGTGGAGAAAGCTGGTTCCGGGACATAAAATCACGAATTCTACTGGATCGGGCGAAGCCAAAAACAAAAACACGAAAGTTTCCTTACCCAAGGATTCCCGAAAAATATATCTGATCGCATCATTTTTTATTCTAAGCACCTGCATGCAATTGGGATATTTCTTTGATTATGTATTTGATTATAATTATGGCGGAAAACCGGTTTTGATCAACTATAAACATGATTTTACGAAGAAACAATGGAAGATGATCGACGGCCTGATCACGATAAATAAATATTTGCTGCCTGTTTACAAGTCTTTTTTCGGGATCGGTCCCCATGATGTCATGCTGGATAATCAATGTGAAGACTACGACCTGATCTGGGCCGTTGTATATACGGACCGGGAGGGCAGGGAGCAATGGTTGCCGATTATTAACAAGGACGGACACCCGGGCTTTTACGCGATGGATCGGGGCTGGTCCAAATGGACCCATTATGTGCGACGATGCCATATGCTGAGCAGTAATAGGGGGGTTATCGCGTATAAAAACCGCAGAAAGAACTACTCCGTAAAAAGTTTAAAGCTGGAATCTTCTTCCCGGGATGTTAAACCCGTTTTAGTCAGGTTTATCGAGTTTTGGTGTTCTAAGAACGACGTCCAATGTGAAACCGGCCAGTTTACACTTAAAGAGCGGGGTGTGATCGCCAGTCGTTCCTGGCAACATAATATTCTTAAGAAGCAAAAGAATTTTTCCTGGGCCGATATCGGAGACATTCACGTTACGGCGGATAACATTGTGGTGGACATTTATAAGGAACACTTTGGCGAACACCTGGAATTTCAAAGAGATTAATCAGTGGCCATCAGCCCGGGTGGTCCCCTATCCTTTGTTTCCGGTTTTAAGGGCGGATACCGGCAGGTCTTAACGATTAACGATCCGGTTTCCGGGAAAGGATTATTGAATTAATATCGTCAGCCAGTTTTTCAGAAATGACTTTTGCTCCAAGGATATTGGTGTGCTGGAAGTCATAAAAATTGTTTTGATTGTTTGTCATTGGATGGCTGAAGTAATTTAGATATGGAAGGTTGTTTTCCCTGGCGATTTCTTCATACGCCGACAGGATTTCGTCTTTGTTGGTAAATAATTCCCTGCCTTCGACGTACATGGGGGCCGTGACGAGAATAAGTTTAATATTGTTTTCACGGCACGTTCGGATCAGCATTTTTAAATTTTCAAGTCCTTCGGTAGATAAAGCCCCGGTAATCCCGTCTTTATGCATGTTTTTAAATTGCTGAATATCAAGATTCCAAAACGAATAGACCGGAAGATAACCATTTATCCGCGTGTCCGAAGGATTGGGGGCGAACAAATCATCCACGATATTTAAAGACCTTCTTATCCTGAAATAAGAAAACCCGTACAGCGGGAGCAGTTTGGCCTTTACAAAGATGTCTTTATTTTCTGTTTGCCGTAATGCGGAATACAACTCAATTTCATTCAGGAACGGGACAAATTGGAGAGGATTCGAAGGCGTTGACAATTCGAGCGTACTTCGCCCGAGGACCTGGATCAGGACTTTGGGGTGTTTGTTGTACTTTAGCAATAATCTAAGCCGGGCCAGCTGAATATCAATCAGATTTCCATTAACCGAAAGGTTGAAACAGGACAGCTGTGTGACAGCGCTGATGACCCGGCAATCATAAGCAGTTAACGCCCTGGAATCACCTGAAATAACCAGATCCGCATTGATCGTTCCATGAACGACTTTATTCCATATTCCGATCTCTTCATTATCAAATCGCCGGAAGGCTGAAAGGAAGCCGTAGTGGATCATGAAAGCAATCCCGCTAAACACGGCCATAAACAAGATGACTTTAATAATATTGTTTTTCATTTTGACCTTAAAACTGAAAATAAATAAATTGGGTGGTATCGAAGATCCCCCAGAATATGCTTAATAACAACAGAACATAATAGGCCGGCCAACGGAACCAAACGGGCCATTTCGATATCAATTTTCTCAGGCCGGTCCTTTCCTGGATTATTTGGACCGTTATTAATAACGCAATCAAGAATAGATTGGTTATGATCGTACGGTTATTGACATGATAGAGTGGAATTTCAAAAAGGTTCTTTATCAGTAAACCCGCATCAGAGATTGAATTGGCCCTAAAAAAGATCCAGGCAAAACACACCAGATTGAATGTGACCAGAATGCGGATTCCTTTCCCTAAACGTAATTCGGGTTTCAGAGAGTATTTATTTAGGAAATAGTCTTGAATATATTTTTTGAACCGGGAACTGAGCATATAAATGCCATGCAGAAAACCCTAGACAAAGAATGTCCAGTTCGCTCCGTGCCAGATTCCGCTCAACAAGAAGACGACCAGTATATTCCGGGCCCAAAGAAGAACCGGAACACGATTTCCGCCCAGCGGAAAATACAGGTATTCTTTAAACCAGGTGGATAAAGATATATGCCAGCGTTTCCAGAACTCCGGGATTGACTGAGCCAGGTACGGTCTTTTGAAATTTTCCATGAGTTCATAACCCATCACCTGGGCACTCCCGATTGCGATGTCGGAGTATCCGGAGAAATCACAATAGATCTGAAAGGCAAAAAAATAAGTCGCGATCAGAATGTAATAACCATGACCTCCCGCGGGGTTGTTGTAAACATAATTAACAAAATAGGCCAGCCGGTCGGCGATTACTATTTTTTTAAATAATCCCCATAAAATGAGTTTGAGGCCATCTGTCACGCGCTGGTAATCGACATGATTTTTTTTATAAAGCTGGGGCAGGAGATGGGTGGATCGTTCAATGGGGCCGGCAACCAGTTGCGGGAAAAAGGCGATATAAAGGGCAAAAAGGCCAAGATGTTTTTCAGCCGGCCTCTTTCCGGAATAGACATCAATGGTGTAACTCAATGATTGAAACGTGTAGAAAGATATTCCGACCGGCAGAAGAACCTTAAACGACGGGACATTATAAAAAATATTGAAATGGCTGAAAAGTTCCCGGAATGAAGCATTAAAGAAATTGTAGTATTTGAAGGCAAATAAGACGCCTAAATTGCAGATAATGCTGAGAGTAAGGAGATGTTTTGCGTGCGTCCTGTTTTTTGCTTCGGCCATGGATAGGCCGATGTAATAATCAATCAGCGTGGATAAGATGATCAGGACGACATACTCCGGCTTCCAGCACATGTAAAAATAATAACTGCTCAGCAGCAGCCACGGCCAGCGGAAGCGAAAAGGAAGGACAAAATAGACGAACGCCACAACCGGAAAGAAGAGCAGGAATTCAAATGAATTAAATAACATAATCCGTTAATAAGGTTCGGAGCAATAGACTTCCGGGTTTTAAATAACAGGGCATGCGGGTTTAATTGTTCTGGAATGAGTCATGGACACAATATTAACAAAAAATGATGCCAATGACAATATCAATATCCGTGTTTAAACGAATATAAATCTATACAATTCCAGGATAAACTGATATCGTACTTATTAAAAATCATATCCTTGACGCTGGTTTTCAGTGAAGATTGAATGGTAAACTTCGCAGACAAAATGAAGAATCGGGAAAAGATAATTCTAGGAATACTGGCCCTGGGCAGTCTTCTGATCCGTTTAATGCTGGTCAGTAAGGGGCCTTTCAGTCACGAATCGTTAAATCTGGCTTTAAAAGCCGAAATAACCCTCGCGACTCACCAGCTTCAATTTATATACGGCACCGGATATCCTTTGATGATGCTGATCACCTCGGGATTTATTCTATTCGCAAAACTGTTTAATATTCAAGATCCGGTCCTGGCCTCAAATCTGCTGAGCGTAATTGGCAGCGCTTTCACTATTCCGGTGTTCTACATTCTTGTTAGGAAGATGTTCGATCAAACCACGGCCTTATTGAGTGCGGTCATGCTGTCGGTTTGTCCGATTTTCCTGGCGGTTTCTGTTTACGGATACGGCCATTCATATGAACTTATTTTTTTATTCAGCGGTATGCTTTTTATTTTTCGGTTTCGAGATACACGCCGGACTTTAGATTTGATCCTAAGCGCCGTATGGCTTGGATTGATGGGTGCGACCCGAATCCAGGATCTGATGCTGGCCATGCCGGCCGTATATTTTTTATTATTCGTCAGTGTCCGGCTTCCGAACGAGTTGTCGCACGACCGGGAAAAGATCAGGATGGGAATAAAGAACCTTTTTATTTTTAGCGGAATCATCGTTCTGGTTATAGTCCTGTTTCACTGCCCGTACCTGCTGGGGAAAAATCGTCAGGCATATATCGAACAGTATTTGTCGTTTAAAAACGCCTCTTTTTCGGCCGAACATCAACAAAATTTTTTTCATTCGTTTCCATTTTATAAACAATGGTTTATCCAGAGTTTTTCAGTGATCGGGGTTGTTGCTTTTTTACTGGGAATTCTCACGGTATTGTTTATCAACTGGCGAACGGGTGTTTTTTGCATTTTATGGCTTATGGTGCCATTATTATTTTTCCTTAAGATCGACACGACCATACCCCGTTTGTTTGTGATCTTGCTTCCTCCGATGATTATGCTGATTTGTAATCTTTTCGCCCGGTATTTGAAAAAAGAAACGATATTGATGCGGGGCCTGAGTGCCGGAACGTTTCTGGTCGTCCTTTATTTGATGTTTATGGAAATTTATCCTGTGCTTAAATACCGGCACGAACACGCGCTGCTTCCGGAGTACGTCCAATGGGTCAAAAAGAATACCCCGGTGAATACACAGATGATACTTATGGATGATTATTTGTTTTTTAAACATTATGGCCGGTTTGAGGTGTTGCCTCGGCCTGTGCCGGCGGGTGAAAAAACCAAGAAGCAAATGGAAGAATTTAAAACAAAGATCGACCGGATGCTTGCTGCCAAAGTTCCCGTTTATACAACGGGAACGGGATTATACAGTTACAATCCCGGGAATGAATTTTCCAATTTTATGAAAACGAATTATACCGTTGAGGAAGTCGGATCTTATTTGTACGAGGATTATCACAGCGGGGAACTGGTTAACGCCGTCTTTAAAAACCATCTGATACGCATTTCTTTTAAAACAGATCAAATGAACTGAAGAATTCTCCCATCAGAAGGAATGATTAACAAAATCACTTCGTTTAATTTATACCGGACTGGACGTTGGATTATTCGGCCTTGACCTGAGGCGTCTGTTTTTTAGGGAGAAGGTCTTTTTCAGTCAAATACTGATAAATATATTCCGCCATCCGTTGATTTCCTAGGGCTGTGAAATGGTATTCAGGCGCGAACAAAGGAACAAAGGACGCGGCGTTCCGTTTGTCGTATAAAAATGGATCGGTTATATCAATGTAATTCCATTTTTTATTCTCGAAAACTTTAAGAAACGGCTGATAATTTTTCAACTGATGTTTCTGCAGCCGCATGAGGTCCCCGGTACTCGGGATGATCACAATGACGGGAATCGCGCCGTCTTCCAGGATGCTTTTATAAAATGTTTCGAGAATTGCCACAGATACCTGGAAGATTTCGGAATCGGGGTCGTACATCGATTCTTGAGTGAAGATGTTATCTTTGGGATTTATATATTGGGCGAAGAGGAGTTTTATCAGCCGAACGACGGCCATCTTGTCGGCAAAGTGCGGAACAGTCTGGTTTTGGAAATAAAAATCTTCTTGTCCCAATTTTCTGAGAAGCTGGCGTTCCTGGGTCAGAAATTGATGATAATCTTCGACGGCAGGAAGCGGATTTCCGATCAATTGAAGCCGACCTCCGGTCAATTTGTATCGCGGTTTTGTTAGTACAAAATCCGATTGTGGCAGAAAAAACGGCCGGTACACGGATCCGTGCCGGGTTGGATCTTCCGACATAAATCCGATCAGAACAACCTGCGGATGAAATTTTCGGCCTTCCTGCAGGTAACGCAACAGCGCCTGGTCTACCCCGTAACCGCTCACCCCGAAGTTAAGGGTTTCCAGCCTCGGGTCCAGGGCATTCAGATATTCCTGCCAGGTTTCGTTATTATGGACTTCATCCCCGTGCGTAAAAGAGTCTCCGAAGGAAAGGATTCGAATCTTATTTTCTTCAGGCGTTAAGGGATAATTATGGTCCGCGCGGATTCCCTGCGAATTGGCGCGGTAAAGTTCGGTTGACCCGTTCGGTTTGACCGACCAGCCAAGTCCCGGATGGTGAGTAATATATTTTTCTTCCTGATGTAGAATCTTGAGGACAATTTTCTTTTGAGGCGAAGTCAATGTCAGCCGGACTTGAGGGGCATAGACCAGATTCTTCCGGGACGCAAGAAAAAACAATCCCAGGCTGGATACGGCTTCCACCAGGAACACGAAGATGGCAACCGTTAAGGTCATAAACAAGAATTTTTTAGACATGGGGAACATTTGTATGTTTAAATAAAAGACTAGTCAGAAACAAAAATCAAGGACAGATAAAGACCCGCCGCAATCAGGATAAACCAGCTGAATCCGAACATCATGGACATGTAGATGCTGACGGCGCTTCCTACCGTGCTCATATACCCGTTGAGGCCCCACGCCCATGGCACCAGATCATTGTTTTCCGCCGCGAGTTTTTTCAGTCCCTGCGGAAACATCATGCCCAGGCACATCCCCAGCGGCAATAGAATTAAGAAAGTGATGCCCAGTTTCAGGGCAAAACTGATTCCGAGAAAATGATTGAGGACGAAAGGCATCAGGAAAAAATAACCGACCAGTAATAAACTGCACATGACCGCTGATTTACGGATACTCAGAATTCCTTTTTCAAACAGGCCATTGGACATATACGAACCGATTCCCGTTGAGGCCAACAGGCTGGCCAGGATCAGCGTGAAAGAATATATGGGATTGCCCAGAAAAAGAATAAATTTATTCATCATGGCGATTTCAATCAGGATAAACCCGACCCCCAAGATGGAGAAATAATATAGATAGGGAAGGGCGCTTTTGATCATTGTGATTTGCCGGGTCAGGATCAGCGGCAGGATAATCAGGACGAACGCCGCCAGGATTAAGAAAACGATGAACCAGAAAGTGTACAGGTTCAGCGAATACTGCTTGGTCGATTCCCGCTGGGCGATTTTATCCAGATTCATCCAGAAATCTTTGGAGAAAATGATCATCGGGTAAAACATGTTTTCGATGAACGGTTTGTCATCGGAAGAAATGGTCAAATCGATTTTATTCAGCCGGCTCAGGTCTTTCATGGTCTGGTCGGTATTTCGCGAGCGGATTACGTCCGTGTATATGGTGTAATCGGGATGGATATAATCTGGCGTGTAGATAATCTCCAGATCATGGCTCAGGGCGTTCTGAACGACGGTTTTCAGTTCTTGGGATGAGAATGGAGAATTCTTAAAGAAGATGATCTGGTTGTTTAAGGAGCTGTAAATGCCCTTGCTAAACAATTGCGTATAGATATCTGATTTGCGTTCCAAAATAAGAATATGTTCCGCAAAATTTTTGTGTCCGAGTTCTTCAAAGGCCTTTTTCATGACCGCCGCCAGCCGGAGTTTATTGGAATTGACAATACTGATCGTGCCGTTCGGTTTTAAATGATTCATGACGCTTTTCATCGCTTCGGTGGTATATAGAAACCGCCCTGTATAGCCGGATGTACCCAGATAATTGGAAAATGACGCCCCGGCCCAGGAATACACGATCGCATCATACGTTTGGGCGTTTGATTCCAGAAAGTTCCGTCCTTCCTGGATATGGATGTGGATATTGTCTTTGGCGAAAAATTGTTTTAAATGAAATTCCGGCAGACTGACGGCGGTGTTGACAATCAGCGGATTTAATTCAACCCCGGTGATATCCGTTTGTCCCCGGGAAAAGCTGTTGGCCTGGATCATGTCAATGCCGGCACCGACAAACATAATCAGCATATTCTGGGGAGTATTCAGCAAATAAGGCAATGAAACAGGAGTGAACGTATCGTGAATGTTGATGTTAAACGGATTGTCCGCATCATAGGCGAACAAATGGGCATTTCCGCTGCCGCCATCAATGCTGAACATATGCCGGGTATGGTCTTCATTTCTCTTTTTATGCCGGATCAACGACAGACGGGAATATTCGTTCCAGCTGTGCCAGAGTTCTTCCACGTCATCTTCCATTTTATAATCAAGGACCGACAAATGCGGGTTATGGTTAAATTCAAGAAAGGATGTTTTTTTATTTAAATAAATCGTAAACGCGGACATCACCAGAATCAGGATGGTCAGGTATCTTGAATATTTTGCCTTTGGGGCATCTTTGAGGATGATCAGGGGCAGGAGGGCAGACAAAAAACACATCACCAGCGGGATTGAACTGAACTGGACATATTTGATCATGACATTGCCGAGTATGCATCCCGTCGAGGCGCCCAGCAAATCAAACAGGTATATCTTGGGTGCTTGTTGTGAATGCATTTTGTACAAATAGGACATGGCCGCCCCCAGAAAGAAAAAACAGATCGAGATGAAAAGTCCGTAATAAAGTGAGTTCAGGATAATATCAACCAGGATAAAATCCAGCAACTGCGAAAAGCCAACGGTGCTGGTGGTCGTGCTGAAAAAATTGCTTTTTTGCCCCCCGAAGTATCTTGAAATCTTGACGCCGTACAGGGCGTAGAAGAGCAGGGACAGGTTAAACGCATGGAACAGGCCGGCCAGATAGACCGGGGACATGCGGTTTTGTTTTTTATTGAAATAGATAAATGTAAACACTCCGGCGGAACTTAACCCCAGGAAGGCGAACGATATCGCGTAGAAAGGCAGTTGGACCAGAAAACGCAGCAAGGAGGACAGATAAATCTGCAAAGACAGAATAAAAAAACTTAAACTGAATATGAGAATATACACGGACCGTCCCGAATGTGATTTCATATTGAGAAATTCTAACAGAAAGCGGATATTGAAACAACTGATTTTACCCTTTGGTCGAGAGTCAGCCATTTGGTTTTTTATCATCGTCCGGATCAATTGCAGATATGGTATTGACAAGGAAAAGGCCGGATTGTAACATAAGTTTTGAATTAAATCCCGAAGGAATCGTATGCCGTTAAAAATCGCTATTTCCGGTTCGACCGGTCTGGTCGGGACCGCGGTTTCCGGTCATTTTAAAGCCCAGAATGCCGAGATCATCCCGGTTGTCCGGTCTGTCAGCCAGGCCTCTTCGGCCGCCAAAACAATTGTCATGGACATCAAACACCAGACGATTGACACCAAAGGGCTGGAAGGCCTGGACGCGGTCATCCATCTGGCCGGCGCGAATATTGCCGGTCAACGCTGGGATGACGCATACAAAACCGAGATTTTATTGAGCCGGGTGGAGAGCACCAAACTGATTTCAAACGCCCTGGCCAGGGTCGAGGAGCCGCCCAAGGTATTTATCTGCGCGTCGGCGATCGGCTGGTACGGTAACGGCGGAGCAGACAAGGAGTTTGTTGAGTCGGATCTGCCGGCCATGGATTTTTTAGGTGATGTCTGCCATCAGTGGGAGACGGCCACCCAAACCGCCCGGGAACGGGGGATACGGGTCGTCACCCTGCGTATCGGCGCGGTACTCAGCAGAAAAGGCGGGGCGGTCGAAAAGATGTGGGTACCGTTCAGCCTGGGTTTAGGCGGAAGGCTCGGTGACGGAAAACAGATGTTCAGCTGGATCGCGCTGGATGAGATTCCATTAATCATTGATTTTATTATCCGTAACGAACTGATCCTGGGGCCGGTCAATGTGACGGCGCCTAACCCGGTCACCAACGCGGAATTTACCAGGGTGTTCGGCAAGGTGATCAAACGTCCGGTGATTTTTCCGGTTCCGGCGTTCGGGGCGCGGCTGATGTTCGGGGAGATGGCGGACGCGCTTCTTCTCAACGGGGCCAGGGTCGTTCCGAAGAAATTGACGGACGCCGGTTACAAATTTAAATATGATCAAGTGGAAGCCGCGTTAAGGGCCAGCCTGAAATAATTTATAGTTCCCCCATTTTTTGTGTTCAGGTATATAATGATCGATGACGTAACAACCCATGTGCATGTTTTGACGGTCCGGCTGCATATCCCGCAGGCCCGGTCCTTAAAAGACAAACGGATGGTCGTCAAGAGCCTCAAGGCGCAGATCCGTAACAAATTTAATGTGTCCATCGCTGAACTGGATGCGCTGGACAAGTGGCAGGTCGCCATCCTCGGGGTTGCGATGATCGGCAATGAAAACCGGCTTTTGCATTCAACAGCCCAGAATATAATCTCGTTTATCGAACGGTTCGGCCTCGCCGATCTTTGTGAAACCAACATACAGGAATACTGAGCATGTCTTATTTAGTTTTAGCCCGCAAACACCGCCCCCAGACATTCAAGGATGTCATCGGACAGGAACATATAACGGATTTGTTGGTGAAGGGGATTGGGTCCGGCCGGATCGCGCATGCCTATCTGTTCAGCGGTCCGCGCGGGATCGGCAAGACCACCTGCGCGCGCATCCTGGCCATGTGCCTGAACTGTGAAGGCGGACCGCTGT
The DNA here is from genome assembly GCA_050250375.1 of Candidatus Omnitrophota bacterium. Classification (GTDB taxonomy): domain Bacteria; phylum Omnitrophota; class Gorgyraeia; order Zapsychrales; family Zapsychraceae; genus JAGOSC01. The sequence goes on from JBFWOS010000002.1 coordinate 329,022, forward strand.
CGACCCCTCCGCCGGACAGCCCGATTTGCCGGGAGATCGCCGAAGGGCGCAGCTTTGATGTGCTCGAGATCGATGGTGCCTCCAACCGCGGGATTGATGAGGTCAGGGCCTTACGGGAAAACGTCAAGTTCGCCCCGGCCCAGGGCCGTTACAAGATTTATATTGTGGACGAGGTCCACATGCTGACCACCGAGGCGTTCAACGCGCTGTTAAAGACGCTGGAAGAGCCGCCTGAACACGCCAAATTTATTTTTGCCACCACCGAACCGAACAAAGTCCCCCCGACGATTATCTCCCGCTGCCAGCGGTTTGATTTCAAACGCATCCCGGTCAACATGATTGTTGCCGGCCTGAAAGAAGTCAGCCGCAAGGAAAAATATAATATTGACGAGAACGCCTTGTTTTCAATCGCCAAGGCCGCGCAGGGCAGCCTGCGCGACGCGTTGAGTATTCTCGATCAGCTGAGCGCGCTGGGCAATGACGGGATCAGGGAAGAGGATGTCTATTCGATGCTCGGGCTGGTGGAGGTCCAGTGGCTGTTTGATCTGGTGGATGAGGTTGCCGCGAAGAACTGCGCCAACGCGTTAAGGATTTTGGATGAGATCATCAACAAGGGAAAAGACGTCAAACAGCTGGTCAAGGACCTCACGGAACATTTCCGGAATCTGCTGGTGATTAACATCGGCGGGAAGACGTTGGGGAAACTCGTGGATTATCCGGTGAATGTCAAAGAAATGATCCTGGAACAGTCGCAGCGTTTTACATTGCAGGAGATCCTGGAAGCGATCGACACGCTGATCGAGACCCAGGAGACATCCAGGATAACAGAATCTGTCCGCATGCCGCTTGAGGTCGCGCTGGCCAAATTGACTTACAGCGGATCGGCGGCGGTAACACCGGCGCGTAAAAATGACGCGCCTGTCCAGAACAAACCGTCCGTCAGGCCGGAAACCAGGACAGAGCCCAAGCCGCATGTCAATCCGGCCCAGGTTTTAAAGAGCAACAAAGGCAGTATGGATTTCAGCATCAAACCCTCCCTGGGCGTTCCGGACGAGCCGGCAGCCGCTGAAGAGGCGTTGACCGAACCGGCCCCGGCGGTGTTAAACACGCTTTCGCCGGAGAAGGATTTGGACCATATCCAGAAAGTCTGGGACATTCTGACATCGGCGGTGAGTAAAGAAAAGATGTCGGTGGCCACCTATCTGCAGGAAGGCATGCCGTCCAGGATCAGCGGGGATGTTTTGTTCATCGGTTTTCCGCCGCACTGCGGATTCCAAAAGGAAGTCCTGGAAGGCAAAGACAATACCCTGCTGATTGAACGGATTTTCAGCGACCGGCTCAAAGCAAAGGTCGTCGTCCGTTTTGAATTTATTGAAGTGATCAAAGAGGCCGCGGTCGACCCGAAGGTTCAATCGGCGCTCGACGCGTTCAACGGGAAGGTCGTTAACCGCTGGCATAATGAATAGAGTAAAGAATGAAGAAGAAAGTAGGAAGCAGGAGAAGAGAGAGAAATTTTTTTTTGATGAAACGGGTCATCACACAGATCACTCATCACGGATCACGGATCACTAATTATGTCCTATCCTAAACTATTGGAAAATTTAATCACCCAGCTGGCCAAGCTCCCCGGAGTCGGGCGTCGCAGCGCCGAGCGCATGGCCTTCTGGTTCCTTGACCAGGATAAAGAAGCGGTCGAGCAGTTCGCACATGACATGCTTCAATTGAAAGAAGGCCTGAAATGCTGTTCCCGCTGCAATCATCTGAGCGACCATGAGACCTGTTCCATCTGCCTGGATCCGTCCCGCGACCGGAAGACTGTCTGCGTGGTGGAAGATCCCAAAGACGTGATCGCGATCGAAAAATCCGGTTCTTTCCGAGGGGTTTATCATGTCCTGCTGGGAACGATATCTCCCAGCGACGGACGCGGTCCGGAAGATTTAAAGATCCAGCATCTGATGGACCGCCTGGCCGCCGAAGGGATCATGGAGGTGGTCATCGCCACCGACCCGGACAATGACGGCGAGATGACCGCGCTGTATTTGCTCAAGCAGCTCAAGCCGACCGGTGTTCGCATCAGCCGGATCGGGTTTGGAATCCCGGTCGGAGGTTCCCTGGAGTTTGCCGATATTTCAACGTTAAGTATGTCCCTGTCCGCGCGGCGGGTGTTTGAATAGGAGGTCATCATGCCAAAAATATTTATGATCGTTCTATGGTTAACCTTGGTGTGCACGGTTTCTTTGGCGGAAGAAAATCCGGTAACGGCTTCGCAACAGACCGGTCCGGAAAAGGCGGCGGTTTCACCGACGCTGACGGAGAAACAGCAGGAATTGTATAAAGAGATGCAGATCTGGTACGGCAAATCCCTGGAGATGAGTGAAAAGGGGAAAGAATGGATCAGGGAAGACATCCAGAACATCGGTGACTGGGAATACCAGATCGTCACGCTCAGCCCCGATGATGAAGAAAAGCTGGCTGAACAGCTCAATAAACTGGGCAAAGGACGCTGGGAAGTGTTCTGGGTCCAGGAAAAGATGCACGGGGTCCGTTTTTATCTGAAACGGCCGGTGCGGACTTACCTGAAACATATCCCGGTCAGTGATCTGCTGCAGGTCATCCCCAAGGGCGAAGGGGAATAGACGGATGGAACAGCTGCGCGTCGGATCACGCAACAGCCGTCTGGCGATTGTACAGGTTGATGAAATTGAACGGCTGTTGAAGGAACAGGCCTTCACGGGACAGTTTATCCGCACGACCTACCTGTCCAGCGGCGACCGCGATAAAGTAACGGCCTTGACGGACAATACCAAAGACGATTTTTTTTCCGATACCATCGACCAGGCCCTTCTTGACAACGAAATTGACATAGCAGTCCACAGCGCCAAAGATCTCCCTAAAAATTTAGATTCAAGACTCAGCATCTACGCTTTGACCAAGGGCCCGGATGATACCGACGCCTTTGTGGGCCGGACTCCCATTGAGCAGTTACCGGACGGCAGCCGTATCGGTTCAAGCAGCCTGCTCAGACAGGAAGGTATCCGGCAATTGAATAAAAATTTTCAGATCGTGTCTGTCCGCGGCACGATTGACGAACGGATCAAACTGGTTGACGACGGGAAAGTGGACGGGGTCATCGTGGCGACGGTCGCGCTCAAACGGCTGGGCCTTGAAGGGCTGATTAAAAATATTATGCCCTGGGAAGGGTCCGCGCTGCAGGGGCAGCTGGCGGTGGTCGGACGCAGGGGAGACCGGCATTTAAAGAAAATATTTGAACCGCTGGATGTACGACGGACATACGGCCGGGTCACGCTGGTCGGGGCCGGCCCGGGCGATCCGGATTTGATCACGCTTAAAGGCGTGGACCTCTTAAAACAGGCTGACTGCGTGTTGTACGATTATCTGGTCCATAAATCCGTCCTTGATCACGCCCCGGCGGCGGAAAAAATTTATGTCGGCAAACGCAAGGGGGAACATACCCTCAGGCAGGCAGACCTCTCACGGCTGATCCGTCTGAAAGCGTTTGAAGGAAAGTCGGTTGTCCGTCTCAAAGGCGGCGACCCGCTCATTTTCGGTCGCGGGGCGGAAGAACTGGACTATTTAAGAAGTTACCATATTGATGTTGATGTTGTGCCCGGAGTCAGTTCCGCCACGGCGGTCCCGTCCCGACTGGGGATCCCGTTAACGGCCCGCGGGTTTTCATCGTCGGTTGCTTTTTTGAGCGGCCACCAGGCCGAAGGACATGAGGGCGAAGACGAAGATATCCGGGTTCCGGAGAATATCGACACGATGGTCTTTTTAATGGGCCTGACCAGGCTGGACAAAATTATCACCGCCCTGAAACAGGCGGGAAAAGATTCAGATACGCCGGTTGCGGTTATTTCACGGGGCACCCGTTGCGACCAGACGGTCGTCACCGGGACCATCGCCACGATCCAACAAAATGTTGAGGCCTGTACGCTCCATCCGCCCGCGCTCATTGTCGTCGGACGGACCGTTGATTTCTACAAAGAGGATCTGAACCGGGAGGTCATTGTTTATACCGGAACCAACCCGGAAAAATATCAGTCGCTGGGAAAGATACTCCACCTGCCGATGATTGAAATCACCCCGGCGCCGCTGGATGAAACGCAGTTGAACAAACTGACCCGGGATCTGGGCTGTTACGACATGATCCTGCTCACCAGCCGGTTTGCCGTCCGTTATTTTGTGGACCGCGTCAAAGGCGACAAAAAAGTCCGGGAAGAGTTATTAAAAAAAGATATCATCGTGATCGGCAAGGATACGGCGACCGCCCTGATGGACTGCGGTCTTTGTCCGCGGCATATTGCCCGCGACGAAACATCCCGGGGGGTCCTGAATTTATTTAAAGAACAATATGAACTGAAAGGCAAGTCGATTCTTTTTCCCCGGTCAAATTTGTCCAATCCGTTTTTAAAGGAACAGCTGGAGACCCTCGGAGCGCGGGTGGATGAGGTCGCGGTTTATGTCAACACACAGACCGCAAAGGCCCCGCTTCCCGCCGGTCCGGTCGACCGGATTATTTTTACAAGCCCTTCGACCGTGCACAGTTTCCTGGAGAAATACCACTCGATTCCCGCGGGCTGGCTGATCTGGTGCAAGGGGCCGGTGACCCAGAAGGCCCTGCTGGATAAAGGTTACGAAAGTGAGTTGATGATTTATGGCTGATATTACTCCGGGACGTCAAAAAAATTCCGACCGGCTGTTTGCCGGCGCGCTGGATGTGATGGTCGGCGGGGTGAATTCCCCGGTCCGGTCGTTTAAAGGGGTCGGCGGGCGTCCGCTGGTCATGAAGTACGGCCTGCGGTCAAAATTGTACGACCAGGATAACAACGAATACACGGATTACTGCCTGTCCTGGGGCGCGCTGATCGCCGGGCACGCCCACCGTAACGTTGTTCTTGGGGCCAAGAAGACCATTGAACGCGGGACGAGTTTCGGGGCGACGACCAGGGAAGAGATCGAGACGGCCAGGCTCGTGACCGGATTTGTCCCGTCCATTGAAAAGGTCCGCTTTGTCAATTCGGGGACCGAAGCGACGATGAGCGCGATCCGGCTCGCCCGCGGCTTTACCGGTAAATCTATGCTGATCAAATTTGACGGCTGTTATCACGGGCATTTTGATGACCTTCTCACCAAGGCCGGATCCGGCGTGGCCATGCTGAAGGAATCATCCTCCGCCGGTATTCCGCCTTCCCATATCGAAAATACGGTCAGCCTGCCTTACAATGATTCAAACGCCTTGCGGGAAACCATAAAAAAATATAAAGATCAGCTGGCTTGTGTAATCCTTGAACCCGTGGCCGGGAACATGGGGGTCATCCGGGCCGAAAAAGAATTTCTTGAAACCCTCAGGGACCTGACGGCGGAACATAACATCGTCCTGATCTTTGATGAAATCATGACGGGGTTCAGGACAAACACCGGCTGCGCCCAGGCGGATTACGGCATCACGCCGGATTTGACCTGCCTGGGAAAGATCATCGGCGGCGGTTTTCCGGTCGGCGCGTACGGAGGAAGGCGGGAGATTATGGACAATCTGGCCCCGCTGGGCGGCGTTTACCAGGCCGGTACGTTCTCCGGAAATCCGGTGGTGATGAAGGCCGGTTCCTGCACATTGAAACTGCTGAACAAAGATTTTTACCGCGGCCTGAATGAACGCTGCTCCGCGTTCGCGCAGGACATGAACGGGTATTTCAAGAGCCGAAATATTGAGGCCCATCTGTCTCACTATTTTTCGATGATGAGCCTTCGCTTTTCGGCAAAAAATGTTTATAATTATCAGGACGCGCTGAACGCGCAGGGGCATGAGCGTTACGCTCGGTTATTTCATCATTTATTGAAACGGGGGATTTATTGGCCGCCGGCGGACCTGGAGGCTTTTTTTGTCAGCCAGACCCATTCAAAGCGGGACCTGGATGACCTGGCGTGCGCGTTGAAAGATTTTTTTAAATAAATGAGAATTCTCGCTTATTAAAAGGAAAGGAATAAACGATGAGAAAAATATTTAACTTTATCATTGGAGCAAGTTTTTTGGCAACGGTTGCCGCGAGTCAGGGGTGTGTCTTATTGGCCGGGGCTGCGGTGGGGGCCGGCGGTTACGCTTACGTAACCGGCGCCTTGTCCAAGAACCTGGACGCCAAGGTCGACAAGGTTCACGCGGCCTCGCTCAAAGGCCTTCAAGACCTTGGAGCGTTTGTCGTGTCGGAAGACCAGTCCATGCAGAAATCCGAGATCCACGCGGAAAGCGAAGACGGCAAAAATATTAATATTGATATCGAGGCCCTGACCGAGCAGGCATCCAAGATCAAGATCCGGGTCGGCACCATCGGCAACGAATCGGATTCACTCAGGGTCCTTAAAGCCATTATGAGCCATCTCTAATCAAACCGCGTTACGGAAATTATAAGATGAAAAACAGCTTGAGATTGAGTGCCTTTCTGGGGGTGGTCCTCGTTTTTGGAGGGCCACTCTTTTTCTTTGATGCGGCCCGGGCCGATACAGTGGCGTTTCTTGTTGATTACAGTTTGTGGGCGGATGTCCTCGCAAAACATGTTAACGCCCAGGGTCGGTTTGATTATGAAGGCCTGATGAAAGATCCTGCCCGGTTTAATCAGTTTATCTCCCAGATTGAAAATGCCAACCTCAGCCAGCTCGGCCCGGATGAAAAAAAGGCGTTCTGGATCAATGCCTATAACGCCTTGACGGTCAAAGTGATCGTGGACAATTATCCGGTCAAGAGCATCCTGCGGATTAATTTCGGGCTGGTCTGGAAGATCGGCCGGGCTGCGGCCGGCGGGAAAAAAAGCCTGGGAGATATCGAACACAAGGTCCTGCGGCCGCTGGGCGATCCGCGGATCCATTTCGCGATCAATTGCGCCTCGATCGGTTGTCCGAAATTGTCGGACAAGCCATACTATCCCCGGACCCTGGATGAACAGCTGGACCAGGCGGCCCGGCAGTTTATCAATGATCCGGAAAAAGTCATCATTGACCGCCAAAAAAATATACTGTTCCATTCAGCGATCTTTAAATGGTTTGAAAAGGATTTTCTTAAAGCCGCGCCCGACTTGAGCGGGTATATCCGGCACTATTTAAATGACACCGATAAGGCTTATCTGGATTCCAGCCGGCCGGAACTCCGGGAGCTGGATTATGACTGGGGTTTGAACAGACAGTGAAGCAATCCCGCGCTCTGATTGTTTTTGCCCGTGAACCCCGGCAGGGCCGCGTCAAAACCAGACTTCTGAAAGTTCTGGACCCCGGCCTGGTGACTTCCCTTTACAAAGCCTTTGTCATGGATGTCCTCGCGCAGACCGCCGGTTTAAAAGACTGCGCCCGGTTTCTTTATTACGCGGACGGGGAAACCGAGCCGGTTTTTTTGAACCAGTTTAAGTCCGATTTTGAGCTTGTCGGCCAGCAGGGGAAAGACCTGGGGGAACGGATGCAGCGGTCAGCCTCTGATTGTTTTCAAAAGGGTTTTCAGAAAGTGGTGATCATCGGGAGCGATTGTCTGGAGATTACGTCCGGGGACCTCGAACAAGCCTTTGACAGGCTGGAAGGAAGTGATTTTTGTTTCGGTCCATCCAGCGACGGAGGATATTATCTGGCCGGGATGAAGAAATTCCGGCCCGAGATCTTCACCGGAGTTGAATGGGGCACTTCCGCGGTCTTAAGCAAGACACTTGAAATTATCGGAAAAATAGAGCATAATGTTGCATTATTAGACGAAAAAGAAGATATGGATACCATTGAATCTTTGAAGCGTTTCTCCGGACGGATGGAGACTGTACCCGGCGCGAAAGAGACCAAGAAGATATTGAGGACAATCAAATTATAAACCAGACTTCACCCATGCCCAAAGTCGCCCACATCGCCTATTCGATCACCCAGTCTGATCTGAAAGACCTGATCGCCGCCCTCATTTATAAACAAAAGGAGAAGGGTGTCCAGGCGGATATTATCCATATTGTTCAGGAGAGGGATATTTCCAGGGTCCTCAAGGTCCGCGGGGTTGACGTTTATACGTACACCAAAGCGCCCGGGACGGATTTCCGGCTGATGTTCAAACTGGCGAAGTTTTTACGCACGCACCGTTATGAGGTGGTCCATACCCACAGCCTGGAAATTGCCGTACTGGCCGGAGCGGCTGCCCGGTTGAGCAACGCGAAATCGATTTATTCCTGTCACTGGATGAGCCACCGCCCGATTCCCGCCCTGGCCCGCCGGTTTAACAATCACATCGTCACGGCCTGCGAATACATCCAGAAGAAATTGCTGAGTGAAAAGGTTCTGAATGACCCCAAGGTCAAGATTATTTATGACGGTATTGACGAGCAATTGTATATGAAGGATTTCGGTAAGGAATCCTCCCTGGAAAACCGCCGCAAGCTCGGCCTTCAGGAAGACAGCTTTATCATCGGAAATATCGGCCCTTTGGTCAAGGAAGAGGACCAGGCAACGCTGATCAAGGCGTTCAGGAAATTAAGGGCCAAGGGACTGAATGCCGAACTGGTCTTTGCCGGCGAAGGCCCGCTCTTGGGGGACCTCAGCAAGCTCGGGGAAAATTACCAGCTCCTTGACCGTATCAAATTTATCCCGGGGATCCTGTCCCGGGCGGAATATCTGCAGATGTTTGACGTGCTGGTGCACAGCGCGCATAAAGAGGCCTATCCGTTCAACCTGCTTGAATCCATGGCCGCCGGCACGCCGGTCATCGCCACCAAGATCGGGGCCAACGCGGAAGTCATTGATGAACGCAAGACCGGATACCTTGTGCCGTGCGGATTCCCCGAACGCATTGACTCGGCGATCATGCGCCTCAACGCCATCAAGACACTCTCCCGGGAAATGGGCGAGCACTCCCAAAAACATGTCCTCAATGATTTCAGCATCGAACGCATGGCGGCCAAATATCAGGAATTGTACACGTCCTAACCTATTGATTTGAATTTCCAAGATACAAGTAACAAGATACAAAAAAATTACCAACAACAAATTTCAAACTAAAAGAAAGAATATTTATGTTTGGATTTTGAAGATTGTTGTTTTTTTGGTTTTTGTTACTTGTTTCTTTCATCTAAAAATGTTCTCTGCCAAAACACCACGCGCGTGGTATTTTGGCCTATTCCTTGAACATCCCCCATAAGTGTGTCCTGGTGTGTCCGGTTATGCGATATTGACTAATGGGCATTATTATTGAATAATAAAGGCCATTAATATTAATTATAATAATGATTAGTACTATATTAAAAAAGCCGGATGTTGACCGATGAGTCTACAGCTGACCAAATTTTTTCGAAAATCCCCTTCCCGGGAGGAATGGCCGGCCATGAACGGCCGCCAGGCGGATATCCGCCAATATGCCGAACAAACGAGGGCATTCAGGAAGGTCAACCGCGTTCTCTGGGTCCTTATTGCCCTGGGTGGGCTGGCGGTCATCATTTACGGACGGCATTTGTACCGGACGGATTTTCAGTCCAATATGAAAAAGCTGGATTCAATTAACCGTGTCCGGTTTGAGCCAAACCGCCCGGAGATTGATCAAACGGTGGTGGTCCGTCCGGCATTTGACCTAAATTTTCTCAACCGGCGCAATATTTTTACGCGGTACCGTTCAGACGAAAAAAAAGAAACCAGGGTATCGACCAAAGACGTTCATAAATTCAAAAGTTCCATCCGGGTGGTGGGGATTACTTTTGACAAGGATTATGAAGTCCTGATTGAAGACCTGGACAAGAAAGAAACCGTCCTGCTGACGAAGGGGAATTCCATCGCCGGGGCGAAATTGATCGACATCAGTGAGAAAAAATTAATCTTTGAACTCGACAATAACCAGATCGAAATAGAACCGTAAACCCGATGAACAGCTTGTTGCGACACCTTATGTGTTTTTTCCTCTGTTTGGTCCTGGGCCTTTCCTCCGGGTCAGCCAACGCGCAGACCGGACCGGTTGCGCCGGCCCAGGCGACTGAAACGAACGGCGTCATCAGCCTGCTTGATTTCAAGAACATGGAAATGACCGATGTCCTGAAATACCTTTCCCAGAAAAGCCAGTATAATTTTGTGCCCAGCCAGAGCGTCAAGTCCCGGGTGACGATTTACCTGAAAGATGTCGAGGTGCTGGAAGCGATGGAGATTATCGCCCGGTCGCAGAACCTGGCGTATGTCATTGACGGGAAGGTCATCCATGTCATGACGGCCAAAGAATATGAGCAGGAATTCGGTTATCCGTACGGGAAGCCGGTCGTGACCGAATATATGCAAATGGCGCATATTAACCCGGGGCGGGCGGTGGAAATTATTGAAAAAATGAAAGGGCCGATGGGGATCGTTTACGTTGATTTATATTCCAAGAGCCTGATGATCAAAGATGAACCGGCCCGGATTGAAGAAATGAAAAAAGCCATCGCGATGATCGACCGGCCTTTGATTACAAAAGAGATCCGGCTGAAATATATTCCGGTCAAGGACATCGCGGAAAAAATAAAGGATCTGACGACCCCGTCGATCGGTTCGGTAAAATATGATGAGCCATCCAACAGCATGGTGATCATGGACAACGCCGATGTCATCGACCGGATCAAGTCTGTTGTGCGGACCTTTGACCAGCGCCAGTCCGAGGTCTCGATTGAGGCGAAAATTATCCAGGTCACTTTAAGTGACGATACCAAACTGGGGGTCAACTGGCAGGCGGTGATCAAGGAATTCCATGATATGAAGGTGGAGAGTGATTTTGAAGCGATGCCCACCGGCAACCTCGGCCGGCTGAGCGTCGGGACGATTGAAAAAGACAATTATTCCGCGGTTGTCAATGCCCTGGAGAGTGTGGGGAATACCAAGATCCTGTCCAATCCGCATATTACGACCCTGAATAACAAGGAAGCCAAGATCCTGGTCGGATCATCCGAGCCGTATGTCACGGCGACGACCACCACCCCGTCTTCAGGCCCGGCCATCACCGCGGAAAATGTCACCTTTATCGATGTGGGGGTGAAACTCTATGCCACGCCGACCATCCATGACGACGGGTACATCACCATGGCCATCCGGCCCGAGGTCAGTTCGGTGACCCGGACCGTGACGACATCCAATAATAACTCGATCCCGGTCGTGGAAACATCGGAAGCGGAGACGACGGTCATGATCAGGGACGGAGAGACGATCGTGATCGGCGGGCTGATCCGGGAAGACCGCATCGACACCGTCCAGCAGGTCCCGGTGCTGGGAGACATCCCTGTTGTCGGATCTGCGTTCAGAAATAAAGACCACACCAACCGCACCACCGAGATCGTGATTTTTCTGACACCCCGCATCATCAACGGCACCTCGCAGGAATACCGGGATTACCGGAGCATACTGGAATAACTTTCGGAATTGCAAGTTATCTGTATAATAGATATCTGAACAGTCAAACAGGAACGGAGAACCAATCCATGCATTTACGGTTAATCTTAACCAGTTTCATATTTTTTATGATCGTTGTTAAATCCGGTGATGCGGAAATTATCAAGATCCCCATTCCGGACCAGATTCAGTCGTTTATGGATGAACGGCATTATAACCCGGCTGAGATTGACACGCTTTCCCTTCCGCCGAATACAAACAGGGAAGAAACTTATTTCATCGATGGAACGAACGGGAATGACGAGTGGAACGGCCTGTTTCCGCGACACACCCATGGGAATAACGGACCGTTTAAAACAATTTCACGAGCGTCGGGGCGTTATGATGCGCATAAGACGGGTGAACGGATATTGATAAAATCCGGATATTATAGGGAGGGGTTTGGGATCGGAAATTTAACCGGCCCACTCGATGAATTACATTATAATTCCTGGGGGCCTTATGGAGACGGCGAGGTTGTGATTGATGTCAGCCAGACTCCGGGGCTTGATGAATTTACGCAGTTCAACAATCAGGTGTGGAAGGCTGCGGTTAACAAGAAATGGCCGGGGTTTCCCGTCAGCAGTGTCTATTGGGCGGTGATGGACTGGGACCACCGGTCCTGCCGGCAGGCGATCGGATATAAAGGGAGCGACAACGGGGGCACTAAAAACAGAGCCACGTCTCTGGTCGATAGCACCAAAGATTTTAAACAATATAAAAAAGAAGCCGGGTCCGGCCTGACGGATTTTATCGGAGCTTACATCTGGAATATTACAGACGGGTCCTGGGGTGTGGTTAGTTCAGTCACCACAACAAAAAACAAGAATGACACGTTGAATATTAAGAACGGATTGTCCGGCGGTAAAAATAATCTTTTTAACCCCGGAGATTCATATGCGGTTTATCAGCTTGACCGTGACGGGAAATTCGCCAATGTCGCAGATTCATTTTATATTGTTTCCACTAAAGGAGAACCCCGCACCAGAAACTTAATCGCTAACAGTGGGGATTGGGACAATGCCTATGTTCCGATTTATTTGGAATCAAATCGGAATTATTTTTATGGATTAACTATTGTTGGAGCTCCTTCCATTGGAATTATGACGGTGGGATTTGGAGGGCAACATACAATTTTTGAAAAATGCAGATTTTTGTTTACCGGAAAACATGCGACATCAGCTTTTGGAAACAATATTAAATCCATAAAATGGATTAAAAATTTCTTTTACGCGAACGTCATGATGAATTGGCCCAGGGGGAACACCTGGGGCGGAAACGGAGGGTGGCCGAATAATATCGGGGGAGGAGGTTCTCCCGAAACGGTGGCTTTAATTGAAGGAAATATAATTCTGAACGGCGGCGGGGAAGGGCTGAATTCCGCCAGCGTCATAAAAGATAATATTGTCGTTGATAATTACAGTATGAATATTTACGCTGGGGACGGTCCGGTGATTGAGTCAGGGTATGAAATTTCTCATAATGATGTCATTTATACGGGGTACAGACCAGAAGATGCGCTGGAACGGTTTTATCTGGATGCGTCGTATAATGGCTTTCAACGGAATTATGTCAAGATGCATCCGAACGGAATTACTATCGCTTCGGAAAGAAGCGGAGGAGGGCATGCTCCTAAGGGGTTCAGGATCAAAAGTAACAATATCATCGGATGCTGGAATGGAATTTCCGGTTATTTTGAGGTGCCCACGGCCGGATTTCAGAATTCTGTGATTGAGAATAATATAATCGTTGCCATGACATCTCAGGATAGCCCGCCTTTATTGTATACAGAAAGTGCAGGGCTACAACTCCGGGCCAGAAAAGGGATAGATTTTAATACAGTCGTACGGAATAACCGGATTATAGGGGCAAACAATATGGACGGACATCACCAAATCATTTTAATTTACGGAAAAGATTATCCGGGTATTTCTGTCGATCATAATATTTATTCGTTTCCGGGAAATGATTCGTTCATGACGGATAGCGGGAAAAAGACGTTTGCCCAATGGAAGGCCTTGACCGGATATGACAAGAATTCTAAATTGACAGATGATCCGGGACTGGCAGGAAGGGACTGGACCGATTCTTCTAAAATCTTTAAACAGCATCTCCAGGTACGAGAGTAATCAAGAATAAATATTTTTGTTACGCAAACCGGGATAAAATAAAAAACCCTTACTCATAAGAGTAAGGGTTTTTTATTGAATTGGAGTAGAAAAAACTTATGCTAATTTTCGTCGGCGTAAACCTAAAGCACCCATCATGCCGGAAACGAATAATAATGAAGTGGCCGGTTCAGGAACCACGGCTTCGCGTGTGACGATTTTGAATTTCACACCGTCATTCCAGTAATGGCAGTCAGGATCAAATCCGAAACCGATCCGACCGTCGTTTAATGAATAATTCTTTAAGGTAGCCAGCTGATCAGCCGTAAAGTTATACACATAATTTTCAGCCGGGCCGGGATAATCGTTCAGATCGGTAAAGGTATCAAGCAGGATATCGTCACCTGGCCAGCTGGCGAAATTATCACCGCCGCCCTGATTGTCTTCAAATGTGGTGACTCCCAATGTTGCGGAATCCAATAAATGGATGTAGAGGATATCTTGTTCTACGGTCCAGTTATTGATATTTTTGATGGAAAGGGTTGCGCTGACGATCTGCTGGTTGGCCGGAAGAAGCCAGTTAACGCCCCAAGTATAATATTTATAATGATCCAGGTCATACAAATCAGCCGGTGATGGTGTGAATGTATAGATGGCTGCAAAGGCTTTATTCACAGCCACACCGGTCAGGATAACGGTTAATAGAATAATCACTAAGTTTTTTCGCATAGGTCAAACCTCCAATATTTAGTATACTTTTAAATAAGCAATTTTTATGCCAACAACAAAATATAATTTAAATTGTTTAATTACAATATGTTATGGTAATTTATATATTTCTTCCATTTTAAAATGTTTAAAAAATACCCGATTTTGTCAAAGTTTTTCAACATCTAATTATATATTCGTTTATTAATTAATTCATAATCTGTGGATAACTGAGTTTATTTTTTGGTGTTTTATCATAAAAAGATGGGAAATGTGGTTATACGTAAAACCATTTTGAAAAATCAGATATTTCTGTTTGACTTATCTTGTTGTATCCCTGATATATTTGTGGCATACTTAGGTCTAAATTTGACTTGTAAGGAAAGTTGTTGTTATGTGCGGAATTTTTGGGTTATTGCATCACCATTCGGATCAGCCTCCGGATACCGGTTTGTTAAATGTCTCGGCTAAAAAATTAAGCCATCGCGGCCCCGATAACCAGACTGTATTTACGGACAAAGGCGTCGGGTTTGTTCATACGCGGTTATCGCTGCTTGACCTGTCGGAACGAAGTAACCAGCCTTTTTTCAGCCGTACCAGATCCCATTGCCTGGTGTATAACGGCGAGATTTACAATTTTGTGGAAATTCGTGAAGAGTTGGAAAAAAAGGGGATTACGTTTCGTACGACCAGTGACACGGAAGTCGTGCTTGAGGCGATGCTGCATTACGGTTACAAAGAGGCCGTAAAACGCTTTGACGGAATGTTCTCGTTGGCCCTGTACGATTTCGCGGCTGAAACCCTGACCCTTGTCCGTGACCGGTTCGGGATCAAACCGTTATTTTATTACGACCAGGATGACCGGTTTATCTTCGCTTCCGAATTATCGGCCCTGGTGCCGTGGATCAAACCTGAAGCAAATATACCGTCGATCATTTTCTTTATACAGGGGTTCGGCGGCCCGACCAAAGGACCGACTTTCTTACAGCATGTCCGCATTTCCGAGCCCGGAGAGATCATCACCGTTCAAAAAGGAAGGCGGGCCAGTTTTAAAACAGCGGTCACGATCACGGACCTGTATGACAAAGAGTACACACAGTCCCTGAGTACCCTGAGTCCCGGGCAGATTATTGACAAGGCCGATGAACTTTTGTTTTCGTCCGTCAAAAAACAACTGGTGGCGGACGTTCCTGTCGGGGCGTTCTGCAGCGGAGGGGTTGATTCTTCGGTCGTCATGGCCATGGCCAGCCGGCTCCATGGTGACCTGGCCATCTTTCACGCCAATGTTTTGGGAAAATACAGTGAACTGGACGCGGCGAAGATGCTGGCCGCGCATCTGAAACTGGATCTGAAATTTATCGATACATCCGATCAGGATTTTATTACACTGATCCCTGAAATCATTCACCATTACAGTCATCCCTATGTTTATCATCCGAATTCAATCCCGTTTTATAAAGTGTCCCAGCTGGTCCGGCAAAACCGGATCAAGGCGGTTTTATCAGGGGAAGGGTCCGATGAATGTTTTATCGGGTATCCCTGGCTGATTCCCAACACCAAAGAAAATTTCAAAGGGATTTTCCGGCAGTCCCTGCTGTATTCGATCAAACAACTGGCCGACCGGCTGAGGGGGAAGATCCTGGCCGAGAAGAAAAATGATGATTCCGACAATATCCTCAATTTTCTGGAAGTCCGTTTGGGAGACATTAATATTCAGAATATGTTGTCGGAAAACAATACTCGGGAATTTGACAAAAAAGATATGATTACATTAAATCAGCTTCATTATCACCTGCGCACATTGCTGCATCGTAACGATTGCCTGGGGATGTCCTCCAGCATTGAGTCCCGGTTTCCGTTTCTGGATCTCGGGGTGGTCAAATTTGCCGTCAACCTGCCGTATCAATACAAGGTCAGGTTTTCGCCGTCTTACCGGCATGATACGCATGAGTTCCTGGTGGATAAATGGATTCTCAGGTCCGTGGCCGCCCGTTATTTACCCAAAGGCCTCGCTTATCGCCGGAAAATAGGATTTCCGACCAATGCCCAGTCCCGCATGAAAATCCCGCTGGAATTCTTTGAGAAGGCCTTTGTCTGCAGTCTATTTGACTTGTCGAAAAAAGAGTTTTCGGATTTCTACACTCACGCCAGCCAGAATGTCAAACTCAAACTCATGCAGACAGAGATCTGGGCGCAGTTATTTATTCACCAAGTACCCATTGAAAAATTAAAAGACGATTTAACAAAAAAAATAACGTACTAATCGTATAAATAGCATCAGAACTCCGCAAGTCCAAAACGACACTATTTTTTCGCCGGTGGGATACAGAATCGAGCATATACCATTACCGCGCGAGGCAGTATGACCCTAGTATCGGCAGGTTTTTGCAGAGGGATCCGTTGGACTACATTGATGGAATGAATCTTTATACTTATGTTCATAACAACCCAACTAATTTTACAGACCCAACAGGTGAAGCATGGTGGATACCAATTATTGAAGGTGCTTTATTTGCATATGATACTTATGGATTAATTTCAACCTTTAGTGATCCGTGTGCAAGCGGTGCAGAAAAGGCTGCTGTTGGAGCAGCATGGACTGCTGGGGCTTTATCTTTTGGAGATGGGACTACTTTAGCGGCACGAAGAGCAGCACAAGAAGCCGCTGAAAGAGCCTCTAGTCAATTTAGTAAGAAAATTACAAAACAAATAAGTGAAAGGGGCTGGACAAAAGAATCAATTCACTCTACGATATTAAATCCTACTCAAAGAAAGACTGCTATAAATAAAGCTACCGGCAATAAAGCAACTGCATTTTTTAGTAAAGATGGCTCATATGTTGTGAAAGATGATGTTACTGGTGACATAATACAAATTAGTGACAAAACTGACCCATTTTGGGTTCCAGATAGTAGCATTGGGAGATAAAAGTTATGAAAAATTTTAACAAGGTAGAGTTAGAATTTAAGGAGGTGGGAACGATAAGAGGGGGTATTTTATTCTTGCCATTGGATAAGGCTATCAAGATTGTCAATCGTGCTGAGCAAGAAGGAATTGGAATACTAGGTATAGATGCGTTTTATTTAAAAAGTGATAAAACACAACCTTCAATGGATGATTCAAAGGAGTTTAAATTTGAGGACAACACAGATTATGATGAAGTAAGAACATTTCTTAAAAATAAGAGCGAGAATAAAGAGCTTTGGTTTGAGGTGGTTTTTGATGAGAAGGAATAAGAAAATAATAGTGTCGTTTCTCGCAAAGTACTTAAATCTGGGTATTTATAAATAATTCAATTAAGTGATGACATATCGAAACGGCTTCAAGACCAGATCATGGAGTTATTACCCAAAAAACGAAAAAGAGGGAGTCCTCGAAATCGTGATTTGAATTTAGTATAAATAATTGTATAATCAAGACTTCTGAGAAACGACACTATTTTTTATATCCATTTATGAATGAGCGGATGTTTGTTGAGACTGAACATTTTTGTGAGACGCTGCCTGTACGGTTGTAAAACTAACGAGAATACCAGATAAAGCCCATGGAGGGCTCCCCAAATGATAAAAGTCCAGCGGGCGCCATGCCAAAGCCCGCTGACTAGAAAGATGATCAGCAAATTACAATACCACCGGATTTTTCCTAAACGATTTCCTCCCAAAGGAATGTACATATAGTCTCGGAACCATGTGGACAAGGATATGTGCCAACGGCGCCAGAATTCTGCAATGGACTGCGAAAAATAAGGCAAGTCGAAGTTTTTCATTAATCGGATTCCCATAACCCGTGCGCTGCCGATGGCGATATCAGAATAACCTGAAAAATCACAATAGATCTGAAACGCGAAAAGATATGTAGCCAAGATTAACGGCAGTCCCTTGAAATCATGGGGATTGTTGTAGATTTGATTGACCAGAACGGCGGCGCGATCCGCGATCACTATCTTTTTAAAAAGTCCCCATCCCATAAGTAATAAACCGCTCTTGATTCTTTCGTAATCAAATTCGAATTTCTGGTGAAATTGAGGCAGCAGATTTGTTGAACGTTCAATCGGTCCAGCCACGAGTTGAGGAAAATAAATCACAAAGAGCAGGAATTTTCCAAAGTGGTGTTCTGGTTTTTGTTTTCCTCGGTAAACATCAATTGAATAACTCAGGGTTTGGAAAGTATAAAAAGAGATGCCGACCGGTAATAGCACATTGAAATAAGGCAGATCAATGAAGATATTAAAATAGTTTAGCCCCGTTCGCAGGGAATCACTGAAGAAATTAAAATATTTAAAAGCAAATAAAATCCCTAAGCTGCAAAAAAGACTAATAAATAAATATTTTTTGTTTCTTGATGGATCTTGGAGTTTTCCCATCCGGATTCCAGCTATATAATTAACTGTGGTGGAAGCCAGGATTAAAATGAGGTACTCGGGTTTCCAGCACATATAGAAATAACAGCTTGCCAAAAGCAGGAAAATCCACCGTAGACGATGGGGGATCAGAAAGTAAATAAAAACGACGACCGGAAAGAAAACCAGATAATGTAGTGAGTTAAATAACATATTAAATAAATGAGTTTACGGATTAAATGAAATATACTAAATATACATTAAAATCGGGGGGATACAAAAAATAAATTCTGTTAGAAGAGTCAATAGAATAAACACTCCTGGCATATACATGTGTCATTCCTTTTATGATATACTCGATCCCGATTCGTTCACTACGCTATCCCGATAGTGAGGATGTCGTTACTTATGAAAGAAATGGAAGGAATAGAAGAGGAATTGTCTGTTAAACATATAAATCAACGGAAGAAGCCGCGGAAGCGAAGAGAGGCTACAAAGAAGAAATTTTGTGATTTCATTCTTTATTTCTTTTCGATTTCTTATGGGCTTTTTGTCTTGGTCCTGGCATTTGCCAAATTCTGGCCGCAATCCCTATGGTGGATTGCTAATCTTATTTTCATATCACCGTTGTGGATTTTTAATCTTTTTCAATTCTTAATTATTTGTTTCGCCCTAAAATCCGGGCATAAACGGTTCCTGATTTTACATCTTGGACTAATGATATTCTTTGTTGTAAAAATTATGGGATTTCATTACTCATGGGCCTTGTTAGGTCCGAATCCCGATGGAAAGGGGAGATTAAATGTTATGACCATAAATATGGGGGGGGTGAGAAATATTTCGGCTTTGATGCGGTATATTAAACAAAAAAATCCCGACATGATTCTGATGCAGGAGTTGTATGGAGAACCGCGAGTGCTTTTGGGGAAAGAATTTGTCGATCTGAAATGGGAATTTGAGACCGCAGGCGATTTGGGTGTGGCCACCCGTTTTGCCATAAAAGACATTGATGATTATGCGCACTATATGATGGGTGTAAAAATTCAGGGGCCGGATTATCAATTTACTGCCTATAACATCAGTCTCGAGTCGCTGAGCAAAAGTCTAAACGCACTTAATAACAAAGGGATTAAAGGCCGCTGGACGACTCAAGACACTACGGCCAAACAGTATGAACAATCAAAGAAAGCCCTCGAATCTATAGAATTTTTCGAAAATGTAATTATCGCGGGGGATTTCAATATGACCGAAATAAATCCGATTTATCAGAAATATTGGTCTAAATTTCAAAACTCATTTTCCAAAGCTGGAAAAGGGTTCGGGTATTCTATCTACTCAAAAGTTCATGGGATCAGGATAGACCATATATTAACTGATAATGACTTTCGGGTCATTTCTTCTGAAGTCGGCCCATTCGTCGGCGGAGATCATCGCCCAGTGTTATCAATTGTAGAAAAGTAAATTTAACTATACAATTTGAGCAAGCCTTGAAAATAATAGTGTCGTTTCTCGCAAAGTACTTAAATCTGGGTATTTATAAATAATTCAATTAAGTGATGACATATCGAAACGGCTTCAAGACCAGATCATGGAGTTATTACCCAAAAAACGAAAAAGAGGGAGTCCTCGAAATCGTGATTTGAATTTAGTATAAATAATTGTATAATCAAGACTTCTGAGAAACGACACTATTTTTTACTATTTTTTCAAGATATAACGGATGAATAGCCAATACTCCAGGGTTACATTTAGTAAGGTTCTTTCTTTTATCCTCACACAAGCAATTTCTTTGATAATTGTTTTAACTGTATATGTTTATACGAATTTTCCATACTTTTCTGAGACAATAACTTTCATTTTAAGCTTTTTATTAGGTTTTGGGTTTTTCTTTGCGTTTAGAAAATGGTTTTATAAGTATTATTCTAGTTTTAATGCTATTATGGCACTCTTATCTTTCTTAATTTTATTTTTATCTTATGTGTGTTTCCAAAAATTAATTGTTAAATTTGGAGATAAGTATGATGTAGTTGTTGAAGGGGAGAGTATTAATAATTATTAAATGTCGATTAGTGAATATTTCAATTTATTTGAAGGTGTTCTCTGGATATTTCTCGCTGGGATATTTCTTAAATTTAAAGTATATAAAAAACAATCAGATAAAAAAGTAGATTATATCTTTGCTCTTTTTCTAGTCCTGTTTGGCATCTCTGATTTTATTGAAATTAATTCGGGTGCATGGTGGAAGCCTCGATGGCTTCTTTGTTGGAAGGGCATTAATTTGTTAGTTCTTGTGGCTCTGTTGATTAAGTATAAGTGAAAGATAAAAAATAGTTTCTCACAAACACATAAACGTGAATATAGCCTTCCCCCAGTCTTCGGTCAGTTGAAAGTATGATGCGAATGTGATAGAACAAGCCGTAAGGAGGCTTGAAAATGAGCGAGAAAAAGATCACAGATGAGAAGAAAATCCACCCCCTAATCCCAATGTTACAAAATAACTACAGTTTAAGGCGGGCGTCATTTGCATCTCACATCTGTTTCTAAAAATAGAAAAAAGCGGGTATTGATCATCCAGTCTGTTTCTTTTTTAGAAACAGATTTAGTTCTATCATTAACTCCTTGAAGACCGCTAGTGAATATGCCAGAATCTTCTTCGGAGTTGAAGTCCTTCGGACTTCCCGTGAACCTCCGGTTCCCGGATAATTTATGTTAAGTTTCACTGATCTTTGATACTTTTTCACGGAGGAATCTGCGGCAACGCTTCTCTGTCCGTTACGCACCTGAACCGTGTGCGTAACGGTGTCAGGTAGCGTTCATTTTTTTGTGTTGAAGCGTTGCCTGTCGGTCGCAAGCTTCGCTTGCGCCCTTGACGCGTTTAACCGGCGGGTATCCAAGGTGGTCAACAGTGCAACAACGTATTTTGTGTATGACGGCGATTCGGTTTTAAATGAAATCTCCGGTACGGGCACGTTTCAAGCGGAATATGTGCATGGGCCGAATATCGATGAAGTGCTGAGCATGGAGCGCGGCGGCAGCACGTATTATTATCATTATGACGGACTGGGGTCTGTAACGGAGTTGACCAATGCCTCCGGCACGTTGCAGGAATCGTATAATTATGATGCCTTTGGCAACCCGACGGTCACCTCATCGGTAGGGAACCCGTATCTGTTTACCGGCCGTCGCTGGGATACAGAATCAAGCATATACCACTACCGCGCAAGGCAGTATGACCCGACGATTGGTAGGTTTTTGCAGAGGGACCCGTTGGGTACTTTTGACCACATGAATCTTTATGCTTATACGGGAAATGATCCTATCAATTTTATTGACCCGTACGGGCTTTATTCTCGATACGATTTTCTCCGTGACGCCTCTAATTTTTCAGCTGGATTTGGTGATAGTATAACGTTTGGCATTACAGATAAAATTCGAGAGTGGGGTGGATACAATAATGTTGTTGACCACTGTTCTGATACTTATACAGCTGGAGGATATACTGCTACTGGTCTTGAAATAGCTGCTGGTGGTGCTGGTATTTACAAAGTGCTCGGAAAACAAACTGTTAAACAAGGTGCTAAAAAAGCTATTGCAGGTAAAATAACAGGCTATACGGAACATGGTTTAGAGCAGGCATTAGGACGAGAAGGAAGGGGTGTTGCCATTGATGTTATTCTTGATACAGTTAAAAATCCAAAAAAAATAATTCCACAAGCAAATGATACAATTAAATATGTTGGAAAAAAGGGTGGTGTTGTATTGAATAAAGCTGGTGAGATAGTTACTACATGGGGAAAGGCTAGGTATAAATAATGAATGATGAAAGGGTAAACAAATTATTGGCGGTCTTTAATCGAATTGACCCAGAAAATTTAACGCCAGGTCAAGTCGACAGTCCACCAATTACTGAGTATCAAGTTGAATGTAAGAAAGTGTTTGCATTCATTGTTAAAAATATGGATAAATTAAATCAAAGTAATTTAGAGGACGAAATTAATAATATTTGGGAAAAATATTTTAATAAAAAATGTGAAAAAGCAGAGCTTTTAAGTCGATCTATCTTGGCAGAAGTTAATAGTTGGGAAAAAATATAGTGGCGGCAAATTAATTCTATGCCTACAGATTAGATATTGAATATTTTAAAAAAAATGTCAGAAAAATCATTTTAATATTTTTTTGAGCTAGTAATTAATTTTACTGGCTCTAGCCTTCCCCCAATCTTCGGACAGTTGAAAGTACAATGAAAAACTGATAGAACTAGACCTGCCGCCAGGCTTTTTCCAAATCATTTTGTGTTTTGACAGGATTGTTTTAAAGACGTATACTTGTATTGCATAACTTTCGGAACTTATTGCTAAAGAACAGGTTTCAAGGTAAATGGTCAATTCCCTGGTGAACTTAATCAGGAAAGGAAACACGGATGAAATGGTTCTTCTTAATATTGACGATTGTGGCGGTTACCGTTCAGGTCCATGCCCAGGAACAGGTCGCAGATGTTTCTGAGGAATTTATGGAAGATGAAGCAGCCGTGCCGGTGTGGAGAGATTACAAGGCCGAGATGGGACAGTTGTTCACCACGTATAATCAGGAAAAGGATCAATTGGAAAAAGAGTATACCGGCAGAATCAACGCGATGAATCCGGAGATGTCCGATGTTCAGGGAATGCTGGACAAACAAAATCTCATCCAGGAATTTAAATCGAGGAAAAAGGATTTACTGAAGACTTACCGTGATAACAATAATCGGCTGAAATTGGAAGAAAAGGCGTTTAAGGAAAGCCAGTTATCGCAGGACTCTGAAGACGAAGAAGAGTACGAGGATGATGAAGAGTTTTATGAGGATGTGAAAAAGCCGGCGGTCCCAACCAAAAAAAACGCTGAAGAATCACTTGAAAGTCGAAGGAAAAGAGCCATCAAACCCTACGAAGAAACAAAAGGATATAAAAAGAAACCCCAAGCCAAAGCCAAAAAAAAATCGTCTTATATTTTAAAGGACAATAAGCCCAAAGTTAAGAGAGAATCAAACATAAAAAAAGGTTTGCTTAACAAGAATAGTAACAAACATAATAATGATTGATAATCCCCGGACCGCAGAACCGTGCGGCATTTTCCATCCTTTGTGTTATAACTGCTTACGATTCAGTCCTAATACTCAAAATTGAATATGTGTCTTTTCTCTTATTTATGCGCAACTTGCGTGATAAAATTCACTGGTATATACTTTATGAATTTATAGTAATCGGTTTATAAATAAGTTTAAGTTGTCCTTAGTGAGATGTTACCCATATGCTTTTTAATTCGATTGAATATTTAATCTTTTTTGTCCTGGTTTCCACCATTTATTTTGTTGTACCGGACCGCATAAAATGGTTTTATTTATTGATAACCAGTTTTTATTTTTATATGTGCTGGATCCCGAAGTTTATCGTTTTAATGCTGATCCCGATAACAATCGATTACTTTACGGCCCTGAAAATGGGAGGGTGCTCTGAAGAACGGCACAAGTTCAAATATTTAATGATCAGCCTGTGTTCCAATTTAGGTCTGCTCTTTTCATTCAAGTATTTCAATTTTTTTTCGGAATCCGTCAGTTTATTATTGGCCAAGCTGAACATGCCGTACCTGATCCCTCATCTGAATGTCCTGCTTCCGGTAGGGATTTCATTTTACACATTCCAGAGTTTGAGTTACACGATTGATGTTTACCGCGGACAGCAAAAACCGCAAAAACATTTTGGCCGGTATGCGGCCTTTGTTTCGTTTTTTCCCCAGCTGGTGGCGGGTCCGATTGAGCGTTCCCAGCATTTACTTCCGCAATTCAATTCTTTCAAGAAGTTTGACTATGAGCGGGTTACCGATGGAGTGAAACTGATGCTCTGGGGGCTATTTAAGAAAGCGGTCATTGCGGACCGGGTGGCTGTCTTTGTTAACCAGGTTTATAATAATCCGCATGACTACACCGGATGGCCGCTCATACTGGCGACAGTATTTTTTGCGTTTCAGATTTATTGTGATTTCTCCGGTTATTCCGACATTGCCATCGGAAGCGCGAAGGTGCTGGGGTTTAATTTAATGGATAATTTCAACCGGCCGTACTATTCAAAAAGTGTTCAGGAGTTTTGGAAACGATGGCACATATCATTATCGACCTGGTTCAGAGATTATGTTTATATCCCTCTGGGCGGGAGCAAGGTCAGTAAACAACGGTTGTATTTAAATTTAATGTTCGTATTTGTTGTAAGCGGTTTGTGGCACGGGGCCAGCTGGACTTTTATCATTTGGGGGGCGTTGAACGGGTTTTATCTGGTCTTTTCGTTATGGACGTCACGGTTGAGAGAAAAGTGGAATGCGTCGATCGGACTTACGCGGTATCCGTTGATTCATAAATACGTGAAGGTATTCATTACGTTTTCTCTGATCAATTTTACCTGGATTTTTTTCAGGGCCAATAGTTTATCGGATGCCTGGTATATTGCGACGCATATTTTTCAGGGACTGATGGATGAAAAAATGTTTGTTTTTATAATTAACGGTTTTGGATTTGGATATAAAAATCTTATCGTTTCATGCGGGGCAATATTTTTCATGGAATATATACACAGTATCCAGCGGCATAGCGGTATCCGGGCCATGTTAAAAAACAAACCCTATTATCTGCGCCTGTCGGTCTATACAACGTTGATCCTGTGTATTTTATTGTTTGGTGAATTCTCGGCGAAACAGTTTATTTATTTTCAATTTTAGGGGAGTTGATGAAAAAGGTTTTTTATTGTATTTGGTTTGTTATATTTTTTTTCTGTCTTTTTGTCGTGGTTTGCGGCAAATTTAAGGACATTGGCCGGCAGTTTATTCATTTAAATGAAACAGATGAATTTACGTACGGCGATTTGTATAAAATGTGCCTGGTGGATCTCTATCGGGAGAGAATTGATAAAAGACCGATCGGTAAACAAAGCAGTAATTTGGACGACTTTGATGTGATCGCGTTTGGGGATTCATTCTTCAGGTCTAATCTCGGGTCGGAGTCGTTCGCACAGGAACTGGCGAAAAAAAGCGGTTTAAAAGTCTATTATTTAGACAGTGATGAATATTTTCAGAATGATACCAACCCGCTGTTATTCTTAAAATCCAAAAATTATAAAAAAGGTTCCAGGAAAATCCTGATCTATCAAAGCGTCGAAAGGTACAGTCTGGACGGCGCAAAAAAATTGGTATCCGATCAAATAAGCGCGGATTATTCCGGGCGGTGGACTGAAAAAGTATTCGACAATGATGATTTGGATTATTTTTTTAAGGATAACCGGGTGATTTATCCCGTTGTCAAATGGGTGGCCAATGTAAAATTTCATTTATTGGGAGAAATTGACGCGAGAATTGCGAATTATTCCGTTAAGCCCAAAATGCTGTTTTATAAACCCGGCGTAGAATTCAATTACAGAAAAAAAGAGCCGGCAGATTTTGTTATGCTGGCGGAGAATCTGGCTTACCTGAGAAAAACACTCCATGAAGAATACAACATTGAATTGATTTATGTGGTGATCCCGAATAAATTTACGATTTATTCCGAATATGCGGATAAAGAATACCGATACGATAATTATCTGTCCGAGGTCGCCGGGATTATGTCCCGGGAACATGTTCCCTTTATCAATGTGTATTCCATGTACAAAGACTATCGGCAGCGTGATGATTCCCAACGGCTATATTACATGAATGATTCGCACTATACACCCTTCGGTAAAGCGATGATTGTTGAAGCTGTTTATCAATTGATTCGAGAACTGCAGCAGATTAAGAAGGGCTAGACTCGCAATATTAGTTAAATTTAAGAGCTGTAGCCATCTATAATATTTGTGTTATACTTGGCTATGTTATAGTCATTTTGAAAAGTGAGATTTGATGGGGAGAATTTATGGATATTAAAATTAATTTTTCGGAACGGCCCTGGGGCCATTATATTAAATTTTTGGAGGAAGACGGGGTCTGGGTTAAACGCGTTGAGGTTAAACCCGGGGCCCGGTTAAGTCTGCAAAAACACAATCACCGCTCGGAAAAATGGAACATTGTGACCGGAAACGGACTGGTGACCATGAACGAAAAAGAAATCCCCGTTGGTCCCGGTTCAATCATTGATGTTCCCCTCGGAGCGGTGCACCGCATCGCCAACACCGGCAAGGAAAAACTCGTTTTTATCGAAGTCGCCTGCGGAGATCATCTCTCGGAAGAAGATATCGAGAGGATACAGGATGATTACGCGCGGGAAAGCACATAATTTTAGCTGTCCGCCGAAACCTTACTGCTTTTTTCCAGGATATCCAGAATATCCTGAACACAAGCCATGCCCATAATGTCTTCATCAAGAAATTTCATGTCGAAGGCTTCTTCCAGCGCAAAGATAAGATTCATATGCTGAAGGGAATCCCAATTCTCAATAGTTTTGGCGGATGAACTTTCGTGAATATCGCTGACCGGGACATCCATGATCTGGCTGATGATGCTGAATACTTTTTCTTTCATAAGAGAACCTCTTCGTTATCGGTTATGTCGGATATGATTTCTGTAAAAAAAGCGGGTTCCTTGCGGACCGGCCGGTTAAGATCGAGAATAAATACTTGTACGCCCGCGTTGGAATTTTCCTCATGCGGTAAAAATTCCTGTTTGATATAAAAATCTTTGGTCTGCACGTTTTTGCGCGTCGGGATATATAATCCTTTCACCATCCGGGAACCGCGGGATTTGGCACGCTGCAAGGCCTGTAATAAGAACGCGTCTTCAACGCCGCGGCCCAAGACCCGGCAGGAGAGCAGAAATGAATCAACAATGGCTGTATGGTCCGCGGTGTACTTGAGAATACACACGCCAACCAGACCTGAATCGCCAAAACGGTCTTTTACCTTGATGGACAGGACATCCGTTTCTTCTGATTCACAAAATGATTTGATTTGCGCTTCTGAATAACGCTCGGTCGTGAGATTAAACTGATTGGTTTTTTGGGTTAATTGCGCGATGCGGGGGATGGAAAAGTCATCCGCAAACCGGATTTCGAGTTCCATGCCGAGCGAACGGTAATATTCCTCCATATCCGTGACCGATGCTTTAAGACGGGTCCGTTCGGATTCCGCCCGGTACATTTCCGTGCGCATCTTGTCTTCGGCGGACACCGCCAGGTTTTCAAAAAAACCGCACGCGGCCAGGGCCCTGCGGTTTTCGACTGCTTTTGCCGGCGGCAGATGGATCACTTCCACTTCAGGCAGCGCCTGACGGACGAGGTTAACCTCAAAATCACTGTCGTCCATAAAGACCATGCTGTCCAGGCCGATGTTCAGTTCTTCGGCGATGGACCGGATATTGCTGGCCTTGTCCTGCCAGTTGACGCGTGAGACGGCGATATGTTCCGGCTTTAAGACCATGTCCGGATGATTGGCAAAAACCTCTTTGACTTCTTCTTCATTGTTTTTACTGCACAAGGCGATGATAACCCCGCGGTGATACAGGTTCACAACGGCCTGCTGAAATTCATAATAAGGAGATCCGGGATAATTTCTTGATAATTTGATGCCGGACAACCCGTCTTCACCGATAATACCGCCCCACAGAACATTATCGCAGTCCAGGACCAGGCATTTTTTATTTTTTCCTTTAAGGGTCCGCAGAAATTGAAAATCCGTACGGGCGATTTCGAAGTTCGCTTCGTCCGTATAGGGGGCGCGTCCGATATGCCAGTAACGCGGGTCGTAAAACCGTGTGACTCCAAGACGGGCAAGGGAAAGGTTCATGTCCACAAAATAGGCGTTGGGTGTTTGGCGCAGGAGGATACGCAAGTCATCGTTCACCCGGGCGATGAAGGAGGTTTGGCCGGCCTCGATCTGGTGATCATAAATCCCTAAATCCGGTTCGGTGGGAATTTCCAAGCCATGCCAAAGGATCATTCCGTTTGTCTGCCGGCGTATACCGGCCAGAACAGACTGCATATACTCCTGCAGTCGGAGGCGTTCATTCTGGATTTTTTCGGCGGACAGTCCCGCAAAATTTTTGGATACGTCCGGAGACAATTGGTCCAGATGTGAAAAAATCAGGACACCATCCGTCTGTTCGTTTAGTAATTCCGGATTGCCGCCCACCGCATCCTGCATGATCATGTCAAAACCGCCCCAGCGGATCTTCAGTTGATACCCCATGAGGCACGCCATATACCGCAGGTAAGGCTCCATAGCCTCGAGTGTAATATTCCGTAAGACAGCAAGGTTCATACCAGGTAAGGCGCTTAAATCTGTGTTTTTTAGGTGTTCGCGAGCCTCATTTAAAGAAATTTTTTTCATAAAACTTAATCCCTTTTTGGAAAAATATCCGAACGCACAGTATTGGGTTTCACAATGGCTCCTTTTTCGAGATGGGAAACTCCGATCAGGGTGGCGTTGGTTCCTATGACGACTTCATCTTCAATGACCATACCGCCAGAGTATAGAACGTGCGGGCGGCGGGTGATGCGTGTATAGGTGTATATGCTTGTTTTGCTGCCGATCGAAACATTATCTCCGATTTTTAATCCGCCCATTCCGGATATAACGGAATAAGGCGCGATGTGCGCATGATTTCCGATAAAGATTTTCCCTTCAAATTCCTGGTTTTTTCCACGTAGCAGGCGAAACGGGGGGGTAGGGCTGGGTTTATCGGCCAATAAGACGGCTCCATATTCAATCCAGCAGTTGTCACCGATTGAGATTAATTCCGGGTGCTGGAAATGTACCCCCGGATCAATACGGACATCCTTGCCCAAATGTTTCAATTTGCGGGAGTAATATGATTGTCTGATTTTTTTTCCTGTCTGTCCGGGGAAATAAATGACAAAATAATGGACGAGGTCAAGAAGGGATGAGGTCAATGCCTTCCAGTAGTTTGACAGGATAATCGGTATTTTTTTTACTTTAGTAAACACATCAAATCTCAGGTGAAGTAAATAAGTTGTACGAAGAAAATTATCCTAACATTTTGCGGAAAATTGTCAAGAATGAGATGATCAGTGCCGTCAGGAATCAGTCAATGTTTATTATGGACTGTCGAAAGGAAGAAATAAAAATATAAATTATTATGATTTTCTTAAGTGAGATGGCATGATATTCATCTGCTGGCGGTATTTGCTGATGGTCCGGCGGGCAATCTTCATGCCTTTGCGTTCAAAGTAGAGCTGGAGTTCATTGTCGGATAAAGGGCGCGTTTTATCTTCATCATCCACAATAGATTTCAATTCTTCTTTAACGCTGCGGCTTCCGACCGATTCCCCGTTCTGGGAATCATTAACGGCCTGGGAGAAGAAATATTTCATCGGAAACAGCCCGTGCGGGGTTTCCATGTATTTATTACTGATCGCCCGGCAGACCGTTGATTCATTCCGCTCCACCGCGACGGCCACATCTTTTAAAATCAAAGGCCGGAGCGAGCTTTGTCCGTCTTTAAAGAATTCAATATGGTGGTTAAGGATGAATTCCGCGATATTCCGCAGGGTCTGCTGCCGCTGTTCAATGCTTTTTAAAAACATCAGGGCGTTCTTAATCTTTTCACGGATAAATTCAGTTTCTTCTTTGGGGCGGTTCGGTTGTTTCAGGATTTTTTGGTAAGTGGAGCTGATCCTTAAGAAGGGAATATTTTCATTATTCACATGGACATGAAACTCTTCGTTTTCATCCTGTACGATGGTGATATCCGGTTTGATATAAATATTGCTGTTGTACGGCTGGTATTTTCGTGCCGGTTTCGGTTCGAGATGCGCGATTGATTTGGCAATGCCTTTGACTTCATCCAGGGAAATCTTTAATTTCTTCGCGATATCAATATATTTTCTGCGGCTCAATTCATCCAGGTGTTCCGTGATAATTCTCTTGGCCAGGTCGCTTTTACCGTTAAAATGAGAGTTGACCTGGGCCAGTAAACATTCCTGAAGGTTACGGGAGGCGATTCCCAGAGGATCAAAGTTTTGAATGGTTGTTAATACTTTTTTGACCGCTTCAATATTATCCAGTGAAAGCCACTGGGCAATTTCTTCACAACTGGCCTTAAGATAGCCGTCTTCATCCAGGTTACCAATGATCAATTCCCCAATCTGGAGCAGGACCGGATCGCTGATCTCCAGGCGCAATTGTTGAAGCAGATAATCTTCCAGCCGTTCAGCCCGGGCAATCGGCTTTTCGTCATCGGCGTCTTCATCGGCGTTAACCGCTTCCTGGGTTGTCTGATAATTGCGTTCGGAATGGCGTTTAAGGCTGTAAAAAATAATATCATCAATCTGTTTCTTTTCCCGCGCCATGCGTTCTTCATCAATTTCCAGCAGGGGGTTTTCCTGAAGCTCATGTTCAATCGCCGTGTTCAGTTCCGTAATCGGCAAAAGCAGGACCTCAATGGACTGCTGCATGGTTGGAGCAAGGATTTGTTTCTGGGTCTGTATTTGTGTTGTTTTAAGTGCCATACGCAAAAAGTATACCATAATATAGATATGTAGCAAATTTTTTCTTTTTCCGGAGATTTTTTAGGTGAGTTCATTAAAACGGCTTTAAATGCCGTTTTCTCTCTATTCTGAGGCTTTTTAAGATGATGATAAAAATAGACATTTACATAAGTTGTTGATATAATGCCGTTTTCCGGATATGTCCGGGTATGTCCGGGACAGTAATGTCTATTCTTTTAAACATCATGTTAGGCAGTTTAAGTCTCATTGTTTCTGCTCCTGATTCTATCATTTTCCTAAATTGATACATTACAGACACTTATATAGAATATGGAAAAAGACCGACAATTGTTCCCGATTGGCACATTAATTGCTTTGTTATTCAGTGAATGTTTGCATGGAAAGAAATAAAGCACTTTGATTACGCATCACTGAAAATTGACATTATTAAGGAAAGGGAGGAAGACAAGTGAACAAACGAATGACGATAACAGAAGTGGCGGACATTGTCGGCATTTCTCCAAAAACAATCGTGCGTTGGGAAAAAGTTGGTAAGGTTCGAAAAGCCAAACGCGATTGGCGCGGTTGGCGTGTTTATGATGAGAATGACCTTGACAGGATCAAACAATTCCGTGAAACTATTGTGGAAATTTAGGACATTAAAATTTTTTGACAGGGAGATTAAGTTAAAATGAAGTTTAAACAGACAAACATTACGGCAGCCTTTCTTTTGATTATGGTCATGATGCCTTTTACGGCCAACGCCCAGAATTTTGTGAATTCTAAAAAAGACAAGACTTTAACTCCGGAAGAACAGGCCTTCCAAGAATCACAGATCAATGAACAGGTCCAGAAAAGCCTGGCTGAAGTCGGGATTCCTTCCGTGGATCAATCCATGTATACCCTTGAGGAATTGAGCAACAGTAAATATACACTTGGCATTAACGATGTGATCGAAGTTTCCGTTTTAAGACATCCGGAAGTCAGCGGGCAGTTTATCATAAATAATGAAGGCAATATTCAGTATGAATTTGTTGGAGATATTAAGGCGACGGGAAAAACGAAAGAAGAAGTTGCCGGGATGCTAGCTGAAAAGTTAACGGAATTTATCATATCCCCGGAAGTAACGGTCAAGATTGTCGGCTATAACAGTAAAGTGGTCTATGTGATCGGCGAAGTCGGTAACCCGGGGAAGATTTTTATGCGCGGAGACACAATTACGATCCGGGAAGCACTATTGCTGGCCGGACTTCCCTTATTAACAGCCAAGGTAGAAAAAACAAAATTATTTACGCCGTCGGCGATGGGGATGCCCGAGCAAAAAAATGTGGATTTGAAGAAACTGCTTTATAAAGGTGATTTGCGGGAAAATATCGTCATGAAACCGGGTGACACACTGTTTGTTCCGCCTACAGCCATGACCAAAGTGATGAGGACCATTCAGCCGGTGGCTGCACCGATTTCCACAGCCACAGGGACAGCAAGGACCGTATACACAGGCGGTCTTTAATAAAATTTTTATTAATGTTATCAGGAAAGGTTAAGTTCAATGAGCGGTTCAAGACATGCTGAAATATCACCGATGAATTATCTGAAGGTATTCTTCAGGCGAAAAGAATATTTGGTTATCCCGGTATTTATCGGATTGATTTTAGGGGTTTGTGCCGGGATTATCCTGCCTAAGAAATTCAAATCTTCCACGATCCTGCTGGTCGAGGATGGAAAAAGTGATAACCCGTTGTTTGACAACATCGCTGTTTCAACCACGGTTAACCAGCGTCTGGCTACGATCCGTGAGTCCCTGCTGGGCTGGAACAGCCTGGTGGAACTGGTGAAACGGTTGAATATGGACAAAGAAGTCAAGACGCCACAAGAATTGGAAAACTTGATTTTGGGTATCCGGGATAAAATTGATATCAAGTTGAGAGGGCGTAATATTATTGATTTGTCATATGTCGGGTCTACTCCCGAGAAAACCCAGGCGGTCGTCAAGAATATCACCGAGATTTTTATTGAGAGCAACGTGCAGATCCAGAATGAAGAAACGGCTGACGCGATCAAGTTTATCGAGGAGCAGTTAAAAGTTTACCGCGGCAAGATTAAGTCGGCTGAAATCGTCGAACTAAGAGACAACTTAAATGCTTTA
Organism: Candidatus Omnitrophota bacterium; assembly: GCA_050250375.1. Lineage (GTDB taxonomy): Bacteria > Omnitrophota > Gorgyraeia > Zapsychrales > Zapsychraceae > JAGOSC01. Next base: position 362,162 of record JBFWOS010000002.1, read on the forward strand.
TTGGTGGATTCGACTGAACGCCATCCCCGGGTCCGTGAATTAAAGGAACAAATCAAAGCTAAAGAATTGGAACTGGAACGGGAAAACCTGGAGTTTTCCGAGTCGGCGGCATTGGATACCACGACGACCCGGCCGATTATCGAAGAGATCCGCCGGGCGCTGGATAATATTGACGGCGGCGCTAATTCTTCGGTCGCGATTTCTAAGGCAGACCCGAAAGGTCTTGATAAAGATACTTATAAGTTATTCCTCCTGGACAAACTGGACGATGTTTTGGCGCGTGACGTAGCCGTGAATAACCAAATTTACAATACACTGCTGCAACGCGCCGAAACCGCCAAGATCACCCAGCGGCTGCAATCATCCAAGGAAGGGACAAAATATACCGTTCTGGATCCGCCCCGTATGCCGTTAAAACCGATCCGACCCAATAAAACGCTGGTGGCGCTGGCCGGGGTCTGCGCCGGGATGATGTTTGGAGTAGTGCTTGTGTTCGGCCTGGAATTTCTGGATAAATCGTTTATTGATGTGGAAGACGCCAACCGCTTTTTCGGGACACCTTTATTAGGGGCGATTTCCAGGATTAACACGGAAGCCAGTATCCGTAAAGAACGTGAACGGTTAAGCTGGCTCTATAGCCTGGTCCTGCTGGGCGGGATCATCGCGATCGTTGTGACAACGGCCTTATCGACCGTTATTTTATAAAGGGAAATGACCTTATGTATTATGCCCATTATGGATTTAAAGAACCGCCGTTTAACCTGACGCCGAATTCAAGATTTTTCTTTGAAAGCGACAAACACGCCGAGGCGTTAAGCACCTTGTTGTACGCGATCAATGAACGCAAAGGGTTTGTGGTGGTCAGCGGACATATCGGTTCCGGAAAAACAACGGTATGCCGGACGCTGTTGAACCAGCTCAGTTCCACCACACAGACGGCCCTCATTACCAATACACATATCAGCGGAAAAGACCTTTTATCCAGCATCCTGGAAGAACTCGAGGTGGAATATGTCCCTGGATCAAAAGCTAAATTATTGTCGCAACTCAACGAATATCTGATTGCGCAATTACGATTGAACAATAACGTGGTGCTGATCATTGATGAAGCGCAGAACCTGACCCCATCGGTGCTTGAAGAAGTCCGCATGCTTTCGAACCTGGAAACGGAAAATGAAAAACTGATCCAGATCCTGCTTCTCGGCCAGCCTGAACTCAAGAAAAAACTGGCTATGCCCAAGCTGGAACAGCTCCGGCAGAGGATCGCGGTCTATTACCACCTTAGCCCGCTGGACCATGATGACACATTGGCCTATATTAAACACCGGGTCAAGGTCGCCAGTGACAGTGACCGGCAGTTTTTTACCGAAGGGGCCCTGGAAATGATCTATCAGTATTCCAACGGGACACCCCGGCTGGTGAACCAGATCTGCGACAGCGCGTTTTTAACGGGGTATATCAATGAAGCCAATATCATTGACGAAAAGATTGTACAGGAAGTGATTAATGAATCACCTATGACGGTGATCGGTGAAGAAAAAAAGAGCATTGGAAACGACGGAATCTCATATATAAAGAGGAATTAACCATGTTAAACGTGAATAATAGAAAAAAATCGGGCTGGAACGACGAATTACGGACTGAAACGATAGGTGTATGGAAAGAGGCGGTGGATCTGTTTAACCAGATCAGCGCCGCCACACGGTATTTTCCCATGGAAGACAGGGTTGAATTAAAAGGCCGGATCACAGAAACCGCGAAAAAGATGGCTGATAAAATCGCTCACTCATCATCCAGCCGCTCCCGCGGTGATTTTGAAGAGAGACTTAAACAAGCCATTGACCTGGTCCATGAGGCCATGGGCCAGCTATACATCGCCAAACAATGGAACTATCTGTCAGAAAGTTATTACGAACAGTTATTTGAACGGGGCCGTTCTCTGGTCGGAAAACTTTGTCTTTTTGGGGGCTTTGCTTACACAGTCAGTGACGTCAACTAAGGTCAAGCCGGTTACGTGCGGGATTAATAAAGGCGGATATAAATTATGAGTAAATTACTTAAAGCGTTGACAAAATCAAAGATGGGCAACAACCGGGGCACGTTGAACAATGTGATCGGGGATTTAGGCGTCATCAACCCGGCGAATTTTATAACGGGCGGCTCAACGGTTGAAATAAACAAGACGGTATTCTCAGTGATTGTCTGTCTGGTCCTGGGTGGAGCGGGGTTTGTATGTTTGAAGACAGCCGGGAGTCTTGACCAGACCAACAGGAAAATGGTTGAACTCAGTTCCCTGGTAACGGAACAGAACCGTATGATCGGGGTTTTATCCGCAATGGTTAAGGAGATTCCGGATATCCATCTACAAGAAGTCGCCAGGCTTCAAAACCGGATGCAGGAAATAGAAAAAACGGTTGCCGTCAATGCGGAAGAAATGACAGAGGCCGTGATTTCGAACAACTTGCTCAAGATAGCGGTGGATGATTTACAGTCGTCGGAACACGTATATGTCGATCAATACATAATGCTCAGCCGTGAATTAAAACACATTCAGGAAAAAATTAATACAGAAGGAAGGAATCTATAAATGGGTAAAATAACGAACGCGTTAAAGAAAGCGGCCGAGGAAAGGCTGACACGGATTGAAAAGATTTCTCAAATCAAAGAACGGGACCGTCTGGTCGTCAAGAAAATCGGCGAATCGAAAATGGACCCCAACGTAATCACTTATTTTGATCCGAAGGCGCTGATCAGCGAGCAGTACAAGATTTTAAGGACCAATATTCTTTCGATGAATAAAGGCAAACCGCCCAAAACATTTGTAATCACCAGTTCGATCCATTCGGAAGGAAAAACCGTAACTTCTTTGAACCTTGCTGTTTCTTTGGCCCAGGCCGTCCATAAACCACGGGTCCTGCTCGTTGATGCTGACTTGCGGAAAGGGAAGATCGCGAAGTATCTCGGGATCAAACCGAAAGTCGGGTTGTCCGAAGTATTAAAGGGGGATGCGACAGCCAAGGACGCCCTGTTTCATATGGACCTTGAAAATCTGGCGTTTATTGATTCCGGTGGTGTTCCTGAATACCCGTCAGAACTTTTGTCCAGTGAGCATTTTAAGAAATTTTTGAATCAGATGCAGGCTGAATTTGATCATATCATCATCGACACGCCGCCGATTATATCCGTTACGGATTCAGGGATTGTCGGCGCCCAGGTAGAAGGCGTTATCCTGGTCGTACAGGCCGGGCGGACCCAGCGCGGGATCGTGAAGCGCGCCGAGGAGTTGCTGTTCCAGTCGCATTCAAAAATATTGGGGCATGTCCTGACTAACATTGAATACCATTTACCGGAATATATATACCGTTATCTGTAATTCACATCTCAGATTTTCAAAACTAGCTTTGACGGATGTATGCGCGCATACTCAGTGTGGCCGAGCGATATGTTCCAGGCTTGTTTTGAATTTCTGAGATTTTTTTTAGAATCAAAGATGGCATTTACCTCTAAAGAGAAGATAATGAATATTAGTGTATGCATTTCAACGTACAACCGTTCTTCAAGTTTGAAAAGAACAATTGAATCCCTTTTGAAACAGGAACGGCTTGAAGGAATTCATCTGGAAATAATGATCATTGATCATAATTGTACGGATAATACCCGGGATATGGTCCATGGTTTTATCGCGAACTCCGGGATGGATATAAAGTATTTGTTTGAACCCAAACCGTCGTTATCAGAGGCCCGGAACAGGGCCATCCGTGATTCCGGGGGAGAAATCATAGCCTTTACCGATGATGACGTGATCGTCGATCAACTTTGGGTTTGTTCGATCGCCAGGGCCTTTCGGGAAACAGGGTGCGATGCCCTGTCCGGAAAGATTTTACCTGTATATCCGGAAAATACACCGGACTGGATCAAAGATCATCAGGAATTTCTTAACGGTCCCTTTGTTTACCGTAACCATGGGGATGAAAGCCGTTTTTATGATGACACCATGCTTCCTTTTGTCGGCGCGCATATGGTGTTTAGGCGGGAGTGTTTTAAAGAGCATGGTTTCTTTACAAGTGAGTTCGGCCCGGGGACTGATTTTCCATACGGGGAAGATGTTGAAATGTTTTATCGGTTATTCGGGCGAAAGAAAATTTATTATTGTGCGGAATGTATCGTCTGGCATGTACACAGCCCGGAAAGGGTCACATTCAAGTACATTAACCGATGGTTTTATCAAAATGGGTTATGTTATACCAAGCGAAAACAGACTGTCCTAGAAAACAGCAAACGGCGTTTTGCGGACATACCCGTATATCTTTACAAAGATTTGGTTTTAAGGTTTCTGCAGTTTGTGGTTAATATTTTTAATTCTAAGAAACGTCTGCCTGCCTGGTGCCGGGTTGTCTGGATGTTCGGTTATTGTATCGGCTCGAGGAGTATTCTTGATACTAAGGAACAGAGGACTATCTATCAAACACAGAGGGATTTGACGATATGAAAATCGGAATTATCGCCGTCGATTTTTATCCGAAGATCGGAGGAATGGAAAATTACGCCGCCCAGCTGGCCATGAATTTTAAAGAAATGGGACATGAGGTCCATTTATTTATCAAGGTAGACGGCCAGGAATTGGATGGGGTCACAAATTACAAGATCCTGACCAAGGATCTGTTTAAAGATCTTCCATTATTGTGCCAGCATGAAATGGACGTCTGGCTGGCGGTTAATTCTTCCTACGGGTTGTTGGCTAAACATAAAGAAAATGTGTTTATATGCGCCCACGGGAATGATTTTTTGTCTCCGTGGGTCTGTTACCAGTTTCCGTTTCTTCAAAAAAAGTTTATCTGGCGGTTTAAAGATTCTCTGGAGAAGGGGTTATTCAGATTTTTATTTAAACTGAATCTTAAACGGATTAAGAGGATATTCCCCAACAGTGATTACACAAAAGACCGGTTTCTCAGCCTGTATCCTTCCACGCGAAACAAAGTAACGGTCATTAATCCAGGAGTCGATCCTAATTTTTTTATGGAGCCTGCGAAAAAAGGATCAGGTCCATTTAAGCTGATCAGTGTGGCCCGTTTGACAAATCCGCGCAAAAATGTTGAAAGTGTCATTGAAGCCTTATACCTGCTTAAGGACAAACATTCTTTTACTTATTCGGTGATCGGTGACGGCCCGCAAAAAGCTAAACTGGAAGAGCTGGTAAAACAAAAGAATCTGACCGACAGGGTATTCATTAGAGGAAGAGTTACCTATGATGAATTAAAAGAGGCCTACCGGACAGCAGATCTTTTTGTGTTGATTCCCAGGACAAGTAAAGATGATGTCGAAGGTTTCGGGATGGTTTATCTGGAAGCCAATGCTTGCGGTGTGCCTGTCCTGGCCAGCCGTGGAAACGGGTCCAGTAGTGCTGTTAAAGAAGGGGTCAGTGGATATTTTGTCGATAATACAACTGTTGAAGGTTGTTGTGATTCTTTGATGAAGTTTTTTAAAAAAGAAATTGTTTTTAATGCTGTAAATATAATAAATCATGCAGATAATTTTAGATGGGCTAAGATTTCAAATGTTTTTATAGAAAATATGTCAAGAGGAATGAGAACATAATATGAAGAAAATTTTAAAAAAGATATTGCCAGCACCTGTTGCAAATAAATTAAGCATTTTTATGCAAAATAATTTTCGTTCTTCCTTCTCGGCTTGTGGTGAAGATGCGATTTTAAAGTATTTGTTTCGAAATCGAATTTCTGGTTTTTATGTTGATGTCGGAGCTTTTGACCCGTATGAAGTCTCTAATACATATTGGTTTTATCTCCAAGGGTGGACAGGAATAAATATTGATGCAAATGAACGTTCAATAGTTAAGTTTAACAAATTGAGACCTAAAGACACTAATATATGTGCTGCCATAAGTGATATAGAGGAAGTATTAAATTATTATGAAGTATCGGGGTCAAAATCGATGAATAGCTTTTCGAAGGATTTTATTCAAAGCCAAAATGTAACTCGTATTGAATCTAGCAAAAGTATAAAGACTAGGAGTTTATCTTCGGTATTGGATGAGAATTTAAAAAATAGTCAAAGGATAAATTTCTTATCCATTGATGTTGAAGGGGTAGAATTGAAGGTTTTGAAGTCAAATGATTGGTCAAAATATAGGCCGGATATTGTTTTGTTAGAAAGTTTTGAGAAAATGACAAATGAGGCGTTTGACGCTGAAATTATTCAGTATTTAAAAGCGAAAGAGTATTCACTGATTTCAAAGACTCCCAATGGAGTGTTCTTTAAAGACAATAAACAAATTTTAAATTCAGAGAACAGTTTGATATAAATGTACAAATTCAGCATTATTATCCCAACATTTAATAGGTCGGCACTTCTACAAAAAGCTTTAGGCTCTGTGATTAATCAAAGTTATAAGAATTTTGAAATTATAGTGGTTGACGACGGCTCCACAGATGATACCGAAAGTGTTGTGGAAGTGTTTAGAAAACAGATAAAATTTGAATTAAAGTATTTAAGACAAGCAAATCAGGGTGTTTCAGCTGCTCGGAATAATGGAATATTGGCCGCAAAGGGGGAGTTTATTTGTTTTCTGGATTCAGATGATTTATACAGTCCGAACACTTTAGAATTAAGGGCAAAGGCTTTGGATTTATATAAAGTTGAAGTTGTCTTTGGGAAACCGAAATTAATAATCAATAATGATGAATCAAATATTCAAATTAACCATTTTTTGCCGGGGCATAAAGACACCGTGATTGAGAACAGGGATAAACTATATATGTGTGATGCGGCTAAGTATCAAAATATCATTGTTGAGAGGGGTGTATACGGCACCATCAATGATATGACCATCAATAGAAATCTTATGATTAATATCGGCATGTTTAATGAAAATTATAGAAGAAGTGAAGATATTGAATGCTGGTATAGGTTGTTTTTTAATATTAAGAAATTTGCATATGTGGATGAAGTCTTTAGTATTTATAACTATTCATGTGACGAAACCCATTTAAGGTCAGATTTTGAAGAATATTTTCTAGAAGAAAGGAAGAGATTGTTGGCCTTACTTAAGTATTTACGAAAAACTAAATCTAAAACAGAAATGATTGCTGCAGTTCAAAAAAGATTATATTCAAAGCGATTTAAAACAATGGGTATAAGGTTTTATCGTAAATTCAACAGTTTTAGAGCGTTGAATTATTTCGTTAGATCATACTATCTGAACAAGAATGACGAAGAAATTAAAGGGTTAATTTACAAGGCATTAATTCCGGGATTTATTCGAAAGTTACTTAGAAAATAAACAAATGACTCTAAAAAAACAAATTACAAAAAGCGCGAAGTGGATATTTCTTTACAGTGGATGTCAGAGGGTGATCAGTTTTTGCACTTCCGTAATCTTGGCTAGATTGCTTGAACCTGAAATATTCGGGATGTATGCGCTTGCCTTTGTTGTCATTGATGGATTTGGTCTATTTAAAAGCATGGGGTTTGATTCGGCCGTCATCCAAAGGAAAACGGATGTTGATAAGGCGGCGAATACCGCATTTATTATTATTCCCGCCTTGGGCGTATTTCTTTATTTGTTGTTGGTTTTAGCGGCGCCATATATATCTAGTTTTTTGGAACAAAATGAGATGATCTCTGTATTGAAAGCCTTGGGATTAATCTTTGTTTTGGGGGCTATAAATCGAGTTCCGCAGGTCTTATTAGAAAAGAATCTGCAATTTAAGATTTTAGCCATATGCGGTATCGTTATAGAGATTGTGTTTTCTATCTGTGCCATAGCTTTATCTCTTTTTGGGATGGGAATATGGAGCTTGGTCATATCTTTTCTAATCAAGAATTTAATATCCGTCATATTAATATTTTATTATTCTGGTTGGAGACCAAAATTCGAATTTGACATTGCGATTGCAAAAGATATGTTTCATTTTGGGAAGTATATATTTTTCGGGAGCATTATCTGGTTTGTGGTAAATACTTTTGACAAAATAGTCATTCCAAAAATTTTGGATTTAACCACGTTAGGGTATTATACAATTGCTTTAAATCTGGCAACTTTTGCCAGTACGTATTTGACAGGTAAACTTACGGACATCATTTATCCAGCCTATTGTAAACTCCAGGGGAATCTCTATGATTTAAAAATGGCCTACTTACAATCGACAAGAATATTAACGTTAATAATCTTGCCGATATGTGCGGGCCTGTATCTCATTGGGGGTGATTTTCTGGAATTAACGTATGGGCAAAAGTGGCTTGGGTCAATCCCCATTCTTAAATTTTTTGCCTGGATTGGATTTTTCAGATCTATTGGAGGAAATAATAACAGCATATTTTTAAGTTTAAAGAATTCAAAAATCAGTTTTAAATATGACGTTTTTAGAGCTGTTGCTACAGTGGGATTGGTGATTCCTGCCGCAAATTTATACGGGGTAACGGGTATAGCCGGAGTGATTTTGAGTATTTCCTTTATTACTTTTATTTTTAGTTGTGGAGAATTAATGAGATTAATTAAAATTAATCTACCAGAATATTTAGCTAACTTAAAATCTGCTATCTTGGGAACTATATGCATGACAAGTGTGATTATATTTATTAAATTAGTGTTACTTCAAAACGACATAACTTTGTGGCTAAGATTTGGGTTACCTTTTTTATTCGGGTCAATAGCTTACGGTGTGATTGTGTTAATATCAGAAAAGAAATTAGTCAAAGAAATGATTGGTTTGGTATTTAAATAAAAGGTCATCGTTAAAAGCTTATGATAAATATACTTTACTATGAATCCAGTTCCGGTTTCGGCGGGTCGAGCAGCAACCTTTACCACATCCTGCGGCAGCTCGATAAAACCAAATTCCATCCCATTGTTGTGGTGCATCAGGACGGTGACCAGTTTGAGCGGATGAAATCCCTCGGTGTTGAGGTAATCAAAGTGCCTTATCCGCAGCTGGAAGCGGTCAACCGGGCAGGAGGATTTAAACTGATTTGGATGGTTTTCTCTGTTATATACCCGATGTCTTTTAAGCTTTATAAGATCATCCGGAAAAGAAATATTGACCTGGTCCATATCAATACCAATATTTTGCTGGGGATGCCCATGATCCTGGCGGGCAAGCAGGCCCGGATAAAGGTATTTTGTTATATCCGGGAATCAAGAGCATTGATCAACCGCGAAAAACATTTTGTGCCGTACGTCCATCAGTTTTTTATCCTTAATCACCAGGCCATGGAGATTTACAAACAGGATATCCCCTTGGATAAACTGAAAGTTGTTTATGACGGGGTGGATCTGGAAGAATTCAATAATCTTAATTCAAAGAAGTTCCGGGATGAATTTAATCTCAGCGGCCTGAAGGCCGTCGGTCTGGTCGGCCGGATCATTCGGGGTAAAGGCCAGCTGGAATTTGCTCAGGTGGCAAAAAAAGTCTGCCAACAATTTCCTGATGTCCGGTTTTTAATTGTCGGTGATGCCAAGGGGGAAAATTCCAAGTATCTGGATGAGGTGAAGGCTTATATAAAGAAGGAGCATTTGAATGAAAAAGTCATCCTGACCGGCTGGCGTACGGATGTAAAACAGATTATGCATGGATTGGACCTGCTGGTCCTGGCATCGACCACATTCCCGGAAGGGCTGCCTAATACGATTATTGAGGCTATGGCCCTGAACAAACCGGCGGTGGCGACCGATATTCCCGGACCTCCTGAAATTATCAAAGACGGTGAGACCGGTTTTATTGTTCCTCCCGGAAATATTGACGCCATGGCTGAGAAAATTATTTATCTTTTGACGCATGAAGAAGAAGCTTTAAAGATGGGACGAATGGGACGGCTGAGGGCGGAAGAATTATTTGATGTGCGGAAAGTCGTCAAGCAAGCGCAGGCATTGTATGAGGCTGAACTGAACCGATGAAAACCCGGATTGTTTATATCGTTGACAATCTTAAAACCGGAGGCGCCCAGACGCAGTTATCCAGACTGGTTGAGGGGCTGTCCGGAAAAGATTTTGAGATCAGTGTCATTTGTTTAGGAGATTCTAATCCAAAGCTGGTTGACCAGATCGGAAAGAGCCGGGTTACATTTTTTCCGATGAAATGCATTTGGACTATCGGTTTCTGGATGAATTTTAACCGGATGGTCCGGCTATTAAAAAAACTGAAGCCGGATGTGGTGCATGCCTATCTAAATACATCCAATGTCTTTGGCGCCTGGGCGGCGAAAAAAACAAATGTACCTTATATTGTGACATCCCGCCGTGACATGGGACATTTCCGTTCCGGCCGGATCGCGGCCATGGAGAAATGGTCCAACCGGTTTTGTCACAAGGTGGTCTGTGTATCAACCGCCGTCAAGGACAAGACCATTAAAGAAGAACACCTACCGGAGGAAAAAGCGGTTGTGCTTTACGGCGGGGTGGACACTGAATTATTTAAAAAACAGCCGTCTGAAGACAATGCTGCGCCGCTGACCGTCGGTATGGTCGCGACGATGGACCGTCCGATGAAGGGACACTTTGATTTCTTAAAGGCGGCCAAGATCCTTGCGGATCGAGGAAAAAAAGTCCGTTTTGTCCTGGTCGGAGATGGAGGCTTACGTCCGGGATTGGAAGAATTTGTCCGTACGGCGAAGATCGAAAAGGTGGTCCAGTTCAAAGGGCCGTCGAATAATGTCCAGCAAGAGCTGGGGGAAATGGATATTTTTGTTCTGCCGTCTCATAGCGAAGGGTTCTCCAATGCCGTGCTGGAGGCGATGTCCATGGAGGTGCCGGTCCTGGCCAATGCCCTGGAGGGAAATCTGGAAATTATTGATGACCGGAGCAGCGGGATGCTGGTTGATCCCCGGGATGTACGCCAGATGGCCGACCGGATTGCGGAATATGTGGACCGCCGATCAGAACTGAAATTGATGGGGCAGAAAGCCCGGAAAAAGATCCTGGAGAATTTTACCATTGGCCATATGGTTAATCGGTATGAAACATTTTATCGCCAGTTAGTGGCCGTGAAAGGGTAGTGGATGAATAAGAAAAAAATCGGATATATTGTCTCTTTATTCCCGTGTTGGTCGGAAACGTTTATTCTGAATGAGATTATAGAACTGACCAAAAGGGGGTATGATATTTCCATATTTTCCATCCGGAAAGATTTTGAAAAATATACCCAGGAAAAGGCCAAACCTTATCTGTCCCGGACACGATATATTCGGGGGTTTAAGGTCATTTTAGCGTTTGTCCGCTGGCTGTTTGTCAAACCGCACATCGTATTACCCTGGATGGCCAAAGTGAAAATGAAAAGCATCATTAATTCCAAGGTGTTTTTCAAAAATGTCTGGTGTGTCTTGGTCGGTTGTTATTTTGCCGATATGGTCGTTAAAGAAAAGATTGAACACCTGCACGCGCATTTTGCGACATACCCCGCGTTAGTCGCCTTGATCATTTCCAGGCTGACGGGAGTCGAATATACCTTTACATCCCACGCGCACGATATTTTTCTGGATAAGATCCTTCTTAAGGAAAAGGTGATGGGGGCCAAGGCGGTTGCGACGATTTCGGAATATAATAAACAGTACATTGCCAAACATTGCGGTGAGGATGTGATGAAGAAAATTTTTGTGATCCATTGCGGGCTGGACTTAAAGGAATGGGATTATCATCCGCCGGTAACGGGTATATTGCCGCATTCGATTGTCTGCGTCGGGCGGCTGACCGAAATGAAAGGGTTTGAATTTCTGATCCACGCCTGCAGCAGGATCAAAGACAAATTCGACTTTAAATGTCACATTGTGGGAGACGGCCTTTTGAGGCCGAGATTTGAACAGTTGATCCGGGACTATGGACTCGAAGGAAAGATTGTCCTGGACGGCGTGCTGGACAGCGCGGATGTCCGTGAACTCATTGTCAACGCGACCGTATTTGTTGTCCCTTCCGTTTGGAACGACAAGGACGGCCAGGACGGGATTCCTCTTGTCTTAATGGAGGCCCTGGCGATCGGGACCCCTTCCGTGGCGTCCAGGATTTCCGGTATTCCTGAGTTGGTGATCGATGGACAGACGGGGTTTCTCACAGAGCCGGGAAACGTGGACCAACTGGCCGAGAAGATCACTTTATTGCTGAATGACGCAAACCTCCAGGTTCGGATGGCAGAAGCAGGCCGCAGGAAGATTGAGGAGGAATTTAATATAGAAAAGAATGCGGAACTACTTGCGCGGTTGTTTTAGGTATATGAGTAGATGAGTGAAGCGAAAAAGAAGTGTAAAGTTAAAGGTTTAACGTTTAAAACTAAAGTGTTAATAAGTTAAGATTTTTTTATCGGTTTCATTTTAAACTTTTCACGTTAAACTTCTTGTTTTTAACCATTAAGAATATGATCCGTATTTTATTTATAATTTGGTCTCTCGAACGCGGCGGCGCGGAACGGTTTTTAGCCGGATTGCTGGAGCATATGGACCGGACCCGTTTTGACCCGGTCCTGTGCTGCATGAACTGGAAAGGGGAATGGGCAGAACCGCTGGAGAAAAAAGGGATAAAAGTCATCGCGCTCAACAAAAAAAACGGGATTGATTTGAAAGCCTTTCGGGCATTAGTCCGTATTATTAGAGAAGGGCGGTTTCAAATTGTTAATACCCATTTGTGGCTGGCTGATGTGATGGGCCGTGTGGCCGCAATTCTTTGCGGCGTACCGGTGATCATAACGACCGCTCAGAATGTGGATGTTTGGAAGAAATGGCATCACCGCCTGGTTGACCGGATCTTATCTTATAGAACGACAAAAATGATCGCCGTATCCAATGCCGTAAAAGAATATTACCATCGCCAGGTCGGTTTTCCGGCGGCTAAGATTGAGGTTATACCGAACGCGATTGATGTATCCGCTTATGAGGATGCGGGGGATGTAACCTATCTGCAGAAAGAATTCGATCTGAAGCCGGGAGATTTTGTGCTGGCCTGCATCGGCCGGCTGAATTTACAAAAAGGGCATAAATATCTTCTTGAGAGTTTAAAAGAAATATATAATGAAATGCCTGATTTGAAGGTTTTAATCGTGGGGGATGGCGAAGAACGGGACAATTTGAAACGAACCGCTGAAAACGATGGGATTATGCCGATGTTGCGATTTACCGGACAGCGCAAAGATATCCCGCAGGTCTTGGCATTATCCAAGGCGCTTATTTTGCCGTCGATTTTTGAAGGATTGCCGTTATGTGTGCTGGAGGCGATGGCATCGGCCCGTCCGGTGATCGCGACCGATGTCGGCGGCACAAAAGAATTGGCGGTTGACGGCCAAACGGCATTTATCGTTGAACCGAAAAGGCCGGAGTTGTTATCGGAAGCGGTCAGGCGGTTACGCGCGCTTCCTGATCAAGGCCGGCAGATGGGGATCAACGGGCGTGAAATCGTCAGACGAGAATTTTCGATTTCGACGATTACACGAAAAACATCAGATATGTTTGAACATTTAGTTGAGGGTGTCAATGTTTAAGAAATTATTATTTATTGCATTTATTTGGTATTTGCCATTGCAGTTAAAACTGCCTAATTTCCCGATCTTCCCGATGATCAATATTTTATTTATATTGTTAACGGGAGTCTTTTTAAGTTCGCGAAACGAAAAATTTGTCCGGCCCAGATTTGAGACACCGTTAATGTTTTTTCTAATTATATGGATGTTTTCTTTTGTATACGCGTGTATGTTCACGGATGGCATGCCGCGAGTTGAAATTGCCCGTGAATTTAAAAGGCTTTATTTATTGCCCTTGGGATACTTTATACTCTCAAGATGCATCACGGATAAAAAGGAAATTCCATTTTATTTTGCGGCCTTTCTTTTATGTCTTGTATTTGCTGGGCATAATACTTTACGTAATGGGGTTCTTGCCGGCGCGAATTATGCAATCCATAAAAGATCTTCCGGGCCTTTCGGGACGGACTGGCAGGCTTCGGATATAGCCGGAGGTTATATTGCTACCTTTACGCCATTGTTGGTTTCCTTTTTCTTTTTTTCTCGTCAACGTATGAGTAAATTATTAAGCGCAGTTGGTGTCGGTGCTTGTGGTCTTGGTTTGATGGCGACGTATTCCCGTGGTTCCATGATGGCGTTACTCTTTGCTTGTATTGCTATTGTTATTGTGGGAACAAATGAACTTGCCAAGGAATCAAAGATTAATTTTTTGGTGATTATTATAGGATTGGTGGTTGGTTGTGTTTTTTGGAAAGCATGGGTTCCGCAATCGATAATTGCCAGGGTTGAAGGTACTATAGAATTGGATGACGAAGAAAAGGATTATTACGATTATTCATTAACCGATGATGAAGGCGATAGTGTGCTGGATCAGAGTTCTCAATTGCGGATGAAAGCGTGGAACGAAGGGCTTCAATTCTTTATGGACAATCCTCTTACTGGAATCGGATTCCGACAAGTACAGTTTCAATTAGGCCATGACCCACACAACACTTTTGTTCTGATTGCCTCAGAAATGGGTGCGGTTGGATTTCTGATATTTGTCTGGCTTATATTCAGTGTTATGGGGCATGGGTTTAGATTAATGGGAACGGAATATAATAATCTTGCTGTAGGAACAGTCGGGATGATGGTTGGATTTATCGTGGTGAATTGTTTTTATTCTAATTTTTTCCGGGATAACGTTGCGGGCAGTTTTTGGGTAATACTGGCTATTATAGCAGCTGCCGATAATTTCAGAGATGACCAATCCGATTCAACCAATAATAATTCAGATTTACCTGGAAATAAACGACAGACCTACGCGGAGTATCGTAAAAAATACTTAAAAAGCGTGTTGTTTATCTTTTTTGTGTTTTGTTTTACATCGTCTGCGATGGCCAGCGAAGTTAAAATTGAGAGATGGTGGTCTGAAAAGAATGTTTCACATTTGAGTGTACTAGATGATTTAAAGCCAGGATTGACTGGCGAGATATATTATGTTGATGGATTAAATGGAAATGACAACAATTATGGAAATTCATTGAAGTTCCCTTTTAAGAATATAGGTCGGGGAATTCAAAATTTAAAAGCCGGAGATATATTATTAATTAAAGCGGGTATTTATAAGGAAAAACTTTGGATTCAAACCGCTGGAACTCCTGAAAAACCTGTGATCATTGGTCCATATGGTGATGGTGAAGTCATTCTTGATGCTTCACTTGAAATAGACTCGTGGCAACCTTATAAAGGAAATATTTACAAGGTCAGTTGCAGTAAAGAAGTAGGTGCTGTGGTCATTGATGAAAATCCATTATTTCCAAATTATAATTTATATGAGCTGTCAGAAAATCAATGGTATTACGATATTGCTAACAAACTTTTGTATGTCTACCTTAAGAATGGCGAAAATCCAAATAATCATCCTGTAGGTGTCGTCGAATATTCAAAATACAATCATGCGGTTTTTCTTAATGGTGCCCGCCACGTCTTTCTTTACGGGTTGACAGTGCGCTACGCGGGAGGTAAAGGAATTGAGATTTTAGGCCCGTACAATCGGATAGAGCAGTGCAATATCAAGTTTAATGCGGCGCACGGCATAGGTATGTTTCGTTATGAAAATCAACATTCTGATTACACATCAGTTGTTAAGAATCACGTATATCATAATTTTTTAATCAATTGGCCCAGAGGGCGTTGGCCATATAAAAATGGCGGGTGGGGAATGGGCATCGCCGGTTCTGCCAGTGAAAATGGAGTGATCACCGGAAACGTTGTCCATAAGAACGGAGGAGAAGGTATTGGCGTTCCAGTTGTCGGAGGGCAAGTAATTGATAATATTGTGTATGATAACTGGAGTGTGAATATTTATTCAGACAGTTCTTCAAAGGCAATTATTGACCGGAATTTAATCTATTGTGAAGATATAGATCCGGCGGACTTAACAAATAATAAGGATGAAAGACCTTGGGATGGCAGGAGCCTTAAACGTTTGAGAGCCGAGGGAATTATGACGGCGGATGAAGATGAGCCTGCGCTAAGCCATGATCTAAAAATAACAAATAATATCATCATAGGTTGTAGGAAGGGGGTTTCGCACTACGGCCCTGCTGCTTGGTCCGGATTGAAGGATGTGCTTGTTGCACATAATACGATTATTTTGCCAGATGCAGACGGAATTTGGGAAGATTTTGTCGGAATTAATGTCCCATGGAATGAAGGCAATAACGCCGGGACCGTTTATCGGAATAATATTGTTTATGCAACTCACAAAGATACATTGTTGGTTAACGTGGCGCATGATCCGTTATACAGAATTGAACCATTCCATGGGATTGCATTTGATCACAACATTTGGTATCACACATCTCGAAAGAAACCATTTTATTTTGGGATCCCGCTGATAACCTTTTTTCAGGATTATGATTTTAAAGGCTGGCTGAAACGGGGGGAGGATAGAGATATTGATCGTGATAGTCAATATAAAGACCCTATGTTTGTTAATCGTATAGGTTTTACGGCAGAGTCCGTTAAACTCATGAAAAATTCACCGGCTGTGAATTCAGGAAAAATTATAGAGGGGCTTAAGACCGATTATATGGGAAATCCCAGGGATGAACGGCCTGATATCGGGGCGTTGGAGGTCATGTTCCAGTGAGTATTGATGTAAATAAAATCAAGGTGCTTTTCGTTCATCCCAACAATAAACTCACCGGCCAGGAATTCTCGCTGATTGAGCGGATGAGGGCGTTAAGAAAGTTCGATGTGTGGTGCGAATTGCTTTTGCCGGAAGAAGGGGATTTCAGCCGGCTGGTGGGCGAGAATGATTTTCCGATCCATTATTGCGAGATGGACCGGTTAAAAAAGTTAAATCCGTTTCCGTATTTAAGAACTCTGAAACGGATCCATAAAATCGTTGCCGACCACAAACCAAGCCTGATTCATTGTTCGGGAATATATCCGAACCATTTCTGCCTTCCGGTCGCGCGCTTTAATAACCTGCCGATTATCGGCCAGGTGACAACGGATGTTTACAATGAATACGATATCAGCTCTAACTTCGTCAAGAAAATGGATTTGATCATCACCTGTTCGCTGGCCGCCAAACATCATCTGGAAAAAATGGTTGAAATCGACAAAGATAAAATTATCTGTATCTACGACGGTATTTCGGAAAATAACCGGGATTTTTCCAAGGAAGAGATCGGTAAGCTGAGAGAGGAATTCAAGGTGGGGGAGGATGACAAGGTTGTCGGGCAGTTATCGGAGATCATTCCCCGTAAAGGCTGTGAATATTTTATCGAGATGGCGTACAAGGTTAAACAGTTTTTCCCGAAAGTTAAATTTTTTATTGTCGGAAAAAATCACGGTGATGAGTATGAAAGAAAACTGCGGGAGCAGATCAGGTCGTTGAAACTGGAGAAAGATGTGATCCTGACCGGGTTCAGAAAAGATTATTACGCGTTTTTGCAGATGTTTGATGTCAGTGTGCTGGCTTCCCTGGCTGAAGGATTGGGCCGGGTCATTGTCGAAACACAATATATGGCCAAACCGGTGGTGGCAACCGCGGTGTCCGGGAATGTTGAGGCGATTGAAGACGGCAAGAACGGTATGCTGGTCCCGCCGCAGAATCCGGAAGAGCTGGCGAAAAAGGTCACCGAACTTCTGAACGATCCGGAAAAAGGCAGGACGCTGGGCGCCTGCGGTTTTATATCGGCCAAGAATACATTCAGTCTGGCGAAACACGCCAGCACCTTAAAAGAAATGTATATCAAATTGTTAAAGGAATATCGATAAGAGAGATAAAGGTGACGAGTGATGAATAAAACATCCATATTAATCCCGACAAGATTTAATAACCGTTGGCCGTTGGAACTGACGTTTCAGACGATCCGGAAATATACAAAATGCCCGTATGAGATCATCGTTGGTGACGCGGGGATGGAGCCCGAAGCGCTGGAATTCGTCAAGGCGCAGAAGGATGTCCAGATTTGTCCTTGTCCGGATCCGATCCGGCCTAAAGATACGCTGGCCCGGTTTGCCCAATCTCCTTATTTAATGTTTGTTCATGACGACATCCAGGTGCTCAAGGATGGTTGGCTGGAGCGCAGGATTGAATTGATGGAATCGGATCCGCGGGTCGGGGTAGTCGGTGAAATGAGCCACAATTACCTTGAAGGCTGGCGCTGGAAAAGATATTTTACGTTTTCACCGATTCATAAGCGGTTTTTTCCGCTGGGAATGCTGGTCCGCAAGAAGACCCAGGACCATCTCGAGCTGAAATGGGGGATTGAACGGGGATTTGACACCGGCGGTATTGCGTATCTGCAATTCTATAAACAGAAAGACTGGAAATATAAAAAATATTTGTTCGGACAGGATATCAAACATTGGGGGCAGATGACCTGGGTGTTAAAGGAACGCAAACACACAACGCTGAATCTAAAGGAATTACAAGATGAACGGCAGGTCAAGGTGAATATGATCAAAGAACTGCTGGCCAAGAAACAATATTAAGAATCTGAAAACCATGAATGACATCCGACATCCTTTAGTCAGTATCGTTACGCCTACCTTTAACCGCAGCCGTTTTATCGATCGTCTGGTTAAAAATGTGCTGGCGCAGACGTATCAGGATTTCGAACTCGTCCTCGTGGATGACGGATCTACTGACAATACCCGGGAGTTGGTTGACCGGTGGATTAAAGAGAATCCCGGCCGTATCCAATATGTCTATCAGCCGAACCAGGGGTCGGGAGCGGCGCGTAACAACGGGATTAAACAGGCAAAAGGTAAATATATTGCCTTTCTCGATTCTGATGATGAGTGGACGCCGGACTATCTTGACAAAATAATGACGGTATTGGAAAAAGGTGAATTTCAATGGACCGTCACCGGTGCCCGGCGTATCGATATCGGCAAGGACGGCCGTGAGCTGGATACGAAACTGATCCGTTGTCACCTGCAGGAGTTCAGCCATTTTTTTAAACGGGAATTAAACGTATATGAAGCGTTATTGACCGGAAATGTGGTCGGTGAAACTTCACGGATTGCCGTCCTGAAACAGGCGCTTTTAGCGGTGGGCGGTTTTCGGGACCATTTGAAACTCAGCCAGGATTATGAATTATGGCTGAGGCTGGCCAAAGCCGGCTACAAATTGTTTATAACGGATGAACCGCTGGTCCTCTACCGTAAAAGCGTGGACAGCGTCACAAAAACACGCCTGGTTGAAGGTTTGCGTTACGGGTTTGAGATCATCTGCGAATACAGCCGGGACGCGGTGAAACTGGATCCGATGTACCGGAAATTTTATGGCGAGAAATTGTGGGGATATGCCCGTGACATTCTTCATCAGCCGAAGAGGGACTATATTTTGATTCTAAAATGCATGATCAAAAGCTTGATGTTTGATTTTAATCTGACGAGAATATTTTCTTCATTAAATACTAACATGAATGTATCCAAATGACCGATGATAAAATTATATTGATGTACCACGGGATTACGGAAGAAGGCTTGATGCCGCCTTCCGAACGTGAGGTCGGCGCCGATCTTTATGATGTCAGGGTTGAAGACTTTTCCGCCCAGCTTGAATTGATCCGTAAAAAAGGGCTGGGTGTCAAAAAAATCGAAGAGGCCGGCACCAATGACATTGTCATCACCTTTGACGATGGTGAGTTTAATAATTTCAGTCTGGCCATGCCGTTGTTAAAACAGCACCAGTTCCCGGCGTATTTTTTTGTTATTACCAAGAGAGTCGGCCGTCCGGGTTATGTGCGGATGGAAGAAATTAAGGAGATGGTAAAGCAGGGCATGATCGTCGGTTCACACGGCATGAGTCATGAGGCGCTAACCAACCTGAAAGACACCCTGCTTAATGAAGAACTGTCGGCGTCCAAGAAATATCTGGAACGGAATCTGGGCATTACCATTAATGATCTGTCGATCCCGCGGGGGTTTTGTAATGACAAGGTGCTGGATATGGCCTACGCCGCCGGTTACAAAAATGTATTTATTTCCGGACGGCCCAAAGACCTGGTCAATACGCTTTGTCACAGCCGGGTGGCCGTGAAGAAAAACTGGGATCTTAAGCGGTTTGAGATGGCTTTAGACCGGCAGGTTCCGATTAAGGAAACGCTGACGGAGAAGACCAAAAATTTCAGTAAGCTTATTTTACGGGAAAACGGATATAACTGGATACGCAGCACATTATTAAAATTATTTAAAGGCTGATTCGACAGGATTTAAATCATATGGCGAAATTGTTATGTTTGATGAATAACCGCAATGAAGCGTTTCCGCAGAAGGCGGTTGACGCGTTGAGTTACAACAAGGATTGGGAATTCCATTGTTATAAAGGCGGCATGGTTTATATGGCCGCGCTGGATCTTCCCTTTAAGAATGTCAGTGATTATTGGCTGGAGGATGATCGTTATGTCCTGATGGTTGATGGAGAGATTATGTCCTGGAAGGATGAGCCTCAGGATCCTTCAACCGCGCAAAAGCTCCTCAATTTATATCGTTCCAAGGGGCCGGATATGGTCGATTATCTCAACGGCAACTTTACTTTGTTCATTTTCGATAAACGGGAAAAATCTTTATGGGTCGCGAACGACCGGATGGGGCTAAGGCCGCTGTATTATTTCGAATACAACGGAAAATGTTGTTTTTCATCGGAAGTAAAGGCGTTATTGGCTGATGAGGAATTCCCGGGGAAGTGCAATCTTCAATCAGTCCTTGATTTGCTGACCTATGAATACGTCCTGGAAGACCTGACGCTGGTTGAAAATATCTTTGTCTTTCCTTATGCGTCAACCGCCCTGATTGACTCCCGCACGCAGAAACTGGTCCCGCAGCGTTATTGGGATTTTAATTATCAGCGGGTAGACCAGGCTGAATTGACCGACCGGTATATGGAACAGTATCTGGGTGTGTTCACGCAGGCGGTTGAACGCACGATGAAAGGGACGTATGCGCCGGTTGGATTGCCGCTCAGCGGAGGCCTCGATTCACGGCTGATTGCCGCGGTCATAGATCGAAGATATTTTCCATTGCATACATTCACCTTCGGGGAAAAAGGATGTGATGATGTAAAATACGCCCAGAAAATCAGCCGTATCCTGGGTGGAAGTCACCATTATATCCCGATCAAACATGAAGAACTGGGTTCTTTTTTTGAAAAAGGCGTTTCATACAGCGACGGGATGTTTACCTGTCTGCATTATCATTATCTGAATATGACGGATGAACTGGCCGCGCATGTCAAGATCGCACTCGACGGAATGGCCGGGGATGTTTTTCCCCGCCGGATGTATTCCTATCTTGAGGGGACAGATGTCAACGCCGCCTTTAAAGCCTTTGATACCTTTGGAGAAAATTTAAGGAGCCGGATTTTTAAGAAAGAATATGCCGGGGATCTTGCAACAGCCCGGCAAAGATTTGACGGGTTATTTGACCGTGTGGCCAGGGCCTGTCCGGTGAGCCCGGTTGATTATCTCAATATAACCCAACGGCAGCGAAAGTTTATCAATTACGGCAAGGTCGGGAAACGCAATTATGTTGAGATGCGGATGCCGTTTCTCGACTACGATTTTATGGATTTTTGCCTGACGATGCCGCTGGATTTCCGTTTAAACGGCAAACTTGTCAAAAATATTTTCAGGAAATATTATCCGGCCCTGTCCCGCGTTCCGAAGGCTGATGCCGGTCCGCTTTTTCCGAATCGAATTCAGCAGGCGGTTCATTGGAGGATGCAGGCGTTGAAAACCAAGCTTGGGATCAATTCAAGTTATGCGGATTATAAAAAATATTTCAGGACATTTTTAAAGGGGTTCATCCACGGACAACTTACGTCCGCAGAATTTAGACGGGTCCCGTATTTCGATCATCAGGAAGTGGGTCAACTGCTGGATGAGCATTTCTCCGGGCAGCAGAATTATGAAAAACAAATCGCGGCCTTGCTGACTGTTGCCATCTGGTCCAAACAATATTTTAAACAATGATTCATTATGGTTGTTAACGGTATGAAATTTTTATTCTGGTTTTTTATGTTCCTCATTGCGTATTGTTATTTTTTTTATCCGGTTCTGTTGAGAGTTTTTGCGCGGCTGGTTCCCAGGAAAATTAACAAACAAACTATAACTCCGTCGGTATCGGTTGTTATTTCAGTCTGGAACGAAGAGGACGTCATCGAAGCCAAGCTGAACAATTTTTTAGCCCTGGATTATCCGGCAGATCAATTTGAAATCCTTATCGGATCGGACGGATCAACCGACCGGACAAATGCGATCATCAGGCAGTTTCAGGATCAAAGGATCCGCCTGGTTGAGTTGAATGACCGCAAAGGAAAAATGGCGACGCTGAACCGTCTGGTTGCGCTCGCGAAAAATGAAGTCATTATTTTTACGGACGCCCGGCAGACATTTGAACGTAATGCGATCAGGGAATTGGTCGCCAATTTTGCGGATCCCACGGTCGGATGTGTGAGCGGGGAGTTGATTTTTTCAAGTAAAGAAGGGGGGACGGCGCGGGGGATCAACCTGTACTGGAATTATGAAAAGTTTATGAGGGATTGTGAAAGCCGGATCCATTCCATGCTGGGAGCGACCGGAGCGATTTACGCCATCCGGCGGGAACTGTACAGCGAAGTGCCGGTCGAAATAGTCCTGGATGATGTTTATATTCCTTTTAAGATTATCCAAAAAGGGTACCGCGCCATCTTTGACGGGGCCGCCAGGGCTTATGATGAAGTCGCGGACAGTCCCCGGGAAGAGTACAGGCGCAAGGCCAGGACGTTATTCGGGAATTACCAGATTTTCAAACGTTTCACGGGTTTGTTCAATCCGTTTAGCAGTCCGGTCGCCATCCAGTTTTTTTCGCATAAGTTTTTAAGGGTTATTGTTCCGTTTCTGATGATTGGAATTTTTTGTCTTAATATCGCGCTGGTTTATGATCCGTTTTACCGGATGGTGCTGGTGTTGGAAATTGTCTTTTACGGCATGGCCGTAACAGGCGCCTTGGCAAGACACCAAAAGTATGGTATTCTCAAACTTCTTTCCAGGGTCTGCTATGTGCCATATGTCTTTTGTCTGCTGAATTTTTCAGCGCTGATTGGTTTTATAAGGTACATTGGTTCAAAACAAACTATAACCTGGGAAAAGGCAAGGGCTCAATAATTATGGAAAAACTGACCAGTTTTGTTAAATCTAACCGGAAAATACTCTTGTCATTTTTTGTCATGGCGGTCGTGTATTTTCCGACCTTGATCTGGATGTGGGACCGGTGGTGGGTCAGGGATTCTTATTATTCACACGGTTTTTTGATCCCGATTGTCAGTCTATACCTGATTTACCAGATGAAAGACGAGCTTTCCAAGATCAAAGTTAAGGAATCACCCTGGGGCATGAGGATGGTTATCGCCGGCGTTTTGCTGCATCTTTTCGCGTCGCATCCGAATATCCGTGTATTTTTTATATCGGGGTTTTCGATGATGTTTGTCGTGTCCGGGATAATTTTGTATTTTTACGGCGAGGAGATTTTTAAGAAAATTTCTTTTCCGTTAGCGTTTCTGGTTTTTATGATCCCGCTGCCATTGGTGGTCATCAATAAACTCAGCCTTCAGTTAAAGATGTTTGCGGCCGAGCTGGCGGCGATCACGCTTAATAATATGCGGATTCTGGCAGTCAGGGAAGGGAGTATTATCCGGATGCGCCACGCGCAGGTTATTGTCGATGATGTGTGCAGCGGGCTGCGATCGTTAATTTCGCTGGCAGCCCTGGGAAGTATTTTTGCTTATTGGCTGAAGGGGGCCACCTGGAAAAAATTGATATTATTTTTTTCCACCATACCGATCGCGATCATTACCAATATGTGCCGGGTGGTGGTCTTGTCCTGCATCAGTGAAATCTGGGGCACCGAATACGCCGACGGATTTGTCCATGACATGACCGGGTTTATGGTGTTTGCGCTGGCATTTGTCATGTTATACACGGTAGGGAAATTGCTCGAATGAAAAATAAAAAATTAATCTTCGTTGGCGTGCTTGTCATTATTTCAGGGATCGTGTCCTGGACCACTTATCTCAGGGAGTACATTCAGGAAGATACGGTCAACATTCACTCATTTCCCAAGGAAATAAACGGCTGGGTCTCCGAAGAAATCCCGATCTCGGATGTTGAATACGCGATCCTGGAAACCCGCAACGCGTTTGTCCGCCGGTATACAAATCCCCAGGGAAAAGAAGTGTATATGTTTACGGTTTATTCGCAAAAAAACCGTAAGGTTTCCCATCCCCCGGAGGTGTGTTATACCGGAGGCGGGGTCCGGGTGTCCAGCAATGAGATTGACACCATTCATGTGCCGGAGGGTAATCTTACGATCAAGGCCCATAAACTGGGCCTTGAACAGAAAAATTACAAGCAAATCGCGTATTACTGGTTCAAGGTCGGGAAGTCTTTTACCCCCAGTTACTTCAAACAGCAATTGATGATTTTGACGAAAAATTTTGTCGGTAAGCCGGAAAGCAGTGCCCTGATCCGGGTCTCAGCGACCGTTTTAACGGATGAGGAAAGCGCCGTTGCGGATATCAAAGAGTTTACCGGTGTGATGCTCCCGCACATTTTTCAACACCTTCCTTAATCTATATAATAAATTAAAATATGTTCACCCTGTTCAACATGTGTTGATAAAATTAAACATTACGAAGATGGATTTGTCATGGGATGTCTGTATTTGTCATAGTATGTCCTAGTGACCGGAATAAACGAAATTTATTTAAGTATATTATTTACAGCATTTTATGTAATTATTGAAATATGGGTTGATTGTGTTCTAAAGTTGGCACGCATATTGCTCTATTCGTGGGTACGTATATATTTATG
Organism: Candidatus Omnitrophota bacterium; assembly: GCA_050250375.1. Classification (GTDB taxonomy): domain Bacteria; phylum Omnitrophota; class Gorgyraeia; order Zapsychrales; family Zapsychraceae; genus JAGOSC01. Next base: position 386,970 of record JBFWOS010000002.1, read on the forward strand.
AAAACGTTTTCACGAGGAGCAGCATGACAAGAAAGAAGAAACAACTAGAAACAAGAAAAAGAATTTTAGCCGGTTTATTTGTGATGGTATTCGGCTTATGTGTGGCATCAGCCTGGGCAACGGTTTCATTCGTAAAACCTCAGGATGCTTCCCAATATATAGCGACTGCAGACCGATCCGAGATCCCAGCTGATGTAACAGAAACAGCCAAAACACGGGCCCCGGAACCTTCAACAATGGCCCTTTTTGGCGGCGGTATCGTGGGTATGGTGATGAGTTTTATCCGAAGGACTTATGCGGCGGTCAAAAGAGTGTTTGACGTTGTGGCTTGTGTTGCCGGGGCGATCATCCTTTCGCCACTATTGATCCTGGCGGCGGTTTTGGTCAGGGTAACGTCCAAAGGCCCGATTATCTATTCGCAGACACGGGTCGGGAAAGACGGACAGCATTTCCAAATTTATAAATTTCGCACAATGAGAGTTGATGCTGAAAAAAATACCGGTCCTGTCTGGGCGGCTAAAGATGATAAACGCTTGACCCCGGTCGGTAAATTTTTAAGAAAATCGCATATTGATGAACTTCCCCAGCTTTTTAATGTGTTTAGAGGGGAAATGAGTGTGATCGGACCAAGACCTGAGCGGCCTGTTTTTGTCACCGAATTCAAACAGATTATCCCCAATTACGAAAATCGATTGGCGGTAAAACCCGGTATCACCGGTTTGGCCCAGGTCTGGCACCGGTATGATGAAACGATCCAGGATGTGAAGAAAAAGTTAAGATATGACCTCCTATATATCAGAAGGATGTGTTTCTGGGCTGACCTGAACATTATCCTCAGAACAGTTCGCGTTGTCATTACAGGGGAGGGAGCCCGATAGACAACACCTCATACATTACATCTTTAGGGAGATGTTTAATATAAAGATTAAAACAATGAAAAAAAACATAATCAAAAAAGTTCAAACAAGGGGAGTAGAAAAAATGAAGAAATTATTTTACGTACTTGCACTTGCTCTGACCGTTGCTTTACCGGCAACAGGGGCAATGGCTGATCCTGGCCCGTACGACACAACAAAATGTGCCGATAATAACGGTGGCGGTGTCTTTACAGCCTGCGAATCAAACAACACGGTTGATGTCTTTAATGCCATCAACAAGGTCTTTACAGACCGTGGTTTGGCTTCACCGGGATATACTGATAATGAAGGAACAGATGCCGTTCAATATGTTGCGCAGAACGAATTCTGGTCACAATTATCATCTGATGACTCATCACAATTCGCTTTTATTTCGCTGACAGCGGGCAATTTAAACACCTTGGGTGTTTTTCCGGCTGGCGGTAATGCGGCAACCGATTCAACATTCTTTTCACTTACTTTTACTGGTGAACAATTTACCGGTAATGGTACAATTGGTAATCCATATCCTGGTTTTACCAATCCGTTGAATAATGTTGATTTTGGTTTTTCACTAAAATCAAATAATGAACCATTTTATACAAATATTCTTTCTTCAGTTCCTGGACAAAATGCTGATGGATTGGATCATATGCTGACTTTTGAATTGTCAGCCTTGGCTGGTCAAACCATCTATGTCAAATTGGATGGAAACAACGATGGGGACCTGGATGACGTCGAAGACACATTGGTAGAAATTGAACTGACCGATGAGACATTCCTGATCGCCTGGGAAGATCTTTTTAATTCTTCTGCTGAGTTTGATTCTGATTACAATGATTCAATTTTCTTGGTTACCAAGATCAAACCAACAGACCATGTCGTTCCTGAACCAATGAGTATGTTATTATTCGGAAGCGGTTTGGCCGGTTTAGTGGCTACTCGCCGAAGAAAAGTTTGCTAATTGTTTTAAAGTTGCAATTTGTTGCAGTATCTTTTTATAAAGTGACTTAAGAGAAATCTTAAGGAAGGAGGGTATATCCCGATGGAAGTTTTAAAAAAGACAAAAACACTAAGAGCCTTATTTGCGGCAGCTCTTGTTCCATTCATCACCGCTTGTAATGGCGGTGGAGGTGGGGGTGGTTCAGCCCTTCTTGGCGTCGGCAGTTTATTTAGTGGCACAGGAGGCGGAGGGGAAGCCGGTCCAGGTTTACTCCCCGGTGGAGACCAAGTGGCTTCACTAACGAACCCGGAACCAGCTAGCATGTTACTTGTTGGAAGTGGAATGGCAGCGATGGCCTACTTTAACAGAAAGAGAAAGCAATAAGAAAAGTCTGAAATTGACGATACAAGGCAAAAAAATAAGGCAGGTTATTTAAAAAATAGCTTGCCTTATTTTTTTATCTTCGAAGGAAGATATTTATAAAAAACTAAATGGTTTCCCATAAATTTTATGGATTTGTCATTGACGGTGATTAAACCCTATGCTACGATCATTGGCATAATATATTCGTACATAATGGTTTACCCGAATTTAAGATAATCAGACGGCTTTTATTCTTTGTCTTGAATTATTGATGTTCGGGACAAGGGGATAGGTAAATATATGAAAGAGAAAAAATCACAACCTAAAATTTTTACAATCCTGCGCTCATCCGTCAATACAATTTTCACGAATGACGCCATCATTTTTCCATTCTTTGTCATTATATTTTTTCAACTGTTAATTTTGGAAATTTTGTATTTCATTCCGCAATGGCCGCTGAATGTCTTTTTCGGTCCGATCGTGGCGAAACTCTGGTCGGTTACCTATATGCATTATCCGTTTAATCTGGTACTATTGCCGAAATTATTTTATTATGCGCTAATCCCGGTTTATATTCTGTTGTCCAGTTTTTTGATTTGCATGGCGATTTCCGCCATTCTCATGATCAATAACGATGAAGAACCTAAAGTGGGGGTAATTTTCAAACGGCTGCTTCCTTCCTATATATATATCGTTGTATGTTCGGTGATCACATTTTTCTTTATCAAACTTTTTATGCAGGGTTATGACCTGATTTATGAACGGGCGATGAATATCCGCTCCCAGGCTGGGCCGATTTACTGGCTTAAAGCAACGGTTGTTCAGGGGGCGCCTTATTTTAAAGTCCTGTTGAATGTGCTGGGAACAACCATGTTTGCTTATGTGTTTCCGCTGATTGTCATTGAAAAACGCAATGTGTTTACAGCCATCATCGAGAATTTGAAATATGTGATAACAGCCCCGATTAAGACATTCCTCATTGTCCTTATCCCGACATTGTTATATATCCTTATTCTGTTATCCCGGGGGCATGTCCCGTTTGAAGCGGAAATCCCTGAAATGCGGGTGGTATCGATCGTGGTGAGTGTTTTGGTGATGGTTTTTATTGACGCGGTCATTTATACATCCATAACAACATTTTATTTAATCAGAAAAGGACAGTAGATGAAGAAGGCCTATCTATTTTTATTCGCGATTTTACTCGGGGTTTTTGCTGTTCTGACGGCCATGGACTTTCGGGGGAATTATGCCTCTGAACGGACGTTATGGAGGATTAATAATGTTTTCGCCAAGGCGGCCCGGGATCCAAAGATTATTCCGGAAGCAACCTTCATCCGGATCGTTAACCAGTATGAACAATTTATTAAAGATTATCCCGATTCGACCTTGTTGCCGGTAGCCCACATCCTGATCGGCCGTGTGTATATGATTAAAAAAGAATTCGGGAAGGCCAGGGATATTTATGAGGAAGTTGTAAAGTTGTATCATGACAAACCGAATATCGCTGTGGAAGTGGTGGCTGATATCGGGAGGACGTACGCGTTGGAAGAAAACGTGAATGGTGTGATCGGAAATTACAAACGGGTCATCCAGGATTATCCGACCACCCAGATAGGGCTTCAGGCGCCCATTTTATTGACTAAATTGTATTCGGTCCGGGGAGATTCTGTTCGGACGGAAGAGGCGTATAAACAGGCGGTCGAACATTATAAAAAATTAATTAATGATAATCCCAATGACCGGATCGAATTTGACGCGTTACGGTCGCTGGGGACATTATATCTGACGGCCAATCAAAAAAGAAAAGCGGTGGAGACCTTCGGAAAGGTTCTTGTAAAATTTCCCCAACGGGAGTATTTGACGTCGAACAGAGTTACCACCCTTATTAAAACAATTAATACGGTTGCCATCGTTGATCTGAAAGATTATGATCTTCCGGTTTCGATTTATGAAGAATTTATCAAAGTCCATCCCGACCACCCGTTTGTGAGTTCATTTAAGGATATTATCGAAAGCGTCAAATTATTAAAAGACAGTAAATTAACGATTGATGGAAAATAATAAATTGAGCCTTCGAGATGAAATCAGCCATTGATGAGTTAAGCCAGGCAGAATTATTTCAGAAAATCGGTGACATTTGTGCGACAGTCAACACGGCTTTGGGAGAGAAAGATTTACTCGACGTGTCGCTTAAAAAAATTATGGAATTGTATGGAGCGACCCGCGGTTCGGTTTTTATCATTACAGAGGCCGGCCACGAGTTGATGCTCAAGAGTTCTTTCGGTATGAAGATCCAAGAAAAAGAAAGTATGATTAAACAGATGGGGCAGGGAATCGTCGGCCGGGTTGCCCAGTTAAAAGAACCGATGTACGTGGACGATATCGCGAAAGACGGCCGTTTTAGCAATTTCAAGGGCCGGGGCAGTTATTCAACGCCTTCCTTTATCTGCGCCCCGCTGATGGTCAAAGACCAGCTGATCGGCGTGATTAACATCGCTGATAAAGAGACAGGCAACCGATTTAACGAGACCGACATGCAGCTGCTGGATTTTCTTACCACCCAGGTCGCATTAAACCACCGACGGATCCAGCTGCATCAAAAATTCAAACGCATCGTTAAAGAAAAAGAAAGTCTGAAAGACCAGCTCGGCCAGACCGACCAGGAAAAAAATAAACTTAAAAAGCAGATCGTCGTCCATGAAAAGCTGGCCACCATCGGCAAGCTCGCCGGCGGTATTGCGCATGAATTCAATAATCCGCTGGACGGAGTTATGCGGTACACGAACCTCTGTCTGGACCATATCCAGGAAGATGAGGTGGTCCGCGGATATCTGATTGAAATCAAACACGGTTTGAACCGTATGGCCAATATTGTCCGCAACCTTCTGGCCTGTTCCCGGGAGGATTATCCCGCCCAGCAATTTGTCGAGTTGAAACAGGCGTTTGAGCATGCCCTGTCCGCGAAAATGAACGAAATATTACGCAAGAATATAGTTGTTGAACGGAATATTTCCCAGAGCATTCGTCCGATCCGGGATCTTGGCATCGAACGTATTTTTACGAATTTGATCAATAACGCAGTGGACGCCATTGACCAGGGGGGGAAGATTTCCATGAAGGCCGAGATCCATACCCAGGTTCTTGTCATTTATTTTTCCGATACGGGGCGGGGGATCAGTCCGGAGCATATCAGCAAGGTTTTCGAACCGTTTTTTACGACCAAGGATATCGATAAAGGCTGCGGGTTGGGTCTGACGATTGTCGGGGAAATTATCAAATCGTATGAAGGAACCATTGATATTGAAAGTGAGGTAGGGGTGGGGACGGCTTATACCATTAAAATCCCGTTAATTGACCATGATTGATAAACGCGACAACCAGAAATATAACATTATGGTGGTGGACGACGAGCCGCTGATCCGGGAATCTTTGTTCGAGATTTTCAAGATCGAAGGATTCCGGGTGCAGATGGCATCATCCGCCGAAGAAGCGCTGAAAGTCCTGGAAAAACATCCGGCGGATATTATTATCACCGATTTGAAATTGCCGAGAATGAGCGGCCTTGAGCTGCTCCAGGAAGTAAAAAAGAATTATGAAAGAACGGAAGTCATCGTGATCACCGGGTACGGATCGATCGAGACGGCCGTAGAAGCCATGAAGATCGGCGCCTTTGATTATATAACCAAACCGATCAATGACAGTGAGATTAAGCTTATTATCGGGAATATTGTCGGGAAACTCAGGCTGATTGAAGAAAACGTCGCTTTAAGGGGGTTGATCGCCAAGGACAAACGCAAATCGCTGGCCGGGATGATCGGTTCCAGCCAGAAAATGCAGGCGGTTTACAACATCATCGATTCCGTCGCGTCCACAAACGCCACGATCTTGATTACCGGAGAGAGCGGTACAGGTAAGGGGATGGTGGCCAAGGCAATTCATTATTGTGATGAAAACCGTAAAAATAAACCGTTTGTTGAAATCAGCTGCGGGGCGCTCTCGGAGACCCTGCTGGAAAGCGAACTCTTTGGGCATATGAAGGGGGCTTTCACGGGAGCGATCAAGGACAAAGAAGGGCGCTTTGAATACGCAAAGGGTGGAACAATCTTTCTCGATGAAATCGACGCGTTTTCTCCCAGCCTTCAGGTAAAACTGTTAAAGGTTTTGCAGGACGGTGTCTTTGAGCGGGTCGGCGATAATGTGACCCGCAAGGCCGATGCCAGGATTATCGTGGCAACCAACCAGCAGTTGACGGATCTCGTCGATGAAGGGACATTCCGTGAAGATTTGTATTACCGGATCAATGTCATCGCGATCCAGATGCCGCCCCTGCGGGACCGCAAGGACGATATCAAAGTGCTGGTTGACTTTTTCCTGGATCTCTACAGCAAATCAAACAATAAGAAGATTTCCGGCGTTTCCGATGAAGTGATCAAGATGTTTAAGAACTACAATTGGCCGGGCAATATCCGTGAACTGGAAAACGCCATTGAAGGGGCGGTGATTATGGCCAAGACCGAGACCGTTCAGAAACAGGATGTACCGAATTATGCCAAATTTGATGAAACGGAGATCCGGTCGACGGAGATTAAATCGTTAAAGAAGGCGACTGAACAACCTGAACGGGAGCATATTATTTCCATACTTAACGAATGTAATTGGAACAGGAACAAGGCTGCTGCTGCGTTGGGGGTTAACCGGACAACTTTATACAATAAAATGAAAAAATATCATATTCTGGATAAAAAATAAATACCTATGACCGATAATAAATCCCGAAAATTAGCGCAACAATTAATTATCAAAGACAAGTGGTGGGACATGCTTTCACGGTTTATCGATGTCCTGCGGATTAATATTTATATTGTCGACCGGGCCGGTAAAATTATCCTCCCTCCGGAGGAGAGCAAATACGGCGGACGGTTGTTGGCCCATCCGGAGCTGGGCTTCGATATTTTCAAGGAAGGGGACCAGTTTGAGGCCCAGTTTGTGCACCACACCCACTACCTTGAAACCGTGAACCGGTATGATTTGTTCAGTTACGCGATTCCGCTCAAGACCACCGCGCAGGAAATGATTGCGTATGTCATGGTCGGGCCGATCATCCTTAACAAGCGATTGGAGATAAGTGAATATGTAAATCAGGCCAAGTTGATCGGTGCCAATGAGGACGACGTTCTTAATGAAGTCAACGAAATCCGGGTCGTGTCCAATATCATGATGAACTCGATTATCAATCTGCTTACCGAAATTGTCCGGGACAGCATTGAAATCAATTCACTCAACGAGTCGACAATGACTGAAAATACGGTCTCCCAGAAGATGTGGGAAAAAGAGTTTGAAACGATTGCCAATGAGATTTATTCGACGGTGCGGGTAGACGAACTGTTGATCACCCTGCTGGATGTGGCTTTGAAAATGACTGATACGGAGTGCGGTTCGGTCATGATGCTCGACCGTAACACCAATGAATTGACCATCAAGGCGTCCAAGGGCCTGAATGATCTTAAGATTCAGGGGATCCGTGTCAAGGTTGGAGACGGGATCGCCGGACTGGTGGCCAAGGTCAAGGCCCCGCTCATCATTGATGGCGGAAATCCGGATAACCGTGTCGCCCATATGTTGACCCGGCCGGAGATTCGAAAAGCTTTAGTCATGCCATTGGTTTCCAAAAACCGCTGTTATGGAATTCTGAATCTGCACACCAACGGGGCGAATGACAAGATTGTTGAAAATCTTGATAATCTCCAATATCTGACCCAGTTATTATCCTCAGCGTTTTAAAAGATTTTGTATCCCTTGAAGCGGATGATATACTTTCCACATGTTATATTTTGGCAATTTATTGATACTAAATAATCTGTAAAATATGAAAAAGACAATCTTAGTGGTGGGCGGGGCTGGTTATATCGGTTCGCATGCTTTTGTCGAACTCCTGAATTCAGGGTATGACGCGGCTGTGATTGATAACTTCTCAAACGCCGAACATAAAGTGATCGGCCGGCTCAAAGAATTGACGGATACGGATGTCAGGCTTTACGAAGGCGATTGCAACGACCGGGCCTTTATGGATCAGGTTTTCCGTAAGGAGGCAGGCGTGTGCGGGGTGATCCATTTCGCGGCGTTTAAAGCGGTCGGCGAGTCCGTTAGGGATCCTCTGAAATATTACCAGAATAATATCGGGTCCACGCTAGTCCTGCTGGATACGATGATCCGGCACCAGGTCGAACTGTTCGTTTTTTCATCGTCTTGCACCGTCTACGGACAGCCGGATCAATTGCCGGTGACCGAATTAACGCCGAAAAAGCAGGCGCAGTCTCCGTACGGGAATACCAAAAGAATTTGCGAGGAAATCATCGAAGATTGTGTGACGAGCGGGGCGCCCATCAAGGCCGTCATGCTGAGGTATTTCAATCCCATCGGTGCTCATCCTTCAGCACTGATCGGCGAGTTACCGCTGGGTGTGCCGAATAACCTTGTTCCGTTCGTGACCCAGACCGTCGCCGGGATCAGGGAAAAACTAACGGTTTTTGGCAATGATTACAAGACTCCGGACGGCACCTGTGTTCGGGATTATATTCATGTGGTTGATCTGGCCAAGGCTCATGTCAAGGCTCTGGATTTTCTGTTAACGGTTAAAGAGAAGAATCATTTTGATTTAATTAATGTCGGGACCGGGAAGGGGAACAGCGTTATGGAAGTGATCAAGACTTTTGAAAGGGTTACAGGGAAGAAAGTGAATCATGAAATCGGCCCCAGACGGGACGGCGACGTTGAGGCGGTCTATGCAAACGCGGACAAGGCCAAGGCTGTTATCGGTTGGGAAGCCGGGCTTACCCTGGAAGATGCATTAAAAGACGCCTGGAATTGGCAAAAAAGTCTGAAACAGTCCTAGGAGATTATATGAAAACAGTTTTATTGACCGGAGCGGCCGGATTTATAGGATCCAAAACGGCAGAATTCTTGCTGGCCGATAAAATCAGGGTCGTCGGCCTTGATAATTTGAATGACTACTACGATGTGAAGATCAAGCAGCACCGCTTAAGGTCTCTTAGAGGTCATAAGAATTTTATATTCCATAAAGGGGATATAGAGAACCAGACGGTCTTAAAGAAAATATTTAAGCAATATAAATTTGATGCGGTGGTTAATCTGGCGGCCCGCGCCGGTGTCCGCTACAGCATGATCAATCCCTATGTGTATTTTTCGACGAATACCCAGGGGACGCTGAATTTGCTTGAGCTGTGCAAGGATTTTAAGATCAACAAATTTGTTCTGGCGTCAACGTCTTCTCTATATGCGGGGCAGAAAATGCCCTTTACCGAAAAATTGGCGGTCAATACGCCCATTTCTTCCTATGCCGCCAGCAAGAAGGCGGCTGAAGTGACGTGTTACACCTACCATTATTTATACGGGATTGATGTGACGATCCTGCGGTATTTCACGGTCTACGGACCAGCCGGCCGCCCTGATATGTGTATGTTCCGGTTCATTAAGTGGATTGATGAGGGTAAGCCGATTGAACTATTTGGTGATGGTTCGCAAAGCCGTGATTTTACCTATGTGGATGATATCGCCAAGGGCACGATTAAGGCGATGCGCAAGGTCGGCTTTGAGGTGATCAATCTTGGGGGCGGTAACAAACCTTACAAATTAACCTATATTATAAAGCTGATCGAAAAGTATTTGGGAAAAAAAGTGAAGATCAGGCATTTCGATTTTCATAAAACGGATCTGAGGGCAACATGGGCCAATATTCACAAGGCCAAACAAATTCTGAAATGGGAGCCCAAAATAGGTCTGGAAGAAGGGGTCAGGCGTTGTGTGCAATGGTACGTGGACAACAAAAGCTGGGTAAAAGACGTCAAACTATAAAATGGTATTTAATTTTCCTCCTGACGGCGGCTTCGTTATTCCTTCCGCTGTTTTCCTCCGGGGTCGTTGAATCTAAAGAGCGGCCGGACTCCATTTATCCTCCGTTAATTGATGCTGTGATTCTTCGGTTAAAACAATCCTACGGAATTCAGTTTTGTTATTATGGAATCGACAAGGCCGGATTCAAAGATGGCGATATGGCCTTTGAAGAAGCCGATATGTCTGATTATAAAAGGCTGTACCGGTATATCCAGATTTTTGACGAAGAGATTCAAAAGTACCCGGCCGATTTTTTTCGACAGGAGAATTTGAAAGAAATCTATTTTGTAAAGAGGTTGTTTCATAAGGAAAACAACGCGGAAGGTCTCTATGACTATCGAAAGAAAATTATCTTTTTTGATTTTGCGAGCCAAGGGGGAGGGATGCTGGTTGCGAGGCACAATATTCATCATGAGATATTTCATGCGCTTGATACCAATACGTTTAACTGGAAGGAGCAGGATTGGGAGGATCTGAATGAGCCGGATTTTGAGTATGTTAAAACCGGAAAGGTTTTTATCGGTGGTGAAAAAAATGAATCCAATTATTTTGCTCCCCACCGAAAAGGGTTTGTTACTTATTACGCGATGAAGTCTGCTTACGAAGACAAGGCGGAGGTGTTTGCCTGTCTTTTTATCAAATCTCAAAATCGTTTAATCCACCGGTGGGCGTTAAACGATCCTATCCTTGAGAAAAAAATCCAGGCCATCAAGCGGTTCCTGAAAGAGTATTCACAGGGGCAGATTGATGAGTTGTATTTTGAAAAACTCTGGAAAAATTTCACCAAATAACAGTCAGGTTGTTCGTTAAAAAATCATAAAAAGATGTTAACATCTCTTAATGCCATATTATAATAAGCACATGCTCATAATAAACGCCATGTTAATGTGAGCATTTGATTAAAATAATATTACGTTTAAAAGGTGCCAGCATGAAAAAAGGCCGCCGGAAAAAAGTTCGTTATATCCAGCAAATGCCTCAGGTTTCTCAGTTCTCGCCCCGCGGCAAGCCGGGTCGTCCGGATGAAGTCGAATTAAAAGTTGATGAATTCGAGGCGATCAAGCTTGCCGATTACCAGGGATATGATCAATCTGAAGGCGCTCAGGCTATGGGTATTTCCCGGGCCAGTTTTGGGCGCATCTTGCGGAGCGCCCGTAAAGTTCTGGCAACCGCGATGGTTGACGGTAAGATTATTCGTATCCGTATCGGTGATGTGCAGGTTGGCGTTCGTCAAAAGAATCTTCCGGTCAAAGATAAGTCTGCTTCTGATGTTCAAAAGGCCGAGCAAACCCTAAGAGATATATTCTAAAGTACGATAAAAGCGCCCAAGGCCAAGGTGGTTCCTTATAAGCTTTGATGCTTTTGACTGCGTTTTTATTTTTCTACAAACTTCCTATAATACATCTTATGTTAACTAGATTATATATAAAACCCTGATTTATTGGGACTTTGCGGAAGTTTGGTTTGTTTTTATTTAGTGAGTTTTGGCTGGTTAAAAGGATAAAAAAACTTATCCGAAGAATTTACGGGCTTCCAGATTTCATCTGCTTTTAATCTTCTGTATTATTTAAACGAAACGAATTCCGGCTCCTTCTGGTGCGGGGTCATGGCTTCAGCCGTTTCGATATCAATTTCCAGCAGGATAAAATTCGGGTCATCGATTCCCCCGAAATATTGTTTTAACATGGGAATCGTATCCCATAAAAGCTGTTTGTTTTCTTTATTGGTTGTTATCTTTCCCTTGCCGGCCAGGCGGGCATACCACATTTTTCGGTCCACAAAACAAATCTCAACCTGGGGGTTTTTCTCAATCTGTTTGATTGTCCTTGACCGGCCTAACAGGGCGACCAGCAGCTGGTCATGGTCGGTTAAGAAAGGCATCATGGGCCGGACACGCGGCTGGTTCCCTTCCATCGTTGCTAAAAGACCGAAACCGGTATCTCTGATTAGATCAATCACATCATCTTTTGTCATGTCTGAACCCTTTCTTTTTAAAAAGTGTACCGAATGATTTGTTAACTGGGCGATAAAATTCCCTTAATTTTTTCTTTGAATTTATCCGTATCTAACTGGTTTTGATTGGAGATTCTCACAATTTCGGCCGCGATGGAGACCGCAATTTCTGCCGGTGATTGCGCGCCGATATCAATACCGGCCGGGATGTTGATCCTTTTTAACGATTTTTGCGTTACTCCGGCATCTTTAAGCCGTTTAAAAAATTTGATTCGTTTGGCTTTGCTGGATATGACGCCTATGTAACCGGCCTTTGAGTTGATCGCGATTTCCAGGCATTCATAATCAAACTCATTGCCCTGGGTCACAATCATGATATAGGTATTCTGATCGATTTTGCATTGTTTTAGTTTGTCTTTATAGTTTCCGGAAAAAACCTGATCAACGTGGATGAGCTTTTTTTTATTCGCAAATTCTTTTCGGTTGTCGATGACCGTCACATGGAAATCCAGGATTTTACAAATCATCGAGAATGGCAGTCCGATATGGCCGGCCCCGCAAAGGATCAGTTTGTTTTGCTGGGTAAAAGGTTCAATAAATACTTTGATTTGACCGCCGCAAACAGACTGGCCCTTTTGTCCGAAATAGTCATACGTAACCAGTTTTGGTTTTTTTGATTTTATGGCATCCAGGCATTGCTGCTGGGCGTCTTTTTCATTGCGCCCGCCGCCGATTGATCCAAAGGAAGTCCCGTCTTCCAGGACCACCATCTTTGCTCCGGCCTTGCGTGGTGTTCCTTTCAGGGTGCTTTCGATGATTGTGGCGAAAGCAAACATCTGGCCATTCTTTTCAGCAGTTAATGCCCGGCTGAGCAGTTCATGGTCCATCTTAATTGCTTACGACATAGGCATTGAGGATTTTTTGTTCTTCAATCGGACGGTCACCTGGACCCGTCGGTGTCTGTTCAATGGCGCCAACAACGGTAATTCCTGATACAACCTCGCCGAAAATGGTGTGTTTCATATTGAGCCACTGGGTCGCGGCGGTCGTGATGAAGAACTGTGAACCGTTTGTGTTGGGGCCGGCATTCGCCATGGCCAGCAATCCGGGACGGTCAAAGGTTAGGGCCGGGGACACTTCGTCTGCAAACTTACCGCCCCAGATACTTTCTCCTCCCCGTCCGGTACCGGTTGGATCTCCTCCCTGAATCATGAAATTAGGGATAACCCGGTGAAAGATAAGCCCATTATAGTAGCCGTTGTTGATATGTCCGATGAAGTTTTCACAGGTTTTCGGGGTAATATCACAAAATAAATTGATTTCGATGTCTCCCTGGTTTGTTTGCAGGACAACGGTTGTTGGGGCCATTTGGGCGGTTCCTTTGTTTGCGGTTAATACGAGGATTGAGATTAAAGCGATTAAACAAATAAATAGACTGATAATTTTTTTCATTTTTTGTCCTTTTTTAGTCTTAGAATGTGCCGGTGATTTTATTGATTTTTATGACAATCCTGAATTCGTCAAATATTTTAAACAAAAAGATTTTACCACAGCATACTTCGTGGGGGAACTATCTTTTTTGACGGCATTGAGGTTTACGTTTCTTTGGCTGAATCATCGTTTCGCAGGGAATCCGGGGTTGTTGAATCCGGTTTTTTCATGCGGTCCATTTCCAGATTTTTTTCCAGGATGGCCTCTTCCAGATCGGCCGCCTTATCTTTCAATTGTTCGGCTTGTATTTTTTGCTGTTCTGTCTCCATCCGGGCGTTTTTCAAGGAAAATTGAAGTTCTTTAGCCCGGTCTTTGACTTCTTTAATTTCACTTTCAAGGATCGCTTTGAGTTTAAAAAAATCTTCCCGGTTTTTTAGTTCATTCGTTAATTGATCTTCTGCCTGAGCCAGTTTCCGGCTGTTTTCGTGGAATAACGCCTCTAATTTTTCATATTTGTTTTTCCATTCCTCCAGATGGGCGGAAGATTCCTGTTCACGTTTGGCCGAGGATGAGTTTTGTTCGCCGGCGTCATCGTAATGCGTCGTTGTCAGTGAAGCCGTACCGGTTCCGGCGGGTTCATTCCGGTTATTTATGTTTTCTTTGGCGGACAGCGTTTCATCATTGGATGGCGGCTTGGATTTCTTTGTCAGATTGGCAAATTTCGTGGCTTGCGGGATGTCATCCTGTGGATTAACTCTTTTCTTTCCGAAAGTCAGTTTCATGGACAGCTTATCCATAAAACTATTCGATTTCTTCGGTTCAGGCTGTTCCGGATCGTTTGCAGCAGGTGTAATTTTAAGCAGTCGACTCTCCATATCCGTTGGGGGCTTCTTTCCAAAAAACTTTTTAATGAATGGATTATTTCGTGTGGATGATTGATTCGTTGTTTGATTTTTGATCGGGGCTAATTTTGTTTGATTAATGGCGTTTGTCTTTTGAGCCGGGGGTGCAGTAACGGCAGACAATTTTCTTTTGGGATGGGCGATTTTACCGGTCACATCGAAATGTTTCAGGTCTTCCGGGGCAATTTTCTCAATTTGATTTTGGTCAGAATCATTTTTCATCAGCCACAGCACATAACCGATGCCGCACAGACTGACACCTACGACCGTACAATATATATAAAATAAAGGCAAGGATTCCCTCCTGTTTAAAAGATACCCTCCCCCCTACCGTTAAATGGCCGAAATTGGGGGATTGACAATTCTGTAAACCTAAATGTATAATTGGGTTATGTTATCATGCCTCTTGTTAGCCGCTGGTCAAAGCCAACGTTTCGGATCACCCAAGGCCCTAGTCAAATTTAAAGACCAACTCATTATTCAGCGGTTGCAGCAAACAATCCTTGATGCCAAAATTGACGAGTTGATTATTGTGTTAGGTGCCCATGCTCAGGAGATTGAACCTTTCCTATTAAAACACAGTCAAGTTCAGTTTGTCTACAACAAAGATTATAATTTTGGCCAAACGTCCTCATTTATCAAAGGGTTAGAGAAAATAAATAAATTATCACAGGGAATCGTTTTGTTGCCGGTGGATTATCCCTGGGTGGCTTCGGACACGATTACTGCGCTCAGGGAAGAATTCTATCGGCATTCCCGAAAAATAATTATTCCTGTCCATAACGGAAAAAAAGGACACCCCCCCATCTTTCCGATCCGGTTAAAGGATCAATTTCTAAAACTGGATTATTCACAAGGGATTAATTCGGTTTTCCGGGACGCTGGTAATGAAATTAATTTGTTTCCGGTAGACGATCCAGGGGTCATTCAGACATTCAATACCCGCGCGGAATTTGAAAAAATTACGGCAGAATTTAAGTGATTCCAAATTCAAACTATTTTAAGACAACGACTGTCCCTTTAAAATTGGCGCGGACGTAGGCGTTACCGACAAATTGCTGGGCCGGAAGGCTTTTCCATTCTCCGGTCGCGTCGGACTGAATATTGATGACCGCATCGCCTCCCAAGATGGCCGCTTCGCGTTTCATACGTTCGACCACTTCACTTAAACTTTGTCTTCGCTCCGCGTTCACGGTCACATAGCCGATGACTTCGTGCGGCTGGGTGGCCTCCGGCATGTACTGGATATCCTTAGTTGATGATTTGGAAGGATAATAGTTCAGAGTCGTATCTTCTGAAGAAACTTTATACAGGCTGCAGGCGGATGTAACAACGATTAAGGATAGAAGTAAAAAGATGTGATTGGTTTTCATTTTTGTTTCTCCTGTTCCTCTTTTTCATTAAGAGCTTTAATAATCTTGTCCGGTGTGATGGGCAATTCTTTGATGCGCACCCCGATCGCGTCTTCAATCGCATTGGCGATGGCGGCTGAAGTCGGCAATAATGAAGCCTCCCCCATTCCTTTCGCGCCGAAAGGTCCTTCAGGGTCGTTTGTCTCAACGAGGATGCTTTCCATCGGGGGCATGCCCATGGTTCGGGGTAGTCTGTAATTAGCAAAATTACCGTTCGCCGGGCGTCCTTTTTTATCAAAATGCAAATTTTCCAGAAACGTATATCCGATCCCCATGGCCAGTGACCCCTCAATTTGTCCTTCAACGGATTGGGGGTTGATCGCCTTGCCGATGTCGTGGGCGTCATACATTTTTAAAATAGTCACCTCGCCGGTTTCCTTATTGACCTCGACTTCAGCGATCTGGGCCTCAAAACCGTAACTGCCGGACACATTGCCTTCACCGGTCCGAAAATCAATGGGCGTGGTTTTTGGATTATAACTGCCCCGTCCGATAATCTGCCGTCCATAATTAAATGAATAGGCTAACTGCAGGGCCTTATCAAAATCCATGATGACAGTGCCGTCTTTTTTGTTAACCACTTCTTCCGCTCTAATATCTAAGTCATCACTGACTAAATTTAATTCTTCACTCACGACCGATAAAACCTGATTTTTAGCATCCCTGGCCGCCCGGATGGTGGCATTGCCGGAAATGAACGTGACCCGCGAGGCAAAACTTCCGGTATCAAAAGGGGTGATTTCCGTGTCTCCGGATTTGCATTTGATCCGGCTGTAACTGACCCCTAATTCTTGGGCGGCAATCTGGGAAAGAGCCGTATTTGAGCCCTGGCCGGTATCGGCCGCTCCCGTAAACAAATAAACGGAACCGTCCTCTTCCACTTTAACGATTGAACCGGCGGATTCATGGGATTTGTACATTTTGGAACCCATGACGTCCGCGGCGATCCCGATGCCGATCCCCCGGCACAAATGGCTTTGTTGTCCGCGTTTTTCTTTCCATTTGGCGGATGCGCAGGCCTTTTCAATACACTCTTTCAGTCCGTTGGTGGTCAGTTTCATCTGGTTGACCGTCGTCATATTCGGCGACGTGATATTTTTCATGCGGAAATCAACCGGGTCCATTCCGATGCCTTTGGCCAGCAGATCTATATGGGATTCAATCGCAAACCCCGCCTGGACCCCACCAAAGCCCCGCATGGCGCCACTAATCGGGGTATTGGTGTAGACGCGGTAACCGGTGATCCTGAAATGTTGTAATTTGTAAACCATAAAAATTCTCATGATCGCGGCGGCCAGCACGGTTGGTCCGTAACTGCAATAAGCCCCTCCGTCCGCGATGACTTCTCCGGTCATGGCGACAATGGTCCCGTCCTTTTTAACGCCGGATTTGATCCGGTAGATCATCCCGTGTTTTCTTCGAGACGCGAGAAATTCCTCTTCCCGGTTGTAGCAGATCTTAACCGGAAGACCGCCCGCCTTTTTAGACAGCATACAGGCGGCAAAATCCATCGGCAGCATTTCCAGTTTGCCGCCGAACCCCCCGCCCACCGCCATTTTAATGACCCGGACGTCGTTCAAGTCCATCTTAAGGGTTTTGGCCAGGGCTTCCCGGCATTTAAACGGAGCCTGGCTTGAGGCCCATAAGGTAACTTTGTTTGAAAATATTTCCCACTGCCCGACGCAGACATGCGGTTCCATGGCGGACTGATGCGCGGCCGGCGCGTAAAATTTATCTTCCCGGACATAATCGGCCTCTTTGAGCGCGCGGTCCGGGTTCCCGAAATTGACGGGCAGTATAACCGCAATGTTATTTAACGATTCATGGATCAGAGGCGCCCCGGGTTTCATGGCTTCTTCGACATCCACCACATGCGGCAGGATTTCATATTCGACTTTGATCAGTTTGATCGCCTGGTCAACGGTCTCTTCATCAACCGCCGCGATCGCCCCGAATTCATCGCCGATATACCGGACTTTTTCCGATTCAAGCGCCATCTGGTCAATCGTATGCGGGAAAAAATATTCATTGGATCCGAATTTGATGTTATGCGTGTCTTTGGCTGTGATGATGGCCCGCACTCCGGGAAGTTTTTCCGCTTCAGATGTGTCGATGTTGAGAATTTTTGCGTGCGGGTGCGGGGAACGGAGCATTTTCCCTATGAGCATGTTCGGGAAACTCACGTCAAACGCGTATTTGGTCTGCCCGGTGACCATCCCGAGTCCGTCAATCCGGGGGACACTTTTTCCGACGGGATCCACATATTCTTTTTTATAGCTGGTCATTCTTGGCATAGATGCGTTATTTGTTTTTCGCCAGTTCATGGCCGGCCGTTTCAACGGCCTCGATAATCTTTAAGTATCCGGCGCACCGGCACAGATTTCCGTCAAGCGCGTAATCAATTTCTTCACGGGTCGGGGCGGTGTTCCGGTCAAGCAAAGCCTTGCCTGACATGATAAACCCGGGGATACAAAAACCGCATTGGACGGCCCCTTTGTCCAGAAATGCCTGCTGGAGCGGATGAAGTTTATCCCCTTGCGACAAACCTTCAATCGTCACGATCTCATCGGCTTCAACGGCCTTGGCCAGGGTGATGCAGGATAAAACCGCTTTGCCGTTGACGGTGACCGTACACGTTCCGCATTCAGATTCCTCACACCCTGTCTTGGTCCCGGTCAGGCCCAAATGGTCGCGTAAAACTTCCAAAAGGGTTTCATTCCCCTTTAGTTCGAGTTCGTAATTTTTCTGGTTGATGGTCAGCGTCGTTTTCATATCAGATATTTTGGGTTAACTCGTTCACGGCCTGTTTCAGGCTTAAACGAAACATGTGTTTTTTGTAGTCACTGCTTCGTTTATCATAAATAGTTTCGGTTATATGGTCAAGGGCTTCCTGGCCCAAGCGGGCGGATATCGGCTGCGAATTGAGAAATTCTTCCAGGGCGTAATCTCTTTGGGCAAATTCAACGCAATTATTCAGGGCAACACGTGTGTCTGTAAATCGGGTTCCCTTTATGGTTGTCCGGATGATCAAAGATAATAACGGGATATCAACAAATTGTGATTTTTTGACGCGCCGGTAGGCTGTCCTCGTCGCCGGATCCAGCGGAAAAGAAATCTTGGTCAGGACCAGGCCGGTTTTGGCGGCATTCTTAAAAAATTCTTCAGGGTCAATGATCTGTTCTTTCAGCGATTCATCAATAAAATAAAGTTTTGCTCCCAGGCCGACCGTAACGGCCGGCATCTCCGTCCAGGTATAACGGCAGGTTAAATTGCCTCCGATGGTGGCCATGTTGCGAATCGGCTGGGTCGAGATATTTTTGCAGACAAGTTTTAACAAAGGCAGCCGTTCTGCGACCTGCTTATGGGAGTAGATATCCGAAATAGCGGTCATCGATTTTATAACAAGGGCGTTCCCTTCCACAGAGATTCCTTTTAATTCGTTAATCTTCTGCAGGCTGATAATGTGCTGGGGTGTTTTGGCCCCGTTGCGTTTCAGCAGTTTAAGCTGGTTGAGCAGAAACGTCCCCCCTGCCTGGAGTCTGGCATTCTCCAGCTTGCTGTATAATCCGGTCAGCTCGCCGATTGTTTTCGGGGCATGAAATGTGAATGAATTCAATAACATTGTTTATGGATTTGATGATGGGTTAATTGTCTGTCTTTTTTTGTCCGTCTCCATCCTCTTCCGGTGTAACCCTTTAATGTGGGAGTAGTATATCAGAAAATCAATTTTACGCAAGAATTTCGGCGGATCATCCCGTGTCCTTTGGCTTGTCCAGAAAATCCTCAACCGCGACGTCAACAACGGCAAAATCCCAGCCATGGCCGGCGATTTCTTCCTTGATGGTTTCAGCCGGTTTGTCTTTAAAAACAGACTGATGGACGTTCAGGTATGTCAGCAGGATGGTTTTATTGAACTGCTGATGTTTATTTAAATACCAGCGCATGGGTTTTTCTTCAGTCTTTCGGTTTAGGATAAACGCAATAATTCCAAAAATTAACGGTAAGGCAATGACAAAGATGGAGCTGATCAAATAATAAGCGTGGACTTCACCGAAAAGATAACCGGTTGAATGCCAGAACGCGTCAAAAACATAATGAGCGACCAGAGTACAGATAAAACCATATTTAAGATAAATGTATGAAAGGAAAATGCCCAGGATGGAGACTTCCACGGCCCGGAACCACATGGGATATACCGGATAAGTTGAATGGGCGAATCCCCAAAGCAGTGATGACGCGATAACAGCCGCGGCCGTATTTTTAAATATCTTCTTTCCCAGGCTGATGCCGAACATCCGGTAAAGGATTTCTTCGGAAACACTGGCCTGAAATCCAAGCGTGATCCCTGCCAGGAACGGAAAATACGCGGATGTTAATGTGGTCATCCAGGAATACTCCACCCAGACGCCGCAATATTTCTGGCCGAGTTTTAAAATCAGGGATTGTATTCCTAGCAGGATAATAAAGACAAAATATCCCAAGAAGATGGACTTGGCCACTTCTCTGGAAAAGAATGTGGAGTGGATATATTTCAGCAGACTTCCCTGCTTTTTGTCCTTGAACACCTCAAAGTGGATCAGTTCCCCCGAGAGCCCCGGCATCAGTACAAAGAATGAAGACATCACTGTTCCGACAAAGGCGTTGATGAAAAAACGGACCAGATAAGAATTAAACGGAGATGTCGTCACATATCCGCTGAGGATTGATTCGAAAGAATTGAAAAACCCGAGCATGGATAATGTGAACACGATGACAGAAATAAATATATATGTTTTCTTTGTTGTATGCATCGCCAGATGATTGCGCCGGGACACGACAAAATAGACGGCGGAAATATAGAAAATCATGCTGAATATTCGGACCACCACGGACAAATTGTCGGATATGTTTCCCTGTTTGGCCAGATCCCGGTTAAAATCTTCCGGGACCTGAAAGGTATGATGGCTGAACCGCAGAACTTGATCACCGGAAATAGTGATTGAAGAGATCAGTTTTCCGGTCCCCCCTTTTATGGTCCAGGGGATGGATACGTCTTTGTGCAACCAGGCGAATGTATGATCATTTCGAAAATCATAGATGGTCGTCAGGTCTCCTTTAATTTCATAATTGTCCGTGTCAAAATTGAACCGTTCATTTAAAAATCGGATCGCGTCGGCCCGGGCTTCATTTTTGGTGATGATATCAATTTTGGCTGTTTCTTCAAGAGAATGGGAGTAACCGATCACCTGCCCTGTCCGGGAGGAGACGGTGACCGCATATTGTTCTTTGTCGCCTTCCTTGAAGAAAGCAATGCTCCAGTAAAATAAGTCGAAATTATAAGTTTCAATGAATTCGTTCAGCTTATCCAGACCGATGGTCTTTTGCAGGTATTGATTTGGCATCTGAGAACGTTTGAATGTAATGGAATGCTTGAAGTCATGCAGATCGGGTTCAATGGAAGATACATATTCGTTTGCAATTTTCAGTGCCTCAGTACGGTCAACGGTCAGTGTCACAAACGTCATCTGGGGATAACTGTAAATGTACCAGATGACGATGCTTAATAACGCACAAAGCGTATATATGATCCAGAGTTTTTTCTTCAGGTTCACAGGGGCCTCAAGCTTTACAGTAAATTTATGACTTCCGTCGGTAACTCATTGAGTTCCTGGTTTCCCAGGACCTTGATCGACCAGCGCAGCAGTTTGAGTTTTTGGGATAACCTGTTGTCCGGTTCGGTGACTTTTTCCAGACGTTTCCGGGATAGAAAAAGAACTTTTTGTAACGTATCAAACATAATCCGCGCCTCTCGCGGCCGGTTGCTGCCGTTTGAAACGATATTTTCCAGGCCGTTAAAGGCCATCTCGTTGACGGTGATATTATAGTGGTCAAGCTTTTGGATCAGGGCCGGGACCATGGATTTGTAGTATTTATAACGGTCGATTAAACACAAGGTATGCATGATTTCAACCTGGACAAACGGTGAATCAGTCCTGTTTAACCGCCGCAAAAGCATTTTTTCAATATTCTTTTTTTCTTTGGAGACGACTTCATGCGAAAAATTTTCTTTAAAGACCCGCAAAGCGGCTGCGCGCTGATATTCATTCGGCAGCGCGTCATCATTGATCATTTCAATAATGATTTCCAAGGAGTATTTTCTGTATTGTTCGGTCCCCTTGTTAAGCAGACTCTTGTCATCAAATATCGTTGAGTAGGCCGTCGGGCCGTTTGTTCCGTCAGCTCCGGCAGGAAAAGAGGAAAATAAAATATCAACCGCCAATAATATAAGGATTCGGATAAGTAATTTCATGAACGGGCCATCTCCAGTGACAGATCGATGGACGGAGCCGAATGGGTAATGGCTCCCAGGGAAATACGGTCCACCCCCGTCTTAGCCACCGACTGGATTGTTTTGAGAGTGATTCCCCCGGATGCTTCCAGTAAAATTTTTTTGTTTAAACGGTTCCGGATTAGAACCGCTTTTTTTATCTGAACCGGTGACATATTATCCAGCATGATCATATCCGGTTTGGACAAAATGGCCTCCGTTAATTGTTCAACCGTTTCTACTTCAATCATAATTGTTTTTTTTGTTTTGTTTTTTACTCGTTTTATATTCTCTGCAATAGACAGTCCCTTTGTTCTCGCAGCCAGGTGATTGTCTTTGATGATCACCATATCGGATAGATTAAACCGGTGATTGATGCCGCCTCCGCAGCGCACCGCATATTTTTCAAGCCAGCGTAAAGTGGGAGTAGTTTTCCGGGTGTCTAAAATGGCCGTATTGTATTTCTTGACCATCGAGACATATTGCTGTGTCATCGTGGCTATCCCGCTGAGGTAGGCGAGGACATTCAACGCTGAGCGTTCACCCGTAAGGATGGCCCGTGTACGGCCTTTAATCACGGCAAGACAATCCCCCTTCTTGATTCCGGTTCCGTCTTTAAATTTCGTTTGAAAAGAAATGGACTTATCCAATCGTTTGAAGACCAGCTTTGCCAGATCCATCCCGCATAATACACCGTTTTGTTTTGCGATAATTCGGGCTCCAGACCGATGGTCAGAACGGACAAGTGAATTGGTCGTAATATCCAAAGAAGGTAAATCTTCTTTGAGAAGTTGTGTTATAAAATTCTTAATCAGAGTTTTATTCATAATTAATATTAATGTTAAGTATTATAATTGTAGGGGTTATAAGTTTCAAGTGTATTCTCGAAGGAGATAGAGGGGGAATTTTTACGGACGGGTATTTTATAAATGAAAAAATCCTGTCTTGTTTCAACGGCAGGATTTTTTCAGATCGTTTAGGGTCGGTAAAGATTATGGGGTGTCAGCCATTGCGGGCTGTTCTTCATCAACCTGCTCTTCTCCGGTATTTGTTAACAGCTCATTTGCCTGGACTACTTCGGGGGCCGCAACGTCGACCCCTTCGGTTTTTACCTCAACTGGCAACAGCGCTCCGTCCACCGGTTCGTCACCCGGAAAATTAAAATTGAAATCCATATTGATCGGTTCGCTGGGCATGGGTCCTTTTGATAATTTTGAGATTAGTTTCCATTTTTTAGGTCCCCAGAAAAACCATTCAAATTCAAGCTCATCGCCCGCTTTTAACTCACTGAGGTCGGTCATATTGACTAATTTAATGGTTAATCGATTGAAAGTATATAAAATATCTTCCATTTCATTTGTTTCCCAATTGTATTCGGTAATACGAATGGCTTGGCCTGGAATGTCAATCTTGGAAAACGTACCAAATCCTGTAGCCGGAGAATGTTCCGTGGGCGATTGGGCTTGACTGGCTTCCTGCTCCTGAGCTTCAACAGGAGGTGATATGAGTAAAGCTAAACCTGCCATTAGAATAAGTAAGTGGAATTTGAACAATGCCTGCTCCTTTATCTTGGTAAACCTTTTCTGGGTGTACAGGTAAATTTAGATTTCAATTATAATAAATTTAACATAAATAATAGGAATTTTTCAAGAGGCTATTTTTTAAATCCGAACACGGTAAAAACCAGGTAAAAATAGGTTACGGTGAAGACCAGTCCATACCAGTACCATGGGACATCAAACAGGACCGGAACAAACTGGACGATCATCAGCGTAAAACTGAAAACACAGATTTTCAGGAGACCGATATCCACCCAGTTCATTTTCCTGATTTTTTGGTTCGCCCATTCTGTAAACATAATGTCTCCTTTGGTGAGGTTGGGATTTTCTTTTGCCCGCGGACCAGCTCCTTATGCCGGAAACAGTTTGTGGCATGATCATTGACCATCCCGCTGGCCTGCATATAAGCGTAACAGATCGTCGGGCCGACAAAATTAAACCCGCGTTTGCGTAAATTGGCACTCATCGCTGTTGATTCAGCGGTTTTCGCCGGAAGTTTTTGAGATCCGGCAAACCGGTTAACTTTAGTTTTGTGCCCGACAAACTGCCAGATGTACTGATCAAACGATCCGAATTCTTCCTGAATTCGCAGGAAAGCCCTGGCGTTTTGGACTGCCGATTCGATCTTCATCCGGTTACGGATAATGCCTGTATCCTTAAGCAGACGGTTGATATCCTTTTTGGTGTAGGCGGCCACCTTGACCGGATCGAAACCGGCAAACGCTTTGCGGTACCCTTCCCGTCTGCGCAGAATAGTCAGCCAGCTTAAGCCGGCCTGGGCCCCATCAAGAATCAAGTGTTCAAAATGCTTGCGGTCATCGTGGATCGGTACCCCCCACTCATGATCGTGATAGTTGTAATAATCAGTATGACTATGCGCCCAGGCGCAACGGGTTATTGTTTTTTCGGTCATATTTCTTTGGGATTAAAATATTGTTCCTAAAGGAACGGAAAATAATAAAAAATTTTGTTGATCGCTTCGGTCAGTTTGGGATGTTCGGCCCCGACCCGTTTTCCTAGAATTTTTAGAATCAGCATAAAATCTTTGAAGCCTGCGGACAGATTCTTTTTGTGGCGCATCACCTCTTCAAACTGGTGCAGGGTATCTTTGGCGAGGTCTTCGGCAGACTCGGAGGAAACCAGCTCTTCCAGATAATCGATGATCTTTTCAAATTCATTCTGCTGCAGCCAGACCCCATGGCAATGTTCACATTTATCAATAAAAATGTCGGAATGGCTGTACGGGATGGAATGCATTTCCTTCTGACATTGCGGGCAGAGTGTGCCTTCCGGGGTATCATCGATCAAACTTGTATCCTGGTCAAAAGGATCAAAGTCAATCCAGCGCAGATCTTCATCCGTGTCGTCTTTTGCCTTTTTGAGTTCGCCCCGGTCGAACCAGCGTCCGTGGCAGCTCGGGCATTCGCCGATGGCCACACCTTTAAATAGGATATTTTTTAATTCATCATGACATTGCGGACATTCCATAGGGGGTTCCTTCCTGTTTACATAATGTCCCTGATTGACTTGGCTGCGCCAGTGTTTGAATCATATTATCTTGTATAAACGATCAACCTTCAAGAATTTATTTGATTAAGATTCTTAATGTGAGTGGAAATCTGCGGCCGGCGATGCGAAATTATACCCCCAACCCTACACGTCTCCTCACCCAAGTAAACATGCGGATTGGGGGTATAGTTCTGATAATGCTAGCGTTACCAGACTTAATCCGTTTACTTTTTCAAGTAAACGGGAAGATTGCCTTCTGTTTATATTCTATAAAAAAAGACACAGAGGGTATATTGGATAAAGTAAGTAGAAGATTACGTGTTATTACTTATGTTTTGTCCCGCTGCCGGGAAGGGTTTTTGGTAAGACCGGCCTGAAAACGGCGCGCAATAACCAGCCGATCCCTTTACCGGTCCAATAAGCCGCGACGATATTGGCCAGAAAAATCAATCCGTAAGCGTAAAAAGCCAGGTCATGATCGATAAACCGTTCAACGAAAATAATCCAGGGCAGTACCGGGATCACAACCACATAACCGCAGTACTGTCCGGAACAGGTCCGGGCGTAATACCAGCAGAAAGCCGTACCGGCCAGGTACAGCAGAACGAGCAAGACTCCGAAGAAAGATATTTTTTTCATGTGATAGAAGTGATTAATTAATAAAACTCATGCCGAAGCCGATGAGTCCCCCGAATACTCCTCCCCAGACCACCAGCCAGCCCAGATGTTCCCGGATCATGCGTTGAATGATTTCCTTGACCATGCCCGGGGTGAGCTGGTCCAGCCGCTGATCGACGATTTCTTCAATTTTGGCGCTGACCTCGTGACTCACATGACTGGGGAGCACATTGTCTTCCAGGGCCTTTAAGAATTTCGGGCTTTTGGTCATGTCCAGCAGGAGCAATTCCATTTTCCGTTTGAAAACGGGACGAACCGGTTCAAAGGCGATGTCGGCCTTGACCAGGTTCAGGATGTTGCCCAGGGCGTTATCAAGGATCAATTCCACCAGACGGTCAAACATCTGGTCATAATCAATCGAATCCAGAACAGGTTTCAGATTAATATTGGCGGCCGTCGAGTTATTCTGTCCCTGAAAAAATTTGTCAACATTCTCATCCGTGAAAAATTCATTCATGATGAGGTGTTTGATGGCGGCCTTGAATTCTTCAAAGCGCTGGGGGATGACGCCTGATCCGTAAAGAAACGGCACTTTTTCAAAAAGCATGTACACGGCCAGCCAGTTCGTCAGGGCCCCGGACAGCGCGAAGAAACCGACCGACAGGGTTTGTTCCTTATAATAGTCCGGAACAAAATAACCGGCGATGATGATCAAGACAGCACACAGATTGGTGAAAAAACTTTTATTCATCAATCTTTACGCTGGGTGATTTCCACCAGGTGATACCCGAAGTCGGTTTTGACCGGTCCGTGGACGACCCCGACCGCTTCTTTGAAAACAACCCGGTCAAATTCAGGGACCATTTGACCCGGAGAAAATTCGCCCAGCTCCCCCCCTCTTTTCCCGGACGGGCATTTGGAAAATTGTTTCGCGACCTCCGCAAAATCTTTTCCGGTCTCAATTTCGCCTTTTAATTTCAGGCATTCTTTTTCTGTTTCAACGAGGATGTGACGTGCGCTGGCTTTGGCCATGACGGGTCCTTTCTTTGTGGGTTGTTCTTAGTTTTTCATAAAAATGGAAATATGCTGGCTCGGCAGAACATCGATGGTTTTTATCCAAACCAGGCCGGCGGCCTTCATTTCTTTCCTTAGCTGATTAACCGTCATCTTGTGCAGCGGTTTGATCGGCAGTTGCGGGTCTTCCCCCCGGTATTCAACGAACACGACGCGGCCGTCCGCCTTCAGGGCCCGGACAATCGAGCGCATCATTTCCCTGGGATGCGAGAATTCATGATAGGCATCGACCATAAAAGCGACATCAACGCTGTTGTCCGCAAGGCCCGCGGCGTCAATTTGTCCGCGTTGGACAATCACGTTCTGAAGATCCAAATCCCGCTTTTTTTGTTCCAGGTGGTCGATCATTTCCGGACCGATTTCAACGGTGTAAACTTTACCCTCTGGGACCAGCGGGGCGATGCGAAATGTGAAATAACCCGAACCCGCGCCGATGTCCGCCACCACGTCGTCCGGTTTCAGCGCCAGCGCGTTGATCACGGCCCGGGGTTTTTCCGTCTGTTCACGGTCATGACGTTCCAGCCATTCAATAGCCCCGTGTCCGCTGATCATTCCGGCAATCTCCCGTCCCATATAAAATTTGCCGGTGCCGTCCGGCGAGGCCTCAGCCTTCGTGTACGGGGAATGGGTTATCCTGCACAATTGAACGATAGAAAGACTGCACGCGGCCAATCCCAGGAATATCACCAGACGAAAGTATAATTTGTTGCCTTTCCTCACGCGGGACACTGCTCCCTCTAAGCGGCTCAGGTGTGTTCGATGTTCTGGCCGAAACCGATATCGTAACCGTCAATATCCTGGATGCCGAATTCCAGGCAGCCGTATTCCTTGACCCCGAGGTCGTAATCGATCTTGGCGCCCCTGGATCTCAGTTCATCGTAAAGCAGTTTGGCGTCATCCACCCAGTAGTAGATGTTCCATAAATTATTAACCACTTTCCAGTGCGGTTTAATCTCCCCGGGATCTTCGACCTGGTGCAGCATCAATTCGCAAAGGTCCCGGTGGATCATGCAGAAAGTCTTTTGCTCACCGTAAAAGAGCGGTTCTTCAAATCCGCACTGGTTCATATAGTACTCGACAGATTTTTCTATACTTTTGACGATCAGAATCGGCGCGCAATTAAGAAATTTTGTTTTTTTCATTCATTTTGTTTTTTAAGTGTTGGATCGTCTGATAACTTTATTTGATCTTCCATAACCGACGTGTTGGTTCTTCCCTGCAGATGTTTGTTTTACTCCCGGAAATTATAGCATTTTAGATTCCCTGCGTGTGACGGGAGTCTTGCCGAGCAGTTTGAGATTTTTTTTCAGGATCTGGTCCCGGATATCGTCATCTGGATTTCTGAGGACGAAATATATAATAATTCCGATGAAACCGATGATCAGGATCATCTGGACCATTTGCTCGTTCGGGATGATCCAGGTCGTGGCCAGCAAAATTCCGGAGAAAACGCCCAGGCCGATGAATTCCCCCTTGCGTGAATCCATGACGCATTTGTCGCAGATGTATTCGCGCTGTTTTCCGAGGACCTCGTAGCGGGTGTTACCCAGGGCCTCATCGACCTTGAGATTGTAAATGCTCATGTCAAATTTAAGCAAGAGGACTTCCCCGAATTTGTCCTGGGTCGGATCGACGAGTTTGGCCTTGCGGCAGCCTTCGCATGAATATTCTTGAGACATAAACGATAACCCTTTTTATTTAAGATTCATTCTAACAGAAGCGGCCAGTTAAGAAAATAGTTAATCAATTTAAATAAACAGGATCACCAGGATCTGCGCGGCCATGACACGCAGGAGCATGACCAGCGGATAAACCGTCGCGTACGAAAGCGATACGGCGTTGGTTTTGGACTGGGCGTTGGCAAAGGCCAATGCCGGCGGATCGGTCATGCTCCCGGCCAGAAGTCCGCAAATGGTAAAATAATTGAGTTTGAGCCAGATCCGGGCGATGAAGGCCGTGATCATCAGCGGTAAAAAAGTGATGACTGCGCCGGCCGCGATCCAGCTTAATCCTTCACCCGCGACCAGGGTGTGCAGAAAATTTTTTCCTGAGGACAAACCGACACAGGACAAAAACAGGGCGATCCCGAATTCACGCAGCATAAAATTAGCGCTTTTGGGCAGATACCAGATCACCGGACCGATATGGCCCAGACGGCTCAGGCAGATCGCCGCCAGCAAGGGCCCTCCGGCCAGCCCCAGCCGGACGGGGACCGGGATCAAAGGAAGATGAATGGGAATACTGCCGATGAAAATCCCGATGGCAATGCCGATAAAAACCGGCATCAGGTGAACGACCCCCAGTTCTTTGGGGGTGTCTCCCAGCACGCTGGACATCCTGTCAAGCGCGTCCTCTTCCCCGACAACGACGATCGTGTCGGCATACTGGATGTCCAGATCGGGCGTGGCCGAAAATTCTATGCCGGAACGGTTGATCCTGGTCACGGTCACATCGGAAAAGCCGGACAGGCTGATTTCCTTGATACTCTTGCCGACCATCTTCCCCTGGGTGACGATGATCCGGCGCGAAACAACCGGGCTTTTGACGTCCGCGTGCAAATTGACGGCGCTCTGGCTGCCGATCAGGACGAGGAGATTCTTCAACTTGTTTTTCGGCCCGACCGCGTGGACAGTGTCCTGCAAACGCAAGACCGTGTCGGGTTTTGCCAGAGTGACAACGTCCTGATGCATCACCCGGGAAATGACCACACCCGCCTCTTTGATAAACGGCAGTTCGGCGATTGTTTTTCCGTCGATGTTGGTGTTCTCCACGCAAAAATCCAGGGACGCCAAAGGCGGCGTGCTTTCCTTCTGGAATTTCTCAAATGCGGCCTGTTCCGTCTTCAGGTCAATCTTAAACAAAAACCGGACCAGCAGCATGGCCAGGATGATGCCCATAATCCCGAACGGGTAGGCCATCGCGTAGGCGAGCCCCGGCAGCTGAGGGGTATTTTCAGGCAGGCCGGGCATCATCGCCAGCGTCTGCTGGGCCGCGCCCAGAGACGGCGTGTTGGTCGTCGCCCCCGAAAAAAGCCCGACGGCCGAGGCCGTGGGGACCAGCCCGGTCAGGATATAGACGGCTGTGATGGCGAAACCGCACAGCACAACACCGGCGGCCAAAAGGTTTAGCGCCAGCCCGCTGCGTTTTAACGATGAAAAAAATCCCGGTCCGACCTGCAGGCCGATTGAATACACAAACAGGATCAGCCCCAGCTCGCGGGTGAATTCCAGGATGTGTTGGTCGACGCCCATATGGAAATGGCCGAAGATGATCCCGGCAAACAGCACCCCGGCCACCCCCAGGCGGATGCCGAAGACAGCGACATTGCCGATCATCAGGCCGAGTGTGATCACCAGGCTGTAGATAAACAAAACGTGGGAAATATTTTCCCCGGTCAGGAGATTGATCAGTGTGTTCATGGTTTTCTGGGATAAAGCTTACTAAGATTTTGGGTGAGAAAAGAATTCGAGTAAGATTTGATTATAACGCTCCTACGGGACAACTCAAGCTTTTTTTCGGATGAAGTCCCCCGCCCTTCCCCGCAGGATCATGGCCGGCGGATACACCGTCAAGGTTTACTTAAGGCCTCGCCAAAAGCGCCGTTGTTCTCCTTCTCCCATCCGCAGCAGACAAAAGGGATTGTCTTGGAATAAAATCCAAATGAGCTGGGGCCCTTTACGGGCTGATGAAAATTGGTATTCTCGTTCTGCTTGAGCCATGGCCGAGGATTGATTTCCATAAATTGACGGCAGAAGATGTCCCGTGTCCCGACCATGCGTTGATAAATACCCGTGACCGTCGTGACGCACAGGATGACCGTCAGAAAAAACTG
Organism: Candidatus Omnitrophota bacterium; assembly: GCA_050250375.1. GTDB lineage: Bacteria > Omnitrophota > Gorgyraeia > Zapsychrales > Zapsychraceae > JAGOSC01. The sequence continues at coordinate 417,680 of JBFWOS010000002.1, forward strand.
AAATGCGGTTAATTTGTCCGTTTTCCATGTCTTGCCAGGAGGAAAGGCTGAAAGGGCTAACGGCGCTAAAATGAACGTCGGCGCGAAGTACCGCGGAAATCCATCCCCCTCCCACGCGATGCCGCAATACCCGACTAAAATGAAAACGGCGGAAGAAAGCGAAATTACCGCCAGCGGTTCAGCCGGCCGATTGTTCTTCCGTTCCCGATAGATGAAATACGCGGTGATCATTAAAATAAACAGGGGCTGGATAAACCAGGCGCTGTTTGAGCCGATATACTGAAACACCAGGGAAAGTTTATAAACAAAGGTGCTCCAGATCCCTTCATGCCGGACAGATCTCATGTAAATCCGGCCGGTCATGTTAAATCCCCCCAAAAAGTTTGGCGCGTCGTACAAGAATGATAATAATCCGCCCAGCATGACACCCAGGCATGTTCCCAGTCCGATGCGCGCCATGGCTTTTTTTCCTTCATAAACAAATCCGGCCGTAATGATTGAACCGATGCCGACCAGAAGAAATTCAATTTTACCGAGCGACAAAAGAAACGCCCCGGCCGCGCACCAGCCGATCGAATTTTCCGATTGCCGGCCGCGCACCAGACAACCTAAAAAAAGGATCAGTAACAGAGCCGATACGGCGCCGTCATACTGGATTTGTATGGACGCGAGGAACGGTAAAGGAAAACAGGCGAATGATGTAAGCAGAAATGTTCCCCAGAGCCGGTTTGCCGCCGGGATTATCAGGACAGCGAGAACCATGGCCGCGCCATAGATCAACAAGACCGCCGCCCGCATGAAAGTTCCCCGGTAGGGATAAAGTTTGGAAGCCGGGTCTTCAAGCTCAAATGCGTGATAGAAAACGGCATAAATGACGGCGGGAAAAACATAACCGGCCAGATTGTGTTCGGGAAGAATTTCATGGAGAGTCCCGTCAACGTCACGCGCAACGAGCAAACGCGGGGTTTTTCCGCGCACGACATTTTCAACGGCATAGGCGAACAGCCCTTCTTCTCCGCAGAGCACTGCGTTTAAAAAAGGCAGTCGGGTCAGGACGACAATCGTCAATAACAGGACGATGATTAAATTCTGGAATTTTGGAATCGGTGTGTCGTTCATCACGGTTAAAGGTGTTTATGGTCTTGATCAGATTGCACGTGTCATCGTTTTTATAGTTATTCCCGCCCTCTCCTGACTAAAAACGTCCAGTCATTTTGGTGGATAAAGTCAAAAGAAGGTCTTCTTCCTCATGAACTTGGACGTGGTTCTTTTTTAGTCAACGGGATAAACAAGATACAACTGTATACCCCGGCGGCGATCAGTAAAAAACATTTGAAACCGACAATGGTCGAAAGATAAACGCTGGCGGCGCTGCCGATCACACTCATATACCCGTTTAACCCCCAGGCCAGGGGAACGAGATGGTTGCTGGTCTGCCCCAGTTTCTTCAGCCCCTGCGGGAACAAAATCCCCAAAAAAAGTCCGAGGGGAAGAATGCATAAAAATACAAAACATAACTTAACCGCCATGGGCCTGCCGAGTGTTTGTTCAATCAGGACGGGCAGAAAAAAGTAACCAAGGAGCAGCAGCACAATACAAATCAGTACGGTTGATTTCAGGGAAATCTTCATATTTTTTAAGACAGCATCCGACAAATATGATCCCAGCCCCAACGAAAATAACAGACCGGCCAGGATCACCGACAACGCGTAAATCGGGTTGGCCAGGTACAGGACGAACTGATTGAGCAGGCTGATCTCAACAAGCATAAACGCGAACCCGATGGCTGAAAAATAAATAAAAAACGGCAGATCGCGCGAAAAGACAATATCTTTGCGGTTAAGCCTGAAGATGACAGCGATGGCCGCGGCAACAAAGGCAATGATACAAAAAATAAATCCCATCATATATAAGTGAAAGCTGTAGTGCTGATTATAAATGGAAGACAAATCATTCTTGATAAATGACCAGAACGTCTTGTCCGCGAACGAGTAGATATAGAAATAGTTTCCGATAAAAGGTTTGTCATCCGTAATCAGGGTTAAATTAAACTTCAGATCCAGGCTCAGCCGGTGCAAGACCCCCGAGAAATCCACGGATTTAACAATATCGGTAATCACATCGTGCACGGACTTTTGCAAGGGTGTGTTTCTCTCAATGTCATAATGAGGAGTATAGATGGACGCAAGCCCCATCATTTTGATATGGCCTGACAGCCGGTCAATGTCGTTTTTGGAAAATCCGGATTTTTTAACGACCAGATAAGCGTTGTCAAACGGGGTCAGCATTTCCCGATAGATTGTATCGTTTTTTAAGAGTTCCCGGGCGGTGACCAGCGTAAAATGATCTGAGATGTCCGCGACCCCCGATTCCGCGAACGCCTGCCTGAGGACAGCGATGGTCCGGAGTTTGTTCCCGTTGACAATGACTATGGTCCCGTCCGGTTTAAGGACGCTCAGGACCCGTTTGAAGGCTTCTTTCGTATATAAAAATTGGGCGGAATTCGCGTTAACCCCGAGATAATTATTAACGGGCGACCCGGACCAGGAAAAGATGACGGTATCGTAACGTTTTTTTTGCGTCTCCAGAAATTGCCTCCCTTCCTGAACAACCATGTGCACATTCTCCAGGGCGAAAAATTCCTTCAGATGGAATTCCGGCAGGCTGACGGCTTTGTTGACAATCAGCGGGTTGAGTTCCACTCCCGTAATGTCCGCCGTCCCTGCGGAGTAACTGTAGGCCTCGAGCATGTCTTTGCCGGCCCCCGCCATCAGAATAAGAATATCCCGGGGCTGGTCGATCAGGAATCCTAACGACGTTGCCGAAAATTCTTCAAACAGCTTATACCTGAACGGTTGTTCCGGATCAAACGCGTCCAGATGAGCGATCCCCGCCCCGTTATCAATGAGGAATTTGTATTTCAGATTGTTTTTTCCGCTCTCTTCGATCAGGGAAACACGTGAATAGATGTTCCAGCCGGACCATAATTCCCGGAACACGGTCGACCGGTTGGAAAACACATTTCCCCGCGCGTAAAATGTCATGATGACGATGCTTAAAATCAAAAATACAAGACTGGATAATTTCGAGAATTTTGAGTAGCCGTAGCGGTTTTTTAAATAAAGCGCCATCGCAAAACACACCAGAGTCAAAAACAAGGCGATCGGATAAAGATCAAACCAGCTCATCAGCAGGCTGCCGAGGATGCAGCCCGCGGCCGCCCCGGTCAGGTCAAAATAATAAAACCGGGTGGCCTGCGCGGAAAAGATCTTGTAAATGATTGAAATGACCAGGCCCAAATAGAAAAAACAAATGGAGAAATATACGCCGGTGATCCCCGACAAAATGATGATATCCCGCAGGGAACGGTCGAACGCCAGTACGCCCGTTTCCTGGTAATTGAAGACCGCCTCCATCGAGTTGGAGGCCTGAAGGCTCAACAGGGCGATCGCGATAACGGTGAAATAGAAAAATAACAAGACGCCGAATGTATGGATAAAGGACGGGATGCGTTTTAACATTTCAGCGGCGGGAACATTCTTATATTTCCAGAACGCGTACACACCCGCTGAACTCAGCCCCAAAAAAGCAAAGGTTATGGACAGAAACGGCAGTTTGAGATAAACCCGCAGGAAAGCGGAAAGGACGATTTGGACCGTCAAGACCAGAAAGCTCAGCAGGAATAAAATGACAGGAAATTCTTTTTCCGTTTTATGCATATATTAAAAAGGACACACAATCCTTAACGCTTTGGTCTTGATTCCGGGCTTGATTTTTAAACCATTATACACAAAATTGGATGAAAACACCTAAGATAATATAATTGAGGAAGCGAAGAATCCGGGGCCAGGAATCCGAGGCGCGCACTGAATGATGAGCCCGCCTCCTCCCCCGCCTTAAACCGTAGTTATTTTGTAACATTGGGATTAGGGGGTGGATTTATTGTACAGACAGCCTTTTCCTTTAACTATTTAATTTTAAAATGTCACATATTTCTTCGGGTAAATTGTCGCTATAATTCACAGAGCGATTAATTGTTTCTCCATCGCCATCAGTGTCAAAGTTAATTTCCATTAGGAAATACGGATGTTCACTTGTGACAATTTTGTGTAGCTCGATACCATGCAAATCAGTTTTAATTCTATTCAGAATTTGTACTGTAAGGGATTTATGAATGTAATAAAATCCACATTGGGAATTAGAACCTACACTTTCTAATATAAGACTTAAATGCCTGTATATTTTAAGACGTACCAATCCACATTCAAAAGGAATCATTTTAAGAAAGAAATTCTTGCTGGGGGCTCCCGATCCTGTCCAAAGAATTTCCACGTTGGGATCTTTCGATATTTTCTGATAGAAGCTTCTGGTTTTTCCACCTTGACCAAATATTAATATCTCAAAATCTTTGAAATTAATAGATTTAGAGCTTACAAAATTATTGATCGTTTCCCAAAAATTATTTCTTAGTAATTCGTCAGAAGTAGTTTTCATTTATATTATTTAAGTGGAGGCCAATGACCTGGGCTTGTTTGTCCTGGAATAAATTAATAAATAGGGACGGAGGCTATTTATTGTCAAAAGCAGGGTCCGTCCCTAGTTATTTATTTTGTAACATTGGGATTAGGGGTGGCTGACCAATTATTTTTTATCTATCCAAACTTCATATTATCAGAAACAGTATCATCTTCTAAATAAAACTCAACGTCCCCCACTCCGCTCTTTCCATCATAATTACTCCGAAAATGAAAATGATTTTTTGTTTTATTTCCTTTATTTTCTTTTAGCCAATTAAGATTTGAGATTAATTTATCAATGTCTTTTTCTTTAAGTCCAATAAATAAGCCAAACCATCCCGTATTAAAGTTCTCAATATTTATGTTCATAAATTCTTCCTTGCTTTATAAGATTGCATTATCTTGTCGGGGGAACATGTTCATTACCCCCATTCCTTTCACTATCATGCCAATGTGGCCCCAAACCTGGCTGGTTGGGTCCACCTTCTCTGTCCCATCGTCTTCTGGTCCATTCCAATGACGGTGTTTTCCGCCCGTATTATCACTTGCTTTTGGCTCTTCTGTCTACCCTTCTGGAGGGACCCAATCATCGGGATTGGCTGAAAAGCAGGGTCCGTCCCTAGTTAGTCTGATTATTTTCCATTTTCCTCTTATTATAAACATCTATTAATAGCTTTAAATCTTTTTCATATTCTTCTAAACTAGCCCAACCACTTTCTTTGGAAAAAGTTCTTTCTAACGTCAAATCCAAATAATTTGCTATTTGTTTCAATTTTTCAAACAACAAAATCTCACGATGTCGGTCTAGTAGTTTAATAATCTTATTAGACTTTCGTAATTCTTTAATTAAAGATTGAACACTCTGTAGATCTTTTTCCCATCTATCTTCATTAAAATTCATATTAATCTGACCTTCCCCGCCTTAAACCGTAGTTATTTTGTAACATTTAATAAATAGGGACGGAGGCTATTTATTGGACAAATGTCAAAAGCAGGGTCCGTCCCTAGTTATTCACAATAATAAAAATTACCTTTTCCCAATAAAAGACAAAGAATCCGAATATGTTTAATACAAGTATAAAAATAAATGCCTCGTATTTTTTACGCCAGAGTAGATAAGTTAAAATGAAATACAAAAATACCCATGCCCCCTGAAGAATGATTGTTGTCGGTTTGTCTAAGAGCCATGCCGAATTTGCACTCATAAAACTATGTGGATTCGACAATACAGTATGTGGAATATAAAGTGCAAAATAACACGCCACAATAGAATTTACTATAACAAGTAATGGAAGAACGAATTTAGCCATATTCGTAAAATTAGGGACAGTGGACTAGACGAAAGTTTAAAAAAATGAAATAAGTGATAATAGAATCATGAAAGTTCCAAGAAAATAAAAGAACACTTCATATGCTTTTTTATCTGATAAACCATTAAGCATAAAACTCGTAAATCGTGAATTTTTGTCGAAATAATCTTCCATTGAGTAGATATAATCATTTGCCCAGAATTTTGAAAATATTAGTATATGTAATCCAATTAATAAATAAATTATGGCACTATACAACTCAAGCGCTTCTTTTGATAAAAAATGATTTTTGAAGAAAGTCGTTAGAATGTTTATAAAAAGGTTCAGAATAAGAAGCCATTTGGTAATTCTATAAAAGGCGGTATTAAGTTTCATATAATTTGTGCTAAATCAAGGGTATGTCCCGTTCTCCCAATTTTAACAACCCTTCCCCGCCTTAAACCGTAGTTATTTTGTAACATTGGGATTAGGGGGTGGACTGTCTGACATGTTGTTTCCATTTGCCTTCTTTATCTCTCAATTCAAACTTTTCGACAATATCTTTGTTCTCACCTTCGCCACCTTCAACACCATCGCGCCCAAAGCTTTTAAAAGTGACAGAATAATCATCATTGACATAAAATAAAATTTCTCTATTCCATCCATCTTTAGTGGAATTAAGTGTACCGTGCAATTCCGGCAATAAATCTAAACTATTTGGTGGTTTATTGTTAGTTTGAGCATATTGTAATACTCTTTTTGTCAGTACCCTTATAATTGTAACAGTCGTTGCCTCGGGAGGTATTGGGTGTATGAAGAAAATAGCAACTAATACGGAAATCCCCAATAAGATGGCCAAAGCTTTGTACACCGCTCGCACGCGGATATGTTCTCGAATTGAAGTGTTCATGGATCAATCATTGGATAATAATCTACTGTTTACTTGGTGGAGCCGCGGGGATGGCCAAACCCGAAGTCTTGAAGTAAATCGAACATTTCTTCTGCGAAATCACGACAACTCGAAGTTAATGGTCGATACGGAAAAGGTTTGCCAACCAACGAATCCAGATAATTTTTTATTTCTGCATCTTCAAGAGGTGTGGTTTCAAGATAGTAGTCTTCTTTAATTTTCCCACCCTTCAGTGGATCTTCATAAATATACCCTGTTAATCCGAATGGCCATGTAAATGTTGGTTCTGTGATAATTATACCGAAACTATATGAGCTATATTCACCGTTAGGATCTCCTACATTAATACTTTCATGTGGCAATGGCTCTCCTATAGATGGCCCCTCTATCCAAACATCTAAACCAAACGGATCGATGAACTTTATCGGATTACTAACAGCATACTCATAAAGATTCAAACTATCCGCATACCCTATCGGATCCCTCTGCAAAAACCTGCCGATACTAGGGTCATACTGTCTGGCCCGATATAGCCGACCGGCAATCAATCCATATTATTTAAGATCAAAGAGCAAGAATTCAGAGGCTTCGGGGGATTTGAGAGTGATCTCTTGGGCGTGTTCAATCGCCGCGCCGTCCCCTGTCTTCAGGGATTGCCCGTCCAGGGTCAATTCCCCTGTAATCATCTGCACCCAGAGGCCGCGGTCCGGTGTTGCCGGATAAACCCTGCTCTGCCCCCGGGCCAATTGCCCGTGATAAACCCGCGCATCCTGGCTGATGAACAAACAGCGGTCCTCTTCGCGGTTCGACGCAAAAAGGGTTAAGCCGCGGTCTTTTTTTAAACCGGATAACGGCAGCTGCTGATAACGCGGTTTCAACCCTTTTTCTCCCGGGAAGATCCATATCTGCAGGAAGTGAACGGGATGGGCGGCTGACGGATTAAATTCGCTATGGGTAATCCCGGTCCCGGCGCAGATCGCCTGGACCTCGCCGGCCGTCAGCACCGACCCGTGGCCGAGGCTGTCTTTGTGCTCAAGTTCCCCTTCGATCACATACGAGATGATCTCCATGTCCCGGTGGGGATGCGCGTCAAACCCGTTGCCGGGCTGGACCGTGTCGTCATTGATGACCCGCAGGGTCCTGAAACGCGTATGCTCCGGGTCCTGATATTCCCCGAACGAAAAGGTGTGGTATGAATCCAGCCAGCCGAAATCCGCGTGCCCGCGTCCGTCCGCGTGCCGGACGGTTATCGTTTTATTTTTGAGTTCACTCATGAGGGTCCATTCCAGTTTTTAATCCGTCGATGCTGGTCCGGTTTTTATCCCGCCAATATTGTTTGATCCCGTCTTCTCCCTTCTGGGCCGACCAGCGCACCAGCGCGTCACGTTCGCCCTTGAATTCGTAAAACGGGATGGAAAATCCGCAGGAGGTCTGGAGTGATTCGACGGTGATGATAAAGATCTGCCGTGTCCCGGGAAGCTGGTCAAAGTCTTTTGAAAAAGAATCCCAGCCATCCTCACCGGGATATATACAGCGTCCGGTCCCGTAGATCCGCAGGATCAAAGGCTGCTGGGTAAAACTGCAGAACATGATCGTGATGCGTCCGTTAGTCTTCAGGTGGGCGGCGGTTTCATTCCCGCTGCCGGTCAGGCTTAAGAATCCGACGGTGGTTGGAGACAATATCCGGAAGGTGTCCATGCCTTTCGGGCTGAGGTTGATCCTCCCCCCGGCATCAGCCGTGGCGCAGAAAAAAATTTTCTGTTCCCGGATAAACGTGATCAAATTGTCGTCTAATTGAGTGAAGAATTTGGCCATGGCCCTGCTCTTTTATTATGTGTAGAAATTCACGGATGTGACAATGCCGTCTTTGAAGAGGATGTAAATATTGCGCATGCCGCGGTATTCCCAGCGGCCGATGCCCCGCAGGACCGGTTCACCCCAGACGGCCTGGACCTGGTCTTTGGTCATCCCGGGAACGACCTTGCCTTTTTCCATCGCTTTGCGGATATATTCGTCCTCGACCGGATGCAGATCCAAATACCTTAGCCGCGTGCTTTTATCCTGTATCCGCATCGGGGTGGTCGTTTCACATCCGGCCAGGGCCGCGAGCAGGCATACAACAAATAATAATTGGAGGTTAGTTTTTTTCATATGAGGGTTTGATTGGTTATCCATATGGGTTAAGAATGGTTGACCTGAACATCGTCCGGATAGGGACTGCCCTTACCGGTCTCGATCAGGCTTTTCAAACTGAGCAGGAACACGGCCCATTTGGTCGTGCAATGGGCGAACAGTTCCGATTCCTCGCTCCAGCATTCATGTTTGAAATTGACGAATGTCTGTCCGTTCGCTTCTTTCAGTTCAAAGATGATCTGAGTGTCCTGCCACTGCGGGTCGGCCTCAACGCATTGCCAGGCGACCTTGCCGGGATTTTGCTGCAGGACCTGCATCGACGCGGCGGCATTACCGAAATAGATTTTAAAATCTCCTCCGGCTTCAAAGTCACCTTCGGCCCGGCTCCACCAGCCCGATACCCCTTCCGCGCTGGACAGGGCCAGATAGACATTTTCCGGTTTGGCTTTAATCCCGACTTGATGATGAATGGTAAACAACGGACAACCCTCCTTAACATTGAATATCCGGTTAATAAATGGCGAAACGGACTGATTACAATCGGCCGCTCACGAGTCTGTTTTATTGCCGGTGTTGCTGATAAAGATCAGAAGAATACAGGTCACGACAATAATGCCGACGACTTTGATGGTTTTGAACGCGAATTCTTTTGCCGTTTCCCCGGTAAAAATATCAAGGACAAAACAGATACTCACACTGGCCAGAATGAGCAGTAAGAACGTCGTGGATACTTTCAGGATCATTTCCATTTGTTTGTTCATAAGCCCTCCGCGGGTGAACTTTTTGGAACCATTATAGCGTAACAAAAAAATTTTAACATCGCACTGACGGCATTTTTAACGTTTTACAGGCAACGCCGGATTATTGATTAAAGAAGCTTCCCCCTGTGGTTACGGATAAAACCTTAGAGCCGGTTTTTCCCAGAGTGATCGGGGTGGCGGTGTATTTAAATCCCTCCGGTGACATTTTACAGCTGAACCTGAATCCCGAATCCTCCCGGTTGCAGTAATCGTCTTTAATAAAAGGCGGAAAGTTTTCGGTCAATTGGGACATCCGGCTCGGGTACACTCCGCCGTTGGCCTTGGCAAACCGTTCGGTGGCCTTGGCCATACGCGTCAGTGTCTTGCGGGCCCGGTTGTCCAGATACTCAACCCCTGGATTGGACGGGTCTTCCAGCGCCAGCAGAGACTGGATTTCCTGAAGTTTTTTTTCAAGGATTTCTTTTTCAAGCTCCAGTTGTTTGACCTCGTCCATCAGCTGCTCATGTTTCTGGAAATCATTCTCATCTGCCCGGCCCAGGCCGGTCAACAGGCCCGGTTGGAACATAAGGCTCAAACAAAGGAGTGTGATAGTTATTGGTCTTTTATTCATGGCGGTCTCTCCTGCGATCATCACGTATCTGACATAGCTGCAAACAGACCCTATTCTACCAAGACCGGAAAAAACCTTCCAGTTAAAAATACGGAGAGAACCGATTGGCTCTGATGAAGCCCCTCCCTCCTGACAACGAATAGAGTATTGACGTGAAGGATGTCCGCCGGTCCTTAATCTGCCTGAAAATCGGAAAATAATGCTTTTAGGTTTTTTCGGGTGAAAAAACAAATAATCAATATATCAAAAATAAGGCCTAAATAAATTTGCCGGAATTCCCTATTGGTTATTAAATAATATTTTGAATAAATGACGGTCCCCAGGATTATATGAAGGCCGTCCAAGATCGTTAATCGAATAAGGAGTTGTCGAAACTTATAACCGATGAACAAAATAAAATTGCCAAGTATGAAAAATCCCAGGTTTATGACAAATGATACTATGGACAGGATTTTTACCGCTGTCGGGTAATTGATAAATTTGTTCTGCCATTCAAAGTTTGAAAAATATCCAGACAAGGAAAGTGAAGCGAACAAAATAAGAATTACACACAATATCTTAACTAAAAAACGGAGTTTCATTGTTTGATGGCCGGTTTATGTTTGGTTTACATCATAAAAATGTTTCCAAACAAAAAAAGGCAGAAGGTAAAACAGTCCAAAGACCAGGCCTCCTCCAAGATAGGCGGCCCGGACCAGTGTGGGAAGATCTTCATTAAATCCTTTGGCTCCGAGCATCAACGCCAGGACGAACAGGAATATCCCGCACATCGGCCCCCAGATTTTTCGGCGCCAGTATCCGGCCCCGGTCAAAGCAATATACCCCCCGACGATACCATACAGGATGAACAGGAAAATTTGAGTGCGGACAGGGGAAATATCCGGCCTGTACGGCAGGGGCTGGGTTTCACCAAGGAGCTCCGGGTGAAAGACAAAAACCAGCGGAAATAAGCAGATCACAATTCCGGTCAGTACGAGCAGCCGGCTGAATATTTTGATCAGGAGTAAAATTATTTTTTCACTTTGGGTCATCGTCATTTTTTCAAGTGGGTTTTATATAATTCTTTGATGAGGTTTAATTCGAGTTGGGGATTCCGCGGGATCCCCAGTTTTTCCGCGGTCACCATGTCATCGTAACTCTTTTGGTATTCTTTCAGGTAAAAATATGCGGCCGATCGGTTGGCATAAAACCCCGGGACCGCGGGCATGCCTTCAATGGCCCTGGTTAAATCCTCGACGGCCCTGGCGTAATCTTTCTGGTCCAGATAAATGACGGCCCGGTTGCTGTAATTGAGCGCGGCCCCCTCCGGCGCGAGGTCAATGGCCTTGGCGAGGTCTGCCAGCGCCTCGGCCGTTTGGCCCAGACTGAAATAGGCCATCCCCCGGTTCGCATAGGTATATTCATCCGCGGGATTGAGGCGTATGGCCCGGTTGAAATCGGCCAGGGCATCCTGCGGACGGTTGAGTTTCAGGAAACATTCCCCGCGATTAGAATATCCGATATAGTCTTCGGGTTCGAGTTTGATCAGTTGAGAAAAATCGTCCGCTGCCCGGGCGTAGTCCTGAAGGGTGTAATAAGCGTTCGCGCGTTGATAATAACTGTCCCAGAGCCGGTATTTCCCGTTGATCGCGACGGTCAAATAAACCGCGGCGGTCTGCAACTCCCCGGCCTGCGAAAATTCACCGGCTTTTTTAAACGCGTCGGCCGGATCATCGGTATCGGCTGTCACTTCTGCCGGAAGGACAGGCACGGCGGTCTGATTTTTGTTAAACGTTTCCTTGAGCAGGCGGCCGTATTCGGGACTTTCACGCGGGTACTCTTCTCCGCTGACAGATTCAATGTCCTTGAGCGAATAACGGACGACCTTGCCGTCCGGGAAGGCGACATCAATCAATTCAGCGGTCTTATTAAGGACATCTACGTCAATCACCCGGCCGTCTTTTAACTTAATGACGGCGGACTTTAATTCTCCGCCGTGGCTGAGCGGTACGGCGATCAGCCCTGTCAGGATGAGCAGATGGATAATCCGGTAACTGGAATGATTCAAAACAGACTCCTATTCATTTTGATTACGGTTTGGTTCAAATGGTTTGCCTCAGGATCTTGGCAATTTCCCAAGACGTATTTTTCCCATCCCAGTATTTACGATGGGCTTCCACGGGAAAAAAACCGGTATTAACGGAAATGTCTTTTAGATCAATATTGCTGAAAAACGGTTTGCACCGCCGGGCGACCCCGTCGTCCGGGTCATACAGGTTATACCATCCTTTTAAATTATCAGGCAGGCGGATATCGCTGTCGGTGTGTCCCATGGCGGAAATAAACAGCGGGACCGGTGAACCCAGGGTGATCAGGGCCTTGATGGTCCAGTCCGGATCGGCCCGAAATTTCCTGAACCCGAATAGATAATCAAAGGCGATGACGCTGCCCAGCGAATGGGCAACGACCACCAGGTCTTTGCCTTCCGCGGTGATTTCCCGAAAGCGTTCATCGATCCTTTGCAGGATGGACATCCGTCCGCTCTCTTTATCCCCCTTGTCCTTGACATAAAAAAGGATCTGCAGGACAAGCGGGTCGATTTTTTTGGTAAAGATATTCCAGATCCCTTTTTTACGGCCGTACAGTTCGTATTCCAGTTCAGTGTAGCGGTTGGTCAGGTCTAACGTCACGTCGGCCCAGATGATTTCTTTCTGGACCAGCCGGGCCGCGGTTTCCTGCAGAGTTTGGTTGTCCATACCCGGGCCGGCCAGCTGTTTGAGATAATCTTCCTGGATCGCGTTGAACAGCCGGGTCGAATAACCGGACGACTGGGCATTAATGCCGTGGATAAAAATAATTTGGGTGTTCGCTGAAGACATCGTTAACGGACCCGTAACTTTTTATTTTCCCGGAAATCCTTGAATTTTTCTTTTGTCGTTTTCTGGGTATCTTTGACCCCGAAGTTTCCCCAGAACGGACGGTGGAAATATGACCGGGCGAGTTCTTCATCAACGTAATTTTCGTTACGGCCCTGAAAATAAGAATAGAGTTCGGTGAGCGCCCCGCGGTGCGTGATGTCCGCAATGGTCAGCACATGATCGTTCATCAATTCATCCACCAGAGTCTTGTAGGCCTCAACAGGCTTATAGGTCCCGGTTGCAGTTTTGATGACCTTGCCCCCGTATTTGTTGTAGATGATGCTGTCAAAGTGCCAGGCCAGTATTTCCGATTTGATCTCAATCTTCTTGGCCTCGTCGATTTTGGCGTAGGGGTTCTTGCGCATGTTCCGGAAGTATTTGACGTAGGCCTCATATTCTTCAACGGTCAATTCGTACCGGTTTTCCGCAAGGATACGGTTGATGATATGCTGGTGGATTTGTTTGGCCAGCAGGTCCATCCGGTAGGTAAATTCATACCGCCGGAATGTTTCGGCGTCCATTTCTTTTTGTTTCTGCGCCCGGAGGGTTTCATTCATCTCGAATTCAAACGGATAGATCCGGGTGTTGTTGAAAATAACGACAGCCTGTTTGTCCTGTTCCGCGGCCTGGGCGAAGGGGCTCACAACGCACAAACTTACGCACAAGACTGCTTGAATAATTCGTTTGTCCAACATAACGCAATCTCCTTTTTCCGAATAGTTCTAAAACGGACCATCAAATTTTCTGATTCAGCCTTAACGGCAGAACAGAATTTATTTTATTATACATGCCAGGCCGGAACTATTTGAAGTTTATTTTTTTCGGCCGGTGATTTTTCCGGTTAATCCGTCTCGGCCACGGCTTCGATTTCAACCAGGCAGTCCAGCGGCAGGCGAGCGACCTGAACGGTGGAACGGGCCGGGGCCGTACCGGACTTAAAGTGTTTTGCGTAGACCTCATTCATCGCCTTGAAATCATTCATGTCCAGAAGAAATACGGTTGTCTTGACGACATGATCGATAGAGGTTCCGGCCGCGGCCAGCACCGCCTTCATGTTGGTAATGACTTGTTCGGTTTGTTCGGTAATACCGCCGTCTATTTTTTTACCTTCTTTAGTCAGCGGGATTTGACCGGCCAGGAATACAAGTTTACCGGAACGGACGGCCTGGCTGTACGGTCCGACCGGCTGCGGTGCGTGTTTGGAAAGAATGATCTTTTTTGTCATTATACTGTCCTTCTCTGGTTTAAATCGGTTAAATTTTTAAGCCGGAATCCGAACGGCCAATAACGGCAGGTAATGTTCAGGTTCTCGGTGATTTTGATTTCTGTTTCGGGGCTTACCGTGACGAGGCCGTGCCAGATCCCTTTAAAGACGACGACGGGACGGTCGAGGGTAAAACATTCCATGCGGTTTAGGTCTTTGGTCAGGGACACAAAAATCAGGGCCGTTCCGCTGACCGGTTCAAAGGTCTCATCACTCGCCGGATGGCATTCCAAACGGCCGATGGAACGGTCCCTCAGGACGAGATAAGCGGCGCGCCAGCCGTTCCGGTTCGGCGCGCGGTGCACGATGCGCCACAAGTTGCGGACGGGGCCCTTTTTATTTTTGTCCGGGTATTCAATCACACGGCCGTAAGGACGGAATGTTTTGGTTGTTATGGGTAATGGCCGCGGTTTCATGGATTAAAGAATATCAATAAACCCTTTGCCTTTGTTTTGTTCCTTGACGGTTTTCGGTTTTCCGTAAACGGTGATGGTCCCGGGACCGTAATTGGTGACATCAATTGATTCGCCGGCAAAGACGTCGATCCGGGCCGATCCGGTCGAGGTGACTTGCGCGGATTTCGCGGTCAATCCGGAAAAAATCGTGCTGCCCTCTCCTTCGACGTTGAGCGTCAGATGCCCGACCGTGCCTTTGGCCAGGATCGGCCCGACCGTTTTATTGTTGACGGTCAGGGTCTTTTGATCAACGATGGAAATATACAGGTTGGCGGTGCTGGCATGCGTGATTTCCCGGATCTCGGGCGTAACCAGTTTGATCTTGATCGGGTTTTTGGTCTGCAGGCCCCTGAGCTGGTCCAGGCGTAAAATATTGTTTTCCACGCGGGCTACAATCAACGGGTTGATATTATCATCCGCCGTGATGGTCATTTTCGGCTTTCCCCCCTGCTGAAGGGTAACTTCATAGACGCGGTCGATTAGAATTTTATCAAACGGCTCAAGGTCCCGTTCAAGACTTGCCACCCGGTTGGAGCCGCGCACCACCCCGGAATCACACCCGTTTCCGGTCAGAATCAGACTGACCCCCAGCATAATTATAAATTTGATATTCAGCATTAAGCCTATTGTATCACAGGAAAAAAATGACTTTCAAAGATTCAGAGAAAAATTGCCGGACGTGTCCGGAGGAAGACCAACGGCCGTTACGGAGCGGGGTTTTTGACCATCGGGACAAACCGGACCGGGATGATATTTTTTTGCACGATGCCTTGCCCGGTCTTTGTGATCAGGATTAAGTCCTGTTCTTCTCTTCCGACCGGGACGACCATGCGTCCGTCGATTTTTAATTGTTCGATCAGGGCCTGCGGGATTTCTTCAGGGGCGGCCGTTACGATGATCGCGTCGTATGGGGCATATTCTTTCCATCCGGCGTATCCGTCACCGTGTTTGACAGTTATGTTTTTATAGCCCAGCTGATTCAACAACACACGGGCCGAGTCAGCCAGCGGTTTGATGATCTCCACGGAAAACACCTCCGCCGTGATTTCTCCCAGAATAGCGGCCTGGTAACCCGACCCGGTCCCGATTTCCAGGACACGGTGGTCCTTTTTTAATTCCAGGACTTCGGTCATCAGGGCGACAATGTAAGGCTGGGAGATGGTCTGATTTTCCGCGATGGGCAGTGCCCGGTCGGTATAGGCCTGCGAGTGCAGATGTCCGGGCACAAATAAATGCCGTTCGACCTTCAGCATCGCGTCTGTCACCCGCTGGTCCCGGATTCCCCGGCGGATGATCTGGTTTTCGACCATGGCCCGGCGGTGGGCCGCGAAAGGTTCATCATCCCTCGAACAATTCATCAATATCATGGGGAGTATCATCATCAGGATCGGGACAAGCCGTTTCATTTTTGCAGGGCTTTGACGGCCTCTTCTTCCGACTGGAAGACCAGGATCTTGTCCTGGAGTTTATAGATTTCCAGCAATTTGAGAAATTCTTCAGGCACGTTGATAAAAGCAAGTTTATGGTAATGTTTGCTGTTTTGTTCAAGGCGCTCCAGGATGTTGGCGATGGTGGATGAATCCACATCGTTCACGTTCTGGTAGTCAACTACGATGCTGAGATTGTCCCGTTCGTTGACCTGGTGCAGGCGCATCATTTCGTCGATCATCTTGCGTGATTCATGCATCGTGTGCTGGTTGATGTCCCCGTTAAGGCGGACAATGATCAGGTTGCCTTCTTCCCGGGCGATAAAACTGGGGTGCTGGTATTCGTCACTCATTGATTATCCGTCCCATGAAGCGGTATCGTAACCGGGGTCCTGGGCCGGGGCCATTTGCGCTTCCGGCTGGTAATCGCCGCCTGAGTTTCCAGATCCTTCCGAATTCCGTTTCGGCAGAAAATGGATGTTGTTCGCCACGATGCGGACCTTGGTCTGGGTCTTGCCGTCTTTTTCCCAGCGGTCCTGTTTAAGCCGCCCTTCGACAACGATGCCGCTGCCTTTGGACAGATATTTGGCGCAGTTTTCCGCCATGGTTCCCCAGATCTCAATATCAAAATAGGAAACTTCCTGGACTTTTTGTCCGTCCTTTGAATAGACCCGGTTGTTGGCGATGGATAGGTTACAGACCGGTCGTCCGGCCGATGTAAAACGCATCTCCGGATCGCGGGTCAGGTTGCCCAGCATGTTTACACTGTTTAAGCTCATTTTATTTGATCCTTTCGGTTGATGATGATTAATGTCCGTGTCCGCAGCCGCCCTCTCCGTGCAGGTGTCCATGGGCCAGTTCATCCGGTGTGGCATCCCTGACTTCAACCACTTCAATGTCAAAACGCAGGGACTGCCCGGCAAACGGGTGATTGAAGTCCACCCTGACAGATTCTGCAAGAATTTCGAGGACGGTCACGATCTGCTCACCCTGCGGGCTGTGCACCTGCAGGTTTGTCCCGGGTTTTAATTCCTGCGGATTTTCAAATTCACTGATCGGGACTTCCTTGACCAGGTCGGCCTGGTGCGGTCCGAAGGCGTCTTCCGGGGCCAGGCTGACATTAAACTTGTCCCCCTGTTTGTGCCCGGCCAGCGCTTTTTCAAGTCCCGGCATCAGATTATTCTGACCGTGTATGTAACCCAAAGGCGGTTGCCCTTCGGAAGAATCGATCGTCTCGCCTTTTTCATTTTTGAGTTCGAAATGAAATAAGGCGACTTTTTCGTTCTCAATGTTCATGCGTTTTCCTTTCTCGGACGCTGGCCGATGGTTGTGATTTCAACGGACGCTCAATAAAAGCGCGTATTTTAATACTTGAATCAAGTGATCCGGCCATCCCGAAAAGCCACGACAAATTTCTCAGCCGGCGCGGCCTTCATTTTCGGGTAAACAATGTGTTCGCCGTTTTTCAGGGTTGCGTTCATTGTAATAGAAAGAACACCTTCCAGTCTATATTCGGCGATATCCTCAATCAGTATGACTTTTGCGGGCTGCATAAGAATATAAATGGCTTTTGATGTCATGAAAAAAGTTTTTTCGGTCAAAGAAACCAGATATTCAGCTTCCTGGATGTTTCTCATTAAATGGGATGTCTCAAAATCTTTTTTATATTTTTCATGCCCGGCGATAAATTTTTCAAATGAATTTTGTTCGGCTTCTTTCTTGAACAGATCCGACAATGGATCCATGGTCCCTCTTTTCCATTGAATATAAGTGATTGCCATGAATTTTTGAAAGGGAGTGTTTTGTTTGGCGATCAAAGCCTGGTCAGAGATATCCATTGCTTCGGGATTAGTTTGCTGTTTTTCCAAGGTCACTCGTTCGGCAATGGCCTTTTGTTCGTCCTGCAATTCCTGTTCGAGTTTTTCTTTCCCTCTGATCAGGCGACCCAGCATGATCCCGGCCCAGCCGCAACCGAACATCACAATATATCCGAGAAATCCGCCGGCAATGAACAAAGATTGACCGCCCCCGCCGTATTTCGCGATGGTACGAAGGAGTAAAAAATAAACAAGGACTAATCCCATAATAAATCGCCCGATCGAAAAATTCCCCCGGTTATCGTGGGCGATAAAGAAAACCAGACAAGATATGATGGACGGAAGGATGGCGTCCTCAAAATCCACCTGATTCAAACGGCTCCAGATAAGCGGGACAAAGAATAATCCTCCCAAAATAAAAATGCCTAGGCCGAATGGAATATAGTCTGATTTTCTAAACATGCGATCCTTTTATTCCTGGTTTTGCTGCCACGCGCTGAAGCCGCCTTTCAGACTGACAGGATTGGCAAATCCGTGTTCCTTCAGAGCGGCGCATACACCCAAACTGCTGTTGCCGAAATAACAGTAACACAGGACTGTTTTGGATTTATCGGTCGTTTCCAGAAACTCTTCAAATGTGTCGGGCGTCAGATGCCGGGCGCCTTCAATATTTCCGCTTTCATAATCCAGCCCGGAACGGATATCAATGATGATGACATCTTCCTGCCGGATCATTTGTCTGGCTTGCGCCGCGTCTACCTCTTTGATTTCTTCATCATTGGGATTCATCGTTATTTCCTTTTGATTTGCCCGGAGCCCGAGTTATCAATCGTCTGGACCTCCGGGTTACCGTAATAAATGATTTCCCCTTTTCCCCGGTTGACCGCGTTCAGTTCTTCTGTAGCGGTGACGACCACCTGACCCGGTCCGGACATCAGGACTTCACATTTCCTGGACGGCAGATCCTGCAGCAGAACGGTTCCCTTACCGGTGGAATCAATCCAGAGTTTGTCAACCTCTCCCAGTCCGGTGACCTTGCCCGAACCGGACATGGAAATATCGAGAAATTTCAATTTGAGATTGTCGAGTAAGACAGTTCCTGTTCCCTGATGGTTTATTCTCTCAATATCCGGGGATTCGATCAATATTTTAATTTCGTTCGTTGTTGTGAAGCCCTTGGAAAATTCGAGCCGCAGGATGCCGTCAATGATCTTCGGGATAAATAAAGAAGCGATGTTGTCATCGGCCGTGACCGTAACGCGCGGGCTGATTCCCGCGGCGAGGGTGACATCAAAAGAGCGGTCGATCTGCACGCCGTCGAATTCATGGGAATCAAAGATCTGAGTGGATGTCAGACCGGAGCCGGTAATTTCACCGTCTCTGTATTTTGACTTTCCGGCTTTCGGAAGGTTGTCGCAACCCTGTATCAGAATACATCCAAGAAAAAGAATTATAAGGGTTTTAAGCATGATTCCGTTTTTAAAAATGTTAAAATACCGCCAACGTTTGTAAATAATATAAATGATATTGAACGCACCGTCAATATGGTTTATGGCCAATTTGAGAGTTTGGGCGTGGTTTTCGGGCCGGTTAATCCCGTTCCAAGACTCCTCCTGTGCTGATGCTGATCACGGAGAATCCATCGGTTTTTTTTTCAACGGGTGTCGCGGTGAATGTATATCCAAAAATAGATGTTTCACAGGAGAACGTAAAACCGGCCATGGTTTGACCGCAGTAGTTGATTTTCAGGTATGGGACGATTGCGTCGGTCAATAGGTCCATGGCCACTGGGTAACTGCCGTAATTATCTTTGGCGTAACGTTCGGCCCCGGTCGACATATCGGTCAACGTCTTTTTAATCCGTTCTTCAACTTTTTCTATATCGATGGTTTTGGTCCTTTCGGTCCCCTGATAGTTGCTGCGAATCGAGTTGCTTCCCGCGACTGATTCCAGAAAGCGGATCCGGGTTTTTAGATCGCTGATTTCCCGTTTTAAGGTCATATTTTCTTCTGTTAGCCGCTGAATGGTCTGTTCAGCCGACTGAGCTTGTCCTGTTTGTGGAGTCATCATGAGAACAGCCGTTAGAAAAAATGTGAATAAGAATGAAGGATTACGCATATTCACTCACTTTTTTTTTGTCCGAGAGGCAGGTTTAGTTTAAAACGTTTAAATCCTAACAAATATAAAATTTGGGACACGCAGACGGTCGCGGCCAGCCCCAGGCAATAAATAACCCAAAAAGGTTCAGGCGGAATCCGGGTCAACGTATTCCCGGCTATTTTTTTTTGTTCGGGGGTTCCTTGAAAACGGTACTGGTTGGCTGAGAACGGGTTTGTGAATATCGGGATAAGAAGCCTAGGATGCCGCAACAGGTCTGTCCACCGCGGACGGCAACCGATTTTTTCGGCCAGTTCGTCCATGTACCGGGTGTACTCAACCAGGCCGGTGACCCGGTCTGACACCTTGAAAAAATTTGTTTTGTGCCACTTTGCGTCCGCTTCAATTTCCCTGGCCATTATTTCAGGCGGAGGCAAACGGGTCCGTCCGCTTAACAGGCTGGCAAACCAGCGGGCCTGCATCTCCGCGATCGGAGGAATAGCCCCGATGGCCGGCCGGGCAAAGCCGATAAAAGCCAGCGTACTGTCGCTGTCTGCCGAGAAACAGTTTTTATAAAATTTCCTCAAATCTACCCGGTTTTTCTGCAGGAAAGGAAAGTTGACTTCATACCCCGTACAGAATATGACTGTATCCGCCTGGAATTCAGTTTGGTCCGAGAAAATCACCTTCGCTCCCTCAAAACGGTCGATCCCTTTTTTGACGGAACACCTTTTTTCGGCTACGGCCCTGGCCATGCCCGTTGATTTTGTGGTGAATTGCCCGGCGTGCCCCACTTCCAGATCGGAAAGCTGGTGCCGGATGGCTTTCATGACATCGATCGGCAAATCCAGCAGGACGAGGCGTATAATGGCATAGATAAGGTAGATACATAACAGAATTACTGAGAAATAGAAAAAAGTATTAAGCGTTTTCGATGGAGGTACAAACCAATAAAAACATTGTTCAATAAAACTAAACAGCAGATAAATGAAAGTCATGGCTAATCCTCCCAGAATAATTCTGGGAAGGAATGATTTTCGGTCCAGCTGGCGGACAAACCAGGTCGGCAGCATATAAAAAAAACGGTTCGTGTAATAGTCATTGGGATTGCCGAATATGGTTCGGGGAATAATCATTGTCCCCCGGCGGATGCTGAGAATGCATTCGGTTGACACTTTTGAAACCTCATCAACGATGTCCGACGCGCTCTCTCCTGCTCCGACAACGACAACCCTCTTTCCTTTAAAACGGTCAGGATTTTTGTACCGGATGGAATGAAGCGCTTCGCCGGTAAACGTTTCCAGGCCAGTAAGAGCGGGGATGTAAGGTGACTGATGGACCCCGGAACAAACAGCCACGGCGTCAAAGAGATGTTCTTCTTCTTTGTGTGAATGAAGGTTCTGAGAAATAACTGTCCAGGTTCCGTTTTTATTCTGTTTAATTTTTTTGACTTCTTCGGCAAAGCGGATATGTTTTCTCAAGCCGAAATGCGCGGCATAATCTGACAAGTATTGGAAATATTCGTTATGCATGAAATGATGCGGAGCATTTTTAGGGGGCGCGAAGTCAGAAAAACAGGTGATCGCCGCGGACGAGGTCAATTGCAAAGAAGTGTAAGCGCAGCCTTTATCCTGCTCGAATTGAAAAACACCGCCAAGGTCCGTTGTTTTTTCAAAACACAGGACGCTTTGCCCGGCTTCCAATAATTCTTTGACCGTGACCAGTCCGGCCGGGCCGGCACCGATGACCGCAACGCGTTTGACCGTAGATTGCATGGCAGTATTATAAGGAAATAAAAAATAAAAAACAAGTATGTGTGCGATTCTTGAACGGTTAGTGTTTTAGATAAATGTCGAACCGGTTTTTTTTTGATTCAATGACGGCATCAGGTTTGCGGTCCGCCAGCCAGCCGGCATAGGCCGGTCTTTTGACCGCCACTCTTTTCACGGCCGTCTCTAACGCCGGTTCGAGCAGCCGGTCCGCGTCGGCATCATCACCGGCCACCATCTTCAGCACCCGCATGTCTTTTTTGACATAGGCGGATTTTTTCTTGAGAGGATACATCGGGTCGAGGTAAACCACATCCGGTTTGAAGGGAAGTTCCGCGGATTCATCGAGGGAAAGACTTAACCGTTCACGGACCCATGTTCCGATCACCGGATCGTTTTGCGCGCGTTTTAATCCGTCGGCCAGAAGGGCGCCGATCACCGCTGAACGTTCACGCATATGCACCCGGCAGCCGAGCGAAGCCAGGACAAAGGCATCACGCCCGAAACCCGCGGTGGCGTCCAGTACGGACGGAAGTGCTGTCCCCTGTTTGATCCCCACGGCCCTGGCGATCAGCTGTTTGCGTCCGCCGCCGTGTTTTAACCGGTAGGTTAAAACGCCTGAGGTGAAATCGACGCAGACCGGACTGATTTTTAATTCATCCGGAAAAAAGAGGCTCAACCGTCCGTCGTGTTCCCGTAATGTAAAATGGATTTGCCTGATGGGGATCGTTCTCCCTTACATTGAAAAATTTTCATCCGATAAAATTTTCTCGATCACCGGCTGGTGATTGCCCTGGATCTCGATGACCCCTTGTTCATCCTGAATATAAAAAGTCCCGCCGCTGGCGGTCCTGGATTTGATGATCTTGGTCAGCCGTTTCAGGTACGCCTCATCGCCCGGAAGGTTAAATATCACCGAGACGGTTTTTCCGCGGCGGCCGGCCTGTTCCAGCCGGATCACAGGACTGTAGCGATCGGTTTTAGGTTGCGACGGATCGTAAGAAGGGCAGCGGCATTCCTTGATGATCAGTCTGCATTTCGGACAGGTCACCTGGCCGTCTTTATCCCTCGGGAGGAATGAATCGGGAATATCGATCATAAAAGATTATTTTATCAGGGTCTTGAGTTTCTCGGTAATTTGCCGCTGGATGTCCGGATAAGACTGGTCCAGGAGGCGCAGCGACGTCCGGTAGGCCTCGATCGCCTTGGCCGTCTCCCCCATTTTCAGATAAACATCCGCGAGATTTTCATAGGTGACGGCCCGGTCCGGTTCAATCAGCAGGGCCTTGTTCAGAAACGCAATGGCCTCCTGCGGCCGGCCGAGCTGGTTCAGGAACCAGCCTTTATTATGGTAAACCGTGGCGTAGTCCGGTTCAACCGCGATGCCGGTGTCAAAATAAGCCATGGATTCGTCGACATCCTGGTCTGTCTCGATCAGGCACAGGGCGATGTCATTATAAGCCGCGCCGTCGAACGGGTTATATTCAACCGCCTGCTTCAGGTACCGGATCGCCAGCGTGAAATTTTCATCAAGGATGGCATGCTGCGCCTTGAAGTACATAATCTCCCCCAGGTTTTCCTCCCGGTGGGCGTGATCCAGCCCCTGGTCGGCGAGCGCTTCGGCCTTTTCGAATTCCGCGAACGTAATGGCTTCATCCAGATTTCTTCTATATTCGCTGAAATTGACGGGTTTATTCATATAGGATCCTGACTTTCGTAGGTTGGTTTATGGGACAACGATTCAAATAAATCTTCATTATTATAGCGAAAATAATCTGAATATGGCCAACAATTTTAACGATTATTACGGGCGCCGGTTTCTATTTTAATTTTTTGTCAGATGCGGTTGTTCCGGCGGTCCAGGTCCGCGGCTTTTTTAAGCCCGGACTGTACGCGTTTGAAGGCCAGATAGATGACCGGGATAATGATCATGGAATAAAGTGAACCGAAGAACGGCGACAGGAACAGCAGGAAATTATATGTCCCGTGCAGGAGAACGGACAGGATGAATCCCGTCAGGATCAGGCGGATCTCCAGAGATTTGTAACGGGTGAATCGGGCCCGGCCGACGTAATACCCCATCACCCCCGAACAGACCGCGTGAAACGGGACGGCGGTCAGCGCGCGGGCCACCGCGACGGCGAGCGGTCTTCCGGTCACATACAGGATATTTTCCAGGCAGGCAAATCCGAGGCTGGCGGTAATCGTGTAGATGATCCCGTCGGTCACCTCGTCAAAATGACGGTGACGGTAAACAACGGTCAGGACAACCAGCAGTTTGACCAGTTCTTCAAAGAATCCCGCCTGGATATAGGCCGTGAAGATTTCATAGATGATCCCGGGCATTTTGAGATAAATCTGCCAGTGGTTGGTGAGGAGCATATCCAAAAGGAGCAGCGGAATGGTTGACAGAATCCCAAAGAAAAAGACCCTCAGGACCAGCCGTTTTGGTTCCGGTTTGGCCTGGTCCTGTTTGTAAAAATACCAGAGGATGACCAGGGCGGGTGCGACGGCAGCGGTGAGGGAAATATAAATATTGTGCATGTTCCGGATTAAAAAAGTTGGCGTTAAATAATTTTTCTCAGGGCGTCCAGACAGTCCCCGTCGACGGCCTTGTCACGGTCTTCTTCCAGGATCGCCAGGGCCTTTTCCACCGGCATGGCGGCGCGGTACGGCCGGTCGGCGCTCAGGGCATCATAAATGTCCGCCACGGTCAGAATCCGGGTCTCAAGGCAGATATCTCTTCCTTCTAATCCTTTGTGGTAACCCCGCCCGTCCAGCCGTTCATGATGCGCCCCGGCGACCAGCGCGAGTTCTTTGAAGATAGAAATCTTCGACAGGATCTCTTCCGTGTATTTCGGATGGAGTTTGATCCGGGCGAATTCTTCATCAGTGAGTTTCCCGGGTTTATCCAGGATCGAATTGCTGACCCCGAGTTTTCCGATATCGTGCAATAAGGCGCCGCGCCTGAGCCAGCGCCGGCGGTCTTCGTTTAACCCCAGCTGTCCGGCGATCTTTTCGGTGTAATCCGTCACCCGGGAGCTGTGCCCGTAGGTAAACGGGCTTTTGGTATCGATGACGTCGGCGAAGGCCCGGGCCACAATGTCCAGCTGATCGTCCGTGACGTAATAAACGGCCGCTTCCGGTTCGAGGGTCACGATCAGGTCTTCCAGACGGTCTTTTATCAGGGTTTCCCAGAACACCGGATTTTTAGCGGCCTGGTTGAAACACCGGACAATGTCCGGATCGAACCATGTCCCGCTGCGGCTGTTGACCTCGGCGGACGCGGCCTGCGGACCGCCCACCGCGAAGAATACATCCGCCACCTGGGCCAGAAGGGCGACCCGCGCGTAAAGCGGGATTTTGTCCCCCTTCAATCCCGCCGGACGGCCTTTCCCGTTGTAATGTTCGTCGAGATAACGGATGCTATTTGAAACATCGTTGCTGAGCCCGAATTGTTTGGCGATCGCCGCCCCGCGGTAACAGCGGGTCTTGATCACTTCATTGGCCAGTTTATCCCCCTGCGCCACCATATTCGCTAATTTCTGGAATTTCTCCAGCATGTTTGTTTCCAGTCCGGTGTTCTTGAAAATGAACCTGGCCACTTCCGAAAATTTTTGTGAGTCGACCAGTTTGAAATTGTGCTTGATGGTCAGGTCATCCGACCCGTAAAGCTGGAACAGCCGGGCGGCATTGCTGCTGCAGCCGGCGTCTTTGAGAAGCAGTGTGTAATAAAGGTCGCGCAGGGCTTCGGCCGGCAGGGTGAGTTCCTTCCCTATATTAAAGCCGATCCAGCAGCAGCGCAGACAGTGGCCCGGCGGCTGGCCTTCGGTCAGGTCCAGGGCGTAACTTAACGCGCTGAGCACTTCCGAGAAATGGAGTTTATGTCCGTGGGGATCTTGAATGAGGCTGTTCTGGTCCATATCAAAATTAGGGAAATTAGTGACGTACACCTTTTTCCCCTATTTTAAAAGGGGTCATAGGTGTACGTCCCCTATTAAATATCTTTAAGCATCAGGTTTTCCGGGGCGTTTTCAACGATGTTCGACAGGGCTTCCAATGATTGTTTGATTTTCTTGATCTCTTTGGTTTCGGCGTACGGGATCTGGGAAACGCCGTTTTGCTGCATTAGGGTTAACACCCGGTGGATGGTCAACTGCTGGATATCCCGGGCCGGTTGATAAGCCAGGGTCTTGCCTTGGTCGCATTTCACCTCGGCCAGGATCCCGGCTTCGGTCATCTCAAAAATGACCTGGTTGACCAGACGGATCGGCATCTCCAGGGAATGCGCGATCTGATGCGCGGACATCGGGACCTCCGCCTGATGAAATTTTTTGATGCACACTTGCGCGATGCCGAGCGCGATCAGTTGTTTGAACTTCCGGCTGGCCTTCAGGCTGTCCGGCTCAAACTCATACGTGTCGACATTCTGTTCGGCAAAAGACAGTTCAGCCCCGAACAAAACCACCAGCCAGCTGACCTGCAGCCAGATCAGGAACAGCGGCAGCGCGGCAAAACTTCCGTAGATCGCGCCGTATTTTGAAACGCCGACCTGGAACGTGATGTAAATCCATTGCACAACCTGGTAAATGGTGCCTGCGATGATGCCTCCCAGCAAACCGGATTTGAAATTGACCTGCGTGTTCGGCAGAAAAATGTAAATAAAGGTGAAGAGCGCCCACATCACGCAAAACGGCAGGATGTTCAGGCATAACAGGATCAGGTCCCCGACGGGGCCGAGGAACGAAAGTTTTTCGATAATCATCGTGATCTTGCTGGTCATAAATACGGTCAGGCTGCTGGACATGATCAGCATGATCGGACAGATCAGCATGATCGACATGTAGTCGCTGAATTTGCGTCCGAAGGTGCGGGCCTTCTTGATTCCCCAAATGTTATTAAAGGAGTTTTCAATATTGCCCAGGACCTTGATGACGGTCCAGAACAGGATGATCACCCCCACGCCGGCGATGACACCGCCCTGGGTGTTCTGCAGGACCGAATTGGAAAAATCGATGATCCGGTGGACGACCTCTTCCTGCCCCTGCAGTTTCTCGTACAATTGTTTTTCCAGGAGCTTTTCAAAACCGAAACCCTTGGCGATGCCGAAGGCCATCGCGACCACCGGGACAATGGATAATAGAGAATAAAATGTCAGGGCCGACGCGCGCAGCTGGCAGTCATCTTCGTTAAACCCGCGGATGGCCAGCAGGATAATGCGCAGCTGGTTGATCAGGATTGAGCGGTGCCCCTTCAACTGGCTTTTGCGGATGCGCCAGATGTCGGTGGTCAGGAACTGGATTATTTTTTTTATTTGAGCCGCCATAATTTTTAAATGGTGAAGGTTGTATTATATATCATTTATTCTATGAATCAATGCCTCTTTCGGACGGATGAGCCAGCGGGTCCGGCCAGAGACGGATCTGGGTGAACGGCACCTGGTATTCATCGGTCTCGGTGCGTACAGTGGCCAGGACTTCCATGGTCTGCTGAACGGACCTGATGTTGAGTATTTTTAGCCCTCTTTTGGGAAAAATACTGATCATCCGCCGGTTTTCGTCGGGCGTCCTTACGACGCATGTCTTAATTTTGGCGGTTAATTCAGCGGTGTGGATGTCGTCTTTGATCAGGCGGCGTTCCCCCCCGTCTTTGGTTTTTTGGTCAAAGATCCGGCTGATTTCGTCAACGTCGCGGGTGACACCGGCGTTAAAAAAATGTTTGAACATTTTTGAGGCCACTCTGAGATTCTCTTCAAGCCGTTCGCCGTTAAACCGGCAGTCTCTGGCCAGAACATCAATCACCAGTTCCCCGTCTTTCTCTTCAAACAGGTGGCTGTAATTGTAAGTGTTGTGAATAAAATCCCGGACCAGCCCGTACGTAAAATGCATCAGGTGCGACGGATGGTTTTTGTCCTTGATGAGTTTATATTCTTGCAGGTTTTTCAGATAAGACGCCGGCCAGATCCGTGTCTGAAGAATCGGCATATCCGTTTTTTCTTCATCGGTCCCGGCCATGGCCCGGCAGAGAATGGTCTGGCGCAGCAGCTGTCTGGACACGGCCACAGCCCCGCCGCTAACGGAATACTGAAGGACCTTTTTGCCTTCATCGCTTTTTTCCGTGAAGGCGTACTGCACACGGTTGATCACCTCAAGGGTTTTGAGGTCGAGCGCGGCGGCATGTTTTTTGATGATCCAGTCGGTGTACGCCCGGACGAGGAAATCTTTTTTGGCCGTTTCATGGACGGATGGATCGCGGCTTAACAGATCGACCGTTTCTTCGGCCGGCGCGCGCGGCTCAAGATGGTCAAAACACTGAAAGATATCAATTTCCCGTTTTTTAAAAATATCACAGCATTGCAGGGCGATCATTAAGGCGAACTGTTGTAAGTTTGTGGGGACGATCAGGGGCATAAGTTTTCAGCGTTTATTTTCCGGTTGGTCCGGTGTTTTTAACGGCCCGAATTTTGCTTCATAGGCCTTGCGGTTGATCTCTTGTTCCACGTCCAGCTGATGCTGTTTGGCCGGACTGATATTTGTTTTTGGGACATTGATATCGGCATCGTCAGTGGGCACAGGATCAGCGTCCGGGCGGTGATGCCGGCCGCGGCGGTGTTTGAAATACGGGTAACCATAACTGTGGTTGTCATATTTGAACCGGTGCCGTTTTTCTTCATATCCGGGGTTTTCGACGGCGGATTTATAGACGGCGGAATTGTCCAGCCGGTACCGGTCCGTCAGGTACAGGATCCCCTTTAAAGAACCATTTTCATTACAGGCGACGCTGACCTCCAGGGTATCTCCGGCCGCAGCGCGGATGGGCATATTTTTAAGGGCGACGCCGGTTGACTCCTGGCCTTGCTGATAGAAACTGCTGACAGTCCCCCCGTTGACCTGGATGTCGTAACGGTTGACGTAATGGCCGTAGCGTTTATCCGTCAGGTGATAGACCTCCACCGACAGGATTTGGGACTCCAGGTTGTATTGCAGGGTCATCGACTGCGGCGTGCCTGCCCGGGCGGGACAAAGGCCGGTTAAACTGATTACGGCCAAAAAGATTATGAATATGAATTTTTTCATCCGTTTTATATTTATGATAAAGTCCTTTTATTCTTTGGGAAGTACGTCACCCAGTTCTTTCCCGAAAGTAACCGAGGCCTCGGTAAAGGCCTGTTCAAAGGAACGGCTGATGGTTTTGTGATATTTTATCCCGGAGTCGGATCGGGCAAATTCGAGATATTGGCCCAATTCTTCATCGGACAGCTCCTGATAGACGAAAATCATGGATCCGATGATATAGTCTTCATATTGGCTTTTGAGCAGCGGCCGGTTCATTTCAATCTGGACGTCGATTTCTTGAAGCGGAATACGGTGTTCGGCCGGAATGTAAGGCATGATCCCGATCATGATGGCCTTCTGGCTGTTGAGGACGATGGTCAGCAGCATGTCGGTGGCAAAGACAGCCTCTTCCAGGTCCTGGACCAGCCGGATCCGTTCTTCAGGGATGTCCGCATTGTCCAATGCCGTCAGGAATTCCACTTTAGCTTGTTCGGCTTCAACGGTCGAATGTTCCTCTTCAATCCGGGTGATCTTTTGGCCGAGCGAAGAGTTGAGCCATTTCAAGGCCGCAGCAATATCACTCTCGGACAGGCCTGTTTCTAACGATTTGACCAGAGTGCCTTTAATTTTTTCGACATTATAGGCCTGGTTTAATTTCTCCATGAGCATATTCAGTTCCTGTTCTTTTTCTTCAGGCGCGTCCTGCATGGCCTGCTGCATCCCCATCTGGAGCATGTCCGGAAAATTTTGCAGTTGTTTCGTCAGGCCGGATTTGTCCATCAATTCATTGATCGACGCGGTGTCCGCGTAAGTCAATCCGCTACAGACGGTCAGAACCGCGGTCAGGGTTAAAAACAGCATTCGGTTAATTTTTTTCATGGTGTGTAATTCCTTTCAGTTGTGTCTAATAATGCGGCGGTTTATCTTCTTCATCGAGAGGCCGGACCAGGCTGTCGCCGCTGAGTTGATTGTTCAGCCGGTCCAGTTTGACTTGTAGCGAGTCGATCAGCTTTTTCTGATCGGTGATCACTTCGATCAGTTCCTCTACGGAATGGTCCAGAAAGGCGACGCGTTTTTCCAGTTCGATGATCCTTGCCTCAATCGGAATGTTATTCATCCATCGTTCCTCAAATTTTAATAGTTTATCACGGATTAATCCGGTGGATCTGTTTTTAATAAATTTTTCATGTGTTCACGATCCGACAGACGGCCGATTAACGGCTTTTTGCAATACCGGCAGGTGGTAATAATTTTGGTTTCTTTGCCGGTCAGGAAATCATTGATTTTTTCTTTCCGGACCAAATAATCAAACGTCTGCGCGCAATGGGGACAATGGACGTTGACCGCCCGGCAATCCTGTTTGTGCGCCTGGGTAAACGAATCCGTTTCTTCAGGATCCGTGTCGGCCAGAGGAAACCCGTAAATAACCCAATTGAAGATGATGTCTAACAGATAATATTTGTCCTGCATGCGTTTTCAGTTCATTCCTCGTAAAGCTGGTTACTGCATCCTTCCGTGACGCACTGGATATACCGGTAGATGTAGCGGCCGGGTAAAAATCGGATCAAGCCGATCACCACCAGGCAGAAGATGATAAAGATGACCAGGTCCGAGATGGAATGGTCTTTTGAGAATATGATTTCCAGGATCAGAAACAGGATAAACGGCACGGACGTCAACGCAATGGAAAACAACCAGTTGATCGCACCGACGGTCAGGGACGCCTGGAAGGTTGATTCAAACCCCATCCTCCCGGTCCGGGTGGACAGAAATACAGCCAGAAGTCCGGTTCCGATCAGATAGGCCAGGAATTTCGGTGGAAAATATTTCATGGAAGTCTGGATGCGCGGGCGCACCAGACACATAAAAGGAATGTGTCGGCAAGCACCGCGATGAAAATCGCCGTTAAATTCTGAAACAATAATATAACCAAAAGAACCGGGATTGTGGTGAACAGACCCAAGCCGGCCATCGTCTTAACCGCATCCGGGTGGGCCATGTTTACGGTCCAGCCCAGCCACTTGATTTCTTTGGGCAGGATGACGTACGGATCCGCCTTGCATGCGTAGAACATCCGGCCGAAACGGAAATTCGCCGGATCCCGGCGCATTTTAAGGACCTCTTCTCTCGTCAGACTCGTTTGCATGTTTACAGATTGACAGAATCTTCTTCCAGTTCACCGCTTTCCAGATCAACGGCGTCAGGACGCGGGACACGCTGCCGGTCCTGCCGGCGTTTAAGACCTTCGCGCATGGACAACTGGCCGAGTTTGAACACCTTGATGACATTGGTGGATAATTCGGCTTCATCATCACTGCATTTTTCGGTGATAATAATATCATCCAGATGCGGGACTTTTAGGTCTAGGCGCACGCAGGATGAATTGGCCTTCTGGTGGTGTTTGCTTAATTTTTCCAGGATGACATGGCATTTCGTTATATCGGAATTAATGCTCTTGAGTTTTGCGAATTTTTCTGCGATCAGGGATTCGATCTTGGGGTAATGCGGCAGATCATGAAATGTAACGACAAGCGGGTTTTGCATAAGTAACCTCTTTTCTATTGTATGGTTCTTTTTAAATCACGGGCCAGCGGCAGCGGTTCTGATTAATCACGAAACTTTTCCGGTGAATCCGGACAGATTCCGCTTAACCCGGTTGTTATTCTAACAGATATTCCCTAAATGATAAGTATCATTTTTTTCTTCTTTATGCAAGGGGCCGGGCTTGGGTCGGATTATTTTCATTGACCTTTTTATCTGGGCGAATAAAATGGATCGCTGGATCATAGAGGCAAACAAAGGGTGTGAACACGTGAAGTCATTTGATGTGGTGATTATCGGGGCCGGGGCCGCCGGGCTGATGTGCGCGATTGAGGCCGGGGCGCGCGGCCGTTCGGTCCTTCTGCTCGAGCATAATGACAAGGCCGGGAAAAAGATCAGGATCTCCGGTGGCGGCCGCTGCAATTTTACCAATATCAACGCCGGGTCTTCCCAGTATCTGAGCGGCAATCCGGATTTCGCCCGCTCCGCCCTTTCCCGGTACACCCCGCAGGACTTTATCCGGCTGGTCCAGAAACACCGCATCCCCTTCCATGAAAAAAAACTCGGACAACTGTTCTGCGATGAAAGCGCCCAGCAGATCATTGATATGCTTTTAAAGGAATGCGCGGACGTCGGGGTCAAGGTCCAGATGAGCACGCGGGTCAGGGAAGTCACCCAGGCGGACGGGTTTATCATCCGTACGGACCGGGGGGATTTCTCCGGACACAGCCTGGTGGTGGCTACCGGAGGTTTGTCCATTCCCCCTTTAGGCGCGACGGATTTCGGTTACAAGCTGGCCTTGCAGTTCGGGATCAATGTCCGTCCCCGTTTTCCGGGGCTCGTTCCGTTGACCCTGAACAAGCAGGATTTAAAATATTTTGCTTCCCTCTCGGGTGTGTCCCTGGATGTCCGCATTTCTTGCGCAGGGGCTGAGTTTCGGGAAAATATGCTGTTCACCCACCGGGGATTGAGCGGTCCGGCCGTCCTTCAGATATCTTCTTTCTGGACCAAAGGTCTTCCGCTGGCGGTCAATCTTTTACCGGACCAGAATCCTGAGCAGATTCTTAACTCGGCCCGGTCTTCCCGCGTGACCCTTAAGAATTTTCTCGCCCGGCATTGCCCCAAACGGTTTACCGAGGTTTTTTGCGGACAGTATCTGCAGAACAAACCGTTAAACCAGTATTCGGCCAAAGAGCTCAGCGCGGTCGCGCAACGGCTTGGTCAATGGGAAATCCAGCCGGCCGGTACCGAGGGTTATCCCAAGGCTGAGGTCACCGTCGGCGGCATTGACACGGATGAATTGTCTTCAAAAACCATGGAAGCAAAGAAAGTCAAAGGGCTGTATTTCATCGGAGAGGTTGTGGACGTAACCGGTCATCTGGGAGGATATAATTTCCAGTGGGCCTGGGCGTCGGGCCACGCCGCCGGCCAGTTTGTGTAAAAAATATCTTCCCCCTAAAAACCCCTAAAGAGGACACGTCCGTACGGCAGAAACGGCCACGGGATCGATGCCAGCACCGAAAGAAAGACCAGGATGATGGTGATCGCCATCAGTTTGAATTTTTTCTGCGGGTCTTCCGCTTTTTTGGCCAGGAAGTTTCCGGTGTGCAGGATGATCAGCGCGATGACCATCAGGAAAATATGTTCCATGGCATAAAATCTGAGTTGGGAATCTTTCATGAAATGGCTGTCCGGTTCAAAGGCGGCCTTCACGACCGGGCTGAGGAAAAAGTACAGATAAAGCCCGATAAGAACCTGCAGGTCAAACACCAGGACGGTGACCAGCCGCAGGATATTGTCGGCCCGGGTGTATTCGCGTTTATTCATCCAGCCGCGGCAGGACCGGATCGCTAATATAAATAACAGGATCACAATCACCCATCGCAGCCAGGAATGGGTCCATAAAGTTATACTGTACATAAATCGCTCCTTTTAAATGGGGGACGTACACCTATTACCCCAATTATTTAAATAGGGGCAAAGGTGTACGTCCCTATTTTATTTCTTCAACCGGTAAAAGGACGCGGAAGGCCGTGCCTTTTCCCGGGGCCGATTCGACTTCAATATCGCCGCCGTGTTTTTTGACGATATCATAACTGATACTTAAGCCCAGCCCGGTCCCCACCCCGACGGGTTTGGTGGTGAAAAACGGATCAAAGATCTTATCGATTTCGTTTTCCGGAATACCTACCCCGTTGTCCCTGATCTCAACACAGCCGAACGCGTCCCGGCGGTAAGTCCTGATTTCAATCCGGCCTTTGTCCGGGATGGCCTGCAGGGCATTGCTGAGGATATTGAGAAAGACCTGTTCCATTTTCTGCGGTTCGCACGGGATCTTGATCTGCAGTTTGTAATCACAAACAACTTCTCCCTTGGCCAGGGCGTCGCTTTTAACGATTTTCATGACATTATCGATGAGGTTTTCCAGCTTGACCGGGATGACCGTGTCATCGTCTCTGTCCCTGGAAAATGTCCGCAGCTGCGTGACGATATTTTTAATCCGGTCCAGCCCTTCGTTGGATTCTTTCAGGACCCCTTTAATATCATCGGCGAAAAAAAAGACATCCTCTTTATTTGTTCCCCGGAACAACTGGTCGATATCACAGGCCTGTAATTGGGTCTTCCCATTTAAAGATTGAACATTTTTTATGACTGTCGTTAATTGGGATGAATACTGTTCCATGATTTCCATGTTCGAACACAAAAAGGCCAGCGGATTGTTGATTTCGTGCGCCACCCCCGCCGCCATTTGGCCGATCGAGGCGAGTTTCTTTGTATGGATCAACTGGTCCTGCGTTTCTTTCAGTTTTTTATGGGAAACCTTTAATTCCATGACCGTGTTGTTCAGATCTTTTTCTTTTTGGGCCAGGTCTTTGGTCCGTTCATGCACCAGCCGTTCGACTTCTTTAGTTTTGTCGATGTTGGCTTTCAGGATCAGGCTGATGAGGATGCTGAGAATGAGGCCGAACAATAAAACGGCCAGCGAAAAGAAGGACCGCGCGCTGGAGAAAAAAAACGGAGTCGGGAAGGCAATGATCTTCCAGTTGCGCCCGCCGATCGAAAGTGTGTGGATGTATGATAAAGGATTATCCTTCAATCTCTGGGGCAGATCGCCCTTGATGAATTCTTGGGGGTTAACCGGTTCGGCCAGGTTGGAGTAAATCAGGCTGTAATTATCCGTCTGGGTGATGTCCAGTATGATGATCTGGATGTTCTTGAATTCCCTTTCCATCAAAAGGCTGCTGGCGATATCATTGATCGTGTAGACTCCCAGGATAAATCCGGTTAAGTTTTCACGCCGCTGTTCCACAGTTTCAAGCGGACCGTCGGACCGGTAGAGCGGATTAAAGGCCAGGAATCCTTTTTGGGGTGAATCTTTAATGTGAAGATCTAATAAATTGGTAATCAGGATTTTGTTTTCGTCCCTGGCTTTAAAAAGCGCGGCATAACGCGCCGGATCGGAGGCTAGGTCAAAGCCTATGACCGATGAATTTTGAACGGGTGATTCTCTGTAATAATACGGAAAGGATTCCTCACTGTCGCCGGCCGGGACAAACTCTCCCAGAATATTTTCGGTGAATTGAAAATCATCTATTCCGTCCTTGATGGCGTTCTGGATGTATTGTTCCCGTTCGCTGTGTTTGACCCGCGGGACCCAGCCCAGGGCCCGGATGCTTTTGTGGCGCTTCAGGTAACCCGAAACAAATTTTCTGAATTCCAAACGGTTGACAAATTCTGAAGACAGGTAAAACGATTCAATGGACTCAAGGATTTCATTATTGACTTCCAGCCAGTTGTTCACCGTCTCTCCGATTTTATTGGCGCGGTCCGAAAAGATGGATTCAATGTTCCGGTTTTCCAGCTTTTTATTGATGGAATAGGCAAAAAACGACATCGTGACACCGGTCAGAAAGACGATGACCGGAAGAAGTCGCGCCATATAGTTTTTTCGGGACGGAAGGGCAGCCAATATTACTCCTGTTTAAAATAATAATATTGTTATTATAAATAAAGTTAATGCGGTTGGGTAATGGTATTCTTATTTTTTTGATCAGGAAGTGGTGCAGGGGTTTAGGGGGCCGGATATACATCTTTTTAGTCTGCAGAATTTCAATTATATGATTCTGTACAGCCACCGTCTGGTCGACTTTTTGTAAAGAACGTAATCTTCACCGAACAGGTCTTCCATGATCTGTTCTTCCCGGGAGACATAGACCCGGTCAAAGATCAGTAACAGAGTGACCGGTACAAGGAAAAACGGCCAGGTCCCGATCAAAATACCGATCCCCGCGCACACAATCACCCCTCCCACATACATCGGATGCCGGATCGTTTTGTAGATGCCTTCCTGGATGATTTTGACCGGCTGCTCGGCGCAGGATACCGGTGTTGCGGAGCTGATAAATAACTTGCGGGCCCAATAAATCAGCGAACATCCGTCCACGATAAAAAAAAGGCCGATATAGTTGAACGGCGGGGTGACATAATACGCGGGTTTGGTCATAAAATGCAGCAGGATCGCGGTGAAGAGCAGAGTATAGGCGATGTATTGCGGCCTGACCCTGGCCGGGTCAATCAGTGCGGGACG
The DNA here is from genome assembly GCA_050250375.1 of Candidatus Omnitrophota bacterium. GTDB lineage: Bacteria > Omnitrophota > Gorgyraeia > Zapsychrales > Zapsychraceae > JAGOSC01. The sequence goes on from JBFWOS010000002.1 coordinate 453,810, forward strand.
GTGTGTGTTTAATCTGTTCTTGGAAAATTTGATCCGGGCCGCCTTTTTTACGGGTGCGGTCAGTAACGGAAGAACCGGTAAGCAGGTGCACACCCTTTGTGTGAGTCTTGGAGCGGGTGAACGGAATCGAACCGTCGTATTAAGCTTGGGAAGCTTACATTCTGCCACTGAATTACACCCGCATATTGAGCATTTTAGGATAACGAGTAAAAATTACAACTAATTTTTTTCATTCCTGTGATGTTCTATTTTTTGAGGATGAAAGATATACGCAGGTCTGCGCCGCAGGCTGTGGCAATTTTCTGAAGCAGGGATACGCTGTAACCCTGGTAATTATTGCTTTCATACCGTGAAATGGCGGATTTCGTCGTGTGGATTTTTTGGGCTAACTCTTCTTGAGTCAGGTGGGCTTTATGCCGTAATTCGGCGATCTTTTCGGAAATAACGAGATTTTTATATTCTTCTTCAAAATCTTCCCTGAAATTTTTATTTTCAAGAAGCTTGTCCGCGTATGTTTTGTTTTTACTGGTTTTCATAATAACCGCTCTCTTTTATCCGGGATTCATAATCTTTTTTAAATCGGATGGCCTTACGCAATTCTCCGGGATTTACTTTTCGGCCTTTCTTCCGGTAAGCGTTCGTTATGATGATTCGATGATCCGCACAGAAGAAATTAAAAAAGCGTTCATCCTTGGGTTTAAATTCATAGATTTTTTCTTTCGGGTCAACCAGTCTGAATTTTGACTCATCAAAGAGTTTGGCGTATTCGGCCATATATTTGACCAGGGCTAATAATTTGATTTTGACTTGATACTCTGAAGAATCAAAATATTCTTTGGCCGGCAATTCCCCTTTCTCAGTAAAATAAAATTCAACCTGGAATTTTTCTCCCGTGTAAAGAATATAATCTTCCGGTTTTGGTCTGCTCATGAACGACGCACCTCAAGGTTAGCATATATGCTAACACGTGTCAATGTTAGACTTCCTGTTCAAGAAAATGGGTTTAAATCGGTTTTGTTTAGGAAAAGGGTTTATTAAAAGGATTTCTTGGGGGATATTCGTTATTATAAGGAGTTTTAGGATAAAGTCTACACTAATTTGTGTGGGGCGGATCAAAACACCACGCGCGTGGTGTTATCGTTCGTCTCACAATGAATGCTGCCTTTTCCGGTGGGTGTCAGTCAATCCGAATGAAAACCGATTTTGCGTGTGGGTGAAATTGGCGGCGGTGTCATCAACTGCCGGATGGCTTCAAAGACCATCCGGATATCACCGTCGTGTTTCGCCACTTTATTTTCCAGTTCAGCCAGTTTCAACCCAAGTTCTTTATTGGTAACAACCATTTCTCTTAGCCGGACAAAAGCGCGCATGATTTGGATATTGACGCGGACGGCCCGTTTGCTTCTGAGAACACTGGAGAGCATCGCCACCCCAGCTTGAAGTCACAATTTGTGACTTCAAGTTTTTAAACTCCGCGTCGCTCAACTGGAACATAAAATCTTCAGGGAACCGGTTTAGATTGCGTTTAACCGACTGGACTAAAACCTTGACTTCAACTTGATAAAGTCTGGCGAGATCCGGGCTAAGCATCACCTTATGACTGCGGACTATGAAAATTTTATGTTCGAGTAATTCTTGTGGGATAACATCGTTCATGTTCCTCCTATGATCAGAGGAAATCGCGGGGGATCAATGTTGACCTGAAATGGACAAGTTCCATTATAAATGGTTTTTTGCTATAGTCTACACCAATTTGTGCGGGGCCGGATCAAAACACCACGCGCGTGGTGTTTTGGTCAGCAGAGGTGAAATGTTAAAGAATTATGTCTTACTTCTGTTCATTTTCGTGATGGAGCGCCTCTCCGATCTCTTCCACCGTAAACGTGAATTGGTAGCCGCGGTATTCAGGGGTGTTGCGGATGTTCCGGGGCACTAATTTTGTTTCCAGCTGTTCATATTGTTCCGGAACCAGGTCAAAGGACAGCGCGCCGGACGGTTTATCGTGTGTTGTGACCAGCACCGTGCCGGCGGGTATTGTGCATTCAAAGTTTCCAGGCGGCGGAAATTGTCGTTGCGCCGTACCGGTACGGACGGTATCGGCCGGGACTACGTACCGGTCCCCTTTTTTGATGACAAAATCGTCCATGTCCAGTTTGGATACACGTTCAAGGGCCAGCGCGATCTCGCGGGCCTGCCGGCGGATGTCGTAAGAATAGGCCTTCAGGTCAAGGGAATTGAAGTACGCGGCCAGGTTGCCGTAATTCTCCCATCCGCTGTTTTCGCTGATCATTTCGGCCATCTGGTTTCCCAGTTCAAGGTACCCTCTTTTTTTGAGAGTCCCGCTCAATTCATCCGCCGCTGTGAGCGCCCGGGTGATATTCATGCCCTTGTGAAGTTTCGTCAGCGGATTTTCGAGGATGGTCACACCGATTTCCTGCGCCTTCTCTTTGTCCCTGAGCGGAAAGACCCTGATCCGCCAATCGCCGGCGCTTGAATCCTCCGTATTGAACGCCGGCACGCCGAATTTCTTCAGGGTGAATTCGTTGTCTCTGGGCAAAAGAGCGTCGACATTGATGAGGTATTCCCATTCTTTAAGGCCTTTGCGGTGCAGTTCAACCACGAATGTCCCTGGCAGGGTCGCCGGATACGTGTGCGAGATTATGATCCTGATCCCCAGTTCTTCCCCCACCGTGTAGGTTGTTTGCGGGGATTCGAGCTTCAGTTCAAACGGTCCGTAGGAATCGGGTTCAGCGTACGTGCCGGTTAACGGGAAGGCAAACTGAAATAAAAACAGATGGAGAACGAAACAAACGGCGGTTTTGGGAAACGGACGGGTTAAAATCATGCCTCCATTATATCACACATCATTTCATTACGCGTGTGAGGAAATGGGGTGTTTGAGCGATATTATGATTTTGGGGTGTTTGTTTCGGCTGGACGCGGGGCCCAGTTATTGAGGACCCATTGGATGTCGTGGATGCCGTACCAGTCCGGCAGGCTGCCGATGGATGGCGCGAATCCACGAGGGGCTAACGCTTCAAGCGGGATGAGAAAATTTTCCGGGACAGGCTGAATAATCATCCCCGAAGGTTCCGTCCCCTCACTGAGAACAGACAGATAAATCATGCTCACGGTGTGTGTGGTGACCCATCCCTGGATGTCGGACAGGATGGAATGTTCATCGGCAAAGGAACGGTCAAGGTCAGCGCTCTGGAGCGTGGCTGGAAAAGCATCTTCGGAACCGGCACCTGTTTCAAGCATCATGAGGGCCTGCGCCCGGGTGTTGATCAACAGCAGCAAGGTTAAAAATGTGAGCAAAAAAACTTTTCTCATGAAACAAGGTTTTCCAGGTTGAACGATGAAGGAAAAATGAAAACGTATTCTATCAAATGAAATGATGTTGTCAAGACGACAAATTTAAAAGAGTTGAGTTAAATCAGGCATATTTCCGTTTAAGAAATGCGCCGAGAATCCCGGAGGCAAACAACAAAGCACTGGCCGGTTCCGGGACGGTGGCCGTGATCCCCTGTATCCTTACCCCAAGGTCCAGGGCGTCATTTTCGTCAAAATTACCGATGACCAGGACCGGTAGAATAGAAATTCCCTCGAAAAAGGCCTCGTCATCCAAGGGATTCTGGGAAGGTCCGGGCATGCCGACATCTTGCGCGAGGTTAAATTGGACCCAATAATCCCCGGCGGCCAGGACCCATTCCACATCGTGGACCCCAAACCAGTCGGGCTCATTCCCCTGAGGAATATCAAAAGATTGTCCATAAATGGTGTCAAATGCAAAGGTTGATCCTCCCTCTGGGAGATCTTCGACAATCACGTTAGGAAGTTCTCCTCCATCTCGAAGAATACCGAGATAGATCGTGCTGACGGTGCGGGTGGTGAACCAGCCTTCCACATCGGTTAATGTGTAATCAAAGTCCAGATGGAATTTGGCAAACAAAACAGCCGGGGTGCTTTGGAACTGGTTGTCATTTGGTCCGGGACCAGTGTCAACCAGTACCAGGGCCTGGGCGGATGCCGCGGTGAATAGTGTTAAGAGAAGCACAAAAACAGAAACGAAGTTTTTTTTCATGTCAGTCCCCTTTTAGACTTTTAAGCTGGATAAAGTGAAATTATCTTAACAAATTCCGTTTGGGAGTCAATAGGACAACAACGGACAAGGATGGGCAAAAGAATTACGCGGGTACACGTCCTTTATATAAGGCCTGAGCACAATCCCGCGCCGAGGATGATCAGCATGATCCCGACCAGGATCTGAACGGTATTCAGGGTCACTTTTTTCAAAAGTTTTTTCCCCCAGTAGGCCCCGATGAACGCGGAAATCGTGGCGGCCAGGACCAGTCCGCCGATATCGGTCATCATTTGAAATTTGGCGGCATAAAAACCGGCCCCGTAAACAGCCAGCCGGCCTAAATCCACCATCACCGCCAGGACGACATTGGTGCCGATAAATTCTTCCTTGCTGATCCCGGCCTTGATCAGAAACATTGACCGCAGCGCCCCCTGGTTTCCCGACAGCCCCCCGAAGAATCCCGATAACAGCCCGCCGACGGGCAGGTATTTTTCATCAATGGCCGTTTTCTGAAAGTGCGGACTCAGCTCGAGGGCCGAAAAAATAACAATGATCAGGCCGACGACCAGCTTGACCAGGGTGATCTCGCGTGTCTGCCCGCCGAATGAATAAGTATGGATCACGGGAAACGCGCTGAAAAAATTCAGCAAAGACGCCCCGGCCAGGGCCGCTATAATCGCGGGAATACCGAACCGGATCACGATCCGTTTATTGGCCGCGCGGCCGACCAGGAAAATCTTAAAGAGATTATTGGCGAGGTGAACAACGGCGGTGGCGCCCACCGCGACCGGAACCGGAAAAAACAAAACAAACACGGGCGTGAGGATTGTGCCCAGCCCGAACCCGGAGAAAAGCGTCAGTCCCGAGGCGACCAGCGCCACGGCGCATACGATTAAATATTCCATTTAAATTCTTTCGGATGGTTAATCATTTATTTAATACTGCCGATGAATGTGAACAATCCCAGTATTCCAAACAAGAATAAACCAAGCATCCCGGCGCACATTGTGAGGTTGCACAGAAAACCAAGCAGAAATAGGGCCACCGATGTTTTTTGGGAATAGGCCCATCCCATGTTTCCGATTTCCGTTAAACGGATTGTTTTATTCTGAAAATCGGATATGGATGGCGGTATCTGACTCCCGGAAGCGTTTGAGAGAAAATCTTTGATCGCGCTTTCTTTTAAAGAAAGCAGTTCTGCTTCGGTTTCACTGATCCTATTTCCGGTTTTGTTTCTGGCCGTTTTTCCCTCGTCACCGGTTGGTAACTGGGCAAGTTCCGCCTTCAGTTTTTCCAAATCGGATTCCAGACGGGCCGCTCCCTCCTGTGATTCAGGATTGAGGAATGACCGGTTCTTTAGAATGTTAAACGATTCGGCCGTGAGTTTACGGATATCACTTTTGAGCTGAATGCGTTCCTTGCTGATTTTTATGACCGGGCTGGAATTAATTCCGATTTGTCCGAAAAGACCGACCAGAAAAAGAGCCAGGCTGATCCCGGTTGTAACCAGCCAGGAAACCAGTTTTTCTTTTAACGTCATTTCCATTCAGAAGCCCGGCTTTTTGGTTTAGTCCAGATTTTTCAAGACGTTCTGCAGTTCAGCAATTTCGTGTTCGATCGCCTTCAGCCGTTCCTGCTCTTTTTTGACCACATCGGCCGGGGCCTTGGCCAGAAAACTTTCATTCGAGAGCCGTTTTTCCAGCGAATCATAATTTTTGTTCAGGGTTTCAATCTGTTTTCGGATCCGTTCTTTTTCAGCGGCGATGTCAATAAAACTTCCCAGAGGCACAATGCATTTGATCCGGCCCACGATGGCCGTCGCGCAGTTGCTGATCCCGATCCCCTGGCTGATCACGGAAATCTTGGAGATATTAGCCCGGGCCTTGATCATCGTCTCATTTTTGAAGATCCGGTCGGAATCTTCTTTGTCCGATTCGATATGGACGGTCAGGGCTTCTTTCGGGGAGATATTCCACGTGGCGCGGATGTTGCGCACGGCCACGACCAGGTCCATCACGGCCTGCATGTCGGCCTCGACCTGCGCATCAATAACCAGTTCATCCACTTTAGGCCAGTCCTGCCGGCAGAGCGGTCCCTTCTCTTTATTCAGATGTTCCCAGATTTCCTCGGTGACAAACGGGATAAACGGGTGCATCATTTTCAGCGACTCTTCCAGGATCCGCACGATAAGATGCTGGACCGCGGGATCGTCCCACTGGTTCTTGATGATCTCCAGGTACCAGTCGCACAGGTTCGTCCAGAAAAATTCGTAAATGAGATGTTCGGCCTCGGAATAACGGAAACTCTCGATGGCGGCGCTGACATTTTTCAGGGTTGTGTAGAAACGGGAGACGATCCATTTGCTGGCCAGGTCACCTTCAAGGGGAACAAGAAAGCCGGAGGCCGTTGATCTGCTCAGAGGGTCCCCGTCCCTGCTCAAATCCGGCCGGACGTTCATCAGGATTAACCGGGACGCGTTCCAGATCTTGTTGGCGAAGTTTCGTCCGACTTCAAAGTTGTCTTTAGAGATGTACAGGTCCTGTCCGGAATTGTGGATCAGGGAAAACCGCAGCGCGTCCGCGCCGTATTCATCAACGATTTCCAGCGGGTCGATGGCGTTGCCCAGCGACTTGCTCATCTTGCGGCCCTGCGCGTCACGGACGGTCCCGTGGATAAAAACGTCTTTAAACGGCAGGTCGCCCATGAATTCATATCCGGCCATGATCATGCGCGCCACCCAGAAGAAAATGATTTCCGAAGCGGTGAACAGCGCGTCACCCGGATAAAAGAATTTCAGGTCATCGTTTTCTTTGGGCCAGCCGAAGGTCGCGAACGGCCACAGCCACGAGGAAAACCACGTGTCGAGCACATCTTCGTCCTGACGGAGGATCTGTTTTCCGGAAAGCGTCATCGCCTCTTCCAGATTCTGCGCGGCGTAATGATTGCCGTTTTCATCGTACCAGACCGGTATGCGGTGCCCCCACCAGATCTGCCGGGAAATACACCAGTCGCGGATGTTTTCCATCCAGTTCATGTAGACCTTTTCCCAGCGGGCCGGATGGATTTTAATTTTTCCGTTTTGGACGGCCTCGATGGCCGGCCGGGCCAGCGGTTCCATCCGCACAAACCACTGTTTGGACAGATAAGGTTCGATCACGGAACGGCAGCGGTAACAATGTCCGACGGAATGCGTGTGGTCTTCCTGCTTGACAAAGGCCCCGTGTTTTTTCAGGGCGTCCAGGACCCCCTTGCGGGCGTCAAAGCGGTCCTGCCCTTCAAACGCTCCGGCGTGTTCGTTCATGGTGCCGTCTTCGTTCATCACACGGATAAATTTTAGATTATGCCGGCGTCCCATCTCAAAGTCGTTGGGGTCGTGCGCGGGCGTGACCTTGACCGCGCCGCTGCCGAATTTCGGGTCAACGAACTCATCCGCGATGACCGGGATTTCGCGGTGCAACAAAGGCAGAACAAGAGTCTTTCCCAGCAGGCCTTTGTAACGTTCGTCGTCCGGATGGACCGCGACAGCGGTGTCCCCGAGCATGGTCTCCGGACGGGTGGTCGCGACCACCACAAACTGGTCCGGGTTGTCTTTAAAAGGATATTTAATGTGCGTGAGCGTGCCCTGTTTTTCCTCGTGTTCGCTTTCTTCGTCGGACAAGGCGGTGCGGCAGCGCGGGCACCAGTTGATGATGCGTTCGCCCTGGTAGATCAGGTCTTTGCGGTAGAGTTCAATGAATACTTTTTTCACGGCCTCACTGTAGCTGTCGTCCATGGTGAAGGCGGTGCGCGGCCAGTCGCAGGAGGCGCCGATCGCTTTTAACTGGTTGATGATCGTTCCGCCGTACTGCTGTTTCCAGTCCCACAGCCGCGCGAGCAGTTTTTCCCGGCCGACTTCATGGCGGTTGGTCCCTTCTTTGGCCAGTTGTTTCTCGACGACATTCTGGGTGGCGATCCCGGCGTGGTCGGTGCCCGGCATCCAGCAGGCCTCAAAACCGTTCATGCGTTTGTAACGGATGATGATGTCCTGCAGGGTGTTATTCAGCGCGTGCCCCATGTGCAGGATCCCGGTGACGTTCGGCGGCGGGATCGTGATCACGTACGGTTTTTTTCCGCTCGGCACCGCGTGAAAGCAATTGTTCTTTTCCCAGTAATCCGCCCATTTGGCATCGACGGATTTAAAATCAAAACGTTTATCTAGTTCCATAGGTTCATCTTATTTAGTTAAAAGTTTAAGGTGTAAGGTTTAAAGAGATGTTTTTTGATGGATAGAGAAAGATGAAAAGTAATTCTTTTAGATTGCACTGATTGAATTAACTCCATAAATTTTTTGATACAACTGACTTTTTTTTTTAATTTCTTCACCATTTTAAATTTTAAACCTTAAACTTTAAACCTTCTCCCGTTGTTGTTATTCCGCTTTCTGGACGGTCACTTTATATCCGAATATCTGTATCGTTTCACGGAACTCCGGTTTGTTCCGGATGAAGACCAGTGAATTCTGGTCGGTGAACACCAGGTGCCAGTTGGGAGCGGCCGACAACTGCGCGGTTAAAATGGATTTGGAGGCCAGCTTCTTGCTGAGGACCACGATATCGACGTTGTATTGGTTCAGGACCGTCTGCCATTCTTCTGTTCCGGCCAGGAGCCGGTAATAAGTGTCGTAAATAATATCTCCGAAGGCCGTGTAGCGGCCGTGCATAAAGATTTTATTGTCCGGGTACAGGTCGAACGCCAGGAATCCGCCCCAGTTGATATCATTAAAGATATTCCCTTTGAGTTTATTGGCTTTGATAAAATTCGCGGCCCCGTAAGGCTGCATGTCCTTATTGACCCCGTAACCGAACTGGAATTTTTTCATTTGGGGATGATTGGATGTTAATACCAGCAGGATCAGTCCGAGGGAAACCGCCGCAACCAGGATGCGGTTAGTGAACAATTTTTTCATCCCTTCGGAAAATTTGGTGTCCGTCAGTAATAGGCTGATTTGCTGGATGATGACGGGCGCCGCCAGGATCGCGAATTCAGCAAAGAAACGGACCATCTTTAGTCCCAAAGATGCGGCCATCAAAAAGACCAGCAGATCAAAGATATCGATTTTACGGATCGTGGCAAAGATTACCGCGGTATAAAACGTCAGCGTGAACCAGAACAACGGAAACAGCTGGTAAGGAAGATCCCTCGGCGGCAGGCATTCCAGCACCCGGTATTTGAGCGCCATATATGTGGCCTCCAGCGGCATGGTAAAAAATTCAAAACCGGCCGGAGTGAACACGCAGGCCAGCGCGGACAGCCCCAGGACCGCCCCCAGGTGGTTCACCATTTTCTGGGTCACCGGATGTTTCAGGTTTCCGTCGAATAAACTTGGAATATAAAGGGCCATGGCCGCCGCAACCAGATATGTCCCCAGCAGGATCAGGCCGAGCAGGCTCCCGAAATGCAGGTTCGTCCACACAAACATCAGCGGGACCACAAACCAGAGGCTTTCCCTCTTCCCTATCTTAAAAGCGTACAGCTGTGTTGATAAATAAGCGATCAGGGCGAACGAAAATACCTGCGGCCGGACGGTCAGGCGGAAGCGGCACAAAAAAATGGTCAGTAAAAGGATCCAGAACAAAGCGTACACGTTTGCCCCCCGGCAGAGCATGTGTCTCCAGATGATCAAAAGGATCAACGCGACCAGCACGGTCTTGACTGTAATCATCCCGGCAAATCCGCTGACCATGTAGATCAGGTACATCACCGGTTCAATCAGCCATTCCTGGTTGATGTAAGGCATCCCGGAAACACTGAACGACAGGTGGTCAATGATTTTTAAGGTCGGATTTTCCAGCCAGACCTTTCCATCAATTAACAAGAGCCACAGGTCGTACGTTTTGATCTTGAACGTCGTCAACAGCCAGGTGCAGGCCATGAGCGTGAGGAACAAGAAACGGTGTGTGTGGGTGTTTTTGGCGTTTTGCATGCGGATCGAGGGGGTAGAGATCAGGGACTAGGGACAGCTTTATCCCCAATCCCATATCCCTTGTCCCTTTTTTATTTTTTCAAGTCCTTTAATAATTTATACTCAATCGCGTCGGTCAGCGCTTCAAAGGAGGCCTCAATGATGTTTTCATGAACGCCGACGGTTGTCCAGGAATCGTGTTCGTCCTGGGATTCAATCAGGACCCGGACCTTCGCCCCTGTCCCTTCTTTGGTATCAAGCACGCGCACCTTATAGTCGGCCAGGCGCATTTCTTCCAGTTTGGGATAAAATGGCGTCAGGGCCAGGCGCAGGGCTTTGTCCAGCGCGTCGACCGGACCGTCCCCCTGGACCGCGGCGTATTTTTCTTCGCCTTCAACGCTGAGCCGCACGGTCGCTTCAGCGAACACCCGTCCGTCCAGGCGTTTCTCGGAGTACGTGCGGAAACTTTCCAGTTTATAAAACGGTTTGTATTTTTTCAGCTGGCGTTTCAGGAACAGTTCGAAGGAAGCGTCTGCCGCCTCAAACTGGTAGCCGCCGTGTTCCTTGGCCTGCAATTGTTTCATCAGTTTTTTAGTCTGCGCTGATTTTTTGTCCAGCACCACATCCATCTGCTGGGCCTTGGTGACGATCGGCATCTTTCCGGCCAGTTCCGAGGTGATGAACCTGCGGTGGTTCCCGACCAGATCAGGGTTGATGTGTTCGTAGGCCAGCGGATTTTTCATCATCGCGTCAATGTGCACCCCGCCCTTGTGCGCGAAGGCCGAGTGGCCGATGAACGCGGCGTTGTTCGGGATGATGCTGTTGGAAATCTCGCTGATGAAATAACAGGTGTCCATCAGTTTGTCCAGGCTCGATTTCGGGACGCATTCCAGTTTCATTTTGGTCTGCAGGATGCCGATGATCGTCGCGAGATTGGCGTTGCCGCAGCGCTCGCCCAGGCCGTTAAATGTTCCCTGGATCTGCATGCAACCGGCCTCAACTGCCGCGATCGAATTCGCCACGCCCATTTCCATATCATGGTGGCAGTGGATCCCCAGGTTTACGTCAAAATGATGTTTGATGCTGCTGATAATTTTATAAACTTCACTCGGGAGCGTCCCGCCGTTGGTGTCGCAGAAAATGATGCAGTCGGCTCCGGCCTCCTGCGCGGTCAGGACGGTCTTAAGCGCGTATTCCGGATTGTTCTTGAACCCGTCAAAGAAATGTTCGGCGTCGTAGAAGACTTCTTTCTTTTGTTTTTTCAGATAATGGACAGAGTCGTAGATCATCCGGATGTTTTCTTCCAGGGATGTCTTGATCACATCGGTCACGTGCAGGTCCCAGGACTTGCCGAAGATGCAGATCGTTTTGGTCCCGGACTGGATCAGCGCCCGGATATTGGCGTCTTTGGCCGTCGGGGTTTTGGCCCGGCGTGTCGAACCGAAGGCCGTGATGACGGCGTTCTTCAGCTTTTTGCCTTTGAAGTGCGCGAAATATTCCTTGTCTTTAGGGTTGGACCCGGGCCATCCGCCTTCAATATAATGCACCCCCAGGTCATCCAGCTTGTGGGTGATCTTGATCTTGTCGTTAACGGTGTAACTGACCCCTTCCGTCTGGCTTCCGTCCCGTAAGGTCGTGTCGTATATGATGATCCTTTGCATAATAATCCTTATTTTTTGATGTAACCCGTGACCGTCTCATTTTGCTGATCCGAATCCCCGGTAACAGGCCCCCTCTGGGGTTTTATTTAATTTTATCCAGCTCAAACGCTTTATGCAGCGCCTGCGTGGCCTTCTCGGCGGCTTTGGCGTTGATGATACACGAAATGCTGATCTCGGATGTTGAAATCATTTCAATATTGACTTTAAGTTTCGCCAGGGTATCAAACATCTTGGCGGCAATTCCGTTATGTGAACGCATCCCTGAACCGATGATGGAAACGCGGGCAATATTATCCGTGGATGTGACCTGTCCGGCCTTGATTTTCTTGGCCACATTATTCGAGGCCTCCAGGGCCTTGGCCAGTTCCTTTTTCGGCACGGTGAAGGAGATGTCCGTCAGTCCGGTGTTCGACACATTCTGGACGATGATGTCGACGTTAACGCCTTTTTTGGAGATCTCGGTAAAAATACTGGCCGCGATCCCGGTCTGGTCCGGAACGGCGTGAATGGTGATCTTGGCCTCGGATGAATTGCTGGTAATGCCGCGGACGGCGATATCTTCTATTTTCGGGGTATCTTTGACTATCATGGTTCCTTCCTCCTTGGAAAAGCTTGATCTCACATGGATCGGCACATTAAAACGTTTGGCGACTTCAATGGAACGGGCCTGCATGACCTGCGCGCCCAGCGAAGCCATCTCGAGCATTTCTTCAAACGTGATGGTTTTAATTTTTCGGGCATCCTTCACCTTGCGCGGATCGGTGGTAAAGATGCCGGTGACATCGGTATAAATTTCGCAGACCTTGGCTTTTAAGGCGACGGCCAGCGCCACCGCTGTCAGGTCTGACCCGCCGCGGCCGAGCGTCGTGATTTCATCATCCTCCGTAATCCCCTGATAACCGGCTACGATCACGATCTTGTTCTGCTGATGCGCTTTTTTAATACGCGGCGATTCAATGGAAATGACCCGGGCCTTGGTGTGGGACTTGTCCGTCCTGATCCCGACCTGGGGACCGGTAAAGGCAATGGCGTCGAGCCCCAGCGCCTTGATGGCCATCGCCAGCAGTGCGGATGAAATCTGTTCGCCGGTCGACATCAAAAGGTCCATCTCCCGGTCCGGCGGGTTAGGGCAAAGTTTGAAGGCCATTTCTTCCAGTTCATCGGTGGTGTCGCCTAACGCGGAAACGACCACGACCAGATTGTTCGTTTTTGTTTTTGAGTCGACGATCCGCTGGGCCACGTTCTTGATCCGGTCAATATTCGCGACAGAAGAACCGCCGAATTTTAGGACAACAATGTGTTTCTTCATCTTAACGTAACTTCCTTTCTTGTCTGACACAAAGTCACAAGGTCACAAGTCACACACTCATGTGTCATGTGACGTGTGTCGTGTGACCTTTATAAATTTTTCTTAATAAAATATTCAATCATTTCTTCCCCGCTCTTAAACTTGATCCCGATTTCCTGCGTGGACGTTTCGGTATAAAGATCCGCGCCGTTGGGCTGAATCCCGTGTCCGTACATCACGAACCCGACCGGTTCATGGGTATGGGTGCGCAATTCAACCGGAGTCGGATGGTCCGGCAAAACAAGAATGCGGGCATCCGGGTGATTTCCGAAATGGTTCAGAACGGATCCGACAATATGTTTGTCGACATTTTCGATCGCCTCAATCTTGGCCTTGACGTCTCCGTTATGACCGGCCTCATCCGGGGCTTCAATATGGATGTAGACATAATCATGCCGGGTCAAGGACTGGATGGCGTATTCGGCCTTGCCTTTGTAATTGGTGTCGTAATATCCGGTTGCCCCGGGCACATCAATGACCTCGAGCCCGGCCAGCCGTCCCAGGCCATTCACGAGATCCACCGCCGAGATCATTGAGCCGCTAATTCCGAATTTTTCCTTGAACGGAACAAGAATCGGTTTGGTCCCCTGGCCCCACAGCCAGATCATCGTGGCCGGATTTTCTTTCAGGTCAACGCGCACCTGGTTGACGGGGTTTTCGGCGAAAATGGTCTTGGACTGTTCCATGATGTCCAGCAGTTTTCCGGCGAACTGGCCCGCGGGCAGAAATTTTTTAATAGGTTTGTCAATGATATCATGCGGCGGAACCGTCTTGACGGCCAGGAACGCGGGCGGATTCGCGGACTTGAGCACCATGATATGCCGGTAACTTTTTCCGGGATAAAAGGTCACGTCTTTATCCGTCACCTGGTTCTTAAGCGCTTCAATCAGGATCGCCGCCTCATCGGTGCGGATGTGTCCGGCGCTGTAATCCTCCATCATTCCGTTCATTTCCGTAATCAGGTTGCAGCGAAACGCGATCTCGTCATCCTTCAGGTCAATGCCCAGGTTGGCCGCTTCCAGCGGTGAACGCCCGGTCAGGCAGTACTCCGGATTGTAGCCCAGGATGGCCATGTTTCCGACGTCGGAACCGGGCGGGAGTTTATCGGGGATGGTCTGCACCAGCCCGCTCATCCCGTTTTTGGCCATGTGGTCCATGTTGGGCGTGCGCGCCACTTCCAGCGGCGTGCGGTTATCCAGGTTTTCTACCGGATGGTCAAACATACCATCCGGGACGATGACAACATATTTCATAATCGGCCTTCCACAATATCAAGCAGTTGATCGACCACCCCGCTGCGGGTGGTCCCGCTGCTGAGGATCTTGTCCTGTTCAACGACAAATCCCAGATAATTTTGTTCTTTGAGCGTGTTGGCCACCACCAGATCGCAAAAGGCCTCGGTAAATAATCCCCGGGTCGACTTGAGAGCGATCTTTTCCGTCATATCCGACTCCAGCTTGAAACCCACGATCAGTGATTTCGGGCTGACCTTGCGGATGGAACGGATCAGCTTCGGTAACGGGATCAGGTTCAGGGTGATGTTTGGTTCGTCCGACTTGATCTTTTTTTTCAGCGGGTTTTTGATCGTGTAATCGCTGACAGCGGCCGCGTGAAAGATCACGTCATAATGTTTTTTTTCTTCAACGAGCTCGTGGCGGATGATCCGCATTAAGTCCGTGTAATATTTAAACGGTTTGACCACGATCCCGTTTGATTCCATCCGGCGTTCGACCGGACCTTCAACCAGGGTGACTTTGGCCCCGCGTTTTTTGCATTTGAGCGCGAGGGTCTGCCCCAGTTCTCCGGTGGAGATGTTGCTGATGACCCGGACATCGTCGATCGGGACCCAGGTGGGCCCGCAGGTGATCAGAACAGATTTATTTTTCAGAGTATTCATATTTAGACACAGGATACATGTCACACGTCACATGTGTCGTTGTGACCTGTGACCTTGTGACGTTTATAGTCCGATTTCTTTCAACACCGCCAGGATATCCGCCTCCACCGTCACCGGTTTGCCGATGGCATTGATCGCCGTGTTCGGATCTTTTAATCCGTGCCCGGTCAGCGTGCACACCAGGGTCGCCTCCTGGTCATTCTTAAAATATCCGCGTTTGTGCAGTTTTAAAACTCCAGCGACGCTGGCCGCGGACGCCGGTTCGCAAAAGACCCCGCTGAAGGCGGCCAGGATCTGGTAGGCCTCCAGGATTTCTTCATCCGTCACGGCCTCAATCAAACCGCCGGATTCGTCCCGGGCGGCGACCGCCTGTTTCCAGCTGGCCGGATTGCCGATACGGATGGCGGTGGCGATGGTTTCCGGTTTTTCGATAATCTTGTTATGCACGATCGGCGCCGCTCCGGCGGCCTGAAACCCGAGCATTTTCGGCAGGCGTTCGCTGAGACTGGCCTGCTCATATTCGTTGTAACCTTTCCAGTACGCAGTGATGTTGCCGGCGTTCCCGACCGGGATCGCGTGAAAATGCGGCGCGTCACCCAGTGCGTCGCAGATCTCAAAAGCCGCGGTCTTCTGTCCTTCAATCCGGTAAGGGTTGATGGAGTTGACCAGTTCCACCGGAAAATCATCCGCGATCTTTTTGACCAGGTTGAGCGCGTCATCAAAGTTGCCCTTGATCTGGATCACCTTGGCCTTGTGGATCATGGCCTGGGCCAGTTTACCGAGGGAAATATTTCCTTCAGGGATCAGGACCACGCATTCCATCGTGCCGCTTTTGGCCGCGTACGCGGCGGCGGACGCGGAGGTGTTTCCGGTCGAGGCGCACATCACGACCTTGGCATTTTTTTCCTTGGCCAT
The DNA here is from genome assembly GCA_050250375.1 of Candidatus Omnitrophota bacterium. Lineage (GTDB taxonomy): Bacteria > Omnitrophota > Gorgyraeia > Zapsychrales > Zapsychraceae > JAGOSC01. The sequence continues at coordinate 469,656 of JBFWOS010000002.1, forward strand.
GGAGATCGCCATAGTCATCCCCCGGTCTTTGAATGAACCCGTCGGGTTAAGCCCTTCGTATTTGAGATACACATTCAGGCCGGTGCGTTTCGACAAATCTTCGGAATAGATCAGCGGGGTGTTGCACTCCATCAGGCTCACAATGTTTTCATCTTTGATCTTCGGTAAAAATTTCCGGTATGTCCGGATCAGTCCCTGGTAACTCATTATAATTTCTCCATCCGGATCGCCACGGGTTTGCTTTTGACGCTGGCGAGTTTTTCGATTTTGTTTAACGCGCTTCGCAGGGCCTTTTCTGTGGTGTAATCGGTCAGCATGATAACCGGGACGGCCTTTAAATCAAGGTCATGCGCCTGCTGCGTCACTGAATTGATCCCGATCCCCGCGCGGCCCAGGATCCCGGTGACCTGCGACAGGACCCCCGGTTTATCGGCGGCCAGGATGCGGATATAAAATTTTGTTTCGATATGGTCGATGGTCTTCAGCCGGATCCCTTTGGCCTGCGAGTAACGGTTGCAATACAGCGGGTTGTTCGGCGCGTTCACGGAATTGATCAGGTCGGCGATCACCCCGCTCGCGGCGGCCATCTGCCCGGCGCCTTCCCCGGAGATCATCACATTGCCTAACGGTTCGGTGTTCAGATAAAACGCGTTAAAAATGCCGTGCACGGTAGACAAAGGATGGCTCTTTGAGATCAGCGTCGGATGAACGCGGACTTCCAGGTTGCCTTTGGATTCTTTGGCAATCGCCAGCAATTTGATCGACAAATCAAGGCTTTCGGCATAGGTGATATCAATATGGGAAATGTCCGTGATCCCTTCCGTATAGATTAATTTGACCGGAAGCATTTTGCCGAACGCGAGAAAAGTCAGGATGGCCAGCTTATGGGCCGTGTCCATCCCGTTGACATCCAGCGTCGGGTCGGACTCGGCGTACCCCCTGGCCTGCGCGTCTTTCAGGGCCTCGGCAAACGAACAATGCCGGGTGGTCATCTCATCCAGGATAAAATTGCACGTCCCGTTGATGATCCCGTACAGGCCTTTAAATGAGTTTCCGGCGATGGTCTCGGAAATTGTTTTGATGATCGGGATGCCGGCGCCGACCGCGGATTCAAAATAGATGTGCCGGCCGTGTTCCTGGGCCAGTTTGAATAATTCCAGTCCGTGATTGGCGATCAGGGCCTTGTTGGCCGTGATCACATCCTTGCCGTTTTTCAGGGCGCGTTCAACAATCTGTTTGGCCGGCTGTTTCCCGCCGATCAGTTCAATGACCAGATCGATTTTCGGATCGTCCAGGATATCGTTAAAATTTTTGGTCCGTTTGACCGCGCCCATTCCGGCCGTGCTTTTTTTATGGATGCTGCGGTCGCAGACCGCTAAAAGATGAAAATCCGCGCCGTATTTTTCTTTGTAGACGCTTTTGTTTTTTTTCAGGATCTGGGCGACCCCCTGGCCCACCACACCGTAACCGATCAGTCCGATATTGATGCGGTCGAAATTATTTCGCGGATTAGTCATGGGGTGCTCCGTCAGAATTTTTAAAGAAGGCGATCAGTTTGTCCAGCACGACCGTGGCTTCCGTGTTCAGGTTATCAAACTCGAGCCGGGTTTCATAGATCATGTTCTTGACCTTTTCATTGCTGCCTCGCACGACCCCTTCAAGGATGGTGGTCCCGGTTATAAACGGGGTGTTGAGTTCGACCCCCATCCGGATTCCGATCTCAAACGGCTGGGCTGTGATAAAACACATCCCGCCCTGGCTGATATTTTTCAGCTGGGTGAGTTCCGTCTTGTTTTCCGGCGTCCTGACGTCAAAATAACGCAGCAGGAAGTTCTTTTTAAACCTCTTGTACCTGCGTTTTTCCGAAAAATCGTCCTGTTTTTTCTTGGGAAGCATGTTGTGCTCCTTTTGTAATCAACATGAGCGGGGACCGGTGATCTGTAATCCGTGACCTTTTCCTGTCAGGTCCCTGGTCCCGTGTTGATGGGTCCCTTTAATCCTATTTATAGAAATATCGGAGCGGTGAGATTCGAACTCACGACCACTTGTACCCCATACAAGTGCGCTAGCCAGCTGCGCTACGCCCCGGATATGGAAAAAATTGAACGCAAAGTCTAAAATAAATCATATGTAACTATATATTATTATTTCTTTTAATACGAGGCATAATTATACAGTAAATGAATAAAATCGCAAAGTAAAAATCCAGCTTTAAAAAATATTAAATTCTTTAAGAATTCCGGTAAATTTATATATAATGGAGACAATGCGATCTCCGATTTTTCCTGTTTTCCGTCTTTTATTGTTGACCATCCTCCCCATGGGCGGGTTTTTGTTGAATTGTAACCCGGTTCATGCGCAGGAATCCGCTTCCCTATCCGAACGGCAAAAGCAGGTTGAGGCCTATCTGACTGAATTTGCCGCGGCGGAATTCAGGGCGGTTTATCCCCGGATTTACCAGGCATTAATCAATGCCCTGAACAAACTGCCGGAAGAAGTCTTTGTGGATGTTACTGACCGGGCGTCACCGGTCATCTTTATCAATTCGATTACCAGCGGGATCGCCCGCTACGCCAATTCCAAGGAGTTCTATTTTAACGACGGTGATCTCCCGGCCCTTCAGGACGGTTTTTATCTGGTGATCCTGGGAGATGAATTGAATAATTCCGAACATGTCGGGGCGATTGAAGGGGTTATCCTGCATGAACTGGCCCATGATTTTCTCAAACATCTGCGGGCGCCGAAACATAACTGCGAGATGGAGCGTGAAGCGAACCGGCTGGTCAAAAGCTGGGGGTACGCGAAGGAATATGAGCAGGCGTCTGAAGCGTTCGGGGCCAAACATCCCGGTGACAGCCCCTGCGCGGATTATTTCCGCAAACAGGAAGAATTAAAGAATCAAAGCCAATCACAATAGTGGAGTCCCACAAAGAGCGAACATCTCGCCGAAGCCGAACTCCCCTATCTTTTTGTTTTTTCAACGGATAAATGCAAGGTCGCGGGCGGAGGCGGAAGAAAGTTTCTGCCGGGTTATCTTTTCCATCGGGTAATCAGCGGACGACGGAGTCTTTTGCGGAACAGGTTTGCTCACCGCATCGGCCGGAGTTTCATCCGGCGTATTCAATCCTAACAGCAGGTACAGATTTGTCACCGGCGTGATATTGATGATCACCGGCTGGATCCCGTTGATCTGAGCGGGAATCATTGGCATCAGCCCGTTTTCGAACCGGATGTGTTCCCCCGTTTCTTCCAGACGCATATTTTTTGTATTAAAGTCGACCCCGCCCAGGTCTTTGGAAGTCATCGCTTCATCTGACCGGACCGTTTTCTTGAGTGCATCCGCCAGATCCCCGACGGTTGCGAACGATTTATGCCGGATAGTCAGGTGAGATGGCACAAAATCGACATCATGCCCTTCATAACCGATCTGAACAGTGACAGTAGTCCCCAGGAATTCAGCCATGGAGTTAAACGAAACGCTGATCCCTTTTTCCCTCAACTCGGCTGAGATTTTTGCCTGCGTGGCAGGTTTATACAATTCTTCCTGTTCGGATAAGACATCCGGAGTTGCCCCGTTTAAGTATTCGAGCAAAACTTTATCGGCCGTCATCGCCTGGTCGGCAAACAAAAGATTTAATTCAACCGGGCTCACCAGGTGGTTGGCTTTCAACCAGATGTAAAAGGTCTGGTTGACGACCGGCGCATCGTTCGGCTGTTCGAAATTGTTTGAAATTCCGGCAAACCGCAGGGATTCACCCAGGTCACGGATCAGCGCGCGGTTATTGATTTTCTTGAAAACCTCATGGACCATCGCCAGATTCAGCTGGACGATTTGTTCCTCAGTCAGGGAAACTTCCCAGACGGTATAGGCCAGTGCGGCGAGGATGTCCGTTTCGGAAATCTTGGAATGATCCAGGATTCCGGCCCGTTCATAATAATATTTTCGCATCAAGGTGACCCCGGGATCAAACAGGATTTCTTTTCCTTCCTGGTCGAGATAACTGCGGGTGGCATGTTCCAGATGAAAGACCGGCAGGGTGTGTGACGCGCCCCGGATCACGGCAATCTTTTTTCCGGGATATTGGATGTGCAGGTCACGGATCTGTTCGGTCAAGGCCATATCACGGCGGTAATGCAGGTCAGCGATGGATTGGATGGTTTCCTTAAAATGTTCAATGGCCGCGTCAGGGTCTCCGGTAAGGTTACGGACGGATTGAACGAGTTCCCGGTTCAATCCCAGCAATTGTTCCTTCCAGCCGGCTTGCGGCGCGCGCGATCCGGCAATGATCTTTCCGCTGTTTTCGATGGCCTTCAGGATAGTCCGCGGGGATTTGAACAGCGGGTCAGGAGTCTTGAACGATTGCAGCAACTGATCGGCGGTCATCCCGTTTTGGTCGGCGACGTTTTGATACTCCCGGCTCAAGGCGGATCCCTCGTCAATTTCTTCAAGAACAATAATATCCGCGGCCTGGACCGAATCGCGGATCTTGTCCCGGTGTCTGGCCATGGTCAGGTGATTGCCGTAAACAAAATGGACACTGTCCCGGTCTTCGGCCTGCATCGCGGAATCCGGATAATACGGCGGTACATTCAGCAGTTTATTGGCCAGATCGATGAGCGCGGCCTGGTTTAAATTTTTTCGTAATTGGATCAGATTGATAAAGGCGTCGGCCAGCCGGACAAACTCGGGAGAATCACCCGCTTCCTGCTGGTCGGCAATGTCCTGCCCGGTAATCGCACGCGGACGTTCAGGATCATTGGTCTGAATAAGAAAATGGAAAAGTTCTCCGCGGGCCAGATTTTTCAGATACCGGCGGAACAACCGTTCGTTCGGCTGCAGGACCGTCATCCAGTGGTGCAGAAATTCACGGAATGGATCGCCGTTCAGGGAGGCGGAACGCTGGGTCGTCATAGCGCCGAAACGGTAAAGCTGCGCGGCCCGGCGCTGAATATCTTTGTCTTTGTTGTCGATCATGTTCGTAAACAGATAATCCAGTTCCGCTGCGATCAGAACCGGGCTGACGCGGTTCTTCCGTCCGTTTGACTCTTCCTTAAAGGCCGCGGCTGTCGAAACAACATTACGTTCCAGGTCCTGGAGGTTTTCGGCCAGCATCGACTGGTCGTCCCCAATCCCCAGTTCTTTCATGAACGCATTGAAGATCAGTTTGGCCAATCCCCGGAGATAAAAATCGCTGTTGAGATAAAATTTGAGTCCGGTCGCGTTTACGTGCTGCAGGGAAACGACCGTTTGGACGGATTCCGACCACCGGCCTTCTTCATCACGTTCAAAAAGAGGCAGAGTCTCGGTCGTGACCTTTAAAGGTGTTTTGGAGTTGCGGGTATTAAAATGGACCGTAAATACTTCTGCAAACCGGACAGAACGGTTAAAGTGGTTCTGCGCCTCTGAATCTGTTTTGAGTTTGTCCGGATTCTCTGTATAAATGATGACCCGGTCGATCTTTCCGGCTTTATTGGTTTTCCGGAAGGAATAGTCTTGCTGATAAGATTTCTGCACCGCGGTCATGACCGGGACAATGACGGATTCATAAAAATCGGCGGATTGAGATATTGTGGCGCGCGCGATTTCTCCCATCATCGCATGATCTTTGATGCGTCCGTCGGCATCGAAAGTTACGACCTTGCCGGCGGCTTCAACGGATAATTCACCTTCGGACGCCAGCTGAATAGAGGCGATATTCCGGGCAATATGGTCGACCATAAAATATCCGTCCTGCTTGAATTTATGGACAATGATCTCGCGCCTGTCCGCGTCCGGCCCTTCGCTGGCCTCGTAGATTTCCGCCTTGCGGATGCCCAGGGCGTTGGCCAGTTTCACGACCGCTTCCGTCGGGTTCATCCCGAGGCTGGTCAGCTCCATCACCATGATATTGTTTCGGGTGGCGATCGCTTCGATTTCGGCGTAAAGTTCTTTTTTGATCGCATCCATCGGGTCAACAAATTCGACAGTTTCTCCGGTCTTAATGTCCGGGTGATTGCTGGCCGTGACTTTTCCGTTTTCATCCAGACGGACCAGAAAGTTGGACCAGGTGACGGCGCGCTGAACAGCCCCGCTGCGGTACCCGAGATCGTCCCCGCGGTTGTAGATTCGTCCTTCATCCGGATCGAGGTTAGCGCCGATGGTAATTCCTTTTATATCGGACTTGACCACATTGCCGTTGTTGATCACCAATGTGCCCAGCTTTTGTGTGCCGTCTTCGTTCAGGATTTCGATGGTCTCGTTGACCTGGGTCCGGGTGCTGGTCCGGATGACGGATCCATCGGTCTTTTTCAGGGTGATCTCGCGCAATTCACGGACGGTCAATAAATGTTTCAGCATCGCCTCCTTGGTGGAGCCCTTGACGCCGCCGAAGTTAACACTCATCCCGCTGACGGCGAGAATCCCTTTGGCGGCCAGTTTTGCCTCCATCCCTACAAAGGCGTTGTTGGAGCCTTCAATAATGATCAGCGGATCGCGTCCGGCGACATCGCCTTTACCGCGCAGCAAGTCAATGGTTTTATCGTTGATCACCCCGCCCATCGCCGCCGGCACGAGCAGATCAATATCAACGATTTCCTTATTAAGGATATCCGTTCCGGCCAGATGCTCAACACCTATCCGTTCCGGCATCCATTGAAGGACGTTGCGGTCTCCCGGCTGGACATTGTTTAAATTTTGTAATTCTTCAAGGGTGAACCCTTCGGGTTTGTAGACCGTCCCGTTGATGTCGGAAATGGCAACGACAATGTATCCCTCCCGGGCCAGTTTCAGGGCGATGGATCCGCCGACATCACCGGCCCCGATGACCGCCACTTTCAGTTTGGAAGGATCGAGCCCTTTGTAATTGATGATGGCCTGGATGCTGCTGAGGGTCGAATGTCCGGTCACGGCCAGGTCCACATGCGAGATCGCGCCGACACGGGCAGAACCGCCGGTCACCGCGCTGCCGATAATTTTCTGGATTTCGTCCGCCAGCTGTCCGGTGAACACTTTTTCCGGAATAAATAATCCGTTCTCGCGGCCGTTCGGTAAGGCCAGGATCAGCCGTTCGCGCATGCGTTCCATCAGGGAATCTTTAAGGAATAGGCTGCCGTTTTCGACCTCGATTTCTTTAAGGGCGCGTCCGTATTGGGCCAATGTCAGGCTGTAAAGGTCAACGCCGTGGGCCCGGAGCAGTTCGATTTCGTTTTTTAGATGGTCCGTGTATCGTTTGATGATCCCGGCAATGATTGTTTCCTGGTTGGCGGAAGACATACCGACATCCGGGCCGCCGTCATAAACTTCCATCAGTCCGACGTCGACCATGGCCGTCGCCCAGGCCTTGAGCAGGGTGTCCTTGAGCGGGAGCGCATCCTGGCTGACGCCGAAATAAGTCTTGGCCCCGGCGTAGCCGATCCCGGCCAGGACATTTTTGGAATACTGCGAAACAGAGAGATTATTCAAATCGTTGTAAGCGCCTTTCATGATATCAAAGGCCACTTCATCCACATTGCGTTTGAGCGGATCATTGGCCCGGGCCACCGGCTCGGCGTAACGGATGCCGCCTTTGGTGTGGTCGGCCTTGCTGATGTCGACCAGCTGGGTGATCGCGTAAAAACGGTCTGGCAGATAAATAAAGATAATTTCTTTTTTGATTTCAATCCCGGTCATTTTGACGCCGTCGAAACGCAGCGCGATCGCCTCATTTTTTTCGCGCATGTTTATATCCGCGTTGGTCTGTTTGATCAGTTTGATCCCGCGTTCAAATAAAACCGTTAACCATCGGGTTTCGGCGCGTTCCAACATCCCCCGGATTTCTTTCTCCTTAACGTCCTGGTAAACAAAGCCGATCATGGCCCGCGCGATATCTGGATGGGCGACTAATTCTTTTCTGGCCTCAATGCTGTCGAACACCGGGCCCTTCCCCTGTTTGGATTCATAATGCGAAAGGATTTCCAGGAACTGCGTCGTTCCCAGCAGGATATCCCGCCGGGCCGCGGCGACATCCGGGATGGCCTGGTCCAGTCCGGAGCGGTTCATTTTTTGTTCGCGTTGGTCATGGATGTAACGGACAGCTTCGGGGTTTGTTTCCCGTTTTTTAGAGGCGGCCGCTTTACCCAATCCCTGTTCTTCGATGGTTCCGGCTGTTTGTTCAGCCTCCGGCATTTGATCATCGGCGATCCCGATGCGTGAATAGAGGCTGGGTAATTGATGGCGCTGGAAGATCGACGGTGCTCCCTGCCGGACCTGCCGGTCATGGGCCTTTTCCGCGGCCACGGCCTGTCCGATGCTGATATCATAGGTCCCGCGTTTGGCGGATTCAAAACGGATATTCCCGTACCCGTCTTCGGTTTCCGACTCATTTTGTTCCTCAAGCCTTCCGAGCGCGTTAAAAATATAATGTTTGCCGTCCAGGGTAATCCCCAGGTCGCTGGCCACCACCAGGCGTTTGATGGCAATCTTCCGGGCCAGGTACGGCGGAAAGAAATAACCCTCGCGGTTCAGATGATCAATGACATCGCTGATCACCTGGATAATATATGTGTCTTTAGAGTGTTCCAGCCGCTCTTTTTTGGCGGAGATCAGGTCGGCGATTTTTCTGGCGGCCTGGGCCGGTGTGAATCCCCGTCGGACGAGTTCCAGGACCATGGTGTTCATCCGGAAAGCGATCCCGGCAATATCGTTGTAAGCGGTCTCCTGGATTTCATCCAGAGGGTTAATAAACCTGACCGGCAATCCCGCCGGCAGTCCGGGATGATTGCTCTTGACGATGACATTGTCCTGGTTCTGGACGACCAGGTAATTTCCCCAGATAACCGTGCGCTGGAGATTGGTCACCCGGTAATTTAAATCAATGCCGTGGCTGTGGACCCGTCCGGTGTTGATGTCAACCGACATGCCGACCACAAGATCCGGGATATTCGAACCGACCACGCGGCCGTTTTCGATGATCAGCTGGCCAGAGGCGGATTCACCGGTCAGGTCAACCTGTTCATTGATGACCGGGTTAGACTCAGCAACGATATCGGATTTCTCAGTCCTTAAAATGTAACGCTGTAATTGTTCAGAGGTAAAGCGGTGTTTGATAAAATCTTCTAGCCAGGACCCGTAGGCGCCGCCGAAACCGATGCTGGTGGACTTCAAAGCGAGTATGCCTTTTTCCGCGAGTTGTTTTTCAAACCCTTCAAATGAGTTAAAACCGGCTTCCAGATAAATCAGCGGTTGACGTCCCGGCTGGTCGTTGTTCCCGCGCATTTTTGCGATATTGTTCGGGTTGACCGTCCGGCCCGGTGCGGCGGAAATAAAAATATCCAGGTCCACCTGGTCTTTGTCCAGGATCGCGCCGTTCGACAGATGCTGCACCCCGTTTTCTTCCGGCAGCCATTTCGTCACATTACGCTGGTTAATGTTGATGGATTCCAGCCGCTGTAATTCAACGGTGCTGAAACCTTCCGGGTTGTAGACGGTGCCGTGGATGTCTTCAATCGCGACGACCTTGTAACCCAGGCGGGTCAGCATCAAGGCCAGCGAACCGCCGGTGGTCGCGCCTTTGATCCCGATTTTGGTCCCGTGTTTTTCCAGTTTCAAATAATCAATGATGGCCTCGACACTCATGGCCGTGCTGTACGCGGCCAGTGACCATTCTTTGAGGGAAATATCGTCTTCCTTTGTCAGCAGTCCGGTCGTTGCCGCGCCGATGGTGCGCGCGAGATCATCTTTTAATTTTGAATTGAACAGTTTGACCAGGGATGTGCCGCCGTTCTGTCGTCCCAGCGGGGCGAGCGCCACCACCCGCTGGCGCAGGACATCGATCAGCGGTTCCTGTAAAAATTTTCCGCGGACGGTCCCCTGTTCCAGATCAGCCAGCAGACCGCCGTATTCCGTGGTGGTCAGGGAGCTGAGATTCTCGCCGACCTTGGATTTAATCATCTCCAGTTCATATTGCAGGTGCTGGAGGTAACGCTGGTTGATGGCTTCCGACAAGGTGTTTTGATCTTTCGCTGTCATGCCCGATTCGGTCCCGATCACGTAACGCGAAGCCAGCCCGGCATCGACCATCGCCGTCGCGAACCCCTTTAAATGTCTTGATTTGATATTGACCGCGTCCGGATGGACCACCAGCACGGTTTTCGCCCCGGCGTACGGGGTCTGGGTGATCGTGTTGCGGTAATATTTGGAACGCGAGATCAGGTCGGTTTCCGTGTAGGCGTCTTTAAATATCTCAAACGCAGCCCGGTCGGATACGACAAATTTTCCGTGTTTGGTTCTTTCCTGCGGAATTTTGTACCTCAACCCGCCTTCCGCCAGATCACCCTTGCCGTCTTCATGGTCCACGATCTGGGTGATCGCGTAAAAATAACCGGCCTTATAAGTGAAGACGACCGCTTTCACCTGGGGGTCTTTGGTCAGGGATTCACCATCAAAGACCACGGCCACCGGATCATCTTCTTGCCGGAGCACTGAATCAATGCTGGTTGACTTTATATTTTTAAATCCCAGTTCAAATAAAAGGCGCAGCCACAGCGTTTTGGTCTTTCCGATTTCAGCCAACACCTCGGCTTCAAGATTTTTGTCCGTCAGGTAACGGTTCAGGACAGCGGCGACCGCCGGGTTTTCCGCCAATTCTTTGCGGGCGGCGATGCCGTCGAACAATTTACCACCCTCCTTGTGCCCGAATATTTCTAGAAACTGGGTCGCGGCCAGTAAGACGTCGCGGCCGGCCGGAGTCACCAGGTCTTTTAATGCAGTGTCCAGACCGCTGCGGTTTTCCCTTTGATGACGGATATCGCTGATAAAAAGTTTTTCCGATTTGAATTTATCGCCCGCCATATCCGGCGGACGTGAATCGTCTTCACCCAGCATCGCGAAATCCGGGGCATAGATCCGGGCGGCATCGGTGATGGAGATTTCCTGGCCGTCCTGCGTGCGGACCAGGAATTCATAACCGTCCTGGTGCGGGATGATTTGTAACAGGGCCAGGTTTGTCATTTCTTCGGTGTTGGCGCGCCGGATATCAATGCTCGTAAAAGGATGCATCTTACTTTTGTAAGCCTGGTAAAAATCATCCGGGAGCATATAAAGTCTTTTAGCCATTCCGGAAGCGGCCGGTTTGATCTCCGTCTGGATCACTTCCGGGCGCAGCGGATCAGCCACGATCTTGACGGACATCGCCTGCAGCATGGCCTGGCGGTTCACGAGCCACATGAATACCTCTTTAATAAAATCAAGTTCCACTTGCTGGGTCGGCAGTTTGTCTTTCGGGAATCCGAGAAAGGCCTGGGTGACTTCCTCTTTGTTCTTTAAAGTATAGGTCTGCACATCAAAATCACGGCTTAACGCGGCCAGGATTTCATAGATCAACTTTGGTTCGATCGGTGTATACCGTCTGGAATTATCGGACAACCAGAGGCTGAACATGCGGATGGGTTTTGGCGGATGACCAATATCATAAAATCCGGTAATACCGTTGTAATCAATATCCTTGTGGTTCGGGCTCAGGACCATGAGCATCTGTTCAATCGCTTCAATGTTCGCATGCAGTTCCCTGGCGGAGTATTCCCGGTCTTTGTCGATGCGGGACAGCATGGCCTGGTCCGCGGGCGTGACATTGATCCGTTCATTCGTCCGGTCGATGACGATTGAGAAATCTCCGTCACGGATGAACAATTCGGTGGCCTTGTCGTTCGTTTCATTTTTGATCCAGCCGAAGACCCGGTCATCCCCCCCGGCGGCCAGGATTTTACGCTGCAGGGTCCGGCGCGCGGACCGTCTTTGATCCGCCGTCCCGACCATGGCTTCATCCAGCAACGGTTCTTCCAGGACAACGATCCGGCGGATGATGGATGCGTCGAAGAAATGCCCGCCGACCGCGTGGATGGCGGTCGGTTTCATCCCGTCATTGAAGCGGTCAAAAATTATTTCATTAGCGTCACCGAAAACATCTTCAATCAATAACCGTGATCCCCACAGCAACGCGACTTCAGAGGCTTCATCCGCGCGGTAAAAATCCGTGAGTTCGGCGAAAGAATTAAAATATCTTTTTGTGTACGGGCGTGACGGGTTCGCGTTGAACAGGTTAAACGGCAGGGCCAGTTCTTTGTTGTAAATCATATTTCTTAATTGGGGGTCCATCGGGCCGGCGGCTGTTTCAATCAGGTCGATGAACCGGCCCCAGTCAATCGAGTTGCCGATCAGATAAATCAGAGTCGCGAAAAATCCGTTCGGGTAGTCCAGTTCCAGGCTGTCAACCGGCGCGTTCAGCCAGATCGTGGTGGTGCCGGCTCTGGGTGAAATGGTCAGGTGCTGGCGCAAACGGTTTGAGCGCTGCGCGAAAAACTGGATCAGGTTGTTTGAATCGTACGGCCGGCCGAAACGGTTTAAGGCCTCGACCATCATGAGGACCATCTGTTCGTCCAGTTCGGGAGAAATTCCTTTCTTTTTAACAAACTCGTCCCAATTATCCAAAAGCCGTTTCAGGTCCAGCGTATCACCCAGGGCAAAGGCCACAAACGACGGGTTCACGTGTAATAACCGGCCCAAATACCGGGTGTAATCACCCAGCATTGCTCCGTCGGCGCTGACGAATTCGACCGCGCCCAGCCCGATCGGGATATCTTCCACTTCATATTGGGCTTTGGAAAACGTGATGAAATAGACGTCTTTGGTCAGGCCGGCGGGTGTCAATAATGTCCCGCGGTTGCCTTCTCCTTTAGAAATTATGATATCTGCCTTGTCCCAGGCCCGGACAAAATCCGGGGTGGCCCGGCGCAGGTCGGTCCCTCTGGTCTTGGACCCGCTTGAAATGACCCTGATCTGTCCGCTCGTTGCGTGTTTCCCAAAATATTGTTTGACTTCATCCAGGTACAATAAGGTCTTAATGTCATCGGCGGTGACATCGTTGTCCGCTTCCACGGCCTTTCCGACCAGGGTCACGGAGTGCCCGCCTTTGAGGATGAACAGGATCAAAGGCAGGTCATAAATATATTCAATGATGTTGTCAAAGAGATAAACCACATTCTTCGGTTCCTTCTCCATCAATTCGGCGACCAGCCGGGACGTATCCCGCTGATGATACAAGATATCTTCATTCAGGTAGGACTGGATATATTCTTCAAGCGAACGCGGGTCGCCTTCCAGGATCCGTCGACGGAATTCGGTTGAGCTGGTGATGTTCCCCTTAAGAGCGAGTTCGACCGCGCGTAATCCCCTTTCATACCCCCCGCGGCTTTGCTCGACATAGGCCTGCAGTTGCGGCAGGAATTCCAGGGCGATATCGAGGGCCTTGGTTTTATAATTCGACATCGGTTCACGCACGTTCGCCAATTCTTTAATATAGTCGTAGCCGACCTCTTCGATTTCACGCAGGGTCAGCTGGTTCAGACTCTCCCGGGACAGGAAGTTGTCCAGCATTTGGCGCGCGTTGCCGGCCGGTCTTTTTCCATGCCTGAGCGCGATTTCAAGATAACCCCTTAGATGTTCCTGGACCCTCTTGCGCACCATCGGATCGCCGTATAAACGGCGGCCGGGAAGGTAATCACCGGGTTCCTGGACAAAGATCGGGCTGACCGGGTCCGTCCGCAGGAACGCTCGCAAAAATCCGTCATCGTTGTCCGTGGTGGTATCGGCTTCCATCGCCTGGTCGGCATGAATGATCACCCGGGCCTCGTCTAATAAACGCGTTCGGTCCAGGTAGGTCCGGCCGATCTTTTTTCCATCCACCTTGACCGAGACCCTCTTGGGGTCGCGTTTGCCGATGTTGAGCAGTCCCTGGACGGTTGTGCCGGGTTCGACAAAATAAACCCGCGCCTCTTTTCGTTCGTTGGTGATATTGATTTTAAATTTTGTTTTATGGCGGATGTCTTCTTTAATTAACGCAACGACGCGTGTTAACTGCCGGGCGGCCGCGGCATCCGGTGTCTCTGCGGAAAGGAGCCGGATGGATGTCTGAATTCGTTTCGCGGCGCGGATGAGTCCCGGTTCCACGTGCGCCAGGTCAAAATATTCCTGGTTGAGTTCCGTTAACAGGTCACGCGCTGAGATGTATTCACCTTCTTTAATTAATAATCCGATGCCTTCGATCCGCTGGGTGATGTCGTCGTCGCGGAATTCCAGGAACAGGCTGGTCGCGCTGACCTTCAGGTGAGCGGCGATCCGGTCGATGTCTTTTAAGCGTTTGTCCAGCTGGGCAATGACGCCCTGCAGGTGGGCCTCGGCCCGTTTAAAATCGTCAGCCTCAATGAGCGTGATCACCGGAGCCAGGTCAATGGTGGCAAAGATTTTAGGGACGACAAATCCCCTGCCTGTCCACTGCTGAAGTTCACGCAGTTTTTCGATCATCACTTCCCTGTTATGCTGGGACAGGGGTGTTTTGCGTCCGCGTTCTTTGCGCTGGTCGGCTTCTTTTAATTTCTTCGCGTAATAGGTCAGGTCCGTTTTGTTTTTCAATACGACCATGTACTGCGCCAGTTCCGAAGCGATCTTTTTGACCTGGCCGTCAAACGCCTTGCGCAGTCCCCGGTACGGCACGTCGCTCCAGACCATCTGTTTGGGAAAATGGATATTCGCGGTCAGGCTTTCCACGCGTGATTTGATGTCGTCTTTGATCTCGCCCGCTTCCAGTTTTTGTCCCGGGGTCAGCCGGCTGATCACATCTTTTAAATCCTTCAGGTCCTGCGTGATATTTTTGTACCGTTCGAGTGTGACCAGATAATGCAGGCTGTACAGGCCGGTCAGTTCATCAATTTTTTCCAGCGCCTGGGCAATCTCGCCGCGGTTGGCTTGTAAACGGATCTGGTCAAGCCGGGTGTGCACATTGATCGGCCGTTTCTGGCGGACCAGCACGGTCGGTTCATCCTGGCCGTCTTTTTCATCCACATCAATATCAAAAGTTCCGAGCCGGTAGGTCCTGACCCGGTTCCCGAGCCAGTCATTGGTCTCAAATGATTTTCGCAATTGTTGTCCGCGCAGCCGCTGGATGCGGTATTCCAGTTCGATCTCAAGGGCATTGGCGCTGTTGATCGCACCTTCCAGCGCGTTTAACGCCGGCACCGGATGGCGGATGCCGTCGCGGGAGTTTCCGGTCAGGAGCATTCCGGCAACGAGGATTTGGACCTTGATCAACAAGCGTTTGTTGCGGATCGAATCGAGATTCAGACGGCTTAGTTCCGCCTTATTTTTACGGATGTCCGCCAGTTCAATCATGCGCGACAATTTGCGGCGGTTGTCTTTTAATTCTTTGAGGGCCTGGCTGTAAAATTCGTAAGACTCACCGGAATGGATCTTCACCGGCATGTCGGAATAAAGATTTCTTAACTGGTTGACCAGCATCTGCTCGCGCAGTTCAACCGCCTGATATTGTTCCGGGGTAGACGCTTCACGGCGTTGGGCGATGATCTGTTCCAGTTCCCCGTACAGGATGCCTAACTGCTGGCGGATCTCGATCGAGGCGCGGCGTTCGGTCTCGCGTTCATTCTCTTCGCGTTCCGGGACTTTCCCCCACGCGGGGACCCTGATCTCCAGCCGGTCTTCCGTTGACATCATGGCCTGGTCCGAGTGGTCGATATTCAGGCTGATCGCGGCCAGCAGGTTTGACAGGCGCATGTGGACCAGTTCCGCCAGTCCCACCCGCTTGAGCAAATCATTCCCGACGGCATCCGGCAGTTCCAGATAAAACCCGGTGAATTGCCGTTTGATGACGGTCAACTGCGGCGCCTGTTCAGCCGGCTGCGCGGTTGAATCCGCGCGGAAAAGCGGGACCGTTTTTAATTCCCCGGCAAGATGCTGCTGGATTTCCCGGATTGAATCGACATCCGCGTCCGCGGCCGGTTCGTCCGGATCGTGTTCCCAGAGCGTGATGACATCCGCGCTGACGGTTTGTCCCCGAGCGTTTAAAAATTCTCCGGATTTGAAGATGTCCGGTTTATAGGTTTCATCCGCGATGGTGATGCGGTCGATCATTTTTAAAATCCCGTTTAGAAGTGATTTCTTTTTGGCGGAGGATAATAAAGCAGAATCACCGCCGGTGGGAAATAATTTTTGTCCGCCGTAAACGACCTCAATGTGGACTTCATTGGCCATGGAATACATGTTGAACTGGCCGAACTGGTCTTTGGTTTTATTCCGCAGTTTCCCGGCGACCAGCGTCAGGATGATGTTAAACGCGGTGTCGTGCGGGAATTGGGCCAGCAGTTCACTCCGGAAAAAGACTTTGATATTCTTGGCCGGGTCCTCTGAGGCGATCTTTCTGGCCGCCTCAATGTGAAATTCCAGATCATCTTCGTTGACGAAAATGGCCTGGTCCGCGCTCTGCAGTCCGGCATAAGTTGAGACCGTTTTAAATTCTCTGGTCGCGGCGGCTTTCTGTAGGGCGTCGGTCAAGCCGGTCTCGAGTTTTTTCTCCGACAGCTGGGCCATGTCCACCCCGCCCGAAAAGTACCGGCGAGGAATCGTCTCGTGGCTGACCGCGTCAATATCTTCTTTAATGTAATCAAACACGCCGCGTTTGAAGGCCGCGATGTACTGGTTATAAATTTTTTCCTTGATATCTTTTTCCGCGAGGTCAACCCCGCTGATCTTGTTCTGGTCGACATAAATCCGGCCGAGCACGCTCTCTTTCAGGTTCTTCTTGTACCACGCGGCGAGGATCAGGGAATGGAACATCTGGCGCAGCGGGGCGAAATTTTTTCCTTCATTGATTTCCCGTTCGATTTCCGGGATCAGGACCTCCCGGACAATATCACTGTTAACGCCGGTGCGGATCGTTTCATCCGTTGCGGCCGGCGCGTCCATGGCGGAATGGTGTTCCAAAGCGAGGTAATCTTCTTCCAGCATGACTTTAAGGTGGCTGTCGGAAACAAAGACATGGTTGTCGTTGACAAAGACTTTGGCCCGTTCCGGCACAATCCAAATTTTATTAAAGGTGTTGAGCGGGATATCGGTGGTCCCGAATTGGCTCTGTGCTTTGCGGTAGACACGGTCCCAGAATTTTTTTCCCAGTTCGTCTTCCGGATAAAGCATTGAGGCGCTGAGCTGTTTTAACAGGTAATCCTGCGCGAGCATGTCCCGGCCCATCGCGGTCTGGCTGAGCGGCTGGGCGATGATGCGGTCTTTTTCATAAGGCGAAAGGTTGACCCACATCTGGTCTTCCGGCACGGTCAGCGCGGCAAAGAAATAATTGATCAGTTTTTGGGATTCAGTCCTGAAGGCCTCTCCGGCCAGGCGGTCATCCCCGGTATCAATGAGGAAATCCACGTTTAAAGGATCGGCTGTGTCAATGCGCATCCCCGTGATAATCGCGGGGGTAAAGACGGCGCTGGTCTGGACCATCAGCCCGGGCTGGGGCAAAAGCACCATCTGGGCATAGGCCAGCTGCGGGGCGATCATGTTCAGGCAGAAACACACGATCACGGACCAGATCACGCACCGGCGGCTTAAACGTTCAAGAGTTTGTTTGAATGGTTTACTCATAGTTCTAAATACGGGACAAAAAAACGGCCCGTTAAAATGACAAAATCATAGAACTAAAGTTATGTTTGGAATTTTCTTTCGATTGGGGAATTTGGAATCAGATCATTTTCAGATCTGAGTATGAAATAAGTATATTATATATATATACCCTTGTCAATTTTTAATACAGGGGAATTTTTTTCGGTTACGGCAGGAATTGGGCCCATTGTTTTTCGACTGTTTTGGCGTCCGTTTTTAAACCAAGGGCCATTTCCCGGGAAATCTTGTCCGGGAAAATATCCTCTTCGCCTTTTTCCAGGGACTCAAGGATATTGTTGACCAGTTGGGCGGGTGATGTTTTTTCCAGCTGAAGGTCTTTCGTCATCTCGGTGTCGGTTGCCCCGGGATAAACACCGGTGACGATTGTTCCGGCGGCAGCCAGTTCACCGCGGAGGCTTTGGGTCAGCGAATGCACCGCCGCTTTGGTGGCCGAGTACGTCCCTAAGGCCGGGATCCCGACCAGTCCGGCGACCGAGGAAATATTGATGATCTGTCCCCCGCCGTTCCTTTTTAAAACCGGCTGAAAGGCGCGCACCATATTTAATAATCCGAAATAATTGACCTCCATTTCTCCCCGGGCGGAACGCATGTCCGGCGCGCCGACGAGCGCGGCGTAATCGGCCCGTCCCGCGTTATTGATCAGCACGTTGACATCCAGGGCGGCAGCCGCGGCAGCCAGGACTTCACTTTCGTTGGTGACGTCCAGGCGAACGGGTTTGATCCGTTCCGGTGCAAGCGCGGTCAATTCTTTAAGGGATTCGATGTTCCGGGCCCCCGCGTAGATTTTTTTGACGCCCCGTTTGATCAATTCTTCCGCAAAGGCCTTGCCGATCCCGCGGTTGGCCCCGGTGATCAGGACGATTGAACCTTGGATATTAAATTTTTTCATGAGGCATTCCTTTCTGAAAAGGCTGATTCCCAGCCGTTGATGACGGATTTTCGGTCGGCGCCCCAGCGGTAACCGCCGGTCTCGCCTGTCTCTTTGATCACGCGGTGGCAGGGGATGATGTAAGCGACCGGGTTTTTTCCGATGGCTGACCCGGCTGCCCGGGCCGCCCGGGGGTTGCCGGCCATGGCCGCGATGTGCGAATAACTCACGAGTTGTCCGCGGGGGATCTTGAGCAGGGCCTCCCAGACCTTGATCTGAAAATCGGTCCCCCTGATCTGAAGCCGGATCGGTTGTCCGGGAATAACCTGTTGATTGAAAAATGCCTGAACCGTTTTGGCCTGATTCCCCGGCTCTTCTGCCAGCCGCGCGAGTGTCCAGCGGGCTTTTAATTCTTTCAGCGCGCCGGTCCGGTTCGTCACAAAACTCAAATGGCAAATGCCTTTGCAGGTTTCAGCCAGCAAAAATTCGCCGAACGGGCTGGGATAAAAACCGTACTGAATGCGGGTGTCCTTCCCTTTGTTTTTGAACTGCCCCGGGCTCATGGCCTCGATCTTTACAAACAGGTCGTGCAGCCGGCCCGGACCGCTCAGGCCCACATCGTAGGCGGTGTCGAGGGTGGATTGGCCTTCTTTCAAAAGTCTTTTGGCGTGTTCAATGGTGAGATACTGGACAAACGCCTTGGGGCTTACCCCGGCCCAGTCTTCAAACATGCGCTGGAAATGAAATTTGCTCAGGCGGACCTGCCGGGCAACCTCCTCCAGGGAAGGCTGCTGCCGGTAATTTTCTTTAAGATATCGGATCGCCGTCTCAATGCGGGCGTAAGGAGTAACTTCGTTCATGGAGATCACTATAACTCAAAACCGCGAATCCTCCAATCCGATTCTTGCGGTGCGGAAAAATTTCTAATGGTCAAATCATTCCTGATCTTATCGGATGGGGATGTTCTGCTTTGGTCAAGATTATGCGGACTGCGGTAACTTCACCGTAAAAGTCGTTCCGTCCCCCACCGTGGATTTCACTTCAATAGTACCGCCATGATTCTTGATGATTTCATAACAGATGCTCAACCCCAGCCCCGTTCCCTGTCCGATGGGCTTGGTCGTAAAAAACGGATCGAAAATTTTCTTTACGGTCTCGGGAGCGATGCCGGTCCCCGTGTCCGTGATGTCCACGCAAACATGCCGGTCCTCCGCGTACGTTTTGATGTGAATCTTTCCCTTCCCAACGATCGCGTGGCAGGCATTCACCAGGATATTGAGAAACACCTGGCCCAGCCGCTGCGGGTAACAGCGAATGGCCGGCGTGTCGCCGTAGTCTTTGCTCAGCTCGGCTTTGTATTTTATTTCGTTGTGCACGATTTTTAAAATGTCTTCGATGACCTCTTCGATTTGGGCGGTTTCCATGGAGGCGTCATGGTCGTCCCGGGAAAACACCCTTAAATCCAGCACGATTTTTTTGATCCGTTCCAGGCCCTGGGACGATTGCTTCAATAATTCGGTGATGTCGCCCCTGATGAAGTCCAGGCCGGTTTCCCGTTCGAATTTGTTGAGCGCGTCCACCGTCAACCGGGCCTTGCCGATGTCCCCGGCCTCAATGTGTTTTTTGATGTCATCAACGACCTGAAGGATTTTTGTGTAGACCTGAACATATTCTTTGAGCGCGTCCATGTTGGAACTGATGAACCCGACGGGGTTATTGATCTCATGGGCCACCCCTCCGGCCAGTATGCCGACCGTAGCCATCTTGGAAGACTGGATCAGCTGGGCCTGGGTGGTCTTGAGCTGGTTAAAGGCCGTTTCGAGCGCTTCCTGCGAGTGTTTGCGTTCGGTGATGTCACGGTCGACGCCGCGGTAACCGGCCAGGCCGCCAGTGGCATCGAGGACCGGGACCGCAAATGTTTCGATGATGACATTCCGGCCGTCTTTGTGCGCCTTGCGGTTGAGGAAACCCTGAAGAGTTTCTTTGCGTCCGAAGGCGTCGAACGCGGCCTTGCGCAGCGCTTCTTTTTCCCCGGACAAAAAGAAATCATAAAAAAAACGGCCCAGCACTTCATCAGGGGCATACCCCAGGATTTTTTCGACCAGCGGGCTTGAATATGTATACCGGCCCTGCGCGTCCACTTCCCAGATCCAGTCCCCGGTGTTGGCCGCGATGTCTTTAAAGCGTTTCTGTTCATTTTCGAGCACGGCGATGGAAACCGTGGACTTTTTTAATTGGTGCACCATCGTGTTGAAGGCCAGGCCCAGGTCGCCGATTTCATCTTTGGAAACAACCTTCACCTCCGTTTCCAGGTTGCCCCGGGCGACCGTTTCGCTCGCGCGCGCCAGGGATTTGATCGGCCGCAGGATATTGGTCGTCAGGATCAGGGCCAGGATACCGATGATCAAAATCGAGGCCAGGACGATCAGGGTCAATTGTTTTTTCATCTGGTGAATAATGCTGTAGACCTCGTCTTTGTCCTGGATGATCCCCAGCCGCCAGCCCTCGACGCGGTACTCCTGGCTGCCGTCCAGGGTGGTATAAAAACAGATTTTGTCCGTCTTGTCTTCGTCCGTGAACTCAATGATCCCGGACGGACGGGCGAGCAGTTTGTCTTGTAGGCCGTCGGGTTTGATCTTGGACAGGATTTTTTCCTTGTCCGGGATGGAGACGATTTTCCCGTTGGCGTCCGTGATGAAGACAAAGCCGGTGTTGCCGATCCTGATTTTGTCCGTGACCTCCCAGATCCGCTCCAGCCCGATTCTACCCGCGAGCACGGCGATGACCTCGCCGTCCTTGCCGAAGACCGGGGCCGTGACCACCATCACGAATTTGGTGGGGTGCGTGATGACGTGCACCGGCGAAAACATTATTTTTCCCTTCAGCGCGGCCTTAAACCAGGCTTTGTGCCGCCAGTCTCCCCGGAAATCATATTTCAGGGTGGCCAGGATGACGCCGCTCGGGTCGATGAGTGAGATGTCGTCAAAGGCCCGGAACAGGTCGGCCAGCTTCTGCATCTCCCGGGTCTTGTCCTCCAGCGAGACGTCGGTTGAACTGATCAGGTGGCTGCCGGCCAGCAGGCGGATATGCTCGACGGCATCGGAGATCTCCGTGTCGACGATGATCCCCAGCGTTTCGATGAGGTTCGACGCCCCCTGCGTAATGACGTCAAGGGTATTGTCTTTTTCCTGCCGGTAAAACAGATAAGAAACGGTCAGCAGCGGCACAAAGGCCACGACCAGAAAGAAGATGATGATCTTGGTGTACAGGCTTTTTTTTAGAAGCATCTTTAACCGTTACGGTTTGATTTGCTTGAGCAGATGGAATATTTTTAAATATTCCCCTTCCGTCTCTCCCAAATCCAGGATATATTCCCCTCTTTGCAGAACATCCTTCGGGGGAGAGATGACCGGGTTCTCGAGAATCTCCTTGTTCAGGTAAGGTTCCGCCTCGATCGTGACCGGGTAGAAAAACATGTTGGAGTTGCGGGCGACATTCTCGGGTTTCATGAGAAAATTGATCAGCTGATAAGCCTCTTCCCTGTGAGGGCTGTCGATGCTGATGACAAGGTTGTCCAGGCCAAAGCTGAAGCCTTCTTTCGGATAGACATATTTAATATCGTCCCGGTCCCCGGCGTAGGTCATCATGTCTCCGTTGTAGGTCTGGGCGATCCACCATTCGCCGCTCATCACTTTTTCGAGATTGCCGATCGTGTCGCCGAATTGCACGCCGTTGGCTTTAAGGAGCAGGGCGTTTTCCTGGACCTTCTTCAGTTCCTGGGGATCGGTTGTGTTGACTGAGAAACGGGAATATTTTAACACCGCGCTCATCGCGTCGCGGTTGTCATCCATAAGAGCGATTTTATCTTTGTATTTCGGGTCCCAGAGCACCGACCAGCTGTCGACATCCGCCGGGACAAATTTGGTGTTGATGGCCAGGCCCGCCGCCCCCCAAAGGCCGGCCACGACCGAATATTTGTTTTTCGGGTCATACGGAGGGTTCCTGAATTGTTTTTTGATGTGCTGCGTGCCGGTTATTTTGGACAGGTCCAGTTCCTCAAGCAGCCTGGATTCGATGAGGACCGGGATCGTTTCATCCGACGCCAGGATCACGTCAAACCCGCCGGGCTCGGACTGGATCTCGGAGAGCATCATGTCCTTGGTTTCGTATTCCCGCAGGATCACCTTGACCCCGGTCTGTTTTTCGAAATCATCCAGGATCGCCTGGTCCGTGTATTCATACCAGTTGTAAAAGTACACCGCTTTTTCCCCCTGGGCAAAGCCGGGGTGGGTGAACAGCGAAAAGAGTAAAAGCCACAGGAAACAGGACAGTTTTCTCATCAGTCGGCCTCCTTGCCGTGTTTTAAAGGGGACATTTTTTCGTAAATGCGCTATTTTGTTATACTTCGAATTGCGGGACTATACAACGGTTAAATCAGAAAACTGGCGGCAGGAAAATTGCATAACTTAACAAGATACAAGAAACAAACAAATTCCAATGAACAAGTTTCAAACAAAAAATATTGGTTTGGTTTTTGGGATTTGGTTATTTTTTGATATTTGTGTCTTGTCTTTAGTAACTTTCTCTATTGATTAAGTCCGATTGTTTTATGCCCCCGGATCAGAACTTAATAAGTTTTCATATGTGTCATTATGAACAACCTTTTCATTCGATTCTTTTAGGCTTTTATAATACTTCAGGGCTTCTTTTTGATCAAATGCAGTAGAATTTTCATTTGAATAATAAGAGAATAAATCATTTGCTGCGAACGTACAGCCGTTTTTAAAAGCTTGGTTAAACCAATAGATCATTTTTTCTTGATCGTGCGGGACTCCTTTAGCGCATTGATAACAAAGGCCTAACCAACGCATAGCCTTTTCATCTCCCTTGTCCGCATCCCGCATAAAAAGATCAAAGGCTTTTTTGTAGTAGCTGTTTGATAAGTTGTTATCTTTTGTTGAGTTTTTAATATTATTCGATTCGAGTGAAGGATCATATATCAGGCCAAGAAAATAATGGGCTTCGGCAAAGTCTTGGGCTGAACTTCTTTCAAACCAGAGAAGGGCTATTGAAATGTCTGGAGAAACACCATTCCCAACTAAGTAGGCCTCACCGATCACGAATTGAGCTTTGGGGTTCCCTTCCTCTGCAAATGGTAAAATGATTGAGAGGGACTCCTTAAATTTATTTTCTGCATATAATTTAAAACCGTCTTGGAATGAAGGAGTATTCATATTGTTTTATCTCAGTTCCAGATCCACCAACGCTCCATCCACAGGCTTTGTTGAGACGCCGGACTTGGTGTGCAGGTCTTTAATGGCCTTTTGACAATTTAGTCGACTCCGGTGCCACTTAATCTTTTCAACTCAATATGGGCAAATTGTTTGTCTTCATCATTACATGCCAAATCGATACAAATTTTCTGATACATTTCAATTGCTTTTGGCACTTCATTATTTGCTACATACGCAAAAGCTAAATTAAAATATGCATCAATATAATCAGATTGTAAATTAATTACCTTTTTAAAAAAAATTATCGCTGTCTTATAATCTGCATTTTCATATGAACATAAACCCATGTTAAAATTCGCTTCTACATGATTTGAGTTTTTTTCTAAGATATGGTGAAGATATTTTTCTGCTGTTTCAAATTTTTTAATTCCAATATATATTTTAGCTAACCCAATGTACGAATTGTAATTGTCAGCAGAAATCGTTATAGATTCTTTATAGTCATTTATTGCAGCATCATAATTATAAGTACAATAATTTGACCAAGCTCTATTGGAATAAGCCATAGAATTATTAGGGTCTATCTCGATGGCTTTGGTGTAATCCTTTAAACTTTTGTCATATAATTTTAACTTAGAATATGTTAAACCCCGATTGATGTAGGAATTGACATGCTGAGGACTGAGCTCTAGGGCTTTCGTATAATCTGAAATAGCTTCATCAAAAGAATTAATTATTCTATAAACGTTTGCCCGATTATAGAATGCTTCATAAAAAGGCACACTAATTCTTATTGAACTTGTATAATCTGCGATTGCTTTTTCATATTCTTCTAGATCAGCATAAGAGTTTCCACGATTATAGTATATATCCCCATTGCTGGCATCAATCTCAAGAGCCTTGGTATAGTATGTAATGGCTTTAACATGACACCCATTAATGCGGTAATTATGAGCTTCTTCACAATATTTTTCGATTAGTTCTTCAGAATTCATAGTTACAATTTATCTTTTAATGGCCTTATTTTTTTGTAAAGTTCCGGGGACACGTGCTTAATTATTGCGCGACTATTTTTCTAATTGGGTACGTGTCCCCGGAATTCCACTTTTTTCAAACATTAATTTCATACTTCCGTGACAGCGCGTCGCCATTCACGGCATTGAGAAACGCTTTGAGTTTTTTGTTGGGGATATTGATTTCGGTCACTTTGTCGTGCGTGGCGTCTTCGAAGATGATGTTGATGCACCGCTTCCCCTGTTCATCCGGGTAATGTTTGACATACATCCGGAACTCACTCCCGAATTCGCTCCATTCGATGATTTCGTTTAATTTGGACATCTTTATTGCCCTTTCTAATATTCATCTTTAAGGGGTTTTGTCTTTGAGGTTCTTTCAAATTAGCGCGCTGTTCCGTATCTTTTAATAATAAACTATTTTGGCGTACATCGTTTAAAACGAAATGCGATCTCTTCAATGATAATTTCTAACGTATCACTGTCAATGACTCTATACTTTGGGTCATTTTCGATTGTTGAATTGGGTAAATAAAAGCCTTCTTCAAAACATCCACTAGGACCACAAAAAATGACAGAATATTTACTATCCTCAGATCTATTGATGGCAATTCCAAAATCATGCGAGCAATCCGTCTTCCAGAAACCAATGTAGGGGTGTTTTTTTTTCCATTTAAGAGTAGTTGTAATAGTCTCTGAGTTTTCATGAAAGCCTACCTCACCGCGTGCCAATCGACCGTTCATGATTTTCTTTTGAGAAACAATTTTTCCGGTCTCATCATATTCACTTAATACGCCGGTATATTCACCATTTTGTTTAGAAATAAGAGCGCCATTTTTATCATATTCTTCAAAGTTAGTGAGTTTTAATTTTTTAATATCAAATTTCCTGAATAATTTTCCATTTGGATGATATTCTTTTCTATATCCATCTCCATAATAGTAAGAGGATTCATATTTTAATGTACCGTCCAAGAAATATCTCCAAACTCGTTGAGTTTTACGATCAGGCATTCCATTCTCAAAATTATGCTCATGCTGTAATGTGCCGTCTTTATTAAATTTTTGAACGAGCCCTTCAACGATATCATCTTTATAATTATATGTTTGTTCCAAGTTACCATTGGCCGTATATTGTTTCAGTGTGCCTTGTTTTTTTCCGTCAACATACATAACTTCTTGATACAAGTTTCCATTTTCATGATACCTTTTTGATGGGCCATGTCTCTTGCCGTCTTTATAAGTTCGTTCGTACTGCATTTGACCGTTCGGAAAGAATTCTTTACGAATCTCGGTTTCTTGGGCGTGAACGGTTACTTGTAGTAGCAAAGCCCAAAAAAATGTGGTAAATAGTATTTTTTTCACTCTAACCTTCTATGGATTTTTATGGTGGTGTATTTTTTATAGTCTTGATTATACGACCAATCGCGGATAATTCCTAGTCTGATTTCACGGGTTTTAACGCGCCAGGGTGAGTTTGGGGGCGGCGGGGATTTTTTCGTTTGGTCCGGCATGGCCCAGGATAAACGGCATTAAAGGAACGGGTTTGAAGTCGATGATGACCTCAAGAGTCAGACCTCTTCGACTTTTCCCAAGTGGAATATAAAAGGGCTGGAAAAAAAGCCATTTGTTCTTCACGAAAAGACTCCTGAATAAATCTTTCATTCAGTTTCTTAAGTAATTCTTCTTTCGTTAAATCAGGATGGCGGCGTTTTATTTCTCCGGAGACGCGCGAACGCGCCAGATCATGCAGTTCAAATGCCAACTGGATTCTTTGGTAGGGTTTAAGCCGGCGCAGGTATTGACGCTGCTGAGTGCTTGATTCGTGTCTATCCATAAATACCTCTACGTGTTTAACTGATAAACCTATAATACTGTCTTTTTCTGTTTTAGACAAGACTGAAAAAATATTCCAGGTTTTATTTTAAATGAATAACTATCGCGCCAGGGTAAGTTTGGGGGCGGCGGGGGTTTCTTCGTTTGGTCCGGCATGGCCCAGGATAAACGGCAGGTACAGGACGGGGCGGATGTCGATGATGACCGGGAAGTATCCGCCGATGTGCATGAGTTCCAGCGGCTGTTCCTGGATGGGCAGCGGGATGCCGAAGTCATCACGTTTGATCTGTAAATCCAGCCAGCGCGGGTTTAAGTCGATCCCCCCCACGGACTTGATCGTCTGTTCTTCGGCGGACATCATGTGGTCCTTTTTGGGATCGGACGTCCGGACGTGGGCCAGGACTTCCGGGTTGAGGACATTTTCCGGGATCTTGCCGTCAATCAGGCGCCTGAGGTTCAGCATGGCGCGCGCGATCTTGAATTGCCTGACCTTCCAGACGGCGGCGGCCGTGTGGCCGGACAGTTTGACATTGGTGAGCTGTTCCCCCTCATCGTTGACAAACCGGCGCTGGCTTTCCCCTTCGTCGTTTAAGACGTCCAGCCGGATCTGAACGCCGGGGTGTTCGATGGCGTAATGGATCAGCGCGTTTTCATCCACCTGGAATTTGCTCGCGTTGATCAGGACGCGCACCGGGCCTTCTGCGTCCAGACCGAATTGCTGCAGGGCCTCTTCGTTCACCCATTCGACATTGCGCTGTTTGGAGGAATCGTCCAGGGTGGTGACAATATTACTGCGCCGGAAGAAATCCATTTTGTCGGCGTAGGCCGGCGCTTTCATGCCGGGCCCGTACACCTTGCGGCGGTTGTCGGCGATCTGGCTGAACGCGTCATGTTTGGCCTCCAGGTCGCGGGTGTCCATGCTTTCGGTATCAATCAGGAGATTAACGCCGAAGGCCAGCGCCCGTTTCGCCAGGGCTGTCCCGATGCGCCGGATGCCGTGCACGCCGAACGTCTGACGGGCGAGGCCCGTCTGAAGGACGTTGCTATCCTTAATAAAAATCTGGTCCGCGTCAATCACGACCCCTTTGACCTTTTCCTTGTCCCGCAGGCTTTTGTAGGCCTTGTCCGACGGTGTTTTCAGGATATAATCGGACGACCGCACCAGTTCCGATTCCTCCACGAGTTTTAAATTGATCGAGATCCCTTTGATCTCGGAGTTTTTTATGATCGTCTGGATCAGGTCCTGGATCCGCCGGCGTGTGGATTCGCTCAGTTGTTCATATTCTTTGCGCAACACATAAATGGTGGCGGCCTGGTGGATGACGGCGGTTTCCAGCAGGTTGACCCCGGCGGTCTGCAGTCCCAGGATCCCGATCGTGGTGTGGATGCCGGCTTCGTCGTTCTGCCCGATCTGGTCGTGGTAAACGGTTGAATCGGGCGACACGCCGGTCTTGGCGTATTTTCCGGAGCGGCCGAATTCAAACATCTCGTCCAGTTTCAGGGCTTTTTTGAGCAGCATGTACCACATGATGTGGGCCGCGTTGAGGCGTTCTTCGTTTGTCTTGGGCTTGACGCCCGAGAGTTTGACCGAGCCGGGTGTTTGTTCGAAGGAGACAAGCTGTCCGTAAACGCCGTCTAACGCCAGGGCGATATTCTGTTCGGCCACGGCGATGGTCGTCGGGCCGGGCGCGGTCGTGACCACGGTCTGGTGGCGGGTCGCCGCGTCCAGGTCGATATTGTGTTCGGCCGTGGCAAATAAGACCAGGCCTTTCAGGTCGGCCTTTTCAAAGAAGGCGTCGTCAAAGCGGGTGTTGCAGTAACCCACGCAGAAGTCGTAGTCTTTCTGCGAGACGATCTGTCCGACGTTCGGGTCAATCCCGGCGATCAGACGCCCGTCTTTCTCAACGACCTCGGACTCGCTGCCGATGATGTCAAAATTGATATCGGAGAAATTGTCGCGCAGGGCCTCGATCATGTCCGGGTTGAGCGGTTCGACGACAAGAACGTTTGTCTTCCCCCTCTGCGAGGTCATCCGTTTAAATTTGAGTCCGGCCAGGGTGACGTCGGTTTCTTTGTGGTACAGCACGTGGCCGTTTAAGATATTATGCGGGACCTGGAAGTTCATCAGCCGTTCCAGATTGTCCAGGGCGCGCTGAACTTTAAGCCGGCGGACCTGCGGAACGGCGGCGGCGGTGTGGCCGGCCACTTTGATATTGGGCAGCGGATTGTTCGACGCGTCCCTGAAGCGCTGGTGGGCGTCGCCTTTTTCTTCCTGGTTCACCACGTCCAGGCGGACTTCGACGTCCGGACGGTCCCGTAAATAATGCAGCAAGGCCTCTTCATCGATCAGGTTTTTGACCTGGCTGACAATGGCGCGCACGTCGCCCTTGGCGGACACGCCGAATTGTTCCAGTTTTTCGGCGTCAATCCACGATTCCGTTTCCGTGGTTAAAGGTGTTAAGGTCGTAATGATATTGCTCTGCTGCATGAAATGATCAAGGTCAACAAAAACGGCCCTTTGCTGTTCCGGGCCAGCGTCCCGCAGCATGAAAAATGACAGGCTGTTGAGGAAGTCGATTTTTTCCGTATACATCGGACGGGTGGATTCCCTTTGGTTGATCAGGGCGGTCGCGCGCAGGGCGATCACCCGCTGGGCCACGGCCTTTCCGATGCGTCCCAGCCCCTGTATCCCGACTTTCAAACCGGCCAACGAAAGTGAAAGCGTGGCCGGGTCTTTGATAAAAATGGTCTGCGGGTCGACGTCGATCGGGTGCGCGTCCAGGAAATCACTTAAAGTCCTGTTCTGCCGGGCGGCCGGGGTGGCGATGGTGTAATCGGACACTTCCACCAGCACTTCTTTGGGCAGCGGTTTGATGGAGATTTTCATATCGTATTTACGTTTATTTTCTTCCATCGTTTTGATGAGGGATTGAAACCGCTCTTTGGCGGTTTCGTCCAGATTTTTGTATTCATCTTCATCAACATAAATGGTGGATAATTCATGGGTGATGGCCATCTCGATGAGCCGTTCACCGACGGAATCAAGGCCCAGGATCCCCAGGCTGGTGTGGATGTCGGCCTCTTTGTTCTGCCCGAGCTGGTCGTGGTAGACGGTGGCCTGCGCGCCCACACCCGTGCGCACGTAACGTCCCTTGGTGGCGAAGGTGAACATTTCATTGAGTTTGAGCGACTGCTGCAGGAGCCGGTACCAGATGATCTGCGCTTGGGCATCGGGGTCCGCGCCGGTTTCCCGGACCAGATCCGTCATGCGGCCGGTGGCCAATGTTTCTTCGGACAAGACCTTGCCCGCGTAAATGGAATCCAGCATCAGGCCGATATTTTGTTCCGCGACGGCCACGGTGGTCGGGCCCGGGGCGTTGGTCACAACGATGTCGTTGCGGCTGGCCGCGTCCAGGTCGATGTTATGAACGCCGGTGGAAAACAGGATCAGTCCCTTAATTTCGGATGTGTCAAAGAATTCTTGGTCAAAGGTCTCGTTCACGTACCCGAGGACATAGTCGTAATGTTTGGCCTTGACCAGATCTTTGAGTTTGCCGCGCACGCCGGGGATCCAGTTGGCCGTGTCGTCTTCGACAATCTCGGAGTCCGGCTGGATGATGTCGAAGTCCACATTCCCCATCTTTTTATGCAGCATGGAAATGATGTCCGGGCCGATGGGTTCAACAACAAGAATGCGCGCCCGCGGATTGGGGACTTTTAAGACCAGGAATTTGAGGCCGTGCATGGTTGTCTCTGTGACTTCGAGTTTCGGCCCGCTGACCATCCGATCAATTGTGTCATCGGTGTGCGGGATCCCCATCGAGGTCAAGACCTTGGCGATCCGGTGGCTGGACAGGCGGTACTGGTTCGGATAAGGAAAAATGTCCGGCAGCTGATTGGTGTCCATGCGCCATTTTACGGAATTCCAGAAATCCGGCTGAAACAAATCGCCGTGGATTCTTGTAAATTCTTTCTGGAATATTAACGGGATTTTCAGTTCCGCGAACAGTAAACCCGGATACACCCGGAAACGGTTTTTGCTGTCTTCCCTGGCCGGCAGTGTGACGACCGGCGGCTGGACCTTGCGGTAACTGGGGGCTGTGCGGAATTCTGTTTCTTCAATGCGGCCCAGGCCGGCATTGTTCATATAAACGACCCGGCCCCAGGACGTGATCCCGAAATGCCTCAGCGACATGTCTAAAGGGAAAATCCCCATCGACGCCAAATGTTTGATGTTCCAGCCGATTTTAATCAGGATATCCAGCTGGGCGGCCGCATCGCTCTGGGCCCAAATGTCGGCAACCGGCGTGATATGCCGCTGCGCGAACATATTGATAAATGTGATGTGCGTTTCATCCACAAAAATATCGGCGCCGGCCTCGCGTTTGAGCAGATCGACCAGTTCCGGGTCTACCATCGAAATGGGAAAACGCACATTCGAATACGCCCAGGAATCCAGCAGCTGCCCGTGCCGGTTTGATTTATGGATATCGCGGTAGGTATCCACGATATGCCCCCGGTTGGGTGCGTTATCCCTGATCACTTTAATGACGATGGGTGATCCGGGTACCGCCATGGTGATCGACTGGTCCCCGTCCCCCAGATATTGAAGCCTGTTTCCGCTTTGTTCCATTTGTTCGTACAGTTCACCGAGATAGATTTGCTGGGAACGCTGCGTGAGCCCGACTAGGTCGTAAATCTGCGCGAGGCTGACTTCCGGGAAAATGTCGGCGATGAAACGGATGACCTCCGGAAAATCCGGCGCGTTGATCATGAACGACGAACGGGTCGAGGACAGCAAAAGGTTTTTTGAGGTTAAATAATCGGTGACGACCGCGTCGATGACGACGCCGTTGTTCGGGTGTTTCAGCGCGATGATCAGCGGCACCGGTTTGTCATTGGTCAGAAAACGGCCGACCACGTACGCGGCCTTGTTGCGGTAAAACAGGGGTTTAAGGACTTCAATCCCTTTGATCTCGACGTCCGCAGGCAGATGGGACAGCTGTTCCTCCAGCATCGCCGCGGTGATTTCGATATCCGTATCAGGGGTTTCGTACAAATCCCGCAGGTCAAAGTCGTTGAGGATGGCCTGCACCGTCTCGCGCAGCGCCTGCGGTCCCTGGTACGGGTGCTGATGAATGACCTTGTCCGCAGGTGTCCGGATCCCGGAAACGGGTGTTGTCTTGTAATCTTTACGTAAAGGAAAATATGTCAGCCGGCTCATGACGGAATCCAGGAAACTTAACAGCAGGTCCTGTTTGTAATAGTCCTCCTGCGTTTCATAGTTGTGGCGAAGCATTGTGCGGATTTCGTCCCAGATGTGGACGTCGTCGATATATTCGCCCAGGATCATGCCGATGATCTGGGTGGTCTGGTTGCTGATGCTTTCCTGCATTTCAAGCCGCATCTGTGAATAAATCAGGTTGCCGCGCCAGTCTTTATCACGGAAGAAAATCCGGGCCTTGTCCGTGGTCCGTTTAAAATGCAGGTAATATTCTTCAAAGCTGTGCTGGAATTCCGTGACGGCGGCGTTGAGGGTGGTCTCGTACGGTCCGGCCCGGTAATCCAGGATTGTTTTTTTGCTGTAATCGGCGCGATGGCGCAGGATAAATTTAAACATCTGTTGGCGCTGGTCATCGGTCAGATCATTCTGCGCGCTTAAGGAAGATTGGTTCCAGTCGCTGGGCGTGATGGTGTTGTACGCGCCGAACACAAAATGGACATGTTCGGTTTTATCCGGATTGTCGATGAACCATTCCATTTCCCGGGCGAGTTCGTCGCGTTGCGGATGCGAAAACAAGTCGCGCGGCACCAGGACAAAGACCGGTTTGTCTTCGGTCGCGCGGGACGTGACGGCTTCCAGCAGTTTTTCGGCCGGGACATTGTCTTCCGTAAAAAATTCCTGGAAGCTCTCCTGCCAGGTGGACAGGCCGGAGACGGCGGCCAGCGCGGGATAACTGTGCTGCCAGGTGTCGAACCCGAGCAGGTACCCCCCTTCATATCCGGACAGCGGGATCCGGTCGATGAAATCATAAACGGTCATGGCTTTTTGGCGGATCATCTCAAATCCGTCAAGATTGGTCCCGTAGAATTCGTTTCTCAAATTCCGCAACTCTTCCGTTAGGTTCACCGGATGCAGGATTTTGATTTGTTTCCTCGCGATCATCTGGCGCAGGGTGTCGTCTGATAAAGGTGCTGCCTCGTCTTCGCCGGACAACATGGCGGTGTCCGCGTTGGCCCCGATGTCGTATAAATCGGCGGTGACCTTAAAGAGCCGGGTATTCTGCGCGGAGTAATCATTAAGCATGGCCTGGTCCCCGGGGGTCAATGCGGCCGGGTCGCCGGTCAGGACGCGTAAATTCCGCTGCTGGACGGGAAGCAGCCCGCCGGAAAAATATTGCCGGGGTAACACCTTGTGACTGACCGGGTCGACGTCTTCTCGGATAAAATTATACACCCCCACTGTAAAGGCCTTCATATACTGCTCATAGATTTTAGCGTTGAGCGTTTCATCCGCCGAGTCAATGCCCCGGATTTTATTGCGGTTCACATACGTCTGGGCCAGCAGGCTTTTTTTCAGCGTCATTTTATACCAGGTGGCAAGGATCATGGCGTGATACATCTGGCGCAGCGGGGCAAATGTCTTGCCGTTGTTCACTTCCTTTTCAATTTCCGGGATGATGTGTTCCCGGATCAGGCCGGTCAAACGCTGGTCGTCTTTGACGGCTGATTCATCCGTCGGCCGGGCGGCATCCAGGTAATCCTTTTCCAGCATGACGGTCAGGTGGCTTTGGATCACGTAAGCGCCCTGGGTGTGTTCGTACACCACCGCGTTGTCCGGAACGATCCAGATTTTATGCAGGAAATCATTAATATCCATTTCCGGCGCATTGGTCTCTTTCAGCGCTTTGGACCAGAAGGTCCGGCCGGGCTCCTGGTCGGGATGCAGGAGCGACGCCGTTAATTGTTTCAATAAATAGTCCTGGCTTAACAAATCCCGCCCCATCCCGGTCCGGCCCAGCCCTTCGGCCACCATCCGGTTTTGTTCGTGGGGTGATAAATTGACCCACATTTCATCTTCGGGGACGGTTAAGGACGCTAAAAAATATTTGATCAGCCGGGCGGATTCATCCTGGAATTCGGCGCGGCCGTAGGGGTCGCCGCCGGCCTTGATCATAAAATCAAAACGCAAAGGGTGTTCGGGGTTAAGGATGATGCCGGTCAGCAGGGCGGGTGTGTAATTTTCCGTCGGTGTGATCAGGGTTCCGGGCACGGGCAGGTGGCTGGTCTGGGCAAGAAGTACAGACGGCGCCGCGAGTTGTATTAAGAAGACAAACGCGGTGGCGCAAACCAGGGCTTTAAATCCGAATTGTCGCGAAGAACGTGCCATGAGTTAAACCTGTCCGTTTTTATGGATCACAGTCAACAAAAATAATCCGTTCACGGTTATTTTTGATTTGTTTTTGCACAGTTTTAACTAAAGTTATTATTGCAAACTGGAAGGATTGGGGAATTTGGAATCAATATTGAATTGATATAAGAATATATTGTTTTAATATTATTGTCAAATAATATTCTAAATTCCCCCGCTTTTATTTATAATAGCTTCATGACTACTTCCGTGTCGAACTCCAGTCTTCAGGAACTGATCAGCCAGATCAGCTCCATTTATCTTAAGGCGCAGGACGATTCTAAAAAACAGGTCAACCAGATCATTGTCGAGGCGTACTGGCAGATCGGCCGGCGGATCGTTGAGGTCGAACAGAAAGGCCGGCAGCGGGCGGTTCAGGGGGACGAACTCCTGATCAACCTCTCCAGAGCATTGAGCGAAACGTTGGGAAGCGGGTTTTCCATCACCAATCTGCAATACATGCGGCAGTATTTCCTGGCTTACCCAAAACACCACGCGCGTGGTGATTTGCCCTGGACCCATTACCGCACCCTGCTGACGGTCAAAGATCCGGAATTGCGGGCCTATTACGAAAAACAGGCCAGCACACACCAGTGGAGCAGCCGTGACCTGGACCGGTATTTAAAGCTGGACAAAGTGGAGCGGGAACGTATTGCTTTGTCCGGTTCTAACCCAAAAGAGACGTCTGACCCGGAACCTGCTTTTGAGATTGTCCGGGGTCCCTTATACACTTATTCCCTGACCAATGCACCGATGGGTCCATCCATTCAAAGCCCTTTGATGGTGGACTGCGGTTTTCAGATCTTTAAAGAAATGACTTTCAAAAAGATCGGCCCGCTCAAGAGCGGGGATCTCGTTTCCTGCAAAAAAACGTCCGATGATTTTCAGCTACGCAAGACCGACCTCCCTCCCGGCCGGCTTTATGTTTACAAGGCCCTGGTGGAACGGGTGGTTGACGGCGACACGCTCCTTTGCCTGATCGATGCGGGCTTCCACAATTGGACCCGCCAGCGTCTGCGTCTTCGCAACATCAACACCCCGGAAATCAACACCCCCCGCGGCCAAAAGGCCAAGGCGTTTGTACAGGAATCCCTCACCCATTGCGAGTTTGTGATTGTCAAAACCTACAAGACCGATAAATATGACCGGTATCTCGCGGATGTCTTTTATCTGAACGGCGTGAAATATCCCGACGTGGTGGCCGAAGAAGGACGATTGCTCAACCAGGATTTGGTTGAGAACAATCTTGCAAGTTTGTATTAAATAAATTCTTTATTCGGCTTTGGATTTTCTTGTCATTAAATTCGCGACGGCTTCGGCGGGTTCTTTGCCTTTGTAGAGGATGTTGTAGATTTCTTCGGTGATCGGCATTTCGATTTCATATTTTTGGGCGAGTTTGAAGGCGCTCTTGGCGGTCTCCACTCCCTCGGCGACCATGTCCATGGAATTGAGGATTTTATCGATGGGTTTGCCCCGGCCGATCTGTTCCCCGACGGAGCGGTTGCGGCTGTCGGGACTGGTGCAGGTCGTCACCAAGTCGCCCAGTCCGCTTAACCCGTTAAATGTTTTGGCCTTGGCCCCCATCGCTTTTCCCAGCCGGGAAATCTCGGTCAGTCCCCGGGTCAGGATCGCGGCCTTGGTGTTGGACCCGTAACCCAGCCCGTCACACACCCCGCAGGCCAGCGCGATCACGTTCTTCAGGCTGCCGCCGAGTTCCACCCCGGCCACGTCCGGGTTGGTGTAAATCCGGAAGGTCTGGGAATGAAAAATGGCCTGGAGTTTCTTGGCGATCGACATGTTTTTGCAGGCGATGACCGCGGTGGTCGGGATCTTTTTCGCCACTTCAACGGCGATGGTCGGTCCGGACAGGACCGCGATGTTATTGCGTTCGAGCTCCCGTTCAATGATCTGGGAAATACGCAGCAGGCTGTCGTGGTCGAATCCCTTGGTCACGCTCAGGATGATCTTGTCGGTCAGGTCGACCTTGGTTTTTTTGATCTGTTTGAGGACATCCGCCGTGAATTTTGACGGAACGGCAAAGACGATGATTTCACAATGGGCCAGGGCCGCGGCCAGGTCGGCTTCCGGCGTGATTAATTTGGCCAAACGGACTCCGGGCAAAAATTTGGAGTTGTAGCGGTTCTTTTTCATCTGGCGGACATAATCCGGAAACGGTCCCCAGAGGTTGACCGGGTAATTGTTGCTGGCGAGGTGAACGGCCAGGGTCGTCCCCCAGCTGCCGTCGCCAATGATGCTGATCGTGTTTACTTTAGTCATAAATTCAGTCCAATCGCTGTTAACCCGTTAAAATTATACACAGGTTTTATTCGACTTAAAGTGAATTTCACGAAAATTTAAAACGGCCGAAAATCGGCCCCGGATCATTTGTTGACTTGGAAAAGGACGAACGTTTCGTTTTCGTGGCGTTTGATGAGGGCGGAATTGCTGTTTTTCGGGGCGGCAAAACGGGTAAAAACAATGTAATCCGCCTTGTATTTGGCCAGGCCGTTGACGATGGCCGACTGCAGCGGTCCGTCGGGGATGACCTTAAAATGTTCGATGTCGGAGATCCGCTGTTTCCACTCTTTGAGGGCCGCGTAATCAAAACCGACAATCCCGCAGTCCCGGTAAGACACGATGATCTCGCGTTCCGACCCGATGCGGAAACCGCCCATTTCCATGTTGTGCGGGACCATCAAGAGCGCGTCCTTGGGCGTGTTCTGTTTAACAAACTGTTGCATCTCCTCCCAGTTGCGCTGCAGCTGCCAGAACCCCCCGCCTTTGGTGGTGATCCGGACATAATGGTAATGCAGGATTCCGAAATAAACCAGCATCACGGCCAGCGGGATCAGCAGAAAACAGACCCTGGCGCACTTTACCGCCCCCTGTCCTTTCCTGAACGATAAAATCCCGTACAGGAGGCTTAAGCTCAGCGCACTGCCGGCCAGGAATTTCAATTTGCTTCCGGATAAATCAAAGTGCCGGTAAAGGACATAATACAGGACGGCAACCAGCGCGATATCCACGAGGCTGATCCATCCGATCTTCTCATCCGAATGACCGGTGACCACCGGTTCGCGGCGGCGGACCGCAACTGCCAGGGCCGTGACCGCCAAAATCAAGACGCCGATGATGTCCTTAAAACACAGCAGCATAAACAGGACCGCGGCCCAATACGCCTGGCTCAGGTTCTGCCCTTCCATTTTGCGTCCGATCCACACCGTCGTGTATCCCATCAGGATGAAATTCAGATACTGGGTGTTGCGGATGAGGTTCAGGTCGATGATAAAACGGCTGGGCACGTTGTATGAAAAAATGAAAGAAATAACCAGCAGTCCGAAAGCGCCCAGACAAACCGCCTGCGATTGTTTTGACTGACGGAACGGTTCGTTGAAGATTAGATTGAACAGATACAGGGCCATCAAAAACAGGTACGGTCCCAGGGCGAACAGCGCTGTGGCGAAACCGGAAAAGACTTCCGTCAGCGGCCTGGTCTGGAATAGAAAATTCTGCGGGCAGGCCAGCATAAAGAGTTCCTGCCAGCCGTCGTAGAAACCGGGTGCGGCCTCGGGTCGGCTGAGTTTGTTCTGAATCATCCAGACCAGAAACGGCAGCGCGCTCATCACAAAAGCCGCGGAGGAAATCAGCAGTTGTTTAAAGCGCCGGTCCAAAAGCAGGTACAGACAAGCGTACATCATCGGAAACAATGCGTACAGGGCGTTAAAGTTGGCGGCGGCGCCGAACAGGACGGCCGC
Organism: Candidatus Omnitrophota bacterium; assembly: GCA_050250375.1. Classification (GTDB taxonomy): domain Bacteria; phylum Omnitrophota; class Gorgyraeia; order Zapsychrales; family Zapsychraceae; genus JAGOSC01. The sequence goes on from JBFWOS010000002.1 coordinate 507,255, forward strand.
GAGCACAGTCCGGTCCCTGTAAAGATAATAGATCCCGGCCATGATGACGGCCAGGGCGAATTCCTGGTGCGAAAAGGTGCGGTACAAAAATTCCTCGGTCCTCCCGATTAGAAATGACATCAGGACGGCGCTCACCCCAATCAAGGTGCTGCCCGAGACATGCCTCCACAATTTCAGGGAAAAGAAAAACAGGAAATAACGGCTGAGCAGATAAAGAAAAAGATAAGCCGCCGGGACCTGCTCGACACGGATGATTTTTGCCAAAAGCGGATAAAGATACGAGGTGAAATTTTTGGCCAGGCTCTCGACATAATAATCACCTTGGTAAAGTTCAGGATCAATAAGGTGTTTTAATAAGGGGATTTCAAGCGCCTGGTCGTCCCAGGCGTAGATGTAGCGGTTGGTCAGTAAAAACAGGGCCAGGATTATTCCGGTCAGAAGCCACTGGTTTTGGAAGAACTGTTTGAAATTATTTCCAGACAAAGACTTCACGGAGATTTTCCCACATGTAAGCCGCTCCCCACTTCAGGACCTGCAATTTGGCTACCCCGCCCTCCCGGGCCGGTTCATCGCCGGGGATCTCGGTAATCTTCAGATTTCGTTTGGCGGCGCGGATCGACAAAAGCGGTTCCCAGCTCACAACGGTCCGGAACAGTTTTTCTTCAAAGGCGTAACTTTCATCCTTGTCGAGGTCCAGTTCCTGGATCAGGTCTTTGCGGTAAATCCGGTAAATCACCATCGCGTCGTGGTAACGGTGTCCGTGCAGCAGGCTGATCGAGGTGGAAAACATCCAGTTCCCGAACGAGGTGACCGGTGTGTCGTCGTAACTTTTGGCGCCCGCCGCATACCGGGAGACAATAACCATGTCGTACCCTTTTTTAAATGTTTCAATCGCCCGGGGGATCAGTTCGGGGATGGAATTGCCGTCAGGGCTGAACGTGAGGATGACGTCCCCTTTTACATGCGGCAGGCATTCCATGTAGGCGTGGCGCATGCCCATCTTTTTTTGGATGACCACGTCATAGCCCTGTTCACGGGCGTATTCGACCGTTCCATCGGTGGACTGGCCGTCCACCACCAGGATCTGGTCGACCCATGCACGGTCGACTTTCGGCATGATCTCTTTCATGCCGGTGATTTCATTCAAGGTTGGAACAACGAGCGTTATCTTCATAATAATAAAACATTATACCGTCTGTTTATTAAAGTGGAAGGTTTAATTTTGATAAAAGCGGCCGAAGGATTATGGGCCGCCAAATTCATCTGAATGTGGTGAGTTTCACCAGTTTGCCTTTGGCAAAATGGAGCGGGCGATGAGAATCGAACTCACGTATCTAGCTTGGAAGGCTAGTGTTCTACCACTGAACTACGCCCGCAAAAATTTCTGAAGAGATTTTTGCGACGCTCGTTATAAACCTTCCGGTTCATGACGGCCCGCAAGAATTCACGATGAGGATTTTTTCCTTTGGAAAAAATGGTGGGCAGTGGAGGATTCGAACCCCCGAAGGGAAACCCAACAGATTTACAGTCTGTCCTCGTTGACCGCTTGAGTAACTGCCCAAAGTACTGATAAAGAACTCTAACAAAGTTTAACTAAATAATAAGCAGTAAGTTGAAGAATCAATCCGCAACTTACTGCTTGCCGTTAACTTCTTAGAATGGAGCTGGCGAGAGGCTTCGAACCCCCGACCTGCTGATTACAAGTCAGCTGCTCTACCAACTGAGCTACGCCAGCAAAGCTGAAATTTATCGTATAATTTCAAAAAATCTCTGAAAACGAGTCCTATTTATACCAGATTTATAGTGGGCTGTAAAGAATGTTTTTTTGAGTTTTGGATATACAAGACATTGGACGATTGGTTGATATGACGCAACAATTTAAGAGAGACTTGGTTCGATGGGTTTCTTTTTTATAATTCGTTTTTAGGGTTTTAAGTGAATTTTATTGAGAAAAATGTACGTTAAAGAAAAGGCCACCACAGATGTGGTGGCCTTTTCTGGGGCAGTTTTTATTTACCCTCTGTCCATAATTTTTGCAGTTTTGCCCGGAAGTCTTCTTTAGACTTTGCTTGGGCAATTGTTGACTGCCAACAAACACCCATGGCTTCCAAGGTGGCGTCAGCGACCTTGTCCATCATCGGTCCCCACGCTTTTTGGATCTTGGGTTTAAGGATATCCACCTGGACTTGCTGGACGGCTTGTTTAAACGCCTGGTTCCACATGTCAACCCCGCATGAAAAAGGGTCTGCGCTTGTGGTCGGACATTTTCCTTGAGCGGTTTGTGAGCTTGTTTCGCAGCAAGCATCTTGTTCTGATGTGTTACATTGATTTCCCATTTTATTTCTCCCTGTTAAAAATAGTTTTGTTTATGTACCGTACGGTACAGAAAATATATACCATTCGGTACACTTTGTCAATGATTTTTAAGGGGTAAAATCAGCGGGGTTGTTGAAATGATTTCAGGAAAAGTAAAATGTGTTTGACGGAATTTTTGAACGAAGAAGTGTCTTTTTGGATTTTTGAAACCAGCATCCCTCCCTGCATGGTGACAAAACACAGTTCAGCGAGTGCCTGAGGGTCAGCGGTCGGTTTCAGCCGGCCTTGGGATTTAAGACGCGTAAAAAATTCAGCCACAGGCTGGATGGACAAATTGAAAATACGGTTGATTTCTTGGCGGATAACTTCATCATCGGCGGTTAATTCGTATCCGATGGTCGCCATAGGACAGCCCCGTTCACAGCAGATATGGTCCTGGTATTGAATAAAAAAAGTAAACCATTTTTCGAGATCTTTCCAAGAATTGATGTCATATTTGACAGGCAACTGCCGGTTGCAGAATTTTTCACAAAAATCCTTGATGACGGCGGCAATCAGATCTTCTTTATTTTTAAAATAATGATAAAACTGGCTTTTTCCTGTGCCCGATTTGGCCAGGATTTCTTCGACACCTGTGGCGTTGACACCTTGTTTGTGAAACAACTCAAAAGCTGTCTGGATAATTTTGGATTGGGTTTTTTGACCCCTGGGTTGAAGATTTGACATAGTTCAATTGTACTATGTAGAACCTGATCGTCAAGAGTGTATCGCCTTTGATCTGGGTTTCGTCATTAAGGGGTATAGGCGCTTAAGGTTAAAATGCCCGTGTCGTCTTCCTTAATATACGGGGATTGGCTGCGGATGGAGATTTCCGGATTGTCCTCATCCTGCGCCGGATCGGCGATTCCCAGCAGGAGCGGGAGATTATTCACGGGGATGATCTGGAAGATCACCGGGGCAAAACCGTCCAGGGGCATGGATTCCAGTTCCCGCAAAATGAGCGGATCCAGCGGAACGGTCATGTTGATCCCCTTCCCTCTTTTTTCGATAATCAAATCGGCCGGGTTAAGATCGATCCCCCCGACCCTTTCGCTGGTGGCGGTTGGAGTCACATCTTCCGCTACGATTTGCGGCGGGATATCCGTTGCGGCGACGACCGCCGGCGTTTCGATGTCTGTGACCGGCGATACAGTAGTTCCGGCCGGCAATTCAGTCCCTCTCAAATCGTTCTGGTATTTCGTGTACAGGGTCGGCAAATCCGTTTCAAAATTAAAGCGGTAACTGCTGCGCATGCGGACATCGTCATCGGGATCTTCCTGAACGTTCCAGACGCTGGCGCCGATGGCTTTATAAAAATTCTGCTGGCGGGTGACCGCCGGTCTATTCCAGAAATTATAGGACCACCAGGCGGATGTCACATTCCCCTGGGTTTTTTCGGCGATGTTGGTAAATGTCCGGTGGAGCAGCCAGCTGGCGGCCTGTGTTCCCTGGAATTCCGGGGCAACCACAAAATCACTCATGTAAACGGCATTGCCGTTGCCGTTATATTGGACGATGGCATAACCGACCGGTTCATTGTTCGTATCCAGCAGGACAAAACTGTAATCATCCATATTGCTGCGGTTTTCGATGGGGTTTAAACGGAAGCGCATGATCTGCCCGTTTAAAACCCGGTATTTCTGGTTGCTCAACAGCATTTCTTTGGTCAGCGGCGCGATGCGGATTTGCTGATTATTAATCGTCTGGACATCGGCCAGGACCGCGTTGTCGCTTTGCCCTAAAGCCGTCTGGTCCAGTCCGGCGATTGCCTGGTTTAAGTCGTTGCTCAGGTCCTCCATGCTTTCATAATTTTCATTCGGATTGGCGAACAGGGCCTTTTCAACGATCGCCCAGATACTGGCCGGCATGTCATTCTGAGGTGTCCCGTCAAAAGTCGTTGTTCCTCTGAATTCCGCGGGATTAACCGGCGCGAGGGTCATGGTCTCTTTATTCAGCATTGCATCGTTAATCGTGGCCCTGGCCCGGGAAAATGTATTGAGCAGGATTTCTCCGATGACGATCATATCCCGGTACTTGATGCCGGCCTGCAGAGACCTGACGTCGGTCTTGTCGAGGTCCATTTTTAAGGTGTCCCAATCGATCAGGCGCGGACGGCCGGTTGTTTCATCAATGATAATATTTTCCGTATGGAGATCCCCGTGAAACGCCCCGTACGTCGTGGAGATGTAAGCGATTTCCCGGGCGACCTCCGCCAGAATCCTTAATCGTTCCCCCCGGTCAGTGACGGCATCAAAATGGGTGCCGCGGATGAATTGCATTTCGATCATATTCGGTTGCAGCGAAATATTGTCTTCCAGATTGGCGTTGGGCATGGCGACGAATTGTTTGACCCGTTCGTCATTACGGACGGCCAGAAAGAATTCAAGCAGGCTGATTTTATCCATTGAGATAATATTGTCTAACAAAAACTGGCTGAAAAATTTGATGGCCAGCGGTTCGCTTTCCGTCCCGTCCGCCCTGATCTCCACGCCACGGAATACCGGCTTGAGCAGGTCCGCGGCAATAATTTCCTCCAGCCGGTAATCTTTTCCTTTAACCCGGATGACCACCGGGCGCCGGTCAACGATGACCTGTTTTAATTCGTCCAGCAGCTGCTGGGAGCGGTCCCCGAAGAAATCATCCACATTGATCTCGACCTGTTCACCGGTTGATGCCAGGACAGCATTGTCGGATGTGGCCAGACGCACGCCGGCCTCAAAAAACGGCAGGGCGTTCGCCGCGTCGTACTGCTGAACAACAATCTGCTGACTGAGCGCGGTATCGTTGGTGATCTCAACCGTTGTCCGGGTGCCGGTCACTCCGTCCTCTTCGGTTGCCTGACGCGCGGCCGGGCTGACGGCCCGCCCGTTCAGGTCCGATAAAACCGTCGGAGCTGAATCAATGTACACCCGCAAAAGGCTCTGGTATTGTCTGAGGAATTCATTCCGTTGCCGGTTGTCCCGGCTGACGTCTGCCAGCCGCTGGCGGACCTGTTCGAGAAAACGCGCGATCGGCGCCTCAATCGGACGGGTTTCACCCGGGGTGTCTCCGGTTAAATCACTGATCAGTGTCTGCAGCGCGCCTGTCAGGAAACTGTAATTCCGGCGCTGGAATTCCCTGAATTCTTCTTCGACAAAACGTTCGGACACGCCTAATGTGTCGGGATCAACGCGGGATGAATCCTGGTTGACGATGCCGGAACGCAGACCGCCGGTCACCGGGTCAACCCCGCTTTCCACCATGAACGTGACGCCTTTGGGCTGAACAGGCCGGGTCAATTCACGGACGACCCGCAGATTGTTATTATCGAGCGACCCGAACTGCAGTTCCATCCCACCGGAAAAATATTTACGCGGGATCAGTTCCTGGGAGACGGGATCAAATTCTTCCTTGATGTAATTGTAGACGCCGACCTTGAACGCCTCGAGGTATTGATCGTAAATTTTCTGTTTGATTTCCTTGTCAGCCACATCAACCCCGCCGGTCTTGCTCTGGTCCAGGTAAATCCGTCCCAGCAGGCTCTCTTTCAGGTTGCGTTTGAACCAGGTCGCCAGGATCATGGAATGGTAGACCTGGCGCAGGGTGGCGAAATGTTTGCCTTCGTTGACTTCTTTTTCGATGGCCGGGATCAGGATCTCCCGGATGATCTCGGCCGTCACGGTCCTTTGTTCCCGCGTCTGTTCATCGGTAGCGGCTTCGGATTGTTTGAGATTTTTATTCTGGTCGAATTCGGTGTGGGCGATGTAATCCTGTTCCAGCATGACCTTCAGTTTGCTTTCGACCACAAAGGCCGTGTCGCCGTTTTCATAAACCACCGCGTTGTCCGGGACGATCCAGACTTTGATGAACGTATCCAGCTGGAGTTCGGCGGAACCGTATTTCCGGACGATTTTCTGCCGGACATCGTTCCAGAAATGTTCCCCCAGCTTATCTTCCGGGTACATCATGGAGGCCGTCAATTGTTTGAGCACATAGTCCTGGGCCAGCAGGTCGCGCCCCATTTCCGTGACGCCGAATTTGTCCGGGATGATCCGCTGTTTTTCAAAAGGCGACAAATTGACCCACAGGTCTTTTTCCGGAATGGTTAATGAGGCCAGAAAATATTTGATGAGCCGGTTGGACTCTTCATACAAAAAGGAATCCACGGTCTTTTCATCCCCTGTTTCCAGGATAAAATCAAAACGCAGCGGATTGTTGGGATAAATGCGCAGTCCCTTGATCAGGGTCGGATTGTAGAGATTGCTGGTCTTGACCATCTGTCCCGGGGTGGTCAGGTGGAGCGCAGACAACCATGGTTGCGGTCCCGGCCGTTCTTGCGCGTAAGTATATTGAGCCGGCACAGTCAGGCCAAAACCGATCATGAAAATGATCAGCGCTGTTACCAGGCGTGAGCCTCTGGATGATTGCCGTTTTTGTAGCCACTGAAACATGATTAATATCCCCGATCCGTATATACTACTAATATTATTCAGATAGCCTAAGTATAATACAAATTATGAATTGTCGCAAAGGTTGGTTTGCAATGATTTCGGGCCGGTTTTTGGGCCGGAAGAGGATTGGTGTGTTTATGGATGTGACGGATTGAGGCTATTTGGCGGCAGGGTCATTCTGATAAACGAGTTTTCCCTGTTTATCGTAGACTTCACTGTAGGTCAGTTCCCCCAGATCGTAGATATTCTTGCTGCGTAATTTTCCGTTCGGATAATATTCCCTGACGATGCTGGATTTCTGGTCATCGTTGGACTCGATGATTTTTTTGAGCGTTCCGTCATCGTAAAATTCTTTGGTGACGCCGATCAGCTGGTTTTCCCTGAAGGTGGCGTCAACCAGGATTTGCCCGGCCTGGTTAAAGGCCTTGGTCGGTCCGTCCAGTTTATCGTATTTGTACTGGCCGGTGCCGCGCAAGGATCCGTCCTCATGATAAGTTGCGACCTCGCCCAGCCGGTTGCCTTTGACATAATGTTCTTTGCTTTTCAATTGGCCGGACGGATAGAATTCCTTGGATTGGCCTTCCAGCAGGCCGTCTTTAAAGTTCTGGATCAGTTTCCATTCCCCGTTCTTGTAATATTCACGGACGACCCCGTCCAGTTTGCCGTCTTTGTAATTCTGCAGTTTCTGCATTTTTCCATCGCGGAAATATTCGCGGTGGGCGCCATGCGGTTCTCCGTTTTGGAACCCCCTGACGCTGAGGACTGTCCCGTCCGAGAAATAACTTTTCGTGAGGCCGTCCAGTTTTCCGTTCTTGAATTCTTCCTCGCGCATGAGGGCCTTATTTTCATAATACGTTTTAAAGGTTCCGGTTTTTAAATCATTTATGTGCTGGCCGGTGATGCTGATCTCACCGTTAGGATGGTAGGACGTGTAAGGGCCGTCCAGTTTTCCCTCTTTGACGTTAACCAGTTCTTTGAGCGCGCTGGTGTCGTAATACTCGCGGATTTCTCCGTCCAGCTGGTCATTTTTGTGCTGGCCGTCCAGGTGCATGACCCCGTTGGGATAGAACTTTTTGAACGGTCCTTCTTTTTTTCCATCGCTGTAATTGAAGATGCGGTTGATGCTCCCGTCCGCATAGTATTCCGTGGACAAACCGTCCCTTTTGGCATCTTTGTAATTTTCTTCAAGCCGGACATTTCCATCGGGGAATTTCTGGATGAACATGCCGTTTCGCGGGGGCCGGTTTTCGCATCCGGCCGCAATGCAGACCAGGCCGGATAGGATCAGACCGATAAGATATTTTGTCTTGGGTGCGTACATGTTAACTGATAAATGACCAACTGATCTTGCCGTCGGACTTTCCAACGGTAATCAGCAATTTCGGTTTTGAGATTGAATCGATAAAAGTTTTATTGACCGGGTAAAATTCAACCGCCCAGGTTGACTCATCGAGTTTTTTCAAGTTCGGTTTCATAAGGTAATATTCTGTTTCATAACCGCGGAAGATCACTTCGCTCTGCGCGATCACAACGGCTTCAGATTCGGAAATACCGTCGATTTTTTCGACCTTGAACTGATACGCGTGCATGATCTTGAACTTGTCGGCGGTCACATCGGGTTTATCTTTGGCCGACGGATTTTCATCCGGTGCTGACGGTGTATACGGGGAGTGTTGATCCAAGAATGCGGTTACTGGTGTATATCCGGAAAATTGCGATGTAACGCTGCAGCCAGAGAAAATCATTAATAAAAAAAATAAATTTATCCTGTTGGGGAGTCGATGCATGGTTTCCTTTTTTCGCGCAAGAAAATACAGCCGCACAATGTTTATCGTCACATTAGTATAAATTTGACAACTGTTTAAATATACCGGTCAAATATTGCTATAGTGTAAAATATTACCAACCGGCTGTCAATATGACATAAGTGTACAGACTCAGACAGTGAACAAGCCGTAAATTCGCTATTTTTATTCAGAATTTTGGATATAATGTACATAATACGCCGTGAGCCGTATGGATTAAACCTTTCAGAATATGTTATCACAACTAACCATTAAAAATTTTGGGCTGATTGATGAGGTCTCCCTTGATCTTCAAAAAGGACTGAATGTCCTGACCGGTGAGACCGGGGCCGGGAAATCGATTCTTATTGAAGCCCTGCGGGTTGCCCTTGGCGGGCGGATCACCGCGACCCATGTCCGTGATCCCCAGAAAGAATGTGTGATTGAAGCCGTTTTCGACCTGGCCGAGGCCGCGGGGATCAACCGGGATGTGGTCGGTGAATTCTTCAGTGACGGTGAACCCCAGCTGATCATCCAGCGGGTCTACCAGGCCGACGGCCGGGGCAAGATCAAGATCAACGGTCTGACCGTGACCGCCGGCCAGTTGAAAACAGTCGGCCAGCAGCTCATTGATTTCCACGGGGCGCATGACCACCAGATGCTCCTCTCCCCCGAATGCCATATCCGGATGCTGGACCGGTTGATTGATTTCGGTGAAAGCCTCGGGCAATACCGACAGCAATACCAGGAGTATGAACGTCTCAGCCGCCAGCAGCGGGAAATCCAGAATCTGGCCCAGTCCAGGGAACGGGAACTGGATATGCTCAACCACCAGGTCACCGAACTCGGACAGGTCCCGCTGGAAGAACAGGATTACGAACAGGTCAAGAGTGACGTGGCCAAGATTGACAATATGGAACGCCTGAATGAATGCCTGGGACAGTTGCTGGATATCTTTGATAATTCTGAATACGGGATCAGCCGCAAAACGCAGGAACTCTTTTCCCCCATGCGGGTCCTCAATAATATCGACGAGTCGACCGCTGATCTGATGGCGGAACTTACCGGACTGCAGGCCCAGGGAGATGATTTGTTGGCCCGTCTGAATGATTACGCCTCCAGCCTCTCTTTTGATTCGAAAGAGGCGGATGAAGTCCACCGCCGGGATGACATCTACGATGACCTTCTGCGCAAATACGGTCCGGGAATCGGGGATGCCAAAATATTTTATGAAAATGCCCGGGAACGGCTGGACCTTTTATCCAACCTGGAACACAATGATGTCAAACTTAAAGAAGCGATCGAACAGGTCAAAAAAGACCTGGCCCGGACCGCTGCGGACATCTCTGCCAAACGTAAAAAAGCGGCCAAGGGCCTTAAAAAAACGATTGAACAAGAGCTCACGGAATTGGGGATTGAAAACGTCCTGTTTGAATGCCGGGTGGAGCCGGGTGAATTAAACGAGGCCGGCGCGGATAACGTCAGCTTTTATATTTCCCCGAACGCCGGATTTGAGCCAAAACCGCTCGCGGAAATTGTCTCCTCCGGGGAAGCGGCCCGGGTCATGCTGGCCCTTAAAAAAGCGCTGATCAAAGTTGACCCGATCCCGGTCCTGATCTTTGATGAAATCGACGCGCAGATCGGCGGCCGTCTGGGGACCATCACCGGACAGAAACTGCGGGACATCTCCAGCCAGCGCCAGGTCATCCTGATCACCCATCTCCCCCAGATCGCCTCTTTCGCGGACGCGCATTTCAAGGTGGTCAAAACGGTCCGGAATAAAAAGACCATCACCGAGGTCCTCCCGCTCGAAAAAGAAGAACGGGTCTCGGAGATCGCCCAGATGATGAGCGGGAAAAACCAAAGCGACATCTCCCTGAAACATGCCAAGGACCTCCTGGCGAACGCCAAGAAATAATGTCATTTCATTCATTATAAAGTTTTCGAACAGTTTAGAATTAATTACCTAAAATAAATAAACAAAAAAGGCAAGTTGACCCCACCCCAATAAAAAACCCCTCAGGCTTTTGCCTGAGGGGTTTCGAAAATGGAACCCCCAACGAGTTTTGCAACTGGTTACTTTTAAATCAAGAAGAATAGGCGACCCCGGAAAAAAGAGGACATTATTTGAACAGAGCGGCTTACCGCTATCGTTTAAACTGACCGATGACACGCATAGTTATTCCTCTCCCCCAATTGCAGGAGTCAGCACCATCTTGACAGATTCCATTATAATGCAAAAAGTGCACAGTATTTTCCTCAATCCTGTCGATGTATAGAGCACCCATTGAGGACGAATCTTTATTTCTCTGGGTTAAATAGGCCATCACGAATCCCTTTTTCTTCTGTTCTACATTTTCAAATGGGACGTCCTTAAACAGCGGCCTTTCTTGAGCCAAACCTGCTTCTTGGCTGATTTTAAGCGTATCTCCCTCGAAATTTCGATTAAGATACAGAATCCCAGACGCGCTCTTGTTTATATTGTCTCTATCTATGACAATTGAAACCTCCTGGCTATCAACATGCACTTCCTTTATGTGTATAAGTTGTGCTTGTACAGCAGTCAAGTCTGGTCTGATTGTCGACGTAAAAGAACCAGCCTTACCGGAGGTATAGTGATCCTCAACTCCGCTATTCTTCTGTTGAAAGATAATGAGTAGAATTCCTCCAGCAACTATTGTAATAAAAGAGATAATTAATTGGATTTTTTTCATTAATACAACTATACCTTACTGTATGTATTTATTTCGATAAACTTCAACAAATTCTTTACAAACAATTTCCAGATTCACTCCCTGCAGTAATCGTAGCCGTTCCACTGATACTACAATCACCACTCGACGCCGCCTGCATATGGAAATTATTGGTCACCGTAATCTCTGTTCCACCTTGCAACACAGCATCGTCACCCGCCGTAATATCAAGACTGTCGGCTGAGACTATGGTGTCGAGTTTAATAGTGACATCACTTGTTGACGATGACCCGGTCGATATCAGTGTCGCGTTGCCGCTGATTTCCACGGTTGAACCATTGCCAATTTCTACCGCCTTATCAGCGTTCATTTCCAAACTGCCCGCTGTAATTTCCGAAGAGAGGCCAGTCACTGCTTTACTGCTGGCATCAGTTCCAGTTGAAATAATTTCAAGTTCATCTTCCACGGTTAGTTGCATACCACAGATCCGCAGAGACTTCCCTTACAGATTCAATCGAAGACTAGCAGTCCCCATCTTGGGGAGGAAAAATAAATCACAAAAATGTTAAAATATTTTAAGAATTTGACAAAAAATCCTGGAAGGAAATGCTCCATTTTTCGGCCGCATGGAACTGATTGGCCAACATCATGTTTGTACTGAGTCAATTCTACCTTAATTCAATATTTTTGTCGCAATCAAACCCTCTGTAATTATACAAAGCACGAAATGCCCCAGCGAAACGTAAGGAGAAGATAACAACGTCGTCCAACTAACGAGTACTACTGAAACAGTCTCTCGGCTTGTTCTTTGGTGATGCGGAAGGTCGTGATACGATCCCAAGTGGCGGCAATTGACTTTTCAGACACACTGCCATCGAGAACAACTAGATCCAGATGGTCCACTTGAATGTCGGCTAGGTAAACGAATCTGTAAGTGTAGATTCCACTTTCGTATTCAATAGCTGGATACGCGTAAAGAAAACCAAGGTCTTTTGTAAAAAAGTTTTCTCTGAACTTTATATTTTCGTTGAATCGGAAACTCTTTACATCGGCATCCCAACCTAGTTGAATACTGTGTTCCTTAAAAGTATTGTTAAAGTAGGAGCTTCGTTTTTCATGCGTTTTCGCAACATCTTTTCTAACGGCCATCGTAACACCACCCGGATTAAAGGATATGGAATCCAGCATGAAATAATCCGCGTCTTCTCGTGAAAATATATGTGGACTAGACTTCACATTTACATTTGTAACTCCCGTCGAGTACCGCTCCAACGGTTTCCTGTGAAGTTCACGTTTCATATACCAAAAAACCGCGAGTCCGAGTAGTAAAAGAAATATTAAAGTTGAAGAAATTATTTTTTTCATAATTTAAATTCTATCACATTCTTCGATTCGGTGTTCCAATTTTTTAATCAATTCCCTAAAGGCAATTGCCAGATTCGCTTCCAGCACTGATGGTTGCTGATCCACTGATCGAACAATCATTGGTAGTCGCCGCCTGCATATGGAAATTATTGGTCACCGTAATCTCTGTTCCACCTTGTAACACAGCATCGTCACCCGCCGTAATATCAAGACTGTCGGTTGAGACTATGGTGTCGAGTTTAATAGTGACATCACTTGTTGACGATGACCCGGTCGATATCAGTGTCGCGTTGCCGCTGATTTCCACGGTTGAACCATTGCCAATTTCTACCGCCTTATCAGCGCTCATTTCCAAACTGCCCGCTGTAATTTCCGAAGAGAGGCCAGTCACTGCTTTACTGCTGGCATCAGTTCCAGTTGAAATAATTTCAAGTTCATCTTCCACGGTCAGTTGCATACCAGGTCCCGTAGAAGCTTCTCGTACGGATTCAAGGCGTACGCTTTGGGCGGAAATAACTGAATCCTGCCCCATCCTTGCTTTACTGGTTGAAGTATTACCAATTGATTTAATAAGTATCGGTCCAGCTACATTAACGACAGCGCTAATAGGAATTTCAGCCACCTTGTAACCTTGAATTAGAAGATTACTAGCTGTGATAGTCGAAGTATTTCCGACAGTAACATCTCCTAATTCAGATATAAAACTTACAAACGTGCCGTTTACGGTCAGATTGCTGGCACTGTCGACCTTTTTCCTTCCGTCAATACATATCCTTTCCCCGGTGAGGGTTTTACTTGATGCAATCGTGATATCGCACGGTGAGTGGATATCCATATTGTCCATCGTGATATTATAATTGACGTGGAGATGCTTATAATACGTCCCGTTATAATCATAATCAATTAAATAGTCTTCTAACTGTGAGTCATTAGCAACGGTTGTAGTACCAAAACACGTAACGCCAACGATATAGTCAGTATTAATTGTGCAAGGTTCTTGCATAGGGTCGTTAATTGTAATCGTCAAATCCGGCGATACAGGTGCGTCTTCCCTATTGCCAACCTGGTCGGTTGCTATGGTATAAAATGAATATGTAGAGCCGTTAACACCAACGAAGGAAGTTAGCGTTCCCGTGGTAGTTAAGGTCTCCGTATAGGGCCCAAAATCTTCTGATATGTAAAGGGTGTATTCCTTTATACCAGAATGGGCATCGCTTCCTGACCAGGAAATATCAAAACTTGTCAAAGTACCCTCTGAATCCATGCTGTTCATGGAACTGGAAGGTTTTGTCGCATCTATGGTGTTAAGCCACGTGTTTGTTATGATTGGACTATTTGTATCGAATACGATACTGGCCTCGTTCTCAATCTCGTCACCGGTGCTTACGTCATCTTTAGGGCGAATAGAGAATAAAACAAAACCCTCGCCCTCAGGATGAGTGATGTTTGGAGGCAAGAAACCGGCCTCTGGATCATCAGTTAAAGCATGTGTATTAGGATCAAGAGCGGTAAACTTCCATGTCACGACGCCTGAACCTGTATTAAGGGACGCCTCCAAACGGACTATCAAATCGTTGTCCGGTCGTAAATCAATCTCGGTTATGTATTCCTTCAGGCCGCTGGGTGGAACAATGATCTGGTCTCCAAATCCAACGGGGCCAAGACTGAAAGTGTCGAAATCAAGGTATGTGTCGTCAAGCTCATCAGTAATGATTACTTCCTGAGCTGCGGCGGTTGCAGACTCAATATTTTCAAAATATATTGAATAATTTAGGCTTTGTTTCTTGGAAACATACCTTTCCTCTCCAACCCCAACAGGACCAAACTTTTCATTTGGATCTAACGGAGAACCAATCGCGATGTGTTTGATTCTAATAACTCCACCCCACCAGACAATAAACTCCGTGGTTGCCGTTGTGAGTTGATTGTAAAGAATGAGTTCATCTGGTGCGGCATCTTTAAGCCAATACTTAAAGATTTCTTCAATGTTATAGAGCTTATTAAGGGGAGCATTGGGAACAAATTCCAGAGACATCTGAATAGAATAGCCGCCCCCATTAACGACAATGTCGCCATATATTAGATGTAGAACATATCCAATACAGGACATCACCGGGGCTGGAGCGCATGCACCGGAGCTACTACTGCAGAAACTGACACGTTCGCCTATTAAAGGTAAAAATTGAAGACTAATAAAGTTGCTGATAACTTTTTCCGCCACCGCCGGCATTTCCTCCTCTGGAGCTGGACGAATTCCGAACCTGAGATCCACCTCAATAGTTCTACCATCTACTACTATCGAACCACTCCGTAAGGTTTCGAGCGGAACCACCAGCACGCCATGTTCTTCATAGTTAAATACTGCATCATTCCCAATTACTATTCCCGTCTCCAAAAATGGCTTATCCTCTAAGAATGGATCGGCCATTTGCGTGTATAGCACAATTCCGTCAGGAAAAACATCAGTGTTTCCATATATAAGTTTTGAATATGACGCTGGAGTGGGTGCCGGTGGAGCATCTGGAACCTCATTCACGGTTCCACTAAATGCGCTATTCAAACCGGTAAAGTGTTCTACGTCCTTCCCAAAAGAATGGCTATTATTGTTGGAAATGGCCACACTCAAATCGGCGCTTCCTGAACCGGACGCAGTTTTTATTGTTACTGGAAACGTCGCGCTTGAGCGGGCTGGTACAACAGTATCTATCATGTGTATAAAGGTTGGATCCTCCGCAATTCGAATCGTTGTATCCTTGTCGATCTTGTATTCGAGGTTGCCAGGGACCTGCAAAAAAATGTCGGATCCCTGTGCATCAATGTTACTATTGTTACCATATACAACAAAATATGTCTGATTTCTGTTTGGCCTGATAGCCCCTCGCCCAACAATGTCAATCCACAAATCAGGTGTCGTGCCTTCTTCGATTTCAAATCCGTCTTCTATTTCAAGAGTATCATTGTTTGGTTGCGTAACCACTACGTCCCAAGATCCTTGCGCCTTATCTGTGAGGTCAAAAACAGCCTTTAAGATGAGCCCGTGGTTTTCAAGAGACGTCACCGTTCCCACGATGTCACTTTCTCCAGACTTAACCAGCTTGACTGTGGCTCCATCTTCAAATACGCTTCCTGAGATGAGTGCCGTCACTTGTCCTGTATCTCCACCACTTGCCGGGGAAATCGCAAGTTGCGTTTGTGAAACTATGACTGTCCCATCATCTCCATCGTCACCAACTCCATCACCGCCTGTTGCTGTTGGTGTTCCACTGAAAGTTTCTGTTTGTCTATGGAATATAGCAATGCGTCCTCCGGCCCCTCCTCCACCAGCTGCTGAACCCCCTGTCGCCTGGCTGTTACCCCCGTTCGCTGTGATGGTACCACTTCCAGTGAACTTTTCAGTGATGACAAAAATACTTCCGCCAGAACCGCCGCCTGATTGACTCCCCTGAGGTAAACCCATGCCCCCCTTAGCGGACAAAATCCCGTTTATGGTGAGTGTGTCGGCAATATTTAATTGAATTCGTCCACCTCCTGCCCCACCGCTACTTGGCACAAATGCTTCACCCGCAGGCGTAAATCCCGGCCCTGCTCCGCCACTACCTCGATCCACCGGAGCAGTCGCTGATCCATATTCGACTCCTCCATCGCTGGTGCCACCAACTCCGCCGTAACCACCGCCTCCCCCACCTTGTCCCTGATTCGGGAATCCCCTTCCAACTCCCATCCCGCCCTTAAATCCTTTTGAATCTGCAGAAACCTTTGAACCGGCCGCGATGGTTAAATTATTGGCTTGGAGAAAAAGATTACCTTCAATAGAAGAAGTTCCCGTTACGGACACATCTTTGATAAACAATGTGTCCTCGTAATTGAGTGAAAGCGATGAAGCGCCATCGACAATAAGTTGTGTTCCCGTAATGGTAACAGTTCCATCTGTAGTCGTTACGGAAGCGTCATTCAACGTTATGGTATCAAAATCAAACGGTCCGTCCTCCGCTTGAAAACGCCAATTATGACCGGCAAGAAAGCTGTTTGAATTCGAATCAAAGAATCCTATCGTTCCATTGTCGCCATCTCCACTAATACCGGATTCCGTATTTCCATGGCCTCCTTTTGCACGGGCGCTACCAGTAAATGTTGAGGACTCATAATATACAGCGATGCGGCCACCTCCTCCGCCGCCTCCTCGTGATGAGCCCCCATTTCCTCCGTCTGCCACAATATCTCCCGAACCGGCCAGAGTACTTGTCGTAATATAAATTCCACCACCCGCGCCGCCGCCGCTTCTATTATCACACGTGAATACATCTTCCCCATTCGCAGAGAGAGTCCCACTAATGGTCAATGTGTTCGAAACGTCCAGCCAAATTGCACCCCCGCCTCTGCCGCCACTTTGAACCAATACGTTATTGACCGAGCAGGTTGAGCCTCCTCCACCACTTCCCATTTGAAAAGGTTGTGTGGCCGATCCGTACCATAGTCCTTTTGCAGGGAGAACTGGAGTTCTTCCACCATTGCCGCCATGTCCGCCGCCACTGCCGCCAGTTACACTGGTGGAACCGGCGCCGGGACCCAGTTTAGCATCATATCCCTTTTTATCGGCAGTAATCCTTGATCCAGATGAAACGGTAATATTATCGGCAGTGATGTGGACTGTTCCCTCCAATGTCAAGTTCGCATTGTTAGATACAGTCACGTCATCATAGGCATATGAGCCCGTTGATAGAGTTGTGTTTGAGGTTACTGTTAAGTTAGCAGACCAGGCCGGAAGGGCGAGTAAGACAAACAAAGCTGTCACAAATAATTTCGAAACGGAACGAATTGTGGAAGACATGAGGATCATCCTTTTTTCAGAGTTTTTTTGACTTGAGGGTAAAACGAAACGAAAGTCAGATTACTCTCAAAAAAAGGAGAGAGTGAGCGATGCAGGTATTATTTTATTAGAGTAAAAGATTGACTGCTACTACCGTACTATAAGCAAGAATGTTTATCAATCACTATTTTTCATGAAGCATGAAACATGAACTCATTAATTTTTTTTAATCGAGAAGGAAAAAACCAAAGCGACATCTCCCTGAAACATGCGAAAGACCTTCTCTCAAACGCAATACGTAAGTAAAAATTACAAGATACAAGTGACAAGATACAAATAAATCCCAAAAACCAAAAGACAAACATACAGTTGTTATTTTGGAATTTGTTAATTGATCATTGTTTGGTGTTTGTCTCTTGTAACTTATTTCTTCTATGATGATTCTTGATTTTTGAGTGTAACTGTGTTATTTTGGCTCTTTAAATTGAAATTCTGTGAAATTTGATCCATACATCGAAGGAGATTAACATGAAAAAGATCGGTATTCTGACAAGCGGCGGAGATTGCGGAGGTTTGAACGCGGTCGTCAAGGGCGCCGGGCACATGGCCCTCAGCCTGGGCATGAAATCGTACATTATTCCTAACGGTTATGCCGGGCTGTACAACCTGATTGATTTTGATTCCCTCATTGAACTGACCCCGCGGCGCGTGGATTTTGTCAATTCCAATTTGGCCGGTTCCGAAGCCGGGCATTCCCGCGTCAAGATCAAAAAAATTAACAACCCGCAAAAATATGAACGTATTAAACAGGGCCTGGCCAAGTTTCAGCTGGACGGCCTGGTGATCAGCGGCGGTGATGATTCGGGCAGTGTCATGGTTGACCTCTCCGAACACGGGATCAAATGCATCCACGCCCCGAAAACCATGGACCTGGACCTGCAGTCTTATTCGGTCGGTTTTGATTCCACCGTCAACCGGATTGCCACCTTTGCGGAAGACATTAAAACCACCGGGCGCACGCACAACCGGATCATCATCATGGATGTCTTCGGCCGTTATGCCGGGCACACCGCCTTTCGTGCCGGGGTCGCTGCTGAGGCTGACGCGATCCTGATCCCGGAAATCCCTGCGGATTTTGATGTGGTCTACGCGCATTGCAAGGAACGATACATGAGCCGTGTTCTGGACAGCGATGTCCGGGCCGGGACTTATCTGGTTATTGTCGCGGAAGGTCTGCGTGATATCAGCGGGAATGAACTGGTAGATGAAACATCGCCGGTCGATGCGTTCGGGCACAAACGGCTGGCCGGCGCCGCGAAATATGTGACCAATGAATTAAGCGCGCGGTTTAAAAAAGATCCCGATATCATCCCTTTTATGAAAAAAGCCAAGATGTATGTCGAAAGCCTTTATGAAGTCCCGGAAGTCCGCAGTGTCACCCCGGGCCATCTGGTCCGTTGCGGGCACTCTTCGGTTTATGATGTGAACTTCGGTAAAGAAGTCGGCGGGTCAGCGGTCGTTCTTCTTCAAAACGGCCTTTCAGGCATGACCGTTGTCGGCGTCAACCACGGGATCATTCAGTACCAGGATACCGCGGAAGTCATCAAACAGCGGTATGTTGATCTGGAGACGGTTTCCTTTTATGAAAAACTGGGTATCTGTTTCGGCCGTAAATCCGTAAATGCGGAATTCAAGTTTGAGAAAAAGCTTGGTCCGATTGAAAGGATTATGTAAGAAAACCGAATAACTCAAGTTTAGGAATTAAAAAAGGCCCGGGAATAAATTCCGGGCCTTTTATATTTGGGAAATCTGATTATGTTTTTGTTTACTTATTCTTCCTCATCGTCATAAGCTCGAACTTTCACCTTTTTTTTGGTTTGTTTGGGGTGCCGGCCTTTGGGTGGGCCGTCCTCAAATTCATTGTCCCAATCGCCTTTGTCTCTTGTGTCCTTTTGAATTTTCTTCATCCGTCGGATTTCTTCATCTTCTTGCATTGTTTCCCGCTCCTTTTTGCGTAAAAACGTTTTTTATTGGATGAGTTGCAGCATCTGGGTTGCAAAACCCAGGGTTATTAAAAATCCGCACATATCGGTGACGGTGGTCAGGATAGGTCCGGAGGCTAAAGCCGGGTCTTTTTTCATCTTGTGCAGGATCAGCGGGAGTATCCCGCCGATGGTGACGGCCACCAGCGTGTTAATCGCCAGGGCGCTGCCGATGACCAGGCCCAAATAGAAATTCCCTTTCCAGAGAAAAGCTACGCCTCCCAGAAGCAACCCGAGAACCAATCCATTGATCAGACCGAGTGCAGACTCCTTAAGTATAACATTAAAAATGTCGGACGGCTTGGCAATTCCCATGGTCAGCTCCCGGATGCTGACCGCGACTGACTGGTTCCCGGAACAGCCGCTCATATCCGAAATAATCGGTAAAAAGACCGCCAGGGCAATAACGGTCGCGATGGTGTCCTGGTAAACCGCGATGATACTGGCGGCCATAATATTTAAAAATATATTAATGCACAGCCAGGAAAGCCGTCTTTTTGAACGGACCCAGATCGGCATGGAACGCAGTTCCTCCCCGCCCACAATCCCGCTGAATTTCAGGAACGTGTCGGTCTCCCGTTCCCCGACCGCTTCCATGACCGCGTAGCGTTTGGCCACACCCACCAGCTGGTTGTTCGGGTTGACGACCGGCAATCCCAGAAAATCGTAATTTTCAAACAAATCCACCAGCTCTTCCAGCGTTGAATTCACGGTGGCCTTGACCAGTTTGGTGATCATCAGCCGGTTGACGGGTTCACTGTGCCTGGAGAGGATCATGTCGCGCAACGGCAGGACCCCTTTAAGTTCATTGTCCGGGCCGGTCACATAAATATACTGCACGTCATAGTCCAGATATTTTTCTCGGTTGACCTCCATGTCCTTTAGGACTTCTCCGACCGTGGTGGTATCCTTAAATTTCAGGATTTCGGTGATCATGATCCCCCCGGCCGTGTCATCTTCATAGGCGAGCATTTCACGGGTCTCTTTGGCTTCGGCCGGAGACATGGTGTCGATGATGGCCTGGGCCGTGTCCTCGGAACGGACTTCATTGAGGATATCGATCTGGTCATGTTTGGGGAGGTGGTCCACGATGCCGGCCGCCTGCCGGGTCGGGATCAGTTCAATCAGCCCGGCCGCCTGTTCCTCCGGCAAATCATTGAGCAGTTCAGCGGCATAGGCCGGATCCAGGAGGCTGAATATTTCTGTCACGTCCTCACGGTCGAGATGGGAAAGGGTCCGGGCCTTCTCAGACGGTGAAATAAAATCAAAGAATTGTTTGATCTTGGCCGGGTCTTTCTGAAGCAGTCGGCGCTTGAGGTTTTTCCAGGGCTGTTTGATGTTCATACTTCTCTCAGGTATCCCCAGGTGTGCAGTTTGTCGCTGTCTTCATACCAGCGGTCGCCGATGTCGGTGCGGTAATACATGCTGGGGATCATGATGTTGCTGACCCGGCCGTAGGCCTGGTGCTGGGCCTGTTTGAGCGTCTGACCGGTCCCGCAGATCACCAGCACAACCCCGGTGTCGCCCGCCACCAGCCACTGGTCGTCCACCAGCTTGACGTCGACAATGTGGACGCCTTCATAATTCGGCTTTTTGAAAAAGATCACAGAATCCTTGGAGCAGTTCTTAAATGTCTGCTCATCGTTAAACGGGTACGGCGGCACGATGATCCGCACGCCGATCTGGAACCCGCTTTTGGTCTTGAACGTGGTCATGCTTTTGGAAAGCAGCCCGTGGAAAAATTCACTGATCGGCATGTTGATCCCTTCCTGCTGGATGCTGATCGTGGGGTAACCGAAGCGCGCGGTGAATTCCAGGGGATAAATCCCGTTGGCGTTGACGATGCAGTTGATGTCAATGTACCCGACATAACCTTCCTGGCGGAGTCTGGGTTCGATTTTTTTCAAAGTCGCGTTAAAGATCTTGTTTTCCCCGCTCCAGTACATGGACGTACCCATCTCACCGGTGGACGGTCCGATATTCCCGGGAAAGAGTTTTTTGTGTTCGAAATTGATGTTGATCGGCAGGATAAACTGCGCGCCGTTAAAAAAAGCGCCGACCGCGATCTCAACGCCGGTCACTCTCTTCTGCAGCTGGAAGACCTTGATGTGTTTGGACCAGGCCTTTTTGTAGCCTTCCAGAACCTGGATGACGTCCTGGCCGTCTTCCTGTTCACCGACAAACAAAAGGCGTTTGATGTTCTGCGCTTCCCCGCTGGGTTTGATGACGTAGCGGCTGGGGTTTTGTTTGACGTAGGCGATGGCTTCGTCAAACGAGGTAAATTCCACATACGGGATGATATTGACCCCGGCTTTTTTCAGTTCTTCCTGGCCGAAGGTGCGGTCGTCTTCCAGCCGGTCGGTGTATTCCGTCCCGCCGATGACAAGTTTGCCCTTCTTGCGCAGTTCCTGGGCCAGCGTGCCGTGGCCGAGCACATCGTCAAAGATGATGATGTCCGCCCAGTCCACGTCCCCGCGCCAGTTATCGGTTTTCGGTACAAAACCGTCGGCGATGTCGCGGACATCCTTGTTCTTGATAAAGTATTTAACATCGTGGCCTTCCTGGCGGACATGCCAGGCGATGTCATTGATCAGTCCGTCGTACGAGATGAATAAAAATTTCATGGCTTACCTTTCCTTGGCGGTCCGTCTGAGTGTACATGCTTTTTTATTGTAAACATTTTTTGGGCGGGAAACAGTAAAAAAATAAAAAAAGAATGAGTACGAAAGTTTGGAAACAGACAGATCCATTCCCTGTCGGGACATATCGTTATATTTTTTTCTTTTTATTGATCCAGAACCATTCTTTTTTGTCGAATATGGCCAGACCGAAATAGACCATGAACAGGCCGATGAGCATGAAAATAATTTCCAGTCCGATTGAAACGGCACGGTGGTCTTGCGTAACGATAATATTTTTTCCCGGGTCGTCCGGATTGTAGAGAATTTCAATTGAGTTGCTGGTAGCGACTTTTTTCCAGGTCGTATGGTAAACCGGAACATCCACGTCATACCCATAACCGTTTCGGTCAAAAAATTGCAGTTTGAGAATAAAATCTTTCTCAAGACTTTTATTTCCGGTCTTTAAGGCAGGGTCTCCCGCATATAGTTTCTTGTTTTTGGCTACGATTGCGGCCATTGTTTTTATTCCATGCGACCGGTAATACAATTTTTTGTTTGTCGCTGCGGCTCCGCCCATGGCGATGATGAATCCAAGGCCAACGTAGAAAGCTGATTTTATAATTCGTTTTTCCATTCCATTATCCCGGGTCATTGAGTTATAACGCCCATTTAACAAAGTCCTCCCAGCGCATTTTGACCAGTGTTTTATCTTTGCTCAGCATCCGGTTCAGGGAAGCTATTTCCTGTTTTTTGGGATCGCTGTAAACCGCCAGCGTATAGTTGTCCGGCCCGGTGAGGTAAATGACCGTTTCACGCAGATACCGGAAATTTTTAAGAGCGGGTCCCCAGGCCCGGATGGCGCGCGCGCCGGTTTCAAACTGGGCCGTCCGGTTTTTAACCACGTTCTGCAGCTGGATGTGATTGATCAGCCCTTCGGATTTGAAGCGGCCGTCATGTTTGACATATTTTTCCGGATTAAAACGCCGGTCAAAATCAGTCAAGAATAACCCCCATTTGCTGAAGTGGAATTCCGGGGAAAGGATCCACAACAGGTAAGACAGCGATTTGATGGACTGCGCGTTAAACGTCCCTCCGGCGACCATGTGTTTGATGTCTTCCCATCCGACCGTGAACTTCATCATCTTCGGCCAGGTTTTCAGTTTCAAATAAGCCCGCACCTCTTCCCGGGTAAAGGATGGTTTGTGAAAGTAGATGGTGATGGTTTGTTTCTTAACCATTAATAATAACCGTTCCTTTTTTCTCCGGCCGGGTCAGGAAAAAAATGATCAGCATCGGGATGCCGACGGACAGCATGATCAGGACAGCCTTTATGATATCCAGGTACTGGATGGGGACGTCCTGGTACAGCATCAGGTCGATATACAACTCGTTGATCTGAAATTGAAGCGAGTTGAACAGATAACAGCCGTAAAAGATTCTCCGGCTGATGTCGGTCGTCACCAGATCCAGCTTGTTCATACAGTTCATGGAAACGGAAGCGCCGAGGTTGAGTGAGATCAGGAATAAATAGAACGTCTTCCCCATTTTATTTAAATTTAAGGTCAGGAAGGCCGAGAGAATCAACCCGGCGCTGTACACGGTCAACGCCACTTCGATCCCCGGCAGTTCAGCCAGCCCGGCGATTGGTCTGGCAATAAATACGTGATACAACGTCCCGGCTCCGTACAAAACACCTATGCCGCATGCGCAGACCAATGCGATTTTTTGTAAAAAATCATTCACACGAATACGTCCAAATTATTGTTCCGGTAGTTTTTGATAGGAGATATCTTAACACGATTTATGAGAAAATTGTAGCGGACAATTTGATTGAGACGAATATTGAAAGATATTTACATAGGGCCGTAAGGTCCATTTTAATTTGAGAACAGGGCGCTGGTGCCGGTCGTGCGGTTGACCTGGATCACGACTTTTTGGGGCGGCTCGTGGCGGCGTTCACCGATTTTGTTATCAACCGAATCATTGAAGGTCACCAGCCAGAAATTCTGGTCCTCCATGAGTTTGACTTCTCCGACGCGTCTGACCGAAACATCCTGGTCCAGCCCGCTGAGAATAACATGTTTCTGGGCGACCAGGACCGCCTCTTCTTTATCCAGTCCGTCCTGCAGGTTGAGCGTGTTGGCTTTACGAATAATGGTTTCATAACTCACAAGGGTCGTGCAGCCAAAGCAGGTCGCCAGCATAAAAATCGGGATGAGCCCGCGGGTATATTTATTGATTGATCTTAAGATCGTCGGGGGTATTGACATTGATCATATCCTTGCCTAATTTGTCAGGGATATCCATGAATCCGGCCTGGCAAGTGGTGATAAAATGGTTCATCGCCAGGTCGTTGTACGCGATGTGCTGGGTGGCCATTGTTTTCAGCGAGGCCGGATACCGGCCGATCAGGGGCTGGATTTGGTTTTTGTATCGGACCACGACCGGACATGATCCTTCATAAGCGAGGAGCATTTCAAAGATTTTCGTATCAGGCTGGTACAGATCACAGGGCGCGGTCAGGTATTCGTCCGCCAGGCCTGAATTGAGCAGGGCTTCTATTCCGCCCATCGGTCCGCAATGGCTGTAATTATCCGGTATCCGTTTAAGGTGGCTTAAACTGTCCGGGACCCCTTTGGCATGCCCGACCAGGACGATTTCCCGGCAGAATGGTGACAAGGTCTCAACGATGTGTTCAATCATGGTCAGGCCCCCGGGCAGCACCAGACCTGCCTTATGGGTTCCCATCCGGCGGCTTTCCCCTCCGCAAAAAACGGCTCCGGTTATGTCAGATTTTGGACGCATCCGCAAATGACCTCAATTTAATGTCGATTTTTCCAATATGGTTTATGATCCATTCCTCAACCATATGGTGTATTTTCCAGGCCAGTTCAAGGCTGTGGCCTTCCCGCTCATACCGTTCCATAAAATTTTTATACGCTTCGATAAACTGCTGATGGGCGCATTTATTGTTTTCCGCAAACGGGCAGCGCCATTTGTTCACACAGTCCTCTTCAAAACGGAAATGGGATTGGGCGTAGTCGGCCATCATCCTTAATGTTTCTTCAATATCAATGTCCGGAGCATCCCGGGTTAATTCTTCTTCAAGCGAATTAACAAACCGGAACAACCACTGATGCTGGTGGTCGATTTCCTTAATGCCGGTCTCATATTTTTTGCCCCATTCGATCATGATTAAAAACGTTGTCTTTAAGAAGTTTAATCGTGCAAGGTGTTTATATTATTATTACTTTAGCACACATTACAAGCCAATCAATAATATCTTTTTTGAGTTATGGCAGAATAATGTTGTTAAAACTTTCTTTTCGACAAATGATCGGTTTCTTCTCGAAAAAGAGATCATTTTTCCGATAAAGTCTTTAAGAATTCGAGTTTTTCTTTCAGCAGTTGATCCATATCCAGGCCGATATAAGCCTGCGCTTTTTCTTTGGTGGAAATATCCGGCATGGCCACGGGTAAAGCGACACCGTGTTTGATCAGGATGCTGTTTAATTCCAAACGGGCTTGATGGCCCAGATCAATGGAGTGCCCCAGGATGCGCATGATTTCCAGCGGTGCGTGAAACGATGAACCATGCCCGGCCGCGGCAAAATCCCAGCGCCATTGCGCTTTTCGGATCAATTGCAAAACATTCTTCATCTCTTCTTCGCTGGCGCCGGCGTCCCAGGCGGCCTTGGCCTCCACATGCGCCTGGACTAAAATGTCTTCCGCTTTTATCCGCAATTCACGGATCTTATCCTGACGTTCAAAGACATTCTGACGCAGGGTCTCTTCGCTTTCCCGGTGGCACACCTGACAGGAATTCGCGATGTTATTCAACGGGCTTTGAATGTGGTGATCCGTAAACTTTTCACCGCCTTCCCGCCGGTAAGGCATGTGGCAATCCGCGCAGGCCACTCCCCGCTGGGCATGGATCCCGAGTTTAAAGACCTCGTAATCCGGATGCTGGGCCTTTAACATCGGGGCCCTGGACAGGCCGTGGATCCAGTCTTTAAACTGGGCTTCATCATAATATTCTTCCATATCTTCCACGGTGGAACCTTTATCCCAGGGAAATGTTAAGTATTTTCCTTCTCCCTTAAAGTAATACTCCACATGGCATTGGGCGCAGACCATGGTGCGCATTTCCTGGTGGTTCAGCTGATTGACATCCTGTCCCTGCCGTTCCAGGGCCTCCTTGAGGGCCGGTCTTGAGATTCTCAGTTTCATGTTTTGCGGATCGTGGCAGTCAAGGCAGCCGATCGCATGGACAATGTCAGGGATACCGTCTTTCCATTTTCCTTTATAAAATTCGGCCAGGCCAGGGTCTTTCATCATTTTCAGGACATCAGGGCTTTTGCAGGTCCAGCAGGTCATCGGTTGCGGCGTGTCGGTCCGCAGCGTTTTACGGATATCCTCAATCGTATAATAGTGGCCGCGGCCCTGATTGTAATCACGGCTGAAGGAATACCCCGACCACAGGACAACCAGGCGCGGATCTCTCTCCAGCATATCAATCGGGATATTGCCGCCTTCACGGCTGGCAAAATCCATTTCTTTGGTCTGCAGATAACGGTCATACTGGCGGGGGAATTGTTTTCCCCAAACGGCTGAATCTGTTTCCATTTCATTGATCGGATAAAATTGTTTGGCAGCGGTTTTCATCTCGATCCGGCGTTCCAGGATGGATGCGCCTAATAATCCGGCCAGGGCCACGACTAGAAAAGTCAGGAAGAATAACGCCCAGGCGGCCCAGCGGTGTTGCAGGATAAATTCTTTTAATCGGCTCATTTTAGTTTTTCCTATCTGTGTAAATTAGTTTTTCCAGAAAGTCTCGCAGGGACTCCATCTCTTCCGGAGCCGCATCGGACAACTGCGGGACATGATAATAAGGGGTTGCCGCCAGGCTTCTGACCCGTCCGTGCGGGACTTCCCGGTGGCATTGCCAGCAGAGTTTGGCATCGCCCTTTACGTATTGTTCATAAGTGCCGTGGATCAGATCGGTGCCGTCGAACAGCTTTTCATGACAGCGGATGCAGTTGGACTGGACCACGGCCTGGCCTTCTTCGTGCATGCGGATGACCTGCGGCTCCGTCCGCAAGGTGTAGATCGTTGAATGACGCAGACCGTCTCTGGCCTTAAAGAAATATTTATTGATGGCCGTATCGTGCGGCACATGACAGTCGTTGCACACGGCAACTTCCCGGTGGCTGGAATGCAGCCACGTTTCATACTGTGGGAACATCACGTGACAGTTGATGCACGCCTTCGGATCATCGGACAAATAGGACGTCGCATTGGATATTCTCAGTACAATCAATATAACACCGGCTAATATTCCTAAAAGTATTGTTACCGGAATCCGCCATTCTTTGGGCGGGATTAGTCCATTTAAAAATGATTTAATCATGTTCATCCGTGTTTTGTTTCATCGGTATTTTGATCTCACGGGCAAACAGACGGCGTGGTTCATGACGAACAGGTTCCCGCTTTAAAATTTAAATTCAATCGTCCGTTTTTTCCTCGGACGAAATTTTTTGGAGTTATGTTTATTTTAATGATCAGGCTTTCCATTTTCAATGCCTAAACCTGTTTTTTATTTGTGTAAGATTCGACCGAACAGTTTTTTCGGTGGTCTTTTCTACCATTCCAACGCTCCCCCGGTCTGGTATTCATTAATACGCGTTTCAAAAAAGTTTTTTTCCTTTTTCAGGTCGATGACTTCGCTCATCCAGGGGAACGGGTTTTTTGAACCGTACAACTGGGGCAACCGCAAACGTTCATAACGCCGGTCGGCCAGATACTCTACATAACTTTTGATCAGTTCGGTGTTCAGGCCCAGGATTCCGTTTGGCAGACACTCGTTCACATAATCTGTTTCCAGACGGACAGCCCGTTTGATGTATTCGATAATTTCTTTTTTGAAGTCATCCTGCCAGACATCCGGATTTTCATCAATGATGGCGTTGATCAGTTCGATGCCGAAATTCATGTGAATGCTTTCATCCCGCAGGATGTATTGAATTTGTTCACAGGTGCCGGGCATCTGGTTGTTACGGCCAAAGGACAGCATGGTCACAAACCCGCCGTAAAAAAAGATACCTTCCGTGATGACATACAGGCCGACCAGATTTTTGAGAAATATCTGCAGGCCTTTGACGGTTTTCAGGTCGCCCGGCCGCATATCCAAGACACTGCTGGTGCAGCTCATCGCGTGTTCGTCCTTGTTGTAAATGGCTTCGACTTCCCGGTACATGTTGAACATCTCACCTTCATCCAGCGATAATGACTGGACGATATACTGGAAGGCGTGGACATGGATCGCTTCTTCAAACGCCTGGCGCAGCAGGTACTGGCGGCATTCCGGATTATCCACACAGCGGTAGACAGCCAGCACCAGATTGTTACCCACCAGTGTTTCGGCCGTGGCAAAGAAACCGAGGACCCGTTTGATGACATGACGTTCGTCCTGGGTGAACAGCTTCGGGTCTTTCCATTGTTCAATATCACGCTGCATGGAAATTTCCGTCGGCATCCAGTGATTGGCGCAGCCGTCCAGGTAAAAATTCCAGGCCCAGCGGTATTTAATGGGTACCAGCTGGTTGCAGTCGACCGTCCGGTCATTATTGATGATGCGTTTGTTATCGACCGTGACACGATCTTTGCTCATCTTGAAGGTTGATTCTGGCATGGCTTCTCCTCTGTCCTTTGAAGATTAATAGGATTGATTGCCGGGGATGTTTCCTAATGGCTGGTCTTTAAACCGGCTGTTGAGTTCCCGTTCCAGCTGACGAACGACATACCTTAACGTTCCCAAAATCATCCGCAGTTGTTCTGTGTGCAACCCTTTGATTTCTTCCGGGTCTGAATTCATTAATTTTAGAAGTTGTTTTATTTTGATCATACGGCTCCTTGTTCAAATGCATGTTTCAGTTTTTCGAATTCTTCATCCGTGTATTGCTGTTCGGCGCTCAGTGATTTGTCCAGGATTTTTGAATCAAGTACGGCTTTCTGCAGCCGAATGGTCTCGGCTTGTCGCAATAGTTCTTTTATTTCTTTCAGATCGTCCTCACTGCACAGGGATTTGGCGACAGTGACCCGGAATTCGTAACGGATCCCGGATTTTATGATGATATTGATGCTTTGCCGGATGATGTCCGGATCGATCATGACTCCGCTGGCCATTGCGTAATCGTTTAGCGGCGCCTTGACATCCATGGCGATGTAATCAATGGCCTTTAAGAAAATTAGGCGGCGCAGAATATGCGGTTTAGATCCGTTGGTGTTGAGCTTGACCAAGTAGCCCAGTTGTTTGACTTTCTGAATAAAGGATATCAGGTTCGGCTGCAGGGTCGGTTCCCCGCCGGAAATGACGACCGCCTCCAGGATTTTTTTGCGGTTCTCCAGGAAATCCCAGACCTCTTCTTCACTGATAAGTGTTCCATACTGATGCGGATCGACCAGTTCGGGATTGAAACAATACGGGCAGCGGAAATCGCAGCCCCGGGTAAAAATAATGCAGCAGACTTTATCCGGGTAATCCAGCAAAGAGAATTTTTGTAAACCGCCTATGCGCATATTTTGTAAGTGACTCTTTCTTCAAATTCTTCTTTTTTTCCATTGTTCCATTGCCGGACCGGCCGCAGATAACCGACGACCCGCGAGTAAACCTCACATTTGTTTTCGCATCGCAGGCATATTTTATGTTCGCCGGGAATGTATCCGCAACTGGGGCAAACACTGAAGGTCGGTGTGATCGTGAAATAAGGCAGCCTGTATTTCTGGCAGACGATCCTGACCATCTGTTTGACCCCTGTAATATTCTCGATCTTTTCCCCGACAAATCCATGCAGCACGGTCCCTCCGGTATATTTTGTCTGCAGCGCGTCCTGGTGATCAAGGACTTCAAAAATGTCCTGGGAATAATTGACCGGCAAATGGGTGGAGTTGGTGTAAAAAGGTTCATGGCCCTGGCGGTATTGGTCTTCATTGGCGCAGATGATTTTTTCATCCAGCGCCTTGTCCATTTTGGCGAAGCGATAGGTCACTCCTTCGGCCGGGGTGGCTTCGAGATTATAGATATTGCCGGTTTCTTCCTGGTATTTCAGCAGTTTTTCACGCATGAAATCCAGGACCTCCAGGCTAAATCGTTGTCCTGTCAAGGTGGAAATACCTTCTCCCAGCAGATTCAAACAGGCTTCGTTCATGCCGATCAGCCCGATGGTGGAAAAATGGTTTTTCCAGTATTGACCAAAACGTTCATTTATCTTTCTCAGATAGAATTTAATATACGGATATAAATCTTCCTGGGTGAATTTTTCCAGGACCTTGCGTTTGATTTCCAGGCTTTGTTTGGCCAGGTTCATTAGCGCATCAAGCTGGTGATAAAATTCATCCTTGGTTGCCGATTGGAAAGCCAGCCGTGGCATATTGATGGTGACAACACCGATGGAACCGGTCAACGGGGTCGCTCCGAACAACCCTCCCCCGCGTTTGCGCAGTTCACGGTTATCCAGCCGCAGGCGGCAGCACATGCTGCGCGCGTCATCCGGGTGCATATCAGAGTTCACAAAATTGGCGAAATACGGGATCCCGTATTTCGCGGTGATTCTCCACAAGTTGTCCAGGCCCGGGTTGTCCCAGTCAAAATCAGCGGTGATGTTATACGTAGGAATGGGGAACGTAAACACTCTTCCCTTTGCGTCGCCTTCCAGCATTGTTTCCAGGAAGGCCTGATTGAAAAGCGTTTGTTCCGGCTGGAATTCACGGTAGGTTTTTTTCTGGATTTTTCCTCCGATGACCACGCCCTGGTCCAGCAGATAGGCGGGTGGTTTGAGATCCATGGTGATATTGGTGAAGGGTGTCTGAAAGCCAACCCGGGTCGGCACATTAATGTTAAAGATAAATTCCTGCAGCGCCTGTTTGACGTCTTTGTAACTCAGCCCGTCGTTACGGATGAACGGCGCCAAAAGGGTGTCAAAGTTTGAAAAGGCCTGGGCGCCGGAGGCCTCCCCCTGCAATGTATAAAAAAAATTGACGATTTGTCCCAGCGCGCTTCTTAGATGTTTAGGAGGGGCTGATTCCATTTTTCCGCTGACGCCTTTGAATCCCTCGGTCAGCAGATCCTGCAGGTCCCAGCCGACACAATACACACTGAGCAGTCCCAGGTCGTGGATATGGAGTTTACCCTGGGTGTGGGCTGTTTTAATCTCAGGCGGATAAATTTTATTCAACCAGTAGGTTTTACTGACTTCCGATGAAATGTAGTGGTTTAAACCCTGCAGGGAAAATGCCATGTTGCTGTTTTCGTTGACCTTCCAGTCGGTTTTCTCCAGATAACAGCTCACCAGATCTGTATTAAATTTATGGGCTATTGCACGGATCTCCTTGTGCTGTTCACGGTATAAAATGTAGGCCTTGGCGCTTTTTTTGTACGGAGAGGTAAGCAGGACATCTTCGACAATATCCTGGACTTCTTCAACACCCGGAGACGGATGATCAATCAATTGATGGATCAAATTAACGACCCGGATGCTCAGCTTTTCGGCGCTCGTCCGGTCAAATTCCCCGGTGGCCTCACCGGCCTTCCGGATCGCGCGGGTGATTTTTTCCTGATCAAACCGTTCAACCCGTCCGTTGCGTTTGACAATGGTCAAAATGTTTTTGATGGCTTGCATTTGCTCGTTCTCCTTGAGTCGAAGATTATTTGATTTTTATATAATTACCGTGGCGTTTGACGGTCTGTGCCGGGCTAAAAGGTACACTTTCTTTTCTTTCCCGGTCGTAAACGCTGACGGCCGGGAGTCCTTTAAAATGCGATTTGATTTCAGTGATTCCGTCCTGATCAAGCGGAGCCGCGGACGATGGGCGAAGCGGGGTGTTAATCTGGATTTCATCGGCGTTGATTTCACGGACCAGCTGCGCCAGTTCACCGGCAAACTTCCGGTTTTGTTCAACGAACATCAGTTGAACGGCCAGGGTCCCGGTATATTCGTCCCGTAAACGTTTGAGTCCGGTGAGTGTCTGTTCAAAACTGATCCCGGGCATGGCCTTGTCGATCTGAATGAAGGAACATTCGTCAACGGCATCGAGTTTGGCAATAATCAGGTCGGCCCGGGAAAGATCAGCCCTGACATCCGCCCGATGCAGCAAAGTCGAATTGGTGATGACCGCGGTTTCAAATGTTGTCTTGTCCCGGACCCCCTGAATTAATTCCCCCAGGTTACTGGCCAGGGTTGGTTCGCCCCGGCCGGAAAATGTGACATAATCGACTTCCAATTTCGGCGGCAACAAATCAAATTCCGCCAGGATGGTTTCTGTCTTAATATATATTTTGCGTTCATTGCATAAATGTTGAGTTCTTCCCAGCTGGCAATAAATGCAATCCAGGTTGCAGATTTTTGTATTCTTTGATAAAGGGTCGACCCCCAGGGATGTTCCCATCCTCCAGGATTCAACCGGGCCGTACAGATAGTTTAAGGTTTCAGTGATTTTCATAATGAATTAATCGCATGTGTATATGTGATTAAGGGGTAAAAATTTTTACCGCTTATACGAGATCAGAAATATATGTCGTTTTTAAAAATTGATAATAAACGTCCCTGACTTTGCTCCAGCGGTCATGCACCGCGCAGGGATTGACCTGGGAACATCGTTTCATTCCCAAGGCGCATTCCGACCAGATACTGATGTTTTCAATCGGTTCGACGATGTCATACAAAGAGATCTTTGACGCCTCTTTGGCCAGCTGGAATCCGCCCCCCGATCCTTTCTGGGAAACCAAAAGACCGCGATACGAAAAGCTCTGCAGCATTTTCCCTAAATAATTTTTTGGGGCCTTGATTTTATCCGCAATATTAACGGCTCCGGCAAATTGGTCTTTATCCAGTCGGGCGAGTTCTACGAAGGCGTTGATGACTTGTGTGCTGGTTTTACTGAGCATGGTTCTCCTAAATTCTTAATCGCATGTGATTATACTATTTAAACCGGATAATGTCAACGGGTTGTGTGTAAATTAAGGTCTTATTTCTTCTGCAGGATGACAATAAATGACGGCATGAACGGACGCAGCCAGGTGAGGAGGAATTCCGGCATGGCCTTGAGAACCGGCTGCAGGCGCGGGAACATGTCCAGGTTAAATTCCTTCGGCTGTTTGATGATCTTGACCGACATATCCGTGACCTGGAACATTTTATCCGCCATTCGTTTTAACTGTCCGTACGTGAGCGGATAAATGTCAAAGCGTTTGTGTTTAAAAAGTTTTACGTAGGCATCGGCCAGGGCGCGCGGCAGCCAGGACAGAAAAGGCAGTTTAAAATGCGGTTCAATCAGGGTGAATTTTGATGGGGTGGCGACATACGCGATCCCTCCCTTTTTCAGGACGCGGTGGATTTCTTTTAGGTGGACATCCTGCGGCGGGATGTGTTCAATCACCTGATTGGAAATGACCACATCAAATGACTCGCTGGCAAACGGCAGGCGCACATCGGCAACCTTGTAAAATTTGTACCCTTCGGTCACGACCCGTTCATCGTTGAGGTTGATACTGGTTGCCGATTTGCATTCCCGGGCGATGATTTGAATGATATGCCCGGAACCGGTCCCGATATCCAGCAGGTCGCATTGATCCAGAGCCACATGGGTTTTCAGGATGCTCAGGATTTTGGCCGCTTTTTTTCTTCTCGTTTCTTCGTCCATCCCCGCGTAAGAACTGTAAGGGTCATGGATGGAATAATTGACCGGGTTTTCTTTGGAATTTGACATTGCTTTTCCCCAGAGGGTATGTTACTTTAACTATTATTCAAATTAAGGCGGGTTAATTATAACACTCTCTAAATCAGTGAGTCTATATAAATTACATAAACCCGGTCATCATTTCATGAAACAAAACGACTGCGTTAAACGGATTTTTATCATCATCGGGCTTGTGTTCCTGATGATTTCCGCCTTTATCATCCGCCAGCATAATTTTGAATATTCCCCGGCCAGATCGATTGATGAAGTGGTCTATTTTCGCATGGCGGTCCAGATCCAGGACGGGCTGGAAAATTATAACACGATTCCCTATGGAAAAAAGCTACAGTCTTCCGGACGGAAATTGCCGGATTATTTTTTTAAACCGCTTTATAAACATCCGCCGATCTTCACCCTCTTTGTGTCGCTGGCGATAAAATTATTCGGTTTTTCCGAAGTTTCAGCTTTTTATGTGCCGGTTTTTTTCAGTCTCCTGATGATACCCCTCATTTATTGCCTGGGAACGCTCGTCTTTAACCGCACGGTCGGGTTCCTGTCTGCCATCCTGATTTCTTTGGACCCTATGTCTATTGTCTGTTCCCAGAAAATCTGGATGGAATCGACCATTGCTTTTTTTACGGTGTTTTCGATTTACGCGTTTGTGAAAGCGCTTAAGACCTCGACGCCCCGCCTTTTTATTTCCAGCGGTATATTAAGCGGACTGGGAGCTCTGACGAAATATACCGGCGGAATTTCTACGCTGATCTTTGTTGTTTACGCGTTCTTTTTTGACAAGAAATTGTATAAAGATAAATATTTTCTGGTCAGTCTATTGATTCCGGTGGTCATGCTTGTGCCGTGGCTGCTGTGGAATGTTTCGGTGTACGGCCTTGAATTTTTCGGGATGCAGGTCAACATGCATTCGGACAAACACCACGCGGGAATTTTTGGCAGAAATATTGTTCTTTACGTAATCTTCGGTTTAGCCTTGCTCCGGCTCGCGAAAAAAATTCATGACGATTTACCGAATAAGGCCAAGGCTTCGAAAAATATTTTTTTGGTATCCGGCTGCGGTTTCGCGGTCCTGTTATGGCCGGCGGTGCTGAAAAGTTTTACGATCATGCACTTACCGCTGACTAGCTGGGCGGGTAGCACGTTCTACGGGGCAACGCACTTGTTTTATCTGCAGAGAGAATTAGAGTTCTCCCTGATTTCATTTTTCGCGTTCTTGGCTTTTTTTATCCCTAAGAAAAATATTTCCGGTGAAGAACAGATACTGAGGTTATCATCGGCAGGCACACTGTTGTTCTTTACGATCTGGAGCGCGTTTCAGTGCCGGTATATCATCGCGGCTAATCCTCTCCTGATTCTCATCGGCGTAAATTTTCTGTATGAACTTTTTCAAAAGACACATGCGATTTTATCATTTGGTCCCAGGGTCCTGGTCCGTTCCGGGATATTAATCATCGCGTTTATGATCCTGTTAAAGGTGCTCATTATTAACTATTTTATTAGCTTTCCGAATAATCTTTGTTATTTCTAGGGTAAACCATGTTAAGAGAATTGATCAAGAAAAACAGGCAGAGAATGGCTGACGAATGCCCGGATATTGCGATTATGCAATATCTCTCTCCGGCGATGTATATCATCGTCAAACAGATTCTGCCCGCGATTGATCTTTATTGCAGGGGAAAATTGCTCGATATCGGGGCCGGGCATATGCCTTTAAAACGGATACTGGAAAACAAAGTGGGCCCATACGACACCCTTGACGTCGAGGCGCGTACCGGAAACGTGACGTTCATCGGTTCGGTGCTTGATATGCATATGATCCAGGCAGGGGTCTATGATACGGCGGTATCGTTTGCGGTCCTTGAACACGTCCCTGATCCGTTTAGGGCCGTTGCTGAAATAAACCGGATTCTGAAAATAGACGGTTATTTTTTGCTGAGCCTTCCGCACGTCAGCCGGCTGCATGAAATACCGCACGATTATTTCCGGTTTACGGAATTCGGAATTAAGGCTTTATTGGAGAAGAATGGATTTGAAATCATTGAACTGCAGCGATCCGGCACGCTTCTCAGCCTTTTGGCCCACCAGATATCAACGGTGCTAATCGGTTTGACCTGGCACATTCCGGTTTTTAATCAATTTATCTTTTGGCTTAACAAGCTATTAATCGTTTACCCGCTTTCATGGATCGACATGCGTTTTATGAAAAACAGTCTGACGCCCATGAATTATTTTTGTGTGGCCAGGAAGATAAAATAATTATTGTCCGGATTCCGGGAGCGGTTCAATTTTGCAGGGAAACATTTTAAAGACAGCGTAGCTGGCCAGAAATAAGAGGATATCCACCACGATCAGCCAGATGCGCAGGAATAAAGACAAGAACGATGCCAGCTGTTTGGGAAGATATTCGGAGACTAATACAACAAATGAAACCTCCCTCACGCCCAATCCCCCCGGTGTCACCATAGTTATAAACCCGATAAACCAGCTGATGGAATACGCGGCGGCCAAAAGAAACACCGCCTGGCCTTCCAGCATCACGAAGGCGTTTTTCAGGCACAGCCATGCCTTCAGGTAAGCGGCCCAGTGGATTGTGAATATAACAATCATAAGGCCGATCGTTTTAAATTCAAAAGGGCGATGAGTCTTGGCCTTCAGTAGTTTTTCGGAAAATTTTTTTGGCAATAATTTTGAAGTAGTTTGCAAAAGAAGATCAAACAGGTTCATCCGGTGATAAACGACGAAAAGGCCCAGGCCTAACACCGCTGATCCCAGCGCAGCCATTCCCCCGGCCAGATAATAGGCCATGATACTGAAAGCTGTCAGGGTATTAAAAAGCATAATCGTCAGAATCAGCTCAACATTCAGGCGGACCATGGTCAGGGCCGGGATGATTTTCTGAGTTTCGTTGACCAGATAGGCGGTCCCCAACAGCCGTCCGGGAAGATAACTGACGACCTGGCCGGCAAAGAATAAGCGGGCCAGATAGCGGATCGGAAACACGCGTTGGGTATTCTGGCGGGTGATAATTTCAACCAGCGGAACCAATAAGGCAACGGCGATGACGACAAAGATGGTCGCGTCAATCAGCATATGTATGTTGTCGGAGTGCAGGTTCGACCAGATTTGGCCGATTCCTTCTTTGTCCCGGTAAACCAGCGCGAAAATCCAGACAAATGAAATGACCATCAGCACGGCAGAAATAAGTTTTTTATTCATGACGATTCCTTGTTTACGTCTGGAATGATTAACCCATTTTATCGGTACTCCAGCGACAGGACAAGGATCTTTTTGTATAATATATTTTCTCTTCTTTATTGCTAGATATAGTTTTAGACGATAAACTATGTAAATATGATGATTCATATCAAGACAATCCAAACGCCCACGGACGAACAGTGGGATCGTATCTGGTCAGCTTGTGATCAGGCCACCTTTTATCACTCACGCGTCTGGCATCTGATCTGGCAGGAATATACCGGCCGGAAAATCAAGGTTGAACCGTTATTGTTGAACTTGTCGGACGGAAATCAGGTTTTGATCCCGGTCAGCTGTCATACAGTGGCTAACGGTTTGATCAAACGGTATTTATCCTCTCCGGCCTCATCATTCGGAGGCTGGATCAGCGACAAGGCATTAACAGAAGAACATCACGGGGTATTATTTGAGTTTATGCGCAATCAATACCCTTTTCTTGTCTTGCGGCTCAATCCGTATTATTCATTTACCCCGAAAATTAAAGACGCCTTTGTTATTCAAGACAATACCCAGGTCTTAAAACTGGATACGGATTTCGACCAGGTTTACGCCCGGTTTTCCAAACGGCATAAGACCTACATTAATAAGGCCCAAAAACAGGGGGTTGTTATTCAACCGGCCAATTCGGATTCGGATTGGAGCGCGTTCTATGACATGTACCTCGAGACGTTTAAACGGTGGGGCGACAAGGCCTCTTCGAAATACAAACAATCTTTTTTTGAATCCATCCATCAGCTGA
The DNA here is from genome assembly GCA_050250375.1 of Candidatus Omnitrophota bacterium. Taxonomy (GTDB): domain Bacteria; phylum Omnitrophota; class Gorgyraeia; order Zapsychrales; family Zapsychraceae; genus JAGOSC01. Next base: position 545,094 of record JBFWOS010000002.1, read on the forward strand.
ATTCTCCGCACGCTCGTCTATGGATGGCCTATTTTGAAGACCGGCCGGTGGCGGGTGTTATTATTTTTTATTCAAAGAAAATCGTTCTGTACGGATACCCGGCTTCATTTTCGCAGCATCAGTCCTTAAGGGCTACGGATGTGTTGCTGTATGACATTATCAAAGACGCGTGTGCCCGGCAATATCAGTTTTTTGATTTCAGCCCGAGCGGATGGCACAAAGGGGTCATTGAATATAAGGAACGTTTCGGTTCTGAATTTGTGTCCTGCAATATCATCAATACTCAGCCCGGCTGGTTAAAGTTGATGGAAAAGACTTATAAAACGTGGCTGGTCAAATTCACTTAATTCCCAGTTCTTCCAGTGTTAACAGGATCAATTTGACGTTGAGCATGCTGACCGTTTGTTCACCCGTAAACTGGATCTTGAATTCTTCTTCTAAGGCAAGGACCAGGTTCATGTGCTGCAGTGAATCCCACTGACTGATCGTGTCCGGAGATGAATCTTCGTTTATTTCTTCGGCAGGCACTCCCATCACCTGGCTGACGATTTTAAAAACTTTTTCTTTCATGGGTTCCTTTCCTGGTTAAAGATTAATCGTAACGGATTTGAAATATTCCGGAAATTCACTGGTTGTCTGTTCCACTGCACAAGTATAAATTTTTGATGTCCCTCCGGTGTCAACCGGCTTAAAACTATTATCGGGATAAAAAGATTCGGCCAGTGCGTTCTTGGCGGAAGGCATGAATTCAGCCGTAACCAGCCGGCTTCCGTGCTGACAGGCCGCCATCAGTGTTGCCTTGAGAAAAACTTGTTCGATCCCCCGGCCGAGTATCCGGCAGGACAATAAAAAGCTGTCAATCAACGCGTCGTCATTCTTATATTCCAGGATGCTGACGCCCACCAGTCCGGAACTACCGAATTTGTCGTTGACCTTGACATACAGGACACAGTGATCTTTGGAACGTGAAAATCGGAGGATATCTTCTTGCGAGTACCGGCGTGTCGTCATATTAAACTGGTTGGTTTTCTGGGTCAGCTGGGCGATTCTTTGAAAGGAAAAGTCATCGGCCCTGTTCACATCAATTTCCATTTCCAGTGAGCGGTAATAGTCTTCCAGGCTTGATGCTGACGTCTTAAATGCTGTTCGTTTTTGTTCAGCCTTGTACAAGTGTGTTTTTACGCGGTCTTCTTCGGTCAGGTCAACGGTATCAAACAGGCCGCAGGCGGCCAGGGTCCTTTGCGAATTTTGGGCTGAATGGACGGGAAGGTGGATGGTTTCAACGTCAGGCAAAAGTTCATTGACCAGGTTGATCTCAAATTCATTGTCATCACAAAAGACCATTGAATCCAGGCCGATGTTCAATTCTTCGGCAATACTTTTTATGTTGCCGGCCTTGTCCTCCCAGTTAATCCGGGCCGTGGTGATGTTTTCTTCCTTGAGAAGCATGCCGGGGTGATTTTTAAAAACCTCCCACACATCCTGTTCATTATTCTTGCTGCATAAGGCGATGATAATTCCGGCGTGATACAGATTGAGTACTTCCTGCTGGAAGTCTGAATACACCGAACCGGGATATGTTTTGTCGAGTTTGATGTTTTCAAGGCCGTCTTCTCCAACAACTCCGCCCCATAACACATTATCACAATCGAGGATCAGGCATTTTTTCCGTTTGCCCAGGATGGAACGCAGGAATTTTAAATTTTCAGCGGCGATTTCCCATAATCCATCGCGGGAATAAGGAGCTTTGCTGATATGCCAATAGCGCAGATCGTAGAACTGTCCCGAACCGATCCGGGCCAGGCAGGTGTTCAGATCCACGAAATACGCGTTGGAAGTTTTCTGCAGTGTTTCCATGAGTGTCTGGTTCAGGCGGTAAACAGTTTCTTTTTGCCCCGGAGAATGCTGGGAATCATAGATGCCGTAATTCGGGTTGTCCGGAATTTCCAAACCATGCCAGAGGATCATGGCCGGGGATTGCCGGCGGATTCCCTGGATGACCGTCTGAAAAAAACCGGTTATCCGGTTCATTTCCTCTTGAACGGCAGATTCGGACATCGAGCAAAAGTTTCGGGCCAGGTCAAACGACAATTGTTCCAAATAACAAAAGACTAAAACCGCTTTGGTTTCTTTAAAAAGCGGGTTGTCCGGCTTTAAGGCCTCCTGCAGGATATTGTCATATGCGCCGAACCGGATGTTCGTGTTAAATCCGATATGGGACAGGGCATATCTCAGATAGGGTTCAAGCGGTTCGATGGTGATGTTTCTTAAGACCGTCAACGGAAGACCCGGCAGCTGCTTGAGGGTGTCGCGGTTAAGTTCATCCTGAATATTAGCCAGCGTGATCTTTTTTAAGGACATGCCGTCACTCCATAACCGAACCGCCGCAGACGCGGATATTCTGTCCGGTTATAAAATTCGCTTTATCGCTGAACAGGTAGCTGACGGTATTGGCGATGTCGACGGGTTCTGCCAGCCGCCGCAGGGGTGTGTTCATTTTAGTTAAGATCTTGCTTTTTTCCGGGACGTCGGCAATCAGGTCGGTCATCGTCATCCCCGGGGAAACACAGTTAAATCTCACGTTATCCTTGCCGTATTCAGAGGCCAGTGATTTTGTCAGGGCGATGAGCCCGGATTTGGCAACGGTGTAAGGAATCCAGCGGGCGGGCGGAATGTGATCGGTCACCGTGCTCGCGATATTGACCACAATACCGGATTTTTGTCCCAGCAAATAAGGAATTATTTCCTGGGTGACATTAAAGGCGCCTTTCAACTGGGTATTCAGGTGGTCCTGGAAATCATCCCATTTTAAATCAGTAAACAACCTGTCATCAATGCCGGCGGAAGCGCAATTGACCAGTCCGGTAAAAGTTTTAAATTCCGACAGGGCGGTTTTGATCATATCCGCGACTTCATCACGGTCGGTTACATCGGCCTTAACGGCGAGGGCTTCTCCCCCGCTGGCCTGGATTGTTTTAACCAGCCGCGCGGCGCTCTGCGAACTGGTGTGATAATTCACGATAACGGGAAAGCCGTCCAGGGCGAGGGTCTGGGCGATGGCCGCTCCGATCCCTTTTCCCCCGCCGGTGATGATCACCGCCCCGGTTTTTTTTATTTTTCGGGCTGTTGTCCTGGCCGCGGATTTCGGGACGGCCAGTACGGAACTGACGGCAGGGATTTCTCCTGCATCATCGAGGATCTTGACCTTGACCTCCCCTTCAATAACATTTTTTCCGTTTTTCAGGACGACGTGGATACTCATGACGATGACCCGCTGGGTCAGGGATTTGTGCCGGACCTGGCCGTTCACCGTTATGGTATCACCGGGCCGGACCGGCGCGAGGAATTTTAGTGACTGTTCGTACCACAAAGCGCCTTCCCCGGGAAGTTTGGTCCCGATCAAGGTCGATATAAACGAAGCCGTCAGCATGCCGTGGACCACCGGTCTTTTAAATGACGTTTGCGCGGCGTATTTCGTGTCAACGTGCAAAGGGTTATCATCACCGGTCAGGGCGACAAAATCAGCGATATCTTTGGCCGTGATGGTATGGGTGACGGAGGCCTTGTCCCCGATCTGGATCTGGTCGAATTTATTTTTTGGTTTCATGGTGTTTTTGATAAAAATGCCGCGTAATTAATTTCGGTTTTTCCTTTTTCCCATTTGGATTCATCACTGCCGTCCACCGCCAGCGCCAGGTCACGGTCGATCCTGAATCCGCATTCTTTAATCTCCCGGCGGATATGATCAACACTGTCGTAGAGATAAACGTGGTCAACTGCCGGCGCGTTGGCGCAGGTTGTCACGTAAAAGTGACCGCCGGTTTTCAGCAATGAATGGATCTTGCGCAAAAGCGTCTGGGGATCGTCCACATGTTCCAGCACCTCCCCCATGACTATATAATCATAAGTCCCTTCGTTGAAGTTGGCAACATCGGTTTCTTTAAATTTATACGAAGCCTTTGGCGCGAAGGCCGTGATCATGGCTGCGGCCATTTTTAATGACGCCGGGCTGATATCGAGGGCCATGAAACGCGCGGTCGGAAATTGCCGGAGCGATTCGATAAAATAAACCGCGTGGCCGACCCCGATCTCCAGATAATCGGATACACCCTTTAAAGCGCGCAGGCCGTCCAGATAAAAATCGTACATCAGATAATGGTTGGGCCACAAATAGGTCGACAAGGCGAGCCCCCGCATATAATTCATCATCTTTTTTTCTTCCGAATAAACCTGTTCGTTGGCCTCGGTGGCATTGGTGCAGCTGTATGTACCGGTGCGCTGAAATTTAATCTGCTCTTTGAGCATGATTTGGCACATTTCCAGGTAAGCGTCAACGGCATCATTTATGGAGGATTGTTCATTGGCCAGATAATCAAGAAACCCGGTTGAAAATGTCTCCGCCCGTTCCCAGAATTTATCATCGCGCTGGCTGAAATGTCCGGCCAGCGTGTTTCGGTGCATGGGCGATTTTTTGGAAATGATTTCCAGGATTTTATTAAAATTTGGGCAATTGTTCATTTTAGTCGCTGTCATTTCTGTTGGGATTGCGGGTTGTCTTTTTTAATAAAGCTGTCGCACAAAAACGTATTAGGTTTGATCAGTGTGTTCGCCGGAATATTTTCGACACAGATCACGGAAGAATTTGAGCCGATGAGGACGTTTTCACCGATCGTCAGAGTCACTTCATACACCGCATGGGGTTTCATGGACAGATGGGTGTACGAAAAAATGGTGCACCGCGGTCCGATCCCGACATTGTCTTTTATAACAACCCCCCCCATAGCTCCGATGGACGTGTAGGGCTGGATCAGAACACCTTTCCCGATGAACAAGGTTCCTTCCTGCGTGACGTTTTTTGATTTGATGATTTTCTGGTTGTACGCCTTTGGTTTTCCGGCGGAAAGAATGACGCCGGTGTCAATCACGGAATTATCGTCGATTTCAATATCTCCGGGGGAAACGATTTTTACACCCTGTTCAAACACGACATTTAATCCCAGGGATTTTAATTTCTTTTTATAATAAAGGGCCCGCAAATACGGACCGGTGAAATACGGAGTCCCCGGCAGTTGGGTAATCCATCCCAAAACAAGACTGCGGTAAAAGGGCACTGGCAGTGTCAGGATGAACATGAAGACCGCTTCAAAAATATTAATAACGACTATGAAAACCGGGTTTTTGAAGAGATGATATCCGATGGTAACGAGGGCTGGAACAGGCTGGTTGACGGGTTTTCGACGATTGATATATTCTTCAAATAATCGGTGGTCAAATACCATGATTATACGCTTTCGTTGGACAGCCATTGCCGGACCGAATGGCTGATGTTAAATTTTTGGTATGCGGCCTGCACATTGGAGGCGAAGCCCGCTTTCTTTTGTTGAACGGCCGTTTCAATGGCGTTCGCAAATGCCTGGGCTGAAGTGTCGTTTGCAAGTATACCACACCCGAAGTCTTTAATAAAGCTCGGCAGGTCCCCCACCGGCATTGCCACGACAGGGGTCCCGCTTTGTAGGGCATCCGAAAAAATGACCGGGATGCTTTCGATCCGCGATGGGATCAGCAGAAATTCCGCTTGCTTCAGTCGGTTCGACAGGTCGCGGGCGTTGATCGGACCGTTGATATTGACCGTGTCCGCCAGATTTTTTGCCAGGCAATATTCCTTGAGGGTGTCTTCCATGTCTCCCAGGCCGAACAGATGGATCCGGACCCGCCGTCTTGTTTCTTCATTCAAAAATGTGAGGGCTTCCAGAAGCAGATCAGGCCCTTTATTTTTATGGTAACGCCCGACAAAAATCAGGTGGACCGCATCATCCGGCTTAAACGGAGTCGTTGTGCCGTCCGGTTCAGGCAGGGCCCGTGTTGAGGCAAGAAACCGGCAATCCTTTCCGGTCAGCGTGTGTACATCCTCACAGAGCTGCAGTCCGTCGGCATAAACATTTTTAGCTCCGTCCACGATCTTTTTGATCCAGTATTTTCCGAAGAACGGGATTTTACGTATTTTCCAGATATCGGACCCGAGCGCCCAGACATCATAATCTTTTTTTAACTGTTGATGGATTCCGTGGCCGAAAACACCGCTGGGCACAATCCACATGCACATGGTCCGGTCGATCTTATATTTTTGATGAACTGCCAGGGTGTTTTTGGACCCTTCAGAAAAAAAGCGGAAAAAAACAGGCCAGTTTTTCGGATTGAAGAGATTCATGGCGGCCAGCACCTGGTCGCCTCCCTCCCACGGGATCGGTTCAATGATGATTCCCGGGGCCGGTTGATAGGCGTCTTTGCGGTTGACCGGCTGGACAATAACCTTATGCCCCTGATTAATCAGTTCGAGGGCAAAGGCCTCCACGAAGAGTCCGGCTGTCCCTCCGGGGTCTCCGGAAAAAGCGGGATATGAACTTGTGATGATCTGGATGTTCATGGGTTATTTTAGGATTTCAGTCACGGCTTCAATCACATCGTTGACATCACTCTCCGACAGCTTCGGTGAAATCGGCAGGCTGACGGTACGGCGTCCGTAATCGCGGGCATTGGGAAAGTGGTCCGGATTCCAGCGGTACATCTTCTGATAAAAAGGATGTTCCGGGATCGCCAGGTAATGCACGCCCACCCCGATTTTTCGTTTGGTCATTTCCCCCAGAAATTGATCCCGGGTGATCCCGGATTTTTTTTCATCGATGGTTATCGTGAACAGATGATAGGCGTGCCGCATGGTGTCCTCATGAGCGGCCGGCAGCCCGACCGGTAAATTCTTAAAGGCCTGCAGATAAGTGTTCCAGAGTTTTTCACGTTTCTGCCAGTACGTTTCGATGCGTTTGAGCTGGTGCAGGCCGATGGCCGCCTGCAGGTCCATCATGTTGTATTTGAATCCGCGGTCGATGACAAAATAATGTTTGTACCCTTCGTCTGAAAACCGTTTCCACGCGTCGTTGCTCATCCCATGCAGGGCCATGATCTTGATTTTATTATTGAGCTCTTCGTGCGGACTGATGACCATGCCGCCTTCGCCGGTCGTGATGTTTTTGGTCGCGTAAAAACTGAAACAGCCGAAATCGCCGAACATCCCGGTCTTCTTTCCTTTATATTCCGTTTCAATGGCATGCGCGCAATCTTCGATCAGAAATAGTTTATGTTTTTTTGTAATGGCTACGATGGCATCCATGTCGCAGGGGCGTCCGGCGAAATGCACGATCAGGACTGCCTTAGTTTTCTTGGTGATCTTTTTCTCAATTTCTTTCGGATCAATGTTGAGCGTCTGAGGATTAATATCGACAATAACCGGGGTGGCCCCGGAATGGATGATGGCGTTGACCGTTGCGCAAAAGGTCATGGACGTTGTGATGACTTCGTCACCCGGCTGCAGGTCCAAAGCCAGACAGGCCAGGTGCAGCGCGGCCGTGCAGGAATTCACGGCCGCTGAATACGGCGCATTTTTATATTTTCGGAAGTCCGCTTCAAACGCGTGGACCTTTGGTCCTGTTCCCAGCCAGGATTTTTTCATACTGTCGAGAACTTCATTGATTTCATCTTCGGATATGAGCGGCTGTCCGAAAACCAGCATTTCTTTTCGCATGGGGCAACTTTACTTTTTGGGAGTTTTCAGGTTAAGTTCAATCTTTTTTACGCGCAGGAGTGTATCTTCAATTAATCGGCGGTTGGCGGAAATCAGGTCAGCCACAATGCCGATAATGATCAGTTGAAAGCCGACAATGGTCAGGATCGCCGCCAGGATCAGCGATTGGATTTTTCCCGTCCCGCCTGTCAGAAAATAATAATAAACAAACCGGCAGCCGATGAAAAAGGCAAACAGCATGCAAATCATTCCCAGCCGCATAAAAAGGCTGAACGGGTTGAACATGGAATAAACGCGGACGATCGTAATCATCGACCGTTTGATGTATTGCGGGATATTTTTGAACAAACGCGACGGCCGGTCAACCTTGTTCGTTATGATCGTGATATTTTCCACGGCCAGGTTTTTATGCTCGGCCTGGATAATGCTTTCCAGCGTGTAGGTGTAGTCTGAAATAATATTCAGGCGCAGCGCGGCTTCTTTGTTATAAGCGCGAAATCCGGTGGTCGTGTCCGGGATCTTCGAATTGGCCAGTTGCCGGACCACCCAGCTGCCCAGGCGCTGCAGACGTTTTTTGACCCACGAAAACTGCGCGACATTTTCAATATCACGGTTACCGATGACGATGTCTGCTTTTCCATCCAGAATCGGTTTGATCAACCGCGGGATATCGGAACCTTTGTATTGACAATCGGCATCCGTGTTGACGATGATGTCCGCCCCGCGTTTCAGGCAGGCGTCCAGTCCCGTTGAGAATCCGGCCGCCAGCCCCTTGCATTTGGTCAGGCGCACCACATGGTTCACCCCGTGCTGTAAAGCCACTTCGGAAGTGTTGTCCGTACTGCCGTCATCAATCACCAGCGTCTCGATCTCATCAATGCCGTCAATCTGTTTGGGAAGATCCGCCAGGGTCTTGGGTAATGTTTCGGCTTCATTTAAACAGGGGATCTGGATGATCAGTTTCATGATTTTTTTCCTTTTGGCCGGTAGACTTTAGCCCAGTAGTTTTGCAGAAAGGTCATCTTTTTTTCCAGCCACGTCAGATTCTCCCGATACCAATGGATCGTTTCTTTCATGCCGGATTCAAAACGGACCTGAGGTGACCAGCCCAGCTTCCTGAGTTTCGCGCAATCCACGCTGTACCGGAAATCGTGACCGGGACGGTCCTTGACGAATTTGATCAAGGTCGCCGGTTTGGACATGTATTTTAAAATTGTGGTCGCGGTCGTCAGGTTATTGCGTTCGTAATAACTGCCGATATTATACGTCTCACCGATCGTTCCTTTTTTAAAGATGGTATGGACACCCCGCGCGCAATCCGCGACATGCAGCCATTCACGGATCTGCCGGCCTTTTCCGTAAACCGGGATCGGCTGGTCCTTTAAAGTTTTTAAGATGATGACCGGAACGAATTTTTCCGGATATTGCCAGGGGCCGTAATTATTGGCCGGACGGACAATGACCGCCGGGAACTGGTATGTACGGATCGCGGTCCGGATGATAAATTCAGCGGCGGCCTTGGTCGCCGAGTACGGGTTGCTGGGTTTAAGCGGAGCGGTCTCTTTGAAACGGCTGTGTTTGGAGGTGCTGTCGCCGTAGACTTCATCCGTCGAAATATGAACAAAGCGTTTGATTTTGTATTTCCGGGATAAATCAACCAGGTTCTGGGTGCCGGTCACGTTGGATTCGATGAACGGATGGTTATTCAGGATGCTGCGGTCCACATGGGTCTCCGCGGCGAAATGGATGATGTGGGCCGGCTTTTCTTTTTTAAAGATGGCTTCCAGTTTTTTAAGATCAGCAATGTCGGTCTTATAAAATGTAATTTGTTTGGCGACGCTTTTCAGCCGTTCCTGATCGCCGGCGTAGGTCAGCTTGTCAATCACGACAATCCTGTAATTGGATGCGTTCTGACGGACGAATTCGCTGCCGATAAATCCGGCCGCTCCGGTGACGATCAGTTTATCCTTCATAGGTGGTCATTCTTTTTAGATAATCGCCGTAGGATGTCTTGTAGGTCTCGGCGATTGCCAGGAGTTGTTTTTTGGTTATAAATTTTTCGCGGTAGGCGATCTCTTCCACACAGCCGATTTTGAGTCCCTGACGTTCTTCAATGATGCGGATGAACAGGCCGGCATCCATCAGGGAATCATAGGTCCCGGTGTCCAGCCAGGCCATCCCGCGTCCCATGAATTCCACATGGCAGTCCCCTTTTTTCATGTAGGCGTTGATGACTTCCGTGATCTCCAATTCTCCGCGGGCGGACGGTTTTACTTTTTTCGCGACCGCCGGCGCGTTGCGGTCAAAGAAATAGATCCCGGTGACCGCCCAGTTGGACTTGGGGTTTTCCGGTTTCTCCACGACCCGGACCGGATTTTTCTTGGCGTCAAATTCAACCACCCCGTAACGCTGGGGATTTACCACATTATAAGCGAACACCGTCCCGCCTTTTTTGGACTGCACGGTTTTTTTAAGAAGCGTTCCCAGCTGGTCGCCGTAAAAAATATTGTCACCGAGGATCATGCAGACCCGGTCGCCCATGATGAATTCTTCGCCCAGGATAAAGGCCTCGGCCAGTCCGGCCGGTTTTAATTGTTCTTTGTAGCGGATGGTGAGGCCGAGTGTAGAGCCGTCACCGAAAATGTTTTTAAAATTGGGCAGATCCTCCGGGGTGCTGATGATGAGGATTTCGCGGATTCCGGCCAGCATCAGCACGGAGAGCGGATAATAAATCATGGGTTTATCGTAGACCGGTAACAGCTGTTTGCAGGTCCCTTTGGTGATCGGATATAGCCGGGTGGCGCGGCCGCCGGCTAAGATGATGCCTTTCATGCCATTCCTTTATAAATTATGTTTGAATAAATAGGCAAACGTAAGTATATCATTGTTGGGGAAATATGCCTAGCCCAGAGATAAGTTTTTAATCCGTGTCAGCGGACGGGTTGTGATAAAACTTTGTGCCTTTTTCAATGCGCCCCATCCCGCGTTCCAGCCGGGACAAATTCGTGTCCCGCAGGGAATACACGCAGCCGCAATATTCCTGCTGGTAAAATTGTTCACGTTTGGCGATTTCGTACATCCGGTCGCCCCCGCCTTTTTTACGCCAGTTGTATGTCCAGTAAATCATCCCCGGATATCGGCCGGCCGCGCGTTCACCGGACGCGTTGATCTGGTTGAAATCCTTCCAGCGGGATAACCCCAGCGAACTGGTAAAAACGGTAAAACCGTTTTCAAGAGCGTACAACGCGGAGCGTTCGAACCGCATGTCAAAACAGACGGTGCAGCGTTTGCCTTTTTCCGGTTCCCATTCGAGGCCTTTGACCCGTTTGAACCAATTGTCGCGGTCGTAGTCGGCGTCAACAAACGGGATGTCCATCTTTTGGGCGAAACGGATGTTTTCCTGTTTGCGGATTTCGTACTCTTCGCGCGGGTGGATATTGGGATTGTAAAAGAAAATGGTCAGGTCAATCCCTGAGGCGGTCATTTTTTCCATGATTTCCCCTGAACACGGTGCGCAGCAGGAATGCAGGAGGACCTTTTTTTCCCCGTTGGGTGTGTCAATTTTGTCAGTATTTTTACCGCTGGACATAGCCCTTATTTTACATGATAAAAATGAAAAAACAACTGCGCAATGAAGCGGTTAATTTGATTGTTTCAGATTTGATTTTCTGTTAAAATTTCTCAAATGATTTTACAATCCAAGAAATTTATTTATGTCCTTATCTTCAGTCTGAGTTTTTTCATCCTGTCGCTTCAGGTGTTTTTATCTTCTTTATTACGGTATCTTCTGCAGTTGCCCTTTTATGCCATTTCTTTCGCCTTTTTGGGATTAAGTTCGGCAGGAATCTTCACTTTTATCCTTTTTAATAAAAAACAGCATCTGATTTCCCCCCGCTACCTGGCCGGAGTCATGAACGCGTTTAATCTGGCCCTTTTGGCGTATGTCTTTATCGGTTCGAAAATGCCGAAATGGCTCGGGAATTTTAACAATTTTTCTTTCGACCAGGAGTCCTCCCCGGAAGGTTTTTCCAGGCTGCTGGATTATATCCTGATCGACATTCTTATGAATTCCGTCTATTACGGGTTATTCATTTCGATCTGTTTTTTCTTTCTGGGAGCGGCGGTCGCGTATCTTTATAAAATGTTCTCGGACAACGCCCCCCGGTTGTACCTCTTTGACCTGATCGGCGCAGCGGCCGGGTGTTTATTAGCCGCGGCGATGCTGCGGTATATCCAGTTCAGTTCCATCCCGCTTTTGATGTGCTGTCTGTCCGCGATCCTGACGTATTGTATCCTTCTGGACAGCCCTAAGGCCCGGTATTCTAAATATTTGACCATTGTTGTTTTTATCGTTGCCGCGTTCACGGCGTACCTGAATAAGAACACCTCATTTTTTGAGATCAGGAATAATCCCCATTACGCCGTGCTTGACTATGAGATGAAAGATGATGTCAAAGAGCTTTGGTACAACTGGAATGAGTATTCCAGGCTTTCGGTGCTCAGGCATATCAAACAAGGTTCGACGGACGCTCATTATTTATTTACCATTGACGGCGGACGCGGGAATGCCCATCTGGGAACCTATCGGGCCGAAGACCCGTATTATTTCCGGCTGTATGACCAGTTTACGGCGGCCTCTATTCCTTATTTACTGACTGAGCCGAAAGACATCCTCATCATGTTCGTCGGGGCCGGGATCGACATGCTGCACGCGAACAGTTTTTCCCGGGGGGCTTCCGACATTACCGGGATTGAGCTCAACCCGTTGATCGTGAATTCAGCGGTTAAAATTTCACGGTTTCATTTAAAGGAATTTTTTGATTTAGATAATATCCACATGCGGATACAGGAAGGAAGAAGTTTTCTGGAGTCCTCTCCCAAGAAATATGACACGATTATTTTTTCGTGGGGCGGGGCGTCATTCGCCAATTATCTGGGGACATCAGGTTACACCGGCCGTTACCTTTATACAAAAGAATCCATGATCAGCGTGATGAAGAATCTGAAACCGGACGGGACCGTGAGCATTGTGAATACGAATAAACTTCGTCTCGCCGCAGTCATGAAAGAAGCGTTTGAGGCCATCGGACGCAAGGATTTCGCGAACCACGTGATCATTCTCGACCGGAAACAGGATATTTATACCACCCTGCACGAAGTGGACCTGACCGGCCTTTTGAACAGGCATATTTTGTTTTTTAAGATGTCCCCGTTTACCGCTGATGAGATCGCCCTGATCCGCGAAAACGCGGTCAAACAGAATCTCGATATGATCTACACGCCTGATTACGTCCATCCCGATTATGCCGTCTATTCCACTGTGCTCCGTTCACAAAATACCGTAAAGACGATGGAAGATCTCAGCCGGCAATACCTGCTGGATTTGACCGTGACCACGGATAACCGGCCGTTCATCGAAAACGGATTTTATTCGAAGATCATCTTTAAAAAGATATTTTGGCAGAATATTGACCGGCTTTCAACACAGGAGTCAACCAAACAATATACGTTAAATTTGTACACGATCTGGTTTATCATATTTTTATTTATGATGGCCTTTGTGTTTATCCTGGTTCCTCTTTTTATGACCCGCACAAAGACGAAATTTAAAAACGACTGGCCGTATCTGTATTATTTTTCCGTTCTGGGGCTGGGTTTTATCCTGATTGAGATCACCGTCATGAACCAGTTTATCCTGTTTCTGGGAAACCCGATCTATTCTTTCTCTTTGATTTTGACCAGCCTTTTAACCGCAACAGGCATCGGATCCTATTTTTCCGGCGGCCTGATGGAGAAAAAAATTATCTCCATCCGGAAAATGGCGGGTGTTTGTTCGCTGGTTTTAAGTGCCTATTTCGTTCTCCTGCCGCTGATCCTGCAGCATTGGCTGGGCATATTGTTCCCTTTGAAAATTGTTGTGACATTTCTGATTATTCTGCCGTTGGGATTTTGTCTGGGTATGATGTTTCCGCAAGGGATCAAAAAGCTCTCGCAATATAACAATGATTTGGTCCCCTGGGCCTGGGGCCTCAACGGTTATATGAGTACTGTTGGAAGCGCAATCAGTATTTATTTATCCATGATGACCGGTTTTAGCTGGCTGATCCTGATTGCCGCAGGTTTGTATTTTTCCATCGTCTTTTTAAAGCTAGAAAAATAAAATTATAGAAATTAATTATTGAACGGATTTGCGGGTGAACAGGCGGGTCCCTTCTATCAAAAGACATGTGGTCAGTCCAAACAGGACCAGGCAGGTGATCGCCACCAGGTCAAATCTGAACACCCCCCGGAAAAGATCGGCCAGCCAGGGTTTGATGATCAGGAACAGGGAAATGGTCGCCACAGTGGTCATAAAGATCGACGGCACCAGGGCCATGCGGTAACGCAGGTTCTGCTTGAACAGCCACAGGCTCAATCCGAACAGGACCAGCGCGGCCAGCAGCTGGTTGCTGGCGCCGAACACGGTCCAGAACATCTTCCATCCCGGGATGACGTTGCCGGACTGGTCGACAAAGGTCTGCGTTAAAAAGATGAGCGGTAAAACCAGCGTGACCGCGGTTGCGGCGTACGGGCTCCATTTATTTTTCCAGCCGGTCAATTCTTCAAAAATATATCTCCCTAATCGGGTGGCGACGTCGAGTGTGTCGTACACAAACGTGGCAAACGCGAGCAAGGCGAAATTAAACGCGAAGGCCTTGTTGATTCCCAGATGGCTTAAGAAGGTCGCGACCCCGTTGGCGAAGATCTGGTTCGGGTCTTTCAGGGCGGCGGCCTCCTGTTTGTTCAAAATCAAGAGTGTGCTCAGGGCGATGACCGCGACAAAACTTTCCAGCAGCATCCCTCCGTACCCGACGGCCTTGGCGTCGGTTTCTTTGGTTAATTGTTTGGAGGTTGTCCCGGAGGCGATCAGGCAATGGAATCCGGAACACGCCCCGCAGGCCACCGTAATAAACAGGACGGGAAATAACGGAAGCCCCTGCGGATTTGTCCAGCCGATAAAGGCCGGTGACTGGATCACAAAACTGTTGGTCAGGCTCCCCACCACCAGACCGATGAGGCTGATCCCGGCGGTCGCAATCAGGAAAAATCCGCCCAGGTATCCGCGCGGCTGCAGTAAATACGAAACCGGGATGACGGCCGCGACAAAACAATAGATCAACAGGCTGATGTTCCAGACCGCGCGCTGGCTGAATCCCGCCACGGCCGGCAGTGTCAGCGGGAACAATTCGCCCAGGTAAACGCAGGCGAAGATCAACGGCAATGATAACACGCTGATGAGGGTCAAGGACGGATTAAACCGGCGGATGAACCAGCCGGCGATCAGCGCCGCGAACAGATACAGCATGGATGACGAGGCAATGGCCGCGCCGTGATCGGCTTCGACGAAGGTGCTGGCGGTCACGTCGGTAAACGCCGCGATGATGTAGATCAAAGAAAACCACAGGAATAATAAAAACAGGATAAACGCGCGCTGGCTCATGGTGCTGCGGATGACCTCCGCGATGGACTTCCCCTGCTGGCGGATCGAGGCCACGATGCTGACCATGTCGTGCACCCCGCCGATAAAAATGCCGCCGAGGATAATCCAGATGAAGGTCGGCAGCCAGCCGAACCACAGGCCGGCCAGGATCGGGCCGACAATCGGTCCCGCCGCGGCGATCGCGGACAGATGCTGGTTTAACAGGTAAAAGGTTTTGGTGGGGACAAAGTCAACGTCGTTCCGGAATTCATGCGCCGGCGTCTTCACCTCCGGCCGCAGTTTCAGCCACCGGCTCAAACAATTCCCGTAAAAATGATATGCCAGGGATAATAAAATGATGGTCAGGATGATGAGGAGTAATAGGTTCATTTCAGTCAGTCAAAGGCAACAGACATGCTTGTTCGGTTATTGTAGGGAACAGGCATGCTCGCCTCTGCGAAGCCTATATCGTAATGACTTTTGAAAGGCGAAGCAGGGCCTGTTCCGTACGTTTTTTTTATTTGGTAATTATAATACCTTCCCGACCGGGATTTGTATATTGCTTTTTTGAGGTTTGGGAATGGATTGGGGTGATTATTTGGTTAGCAGGCTTATCTGGTCTTCGGGGCGGCCGATGGGTAGTGTGCGGTTATCCGGGATCTGGGTAAACGCGTCGCCTTCCTGTCCGGGCAGGTAACCCATCAGTAACGGCAGGTTGGTGACCGGGGTGATGTTGATGATGACCGGGATGATCCCTTCGATGCTTCCCTGCGGTAAAGTCAGCGTGTCCGGGATGTTAAATTGCGGCGCGGTCCCGCTTTGTTTCAGGTCAAAATTTTCGGGGTTCAAGTCGATCCCCCCGGGGGCTTCCTTTTTCGCCACGGCGGTCATGGATTCGTCCTTGCGTAGTTCCAGTTCACCGATATCGATTCGGGGCAGCGCATACATGGACGGATCAATAAAATGAAAGACATCCGTCTCAGTTAATAATAGAAATCTTTGTTTGGCCCGGGTGATTTCTCTGGTTAATCCTTCCACCAGGAAGGTCGCGTCTTTGGGCGTCCGTAAATTTTCTTCGGCATCGAGGATTCCGGTCAGGTCGTCATCAATGATAAAGACGATGGTGTTGCGCACCACGGCCCTGACCAGTTCGCCGGAATTCGCGTAAGGATAAGCCGCCTGGACTTGCCGCAACGTGGAGAATCCGCGGATGATATCTTTGATCTCGGCCACCAGCCGGCTGAAGTCAGCATTAATCGCCGCGAGTTCATCTTTGCCCGCTTTTTTCATGCGGGCGTTCAGGGCGTTTAATTGTTCGAGGTTCCGTTCAATCTTTTTGAAGCCGTAAGGTTCATCTGTTAACGGATTGGACGGCAGGCCGATGGCCTCAAGCTGGTGCACGATCTCTCTTTTCATATGGTCCGCGGTTGTCCACTCCTGATGGAATCGGGTATAGACCAGTATTTTTCCGGATTGTTTGATCAGGGACATTTTATCCGTACGGCTCAGCGTCTTGATCACATGACCGGTTTCTCTGAGTCGTTGTTCGAAGGTGCCGATCATTTCGCGGGCCGCCGGGGAAATATGAAAATCACCTGAGCCGGTCAATTGATTCCGGATGCTCTTGAGATCAGAGTCCAGCAATTGAACAAGATATTCAATCGTATTATAAAATATTGTATCGTCCGACCGGTCATTTCTGATCAGCGGCGATGCCGGCCGGGCGTTTTGTGTGTCCGGCAATACCAGCAGGTTATTGACCAGGGCGATGAGCGTGTCAATCTGTGATAAGAGTTGTTTTTGAACTTTTGCCGGTTCGCTGTTTCGGCTCAGCCGCGTGAATTGCCGGCTTTGTTGGATGATTTTATTGAGCAGGAACTGGCTTTGATCGGCAAAGTGGGCGAACTGCTGGGTCAGCGGATTTTCTGCCGCCGCGACCATGGCTTCGTCCCGCCCTTCCTGGACTTTCCGGAAATGTTCTTCGGAAAGATAAAATATTTCATTGGATGAATCATAATACCAGCCTTCGGCAACCGCGTCGGCAATGCTTAATTCAGGATTGTGGAAGACGTCGGCGCGCAATTGGTTAAGGGTGCGGGTGACGGCCCAGGTCAGCGGCTGTTGTTTGAATTGTTCCGCCAGGGCTACGGCCTTGGCGCTCAGTTCGCCGACCGTGGTTTGTTCATGGATCGGGATATTGATCGAGAATACTTTTTCGGCTTTGACTCCGTCGGTAATCCAGCGTCCCAGTTTCAGGGCGATAAGTTTGTTCGCGTCGGACAGGTCGGCGTACGGGATATGGATATAGGCCTCGCCTTTTTTAACGTCACGGCGGTTGGCGGATGTTGCCTCGGTTAAAATGTTTTTATCGTACAGGACGCGGATGGCTTCCAGGAGCGGCGGATCAATCAGTTTGTCCAGGTCTTCTCTTTTATGGATATCAATGGCGCTGGATTCTCCCACCGGTTCGACCGCGCTGATTTTGGATTCAGCCGTGATGCCGGTATTGATCGGCGACAGAAGAAGTCCGATTTCCATCAACCGCCGGGAAATAGACTCCTGGTCTTTGGCCGAGACGACCCACTCTTTACCGGCGGGTGTAAATTCGGCGGTTTCAATCTGGCCCAACGCCCGGTCAAAGGCAATCACCATGGACGAACGGCCCAAGGTGTCCGCCAATTGTTCCGCGATCGCTGTGTCTTCCGGGCTCGGTTCAATCGGGGTTGCAAACCCGTGAGTATGAATATCCGTATATCCCGGCAGGTCAGCCAAAAAGGTTAGCGGCCGGGTGGCGTTCTCTCCTCCGAGTGTGGCCACGACAAGTGATTTTGAGTCACCTTTTACAGGGGTTAGATTTAATTCGACGCCATTCACTTTATTTTGCAGTTCGGCCAGTTCCCGGATATCGGCCAAAGATTTAAGGACAACCGGAAAACCTTTGTTTAAATCGGCCAATAATTTTCTGCTGGTGAGCGGGCGCTGGAACCGGCTCAAGGCCGCAAGAATGATTCTTTGGGCTTCAGGTAAAGACTCCGGTCTCAGCCGGGATAAAATTCGTGAGAGTTCACGATGAATGTCAGGTATAGTTGTGCTGGTGTAGAAATCCAGCGGAACAGGAGTGGCCATCATCAGGGAAACCAGCCCATCTAAATAAAGACGGAATTCTTTGGTCTCTGCGGGCGGCACTCGTTTGATTTGTTTGAACAGTGTTGAGATCTCTTCATTCAATTGGTCCAGCCGTTCATAATCGATGATGGCCTTAGACTGGATGGACCGGATTTCACGGGTGATTTTCTGCAGATTCTTGGTTTGGCCGGTAAATATTTCCAGGTCAATGTTTGCATCTTCAATATCTGCGAGCATGGATTCGTCTTTTCCCCGTTTGTAATTCGGGTCGCCGACATGCTGTCCGATATCGCCGCCTAACTGGTCGGAGGAAATGCTCGGGTCGCTGAAGAATTCATAGTGGGCTACCAATAAACCGATATCTGGTTTACCGCTTTTAATAGTTGCTATAGCCTGGTCGTTTAACTGAAAGGCTTTCTTTTGATCATCAATCATGCCAAAGTCATGGTGCCGGATGGCCATTACTTTTCCCTGTTGGTCCACACCGACTATACTCATAAACGTTTCACCCGTGTTTTTCTGTATGCCTAAATATTTGTTTAATAAGCGATTGTTAACGGCCTGACTTCCCCGCACAAAAGCGACGTCATTCGGTGAAACGGTCATTTGTTCTTTATATTCTCCTATTCGTTTTGCCACCTCAGCGGCTATCGGTGTCAATTCGCTCTTTGGATGGATATGGGCCTGTCCCATCTCAAAATACTTTCCGTCATCCGTAAAAGTGTTTTGTACCAGGGCGTTTATAAAAATGCCCGGCATCAAATGATATGATCCCATGGTCCCGATCGCTCCGCGTTGATTGATTTTGTTGGGCAATTCTTTCACGGTTACAATTTTTCCGTTTGTTTCATATTGATTCATCGTTGAAAGGGCGAAATTATTAATTGCCTTTACCCATTGTTCAATGCTCATATTCGGGCCAAAACCGCTTTGGGCTAACCGTTGTTGGTCCTCCACTGAAAAATAGTCCCACAGATCTGCATTAAAAAAAACATCATTCTTCGTTAAGATTAACGTTACTCGTTCGGTTAATGAATCATCTGTTAAGTGGTCAGCCATAACCTTGGCGAATAAGGTATTTGAATTAATATCAGCCATCAACCCTGCTTGTGGAAATGTCTGATCGGTATGGGACCTTAACGATCGTCCGGCTCCGGGTATGGACAATATTGTTTCAGGGAAAATTATATTGGTTAACCGGTTTTGGGGTTCCTTTTGGGGGCGGATCATCACTCCGCCGAATTCTGAGAACATTAGATGTTTTCCGCCGTTTTGCTGGACCCGTGGAAAACGGTCAAGCTGGGCCTGGAATAAAGCCATCAGGTCGGCGCTGCTGGCAAACCGGTAAGATTTCATCGGCGTCGTCGTATCGATGACCGAAGGTGTTTCGGACAATTCCGGAAGGGCGATCCGTGATCCTTCATGCCGGGTAATAATAATAGTTGGAGTATGGGTCTTGCTCGGTTTTTCATAGGCGGTGACCAATTGGTCGAGTTTAATCTGGATATGTTCGTTTTCCGTGATCAGGGTCTTTATTTTTTTAGGCGCTTTGTCGAAAGCGTCAATATTTGCAAAATACCGGCGGTCAAGCTGGGCCAGTTCTTTGGCGAATTCTTCACTTTCAGTGTCGTTAAATTCTCCCAGGAGGGCCGTCATTAACGCTTCAGCATCCGCCTGTCCGGCCTTGATGACCGCAATGTGGGCCCGGAGTGTTTTGGCAAAATCAGTCCTTTCGATCAACCCGAGCTGATCCACCGAAACCTCGTTATTGATCAGCTCATTGATCCGGTCGATGACCTGAGGTGTCAGCATGGCCGACAGATCATCAAGTTGTTCCAGCAATTGATCGTATTGGTTAAAGGCCGTTGGGTTGTTTTCCCTGATATCAAGGATTCGTTCAACGAAGATGGGTATTTTGTGGATTTCCACCTGGCCGATGAGCGCCTTGCGGATTTGCCGTTTGGAGGCGATGCTGAGCCGTAAAGACGCCAGACGTTCTTTAACGGATTTATCGTTGACATCTGATGATTGTGAAATTTGAGCAATTGTTTTTTCGACCGCCCGTCGGACAGGCGGAAGAACAACGCCTTTGATCGGTTGAGCCGTGTGCTGCTGGACCATGCGGTCCAGGGAGCTGGCAATCTCGGGCTGTGTGGCAATCAACTCGGCGAATTTTCGCACGCCGTCGTATTTGCTTTTGCGCAAGGCATCCAGGCTCAAGAATACGTTTTTACTGAACCAGTTGGCCTTGATCCCGTCTTCTTTGGCTTTTCGAATATCAAGGGTTATTGGAAGAATATCTTCGTCCGGAACCCTGGTCATTAATAAATGAAAGATTTGTGTATCGGTGGCCAGTCCCAGTTTGGCCGCGGCAATATCCGGCCGGGTCTGCGGGCTGGCGGCCGTCATGGCCTGATCAACCGTTTGAACAAAGGCTGTTTGCTCGATCGCTGTTTCTAAAATCGTTAAATAGGCATGCTGAAGATTGATATCAGCGTCAAAATACGAATCATGTTCCGGACGGGCCATTTCATTTAATATTCCTTCCAGAATGGTTCCGGCCGGATGATTGACCAGTAAACTCATCAGGTTAATTTCCTGGATGACCTGGTCTTCCCGGTTTTCTGATTTTAATAATTCCTGTTTGACCAGGCCTAATAAATCGTTCAGATCAGCTCTTAATTCTTCCTGCTTCGAGGATCCGGCTGCGGCCCGTAAAAACAATTCTACCCCGCTCAGTGATTTTCGGTAACGCGTTTTGTCATCAAACATACTTTCGGGAAGCCGGGCCAGAACATTTCCTAATACTCGGTCGAGGAGTTCAGGATCGACGGCTGTTTCCGTAATCAACAAGGCCTGGTCGGCTCCTTTTGCACCCTGGTAATACGCGTTGACCATCGGGATGGCCTTAACCAAAAGCTGGACATTGTCCGGATTGGATTCACGTCTGAAGCGGCGGGTCAGCCGTTCAAGGATGTATTTTTTTTGTCCCGTCCGTGTGCTGTTGGAAAAAGCCAGTTCAGCCAGGAGAAACAAAGCGGACATCCGTACCTCGGCATCCGGGTGATTTAACGATTCATCCACCGCAAAGGCAATCATTTCACTGATCAGTTCGGGATTAACCCTTTCGGTTAAGACAATCCGTCTGAGGGCATTGGTCTGGGCGGCGCGTATTGCGGCCTGCGCTTCGTACGGCCGGCTGTACCTGGATGGTGTTCCTCTAAATACGATGGCCTCCGCGGAGTCATTGGTTCCGATTTCCGCCAGGGCCTGGGTGACCAACAGCCGTCCGGCGGGTGGTTCATAACGCGGGTTCAGATCGCCCTTAAGATAATTGATGATCCTCCACTGCTGATGCAAAGAAATTCCGGGGGAAACGGCGATTTGTTTTAAGAGATGCGTTCGTTTCTGGCGGATCAGCGGATTGTTTTCGCGCGGACGGTCCAGGATAAAATACAATAAATCGTCCACCACCAGGGGAGATAAAGTAAATTTTCGTTGTTCCATGATCCGGCTGAGCGCGTCATATTCTGCTTCACGGACGGTCTCGCTCGGGTCAGTGTTGTTTAATTCAGCGATATTTTCGCGGTAGATCATTGCGTAAAGCGCCTGCCGGGTCCCCAGTCCTCCGAGTGCTTCAATGGCCAGCTGGCGGATCGCCGGATTTTCATGGTCAACGGCTTCGACGAGATGCCCGTAAATAAATTGTTTGGTCCCATCTTCCAGATGTCCATCGACTAAGGCGTCACGCATGGCCCTCAATTGCCGCTCCAGTTCCGGGTCGTTCACCGGCTTGTGTAACTGCAGGATGGCCCGGTCGGTCAGAATGTCCGGTTTGACATCGGCGAACATGGCGTCATCAGAAACAGCCTTAGGCAATTCTTGCGGATCACCGGACGAAATCACCGGGGTGAGCAAAACCAATTCGCCGGATTGGACCAGTTGATATTGACCGGCCTTGGCCAGGGCTTCAATACTTTGTCTCAAAGAATTTAGTTTAGTGTGCAGGGCCTTTGCGTAAAAATTGATTCCGGAAAGATCAGCGAAAAACAGGTCATTGTTGATCAGGATGACCGATGTTGCGACCATTTCCGACAAGGTGTGGTAAGCCAGCCATTCTTCCCGTTCCAGAATTGTCGTTGCTGCGGCGCTCACATGCACGTAGGATTTCGGATCACTCAGGACAAAGACCGGATGAATGGCATTCAGTTCCCGGCGGATTTCCCTAATTGCTGTTTTTTGTTCCGCGGAAACAAATAACGGCGCGTCCTCAAGTTTTTTGGCAACCCGGCGTAAATTCAATTCAATGCGGTCGGCGTAAGTGCGGAAGTGAGTCTGCATCCGTTGTTGGTCGAATCCGGAAAAGTCTTTCAGCGCTAACATGGCGACATCCTGTTGTGCTAGCGGTGAGGTTATTTCATCCAGCTGCTCTTCGGACAGATCAAGTTCTCCTTGAAGAAAAGCACGAAAACTTTCGGCCGAAGTTCTGGTCATTTTTCGAAAGGCGATGTTGGGTTCGACGGACTGGTCTTTGAGGTTCGCCAGGACAGCCAGCCAGACATTCGTTGTCTCTTCATCGGTCCCGTGAATCACCAGGGCCTTTTTGATCCTGTATTCCGTCAGTCCTTCATGGGCCATCAGCTGCGTGACCCTTTGCGGCCCCTCTTTGATCCAGTCATTGTAAGGGTTGTTGGGATGATTGACGATCCATTGTTTGGCCAGATAATCACCCAGTTCGTCTTTAAGTTTTTGATAGTCTTCACCCAGTGTCTCCAGGAGGTTCAGATAGGACTGGTAAGGATCTTTGGTGTGGGTCACAACCCAGCGTTTGGCGAAATACTCGCCTAACTCCAGTTTCAGTTTGTTGTAATCATCCCCCAGGGTCACCAGGAGCGTTTGGTAATTTTTGTAAGGGGCGTTGGAATGAGTGACGATCCAGCGTTTGGCTAAATATCTTCCCAATTCTTTTTTGAGGATTTGATAATCTTCTCCGAGGTTTTCTAAAAGATCGAGATAAGACTGATAAGGGTTCTTGGGGTGATTGATCACCCAGACCTTGGCGAGATGATCGCCGAGTTCTGTTTTTAGGGACTGATAGTCGCCGCCCAATTTCTGAATTAATTCGTTATAATCTTTTAAAGGATCTTTGGGATGGTCAACGATCCAGCGTTTCGCGTAATGGTCGCCCAATTCCTTTTGCAGAATGTCAAAGGCCGGTGATCCGGTATTCGTCCACCAGTCAGGATGGATATTCTGGCGTGCGAGTTTCAGGACGAGCATGACCGGAAGCTTGCGGCCGTTTAATGTGGTGAAGCGTTCAAATGTGAAGAAATTCTGGTACAAATATTGAATGGCGGTTTTACGCTGGGTTGCTGTCAATCCGGGATGCTCTTCAAATTTTCGTTGATCTTCTTTTAATTTAGCGGCCAGAAGGTCGAGAGACGGTGTTCCTTTTAATGTCCGAAGGGCTTGTTCCTGGTCGTCCGTCAGATAACCGTGTTTGACCAGATACTGGAGGGAATCGTCTTTTGCCCTGATGAGTGCGTTGGCCAGAATCGGGGCGTTTTCTGCGGGAACACCCTGCACTATCAATTTGGCCGTCAGTCCGTCTAAATATTCAAGTTCATGTGAGGATAAGACGCCTCGTTTGGCTCCCCAGCCCGCAAGGCTCGACAGCCTCTTTTTAACTGCGAGCTCATACCCGCTTAACATGGACTGATCGGGGTCCGTAAAATCTTTGTTGTCCGTGATCATCGGGACCATGACTTCCCGGCCGTCAATGAGGTCTCTAAACAGGGCGATATTTTTCAGCTGGCTTTCCGGGGCCGGATGATCCGTAAGCTCCCAGGGCAGGCCGACGCGTTGCGCGGTTTCTCGTAAAGTCTGAAAATCCCGGACGTCTTTGGTTGGTTCTCCATAAGCCTGGATAATGATATTGTTGTAATACCGGAACGGCGCGATCCCTTCGATTTTAATCAGTTCAAATCCGTCAATCACCACGATTTCGTAACCGAAACGTTGGGCCAGCGCGGACATGATCAGAGGCTCATTGTCCGCCGGCGGTTCGCTCTGTTCATCGTAGCGCGGCAATTTAAAAATAAGGTTCGGGAATTCTTTGGGGATCTGGAAAGCCCGTCTGGAATATCCGGTCGCGACAAAATTAAACCGCTCGCTGGTCTCTCCAAAGAGATTATAGTCGCCCATGGCCCGGATCAAATCATTGAAGAGCCGGGTCCTGCTCAGATCAGTTAAATAAGCGACGGGCAATTCTTGCGCTGCGCTGGTGGTTGCCTGGTCCGGCTGGACCAGATCGAACCGGACTTGTTCCTGGACATGGCGGCGCCGGTTTGAGCGCTCGATAAATTCCAGGGTCGGATCAACTTCAGAGATCATGGCCTGGTCGAAGCCTTCAAGCCCGCCTGAGAAATAACGGCGCGGGATCGGCTGCTGCGTGTCCGGGTCCATATCTTCCTTAATATAATCAAAAACGCCCTTTTTAAAAGCCGTCAGGTATTGCTGGTAAATCTTTTCTTTGGTATCGGCATCCGCCAGGTCAATCCCTTTGACCAGGTTTTGGTCAACATAGATTTTTCCCAGCAGTCCCTGATGCAGGTTCTTTTTGTACCAGGTCGCCAGCAGCATGGATTGATAAATCTGCCGGAGGTTGGCGAAATTTTTACCTTCATTAATCTCCCGTTCGATTTCCGGGATCAGGATGGTACGGATCATTTCTTTGGTTGTGTCGTCCCATTGGTCCGGATCCGATCCGTTTTCGGCCGTGTGTTCTTTCAGGGATAAATAGTCTTCTTCGAGCAGGACCTTCAGATGGCTGTCGACCACAAAAACATTATTTTGATAAACGTGGACATGGCCCCTTTCCGGGACAATCCAGATTTTGTTAAAGGTGTTCGTCGGGATATCGGTTGTGCCGAATTTCTGGTAAGCCAGCTGATGAACGCGGTTCCAGAATTCACGGCCTGTTTTTTCCTCCGGATACATCAGCGAGGCCATGAGCTGTTTGAGCAGATAATCCTGCGCGAGCATGTCCCGCCCCATTTCGGTCTTGACCAGGTCATCGGCGATGATGCGGTTGGCTTCATTCGGAGACAGGTTGACCCACAATTCATCATTCGGGACGGTCAGGGTGGTCAGGAAATAATTGATCAGTTTTTTGGATTCCCGGCTGAGCTCTTCTCCCTGAAGGTTGTTGTCACCGGTATCAATAATAAAATCGAATTCCAGCGGATTCTGCGGATTAATCCTTAATCCGGTCATGATGGCCGGGGTGAAAGCCGTGCTCGGGCTGAGCATAATTCCAGGGGCCGGCAAAAAGGCCACGGACTGGGCCCGGACCATTTGCGGCGGTATGGCCAGACTAACCCCAAAGGTCAGCAAAAGCGTGTGCACCACGGCCTGCCGGAATAATTTAAATTGTTTGTTTACAAGTGTTTGTATCATAGAAATACACGTGTTCCGTCAATCAAAAAACACGAATTAATTGCTTGTAAACTAAAGTTGAATTGTCTTGGAAATGACTTTCTTCGATTGGGGAATTGGTAAAACACTTGAAAAGAATTTCAAGTTGTTTCTAGTATACATGACGATTTTCAAAACGTCAAATATATATTATATATATTTTTGATCAAAACACCACGCGCGTGGTGTTTTGAATCAGGCCTCAGCGGATTTGAAGGCCTTCGGGATACAGTCAATGATGTCGGAGGCGATCAGACCGGCCTTGCCTTTTGAGTGGACGGCCAGATCACCGGCCTTTCCATGCAGGAAAGCCCCGAATTTGGCTGCTTCAAACCCGGATAATCCCTGAGCGACAAAGGCGGATATCATGCCGGTCAGGACATCGCCCGAACCCGCTGTTGCCATCCCGACATTTCCTGTCTTGTTGACATATGTTTTCCCGGAAGGGTCGGCCACCACGGTTTGAGGTCCTTTAAGAAGTACGATGCATTTGTATTTTTTAGCGAATTGTTTTGCGGTACCGAGACGTTCTTTCTGGTCCGGTTCATTCTTTTTCCCGGTGAGACGGGCCATTTCTCCCGGATGCGGTGTCAGGATTTTTAATGTTTGCGTTTTTAATAATACGGCCGGATTATACGCAAGGATATTGAGCGCGTCGGCATCAATCACCAGGGGCAAAGGTGATTGTTCGATGAGACGGGTCACGAATTTGACCGTTGCCGGGGCTGTTGTCAGTCCCGGACCGATGCCGATGACATTGTATTTTGAATAATATTTTTTGATTTCAGCCAGGGCTTTTAAAGATATGGTTTCTTCAGGGGTTTCCGGTAACGGCCAGGTTATAATTTCATTGGCTGTTTTTTTGTGAGCGGCTCCGTTTAAGGACCGGGGTATGCCAAGAGTGACCAGTCCGGCACCGCTGCGCAAGGCGGACAACGCGCTCAGGGCCGCCGCTCCGAGCATGCGTTTGGACCCGGCAATAATCAGGGCATGGCCGAAATTGTATTTGTGCAGCCGCGGGTCACGGCGTGATAATGGCGCTGGCAACAGCATAATGTTTGGAATGTGACAGTGATAAATAGATTTTGTTTTTAAAATTGGGATCTTTTAATACGGCCTGGGGCCGTCCGTGTTCGTCATTGATGATCTGGATGTCTTTCCAGGTCAGGTTTGGGTTGGTCCCGACGGCCTTGAAAACCGCCTCTTTGGCCGCGAACCGGACGGCGTAATGCTGCACCGGCGATTTATGTTTCCGGGCGTATTCAATTTCATTTTCCAGAAAGACATGGTTCAGAAAATGGTCTCCCCACCGCTCAATCGCCTGCCGGATACGGTCAATCTCGATAATATCAATGCCGGTCCCGATGATCATGCCGCACTCACTATATTTTTCATCCGGCGTACCGCGAACGGCAGCCCGGTGAAAACAGATTCACTGATGATGGCGTGTCCGATATTCAATTCATCAATATCTTTAATCCGGGCGACGGCCCTTGTGTTGTGATATTTTAAGCCGTGTCCGGCGTGGACGATCAGGCCGAGTTCTTTGGCCTTTCGGGCGGCCTTTTTGAGCTGCGAAAGCCGCAGGGCTTGTGACGCGGATGTCCCGGCGTTGGCGTAAGGACCGGTGTGCAGTTCCACGATGGAAGCCCCGGCTTCTTTGGCCTTCAGGATTTGTTCCGGTTTCGGGTCAATAAAAAGGCTGACAATGATATTTTTTCTGGCAAAAGTGAGCGCCGCTTTTTTGATTTTCTGAAAGTGCCGGATGACGTCCAGCCCGCCTTCCGTCGTTACCTCTTCCCTGCGTTCCGGGACAAACATGACATAATCGGGTTTGACTTTTAGGGCAAATTTAATAATTTCTGGATTGATCGACATTTCGAGGTTCAGCGGTTTTTTGACCAGTTTACGGATCGCGGTGACATCCCGGTTTTGGATATGCCGGCGGTCTTCACGCAGATGGCAGACGATGGTATCCGCCCCGTTTTTGGCGGCGATGAGCGCGGCCTGGACCGGATCGGGAGCAAATTCCCGGCGGGCCTGACGTAACGTCGCTACATGGTCAATGTTGACACCTAATTTCGGCACAAAAATCCTCCAGGCAAGACTGTTTGCATCCTGCCTTCTGTGGAATGAAGAGTTACTTGGTTAATTCCCCGTTGACATAAAACCAGGTAATGATGGCCAGTCCCAGGGCAATTAATTTCCAGGTTAAGTTGTGGGTCAGGAAATGTTTCATTTTTTCTTTTTCGATTCAATCATCGACAGGCTTTTAAGAACATTCACCAGGCGGTCACGGTTGACGATCGGGATAAAGCGGCCGTTGGAGGCGACCGAGATTTCCCCTGTCTCTTCGGAAATAACAATCACAATCGAGTCGGTTTGTTCTGTCAGCCCTAACGCCGCCCGGTGCCGGGTCCCGATGATCTTGCTGAAATTTGGATTTTCGGATAAAGGAAACAAACAGGACGAGGCGACAATCCGTTCTCCCCGCGTAATCAGACCGCCGTCGTGCAACGGGGAATTCGGCATGAAAATGCTTTTGATCAGTTCAGCTGAAATCTTTCCGTCAATGAACACGCCGCTGTCGATGAATGGTTTTAATTTTGTCTCCCGTTCAATGGCAATCAGCCCTCCGACCCGTTCATTGGAAAGTTTGAACGCGGCCGAAGTGAGTTCTTCGATAATCGCCACGAGATCAGACTCCTCCAGAGTGAGGCTGAACAAATGGCGCTGGCCGAGCCGGGCCAATCCCTGGCGCAGCTCCTGCTGAAAAATAATGACGACGGCGATAATTGAAATCGCAAAGAATTTTGTTAAAAGGAAATTCAGGCGTTCAAAAGCCAGGTATTTCGTCAGGAAGAAAATAATCAGCAGATAAAAAAGTCCCTTCAGGACCTGAAGGGCTCTGGTGCCTTCAAAAAAGATCAGCATGCGGTAAAAAACGGCCCACAGGATGAGTATTTCAACGATCGGAATTATGGTGTTAAATATTTCAAACATAAGATGGTTTAATTTTCTGATTCATTAATAATCGCATCGGTCAGGGCGACGGCTTCTTTAACCGCGGCGACATCATGAACCCTGACAATATGTGTTCCGTTTAAGACCGATGCGCTGGTGCTGGCGATTGTCCCTGTCAGACGCTGGTGAACTTCCTTGTTTAGAATCTTTCCGATAAATGATTTTCTGGACGTGCCCATTAAAAGCGGATAATTCAGGGCTTTTAACATATTTAGGCGGTTGATAATCATCAAGTTATGACGGACGGTCTTTCCGAAACCTATTCCCGGATCAATTACAATTTTATCTGATTTGATTCCGTTTTCCAAGCACTTTTCCGTTGATTTTTTCAAGGATTGGAAAATTTCTCCCATAAGATCCCCGTAAACAATATTGTCTTGCATGGTGCGCGGGACACCCCGCATATGCATCAGGATTATGGCGGCGTCATATTCCCTGACGATCCGCAGGAGTTTTTCCTCCGGCGGACAGCCCTTGATGGTATTGACGATGCTGGCCCCGGCCTTTAACGCCGCTCTGGCGACGTCGGGTTTATACGTGTCCACCGAAATCGGGATCTTGATTTTTTGCGCCAGTTCTTCAATCACCGGAATAACACGGTTTAACTCTTCTCTGGCGGTGACCCTTGCGGCCCCGGGTCTCGACGACTCTCCGCCGATGTCCAGGATATCCGCACCCTGCCGCACCATTTGCCGGGCGTACCGGACGGCTTTTTGATGGTCAAGTCCGGCGCTGTATTGGCCGTCCCGGCTGAAGGAATCCGGCGTGACATTAACAATGCCCATAATACGGGTCTGTTGTCCCAGTTCGAGCGTGAATGAACGTGCGCTAAGAATAAATTTTCGACGTTGAACGGCTGCGGGCTTGATACGGTTCGCCACAAATTTGAGTTCAGCTTTGCGGGGTTGTTTCTTCGGTTGAATTGTTCGTTGATTCTTGCGTCGGCTGTCCATCGGTTTTGATACCCAGGAGTTCTTTCGTTTCATCCAGATTCATGACTTCTTTTTCAACGAGCTTTTGGGCCAGCAGGTCTAGATGTTGGCGGTTTTCCATTAATAAATGTTTGGCCCGGTCGTAGGCTTCCTTGACTAGTTTGCGGACTTCTTCATCAATTTTTTTGGCCGTGTCGCCGCTGTATTCTTTCTTTTCCATCATATCTCGTCCGAGGAAATGATGGCCGCGGCCTTCTTCGTAGGCGAGCGTCCCCAAAGTTTCACTCATCCCGTAACGGCAAATCATCGAGCGGGCAATGTTGGAGACTCGTTCAAGGTCGTTTGAGACCCCGGTCGTTGTATCTCCCAGGGCGATTTCTTCAGCGACGTATCCGCCCAGCAGCATCACCATCAGGCTTTTCAGCTCAGCTTTGTTAAAATAGTGTTTGTCTACTGTCGGCGGGGTTAATGTATACCCTCCGGCCATCCCGCGGGGGATGATTGAGACCTTTGTGAACGTGTCAACTTCGTCCAGGTACATAGACAACAGCGCGTGTCCGGCTTCATGATACGCGGTATTTAATTTTTCCTGTTTGGACTGTGTGCGGCTTTTTTTCTCAGGTCCCATGGTGACGCGCTCAACGGCCGCGTAGAGTTCATCCATACCGACGGAATCCTTGTTGCCCCGCGCGGCCAGCAACGCCGCTTCATTACAGACGTTGGCCAGATCCGCCCCGGAAAAATAAACGGTTTGCTGGGCTATTTTCCGCAGGTCAACATTTTCGGCCAGTTTGATTTTTCGGGAATGGACTTTCAGGATACCCTCTCTTCCGTTAATGTCAGGAAGGCCTACCACCACCTGGCGGTCAAACCGGCCCGGGCGTAACAGCGCCGGGTCAAGGGTATCCGGGCGGTTGGTGGCCGCGATCAGGATTAATCCTCCGGTATTGTTGAATCCGTCCATTTCGACCAGTAAGGCATTAAGGGTCTGTTCGCGTTCGTCGTTCCCGCCGCCGATCCCGGCAAACCGCAGGCGTCCGACGGCATCAATTTCATCAATAAAAATAATCGCCCCTTTGCCGGATGTCCGTGAGGCCTTGCGGCCCTGTTCAAACAGGTCGCGCACACGTGAAGCCCCGACGCCGACAAACATTTCAACGAAGTCCGAACCGCTTAAAGAAAAAAACGGGACACCGGCTTCACCGGCTACGGCCTTGGCTAAAAGGGTTTTTCCTGTCCCGGGCGGTCCGACCAGAAGGACCCCTTTCGGGATTTTTCCGCCCAGGCGTTCAAATTTTTTCGGATCTTTTAAGAACTCGATCACTTCCTGCAATTCTTCCTTGGCCTCATCAACACCCGAGACGTCTTTAAACGTGATGCTGTTATTTTCTTTCGTGTTCATTTTGGCCCGGGATTTTCCGAAGGACCAGATCCGGTTGCCCATCTGCGCGCCGCGTTGTGAGATGTACCAGATAAAGATGATAATAATCAGGATCGGCATAAAGGAAAAGAAAACCTGCTGCCAGAACGTCTGCGGAGGTTTGACGCTGAATTCAATGGACGGATCTTCAGTAATGAGCGCGACCAATTCATTGTATTCCATGTTGATCGGGGTATGGAGTTTGAATTCCGATCCGTCGGAATATTTTCCGTGAACTGTATTCTCGGTGCTTTCGATCAGTTCAATCGATTTGATCTTGCTCGTATCTTTATTGTTTTTGATATCCTGGTAAAACTCCGTGTAGGAGATATTCTTTACCGGTCCGGACGGCGTGATGGTGCTGGTCTGGCTCATCATTAAGAGCAGGATAAATCCCAGGACAATCCAAAAGATCCAATTATTATTGGGTTGTTTGGGCCGGCGCCGTTTGGGTCGGTTTAGCCGCGGAGTTTTGTTTAGATTCGGATCACTCATGATAATCTCAAGGGGTTATGGATTAATGACTTAAATAGTTCCTAAATTATATAGGTTTTAATTCTAATATCAAGGATTATTCAGATATCCTGAAAAAAAGAATCCCTTTGTTCTTTTGGACGGTCATTTCACAGGGCCAATGAACCCGTGATCCGTCCGGCATGCTGGACAGCAGTTCCTCAATGGCCAGGATGTGTTTTTGTTCAAGCCGGTTTGTATCTCCTTTAAGCGTTCGATAAATCTGCCGGAACAGCATCCGCTGCAGACTGGCCGGCTGCCGGATGATTTTAGCGGATGGTACCTTAACCGTGTGACGTTTTAAATCAACAACGCAAATCTTTTGGAACAATTCTTCGGTTTTCGCAGAAATGAAATCAAAATCCACGCTTAACGTGGACGTCAGGTTGACCAGGGTTTCCTTAATATTCGGATTATATTCTTTTTCCAAAAGCGGAAGAAGATTCAGACGGATTTTATTCCGGAAAAATTTTAACTGCCGGTTGGTCGGGTCGGTTTTAAACGCGATTTTTGATTGCTCCAAATATTTCAGGATTTCTTTTTTTGATCGTTCCAAAAAAGGATGAATGATTTTTAACTCGTTGATGTGCGAAACCGGCTGGATGGCCCGCAGGCCCTGCAGACCGCTGCCGCGGATAATCCGCATCAGGATCGTTTCGGCCAGTTCATCCTGCGTGTGCGCCAGCGCGACCAGGTGAAACTTGGTCTTTTTTTTCACCTGTAAAAAAAAGTCTATCCTTTCCAGGCGGGCCGCTTCTTCGATGGATCCGGTTTTTTTGTTTTTCAGGGTAAGGCTTTTTCCGACGGAGCAGCCGAGATTCATGGATGTGCATAAGTTCTCAACGAATGTCTGGTCCCGCCGGGCGCTCGGCCGCAGCTGATGGTTATAATGCGCCACGTGAATCTGGATGCCGAGTTCGTGTTTGAGACGATCCAGGATGGATAACAGCGCGATTGAATCCGGACCGCCGGATACCCCGATGATGACCTTGTCTCCCGGGTTCAATAATTTGTGTTTTTTGATGTAGGCCCTGACAATTTGGATAGTGGTCATGGATGAGAACCGCGTTGGAGATAAAATTGGTAAATTACTGGCCTTGAAGACCCCTCTTCTCTTCCCGGGCCTCCTGGTACGCCCGGCGCAGCTCAGTCTTATATTTTGTGTTAGGCGGACGGATTTGAAGATCAGCCATTCCCTGCCGGAGAATTTCAAGGTTGACAAAAGTATTATCATCCGCGAGATACACATACGCGAGGGTGTTGTTTTCTTCATCTTTCTTCGAAGAGTCGAATTCGAGGCGCACTTTTTTGTCCTGGAGCATTTCTCTCACAAAAAGAAAAGACCGTTCTTCAAACGTTGAAATCGGATTGGCGTTATCTTTGACCGGAAATCCGTAATCGTCCCGTTCAACATCCACTTGTTTGATCTTCGGGGCTTTGGGGGCGCGCAGACCGATCATTTTAATGATCTCTTTTTTACCCTGGTGGTTAAGGATGGTGAAACTGTCGGCGCTGCGGACCTCCTTGATCAGCACAGCTTCATAGTCGCTGGACTTCTTAAAGAAAAAGTCCATATCGGTATCGGCCTGCAGCGGAACGGCCTGCACGGACAATAGAATGAATAGTAAGAAGGTTTGTTTGAAGACGTTCATTTGACTGATCCCTGGCAGGATGATGAAACGGTCTGCTTTATGGATTTATAATATGGTAGCGGGGGACGGACTTGAACCGTCGACCTTTCGGGTATGAGCCGAGCGCTCTAAACCAGCTGAGCTACCCCGCCAAAAAATATTTCAGATCATTCTTTGCTGTATCGGAACAGGCAATCCAACCGTAAATTCTGAAAATCCTGCTGTAAAATTCATAAAATTTTACGTTAAAGAGTCGGAAATAGCAAGTTATTTCTCAATCCAGGTGTATGGAAGGTAATTAAATCAAGACGGAATCAGGTATAAAAAATGACATAGAGCAAAACGACGGATATCAGGAATGAAAAAATATAATAATCATTATAATAGAAAAAATCTTTTATGCGTTCGGAGGACGTGTATTCGAACCGGGCGTCTTCGCTCGCCACGTCTCCGGTATTGCGCAGGGCCAGGACCTCCGATTTTTTAAGGCGAAGAAACTTGTCGGCGATTTTGTAAGCCTGCAGTTTTCTCTGCTGGATTAAATCCATCACTTTTTTTTCGGAAATGGCCAAAAGCTGGGCTGTTTCACGGACAGAGACATATTGTGTCGTGGTTGACATAGATATTTATCCCGGATAAGACTTAAGATAACCGGCCGGAGGAGGCCCATTGGTCAATCGTCGATCGTTCAAATTTCCAGTTTTTTCCCTGTTTGGTGGCCGGGATTTTTCCGGCGTTCGCCAGGGCTTCAATCTCCTGAAGATCTATTTCCAGGTACTTGGCGACCTCGGTGATATCCAGCAGATCAGTGTTGTCAGAAGAAATACCGGACATCTGGCATTTGCCCTGAAAGACGGCCCCTTCCACAATATTCAGTTTAGGGGTCTTGATGTCTCCCGTCAATACGGCGGTCGGCATCAGGACCAGCATCACATTCGCCAGGATGTCTCCGTTGACTTTTCCGGCGATCACGATGTTGTCACCGGTAATGTCCGCGTTGACGATCCCGTCACTGCCGATGGTCAGTGT
This sequence comes from Candidatus Omnitrophota bacterium, assembly GCA_050250375.1. Classification (GTDB taxonomy): domain Bacteria; phylum Omnitrophota; class Gorgyraeia; order Zapsychrales; family Zapsychraceae; genus JAGOSC01. The sequence continues at coordinate 579,280 of JBFWOS010000002.1, forward strand.
GCCTTTGGCTTCGAGGCTTCCGGTGAACTGTCCGTTGATTTTCAGATTGACGGCGTCATTGAATTTTAATGAACCCTGCATCTGGGCGTTGATTTCGATCGATTTGTCCGATGTTTCTTCTTTAAGTGGTTTTCGTCCTAGTGCCATGTTTTCTCCCCCTTTATCCCCTAACTTTTATTTTTCACCAGATTGTTGATAATATGTTCCAGATAACGTACGCCGATCAAAACGGCAATGACGGTAAACGTGACAAGGAGCGCTCCTGAATAGTGTCCGCACCCGACGGCAATTCCAACGCCGGACACAATCCACAGGGTTGCGGCGGTGGTTAACCCCCTGACCGAATCGCCGCTGCGGATGATTGTCCCGGCGCATAAAAAGCCGATCCCGGTGACGATCCCCGTAATCAGCCGTGTCGGATCCATCACGGTCTGGCTGCTGTATTTTTGATAGACAAATCCTGATGTCAGGGTCAGCAGGGCCGAACCGACCCCAACCAGAATATGCGTCCGCAGGCCGGCTCCCTTTTGCCGGAGCTCGCGTTCGAGTCCGATACAACTGCTGAGGGTTATGGTTAAAATGATTTTAAAAAGTTCTTCAATGATCTGGTAATCCATCCGGTTCAGATCCCCGATTTAAGTTTTAAAGTCTGGTATCCCAGCCCCGCGATCATGGCCGCATTATCGAGGCAAAGCGGCATCGGTGGGAAAAAAACATCCACCTCATCAGAGCGTCCAAGGTCAAAGAGTTTTTGGCGCAGGCTTTGATTGGCCGCGACTCCGCCGCCGATGAGCAAAGTCTTACATTTCTTTTGGCGGCAGGCCTTGACCGCTTTTTCGGCCAGGACTGTGGTGACGCTGTCCTGAAACGCAAACGCGACCTCTTCAACCGGGTAAGATCCTCCGGCTTTGTAATCACGCTGGTGATAAAGGACGGCTGTTTTAATCCCGCTGAAACTAAAATCTAATGTAGCAGGTAATGGCGCGCATGTAAATTGTAACGGTGTTTTTTTAATGTGTGCCGCTTTTTTCTGGATCGCCGGTCCTCCCGGATATCCGAGCTTAAGGATACGGGCCACTTTGTCAAAGGCCTCACCCGCGGCATCATCCCGGGTCTGTCCCAATAACTGAAACTGGTCAAAACCGGTGATGTAAAACAGGCTGGTATGTCCGCCGGAAACCACCAGACCGACGGCCGGTAAAACAGGCATGGGTTTATTTTCGTCGGGCTGCTGGAGAAAGTTGGCGTATAAATGTGCCCGGATATGATCGACTTCGATTAATTTTTTACCGGTCCGGTAACTGAGGGCCCGGCTGAACGATAAACCGACCAGCAGTGATCCGATCAGTCCGGGATGACTGGTCACGGCCATCGCGTGGATCTGTTCGAGGCTGATCCGGGCCGTATCCAGGGCCTGTTCAACCACCGCCTGGATACATTCCAATTGCCGTCTTGAGGCGATTTCCGGGATTATCCCCCCGTATTTTTGATGTTCTTTAAGGCTTGAAACGACGATGTTCGACCGGATCACCCGGCCGTCTTGGACAACGGCGGCCGCTGTTTCATCACAGGAAGTTTCAATACCCAGAATGTTCATTTTATAAAGTCGTCGCGTTCACGCCTTCTACCGGTTTTTCGGTTTGAATTTCTTTGAAAACCGGTTCAGGTTTATCATTGAAGCTCTTAAAGACGCGGATACCTTTGATAACGCTCATCGCGCTGATCACCTGGTTGTCGTTTAAAAGCCGTTCCCGGTCTTCCTGATCCTTTTTGGATAACTTTAAGGCTTCCGGGTCTTTGCTTTCTTTGGTTTCCAGTTCATTAAAAATTTTTTCTACGTTTTCTTTCTTTTCGTCATTTTCTTCTTTTTCGGGATCAATTTTTTCGATCACAATATCGGGTTCAATCCCTGTTCCGTGGATAGTCACGCCGGAGGGGGTGTAATACTTGCTGGTGGTTAAACGCAGACCTGAGCCATCAGGCAAGGGGATGACCGATTGAACAGATCCTTTTCCAAATGATTTAGTTCCCAGAATGATAGCCCTTTTATTATCTTTTAAAGCACCGGCGAGAATTTCACTTCCGGATGCGCTGCCTTCATTAATCAGGATGACCATGGGCCAGTCAACGAGGTGACTGACGTTGGAAGAAAAGGTCTCGGTGTTTTGGGAACGCCGGCGGCCTTTGGTGGAGACGATCGGGCTGCCGGACGGTAAAAATTCCTCCGTTATCTTGATGGCCACGTTGAGCAGCCCGCCGGGATTATTACGCAGGTCAAGGATCAGTCCGTTTGCCCCCGCTGCTTGTAAAGTGTCCAGGGCTTTACGGAATTCCTTCGCGGAATCTTCACGGAATTCAGCCAGCCGGATATAACCGATGTCGTCTTTTAGAATTTGTGTGTTTTTGACATCCTGAATATGGATGATTTCACGCACAATTTTGAACTCCTGAATTTTAAATTCGGATTCGCGGAGGATGGTGATATTGATTTCAGTCCCGGGTTTTCCGCGGAGCAGTTTTACGGCCTCTCCCAAAGTAATGTCTTTCGTTAACTCTTCTTCGATCTTAACGATCCGGTCACCGGACTTAATACCGGCATTCCAGGCCGGGGTGTCTTCAATCGGGGTGATAACGGTGAGAAGCCCGTCCCGGATGGAAATTTCGATCCCCAGTCCGCCGAATTTTCCCTGAGTTTCCGTTTTCAATTCCTTATATTCGTCGGGATCCAGAAACTGGCTGTGCGGGTCGAGCGTCGCGAGCATCCCTTTTAACGAACCGTAAATCAGGTCTTTGGGCGGGATCTCTTCCACATAATCCGCCTGGATCGTGGTGAGCGTGTAACTGTAAAGTTCGATTTGAGAGTAAAGATCATCTTTAGTCTTGCGGCTGATCTGCGATAACGCTAACGTTGATAAGGAAAAAAAAGAAATAACGGTAGCGAAGACGATGATAAATTTTTTACCCATTGAGAAGCCTCCTTTTAATGATATCCCCCACTTTCTTGGGGTTGGCTTTGCCTTGAGATTTTTTCATAGCTTGACCAACGAGAAAACCGACGGCGCTTTCCTTGCCGGATTTAATCTGTTCAACGATAGCGGTATGTTCTTTAATGAGATCGTCAACGATGGATACCAGTACCCCTTCATCCGATACCTGGGCCAAACCTTTTTGGTCAATGATGGTCCCGGAGTCTTTTCCGGTGTCCAGCATCTCCTTGAGGATATCTTTGGCGGTTAACTGACTGACCGTCGAATCATCCACTTGTTTTATCAGGTCGGTTAATTTCTGCGGTGTCAGGTTTAATTCTCCAATGGTTTGTTTGCGGTCATTAATTTCCTGCAGCACGCTCCCATTAAGCCAGTTGCAGATTTTTTTGTAGTCCTTATAAATCTGACCGCAGGCTTCAAAGAAATGTGTCATCCGGACATCCTGGATGATGATCCGGGCGTCATATTCGGACAACTGATATTCCCGTGTAAACCGTTCGAGTTTGGCGTCCGGGAGCTCCGGCTGATCTTTTTTGATTCCATCGATAACGGCTTGCTGGATCGTAAACGGGACAAGATCAGGTTCAGGAAAATAACGGTAATCATGCGCCTGTTCCTTCGAACGCATCGTCACCGTCATCATTTTGTTTTCATCCCATAACCGTGTTTCCTGCGTAATTTTTTCTCCGGCCGAGACCATCTTTTCCTGCCGGACGACTTCATATTCCAGGGCGGTGCGTACCGCTTTAAATGAATTCATATTTTTCAGTTCGGTTTTTGTTCCGAATTTTTCCGCCCCTGCTTCGCGGATGGACACGTTGGCATCACAGCGCAGGCTTCCTTTTTCCATGTCACAGTCCGAAACGTCCAGATAGGATAAAATCAGCTTAAGGGTCTGCAAATAATCATAGGCCTCCTGCGGGCTGCGCAGGTCCGGTTCCGAAACGATTTCAATCAGCGGCGTTCCGGTCCGGTTGTAGTCAACCAGACTGCAGTTGTCGGCATGGATGAGTTTTCCGGCGTCTTCTTCCAGATGGGCCCGCGTAATTCCAATGCGTTTTGTCTTTGTTCCGTCCAAAGGAATGATGATGTGGCCGTCATAACAGATCGGTTTGTCAAATTGAGAAATTTGATAATTTTTCGGACAGTCAGGGTAATAATAATTCTTCCGGTCGAATTTGATAAATGAGTTGATCTTGCAGTTAAGGGCCAGTCCGATCCGCACCGCGTAGTCCAGCGCTTTTTTATTGACGACGGGCAACGATCCCGGAAGTCCCAGACAAACGGGACAAACCTGCGTGTTCGGCTGCTGACCGAAACTGTTCATGCATCCGCAGAACATTTTTGTATTGGTTGAAAGCTGTAAATGCACTTCCAGGCCGATGACTGTTTCGTATTTATGTTGGGTGGCGGTGGTCATAATTTTATAATGAGACTTTTCGTTTATGCCAGTCTGTATTTTGTTCGTAAGTGTAGGCCACCCGATAAAGCATTTCTTCATCGAAGGCCTTGGTTAATATTTGCAAGCCGATGGGTAAACCGTTTTTTGAAAACCCGCAGGGCATGGACAGCGCCGGGATACCGCTCAAATTCGCTGAGATCGTAAAAATGTCTGACAAATACATGGATAACGGGTCGTTTGTCCGTTCCCCCACTTTGAACGCGGTTGTCGGCGAAGTCGGGGTGATGATGGCGTCCACGTCCTTAAACGCGTTGTCGAAATCCTGTTTGATCAGTGTCCGCACTTTCAGTCCTCTTAAATAATAGGCGTCATAATAACCGGAGGAGAGTGAATAAGTCCCCAGGATGATCCGGCGTTTTGATTCGGGCCCGAACCCGAGGTCTCTTGATTCATCGTACATATCGATCAGGGCTGATTTTCGGGGTTGGGACGGGTATTTGCGCAGGCCGTACTGGACGCCGTCGAACCGCGCCAGGTTGGAACTCGCCTCGGCCGTGGCAACAATATAATAAGTGGCTACGGCGTATTCCGTATGCGGCAGGGATATCTCGACAAATGCCGCGCCTTTGTCTTTCAGGACGGTGATGGCCTGATCAATCGCCTGTTTGACTTCAGGGTCCAGTCCGTCAATAAAATATTCTTTCGGGATGCCGATCTTTAATCCTTTGACGTCATTGACCAGGGCCCGGGTGTAATCGGGCACGGCCAGGTCGGCGCTGGTTGAATCCAGAGGATCATGTCCGGCGATAATATTTAAAAGCAGGGCCGAATCGCGCACATCTTTCGTGAACGGTCCGATCTGGTCCAGGCTTGAGGCAAAGGCAATCAATCCGTACCGCGAAACACGCCCGTAGGTGGGCTTGAGCCCGACCACGCCGCAAAAGGCCGCCGGCTGGCGGATGGATCCTCCCGTATCGGAACCGATCGCCCAGATGGCTTCATGCGAGGCGACAGCCGCTGCCGATCCGCCGCTTGAACCGCCCGGGACACAATCCAGGTTCCAGGGGTTTCTTGTCGGTCCGTAAAAAGAATTTTCCGTCGAAGAACCGAAAGCGAATTCATCCATGTTGGTGTTCCCGATCAGGATCGACCCGCTCTCTTTTAATTTTTTGATGACCGTCGCATCGTAAGGGGATTTGAAACCTTTCAGGATATTGGACGCACAGGTTGTTTCAATCCCGGTCATGCACATATTGTCTTTGATCGCGATGGGAATGGGAAAAGCCGAAGACTCATTATAGTCGGTCGGCTGGTTGATCCTCAGGTAGGCCTTGACCTTGTCATCATGGGTGTTTATTTGATTAAGGACGGCTTGATGGATCTCTTTTGAAGAAGTCTTTTTGTCTTGAATTAAATCAAGCAGTTCATGGGCGGTGAGTTCATTGAGGTTCATTCAATCACCTTTGGGACTTTAAACGAACCGTCTTTTTTCTCAATCGCCAATGCCATGACATCTTCGTGCGATAAGGACGGCTTTATTTCGTCTTCCCGAAAGACGTTCTGGAGCGGCAGCGCATGACTGGTGGGTTCAATGCCGCTGACGTCCAGCTTCCCCAGTTTGGTCACATAACCGATTATTTTTTCAAGATCTTTCTGGAGAGAAACAACCTCAGTGTCTTTCAAGTAGATGCGGGATAAGGCCGCGACATATTTAACATCATTTTCCGAAATCATTATTTATTTCCAATAAATTAGTATTTATTTTAATAAATGTAATAAAGAATTCATATGGTAACATTAATCATCTAAAATCACAAGCCAAAACTATTGCAGTTTTGCCCGTATATCTTCGCTGATCGCAACGGGTTTGAAGTCCTGGGTCAGGCAGACCAGGTGGACCTCAGCCGTTACCAGCAGCTGACCGGTCAAATCATTAGTGATCGTTTGTTCAAAGAAAAGCTGGGCCGCCGTCATTTTGAGCAAGCGGGATTCACAGCGGATGGTATCACCGTACCGGGCCGGGGATTTATAAGTCACGTTGCATTTACGGACCGCATACAAAAAGTCTCCGTGGGCTTTGATGCCTCTTTGTTCCAGAAATTCTGTGCGGGACTCTTCCAGGTATTTCAAATAATTGCCGTAGTAGACTACTCCGCCGGCATCCGTATCATGATAATAAATTCGCTTTTCCATTGGCTCCCATTGAGTTATGTAAAAATTGTTTTAATCTTATGTGAATGTTTTTATCATCATTCTTAGTCGATGTCAAGAGTATATCCGCCAGGATTAATTAAAATTACAAAATTTTCTTCATAAATATTTAGATTTTATGATAATATTGAGATAAATAATTTCAGCAAAAACGAGTCATAAAAATCTGTTCAACTATGGCAACTTCTATCCAGAACTACACAGGTAAAGAAAAACGGCTGCATCCGCGCTGGGATATTGAAAACAGGATTTTTTTCCGCAGAGAGAGCAATACCGCAGAGCATCTGGGTTACACCAAAGACCTCAGCTGTTCCGGAACCTGCTTTTTGAGCAAAGAAAAGGTCCGGTGCGGCCAGAAATTAAAATTGAGCATCTACCTTTCCGAAGCCGAAACCATCACCCTTCAGGCCAAGGTCATGTGGGTTCAACGCGCGGATGATGTTTACTGCATCGGCACACACTTTTCCGATATCAGCCAGGATGAACAGTCGTTTATCCTGGAACATGCCTACGAACTGAATCATGACACGGTTGTTAATCATTGGTTCAAAGACTGGAATGGTTAATCATCCCTCCATCCCTTTTCGATAAATCCTGACAAAATCTTCAAGCGATAAATTTTCAGCCCTCAGCCGTTCATCCAGACCCAGATCTTCCAGAAGTTCGATGACCGCTTGTTTGGGTTCATTCAAGGCCAGGGAATTGGCAATGGTCTTGCGCCGTTTTGAAAATGTATTTTTTATGAAGGATAAAAACTTTTCGTCGTTTTGAACCGCGTAACGCGGCCGTTTAAGAAAATCCAGTCTGACAAAACAGGACTGAACTTTGGGCGCCGGACTGAAACATGTGTTTTTAATTTTAAAAAGAAGCCGGACGTCCGCATAGAATTGGGCAAAACACGTTAAGGCCCCGTAGTCCTTTGTGCCCGGTTGGGCGGACAAACGCTGGCCGAATTCCAGTTGAACGGTCATAAAAAATGATTTTATTTTCGCCCGGTTTAAAATGGCATACTCCAGAATGGGTGTTGATATATTGTAGGGGATATTCCCCAGCAGAATTATCTTCTGGGGCAGATCCGGAACAGGATATTTCAGGATATCCGAACAGACAAGATCAACGGTCTGTCCGCTGAATTCATTTTTTAGAAGATCAAACAGTTCCCGGTCTTTTTCCACCAGGATCAAATTTTTGACCAGCGGGAGAATGGGTTTTGACAGGACACCTTTTCCCGGGCCGATTTCAAGGACGGTGTCATCCGGTTCCAGTTGACAAGCGTCTATGATCTTGTTTCTGATCCTCTGGTCGATCAGGAAATTCTGGCCGAGGGATTTTTTGGGGACATGTTTTTGGCTTGAAGAGTGCTTCGTCATTTGGATAACTGAACCGCCAGCCGGATCGCTTCGATCATCGATGCCGGATCGGCCTTATTTTTTCCGGCAATATCAAACGCGGTCCCGTGGGCGGGTGATGTGCGGATGAACGGTAAACCGATGGTCAGATTGACGACCTCATTAAAATATAAGGATTTGACCGGGATCAAACCCTGGTCATGGTACATGGCGATGATGCAGTCATATCCTTTTGTCCGTGAGGGATTAAACAGGGTGTCCGCGGGGAAAGGACCGTCGGCGTTTATTCTTTTTTTTCTGCATTTTTTTATGGCGGGAATGATGGTCGATATTTCTTCAGTTCCCATCTTCCCCCCTTCCCCGGCATGAGGATTCAGCCCGCAGACGGCAATTTTGGGAGTCTTGATATTAAATTGTTTTTTCAGGGCGGTGTCTGTCAGGCAGATCGTGTCCAGGATCATTTTTTCGTTGAGGGCCGAGGCGACTTTGGCCAGGGGTATGTGGCGCGTGACGATGACGGTCCGCAGGGATTTACCGACAAACATCATTCCGACGGTTTTACACCGGCTGTGCTGTGCCAGAAATTCCGTATGCCCGGTAAACGAATGATCGGACAAAATGATTCCTTCTTTTGAAACAGGCGCGGTTACCAGGGCCGATATGACGCGTGAATCGATCAAGTCCAGGGCGGTCTTTAAATAATGCAGGGATGCCTTTGCGTTTATTTCACTGATTCGGCCGGTCTTCCATTGTTTCGCAGATAGAAATTTTGTATCGAAAAAATCCGTGTCGCGTCTCTTTACGGGGCTGTATTTTTCATGGACGAATTGATCGCCGATAATCATGAAACGGACCGATCCGGTTCGTTTGAGTTTCGCTAAAGCCTTGGCGACCACTTCCGGACCGATTCCGCCGGGATCACCGATCGTGATCCCGATGGTCTTAGTGTTTGATTTCGATGTAGGCATTTTTTTTGAGTTTTTCCAGCCAGACGAGAAATCGTTCCCGGAATTTTTCATTATAGATGCGGTCGGTGATAAAATCTTTGACATCGGCCAGCGGGGCCAGTTCTGCCTCTTGTTTTTCAGTGACTTTAAAGATATATAGGCCTTGGTCAATTTCGATGATATCGGAATGTTTCCCTTCCGGCAGGTGAAAAATTACTTTTTCGATTTGGGGTAATAATTGACCGCGTTCGACCATTCCCAGAGAGCTGGATTTGGAATAATCTTTGGCGACCGAATCGAAATCATCCCCGTTTTTGATCAGTTCCAGGGCGATATTGGCTGTTTTGACGGCCTCTTCTTTATTCCCGTCAAAGGGGATATAGATGGACTTGACGTTGACCTTTTCTTTTTTCTGGAACTGCGTAATGTTCTGGTTATAGAAATCGGTGACTTCCTGCGGATTTACGAAAATCTTGGATTTGATTTCATTTTCAATAAGAAACGCGATCTTTAACTGGTCGGTGATTTTCTCCCTGACATCGCTGAGAGTCCCCCCGTTTTTGATTAAAGATTCCGTGAATTTTTGTTCAGAGGGGTAACGGTCCTTAAGGGCCTGGAGCCTGTCCGTGATCAGTTTATCCCGGACGACCAATCCCATTTCGTTCGCTTTACTCAGGAGGAGTTTGTCTTCAATCAGCTTGTTCAGGCCGTTGATTTCCAGATCAAGCATCACCGCATCGATTTCTTTTTTCGATTTTCCCTCCGTTACCAGGGCCACATAAGTCCCGTGAATATAATTTTTCAGGTCTTTGAGCGTAATCAACTCGTCGTTGACAATGGCCAGGATTGCGTCTTCCAGAGCGAATGAAATGGGTGTAAACCCGGCCGAGAGAAGCATGGCGGCCAGGAGCAGCGGAGCTGTAATCTTAATGTGTTGTTGCATGATGTAACACCTCATTTTTCTTTTTTAGTTGTTCAACGGATTCTTTCAGTAACCGGCAGTACAAGTCAAACCCCACACTGGCGATATATCCGGATTGTTCGTCCCCTAATAAATTTCCGGCCCCGCGGATTTGCAGGTCTTCAAACGCGATATGAAATCCGGCGCCCAAACCGCTGAATTTCTTAATGGCCGCAATTCTGGTCTTCGCGACATCAGACAGATTTTTACCCGCGGGTATAATTAAATAGGTATATGCCTTGACCGTTGAGCGGCCGACCCGTCCCCTCAATTGGTGAAGTTCGGATAATCCGAAATGGTCTGCCCGGTTTACGATCAGGGTGTTCGCGTTAGGGATGTCGATCCCGGAACCGATAATCGTTGTGCAGACCAGAATATCGATCTCTCCTTCCAGGAATTTCAGCATGATATCTTCAAGCTGTTTCGCCGACATCTGACCGTGTCCGGTGGCAATCCTGGCTTTCGGGCAAAGTTTCTCTATTATTCTAGCAACTTGATCAATATCTTCAACGCGATTGTGAAGAAAAAAAATCTGGCCTTTGCGCCGTAATTCCCGGTTGATGGCTTTCTGAATCACCGTTTCATCGAAATCAACGATTTCCGTGGCGACCGGTATCCTTTTTTGCGGAGGTGTCGAGATAATGGACATATCCCGCGCGCCGGTCAGGGCCATATGAAGCGTGCGCGGGATGGGTGTGGCCGTTAACGTCAATACGTCGGCTAAGAGCCGCATATGTTTCAGCCGTTCTTTGGCCTTGACGCCGAACCGTTGTTCTTCATCAATGATGATCAGGCCGAGATCTTTAAAACGGATGTCTTTTGATATTAAGCGGTGAGTCCCGATGATGATGTCGATTTTGCCTTCGCTTAAATCCTTGATAATAGCGGTCTGTTCGGCCTTGGTGCGAAAACGGCTGAGCATGCCGATTTTTACCGGAAAGTTTTTCATCCGGGTTGAAAAATTATAATAGTGCTGTTCCGCCAGGATGGTTGTCGGGACTAACACGCCGACCTGTTTGTTATCCATCACGGCTTTGAACGCGGCCCGCAGGGCTACCTCGGTTTTACCGTAACCGACATCCCCGCACAAGAGCCGGTCCATGGGCGATGATGCCTCCATGTCCTTTCGGACATCTATGTTTGCCTTGATCTGGTCGGCGGTTTCCTCAAACGGGAACCCCTCTTCAAATTCTTTCTGCCAGGGCGTATCTTTCAGAAAGGCGTGGCCCTTCAGGCTGGCCCGGACAGCCTGGATATGCAGGAGCTCGGCGGCCAGGCGTTCGAGCCTTTTTTGGATCTGTGTCTTGACCCGACTCCATTCTTTGCTGCCGAGCTTATACAAACGCGGCGGTTTTTTATTGAAGCTGACATATTTCTGGACCAGCCGTAAATCGTGTTTGGGGACAAAAAGCCGGTCACCGCCGTCATACTCAATGACGAAATGTTCCTTGCTGATATTGGCAACGTTAAGGGTTTTGATCCCCAGGTATTTCCCGATGCCGTGCTGGGAATGGACCACATAGTCGCCCTGTTCAATATCCACAAAATTGGTGAGCGGTATTTCAGACGTAAAAACATTATCTCTTTTACGTTCTTTAAACGGCAGGATAATGACGATCTTATGCTGCCAGATGGACTTTCCGGACACCATATTGTAACTGGCGATCGCTTTTATAAGGTCGTCTTCAAAATCAATGCGGATCGGCCCGTCGAAATTGACCGGGAATATATCGAGGATCTCGCCGCGAAGGGCAAATTCCCCTTCGCTTGAGGTTTTTTTTACTTTTGTATAATTAAACGCAACAAGGTTATTAAGGATAATCTCCCGGTCAATGGTTTGGCCGACAAAAAGTTCGAACGATTTAAACATAAGACGCGGTCCATTTCAGATCCTGACATTTATGATTTTTTCTTTCTTTCCCAGGCCAACACCAGCGGTGATGCAATGAAGACGGTTGAATACGTCCCGGAAACGAATCCGATCATCAGGGCCAGCGCGAACGTATTGAGGACTTCCCCTCCGTTAAAATATAAAGATACAACAACCAGCATTGTCGTCGCGGTCGTTAAGATGGTCCGTCCGAGGGTCTGGTTAACGCTGAGGTTTATTATTTCTGCCAGGGAACCCTTCCCCTTTTTGGCCAGGTTTTCCCTGACCCGGTCGTAAATGACGATGGTATCATTGATGGAATAACCGGCGATGGTCAAAAGGGCGGTAACGATCAAGAGATCGATCTGCCGGTTCAGGATGACCAGTAATCCCAGCGTGACAAAAACGTCATGGAGCAGGGCGATGACCCCGGCTGTGGCGAAATCAAAATGCTTAAACCGGAAGCCGACATAAATCAAGATGCCGCCTATGGCGAAAATGATCGCCAAAATCGCGGCCCGCTGCAAGGCTTTTCCAACAATAGGCCCGACCGCCTCGACCCGGAGCAGTTCAATTTTGTTTTCCGGGAAATTTTTCTTAAGGGTTTCGGTAATCTGGGTTTCAATTCCGGCTTCGGTAGTGTCCGGAGAATCCAAGGCCGCGGTACGGACCATGATGTTTTCAGGATGCTGGTCAAATTGCTGGATGACGGCATCCGAGAATTGAGTCGGCGCAAGCGCCTGCCGGATGCTGTCCGGTGAAACGGGTTTGTCAAAACGGTATTCCTGGATCTGGCCGCCCACAAAATCGATCCCATAGGCCGCATCTTTTTTCTGGATCAAGGCGCCGACACTGACGATCATCAAAATGGAGGAGAATACGTAACAGAAATATCGTTTGGAAATAAAATCAAACTTGGTCCCTGACAGAATCGGCAGCATGGGAAGTTTCTTGATCATCTTGGTTTGCACGCCAAGATCAAACAATGTACGGCTGACGTAGAGAGCGGTAAACAAACTGGCGATAATACCGATGGTCAACGTGACGGCAAACCCCTTAATCGGTCCTGAACCGAACTGAAACAACATGAACGCGGCGATTAAGGTCGTTGTGTTGGAATCAATAATGGCCGTGAGCGCTTTTTCAAATCCGCTGTTAATGGCCGACTGCAAAGGCCGATCGTTGTTAATTTCTTCCCTGATGCGTTCGTTGATCAGGACATTCGCGTCAACGGCCATCCCTAAAGTTAAGATAATCCCGGCGATCCCCGGAAGCGTCAGCGTGAGCTGGGACGCAGGCAGCATGGCATTTAAAAATCCCATGATCCCGAACAAAAGGATCAGGTTTACGGACAAGGCAATGCCGGCAATCAGGCCTGCCTGGAAATACAGGACCAGCATAAATGCCAGAACCAACAATCCTCCGATGACAGCGGCTGATATCCCTGAATTGATCGAATCCTGGCCGAGCAATGGTCCGATCGTCCGTTCTTCTTCAATGTGCATATTGACCGGCAAAGCGCCTGAGCGCAGGGACAAGGCCAGAATTGATGCCTCTTCATAGCTGAATTGTCCGGTAATCTGCGCCTTTCCGCCCATGATCGGTTCATTGATATTGGGGGCGGATAACACCTGGCCGTCCATAATGATGGCCAGTCGGCGGCCGACATTATCTTTGGTCAGGATTCCGAATTGCTTCGCGCCGTCACCGTTAAGAGTTAATGAGATATAGGACTGACGGGCCGGGTCAAGATCAACCTGCGCGTCTGTAATTGTTTCACCGCTCATCGCAACGTTATCTTCAAGAAGGATGGCGGAGTTATCATCTTTGGTGTACTTAAGAATAAAACCTTTGGGGACCATCCCCTCAAGAGCTTTCTTCATCAGACCGGGATTATCGCTGACCAGACGAAATTCTAGCTTGGCCGTGGTTCCAAACATTCTTTTCGCGGTCTCGCGGTCCGTTATGCCGGGTAACTGGACTAAAATCGCGTTTTCCCCGACTTGCTGGATAACCGTTTCCCCTACTCCCATACTGTCGATTCTGTTTCGAAGGATTTCAATACACCGCAGCACGGCATCCTTTTTGGAATCATTATTTAATTCTTCGGTTTCGACCTGGAGGATGACATGCATCCCTCCCTTTAAGTCAAGCCCCATATTGATGTGTTTATCAATGGGGAGTGAAAAATAAAAGGAAGCGGCAATGACACCTAGGATCACAAGAATCCGGTTGCGTAACGATTTTTTCATGAAAGCTCCTTAACGTTCAAGGCTATTGATCTGGCTTTATTTTAAGACGGTGGAAATCGACTCCTTGTCCATTTCCAGTTTAACATTATCATCAACCCGCACGATCACTGTTTTATCTTTGACAAGGGCAACGGTTCCATGGATACCGGCGACAGTCACGACACGGTCATTTTTCTTAAGGTTATCGATCATATCTTTCTGCTGTTTTTGTTTGTCTTTTTGCGGCTTGATCAGCAAAAAATAAAAAATCACAAAGATGATGATATACGGAATAATAGGTGTAGAAAATAAAGGATTTCCCGTTGGTTCAGTTGGCATTGAGGACCCTTTCGATCATTGGATGAACGATTATTTTTTCTTTGAAAGTTTAACGAGCGATTTCACGGTGTCAGACATGGTTGCTCCCTTTTTGACCCATTTATCCAGTTGCTCATGGTTTATGGATAAAACAGCGGGTTTTTTGGCCGGATCATAATGTCCAAGGATTTCCAGGTGGCGCGAGTCGCGTCCCTGTTTGCGGTTGATTGCGACAACGCGGTAATTGAGGCAGTTTTTTACCAGACTGCCGGTTCGTTGTAAACGAATACGTACTTCCATCAGTTTTACTCCCGTTTATTTTTCATCATTCCCTATATATGTGAGGAAATGACGAGGTCCGCCTTAAGAAGGACGGCCTTATGTTTGTTTATGGGCTAATTCAATAGCCATGATTTGTGCTTTTGCTTTGTTGACTGTTTCCTGGTACTCTTTTTGCGGGTTCGAATCAGCGACAATCCCCGCTCCGGCCTGAACATAAGCCTTATTTTTATGGACAACAATTGTCCTGATTGTAATACAAGTGTCGAGGTTCCCTGAGAAACTGAAATAACCGATGCATCCGGCATAAGGTCCCCGTTTGACGGATTCAAGGTCTTCAATAATTTCCATCGCCCTGATCTTGGGCGCGCCGGATACGGTTCCTGCCGGAAAGGCCGCCCGCAGAACATCAAAATCATCCATGCTGCTTTTTAGTTTCCCTTTCACATTGCTGACGATATGCATGACGTGGGAATATTTTTCAACCGACATGAATTCTGACAGATGGACCGTTCCCTGCTGGCAGACCCGGCCAAGGTCATTGCGGCCCAAATCAACCAGCATGATATGTTCGGCTTTTTCTTTTTCATCGGCTAACAGATTTTTGGCCAGGGCCGCATCTTCCTGTTCTGTCTTGCCGCGCGGACGTGTCCCTGCGATCGGACGGGTCTCAACAATCCCGTCTTCACACCGGACGAGCAGTTCGGGGGATGAACCGATAACCTGTATACCGTCAAATCTCAGGCAATACATGTACGGCGAAGGATTGACGGCGCGCAGGGCCCGGTAAATGTGAAAAGGGTCTGTTTTCAGATCAACTTCAAAACGCTGTGAAAGAACGACTTGAATAATTTCACCGGCCCGGATCTGTTTTTTGGCTTCGGTCACAATTTTCTTAAAATGACCTTCGGTGAAGTTCGATTTAACCTTCAATTCTACTGATTTTGCCCCTGTTCGTCCATTTTTATTTTTTGGGGCCTTTAAAGGCTGGTCCAGTTCGGCGATCAGGCTGTCGATCACTTTAACGGCCTGTTTGTATAATTTAATTTTCTGGGCCGTGCTGCTTTTCGGGTCAACCGACACACAACTGATAATCTTTATCTTATGATGAATATGGTCAAAGATGATCAAATCCTTGGCCAGCATTAAATAGGCGTCCGGCAGGTTTAAATCATCTTTGGTTTTTTGAGGAAGGCGTTCAAAATGCCGGACAACATCATAACTCAGATACCCCACTAACCCCCCGCAAAATCTCGGAAGATCATCCACCTCAACGAATTTGTATTTGGCCATGATTTCCCGGATGACGGAAAGAGGTGTATCGGCCAGACCCATTTTCTTCATGGATGAACTCTTTTTGCCGGCCTCGGAAATTTTTATTTTATCATTCTTACACTGGATCACCAGTTCCGGGTTTTTCGCGAGGAAAGAAAACCGGGCAATCTTTTCTTCACCTTCCACCGACTCCAGTAAAAACGAATATTTGGACTTATCGGCGATCTTGTAATACGCTGAAACCGGCGTGTCCAAATCACCCATGATTTCTTTGTAAACCGGGATCAGGTTACCTTTTTGGCAAAGTTCAAGAAATTTGTCTTGCGAGAGTAGGTTCATATTATTGCCTGATTGCAACGTTCTTGGTTAATAAATATTTTTTTACATCCTGGATCGGTATTTCATTGTAATGAAATATGGATGCCGCCAGGGCCGCATCAGCCGTTGTCTGTTCAAAAATGTCAAAAAAATGTTCAAGTTTTCCGGCACCGCCGGACGCGATCACTGGAATATTAACGGCATCACAGACCGACTTTGTTAAAGGGACATCATATCCGTTTTTCGTTCCGTCGGCATCCATACTGGTCAATAGGATTTCTCCAGCCCCCAGTTTTTCGACCTCAACGGCCCATTGGACCGCGTCTTTACCGGTGGGTGTCCGTCCTCCGTGGGTATAAACTTCCCATCCCTGTTCTGATTTTTTTGCATCGATGGCAACGACGATACACTGGCTGCCGAAACATTGCGCCGATTCTTCCACCAGTCGCGGGTTTTCAACCGCCGCCGTATTCATGGAGACTTTATCGGCCCCGGCATTCAGCAGCTGCCTTATGTCATCCATCCGGTTGATCCCGCCTCCAACAGTGAGAGGCATAAAAACCTGTTCGGCCGTTCGTTTGACAATGTCAATGATGATCCCGCGCTTTTCGTAGCTGGCGGTAATATCCAGAAACACAATTTCATCGGCCCGCTGCAGGTCATAGGCCTTGGCGACCTCAACCGGATCTCCGGCATCACGCAATCCGATAAAATTAGTCCCCTTAACGACACGTCCGTCCTTGACATCCAGGCAGGGGATAATTCTTTTCTTTAACATAACGCCAAAGCTTTCTTTAGATCCAGTTTTCCCTCGTAGATCGCCTTTCCGGTAATGGCGCCGATGACTCCTCTGGACTCGAGGCTCTTTAGCCGTTTAATGTCATCCAGGTCGGCAATGCCGCCGGAAGCGATGACTGGAATGCGTGTGGCCTCCAAGAGAGCCTTGAGGCCTTCGTAATTCGGGCCGCTTAACATACCGTCACGGGCGATATCCGTATAAATCAAACATTTTAATCCCAGCAATTCAAGTTCCTTGGCCAGATCCGTCGCTTTTATATTTGAAGTCTTTGTCCAGCCCTGTTGGGCGACATACCCGCCCGAACAGTCTAGGCTGACGGCAATCTTTTCATTCCAGTTGCCGAGGATGTCCAATAAGAAAGTGGTGTCTTCAATAACTTTGGTTCCCAATACCACCCGGGCGATTCCGCCTTCGATCAAAAAGGCGACATCTTCTTTGGTGCGTATACCGCCGCCCATCTGAACCGGGATTTTCACACTGCGGGCGACTTGCAGAATGATGTCTTTGTTTTTTATTTGTCCGGTCTTTGCTCCGTCCAGATCAACCACATGCAGCCATTCGGCGCCTTGTGATTCCCATTGTTTGGCGATGGATATCGGGTCATGCGAATATTCCGTCACCCGGTCAAACTTCCCCTGGATCAGCCGGACCACTTTGCCGTCCTGGATATCAATTGCTGGAAATATAATCATAGATTTATTTTGATAAAGTTCTCTAATAATTTTAATCCGGTTATCTGGCTTTTTTCCGGGTGAAACTGTACCCCGTATATATTTTCGCTGTTGATGGACGAGGCAAATTCGATCCCGTATTGGGTTGTTGTTGCGACCACGGTTGTGTCCTTGGGAACAACATAATATGAATGGCAGAAATAGGTCTCGCTGCTGTTTTCAATGTCCGAGAATAAACGGCAGTTTTTTTGCCTGATCATCAGCTGGTTCCATCCCATGTGAGGGACTTTTAAGGATTGAAAACGTTTGACCTCGCCTTTTAACAAACCCAGGCCTTTTGTCAGTCCGCCTTCATCGCTTTGTTCAAATAACAACTGGTAGCCCAGGCAGATTCCCAGAAAAGGCTTCTTTTCCCGGATGGTCCGTACAATCGGATCGACCAGTCCAAGTTCTGTCAGCCGTTCCATGGCCGGAGCCATGGCGCCGACACCGGGTAAAACAACCTTTTTAGCGTTCAGGATAACATCCGCCTGATCCGTAATCACCGCCGGCATGCCGACTTTTTCAATGGCCTTCTGGACGCTGCGTAAATTACCCATTCCATAATCAATAACCGCAATCATATTGTTCTCAGATCAGTCAATAATCCCCTTGGTTGACGGAACGACCCCCTCCCGTCTGGGATCAATGCCGGTTGCCTGGTCCAGGGCCTGCCCCAGGGATTTAAAAACAGTTTCTATATTCGTGTGGAGATCGGCGTCTGAATTTTCAATCGTTACGTTCAGCGTTGCCCCCAAACCATTGGCGAACGATTCCAGAAAATGTTCGAGATATTTCATGGAATAGTTTTCCTGGTCTTTAATGGACGTGAAATCCGCACAAACAAGTTTGAAATAACTGCGGCCGCTGATATCAATGACGGTCCGCCCCAAAGTTGCCTCCATCGGAGAGAAGCCGGCACCGAACCGTTTGATCCCTTGCATTTCGCCGAGGGCTTTGCGGAAGACTTTTCCCAGGACAATGCCGATATCTTCGTTGGTGTGGTGGATGTCGATTTCAAGGTCCGCTTTTTCCACATTTAAAGTAAGATCAAAGAAACCATGGAAAGCAAACAGTTCAAGCATATGATCAAGGATGCCGATCT
Source organism: Candidatus Omnitrophota bacterium (assembly GCA_050250375.1). Taxonomy (GTDB): domain Bacteria; phylum Omnitrophota; class Gorgyraeia; order Zapsychrales; family Zapsychraceae; genus JAGOSC01. Next base: position 598,042 of record JBFWOS010000002.1, read on the forward strand.
GTGTTTTGATCCTGGTCTTCCCTTTTCCATCGATGTTCAATTCGGCTTTGATTTCGGTTTCTTTACTTTTTCGTTCTAATGTTGCTTTTCGTTCATTCATGGTCATCCCTTTCAAATAAACCTTGCATTGACCGACTCATAATGTTTGGGGAGGCCTTCGAGTTTTGCCACTGTTTCTATGCCGTCCCGCATCCGTTCCAGGGCGCGTTTGGAGTAAGAAATCACGTGGCTTTTCTTCATAAAATCAGAAAGGCATAATCCCGAGAAGAATTTTGCCGTACCCAGAGTTGGTAAGACGTGACTTGGACCGGCGGCGTAATCACCCAATGCCGTCGGGCTGTAAGGGCCCAAAAATATGGCTCCGGCATGTTCGATCCTGTTGGCCACGGAAGCCGGATCATTGGTCAGGATCTGCAAATGTTCAGGCGCGATTTTATTGGCGATATCAATGGCCTCATCAATGTTTTTGGCATAGATCGCGTAACCTTTGGTGGTCCGTTTTTTAACCTGCCTAAGCAATTGTTTCGAGGTGCTCACCAGGATGGAAAGCCCGTCAAGGTGTTCCGCCTGGGCCTCCAGGTCGGCCACCACGTAATCAGGATTGCTGTGCCGGTTGGCGATGACGACCAATTCGGTCGGGCCGGCCAGCATATCAATATCGACATAACCGAACAACTGCCGTTTGGCTTCCGTCACGTACATGTTTCCCGGGCCGACGATTTTATCCACTTTGGGGACGGTCTTTGTCCCGAAAGCCAGTGAGGCGATGGCCTGTGCCCCCCCGACTTTATAGATTTCATTCACCTTTAACAGATTCGCTACGGCCAGTATATGCGGGTTGATCCGTCCGTTTTCATCCGGGGGTGTCGCCATGATGATGTTTTTTACTCCAGCCATTTTAGCCGGGATCACCGTCATATAAACGGACGAAACAAGCGGAGCGGTCCCGGCCGGGATATAGATTCCAACCGAATCGAGCGGACGGATGATTTCTTTTAACAAAATCCCGTCTTCATGGGTAATGCGGGCCGCACGCTGTCGTTGTTTTTTATAAAAATCGGATACATTATTGATAATGACTTTTAAATTGGAAATAAAATCACTGGTAATGCCCTGGTAAGCGCCGCTGATTTCCGCTTCAGCCACTTTTAATTCTTTAGCCGTCAGGAACGCTTTATCGAAACGTTTGGTGTAGCGGATGACAGCTTCATCGCCTTCGACCCGCACATCTTCAATGATCCGCCGGACTTTTTCTTCGACATGTTTTTTGCGGGCAAACATGTTCCGGTTATACAGTCGCTGCAGGGCCTGCCCGTTTTGAGTTAATGTTTTCATGAATGAGTTCCTTTAAGAAGCATGTCATTGATCGAATTCACTGCTTCCTCCAGCCGGTGAGGATTTTTCCCTCCGGCCTGGGCCAGTTGCGGCCGTCCGCCGCCCCGTCCGTCTATTTTGTCCGCGGCATGTTTGATGAGTTCATTGGCTTTGAACCCTTTTTTGACGGCTTCGTCTGAACTGGAAATTAAAACGGATGCTCCGTCTTCCGATTTTGCTCCCAGAATAATAATGGATTCCGGGAGTTTTTGCCGGACAAAATCTGAAATCTTCCGGAGCAAGTCCATCTCGATATTATTAAACGTGTTTTTATAAATGCCGATCCCCTGGGCTGTTTTTGTTTCTTCAAGTCCGGCCATGATCACCGTCTTAAGGGATTCAAATTTTAAGGAGTCAAATTCTTTCTCGAGCGTTTTGATTTTTTGAATCTGGGCTTCTACTTTTTGTGCGACTTCTTCAGGCGGAACTTTAAATATATCGGCCAGCTGTTTCAGTTGTTGTTCAGTCTCGTTAAGTTGTTTTAATGCTGAAATCCCTGTCTTGGCTTCAATGCGGCGTATCCCCTGGGCAATCGCCGATTCCTGTGTGATTTTAAAAAGACCGATTTGGCCGGTGGACCCAAGGTGTGTCCCGCCGCAAAACTCTTTGGAATAAGTGCCGATCGATACAACCCGTACGGTTTTTCCATATTTTTCCGCAAAAAAGGCCAGGGCCCCGCTGTTACGCGCTTCTTCAATCGGCAGGTATTCCGTTGTAATCTGGTCACACGCCCGGATAAAAAGATTGACCATATCTTCGATGTCTGAAATTTCTTTCGGCGAAATGGCCTTCGGGTGTGAAAAGTCAAAACGCAGCCGGTCTTCCGCGACCAGCGACCCCTGTTGTTTGATATGTTCGCCCAAAACTTCCCGTAACGCGGACTGCATAAGATGCGTGGCCGTGTGGTTGCGCATAATTGACAACCGGCGGTCAACATCAATCAGGGCCGTGACCACATCGTCGGTCTTGAAACTTCCGCGCTCTACGGTTCCCGAGTGGACAAAGACATCATCAATTTTTTGCGTGTCGGAAATCCTGATCAGTGAATCACCCAGGGTGATGGTTCCCGCGTCGCCGATCTGTCCCCCGGATTCGGCATAAAATGGCGATTTGTCCAGAACGATTTTAATCGGGTCTCCTTCCTTGGTTGTATTGACGCGTTGAGACCCGATGAATATTTTAAGGATGGAACTGGTCGTTTGCGCATGCGTGTATCCGAGGAAGTCCGTCTTCGGCAGATCCAGCTGTAAATTTGTTCCGGTAAAGACATCCCCGGTCATTTTACTGGAAGCCCGGGATTGTTCCTGTTGTCTTTTCATCCGGATTTGATATTCGTTCATGGCCTTTTCAAGTGTTTTTGAATCGACGCCTTTAGCGGCCATGATGGAGGTCATTGTCGAAACAGTTAATCCGTATGTATCCTTGAAGCTGAAGACCTGTTCTCCCAGTTTTACGGCATCAGAAATGTTTTCAGTGACAATCCGTTCAAATTCAGGGATGCGGTCTTCGCGGACTTTCAGGAACGCCTTCTCAACGCTGATCACATTGTCAGAAATCATACCGGTCTTTGATTCAATCTCCGGATAACCTTTTTTCATCGCTTGGATAACGGCCGGAACAAGTTTAAAAATAACAGGCTCCGTTTTTCCCGTATGTCTCACCGCGACATCGGTCATTTCCGTGATCAGACGCCGGATGACAGAACCGCGTTCTTTGTTTGACGGGATAACCCCATCACTGATCCCAATGACAACAGCGCGGATGTGGTCGGCAATCACGTAACGATCGTTTCTTTGTGAATGAGAAGCGGAATCCGTCAGCCCAATATGCGTATCAATGGCCTTTAAAATTGGGGCGAAAATATCGGTTTGAAAGTTGTTTTTCTTCCCCTGCATGACCGCCGCGAGCCGTTCCAGTCCCATCCCGGTATCAATATTTTTGCCCGGCAATGGATCCAGGATGCCGCCGTCTTTCCGGTTGAATTGGGTAAAGACCAGGTTCCAGACCTCACAAAAGCGTCCGCGTTCGGCATCCGGATCATCGGGAAAGGTCCCCTTATCCGGTTCGTAATCATAAAATATTTCCGAACATGGTCCGCAGGGCCCGTTCGGACCGTTTTCTTTGGCATTCGAAGGCCAGAAATTACTCTTACCGCCGAGTTTGAAGATTTTCTTTGGGTTGATTTTGATATCGTTTTTCCAGATTTCTTCGGCCTCACGATCCTCCTGGTATACCGACACCCATAATCTGTTCTCATCGATCTTCAGTTCTTTGGTCAGAAATTCCCAGGCCCAGGCAATCGCTTCTTTTTTAAAATAGTCGCCAAAGGAGAAATTACCCAGCATTTCAAAAAAAGTGTGATGAAAATCGGTGACGCCGACTTCATCCAGGTCATCTGTCCGCATGCATTTCTGGGACGTCGTGGCCCGGGTGTAATCGCCGATATTCCCCAGAAACTGCCTTTTAAACTGCTGCATCCCGGCGGTTGTAAAAAGGACGGTCGGGTCATCTTTGGGGACAAGCGAATCGCTTTCAACCAGGGTATGTCCCTTGGAAACAAAAAAATTTAAGAATTTCTGGCGTATGTCATCAACGGTCATCATAACGGTTTAACACTTTCATAATTACATGATTATTGTATCCGCGGCGGATTAGAAAATCATACATTCGTTTTTTTCGTTTAACCGGATCAATACCCCGGTATTTGACGGATTGTTTTTCCACCAATTGGCAAACAAGCGTTTCTTCGGAGAAATTCAGGAACCCGTGAAACAATTCCTCTTCGATTACATCTTCCTTGATGCCTTTTTGCTTAAGTTCAAAACGGATACGATTTTGGCCGTATGGCTTTGACTGGCGTGAGGAAATCCACTTCTTCGCGAATTGGCGGTCATTAATTAAATCAAATTCTTTAAAATATTTGATCGTCCGGTCAATATCTTCCGGAGAGAAGTTCTTCTGCAGTAACTTTTCCCGGATTTCATGTTCGCTGCGCAGCCGGAAATTCAACAAACGAAACACGTACTCTTTGGCTTTGATTATTGATTTCTGTTTGTCAGATATTTTTTCCAAACGTCCGTTAAACGACTTTTTCTTTGTTCTTTGACAGAATTTGTTTTTCTATTTTATCCAGCATTTTAATATTATCGTTCAGGAATTTGCGTGTGTTTTCTTTTCCCTGTCCGATTTTTTCATTGTCATACGAAAACCAGGCCCCGGACTTCTGGATAATTTCCCTGGCGACGGCCAGTTCCAGTATGTCGGCTGTTTTTGAAATGCCTTCCTCAAAATGTATTTCAAATTCAGCTTCTTTAAACGGCGCCGCCACCTTATTCTTGACAATCTTTGCGCGTACGCGGTTTCCGATTATCTCATCGCCCTGTTTCAGGGATTCAATCCTTCGCAAATCAATCCTGACGGAGGAATAAAATTTCAAGGCCTTACCGCCGGTCGTCGTTTCCGGTGAACCGAACATGACGCCGATTTTCATGCGGATCTGGTTAATAAAGATGATGCACGTATGTGACTTGTTGATCACCGCGGTCAGTTTTCTCAAGGCCTGGGACATCAGACGGGCTTGAAGGCCCATATGGGAATCGCCCATCTCGCCCTCAATCTCGGCCCGCGGGGTCAATGCGGCAACAGAGTCAATGACAATCAAGTCAACGGCATTGGAGCGGGTTAATGTCTCGGCGATCTCAAGCGCCTGTTCCCCTGTATCCGGCTGTGAAATTAATAGATCATCAAGTTTGACTCCGATTTTTTTCGCATAAGAGGCGTCAAACGCGTGTTCGGCGTCAATAAAAGCGGCGACACCGCCCAGCAGCTGAACCTGTTTGATCACGCTTAATGTCAGTGTCGTTTTTCCGGATGATTCAGGTCCGTAGATTTCAACCACTCTGCCCCTGGGCAATCCGCCAACCCCTAAAGCGATGTCCAGTCGCATGGAACCGGTCGGGATGACTTCAATATCTTTGATCGTCTCTCCGTTCAATTTCATGATCGATCCCTGACCAAATTGTTTTTCGATCTGTGATAAAGCCAAATCGAGCGCTTTTTTTCTGTTTTCCGTGTCAGCTGTTTTCTTTTGTTCAGCCATGGTGTTCCTCCCTAATAATGATTGATATCGACAAGGGGTTTCGAGAAGGGAATTATACATGAGAGTATCTTTATTGTCAATTCATTTGCCCGAACGAGAACACCATAACCCGATATGTATTAAATGTTTACAGTTGTTATTTAAGAAATGGACGGCTTTATAAAACTAATATTATAAATAATAGATTTAATATTTACCCTAAGGTTATATGCTGATATACTTGGTAAAATGAAAAATAAACCCGCTACTTTAACTGCGATTGTCGAGAAGATAACCTGGGTTTTTCTCAGCGCCCTTTTTGTCATCTTATTTTTCAAGCCGGTCGAAACGGGAGATATCTGGTGGCATTTAAAAATCGGTGAATATATCTTTTTGAATGGCACGGTACCTGTTATTGACCCCTTTCCTTTTTCCGGTGAAAAGTCGGTCTGGGTCCTGACGCAATGGCTGGGCAGCCTCATCTATTATGGTGTTTATCAAGTTTTCGGGCTGGTAGGATTACAGGTTTTCCGTCTTTTCTTATTTGGCCTGGTTCTGTGGATTTTTATCCGGAACATTTCAAAAAAGATTCCTGCATCGGGAATAATCTTTTTGACGTTTATTTTGATCCTGGCTCTTTACAACAGGCCGCACTTACGTCCGTTTGTCTTTAACTTTATTTTTATACAAGTGTTTCTTAATGCCCTTTTTTCTTTTGCTTTGACTAAACGGGCAAGTTCTTTGTTTCCTGTTTTTATCACCGGACCGATCTGGGTTAATGCCCATTTAGGCTATTTTATGTACGGGTTGAGCCTGATCGGGATTTTTTTATTTACATCGGGGGTTGAACTGGTTAAATCCCGCGGGAACAAAACCTCCGAACACGAACAAATCCGGAAATTATTGGCCGGGTATGGTCTTGCCCTTGTTGTTTTTTTGATCATGTTTCTATTTAATCCTTACGGCATAAATGGGGCGCTTCACCCAATCCGGACTTTGTTGTTTGATGACTATTTGAATTTTAGTCACCTGAAAACAACGATTTCCGAGTTGCAGCCCCCCAATCTTTTATTATCGGATTATTATTGGTTTTGGGCCGTCCTGATTATCGGCGGGTATACCATTTATATGGACCGTATCCAACGATTCCGCAATTTGATCTTGATCCTTTTCAGTTTTTTTATGTTTCTATATGGGCAAAGGGCGGGGCTGTTTTTTGCCTTAGTGGTTTTTTATACCTTTAGTGAAAGTTTTCAGTATATTAAGGTTGAACAATTTGCTTTTATCCGTAAGGCCAAAGTAATTTTTCTTATTTGTTTATGTGTCTGTCTGGGCTTGATGGTTCATTCAGAATGGCAAAAGAGAATATTTGTCGATGGCCGGATTTATCTGCCGTTCCGATTATCTGAGGATTACACCTCCCCGAAACCGCTGCTCGAAAGACTCAAACGTCTTAATATTCAGGGGGCGGTATTTAATGACGATTCATACGGCGGGTATATTTTGTGGCATAATTATCCGGGGGTACGTCCGTTTAGTGATACCCGGCAGATCAATCTGAATAATTTTAAGCTTTATACCCTCATTTTACATGATCCGTCAAGATACTGGAATCAGGTTGACGTGTTTAATGATTTTAGGGCTGTCCTGCTGGATGCGAACAAAGAAGTCAACCGTAAGGCAATCAGTTTCTTTTTGACTAATCCGGAATGGAGTTTAATTTTGGTCAAAGGCGATCAAGTTCTGTTTATTAAAAAGAGTAAGAATTCTGACGAGTATGTGCAGTCTCTTTTATCAGAAGAGGTCAATATCCCGGTCTACAAACAAACTATTTCGCAGACACTTTCTTCCCCTCCAAGACATCCGATTAAGTATATTTATATGGAACCGGTGTCCACCGCAATCACCCTGTATGAGCTGGGTTTTAAAGGAGCGGCCCTGAAACAAATGGCTTATTCCTTTAAGATTTCAAACAGCCCCTTTCAGCATGAAATGGCGAGTCTGATCCTGGATCACATCAGCCGTTAAAAAATAGTCTGGTTATGGCAACAGAGGTGATCGCCGCCGTTTCAACTTTAAGGATCGTCTGACCCAAGCTGACCGGCAGACATCCGGATGTGTGAGCCAGGGCATACTCCTGGGGAGTGAAATCCCCTTCCGGCCCGATCAGGCACGATACGGCCGCGGGTGAGTTTAGATTCTCGAGTGCCGGGATTATTTTTGTTCGATTGTCCGTCAGGCTTGGAATAATGACGACCGAACGTTTCAGCAGCATGGGGACGGCGCGTTCAAAATCGGTCATCGGGTGGATGATCGGGATGGTCGAACGTTTTGACTGTTTGGCTGCGTTTAACGCAATTTTCTGAAACCGCTGTGTCTTCAGAATGAGTTTTTCGGATTTGAAAATAACCTCGGTATTTTTCGTCCGTAAGGGGATGATTTCATCCACGCCCAACTCGGTCGTTTTCTCGATGATTGTTTCAAATTTTCCCTTTTTAGGGACAGCGCAGGCGAGGATCAGCAGCGGCAATGCCGGGCGCTCTTCTGTAATTTTGTCCACCCGGATACTGATTTGAGTGGATGCCATATCCGAAATAACTCCTTCGGCCTTGTGGCTTCTGCCGTTGAACAATTGAATGGCTTGTCCTGCTTTTAAGCGAAGCACGTCTTTAAGATGATGAATTTCATCCGGATCATCCAGGATAATTGTTTGGGATTTTTCAGATAATTGCGGGGTATAAAAACTGTGCATAATTTTATCGGGCCATCATGTGAGGGCTAATATGAGTGACCAGGCTGATGTTAGGGTTCTTTAAGGCGTCATACGGTTTATTTGTATCATGGGCGGTCAAACTTAGAGTGAGATATTTAAAACGCCCGTCCGGATCCGTCACGAAAGAAAAGAAATTAATATCGGCCAGTTCGAAATAATCCCTCGTCTCTGCCGCAGAACTGCACATCGCGGTCGATGTCGGCGGGACGTTGGCCGGATTGATATTGAAACACCGGCGTATCCCCGGAGATGAATTATGGTGGTACCAGCAGACCCAGGTGTCATCAGAATAATTGTCCGGGGTATTGGTTAAATCCTGGCGGAAACAAATCGAGCGTGTGGAACCCGCCACATTGCTTTGAATGCCTGTATTGACCGGGTCTCCGATCATGAGTTCCGCATCCGTCCGGATGGCTTTCATGAGGGCGGCTAATTTCATATTTGTATACATGGTGGTTTGACTGCTGACCTGCATCTGTCTGACTGAAATGGTAAATACGGCGATCCCGGTCATAATGATCCCGATGATGGCAGAAGCGATTAATAGTTCCGTTAAAGATAAACCATGTGATTGATGAATTTTCATTAGTAAGTAATCGATAAGTCAACTTGGCGTAAACCGAGTCCGGACACATCCGATACGGTATAACTCACGGCATAACCGTTGACCGTTGTATTATATGTGCCCGGCACAAGATTCCCGGTGTTCCAGGTATCAGCTCTTACCTGTTGGCGCAGGTCATCCAACAAGCCCTTCGCCGCATAAGCGGCCTTCAATTTTTCTGTCGATACGGTTCCTTTGGCGTGCATCGTTGTCATTGACATATAGACACCTAAAAAAGCCATGGAGAAAATGGCGGCAGTCACGATTACTTCCACCATCGAAACCAGACCAGCGTTGCTGTTTAGTTTAAGCATGGTCAACTCTCCTATAAACTGGGGCAGGTTCCCGCCAGACAACTTGGATTTGTCGCTGTTAGCGGAGCTTGTGTGACTCTGACGGTAAAACCTCCCCAGGAACCGTCAAAAGTAAATGTGGACCCGTCACTATTATAATTAAAAGACGTTCCATCGATCGACATCAAATTGATATTCATGTTCGAATTGATCGTGGCAATATTTGTTTCATTGGTTGCCGTCCAGAAACTCCCTCTTTGGGCCTGGTAGATGAGACTCGCCCCATGCAGGGTTGTTAATTGCATCACCAGATCCCGTTCGTGTGACTTATTGATTGATTTGGAGTAATCCGGAATCGTAAAAGCCGCGATCAATCCTACCAAAGTGACGACAACCAATAATTCAATAATTGTAAAGCCTCTCGTATTTTTGATAGTCATTTTAAAAGCCTATTTTTGAACAGGTGTCACCGGCAGCGGAACACGTGATGTCGCCGTCGGCCGTAATGTTTAGTGTGTATAATCCGTTTACCCGGGTGATCGTTGCCACATCATCTGACGGACTTGCGGCCGCCAGAATCGTCGCATCGGAAATCGGGTCAAAATGTTCCGGGGTTGGTATGCTGATATCCAGGTCATCCAAATCGCCTGTAAAGATATTTCCGTGTTCATAATAGTAACCCCACTGGGCTTTACGGATTGATTCCAGAATTTGTAAACCTTCGGCCGATTTTGTTTTCTCGAAAATGAAGGTGTAATTGGGGATCGTTAAAGCCGCCAACACGCCCACGATGATAACGACAACGATCGTTTCAACAATTGTAAATCCGTTATTATTTTTAAGATGCTCCATAAATATTTTACTCTAAACAACAACACCGAAGCCTTGATTAACAAAGCTCCGGTGTTATTGTATCGCTTGATTCAATCAAGACGTGGTTATTTAATTGATGCAAATGCAGTTGTCCCCGTACGGGTGGTCCCACCTGCACCATCTGACAGGACAATGGTATCACCAGCTGTACCACCATCAACTGTGTTTCTTGTTGCTGTCATTGTAAAGGCGTTTGCACCGGTAATGACCCAGGCATATGAGAAGTGGGCGCCTGGTTCAGCTCCCGGATTGTCAATGTCAATGTCGGCGAAGGCATCGCAACCAACCACGTTGTCATTCATCATCCCGCAACGGAGGATTGATTTGCGCAAGACCCCCAGGGAGTTTAACGCCTCGGTTGAACGCGCAAACTCTACAGTAGAGAAGAAGCGCGGCAGGGCCAAGGATGCCAGAACCCCGACAATGATAATAACGATAATAATTTCCAGTAACGTAAAACCGCTTTTGTTTCTAATATTCATTTTATTACTCCTTAATTTCTTACCGATGTTTGTTTCGTCAGGTTATCTCTGCATCCGCTATATATCGCTGATTTCAGAATCAAACAGAATCTTATTCGGATTCTGAATATGCCAAAAAAAAACCTATTCTACATATATCCGTAGAACAGGCTCCTTGATGTTACTGGTAGCTAGGCTGCCCAAAATTCTTGTGGGCCCTTGGCTTTGTGCCCTATCCTTACGAATAGTTTACCTTTGGCAATAACCTCTTTTGTGTGTTTCTACAGAAGGTATAACATATTAGAATTACGTTGTCAAATCACGGAAACGCTTTCGTCAAAGGTATTCTTTTGGCTTTGAATATAACCTAACCCTTTATTTATCTCTAATTTATAGTAAATTTGTGTGAAATGAAAGAAAAAAAACATTTTTTTGAAAGAGACCTTTAATATTATCCGCCGCCCCCACCTCCCCCCAATTGAGATAGATTAAACATCGGCAGGAACATGGCAAGAACAATAGTCCCGATGATGCCGCCCATGAATATCAACATAAATGGTTCAACGATAGTCGCAAAACGGGCCATAAATGTTTCCACCGTGTCCTGGTAAAAATGTGAAACGTGTTTAAGCATTTTGCTGAGTTCGCCGGTCTCCTCTCCGACCATAATCATTTGGACGGCCATCGGCGGGAAGAACTCACTGCGTTCCATTGGGGCAACGAGGAGCTCGCCCCCTTTTACGCCTTCTTTTATATTTGATACAATAATGGCGCAGGTCGCGTTATCAACCAGTCTTTCTGTAATATCCAAAGCATATAAAATGGGCACTCCGGCATCGATTAAGATTGACATCTGGGACGTGAAACGTTCCACAATAATCAGTTTGAAGATTTCGCCGAACGTCGGAAGCCGGAATAAGAATTTTTCAAACTGCATTCTACCGGCATGTGTCTTAATATATTTCCGAAACAAATAAACACTGCCGATTATTCCCAGAATTAACATGAAAAATTTTTGCTTGATGAATTTAAAAATACCCAGAAGGACTTTGGTGATGAGCGGGAGTTCAGCCCCCATTTGAGTAAAGATGCTTTCAAATTTTGGGCCGACGACTAACGCAAAGAAGACAACGGCCCCAATGGAAACACCAAAAAGAATGGCTGGATAGATGATCCCGCTGATAATGGTCGCTTTGAACCTGGCCTGCTGTTCAAGATAAAAGTTAAGCTTGGCCAATACGGTTGGTATTGTCCCGGAGGCCTCACCGACTTCAATCAAACTGATCCAAAACGGATTAAAAATTTGCGGATGTTTGGCCAGGCTTGAGCTTAGGGACTCACCTTTTTCCACATCATTTCGAATCTGTTTCAAAGCTTCATTGAATCGCTGGCTTTGGACTTGGCTGAGGATGACATCAAGGCTGCGGATTAAAGTAACCCCGGCTTCAAGCATGGTCCCTAACTGCCGTGAAAATGCCAGCAGATCGTGTAGCTTGACTTTTTTGTGGGTAAAGGTTTTCTTTTTTTTCTTTAGCGCAGATTTGCCTGAAGCGCCTGTTTTGATTTCAACGACGTTTACGACAAAGTAGTTTTGCTTTTGCAGATGAGTGACGACAGAATTGCGGTCGAACCCTTCGATAACACTTTTGTAGGTTTTTCCATTCTGATCGCGGATCGTATATGAAAATTTTGGCATAAATATAATCTTCCGGGTTGTTATTCAATACTGACGCGGCAGACTTCTTCATAGCTTGTAATTCCCTGTTCAACCAGTTTTAATCCTGATTCAAACAGCGTTAACATGCCATTCTTTCGGGCGCAGTCTTTTAATTCCTGATGGCTGGCATTTTTTCCGATGATCAACCGGATCGCATCATCGACTTCCAGGACTTCTCCAACAACGGTACGGCCTTTATAACCCATATTGTTACAGACGCTACAGCCTTTGGCTTTATAGATTAAATCGCTTTTAAACTCACATCCTCCATGTTGTTCAGGTGCTGGTTCGTACGGTTCTTTACATTTGGGGCATAATTTTTTAGCCAATCTTTGCGCCAAGATTAGTATCAGTGAAGGCGTTATGAGGTAATTAGGAACGCCGATATCCACCAGACGCGTGATCGCAGAGGCAGCATCGTTGGTGTGAAGCGTGCTTAGAACCAAGTGACCGGTTAAAGCCGCGCGGACACAAATGGAGGCTGTTTCCAGATCGCGCGTTTCTCCCACCATGATAATGTCAGGGTCTTGCCGGAGAAAGGCCTTTAAGGCGACGGCAAATGTAAGGCCTATTTCAGTCCGGACGGAAACTTGGTTGATCCCTTCCAGCCGGTATTCAACCGGGTCTTCAGCGGTCATAATATTTTTTCGTGGGTCAACCGTTTCATTAACAGCCGCATACAGTGACGTTGATTTACCGCTTCCGGTCGGTCCGGTTACAAAGAACATTCCATAAGGGGAATCCAGGGCTTTCTTTAACTGCTCGACTTGTTTCGGGGAAAATCCTAAATTGGTCAAACTGAGCGGAACCGCATCCTTGTCCAGAATACGCATGACCACTTTTTCACCCCAGACCGTTGGCACGGTGGACACACGGATATCAACTTTACGGTTTTCGAGTTTAGCGGATAAGGCCCCGTCCTGGGGAAGTCTTTTTTCAGCGATATCCAGTTTTGATAATATTTTAATCCGCGATACGATCGGTAAATGCAGATGCGGTGACGGCGGCGGGATTTCAATCAGACTGCCGTCAATCCGGTAACGAAGGTGCAGTGTATTGTCAAAAGGTTCAATGTGGATATCACTGGCGCGCTCATCAATAGCCTGCCGGATGATCAGGTCGACCAGTTTGATGACCGGGGCTTCGGAAGCTTTTTCCATCAATTTATCAATACTCAAATCGGCGGAAGCGGACTCACTTCGGGTCGATGCAATAAAATCCTCATCGTCTGTGTCAAAGGAACTTTCAACGGCTGCCCCCAGAAGGGATGTTTTTGAATCTCCCCGGCCTCCGCTGAAATAAAATGTGTTGATTGCTTTCTGGAGGGTCGTCTGTGTGGCCAAAACCAGATTGATGTCACAGCCGCTGATCCGGCGCAGGTTATCCATCATTAACAGGTCAAGCGGGTCGGAAACCGCACAGGTTAATGAATTAAGAGTTCTTGACAGCGGTAAGACTGAATTTTTTTTGGCAAAATCCGCGGGGATCAGCCTTTCCAGGTCCTGGTCTTGTTTTGGTTTAAGCAGTTCAGGGTCATCCGATGAATAAAACGGTATTCCCAGCTGGCTTCCCAACGCATTGGTCATATCTTCTTCGGTGATAATGCCCAATTTGACCAGCACTTCACCGATTCGGCCTTTTTCCTGTTTCTGGACTTCAATGGCCTTTTTTAATTGTTCTGCGGTAATAAAGCCTTGTTCGACTAGGATTTCACCTAACTTTAATCGCATCATAACTAATATTTTCCCTCAATGTATGTAAGCTCCCGGTCAACGTTTTGTTCACGGTAGGATATGTTATTCTCGCGCTCCCGAATGATGTTTTTTGGTTTTTGGGAACTGAATTCATTTGTAAAGTTTTCTTCAAGAATCTGGGGTGTTATAAAAATGATTAATTCGCGTTCTTCTTCGGATTTGTTTTTATGGCGAAAAGCTGCCCCGAGAACCGGGATTTTACTCATGATCGGGACCTGTTGACGGATGTCGTTAACTTCAGAGCGTAAAAGTCCGCCGAGTATAATGGTATCCCCATCCGTAACCCTCAAAATCGATTTGCTTCCCCGCTCTTCGGTATTCTGGAAATTTTCGGCTCCGACAAATCCAGTCGCCGAAGATGCCTGGATAACCTTTGGTTCAATGGCCATGACAATTTCTCCGGTGACGAGATTGGCCTGCGGTGTGACGGTCAGGATGACCCCGGTGTTCGCGCGTTCAGCTTCGGTTGTCGCCTGTGTTCCGGCGTCGGCTCCCGTCACGCTGCTTTCCAGACCAATAGCCTCGTCCGTACTGATACGGATTTCGGCCGTCTCGTTGTTTAGGGTCAGGATCCTGGGCCTTGCCAGGCTGCGTGTATCGGTTTGGGTCCTTAAGAATTGTAATATAAATGTCAACCCTTCAAAGGAAACATTACTGGCCGTATATCGAGAGTCTTTCTCACCCAAATCTTGATCTTCCAGAAATTCTGTCGCGGCACCGGCTATACGGTTTGACTGCTGGACATTATCTTCGATGATGTTGTCGAAATCAAAAGGAGCAAGTCCACGCTTTGATCCGCCGGTAAAAGCCAAAGGTGAATCTCCCCACTTGGCCCCCAGCAGTTCCGAAGTGTCTTTGGAAATATCCAGCATTTCAACTTCGATCAAAATTTGCGGTACACGGATATCCAGGCGTTTTATGGTTCTTTCGATAAGGTCAAACTGGGTCGGAATATCCGTAATCACCAGGCTGTTTGTCCGGGCGTATTCAATAACACGTCCGTTATCGGAAAGCACAGCCTTAATCGCACTCACGATTCCTTCACGATCATTTCCAACCGCGGCGGATTTTCCGGCTGATTCAAAGTCGGATAAAGTTGAATTTATCTTGGATGAAGGGATTGTCGCATGTTTTAACGGGTATACCCGTGAGATGAGTTCAACATTCGGGCGCGTTAATTTTTTAACCAGGAAAATGTTTCCGCCGGTCTGCAATTCATAGGTCAGATTATTCGCGGCCAAGATCCTTTCCAGGGCCTCTTCAACCGGGACGCGGTCAAGGTAAAGATTGACCGTCTGGCTGGAAACCTCCGAGGATGCTATAAAGTTCATGCCTGATTGCTGGGAGAACATTTTTAATACATCATTCAGATTGGCGCCTTTTAAATCCATGGAAATCGTCTTTTGACGCTGAGGGTAAAGGTACTGGTCAACTTCCGAATAATATTGACCGGCATACAGGTCATGGGGATCAACGATAATCATCACTAAGGCAATAATACTCAGGAAAATAGGTTTTGGTTTCATAAAAACTCCTTTAAGGCTTGACGGTCATTTTTACGCCTTTAAATGATACTTCGATGCCGGTTGGGTCAATGGATTCAATTTTAAATTCTTGAACAATATCGCCTATGTCAACAACCTGGCCGTTAATAATGGCCTGCGGTCTGTCCGAATTCCAGAGGATCCCTGTTATGGTAAATTTGGGTTGAGGAAGTTCAGGGGCTTTCAGGTCCGCCGTGACTGGTGTTTGTGTTTGAATTTTCTGATTGTCTGGCTTGGGTTTATCAGATAAATTCTTATCAGAGTTATCCGAACCCGGTTTTGGTTTCTCCTCAACAATTTTTACTTTTTTAGGTAATTGAGGAGTAAACGGATTTCTGGTTATAACGGCCGGTTCATCCAGGGATAACGCATAGGTCCCGGGTATCACTATTAAGGCGACTGTTAAGATGAGCAATCGGATGATCAGCATATTTTTTATTCGATTAAAGAAATAGCGGCGATTTCAATCGTAACCGCGATGGTTGATTTTGTTTCCGCCGTGACCTCAGGCTCAATCGTGCGCCGCGACCTTTGCCCTGCGGCTGTATGGGATGTCGCACTATCCAGCTTTCCCTGCCATGTTTCTACCCGGATCGCGTACGGCGTTTGTTCAATATTTTTCATGAAATTGATCAGATCGGAATAATTTTCAGCGGAAATGTTTATGTTGATCCTGTCAATTTTAGTATATTCATCTGTGTTTTCCTGTGCCGGTGAAAAGGAAATTATTTTAATGTTATGATTAATGGCGAACACGGAAACCTTATCAATCAGGTCATCAATAACGATTTTTTCAGGAAATTCGGCCATGAATTTATCATATTTTTCCTTGAGAGTTTTATTCTGTTCCGCCGACCCCAGTTGTTCTTTGTATTTTACTGATTTTTGTTCCATGTCCTTGGTTTTTTTTGTGAAATTAACATAGAAATACATTGTTGCAGACAAACTGACGGCCAGCAATGCAATTATGATTAAAATATCGGGCTTGCTTTTGATGTTTTCCTGAATCTGGGTAAAATCAATATTTTTCAGGTCTCTAACATCGACATTCTGGAGTTTATCAATGATTTCTTTGACGTTCATAGGCTTACTTGCATTTTATTTTGAAATAGGTTACGTCATAATCCTCAAGACGACGCGATTCGGTTGTTAATATGTCAATCGTGGAAAACAGACCGGCCAATTTTTCATTCTCCTTGAGATTTTTTTGAAACCGGTAAACCAGACGGAATTGTTCGTTGGCGTTTTCATGATAGACATAACCGTTTAATGTGAGAACAGGTTCGTCTAACGAGCCGCTGTCTTTATAACTGATTTGAAAGTCATCAAGCCAGGTCCCTTTCGGCAATAAATCCGGAATTTGGATTAAGAAGTCTGAAATGGTACTGCTGATCCGGATTTTTTCATAGTTTTTTTGTTTCTTGGTCATCTTGGCGTTTTGTAAATCAATGGTTTCCACTTCGGTGTCAATATAAGTGCCGAGATCCTGTTCCAACTGAGTAATTTCGGATTGCGATTGATCAATTGTTTTTTGGGTCAGGTAGAAAACGGTGGAAACAACCGCAATACAGGCCAGAATCACCGGTATGAGTGCCCTGGTATTCATTCCGACTTTCGGACCACTCTTCTTTTTTACTTTTGTTTTTTTGAGTTTTTGAGCCGAGAAGTTAATATCAACATCCATATTAACACTTTCAAATATGGCAGCCCCATAGGCGCATAAGTAGTTAATATCCCCGGCGTTTTGGTTTCCGATCAGTTGCTTGCATGAAAAAGCAGTTACTTTGATATTGAGATCCGCACTGATTTGTTCAGAAATACCTTCGGACAAACTGTTGGTAATCAGTATGATTTGGTTAGCGGCCAGCACATTGTCCTGGCGTGCGAAATAATCCAGTGAGATTTTGATTTCGTTTATAAACTTTGTTAGTTTATTTGTTTCCGCCTGCATTTGGTTCATATTGACCGAAGGGTTACGAATCTGGAATTCTCGCACGAATAACGGCACTTTCTTATGAACAATCGTAATTTTCCCGCTGTCAATTTCCTGTTCGACGATCGCGCATACATCATTCTCCGGTAATGCGTTGTTGGCCGTTAATGTCCGGATAAGCGAAATCTGGGCCGGTTCAATGGATTTGATGTTGAGTGAGGCATCATCCAGGATTTGTTTATAAACCTCCAGGGTGTCGTTCCTGATCGCCACAAAAATGATCCGAAGGCGTTTGACGTTGCCGTCGTTCGTAGGGAGCGCGTGGTAGGCGTATTTCAACTCTTCCAGGCTAAATGGAATATATTTGCTTGCTTCAAAATCAACGACACCTTTTATTTCATTCGCCGGCATCCAGGGAATAACAAAAGAACGGAAAATAATATCTTTTGTCGGTAAGGCAAGGTTAAACGAATCAGCATTAATCCGATTGTTTTTTAGAAAGCTCTGGAGTTCTTGGGAGGCGAGTTTCAGGTTGGGTGAAGATTTTTCTTCCTGAAATGTCTGACTGTTGACCCGCATGGGGACCGAAAGAATCCTGGTGGATTCGGGGGAAAGGACATCAACGCATAATATGCGTGTATCCCCCCAATAAAGTCCGACTTGTTTGTTTGTGCTCATAGAGATTCGCTAATCAATTCGACTGAATGACAATAAAATTATATCTAACGGGTATTCCTTGATTTTGATTTTAACCATTTATCTATTTCCTGTTTATCAAACCGCCAGACGCCTCCTATTTTCATTCCGGAGATTTTTTTTTGGTTTAACCAGTTATAGATGGTTTGTTTTTGTAATTTTAAATATTTGGCAAGGTCGTCTACATCAAGCAATTTTTTCATAAAAAATCCTGGAAGCACATAGGTTGAATATTATACGAATGTTTGAGATATACCCTACAATTTTTCAGGAGACTTTTTTACTTTCTCACGGGAAACACTATTTCATACAAAGAATTTATCTAAACTTCATTACACTATAATAGATTTACCTTGTCAATTGAATTGTCAATTAAATGGACTTAATATTAATAAACTTAATATGTTATATCGATTTGGACGAGGCTGGATCCCATCAGGCCGCCGCTTGAAACGGTATAATTGACGGTATGGGATATATTGTTCAGGGTCAGTGAAAAGGAATCGGTGGTCTTTGGAATGGCGGTTTGCTGATCGGCATGAATCAGCGCCAGAGTTGATTCGGCGAGGAGTTGGTTCTGGAGTCGTTTGTACTCATCTTCGGCCAGTAAGGTCTGGCTGACGCTCATCCGCGTTAAGGCCACAACCAGCATCAGGATCATGATGACCACAACGACCACGGTGATCAGGACCACCCCTTTTTCATTCTTGACTGGATGCAATATTTTTGTTTTCATTGGTATTGCCTGCCGTACCGCTTTTTTTCTTCCTTGACTCTATGTAACTTTTACATAATGGACAGGATAAAATTTCAGATTCCTGATAGTTAAAAAAGATATGACCACAGAACGTACATTGAAGCAATTGTTCTGATTTCTGAAACAACGGTTCTTCATGACAATTATAAAATATCCAGCGGATTAAAACAAGGAACAACACCGAAGATAAGTAAATCGCTGCAGCCCAATTGAAATATACCTCAATCATATCATTTTGTCTGAAATCTGAGTGGTTTGTAGGCGGGAACTGCGGGTAGATGCAGTTCTTCAACAACAGCCATGTTTGCGCTATTTTTAGAATTTTCCGGGTTATCGAATATCTTCGGTGTTATTTTCGGTTTGGGTTGAACGACCTCCAAGTAGATCGGTTTGGGTACAGCCCGGTCATCGTACGGGGCCGAAGATGCAGACATGTAATTGGGGACCGGTGCAGGCAAACCGGACGAATGATCATCCGCCTTTGAGGAGATATCCATCAGGTCGGTATTCTGAAATAGCGCCCCAAAAAAAACAAGTACGGGTTTTTGAGGTTCTTTATTGGTGGGAACAACCAAAATAAACAGATTGAGAATAATGAAATGCAGTAAGGCCGAATAAATAATTGCCTTTGCAGTGCTATGATTAACTTTGCTGCTTAATGGCATTTTAATTCTCTTGGTTGGTGGCGATATTCACCCGTTCAATGCCATTATTCCGGCATAAGTCCCAGATATCAATTATTCTTCCGAAAGAGGCCCTCCGGTCGGCTTTTATCAAAATCGGAAGATCCTTAATGTTGGGCTTTTTTAGTATCGTTTCAAGTTCTTTTTGGGTGATGACTTTATCGTTTAAATAGGTCACGTTCTCACTGGTAATCGTGATGATCATGTTTTCTTCTTTGATGACATCACTTGTCACTGCTTTGGGGAGTTTGACATTGATACCGGATTGGAAAGTAAAAGATGACGACAATAGAAAGAATATCAGCAGTTGAAAGATAATATCAATTAGCGGGGCCATGTCAAGGTGCAGACTTTGTTGTAATTTTAAATGCTGTTTAAAACGCATCAGGGCTCCTCTTAAACTCTTGTATCTGTGAGTTGAGTCATGAAATTGACAAGTTCAGTTGCCCCGCGTTCCATCGACAGGGTTATATGATTCACGCGATTGACAAAATAATTATAAGCCACATAGACGGGGATGGCCACCATCAATCCCGCAACGGTTGTAATCAGGGCCTCACCGATGCTTCCGGCCAAATCGCCGGGGGTGACCGGATTGAGTGACGCGGCGCGGACTTGGATTGTATAAAAACTTTTTGTCATTCCGGTAACAGTGCCTAATAAACCCAAAAGCGGACTGATTTGCGCGATCGTTGCGAGTGCTCCCAGACGGCTTTCCAATTTTGGAATTTCAAAAAGGCTGGCATCTTCCATGCTTTCTTTAATATCAACCCGGGAAGAACCGAATTTAACGATACCGGCCTTGAGAATCTTGGCCACCGGGGCACGGGATCGTTCACACGTTTCGACCGCCTCTTTAATTTTATTGTTTTTAATTTGGTCAAAAATATCTTTTTTTAGTTGGGGGATATTTGTTTTAATGAACGAAAAATAGATGAGTTTTTCAATGATAATCCCAACGGAAAAAATGGAACATAATAAGAGTGGAATCATCAAAGGACCACCCTTCTTGATTAAAGATATTGCATTCATTTCCCAGATACCGCCCATAATCATTCCTCCTTAGGGTCTTTTCAAAAATTTATTTAATAACAAATTGATTGATCCAGTCCAGCCGTTCCTTGGCAAATTTCATTTCATCTGTTTTTAATTCGACAACCTTTTGATAGGCCTGGATGGCTTCTTCCCATTTTTCATCATCTTCAAACATCCGTCCGATTCTTAAGTAGGCCTTTACGACCCAGTTTTTATCATCCGGATATAAATAGGGTATTTTCATATATTCATCAATGGCCTTCGTTGATTGATTAAGCAACTGATAGGTGTCCGCAATCTTAAACTGTATTTCCGAGTTTTTGTAAAGACTTTGGTCCATCTTGGCGGCAATGGCCTGTTGTAACGCGGCAATGGCGCTGCTGAAATCCTTATTGGTGCGGTATACATCGGCAATCTTGACATAAGCATCACGTTTGAATTCCGGAGATGATGTGATCACATTCTCATACGTATCAAGCGCGGCTTTTGGATCCAAGTCTCGAGAGAATATATCTGCAATGGCTAATCGGGCTTTTACGTAGATTTCTTTTTCGTGATTTTCGGTAATTTTGTTGAACATGCCAAGAGCCTGTTCATATTGTTCCAGGGCTGTATAGGATTGACCGAGTTCATAATAAACCAGGGCAAGGCTATTACTGCCTGGAAAGGAGTTCACAAATTGCTGATAATAATCAATTGCCGTTTGGTATTGTGCTTGTTCAAGAAAGTGGTCCCCAAGCCATATCAGGGATTCCTGTGTTTCTTCCGAGTCGGGGTATTTGACGATGATTTGTTTAAAATATTTAATGGCCTCTTCGGTCTGTTTGTTCTCATAAAATGATTTCGCGATGCCGATTTCGGCCGTGCGTAATATGTCTTTTTTAAGAGGATAATTCTTGATGATTTTTTTAAACGTCTCGATCGCATTCTCGTATTCTTTGAGGTTAAACTGAGAAAGTCCAAGGATGTATAATGACTCGGAATTTAAATCATTTTGGGGTGTAATGTTCTCGAGAAATTCGAGGATCTGATGTTTGGCCAGGGTCCAGTTATTTTTTTTAAAATAAGCAACAGCCAAGTAATAATTAACGTCGGCCAGATATTTGCTGTTAGGAAAGTTTGATCGCAATGAATGGAAGGATAAAGTGGCGGCATCGATTTTGTCTTTCTTGAGCAAGGCAATGCCTTGCCGGTACTGAACATAGTCGGCATACTGGCTTTCCGGGTAGTCCATTAATATTTGATCGTAAACCTGGATGGCTTTCTCGAGTTCTCCGACATCCTGATAAGCATCGCCAATTTGAGTCAAGGCGCTGATTTTCACCGTTTTATTGTCGGTTTTTTCCTTAATGGCCTCAAAGTTCTTGACCGAAGACTCGATATCATTCAATTTAAGGTAGGACCAGGCCATGCCGAAATAGGCCTTTTCAAAAATGTCGTTAAATGATTTTTCGTTTTTATTTTGGTCGGTAATTTTTTTATAATGTTCAATAGCTTGTTCATATTTTTCAAGATTATAATAAATGTTGGCCATGCCCAGGTAACTTTCGGTAATCCGGCGGCTGTTGGGGAACGTATCAACCAGGAGCTGATAGGCCTTTAATGCCTGGTCATATTCCTTAATTTGGGTGAAAAGAGTCGCTTGTCCGAGGTATACATCATCGGACAGTATTCCCTTCTCTTGAGCGAAGTGCATGGCTGAATCAAAATTTTCAGCGGCTAGTTTGTATTTTTCCAGCTTTAGATAACTCCATCCGAGACTGACTTTGGCCATCAGGATCAGCTTATTATCATATGAGATTTCGGCGGTCTTGGCATAATAAGTCACGGCCGTCAGGGGATCATTCAGGTAATAATAAGACTCGGCAATATAAAAAAAGGCTTCGGCTTTTTTTGTTGAGCGGGGATTTTCAGAAATATATTCGGTGAAGGTATCGATTGTTTTTTCAAAATTTTTCAGGTTGTATTCAATTTCCCCTAATTTGAATGAAGAATCTTCAGTCAGTTGGTGGTCCGGGAATTTTTTCTTTAATTTTTGAAAACTGCTTCTGGCTTCAATATATTTGTTTTCCTCAAATTCTACCCATCCAATGGAATAATACGCCTGGGGGGTAAAAATTGAGTTTGGGAAAAGCTCAATGAGTTGGCGGTAATGATTCTTCGCCTGTTTGTAATCGGCTCCTTTCAGGTACGTTTCTCCCAGCCAATAGAGAGTTTCATCCTTAAATTCGGTATATTGGAGAAGGTCGTTAAAGATTTCAAAGGCTTTAAGATACTGACTTTTGAAGAAATAACATTGGCCGAGAAGCAATCGGGCCTGAATACGCTTTTGTGTTTCTGGAAACTCCTCCAGCAAATGGGTCACGTAGCGGATCGCGACGTCATGAAATCCGTCCTCAAAGGCCTTTTGTGCGACCAGGAATAATTCACTATCGCTGCTTTGGGAATCCGCCAGGGGAACGCAGATCAGGTTAAATGCGCAGACCACGGTTATAAGAGTGATACTAAGGGGCTTAATTTTCGTATACATGCGCCCTATTATATCACTTTCCGTTTGTATTTCAATTTGCGATAAAGAATTAAATTTGATTTCATCGGGGATGGTCAGCGCTGTGGTTTCAGGTGTTTGTCTAGAGGGACGATCCAGGGAGAATGCCGGTATATGGAAAATTCTGCCTCTGAGAAGTCAAGGTTCGGATCCAAATAAGGTTGAAAAGGCCTCCGGTTCAGCGAAGCGGCGGACTGGATGTAGATTCTCGGGTTTTTGATCTCTATTTTATCCAGCTCAATTTTTAACAATTGAACCCATTGGAAAAACATATCGGGAATATTATCCATCCAAAGCTGATTCACCGTTAAATTTGACGTATGATCAATTATAATTTTATTGTTTGTGACCGGATCCAGCACGTAAACATGCAGCCGGACATCTTTCGCATTTAATTTTAAAAACCAGGAATACCTGGCCCCCTCGAAATTCCAGCGGACGTCCCCGTTATAAAGCCAATGCCGTAACGGAAAGATCAATTGAAAGATGACGTAAACAATAAGAATAGATGTTACGACACGACGATTCCGGTAAGAACGGTCAGGCGGCATCTCTATTGGCCTGTGTCCGCTGCTTTTCTCTCTCAGATATTTTTCCGATAAGATTCGTGGCGCCGACGGCTTAATGAAAAGGACAAGTGATGCGATCATCAAGTAAGGGAATATACCGATATCCCCTTCAAACAGCCAGACGTTTGTTATATTAAAAAATACGGCCAGGGAAAAACCCAATCGCCGCGTATATCGGGAGAGCAACAGAAAAGGCATACCCAGATCAACGAGAATTCCCGCATAACTGATCAAATAAGCCGGAATATAATGATTGAGGGAAAATCCGAAGAGTGTTTTGGTGGCGATAATCCTGTAAACAGGTTCGGCATAACATAACCAATCCGTGTTTAATTTGGATAAGCCGCCATAAAAATAAACGACCAGAAATTGAAATTTTAAAACCCAAATAAACCAGTAAGGAATAAACCTTCGGGTTTCTTTGGTTTTTCTGAATGTCGGTAATGCCGGCCAGCGGTCCGCGTCCATAAAACAGAACAAACCGCAAACCAGGATGATCAGATAATAATGGTCGTTATATAAAGCTTTTTCAAACAGGAATACATAGGTAAACGTGGCCAGATAGATAAGGGTCGACATCCTGTACCAGAGTCCCGTACAAATGCCGACGGCGCTGATTCCCATTAAAAGGAACAAGCAATGAATGCCAGTCCCTGACAAACGACTCAAATGGAGCCATTCAAATAACGGGTGCGGAAAATGATAACGGTTTTGAATAAAATTTGACTGAATGAACGGTTCGTTGAATATACAGAACGATTGGATGATCAGGAGAAATCCAAACAAAAAGCGGAATGTTCCCAGGGTTGATGAATCGACGGGTTCATATAAACGGGATTTCCATTGGTTGTATACGGATAACATAACAACTCTATCTAATCATATGTGCCCATGAATTCAAGCGATTTCAGGGAATTTATTAAGGTTTAAGTAAGGGTTTGAGATATTTGGCGGTATGGGATAATTTGTGTTTGACCAGTTCTTCCGGAGACCCGGAAAATACGATTTCCCCTCCCTTGTCACCCCCGTCCGGTCCGAGGTCGATGATGTAGTCCGCGTTCTTGATAATATCGAGATTGTGCTCGATGACAAGGATGGTATTTCCTTTTTCGACCAGGCGCTGCAGGACCTTGAGCAGTTTGTCTACATCGGCGAAATGCAGGCCTGTTGTCGGTTCGTCCAGAATATAGATGGTGTTTCCGGTGGATTGTTTTCTCAATTCACTGGCCAATTTGACCCTTTGGGCCTCTCCCCCGGACAAAGTCGTTGCCTGTTGTCCAAGACGGACATAACCCAAGCCGACGTCATTTAAGGTGAGCAGCACGTTCTTGATTTTTGGAACGTTTTCAAAGAGTTTGATGCCGTCCGTGACCGACAGATTGAGGATATCGCAGATGGAATAACCTTTGAATTGTATTTCCAGTGTTTGATCATTAAACCGCTTTCCTTTGCAGGTTTCACATTCGACGTAAACATCGGGTAGAAAATGCATCTCTATTTTTCGTATCCCGTCACCCTGACAAACTTCGCACCGGCCGCCTTTGACATTAAAGCTGAACCGGCCGGGTTTATATCCGCGCATTTTGGCATCGGGCAATTGGCAGAACAGGTCCCGGATATGGCTGAACAAACCGGTATAGGTCGCCGGGTTGGAGCGCGGTGTGCGTCCGATGGGAGATTGGTCGACCTCAATGATCTTATCGATCAGGTTGACCCCGGTGATGGATTTGTGTTTTCCAGGCTTTTCTTTCGAATGGTAAATTGTTTTGGCCAGGGCTTTATAGAGAATTTCGTTGACGAGTGTCGATTTGCCGGACCCGGAAACTCCGGTCACACAGATAAAAGTCCCCAAGGGAAAATCGACATCAATATTTTTTAAATTATTTTCACTGGCCTGTTTGATGCTCAGGATACGTTTCGGGTTGACCGGACGGCGATTTTCGGGAACTGGAATGGACAGTTTTCCGCTCAGGTATTGGCCGGTCAGTGATTTTTTTGACTTTAAAATTCCGGAAGTTTTTCCCGCATAAATGATTTCACCGCCGTACTCGCCGGCCCCCGGCCCAAGGTCAATAATAAAATCTGATTTTCGGATCGTCTCTTCATCATGCTCAACGACAATTAACGTGTTCCCGATGTCGCGTAATGAATGCAGCGTTGATAACAGTCTCTGATTGTCTTTTTGGTGAAGTCCGATGCTGGGTTCATCCAGAATATAAATGACTCCCGTCAGGCCGGAACCGACCTGTGTGGCCAAACGGATCCGTTCCGCCTCCCCTCCGGATAAGGTCGCGCTCATCCGATCCAGGGTCAGGTAATCAAGCCCGACGTTAATGCAAAAATCCAAACGCCGGTTAATTTCTTTGATAATTTGTTCGCTGATCTGGGTATGTTCTTTTTTGAGTTTGATGGATGTGAAGTATTGTTTGGCCTCTTTGATCGAAAATTTGGTCACCTCGGATATGTTCAACCCGTTAATTTTAAAGGCCAGTGCTTCCGGTTTTAACCGGACCCCATGGCACGTCGGGCAGGGCAGGATCGACATAAACCGGGAAATCTCATCCTTCAGCCAGTCGCTGTCGGTATTGTTAAACATGCGTTCCAGGTAAGGGATGACGCCTTCGTAAGGCTTTCCCCAGATATGGTCATTGGAGCCGTAAAAGAGAATTTTCAAAAATGGATTTTTTAGCTGTTGAAAAGGGATGGCAAGATCAATGTCATGCAGTTGAGCCAATTCGCGCATAACAGCCCGGTAATACATCAAATAATGGCTTCGTCCTTTTGTTCGCGGGGCGATGGCATTTATCCAGGGCTTTTCAGGATCCGGCACCAGCAATTCCGGATCAATTTCCATTTTTGTCCCCAATCCGTTGCAGCCGTCACAGGCGCCATACGGTGAATTAAAAGAAAATAAGCGCGGTGTGACTTCATCAATATTAAAACCAGACTCACTGGAATATTTTTCACTGTATGTTTTTTCAATGTTTTGATCGGTATAGACGACCGTTACGGATCCTTCTCCAACTTCCAGGGCGGTTTCGATTGAGTCTGTGAGTCTCTTTTTGATGCTTGTTTTCACAGATATCCGGTCCACCACGACTTCAATCGTATGCATTTTATATTTGTCTAATTGGAGGGGGTCATTCACATCCTGGACCGTCCCGTCAACCCGGATACGGGAAAAACCAGCTTTTGCAACCTGCTTGGGGATTTGACGGTATTCCCCCTTCTTGCCCTTTATAAGAGGGGCCAGAATCATAATCTTGGTATTTTCTTCTGCGGATAATATCTGATCAACGATTTCCTGGGCGGACTGTCGCTCGATGGGTTTTCCGGTTTTTGGATCATGCGGAATCCCGATCGAGGCAAATAAAAGACGCAAATAATCGCTGATTTCCGTTTGGGTAGCCACGGTTGAACGCGGATTGCGGCTGGTTGTCTTTTGTTCGATGGATATCGTCGGGGACAATCCTTCGATGGATTCAACATCCGGCTTTTGCAATTGTTCAAGGAATTGCCGGGCATACGCCGATAAACTTTCCACGTAACGCCGCTGCCCCTCGGCATAGATGGTATCAAAGGCTAATGAGGATTTTCCGGAACCGCTCAGGCCGGTCACAACGACAAACTGATTCCGCGGGATCTTGATATCTAAGTTTTTGAGGTTATGCTCTTTGGCTTGACGGATGACGATATATTCAGATTTCATAATTGGGACCTGTTCAGTAAAAAAACATATTAGAGGAATGCGGAAGAATTGTCAATGCCGGAGCGAAAAGTCTGCCAAAAAAAACAGCCCTTATATGTTTTGTATAAGGGCTGCTTTATGTTTTTGCTGAAAAACTATTTTCTTTTTGCAGCTTTTTTCTTTGTTGCTTTTTTCTTTGTTGCTTTCTTCTTTGTTGTTTTCTTCTTTGCTGCTTTCTTTTTTGTTGTGCGTTTCTTTCCCCCGCGAACCATTTTAGCGCAAGAGATGTCACCATTTTTATCTATAAAATATAGAAAACCTGGTTTCTTTTTTAAACCGACCTTGGCAACTTTAGCAGGTTTACCACCTTTTTTATTGCCCCGGGCCATCTTCGCACACGAAATGTCGCCGTTTTTATCAACGAAATATAGGTATCCAGATTCTTTCTTGATACCTACTTTTGCAACTTTTTGCGTAGCCATGCATTCACCCCCTTTCTTCAGTTGATTTAAGTTCCAATCAGAATCCCTGTACAATATTGTTTGAGGGTCTGTAACCCGGATAAGACGGCCAGATAACTGGTCTTGGGGTTATCAGGACAAACAACATTCTCGGTTTTCGTGGAAATGCGTCCGAAATCACCATCCATCTCGATTTCGTGGATATTTTTCGTATATTCAGGTGATACAATTATTTTAATATGCAATTTTTTCGGCGCCTGAGAAGCAAGGGCGATTGTCGCGGCTACGTTTATATTCTGGGGGAAGAATTTTACGGCCTGTTGAACGGATCCGTCGAACAGGACAGTTTCTTTTGTGATCTTTGAGAGATCAATATTATGATCCTGCAAATACTGGTTCGCTTTGAAGCCTTTGAGCGGCTTGCGGGTCGTCAGTGTTATTTTTTTAATGTTTGCCATGCTCGCGGCTTTAATGGCATCAACTCCGGCGATGGCTCCCGAAGGGAGTAAAATATAACATTTGTTCTTTCTGGCCAGTTTGTAAAGGTAATGGGCCGTCAATAATTTTCCGACACTCATTGCGATCACGCTTTTTTTTGCCTTAATAATTTTTTCAATGATCTGGACGGTATCTTCAGAATTTACGGCCTCAACAATACAATCACTGCTTTTGATGACCTCTGTAATCGATTTTTTTCTAACTGTTTTTCGGAGATTCAATTTCTTGACCAGTTTGTCGGTTTTATCCATTTCGATATCAAATAAGCCGCTAACCTTACAGTCTTTACTCATTTCTTTGCAAATGGCCTGAGCCATTCTGGAACCGATTGCCCCGCAGCCGATTATTCCGATCTTTACTCGATAGCTGGGTGACTTCATCGTGAGTTAACGCTAATATTGTCGATCAGTCTTGCGTGCGCAAATTTTACGGCCAGAGCAATCAATATTTTCCCTTTTATTTGTGACACGGGTTGCAAATTTTCTGGATGAACACATTCAATATAATCGATCAGGCCGCTCGTATTTTTTTGGATATTTTCTCTGATCAGTTTGTTTATTTTAGCGACGCTTCGCTCACCGTTTTTGATGGCTGTCGAGGCTTTCCTTAATGACTGGTACAGGTATCCGGCTTCTTTTCTTTGTTTCGTATTCAAGTAGATATTTCGTGAACTTACGGCCAACCCGTCTTTTTCACGAACCGTCGGGCATATTTTTATTTTAACCGGATAATTTAAATCGTTAACCATTTGTTTCAGGACGGCTGCTTGTTGCGCATCTTTTTGTCCCAGGTACATCACATTAGGTTCAACGATATTGAGTAACTTTCCTACAACTGTTGTTACTCCTCGAAAATGTCCGGGTCTTGATCGGCCGCATAACGTTTGGGTCAACCCTTCGGTTATGATATATGAACAAAACCCCTTCGGATAGATTATCTTGTTCGTCGGTAAAAAAATTATATCAACATTTTCTTTCTTTGCCAACAAAATGTCATTTTTTTTGTCTCGAGGATACGAGGAGAAATCTTCATTTTTCGGGTCGAACTGGGTTGGGTTTACGAAGATGCTTAGAATTGTCTTGTCATTTTCTCGACGGGATTTATTTAATAACGAAGCGTGTCCGTTGTGCAGGGCGCCCATGGTCGGGACAAATCCAATGGATAGTTTTTTTTGATGAAAAGAATTAATTTCTTTTTTTAATGAAATAATCGAATTAATAATTTGCATAAGTGATTTTGTTCACTAAATCCGGGGCGAGTTCTTTTAACGGTTCCATAACGAAATCCCGTTCAAGCATACGAGGGTGAGGGATGACCAGATCGGCTTCTTCAATGACCTTGTCATCGTACAGTAAAATATCCAGGTCGATGGGCCGGGGGCCGTTGGGGACGGTCGTCATACGGCCTAAACTTTTTTCAATTCTTTTTAAGGATTGCAGTAACTGGCGGGGATTAACGGCAGTTTCGGCTTCAATGACACCGTTAAGATATCGATTTTGCGGGGGGCCGCCGACCGGGTCGGTTTCAATAATCGTCGAAATTCGCAAAACAGTCACCCCATGCTCTTCCAAAAGGTCAAGAGCCTGGTGGATATTCTTCAGGCGGTTTCCCATGTTTGTACCGATTCCAAGATAGATCTTCGCCAATTAAATCACCTTTTTTAAGCGTTGAACGGCTTCTTCTAACCTCGCTGCTTCGACTGTAATGGCCATCCGGATATATCCCTCTCCTCCCGGGCCGAATCCATTGCCGGGTGTGGCGACGATATCCGCCTTTTCCAGAAACATCTTGGAGCATTCCATCGACGTTTTGAATCCCTTTGGAAGTCTGGCCCACACATAAAAGGCGGCTTTCGGCGGAGTTATTTTCCAGCCCAGTTTATCCAATCCGCCGATGAGACAGTCACGTCTTTCCTGGTAAAGTGTGCGCATGGCTTCCGTGACAGACGGATCGCTTTTTAAGGCGGCAATTCCGGCCACTTGAATCGCTGTAAATATACCAGAGTCGTAATTCGATTTTACTTTTGATAAGGCCGCAAGTAAAGTCGAATTTCCGCAGGCCCAGCCCAACCGCCATCCGGTCATATAATAGGTCTTTGACATCGAATGGAATTCTACCGCGACCTCCTTAGCGCCTGGGATCTCCAATATGCTTAAGGGTTTGTTCCCGTCAAAATAAACTTCGGAATAGGCCATATCGGATAAAATGATAATATTATGTTCACGGGCAAAGGCAACGAGTCCTTCATAAAATGATTTTGTCGCCACGGCTGAAATCGGGTTGTTCGGATAATTGATGACGATCATCTTGGCGTCCTTATGCGGTTCAAGTGATTTAATATCCGGCAGCCAGCCTCTGTCCTCTTCAAGCGGTACATTGACGATGACCCCTCCTGCAAACTGGATCGTCGGGCGGTAAGCCGGATAGGCCGGGTCGGTTAACAAAACTTTATCACCCGGATTGATTACGCCAAGCGGCAGATGGGCGATCCCTTCTTTGGAGCCAATCAGCGGGTATATTTCCGTGTCCGAATCCAGCGACACATTGAATCTTCCTTTAAACCAGGATCCGATTTCCGTCCTGAGTGCCGGTAAACCGGCGTCTAGGGCGTAATGATGGTAATTCCCGTCATCAACGGCCTTTTTTAAGGCCTCAACGATATGTTTTGGTGTGGGATAGTCCGGATCGCCGATTCCCAGGTTTATGACGTCCCGGCCCTGGGCAATAGCCGCCCTCTTCGCCCGGTCAATTTCCACAAATAAGTAAGGCGGCAGATTTTTTAAACGATCCGCGAATTCAATTTTTGAATCAGTTTGTATACTCATGAAACGGTGTTCCTTTCCATAGATTTATTTATTAAAACCCAGGACATCTTGCATATTATAGAGTCCCGGTGATTTATTTTGTAAAAATTTGGCGGCGGTTAAAGCCCCTTTGGCAAACATACTCCGGTCCTTCGCATGGTGGGAAATCGTGAGCACGTCCTCATTGGATTCGAAACGGATGGTATGATCCCCGATCACTTCACCTTCCCGGATTGAACTGATCTCCGCAAGTTTTAATCCGGAGAATTTCTCTGCGACTTCAGCCATGGTCTTAGCGGTGCCTGATGGTTTATCTTTTTTGTGGATATGATGTGTTTCGGTCAAAGAAATATGGACCGGATCAATTTTAGACCCGGCGATTTCAATCATTTTAAATAAAGTATTAACTCCGATCGACATATTGGTCGATAATACGATCGGGATAATTTTAGATGCTTTTTTGATTTCCTGAATCTGGGCCGTGGTGAATCCAGTCGTGCCGATAACCATGGGAATTTTGTATTTTACCGCTGCCTTTAAATTTTCCATGGTTCCCTCAGGCAAAGTAAATTCAATTAAGACCTGGCAGCCTTTCAAGACATTATTGTCTGTGCTGATTTTAATCCCGTTCACTGTTTCGCGGTTTTTGGGATGATTGATGTGCTCTAACAGCACCGCGACTTTAAAATCGGATCCGGACAAGGCCAATTGAGTGATCGCTTGTCCCATCCGTCCCTGCGCCCCGCTGATGGCTAATTTAATCATTGATGGTGCTCTTTCTTTTAGACGGCGGCCATGAGGCCGTAGTTAATTAACGCATTTTTGACTTTTTCTAAATTCTGTTCTTCCATATCACACAACGGAAGGCGAACACGCCCGGAACAAAGTCCGAGCAACTCAACCGCCTTTTTGACAGGAATCGGGTTTGTTTCCACAAACATCGCGGCAATAAGCGGCATCATTTTTTTGTTTAAAGCGATGGCGTCGTCTTTTTTGCCTGTTTTATAAAGTTCAATCATCGTCACAACATCGTTCGGGATGATATTCGCGACGACCGAAATAACACCTTTGGCCCCCAAATCCATCATCGGCAGTGTTAAGGCATCATCACCGGAAAGAATAAGAAAATCATTGCCGCAGGCCTCCCGGACGTCTTTGACCTGATCCAGGGAACCGGACGCTTCTTTGACCCCGATGATATTTTTACAATCACGGGCCAGTTTGGCAACGGTTGCGGTCTCAATATTTCTTGCTGTACGGCCTTCTATATTATAGAGGATAATCGGGATTTTAACACTCTCGGCAACGGCTTTGAAGTGCAGATAAAGGCCTTTTTGTGTCGGTTTATTATAATAAGGAGTAACAACCAGAGCGGCATCAGCCCCGACATGTTCGGCATGCTGGGTCAAAGAAATCGCTTCAGCCGTTGAGTTTGATCCGGTTCCGGCAATGACGGGAACCCTTTTATTGACAGCTTCGACGGTTACTTCGATCACGCGGTTATGCTCTGCGTTCGTTAGGGTCGGCGATTCACCGGTCGTCCCGCAGGGAACAATTCCGTTTGTCCCGTTTTCAATTTGAAATTTGACGAGTTCGTATATTTTCTGTTCGTCAATTCCTTTTTCTGTAAAAGGCGTGACCAAGGCCACAATCGATCCTTTAAACATCATAAACCTCCACTCGGTGTTGCGTTAAAAATAATATTCCCCTTTGGCAATAAATTTTGCGCTCCCTTGAAGATGGACATTCGTTATTAGGCAGTCCATTATATCAAAAGTTACTCTTAAAATCTCCCCACTTTTTGTACGGACCTTCATTTTCGCACTTTTCTTTGTAATGATGCCCGGATTCAAATGCATATAAGACACGATCGCGGCGGCGACACTTCCGGTTCCGCAGGCCTTTGTTTCATCTTCGACCCCGCGTTCATAAGTCCGGCAATCCACCAGGTCCTGGCCGAGGATCTGGACAAAATTGGCGTTGGTGCCTCTGGGTTTAAATTCGTCATGAAAACGTATTTTCGGGCCGATTGTTTTGACATCAATCTTCTCTAACCCTTCTACAAAGATAATCGTGTGAGGTACCCCGGTATCAATATAATGGACATTGACATCCCGGCCATCTACCTCGATGGTAATTTCAGGACGGTAGTCTTTGGGATCGCTTAAACGGACATTGGCCGTTTCCCCAGTAGCCTTGGCTTGTAGGACACCCGCCATGGTCTCCATGGTAAACGGATTTTTTCGCGGTTTCAGATTTTTGACGATATAGGCAGCCATACAACGGGCCCCGTTCCCGCACATCTCGGCTTCGGATCCGTCGGCATTGATAATGCGCATTTTGTAATCCGCTTTTTTGGATTTGTCAAAAATCAGCAGACCATCAGCCCCGATTCCGTTGGAGCGGTCACAGACATTCACAGCCAGCTTGTGGAAATTCAATTTTTCTTTCGGCGAGTTAATGACGATAAAATCATTGCCTGCCCCTGCCATTTTTTCAAAAGGTATTTTTTTCATAGTCGTTTTATTTTAAAAAACTGGGTATCCGTTCCCCTTTCACCAATTCATCAAAGGTTTGCCGCTGCCGGGATAATTCGTATTTTTCCCCTTTGACAAACGCGATCGGTACGTTTCCACGCATGTTATAGTTGCTGGACATCACCGAACAATAGGCCCCGGCGCTCATCAAGGCAATTAAGTCATTCTTTTTCAAGACAGGCAATAACCGGTCCTTGGCAAAGAAATCTCCGCTTTCGCAAATCGGGCCGACTACATCCATCAGGATCTTTTTGCCGGTCTTTTTTTTGACCGGGACAATTTCATGGTACGACCCATAAAGGGTCGGCCGCATCAGATCATTCATGCCGCCATCAACAATGAGGAATTTTTTAACGCCGTTGTCTTTGAGGTAAAGAACTTTGGTGATAAAAATTCCGGCGTTACCGGAAATAAACCGGCCCGGCTCCATGATGATTTTCAATCCCGTCTGTTTAAGCAGCGGAAGAACATTTTGAGCGAAGATTTTGGCTGTCTGCGGTTTTTCATCTTTGTAGATGATACCCAGCCCACCGCCAATATCCAGATATTCCAAGGCAATGCCATCGGATTTCAGTTTATTTTGAAAATCAATCACCTTCTGGATCGCTTTTACAAAGGGCTCACCTGTTGTGATCTGTGATCCGATATGGACGTGCAGCCCGCTAAACAGGATATGTGTATATTTTTTTGTCTGTTTCATAATCTGCTGGGCCGTCGTTAAATCAATCCCGAATTTATTTTTTAAGGTGCCCGTGACGACTTGTGAGTAGGTCGGAGCTTCAACATCCGGGTTGATCCTCAGGGCGACCTTGATCTTTTTTTTGGTTTTTTGGGCGATACGGTTAATCTCGTCCAGTTCAGGCAAAGATTCAACGTTAAAAAGAAGGATCCCTGCATTGATGGCCAGGGTGATCTCTTCTTCCGTTTTACCGACTGAGGCAAATACGATTTTTTTGGGATCGGCCCCGGCTAACAATACTTTTTTAAGTTCTCCGACAGAAACGATGTCAAATCCGGCGCCGTGGTTGATGAGTGTTTTTAGAACAGCCAGATTATCGTTGGATTTCATGGCAAAACAGATCAGAGGCTGGATATCCTTAAAAGCATTTTGTATTTTTGTAAAATGATCGACCAAAGTATTGTGGCTGTATACATAACAGGGAGTCCCGATCTTTTCTGCGATCAATGAAACTTTGACAGATTCACAATAAAGTTCATTATTTTTAAATTTAAAATCGTGCATGTGTTCTTGTAACCTCTGTGTTAGATTAAGTTTTTCTTCCAATATTTGATTTGTCGTTCAACGGATTGGGGTGATGTAGAACCGAATGATTTTTTATTTTTTATCGATGCCTCCGCATTCAGTAATTTTTTTACACCAATATCGAATTTTGGATGATAGGTCTTTAATTGTTTCTCAGTTAAATTGGAAATCTTCTGCCCCTGATCGACACATTCCTTGATTAGACGCCCGATAGTATCATGGGCCTCACGATAAGAGACTCCTTTTGAGATCAGGTATTCCATCATGTCCACCGAGAAAAAGGATTCCTGAGTTAGTTTCCCTTTTATTTGCCGTTCGTTAACCTGAAGGGTTTGGAACAATTTTGTCAATAACGGCAACATGATTTGTATTTTTTCCACCGATTCAAATAACGGCGGTTTATCCAATTGAAGGTCCCGGTTATATGTCAGCGGTAATCCTTTTAATAAGACGAGCAGTTTATTCAGGTTTCCATAAATGGTTGCGCTTTCCCCCCGGATTAATTCGAGGATGTCGGGATTCTTTTTGTGCGGCATGATGGATGACCCCGTGCATAGCGACCAATCAATATCGACAAAATTAAACTCACTGGTCGCCCAGATAATCATGTCTTCGGCCATTCTAGAGAAATGCATTCCCGTCATAGCCAGCGCGCAAACGGATTCAACGATGAAATCACGGTCACTGACCGCGTCCATGCTGTTCTGGCTGGTGGCCAAAAAACCCAATAACTCCGTGACCAATTTTCGGTCTGTTCCCAGGGTGGTCCCTGATAAAGCACAGCTGCCAAGCGGATTGACATCCATCCGGACGATCGCATCCTTCAAACGGCTTTTGTCTCTTTCCAGCATTTCCACATACGCCAGCACATGGTGAGCAAGCAGCACCACCTGGGCGGATTGCAAATGGGTATAGGCCGGGATAATAATCTCTTTGTTTTTCTCCGCAAAATCAAGGATAGACCGCTGCAGGTCCGTAATGAATTCAATGATCAGATTCAACTCGACCAGACAGTAAAGTTTCATGTCCAGGACAATCAAATCGTTGCGGGAACGGGCCGTGTGCAGTTTGTCAGCCGCAGGGCCTATACTTTTTTTCAGGGCCGACTGGATGTTGGAATGGACGTCCTCTTCGTTCGGATCAAACTGGAATTGTCCTTTTTCGATCTTTTGTCCGATCGCCTTAAGGCCTTTGACGATCTTATCGGCATCGGCCTTCGGAATGATCCGGCATTTGCCAAGCATGGTGGCATGCGCGATCCCGCCGATACAATCATAAAGCGCAAGACGAAAGTCGTATCCGATACTAAAACTGAATTGGTCTGCCAGCGTGTCGGTTTTCCCTTTAAACCGGCTTCCCCAAAATTTTGCCATACTTACCTCACTTCATAAACGGTGTTGCCCATAAATGATTAAAACCTGCGGCCAGGGATTGGTCAAACTCATCACCTTCTCCGTAAGTCGCGAGTTTTTCTTTGTAACGGGAATATTTTGATTTACGGCCGACAACACGGCAGCTGCCTTTAAACAATTTTAAACGCACAGTCCCGGTTGTTGACTCGTGAACCTTTTCAAAATAAACATCCAGCTGTTCTTTGATGGGCGTATACCAAAGGCCATTATAGGTTAATTCCGCATATTTATGGGATAAAATTTCTTTCTGCCGCATGGTTTCGCGGTCCAGAACCAGCGATTCCAATTCCTTTATGGCTGTATTTAATAAAGTTCCCGCCGGGTTTTCATAAATTTCCCTGGATTTGATCCCGACCAGCCGGTTTTCAATCATGTCCACGCGGCCGATCGAGTGCCGTCCGCCCGTTTCATTAAGCATTTTGACAAGGGCCACAGGTGCGTATGTTTTTCCATTCACTTTGTTGGGGACGCCTTTTTCAAAACTGATCTCCACATATTCCGGTACGTTTGGAGTCTTAAGCGGGTCCGCCGTCATGGCATATATTTCTTCAGGCGGCTCACACCAGGGGTCTTCCAGGACGCCGCATTCAATGGCCCGTCCGTACAAGTTGATATCGATGCTGTAAGGGCTTTTTTTGGTAACATCAATTTGTATATTCTGTGATTTTAAATAGTCCATCTCTTCATTGCGTGTCTTGAATTCCCAAATACGGACCGGGGCAATAATTTCCAGTTTCGGGGCCATGAGGCGGTAAACCGTTTCAAAGCGTACCTGGTCGTTTCCTTTTCCGGTGCATCCGTGAACGAGTCCGGTCGCATTTTCTTCGAGCG
Source organism: Candidatus Omnitrophota bacterium (assembly GCA_050250375.1). GTDB lineage: Bacteria > Omnitrophota > Gorgyraeia > Zapsychrales > Zapsychraceae > JAGOSC01. Next base: position 635,229 of record JBFWOS010000002.1, read on the forward strand.
CAATTTCAACCTGATGCTTTGCTATGAGCGGACGGGATAAAGCGCAGGCCAATAAATATTTTCCTTCATAAGCCGCCCCGGCCTTTAATGATTTTAAGGCGAAATCTTCAATCAGTTCCTTTTGAAGATTAAGGCAGATTACTTTGGATGCGCCGGATTGCACGGCCTTTTTTTTAATCGACGTGAAATCCTGGCCCTGGCCGACGTCGGCAATGAACGCGATGGTTTCATATCCTTTATTTTTTAACCAGGGAATGATACAGGATGTATCCAATCCTCCGGAGTAAGCTAAAACGACTTTTTTCATAGTTGCTCCCTTTACCAAGTGTTAAAAATAAAATTCATAATGGCTTTTTGTATATGCAGACGGTTTTCAGCCTGGTCAAAAATAATGGAATGCGGTCCGTCAATAATATCAGCCGTCACTTCTTCTCCCCGGTGAGCAGGCAGACAATGCATAAAAATGTAGTTTGGATCTGCCAATGCGGCCAGTTCACTATTGATTTGAAATCCTTTAAAGTCGTTCAGTCTTTTTTCCCGTTCGTCTTCTTGTCCCATGCTGACCCAGACATCGGCATAAATAACATTTGCCTTGCGTACAGCGTCCTGCGGGGAATTGGATAACGTCAAACTCGCATTCGATTCGAACGTGATTTCCGTGGCCGTTTGGATGACAGCCGGGTTCGGTTCATATCCTTTCGGAGTCGCAATATTCATATGCACGCCTAACTTAGCCGCCCCGATCATCAGTGAGTTACAGACATTATTCCCATCTCCAATATAAGCGATGGTTAATCCCTCCAACTGTTTAAATTTTTCCCGAATGGAAAATAAGTCTGTCAAACTTTGACAGGGATGATAAAGATCGGATAATCCGTTGATAACCGGTATGCTTGCATTCTTGGCCAGCTCAATAACATCGTCATGGTCATAGGTTCTGGCAACAATACCGTTTAAATACCGTGATAAGGTTTTTGAAACATCGGCCGTCGATTCCCGGACGCCCAAATTGATTTCCTCCGGTCCCAAATAGACACAATTTCCGGCCATTTGAAAGATGCCCACTTCAAAGGAGACACGGGTCCGGTTTGAAGGTTTTTGAAATACCAAACCAATGGTCTTTCCTTTTAATAAATTTGCGGAATGGCTCGGGTCATGTTTCATTTCCATCGCCGTGCCAAACAGCCGCAGGATTTCATCTTTTTTCAGACTTTCGATACTGATCAGATTTCGTTTATTCATGTTTTAGTTTCTCCAGCGACTTGCGTAAGATGAATAAGGCTTTATCCGCTTGTTTTCTGGTCACATTGAGAGCCGGCATAAAACGAAGAACATTCCCCTGGGTGCAGTTAATAATCAATCCATTTTGAAAGCAATCGTCATAAACGGGTTTTCCGCTCGTCGTCAGTTCAATGCCGATCATTAACCCGCAGCCGCGGACATCTTTAATAACCGGAAATTCGGCTTTCAGTTTAAGCAGTTCATCCAGTATGTATTTGCCGAGAATTTTTGTGTTTTTCAGCATGTGCTCCGCTTTGAGCGCACTAAAAACTCCCAACGCCGCTTTTGTGACAAGGGGCGAGCCGCCGAACGTTGTGGCGTGCATGCCGGGTTTAAATGTGTCCGCTATTTCTTTTTTGACCACCAGGGCGCCGATGGGCAGACCGCCCCCCAGGGCCTTGGCCAAAACCATTGCATCGGGTTTTATACCGTAATGTTTATAGGCAAACATTTCGCCGGTGCGGCCCATGCCGGTTTGAACTTCATCAAAGATCAGCAGGATGTCCTTCTGGTCGCAGAGTTCCCGAATTTTCTGGATATATTCTTTGTCGGCGATATTGACCCCGCCTTCCCCCTGGACCAGTTCCAGCATGATCGCGATGGTGGACGGCGTAACGGCTTGTTCAAGGGCCGCGAAATTGTTAAACGGGACATATTTAAAACCGGCCGGCAAAGGGGCGAATCCTTTTTGATAACCGGGTTGTCCGGTGGCCGTCATCGCGCCGAGTGTGCGTCCATGAAATGATTTTTCCATGGTGATGATTTCGTGCCGTTTTTCCTGTCCGTACATCCGGGCAAATTTAATGGCGGCCTCGCAGCCTTCGGCCCCGCTATTGCAAAAAAATACTTTTCCCGGAAATGAATTCCGGATAATTTCTTTGGCCAGCTTGACCTGGTTTAAGTGATAAAAACTGTTGGGAATGTGGATCAGTTTGCCGATCTGGTCACGGACAGCCGACATCACTTTTGGATGGCAGTGCCCGACGTTATTGACTCCCCATCCGGGGAAAAAATCGAGATATTTTTTTCCGTCGATATCCACGAGGGTCATTCCCTTGCCTTTTACGAAAATACCCTCGGTGCGGTTATACGTTGACAGGATATAATTATTATAGTTTTTTAGAACTTCGTTTTTTTTCATGGCTTTGAGATTTTTCCTTTATGATCTGGGTTCCGATCCCTTCATTGGTAAAAAATTCCAGAAGCAGAGCGTGCTGGATGCGCGCATCCACAATGTGGGTCTTTTTTACGCCGCTTTCCAAGGCCTCTATACAAGAACGGACTTTCGGGATCATCCCTCCATCAATGATTTTTTTGGCGATCAGATCGTTTATTTCCGATACGGTTAGTGTCGAAATGAGCGAATTGCTGTCATTGGGGTTCCTCAGGACTCCCTGTACATTTGTCAGCAAGACGAGTTTTTCGGCATTCATGGAATTGGCGATCGCGCTGGCAACTTCATCGGCGTTGATGTTATGCGGGACTTTTTCAACGGTGATTCCCATGGGCGACACAACAGTGATATGACCTTTTTTTAAATGTTTATCCAATGTTTTTTTGTCCACCGAGGCCACGCTGCCGACAAATCCAAGGTCTTTGGAGGCCAGTTTTTTTTCTACATGAATAATGTTTTCGTGTCCGTGAAGTCCGGTCACATCGCCTTTTAATCCTTTTATTTCTTCAACGATGAGCTGGTTTAATTTGTCGAGTTCTTCACTGACAACGGCCAGGGTTTGTTTGTCCGTAACCCGGATGCCTTCATGAAATTCGCTTTTAATATTCATTTCCTTCAGGCGAGAACTGATGGCCGGCCCGCCACCATGCACCAGGATCGTGTTGATTCCGACATAACTCAAGAAAACGATGTCCTGCAGGACATTGTGCCGGATCTTATTATCGTTTAATATGCTTCCTCCATACTTTATGACGAAAACTTTTCGTCGAAACGCATGGATATAAGGGATGGCTTCGATCAGCACGCTGGCTTTTTTGATGACGTCGTTCATAGGTTTATGTATACTCCGTATTGATTCGAATATATTCATGCGAAAGATCAGATGTAAAAACCGTCGCTGATGCATTGCCGATATTCAAAGTGGTTGTTATCGAGACATTCTTTTTCTTGAAAGAACTAAAATCAATTTTTAACTGGTCTTCGCTGATTTGTTTGATCCCCAACGCGCCGACGGCGGCTGCCACCCGTCCCCAATTGGGATTTGACCCGTAAATGGCGGTCTTAACCAGCATTGAATTGGCGATCATCAGACCGATATCTTTGGCCTGTTTGTGGGTCTTTGCTCCTTTTACCTGGATTTTGACAAATTTGGTGGCCCCTTCGCCATCCAGAACAATTTTCTTGGCTAAATCACAGCAAACAAAAGTCAAGGTTTTACAAAACAGGTCGAATTCGTTTCCCTTATCCATGATCGGAGTATTCCCCGCCTGCCCGTTGGCCATAAGAACGACCATATCATTGGTGCTCATGCATCCGTCGACCGTTATGCAGTTGAATGATTCTTCTGTCGCTTTTTTTAAAGCGATTTTTAATAACTTTGGAGAAATCGCCGCATCGGTCGTAATGAATCCCAGCATAGTCGCCATATTCGGGGCGATCATTCCAGATCCCTTGCAGCATCCTCCGATATTAACAACACTTGAACCGATCTTTATTTGTACGGACTTTTCTTTAAGGGTAGTATCGGTTGTTAAGATTCCTTTGGCAAACTGGGTTCCTCCCTTGTTTGAAAGACCGTCAACCAGGTTGCGCATTCCGGACTCCACGTGTTCAATCGGCAAAGGTTTTCCGATAATGCCGGTGGATGTCACCAGGACGTCGGATACTTTTATATTTAAGGATGCTGCCGTCAATTCAGTCATTTTTTCGGCATGACGGTAACCGGATTTTCCGGTAAAACAATTGGCATTTCCGCTGTTGACGATGACCGCCTGGGCTTTATTGTTTTTTAAATGTTTTTTACAAACGGTTAACGGCGCAGCGACAATCGAGTTTTTTGTAAAAACACAGGCTGTATTGGCCACATGATCGCTGACAACCAGCGAGAGATCTTCTTTTTTGGAACGTTTAATTCCGCACCAGATTCCATTCGCTTTAAATCCTTTGGCTTGGGTTATCCCGCCTTTAGTTATTTTCATGACAGCCCTTCACTTTCGTCAAAATCAAACATCAAATTCATATTTTGTACAGCCTGACCGGCCGCACCTTTCACCAGATTATCAATTACACTCGTGATGACCAGCAGATTTTTATCGGCGTTTAGCGCGAGGCTGATATCACAGTAATTGGTTTTAACGACGTTTTTTAATTCCACTTGTTCCCCCAGGCCATAGACCCGGACAAACGGTTCCGTCTTGTAAAATTTTTGATAGATCGCATGGCATTTGGACAATTGTATTTTTGTGTTCAACCGGACATAAATAGTTTCCAGGATTCCGCGGTTAACCGGTAACAAGTGCGGAACAAATTCAATTTTTGTTTTGTTCCCTTTGATCTTGGATAAATAAAGTTCAATTTCCGGGGCATGCTGGTGATTAAGCACTTTATAGGCCTTGAAATTTTCACTGACTTCCGCGTGGTTCAGTGGAATTGAGGCCTTTCGTCCTGCGCCCGAAACGCCTGATTTTGCGTCGATATAAATGGATTCGACCAATTCTGGATGTGTCGCCAGAAACGGGGCCAAACTGAGAATGGCGGCGGTCGGGTAACAGCCTGGATTAGCGATCAGTTTCGCTTTACGGATATTTTCCCGGTATAATTCCGGAAGACCGTATACAGCTTTCTTCAGATTCTGACTGTCCGTATGTTTTACGTGATACCATTTTTGATAAACGGCCGACGAGTTAAGACGGTAATCACCGCTTAAGTCAATCACCTTAAGACCAGCCTCGAGTAATTTAGGGGTAATCGCCATTGAAGCTGTATGCGGAACAGCCAAAAACATGACGTCACAATTTTTAACAGCGCGGTCCAGATTAAATTTGGCGCAGTGCAAAGTCGTTCGTTTCTTTAAGGCGGGCCAAATATCCGTAAGACGGCCTTCCGTATCGTTGGCCCCGGCGTATGTCACACGGACGCAGGGATGGCTGAGCAATAAATCCAGGGCTGTGAAGCCGGAGTACCCGCTGACACCAATGATACCAACTTTAATCATTCGATTTCCTCAAGTTATTAATTTATAAATGGTTATAATCTTTTTAAGTGTGAAAAAGTTATCATAAAATAAAAAACCTATCTCGTCAACTCTTTTGAGAAGGGAGATAGGTTTTGAAATTCTTTATTGATTTATTGATTTGCTCTTAACGCTTGACCCACTGGAATTTCTTACGTGCTCCCTTTTGGCCTGGTTTCTGCCTTTCTTTCATTCTTGGGTCACGCCTGAGCATGAGGGCTTTCTTTAAGATGGGTCGGTTTTCTTGGTCGCATTGAGTTAACGCGCGTGATAGGCCTAAACGAAACGCACCAGCCTGGCCGGTTAATCCGCCGCCTGTAACTTGGACTTCAATATCAAATTTGCCTAAGGTATTCGTCAATTTTAATGGTTCCAAAATGATGATTTGGTCTGTCTCTCGTGGAAAATACTCTGTAAATGCACGTTTATTGACCCGAATTTTACCTTCACCCGGTATAATATTGACTCGTGCCACTGAACATTTTCGGCGACCTGTCGCTCCGTATTTAACAATCTCGACCATTTCTGTATTAATCTCCTATATTTCTAATAATATGGGTTTTTGTGCCTGGTGAGGATGTTTATCACCAGCATAAATCTTCAGTTTTGATTTCGCTTTATTTCCAAGCGCCCCTGACGGGATCATACGGTTAATGGCTAATTGTATGACTTTTGCCGGGGATTTTTTCAAGAAATCTTTTAATTTGATGATGCGTTGTCCGGATGGATACCCGGTATATTTTTGGTATTCTTTTGTTTCAAGTTTATTCCCGGTTACGGCGATTTTTTCTGCATTAATAATGATGACTTGATCACCGGTATCGGCATGCGGCGTATAAATTGCTTTATGTTTTCCACGCAAGATAACGGCAGCCTTAGTTGCGACCTTCCCTAGAACTTTATCTTTAGCGTCGATCAAGTAGCATTTTCGCTCGACTTCATTTGATTTTGCCATAAAAGTTTTCTGTTTCATCTCTCTGTCCTTAAATAAAAGCATTGCTGTACTTTACAATGAATATGAAGTATATCATTTTGCGGTTGATTGTCAATCATAAATTTTAAATATTATTTGTTTAATATTTGACTTTTAAAAGGGTTAATCCGTGTGCCTTGGCCGTGTATGCGGCCGCCGCTCGGTTCATTTTCTTTAAAACTTTGGAAATACTGCCTTTAGGTATTCTTTGTGCGCCTGTTTCAATCAGCATCCCGACTATATTCCGCACCATTTTATGGAGAAAACCATCCGCCGTAATATCAATCCAAATAAATTTTCCCTTCTTCTTTATTTTAATTGAGTGAATGGTTCGGACATTATTTTCATCTTTTTCAGAACGGTTGTTTCCTTTGAAGGATGTAAAATCATGGGTCCCGATTAAATATTCCGCCTCGGTTTGCATGAGTGTGTGATCCAAGGCAAATGGATATAAAAAAGCAAAATTGCGCTGTAATGGGCTCCGTACGTCACGGTTGTATATCGTATAGCGGTATGTTTTTGATTGAACGCTGTACTGTGCATGAAAAAGATCAGAAACCTTTTCCGCCTTAACAATGCAGACATCTGCTGGCAAATGTGCGTTAAGGGCGCTGCGGATCTCCATCGGTGATTTTCCGCAACGTGTGTGAAAGTTGGCCACCTGGCCATGCGCATGGACACCGCTGTCGGTGCGGCCTGAACCGATCAGTTTGATTTTTTCTTTAAAAATCCGATCAAATGTTTCTGTGATCAATCCCTGGACAGTCCGTTCACCTTTGGGTTGAACCTGCCATCCCCTGAAATTTGAGCCGTCGTATTCAATCGTCAATTTGATATTCGGCATGGGCGCATTTATTGTACGGCAGAATCAGATAATCTTGTATTTAAGGATTTTTTCCGCGATCTGGACCGCGTTTAAAGCGGCCCCTTTTCTCAGATTGTCGGCAACGATCCATAGATTCAAACCATTTTTTATCGATTCATCTTCACGGATACGTCCGACAAAGGTGTTATCTTTTCCCTGGGCCTCTAACGGCAAAGGATATTTATTTTTTTTAATATCGTCCACGACGGTAACGCCTTCGGCCTTGCGCAGAAGTTCGATCGCTTTAGCGCGGGTAATTTTCTCTTTTGTTTCGATGTTAACGGATTCCGAATGCGCCCTTAAAACAGGGACACGCACACATGTGGCCGTGACTTTGATGTTTTTGTCATGCATGATTTTTTTTGTTTCATTCACCATTTTCATCTCTTCTTTGGTGTACATATTGTCCATCGGCACGTCAATTTGAGGAATGAGGTTATGGATGATCTGGTATTGAAACGCGTTTATCTCGCGGCTGCCTTTGCTTTGATTTTCAAATTCTTCAATGGCCGCAGACCCCGCCCCTGAAACAGACTGGTAAGTCGAGACAACGATCCTCTTGATTCTTGAGAAATCATGGAGCGGCTTAAGAGCAACCACCATCTGTATGGTTGAACAATTCGGGTTCGCGATAATCCCCTTTTGTTTTTTTATATCTTCAGGGTTTACTTCAGGAACGACTAGCGGAATATCGGGATCCATCCGAAACGCGCTCGTATTGTCAATGACGATGCACCCGGCTTCAGCGGCCAATGGGGCGATAACCTTGCTGACGGCGGCACCCGGAGAGAATAAACCGATATGCACACCTTTGAATTTTTCTTTTGCGTTCTTTTCGTTGACCGTTTCGTAGAGTTGGCCGTCGATTTTTTGATCTTCTTCCAGACTGGTTGAAAACAGGCGTAATTGGTCGACCGGAAACTTTCTTTCTTTTAAAATGCTGAGCATTTCCTGGCCAACCGCCCCCCGAATCCCGACAATACCCACATTATATTTTTTCATCGCTGCTGCTCCTGTTTAAATACGTTCTGCAATCATGTCACCGATGTCACTGGTGGAATATCCCATTTTACCGACAAGCATTGACTTCATTTTCTTAATAACCTCACGTGTGGCCGATTCAATGCTGATGGCCGCTTCAATTTCACCCAGATGATTGAGCATCATGACCGAAGTCAAGATTGTCGCGATCGGATTAATGACCCCTTTTCCGGCAAAAGACGGAGCGGTCCCGTGGACCGGTTCAAACATGCTGACGCCGTTCGGATTAATGTTCCCGCTGGGGGCAACGCCCATCCCGCCTTGTGTGACCGCGGCCAGATCGGTGATGATGTCACCGAACATATTGCTCGTGACGATCCCGTTAAAGCGTTTGGGATCTTCAATCATATAGATGCAGATGGCATCAACATGGCAGTAATCCTGCGCTATGTTCGGAAAATCTTTGGCCACCTCGTCAAAGACCCGTTGCCATAAATCAAAGACATAGGTTAAGACATTCGTTTTCCCGCATAAAGTCAATTTTGCGTAGTATCCTTTTGATTTTTCCTCGGGCGAAAGACCTTTCCACGGGGAATGTTCGTGCCTCCGTTTCAACGATTCAAAGGCATAACGGATACACCGTTCTACCTGCTTATAAGAGTAAATCATCGACTGCACGGCCACTTCATTTTTTGTCCCCTTGTCTTTAACTTCACCGATCCCGGTATAGACATCCCCGGTATTTTCTCTAAAAACAAGATAATCGATATCATCTGGCGTTTTTCCCTTCAGAGGGGTCTCAACATTCTCATACAATTTAACAGGCCGTAAATTAATATAGAGTTCCAAATCAAATCGGAGTTTTAACAGGATTCCCCGTTCCAGAATGCCTGGTTTAACCGACGGATGGCCGATGCCGCCCAGAAAGATTGCGTCATAATCCCGTAATTGGTCGATTTCCTTGTCGGTCAGTATTTCTCCGGTCTTAAGATAACGTTCACCGCCGAAATTGAAATCGGTTGTTTTTAACTGAAACTGAAATTTACTGGCGGCGGTGTTCAGGACCTTAAGTCCTTCACGAATGACTTCAGGGCCGATCCCGTCACCGGCAATCACCGCAATTTTATAATCGTTCATTCATTTTCCTTATTTAATGCATGGTTAAAAAAAGAGTATAACATACGTCTTTTAAAATCCAAGGAGTATTTCTCGTCCTTGGGGAGTAATTATTCCTTGAATTTTTTAACGATAATGCTGGCATTATGTCCGCCAAAACCGAGCGAGTTGGACATAGCGGTTTGAACCTGAATCCGTCTGGATTCGTTGGGGACATAATCGAGGTCACATTCCGGATCCGGATGTTTGTAATTGATGGTCGGTGGAATGATATCATCGCGGACAGCTAACACGCTGGCGGCAAATTCAACCCCGCCGGCGGCTCCGAGCAGATGACCGGTCATGGATTTGGTTGAACTGACCGGTACTTTTTTTGCAAAATCCCCGAAGGCATTTTTGATCGCTAACGTCTCGACCTTATCGTTTAAATAGGTGGATGTGCCATGGGCGTTGATATACGAAATCTGTTGGGGAGTCAATCCGGCATCTTTCATCGCAAATTCCATGGCCTTTTGGGCTCCGCGACCGGAGGCATCAGGGGCGGTTATGTGGTAGGCATCCGATGTCCGTCCATAACCGGCCATTTCAGCAATGATTGGAGCCCCGCGTTTTTTCGCGTGTTCCAACGTTTCGAGGATCGCCACACCTGCTCCTTCTGCCATCACAAACCCGTCCCGTTCTTTGTCAAAGGGCCGGGATGCACCTTGCGGGTCATCATTGCGCTGGCTTAAGGCCTTGAGCGCACAAAACCCACCGACACCAAGAATGGTTGTCGCGCTTTCCGTCCCTCCGGCTAACATGACATCGACATCACCGTATTGTAAAAAACGATAAGCATCACCGATCGCGTTGGTGGCGGTTGAACATGCGGTCGCGACACATGTGGCCGGGCCAAGAGCCCCCATTTCGATGGAAACCTGTCCGGCAGCTTCATTGATAATTATTTTTGGAATCAAATGCGGTGATAACCGGCCGGGGCCTTTTTCAATAAATTTCTGGTATTCAGATTCGGCCGTTCCGATACTGCCAATGCCGGAACCGAGTAAAACACCCACCCGGTCACGGTCAACAGAATCCATGTTTAATCTTGCATTTTTGACGGCTTCGCGGCTGGCAACGGCGGCAAACTGGACGAATCGGGATAAATTTCTGGCTTCTTTCGTCGAAAAATAATTCAACGGATCGTATTCATTGATATGTCCGGAAATCCTGGAATCAAATTGGCTGACATCAAAATGGGTAATGGTCGTTATCCCGCTTTTTCCGGCTTTCAGGGATTCCCAGAAACTTGCAACGTCCATACCAACGGGGGAAATGACGCCTAACCCAGTGATTACAATGCGTTTTTTTTCCATATTATTAAAGATAAGGCCTCGGCGTAAAAGCCGAGGCACCTGTTTTAGATCTTTGGAGCGGAATCCACAAGCCGATTACGCGCTTGCGTTTCCCTTTTCATTTATATATTTTATGGCGTCACCAACCGTCGTCATCTTTTCGGCATCTTCATCAGGGATTTCAACGCTGAACTCTTCTTCTAAGGCCATGATTAATTCAACGGTATCCAGAGAATCAGCTCCGAGGTCATCAATAAAAGATGCCTCAGGGGTAACTTCCTCTTCTTTGACCCCGAGTTGTTCAGCGATTATTGATTTTATCTTTTCTTCAACTGCCATGTATATTCCTCCTTGGAAAGGTTGCTCTATAAATTAAATCGCCATCCCGCCATCGACAACGATTGTTTGTCCTGTTATATAACTGGCTTCATCAGAAGCCAGAAATAGACACGTCCCGGCGACATCGCTCGGTTTTCCGAATTTTCCTAATGGAATCTTTTTCAGTAGGTATTCCTGTGCAGAATTTTTGAGTTGAGCCGTCATATCTGTTTCAATATATCCTGGCGCTACGCTGTTTACCGTTATTCCGCGTGAAGCAAATTCTTTGGCAACGGATTTTGTAAAGCCGATCATTCCCGCTTTACTCGCGGCGTAGTTTGCCTGTCCCGTATTGCCAATCATTCCAATGATCGAAGAAATATTGATAATTCTGCCTTTTTTTGCTTTCAACATTATTTTGGTAATGACTTTCGTACAGTTGAAAACACCTCGGAGATTGATATTCATCACATCATCCCAGTCGGATTCACTCATCCGGAGCAATAAATTATCTTTGGTAATGCCTGCGTTGTTAACTAATATATCAATGCCCCTATATTTGTCAAGAATTTTGTTAACGATTTCATTGACATTTGCAAGGTTTGTCACGTCGCAGGCAAAAGAATCGGCCTGAAGGCCTTCTTTAACAATTTCCGCACAAACCGTTCGAGCCAATTCGGCATCACGGCCCAAAATGATCACAACTGCGCCTTCAAAGGCAAAACTTCGGGCGATTTCTTTCCCGATCCCGCGGGTCGATCCGGTCACCATCACCACTTTGTTTTTAAACCGCATAAGCTCTCATTTGTTCTGCTTTAATTTATCGCTATAATATCAAGCCGTTCTTATATTTCAAGGAAAAAAATAAATTAAATATCAATGTCATTATAATTGTCCGGGGGAGTAGTCCGGGAGTGGATATGAACGGCGTTCCCCGTTTTGATCATCTCTTCCATCTTCTTTTGAACAAGGAGTTTGATTATGGACCGGGTGACCGGAATTAATAAAAAAAGTCCGATCACATCCGAGACAAAACCGGGTGTCAAAAGGACTATACCTCCGGTCAGGATCATCAGACCGTCCAGTAGTTCAGCGCTGGGTAACTGACCCCGCTCAAGGCTGGCTTTAATTTTATTGAGGACAATAAAGCCCTGCATTCTGGCCAAAGATGCTCCAACCACACCGGTTACAATAATCAGCAGGATTGTGTTGAGGGCACCGATATGACTGCCTACTTCTATTAATATCAGGAGTTCAATCGCCGGTAATACGGTAAATAGGATGATCAGATAAGGAAACATGTTAATAATCCAGATTAGGGATTAGTTGCAAGACAGATTTTTTTAAGAAATCACGTTCGTAAAAGTCCTGGTCCACCACGGTCTTGTTAAAAACGATCACATCAAGATCAATCGTCCGTGGGCCGGATTTGATTTCGGAGCGTTTCCGCTCCAGGGTCTGTTCCAATAATTTGAGGCGCTGCGTCAATTCCTCCCTGCTGAGGTCGGTTTCAATATGAACCGACCCGTTAATGAAATCATCCTGCTGGGTATAACCAATCGGTTTGGTCTGTATAAAATCGGATTCACCCAAAACCCGGAAATTCTCCCGGAGCAAAAGACGCGCTTTTTCGATATTGGCCTGCGGGTCAATGTTTGACCCCAGGCCGATGACAGCCTGGTTCTTCATGTTCGTTTTTGAGTTAATTCAATGGAGACGCTGTCGGCAAACCTTAAGGCAAACGGTTTATCAACTTTAACGGTTGCTTCCTGAATAAGCGGGTCATCCATAATTATGGTTAACACGGTATCAGCCAGTTTTTCAATCAGGTAGAAATTGGATTGTTCAACCTTCTGTATGACTTTTTTGGTTATTTTTTTATAATCAACGGTATCTTGCAGTTTATCCGAGTCGATGGATTTCTTGGGGTCAAAATGAAGCCGGATGTTGATCACCACATCCTGTTTGTGATCACGTTCCCAGTCGTTGGCCCCGATAATGGTTCGAAGTCGGAGATTTTCGATATGAATAATAGCCATCAGATTCCTTAGGTTAAAGTAAATGTTCTCCACCGTCAGCATAAATGATCTGTCCGGTGAGATAGTCATTGTCAATTAAGAATTGTATGGTTCGGGTGATATTTTGTAAAGCCCCCTTGCGTTTTAATGGGACATTTTTGGCCAGGCGGTTGAGATATCCGGTTTCTTCTTTTTCAGGCGGAAGGATCAGCCCCGGGGCGATTCCGTTGACCCGGATCAGCGGGGCCAGCGCCGCCGCGGACATTTCCGTTAAATGAAGAAGAGTTTTTTTCGACAATAGGTACGAAAAATGTTTCGTCGAGTGTTTAACAATGTTTGTATCCAGGATATTGATAATTTGTCCCTTTTTACATGTGTTCGCGAAGGTTTGCGTCAATAAAAACGGTGTCCGGACATGAAGGTGAAGGTTTTTCTCAAATTGGTTAAGGGTCGTGTCTTTCAGACCATCCGGTTCAAACACGGACGCATTATTAATCAAAACGGACAACCGGGGGAATGATTTCTTCACTTCACGGATCAGTTTTTTGGTTTTTTCGGCGTTATTTAAGTCGCAGGGAAAGATGCCCGCATGAGCCCCTTTCTTTTTTAATTCTTTCGAAAGATCAAGGGCCTCCTTTCGGGAACGGTTATAATGGATGGCGACATCAAAACCCATTTCCGCCAGTTTAATGCAGATGGCTTTTCCGATCCTCCGTGACCCGCCTGTGACCAAAGCACATTGATGAGAAGATTTCGTGTTCATAAGCATGTGAATCATAACATAGCCCCTGTTTGAAGTCAATCCGCAAACAACAGCAAAGTGTTCCATTAAAGCCATTTAGAGGAGTAATTCATCCTTGTGCTGGCAAACATGTATGCTATAATACGCCTCTAATATAAGGATTAATATCATGATACCTATTAATGATTATCATATGCACACCCCTTTATGCGGCCATGCGGTCGGTTTACCGGCTGAATATGCCCGGAATGCCGTTAAAGTTGGCCTGGAGGAAATCGGGTTCTCAGACCACGCCCCGTTTGTCCATATGGTTGATCCTGGTGTAACCATGAGCGAAGCCCAATTGCCGGAATACTATAAAATGATTGAAGAAGTCCAGCATCAATATAAAAATGAGCTAAGGATCAAAGTGGCCATTGAAGCGGATTTTATCCCCGGCTATGAAGACAAGACGCAGGCCATTCTGAGTGATTATCCGTACGATTATGTGATTGGTTCGGTCCATTTTATCAAGGATTGGGGTTTTGATGATCCCTCTCAACGGAATCAATGGGACGAGCAGGATGTGAATGCCGTTTATAGAGACTATTATGAACTGCTTCGTCAATGCGCAAAATCCGGGATGTACGACATCATGGCCCATTGTGATTTGGTAAAAAAGTTCGGCCATCAACCGACGGTTGACTTAATCGAAGAAATCCGGCGGACCGCCCAGGTGTTTAAAGAAACCGGGGTGGCCATTGAAATCAATACGTCCGGTTGGCGCAAGCCCTGCAAGGAACAGTATCCGGCGCTCCATTGCCTGGAGATTTATGCGGACCACCAGATCCCCTTAACCTTCGGTTCCGATGCACATGATCCAAAGGACGTCGGGGCGGATTTTACCCGGGCCCTTGATTTGGTCAAGGCCGCGGGATTTAAAGAATATGTCCTTTTCAAACAAAGAAAGATCGAACGGAGCATACAATTATGAGTCATATTTTAGGGATTGACCATGTGGCCATCAACGTCAGGAATATTGACCAGTCGGTCGAATTTTATACTCAAGTCGTCGGGTTGAAAATTACTGATCGGGAACCCTCCAAGCCGGGCATTGAATATTTCCTGGATGCGGGTCCCTCTCTGATCGGGATTATCCAGGCCGATAACCTGGACGATGAGCATCCGTTTGCGCATACAGGTTTAGGCGCCAACCATTTTTCATTCCGTGTGCATGCGGATGATTTTGAACCTTTTATTCAACGCCTGGAAAAACATCACGTACGGATCGAATACGCGAAGAAAAGACCGAAATCCTGGTCACTCTATTTTTATGACATAGATGGTAACAAAGTTGAAGCCACGTCCTGGCCGCTTGAAGATGGTCTGTCCAGTGACCGGATCAAGCTGGAAAAATATGACCCATCTGACAAACAGTGGAAAGCTTATTAACGGAGAATTAATGATGACGCTGCACGAAGGTGATCAGGCCCCGGACTTTTCGTTACCTGCCAGTAATGGTGAAGAGGTGTCCCTGGGCGATTTTAGAGACAAGAACAGGGTCGTCCTCTATTTTTATCCCAAAGATGATACCCCGGGCTGCACCGTGGAAGCCTGTGGTTTTAAGGACGAGATCCATTCATTTATCTTACAAAATGCGGTCGTGATCGGTATTAGTCCGGATTCAATTAAACATCATGAGAAATTCATCATGAAATATGATCTTCCTTTTCTTTTGTTAAGTGACGAAGATAAAAAAACGTGTCAGGATTACGGGGTCTGGATTAAGAAGAGTATGTACGGACGTCAATATATGGGGGTGGACCGCAAGACCTTCCTGATTGCCAAAGACGGGACGATTGTTAAAATTTTTGATAAAGTAAAACCGAGCGGACACAACCTTGAAGTCCTCGAGGTTTTAAAAACGGACCGATAACCTATGCGATTTCTCACGGCCAAATCTTCTCATTTTATTTTTGCCGCACTCTGTATCACGATTGTGTCGGGCGTCTGTTATTTTTCGACGCTTTCGGCTCCCTTTTTATGGGACGACCAATATCTGGTTGTCAATAATCCACAGATAAAAAATCCGGCCAAAAGTGAAGAATTATTTACCAGCACCATCGGGCAGGATACCATTCAGCATTCTTATTACCGGCCGCTGCAGATGTTGAGTTATATGCTCGACCATTTATTCTGGAAGGATGAACCGCTGGGGTTTCACTTGACCAATGTTTTCCTTCATGCCCTGGCCGGGATTTGTTTGATGGAATTTTTATGGATCCTGTCTCTGAGCCGGTGGACGGCGTTATACGCCGCGCTCCTTTTTGTTTCGCATCCGGTCCATACGGAAGCGGTCTCTTACATTTCCGGACGGGCGGATCCGCTGGTCGCGGTCTTCACATTCTTGACGATTGGGACGTATATTTACTCTTGCAAGAAAAACTCGCCCATCAAATCATCCCTTCATGTTTTATTCGGATTGGCCTTTTATGTCATGGCCCTTTTATCCAAGGAACAGGCCGTGATCATTCCGTTTATGTTGATTTTGTATCATATCTCTTATAAATCCAAAATTCGCTGGGCGGCTATTATTCCGTTTTTTTTAATCACGGCCGGTTATGCGGCGGTTCGGATCCTCGGGCTTTTTTTTACGGCCGTGCAGCTGGATGCCTCTTCCGGAACAAGTTTAAGCGAACGATTACCGGGGGCTTTTGTGGCCCTATTTTCTTATATCCGTTTGTTGCTCCTTCCGGTCAATTTACATATGGGGTACGGTCAGCAGACATTTGAGTTCGGAGATTCCCAGGTCTCGGCAGGGTTTTCCATCTTTTTGTTGATGATGATCCTTTTCTTTAAACAGCGGCGGGATTATCCGTTGATGAGTTTTGCGATCGGCTGGTTTTTACTGGGCCTGATTCCCGTCTCCAATCTGATTCCGGTCAATGCTTATATGGCGGAACATTGGCTTTATCTGCCGTCGGTCGGTTATTTTATTTTGTTCGGGATGTTTTTCGGATTTTTATACAAACGGATTCCCGGGAAATGGTTTATTGAAGGATTATTTTCGATCTTTTTGGTTTTTCAGATTATTCTAACCGTCCAGCAAAATCAGGTCTGGAAAGATCCGGTGGCGCTTTATTCCAGGGTTTTGATGCATAACCCGTCTTTTGTCAAAGCACATTATAATCTGGCCAATACACTTGTCTCCCGCGGAGAATTTGATCAGGCGATCCAGCACTATCAGGCAGCCATTCAGTCCAATCCGCGTTACGCCGATGCCCAAAACAATCTGGGGGTTGCCTATCAGAAAAAAGGCGACCTGAGCCACGCATACCGTTGTTATCTGAATGCCCTGGAAATTAATCCTCATCATGTTGACGCGAATAATAATATCGGGAATATCCTGACCCAACAAGGCCGCTACGAAGAAGCGGCCATCTATTTTCAGAAAATTTTGAACGTAAATCCCAATTATGCGGGGGCGTATAACAATTTGGGAATCCTCTATGCCCGCCAGGGCCAATATAAGAAAGCGGTTGAATATATCAACCGTGCGCTTGCCATCGATCCGCATTTCCAGGAAGCCCTGGATAATCTAAAAGATGTTAGCCAATATATAGAGAAGTAGAAAGTAACGTTGAGTGTGGAATTTTTTGAATGTCGGATGTTCTGAATTATCCGAATTTTTTTTGGATATGCTTTTCGAGGATCACAATAAATTCGTCTTTGATATGATCCCCTTTTAAGGTAAGGGTCTTTTCACCGTTCTCGTAAACAGGCGCGACGGGTTCTTCCGATGCTCCTGGCAGGCTGATGCCGATATCCGCATGCCGGCTCTCTCCCGGTCCGTTGACGACACATCCCATCACCGCGATCTTTAATTTTTCAACGCCGGGGTACTGCAGTTTCCAGGCAGGCATTTTCCGTTCGATATGATCGTTGATGTCCCGCGCAAGGATTTGAAAGAAATTACTGCTGGTGCGGCCGCATCCCGGGCAGCTGGTCACACTCGGCTTAAAATAACGCATCCCCAGCGCCTGCAGGATATGTTTACAGACTTCGACCTCGCGTGAGCGCGGGACATCCGGTTGCGGGGTTAATGAGACCCGGATGGTATCGCCGATTCCCTGCTGCAATAAAATCGCCAGGGCCGCGGCACTGGAAGCAATGCCCTGAACATTCGCACCGGCCTCGGTCAATCCGAGATGCAGGGCGTAATCACATTGTTGGGCTAATCGAGAGTATACCGTCACCATGTCCTGAAGGATGGACATCTTCACGCTTAACACAATTTTATCCTTTTTCATTCCCAACGATTCAGCGAGCCGGGCGCTGGCCAAAGCGCTTTGAATCATGGCGTCAAACGTGACTTCTTTAAAATCCTTCGGCTCTTTTTGTCCCGCGTTTTCATCCATCAATTTAGTTAATAAATCTTGGTCTAGAGAACCCCAATTGACCCCGATACGGACCGGTTTGTCATGTTGAATCGCGATTTTAATGATCTGGGAAAAGTTCCCGTCATGGCGTTCTCCGCGTCCGACATTCCCCGGATTTATACGATATTTAGCCAGCGTACGGGCGCATTCCGGATGTTTCTGGAGCAAGGTATGTCCGTTAAAATGGAAGTCTCCGATAATGGGTGTTTTAAACCCTTTCTCACGTAGTTTTTGGATTATTTCTGGGACGCTTCGGGCCGCATCATCATCATTGACGGTCCAGCGGACCATTTGGGAACCCGCTTCAATCAGGGAGACGGTCTGTTCAAACGTGGCCTTGATATCCGCCGTTGGGGTATCGGTCATGGACTGGACCACGACCGGAAAATCTCCGCCTAAGGGGACATTCCCCACATGCACTGTTTGTGTTTTTCGTCTGGAAAGTTGTTCCATTTGATTTATAATGGTTTATATTTATAATTACTAGCGGGTGGTTTTTGCGGTTAACCCGTTTACGGAGTTTACTAATTTAAAAATCATGCTATAATGACACAATTCTCTGGGAGAAGCAAGCCCATTTCAACCATTACAGAATAGAGGTCTATTGAATGGATATTTATCTCGCAAAAACTCAGGGGTTCTGCGCCGGCGTTTCTTTTGCCATCGATATCGTGGATGAAGCGCTCAAGCGTTACGGCGCCCCGTTGTATGTCTATCATGAAATTGTGCACAACACTTATGTCGTCAACCAGTTCCGGGGAAAAGGCGTTATTTTTGTGGAAGATATCAATGATGTCCCTGAGGGTTCCAGGATCATATTTTCCGCTCATGGTGTTCCGCCGACAGTCATTGAACAGGCCCGCAGCCGCAAACTGAAATATGTGGATGCCACCTGCCCTTTGGTTACCAAAGTCCATAACGAAGCTGTAAAGTTTTCCAATCATGAATATGAGACGGTTCTTATCGGGCATCGAGGTCATCAGGAACTAATCGGCACTTCGGGATACGTTGACCCGAAATATTTGCATATTGTCGAAGATGAAGCGGAAATTGACGGACTGAAAATCGACAAACAGGCCCGGGTGGCCTATATCACCCAGACGACGTTATCCGTTGATGATACGGAAGCGATGATCGAGAAACTTAAAGACAAGTTCCCGAACCTGAATGCCCCTCCCCGTTCGGATTTGTGTTACGCGACTCAGAACCGCCAGGATTCTGTCAAGGAGCTGGCCAAGAAATGTGATGTCATCATAATCTGTGGTTCGCCCAACAGTTCAAACAGCAACCGTTTGCGCGAAACAGGTGAAAAAGCCGGCTGTCCCAGTTATATTATCGACACGGCGGTCGAGCTGGATTTATCCGTTCTCGTTGGTAAAAAGAAAGTCGGGATCAGTTCCGGGGCCTCGGTCCCGCGGGTCATCGTGGATGAACTGGTCCATCGGATCCAGGAAAAATTCCCGAATTCCGAAGTCCATGAGTTTGATAATCCTGAAAAGCATATTGTTTTTGCATTGCCGAAAGAATTAAGGGATTAAGCATGGCGAAGTTAATCATTGATAATGTTGAACACGAAATTCCGGACGGGTCCAAGATTGATGAGATCTGTGAAAATGAAGGAATTCCGTTCAGCTGTAATTCGGGGGTTTGCGGGACCTGCCAGATTGAAGTGCAGGAAGGCCGTGAAAATTTGAATGACTTAAACGATGAAGAAAATGAACTCGGTATGGACCGCAATAACCGGCTAAGCTGTCAGTGCCGTATAATAAGCGGGACCGTTAAAATAACATATTAATATGAAATTTAATCTCTCGTCAACTCCTCTGGAACATCTTAATTTAAAACAGGATCTGGCCACGGATTCTTCCGGGGCCCTTTGCTGTTTTGAAGGAATTGTCCGCGACCGCAATGATGGCCGCCGGGTGACGGCGCTCGAATATGAGGCGTATCCTGAGCTTTGTGAAAAAGAAATGCAGAAAGTTTTTCAGGAAGTTAACCAAAAATTTAAAGTAATCCGGGTCAATTGTTTTCACCGCACCGGCCGGCTTAAGGTCGGCAAGATGGCGGTTTGGGTCGGCGTGACCTCGGCCCATCGGGATGACGCTTTTAAGGCCTGCCGGTTTGTTATTGACCAATTGAAAGAGCGCCTTCCTATTTGGAAAAAGGAATATTACGTGGAAGGTGATTCCGGCTGGATCAACACTCAGAAAAATGAATTCCCGCAGGGTTCGGTGCTCAGTTCTTAAAATTAAAAAAAATTATGTCATCCCCACTGCTCGACCATAATATAGATCTTTTATCCGACAACAGGCTCTCTTCTTACACTACCTTCAAACTGGGCGGTCCTGCCAAAGGGATTATTCATTGCCGGACAGCGCAAGAATTGGTGTATACAGTTCTTTTGTTAAATTTCCAGCGTGAACGGTTTATCCTGATCGGAGGCGGTTCCAACCTGGTGGTCAGTGATCAAGGCCTGGATTGTTATGTCATCCGTTACGTCAGTGAGGCCCCAATCATTCGTTTGCGCGGACAGGAACTTGTTGTCGGGGCCGGAACAGTCTTGGACCATTTAGCCGCTTATTCAGCGACGAAGGGCCTTTCTGGTTTGAATTATACGAGTGGAATTCCAGGAACAGTCGGTGGTGCCATTGTCGGCAATGCCGGGGCGTTCGGCCGGCAGGTTGGTGATGTTTTAGTCTCGGCCACGATCATGGATTTAAAAGGACAAAAACGGACAGTTAAGAACGCTGAACTCAAATTTCAATACCGTCATTCGGTCCTAAAAGAAACACAGGATATAGTTTTGGAAGCGGTGTTTCAGGTGCAGGGTGCGGATCCCCTTCTCTTATTAAAAGAACGGGAAGAAATTTTGACGATCCGGCATGAAAAACATCCGGATTTAACGAAAAATCCTTGTGCGGGCAGTTTTTTTCGGAATATTGAACCAACGTCCAAAGCGGAACACCGCCAGGCGGCTGGTTGGTTTTTAGACAAGGCCGGTGGTAAATCGCTCGTCTACGGCGGGGCCGCAATTTATCCCAAACACGCAAATATTATCATCAAAAATCAGGACTGCTGCGCCCAGGATGTCTTTGAATTATCCAAAATGATGGCTGGTCTGGCCAAGGTCCATTTTAACCTGGACCTTGAACGGGAAGTGCGTTTTGTCGGTCAATTTGAAGGAAAACCGGCCCACATTTCTGACGTCATCTGGTAACCGGTTATTTTACGTCCTTCATTTTGTTTTCGAGCATTTGTTTCTGCTGTTCGTAAAATTTATCTTGTTCCTTCTTAAATTCTGCGCGTTCTTTATTCATCATCTCCAGCATTTTCGCATCGAGTTCTTTCTTTTCCGCTTCAAACTGCTTGATGGAATTCTCATGATCCTTCTTCATCTGGGCTAATTCTTTTTCATGCTGTTTCATGATCGCCATGCGTTCATTTTCAACCCGTTCGTTTTCTTTGGCCAGGTCTTTGAGCGCCATTTCATTCTCTTTAATCAGCTTCTTTTTTTCGACTTCATATTCTTTATCCCAGGCCTTGCTGTCTTTATCCAGTTTTGCCCGCATTTCTTTTTCTTCTGCGGCGTATTTTTCTTTGACCAGCTTGTTTTCTTTTTCCATTCTTTGTTGTTCCGTTTCAAACTGTTCCCGGAGGACTTTCATTTCATTTTCAAGCTGGGCTTTCGCGGCGGTGTTGTCTTCTTTCAGCTTCATTTTTTCCGCTTCGATCATTTTTTTGCTTTGGGCCTTTTCTTCTTCGATCGCCTTGCGGGCCGCTTCGTTTTCTTTAGCCATTTTTTCTTTCTTGGCGGCAAATTCTTTGGAGATCATTTGCTGTTCTTCCATGAGTTTGTCTTTGGCGGCTTTGTTGATTTCCTGCTGCGCGCGGATCTTGCTGATCAGGTTTTTTTGTTCATCCTTAAGGAGATTGTAATCTCCCTGCAATTTTTCGTTTTCTACATAAAGCCTTTTGTTTTTTTCCCGGATGCTGTTGTTGTCTGAGGCCTGAGATTCATTGTCTTCGGCCATGGTATCTTGCTGCATCGAATATATATTTTTGTACGATTTCAATTGTTGCTGATAAAGAGAATCGTCACCGGCAAGCGATACAGAGGTAAATGTTAAGCCCAACAGCGTTACACCCAATAAAATGTTCAATGTCTTTAAATTCATGATATCTTCCTTTCCTCCAGAGAAATTAATATATGCACAAATATACCATATAATTCCCCATATACAAAATTTTTTAATACCACTAAGATTATTATTGCCAAATACTTATAATATACATATTTTGATATATATTATACTATCCTCCGATTTGGAACATTTCGATCCTGGTTGTATGTTCCGGTTTGGCCGGTTGGGCGGCTCTGAGATTGGAATATTGGTCTTTTCGTGTCCTCCAGACCGTGCGGATAAATTGTGTTAGGGTTTCGGTATCAGCGCCTTTTTGCAAAATCTCTTTGATATTCGGGCCGGTCTCGGCAAATAAACAGGTCACCAGCCGTCCGTCCGTTGTCAGCCGGATCCGGGTACAGGATTGGCAAAACGGCTGGGTCACCGACGAAATAAACCCGATTTCTCCCATTCCGTCTTTGAACCGGTACCGGTTGGCCACTTCACCATAATACTGACTTTCAGCCGGTTCAATCGGAAATTTCTGATTGATCCTCTGGACGATTTCTTTGGAAGGGACTACATATTTTCTTTCCCAATGATTACAGGTGCCCACATCCATATATTCGATAAAACGGACGATATGGCCGGTGCCGCGAAAGTAATCAACCATGTCCAGGATTTGATGGTCGTTGACCCCTTTCTGCACGACCACATTGATTTTAATCGATTCAAATCCGGCTTTTTCAGCCGCTTTAAGTCCCAGAAGGACTTTTTGAATGGGGCTGTCCGTGCCGTTCATGACTTTAAAAACGCGGGAATCCAAAGTATCCAGGCTGACGGTCAGACGGCTTAAGCCGGCTTGTTTTAAAGGTTCAGCATATTCGCTCAATTTGGACCCGTTGGTGGTCAGAGCCAGGTCTTCGATTCCGGGCAGCCCGGAGAGTTTCTCAACCAGTTCCGTGATCTTCGGGCGCAGCAGCGGCTCACCCCCGGTCAGCCGTATTTTCCGGACACCGCACTGGACGAACGCATCCGCGATCCTGTAAATATCGTCAAAACTCAACCATTGTTCTTGGGCCAGAAATTGGTACGGGCCGTGGTCTTCTTCTTTCGGCATACAATAAGTGCAGCGGAAATTGCAGCGGTCGATGACCGAAATGCGCAGGTCATGTAATGGGCGGTTGAGCAGGTCGGTTGGTTTTTCCATCTCTTATTCCGTTGAAACGGTTGATTGATTGTTTAAAGCGGCCTTGAGTGTGTACCAGCCGAGGTTGGCGCATTTAATCCGGCCCGGATAATCCCAGATTCCTTTAAAGACGGTGATTTCCCCCAGGCAGTTCTGTTCCCGGTCGGGATCCAGCGTTTTATTGATCAAGCGTATAAATTCTTCAAAGATATTTTGAAACTCCTGAATACCAGCATTCATCAGCCGTCCGGTCATCAGGGACGCGGAACTTTTGCAGACCGCGCAGCAATCACCCGTAAAGGAAAGCCCCCGGAACTGCTCATCCTGGGCATACACATAAACCGTGATTTCATCCCCGCACACGGGGTTATAACCGACGGCTGAATGTGTATATTTTTTTAATTTAAGGAAATTCTGCGGACGCTGGCTGTGTTTGACCACGGTTTTCTGATAAAAAGAATTGGATAATTTCTGGTCCATGGGCGTTATTGAAACACCTCAATGGCCTTTTTCACCGCGTTGATGAATTGGTCAATTTCCGTTCGTGTATTATAAATGGAAAAGGACGCCCGGGATGTGGCGCTGATCCCGAAATGTTTCATCACCGGCTGGGTGCAGTGGTGTCCGGTCCGGATGGCCACCCCTTCCTCATCAACCAGAGTGCCCATGTCATGCGGGTGGACATCAGGGTGAATAAAAGACAGTACTGAAGTTTTGGATTTGGCCGTTCCGATGACCCGGATCCCGGGTAATTCGGTTATACGTTTGGTCGCGTACTCAAGCAGGTCCTTGCGGTGGTTCCGGCTTTTTTCCAGATCAATCGAATTCACATAATCAATCGCCGCGCCCAGTCCGATCACATCCGCGATGTTTGGAGTTCCGGCCTCAAATTTATACGGCAGTTTGTTATAAATTGTTTTTTCAAACGTAACGGAAGAAATCATATCGCCCCCGCCTTTATACGGCGGCATCTTGTTTAATAATTTAGATTTTCCGTAAAGGATTCCGACACCGGTCGGACCGAAAAGTTTGTGGGATGAAAAAACCAGAAAATCACAATCCAGCGCCTGCACATCAATGGAGGTATAACTCACCGCCTGCGCGGCGTCCAAAAGGACCGGGACATGAAACCGGTGGGCTTCCTGGATAATTTCTTTGACCGGGTTGATGGTGCCTAACGAATTCGAAATATAAACCACGGAAACGAGTTTGGTCTTTTCGTTCAGGAGCCGTTTAAAGGCGGCCATATCCAGTTCACCCTTCTCATCAAACGGCACAATTTTCAGGATACATTTTTTTTCTTCCGCCAGCATCTGCCAGGGGACAATATTGGAATGGTGTTCCATCTCGGTGATCAGGATTTCGTCCCCGGCCTCGATAAAGGCCCGGCCGTACGTCTGGGCGACCAGGTTAATGCCGTCGGTCGTTCCTCCGGTAATGATGATTTCATCCGGACTGCCGGCGTTCAAAAAGTGTTTGATTTTTTCACGGCTTCCTTCATAGGCCGACGTGGCCTTTTCGCTCAGGGTGTGCACGCCGCGGTGGACATTTGATGTCTCCTGCGTGTAATGGTGCAGCAGGGTATCGATGACGCAGCGGGGCTTAAAGGTCGTCGCCGCGTTATCCAGATAGACCAGCGGCTTACCGTGCACTTTAACCGACAGATTTGGAAATTCCTGCCGGATGGCTTCGACATTAAATTCGGTTGGTTGATTTTTCATTACAGTTGGGCAAACGACGGTTCCAGCAGGGTAAGCAGTTTGCGTTTGATTTCCTGATTTTTAACCGTGTTGAGAAGGTCGTCCACAAATCCTTTTACGAGCATCTTCTTGCTTTCCGCCTGTCCGATGCAGCGGGTCTGCAGATAAAACATCTCATCCGCATCAAGCTGGCCGATCGTCGCGCCGTGAGTGCAGCGCACATCATCGGCAAAAATCTCGAGTTGCGGTTTGGTATCGACCCGGCATTTGTCACCGAGCAGCAGGTTTTTGTTTAACTGGTACGAATTGGTCTTCTGGGCAATCGGTTTGACAAAGATCTTGCCGTTAAAGACCGCCCGCGAAGACTGGTTCAAGACCCCTTTGTACAGCTGGTTGCTGACGCAATTGGGAAACCGGTGATCCACCGCCGTGTGATTGTCAACATGCTGATGGCCGTAAAGGCAATAAAGTCCGTTTAACGTTGAGTTGATCCCTTCTCCGTTTAAGACGATATCCAGGTTATTGCGGTTGATCGCGCTTCCGGTCATGACGCAGATGCTGTCGAGATTTGAATTTTGCTCCTGCCAGACCCGTGTGCTGTTGATGTGATAAGCCTTTAAGCTTTCATGCTGGGCCTTGCTGTAATGCAAGGTCGCATTTTCAGCCAGGTGAATATCGGTCAACGCGTTCGTAAAATAAATGATCTCCTGGTTGAAGGCAATATGGCTTTCCAGCACCGTCGATTCGGACGATTTTCCTGCCAGGATAATCGTGCGCGGGAATGACAAGGCCTCGCCGTTGGACGAACTGGTGACATGGACCACATGGACATATTCCGGGACAATGCAATTCGGGGCGATCTCGATGAAAACCCCGTTGTCGGTCAAGGCGGTATTCAGAGCCACAAACGGAGCGGATTGGTTCGCCGAGTATTTTGATAATAACGTTTTAATTTTTTCGCCATGAGTTTTCAATGCGGCCGCCAGGGGCAGAACAGTCACCCCTTTGGGCAGACGGTCCAGCTTTGAATGCTGTTCACTGAAATGACCGTTGACATAAGTAATCTGGAGCGGATGGCCGGCACAGTACTGATCAAAGGCGGTTTGTTCCTTTAACTGGGCGTTGCCGTTGACATTATATTTTTGGTTGATGACCGTCGAAAGGTTGGTGTATTTCCATTCCTCATCTTTTACGGTCGGAACACCGGTCTTTTCAAATCGGGTCAGGCTGTTTAACTTTAGTTCTTTTAACCAGCTGACCGGTTCCTGCTCAATCCTCTCATCCGTCAATTGTTTGAAGTTCTGGATAAAGGATGTCGTTTGTATGGATTTTTCACTCATTATGTATTCTTCCTTAAATGTTAATTGATTAGCCAGTCGTATCCCTTTTCTTCAACGGCAAGGGCCAATTCTTTTCCTTCGGATTTAATGATTTTTCCATCGACCAGGATGTGGACAAAATCCGGGACGATATAATTCAGCAAACGCTGGTAATGGGTGATGATCAGGCTGGCATTGTCTTTACGTTTCAGTTTGTTGACCCCGTTGGCCACGATTTTCATGGAATCGATATCGAGCCCGGAATCGGTCTCATCCAGGACCGAGAAACGCGGGTTCAGGATGGCCATCTGGAGAATCTCGTTGCGCTTTTTTTCACCGCCGGAAAAATCCACATTCAGCGGGCGCTGGGTAAACTTGTCATCCATCTCGAGCATCTTAAGTTTTGTCTGCATATAGTCGTTAAACGCGACCGGGTCCATTTCTTCGGCGCCCTGATGGCGGCAGATTTCATTAAAGGCCGCCCGTAAAAATACGCTGGTGTTGACCCCCGGGATTTCGACCGGATACTGAAACGCGAGGAAAATCCCTTCCCTCGCACGTTTTTCAGGATCCAGTTCCAGGATGTTGATTTTTTTGAAGTTGACTTCGTAAATGATTTCACCTTCAGTCACTTCATACTGCGGATGCCCGGCGATGATCTTGGCCAGTGTGCTTTTGCCGGAACCGTTCGGTCCCATGATCGCATGGACTTCTCCTGGGTTAATCTTTAAATTAATCCCTTTCAGGATTTCTGTATCGTTATCTTCAACTTTTACGTGTAAATTTTTAATTTCAATCATTACGTTTTGTCCTCGCTTATCTGTACAATGTCACAGGTGACTTATGTCGTGTGACGTATTTTTGGTTCATTGTTTGGTTCTTATCCTACGGATCCTTCCAGTTTCATTTCCAGCAATTTGACGGCTTCAACGGCAAATTCCAGAGGCAGTTCCTTGAAGACCTCCTTGCAGAATCCGTTAATGATCAGGGAGATCGATGCCTCAAGATCAAGCCCGCGGCTGGTCAGATAAAACAATTGTTCCGCGTTGATTTTCGATGTGGAAGCTTCGTGTTCCATCGTCGCGGAATTATTGTTGATTTCAATATATGGAAACGTGTTGGCGGAACATTTATTGCCGACCAGCATGGAATCGCACTGGGAATAATTCCGGGCATTGTCCGCGGAGGGCTGAACTTTCACCAGCCCCCGGTACGTATTGTTGGATTCATCGGTGGAGATCCCTTTGGAAACAATCGTGCTCGTTGTGTTTTTTCCGATGTGGATCATTTTTGTCCCTGTGTCGGCCTGCATGCGGTGATTGGTCAGCGCGACTGAATAAAATTCGCCGACCGAATCGTCCCCCTGCAGGATGACGCTGGGGTATTTCCAGGTGATGGCCGATCCGGCCTCAACCTGGGTCCAGGAGATCTTGGAGCGTTTCCCTGCGCATTTGCCGCGCTTGGTCACGAAATTGTAGACCCCGCCCTTGCCTTCCTTATCGCCGGAATACCAGTTCTGGACCGTCGAATATTTAATCTCGGCCTTGTCCAGCGCGATCAGTTCAACGACGGCCGCGTGCAGTTGGTTTTCATCCCGGGATGGTGCCGTGCAGCCTTCCAGATAACTGACGTAACTGCTGTCCTCGGCGATAATCAGCGTGCGTTCAAATTGGCCTGTCCCGGCCGAATTGATCCGGAAATAGGTCGAAAGTTCCAGCGGGCAGCGTACGCCTTTCGGGATAAAACAGAATGAACCGTCGCTGAAAACAGCGGAATTCAGGGCAGCGAAAAAGTTATCGCTGTAAGGAACAACGGAGCCGAGATATTTTTTGACCAGGTCCGGATGGTTCGCGATGGCCTCGGTGATGGAACAGAAAATGACCCCGACCTTTTCCAGTTCGGACTGATGGGTTGTCCCCACCGAGACGCTGTCAAAGACGGCATCAACTGCAACCCCGCTCAGCCGTTTCTGTTCACTCAACGGGATACCGAGTTTTTCAAAGGTCTTTAATAATTCCGGATCAACGTCTTTTAAATCTTTCACCCCTTCTTTGACATTTTTGGGGGCGGTATAATAACTCAGCGCCTGGTAATCGATCGGCCCATAGGTAAAATTCGGCCAGTGCGGTTCTTTCAAGGTACACCAGTGGCGGTAGGCCTTCAGCCGCCATTCACGCATCCAGTCGGGTTCTTTTTTCTTGTCAGAAATCAGGTTGATGACGCCTTCGTTCAGGCCGGCCGGGATGCGGTCGGTCTCGATGTCGGTAAAAAAACCGTATTTATAATCGCGCGACGACAAGGCGTTTTGTTCGATGGTTTTTTCATTGAGCAATTTTTCTTCAACAGCTTTATTCATGGGATTGTCCTTCACGTTAGGAGTTGGCTCCTTCTAATGACTGTTTTTTGGACCGGATATTTTTTTCTTTGGAATGTTTGGATTCCAGGAGTTCTCCGATCGAGATGGAACTGAACAGTTTATTGATATTTTCATTTAACGACAGCATCGGGGAAATAATATGGCACGTGTGGTTGATCTCACAGCAGGAATATTCCCCGTGAAAACAATTGGCTATTTCAATCGGGCCGACGATCATCAGCGACAGGTCGCACAGTGATAATTTCGTCAGGTCGCGGATAATCTGGTAACCGCCTTTCGCGCCCTGTTCGGCCTGCAGGATTTCCTGCTGGGTCATGATCTGCAGGACCCGGGACGTCGGGTCAAACGGCGTTTTGTAAATATCACAGATCTCTTTGGCCGAAGTCAATTGACCAGGACTTTTGTGGCTCATGTGTTTGAGCGCGATGAGCGCGTATTCGATTTTGCGATTAATTTTAAACATAATTAAGTGAGAAGTGATAAGGGATAAGTGATAAGGTTTTGAATGATTATTTGAGTTTCATTCTCAAACCATTGATCATTTTTCCGACTTCTTCCGCATCTTGGATTAATTTTTCAAATTCCTGTTTAGTGCAATATTCTAAATCACAACTTAAAATTAGATGGTACTTTGTTTCCTGCAATGAACCTTGGGCAATCATGAGAAACCGTGAAAATTCTTTGGTCTGTTTCCGATGGCCCTCGGCAATATTGGCGCAAATTGAAACGGATGACCGGCGTATTTGACTGATTAAACCAAACAATTCATCTTTCGGAAATTTCTTGGTTAATTTGTAAATGTTTAGCGTCAATTTGTGCGCTTTTTGCCAAACAAATAAATCCTGAAAATTTATTATACTCATAACATCCCCTTTCGCTATTTTTTTCGGGGGATGAAACTATTTTTTTACTTATCCCTTATCCCTTCTCACTTATCCCTTTTCAGATCTACCTGAAGCGTATTAATTTTCGCCGCCAGGATAAAATCGTTTTCTGACAATCCGCCGATTTTATGTGTGCTTAATTCCACCCTCAGGTTGCGGTAGCCGGTCAGATGGACATCCGGATGGTGATTGTCCTTTTCAGCCAAATCAGCAATGGCCTGGATGAATTGAACCGCCGCGATAAAATTCTTCATGACGAACAGGCGGAAGATCCCGTTTCCCGTATCCGTCATCTGCCAGCCCGGTATGGCCGTTAATTGGACGGCTGCCTCACTCTTATTCATCGGGGGAAGTCCGCCTTCACAGGGCTTGCACTTTTTTTGGGTTAAAGGAATATCCGTCATGATCGGATTAATACATTTCCGCCAGTTCAACCGTGATTTCCGGGTTAAACTGATCCTTTAAAATATTTTCAATCGCTTTCATCGTCCCCATGGAAGAACTTGGGCATGATCCGCAGGCACCTTGATAAAAAACCCGCAATACATTATTTTCATAACTGGTCAGCTGGATGTCCCCGCCGTCCATCTGCAGGGCCGGGCGCACCGTCTGATCCAGGATCGAATTGATCTGCTCCATTTCCGGAGAACTCTGGGCGGGGGCTTTGGACTCCACCTTGTTTTCTTCCACCTGGAATTCCGGATTGTGGTCTTTGGCTTTTTCCATGATCGTCGCCCGGATCTTTTCTTCAAGGTCATCCCAGTCGGCTGATCCGTCCTGGGTCACGGTGATATAATTGTCGTAAAAATAGACTTCATTGATCGCGGGGCTTAATTCAAAAATGCCTTTGGCCAACGGGTTATGTTCACATGCCCCGTTTTTTTTATAGGTAAAATTCCCCTCTTTTTTAACCGGTATATTCAGGACGAATTTCAGGGCATTCGGGTTCGGGGTGCTTTGGATCATTAATCGGATGTCCATATTGATCTCCATTGTTTTGATTGATTGCCAGAATAGTTCAGGCGGTCATATACTTCAAAAAATAACTTATTTCGGCTACTAATATTACATATAATAATAGATAAATCAAGGTTTTTTCCCAGGCATCCGGTGTTTTGTTTAAAGGTTTAAGGTGAAAGGTTTAAAGGGGATGATTCATATTACCTTTAACTTTAAACTTTAAACGTTAAACTTTAAACGTTAAACCGTTAAGGATAGATATTGGCCGACAACCAGGTCCGCAAAGGCAAAACTGCAGGTAAACGCCGGTGACACGGCATTGAGGATATGCAGGCTTTGGCTGTCCCCTTCAATGATGAAATCACTGACCAGTTCACGGGTGGTCTGGTTGAGCAGCTGGGCCCGGATGCCGGGCTGGGTGTATTCGGTAAATCCGTCCGGGTCGATCGCCTCGACCATATCCGTGGCCAGGCTGATAAAATATTTTTTGTTATATTTGCGCAGTTCCTCAAACGCGAGATTCCGGAAACCGAACGAATTATTCAGGAAAAGTTTGGACTCTTCAAAACCGATCCGCGTTAATTCATCCAGCCGGAACCGGCTTAATCCGGAATACTGTTCCTTCCAGAATGCCGGTATCGCCGTCGGGCCGATCTTGATGTGTCCGTCCACCGTCTTGGTAAAATGCACACCCAGAAACGGGTTCTTCAGATTGGGAACCGGATAAATATTGACCTTCACATCCGTATCGTTTTTGGTGTATTTCAGGTACAATCCTTTAAAAGGGATAACGGTGTACTTCAGCCCAAAGCCGAAATCACGGGCGATTTTATCGGCGTAAAGTCCGGCGCAGTTGATGATCATTCCCGCTTCGAATTCCCCCCGGTCCGTGATCAGGGTGTTTTTGTTTCTAGACAAGTATTTGGTCTGATACGAAAATTCGACGCCCATCTGTTTGAGCTCTTCCACCAGGGTCCGGCAGACTTCCCTGGGATCAATCGAGGCGGTTTCCGGCGACCAGAGGGCTTTTTTAAATGTCTTGACGTTTGGGTCGATTTCTTTTGCGGCGCCTTCATCAATGATCCGGATATTCGATCCGTTGGCTTTCCCCCGCTGTTCCAGTTCAAAAAGGGTCTTGAGTTCCT
The DNA here is from genome assembly GCA_050250375.1 of Candidatus Omnitrophota bacterium. Lineage (GTDB taxonomy): Bacteria > Omnitrophota > Gorgyraeia > Zapsychrales > Zapsychraceae > JAGOSC01. The sequence continues at coordinate 667,157 of JBFWOS010000002.1, forward strand.
CTTCATTTCTGGCCACAACCAGTTTCCCGCATTCATTGATCTTCAGGCCTTTTTCCCGGCAGTAGGCCTTCATCGCCTGGCTGCCGCTGACCGTCAATTTCGCCTTCAGGCTGTTGGCGGTGTAATAAAAGCCGGCATGCAAAACTCCGCTGTTGCGACTGGAAGCATGGAACGCTTCGTGGTATTCTTTATCAAGGACCAAAACCCCGGCATCCGGCCGTTTGGATTTTATGGTCCTGGCCAGCGTCAATCCGATGATCCCGCTTCCGATGATGATATAATTGTATTTAGCTGACATTTTGTATTAAAATATTGAACAAAACAGGAGGCCTAAATGCCTGAACCAGAAGTCCCCCAAAAGAAACCGTATGTGAAAGAAATGGACGCCGGAAAATACGCCTGGTGTGCCTGCGGCAAATCGGCGAATCAGCCTTTCTGCGACGGATCACACCGCGGCTCAGGATTTTCTCCGGTGATTGTCGAGATCACCGAGAAAAAGACGGTCGCCTGGTGCGGCTGTAAACATTCCCATAACAAACCGTTTTGTGACGGTACTCACAAAGAACTGACCTGATGGCCAAGAAAAAATTCACCAACGCCCAAAACGCCCCGTTTGTCCTCACCATGAAACCCGGAAAATACGCCTGGTGTTCATGCGGTGAATCAAAAAAACAGCCGTTTTGCGACGGCACACATGAAGAAACCGGTATGTATCCGGTCAGGGTCCACATCACCGAAGAAAAACAGGTGGCCTGGTGCGGGTGTAAATCGACTCAAAATCCGCCGTATTGTGACGGAACGCATAAAAAATTTATACAGTGATCAGTGGTGTGTGATCAGTGATCAGAAATTTAATTCAGTTTAACTCTCAGGCCATTCAACATCCGGCCAACTTCGTCCGCAATTTTATACAACGATTCGTAATCATTTGTAGGCAGATATTTCAAATCGTGACTGAGAATGAGGTGATATTTTGTTTCTTCCAAGGAGCCATGGGCGATTTGTAAGAATCTTACAAAATCTTTCGTTGGTTTTTTTTGCCCTTCAGCTATATTGGCGCACACAGATACAGCGGACCGTCTGAGTTGACTGACCAATCCATAAATCTCAAAAGTTGGATATCTTCGGGTGACTGTATAAATTTTTAATGTCAGTGAATGAGCTTTTTTCCAAACATTTAAATCTTGAAAACTTTGAATCGACATAATTCCCCCTTTGTTATTTAAAAAGGGGGCTTTCGAGTTTTTTTCTTTCTGATCACTGATCCCTGACCACTGATCACTCAATCATTTTTTCTCTAGCAAGTACAATCCCTGCGTCGCGAAAAGGTTGCGCATATACGGGATCCGTTTGACGCCGTTGATCGCGTTTTCCCGGATGATCGTGATGGAATGGTCCCGGCAGAAAACACGGAAATCTTTCAGGCTCAAAAACCGCAGGTTCGGGGTGTCGTACCATTCGTACGGCAGGCCTTTGGTCAGCGGGACCCGGCCTCCGAAAAAGACCTGCAGACGTGACCGGCTGTAGCAGAAATTCGGAATCCCGACGATAACTTTCTTCCCGACCCGCAGCGCTTCAAGGATTACTTTTTTGGGATACAGGACTTCCTGGAGACTCTCATTCAGGATGACAAAATCAAACCGTTTGCTGGAATAATCTTCGAGGCCGGTGTCGATATCCCCGTGGGAGACGCTGACGCCCTTGGCCATGGATTCATAGATCGCCTGTTCATTGATTTCAATCCCGGAAACGTGGCAATGTTTTTCGGTTTTCAGCAGGGCCAGCAAGGACCCGTCGCCGCAGCCCAGGTCAAGGACCTTGGCCCCTTCCGCGATCATTTCAAGGATGATTTGGTGGTCTAAACGCATCTTATTTTTCAAACCTCTGCAAGAAATGGGAGACCAGCTTTGACTGGTTTTCGACCTCGACCAAAAACGCGTCGTGGCCGTAACTGGATTCGATCAGGATCGCCGAGACGTCCAGGTCATTGGCCTTGAGCGCCTTGACCATCTCTTTGGACTGGTACGGCGGATACAGCCAGTCGGAACTGAACGAGATGACCAGAAACGGGCATTTGGCCGGTTTAAACGCCGACGTGACATCCCCCTTCTCTTCTGTTATATCAAAATAATCCAGCGCCTTGGACAGGTAAAGGTACGAGTTCGCGTCAAACCGCTGGACAAAACTTTCCCCGCGGTAGTTCAGGTAACTTTCCACTTCAAAGTCGGTCGAGAAATCATAACCCAGGCGTTCTTTTTTCATCAGCTTGCGGCCGAATTTTTCGTCCATGGATTTTTCGCTCATATAAGTGATGTGGCCGATCATCCGGGCGACGGCCATGCCGCGCGCCGGGATGCTCTTGCCGTAATAGTCGCCGCCGTCCCAGTCCGGATCACTCATGATCGCCCGGCGGGCCACCTCATGCAAGGCGATCTGCTGGGCGGTATGCCGGGTGTTGGTGGCGATGGCAATGCAGGAATCAACCGCGTCCGGATACATGATCGACCATTTCAGGGCGAGTAATCCGCCCATCGATCCTCCGGCGATGCTCATCAATCGTTTGATCCCAAGATGGTCGATCAGTTTTTTCTGGACCGCGCACATATCTTCCACCGTGACGACCGGAAAACTCAGTCCGTAAGGACGTCCGGTTTTGGGGTTGGTCGAGGCCGGTCCGGTGCTTCCCTTACATCCGCCGATCACGTTCGCGCAGATCACATAATATTTATCGGTGTCAAACGCCTTGCCCGGTCCGATCATGGTGTCCCACCAGCCGGGTTTGTCATCCCCGGGATGAAAACCGGCGGCATGGGCGTCCGATGTCAGCGAATGGAAGACCAGGATCGCGTTGCTTTTACGGTCGTTGAGTGACCCGTACGTCTCGTAGGCCACAGTAATCGGTCCGAGTTTTTCCCCGCTTTTGAGCTTGAGCTCATCCGGCGGTTCGCAAAACGTCACAAATTTTGTCTCGATAATTCCCAGGTCAGGCATAATAAAACGCTTTATGTTAACAGGTTAGAAATATTATGAATGTTAGCACAGGCGGGTTGGCGTGTAAAGCCTGGAATTGATTAGCTGATAAGTGCTTTTAGGGTGATCAGCAAACGAATACAGAAGAAAAAGATACAAGAGACAAAGGGATTTTTTTGTATCTTGTTACTTGTCTCTTGGGATTTTCTGAGAGGGATTTTTTCAGATCTTGCGCACTCATTCCGATCACTGACCACTGATCCCTGATCACTTTTATGCAGATTTTTTATTGTATTTAAACATCGCCTCAATACACGCGCGGGCGCGGTCAATGATCTGCGGGTCGATCTTCACCCGGTCACGGTCGGTCGGCTGGGTGAGCACCCGTTTGATATCTTCCAGCGAATTGGATTTCATATATTTGCACAGGGTGCAGGAGCCTACCAGTTTTTTTTGCGGGAGCTCCACCTGCAGGCGTCCGGCCAGCCCGCATTCGGTCAGCATCAGGAATTCCTTGTCCCGGGAGGATTTCATGTAATCCAGCAGTTCCGCCGTGCTCCCGACAAAATCAGAATTTTCCACCACCTCCGCGTTGCATTCCGGGTGGCTGATGATCTTCGCCTTCGGATATTCGGTCTTGACCTTGAAGATCTGTTCGGCCCCGTATTCCTCGTGCACATAACAGGTCCCGTTCCAGTACTGAATATCTTTTTTGACCCCGCGTTTGGCCAGTTCATTTTTCAGGTTGATCCCCATCAGCTTGTCGGGGAGAAAATAAATCTTGTCGTTGGGGATATTGGTGCAGATCGTATACACATTGGACGACGTCACGCAGACATCGCATTCGGCCTTGACCGCGGCCGTTGTGTTGATGTAACAGACAAAGGTATAATCGGGGAATTGTTTACGCAGTTCACGCACCTGGTCGGCGGTAATCGAATCGGCCAAAGTACAGCCGTCTTCCAGCCCCGGGATCAGGACCTCTTTCTGCGGGCTGAGGATCTTGGCCGTGTCGCCCATAAACCGCACCGCGGCGAACACGATCGTGGTCGCGTCGGTCTCCATTGCGTTTTTGCTCAGGATATACGAATCGCCGACATAATCCCCCACCCCGTAAATGATCTCCGGCGTCACGTACGAATGCACGAGGATACAGGCGTTGCGCTGCTTTTTAAGGAAATTGATCTCATTGATCAAAGGCACCAGTTCCGCGCATTTCTGCAGGGAATACTGGCACACCTGTCCGCCCATCTTGACATCTTTCAGCAAATCATACAACTTGTCGGCGGTCATGACCGTGTCATGGGTTAACATGCGGCAACCCTTCCTTTTAATACGTTCGGGCTGGCCCCGGTGATCTCCACCCGGACCAGGTCCCCGGTTTTGTATTGGCCGGTCTTGGCGATGATGACGCTTTTATTGCTGTCCGCCTTTCCGAAATAGGCGTCTTTGGTGCGGTTGGCCTCTTCCGCCTCGATCATCACCGGTTCGACGCGTCCGATATGGTCCCGGTATTTTTTGTAAGAAATTTCTTTTTGTAATTCATTTAACCCGACGATGCGTTCGGTCTTGATAAAATCCGGAACGTCGTCTTCAAATTTGCGCGACGCGATGGTCTGTTTGCGCTGGGAATATTTAAACATGAACGCGGAATCAAATTCAACCTTTTTCATCACATCCAGCGTGTCCCGGTGGTCCGCGTCCGTTTCGGTGCAGAAGCCGACAATCACGTCCGTGGAGAACGCGATGCCCGGGATCTTCGCACGGATCTTGTCCACAAGCCTTAAAAATTCATCCTTGGTGTACGTGCGGTTCATCATTTCGAGGATCCGGTCACTGCCTGACTGCAGGGGCAAATGGATCTGTTTGCAGATTTTGGGGTTGTTCGCCATGATGTCCAGGAACTTGTCCGGGAAATCTTTCGGATGCGGGGATGTGAAACGGATGCGTTCAATCCCGTTGACCTTAGCCACCGCTTCCATGAGATCGGCAAAATCATGTTCTTCGTGACGGTATGAATTGACATTCTGGCCCAGCAGGGTGATCTGTTTGAACCCGTCATCGGCCAGGCGTTTGGCCTCATCCACGACATTCGCCAGCGAACGGCTGCGTTCACGCCCGCGGGTGTACGGCACGACACAGAACGTGCAGAAATTATTGCACCCGCGCATGACCGCGATCCAGGCGTTGATGCCTTTTTCACGTTGCGGATAAACGTCACTGTACGTCTCGAATTCGGATAACGTCACATCGAAAGGTTTACCTGTAGGGGCGGGTTTTAAACCCGTCCCTACGGCATCATTATCTTCACCGGCAAACGATTCCGCAATTAATTGCGGAAGCCTTTTGTAACTATCCGGCCCGGCGATAAAATCAATATTGATATTGCGGTTTTCCAGCAATTCCGTGCGCAGGTTGGTCGCCATACAGCCCAGGATCCCGATCTTGAAAGGTTTGTCGCGTTTTTCGGGTTCTTTTATTTCATGGCGTTTGTGTTTGATCTCATGGATACGGCCGTAAATCTTGCGGTGCGCGTGTTCCCGGATCGCGCAGGTGTTGAGCATAATCACATCCGCCTCCAGTTCATCCGGCGTGAACGAATAATTCTCCTTCGCAAGAATAGCCTTCACCAGTTCGGTGTCGTATTCGTTCATTTGGCAGCCATAGGTTTCAACAAAAACCTTCTTCATCATTTCCTCCAGGGTTTTTGTTGAAACCGGGGTCGATGCGACGATGCATCTGCGGCGCATCGACCGGAAAAATAGCGGTCGTTGAAGTGAATAGTAATCGAATGTGTGTTCATAAAAGTCATAGAAGAATCCATTTGATGGATCTTATTAAACCGCAATTATACACCTTATCAGATATTCACGCAAGGCGGGTTTTGGAAGGAACGAGACAACCGTTCTTTTAGTGGAAAAAGGCTGGAAACCATCGCTTTAGGAGAAACGACTATTTTTCCAAAGTCTGAATGCAAACTTTTTTATTTGCGGAAGTTATCATATTTCAATTTTCAAAGTTATTAAACGTAATTCAGGATATTGAAAACGGCACATCGACAATTAACATTTTTTTCCATTTGGCATAAGCTTTTTTATCAAAAGCATTATTCAAATTAAATTGAACGAATTGAAGATACTCATCCATGGAAAGCACGTGTTTTTCCTGTTTTGTTCCTTTGATAACCGGTAATTTGAAGTCGTCCACTATAGCGCCTCCAGAATTTTATTATAAATTTCCTCTGTTCCGAATTTCAGGCATAATTCTTTAAATTTTTTATCCTTGAAATTAATATTATTGATTCTGATCAAATTAATAACATCCGGTAAATCTTTGGTTAACCGTAATTTCGACCGAAGATCCGATAGCCATGAGTTTCTATGAAAACGAGCTTCTTATTTTGTTTTATATCAATCACTTATAATTCCGTCCTTTTGGTGTTCATCGGTTCATCTGCAGATGAAGGAGTACGAGTAATACGTAGCCAAATTAGTTTTCCAGAATATTTATCGCTGCCTAGTTCTTTCCTGAGCGATTTGCGCAACTCTGTTAGTAGAGCATCAAGATCAGCAGACTTTTGTGATACAAGTTCATTTACAAGTTTTTGTACAGAAACTATTTGTTTTTTATTCCCAAAAAGCTGAATATCTGAAACTGCCTGTTCAACATCATCTGCAACTTCATATATCCTTGGATGATGATTTGCCTTTGCAAGAGAACGGAAAACATCGACTAAATATTTTATTCTTTGTTCTCGTCGTTTATTTTCCCGATCACGCCATGCGGCAAACTGGTGTGAACACACAAGTGTTATTAAAGCTACTACAATTGCCGGAATAGAAGTCATGTTGATGTCTTGTCCAATGTTCTGTTTAATTAACTAATTTTTAAGAAAAGCATAACGGATTTTTAGCTCGACATTTTCTAAATCAATCTTTCTTAAGAGCTTTTTCAAAATTTAAATTCTCAATATTTTGATTTATTCTTCCTCCCCAAAGATCTTTTCGCATTGCAATGACCGCCTGTTTATATGACTCAGGGGTTGGATCATTCAAGAAGTTATAACTTTTTAACAAAACATCATCTGAAGCATAAAGAATCATATTGTTCCATTCAGTTTTTAATTCTAAATATAGTCGCTCTTTTGAATTTAAGTCAGGTCTTTGAATTATAAGGAAATCTGACGAATCTTTATATTCCAGGTATCCATACATCAAAAGTATGATGGCTTTATATCTCGTTTCTTTATATTGCTGCTTTTGTAGCGATACCGCTTTATTACGCTCCCAAATATTATTAAAGAAGGCGCCAATAATTCCTCCGATTCCAAGAAGGCTCAGTATTGGAATTATTTCGCTAATTATCATTATCGGTATCTCCGTTATCTCTAAATAGAATGTGCCCTATCAATTTCTGAGCAATTTTCAGCATGGTCGTCCTTTTTCTTGCCCAATGGTCAGCCGAATGTCCATAGGTATATTTTTCTATTTCTTCCTTATCGTTTTTTCCGGCTGAGGCGGCAAGAAGTTATCCTTTGAAACAACTCTTTGCCCTGTTTTCTTCTCCAGATCTTTTCTTGCTTTTTTAGCAATGCCGCCGCCTTTTTTACCGGCAACTTTATTTTCCTCCATGCCGGTAGCCTGAACGCTTTCGGCAATTTGCCGTGTGGATAATTCTGCCAAGGCGGAAAAAATGAGTTCAGCCTCGGTCATATGATCGCGCAAATTTTGAGTCTTAAGACCTTTCATCTTTTTATGATCTTTGACGCTTAAATCAGACCATTCCTGATGGATGATATTGGTTAAAATGGCAAACTCGTCTTCCTTTTTGATTTCGTGGTCTTTCCAGTAATCTGTTAATTTATTGCGGGTCTCCTGGCCCATCATTCTCTGCTGAATCCACTTTTTGCTTCTGCCTTGTTTCTGCCAGTATTCACGCGAACGGTTAAGAGCTTTTTCAGGATCGGTTATTTCCTGCATTCTTTCATAGCCTACCTTTGCAAGCCATAATTTAATCGGTTCTGCTTTGGGGCTGGGGACAGATTGAACTAAACGAAGGATAGTTTCGACATCTGCGGTATCAGTCTTGTAGAATTTCCCATCACTGGACTGCATTTTCAGTTTGTCACATTTTGTGACAGACTCATTCCCTTCCTTTTTTAAACGGTTTTTAAGGGTAGTCCAATAGCTTTGCGCTTTTTTAAAATCTTTTTGTTCTATCAGAACCGCAATGATATCAATCACCGAAAAATACCAGGTATCGGTTTTCTCATCATAAATTCGACGAATTTTATAATTTTCGAACACTTCCAATGTGTTTTTCATTGCCTTATTTCCTGTTTAGATCTTACCATTTCGATATCTATAAACATTCTCACTAATTTCCAACACCGCTCATAAGTCTCACAAAGATTTTTTATTTGTACTTTGATCAATCATGGATCGTTCCGTTAATAACCCGAAAGACTTACGCCCTGTTGTTCAATCGTTTCCAATAAACCACGGACCCTGACCCGGCGCGCATTGTCTTGACAGGTGGACATTACCGAATTGTAATACGCGGCCATTTCCTTATTATCCTTGGTCTTTTGGAAGATGGCGCGTCTTAAACCTTTGATTTTCGCAATCAGGTCTTCAGCATTGTAATCGCCGGGCAGGGGTTCGCTGTATTCCCCCAGTTTTTGCACGCAAGGCCGTAATGTCTCCTTGACCTTTTCGTCCCACACATCAGACTCATCCTCAGAAAACCCGAGCTGCTTCAAACAATACTGCCTGTAATTTTTTAGGTCGCTGCAGTCTTTCGCCGTCAATGTTGTCACTTTTTTAACATAGTCGATGCATTGGCTGATGGATTGCCAGAGATTCAAATAATTGCAGGGCTTCAAAGACTTTTCTTCTTCAGCCAATTCCACGTAACACCAGCTGCGCTCTTCATCATCCTCGATGAGATCACACCGGTTCACCAGGCCGGCCTGCGCCCAGCTCAGGTGAGGCGTAAACAACAAAAATAAAATGGGTAACCCCGTCCAAAACGGCTGATATTTTACAGATTTTTTGTGTGTATCCATCATAGGGTTAATCCAACAAGGCTTCTTATTAAACGGCAATTATACACCTTATCAGATATTCACGCAAGGCGGGTTTTGGAAGGAATGAGACAACCGTTATTTTAGTGGAAACAGGCTGGAAAACATTGTTTTAGGAGAAACGGTACTTTTTTCCCAATATGTTATGACAAACTTTGGAAGTTGGTCAACGGTGGGTAGAATCACCCAACATCATTGAGGAGTGACCAGTAAACGATGTGGTTCAACCATGATCGGGGAATTATCGGGTGTAGGTGATACAGCACCCGGTTGGAAAGTCCTGGAATGATGAGGGTGCGGCGTTTTTTCATGCCGTTGTAAGCTGTACGAACCAATTCAGAAGCCAAAGGCATTTGTCGATAACGTGCTTGACTATAGCTTCCATCAAAGGCCCTTTCCTGGAATTCTGATCGAAAACGCCCCGGACAAAAACTGCTTACGCAGACACCGGAATTTCGCAATTCATAGGCCAGAGATCTTGAAAATGATAACATACAGGCTTTGCTGGCGAAATATTCGGCTTCCAAAGGACCTGGCAAAAATGCGGCCATCGAAGCGACGTTTAAGATATGTCCGCTTTTTCTTTTTTTCATCTCCGGAATGAATACATGACATAATTCCATTGCGGTAATGACGTTGACCTGCATCATTTTATGGATTTGAGAAAAATCGCTTACTACAAATTCGCCAAAGGATCCAAATCCGGCATTGTTGACAAGAACGTCGACCGTAACGCCAGTGCTTTTGAGTTCCTGTGCAATTTCAAAGGATGCCCCGGGTTGGCTCAAATCTTTAACAAGAATTTCGACATTTAACTTGTTTTTAAGCAGAAGCTCCTGTTTTATCTCTTTCAGGCGCTCTTGACGACGGGCAATAAGAATCAGGTCGTGCCCTTTTTCTGCAAAAATGCGGGCTAAATCCAAACCCAACCCGCTGGATGCTCCGGTTATTAGGGCCGTTTTACGCATAGGCCCTGAAATGAACAACTGTTTCACTCATATACGTGAACATCTCGATATTTTTCAGGCCGCAGTTTTCGAGAATTGTTTTCAATTCCTCCGGCGGCGGAAAACATTTATTTGATTCCGGAAGATATTGAAAAGAATTAAACTCTCCCCGATGAAAAATATGTTTTCCCAAAAAAGGCAATACATTCTCAAAGTAAGCCCGGTAAAGAAACGTTTTGACCGGGCCCGTTGGCTTGCCTAAATCAATGATGTTTATGACTCCCCCGGGTTTGACAACCCGTTTCATTTCTTTGATGCCTTGAACAGGGTCCATTAAATTGCGTAGTCCATAACTCATAAAGACCGCATCAAACATCTTATCTTCAAATTTTAGCGCTTGAGCATCGGAAATTTTAAACTCAATACTGCTGTTTGCTTTGGCCCTCATCTGTGCGATATCGAGCATTTTCTCGGCGACATCAACGCCGATGACATGAGAGCGGGGAAATATTTCTGCAATCAAAAAAGCGATATCCCCTGTTCCGGTGCAAATGTCCAGAACAAGATCGCCGTTTTGAATCCCCGAACATCGCACCGCATGTGTTTTGTAGCGGTCTTGCAGGCCGAACGTCAGCACTTGATTCAGAGTGTCGTATTTTGGAGCAAGGCCGTTAAAAAATTTACGGTTATATTCGGCCCAGTTTTTTGCTGTAAAATATTTGCGAAAACCCACCTGATCGATCAATTTGTTTTTATCCATTAGATCAAACGACGTATTCATACTGTTTCTCTCCTTTCACCTGATTTTTTACTTTTGCGTCCTGCCATTCGGCCAAGCAACCGAACGCTGTCAACCCGGCACCAAATGCAAAGATACCGACCTGATCGCTGTCTTGGCATGTATTTTGTGCCAGGATATCTTTGAGGACATACAACACACTCGGGGACGACATGTTTCCGTAACGGGCGAGTACCGAACGTGAATAATCAAACGTATCCGGTTCAAACGGGTGGATTGATTCAATCGCATCAAGAATCGCACGTCCTCCCGGATGAACGGCAAGATAATCAAGATCCAATGTAAAATCTCGCGTTAATTTTTTATAAACCTGATAAAAAGCGGAAGCGGCTAATCCCGGGACCTCTTTTTTTAAGACATTCATTAAGCGGCCATTTTTTGTCACGTAGCGCAGGTCATCACGGTATTGCGGCCAAAGGATGGACTGGAATTCTTTGATCAGCAAACCGGTTGAGCGTTCTTTGTTTGTCATTAGGCAGGCCGCCGCTCCGTCACCAAAAATGGAATTGGAAATGATCAAGTCAAGATTTTCGCTCCAATATGATGTTGCTGTACAAATCTCCACCGCTAAGACAATGACATTGGCATGCGGGTGAGTGTTGAGATACTGCCAGGCCGATTTCATTCCCGGTACGGCCGCCCCGCAACCTGTTCCAACTATATCAAGCGCGTAAATATTTTCTTTTAATCCGGCGGCCTGGGAAATATAAGAAGTCAATCCCGGGCAAAGGTAACCTGTGCAAGTCGTAATGACAATACCGTCAATGTCATCTGGAATCAGTCCTGTTTGATCAAGTAAACGTCTGACGGCCTCTGTTCCAAGTTTAGTCGCCTGAACCTGAAAACGATGGATGGCCTCGTCCTGAGTTTCCTCAAATAATTTTTCCGGCTCATCATCAATAGCCACATAGCGGGTATGTATGGACGGCTCGGCAAGAAATTTGCTGTAAAGCCGTTTTTCCTTCTTAGAACGCAACGGTGAGTTAAGGATTCGCTCAAGAATAGCTTTTTGAGTTAACTTCAGAGGCGGGTTAGCGGTGGCAATATCGACCAATTTAACGGAAACCATAAGGACTCCTTTGCGACGTAAAAGCAGATGATTGATGAAATGTGTTAAATAAACTGTTTATATTTTTCTCGCGCCACTTAAGCACGCGGATAATCATGTTAGATGCATTCTTGTCGTGGCCGATTGACCCGATCATTTTTGATAAACGGATCGGCCAGGCAAAACGACGTTTGAATGTTTTTTCATAAACACGGGCTACGGATGACCGGTCAACCTCCCCCGGACGGGTAGAACCGAGCAGGCCTCCTAAAAGGATGCCGCTATTTAAAGCCAAAGAAATGCCGCCTCCTGCAACAGGATGAATCAAAGCCGCAGCGTCACCGACATAAAAGGCGTTTCCATCGAAAAACCGGCTGCGGCGATTCATATCAACGAAAATCCCCTTCCATGGGCTGAGCAGACGGGACGAACCCATCTGCCGGCTTAAACACGGATTGGAGGAAAGTAAGTGAGACCAAATATTTTCGTACTTCCCCTTCAGCTGTTTAAAAAGAGAACCTTTAATGACATAACAGACGTTTACGGCATTATTTTCAAAACGGTTAATGCCGACATGTCCCCGATCGATAAAGTGCATAATCACATCACTGCCCATATTTTGGCACGAATCAAACAGGCCAAAGACGCCAAACAACCGTGATGGGGAATTCTGTAATCCGGTTTCAGGAATGCCGCCATTGGCATAAATAAGATGCCGGACTTTGATGTCGTTTTGTATTGCAGCCTTTGATTTGGTAAGTGTCAATTGACACATCTGTGGCGTATGAACGATGTTTTTCGCCACGCACGCATCTTCAAAGATAACTCCCAAGCTTTTGGCTTTTTGAACCATGATGTCATCTAAAGATTTGCGGCTGAACCCTAAACCTGAATGGGAATTACTGTCGGTAAGTAATGGCACCCGGATGAATTGTCCATTGGACGCACTTAAATGGACGTGTGTCACTTCCAGGGCCCCTTTCTCCATGATTTCGTCAAGGATACCGTAACGCACAAAGATAGACCTATTCTCAGGGCCAATAAAACCTCCGCACACTTTGTCTCTCGGAAAAGATGATTTTTCGATTAAAACGACTTTCCATCCTTTCGATGCCAACTCCATCGATGTCGCGAGCCCTGCCGGGCCGGCACCAATAATAGCCGCGTCGTAATAGTTCATGATGAAATCTCTTTAAGAAGCGACTGAAAGTGTATATGGACGGTGTCAAACACCCGGATTAACATCAAAACAGACGGCGGTTTGAGATTTAACGCCTTCAGGCTTAAATCGACGTCTCCGCTCAGCACAATTCCCTCTTCTGTTTCCGCAATCACAACAGGTATTTCAATATTCTGTGATTGATCTTTAATGGTCAGCTGTCCTTTTAAAACATAGCTTCGTGGGCGGCTGTCCTTTGATGCCTGGGGCATCACCGTAGAGAAAGAATAACGGATGTCAGGAAAATGTTTGCTATCGAACATCAAGAACATTTGTTCGTCGCGCTTTTCATTCTGTGTATCCAGGGAAGATGTTTCAACATGAACATCCCCTGATTCAAGAAAATGGTCTGATTCAGAATCTGTCTGAAATGTCCCTTTAAATCGGTGCGCCTTTCCTTCAACCTCGTGCAGTGTGGAGCGGAAGGAAAACTTAATGAGGCTTTGGCTCGTATCAATGGCATAAGTCGTCTGGTCAGCCATAACCGGCTTCAAAAACATGATTCCTGAAAGAGTGATAATGCCGAATACGATAAAGATGTTTTTCATGGTGGTCCTCCTTAAAGGGATAGTATGCCTGAGTAAATCCAACAAATCACCCGGAGAATAGCGATCGGCCTGAAAAAACAATGAAAAAAATGTCACTGGAAGGAAGAATCCCGCAAATTTTTGCAGGGTGACGTTCAGGAGAGAATTTTTGTTTAGGAAATTCCGTACTTTTTCAGTTTATACCATAAGGTCCGTTCGGAAATTTTCAACAGTTTCGCGGCTTGAGCCTTGACATGGCCGGATTGTTCGAGGGCTTTGATGATCAATTCTTTTTCCCGCTGAGAAACACCTTCATCAAGCGATAGTAAAGGCTGTGTTGCGGTACCGGGTTGGGGATATTTTTGCAGGATTTCACGGATTAACTTTTCTAAATCATCAACCGTAAAAGGCTTCTGAATATAATCATCCGCCCCGTGCTTAAGCGATTTTACAGCCGTATCAACATCCGAATGCGCGGTCATCACGATAATGGGCAGGTCAATGTTCAGGCGTTCCAATTCGTAGATCAGTTCAACGCCGGACATCCCAGGCAACCGTATATCGGTCAGCAGAATATCGACCGCTTTATTGAAGATAATATCCAAGGCTTCTTCTGCTGTCGTCGCTGTCAGAACGTTAAACCCCAGAGGCTTAAATCCGAGGCGCAAGACGCGTAAAAGCCGCTCTTCGTCATCAACAATCAATAAATTAACTACCGGCTGAGACATTGGAATTTTCCTTGGCTTTTTTAAATAATAAGGTGACCGTTGTTCCTTTTTCCGGGATCGACGTAAGCGCAATATGCCCCTTATTATTTTCGACAATTTTCTTGGCGACGAAGAGTCCAAGACCAGAACCATTTTCTTTTGTTGTTACAAATGGGTCAAAGACTTTATTGATGATCTTAGGATCGATGCCGCGGCCTGAATCACTGATAATTATTTCATAGATTCCTTTATTTGCAGAAGTTGTGATGGTGACCTCTTTGTCCGGACGGGAAGCTTGGATGGCGTTAAGGATGATGTTGATCAAGACTTGTTTCAATTGATCTCGGTCGCATAATATCCGCTGGCCGGCCGCTTTATTGGAGAACAGAAGGCGCACGCTGTGTTTTTTGCCAACCCCAACTAAGAGCTGAATAACCTGTTGAATGGTTTCGGCAGGATCTTCATCCGGTATGATTTTTTTCGCAGTTATATTTAATTGAAGGAGTTGGTCAATCAGACCATTAATTCGATCCGCCTCTTCGATCAGATATCCTGAAATCTCATACTCCTCGGAATCAGCAGGAAGTTTTTTCTTAATAACAGAGGCCGATGATTTAATGATACTCAGCGGATTACGAATTTCATGGGAAAGACTTTGGGCTATGAGGCCAATAGTCTGATTCTTTTCATTGTTAATTAGGGACAGGGTATTTTTGTTGATCACGTGAATAAACCAGGTCGCCACTCCGGTCAGAAAAAGGAGAAAAACGACGGTCATGATTGTCATCGGGAGCAGGATTTGCTGTTTTGTTTCTTCCGCAGAGTTCGCGGCCTCGCCTATTTCCTGGATATAAAAACCTTGTAAGTTCATCGAAGCCAGGCGCATGGACTGTAATTGTTGAATGACATGTTGTTTGAACGCAATTGAAGCAGAGGGTGCCTTAAGAGTTTCCAAGAGGATCTGGAAGTTATCAGCAATTTTCAGGTAATCTTTATTTTCCGCGATGCTGTGGCTTGCTTCTTCATACTCTTCCAAACGGACGGAAGACTGCCGTATTTCATCCAATTCTTGTGATAATTGTTCCAAGGTGGCTAAATCGATCTTTTCCAGGGGCGCATTATTTTCAAGTTGCGATATGTCAGCGATAATTTCTTCTGTTTCATTGATAAAAGCGGTTACAACCTTAAGCTCCCTCCATTCTTCATCCAGACGTTGATGGGCGGTGTTCATCGCGAAGATTCTATTAAAAATAACACCCGCGCCGATTACGACAAATAAAAGAATGATGAAAATATATAATCTGACCTGGTGAGTTAGCTTCATAAAGAATTAGAATCATTTTTGTATTAGAGGGATACAATTGGCCTTAATTAATTCCCTGCTCGATTGGCGCTTCAGTGATATTTTCTTTTACTATTCTTTTTTGCAACCATCGGGCGCACATCTTCACAATAAAAATTGCTTTTTCGGGTGTGTCGTTCATAGGGGCAATTCACGAAGGCTTCTTATTAAACGGCAATTATACACCTTATCAGATATTCACGCAAGGCGGGTTTTGGAAGGAATGTTAAGACCGTTATTTTAGTGGAAACAGACTGGAAAGTATTTATTTAAGAGAAACGACTTTCCTGTCCCGCGTAAAGCCTGACAAGACTGCCAATCCACATTAACCCGAGTTAATGTTTCTTTAATCTTAATTTAATACACAATCTGTTAATATCTCGCAAGGGTTGAGCATTACTCGGAAGGTGTAGGCCTATGAGACAAAAAATTCGGATGTGGCCTTGGATGATTGTCGGGATACTGATTGTGGTTGATACCTATCTGGTCTTTGAAACGACGCATACATTCTATAAACACTATCATATAGGCCGGCGTCTTTATGATGAAGGGAAATATTCCCAGGCCCTGCCTCATCTTTTAGGAGCTTATCGTATGAGCCCGGAGAACAAAAATGTTGGCTGGAAACTGATTTCGGCTTTCCAGCAGCTTGGACGGGAAGCCGAAGCGCGCCGTGTTCTCGAAAGACTGAGTGCCCGGACTTCGGTAAACCTTGAAGCCATCGAGCAATTGGGCGACATGTCGTATTCGACGAAGGCATATTCCCTGGCACGCCACCAATATTATCGAATACTACTGCGTAAACCATCTGATGAAATCCGAAAAAAGTATGCCTTGGCGCTTTTCGCGGAAGAAAACTATGTTGCGGCCCTTCAGCAAATGGACATTCTTTTGGCAAAAAAATCAGATGATTTTGATCTCCGTTTTCAACACGCACAAATCATTGCAGCTTTGGGAGATCATGATCGGGCGAGTCGCGAACTCAATTCATTAAGGGATGATGGGTACACAAAAAAAGAGGCGCTCATTTTGCTGGCGGACCAGCTCCGCCATCTCGGACGGGAAGAAGAAGCAATAAAAATATATCGGGAGGTATTCAATGAAAGCTAACAGGGCATGGATTGCCGCTGTATCTTCGATCTTTCTAATTTTGACCGATTCCGTATCGTTCGGTGAAACAGATCTTACAGTCGAAGACCGGGCAAAGATGGGAGAAATTTATAGTCTGGAACGGCTTCAAAGATACGATGAGGTAAAACCGCTTATCGCGGCGCTGCGCAGTCGATATCCTGAGAACAGCGAGATCAAATGGACGCAGGCGCGCATCCTGGGGTTCAGCGGGAGTTGGGAAGAAGCATCGGGCATTTTTGATGAGTTATGTGCCGATGAGTGTGAAAAAGAAATTGTCGTAACCTACGGGCACATCCTTGAATCGCAGGGCTCCAATCCCGGAACTTTGTCGCACATCAAGAAATTGGTGGACAGATATCCCGATTATGAAAAACTTCAGTCGATCTATATACAAATTTTATCCTGGAACGGCCAAAACCCGGAAGGACGTGCTGCTCTCGAGAAACTCCATGAACAATTCCCGGAAGACCTTAAAATTATCGCTGCCTTGGGAGACGCTGCGTACGCCGCTGAAAAATATACGCTTGCAGAGAAATATTATAGACATTTCCTGAGCCAGGAAATGTCTCCGGACGTTCACAATAAGTTCATCAATACACTGATTAGTCAGAAAAAGCATGTGGAAGCGATTGAGGAAATGGATCGTTTGCTTCTCGAGGATCCGCAAAATCCGGATTTGCGCCATCAGTATGCCAGGGTCCTCTCCACCGCGGGAAAGCATGAAGAGGCCGTCAGTGAGTTAAAGACGTTGTTGCAGGAAGGCTATCAGAAAAAAGAGGCGCTGGTCCTGCTTGGCGATGAGCTTCGTTTATTGGGACGCAATGATGAAGCTCTAAAGGTCTATCGCGAGGTTACAAATGCGGATTAAATGGCCGTTCGTGTTACCTTTATTGCTGATCGCCGGGGTTGCATCAAAGGCCTACGGGGCCAGCCCTCCCCTCACGCTTGAGGATCGCGCCAAAATCGGAGAAATTTACACTCTGGAGGATCTGAAACAGTACGATGACGCCTTACCGCTGATCGAGGATCTCATGGATCGGTATCCCGATGACAGGGAGGTTCAGCGGACCTATGTGCGGATCGTTGGATTTGGAGGAGACTGGGAACGGGCCGCGGAAGTTATGGAGACCCTGTGTGTGGAGCACTGCGATGACCAAATTGTCGAAACATACGGACATATCCTTGAGGCACAAGGCCCAAATCCGGATACACTGGTCGAGATGGAAAGACTCCTTGAGCGGTACCCTCAGAATCCTGAGCTTAAATCCATTTATGCGGACATGTCTACCTGGAATCAATCATCGAACGCACAGTCGGCGACTGTTAATACCCCTCAGGATGGTCAGGTCGATTTGAATGATGTTCAAATTCTTGTCGAGCAGAATAGGCATGAGGAAGCTCTGGACTTGATTGAGCGTTACCTGGACACCTCCCCAGAAGATGAATCGGCGCTCCTGTGGAAAGCTCGCGTCCTGAGCTGGTACGGGAAACGAATTCCTGCTATTCGGGTGTATCAGGAACTAATACAGGCCGATCCAGACAACATCACGTATTATCGAGAATGCGCACGTGTTATGGGATGGGCCGGAAATTATTATAATTCGAGCAAGATTTATCAGAAGGCGATCGAACGTTTTCCTGATCACGCAGGCCTTAAGGCCGAGGCCGCCGCAAAAAACGCCTATTATCACGGTAAATTCCTTCAGGCTGAAGAAAACTACCGTAATTGGTTGGAGATAGAGTCGGGTAACCCCGAGGCTCTTTTTGATTTGGGGCAGATCCACGCGCGCAGCCGGCGCTTCTCGGCTACCCAGATGGACTATGCGGAACTGTTCGAGAGATATCCGAGCATCGATGAAGCCCGTTCTGCCCGTGATAAGGCCGATTTGTACGCACATGGTTGGATGACGGAATCCGGATTTACGCGCTATGAGGCGGACAGCGAATCCCGGCAGGCGGACGTACGGTTGAATCAGATTTTTACACAATTCGAAAAGATGATTCTCGGGAACATGTGGGTCGGGATACGGACCGAGGATCTGGATTATTTCTTCAACGATACGGATGCTGAGATCAGCCGTCAACGCTATTCGGCCTGGCTGGGACAAGGTTTCTCTCCTACGACATATTGGCAGGCGGGATTCGGAATCAGTAAATCTTCCGATGGGCTCAAGGACCTTTATTATCCCCATGCGCAAGTTCAGCTGCCTTTCATATCTGAGAAATTTTTATGGAATCTTTCCTATAAACAAGACGATATCATCCAAAATTCAGACACGATCATCAGCACCCTGCAAGCCGATGAATATCGCGTGCGTGGGACATACAAGCCGTTTAAATTTATCGAAATCGGTGGTGATGAAAGTATTGCCCTATACTCCGATGACAATGAGCGGGAGATGTTCGGCGGCGACGCAGCATGGATTATGCTGCATGAACCCATGCGTTTGGTGGCGAAATATCGTTGGCAAAATACCCAATATGATCAGATCAATCCGGATTATTTCTCACCGGATGACTTCGTATCCAAACGGGCTTCGCTGGAATGGCAGCATTACCTCAATAAGCGCAATTTATATTGGGGAGCAAATCAAACTTGGTACCGGCTGAAATATGAATACGTTATGAATCCAAGTGATATTAATCATGTGATTACGGCCGGACTCAACCTGGAGTTGAGTAAAAGGTTGATATTAAAAGTTGAAGCCCAACGCACTTTGCACGAAGACCAGGATATATATAAAGAAAACATAGGAACGGCTTCGGTATTCTTCATTTTTTAGGGTACATGGGAGAGATGCCATGAAATATAATAAGAAAATAATTCTTCAGACCAGACCCTCAAAGGCCTTAGTCGTAATTTTGCTGGTATCCCTCGTTATTTATGTCATTATTCGCACACTATATCTTTGGTTTGCCATGGGCACGAAGTTGGAAATGGTTTTAGCCTGGATTTTTCTGGGTGCGGAATTATTCATCATGATTCACGCCATCGGATATTATTTGAATGTATTGAGGGCAAACTCCCCTTCGCATTATCCAAAGATAGCCGATGAGGAACCATCTATTGCTGTCCTGATCCCCGCCCGGCACGAACCCAGTGATGTAATCGAACAGACACTTCTGGCTTGCTATAATCTGGACTACGAGAATAAATCCATTTATTTGCTGGATGACTCCTCCATCGTATCCTACAAACAAGAGGCAAATAGGATCGCCGAGCAGTTTGGTTCAGTCGTGTTTTCCAGGGATGAACATCGCGGAGCCAAGGCCGGTATCATCAATGATTGTTGCCGCACTTTAAGTGAAAAATATGTTGCCATACTGGATGCCGATCAGAACCCCATGCCGCATTTTTTAAAGGCCCTGGTGCCGTACCTGCAGCAGGATGAAAATCTGGCCTTCGTACAAAGTCCGCAATTCTATACCAATTGCTCCGTCAACAGTGTTGCGATGACGTCAAATTACCAACAAGGTATATTTTACGAATATATTTGCGAAGGAAAAAGCCGTAACGGAGCGATGATGTGCTGCGGAACAAATGTTCTGATGCGAAGAGCGGCTCTTGAGGACATCGGGGGCTTTGACGAAAAAACTGTGACCGAGGACTTTGCCACCTCCCTTCGCTTGCATCTTAAGGGATGGAATACACTGTACATTAATAACCCCCTGGTTTTCGGTATGGCGCCACAAGATCTGATCGCGTATTTCAAACAGCAGTCACGCTGGTCAATGGGAAACACTCAGGTTTTTAAAAGCGTGATCAGGGCTTTCTTTACCCAGCCGTTCAGGCTGACAACCCGACAATGGTTTGAATATTTTATTACGGGTACTTATTATTTTATTGCCTGGGCCTATTTATTTTTGTTTGCCTTTCAGTTGATTTTCACTTTCTTAAATGTGCCGTCATTTTTTATGGATCCCTATGTATACACGACCACGTTCATCCCGTATTTCCTGTTGGCCCTTGCTGTATTTTATTCCAGCATGGGATTGCGCCACTATGCGTTTTCAAATATCCTTAAAACTCACCTTTTGACGATTTTATCCATACCAGTTTACCTGAGAACAACACTGCTTGGGTTAATAAACATTCACAGCAAGTTTCAGGTTACGCCCAAGACGGGATCCACACGAGTGCCGTATAGGTTGTTATGGGGGCAGATATTTTTCTGGGTCTTGAATCTTATTGCGATGACATGGGGTATTTTAAGATGGATTTATGAAAGGAATATGGGAATCCTTTTTAACGTGTTCTGGCTCTTTGTTCACGCAATTGTTTTTTCATCGATATTCTATTTTAACGAAAATGAATGGGTGCAGGAGCAGGAGATATGAAGCCGATTATTTATTTATTGCTTGTCGTATTCGGGGTCTTTTTTCTGGTGGCCTGGATGCTTTCCGCGCTGACAAAAGATGAGGCCTTTGTGCGACTGGAAGAAGGCTGGCGTGGATACAAGAATATTTTTGTTCAACCGGACGGAAAGGTATATCGAATCGAGGAAGAGGATGTTACTTCTGAAGGCCAGGCGAACGCCATGCTTCGCGCTGTCATCATGGATGATCAGGAGACCTTTGGGCGGATCTTAACTTGGACACAGAATAACCTGTCACGCAAAGACCGCGAGGGAGATTACTTGTTGTCGTGGTACTATAAAAATGGTGCCGTTCAGGATTCCATGCCGGCCGCTGATGCAGATATCGAATATGCCCTTGCGCTACTGCTGGCGTCACGAAAATGGGATGACGGTACCTATGCGGAGACGGCGTTGTTGGTACTCAAGGATATCCTGGACCGGCTGACAGTCGTGTTTCGAGGACGCCGCTATCTATTGCCGTGGATCATCCAGGACCCCGCTGATCAGGAGAGAATTCCTCAGAATCTCTCCTACTATTCCCCGTCTTTTTTTAAATTTTTCTACGAGTATGACCGGGATCCACGTTGGCTGGAACTTGTGGATACCACTTATGATCTTTTACTGCAAGCCCAAAAGGAATTTGACGGAATGCAGGGTTGCGGAGTAGTGCCGGATTGGAGTAAAGTCGACCATCAAGGTAAGCTTCATGCCTATGAGGGAAAATCCAGCAATTTTTCCTGGGAAGCGGTGAGAGTACCCATGCGTGTCGGCATCGATGCTTTTTTATTTCGTGACCCCCGGGCCATTGAAGTGTTGTCCGGATTCGTCAAGTTTGCCGAAACGCAGTTAAACGAAACTGGAAAACTTGTCAGCAAGTACAGTTATGATTGTAAGCCCCTTTCAACACCGGAAAGCCCGCTCATGTTTTCGTCTATCTACATCGCCATGGAATTGACCAATAGTCCGCAGGCTTCGTCTGTATGGGAAAGGCTGTCGCAATGGTTTCACCGGAGCCGGAAAGGCGGATATTACGAGGACCCGCGTAAGTATTATACGAACAGTCTCGTATGGGTTGCAGACTTCTTATATATGGAGAAAGCGCAATGAGTAGTGATGAAATGATGTCAACGCTGGAGGAAATCCGCAAAATCGAAGGGGCTATCTCACTTTACTTAGGGCATATAAGGAATACACTGAATTTCTCTGGCTTTGATAAGGCGCTGCTAAATGATGTTGAAAAACGTCTTGCCTCTATACATAGGGAAAGCCAAGAACAGAATATTTCTCTTAAGTATTTAATTGAAGAAATTAAGAAAGGAAACCGGAATGTTTACTAATGAGATCTACAGCGAATATTTTCACGAGATATATCTTAAAAAGAAGAAAAAACTTAAATTGCTCTGCTTTTTGTCGGAACAAATTCTGGACGATGCTGTTGGAAAAGTCCTGGCCCGATTCTTGGAACAGGACATACGGCATGTGTTATTGCTGGAAGAATTGCTGGCATCGGTAGCCCCCCAAGAACGGTCTGAGGCTTATAGCGCTGAAGATACGACCGAAGAAAGCAGTTTACTTCTATTGGAGGATATTAAACGTATCCTGCAGAATAAAAAAGCTCAAGAGCCACGGTTTTCTCCATGGTATATGCGGGAAGAGCGGTAGTGATATAGCCTTGCTTGAGTAAGCGGTCATCCATAGGTTTTAAAGACTTTTTTTGCAGGAGACTTTTACAAATTATCGGATATTCACGTAAGGCGGGTTTTGGAAGGAATGATTGGATCGTTATTTTAGTGGAAACAGGCTGGAAAATATCGCCTAGGAGAAACGATGTTATTTTTTACTTTGCGTCCTTAATATTTTATTCATTTCTTTTCCCATGGCCAATTCATCGATTAATTTATCCAGATAACGGATGTTTCTCATCAGTTTATCTTCAATGTCTTCGATGCGATACCCGCAGATTGTCCCTTTGATCAAGGCCACATTCGCATTCATTTGAGGCGCCTGTTCAAAAAATGTCTCAAAATCATTCTTTTTATCCAGTTGTTCCTGCAGACCTTTTTTGTCATATCCGGTTAACCAGAATATGATTTCATCGACCTCTGCCTTTGTGCGTCCCTTTTTCTCTGCTTTTTGAATATATAAAGGGTAAACGCCGGCAAAAGCGATCGTATAAATTTTAGGTTTTTCGCCCTTCGGTTTAATAATCTTTTTTTTGCCGGTCATGATTTCATCTTCCTCTCTTTTTTTATCTAACGGTCATCAAAAAAGGATACATTATTTCAATAAAGGCAACCCGCGTCCGATAATATATCTAAACCAGTACCCGGCCAGCAGAGATGTAACGATGGCAATCAGCACCAGGACAACAAAAAATGTTTCATTAATAATCCCCATGTCAAACGCAACCGTGGCTAAAACGATTCCCGGTCCTCCTCTGGTGTTCATGGCAACTCCCAAATTAAAACTGGAAAGCCAATCTTTGCCTGCTAATCGTGAGGCTGCCATTGTTCCGATCGTTTCAAACAAGGCGCTAAACACCAAAAATCCCAGAAAGAGTATGGGGTCAAAGTGATGAACTAAATCCAGTTTCAGCCCGACCACGGCAAAATAAATGGGGATAAAGAAACCCAGGGATATTTCCTTAATGTGCACCTTCACCGTATTGAATTTTTCATCAGGAATCATCCCGATTACGATGCCGGCCAGAAAGGCCCCGAATACAATATTGACATCCAAAACACTGGCTATAGCCGAAAACAAAAAACATATGAATAAAACATACCCGGATACCGATGATTTAATAAGCAAGTTGCCTCTTGATTTGTTGCTTTTATTAATGATCTTTGGCATAACAAAAAGAGAAATTAAAAAGAACATCAAAGTGATAAACACGGTTGTGACGACACTCATCGGCGTGACCGTCTCGTTGCTGACAAGACCTGTCGCGATAGCCAGCGCGATCCAGAGAATGACATCTTGAATAGTCGCTGTTGCCAGGACGACTTTGGCAAAACGGGTTTCCATGATATCGAGATCAATGAATATTCTTGATATGACCGGTATGGACGTTACGGCAACGGCAATCGCAATAACAATCGTTAGGGCAAGCATGTTGCCCTTTGTTCCTAAATAAGGGGAAAAATCAAAAAACCGGGGAGCGATCCAGCCTGCAAAAAATGGAATGACTGTCGCTCCGAGCAAAAGAAAGACGCACAATTTTCCGTCTTCCTTTGTCAGGGATTTCTGGATTTCAAAACCGGACAGAAACATTAATAAGACAAGCCCCATCCAATAAATCAAGGAGATGAGTTTGCCTTCTCCCTCGAAAGCGTTGAAGATCCAGTCATAAATGCCCGGGGAAAAATAACCCAAAAACGAAGGTCCAAGGAGTAATCCGCCGGTAATTTCTCCGATCACCCGGGGCATCTTGAATCTGTGAAAGAGATACCCAAATACATGCGCCGATATTAAAAGGGCGGCAATGGCGAAGAAAAATCGTGTTAATTCAAAGTTTGTTAATGTTATTAAACTCATTCAATAATGCAGGTCCGTGGATATTTATTGTCAGATTCTAACGGGTTTGCTGGAGCATCATGATTGTATGCTGGAATTTTTGTGAATACTTCTGCTGTATCCGCCGGAATTCCTCCTGTAACGACTGACGTTCCTGATCGGAACGTGTTTTAATGATTTTGGGTTCATAATCCGCTTTAATGTCCGCCATGAGTTCTTTGTACGCTTCGTTCATTTCCTGGATAAGTGTTGTCTTTGGATTGACGGATGTTTCCCGCTGGGCAGTGCCGCGGGTCTCTCCCCGGCGGCGGGCGTAAGGATCCTGTGTCGTTGACTCTTGCTGCCGGTCCCCCGGCGCAGACACCGGCGCGTTTTTGGAAACCGGCTTGTCCTTCATCTTGAGGATGGCATCGAACCTTTCCTGGTAAGGGTCCTCCTTCAAGCGGGTGCTAAACGTATTCGGCGCGTTTCCGGTCAGTTTTGATTCGATGTACTGCGCGCGTTTGGTCTGGGCGTTCATCAACCGCTCCCAGGCCGCCGTGTCCATGGGCGGGGCGGCTGTTTTCACCTTGGGTTCCCGAGGGATGTCCCTGGATATGATCTTCTCCGGTTTCGGCGGCGGCAGATACTTGGCCGGCACAGGTCCCGGCGGATCGCTTTCCTGAGCAGCGCCGGCCAGAACTAATCCCTCCTCCTGAAGCGACGGCAGGCCGTTGGCCGCGCGGACCAGATTCTCCCCGAGCTGTGTGATCGTGGCGCAGTCACAAGGATGGTCCTTAAAAAATTTTCCCAATTGATAGGCCTCATTGTTCTCCATCGTCGCGTTGATCTTGTCCTTAAAATCTTTAACACCCATGTCGGTGTATTTTTTTTCGTTATGCATCATATCGTTCATGGACTTGGCGAAAAAATATTTGAACACCGCCGGCCGGTAATCATTCCATTGGGGCGTAAACCGTTTATCGATATAAACCTCTTCATAGGTATCGCGGTACTGGCTTTCCTGGTGGCCGTCCATGTAATAGGTCGTGCTGATCTTTTCGGAAGACGGGATCAGGTATTTTTTGAATTCTTTCACGTAATCCTTGCAGCGGGTGGAAAAGATCTCCGCATAGGAATTGAAATACATCTTGAACTTCTCGTTATCCGCATACAGTTTGAAATCGCCGTCAAAAATACGCCGCGGCAGTTCGAAATCCTTATATTTAGCCCAAAACTCGTCATATTTATACACGACCCCAGGCTGCCGGGTCTGAAGGCTGTAATGGTCCCGGCGGTGGGCCGCGTTGACATATAAAACGTCATTTTTGTGTTCGATGAATCCGGCCAGGGTCAGGTCCTTGTTCTGCTTCGGATCATAATTGAAAAAAACGCTGTTGTCCGCGGACCGGCGCGGAGGGATCACTTCCAGCGTTCCGGAACGCAGTTGATATGAGTAAATAATGATGCCTCGTTCGGGCCGCCAATGGCGTTCCGTGTCCAGTTCGTATTCATCTTTATAAAAATGGTGGACCAGCACGCCTTCGAGATTGCCGCAGCGGTTGAGAAAGGGTTTTAACGTCTCATTAAGCCCGGCGATAAAGTCCGCGTCCGGCACGCCGTTGGTCAGGGGGATGATCGTCGCCTGCGGATCGGAAACGTCGTGTTCGATATAAAGGTTAAAGACCGGGTTCGACTCCGAGACATACTGCTCGGACTCGATCTCGACGCGTTTGTATTCCTTGTCCAGCCATTCCTTACTGTCCTTCTGCTCTTGCATAAGATCATCGAGGACTGTTTGATATTCTTCGCGCGTAATCGTCTTATGCTGATAAAGCATTTTGGGAAGCTGGCGCATGTGTTCCTGGTTTTCATCCATGAACTTTTGCCACTGCTCATAGAGCGGTTTGGTGTGTTCTTTCTGATAAGCCCATTTGCGTTCCTGTGTGGAATCCCGCTCCTGGCTGGTCATGACAGGAAGCCGGGTGAACCGGGCCGGACAGGCGGCGGCCTCCCCGTTCCATTCGGCATCGGGCGAATAGACTTTATACCCCTGACCTTCGGCCAGCAGACGGCCGAACTTACTGGTTCGTTCCTCCCGTGCCCATTGTTCATCGGCAAAAGCCTGATTAACGTAAAGGAGTAAAAAACACAAATAAAGAATCTTTTTCAATGAAACTTCCCCTTTACTTTTATCCCTGTATATCCGGCTCCACCAGGTTGGCCAAGAGCAGGAGTGATTCCTGCCAGCCCAGGTAACACATTTCCGCCGGGATCATTGACGGGACTCCTTCCTGCGTGATGGACAGTTCCGTCCCGCAGGAGACTTCGCGCAATTCGATCGTGGCGGTCATTTCTCCCGGCAGGTTCGGGTCATCAAACTTGTCTGTGTAACGGATGCGTTTGCCCGGGACCAGCTCTACATAGGTGCCGCCGAAGGAATGGCTTTGTTTGGTCGTGAAATTGGTGAACGACATTTTGTACGTTCCGCCGACTTTGACGTCCATGTGATGGACGGTACAGGTAAATCCGTACGGGGAAATCCATTTGGCGATGGCGTCCGGTTCAAGAAACGCCCGATAAAGTTTTTCCGGGGTGGTGCGCAAAACGCGGTGAAGACGAATGGTATTGGTTGACATGATGGTCCTTTCCGTAATGGTTAAATGGTTAACGGTTTATAGCGGTCAATCGGTTTTAAGTTTCATTGGGGCGCCTGCAGGCCCTTCAGATTTTCTTCATATTCTTTGGAAAACGTATATTTTCCGGTGCCGGGGAGTTTTCCCAGAAGACAGAGCCCGTACCAGATCGCGCAATTGATGCTGCCGACGATGATTCCGTATTGTTTGGTGAAGGCCTCCCGTTGGGACGCTTCTTTCATGAACTGCATCAGGACCAGGCCGTCCGCCAGGGTCAGGATCACCATCACCGGAACAAACCAGCAGAAGCCGAAGACCAGGCGTTTCATCAGGGGGCGTTTGGGCCGTTCTCCTTTTTTAAGCTGTTCCTGCATTTTTTTGATTTCCTTCAGGGCCGGGAAGTAGATCAGGTCCATCCGCTGGAAAGTGATAAAGATAATCACCGCGGCAAAAAAGCAGACACCGAGCGCGCCGGCCTCGTCCGCGGTGAACGCGCCGTCACGCATTACCAGGACCACAGGGACCACGAACGCGAGACAGACGCGCTGGGCATCGCGATACCAGCGGTATAGTTTGATCTGGGAAACCTTGTTCTCAAGGATCATGCCCCAGAAGAACGACATGGCGAACGGGATCAGTCCGATGAAGATCCCCCACTCCTTGGGAACGTGCAGCGCGCGAAAGAGCAGCACTGTCCCGCCGACGGCGGCGTAGATCATGAGCCCCATGACGGGATAGACCATCCAGATAAACGGCGAAACCAAAATCAGGGTGTAAGCGACGCCGGGGACTTCGACTTTCTTACCAGCGCCTCCGAGGGTGTCTTCCAACGCCTTCTGTGACTTGCCCCTGTTATACTCCCCGCTGTCCATGCCGTGGTGATACTGGCCGCCGCGGTACCCCGCATTATAGTCGTCATTGCTCATCGTTTTTCCTCAATCAAGCTTTGTTAGTTCCTTCCCGTGGTCGCCCACGGTGTATTTCGGGATATTTTACCCGAAGCCGTCCACAAACACAAGATGATAACTTTTTTACGGCTTCCATTGAAACCGTGCCAAATCCACACGGCCTTCCTTTGAAAACACAATCCCTTCTTTCTTCAGAAGATCCTTCTGCAGGTCAGCAAACGGGCGTTCGCTGATTTCCCCTTGGGCGTTGATCACCCGCTGCCACGGCACGTCCGAATGTTCATCCAGGGCGCTCAGCGCGTAACCCACCCGCCGGGCTTGCCGCGGGATCCCGGCAATCGCGGCAATCTGTCCATACGTCGCCACTTGTCCGCGGCGGATTTTCCGGACAGCCGCATAAATTTTTTCGTAGGTCGTCGTCTGTTTCGTCATAGGTTCACGTGAAAAAGGTGACGGACACCGTTTTTCAATATAAAAACGGTGTCCGTCACCTTTTTAGACACTTCTTGAGCAGCCAGACATTTTCTCTGGCCGGGCATTTTCCCTTTAATCCGCCCGGGATATTTGTGCTTTCCATGAACGTTAAATGATAACTGCCGTTGTAGTGTTCATGGATTTCATCGTTGCTCACGGAAAACGGCGGGCCGTCCATCAGGGTCTGATCATACTCGAAACTTAAAAGCAGTTGCGGCGTCTTATCCGTGATTGTTTTTAAGTGTTTTGTATAACGGCCCCTCATTTCTTCGGGCAGGGCGACCAGAGCGGCCCGGTCGTAAACGGCGTCAACAGGGCCGAGCATTGTTCCGGATAATTGAAAGATATCCCCGACAAAGATGTCGATGTTTTCCGCGCGGTAAAGAGTCATGCCGCCAACAACGGAAATGTCCGGTTCCAATCCAAGGCCCGTAAACAGTTGTTCAACGGCCATCCGGCTCAATTCAGCGCCGGCCACACGATAACCGTTCCTTAACAACCAGGTTATATCCAGCGTCTTGCCGCATAAGGGTAGAAAAACACGATTGCCTTTTGATAAAGACAGGTTTTTGAAATGTTTGAGCAGCGCGGGGTTGACTTCATTGGCGTGGAAAGCGATATCATTTGTTTCCCATTTCTCATGCCAGAATTTTGAGTCCATAAAATGTGTCCAGGGTAACGGGTTATTTAGAAAACACCTGATTACAAATGGGAAGATATCTTAATGTTCATCATCTTCATCGGCCATTTTTTTAAGGACGATGGCGATGGTTTCGGCATCGATTCCGGCTTCCCGCATCAGCGACCGGGCGGATTTAAGATTGTCCGCGTCAACCGCCTCAAAAAATTCTTCCAGTTTGTCAATGCGGGCGAGCTTCTCCAACACGAGGGTGCCTTCAAAATCGTCTTCGTCCATAGTGTACCCGCGGTTATTTTTTAGATTCCAGAATGTTCTTTAACGTGCTGATATCGTTTTGAATCATGGACGCGTCGGCCTGAAACGCCGCCTCATCCATGTCCGGCTGGCGGAACAGGGTAAAAATAACCTCGCTGCCCGGGCCGTTGGCCACCACCCGCATCGGATTATAAAACAGCACACCCGACTCCAGCTCGACTTCGTGGTCCAAGACCCCGTATTCATTCGGAGGATCGAAGCGTATTTTTATTTTGCCCATGGGGGAATCGGCAATCCATTCGCCGTTTTTCTCGGTGATCGACCCGCTTAGACCCGAGGCCCAGGCCGGCAGGTTGGCCGGGTCAGAAGCGTAGGCATAGACATCCGCGGGTCTGCGGTTGATTGAAACACTGATATGACGCGCTTCCAGTAACGTTGGTGCCATAACGGTCCCTCCCTTCACACGTCTTGTTATTTCGAAAACAACGGTTTGTATTTTTTCCAGTATCCGCTCATGGCGATGATCTGCAGGAGTCCCATCACGGCCGGCAGGACCATCTCGTTGACGCCGGGTGTTAAAAACGCGTGGTACAGAAAAATATGCAGGGTCACCGGGGCGAGGATGACCAGCGACAACGGCGCGGCCAGTCCGGTCAACAGCAGTAATCCGCCGATGACCTCGGTGATTTTAAGGAGCGGGAAAAAATACCCGGTGCCCATCATGCCCTCCATGAACGCCATGGCCGCCGGAGGCATTGCCGGCTGTTCAGGCATGGTCATCAGGCCCAATGCCATGGCCAGCCCCATCCCTCCGAAGACTAAATAAATCAAACCCAGAAGTATCCTTGCGCCTAACTGAATTTTTCGTGCCATTTCATTTTCCTTTATAGATGATTTCCCCGCGGTTTGTTCGTTTAAAGAAACGGCGGGACCAATTTTATTTAAAGACAGAATCGAACTGGTTGACCACGGCGCTGGCCTTCTGCGTCGGGTGGCCGGGCATCTTGCTGGACATCACCAGCGGTTTGCCGAATTTGTCGACCACCAGAAGTCCGGGCGTCTGGAACATGCCCAGCCCGTTCATCAGGAAATACATCCGTCCCTTCTGGTAAGCCGGCACCGTCGGCCAGGGCATGGATTCCTTTTTCATGTAGGCCAGCATCGGGGGAAGGGTGTCTTCCCACGGCCAGACCACAAAGGCAACGTCATCACGCCCGGCGAAATATTGATTGTAATGTTTCACGAACTCCGGCGTGAACGCGTGGCAGAACCCGCAGGTGGATGCCGCCATATAGAATACGTAATACTTGGCATCCTTGACGGACACGGGTTTTCCGTTTGCGTCCACGGTGTTCAGGCCTTTGAGGATTTCCGCCACCACTCCCGGTCGTTCATCCACGGGAATCGCGGCCAGTTTGCTCGCGCGGTTAAAGACATCCGTATATTTGGCGTCCATCAATAAAAGTTCGGATGAGCGCGGATCATAGACACCGACTTTGTTGTTCGCGCGCACCTCCACCAGGTCCACTTCACTGCCCTCTTTAAAGGCCAGTCTTCCAAAACTGACCGCTTCAAGGATATTTACTTTGGACGGCCACAGGGAACGGTCCTGCGCGATAATCGCAAAGGTCAGCGCGCGTTGTTCCGGCGTTAAGGTCGCCCAATTAGTGTTGGCATCCGCGAGCAGGGTGGTTTCATTGGCCGCGAATGTGAGGGTGTACCCCTTAGGCGCGAGCAGGACAACCTCAGCGGCGGTCACATCATAGACCTTCATTTTCAGCCCCGCGTTGAGCGGTTCGCCGTCCACGGTGATGCTGACCAATAATGTAGTCTGTTCCGGCCAGCGTTCCGGACGGCCGATGAGATCCCGCCAGGTCAATTTGGGGACCGGCGCGTTGTTCGCTGGAGCGGCTGTCTGATTTGTTGTTGATGCCGCAGCGGCTGGTTTTGTCTTGTCCGCGGCCGCGGTCTGGGTGTTTCCTTTGGATGTGACCGATGCCAGAATGGTCGTGAAATAATCCTTTTTATATCCGCCGTCGGCGTAAAGCTGGCCGTTTTCTTCCCAGATAAAGGTCGGCGACACCAGGCTTTGGCTGCGCCAGCCGTTTTTCTGCAGGGTCGGAATAATGCTTCCGGTCACGGCGGACTGGACCGCGTTATAGGCATCAATGGATTCATCAGTACTGTCACCGGCCGGGGCGGTTTTTTGTTTTTTCATGAAGGCGTGGTAATCCTTGATGTTGCGCGAAAGCGCGAGCGCCGCGGTTTCATTGACCGAGCGCTGGTTCACGGGATAAAAAATGTAACGCGCCTCTACACCCGGGATCGTGCCGTTATAGTCTTTGTATAACTGCTGGCAGTACGGACAGTCGGAAAATTCAAACACGTACAGGACCGGACCGCTGCCTTCTTTCGCGTAAGGCAGCTGTTCGAGCGTTTTTTTGAGTTTGTCCCCGCCGTTTTTGATCGGGATGCTGGCGGCCGGCGCCGCCGAAGCCAGCCGTCCCGTGATCATGACACCCGCCATGACCAGTCCGATAAGACTGATGATTTTCTTCATAACTCCTCCGTTCGTTTTAAGAAATCCGGAATATTCAAGTTCCGGTTTTATTTGATTCTGCTTCGCATACCACGGTGCTTGCATCGGGGTTGGACGTCGGGCAGAATCATCTCTGCGAAGCTCGAACGTGAAAACATTCGAGCGTAGCAGGATGGGTATGCTTCGCAGAATGAACCGATTGTCCTCGAGGGCGAGGTTATTGTTTTATATGAGCGAGCTAAAGCCGTTGTCAGATACCCCGCATCTTGATGCGGGGAGCTGGGTTCATTTTTCAACCGCCATTAAGTACGGGGCCCCCTGAATTAGTCCACACGTTCGCCTTCGTAATAATCCACCGACGGCTGTTCCTTGATAATGAATTTCACTTTCGCGCCCATGACCCCGGTCTTGGGATCAGCGCAGCCGACCGCGGCCAATTTTTTGGAATCCGGGTAGCCGACCACTTCGGTCGAAAGAAGTGTGGACAGGCACAGATACCGCAGCGGCCCGGTTCCGGTATTTTTGATACTGTGCGCATGCTCCGGCCCGGGCGGGTACGCGATGTAATCACCGGCGCCCACGGTGACGGTATCGGCGCCGATCCGCGTTTCGCCCGTCCCTTCGAGGATGTAAACCCCTTCTTCATTCGCGCAGTGATAATGATAAGGAAAGGCGGTCTTGCCCGGCGGCACTTCATACCAGGAACAACCGATCATGCTCCCGCCGCTCACCGGTCCGCCGACCCGTTTTCCGGTAAACGCAAACTTCGAGCCCTTGGCTTGGACCCGCGGTTCAACTTCACTGATATTGGTGATGTTAGGATGCTTCTTGCCCATCTCGTCTCTCCTAGTGATTTTAGATTAATTTTACTTATAGTTAATTGTCATCAAAAGCAATCCAAGGCTCTTGATAAATTTTTTTTGATTGTAAAAATTTAATTTTTGGAAATAGATTAACCATTTGGTTCAAAATTGCTGGATTAATGTTACACCCACAATAGACAGTTTTAATATTGTCGGGCAAAAGATAGTATTCTTTGTCTTGAATGATTCGAAATTCACCTTCATACTCCCACTTCGACAATTTTGTAATTAGGGCTCTGTACGCCTGGGATTCTCGTATTTGCGAACCTTTACCATCTAATATATCAGGAAATTCTCTTGCGTATTCCACCTCGTAAATTGACGTATTAAATTTATATTGAGTTTTATATTTATCATCTTCATCTTTTGGTTGATTATGTGCAAAAGTAATTTCGTCATTAGGAATATCAATTTCAATTGCAATCCCAGAATGACCATTTGCATAATGGGCCCATAATAAAATGTCATTCTTATTCTTGGATAAAGCGCATACTTTTTTTGAGTATAGAATTTCCTGGAATTCTGCTGCGTACGGGTCCGAATGAGTAATATCCTTCCAGTTTCCAAAAACAGTTCTTGTAATAACCCCATTTTCCATTTTCACAGTCCTTTCTGTGTTAGTTGAATATCGAATCAAACAATATCCTTCGAAGGGGTCATTAAATTTTCTCACATCCGAACAATGCAGACGGTTATTTATTAGAATGTCGTATACATACTGTAAGTTATCAAGTAAACGAAATTTATAAAGCTTCATAGTGTCCAGCCATAGTTTCCATGCGCTTCTCGGTACACGTCCCGTAATTCCGGAGACACATCCTTAAAAAATACCGGGGACAGCATACTTAATTACCCATAATTATATATTGTGTCCCCAGAGTTCTTAAAAGTTTGCGGATTACTAATATTTAATCAGCATTAACCTCTTCTTCTGTAGGAAAATTTGAAAATCTCTTGTTATATTTACG
Organism: Candidatus Omnitrophota bacterium; assembly: GCA_050250375.1. Taxonomy (GTDB): domain Bacteria; phylum Omnitrophota; class Gorgyraeia; order Zapsychrales; family Zapsychraceae; genus JAGOSC01. The sequence goes on from JBFWOS010000002.1 coordinate 701,068, forward strand.
GACATCTTTTTGTGTCCAGAAAATATCTTTAACATTACGTATTCTTTTAAATTCATTTATCAAAGCAGCTGATAATCGGGTATTATATTTTTTCGCCATTTTTAAAAATACGAGATCTTTTAACAAATAAACTTCGGTTCTGCCTCCCTTATATTTTGTCAATATCTCTAATATCTTATCAATTGGAAGTTTCCCCTTTGGTTCAAGGTACAATACCATTTTATTCGAAGCAAATTTCTTTGTATCTTTATTAATCTTGTTGCACGTTTCAAAGACGACCTGAACAGCTTTTTTCAGCGGTATGTTGAAGAATTCTCTTTTTTTATTTATTCGGTTTAAATCTAATCTTTTGTGAATTAAGTTTTCAGCTAAAATCGAATCAAAAACATCTTCCTCATAAAGAACTTCAAATTCGGAAGGTATGCCAGTACCTGAAGAAATTTCTTTTGCTCGTGTCTCCGAAATCCTACTCGTTCTCCCAATTTTAATGATGGCATCCTTGTGATAAGGATTACGCAATATATAAATTTTACCTGCCTTCTTATTATTCATCAAACTCTTGGATTCCCAGAATTTTTAATCCGCCATCAGAATTTTCAACATTTTTGGATAATTGTTAATGAATTCTTTAGTCACCTGATAATGCTCTGTTTTGGTGTAATCAATATTTTTGATCCCGGATTCTTCCAGAACAAAGATGCATGAATCGGGATAGGCCATAAGTATCGGCGAATGAGTTGCAATAATAAATTGGGAATTCTGGCTGACAAGATCATGGATTCTTGAAATCAAGGCCAGTTGTCGTGACGGGGATAAGGCCGCTTCAGGTTCATCAAGTATATAAAGACCGTTTCCACTAAAACGGTTTAAAACCAGCGACATAAACGATTCTCCATGGGATTGATCATGGAGGGCCTTGTCCCCATAACTATCCCCTACGCCCAATTTTTTAACTTCCGAGGCCACATTATAAAAACTTTCGGCCCGAAGAAAATATCCGTCTTTAGCGTGACTTGTTCCTTTCGACAATCTCAGGCACTTATACAGATCAGAATGTGTCGATTGTGTCGAAAAATTAAAATTTTTCGATCCGCCTTCAGCGTTAAATCCCCATGAAATCGCGATGGCCTCAAGAAGAGTTGATTTGCCTGAACCATTTTCACCCACAATAAATGTAACATGTGGGTGGAATTCCAGATTGTCCAGATAACGTACCGCTGGAAGATGAAAAGGAAATTCCTTGAAGGAACTTACTTTGTCTTTTAAAAGTTCTGCTTTTAATAAATATTGTGTGCGCATATTCGATCTTGGGACACATACCGTAACCCGAACGGATTAGGGTTCAGGTGTGTGTTCCCGGAATTACCACAGAATTAAAGTATTATTTTTTTTCGATTCCATAGTGCATCATTTGAACATCAATCGGTTCTGGTTTGGTTGAGTTTGTCATTAAAGAGACTATAGCCATCAAAGATGTTGTGTCAGGTACAACAAATGAACTTTCCAAAGTCAAAGCTCCTTTATTCTCGTGAATGACCATACTCTTAAATGAAACTATCATGTCCGATAAGTTTGAATTTTGTTCCCCTTTTTGAACTGTCAACATTAGTTTGGCAGGAACTATTTCAACCTCATAGTTTATCTGGAATGTCATCTTTATTGTATCCCCAACATATAAGATTTTCTGAGATTCTGGAGAATAAGACAATATTCGCAGAGATCCGTTCGTGTTTGAATAGTTTTGAATTGATATTTGTCGGGGTTCCTGTATGGAATTAGTATCAATATCATTTCCGTTTTCATCTACAACCTTATATGCCCGCATGTCATTAACTGAAGTTTTGTTATTACCAGCCATTAATAATGGAATAATAACCATGACGGCTCCAGTTTTGGGTACTCTAAACTCTTGTTGGATTTTTGTAACTCCAGAATGGTTGGTAAGTACAACCGTTTTACTAGCAATTAAAACATTAGAAAAATTTTCAGTTAATTCACCTTTTTGAATATTTAAGGAAATTACAGCATTTGGATTTTGAACTTTATATTCAAGTTCCACTTCGAATTGAACAGTTTGTCCCATGATAAGTGGCGAAGAAGGGTCAGGCGAAATTGAAATTATCCTCAGTGCGTTTCCGTTTTCATCGTTAAGTGAACCTTCCCCGCAGCCGTAAAGAGCATATGCGAAGTTTATGCAAAAGCCAGAAATTAAGATATGTAAAAGAAATGTTAGGATTGACCTATTTACCATTGGAATCATTCGTCCAGAGTCGCGGGTTTTATTCATTTCGTAACCGCCTACAAAAAGGTGACGGCCTTTTTACATTGGTGATATTAGGATGCTTCTTGCCCATCACTTCTCCCCTCCGTTTGGATAAGATTCTTGTGTCCCCGGAAATTCTAAGTTATTTTTCGATGTTAATTTTTTGAAATATTTTCAATCTCAATTTTTAAAGTCGTCAGGGTCAGCCGTATATCGAGCATGAAAAGCGACAGCGAGATGATCAGAGAAATAAGGCTCACCGCGAAAATAATCTCAATGGTCACATTTAAATTGACCCCGAAAACGATGGATAAAAACAGCAAAAGCACATCGAGCGCCACACAGGCAATGCTGAAGACCAGCAGGGCGATCGCGCTGCGCAGATACCGGCAGCGGTTGTAAATGATGGTGATCTGTTCTTTTAAAAATCGTTTATCAGCGTCTTTGGCTGCGGCGGTTTCTCTGATCAGGAAGCGCACCCGATCGCTGGCGCGGCCCAGGCGGTTGGTCATGGTCAATAAAAGAAAACCAAAGCCTGAGATCAGCAAACACGGCGCCACAGACGCCTGCAGGGTTTTAATGATACTATCGGTGTACATATTTGCTTCCTTTTAAACAATGCGGTAATTTTAAACAGTTAAACGCCAAACATTTTTTTAATTAATAAGGCTGCCTATTTATTTTATAATATCCTTATTTCTTTCCCACCATTTAACAATATTGTCTAGAACGAATGGGTTCCAGTCAATATTTGCTTCTTCCGCAAAAATTTTGCCAGCATAATATGTGGTGTTGAGACTATTGCTATTACTAAGAATGCCAAATAAGAAATTCAGTTTCTTATATCTTGAAAAATCACTTCGTGTTTTCAAATATTCAATCAGAGCGGGCTGGTTAGCTAAAGTAATTTCACTGTATAGTTTTTGAAAATCTTCAAATGTTAAATTATTTGGATCATAATTTAATTTTCTCCAATCAATTACGATATAACCAGGAGGAGAACGAAATTTAAGTCGTATTTCATGAACAGTCTGATATGCTTCAATAGCAAAAGGGTGATTTGGATTTGAAGTTAACTTGATTAGTTCGTTAAACGAAATTCTATTATCATTTTGAGCAGATAATACTAAACGTGAAAAGTCTGAGATTTGTTCAATTTCCTGAATTTTTGAAAAAGCATCAGACGTTAATCCCGATACCTTGGCGAGATCTATTTCAAGTGTTTTAGTTTTTTCAGAAATTGTTGATTTGGCTTCTTCTATTGCAGGATCAAGTTTTTTCTCGATAAGGTTAGTGGCTTCTTGAATTGCAACTTTCTCAAGAGTGCTTTGAACGTTTGGCTCAGTAAATTTTTCTTTGACCGTTAAATTGATGCCTACCTGAGATAATAAGACTAAAATTAGTGATATAACGCCTATCCATATGTTTAACCAAGCGATTAACTCAGATTTGATTTTATCGGTTTGCTTTTTAATTAAGGCTTCATCATTATTATCCGGCTTATTATTTATTATTGGTATGCTCATAAGTTATATTTCTTAGAAATTTTTAATTTAAAGTAATTGTCTGTTAAAATCGGGATAGTTCACAATACTTAATTTCACCTAAGGATAAGAACAATTTAATATAGTATCCTCGGAGTTATGTTCCCTGTTGAATCATATCTGCTTCCATATCGTAAAATGCCCTTGATCAATGGTGCCGGAATCTTTCCATTGCGTATATTTTTGTTCGGCCCCGGGGAAGAGCGGCCACATTGCGTTTAACAGATTTTGATACCCGGCCATCTCTTCCGTTATGCGCAGCGGATGGGTGTCTTCCGCGCAGATCACCATGCAGATCAGGTCGTGGGTCAGATAATCGTGTTTGTAACAGTAAATCCGGTTGATGCCGGACCAGGGAACCAGATTTTCTTCGTGCTCACCCCGGATGAAAAAGCCGTTCTTCAGGATGGCAATAATGCCTTTATTCAGATCTTCCACGGTGCCTTTCTTCTCTTAAAATATATAAGCCCCTATTATATAAGCGGCCATTAAATCTGGCAAGATGATCGTATCAGCCGCCGGCCACGGAGCCGACAATCATAAACGGTTCTTGGCCTTTGGCCACCGCTTCCGGTAAAAGTTTATCGGGCGGATCATGGGTCAGGTCTTCTTCGCAGGCGAAAAAACGCAGGAACGCCCGGCGTTTGAATGTGCCGTGGTCGCGGACCGTTCCGCGGAGCATCGGATAACGTTTTTCCAGCGCGTCCAGGACCGCGCGCTGGGTCACCGGTCCCTCAACCTCCAGATTGACTTCTCCCTCGACCCGGGCCAGGGTCTTTAAATGGGCCGGGATGATCACGCGAATCATGGGATGCTCTGCACCTCGACAGAATAGACCGACGGAAGGTCATGCACGATCGCCTCCCAGCGGTCACCGCCATCCACCGAGGCGTAAACCTGCCCTCCGGTCGTGCCGAAATAAATGCCGCAGTCATCGAGGGTGTCAACCGCCATGGCGTCGCGCAGGATGTTCACGTAACAGTCTTTCTGCGGAAGGCCGTTGGTGAGCGCCTCCCATTCGTTGCCTCCGGTGCGGCTGCGGTACACGCGCAGTTTTCCTTCCAGCGGAAAATGTTCGGAATCACTTTTGATGGGCACGACATAAATGGTCTCGGGTTCATGCGCGTGCACGCCGATGGGGAAACCGAAATCGGTCGGCAGGTTGCCGCTGACTTCTTTCCATAAATCGCCGGCATTATCGCTGCGCATCACGTCCCAGTGTTTCTGCATAAAAAGGACGTCCGGCCTCGACGGGTGAAGGGCCATATTGTGGACGCAGTGGCCGACCTCGGCGTCCTGGTCCGGGATATATTGGGATTTCAACCCTTTGTTGATCGGTTTCCAGGTAATGCCGCCGTCATCGGTGCGAAACGCGCCGGCCGCTGAGATGGCGATATAAATCCGTTTGGGGTTTTTCGGGTCCAGCAGGATCGTGTGCAGGCCCATGCCTCCGGCGCCGGGTGTCCATTGGGAGCCGGTGCCGTGCCCGCGCAGACCGGATAATTCCTTCCAGCTTTTTCCGCCGTCTTTGGTGACAAAGAGCGCGGCGTCCTCGACTCCGGCGTAGACATGATCAGGGTCGGTCAGGGACGGTTCCAAATGCCAGACACGTTTGAATTCCCAGGGGTGCTGGGTGCCGTCGTACCATTGATGGGTCGTTAACGGATGGGCCTGGGTGTCGTACATAAATTTGTTGCTTTCCCCCATGGGAAAACCTTCCGGTGAGGTGGTCATTTCACCGGGCGGGGTTCCGGGCTGGTACCAGGTTTTGCCGCCGTCATCGGAACGCTGGATGATCTGGCCGAACCAGCCGCTGGTCTGTGAGGTATAGATACGGTCAGGATCGACCGGTGAACCTTTCATGTGATAAATCTCCCAGCCGGCGAAATGCGGACCGCTGACGTCCCACTTTTTGCGCTGGCTGTCCGAGGTGAGGATAAAGGCGCCTTTGCGTGTGCCGGCTAAAACCCTGACTTTCTTCATGGTTATCTCCTTTTTTTACTGGGAACAGTTGGCTCAAGAATTATACAATCATCTTTTGGGTAAATCCATCAAGAATTTTTGCAATTGTGCCGAAAGGAAACGGCATTAATTTTTGGCTGTTCATTTTCTTTTTTTTGATTAAAATAGAACCTGCTTATGGAAAACTTTTCCCAGGAAGAAAAAATCCGGTATTCACGGCAGACCATCCTGCCCATGATCGGCGCGCAGGGACAACAGCGGCTGAAAGACGCGCGTGTCCTTCTGGTCGGCGCGGGGGGCCTGGGTTCGTCCCCGGCCATTTATCTGGCCGCGGCCGGCGTGGGGACCATCGGCCTCATCGATGCCGACACGGTGTCCCTTTCCAATCTCCACCGGCAGGTGCTTCACTATACTTCGGATATCGACTGTCTTAAGGTCGACTCGGCCGCGGACAAACTCAAACAGATCAATCCGCATGTGCAGGTGATTAAACACCCGGTGCGGCTGACAGCGGTCAACGCGCGTGAGATCATTTCCGGTTACGACCTGATCATAGACGGCACGGATAATTTGCCGTCACGGTATCTCATCAATGACGCGTGTTTTTTTCTGAACAAACATTTTATTTTCGGCGGTGTGCACCAGTTTGAAGGCCAGGTCAGTATTTTCGGTCCGGGCGGCCCCTGCTACCGCTGTCTTTTTCGTGAACCGCCTCCCCCTGAGGAAATGCCGTCGTGCGCTGAAGCCGGTGTGATCGGTGTTGTCCCGGGCATCATCGGGCTGATGCAGGCCAATGAAGCGGTCAAATGGATCTGCCGGATCGGCGAATCTCTGTTGGGACGGCTGCTGATCTTTGACGCGCTTTCCGTGCGCTGGCACGCGGTCACGATCAAAAAGGATCCGGACTGTCCTTTATGCGGGACATCTCCGACCATCCATTCCGTTGAAAATGATCAATGGCATTGTGCCGTTCCGGAGAAACCGCAGGAAGCCGTTATCGCAGAAATCACGGTCAAAGAATTAAAACAGCGGCGCGATCAGGATCCGGACCTTTATTTGCTGGATGTGCGGGAACAGGCGGAATGGGACATCGCGCGTATCGACGGCGCGTGTTTAAAACCGTTAAGTAATCTGGATGAGAATTTTGAAGATATCCCCAAGGACAGGACAGTGTATTGTTATTGCAAAGCCGGCGGGCGCAGCGCCCGGGCGATTGAATTTCTGCAGTCCAAAGGTTATACCGATTTGGTCAAGATCAAAGGCGGCATTGAGGCCTGGTCAAAGGAAATTGATCCGACCATTGCGCAGTATTAGTAAAAAGGTGACGGACACCGTTTTTCAATATAAAAACGGTGTCCGTCACCTTTTTTATTAATATTCCAAGACAGGTTCTTTATTTTCGAGCAGTACGGCGGTTCCGAGATTCGATAAGCGGTCCCCGATCCGTTCCATATTATTGACCAGTTCCAGGAAGATAAAACCGGAATCCATCTTGCATTTCCGTTTTTTCAGGCGGGTGACATGATTCTGTTTTAACTCCTGCTCAAGACCGTTGAGAGTTCTTTCATGGAGCATTAAACGCCGGGCGGAGATGGGATCGGAATGGTCAAAGGCCTGTTCGGCATCGTCAAACATGCGGTAGAGTTCATCGCGCATCCGCTGGATTTCCGTAATGGCTTCCTTTGAGAAGACATTTTTGTTGCTCAGCCGCCGTTTGGTTAATTCGGAGATGTTTTGCGAATGGTCCCCGATCCGTTCCATATCATTCACCAGATGGATTAAGACCGGGAGTTTTTCCGATTCTTCGGGGAGCAGTTTTTTCTGGGACAGCCGGACGATATAATCCGTAATCCTTCCCTGCAGGTTATCGGTGACCGATTCAAGCTCGCTGGCCCGGTTGGCCTTGGCCTGGTCTTCTTCAATAAAACTTTCAATCCCGGCGGTGACGGCCTTGAGGGACACTTTCAGCATGTAAAGAACTTCTTTGTGCACCTGTTCCAGCGCCAGGGTGGGCGAGTCCAGTAAATGTTCTTCCAGGTATTGGGTGCCGTAGTCGATGGAGTCCTTGCGTTTGGGCACGAGCATAATGCTCACTTTCTCAAGGAATCCGATAAACGGTAAAAAGACCAGCGTATTAATTACGTTAAATACACTGTGCGCCACGGCGATATGCACCATAATATTTTCCGGGGAGAGTTCACCCGGGACCAGCCCTTTGATCAGCTCCGTATACCATCCCAGGTACACGAAGACTAAAATATAACAAGTCCCCAGGACATTAAATATTGTGTGTGACATCGCCGCGCGGCGCGCGTTTAAATTGGTGCCGACAGCGGCCAGCTGGGCGGTGATCGTCGTTCCGATATTATCACCCAGGATGATCGGAATAGCCGCCTCAAGCGGGATCAGTCCCTTGAAGGCCATGACCTGGACGATCGCGATCGTCGCGCTGGAACTTTGCAGTAAGATGGTAAAGATAATCCCGGCCATAACGGCCAGGACCGGATGATGGCTGAGGGCCAGAAATGTGTCATGGATCATCGGGCTGTTTTTGAGCGGCTCGAAGGCGTTTTTCATATAATCCAAACCGGTAAACAGGATCCCGAAGCCCAGCAGGACCAGCCCGACATTTTGACGCCTTCCTTTCCCCAGCGCGTTGAGGGCAAAACCGATCCCCACCGCCGGCAGGGCATACTGGCTGGCCTTGAAGACAGACATCGATGAAACTAACCAGGCGGTAAATGTTGTCCCGATATTGGCGCCGAGGATCAGCGGAATCGCCTGCCTCAGGTTGATCAGCGACGCGTTGACAAATCCGACCACAAAGACCGTGGTCACGCTGGATGACTGGACAAGCAGAGTCGTAAGGGCGCCGACAAAAACGCCGTAGATCCGGTGTTTGGTGACCGCGTGCAGAAACTGTTTCAGTTTATCGCTGGCGACCCGTTTAAGCCCGCCGGACATGGTCTGCATACCCAGGAAAAAGAAGCCCAAACCGCCTATAAAGAGAAAGATTGAATCCATGTTCATGAAGTCGATGCCCTTCCGGAGTTAAGAAAAGTTACGAATCGGCTCATTGACTAATGCCTTGAGTGTGATTAATGATATCCATTATGTGTCATTTATGTGTCTTCTCAAATATTTTTTTTCAATTTTTTAAAACCGCTTAATTCAGGAAGAACCCGGATTACTTTTCTTTGCTCAGGGCCACGAGTCTGGTCATGGTATTGAAATTCCGCGTGGTGGCGGAGACGCCGAGTTTTTTCTCCAGAAAATTGTTGGACAGCACGCTTCTGGCCGAAGAACCGGGTATAAACATGTACCCGGCGTTTTTGGTGATCACCAGTTTTTCCGGGGAAAAATCCCGGGCACACAGTTCTTTTATTTTGGCCGCGGCGGGCGGACCGGCAAACGAAACGAAAAACACGCGGGCGATGTCATGGTTTTGATCAAACGGATTTTCATCCAGGACTTTTTGCAGCTGCGTTCCCGTGCGAACGACCACGGTCAGCTCAGCACCGATGTGTTTTTTAATCAGAGCATGTACCCGCTGTTCGATCTCTTTTGGAGGCAGTCCGGTGTCCACCAGCGCGTTGCCGCTCTGGATGTAGGTCCGCACGTTCCTGAATCCCGCATCAGCCAGGATTTCACGCAGCCGGGCCATCGGGACTTTATTCTTTCCAACCGGCATTACGCCCCGCAGGAGAATGATGTAGGTTTTAATTTTTTCTGCCATCGAAATTTATGGATTCTGCTGGTCCAGACTTTTATAGACAATGGTGACAAAGTCCTCAGGCGACACCTTCCAGCCTCCCCATTCTTCATCGAATTCCAGGGTCGGTTTTTCAGCGATTACCTGTTCCAGTGTTTTGTCTTCGTTTATGGCCTTCTCAATTTTGTCCGAAATAATGACCAGCGTATCTTTATAGGTTTGAAGTTCCTGTTTATTCATCAAAGGGCCGTGCCCGGGGACAATGACGGTTTGCGGCCCGGCGATGTTTAACAGGAGCTCAAGCCCGGTGATCAATCCTTTGATCGAACCGCCGTGGTCAACATCAATAAACGGATAAAATCCGTTAAAAATCAGGTCTCCGGCCACGAGCACATCGGTTTTCGAAAAATAGGCGATGAGATCACCGTCGGTGTGGGCGGCGGGTGTGTGCGACAAACGGATGGTATCCTTATTCAAATACAGGTTCATGTTTTCGCTGACCGTCACAACCGGCAGTCCGGCCCTGGATAAAGGCGGCATGTCTTTTTTAAAAAATTTGATGAATTCATGCGTGCTGAGCCGCGTGCGGACATTGTCATGCGCCACCAGGATCGCGCCTTTTTCCCCGAAAAATTCGTTGCCGCCGGTGTGGTCGAAATGAAAATGGGTGTTCAGAATGAATTTGATCTTTTGATCACTGATCTCTCTGGCCGCGTTTTGAATGATCGCGCTGCGTCCCAGCAGCTGGTCATCAATCAGGAATGTACCGTCTTCACCGGAGGATACGGTCACATTACCGCCCTGCGGACTGATCAAAACATAAATATTGTCCCTGGCGTGAATAATTTCGACCCCGGCCTCCTGGGTCTCATTAATGGCGGAGTAAAATGGAGACTGGCTTTCCCGATTGGCTTTCTCTGTTATGCTTGCATCAAATACGCGTGTCGAAACGGCATTATTTTTCCCCTGAGGAAAAAATTCAATGGCAAATTGTCGGGCGTTTTCGAGCGTATCAAAAGCATACAACCCGCCCACGGTATGGGTGTTGATCCCGCTTAACCATGTTTTTTCCAGAAGACCCGGTTGTTCTTTCAGGACAGGATTGATCTGGCGCCAGGGATGCTGGTCAAAAGGTACACTGACCTGCACTTCCGTGTAGACAAATGCGCCGGGATCAGTTTGAAGCGTATGACCAAAATGAACTGAATTCATTTCAAGACTGGCGTCTTCAACAGCTTGTGCATCAAAAACACGAGCGGTTTGAGCAGCACCGAGTTCCCGGGCTTGATCAGGAAAGAATTCGGTTACAAATTTTTTGGCATTTTCTGTACTGTCAAACGCGAAAAATCCACCGATTGAAGTGTCATCTGTTCCGGCCAGCCAAGTGATACTAATCAATCCCGGCTGTTCTTTAATGGATGATCCCAATTTTTTCCAGGGGAATTGATCAAAAGGAGTTGATAATGGCAACTCGGTATACGCAAAGGCTTTTGCCACCTGAGGCTCAGCATAAATTTTTAAATTGATCAGCAGCGGGACCAGTAAAACCGCGGCCGCGGCGATCAACCCTGATAATTTTTGAATTTTTGTTTTAAGGGTTTGATCCTGTTTCTTTAATCTTCTTGAATCGGTCATGATGTGAATCCCTTCCTTTTGTTATTTGACGGTCATTTCTTCAACCCAGATGATTTCACACGAGCCGTTGCCGGTATCGGTCCGGCTTAAGGAACTGTTCCAGCGCCAGCGGTTCCCGGAACTGACATTGACCAGGTAACCGTTGATGTCGATGATCTCACCGATGCGCACGGATTTGATTTTCCTGGCGATCTCATCCGTCGCCGGGATCAGGTGCATGTTCGCGCTGTGGGCGATGATGTCTTTTTTCATGATCGGCAGTTTTTTATAACGGTAAAAATACCAGCGGTTAAACTGGGAGATCTTCAGTTCTTTCAGGACTGAATAGTTGGACATAGGCCCCCAGCCCAGCGCGAAGTCAATCGGAGCCAGCCGGGCTTCTTTCCCCCAGAGGTATTTCCTTTTCCCCAGGAGCCGGGCTTCAATCCGGAACGATGCCGTCGGCGTAATTTTAAATTCCTTATATTCAAAAGGAGATTTGACGGTGGTATCCTGGACCGGCAGTTTTCTGACCGTCACGCTTCGGTCATACTTCACCCGGGACGAACCCGTTTGTGAAAATAACAGGGCTGAAAGGATGACGGCGCCTAAAATGATTAAATCTTTTTTCATATCTTTGTTTATTTTTTATTGTTTTTATGTTTTTATCTGCCAAAATAAAATCCTATGAACGAGCAACCGCTCTGCAAAGAAAATCCCGGTTTGCGTTATGTGTCGCTTCTCCTGGTCCTCTCCTTTGTCTTCCTGCTGCTGGGATTATTTCTTCCGGCCATTCATTTAAAAGAGCTGGTGGTTTTCCAGTCAACGTTTTCCGTCTTGACCGGGATCCAGAATCTCTTTCATGAAGGCCATCATATCCTCGGTGTGGTGATTATTCTGTTTTCCGTCATTTTTCCGCTCTTCAAACTGTTTGTCCTTTATATCATCTGGTTCCACCGCATCCCTCATCCGCAAAAGGCGGCCTTTATCCGCTGGCTGAGTGTGCTGGGGAAATGGTCGATGCTGGATGTCTTTGTTGTGGCCGTGACCATCGTGATCACGCAGGTGTCCCGTTTCGCGGATGCCCAGCCCAGGATCGGGATTTATTTCTTCGGCGTGTCGATTATCATCACCATGCTGGTCACGGAACGGATCGAGAAAGTCATCCAGAAACATAATTAAATACACCTCTCCCGCCCTTTATTTGAAAGACGATTCAAGATACCGGATAATGTCTTTTGAATCGTACATCCATTGGGTTCTGCCTTTTTGTTCAATCCGCAGACACGGGACCTTGCGTTTGCCGCCCTCTTTTAACAATTCATTACCGATGGAGTCGGTCTTGGCATCTTTAAGATCAACTTTGAGATTCAATCTGTGCATGGTCCGTCGCACCTTGACACAAAACGGGCAGGCGTGGAATTGATACAGAGCCAGTTTTTTTGTCCGGCGGTCAATCTCCTGCTGGTCTTGCTCAGACCGTTGGACCGGTTTGGGACGTGTGATCGCATCAAAAAAGATGATGACCGGGCCGATGATTTTGCGGATATATTTCATAATTTTCCTTTTTTGTTGGGGAAAGCAACCTGTTCAGGAATTATTGCGGGTCACTTATGATTATTTTAGTCAGATTGATTTGGCGCGATTGATTGATATTGTCCGCCCAAACATATTGACCCAGGATCACTGTTCCGGAATTATGAAGCCATATCTGATCGGCATCGTTCCAAAGCTGAAATCCCCTGATTTCATAATGGTCCAGACGGTTTGTTAATAGAACGGCATTATACCATGTTTGATTTTTAAAAACAGGCTCATCAGCGGTTGGCCATGCGAAAGCTCGCATATCTCGTTGAGCATGGGTGAACAGGGCCAAAGACATCGACATTTCTTTTTTTGAACCGAAATCAGATATCAAATTTATTTTCATCTGGTCCTGAATATAGTCTTTTTCTTTTAAACTTTCGGGAAGTTCGGCCAAGCGTTCGATGCCGTCCAGCACATTCCAGGCCGTGTTATTTTTAATATCGTAAACAAAGGCCTCTTGTGATTTTCCGGAATGACCAAAACCTTCCGCGCTCCACAAACAGGCCTCACGACTAAGGATTTCATATTGTTGAACATCCCGCGCGATGAGAATTGGCTGACTGTTTTCTTTCAGGGGAGTGATCCATAAGGAATTGGATTCAACGCGCGGATTTCCATAGCCGTAGATGTGAATCAAACCCGTTTGCGCATTGGTTTTTACATTCGGCCGATAGGGGCTTTCAATCCTGAATTGTAACGGATAAGTTTCCCCCTGGTCAGATATTCCTATTAAGCGGTCCATATCTCCTGTTTCGGGAAAACGATGACTCAACAGAGGTTTGGCGCGGGCCGTGTTCGTCCAGTCAAAGGCGACGAATTCGTCCGTATATTTGCCGGGCACGTCATGAAGGTATTGTCCGGTGTTCATGTTCAGGCCGGTAAATGGTTTGGTGTTGAGTTCCTTGTTATAAGGCTCGGTAAAGGCGGCGATTGACTGATCCGATGAAAAATAATCCAGATCCCAGCCGATCGGTATTTGTATCGTCGCCCCTGACAACAGATTGATCCAGACGTAAACCGGCCTGTTTCCATCCCTCGGCCAGGTGGCCTGGTCCCCGCCGGCAATCATCAGCAAAGCCCCGGACCGATGCGGCGCAAAGATCCAGGACTGGATCGTTGCCGTTTGTTGACCCGGGACGGAGACTCCGGGTATTTCAAAATTAACCAGTTTTTTAGAGAATATTTCAAAGGCCAACGGATTGGATTCAAAAGACTGCAAAAAAATCCATAGTTTGTCTTTTGTCCGGGTTCCGGTCATGATTCGGGTATTTTTAAGTTCAGGCGAGGCGGCCAGCAGTACAGGTTCGGAATCTCCCGGCAGGGATAATTGGTACAGGTTTTCTCCCTTTCGAACAATGAGAAATTCATCGTCGTCAGGAACAAAAATATCATCCCACAGACCCATTGATTTTTCTGATAGGATTTTGAGGGAAGACACCTCAGGGGCTTTTATTAAATCAACGGTTAGGGCCGGTGTGTCTGCCCGTACGTTCTCCGTAAAAACGGTCAACAACAGCATGAAAAAAATCATAAAAATTGAAAAGACATTTCTGGGCATAGGAAGTAAGTATACTCAATAGATACATGAATAAAATATTGAAATAGAATTATATCTATTCCGAGGACCGGAATCCAGAATCTTTTTTGTGAAGGTCATCCAATGATCAGACTGCATTGAGGGCGATGACGGGACAAACATAATTTTTCATTTTACAGTTTCAGTAACGCGACACGGTTCTTCCTCTTTTTCTTTGCCTTGTACATCGCCCGGTCGGCGGCCGTGATCAGCCGTTCGGCATTTTTGGCGATCTCCGGATCAGACTGGGTGATCCCGATGCTCGCGTCTATTTTCAGGGTGATCGTACGTCCTTCCGCCTCTACCGTTATTTTGGACAGGTTTTGCGTAATCCTTTCGGCAATTAATTTCGCGCCTGTTAGGGCCGTTTCAGGCAATAGACAAATGAGTTCATCCCCGCCGAAACGGCAGAGTTTATCCATGGAGCGGATGGTCCGGTTGATCGTTGCGACAATTTTCTTGAGAACCAGATCACCGGCGATGTGTCCGTGTTTGTCATTGATCCTTTTGAATTCATCAATGTCAATAAAGAGCAGTGAAAACGGATGCTGGTACCGTTTGGTCCGTTCAATTTCCTGGGTAAGGATCTTCAGGAAAATATTGTAGCCCAGGGCCCCTGTTTTCTGGTCGACCATGGATTCCTGCAGGAACCTTGAGACCCGGGAACTTTCAATAATTTTCGGGTCTTTGATCAGCAGGCAGATATTTTGTAAATAATCCGCGGCGGCCACCGCTATGCCCACGTTACGGCCAATGACAGTAGTCAACGTATTGCGATGATCGAGAATCCTGAAATACAGGTCTTTGGCCTTGCTTGCATCGTTGATGGTTTTGTTTGTCAGGGTGTAGAGGGCTTCCTGGTAAAGCCCGTCTTTGAGGCTGATTTTTTTCAGACGAATAGCCTCCTGCTCGGCTGTTGATCCTTCTTTCTCTCCGGCCATGATTTTCAGAAGATTATAGTCCAGCCCGTCGTCTTTTAAAAAGTCGTCTTCAACGATGGTTTTATTTTTTGTTATTTTGATCATCTTTTAATTTTTCCAAAAGTTACCCCGCCTGCGGTCAGGCAAGCGGGGTTGAGAACAGGAGTTAAAACCGCCATGTAACGCCGCCGTTAATGGCCGATTCATTGATAAAACCCCCTTCAAGGTTAAACACCAGATTGTCCGTTGCCTCAATATCAAGACCGGTAAATAAACCGATGACATCATCGCTGTTTTGGTCGGGAATACCGGGAACATCGGTGATGGAAACATCGTTATAGCGGACGCCGGCGTAGGGAGTTAAATGTTCTTTTAACTTTTGCGAAACTCCCAGGGCGACCTGCCAATCCTGATATTTGACCTCTTCACGGGTGAAAACCGCCGGCTCGTCAAGATCCGGTTTGCTGCGGCGGTATTTGGCATCAAGACCGACGGCCGTTCCGTTTTCGTTCTGCCACAGTTGTGTCCTGGTGCCGAATCCGTAAGCGAAACCGTAATCCGTATCGTAAGTGGGATTATCCTGATTGTATTTAAACCGCATGGTTCCCAGCAAACCGTATACTTCCATTATATGTGTGTCAGGGACGTAAGAAAGCCGGATGTAGGAATCCTGAAGTTCATCCACTTCCGCGTTGTTTTTGTCCAGGTCCCTGTCAAAGACAAAAGAGCCTTCATACCCTGTGGTGAAAAAGTGACGGGTTTCGTCTTGCGATAATTTTGCCGGGTTGCCTACGGGCGACGCTGATACCGGACAGGTCCATCCAAGAAAAATTGCTGTTAAGATAACTCTTAAACTTTTCATGGAACACCTCCTCATTTAGCCAAACATACGAATCCATGCCTCCCGCCTTCAAATTATGCGCTGTTTAATATTTTTTCTGCAGGCAAACGGCGGAAGAAAAAAGTTTTTCTTCCGCCATTTGTTTACAGAGAACGAATTGTTTCACTTGCGCGCCTGCTTTTTTGACATCGTTTGTTTTAGAGTTGAGTCGCCGGAGGAGCTCCTGACGCGTCCGGAGATCCTTCTGCCGGCATGACCTTTGCAATGGAAACGGCAATCTTTTCCTGGGCTTCCTCTTTGTATTTGATTTGTACCTGATCACCTTCCTGCAGGTTGTCCAAAGAGGCAGTCTGCTGGTCAAATTTTGTTTCCTCATTAATCTGTATTTCCACCATCTCTTGCGCTGCGCCCTCTTCTTCCGTTGTGACGGATAATGAATTTTCCGAGATGCTTTGGACTCTTCCTTCCAGTGTCGAGGACAGTCCGAACAAGGCGGAAGCAGGAACAGCAAACGCAAGCAGTATGATACTAACCACTGCAATACGGATTACTTTCATCGTATTCCTCCTTTTTTGGAAAACAGTTAGTTTTTCAGCCGTTATTTCCTGCGCGGGGATATTCCATAGGCCCTCCTTTTTGATTCATGTTAATTGTTTGCTGGGCATCATCCAGGGCTGTTTTCTCAGCCTTCATCAATTTTCAGGAAAAAGATCTCGTTTTTTCCTTTTTCGTTAACCTGATACCTTATGGTTACACGGTCCCCTGAATTAAGATCATTCAGAGACAGCTCCTGCCCTTCCTTAACAATTTCAGCCTCACTGCGCACATAGAATTCATTAAACGAATAGGTATCAAACGCGGATGTCACATAACTTTTTAAAGTAATCAGCGAAGACGCTGTATTGACGTCTTCAACCGTTCCCCGTGTTTCAATCCATACTGAATTATGGGGAAGGTGGTAATTCCGGTTCAGGGCCTGAGCGCCCGTTGCCGTCATTCCAACAAGGCCTGTCAGTATCAGCAGCATCAAAATGGATCTCATCAAACCTCCTTTCATCCCGTCAATTTTAAGGATGTCTGGTCCTTGCCGCCGGTCATGACGGCGTTCACAGTCATACGATACCAAAACGGAGGTTAAGCGAACGTTAAAATAAGATTAATTTTTTTAATTTCGGCAGGTCAAAAGATATGGTTTTAGGATTTTAACAGTAAAATAACTCCGGTTGCGATCAGCACGCCTCCGGCGGCCAGGTTCATACGTTTGATGGCAGCGGGGTTTTTAAAAAGCAAACGGGCTCTGTCGGCCATGTAGGCATATCCCAGTTTCGTCACGGTGACTGCTGTCGCGGCCAGGAGCATAATGCAGCCGGTGTCCATGATGCTCACTTTTGTCAGGTCCAGAAAGGCGGGCAAGAAACTGACGTAAAAAAAGATGGCCTTCGGATCTCCCAGCGTGATCAATAACCCGCAAAGAAAATCGGCGGTGGCCGGATTGATTTTCCCGGGTTCAAGCGGGACAGCCGCGGGTTTCACGGTCCATAGCCGTAAACCTGACCAGACCAGGTACGCGGCGCCGAGATATTTAAGCGCGGTTAAAAGAACGCTCATGGATTGCGCAACCGCCGACAATCCGTAAACGGCCAGGACAATAAAAATAATATCGCCGGCCACGATCCCGCCCACGACAGCCGCGCCGCGGGACAATCCTCCCGATAAAGACCGCGTGACCACCACCACGGCGCTTGTATCCGGCACAACCGCCAGCACCATCATCGCGGCAAACATCGCGATCATACTACCCAATGTCACCCGTCTCTCCGGTTAAAATTAATAATAAGATTCAAAGATTACAGTCCCCTCTCGATTATATTCTTTAGTATAAGTAGGGATATCATTCTTATAGGTTGAATGAAACTGAAGCTGCCCATTTTCGAAATAAATCTTCTCATCACCATTCACTTTGCCTTTATGATAAACAGCCTCGAATTCAATATTTCCGTTATTATAAAAGCCCCGGCTAACGCCATCCAATTTTCCATTCTTATAATTCCATTCTTCCCATATGGAGCCATTTTCATAGACTGTTTTTTCAATTCCGGAATATTTCTTGCCGTCAGCCGTATACCGGTAACCTTTCGTAAATTCTAAATCTTCCATTAAGTTTCCATTTTCATAGTAAGTTTTATAATTTCCATGCAGTTCACCATCTTTAAAATGTATTTCGTGTTTTAATTTTCCCGATGAATAATATTCAATAAAAATTCCGTCAAGTTTGTTGTTTTTATTGTTGCCTTGACTGTGAAGGACTCCATTTTCAAAATATTGTTTAGCAGGTCCGTTTAATTTGCCGTTTAGAATGATTCCTTCCCACCTTATTTGTCCGTTTTGAAAAAATCCTTTTGAGTCGTAGACAGGGGTATCTCCTTTATATTTTCCAATCCAGCGGATCTTATTATCTTTGTAATATTCTTTACATTCGTTATAACTGTCTGTTCCGTTAGAAACGATGTTGCAATTTACAGCAGGGAAATATTTGTATGAATTGTAGGGTTCTTTGTGCGTTTCCTGAAAAACATAAGAAAGAAGAAAAATTAGGGCTAATACAATCGGAATCGCGATTGAGTTATTTTTTTTAGGTCGTCTTTTTCTTTTTGGGGGGAGTGTTTCCTTTGTTTGAACGGCCAATTCTTCGATCTGTTGCAACTCTTCTTCCGAAATATTTTCATGAAGGCAAGCAAGAATTTCTTTGGCCTTTTCCGCGTCCTTTTTCTGAATGAGGATTCGGTTGTTACCCATTCCAAGGGTTAAATGATGCCGAAACCCGCCGGCATCATCGGACTGTAAAATGGCTTTAATTCCAGCCTCTTCAAGCAGTCCAAAGACTATTTCTGCGTCATGTTTATGAAAATATGAATTTAGTAGGATTAAATCATCCATAAGAGAATTGTCTGAATCACGGCTTGTCTTTGCTGTCCGGCATGAGTTTGTTGATGACAAAATACACCGGGCAAAAACCGGTAAACGCGCTGATGATCATCAGGATTGAGATTGCACCGGCCAGGTATATCCACGCCGCGTTGAGCTTGATGCCGAGGATGACACTCAGCAGGATCAGCGTACCGACAATCCCGTCATGGATCTTGATTTTATTTTTCATCTACCCTCCTTTTCCGGACGAATCCGGAATGGTTATTGCAGTCCATCGAGGATCGTTTTCATCCGGGCAAACGCGGCGTCGCGGGCGGCCTTATCTTCGGCTGAACCTTCGGCCTCATCCCCCTTGCGCATAAACGCGTGGGTCGCGCCGGGATAAATTTCATACTGGTAGGTTTTGCCCAGGGACTGCATCTTTTTTTCGGTGGACGGGATGGTGGCGTTGATGCGCTGGTCATCTTCTCCATAAAACCCGTAAACCGGGGCTTCAATGCGTTTTAAATCTTCTTCTGATTCGGGAGGGCTCCCGTAAAAAACGAGCGCGGCTTTAACTTCCTTGTTATCCGCAGCAAAGCGGAACGACTGCGCGCCGCCCCAGCAGAAACCGGCCACGGCGGTCTGTCCGTTAGCAGCCGGAAGATTTTTAATATAATTCTGAACGGCGGTTAAATCAGCGGTGACCTGAGCGGCATCCAGTTCGTATATGGCGTTACGGGCATCATCGGTGGAGGGAAAATCACCCGTCCGTTTATACTTCTCGCTGAATCCCGACAACAGATCCGGGGCGATGACCAGGTAACCGGCCTCAGCCAGCTGGTCGGCCAGCAAACGCACCCAGTCGGTCAGGCCCTTGTTTTCGTGGATCACAATCACGGCCAATGTATTTTTGGATACCTGCGGGTAAACGACAAAATTATAAAGGGTCCGGCCGTTGGATTCGATTTCGACCCATTCGTGATGGCGCGGGGATTGATCCAGTTGTTCCACGAACGCCGGCTGGCCGGAACTTGTCTTCGGCGAGAGCAGCACGCCCAGGAAAAATCCGGCGGCCAGCCATGTGTTCCGTCTATTTTGAGTCAGTTTGTTTATCATCGGTGCCTCCTTCTTTCAGGTCCATCAATTCAAAGTCTGCTTTGTCCCAGTCCGGAAGTGATTCGTCGTCCGCCTTTAAGATAAAACGGTACTTGATCCACTTTTTAAAATCACGCTGCCCTTTCATCACCGTGGAAACCCAGAGTTCGCCGGAGATATCATCGGTCCGTTGCGGCGTGTCGGCAATGACGATGTATTCCCCCTGACAGGTCGGGCAGACCGCGTCCGGCGGACAGGGCGGACAGTCTCGAATCTCAACGATGTACCCGTCGACCGGATACTCCGCTCCGGACTGAACGGTGAGCGCCTTAAGCGCCTTAACCGAGTTTCGAATTTCCGGGACAGCCGCCGCAGACGGTGCTGGGTTTTCACAGCCGTCCGGACAAAGGCAATTCACCGCGCTGTATTCAATCGCCCGCAGGAATTCATACGAGCGGTCAACCCAGTATTCATATTGGGAAACGTCATAGACCGTCGTGTAAATCACGGCCGCGAAATGCCTGCTGAACAGTTTAAAACGGAAGACCTCCGCTCCATCCGCGTTGTTTCCATCGGTGGAAATGGATTGCAGGTCGTATGCTTTGTGGGTACGGACATCGGCTAAGGACGGTTCGGCGCAGGCCTCTGTTTTGGCCTCCGGGTCAACCGTAAAAGCAGCGAAAAGCGTTGCCGGATTTCCGTATTTGCAATATTCGTATTTTTGATGTGATTTCAGCGGCAGCGCTTCCGGCGGGTAATCGTTCTCCTCCAGCGTCAGGACATAATAATCTGTCTGGGGGCAGGGGACATACATCTCCTTTTCCCGCTGCAGCCATGATTCCAAGGGCAGGATGTCTTCCGGGTCAGCTTGCTCACAGACATCCGTTATTTCATCCAATGGCGGTTTAGGTTCGAACAGTTTAAAATCAAGCGGCATGAACATAGTTTTCAAGGCGACCTCGCCGGTGTTTCGGTCGACCGTGAGCGGATGCGCAAAGGATTTTCCTTTTTTTCCCAAAAAGACCTGGTATTGGTAGGAGCCGTTTTCTTCGATAGGGTCGCTCAGCCGGCCGCAGGCCGAGACGATCCGGTGAAAAGATTCCCGGGCGATCACATTGGCCTCATCGCGGTCAATCCCGTCTGTTGCATTGATCTGACCCAGATCGGTGACGTCTTCCGCGGCATGTGCCGGCAGACAAACGCTCAACCATAGAATGATTAAAATTATTCTCATCGGAATCTTTCCTTCCCTTTAGTTAATGGCCGGAAACACAATCCCTGAAATCCGGCAAATCTTTGAACGGGTGGTCCCCGCATTGTCCCAGCCAGGCTTCATAAGGACCTTTCGCGTCACTGCAGTCGCAGGTATTATAACTTCCGCCGCTGCCTGATCCGCCTGAAGAACCGCTTGATCCTCCTGAGGAGCCGCCCGACGCGCACCGGTAAGAGGCGGTCGTTCCGTCCAGACAGACCGATCCGTAGGTCGGTGGAAATCCGTCTTTGCAGCAGCCGTTCCCCCCGCTGCCTCCGCTCCCGCTCTGGCTGCCGCCGCCGGATGTCGCGGGACATCCCAGCGCCTGGTTGATGGCTTTTTCCGTGGCGTTCCGTCCGGGCGTGCAGCTGCTGTTTGTGCCCTGCGTCCCTGCGCCGGAGCCGCCCTGGACGGTGTTGAGTATGGTCGTCAAGTCGTTGGCCAAGTCATTGGCGTCGTAACGCGGGAGTTCTTCACAATACGTGTAATTCCCGTTCCATTGAAAACCGCCGCGGCACCGGCAGTTGACCTGGTTTCTTCCGTAATCCCAATAGGCCTCGGCGCCGTAACCGTAACCGGAACAGTCCGCCGTCGCGACCTGACTGTCGCGGCCTTGCACACAATAGGTCATTCCGCTGTTCCATTCATATCCCGCCTTGCATCCGCACAGGACCCGGTTCTGCGCGTTGTCCCAATAAGGTTGTGACGGGCCGTACATCGAACAATCCGTCCGCGCAACCTGGCTGTCCCGGCCTTCGACACAATAGGTCATGGTGCTGTTCCACTCATATCCGTAACGGCAGCCGCACAGGACCTGGTCGCGGCCGGTGTCCCAGTAGGCGTCCGACGGTCCGTACATGGAACAATCGGTACGGGCCACCTGGGTGGTTTTCTCAACGATGCAGTTGTTGCGGTCCCGGTTCCATTCATGCCCCGCGATGCAGTAACACAAGGCCTTCTGGTCGGCTTCGCTCCAGCGCGCCTCACTGTTAGGATAGACGGAACAGTTGATCGACTCGACGGCATGGGCCATTTTGTCGTAACAGCTGTTGCGCGCAGCCACCCAGAGCTGGCCGGCGGGGCAATCACAGCGCGGGCCGTTGATGGATGGATCCCACCGGGCCTTACTGCCCGGCCATTTCGAACAATCCGCCTGGGCCAGCCGCGCTTCGGGTGTAAATTTCTGGTCGTACTGGCTTTTGATCCCGTCGAAACAGATGCGGGCGTTTTTATTGGCTTCCTCGATCGGTTCACTGAACAGGTCGCCGGCATCGTACGTGGCCTGAAAATCCGCGAGGGCCTGTTCGACCTGTTCCCGCTGCTGCGGTCCGGTAAAATTATTTTTGAGGCCGTCAAACGCCGTGCGCGCCTGGGCTAAATTGCTTTCCGCCAGTCCCAGGGCCGCGGACAGTGTGTCTTTTTTTGAACCGGAACGCCCGGTTGTCTTGATGAGTTTTCCCTGATCTTTTTTCATCCGTTCCAGGATTTTTTCGATCTTGCCTTTGAGCTTTTTATCCTCTTTGGATAACTGTTTTTCATCGGTCTGATTGGCTTTGTCCACCAGGCCGACACCTTCGGAAATCAGGCTGTCCATGTTGGCCTGAAGCCCGAGCAAAGTAGCGGTCAGGTTTTCAACGGCCGCGACTTGCGCCCTTGCCGCGTCGAGCGATGCGCGGGCGGAGACCAGCTGTTGTTCATAATCCCGGATGGTCCCTTCAGCGCCGTTGGCTTTTTGGCGCTCCCGGTCGACCCGGCCTTTGGCCTGGCTGAGTTCGCCTTTGGTCCCCTGGTAATCGCCGTAGGTCTGCTGGACCGCCGCGAGATGGGTCCTGGCCTCACCCAGCAGTTTGGATACTTCCTCTACCCGGTCGGTGGCCTTGATCCGGTCATAAATCTCACACGTTGAGAGTGTGCTGTTTTCAATGGACCCGCGGGCGCGTCCGAGTTTTTCGGATAATCCGTAAATAAACCGGTCTTCACTTTGAATCGCTGTCACATCGGCGCTCTGCTGGGAAAGGGTTGACGATAATCCGTTGATCCGTGAGGACAGATCGGCCAGCTGGTCTTTAAGCGCGTTTAATTGTTTGTCCGCGTCTTTGCTGACGGCCTGGATGTTGTCGCCGAGTTCTCCCGCCTGTGTTTCCAGCGCGGACGTTTTGGCCTGCAGGGCCTCCATGGCCGCGAAGATGGCGTTCAGACTCGTCCCGTCTTCGTTGCCGGTTTCGTCTTCCGGTTTTGTTTCCGGGTTATCCTGGTCGACATAATTGACCATGACAGTCTGCGCCAGCGGCCAATATTCTTCCGGAACATTTTCCAGTTCAGCTTTGACGGTGATTCCGAAGGTGGTGTCTTTGGTCCCTTCCGGAAAATCAAGATCAACCGGGGACACATGTTCAGGCGGATCATAATTGTCACTGGCCACCGGTTCGATCTCGGTTGGAGTCAACCGCGGCAACGGGGAATCTTCCAGCATCGCGAAGGCCTCAACCCCGGCTTTATGCAGTCCTTCTTGTGCATAATAGGGAAGGCGCAAAGTAATCTTGAGCTGGGGAGAATCGTTGCGGTAAATCCATTTGGGGGCCTCGGCGTAAATCCGTCCGCGCACGACACCGAACTCCGCGCGTTCCCCGACAAAGGCGGCCCGTTCTTCGCTGAACAGTCCCGGATGTTCGATCGGATTCTTGAGCGCGTCTGCCCCCACCATCGACAGCGGATCAGACGGCCAGTCGCCGAAGGCAATCACCGGACGGATGAAATACCAGCGTTCGTCCGGGAAAAACTCCTTGATTAATTTCTCATCAACCGCCAGGAAGGTCTCTTTTTCCGGGGCCTCGATCACCCAGTACCCTTCGTTCCCCGCGCTGTATTTACGCGGGCTTAATTTCACAGAACCCATCAGTTTGATCCCGCCGGTCTCATGGCTGAGCGCGTAATAATAGACCGTCCATTTCAGGTCTTTGCGTTTGGGACTGACCCGCGCGCTGATCCCGGCGCGGAACGGTTGCCCCAGCAGGATCTCGTCTGTCGCTTCAAAACTTTTGTCCCCGCCGTAGGCCGCGGCCTTCAGGTCCAGATACTGCATCTCTTCGTAAATATCGACGACCACCGCCAGTTTTTTAATGAATTCCCGGAATTCATCAATGATCTGCTGCATCTCGCGCTGGATCTCAATGTCCGGTTTATCCGCCGGCTGCGGTTTATATTTGGTCATGTATTCCAGGCGTTCGCGGTAGTCCTCATCGAGTTTGGATTTTCCCCAGGGACTTTGTCTGATTTTTTCCGGAGCGTTGTCATAAATTTCTTTTAAGGCGGTGATGGCCTTGCCGACGATCGCCCCGTAACCGCCTTCTTCTTTTTCTTTTTTTTCATTGTAAAGCCGTTCAATGCGGTCCATAAAATCGTTGAGGACGTTGTAATACAGTTTTTTGCGGATGCGCAGGTTATCCAGCATGATGCGCGCGGCGACCCGTTCCGATGGTTTGGCGCTGCCGAGTTCGGGGATGCCGTTTTCATACACCCTGGCCTGCAGTTCTTCCATTTTATATCTCGTTAACAGTTTGTTCAGGTCGCTGACAAATAATTTGGCGATGTAGTCCGACGGCAGGCCGCTGTCGTTGACCTTAACGCCTTCAAACCACAAGATGGTGTACAGGGCCTGTTCATTGGTCTGGACCTCGGGATCACGGCTCATGCGCGCGTCAATGTCGGGTTCAATGAGCGCCGAGAGTTTGGCGATCTTTCCCAGACCCGGAGAAACTTCATCCAGGTATTCCAATAATTGCGCGCGGTCTTTCAACCGCCAGTACCCGTCGATGTCGGATTCGATAAAATCGTCGTCGCTCATTTCCGCCAGGACCGACTGCGCGAGCTGTTCCCATTTTGATTCCACAAAGGAGTCTTTGGCGGCATGGGCCCCGTAATTCAGCAGGGTAGTCGCGATATGGGCGAGTCCAACGGGCGGATAAAGGTCCATCGCGAATTCGACAAACGCCTGTTTGTACTCCGCTTCGCTGAACCGCAGGACCGAGGCGACAAAAGGGACCATTTCAAAGGTGGCCATGCCCATCGCCTTTAACCCTTCTTCATTGGAACCCGAGGCGCTGTAGGCGCGCGAGGCCGCCACCAGCAGCATGCACCACTGCATGTATTTTTCGCCTTTGGCATCGGGAGAAAGCATCACGTCCAGGTTGAGCGCCTTGGCTGTCTTGGATTCCAGGAATTTCTGGAATGTGCTTCCGCCCTTGCGAGCTGAAAGCGCGTCGGTCAGCGGTTTGACCTTGGCGGATTTGGAAATAAAATCCACGGCCGCCACGTTATCCCCGTCTATTTTCAGCCGCGTGGTCAATTCACCCGGCGGGATCTGGAGCAGTTCCGCGTACCGCCGTATCTGGCGCGAGTCATCCTTGACCACGCTTTTGAGAAATGTTTTATCGGCCTCATCAATCGGCATGGTGTCGATCTGCGCGGTGATTTTGTTGACGGCGTTATTGTCCATCGGCGCGTAGGTGAGCGCCATTTCCTTGCGCAGGCGGCTGCGGTTGGCGGCCCCGGCGTTCTTCAGCCATTCCACGATCTTGTAACCTTCCGTCTTGGCGACCTCACCGATCATGCCGGGCAGGACGGTGGTGAGCTGTTTGTCCTGGTGTTTGAGCATGACCGCGGTCAGGGCGTCGTAATCAATGGCCCCGCTGCGCTGGATGATTTTTGTCCCGTACGCCTTCTCTAATATTTCAGCGGTCTGCTGGATCGTGAGCGCCTTGCGCAGTTCACTGCTGGTCTCGATAAACTGCCGGTGCTCTTTGGACAAGTTGGCGTCGGCCTGGAAGATGTCATTATAATCGCCGATCACCCGTTCGGAATATTTCTGGTTGCGCAGGAATTGCTGGACCTCCTCCACCGTCACCCGTCCGCTGGGCCGGATCTGGTGCATGTCGGCCATCCGCAAAAAGTCCGACATTGATCCGGTACCTTTGGTGGCATCAATACCGGGGATCGCGAGGCGCTGGTCAACGGCCAGCCGTTTGATTTCCTCGACGGTTTGCGCGGGTGTGAGTTTGACCATCCGTCCCTGCTCATCAAACGTAAACGCGGTCACCTTGCCGGCCTTGGCCCCTTCCAGCAGTTTGGCCTGGTTGGCGTACCCGGATTGCGGGTTAATATATTTTTCGTGATGGGAAAAGTCCAGATAAGCGGCTTCTTCGGTCATGTTCCAGGCCAGGCCGTTGACATCGACACGTTTACGGTCCAGCGCGTCCATGGGGCGTCCCACGTGTTCACGCATGACGTCGTTTAAAGATTCGTTGTAAAGTTTTTCGGCGCGGCGGCCGGGTTCGCCGGTCCCGGTGACGATGTCGTCATCGGAATAAATGTTGTTGTAATCGAACGGGACAATCGGCTGTTTGAACACCTCGCCGTACTGGTTTTTGTATTTGGGCCCCATGCGGCTGATGATCTCTTCCTGCAGGATTTTTTTCTGTTCGAGGAACGCCTTGACCTGCGGGGAGTCGGCCTTGAATTCACCGAGCATCGCGGCCTTACGGTAAATGTCCTGATGGTAAAACACGACCGCGGCCAGGCGCTTTTTTTCCAACGCGTTGATGGACGGGTCCATGATCTTCTTCATCATCGCGTCAAGGTCGGCGGCGGATGGTTTCTGCACGCGTGAGGATGTTTCAACCGGAACAGCGGACGGTGCGGAAGTCCGTTGGGCGGCCTCGGCGGCGCGGTTGATCCGGGATTGTTCTTCAAAATCAGCGGCCGTGGCCTGGGGCATTGTTTCGTGCGCCCGCCAGGGATCAAAGACATCAGCGGTTTCCGGCGGAAGCCCGCTGACGAATCCGGGCTGAGGTGTGCGGGAACGGCTGGCCGCTCCTTGCACGGTCGCGCGCGGCGCGCCTGTATCCGATGCCCGCGGCTGGTTGCGGGTGGACGCCGGTTCGGGATCATCCAGATCAATGATCTGTCCTGCCCCTGTATTTTCCGCGTGACACAGCGGCACACATAAAAAAAGCGCAAGAGTCAGCTGAACACACAGGACCATTGCGCTGGAAATAGATAATTTTTTAAAATGTGGGGGCGGCATAAGCGATCAAATATTCAACCGGAAAATTTGTTTTATTTTACCCGCTTTCCCTTCTATTTTCAACCCTAACCTTTAAAAAGCATGACCGGGTCCCGTTTTTTAAAGGATTTGAAAGAAAGCTGACATGTAGTCAACAGCCGGATTAATCCGGCTGTTGAAGTAAGGCGGCAGAATGGTATTTTGATCAAGGTGAGATTGGGTAGATTAATTTTGAAGAGACAGGGCTTTAATTCAGGATTTGCTCGATGTGCGCGATCAGCTGCAAAGGCGTCACCGGTTTGGTGATGAGAGAATTGATCCCGCACAAGTGCGTAAAAGTCTGGTGTTCCCGTTCATTGAAGATTCCGGTCATCCCGATAATTTTCACGTCATTCCATTGCGGATAGTTCCTGAGCTCATCGGCGATCTGAAAACCGCTTTTAGGAGTCATCTTCAGGTCCAGAAGCAGGATGTCGGGTTTGTATTCATCCATCTTGTTGAGGATTTTTTCATTTTCCGATTCAATATCCACATCGTATCCGGATAAACACAAGGTATCTTTTAATTCTTCCAGAAAATCTTGATCGTCATCAACAGCGAGGATTTTGAGGTGGTTCATAATATACTCCTTTTTTTATTAGCTCAAGTTTGTGTCGTCCGTTTCGTTCGCGTTGTATCTGAGTCCGAATAGCATGATGTTGTTCTGTACGGTCTGGCTGACATTCAAAAATTTAATACCGGCCTTCTTTTTTTTGGTTTTTAGTTCATTCCAGCTGACTTGTCCGCTGATACCGATCAAAGCGCTTTCCGGCAGGAAAATGCTCAGTTTGATTTTTTGCCCGGGAAAAATAAGATGTCCGTTTCCGTAAAAACAGATCCCGCCGCAGCTGAGGTCTTTCGTGCAAGTTTCATAAAGGACCGGCGAATATTCAAATTGGAGGATGATCCGGATTTTTTTTCTCCAACGCGGGAAGACGCGTTTTTCAATCCGGGTGTGCAACGACTGGTTGCACTGATTAAGTATTTCCAATTTATTCATTCGCGATCGTCCTTTATGGTTATTTGGCTTATCGTACTGGCGCTGGTGCTATCGTGTTGCGGTCAATTTGAAGAAGGAATAAAATTGGATGTACGTGATTAGTGCGTTGCCAGAAGCCTTCTTAAGAATAATATAATTTAAGAACCCCGGTTCCAAAAGGGTTTGCTTCCACTTTTAAGGGACATTTATCTACTTTTTAGCTTTGATCAGGACGTTCGTGACCGTCAGGGAGCGAGTTGCTGGATGGATTGAAGCAGTAATTCCGGATGGATTGGTTTACTAAGAACACAGTCGGCCAGGGCCAGGGTAACCCGGTTTTCATTCCCCCGGTCTTCCCAATCTTCGAGCAGGCTGTCATCAGGCGGACGGCCCGAGACAACCATCACCTTTAGCCCGGCCCTTGTCTTTTTAACATCCCTGAGAATGTCGAATCCGGTCTCTACCGGGAGTTTCAGGTCCAGGATCAGCAGAGTATAAGAATAGCGGTCCAGAAATCTTCGGCCTGCAGAGCCGTCATTGGCGACATCGACCGTGTAACCCTTGTCGCTCAGAAATTCGGACAGCTCTTCGCACAATTCCTCATCATCGTCAATGATCAGGATATGATGGATTGGGTTCATGATTCCTCTTTTTGGGCAGGGTGACCGTCATGGTTGTCCCGCCTCCGATTTTACTGGTGACTTCGATTTTTCCGTTATGCAGATTAACCAGTTCACTGCAAATGGCCAGGCCCAGCCCTGTCCCTTTGGATTTTCGGGTAAAAAACGGCTGGAAGATTTCCGACAGGTCCGCCGGGTCAATCCCGATCCCGGTATCCATGATGGAGATGCTGACGGAATCAGCCGCCGGCATGATTTGCAGGCATATTTCCCCCTGATGATCTTTAAGCGATTGCACGGCGTTCATCAGGATATTGTTGAAAATTTCCCGGATCTGGAACGGGTCGGCCTCAATCAGGCATTCAAGGTCTTTCGGATATTCCTTATATAAATGGATCTGGCTGTTGTCTACGCTGGCCATAACGGCCTGGACACATTCGTCAAGGATCTCGCAGATATTCAGCAGGTCATGCTTCGGCTGTTTGATGGAGGAATAGTTCAGCAAATTGTTGATGATCTGATTGCTTTCAAAAATTTTTTTCTCAATGTTCTGAAGATGTTTGTTGTTTTCCAGTTCCTTGTTTTTTCGTTTGAGGTTGTGGCTGGCCAGCTGGATAACGCCTAAAGGGTTGCGCAGTTCATGCGCCACAGTCGCGGCGAGTGTCCCCAGGCCGGCCAGCCGGTTGTGCTGTTTTAATTTCTGCTGGGCTCGCGACAATTGTTTAAAGCCTTCATCAACCAGATTGGCCAAAGTCTGTTTGTCCCTCGCGAGGACTTCCTGGGCGTCTTTCAGGTCAGTGACGTCAACACAGGAACCGATATATCCTTCGAATGTCCCGTTATAACTGTACAAGGGCACCCCGGAATCGAGGATCCACCGGTATGTTTTATCGGCCCGGCGCAGACGATAATCCATAGTGAATTTTTCACGGAGTTTGAACGCCGACATATAGGTGTCGACACACCGTTTCAGGTCGTCGGGGTGAACCCCTTCGCTCCAGCCGTCCCCGCATTCCTGATTCATGGAACGGCCGGTGAATCTCAGCCAGGATTTGTTGAAGAAATGGCATTTGGCATCGGTGCCGGCCATCCAGATCATGACCGGGGCGTGGTCCGCCATGGAACGGAAACGGGCCTCACTTTCCTTGAGGATCCGTTCGGACTGTTTGCGCAGTGTGATATCCGTGACCGAAGACAGGATATGTTTTCTGTTATCGATCTCCAGGGGGATCAGGCCGAGCTCGATCGGGATCTGTTCTCCATTCTTCCGAACCGCGAAAAGGTCCCGTTCCAGTTTTAACGGGCGCGGGACGGACAGGGACAACAGGTCGCTGCGGTCGATATTCAGGCGGGTTCCGATCATTTCCGGGAGCAGGGCGGCATAATCTTTTCCAAGAATCTCCCGGCGTGAATAACCGAAAACCTGCTCGGCCTGGCGGTTGAACATCTCGATCTTGCCCTTGGCGTTGATAATCATCTTGGCGACCGGAGAAAATTCAAAAATCCGTTCGAACCGGAGTTTGCTCCGTTCCAGTTCCCGAAAGAAATGGTTGCGTTCGTGCAGTGTGGCGGCCAGGGCCATTCCTGTCAGCGAGACCATACCGACGAGGAGTTGAACGAGGATGAGCGCTTCGTTCTGCGGCAGATGACCGAACGGACCAAAACCGTGCAGGGTGCCCCAGACGGCGTATCCGGCGGTGATCAGCGTCATGAGTCCAACCCCCTGGCGCAGGAAGCTTGTACTGCCCCAGATCATGATCGGAAAAACCGTGAATTCCAGCGGCCAGTGGGTCGAACCGGTATGGCCGCCGAACACCAGGGCATTGCTCAGGACGGCGCACAGGAGAAATAAAGAAAATTCGACGACGCGTGAACGGGCATCTCCCATCCGGCGTGATTTCGGGAAAAAGGCCCACAGGACCGGCAGGACGGTCAGTACGCCGGTAACGTCACCGGACCACCAGGTGAAAAATATCTGATAAAACAGATCCCACGGGACATATTCCAGAAGGCTCAGCCAGACGATTCCGTTAAAGGCCCCCACGAGGCACATGACGATGGAAATCCCTAAAAAAATAAAAGTGTCCCTTGTGCGAAAGAGCGGGTTATCCCCGCGGATCAACTGCCGGAAGAGGCGGATCCCCACTAAGGCCTCGAACGTATTGCCGGTCGCGATCAGGAATGACAGAAAAAATACATCAGAAACCGGCATTCCCATGTTGTCCAGAAAGACGATGCTGTTGGCCAGGACGGCCCCGGCAAAAATGCCGGGCCAGACCCGCGGCCCGAACAGCAGGACAGCGGCAAAGGCCAGTCCTGACGGAGGCCAGACCGGCGAGACATTGGTCTCCCGGAAATCCAGAATGAGGCTGAGGCGCGCCGTGATGAAATACGTCACCGCAACGAGGACTGTCTGAAAACGGATATTCGATAAATAAACCCTCGAAATTTCTTTTATCTGTCCGGCCCTGTTTTTAAACCAGGATGAAATTGGCATAGGTCAACGGTTTGTTTTTTTATGGTGTTTGTTTTTATATGACCCGGGTGTGCCCCCGCTGTATTTTTTGAACAGCCGGGTCAGCGGTTTTATGTTTTCATATCCCAGAATGCGTGAGATTTCAATAATATTCAAATGGTTCTGGCTGAGCAGTTTTTTGGCTTCTTCGTATTTCAGTTTGAGACGGTATTCGTTAAAGCCCTGACCGGTCCGTTCCCGGAATGCACGGCTGAAATACTTGGGGCTCAGGCAGAGTTCCCGGGCCACATCGTTTAACGTGATTTTTTTGTTGAAATTGTTTTTGGCAAACCGTTTGGCGAGATCTATTTTTCCGTTAATATCCCGGGCGGAAGGCCTGCCGGCGTCCTGGGTACCGTCATTTTTGGCGGCCGCACAGATCCGCCGGATGCTTTCGGTCAGGATCTCCCCTGTAAACGGTTTTTCCAGATAATCGTCCGCGCTTCCGCGCAGGGCATGGATCAGGACATCCTTGGTCCCCTGGCCGGTTGAAATGATGACCCTGAGGTTCGGTGATTTTTTTTTCAGTTCACCCAGGAGGGTCGTCCCTTCTGCGTCCGGCAGTTTTACATCCAGGATGACCAGGTCAATCAGGTGGGGTTGGTTGAGGATTTTGAGCGCCTGCTGCCCGGAGGTTGCGCAGACCACCGTGTAATCGGACAGGTAGTCTTTAAGTTCGTCCAGAAAATCTTCATCGTCATCAACGATCAGGATTTTATAGAGCATACAGATTTTTCCGGTTATGCAGGTTGATCGTTGCCTCTGATTGGTTTAACCCTGCGCCAAAAAACAACACAAGCAGAAAAAACATACGGCTGACAAACTAAAATAGTTTATCCTAAAAAATTATTTTAATAAACAAAATTTTTAGGCGCGGTCCAAAAAAGTGAACGAATTGTGGCGCTGCAGACGGCCGCGAATAACTGACGTCTTAAGCCGGGGCTATCGAACGGTTTATTTTTAATTATGCTTGAGGATATCGCCGAATTCCTTGTTGCAATAATCCATTTGCGTTTTATACATTTTTTGGTATTTGAGCTGGCATTCGCCGAATTCTTTTTTCGTGAAATGGTCCTGATACCGCATGGAGTTTTCCGGATCTGTGGCGCGCGGCCTGGCCAGGCGTTGTGCGTCCGCTTCGCGCAGGACATCGATGTCTTCCTGGATTTTTATTTTCTGTTCTTCCGTCAAACCCTGGCCGTTATCCAGTTTGGCCTGCAGTCCGTCAGCCAGGACCTTCCACCAGTAACCGCTGGTCTGTCCCTGGCATTCGGTGATGTCCGTCAACCCGTCAAGCACGCAAGCCCCCAGGTAACACGACAGGGCCCCGCGGTTTTGCTGGACATGCCACTTGCCGTCTTTTGATTTCTTTTTGGTGTTGATTTTCTGGGCGATCGGATTGGTCGGGGATTTGGAATGGTCCACCGGTCCGCCGCTTTTGCTCTTGTCTTTCGGTTTGGATTTTCCGCCCGCGTCTGCCGTGGCGGAACAGTCCGCGATCAGCTTTTGGCTTTGGGTGCCGTATTCCTGGTTGACGGCCATTTGTTCATCCAGCGAGAGTTTTTGCGCGTAGCGCATGGATTTCATCGGGTCCGCTGTCTGCGGCATGTACTGATTTTTTTCCGCGGCTTCCCTGACAAGGGCGATGTCTTCCTGCCATTCCGCCTGCTGCGCGGCGGAAAGGTTTTGGGTGGCCATCTTCTTTTCCAGAATGTCAGCCGTGATGCTCATGCGCAAACCCTGGGTCTTGGCCATGCAGGATTGCAAATCGACCATGACATTGTCCTGTTTCTTGCGTTCAGCCATTTGTTCGGAATTATCCTTCACATAATTCAGTTCGGTGCGGCGGCCGGTCCCCATGTGGTCGGCGCCCATGCACTTGTTCATGATCTTCTGGTAGAACTTGGTATATTCCGCGTTTATGGCTACTTGATCGTCCTCGCTGATATCCATCAGGTAACGCTGGGAATTTTTCTGCCCGGCGATGGTCGGAGAATCTGAATTATTTTTTACGGCTTCCTTGAAAGCTTCAAGATCTTCTTCCAGGTTCTGGCGCTGCTGGTCGGTCAGGGTTTCATTCTGCAATTTCTTTTCGAGCAGGTCAATCGTCACTTCAGCGCGGTACGTCTTTAAAGGCGCGGTGCACTGGCCGACGACGTCCATGTAATCCATGCAGGTGGCGCTGTTCTGCCCCTTGCAGTGGCCCTGGCCTTTGAGTTTGAGCGGGCGGTCTTCATCTTCGTCCGCCGCTTCCTCTTTATTGGATTTCCAGTTACCCTGTTGAATTTGCTGGGACTTTTCGTTGAGTTTTTGGGTGGCCGAATTGAGTTTGTCCATAAAACCGGCCTCGGCCCCGGAGCTGAGCAGGACGGTTAACAGCAGCGCGAATATGAGATTTTTCATAAAATTCCTTTTGTGGGGTTGTTGCAAAATGATCATTATTCTATTCCGCGCGCTGGGAAAAAGCAATAAATAATAGGGAAGCTGAACTTATGCTTTTTAAGTCATACATTTCCCCATCCAAGTTGGTGGCGCTATTCTTTCCTACCGCCAGCGTTGTTAAATTCGCGTAGTCTAATATTTTCTCCGCGCTGTTCCGCGTAACGTCTGGATTGATAGGCCCCTGCCATCCCTTCCACAGCATCACCGGAAAACTGATAATGATTACACCCGAGCCGATCAGAACTTTTTTTAAGTGGTTATCATATGATCCGCTTAAAACATCACGTGTGATGTTTTTTTCTAAATATGACTTTAAGGGTCAATTAGATCACCAATACGATACTGGCGTCGATCAGTGATAGGGATTTCGGTGAATCCGCCCGCTTTTCGTGCGGGGAGGAAATCTGTTCTCCATCTCCCGCCTCTTTTTTCCTTGTAATAAGGTACTTCCGTTTCAAAGTGGTTTGAGACCACAGTCACGTGGCCTAAGGCTGTAACCCGGATGATAAGAGCGGCGGCGATATTTTTCGGGTCGAAGTCTTTCATAAAATACGCTTCCGCGTATGCCTGTACGATTACTTCGAGATCGGCCTTCGTTATGCCCGGCACGCCTGAAATCTCAACGGGATAACCGGAATCTGTTGTCAGCGTTGTCGGGATAGTCAGTATTTTTGTCCAGACACCGCTGAGTTTCATCAGGTGGTGTGTATTTTCTACGGGTGCCGCAATTTGCGAAGAAACATCTGAGGATGTCATGACTTCGGTCGTCGATAAAACTTGAATGACCAGGTCCCCAGCGGGGATCAAGCCGGTAGGCATCGAGGTTTCTTCCTGATAATGCGCCAACACGATCGCATCAACATCTTCCATAGTCAAAGCCGGATCACCTAAAACTGTCACCGAAGTTCCGTCATTCGTTATCACCGTTGTCGATCCGAGTAATGTTTTTTTCCAAACGCCGTCAAAGTTTGTCAGCCCGCACCGGCTTTCGCCATTATAGTCCGGATTAAAAGTGATCTCAACGGCCGTCTTGGATATTATGTTAAAATCGAGGATTGCACCAATGGGGGGAGAACTGTTCCAGCACTTCTGATAGGCCACCCGCCTAGCGATATCTTCTATGTCCATTTGTGGCCGGAGGTCTTTTTTACCGGAGATATTGGCATAAAACTGATTACGTCCGGTCAGTGTCAGGCTGCCTGAATCCATTCTGACCAGGAAATGTATGTGGGGAGTTAAAATGGCCGGAACACCCGAAGTTTTTTTATCACGGATCCAGCGCTTCCCATCCTCGAATCCGGAATCATGAAAGGACCCCAAATAATAAGTTAGAAGCGCCGGTTTGGTGTACACGAAGAAAGCTGAAGTGTCGTCGCACGTGCCATTGTCCATTTCCTCAAAAGTCGGGACAGTAATTGCTGTGACCGGCGTCTCCTTAAGCGCTTCAACAAAATCAATCACCTGATCGATAATTTCATACGGACATTCCCGGAAATTGCGGAGTTCCACCCCGCGGTAAATTTCATTCCTATCCCGGGCCATGCCTGTGCCGGATGCGAGAACAAAAACGAACAAAAATATAAATATCAGTAACTTTCTGGTCAAACTGCTTAATCCCCCTATCTTATCATCGGCAGTTACGCCGGACGACTTGCAGAAGTTCATCCAGACCGGTTGTTTTATTGAGTGAATCGGCGGCGTTGAGCCGGGCGGCCTTGGCATGGGCGTTGCCGTCAGCGGTCAACACAATGACAGGGATTCCGGAAAGATCCGGGTCAGCCAGCTGTTTCTCTCGGAATGTGGGGCCGTCCATCACCGGCATCATCAGGTCCAGCAAAATCAAATCCGGCCGGGCCGTTTTTTCCCGGAGGACTTCCAGCGCTTCCTGGCCGTTAAACGCGCTGAGAACCTCATATCCTTCGGATTCAAACAATTCACGGTTGAGGACCTGCAAATCCTGCGAGTCTTCAACGATGAGCAGTCTTGTCTTTTTTTCATTCATGATCAGGCCGGCCTTTTTTAAGGATGAAACGGAAGTTCAACAATGAACCGCGAGCCTCCGGGGTTGCCGTTTTCAAGCCGTACAGTCCCGTGATGGGTTTCCACAAGACTCTTAACGATATACAATCCCAACCCGAGACTGGCGGGGTTTGCGGACACTTCATTACGGTTAAACCGGTCAAAAATTTTATCGTGAAGATGTTCGGGGATTCCCGCCCCCTTGTCTTCAATCACCAGAGTTAAAATGTCCCGGGTGGAAAGGCGGGCTGATATCCGGATCGGCGCGCCGGAAGCATACCTTAAAATATTCGTAAAAAAATTGGTGAGGATCTCCTGGATGCGGACGCGGTCCCATTGCCCTTCCAGGGATTCTTCCAAATCCAAATTAACCTGACAGCCGGCTTGTAAAAATTGCGGCATGAAATTGTCAACCGTTTCCCTGACCACTTGAGAAAAATTAAATTTTGAATAGGCCAGGACCATTTTTCCTAACCGTATCCGGGACACATCCAGCAGTTCATTGATTAATACCACCAGGATATTGACTTGTCGCAGGGCCATATCGAAGGTTTTTTTTAATTCTTCCGTGGTAGGTTTATTTTCAGAACCCTCTTTAATTTTACGGGCGGTCATCTGCAGCTGCAATTGAAGAATGCTGATCGGGGTTTTTAATTCATGGGACGCGACGGACAAAAATTCATCGCGGGTTTCCAGGGATTCCCGCAGCCCTTCGGTGATTTTTTCCTGGGCGATTCCATGGTTCTTCAGGAAAACGAATTCAGTCACATCCTCCACGCGATGAATAATGTACCTTACTTGATGGTCCGGACCAAGGACCGGAGAATTCACCGGGCTCCAGTAACGCACCTCAAATGTCCCGCCTTCCGCCTCAGGCCGGCGGATATCATATTTCTGAACCGCCATCGTGTCCGCGGCCTTGTTCAGCAGGACCCGTTTCAGAGATGTTCCGAGATTGAGCACCCCGGTGGCTCCCGGATCATCCGGGTTATCGGGAAACGCGTCGAAAATCCCTTTCCCGATCAGAAATTCACGGGTGGTCATTGTGGCTTTAAGATAAGCGTCGCTGACCGCGATGATCGTGTAGACGGGTGTGTCGGGTAAAATGACAAGATATAATCCCGGACAGGTTTCAAAAAGAGTTTTGAAATCAGGTTTTTCTTCCGTCATGCTCATAAATAATCATTTGCCTGGAAATAAGTATAATTTTATTTTTATTCTAACAAAATTCATGGAAGAAAAAAGAATTGTTTAAGAAAAAAAGATAGGGGACAGCGCCCTAACTCAAGTTAGTTAGGGCACTGCTTCCATTCAAGTTTCTAATGAAACACTTTATTTTGTGGATTCATATTCAGGATCAGATCTGATCTGCATTTTTTTGATAACGTTTGTATAGCCGACTGAATAACTATCGCCGATATCGTCATCGGGCTGTTGGTTAATCCAGACCAACAGTCCAAGCACGAAGGATAAAAGTAAAACGATAACCACGATCGTGAAATTACGGGAAAATTCAACCGTTTCACCGGGAATGATTTTTGGAATAATTTTAAACGAATCTGGCAGGCATCCATAGGACTGCGTCAGGATAAACGCTGTTATAAAGGAAATCCACGTTTCGTGCATAGCCGCAATCGTCACGGCAGTATCTGGAGACGCCCTTATCCCGTAATATGTTTGATGCCATTCGTTCCAGATAAAAAAACGGTAATATTGCAGAAGTAAACATGTGAATGCCAGCATCCAGGCGAATGTCACGGGTGTCATCCAAAATTTACTGCGTTCATCCGGTTTGGGAAGCTGTTGTTTGGATAACCACAGGGCGTAGCTGAAGAACGCGATTCCAAGTACAGAACTTAAGAAAACCCTGGTCCAGAAACCGTTCACTCCTTCCTGAAAATAACGGAATGCCGCCCAGAAAAAGTTCTCCATGCCCAAGAGCAGGTAAATCCACGCGATAAATTTGATAACGGGTGTGGGTTTCATGGATTTAATTGGCCTTTATTCCGGAATAGATTAAACATTTTTAAATTGTTTTATCAAGGGGGATATTTATAACCTTATTTTGAAGTATTGTTTTTGTTTTTTTACCAAAGTATTTAAAGAAAAGAAGACTTGAGCAAGATTTGGATTTCCATTTTCCGTTATTATAAAACTCAACTTTCCATTTATAAGGTTTTCCATCTGAAAGAAATTCGACTAGACGCATAGCCGGACTTAACAAATCTCTGATTAGATTCCAAGCCGTTTGCACCATATCTTCTACACTCTTAAAGTTCGTAAAATCAAAAAAGGAAGATTCAACATTTACATGAATTTTATTTGGAAAGACTTCAACAATAATATCAAAACCTGTTTCGGTTTGTTTAAAGATTTCGAGGATACAGTGGTCTTCATCTTCATCAATGGACCAGGTATGCGTTATATCCGGATGTTTAGAAAGTGTTTTTTTCAGAAAGGCAATAAAAGTACGGCATAAAGTTGGATCACGATCAGTATTTTTTGTCATTTTGTGTTGTTTATGATGTCTTTACCGATATAGAAAAAGATGACGGGCATTTTTAGCTAGTCAAAACACCACGCGCGTGGTGTTTTACTCCCTTTTTTTCCTGTTCTCTTGTCTATTTATCAATCGGACCGGAACGGGAAAACGGATAATAAATTTTATACGCTTTACCGATAAAGTTTTTTCTTGGGATAAACCCCCAATAACGGCTGTCGTGGCTGGATTGGCTGTTATCCCCCAGGACGAAATAATGGTTATCGGGGACTTTAATTTTTTTCCCGGATTGTCCGTATTCACCGGAGTTGTAATAATAATTTCTTTTTATGGAGGGCAATTCGATCAAGACATCATTGATATAAATGCCGCCATCCCGTATCTCAACATATTCCCCTCCTTTCGCTATAACCCGTTTAATAAAAAACCGGCTTTTGTCAACCGGATATACAAAAACGGCGATGTCTCCGCGTTCCGGGTCTTTGTGTCGGTATGTCAGCTTGTTCGCGAACAACCGGTCGCCTTCAATCAAAGTCATCCGCATGTTTCCGGAAGGGATCTTGAACGCTTGTGCAAAAAATGTACGGACAATTAAACCTACCGGCACACCTGTATTTAATCCAAGTGATGCCAGTATTATCCCGATAATCAAAAAGAATTTTTTCGTGCCGCCAATTTTGCGTTCGAGAAAATGTTTCTTATTAAATGCCCGGGTGCATTTATATCCATCAACCAAAATAAGTAAGACCATCATTAATATAAGAAAAAATAATATGGTAAGAATAAGGCCAAACCTCTGTTGAAGAATACCCAAGGATCTTAGACTTATTTTAGGATGTAACATAATTGTGTAATAAAAGGCCATAAATCCAAAATATAGAGAGATTAAGGCCGTTCCTTTTGCACGAGACCCCCCGTACCAGTGTCCCCAGCCTGGTAATATGCAATTCAATAAGATTGACAGTATCGGTTCTTTGGGTTTCATAGGATAAGAAAAGGTGACGGCACCTTATGACTATTCAAAGTAAATCATTTCATTTTCCGGTTCCGGGGGCGTCACGGGGTTGCCTTGTTCATCGGTTACACTGATCAGACCGGTCAGCAGGTTGCGGAACCCCAGATAACACGGCGGGTTGATGTCGCCGTCGCAGCACGCGCCGGTGATTTCGGCGGTGACAGTCGAACCGGCCGGGAACCGTGCGCACACCGCCGGGTCGTTGTCCTGGAACAGATAACGCACCGGCTGTCCCCGGGTCACGCGGCTTTCCAGCACCGCGCCGCGGTAGGCGTCAACCGCGATCTGCGCCTCGCGCGCGTAAATGTCGCGCTGGGACTCAACAAAAGACAAGGGGTAACGCTCAAGGTAGACCATCAGGGTTTTCACGGCGTAAGGGTCAAGCGCCCGGCAGGAGTTGACCACAAACGTCTCTTCATAGGCCGGGGTGATGTCGCAGTCTGCCCGGACATTCGAAGCCGTCAGGATGAACGTCAGAACAGTGATGATAAAACAGCTGATTCGTTGTTTGTTTTGCATGAATCTCCTAAAATCAGGGACGTACACCTTTTCCCCCTTTTTACACCGGCAGGGTCACTTTTTCGATCCAGTATTGCCGGAAGACTTTCAGCGTTTCAAGCAGCTGGGTAAAATCAAACGGTTTGGTAATATACGAATTCGCGCCGGATTCGTAACAGCGCGCGATGTCCATCGGGTCGCTGGAAACGGTCATCATCACGACGGGGATCCTGCGCAGGTCCGGGTTCGCGCGGATTTCCTTCAGAGCCTCGTACCCTGTTTTCCTGGGCATGTTGAGGTCCATCATGATCACCGTCGCGGCCTGGTTCCTGCCGCGTGCCGACAAAAACGTCATCAGCTCCTCGCCGTTGGCGAAACGCTGGACCCGCGGGCCGAAACCGGCTTCGTCCATGAGTTCCTTAAGCAGTTCAAAATATTCATCATCATCTTCCGCGACTAACACGGAAACCGGCCCATGTGTTTTTGTCATTGGTCACCTTCCTTGATTTGTTTCAACGGCAGCGTGGCGGTAAACACCGAGCCGGTATCTGACGAGCTCCTGGCGTCGATCCTGCCTCCGTGCCGCAAAATAATTTTCTGGCAGATCGCCAGGCCCATGCCGATGCCTTCATCATCCGGAAAAGGATGGAGGCTTTCAAAGGGCCTGAAGATCCGTTCATGATATGCGTCATTGAATCCGATGCCGTTATCTTCCACGGCGACCGCGACATAACCGGGTTCCGCCGGAACATTGCGGATGGTAACCTTCAGAGGCACATCCTTGCGCCGGAATTTGACGGCGTTTTCCAGAAGATGCCGGAACATCTGTTTCAACTGCACCTCGTCCGCTTCAACGGACGGGAACGTCCCGTCGATCGCGGTGATCCCGCCGATTTCACCCAGCCGGGCCTCCAGATCTTTGGCCGCCTGCCGCAGCAACGCGCCCAGGTCGACGGTCCGAAACGGTTTGCCCTCCCGCACCACCCGGGAAAAATCGCGCGTGCGGTCGATCCGTTCCCCCATGCGTTTGACCGACCGTTCAATCCGTTCGAGATAATCCCGGGTCTGTTCATTCATATCGGGGCCGGCCTGTTTTTTCAAAAGGCTCGTCATCATATTGATCTTGTGCAGCGGTTCCTGCAGGTCATGCGACGCGATAAAAGAAAACAATTCCAGCTGTTCCAGTTCTGTTTTTGAACGGGCCAGCTGTTCCGTCTGTCGCAGCAACGCCTGCTCGGCCTGCCTGCGTTCGGTGATGTCCAGGATGATATAAACCGAGGCGATCACGTTTTTGTTTTCATCTCTCAGCACGGAACTGGAAAACAAGACCGGAAACGTCTCGCCGTCTTTTCTCTTATGAATAAATTCCCCTTCGGTCTTCTCCGGTATCCCTCCCGCGGCCCGGTCTTCCCAGAACACGCTGGCCGGCTGTCCGAGAATGGCCGCCGGCATGTACCCGTAGGTCGTGCAGAACGCCTGGTTAACAAAAATGATCTGTCCGTGGCCATCGACGATCAGCACACTGTCGTGGATGCCCATGATGGCGTACGACAGCATCTTGATCCGGTCTTCCGATTCCTTGCGGGTCATCGTCTTTTCGATCGTCAGCCCCAGCACCTTCAGGTAATAGCGGTCGGGGTCCTTGATCAGATAATCGTACGCCCCGGCCTTCATCGCCTGCACCGCGAGTTCTTCGCTCCCTGTCCCGGTCGTCAGGATCACCGGGGCCTCGATCCTGAACCCCAGCACATCCATGCCCGTGCCGTCGGACAACTGGTAATCGGTGATGACGACATCAAATTTTTCCGACATGAGGACCCGTTTCGCCTCGCCCACCGAACCGGCGATGACATAATCATACGGATACTGCTCCTGGCGGATAAACCGTTCAAACGCCTTCTGGTCGACCGTGTCGTCCTCGATCAGCAGCACCCGCAGTCTTTTTTGCCGGCCGGTCTCGTTCATTCGGGCAGCTCGCTTAAGGTCCAGTAAAGGTCGATGGTCCGGATCACGTCAAGGAATTGCTGGTATTCCACCGGTTTGATCATATATCCAGCCGCGCCCAGCTGAAAACTTTCCGAGCGGTCCAGCTCCTCTTTTGACGTGGTGAGGATAACAACCGGGATCATGCGCAGGTCCGGTTCCTGTTTGAGCGCGCGCAGGAATTCAATCCCGTTCATCTTGGGCATATTCAGGTCGAGCAAAATAACGCAGGGCTGCTCATTGTCCGGGTTCTTGAGGAAGGCCAAGCCCTCCTCTCCGTTACGGGTGATATTAAGCGTGTTGATGACCCGCAGTTCCTTAATCGCGCGTTGGATATTCATGACATCCACCTGGTCATCTTCAACCAGCAGGATCGGTTTTTTGCTGTTCATGGCTTCCTCCTGTTAAACGCTTATTTGGTCCGGGGCAGATTAAAATAGAACGTGGTCCCGTGACCGAGCTTCGACTCAATCCAGACTCTTCCTCCGGAGCGGTCGATGATTTTTTTCACAATGGCCAGGCCGACCCCTGTGCTTCCGGTTTCCTCGTTTGCGCCCAGCGTCTGGAAAATCTTAAAAAT
The DNA here is from genome assembly GCA_050250375.1 of Candidatus Omnitrophota bacterium. Taxonomy (GTDB): domain Bacteria; phylum Omnitrophota; class Gorgyraeia; order Zapsychrales; family Zapsychraceae; genus JAGOSC01. The sequence goes on from JBFWOS010000002.1 coordinate 743,595, forward strand.
CTTATCGTAATATTTTTCTTCGATCCCCGGCCCGTTATCGCTGATGCTGAACGTCCAGAACGCGCCGGCCTCTTCACAGCGGATATTGATTTCGCCCTTGGGTTTGTCGCAATACCGCACGGCATTACTGAGCAGGTTCTGGAACACCTGTTCGATCTGCACGGCCTGGGTGGTGATGACCGGCAGGTGGCTGTCGATCCCGACCACAATATGCCCGGGCACGCCCAGCGAATCCACGACGTCCTTGACGACTTTAGCGAGGTCGACCTCGGTCTTTTCTTCTTTGGTCCGGCCGATCTTGGAATATTGCAGGATGGCGTCGATCAGATGGTGCATGCGCCGTACCCTTTTCAGCAAAAGGCCCAGCTGTTCCTGCCCGGCGGCGTCGATCTTGTCCTTGTAGTCGCTCGCCAGCCACTCGGCCAGCGACGCGATGCCGCGCAGGGGCGCCTTTAAGTCATGCGAGGTCACGTACGCGAATTCTTCGAGGTCCTGGTTGGAACGTTTCAGCGCCTCGGTCGTCTCAAGCATCTGGACAACGCTGTTGGATACCTGCTGTCTTAACGGCGCGGAAATAATATACAAACAGGGAATGGAAATCAGGATAATGACCAGGCAGACAAACAGATAAACCAGGTAACGTTCCATCAGCCCGGCATAAACCGATTCGATTTCGAGCCATCCGATTTTTTTTCCGTCGCGGGAAATATCTTTCCTGAGCCGGATGTTCCCGCTTTCCTCGGACCGGACAAAAGCGGCGAACAGGGTGAACTTGTCTTTGTCCACCGTGTAAACATTGATCTTGGTGACCGACTGGTCGCCCTGCAGGGAACGCAGGATATTGTCGGCCGCGTCCTTGTCTTCAAACAGCAGCGTTGGTTCGAGGTTGTACGTCAGGATGTCCGCCTGCGAGTTGAGTTTGATCAGCGATTCGTTTTTAATCTTGTAAAATTCAACGATCCCGAAACCGAGACAGGCCAGCAAAAGGGAAATGGCGCCGCTCAGCATGCCGAAGAGCAATATTTTTTTAATGATCGGCGACGACGGCTGTTTCATGACGAACCCTTCTCCAGGATCGCCAGTTTGAGCAGCTGGCTGCTGATTTTCAGGCTGGATTTTTTGATGTTTTCGAGGCTGGCCGCAAACTTCAATTTGTTATTGATCAGCCGGAATTCAAGCATGGCGCCTTTGTTCAGCGGTCCGATCGTCAATACCCCGTCCGGTGGAGGGACATTGTCCGACACGAGGATATGGCAGCTGTCGTTTTTGTCCGTGACCACGATCGGCCGGTTGTTGACGGATTTTTCTTTGAAGGCCTCGGCGGCCGAGGCGCGCAGGGAGTCATCATCGGGGATGCAAACATAATATTTGGTTTCGGCGTCTTTCCACTCGATGTAACCGATAAAGTGGAAAATAAACGCCGCCTTGAGCGAGTTCTCCGAGACCAGGGCCTCCGCGCGCGCGACCGACAGAATAACCAGAAATAAGATGACCAGTGTTTTTTTCATAAGGCCTTTAAAATTTAAACGTGATTTTCAGGTACCCGCTGCGCTCCACCTGGGTCGGGAATCCGGCGCTGGTTTCCTTGTGCCGGGCCTCAAGCAGGTTCTGTCCGACCAGGGCGATTTCCCAGTTTTTGATACTCTTGGATATTCGGACATCCATCGCGGTGTACGGCTTGATCGAACCGTGCTTGATGGCATCGACATACCGCAGGACCGTGTCAAACTCCCATTGACGCGGCAGATCAAACGACGAACGCAGGCTGAACGTGTGATGAGGCACTCCGTTCTGGATAACCCGTGTCAGGCTGAAATCATTGACATTCGGGTCCGGCTGCAGATGCAGTTTGACAAACGCATAACTGCCTTTGACGGTCCACCATTTCTTGAGTTTGACATCCGCGGCCATTTCAAAACCGTTGGACTTCCCGTGCGCGCCGTTGACCTGCGGCAGGGTAAACAAAGATACGCCCAAAGGTCCCGCCACCAGCTGGCCGGGTATAAAAACGATCAGCCGGTCGTAATCATGATAAAACGCCGTGAAATCCAGCAGGATATTCTCCCTCGGCTGAGTGCGGTAACCGATTTCGTAAGCCTTGAGTTCTTCCGGGTCGAGGTCATGAGAGCCGATAACGTTTGAAAACAAAACACCGGAGCTGTGGCCGTTAATACTCCCGTCCGTTTCCAGCCGTGACGGGGTGCGCACCGCGCGCGAGGCCGCCGCCCAAACCATGTTTGTGTCGTTGAGGTCGTACGACACCCGCACGTTGGGTTGAAATTCAAAGTTCGTGTAGATGTTGTGTTCGAATTTACTGCCGAGGATGACCGTCAGACGGTCTTCCAGCCATTTGATTTCATCCTGGATAAAGAGGCTGAACACCTGGTCGGGATTGCCGGCATCATGGACATCAAGGGTCGGAGTGCCGCTGAGGGCTTCCGTATTCAGCCGGTATCCGGCCCCCACGTTAATTTCATGGTTCTCCAGGATGTACAAAAGACGGTTGACTTCCAGGTCGATCATGTCGCGCCGTTCATTGAACGTATCCGAGCGGCGGTAAGTCGCGTCCCAGTACACCTGCCAGAACAGTTCGTCATCCTGGTATTTGAACATCAGGTTCCCGCCCTGCATCTTCATGCGTTCGATCTCCTGTCTTTTGTACGGCTGGGTAAATTTGGTCAGGGTCACCCACTGACGGGCGTAGCCGTCGTAAAAATCTCCCTGGAATGTAATATTATCTTTGTCCGCCCGAAATCCGCCGCGCGATACCGACCATTCATCGATGTCGTTGCCGCGGGTGCTGAATCCGTTGTCGCGGTTGAAATATTTGCTGTAAGCGCGGTAATACCAGTCGTCCGACTCCCAGCCGTAACGCATGGATGTAAATCCCCGTTCCTCTGATCCGCCCCCGGCCGTGATCAGTCCGCCCTGGGTGTCTTTGGCCTTTTTGGTGATGATATTGATGACGCCGTTGACGGCGTTCGCCCCCCACACCGTGCCGCCGGGCCCGCGCACCACCTCAATGCGGTCCACGTCTTCCAGCATCACGTCCTGGATGTCCCAGAAGACCCCGCCGTACAGGGTCGTGTACACCGAACGGCCGTCGATCAGGACCAGCACTTTGTTGGAAAAGATCGAGCTGTTGAACCCGCGGATGGAAATGTCCCAGGTACTGGAATCCAGTCTCTGCACATTGACCCCCGGCACCAGACGCAGGAGATCCGGCAGATTCGTCGCCCCGCTGCGGCGGATATCGTCGTTTGAGATCACGTACGTGGCGGACGGTGAATTAAACAACCGTTCGGTTTTCTTGGACGCCGAATAAACCTCCATGTCCATCAGTTCTTCCAGGCTCATGCCGGTCAGGTCAGACTCGGCCGCGGCCGGGCCAACGGGACAATTAAGGAATACAGCCAACGCAAGGACGAAACGGGCCGGCATTGTTCTCATACATCTTCTCCATGGTTTTGAAGGATTGTTTCCCGGATGACAAAGGCTGGAATAACAACAAGGAGGCAAAAGATTTCCCGGGCGGGGATTGGAATAAAATCTGGACATCACGTCTACGGGTGAGTATAGACAAGATTATCTCCTGGATTTATTGATCTGCCGAAACGAAACAGACTGGCTTATTTTTTATCATTCTACTCATTCCCTGTAGGTAGGGCAATGGTTATTATGGAATTTTACTTAAATTTAGTTAAGTCTCTGTTCGGACTCTGGACTTGTCTCTAATACCAGTTTTCCGTGTCCATTTCAAACCGTACTATAACGACTACTTAAATTTATAATATTCTTTATGAATCTTCTCAGCTATATGTTTTAAATTGCCCGAGAATGTGTTGTCTCTCCGCCATCCAGATTTAATACTTTTTTCAACGCACCAATGATTACTTTTCTTTGAAATTTTTAGTCTTAGTTTATGTGGTTTAAATTTTTGCACGAGGAATTCATTATCTCCTAAGACTATCCAATTCAATGCACTCGACATAAACTTATGAATATCCGCTAAGAATTCCGAAGTAATTTGGTACCGTTTTTTATAATCCCTATTGGTAGCTTTTTTTACCATTTTCTTTAAGTGTAAAGGAATAAAATTAGGCAAAGTTTCATAATCGAGATGCTGTCCTTTGCAAACTTTCTTCTCAAAAATTTGATTAAAGTATTGAGATTTTTTAAAATCATCAGTAATTTTTTGATATGTAAGTTTCTCTTTTTTAGTCAGCCAAGCCAAGGCTTGATAAGGAAAATATCCCCCAAGAAGTTGGTATAAAAGAATACCAACCTGATAAATATCAGAACTAATATAATAACAATTTTGCTTAAATGTTTCCGGTGGAGTATAGATAATGGTATGCCTTGATGGTCCACGTATGTATTTCCCATTCTCAGGTAATTTTACAATAGAACCAAAATCCGCGATATAAGGGGTACAATTTTTGTCCACTAAAATATTGCTTGGTTTTAAATCTCGATGTATCAATCGTGATGAGGCAGAATGTAAACATGTTAAACCGCTTAAAACCCCCTTTACAATTTTGATGACACTAAATAAATTTAATTTCTCGTCAATTATATAATTATCTAGATCACCACCATCAATCTCAGGAGTAATGAAAAAAGCATATTCATTGCTTATTGTTCCAGCATCAAAAATAGGCAGTATATTTAAATCTTTAATTTCCCCTAAAGTCTTTGGTTCGGCATGACAAGCGGTCGATCCATCGATAAAATAAAATTTTAACGCAACGCGTTTTTCTAAAATTTTATTTAGTCCAAAAAAAAGAACGCCATTGCCGCCTTTCAAGGAATATTTATCAATGGCGATGTCTGCTTGTCTTTTAATGAAACTTTTGATGGTATTATCGACAGGCAAGCTATCGATGTTAAATGATTTCATTTGTTAAGTAAATAATATGCCAATTTGTATGCTTCTTTTTGATACTTGTTAAAGTTTAAGATATTTTCAATTTGATTCTTTTTGTAATATGCTTTTATGGTCAAAGGTGAAACTAAAGTCACGTTTTTGCCAGGATATAATTGAAGTAGCGTCTCAATTTTGAAAGAGACAGCTCCACCAGAATAAGTACCTTTTTTGTTTCTTGTAATAACACCGATTCTATCGGGCGACTTTGCATTAAAATGTTGGCATATGGTAGTGAAAAAGGACTTTATGTGTCTACAATCCGTATCATTATCAAGTTTTACTTTTTTAATTTCACCAGTTAGGTTTTCAATTTTATTATCTAATTTCCCTAATATGACGATAACCGCTTCCGATCCTTTTATTTCAATTCCACATGCTATCATTGTTTCTCCTTAGGCTTTTGAAACGTTTCATTCGGAGTAAATATCCTTTTAGGCTTATTTATAACAAGTTACAGGAGGGCAACCAAAGGCTATGATTGTCCCTATGAAAGCCCATAGGATATTTAATCCATTTCCAATCAAGAAAATATGATGCGATGAGCTACCTTCGTTTACTGCTTTTGTAAACTGGCTCCATGTAACAGCCACCTTTAGTCCTATCCAAAATCCAATAAATTCAGGATTTACTTTTATTGCAACAAAATATAATATGATTTCAATCGGTCCTAATATATTAACAAATGAATATTTGTCTTTGTATTGTCTTTGACGTTCTGGTAAATATTTCCAAAATATTCTATTCATTAGAGTATTGAAAAAGCCACCATATAAAACCGCCATGTAAAGACCAAATCCAATATTTTGTTTTTGGTGTGAGTTTATGAAAGAGTGCCCCATTATTAACAACAAAATTAAATACCCTCCTAAAAATATATAAGTTTCTAATTCTATCGGTGATTCGACATATTTTTTAATTCGTTTATTATAAAAAACGTAGAAAAAATGGCCTTGGAATGGATATCTGAAGAAAACAAGCACTGAAACTAATAACAAAACCACGATCCAGACGATTAGACTAGAAGGAAGAAAAAGGTTATAAATAATTACAGCGAGCAATATTTGAAAAATTTTTTCAATTAATTTCAAGGGGGGTTTCCTTTGCTCAATCTTTAAAAAAAATTAGAATGGTCAGGTCGCTGCAAGACTGCACCTGACGAGTCACTTGTGCTACAGGAACCTGTTCTTATTGTTTTTTATTTTTAACCATCTCTTTTCTTAACAGCTTTTTTTGCGTCCTCAGGTAAATTCTCATAAAAACGACTAATTTCTTTTGGCTCAGTGATCATTTTTTGCGCAATAAAATTTAATAATTCAAAAAGTTTATAGACCTTTTCTTTATCTTCTTCCAAATTTATTTCACCCGGATGAACAGCATTATTTCCGGTAATTCTAAGTATATCTAGCGATTTCTGAATATGATGATTCAAACCTGCTTTAACTAAATTTCCAATATCATCATTAATATTTTCGCCCTTCTGTCCCAATTGTTTACATAATTTTTGCAAGGCCAATCGTAAAAGTGCAGCTGTTGCCCGTGGTGACTCATTTAATATATTAGCCGCCTCTAAATAATCTTTTTGTATTGTTTGTTCTAAATCTTCATTTGGTTGGGCAACTGATATTATTCTTGGATAAATCATGTCTTTCCCTAACCAGATGCATTTTTTTTCACAATGTTCACATTTTGATAATCTCCATTCTTTCTCCAAGCCTTCCCTAAAAGTGCTGACTGTTATCCCAATAAAGTGATCAGCATGAAGATGTTGTGCTTCAATGTGGGCCCAGAATTGTTTCGCAAAAACTTTACAATGAGGACAATGAAATTCGCCTTTTGCGTACAATGGTGGATAATATTTTATATCAGTCATAATTTCTCCTTGTTATTAATTATTGAAAAAAATCGTGTCGTTTTGGACTTGCCTCGATAAAATGGACACAAATTTAAGTTATGTTTTGGCGTTCGTAATTCAAAAAAGATAGTGTTGTTTCTCACAAACATCTGGCCAAATGCAAGTTCAAATTAAATTCCTGAATCTCCGCCTCGCCGCTCCCCACTTGTGACCGCACGGTTTATTTTCCTTCCTAATATCCGGTCTATTGGGATAAGGCCAGTAAATCTGCTATCCCATGCTTGATCACGGTTATCACCCATAAGAAATAATTGATCTTGGGGAACATTTAAGTCTAAATCTATTCTTCTTTCAGAAGGCGGATTTTTACTATAAGCAACATGATACTCAACACCATTCAAATTTTCTTTGTATATAATGCTTGTCGGCGTTTCTTCGTTTGCCGTTCGGGATAATTCGTTTCCGTTTATGGTAATACTGATACCCTTAAGGACAATATGATCGCCAGGAAGTCCGATCACTCTCCAGACAAAATCATAAGTCTCTCCATCTCTCTCTTGAGAAAACACCACGATATCGCCTCGCGCAATTGTGTCGAGTTTCAAATAAGGTCTGTTTATAACCCAAAATGTACTTTTAGCAGGCAGACTTGGATACATGCCGTTTTGCGGAATAACGAATCTCTTGATTGGTAATAAGTTTTCTCCACTGCACACACCTGTTGAAAGAAGTAAAACAAGAATAAAGGCGAAGAATCTTTTTGTCACAGCCATTTTATTTATTCCTTAAACTCCAGAGAAACAATACTTAAGTTCCTTTCCATTTCACGCCTAATTGCGACCGCGCGGTCGCAATTGGTGCCCCGCGGCACCAATTCTAAAATTAGGGACGTACACCTTTTACCCCTTTTTTGAGGGGAAACAGGCACACTAAGATGTATATCCTTTATTTTTATCAGTCATGGCCTAATCTTGACTGAATCAGGGTCGCAGCGATTACCCAAATAACGATCGCGCATAAACCGACCAGAAGATTTAAAATAATTTTTGCGATAACGGGTAACTTTGATTGATAAATATAAAAATTAATACCGAAGGCGGCACCCCCTAATCCACCGCCAATAGCACCCCCAACAAAAACGAGTATTAACGGCCAACCGCACATAAAATAAACTCTTTTCGATATTTTAGTCTTTGGATGATTTGTTTCCATTGATTTTCCTTTTCTAACGCCTTTTCTTTACAAAACGATCTATTCCGGCCGGACACAATTTCCGCCACGTGGCGGAATTCAAGAGAATGAGAAAATCAGGGACGTACACCTTTTACCCCTTTTTTAAGGGAAAATAGGAACCAAAGGTGTACGTCACTAATTTGAATTGGACTTATTTTACCAAAAAAAAAGCAAAAAACGATAGCTTTAGCGCACCTCGTGCTATCTTTTTTCCACCTTTTGACCAAATTTGGGGGTTTTCAGGGATAAATGACAGGTGATCTGTGAAATTTGGGACAAAGGTGTACGTCCCTGATTTTTATTCTTTAATCGAAAATGAGAGTTTGTTCTGGATGCGGTTATTTTCCAGGGAGGTTTTTTCAAATGTTTCGCTCAAGGTTATGCGTTCGGGCGGGATGCCGCCTTCCTTAATAAGGGCATCGTAAATGGCCCTGGCCCGGCTGCGGGCCATTTGCGCGAGCAGTTCGTCATCAATTTTATGGACGGCGATCAGGTCAAGCCGCATCTGTTCGGCCATTTCATCGGTCACGGACTTTGATTGGTATTGTTTGTTCAACGCCCAGAGTTTTCTCAAGCCGAAATCCTTCACATATAATTTCTTTAACGTGTCGGGTTTGAACTTTTTATTTTCCGCCGTCATCTGTTCCACGAGGCGGTCAAAGCTGGCCTCTTTTAATTCCCAGCCGTCGGCCTGCGGATCGACATACCCTTTAATCTCAAGCGATATCCTGGGCCTGACGCTCAGTGATTTGGTCAGGCGCAAAAGTTTTTTTGTTTCCTGTTCGGTCAAGGCGGTTGAACCGGGGTCAAACGCGATCACACCCACATCCTCTTCCCCTTCGCCGACAATCCCGCCCAAAAGACTGAACGGTGACAGCACGACCTTGGTCATCAGGTTCGTCAGCGTCTTTGTGATCATACCGGTGAATTTAAACGCCGGGTCTTTGGGGCTGCCTTTGACCGGCAAAGCCAGGTCAATGCGCCGGTTGATGTCTTCCAGGATGGAAATCGCCAGTTTGATCGGGACTTTGAGGGCGTCGGGGCTGTCCACCGTTTGTCCCAGCGTGAATTTGTTGATGAGCAGTTCGTGGCTGCCGACCATTTTTTCCGCGGAATAATCGTAACTGACATCGATATTAAACGTCCCTTCCTTGACTTCATACCCGAGGTATTTTCCCATATACGGGGTCAGGGCAGTCATGTCGTAATTTTCGAGTTTGCAGGTCACCTGCCCCGGGGTTGACGATGAAAACGGCGTGGTGAAACCGTCCAGGCTGATCATGCCCTTTTCATCCAGGACTGTTAAAAAATCAAAATCGATTTTGTTATCCACGGCGTTGGAGACATTTTTGAGGTTGGATTCCATGTCCGACAGGACAACATTAAACTCCGGCGACACCGATTGATCGTTAAAACGCACGTTCCCGTTTTTCAGTTCAACGTGACGGATCATCACCTGAAGCGGTTCGGACGGCGGCTGTGACGGGGCGGCACTGACGGGGACGGGTGTTTGCGGATCCGCTGGCGCGGCCGGTTTGTTCTTAAGAATTTTCGCGAAGTTGATCTGACCGTCTTTTTCCAGGACTGCCGCGACATTTAATCCGTCCAGGAGCACATGGTCCACCATTAACTGGCCGGTGAATAAATTAAACTGGATGCCGTTAACGGAAAACCTGTTCCAGCCGGCGAGCGTGGTGTTGTCCCGGGCGTCCTTTAATGCAAACTTCTCAACGGACGTCTCTCCCTGAAACCGCAGGGAATTATTCGCGCCGTCAACGGCCTTGTAAACCAGTTCCCCCCAGAGATTAAAGACACCATCCGCGATATTGGTCAGGGTATATTCCCCGGCATACGGCTGGAACGCGGACAGGGCCAGCGATTCTATATTGATTCCCATCAGACATTGCAGGGGATTGATGTTGCAGTGAGTCGACAATTCGATTTTACCCGCCGGCCGGGTGAGCAGGGTCAAGCGCATCGCGTGTGAATCATCGGCCCTGGTGCTGACATGATCCAGGGTAAAGTTGACCGGCGCTAAAGTATATGAAAACGGCACCTCACCGTGTTCATCCCGAAAATCCGCCGCGCCGTTACTAAAGGAAATGGAATCAATGCGGATGAACTTGTCTTCTTTTTTCTTTCCGGGGTTTTCGGGTTTTTCGGACGCAGGTTCTTTCTCAGGCGGAGCGGCCGGGACCAGGTCTGCCAGATTGATCGTCCCGTCCTTTCGCAGGGTGATATTCGCGAAGAACCCGTCCAGGTCAACAAGTTTCAAATGCCACGCGTCGCGCCATAATGACGAAATCTGAAAATTAACAACGAAACGGTTAAACCCGACCAGACGGTTTTTTTCCTTGTCCGTGATTTGAAATCCGGAAACGCCCAGCGTAAACGTGTACGGGTTGAGATAAACCCCCTTCACTTTAACGGGATGTTTGATTATTTCCGGTCCTTTGGCCTGGATCAGTATTTTGGCCGCCAGGGGAATGATGATCAGACCCAGAATGGAATAGATAAAAAAAGTAACGGTGATGACATGGACGGTTTTCCGGACAAGCGGTTTGGACGATATCCGAAGCGATTGTTCTTTAATCTTTGTGAATGTCGCAAAATTATTTTTGGTCATTGTGATAACAGGCGGCTCTTATCCGCGCCCCTCAACAGATTTCCAGTTTACCTGAATATTTTGAAAAAGGAATAAATATTGTGGTTGGTGATCACGGGTCACTCTTATTCACCATCTGCGCGATATCCGGTTTTTCTTCAAAAAACAGTTTGGCCTCGGCCGGAAATTCTTCCTGTAATTCTTTATAGAGAGAACGGGCCTGGTCCTCCCGGTCCGTCATCCAGTAAATCCAGGCAAGATGACTTCTGGCCAGCAGGCATTTCGGTTTGATCTGAAGGGCGCTTTCGAGCATGGTTTCCGCGATGCTTAAATACGGCCCCACATACCGCGCGGAATAGGTGTACAGGCTGACCAGAAAATCATCCGACATTTCAATCTGCGCCGCAAGTTCTTCGAACGGTTTTATCCGGTCCCACTGCCACCGCTCCTTCGGGAGAAACAGGTCCCGGTCATAAATCAATTTGACGACTTCAAGGGCCATCAGGGCCTGGCCTTGCATGGTCGGGTGGATCTGGTCGATGATCAGGTCATCGCCGACCAACCCCGGCGCAGAAAATTTCTTAAACACGGAATCAATGTCCAGGATATAAACGCCCCGGTCATTGGCGCGCGCGAGGTCCCGGTAATAGGCGTTGACAAAACCCGGCGCCCGGATCGGATAATGATCCAGGTCGCTGGCCAAGGTGTAATAGTGATATGCCGCTGTGTAATCTTTCTGAAGTTCAGCCAGTTCTCCCAATCGGAAATAGGTGAGCGCGTATTGATCATCGATCGCCTTCGCGCGCAGGAAACCTTCGGCAGCTGCGTTGTACCGGCCGGCCTCAAAATCCGCCTGGGCCGTTTTCTCATTCTCCTCCCATTGTTCTGACCGGGCGGCTGTTAACGAGGGCTTGTGCTGGGGTTCAAACGGGCCGTATCCGTTTATTTTGGAAACACCGTTAAAGAAGGCCACCGGAATATTTTGTTTTTGGTGATGGCGGATGATCCGCCGGAGATTCGCTGTCCAGCTGTTCTCCAGAAAACGCATTTCATCCGAGTCCGGATCGATCAGGTGCCGCGCCACATCATAAACTTTGCTCTTGTGAATCGAATAGTGCCATTGATCGACAAATTCTTCTTTGGGCGGCTGGTTCTGGCGGCGTTTGTTTTTTCTCGCCCATTTCACGCGGATCGCGATCCGTTTAATCCCGCTGAGCAACGCCGAACGCAGGCAGATCTTTTTGTACCGGTCGACCGCTCGTTGCAGGAACGGCGGCGGTGTCTGGAGGCCGAGCCGGTATTCCTTGATGATAAAATCGTTGTTCGCGGAATAAATGACGGAAAGGTCCGGTTGAAAGCTGAGCATTTCATTGGCGGTGTCGGCGATCCAGTCGCTGGCAACGCCCAGGCGGCCGAAGTTGATCACCTTGACCCGCGCCGCCGCCTCTTCCCCCAGCAAATTTGTCAGGTAAATTTTAATCCAGCGGTCGATGGTGGAATGCGGATACAAATGCGACCCGTGCATGGTGGATTCGCCAAAGAGAAAGACCCGGAATTCCCCTTCCGGTTTTCGTTGAGACAACCCGGATTCCAGAATACGCCGTTCGTTAAATTCCGATGAACCGGTGACAAAAAATATCCGCCCGATCCCTTCCAGGAGCAGCAGGGCCAAGAGGATCGTAACAGCCGAAAACATAAAATTTTTTCTTTTTGAGAGACTCATGATCGCCACGGGTGAGGTGTCTTTTTGTTCTTTTAGTTACGATTCACCGGCCAGGGCATTTTTCACCAGTTCGTAATACCGCTCGGCAACGGCTTCGTTGAAACCTTCCGCGAGGACGGCATTGATGATTTCTTGCCTGCTCTTGCCGGCCTTGACCAGGCCGAGAATGTACTGCGCGAGTTCTTTGGGAGAAAGCATTTTTCAGGGATCCGTTATTTTAAATTCTGCTCCACCAGTTCACCGATCACCGGCAGTTTGAAATCTTCGCCCTGGTAAGCCTTGACCATCAGGACGATCCACAGGATCAGCCCCAGGATGTTGAGGACCGGAACAAGATAGGACAGGATCGGGATAAAGCTCAAGACGTTCACGATGACCAGCAGTCCGCCGGATGTGAAGGTCGACTGCAGGGCATGGAAGCGCACGAATTTATTTTCTTTTTCAACCACGAAAAAGATGATGCCCGTAATGAATCCGGCCAGGTAACTGAGCATGGCCGCGGTGTTGGCCGTCAGGCCGGTTGATGTTTTTTCCGTATGTTTTGACATGAGTCCTTCCTTTTTATGATTGTCCGTCCTCATTGGGAATTTTATGGGATCAGGATTAATAGTAGCAGAACTCACGAAAATTAGAAATTAAAATTGTGTTCAAATGGCGCAAGACAATTTTTTGATTATTGCTTACGCAGGTCCTTAATCAGGGAAAAAATGATGATCCCCACCGACACACAGCAGAATCCGATCATGGCCAGGAGGTATTGTTTTTGGACGGGGGTGCGGATGAGGACCGACTCTGATTCATCGGCCGGATTATAATAGATCTGGATGGTCTTTCCGGCCGGGTATTCGTCCTTGTTGACCATAAGTTCTTTGGAAACCGAATTGGACTGGTATGTCCGGCCGCCGACCGAATATTCATAATTGAGGGTTTGTTCGATCCCCTCCGTGATCCGCGCGGTGTTTTTTTTACCGTCCAGTTTGAGGTCCGGATCCAGCACGACCGCGGACGCCGTGTTCCATCGGTGTTCGACAAATTCCTGGCTTAATCCCTGACGGCAGATATGGATAAAATAAAATGCGCCGCCAAGGACAACAACGGCGGTAACCCAGGTTGATAACGGCAACTTTTTCATAGTCTTTAACGGGTGTTTGGTTTAATTCCGTGAATTTATATTTTCATTGAGCGCCACGTTCATCGCCGGGGATGAACCGTCTTTATTCTTCCCCATGTAAAGAGTGACGTGCGGGAACGGGATCTCGATGTTCTTTTCATCAAAACGTTTTTTCAGGCGTTTGTTGAACTCACGGCCCACCGCCCATTGCCGGATCGGTTTGGTCGTGGTGCGCGCCTTGATGATCACCGCGGACGTGTCGAATTTATCGAGCCCGAGGATCTCGATCGGGGCCAGGATGTCTTTTTTGAATTCGGGGTCCTGCCGCAATTCGGTATCGACTTCTTTAATCACTTCAATGACTTCATCGACGTTTTCCCGGTACGCGACGCCGATGTCAAAGACATAACGGGAGTATTCCTTGGTCATGTTGGTGACGACCGTGATAATTCCGTTGCGGACATAATGGACATTGCCGGCCAGGTCCCGCAGAATGACCATTCGTAAAGTGACTTTTTCCACCAGCCCGCCCTTGTCGGCGATTTGAACGACATCTCCGATGCGGATCTGGTCTTCCATCAGGATAAAAAATCCGCTGATGACATCTTCCACCAGTTTCTGGGCGCCGAAACCGACGGCCAGGCCGACGACCCCGGCCGTGGCCATGATCGGCGCGATATCGATGCCGAGTTCTCTTAAGATCATCATGCCGGCCACGACAAAAATCGCGATATTAAATGTGTACCGGATAATCGCCGTTAATGTGTCGGTCCGTTTCTGGAGTTCAATATCCTCGCCTTCCTTTTTTCTGATCAGCTGGATGATTTTTGATGAAATCAGCGAAGCGGCTTTTAACGCGATGATCATCAGGACAAAGACCAGGACTATTTTAAAACCGCTGGTGACGGCCCATTCCCCGACCATTTGCAGGTATTTGTTTAGATTCATGGTTTACCTCCGTATAGATAGGGAACAGCGCCCTAACTCCAATTTCGAGTTAGGGCGCTGTCCCCTATCTTTATTTATTATAATACCCAAGCGCTTCAGGCAATTGTTCTTTAATTTTCCTAATCCGGTTCTGGTCCGACGGGTGGGAGCTCAGGAATTCCGGGACCTTCGCCCCCTTATTTAACTGGCCCATCCGTTCCCAGAAACCCACGGCGTGGCTCGGGTCAAACCCGGCCATGGCCATGAAGATCAATCCCAGATGATCGGCCTCGCTTTCATGGACCCGGCTGAAGGGCAAAAGCACACCGTACTGCGCGCCGGCACCGAACGCGCCCATCCACAGGGCCTTGGTTTCATCGGGGCTGTTCTGCATGGCGGTGGACAACGCGGACGTCCCCAGCTGGGCGAGCAGTCCCTGGCTCATCCGTTCGTCCCCGTGTTTCGCGATCGCGTGCGCGATCTCATGCCCCATCACCACGGCCAGTCCGTTTTCATCCTTGGTGACCGGCAGGATCCCGGTATAAACCACGACCTTTCCGCCGGGCATGCACCACGCGTTCACATCCGCGCTTTCGACCAGGTTGAACTCCCATTTGTAATTTTTCAGACGCGCGGACAGGTTATTGTCCGCCATATATTTCTCAACGGCCTTCTGGATCTTTTCACCCACCGATTTGACCATCTTCGTCTGGGCCTGGTTGGTGCTGAGTTTGTTTGTTTTGAGAAATTCGTCGTATTGCTGAAGACTTAAAGAGAGCATGGAATCTGAAGGGATCACATCCAGCTGCATCCGGCCGGTCAAAGGCACCGTTGAACAGCCGGTCAGCCAAAAGGCCCCGAGAACGATCATTAGTTTCCGGTAAGATATTTGGTTCGCCATCTTTTTATGCCTCCTGTGAGGTTCAACGGTTTTCAGGAACGTCCGTGTTTTGTTTTTTTTGCTGTTTTCGCGTTAAGCCTGTACCCGTGCGCCACGTCGACCAGAAAATCGTCTTCAATGGCCGTCCGTCCGATCAGCATGCGGAAATTCATGTCCGCACGGTTGACCAGATTAAGCCGGACAACTTTTTCCACCGTCCCGATCCGGATCTTTGTCTGAAGGAACCAGCGGTGGGTGCGTACGCCGATGCTTGACTTGACCTTCCCTTTGCTTTCCGGGGACGCGGTGATCTTTTTTCTCTTTTGGCCGGGGCCCAAAACGACGTAGAAACTGATCCTGTTCCCGGAAAGTTCCCGAATGTCTTCCACATGCAGGGAACTGGTCTTGGCCCCGGTATCGATCTTGGCCTTTACTTTCTTAATACCCCAGTCGGGCAGGTCCACATATTCACGCCAGCCGATCACTTTTTTATTTTTCGGGATCATATTTCCTTGGTTCTGTTGTTTACGGACCGGCGACTGTGCTGTCCGGACGACTCTGAGTATTATAGAGTAATCGCGGAAATTTTAAAGAGTATTTCTATTTCTTCCCGCCGTTTTGATCCAGCAAATATTCGATCAGCATGTCCGCGACCTTACGGTGTCCTTCGGCTGTAAAGTGATGATCAAAGGCATAATAATATTTTTGTTTGTCTTTTGACTGTTGAAAGGCCGGAAGCGCGTCCACATAAGGGATTTTGTGATCGATCAGGAAGTCCCGGATGATCCTGGTCGGTTTTTCCAGGTCAAACTGGTCATGCCGAAGGATATACCGGCGCTGGTCAATGTGTTCTTTCCAGTAGCGGGGCAGGACCTGCTCCCGCGCCGGGAGCAGGACCACCGCAAAACGGATGCCGTTTCGCCGGCATTCCTGTTCCAGTTTATTGATCAAATAGCAGGTCAGTCGCGCTGATTCTACCAGAGGCGGCGGGTATTCTTTCTTGTACACATCAAACGGATAATCATAGTCCGTGCGTAAACCGAAATGGTCAGCTAAATAGAGTTTTAAGAATTCGAATGATTTCAGGAACCGGAAACGTTCGGATAAGACTTTGACCGTGTCCACGATCCGCGCTGCGCGTTTCAGAGCGGCATCAGGATGAAGCGGTGTTTCGTGCAGGATCAACATGCCGTCCTGGCTGGCCAGGTTAAATTCCTTAAGAACAAGATCACCTTTTGAATCGAATTCGTACTGCGGGGTCAACTGCGGTTTTTCATGTTTGTAATGCGGTGAATTATCCACGAGATCATTCGGGAAAAACGACAGGATAACAATATCCGGTTTCATCGGGAGCGCCTCCTCCTGGAAAATCCGGTACTGGTGGATGGTACCGATGCTGGAGACTCCGAAGTTGTAGACTTTGGTGTCCAGCCCCTTCTTGATCAATCCACGTTCAATCAGTTCCGGGATGGCTTCGGATTGACCGACCTGCAGCGCCTGGATAAACGAATCACCCAGCACAGCGATGCGTAGTTTATCTTTTTCAAACACATAAGGCCCATCGTCACGGAAACCCGACGCGTTGATGGTCACGCCACTGCGGAATTCAGCCATGGGATAACGCCAGCCGCGGAAAACCCCCGCGTTGAGCGGTGTCTGTTTCCATCCGTAACGCGGGTCAAGCTGATAAAACTCTTTGGGGAACTGATACCCCGGGTCTTGCTGAGAGAGTTGAAGAAACCGCGGCCGGTCAATGTATTTCAGGTACAATCCTTTTTTGTAGATCAGGTAACGGACAGACAATTCAACCGCTGTCACCGTAAAAATAAACAGGAACACCACGTTAAACAAATGGAATATAAATTCTTTTTTTGACAGTTTCATAAATTACGGATGAATGATTTTTTAAAAATTATACAGGGATGCGGGGTGCTTTTCAATACAGGAATGATTTACGGCTTAACGGTTATGGGTGATGAAAAATCTGCAATCTATTCGGGCATCCTGATCAACCGGATATCGATTTCTCTGGTTACGTATGTCCATTCTTTCGTCCGGCGTAAGGCATCGACCAGGTCTTCAAACGCGGCGGCATCCGCCGGCGCGTATTCAAACCAGGTCAGGAAATCAAACGGTTCACCCAATTCGCGGGATTGGTACAGACGGCGGGCGATGGCGGGAAGATATTTAAGGCCGGTGGCGATATGGCGGGATTGTTCTTCAAAGATCTTGCGCCGGTCGTCCTGGGGCAGATCCCACCACGTCTCGGATTTTTTGATCGGGATCAGCGCGGCCCTGGTCGCCTCGGGCCGTCCGAGCGGCGGCTGGAGCGGCGTGAGTTGTTCTCGTTCATCGCGATGGACATAACGGACATAACTGGTGACGCCGCGCAACGACCAGACGAAACCCGGCGAATTTCCGGCGTTATGACCGGGGAGAATGTTCAGACAGGCGGCTTTTGGCAATGATTCACCGGTGACCGGCCGCAGGTGTTCGATCTTCCATGACCCGGACGAACAACCCTCAAAGGTGTTTAGAATCATTCGGCCCCCTTCGCCGTAATTTTGACGCGGTATTGCTGAATTTTGGCGTTAATAATTTGTTTCACAGAGTCAACGGCGCTTTGGCGTTGATGCTGGTTCTGAGTAACCATTTTTTGCAATTGATCAATGACAAACAGTTGAACATTTTTAAGCGTGTTGATTTCCGGATCGATATTCCGTGGGACCGAAATGTCAATCAGGATCATGCGCCGGCCGCGCCGTTTGGAGAGCGCCCGGATCACCGCCGTTTTACTGAGCACATACCCGGGTGAACTCGTCGAGCAGATACACAGATCCACTTTGTCCAGGACCCGGTCAAGGCCGGATAACGGAATAACCGTCGCGTTGACCTGCCGGGCGGTTTGTTCCGCCCGGGCCAGCGACCGGTTCATCAGATAAATACGGGCCGCTCCCTTTTTATGCAGGAGGTTCAGGTTAATCTTGCTCATTTTACCGGCGCCGATCACCAGGACCGATTTTCCCCGCAGTCCTCCCAGTTTTTTCTCCGCCAGCGTCACGGCCGCCCAGCTGACGGACGACCCGCCCTGGCTGATCTGTGTTTCGGTTTGGGCTTTTTTTCCGGCGCGGATGGCCAGGTTGGAGAGGATATTAAAATGCCGTCCCAGCATCTCGCGTTCCCGGGAAAATAAAACCGCGTCCTTAAACTGTCCCAGGATCTGGCGTTCACCGATGATCAGCGAATCGAGTCCGGCGGTTACGGTAAAAAGTTGTTGGACGGCAGCTTCCCCCCGGTAACAGTAGAATAATTTTTCAAAACCGTGATCGGGATTTATTTTTTTAATTGAAAACAGCGTATTAAGAACATCTGTTTCGTCAGCCGTCCCGGCGGGGCCGGATACATAGATCTCCGTCCGGTTACAGGTCGACAACACAATCACTTCGTGGACGGACGGGTATTCTTTTAAACGGCGCAGAAGCTCTTCCTTTTCCGTCAAAGAGAGTGAAAACCGTTCACGGATATCAATGCCCGCCGTCCGGAAACTGACGCCTGCTACAAGGATGTTATATTCGGGATTGGCCCGCCTGATCATACAGAATTCCTTTCTTTTTAAAGAGGTGACGAATACTTTTTAAAAGAGGCGGCCCGTTTGGTGCGCGCTCATTGAAACTGCTCCACCGGTTATAGGGTATGAGTGCCGTCACAACGATCAGCAACTGGCTGAGCTCAAAATAAAGAAACCCCTTAAATGTTTTATCGAGGAACCCGTACGAATGCAGTCCGACTCCAAGCAGGTTAACACCGAACCAGGAAAAGGCGGTGATCATATTTCCGATGACGGCGCAAACCATCAGGCCGCGGGCGCGGATCATGCCCGCGTACCGGGCATGCAGGATCACGGCGTTCCAGATCACGATCATCAGCGCCCCGTTTTCTTTCGGGTCCCATCCCCAAAACCGCCCCCAGGACTGGTCGGCCCAGATCCCGCCGAGGACTGTGCCGGTAAAACTCAACAGCAAAGCGAAACAGATGGTTCCGTAAACCATCCTCTGCATATTATCGACATCTATTTTTAACAAAGATCGTGTAAAAACACCGCGCAGGATAAACAGGGCACCGGTAAACCCGGCGACAAAGGTCGCGGAATATCCGAGCGTGATCGCCACCACGTGTGTGGCCAGCCAGAAATTCGAATCGAGGACCGCCTGCATCATCTCCAGTGTATCACCGTCTGCGGACAGATGATGGGCGATCACGAGAGTGGAAAATCCGACGCAGGCGCCGATGGCCACGGCTACCCCGCGCCGGAAAATCCGCTCCAGGAGGAAACAAAAAAAGACGGAAGCCCAGCCGATAAAGACCGCCGAACTGTACAGGTTAGTCACCGGCGGGCGGCCCTGCAGATAAATCCGTGTTCCCAAACCAAACGTGTGGATGACAAACGCTGATCCCAGGAAAAGTAATGCCGACGACCGCCAGGCCGGTGACAGAAAAAACCAGCTGACCAATACAGTCATCAACGCGAGGACATATAAAACCATAGCCTGATGAAAAGGCTGCGCGCCGTTGAGAAAACATTCGAGCCGGATCCGTTCTAAGTGGAGCCCGGAAATTTTTTTTAATTGGGAGAAATACAGCGTTAACGATTCGGCCAGCTGTCCGCCGTTTCCGTTTCGATAGGCGTCCCGCATCCGGGCTAATTCCCAGGCCAGCGGCGATATGGTTCCGCTGTCCAGGGATGCGATGAGCGACCGCCCGGTTGTCATCCATTCGGTTCCGTCTTCGGCAGGGATAAAACGCAGCAACGCAGTGTCATCAATATACTGGAAATAGTCGGCGTATTCACGGAACGCGGCGGCATGGTCCCGGTCGGTTTCAAAGAGCTGATTGTCTTTGTCAATTATCCGGGACAGGACTGTCAACTCTTGAAAAATGGAACGGCTGCCTTCGGAACACAAGCTGTTTTTCAGCCGGTAATATAAAACCATACTCTCGTAGAGATGGACCACTGCGCGCTCAAAGGCGGTACGGACCTCCGCCTCAGCGCTGAGCGCTGTTTTTGCCAGCGCCGTAATTTCGTCTTCATGCGCCAGCAGTTCCGTAAAAGAATAATATTTTTTACCCTCTTCCCCGTCAATTAAAAGGACCAGGTCCGGATGATGGACCAGAAAGACTTTGTGCTTGTCGCTGATCTCCGGATGAAGGAGTGTATCCATCAGCCACTCTGCGGCGTGAATGACAGTCCCTTCTTTTTTATCCCGCACATTCTGTTTCCCCGAAATGATCATCAGGCTGTTGCGGGCGACCGTATCGAGCGGTTTGATCCGTCCGTTCATTAAAACCGGAATTCCTGAAAATTGACGGGACAAAGACAAATTGTTTTTCTGAGGAAACAGTCCGGACATCTGAGCCAGGACAAATCCCATGACAACCAGCGGGAAAACATATTGGACCAGATATCGTTTGAGTTTTTTTCTGAGCAGTTTCATGCCGTTTTCATCCTCCTTTTAAGGAAATGAGTGAGGTGAAAACAAAAATGGATCAACAGGCCGAGTCCGATCAGCGTACAGGAAACATACGGGACCGGCAGGGCGACATTCCGGACCACCTGAAGAATGGATGTCCGGTCATTATTCATAAAACTGGCCTGGTAGTAGACATCACCGTCATATCGCAACGGGCGGTTCATCGAGATCAATACGGTCCGGTCCATATTTTTTCGCGGATCAATGAGGCGGACCTTGCTGGAAAAATTTTTGGGGATATCTGTTCCCGGATAACGGTCATGGGAGAAATCTTCCAGCCGGACGGTATACGGTTTGTAATAACGTTTCGGCCGCAGCTGGATTTGATAGGATTCATTTCCGTACGTCAGGGTTTGAACGGTTGAAATATGGTTGGAAACAAGCCATGTCCCTAATACATCTTTGTCTGTCAGCAAACGGACGTAGGCGGCCGGGCTGTTCACTTCGTTGATTTTTGTTGTCTCCGGAAGCGGGATGGCGAAGACATTCCGGCCGATCCCCTGGTCGGCGTCGTAAACGGGTTTCCCTTTCAGCGTTTCTTTCGCCAGCAGCCGTGAATGCGGCAGCCATTCCAACACCTCAACCTGAAACGGGAGTTGTTCATGTCCGACCGGCCTGCGCTGGCGCAGCATCTTGGCCGGAAAGGAAACGACCGTGTCCGTCTTTTCATCCGATGTCCTGATCAGCACGAGTTCCGGCACGCGCAGGCTTTCCGAATAATTGGACGACGCGCCTTCATTTATCACCATTCGGCTCTCTTTGGTGGCAAAATCGCTGACGACCTGTCCGGCTGCCAGGAGAAACAATCCGGCGTGCACCATATAAATTCCTGTTTTGATGAATGACCTCTGAAAACGTCTGATAAAACTCAGGATCATATTGACGGCCAGAATCGAACCGAGCAAATATCCACCCGGCAGGACAGGAATCCGCCACGATGATCCGGGCAGAGGCATATAAAGAAAAAACGATTGAAAATAAATATCCTGGACTTGATAGATCCCGTGGTTGACCTGGGCAAGGGTGGCGGCAAACAATAAGCCCAGGACAAGCACCAGGCAATAGACGGTTACCTGCAGCGAGGTGAGCACTGAATATAACTGACGAAACAGGGTGTGGATCATGGCTGGCTCCAGATGGTATGAACAAAAGCCAAAAATACCTTGAGCTGGTCGCCGGCCAGTTTTTTATCCCCCTGCATCTTGTAAAAATAACTCTGTCCCTGATCCAGCAGATAAACCATGTCAATGCTTTGGTCGCCGTTTTCGAGATGGACCTGTTTCAACGTCCGTTCCCCGATGGTCCAGGAGCGGATGATGTCACCGAGCGCGGCGTTATCCACCGGGTCCAACCCGATCTGGCGGCGCCAGCGGTTGATATTGGGAAGATCGCCTCCGGCTTCACCCGGAAGAACAACGATCGAGATTTCCGCGGAACGGCCGTCTTCCGTCAACCTTGTAAACCTGGCCCGCTGCATCGGCCCCGGGTCGTCCGGTTTCCAGCCCATCGGTTTGGGACAGAATGAATCGGTTTCTTTTTTCGACGCGGACTCCGGTTGAAGGACGGCCATCTTCTCTTCCGGGTCGATCTTGACCACTTTGTAAACTTCGATCTTTTCCGGAGAACAGCCCGAACACAAAACGATGACTAATCCGCTGACGGACATAACTTCCAGAATATTTTTAACAAACTTGTTTTGGGGCATATTATACATTCTTGGCGGCGGCTTCTTTCATCACGGTTGCCAGAGTCACATAGGTTTCGGTCCAGGCCTCCTTGACTTGCGGCGTGAAGGCCTTGCCCAGTCCTTTATCGAGAGTATACAGCAGGGCCGTGCCGACCGTATCATAATGTCGGTCTTTTACCCCGTAAGCCACATGCCTTACGCCGAGCGACTGGACCGCGGGGACCAGTTTGTCCAGATCATCCAGGCCTCTCACCGCGAGGCCGATCATATGCATCAGTTTTTTTCCCTGCTCCTTGATATTCGATTTGAACATCGGTTTGACGGTCGGATCAAGTTCAAACAATTTTGTATAAAAAATGTCTGCGGCTGCCTCGGAAATGGGTTCAACCATTTTCCAGGTATCCTGAACCGATTTTTTTTTAATCTCATCCATGTTAGATCCCTTTCTTGTTAAAACAGAATTTGTTATGGAGCGGTTTGTTCCTGGCTTTTGGTCACAAGATACAAGACGGCGGCTCTCACCTCTTCGTCCGTCAGGATTTCGTTTCCTCCTCGCGGGGGCATTTCTCCGTCGTCCCCTTCAAACCCGTTCAGGGCATGTTCCACCAGGCCGTCCATCCCCCGGGCGTCCAGCCTTTTTTTCCAGGCCTTTGTGTTTGTTATTTTGGGAGATCCGCCCAGGCCGGTGTCATGACAGCGTAAACAGGTTTCCTGGTAAACTTTTTCGCCAAGGAGCAAATCCGCTTCCGGATCCGTTTTTTCTGCAACGGTGTTCGGGGCATCTTCCTGCGGGGTAATGCCGGACATCGAATAAGATTGGACCATTGAAAAAAAGAAGATATAGATCACCAGCAGTGCGCAGATCATCCAGCTTTTATTTGGTTTCATTTGTTTATCCTTTTATGACAGGTTTACATGGGGATACGGATGATGACACCGCCCATGACATCCCCGACCTTGAAATCGGTTTTTGGTGAATCTTTGTGTTCGTTGTGGCAGGTTACACAGGCTGACGCCACCGCCACGTCCGGGTAAACAGCCGTGAAATATTTTTGTTTGCCCAGGGTTTCTTCTCCGTAAAAATTTTCTCCCGGATGGTCAACGACATATTGAAGACCTTTTTTCTCAACCTCAGTCTGCCGGGCGGCATTTGTTTTATTGATCGGCCAGAGCGACTGCAGTGAATAGCTGAAGCCGGCGCTTTCATCATCGGAAACAAGTTCTGCCCCCATGCGGAACATCTGGGCCGGCAGCGGCAAGGCCTTCTCGTCTTCAAAATGTTCGCTGGCGGTGATGACCTGGTTATCCTTTGTCAAACGCTGGACAACTTTTTTGGTATAAGTGGTACGGTCGGCCCTCATGACGGTATGCAGGGCGTCGGCGATTTTCTGGTAAGACCATCCGCCTTCGCCTTCCTTCGCCTGGACTCCTGTCGCGGCCAGCAGTAAAACGATGAATCCTGAAAACAACATCCGTTTTTTCATTTTTTTCTCCTTTTTGGTTAAATGCTCCGTCCTGAAGACGGGGTTATTTGTTTTTATTCTTTTCCCGTTCATCGGCCATATCAATGCTCTGAATATGGGCCGACGGACGGCCGCTGAAATTATTGTTGATCAAAACCGGATCGGCCATCGCGTCAATGGAAAAGCCCAACCCGTGGCATTGCATGCACGTTGTGCGGATCATTTTTTCATTCGGTGTTAAATTGCTGTTCTGGTTGTGCTGGACAAACACATATTTATCTCCTTCGTTGTCCATTTCTTCGCGCGGCATATGACAGGTCGCGCAGGATACACCGGTGCGCGGCGCTGAATTTCCCCCCAGTTCACTCAGCCATATTCCGTAATGGGGCGAAGTCAGATAATTCAGCGAATGCTGGTCATTGTGACACGTCAGACACGCGTTGACGGCGGCCTCTTTCCGGTCAAAGGTATGCGCGCTGTGACAGGACACACACGATAATTCTTTATGCGCGGCCTCCGCTTTCATCGGACGGCGGGCCATGGCCGGAGTCATCGCGGACAAGCCCTGGTCCAGACGCATTCCGTGTTTGCCTTTGAGGAATCCGTCCACTTCCGGACGATGGCATGTCCGGCATGAATTATGCTCCGGATGATCGACCCATTCACCGTTCATATGATCCGGACTTTTAACTGAATGACAGGCCATGCAGTTTACGCCGGCGTTCGCGTGCGCTGTGGTCATCCAATCATTTAACATCTTCGGATCATAATCCCGGCCGCGCGGCGCATCATGTTCCTCCAACGACAGAGGCGTAGCGGTCTCTTTGTGTTGTTGCCGGTATTGTTCGGCAAAGGTGCACTCCGGCACCAATTGTTTTTCAAGTTTGTCCGGTTCATTGGCATGCCGGACCAGGAAATTCTCATAAAGGGCGTTGTTATCATGATAATTGTGGCAACCGGCCGTCGCGCAGGTATCAAACCCCAGGCCTTTGTGGCTGGGACGTTCATCCCCGATCCCCTGATGGCAAAACGCGCAATAATCGTTGGGCAGGGTCACGCCCATCTTGTTGGTGATCTTTTCATTATGTTCCTGGTGACAGGTAATACACTGCATGGCGTCAACCTTGGTTAACAGTTCGGCGTTTCGCGGATCACGGAATTTCTTGATCGGATGCGAATCGTGGGCGTCTTCCAGGTCCTGTTTATGGCATTTCAAACAGGCCTGATTGATCACGCCCGGCTGGTCAAGGTCTTTGAAATCCGCTTTATGGCAGACGGTACATTTCATCTCGATCTGATAATGTCCGTCCGTGGTGATCCCGGGTAAAAGCATGCGTTTGTCCTCTTTATAAAAAAACACGTAAGAAATATATCCTCCCAGGATTAAGGTCAGCGACAACCAGCTCACCAGGGTTTTAATCTTTATGTTAAAAATGGACATTGATCAATCTTTTCTGCCAATCCAGACTCCATAACCGGCATATTTTGTTTCGGGGCTTCAGTAAAAATAGACCGATAAAATATGAAAGGTTAATAACACCGGCAGCGGCCAGAACAAGACAATGTGCAGTGTCGTTAGTACCGGCCGTAATTTCCGGGCTTTATCGACCCAGAAGCCCTGCCCCTTGCTTTCGATGGCGGCGACAATACCGGCAACAGCACCCAATAAATTCAAGACGACAAAAACCAGCATCAGCCAATAATTCAGATTGCGGCCGAAATGAAAACCCGTATGGGCGAATAAAACAATCAATGACGTCACTCCGAACAAGGCATGCACGATCCGCCAGCTGCGGATATGGCCGAATGAAAATCCGGGGAATCTTTTACGCAGGGACAGTAATAATCCGATCAGGCTTAACCCCAGCAACGAGAAACCGGAAACCTGTTTGAAGAATTTGTTTCTCCACAGCGCATCAATTTTAAACCGGAACGATTCAACCGAATCAGCCATGGTGAACGGAGGGTAAAAAATATTAACGCACGCCAGCACCAGCGCCAGGATGGAAATGATCAAAAGAGGTTTCCATCCTTTTTGAAGGAATTGTCCTACCGGCGTTCCCAGCAGCTGGGCCAAAAGCGGCCGGCAGGAACCGCAGACACTGGAGGCTTTTGTCTGCCTGACCAGATCGTCCAGGTCAGCGCTGCCCTGTTCAATCGTCCGGCAGACAGTGCCTTTTGAGATCTGCAGACAGTTGCAGATATAAGCATCGTCATTCCAGGCGGCCGGACCGGTTTTTTCTTCGTTCGGCCAGAGGGCCCCGGAAGTTTTAAACTGGTTCAATTTTGACAGCGGAATTTTTGATCCTTTTTCAACGCACGTTTGTATTTTTCCGGATTCCGGCCAGTTCCCCACGCCCAGTGCTCCGATCAGCCGGTCATCATCAATCGCGATCTGCCGGTAAAAATCTTCCGTCTTAAAATCGATGGTGGTTACCGGCTGGAGGTGTTCACCGATCGTGACAACATTCACGCCCAGCATCTTCAGGCGTGTTGACATATCCGCCTTTTCAAAAACCGCGTCTTCACCGGTCGCAAAACGGTTCGCCAGCATTTTGGCCATTTTGTATCCCGGCGCGGCTAATCCGTAAATCTGACCCCGGTGCAGGGCGCATTCGCCGATCGCATAAATATTTTTTTCGCTGGACTCAAGGGCGTTGTTGATCATAATTCCCCCTACCGGTCCGCATTCAATCCCGCTGTCCTTCGCCAGCTGTGTGCAGGGTCGGATACCGGTTGAAATGATGACCGCGTCCGTTTCCAGAATAGAACCATCCTTGAAATGGATGACTTTTTTTCCAAAGGTGTGAGTGATTTTGAGGGCCTGCCGGCACAGATGGACATTGATCTTCTGGGCCAAAATGTGTTTTTGCAGGACTTCACTGGCCTGCGGGGTTAACTGTTGCGGCATCAGGAACGCGGCCAGTTCAACGACATGGACGTCCAGACCCAAATTCATCATCGCCTCGGCCGCTTCCAAACCCAGCAATCCGCCTCCCAGGATCGCCACGTTTTTCCGGTGATAACAAAAACGGCAGATCGCTTCCAGGTCGTCAATCGTCCGGTAGACAAAAACCCCGGGCAGATCCGTTCCCTCAATCGGCGGAACAAACGGATATGATCCGGTGGCAAACACCAGGTAATCGTAATAAAGGCGGCGTCCGTTTTTTGAAACCACACACTTGTCTTTTTTATGGATCTGGACAACCGGATCAGCCAGGAGCAGGTCAATCCCGTGTCGGCGGTACCAGGAAAGCGGCAGGATTTCCAGAGGTTTGCTGTCACGCAGCGTCATATAACTGGACAGTTTGATCCGGTTATACGCCACCCGCGGTTCTTTCGCGAAAACAGTGATCCGGTAACGTCTGTTCAGTTTCAAGGCCACCATCTCTTCGCACAGTTTCGCCCCGACCATTCCGTTTCCGATGATAATGATTTCAGAAACAGGTTTATGATTGGGATTACTCTTTCTAAATTGATCGGTCTTAAAATTCATCATGGGTGCGTTGGGATAAAAATAAAAAACCCAATTCTCCATTGTTTATGATGGAAAATTGGGCAACTTTGCCGATTTTTTTCTTCTGTGAAATTACAGTTTTGTAGCGGCTTCGCTACGAATGTCCTTCAACGACTCCATAAGTATAACGTTAATTCCAGTTTGATCAATACTCATTTCTCCACCAACCGGGATTTTTCAGGAGAAAATCCGGGCCCATCCCAAATCAATCGACGGAAAATAAAACCGGTCAAGTTTGAAAAATTATTTAATTGTTGTTTTAATCCGGGCTTTTCATAGGCAGAACATAGGCATAAAACCTGAGCTCTCAATTATAGAGCTGCATTTCTTTGAGCGCGTCAATGACTTCCTGAGGTTCGGTGCGGACCTTATAATCCTCATTCGCGTAGGCAAATATAATCTGGCCGTCGTTGGCAATGATAAACGTGGCCGGGACGGCGATCACGTGGTCGGTCCGTCCGGAATGGAGTTCAAGGTCGATCTTGTATTCATTTTTGTATTTTTCGGCCAGTTCATCCGGAACCTGGAAAATCAGGTTGTACTCTTTGAGGATATCAGCCGCCGGATCGGTGATGACCTCAAATCCCAGCGTGTTTTCACTGACGGTTTTCTGGGCAAATTCCTGTTGATCAACACTGACGGCCAGGACATCGGCGCCCAGGGCCCTGATTTCATCCAATCGGTCCTGAAAAGACCGCAAATGCCGCACACAATAAGGGCACCACGCCCCGCGGTAAAAGATTAAAACGACCGGGCCGTTTTGATACATCTCGGAAAGTTTGACGGTCTTGCCTTCATAACTGATCCCTTCAAAATCCGGGGCCATTGCCCCCTCGTCAAGGCCGATTTTTTTCATGGATGAGGCATTCATATCGGCCGCATGAACCGGGGCCGTTGACAAAAAACCGAACGCGCACATGATTCCCAATCGATAGAGAACCTTTTTTGAAATTTGATTTTTTCCTGTCATGGGAGCAGCTCCTTTCTTTTAAATTAAATATTCTGGAGTTCCAGTAATTTTGCCGAAAGAAATTTTTTATAAATCCGCCGGTCAAACCCGCCGATGATGACGCCGTCGGTATCGGTGACCGGAAGAAAACCCAGATTAAAATTATCCATATAGGTTTTGGCATCAAACAAAGTCGTGGTGGCGCGGACCGCATGTTTGAAGCTTTCTTTAAGATCTGCGCCCAATAATAATTGTTCGGAGCGTTCAAACAGCAGTGAGTTTTTGATTCCGTCGATCGTGATGATGCCGGTTAATTTTCCCTGATTATCGGCCACCGGGTATTGTGTATACGGGCTGTTGGAAAAGATATCGAGAATGGTCTTGGCCGGGGTGTTCTCATAAATGACCGGATACTGGGTATCCATGAGTTCATTAACGGAAGACGCGCGAATAATGTCTTCTTCCGAGAAATTCCGGCCGGCCTCTTTGGCCTTGGTGATCGCAAATTTTACGCACGGCGGGCCGAGTAACTGGACGACAAAGGTGGAGATGGTTATGATAATGATGATCCTGTCCCCCATCGCCTTGTCCAGCGACTGCGCGGCGACCAGGGAAAGTCCGACCGCCACACCGGCCTGACTGAACAGGCAAAACGGCAGATATTTTTTGACCGATTCACCCGCTCCGGAAATCGCGGCCCCGAGATACGCGCCGCTCATTTTTCCCACGGTTCGTCCGATCAGATAAAGAACAATAAAGAAAAGCAATAAAGGACTGATCGACTGCGGATTCAGTTTTGCCCCGATAAAAACAAAAAATAAAATAAACACCGGCGGGGTGAAATCTTTCACCAGACTGAAGACCTGTTTGCTCATCGCGGGTAATCCGTTGGTCACCACCATCCCCAGGATCATCGCGGCCAGGAGCATACTGACATTCATCGCCACGGAAAGCCCCAGCACAAACATGACCATGCCGATCAAAAAGACCAGCATCCTCTCTTTTTGCCGGTAATGTTTAATAATCTTTACAAGAACGACACCCAACAGGCCTCCCAGCAGGACCGCCCCGCCGATTTCATAAACCGGATGCAATACGGCCTCAAAGAGACTGGCATCGGAAATGCCCAGCCAATGGGTCACAAAACTGGATGCGATCGCAAACAGCAGGATGGCCAAAATATCATCCAGCGCCACGATGCCGAAAACGGCTGTAGTGAGCGGTCCCTTTGCTTTGTATTCCCATAACACGTCCGTGGTAGCGGCGGGAGCGGTGGCCGATGAGATCGCGCCTAACAGCAGGGCCAGCGACCAGACCATTTGTGTATCTTGGACGAACAGGCTGCCGATGAATCCGACCATCAATGTCACCAGGACAAACGCGAACATGCCTTCAAAAAATAAAATGATAATAAACTGCCGGCCGTATTTCGTGAAGATCTCGCGGTTGAGTTCCCCCCCGATCATAAATCCGATTAATCCAAGGGCGAAATAGTTGAACGGCTGCAGGGCCTGGAGCATCTGCGCGTCGATCATCCGGACACCGCTTTGGCCCAAAAGCAATCCGATGAAGATATATCCGACTACCTGCGGGATTTTTAATTTTTGGAATAACCGTCCGCCGATGGTGCCGCCGAATAAAGCCAAACCGAGAACAAGCAGAGTGTTTAAATGAAAATGGGAAATGTTGGCGATCAGAAAATCCATGGGCTCCGCAGAAAAGGCTATGTGGTTAGGTGTCGATTAATTGAATGTGCTGACAAAGGCTGATTGAATGTTTAAATATACGCTTTAAAGTATACTCAAAACGGTGGGAAAAATAAAGCGGAAATAATAAATCAAACGGCCGGTTTTTTTAAAGTTGACCGTACTTTAATTTTTCGAACAGGTATTATTTTGGTCACTTTACAGGCATTGGTGTTTGTGGTTGCTGTTCATCCCGGAATTCAAGGTATGAATTCACTCTGCGTTTCCACCCGGGGAGCCACTTTTCTTCATTCCGGTAAGCCGGGGCATTTTTAACCCGTTCGACCAGCATTTTCTCAGCGGTCTGCACAAATTCTTCCAGGGCCGCCCGGCCTTCGCCCTGCCCCGGCATGTCCGATAAAATCTGCATCAGACCCCAGCCCTGTCCCTGGTAACGTTCAGTCAGCGATGTTCCCAAACCTTTAAAATTGACATAATCGACCAGGGCAAAGATACCGGCCGGGGTACCGGAGACACGGTAAAACTGTTCTCTGAGTTGTTTCCTTTTTTCAGGGGGGGAGTTTTTCAGCATTAAAGGCAGGGCTTCGTTCAGGCGTTTGATCAAAAAGTCACCCTGTTTTTCTTTCGTTGATAACAAAAGATGTTTCAGTTCCCCGGCCTTGACACCCTGCCGGTTTTTAAGAAAATCCTCGCGGGATGTCCACGGACAACCCGGCCGATGCTGAAGCCAACCCGGAATCTTCTGCCCGGTCGATTGCAGATATTCCAGAAATTTCGGGAAACTTTCATCAAAAGGACCGGTTTGCCCCTGCGGATACCAGATAAAATGGCCGATGCCCAATGACATAAACTCCTCGCCTGCGTTCCATGCGAGCAGACATTCTTCCTTCCCTGAACATTCATTTTGAAACACTTTGTCGGAAATCTGGCGTCTGTCTTTCGCCGACAGGGAAACGTTTTGTGCTTTCAGGTGAGGACAAAGATTCAGGATTAAAAAGACCAGGACGAGTTTGGCCCAGAATTTGTCCATACTTGTCCGGTTTATTTTTGAGCCCGGGCCGGTCTGACCCAGCTGGCATTGTTCGTGCCGATCTTGTACATCACCACAACCTGTTTACCGGCCGTCAGGGATTGGTCCAGCGGCTTTTTGACCACAAAGGTTTTCGGCTGTCGGGACCCGTCATCGATGGTGACGGAATTTTCACGGGCATTGATGGATAGCACTTTCCCCTTGATTGTGGTCAGATCTTTACGGAGCAGGGCATGACCCGGGGTGGTTAAGGCTAAAAGCGAAATTGAAACGATCAGGGCGGTGATTATTTTTTTCATGTTTGAAGCTCCTTTATGTGTTTTATTTTTGGTTGGGTGTTGATTGATCATTTTTATCTTCATTGAATAAATATTACTCCAAATGTTCCTTTAATTCACTCCAGGTTTTTTGTCCGACTTTTCCGTCGGCTTTTAGCCCGTTATCCTTTTGGAACCGGATAATGGCTTCCTGTGTCTTGACACCGATCTTTCCGTCAACGGGTCCGTTATAATATCCGGCGTTTTTTAAGGCTCTCTGGATCTGATTGGTTGACGGAACAGAAGAATAGCTCTTTTCAGCCGGTCTGGTATCCATATCGTCCCGCTGGCTTGGATAAACTTTCGGCGCCGGGCTTTTCTTGACCGGGGCGGTCGTCGTCCGCGGAAAACTTTCTTTTTCAGAATTTTCGAGGGTGTACCTCAAGCTTGCAAGTTCCCGCTCTTTGTCTTTCAATTCCTGGTTCAGGGAAATCACCCGCTGCTGGCACTGTTGAAGTTCGAGTTCGTACTTCCGGCCGGATGTCGCGCAGCCGATTAAAATTGTTAAACATGAAACCACTAGGAATAATCTGTAAATCATGATCCTTATCCTCGCTTTTTTAAAGTTTTAGTTTGTGTCCGTCTCCGGCTTTTTGATTTCTGCAATTCTTTGACCGCCTGTAATGTTTCCGGACCGGATTGACCGTTTATTTCTCCTTTATAAAAGCCAACTCTTTTCAGCAAGGTTTGAATGGTTTTTATATCGGAAAATACTTTTGTTTTTGGAATCAACTGATAGTGCACGGGTTGATACGGCTTTTTTGGGTGTTTCTTTCTTTTATCTTGTTCTGTGTTCAATGTTTCTTCTCCCGTTAAACCGCTGCGCAAGCAACAGGTTGATAAAAAATTTCCTTAATCTTTTCTTCCATTGTAAGACATGAGAACGGTTTTTTGATCATATGCCCGCTTCCATACTTTTTAAGATGATCCGCGCTTAAAAGACAGCGGTAGGAAATCACGGTAAGAACCGGGATTTTAGGGAAATTCTGGTTTAACCGGCGCAGAATGTTTAATTCAAATTCCTGCGTGGAATGATACATGTTCATGATCAGCAATTGGACAATCCCTTCGCGGCATAATCGTCCGATGATTCCTGAATCGCGGAAAATGACTACTTCATGGTGACGGCTTAAAGTCTTTTTCCAGCTGCTGCCGGAATGCCTTTTCGAATCAATAATGATGATCGATCTTTTTGTCATAAATTATTCGACAGGGATAATAATGGTCTGCCCCGGTTTGAGTTTATTGGGGTTGCTGATCTGGTTTTTGTTCAGTTCGTAGATGTATTGCCAGCGATGGCCGTTGCCCAATTCCCTCTCCGCGATTTTCCAGAGGGTATCGTTTTTGGTAATGATATATTCTTTTTGGGAAACTTTTAACGGCGATTCAATTTTTTCTTCCTTTTCAATGGAATATCTATTTTCCCCGATGATTTTTGCGGTCTTTTCTTCCGGGAACCGGCCTTCGGGGATCAGCATTTCTTCAACTTCCGCAATCATAAACTGGGCGTTCCGGTCTTTCTGCATCCCGACCAGATCATTCACCGGGGCAACGGCGTCCAGTTTGCCGCGGCTGACGATCTTGATCCGTTCTTCTGAGATCCCCTGGTCCAGCATAAATTGTTTAACCGTTTCTCCCCGCCTTTTGCCGAGCCTCAGGTTATATTCATTGGATCCGCGGGTGTCGCAATTGCCGGTAATCAATATGGTCGATTCAGGATTACGTTGAAGAGTTTTAACTGCTTTCGTGAGAATAGTCGTATGGTCTTCACGCAAGTCGGCCTTGTTGTAATCAAAATATATTTTGACGTTTTTGATGATATTTTTGATGAGCAGGGACGGTTTCATTTCCGGCGGTTTGGCTTCTTCCCTGGCCGGTATGGTCTTTGCGGGTTCTGGTTTTTTAGGCGCTTCAACGATCTCGTCTTCGTCCGGGGCCGCGTAATCATAAATAATTTTATAAACGTACACATATCCGCGGTTCCCCCACGGCCTGGCTTGTCCGGGTTGATCTGGCCACCACCAGTAACCGCCGCGTTTTTCATCTTTGACGGGAGCGGGCTGGGCATCCGTCGGCCACCAGGCAAAATTCTTCTGCAGCTGTTCCAGTTCTCCCTGTCTTTTTTCTGATTGGCGGTCTGCGCACCAGGCGGCCTGAGCGCTTAAATTCAAACAGAAAAAGTTGAATAATACGAGAATACGGATCAAATATTTCATACGGCACATCCCAATACCTTTCGGACTTTTTCCAGCAGGACATCCACCCCCTGAACTTTGTCAAAATAATCATCGGCGCGCGGAATTGCCTGTCTTTGTTCATCAATAGGGTAAACACTGGCCACGATGATCTTAAAATCAGGATCATACTCATTGATGACATCGCGCATCACCACACCGTTAATTTCCGGCATATTGAGGTCCAGCAAAACGAGATCGATGTGTTGGGTTGAAATCAGTTTAAACGTCGCCTGCGACGCGCTCTTCGCCTCAAACACCTCAAAGCCCTCTTTGGTCAGGACTTCTCTGTAGGTGCTGCGGATCTTTGTTTCGTCATCAATGATGAGAATCTTTTTCATAGGTTCCTCCAGGTATGTTTCGATTCTAGCAAGTTCACATGAGAAGAACATGAAATCAAAATTAAAATTTTCTCATTTTCAGAATTGCGCAGGAAGGGTTCAGGCGGCCAGGGGCAGGACAATCGTAAAGGTGGAGCCTTTGTTTAACTGACTTTCCACCTGAATGCTCCCGCGGTGGGCTTTGGCGACAGCCTGGGCGATATTTAAACCCAATCCGTTGCCTTTTTGAGCATCCTCGTCCCGGCTGGGGATCTGGAAAAACCGGGTAAAGATCAGGGAAAGATATTCTTCCGCCATCCCCGGCCCCTGATCGGCGACACTGACTTTTAAGGAGTCTTCCGTCCTTACGGCATGGATGGTTATTTTCTTTCCGTCCGGGGTGAATTTGATGGCGTTATGGATGATATTTAAAAACAAACGACGTAAATGCAGGGAATCACCTTTGAGAAAAATATTTTCTTTGGGCAAAATATAGGTGATCTCGATATTCTTTTCTTCAGCGAGAATCTTTGTCTTATCAAAAATTGTTTTAAGAAATTCTTTGCCGTCAAAACGTTCGAATTTCAGGAATTTGACGTGGTAGTCCAGTTTGGCTAAAAGCAGTAATTCCTCAATGATCTTGATGATCTTTTCAATTTCTTCAAGGTTCTCTTTCAGGACATCTTTATAATCAGACGGACCCAGGTCTGTACGCAGGGCAACCTCGGTTTCCCCGCGTAAAATCGCCAGAGGAGTTTTCAACTCATGGGCCACTTGTGAACTGAACTGTTCAATATGTTTAAAAGAGTTTTCCAGCCGCGCGATCATGTCGTTAAAAGAATCCACCAGGACTTTCATTTCTTCATCAATATTTTCCTGCCCGATTCTCCGGGACAAATCGCTGGAACTGATCTGGCGCGCTGTCAGGACGATGCTGTTGACCGGCCGTAAAATCCGGTCCGCCAGAAAACGCCCTAAAAATGCGGTCAGGATCAGAACAACCGGTATAATGACCATAAACATCCGCTGCCGGTAACTTAACAATTCCAGAATGGGTGTTTCTGTGGAGGCAATGAGGACAAACACCGGATGCCCGGCCGGCAGTGAAATAACGGACTGGATTTTCCGGTAATAATTATGCCCGCTTTTGATCTCTCCAAAACTGTCTTCGCCGGAAGAAATATTGACGTCAGGCGTGAATTTCTTTATCAGATCATCAGGGATGTTCTGGGACGTGTAAATCAACCGGCCCTCGGCATTAAAAAAAGCCACCATGTCCTGGCTTAAATCCAGCCGGTCAAAACGCATGAACCATTTCTCTTCTTCCGACAAAACCTCTCCCTCTGATTTTTTCTTTTTAACCGCCGCCATATCGGATTTGGGAGGGTACTGAAAGGAAAAAATCCGCTGAATGACCGCCGGGACATCCTCTCCGGATGAGGCGGACAGCTCATCCGTGATAATGTTACCGAGCTCATCCACCTTGGCGGACAATTCTTCCTCCAGATCATTGATCAGATATTTTGAAAGACTGGTTTGAAGAAAGGCGCTGTACAGGATCAGGATAATGCCGAGAATGATCGTAAAGAGGTTTCCGATTTTGAATTTGATGGAATTAAATTTCATGCCGGAGGTATTTTGTTTAACATATAACCTGATCCGCGCAAGGTGTGGATCAACTGGGTTTTGAAGGTCCGGTCCATTTTCATCCGTAAATAACGGACATAAACATCAATGACATTCGTCAGGCTGTCGAAACTTTCATTCCAGACATGTTCGGAGATCATTGTGCGCGTGATGACCTGTTCCGGGCGGTGCATAAAATATTCAAGCAGTGCGTATTCTTTGGCGGAAAGGTTAATCTCCTGTCCGGCGCGCTTGACTTTATGCGTGACCTGATTGAGTTCAAGGTCTTCATATTTGAGGATGGTGGATTTATTGTCCTGTTTCCGCCTGAGGAGCGCGCGAACCCTTGCCAGGAATTCGTCAAAGATAAAAGGTTTGGTCAGGTAATCGTCTGCCCCCAGATCCAGGCCCGTAACCTTGTCTTCGGTCGCGTCCCGTGCCGTCAGCATGAGAATCGGCGTGGCCAGGCCCGTCTTTCTTAATTCCCGGCAGACATAAAACCCGTCTTTTCCCGGGAGCATGACGTCAAGGATGATCAGATCGTATTCATTGATTTCAGCCGAATACAACGCCTTTTCGGCGTCCGTTACAACATCAACGGCATATTTTTCTTCTTTCAGGCCGCGCTGAATGAAGTTTGCCATTTTTCTTTGGTCTTCAACGATTAATATTCTCATAGGAGATCAAATGGAAACCCGTTCTCGTCGTTTTCCTCTGATAACGGGTCGGTATCCAAAATCGTTTGGGATGGACAAGTATGAAAACAAGTATAAAGCAGTGTTTTAAAAAAATAAAGAGGAATTACAGGTGCCGTTTTTTACTGGGGTTCGGACATTCCCCAGGAATAATCGGTTTCCAGTAAAAGGACCGACTGGATAAACGCCATATGCGAATAACCCTGCGGAAAGTTTCCGGTCTGACATTGGTTGACCGGGTCGTATCCTTCGGAAAATAATCCCAGTGGATTTGCCGTCACTAAGGCCCGGTTAAAAAATTCCCTGGCCTCATCTTTCCGGCCGACCAGATAAAGGGCATTGACCATCCAGAAGCAGCACAGGATGAACGCATTTTCCGGTTTCCCGAAATCATCTTCTTTGGTGTAACGCATAATAAAACCGTCTTTAAACAATTCCCGGTGACAAAATTCAACGGTTTTGATCATGCGCGGATCATCAGGCCCTAGAAATCCGTAATGCAGCATTAACAATACCGCCGCGTCCGCCTGTGTTGAACCGTAATACATCGTAAAAGCCTCTTTCTCTTCATTCCAGCCTTTTTCCAGGATATCGTTTTTAATCACAGCGGCCTTCTGGAAACAGGAGTCGGCATATTTTGTCTTGCCAATCATTTTCGCGATACGCCCGGCCCGGTCCATCGCCACCCAGTTCATGAGTTTTGAAAAGACATGGTGCTGGGCTTCTCCCCGGTATTCCCAGATCCCGTTGTCCGGTTTGTCCCAGACATCCGCGGCGTTGTTGACCAGCGAACGGACCACGGTCCACAATTCCTGGTCGAACTGAAAACCCGAAACGGGATTCATCGTAAAGAACGTGTAAATCGCGTCGATCAATTCACCATACAAATCATTCTGGATCTGCACGTACGCCGCGTTACCGATCCGTACGGGTTTCGAATTCTTATAACCGGCCAGGGACGTAATTGTCTTTTCTTCGATGATCGTCTCCCCGTGAATGCTGTACATGACGGCGATGTTCTGGTGTTTGGAAAGCATGCGGTCCAGGACGAAATTCATGTACCGGGTCGACGCGTTAAAATGTCCCAGACGGGAAAACAACTCAATGATCATGGAGGCGTCCCTGATCCAGCAATACCGGTAGTCCCAGTTGCGTTCCTTACCGACCGTTTCCGGAAGTGATGTCGTCGGAGCAGCAATCACCGCCCCTGATCGGTGATTCATCAGGAGTTTTAATGTAATCATGGACCGGATGACCATCTCCCGGTAGGTCTCGGGCACTTTTGTCCGGTAGACCCAGCCCAGCCAATATCCTTTGGTGCGTTCAAACTCGACGTAATTCCGGTCTGAATCAAAGGCCCGGATTTTCTGATGATAAGACAAGACGAAATAACCGGATTCCGGCAGGGTCATCTCTTCTTCGTTCAGGATTTTTTTAAAATCCAGGTCCGTATACAGATAAAAACTGTGGTAGTCACCGGAATTGCTGATGTATTTGATGTATTCCGTTTCTTCAATGATATCAACCGCAGAACCGGCGTAATTCGGACGGAGGTTGATCTGTATTTTGACCTTTGGTTTTCCCGAGATGACCCGGACATTCCGGTGGACTTCGGATGGACAATAATAATGCTGGTTATCCATCAAAAACCGCGGCATAAAGTCATAAATGTCAAAAACTCCATCGGATGTTTCGACGCGGGTCTTCAGGATAGCTGTATGACGGACATATTGCTGGGTAATTCTGGTGGTATTGATCCCGGTTATTTTAAAGGACCCGCCTTTCTCATCATCAAGGATCTTCGCGCATAAAGAAGGCGAGTCAAAATACGGCATACACAGCCAGTCGATACTCGCCTCGGAAGAAACCAGCGCCGAACTGACGCAATTCCCGATTAAGCCATACGGATAACTCATGCTGTTTTTTCCTTTCCCTTTGAGAGTGTTTCTGAAATCTGTTTTAAGAAGGAACCCATTTCATTCTGCGCTTTCAGGTAATATTGGGCCGCTGAACCTTCGGGATCGCCGATCTTGACCGTCAGGCCCAGATTGCCGATCGCCCGGAAGGCGTCTTCATCCGTCACGTCATCGCCGGCATACATAATGAGCATCTTTTCTTTATTCACTTTTTTCTGCCATTTGGCGCTCAGCCATAAAACCGCGTCGCCTTTGTTCCATTGCACCGGTGGACGCACCTCGATCACTTTTTTCCCTTCCAGGACATTAATCCTTTGGCTGTTCAAATAACTCCGGCAGACGTCCATGAATATCTTTTTGGCCAGGACCGCTTCCGTGTAGTCGCTCAAACGGTAATGGACTGTAAGGACCATTTTTTTATCTTCGACCAATATGCCTTTGAGAGCCGCCAGTTGTTCGGTCAGGAGAGCTTTGATGTCCGATAAATCCTCCATATAGTCGCCGGAAACAAGTTGCCGTGTGTCCATTTCCGGATCGTCCATTTCAAGGCCGTGCGTTCCGACGTACGTGATGCCCGGAATATCGATTTTTTGTTTCAAATCAGCCAGCATCCGCCCGCTGACAGCGGTCAGATGACAGCCTGGGGATTTGGATAAAGTGATTAAGCTTTTCCTCACCGCTTGCG
The DNA here is from genome assembly GCA_050250375.1 of Candidatus Omnitrophota bacterium. GTDB lineage: Bacteria > Omnitrophota > Gorgyraeia > Zapsychrales > Zapsychraceae > JAGOSC01. Next base: position 782,526 of record JBFWOS010000002.1, read on the forward strand.
GCATGACGGCTGTTTCCGGTGTTTCGGCAATCGGCGCCAGGGTGCCGTCATAATCCAGAAAAAGGAATAACTGTTTATTGAGCAATTCCTTCTCAAATTTCTTCCATTCATCAAAAAAATATTTCATGAGTACCTTAAAGAATAGCCGGCCGCGGCAATCTTATTCCTTTTTTAATGAAGACAATTCATTGATAATACTTCCGGCCCAGCGATACACGTTATTTTCCTTAATGCCTTCAAGCATCCGGTGCATGCGCTGCTGTTTTTCTTCGACCGGCATTTCAATGGCCAGGTTAATCGCGTCAGCGAATTCTTCGGTCGAATACGGGTTGACGGAAATAGCGTCGGTTAATTCCCGAGAAGCGCCGGTAAAACAGCTGAGGATCAAGACCCCGTTTAAATCGGGTTTCGCCGTGACGAATTCTTTAGCCACCAGGTTCATACCGTCATGCAGGGAACTGACCACACAGACGTCAGCTAAGGCGTAAAACGGAAAAACCTCATCAATCGAAAAATAACGCTTTAAATAAATGATCGGATTCATCGCCCCGTTAGAGTGTTTCCAGTTAATCTTTTCAACCAGTTGATCAATCTGTCCGATCAGATCGTGATAATGTTTGATCAGCGTGCGGCTGGGCGCGCCCAACTGGATAAAAACAAATTTGTCTTTGTGCTGCGGATATTTTTCCAGAAACCGGTCAATGGCGTGCATACGTTCAATGATCCCTTTGGTGTAATCAATCCGTTCAACCCCTAAAAAGATGATCTTGTCTTCCAGGTCATAATCTTTTTTTAATTGGGCGATCACTTCCGGAGTATTTTGGAATTTGGAAGGCATGAGCGGATCCACGCTGATCGGCAAGGCCCGGACAAAGGTCTCGTGGTTCGCCCGCACAACGCTGAATTTTTCTGAATCCACCCGTGATTCCAGGACACGGTTCGCTGTTTCCAGGAAATTATTGCAATGGAACTGGACGTGAAAACCGATCAGATCGCAGTTCAGCATCCCGTCCAGGATTTCTTTCTGGTAAGGACAGATCGAGAAAACTTCCGGGTTCGGCCAGGGGATATGCCAGAAAATCGCGATCATTGCATCAGGTCTTTTTTCTTTTATATATTTCGCCAAGAGGGTGAAATGATAATCCTGGATAAAAACGTAGGGTTTTTCCCTGGGCAATTCTTCCAGGATCGAATCGGCAAATTTTTTATTTACCTTTTTATACATCTGCCAGTCGGATTCCCGAAAGACCGGCCGGGTGTGGGTGATGTGGCATAAGGGCCACAATCCCTCATTTGAAAAACCGTAATAATATCCCTCCTCTTCCTCTTTGGATAACCAGACGCGTTTTAAAATGTACCGATTATCTTCCGGCGGAACACCTAACTTGTCCTTGGAGTTGACAAATTTTTTATCCGCATTTCCTGAACCCTGGGCGACCCAGGTTCCCCCGCACGCGCGCAGGATCGGGTCGAGCGCAGAGACAACACCGCTGGCCGGGCGGATGCATTGGATCTCCCCGCCCACTTTGTCAACCACGTGCATATAAGGTTCACGGTTGGAGACGATGACCAGCGCGTTTTCGCCCATTTTGGCCTGGACAAGGTTGCTGAGTTTATCCTCGGTCCAGGCGTCTTCTTTTTGAAGGCGGGTCTGGGCTTCACGGGTTACCGTTTTTCGGGCGACGCGTAATTTTAAGGCCACCTGCTCGACTTCGCTGGCGAGTTTTCCCAACGCATCCCCGGCCACAAACGGCTGGAGTTTATCCGTCTCACCTTTCTGGAAACGATGGAACCAGACGGTCATTCGCTGGATCGGAAGAAAAAATGTCTGCCGGAGGATAACGGAAACAACAAGTATGATCAGGACCGTAAATATAATCAGACTGATGCAGATCCTTTTCCAAATCTCCATCAGCCGGGCAAACACAAAGGATGTGTCGTTGATAATTTCAACGGCCCCCAGAATTTTGTGTCCATCGGTAATAGGCAGGATATAACTGTATAGTTTGAATTCAGCGAATTGTTTTAATGTTCCGCGGGACGTGTTGGACAGCAAAATTTCCCTGATGTAGGGAGTTTCGTTCTGGCGCCAATCAGCCAGCCATTGTGTGACCGCAAAGACTTCGCCTTCACTATTATAAATAATACATCCCTGCCGGCGTTCGCGATTCTGGAATTTCTCAACGAGATAGCGGGCGTCTGTATCATTGCGTGTCAGAAGGATATTTTTGACGGATAGTTCCATTCCCTCCGCAACGGCCCTGGACTTCCGGTTTAGATCATCCAGCAACCGCTCTTCTTCGAACCTGACCTGGAAGAATCCGTAAGCGGAAAAAACAACCGTTGTGACAACTAAGATGGGGAAAATGAATAAAAAGAATTTTTTCATTTTGACTGCACTTTTTTTTGTTTTGAATATTAAGTTACGCGAAACTGTCAGCCCGGTTCTTCGGATGCGTATGGAGATTGATTAGACAGGCAGCGCCTTTTTAAAAGGCGTCAACCGCAGACAATACTTTTTTTATAAAGGCCAAACATCTCTCCTAAACGGTTTTTCCCCAGGGGATACTTATAGTCGCTCAGACTCCAGATCGTGACCAGGGACTGGATCATGCCCAGAAAAGCGATGCTCGCGCAGTCAAGATTGATGCTGTTTCGTATTCCACCCGTTTTGATGCCTTCCTTCAAGATCAGTTTGATCATTTTTAAATATTTTGTCAGGACCGCAAACATTTTTTTTTGAAGGATTTTGTCTTTTACACTGAGGGTTTTATTGATGACAATAAAAGACACCCCTTTTCGTTGTTCGGCGTATGAAAGATGGGACAAAAAAATATCTTCCAGTTTTTGCAAGGGTTCTTTTGAGCAGGATGCCGTTTTGTCGATGGAGGACAACAGGGTTGTTTCGATGTCATCAATCAGGAGGCTGAGAATTTCCGTTTTGCTTTTGAAATGCCGGTACAGGGCCCCATCGGTGATTTTCAGGTCTTTGGCGATTTCCCTGACGGTCAGATGTTCCATGCCTTTTTCAATAATAATCCGGCGCGCGCTGTCTACAATGGCCTGCTGCCGGACTGTCTTTTCTTCCCCCACAACTCAAACCTCCATAAAGATTAAAAAGTAAGCAATTGCTTACTAACGATTATAAGGGGGATGCCGGATTTGTCAAACCTTTTTAACGTTTGCCGGAAATGAATTTATGGAATTCGTCAGTACAGCGGGGAAATCGGGCCCAGTTTACGTCACAAGGAAAATGACTTTATGCCCTTTTTTAACGTGCAGTTTTTCGTCCATGGTATAAATCTTGAGTTCCTTTTTTTCGCTAATGGTAAAAAGAACGATGGCATCCTTTCCGTATTTAGCAAAAAACGTGCTTTCATTGAGGTCTTCCGGCGCGGTGATGGTCCTGAGCACATCGCTGCGGTTGAAACGTTCAGCCAGCTTATCGTAACTGGACTCTTTGTTAAAAAGATATCGTCCTCTTAATGACGGCGGAATGATGAGCGCCTGTGTCTGATTTTTTTGTCCTGGGAAAAGCTGGTACACTTCCGACCGCCCGAAGATGTCCCGAAAATGAAGGACGGCCAGTGAATTCGCTTCGTCATTGGCCGTCAGGGTGATCAGCCGGCCGATCCCGTCAAAGTCAATCGTCTCTTCGATATCCTGGTTCAATATATTGTCTTCATAACCCTGCAGGCCTTCCTCATGAACCAGGGCGACATTGATGGCATTGGTATCAATTAAGACGACCTTGATCCCTTCGTCATTTAAATATTTGGCGATGAGACGGGCCCACCGGTGAGCGCCGAGAATAAGAACCCCTTGAGGATTGTCGCGCGCCAGTCCCAGTTTTTTCGCCACCCAGGAAGAGGTCATCCCGTAGATGACAACGGTGGCAATAATGACCAGGAATGTGATCGGTACAAGTTGTTCGGCCTGTTCAACGCCTTTCAGGGACAACTCAAACGCGAAGATGGAAACGATGGCGGCGGCCACGATCCCTCTGGGGGCCATCCAGGAAATAAACAATTTCTCACGAAACGTAAGTTCGCTGCGGGCCATTGAAATGAATACCGACAGCGGCCGGGCGATAAAAACCAGGACAAACAGGAAGACAAAAAATTCCCAATTAAGGATATTGAGTTCATTTAAATTTAACCGCGCTGCCAGGATAATAAACAGCGTTGAAATGATCAGGATACCCAGATTCTCCTTAAAACTGACGATATGCTGAACTTCCACCTTGCGCTGATTTCCTAAAACGATCCCCATGCTGATGACGGCAAACAGGCCGCTTTCATGATGGAAGAGATTCGAAAGGATAAAAACAGTCACGACCAGCATCAGGGTCACCGTGCCGTGCAGATAATCCGGGATCCAGTATTTGCGTAATAACAGCAGCAAAAACCAGGCCCCGACCGCTCCGGTCACTGATCCGATGAGAATACTTTTCAGGAAAAACAAAAGCGCGTTAATGCTTAACGCCTGGCCGAGAATGATGTACTCGAATACAAGCACTGCCAGGGCGGCGCCGATGGGATCAATCACGATCCCTTCCCATTTGAGGATGCTGCCGGCTTTGCCCGACGGACGGACATGCCTTAAGAGTGGAATGATGACTGTTGGCCCGGTGACCACCAGGATCGCGCCCAGGAGAAAAGAAATATTAAAATTCAGGCCCAGGATGTAACGTGCGGACAGCGTGATGATAATCCAGTTCACAAAGGCGCCGATGCTGACCAGGTTAAACACTTCTTTCCCGATTTTCTTTAACTCATACAAACGCAGCCCCAGGCCGCCTTCAAATAATATAATAGCAACGGAAATGGACACCAGAGGAAGCAATAACGGCCCCAGGACTTCATCCGGCCGGATGAGTTGTGTCACGGGTCCTACCAGAAAACCCAATCCCAGCAGGAGAACAATCGAAGGCCATTTGAATCGCCAGGCCAGCCATTGGGCGCCAATCCCGACCACAAAAATACTGGCAATTCCTATAAGTAAATATTGATCCATACCAAAAGTCCGGTTAATTGATAGTTTAACGTCAATTATTTCAAGAAGTTTTGAAAATTTAAGGGTTTCTTAAATATTCGAATGGATTATACATTTATTGCAGACATAAAGCAAGAATCGTGTGGTTTTCTGTGCGCATGGTCCTGAAACAAAAAGTTTAAAATACACGGCTGGAAGGCAGCATATATATAGAGAAGGTCAGGAACCCAGCCGTCGAAATAGTCCCGGTATTAAGAGTTAAACAGTGATTCCTGGAATTTGGCGTTTTCGTAACTTTTGTCGTAGTTGGCCGCCAACGGAGATACCTGCCGGATATCCTGGGTACGGAAAAAAGACGACCCTTCCAGGCCGACCAGATCCAGGTTATGTCCGTAAATATAGAATTTCAGGTAGGTTTTATTGGTCAGTTCCTCTTCTTCTTCACAGATCCAGTGGACCTTTTCCAGCTTAAAAAAATAACCTGTGTAGGTATTTTCCAGGATTTGTTCAAAAACCGTCTGACTGATTTGCCCGCGGATAGCGGACAGTTCATCTTTATTTTTTTCAAGGGCGATTTCCACCCATTGTTTCGCTGAATTTTCCATTTTAATACCCCCGTTTAATTCCAGGGCCACAGGCCCTGAGATTCCTTTAATGAGCGTGTATTATAAATGATTTGCCGGAAGGATGCAAGCGGCGGTTCGGATCCAGATTTATTTTTCCAGGACGATTTTCAACGTGTTTAATCCTTCTTCAAAATCTGAACCGAGCTTTTCCTGCATCTTCATCAGCGCGCAAATGATATTTCCGGGGAACGGTGTCTTGCCGGTCATGCCCCAGATGACTTTCGTCTGGTTGTTTCCGGTCGATTCAGTGATCAAATAAGCCCGGCTGGTATCTTCCATCGGTTCTTTGAAGCGCAACTCGGTTTCAATCTTTTCCCCTTCCGCGATGAAGGTGATTTCCTGTTCCCCGATGCCGACCTCCTTATTGCCTGACCAGGCGGAAACAAAGCCGACAGTCCCGTCTTTTCCGCGGAATTCTTTGCGCATATTCGGGTCTTTCTTTTCCCACGGGCTCCACTGGTTGTGATTTTTAAACATTTTTAACTGATCAAACACAAAATCTTTGGGTTTGTTGATGACAATCTCCCGTTCTACCCGAAAATCCTGTGGGAGTATGTTCCCGATGACGAGAATGGCACCGATTAAAACCGTTAGAATCAGCAGTATCTTTTTCATGAATTGTTTTCCTTTTTTAAGTCTTTTTTAATCCAGTGGACTGCAGCATCAACCCTACGGCAAACAGTCCTGTAAACAGGATAATTTCTGTTTCAGGGTTAAGCATAAATGAACGCACGATCATTCCGGCCCCCAATAAGGATGATAGAATGACAAGCGTCCAGTCAAAGAATAAGCCTCCGGCCGCTGCGCCGATGCACGCGCCCAGCAGGCTCCAGAGAACCCATCCCGAGGTCCAGTCCAGAACCCGTGTAAAGACGTCAATGGCGATAAGCCCGCCGGTTAAAAATCCGGCGACAACAACGGCCAACCGCTGCATGACAACCGCAAAGAATACGCCGGTCAATCCTGCCAGGGCTCCCCAGAAAACCAGGAGCAGCGGATCGGAACCGGCCAGCATGGACGCCGCGAGATTGTATCCGGACAAAAAACCCGCGACACCAACGAACAGCCAGAACAAATTCCGTCCGGATATGATCAGGAGACCCCCGACTACGATCGAAATCAGGGTAGATTCAAACATCGTATTGATCATCGCTCTACCGCCCGTTTTGAAGATTCGCCGAACATTAGGGCTATTATAATTCGTAATTCGGGAAAATTCACCACCTTTATTTATTTGCTTGAGTCCGTAAACGACAGCGGGTAAAATAAAATCCGTTCGAGTGTTCGGGCCTTCCTTAATCCTTTTGAAAGGACAAGACCATGATAAAAAGATTAATCTCCGTTCCATTTGTGTTTCTTTTTTTCAACGCCCCGTTTGTATCCGCGCAGGAATTGACCATGAAAACCCTGGTGGTCTCACAAACTCCTTTTATCGTTGAAGAAAAATTTTTTGAAAACGGCGAACAGGCCGCCAGCCTCAAAATTAAACTCAGCTCGGACGCGGGCGGCCAGAAAATCCCGGTCAGGGATATCATCGAATCCAACGGCACTATCCCGGACGGTGTCTTTAAAGAATATGACGCGGACGGTCAGCTGCAATTCGCTAAGGCGTATCTGAATGGGTTAAAAGACGGTCCTTCCATAGAATATTACAATGACGGGATCATTAAACGCGAAGTGAATTATGTGGCTGAGAAAAAACAGGGCGAAATGAGAGAATATTACCCGGACGGCAGCCTGGAGGCGGTGAGGCAATATGTGGATAATGAACACGAAGGCGTTGTTTTCAAATATTCACCCGACGGACTTCTGGAAAGCGAGCTGACCTATGAACGCGGGGCAACCGCCTGGTGGAAAACCAAGACCTATGAGTATCATTCGAACGGCACGATTAAAACCGAATATTTATACGACGAACAGGCCCGGGAAGGTTACCGTAAAAATTTTCATGAGAACGGGGCCTTATGGAAAAGTTTTGATCTTAAAGGCAGCCAGTTGTGGAATTACCAGGAATACGATGACCAGGGCGGGCTGATTTCCCGCCAGGAAGGCCCCTTCAACGGCAAGATCCCGACGTATTATGTGTCCGGGCAGGTTATGCAGGATGATATTTATGTGGACGGCGTCATTACCGGTTTTAAGATGTATGACCTAGAAGGGAACGTCATCCTGGAATAACAAAATGACCGGCCTTCTTTTCAGTTCTTTTTTTGCATAACGGCTTCGAGAAATCCCGTGTAAGTCTCCGGGAATACCGTCCGGTAAAATTTCTGCTCCTGCAGGTTTGTCCGCCAGGCCATAAGGTTCGGAAAGACCCCCAGGTCAAATCCGGTGCTTTCACAGGGATCCAGGATGGCGAGCAGGTTTAAATCCGCCAGCGTCAATTCATCCCCGCAGATGTATGCTCCCTTTTCCAGCTGGGCTTCAATGATTTTAAGAAAATTGCCCAGCAGCTGCCGGCCTTCTCTCAGCAGCGTTTCATTCTTTTCCACCTGCACGAGTTTATAAACGACCGTGTTGAAAAATACCTTCGACATAGCCATGGCGCTGATGTGGATGGATTCGAAATCCAGCCACTGACTGACCAATGACCTTTTTTTCAGGTCTGCGGGGTACAACGGTGAATTTATTTTCTCCGCGAGATAACGCATGATCGAATTGCTTTCAAAGATCGTAAAATCACCGTCCACCAGGGCCGGAATGCGCCCGACAGGATTAATCTGGAGGAATGGTTCCTGCCGTTGTTCTCCTTTCGACAAATCGACCGCCTGGAATTCATACGCGATGCCCATGGCGTTCGCCGCAAAACGCACCTTGTTGCTGTTGGGTGAAAAATTATTCCCCAGAAGTTTCATGGCTTCCTCCCATTATTTATACGGGGTGACGCGCGGGTCACCTTTAAACTGCAGGATTGAATATATTTTGGACGGATTGATGCACACGGTCGGGATCAGACTTTTATCCCATTCACTCCACGGTTTGATTTCTTCCTTGTCCCAATAAAGCAAATCGGTCAGGCAGACATATTCCCCGCGGGACGCCTTGCGGGTGAGCATGTCGAGCGTGTCGTTCGACGCGCCCACGTACGTGTAAATTTTATCACTGCCGTCATCGGTTGTAATCTTGAACCAGTTCATGTTGAAGTCTCCTTGAATGCTGAACGAAACAAGTTACACATTTATTTTCGATAAATGGTATAACCCGACAAAAAAATTCCGCGCATTGGTTCCCAGCGTCTTGGTCCGGTAACCGCCTTCCTGCACGATCAGGGTGGGCAGATTGCTGCCGGCGATCATTGACCCGAGTTTTTTAAAATCATCTTTGCGCAGGGCCCAGGTCCCGGTCGGGTCATCCTTGGCGGTGTCCAGGCCGAGGGCAACGATCAGGTAGGTGGGGTCGTATTTTTTGATCAAGGTTAAGGCTTTGCCCAGATGAATAAAATATTGTTCCGGGGTCAGGGCCTCGGGCAACGGGATATTTACATTAAATCCTTTCCCCTCGCCTTCCCCCTGTTCATCGGCAAAACCGGTAAAATACGGATACGAATATTTCGGATCGCCGTGAAGTGAAACGGTAAACACATCCTTTCGGGTATAAAAGATATCCTGCTGGCTGTTGCCGTGATGATAATCCACATCCAGGATGGCCACTTTGCCGTATTCACTCAGCTTATGAGCCGCCAGGGCGGAATTGGCGAAATAACAAAATCCGCCGAAACTATTACGTTCCGCGTGATGGCCGGGCGGCCGCACGAGCGCGTAGGCAAACCGTTTCCCGCCGAGAATTTCTTCGGCGGCCGAGAGCACACAATTGACCCCTGAGCGCGCGGCCAGGTACGCGTTGGTATTTAATGGCGTAAACGTGTCGATGCAATAATATCCGGCGCGGACCGGCATCTCAACCGGTTTACGGGATTTGTTGCGGATCGGGAAAATATAAGGGTAAATGGATTTATTGTTCGGGATGGATTCGCAGGCCTTTTTCAGGAACGCGAGGTAATCTTTATCATGGACCGTCTGGAGCACTTTATCCGGATAAACGAGGGATGATTTTTTGACCATAAAGTCCAGTTTTTCCAGTTCCCGGATAATTACTTTCAGCCGGACCGGGCTTTCCACATATCCGCGGTCATGGATGTGATGGATTTCGTGGCCTTCATTGGCAATATAGATGATTTTTTCTTTCGGCGTCAGGGATTCATTAATCTCAGGGGCCACCTTTTTTTGATACTTGGCCGGACGCAGATAAATATTGGCTCCGTCAAAGGATCGCAAAATCGTCCGGATATATTCTTCCGAACACAAAAAGGAATAATTCCGCCCGAGGATGGCCCGCACCGCCGCCTTGAAAAAAGCGGTATCCGGGAATTCATTCCCTAATAAATCCAGCATCAGATACGGCGGATTGTTTCCGCCCTTTTTTAATGGTGTCTCGTAGGCCGACCCCAGGACCGGGTACACGCCGAATTTTTCATAAAAGGCCAGCGTCCGCGCGTGTTTTTTCTGGTCTTCCTTTTTGGGGGCCAGGGCGGGATCATCCGGCAGGCATTCAAAAAGCAAAGCCTTCACATCGAGGCGTTTGGCCTCTTCGCGGATCCGTTCATACAAAGCGCCGCCGACGCCACGGTTTGTCTGGGCCACCCCGGCGGCCATAAAATCCAGAAAACAAAAATTAACATCCGGGATGTACAACAGTAAGGCAAACCCCAGGATCGCCCCCTGTCCTCTTTCCGCGATAAAAAGCCTGGTCTGGTACTGATATTTTAAAGGGTTATCAATTTTGTCCGGGAGGATCTGCAATTCTTTTTCATTCAAAAATGAAAATTGCGACCGCATGATCGTCTGTACTTGAGCGATCAAATTCTTGTTGGCGGTGGTCGATGTATCCAGAATACGGCGGATGTGGAACATAACTGAGGACCTCAAAATGTTTAAGCAGAGACCAGATGCCGATCCTGGTCTCTGCTTTTAGTAAACCTTACCCGCGTTTATTCAGCACGGGTATAAGTAATCTTCATCGATTTGAATTCGTTACCGGCCGGGTCTTTCATATAAGTCTCGTAGGTATAATGGTCTGCATCGGTAAAGGTCGTCACTGCCCTGTATGAACGATGGGTTTCGTCAGTAATCGGACAAGACATGCTGCCTTCTTCGTTAAAGACTTTTGTAACAGAGTCATATTGGGACGCGCTGACCATAATACCCGTGGCAAAATTGTCAAACCATATCCCGGTATATTCTTTACGGAGATTATCGTACCCGTAAATCCCGCGTCCTTCAAACGGCTGGCCCATCATGTCGCCGCTGAATCTTTGTTCAAGGAAGCGTCCGCCCATGATGAGCGTCCCTTCGCTGGTACCGTCGGATTCCATGGGTTCACCGGCAGGATCCATCCAATACTGGACATGCGTATTCCATGTGCCGGTCAGGGCTTTTAAGACATCATGGTTTTCGTTAACCATCGTATATTCCGTCATCTTTTTCTGCATGGCCATTTCTTCTTCGGACATTTCTCCTCCGGCGGCCATCGGGTCCATATCTTCAGCAAATCCGGGCGCGGCACTAATCGAGATGATCAGGCTGAGGACAAACATTCTGAAAAACACTGCGTTCATTTCTTACTCCTTTTATTGATTGGTTGATTGGTAACAGATGGAACGAAGATGTGTCCTGACGTTCCTTCTTAACCCTTTTTTTGTTCTTCACACCACGTGACAACGGTTTCCCGGACGGACTTGAAGTGGTCGCCCGAAAAATAAATTCCCCAGGTGGAATGGACAAAATGATCATGGTCGGATTTGTCAATAAAGCAGGTCCCCATCATTGAATTGAGGGAAAAACCCGCTTCGGCAACGGCCTTGCCGCCGTCATCCTTGAGGATCTGGAACAGCGTGTGTTCACACAGCACAACAAAACAGATCTCGAGTTCTTTCCACAAAAAGGCGCTGCCGTATTTGTTGAGCAGATTATTGCGGACCTTGCCGAAAAAAGATTTCGCGAAAAAGTTGTCTTTCACACCGACCGGGACATTTAAGACCGCGCATAAATTGCGCACCCGGAGCGGGTGAGGGTTTTTGACATACGCAATATAGAGAACATCCTGAAGGATATTTTCATCGGACACCACATATTTGTATTGGTCAAGACAGGTTGTCAGCCGTTCCGTGAGTGTGGAGAAATCAGACATTCGTAACCAGGCCGCCTTCCGGACCGCGCGGGCATGTCCCGTATTTTTTGTAACCGGTTAAAACTATTTTATTTACCAGAAACTTTGTCATTTGGTCCTTCGTCAATCCTTTTGCGTCCGAAAACACCACGCGCGTGGTGTTTTCAAATAGATAACATTCTTTATACACTCAAATGGGCAGAAAATCAAAGGATATTCGCTGTATCAACAGCCCTTTTGCGCGGATGAACCCGGGTATTTGTTACGAAGCCGTGACCTCGGGTACAGCCGGTATCTTTTTTTTCCAGTGAAAAATATCCCGGATAAAAATAACGGCGACCGCCACCAGGAGCAGTGCGATGCTCTTGTCCGCGACCTCCACCGCCATCTTTTCCGCGATCGAGGCGACGTCTGTGTTTCCGGTCAGGTTGACAAAAAAATGATAGACCTTCATGGTTCCCTGATAAATGGGCAAACCCGCCATAAAGGTGATAAAAGCGACCACAATGGAATTAAGGGTTCCGGACACAAACCCGGCCCACAAAAGTTTAAGCGGTTTGTGAAGGTCGATGAACCCCCATCTTAAAAAAAGCCAGGTCATGACGGCGATAAAAATGCTGCAGAACATCCACACCCAGTACGACGGTTCCCAAAATGTCCAGGACATAATCAGATTGTAAATGATGCCGGTCAGGATCCCGGCCCGCAAACCTCCAAGCACAACGGCCAGCGAGGTCCCCAAGGTATCCATAAAAAACGGCCAGCCCAGGACCGTCATCAGGACCGAACCAGAATAGTTCAGCATGGACATGGCAATGATCAGCAACCCCGTCCTCTGCCGGAAATAATTTTCCGCCAGTTCCTGGGCCCAGAATTCCGTTTTTAATTTCGGCGGTTCCATGTTATCGAACAGCCCTCCGTCATCCGGGGTGTTGGCGCTCACCAGTTTGCCGATGAGGGCGGATACATACATAACTCCGATGATCACCTGCACGATGACAATCGCGCGCGACAAAGATGACACTGCGGTAAAACCGCTGAACCCGGTGGAACTCATGGAAACAAAACTGAAATAAAAAAATGCAGTCATTTTCGGTGACGTCTCGCCTTCCGGCATGGAGATTGATCCGGGCGCGAACGCCTCGAGCAGCGCGTAGATCACGCCGAACGTCATCCCGATCATTATATAGACGCTGATGGCGCCGAACAGTTCATTGATCTTGACCTTTTTGACGGCCAGGACATGCATAAGGATCATGGATAACGTGTAAATAAGAAATATAACCAGAAAGACCATCTCCGCCACCATGATCTGCTGGTCCTGGATAAACATGTTGCTCCAGGCCGTGACCAAAGTCGGGATCACCAGGAGCACCCCTCCGGCCACGTGCCGGATGTTATAACTGACGGCGTAGATCCCGGACAGCAGGACAAACGAAAAAAACAGGAGATAAATGACGGCCGTCGAATTGGCCTCGAAGAAAGGAAGAGCGACAATAAAGACGATCAAGGCTGTCAGTAAAGACAGGCATTTATTGTTCTTAAGCGTTTCGGCCATCCGTGGAAAATAGGCGGACTTAACTTCTTTCTGGTCAAAGGCGGTCACCGCCTCCTGTTCGGAACCAAAGACTTTCAATTTTTCCTGTTCATGAAAGATATCAAAGTAAGCTTTCAAACTTTCCGGCGGATTGATCAGGCCGATCTTCTGGTCTTTCTGCTGCATTTCCATCAGTAGGACGGCGACTGTTGAACTGTCAATTTCCCGCACGTTTTTCCCATCCAGGATGAGATGTTTTTTCGGCAGTCCGGCCTTTTGCATTTTTTCCCTGAATTCCAGGATTTGAGGAAGGGTCGCATGGTTGATATCCCCCCGGAATTTCAGGATCCGGGCGTAATCCAGTTCAATCCATCCGTCCAGATGGGACGGGTAAGGAATATTGTGGTATTTAAGAAAATCGTGGATCATAGGGTTTAAAACAACCGCATCCCAGGAATGCGTAAGTTATTTTAACAAGATTAATTAGGAATTATACTCTTACGCGGGATGAAAAGCAATCATTAGACAACGTGCTGCTGTTGTGTGCGAAAAATAAAAAACTCCTGATTTAGCCGGTTAATCAACAATCATGACGGCACCCATAAGAGGTCCGAAGACCCAGTGCGGCGGGGCTTCCTCGGAGTCGGTGTTACCGGAATTAATCGAAGAAAAAGATTTGATATTATTGCTGGAGGTCTGCGAGTCCTGGACATCCAGGAAATAAGTTGATTGTATCCCGGAGACAACGTCAAACGTAAACCGGGTCCCGGCCATCGATGACCTTAAATACAACGGAATGACATCGCTGAACCCTTGAAGATTCAGAGTGTTGTTTATTGTGACGGTTGAACTCTTTCCAAACGACAATGTTCTGGAAGGTCCCGATGAAAGTTGTTTGGAGAAATCATAAAATGTTTCTGAAGAATTCACGTTTTGGTCTGCACCATCCATCACTACATTTCCCGAATGCGGATCAAAGATCCCCCCATTATTATTCCAGTCCCCGGATACAGTGATCGGCTCGTTTGCGCCCGTATCCAGTTCCCCCGCGTTTAGAAATAATGTGCCGTTAATATCTAAAGCATCCTGGATTGTGTAAATTGCCAGTGCCGTGGAGGGTTGTTCACCGTTCGCCAGGCGCTGGATTTCAGGAACACTGAGCACACGATTGTAAATCCGGAAATCATCAATCAAGCCGTCCCAGCCGGCTGCCGCATCTTTGCCCCCCTGTCCGATCCGTAGTTCAGTCGCCCCGGTCATTGTCCCGGACAAAGCCGCATCAGAATAAGTCGGCGTATCAAGATTTCCGTCTATATACAGCCGGATCGGGTTCCCGCTGCTCCAGGTCAAAGCCAGATGCTGCCAGTTGGTCGTCTGGACAAAACTGGCGCTTTCGTATTGGCGATTGACGCCGCTGACCTGTAAACCGCATTTAATGACATTTGTTCCGCCGCCGCTTGCGCCGGATAAATCATAACGAAGTGTAAAAATATTGTCTCCCCCGTTGGGTGGTTCACCGTTGAAGAACCCGTCGTCCACTCCGGTCGCGTCTGCTTTTACCCACAATGATACGGTAAATTCTGACAAACCATTGATATAATTTTCTGCGTCGCTATCAATAATGTAATCCGTGGTCCCGTCAAATTGAAGGCTGGCCGGGTTATCAAAGTGGATCATCGCAGATGTCCCTGTATTGGGCGTTGTATTATTGACATAAATCATATCCCTTTGGAATCCGCTGCTGCCGTAAGCGGTCGTCCCGGTTGTTTCATCCATTTTCCAGTACGCGATCAGGCCGTCGTTGATGATCAGATGATGGAATGAACTCGTCCCCGATGTAATTGTCTGCGGATTCGTGGAAATAAATAAGACCGTCGAATCGGCGTTGGTAAATG
Source organism: Candidatus Omnitrophota bacterium (assembly GCA_050250375.1). Classification (GTDB taxonomy): domain Bacteria; phylum Omnitrophota; class Gorgyraeia; order Zapsychrales; family Zapsychraceae; genus JAGOSC01. Next base: position 797,744 of record JBFWOS010000002.1, read on the forward strand.
TACCGCCGGTCATATCCCAGGAACCATCGACGATGATGGTTGAATTGCCGGCCGTCCCGGCGGTCGCATCCAGTGTGGAATCCAAATCAACGAGTCCGTTGATGGTCAAGTCATATCCATCGGTCTGAAATACACCGGCTAAAACCTCGAAATCACTGCCGAGGATCTCATCAGCCCCCATCATAAATGTTCCCCCCAAACCGTTAATGCGCAAGAACTGATACGTCCAGTCCTGAATGACGTGTGTGCCGGATGTCGCGGTATACTCGGCTCCGGAACCCGGATTAAAGACAGGTCCCGAATCCAGGGTAATGGTCTGGCTCCCGGCCAGCTGCAGAAGACCGTCCACCGTGATCGTTGACCCGGCATTGGTGGTAAAATCATACACGCCCCAGTCAAAGGTCGCCCCCGCGTCGATCGTGATCGTCCCATCGACAACCAGTCCGCTGGCCAGGATCACTTCGGCGGATGTATTGGAAATCTGTAAATCCCCGATCGATCCTCCGCCGGAGGTCAGCGTTTGGGTGACCGTGCCATCGGCGATCAGGAGAATGTCGTCTTCAATACTGCCGGCCCCGGATTTGTTGATGTCTCCGGAAACCGTGATGGTGTGAATCTCGGTCCCGTCGGCCAGAAGATCGCTCCCTGAAGCATTACTCATGGACAGGTCCTGCTGGACGAGCAGGTCATCACTGACATGGATGTCATTGGCCGAAGTGCCGGCAAACCCTAAATTATAAAAGGTTGTCGGTCCGGTTATTGTAACCGGGTTGGCGGTGCTGTTAAACGTAACCGTCCCGTTGCGCGCGATAAATGTGTCTGCGTTGATCCAATTCCCGAATATAAAAGATGAATAATTATTCGTCGCATGGGAATCGAGCGTGCCATCCAGTAACGAAAGCGTCCCTCCTACGGTAAAGGTCCCGCCCAGTTCAATTGTATAATCCGCCCCGCCGTCCGCGTCATCAATCACAACATTATAAAAGGTGGACGATCCTAACGCGACGGTCACTGTACCGGCTGTCCCGTCAAACGTAACGGTCGAAGTGCCGGGATCAAATGTCCCCAAACTGCTGGCGATCCAGTCACCGCTTACTGTCATGAGAACCTGGTTAGTTCCCGCATCCAACTCACCATCCGAAATATTAATGTTTCCGTTTATATCCTGGTCATATTGAAGAATAACATTGTCACTGCCCGGAACACCGGTATTAAAAACAGCAAAGTTTTCAAACGGCTGGTTCAGATTATCGACCATCTGGTCTGAAGTTCCGTTAAAGGTTACGGTACTGCCGGTTTCATTAAATGTACCGCTGCTTGAATTCCAATCCCCGGAAACAGTCATCGTTCCGGTCAATGTTAAGGTTCCGCCCAGATTAAAATGGTGGGTGACAATTCCTTCCGGAGAAACGGTAATGACGGAATTATTAGGAAGAATATTAAGCTCTTCATCGGTATAAGAACCGTCGGCATCGGCGATTAAGACGGTCCCGGACGTCACAAGATACATAACGTCTTCGTCATCCGTGTTGTCATAGTGACCGATTTCAGTCAGAGTGAACGTCTGGTTGTCATCACTGCCGATGGTCAGGACATGCCGGTCAAGCACGACACCGCTGATATTCCCGGAGCCGTCATATTTGGTGACGCCTGAAGATTCATCGGCGGCAATGATATCTCCGTCTCCGTCTTCGGCCCACATGGTCAGACGATCACCGATTAAAATCGGAGCGTTATTAATCGTCCAGGCTCCGCTGGAAACGACGCCGGTCATGCCGACACATAAATTACCGTTGACCGCCAGAGCCACGATGGTGTTGTCGACCAGGTCAGACGTGCCCGATATATCAACCGTGGCGGCAGTATAACTGATGACCAGACGGCCGTTATTCCCGGCTGTCCCGGCGCCTGATGTAGCGCCGCCGGTTCCCCCTTGCCCCGCATTGCCGGCGTAATCCGTGTCGGTGTTATTCCCGGCGGCAGTACCGCTGCCGTCGGAGGTCGAGGTGGCCGTTCCGGAGACAAAAGATGAACCCCCTCCACCACCGCCGCCGCCGGCATTGCCCGCCTGCGACCCGCTGCCTCCGCCTCCACCGTAATAGCCGGACCCTCCTCCTCCTCCCGCACCGTAACCGCTGGCGTTGGCATCACCGGTCCCGCCGTCTCCGCCGTTGGTGGTCCCGCCGTTTCCGGCGGAACCGTCAGCGCCTTGTCCGGAACGTCCGTCCGCTCCTGCGCCGCCTGTATCCGCCGCGCCGGCTGAACCGCTGTTATTGCCGCCTGTTCCTCCGCTGCCTCCGGAGGATTGGTCTGCTCCGCCGCCCCCTCCGGCATTGCCTGACGCGCTGCCGTTGACACCTGTTGTTCCGCCACCCGGACCGCCGGCTCCACCCGGGGTGGCTGACGAATTGTCACCACCACCACCACCTCCTCCTCCAGCGGAGATAAGTAAAGGTGTGGATGCGCGAAAGACCGCTGTCCGCCCCCCTCCACCCGCGCCGTCCCCCGAAGCGTTTCCTGAACCGCCGGAACTGAATGCTCCTGCCCCGCCGGAGCCGCCGACATGGATATCTAATGTTTCCATGGGAGTAACCGCCAGGGTTGCCGTCGCAAAGGCCGCTCCGCTTCCGTCTCCACCGGTACCTACCGTCCCTCCACCCCCGCCGCCTCCGCCTCCGCCCCAGGCTTTAACGGTGATCTCCGTGACACCTTTGGGCACCACAAACGTATCCGATCCGGCGACCGTAAAAACTTGTGTTCCAAAACCATCCGGTAGTGGAAAAATCCAGAATGGAGAAGCCGTTAAATCGTCATTTCCTCCGTCATTCACGGAGTTTCTTGCCGTGATGTCATTGTTCAAGGCGTTGGAGTTGGCCACTTTGACAAATTCAACAATCTGGTCCCCGCCCGTTACACTCAAGCTGAACTGTGTTGACCCGTCGATGCTGTCAAGTTCGACTTCATTATTGATTTCACCGACCAGATTCAGGCTTCCCGTTACGGTAAAGGTGGTCGATTGTTGAAACTCCATTTTGGCTGAAAGGGTGGTACTGACCAGGTCCGCCGTTGTGAACGATTCGGTAAATTGCACCCCGAACGCGGATGAATTCGTTACTTCGATAATATTATATGTTTCTGAATTGCTGGCGACCGTTTGTAATCCTGTCCCGTCAAATTCAACCGTTGAGCTGGTTACCGTAAACGTATCAAGGTTGGCCAGGTCAAGATCACCCCCCAGAAAAACAGTGTCGTTACTGATGTTGAACGTCGTGGCCCCGCCGTTATTGACCGTAAGACTTCCGTTGATATCCAGATCGTCCGCTGTGCTGAGAACTCCGCCGGTAACGGACGATCCGATTTGGATATTGTTAAACGCTCCGCCTGAACTGGTCAGCGATGATGTTCCGTCAAACACAACGGTCGAATTCGTATTGATAAAATTCCCCCCGGTCATATCCCAATCCCCGGACACATTAAGGGTGGAATTCCCATCGGCGCCGCTCTGCGCGTCCAATGTTCCGTTCAAGGTCAACCCGCCGTTGATGTCAACTTCATATCCGCCTGTGATTAGATTGTCACCTGTATCAATCGTCAAGGTGTTGCTTAAGAAGTCCGAGGACAAGTTTACGGCGTTATTGGGGGAACGGCTGATCAGAACATTCCCCAAATTTGTCCCGCCGTCCACGTTTAAATCCAGAATCCCGTCCAGCAGTACCGTTCCGGCGCCGGCTGTGAATGTACCGCCGGTCTTGATGATATTGCCGGCGATATTAATATCGGTGTTATTGGCGCCCAGATTGATCGTTCCGTCGTTCATGTTTAACGGCCCGTCAATGTCGATCAGGATTGAGGAGTTGGGGGTAATCGTTCCGGTGTATCCGGATTCGATCAGGATACCTCCGACATTAAACGCGGCGTTGACAGTCGCGTTATTTGTACAGCTGTTGGAAAAAACGACATTATGGGTTGTATTCGGGACAGAGGCCCCACCGCCGACACCGCAGGAATTTTCAGAAGCCGACCAGTTGGCCGCAGAATTTGTATTCCCTCCGGCCGAACCGACCCAATACCGGTTGACGGCAAAGATCCAATGCGGTGAGGCTTCGGCGTTATCGTTCCCGCCGTTATTGTTCGAAGACAAGGCCGTAATATCGTTTGAAGAAGCTTGTGAATCCATGATATTTAAAAAACTGACCGTTTGGCTGGATCCGGTCACATCAAACGTGAACCTTACTCCAGAAGAATTGCTTTGAAGGACCAGACGGTCATCGTCATCCAGCCCCGTCAGATTTAAAGTATTGGTGATGGTCTGGGTTGAGGAGGCGGCAATGGTCAGAGTGGTGTTTGAACTGTTGTCGGTGGATTCAATCTTGGTCAGATTGCGGAAGGTAGTTGATCCCGTAATACTCTGGTTATCGCCATCGAGGATGACCGTTGATACGCCGGATCCCGCAGCCAGGGAACCCGAAGCGCCCATCAGCCAGTTTCCCGCGAGATTTATGTTGACGTTATTGGTTCCCGAATCAAGATTACCGTCTGTAATCGTCAGCGTTCCGTTGATGTCCAGGGCATCAGACAAAATAATGTCATCATTTCCGGATGACCCGGTATTATTCAACAGAATATTATAAAACGATTCTGTATCGCTGGTGATCGTCTGATCGCTTGTCCCGTTAAATGTGATCGTCCCGGTGCCGGCGTTTAGGGAACCTCCTGTAGAATCCCAGTTCCCTGTTAAATCCATTGTCCCGGTAATCGTGAGTGTTCCATCCAGATCGGCATGATGCGTGCGCACACCTTCCGGTGAACTCACCGTCACCGTATTACCGGATAAAATTCTTATTTGTTCATCCGAATAACTGTTTCCCGCATCGACAATCAGTACTGTCCCGCTGAAAAGAACACTGTGCAGGACATCTTCATCATTGCTGTTACCATAAAGTCCGATTTCCGTGACGCTCAGATTCTGGTTGTCCGTGCTGCCGATGGACAAGACATGGCGGTTTAAAACCATACCGGTGATATTTCCGGAGCCGTCATACTGTGTAACGGCCGTTGCTTCATCGGCCGTGGCTATATCCCCGTCGCCGTCTTCCGCCCAAACGGTAATAACCTCATTGGATGTGATCGGAACATCTGCGATCGTCCAGGCCCCGGCTGAGACCGTTCCGGTTAACGCCGTAAAGCGGACCCCGTTAACCGCGATCTTAACCAAAGTTCCATCCGCTAAATCCGATGTCCCGGAAATATCCGCCGATGTATAGGAGATAACTAAACGCCCCGGATTTCCGGAGGTTCCGGAAGACGATGACGCTCCGCCGGTTCCGCCCTGCCCGGCACTGCCGGCATAATCCGCGTCGCCGTTATTACCTGCCGATGTTCCTGAACCGGCTGTTGTTGATGTTGAAGACCCGGTTAATAAGGAAGAACCGCCGCCACCGCCGCCACCGCCGGCATTACTCGCCAACGAACCGCTTCCGCCGCCACCGCCAAACCTTCCTGCTCCACCTCCGCCTCCTCCGCCATAACCATTCGCGTTTGCGTCACCGTTACCACCGGAGGCGCCTCCAATCGTACCGCCGTTTCCCTTCGAACCATCCGCTCCCTGTCCGCTTCGACCGTCGGCCCCGGCGCCACCGCTCAAGGCTGCCCCGGCCGTGCCTGTATTATTTCCACCTGTGCCTGCGGCCCCGCCGGCCACCGTTGTTCCGCCGCCACCGCCACCCGAACTGCCAGACGCGCTGCCGGCTGTCCCTGATGAACCGCCTCCCGGTCCGCCATTTCCGCCAGGTGTTACTGAAGAGTTATCACCGCCTCCACCGCCTCCGCCTCCGGGCGCAATGAGTAACTGAGTCCCGCCGCGCGCTACACCCGAACGGCCCCCCCCACCGCCACCGTCTCCGGAATTTGCACCTGAGCCGCCGGTACTAAAATCCCCTTGACCACCGCCGCCTCCCACTGTGATCGTGAGCGACTCCGCCGGTGTGACGACAAGCGTTGCTCCTGAAAAACCTGCCCCGCCGCCGCTCCCTCCTGTACTGGATGCGTTAGTCCCGCCGCCACCGCCGCCACCGCCTCCTCCCCAAGCTTTAACGCTGACCGAAGTTACACCTTGGGGTACACTCCAGGAAGAGGACCCTGCTGAATTAAATACAACCTGGGCCGCCCCGGCCGGAGCCGTCCACAGGCCCATCAAAATACTTAACCAAATACATTTTTGAGTTTTTTTAAATTTCTCAGATAGAATAATAACAAACCTTTCAAAATTTAAGAATGATTGAAAACTACAGAATAATATTTAATATTAAGATTAATCTTATTTTATTATTTCTATTTTAAAACAGATCTATTTATATTTCTCCCCTAAATTCCATTTTTTTCCAAAAAAAACTTTTAAGTAAAATATCTGATATCGGTAAGAATTGAAAAATCGGTGCTGAAGAAATAACGGGGAAGGAGAAATTCATCCACTTGATTTCTAACACTCAATCAAATGGATGAAGAATGATTTTGGAGAATTGATCCGGAAATTTTATAAGGATAACGATCCCATATCAATGACGAAACGGTATTTAACGTCACTTTTCAGAATCCGGGTGTATGCTTCATTGATTTTCTGAACAGGGATTTTTTCAATATCACAAACGATCTTGTGTTTCCCGCAGAAATCGAGCATTTCCTGGGTTTCTTTAAGACCTCCGATCAGAGATCCCGCCAATTGCCGGCGTTGCATGATCAGGTTGAAGCTGGCCACCTGAAGCGGTTTTTCCGGGGCCCCGACCAGGACCATCGTACCGGATCTCTTTAATAGCGTCAGGTAAACGTTGATATCATGATCCGCCGAAACGGTATCCAGGATAAAATCAAAACTTTTCGTGTGTTTGTCCATCTCCTCCTGGTTTTTGGAAATGACAACATCATGCGCGCCGAGCCGTTTGGCATCGGTCTTTTTATCGGGTGAAGTTGTAAACAGGACGACCCGTGCCCCAAGGGCATTAGCGAATTTCACGCCCATATGCCCGAGCCCGCCCAAACCAACAATCCCGACCTTCTGGCCTTTTTTGACGCCCCAGCGGCGTAATGGCGAATACGTGGTAATACCCGCGCACAGTAAAGGCGCGGCCGCCGCCAGATCAAGTTTGGGAGGAACACGCAACACAAAATCTTCATCCACCACAATCATCTGCGTGTACCCGCCGTAGGTGATCCCTCCGGTTTGTTTTTCTGAACTGTTGTAGGTAAAGATCGGACCGTCGTCGCAATGCTGTTCCAGGTCATCTTTACAGCTCGGACACTTACGGCAGGAATCCACCAGGCAACCCACCGCGGCGATATCTCCGGATTTAAATTTTTTGACTTTGGAGCCGGTCTTGACGACCCGGCCGATGATCTCGTGTCCAGGGACACACGGATAAGTTGTATTATGCCATTCATTCCTGACTTGATGGATGTCCGAATGACAGACTCCGCAATAAAGAATCTCAATTTGCACATCGGTCTTGCCGACGTCACGACGATTGATGGTGATGAGCTTTAAGTCTGTTTTGGCGTTTTGAGCCCCGTATCCGCGGATTTCAATCATACCCATTTCCTTTTTAGTTTAAAATAAGGGGCCGACACAAAACCGCATCGGCCCCTTATCCGTTAACGGCCTGAATCTTTACGTTTGGCGAAACAATTTTTACAGTAAATCGGACGGTCGCCTCTTGGTTTAAAAGGGACTTCGCATTCACTGTTACACTCCGAACAGGTTGCTTTGTGCCACTCACGTGGACCGCCCCCGCCGAACCCGCTGCCACCACCTGGTTTGTAAACCATCATATTTCTCCTTTTTGTTTGGTTGAAAGAATTCCGGGGGCATTACAAGTTTAATCCGGTAAGTGTCACCTGAAATTCTAAAATTGACACGATTAACTGACCGTGCGTTTTTTTCAATTGATATTTGTAATTAATTTTTATTAAAACCGGAGCCTGGGCTGCAGGTTTTTCTCATAGATTAGTGCCGATACCGTTGATTTTACCCTTGACGATTATCCTTATCGTACGGCGGGTTGACCGGAGCTATGTTCACCAAGATTAATGAGGTCAAAATACATTTATTGAATTAAGTACTGCAGGATATTAATAAGAGATTATGACTGATTTCACCGGATTAGTCTACATAATTAATTTCTTTTATCAAGGCCGCGGTCTGCCGGGATCATCACCGTAAAGGTCGTTCCTTTGCCGACTTCAGAGGAGACCTTGATCTGGCCGCCGATTTTTTGAATGATATCAAAACTGATGCTCAACCCCAAACCGGTCCCCTTGCCGACCGGTTTGGTTGTAAAAAACGGGTTAAAAATCCTGTTCAAATTTTCCTGTGCAATCCCTGCGCCGGTATCGGCAAAGGAAACGTAAATGTATTCTTGGTCGCTGGAGGTTTTAATCGTAATAGTTCCATGTTTCTCAATCGCCTGTGCCGCGTTGACCAAAAGATTGATAAATACTTGGCCCAGATGCTGGGGATGACAATGGATGGCCGGCGTTTTTGAATACTCCTTAACCAGATCGGCTTTATATTTGATTTCATTTTGAACAATACCGAGCACACCATCAACGATGTCTTCAACACAGGTTAATTTTTTCTCTTTATCGTCAGTCCTTGCGAATGACTTCAGGTCAGAAACGATTGATTTGATTCGCTCCGTTCCTTTTTTTGTTTCTCCCAGAAGATTATTAAGATCCGTGCGGATAAATTCAAGGTCAATGTTTTTGGCGGCTGTTTCCATCTTGAGGATGGTGTCGGCAACGCGGTTGGTGTTCCCCGCCTCCAGGGCGGCTTTCAGATCCGGGATATATTGGATAATCGCGTCGTAAATTTTTACATACTCTTCCAAAGATTCAAGATTACTGGAGATATATCCGACAGGATTATTAATTTCGTGGGCCACTCCCGCCGCCAGATGTCCGATTGAGGCCATTTTTTCGGATTGCAGGAGCTGGAACTGTGTTTCCCCCAGTTGATGTTCGGCTTTTTTTCGTTCAGCAATTTCGTTGAGCAAAGTTTCTTTTTGAATGAAAAACTGCTGAATAAGTTTCGCCAGCCGGCCGAATTCGGTTTTGTTATCCAAAAGGTTTTTAATCCCGGACAGATCTTCTTTTTCCAGGGTTAACGCGATCTGACGAAGCGGTCGGCTGACCCAACGAAACAAAAATGTCATAATCAGAATTGACAGCAAGATAGAGAAAGCAATAAACAGGAAAAGGACCTGTTTTGAATTTCTGATGGAACTCTGGACCGTGAGAGATTCAGCGACAGCGATTAATTCTCCAACGACCTGTTTATCCAAACCCGGCAAATCATGCGTCAATAAAATCGTTTTAATTGAGGACGTTTCCGGTGTTTTTTGCGGTCCTTCGGCCAAGGTAATCTCTGCTCCGGTCAGCAAGGACAGTTCATCCAGAAACGATTTATCCCATAACCGTCCGGCAAAAAAATAACCGAAACATTCATTTTCTCGATTCTGGTCATCGGTTTTATGGATGGCTGCCCCGCGCAACTCCAGCAGACCGGCCTCTGTCCGGACAAAAAAATGCCGAAATGGTGATGCCGCAAATAACGCAGGAATATTGTTCGGCATGGCTGATTGAAAGACATCGCCCACGACGTCCTGATTGTTCGTGTAATAAACGGGACTGCCGTTGAGATTATAGACCAAAACAACATTGGCCTTGTAAGTTTCCAAAGAGGCTTCCAGGTTTGCGGTCGCCCAAGATTCATCATAGTTTAATACAAATTCAACCATTTCATCCCAATAAGTATAATCATAGCTGAGTGTGTAAAGGCTTTCGCCTTTCAGTGAAATGAGTTTTTTCAGAACTTCCTGGTGGCTGTTTTTCTCCGTCTGCCACAGTTCTTTAAGCCGTTGATGCTCCATCCTGACATAAAAAAGAATCATCAGGGTGAAAACGGCAAACACCAGACACAAATGAAATAAAATCTTTCTTTGTAAAGTCATACGAAACACTTATGAAAGTTGGTTTATTTATGGAAGTCGGTTCAAGGCAGCTGATTAATACTGATTATGCCGTGTGCGGAATGATTCGTCTATGAAAATATCGATTTTTTAATCACTGTATTCAAAGATGACCGGGGTTTGCACATCCGGGTGCAGGCTTTTGTGGACCGGGCAGTTGAGGGCCGTATCTTCCAGAAGTTTTCGTTGGTCGGGAACAATCCCTTTCGGCATTTTAATCTTTACGGTGACTTTCCCGATGCGTCGAAACGGCTGGGTGACCATTTCTTTTTCAATATCAACGGTTGCTCCGGTCAGATCAATCTTATGGCGCTGGGCCGCGATGCCCATGACGGTCAGCATGCACGAACCGAGCGAGGCGGCCAGCAGGTCGGTCGGAGAAAAGGCCTCGCCCTTCCCCATGTTGTCAACCGGAGCATCCGTCTTGATCTCATCACCCGACGGACCGTGGGTTAAGCGGCACCGTAAATTTCCTTCATAAATCACTTGCATTTTAACCATTTTATTTATTCCTTATTAAACAATATTTAAAAATGAGGATAAATTTATTACAAATAGTTCCGGATAAAGTTATTTGTCAAAGACGACTTCCGATGGAAAGATGCTGTCCGGTTCCGTATGAAATTTAAAATTGATGACAACCCACGTCTCTCCTGTTTTGTAAGTCAGGAAGTATGTGAACAGCGGCCCCTTCTCATAATTAATCTGTATATACTGAAGGCGGCTTGAAGGTGTAATTTCAACTTCTTTAATACTTTCAAATCCTGTATATTTTCCGTAAAATCCTTCGATCTGGCGCAGGATGTTGGCCTGGCTGAGCGCATCCTTGTCGCCTTCCATAGGGCTTCCGGCCAGCCATCCCTGGATTGCGGCATCAGCGCCGGACTCTTTATACGCGTTCATGCCTTTCGTGATCGCTTCGGGTATATTGTTTGCATGGACAAAATCTGCCCGGATTGCCATGATCATAAATGCCAATAAAACGGCGGAAAACATCCGGTGAGTATGAAAAACCATATCGGCCTCCTGTGTTAGAGAAATAAAAACTATGGATATCTTAAGAAATATTTGTTTTCTGAGCACGGGCGTCCATGGAACACAGCCCCTTGAGCAATCCGTCATGCAGGTCATAGATCAAGGCATGCACGGTGAGGTCAGCGCCTCTTTTCCAGGCATCCTGCACAATTGATGTCTGGCAGACATTGCGGGCCTGTTCGAGGACGTTCAGCTCACACAGCCGTTTCATCCGCTTTTCTTTATTTTTGATTTTCTTTAATTCAGACGTAAATTTGAATTGTACATCCAGGATATGCCGCAGCCAATTGTCGATCAATCCCAACCGGGTGGACTCAAAGGCGGCCTGGACACCGCCGCATCCGTAGTGTCCGCAGACAATCACATAATTGACTTTTAGAACTTCGACCGCATATTGAAGGACAGACAAACAATTAAGATCGGTGTGGACAACAAGGTTTGCCACATTGCGGTGGACAAATAATTCACCCGGCAGCAGCCCGGTTATTTCATTGGCCGGAACCCGGCTGTCGGAACAACCGATCCATAAATATTTGGGTGTTTGCAGATGGGAGAGTTTTGAAAAAAAATCAGGATCCAGCTTGAGCATCTTTTCGGCCCACTGCCGGTTGTTGCTGAATAAAGTCTTCAATTTAGACATGGCATCCCTTTCGTTTAAGTGAATGAATTATACACAAAACGGTCTTGCCATACAATCGATTATCCGTAAAAACAAGAAGTCACTAAATCTGCGGACCGGCGGATACAAGCGACTTCCCTTTTTCTGTATCGGTAAATTTGGCAAAATTATTAATGAACATCTGTGCCAATTTTCGGGAGACTTTGTCGTATTCGTCTTTGTTTTCCCATGCCTCACGGGGATCCAATTTTGACTGCAAACCCGGAAGATTCTTCGGAATGCTCAAATTATGGACTGCCAGTGTTTGATACTCGGCCTTCTCCAGCGATCCGTTCAGAATCGCATCAATGGTAACTCGGTTGTCAATAATCGGGATCCGGTGACCGATACCATATTGCCCGCAGACCCACCCGGTATTAATCAGGTAGGCGTTCGATTTGTGTTCTTCCATCTTTTGGGCCAGGATTTCCGCATATTTCGTCGGATGGAGTAATAGGAAGGCTTTGCCGAAGCAGGCGGAAAAAGTAGCCTGCGGTTCTGTAACGCCGAGTTCTGTCCCGGCGACCTTGGCCGTGTAACCGCTGAGATAATGGTACATGGCCTGTTCTTTTGTCAATTTCGCGACCGGAGGAAGAACCCCAAACGCGTCGCAGGTTAAAAAGATGATATTTTTCGGATGCCCGCCTTTTGAAACGGGCTTGACAATATTTTGTATGTGATCAATCGGATACGAAACCCGGCTGTTCTCGGTTTTTCGGGATGACGTAAAATCAAGTTTTCCCTTGTTATCAATTTCAACATTTTCGAGAAGAGCGTCCCGTTTGATGGCGGCGTAAATTTCCGGTTCCTTCTGGACGGTAAGATTGATGCATTTGGCATAACAGCCGCCTTCAAAGTTAAAAACCCCTTCTTTGTCCCAGCCATGTTCATCATCCCCGATCAGCTGACGTTTCGGATCGGTCGAAAGGCTCGTCTTTCCCGTTCCGGACAAGCCGAAGAACAGGGCGGTGTCCCCGGATTTCCCTTTATTAGCCGAACAATGAAAGGCCCCGATGCCTTTAAGCGGGAGGAAATAGTTCATGATGGAAAAAATCCCCTTTTTGATTTCTCCGCCGTACCAGGTCCCTCCGATACAGGTCATCCGTTCCTTGATATTAAAGGCCCCGAATACTTCTGAGCGCAGGCCGTATTTTTCAAAGTCTTTGCAGGAGGTCTTGCAGGCGTTGAGGATCGTCCAGTCCGGTTTAAAATCCAGAAGTTCTTTTTCGGTCGGGCGGATAAACATATTTTTAAAGAAATGCGCCATCCAGGCAATCTCGGTGACCAGCCGGACGCTCATGCGTGTATCGGCGTTTGTCCCGCAGAACCCATCCATAACATATAATTTCTTTTCGCTTAACTGGCGGCAGGAGATTTCCTTAAGGTGCTTCCAGGCCTGCGGAGTAAGACGTTTATTATCCGACCCGGATGGTTCACCGGTCGCCCACCAGACCGTATTTTTCGTTGTTTCATCCTCAACAATATATTTATCTTTCGGTGAACGTCCGGTAAATTTTCCGGTGTCCACCGCGACAGCCCCAAGTTCAGAAACAATCCCTTTTTCAAATCCTTCCAGCGCAGGATTCGTCTCGTGTTTAAATAATTCGTCATAAGAGAGATTATAATAAATCTCCTCAGTGCTGTGTATCCCGATCGCTTCTAGATCCAAATTATGCTGATCCATTGATTTTTTCATATTCATAGTCCTGACATTTAAATAAAGGTTAGTGAAATCACTATCGTGTGACTCAGGCTGCCGATTTGAAATCCATTATAATCTATTTTCTTGGTTCAAAAGGATTTATATAGAGATTTTCGGGTGAGGATCATGAAAATCCGATTGATTACATTTCCGGTCGGATCTATTTCTGACGACGACCAAGCAGATTAGAGCGCGATGTCTTCCTGCCAGCCCAGATCATCTATTCCGTCCTTCTCCGCAAAAAATGCCAGTCCGATGGATAGCGGTCCGATACGCCCTAACATCATGAGAAAAATAATAATCATTTTCCCGGCAAATGTCAAGCTGCTGGTTATGCCCATACTCAACCCGACTGTCCCCAGGGCCGATGCCGATTCGAATATCAGTGCAAACATCGATTGGTTTTCTACGAGGTTAAGCAGGTATATCCCGAACACAAGGATTACCGTGTAAAAAGTGAAACTGGCGCTGGCCAGCCTTAAGCGATATTGAGGGATTTGATATCCCATGAGGGTCACATTAACCTTGCCTCTCAATGTACTGACCATCTGGGCCAGGACAGCAACAATCGTGGTGGACTTGACCCCGCCGCCTGTACCGGCCGGTGACGCCCCGACAAAAATAAGGATTAATAATAGATACAGGGAACCGTGGGACATCAGTGAAATCGGGTATGTATTAAAGCCGACTGTGGTTAAAGCGCTCATGGCCTGAAATAAGGACACCCAGGCCCGTTCAGCCAGAGATATGTCCTCCGGAAATGAATTAGTCATAAAAAGCAAAAGCGTCCCCCCGGCGATCACCAGCGTGGTGAAATACAAAATTATTTTGGTCGTAAAAGTGACGGACTTCTGTTTTCCGGTCCACATCTGCCAAAAGTCCGTCACGACGATAAACCCAACGGCCCCCAAAAAACACAGAACAAACATAACAATATTCAGCATCGGATGCCCGACAAATTGTTCAAGACTCGTATTAAATAGGCTGAACCCGGCTGTGCAAAATGCGGAAATGCTGTGAAAAATTGCGTTCCAAAGCGGGTTGGCCACCTTCAGACTGGAGAAAATAAAATAGAGAAAAACGGCCCCGACCGCTTCAACAATTAGGGAGAAAACCAGAACCGAACGTAAAAACAGGTAAATATTAAAATCATCCGGAAGTCCGAAGTCGCTTTTAATCAGGTTTTCATGGTATTTGGTAAATTTCTTGCGCCTGGTTAGCATGATGAGGGAACCGAACGACATGTAGTGCAGTCCGCCGATCTGAATCATCAGTAAGACCAGCAGTTGTCCGCCAAAATTATAATTATCCGCAACACTGATGGTGGTCAACCCGGTTGTGGTCAGGGCAGATGTGGCCGTAAACAAATTGTCGATAAAAAGTATGGGCTGTTTTTGAAACCACGGACAACTGAGCAGTATAAATCCGGCCAAAACAATAAAACAGTAAACCCCCATCATCGCCTTGGAAGGATCCTTGATGATTAAGGGAATACCGTAACGAAATTTTCGTAATGATATCTTCATGCAGCACCTGTATTCCGTTCAAAAAAACGGGATATACTCAAATTCAACTTAGTCATGTTTGTGTTTTTTATGGTTTCGGTCTTTTTTCCCGTGTTTATCTTTCCGGGCATTGTATTTTTCGAGTTGTTCGGGAGTCAAGACTGTTTTCAGTTTGTCCTGGTATTCTTTGCGGATCAGTTCCATCTTTTTTTCAGCTTCTTCATGGACGGCCTTTTTCTTATCCATTTTTTCCCGCATTAGCGCTTCCAATTGAAGCGCCTGCTGTTCCGTTAAAGCAAGGCTTTTTGTCATTTGTTTGACTTTTTTCGAGGTCTTGTCCGCCTTCTTTTCAGGCTGAACAGTTTTCCCTTCACTGCCGCCGCACATGGGACAACCGGAAAACGCCGGACCGGCCGCTAACATAAGGATGATGGCGGTTAAAATGAATTTTTTATGCATAAAAACGATCCTTTCATTAGAAAATAAAAAAGGGTATCTTTTCAATTAAAGATACCCAATGTCATAAAAACTGAGTTATTTGAAATTATACCTATATCCTGATTCTATTGCAACCACTTATCCAGAAAATTTAAAACGAGACAAATCGGGCGATTTCCTTATAAAGACGGTTTGACGCTGAACCGGTCGTAATTCTGGCTTTTAACCTGCCTGGTTCCGCCATCGCTTTCCCGGACAATGACCAGGCTGGCATACCCTTCCCCTAACGCGTCGGTCAGGCTGGCGCCCTGGTCCGGTTCAAGAATACATAAAGCCGTTGACCAAAAGTCGGAAAATTCGGTATTGGGGCTGATCACCGTGGCGCTCAAAATCTGGTCTGACGGATACCCGGTGATCGGATTGATAATATGCGACCATTGTTTTCCCTGAATCGTATAAAACCGCTCATAGTTTCCGGATGTTGACACGGAAATATCGGCTGCTTCAACAACATCGATTAAACGGGTTGTGTCCTGCGGATCGCGGACTCCGACATGCCAGGGCTGCCCCTTGCAGTTTATTCCTCCCGCATAAAGTTCACCCGAGGCGTCAACCAGGAAATTCCGGATGCCATATTCCCGCAAAATCCGGGCCGCTTCATCAGCCGCGAATCCGTCCCCGATACTATCGATATTCAGTTTTAGCCCTTCCTTAAGCAAATGAATCCGGTTCCCGGAAAGCAGCTGGATCTGCTGTATCCCCAACTGTTCTTTGACGGCTTTTAGTTCCTCCGGAGTTGGAATCGTATTTTTCTTTTCGTTCTCTTTCCAAAGTTTGATCAACGGGTAAATCGTAATATCAAAAACGCCTTTGGATATCTCATGATATTCCATTGAATTTTTAATCAGCTGATAAGTATCTTCGCCCACCTTCACATTTTCGGTATAACCATTCTTGTTAATTCTGTTGAGGTCGCTGTTCGGATCGTAGACACTCAGCCGCCAGTGAATATCCGCAAACCTGTCCCAGATCTCATCCAAGGCCTGTTCAACCGTTTCTTTCCGGTCTTCGTTCTCACAGACGTCAATCTTGACGTAAGCCCCGAAAAAATCTCCGACCCGGGTGAATTTGTTATAATCCGGTCCGTTCTCTTTGAGACAGCCGTTGGTTGAGAGGATAAGGGCAAACAGGAGAATACGGTAAATCCCGAAAGGGATAAAATTGAAGCGTTTGATAAACTGCAGCAGAAATTTAATACTGAATAAAGCAACGACAAACGAGACTAAAAATCCCAGGGCAAAATACCCAAACTGGTCCGGGTTTATATCCCCCGAACTTTTGAGCAAGTCATAGCAGGTCGCGGCCAAAATGGTCGGGACGGCTAGCAAAAATGAAAATTCAACCACGGTTTTACGCTTGATCCCCATGGTCAATCCACCGATGATGCTGGCGGCCGACCGGGAAACGCCCGGGATAATGGCAATGGTCTGGAAAAGACCGATAATAACCGCTGTCTTGTAAGGAATTTGTTCAATGTCTTCAATACGGGATTTTTTGTCTTTATGGAACAGATCAAAGATAATGATAACGAGACCCCCCCAGAAAAGGGACCAGGCGATCAGCATATGGCTTTCAAATAAATAATTTTTAACCAGTTTATACAGCAGAAAGCCGATGACTGCGGTCGGCACAAACGCCGCCATGATCCGGGTCCACACCTCTTTTTTCCGCAGTAGTGTCCGTCCGTACAAAACAACCACCGCCAGAATCGCGCCGAGCTGGATGAAAATTTCAAAACTCTTCAAGAATCCGGTCTGGGTGTACCCAAGGTACTTTGCGGTGAGGATCAGATGTCCGGTGGACGAAACCGGTAAGAACTCGGTAATGCCTTCAACAATTCCTAAAATTATAATATCAATAATATTCATGGTTCATGATTTTAATAACAATCGGGGCGGTTGTACACATATTTGTTGGGAAAAATGCGGCGATCGTGTGTTCATCCGGGTGAAAAGATTATTCGACCTCTCCACCCGGATGTCTACATTTATCCGATGGCTTTGGAGCCCTCTTCACTGGTCCGGATGCGGACACAGCGTTCAAGGTTGGTCACAAAAATCTTTCCGTCACCGATTTTTCCGCTGTAGGCCCCTTTGACGATCGCCTTGACGGTCCGGTCCACGAAGTCTTCATTCACTGCGATGTCGATCCGGATTTTACGCAACAGGTTCCCCGTTTCCTTGACCCCGCGATAGAATTCATCCACGCCTTTCTGTTTTCCATGGCCGATGCATTCACTCACGGTAATCAGATTCACTTCCTGTTCATAAAGTTCTTTTTTAACATCTTCCAATTTATGCGGCTGTATAATGGCGGTAATTAATTTCATAGGTATAGGTCCTTTCCTTTAGTCTAAGATTGTGTAAGCGCGTTCATGGTGCTGGCTTAAATCAAGACCGATGGCCTCATCTTCTTGGCTAACCCTCAATCCGAAAATGGAATCAACGACTTTCATAATGACAAATGTCACGATAAAAGAATAAATTATTGTGATCACGACTGCGATCAACTGTTTCATTAAGAGGGCGGGATTACCGTAGAAAAGACCATCTGCACCCGCAGAATTGACAGATGTCGTGGCAAATAGTCCGGTCATTAATGCACCCCAAATGCCACCGACGCCATGGACACCAAATGCATCAAGGGCATCATCATACCCGAATTTAGTTTTTACAAAACTGACGGCAATAAAACACACTAGGCTGACGGATAATCCGATGAAAATGGCTCCGGTAACTGTGACAAAACCCGCTGCTGGCGTTATGGCGACCAGTCCAGCAACAGCCCCGGTAACGATACCGAGCGTTGTTGGCTTACCGCTTTTGATCCATTCAATCATTGCCCAGCTTAAACCTGCACTAGCTGCGGCAATATGGGTCGTGACAAAGGCGTTTGTCGCAACGGCTCCAGCCCCTAATGCACTTCCTGCATTAAATCCAAACCAACCGAACCATAATAACGCCGTTCCTAATACCGCGAACGGAATATTGTGTAAAGCCATGGGTTTTTTCTCATATCCCGTTCTTTTACCAAGGACAATCGCCGATACCAACGCAGCAATACCTGCCGTAATATGGACAACGGTTCCGCCGGCATAATCCAGCGCACCCATATCCCGTATAAATCCCCCCACAGCCCACACCATATGGCAGACAGGGTCATAAACAAACGTAGCCCATAAAACAATAAAAACTAAAAATGATGCGAATTTCATCCTTTCAGCAAAAGCACCAATGATCAGTGCCGGAGTAATGATGGCAAACATCATCTGAAAGATCATAAATAATTGATGTGGAATAGTCGCCGCATAATCCGGATTCGGTTCAAGTCCGACTCCGTTTAAACCAAACCAGCTTAAATCCCCGATAAAAGGATTCCCGGGTTTAAACGACAGGCTGTAACCGATAAGGACCCACTGCAGGGTAATCACGCACAGGGCAGCAAAACATTGCATCAGGATGCCCAGAATGTTTTTGCGTCTGACCAGCCCGCCGTAGAAAAAAGCCAGGCCGGGTGTCATCAGCATGACGAGAGCGGTGGATATCAAAACCCACGCGGTATCTCCACTATTGATCATGTCCATTTATCCCTCCTTGTAATAACTGATTCAATTGCATTTGATCACTGGATTGTACATATATTTTCATGGACCAGAAAATTATTCAACTGTTTTTATCTGCGGAAAAAAACCTCCTTTGTTATGAATTCAATAGCAATCGTTACTGGTTATGCCGGATCAGATAGATGGTGTATCCAAGATACATTGAAAAAAACATCATCCCTTCCCATCGGGAAATGCTGTATTTTGTCCGGAAAACCGGATAACAGAGTACGGCGATCAAGACCATAAACGGGATGTCCACCGCCATGGATGCCGGGTTGATTTGTAAGCCTCCCCGGGGGATAAGCGCCGTCACCCCCAGGATCGCCAGAATATTATAAATATTGCTTCCAACAACATTACCGATCGCGATATCCCGTTCTCCTTTAAGCGTGGCGACCACTGAAGTCGCGACTTCCGGCAATGATGTTCCGGCGGCCACAATCGTGAGTGCGATCACCAATTCACTGACACCGAAATACCGTGCGATACCGATCGATGAATTTACCAGCCATTTTGACCCCACAATTAACAGGAGCAATCCGGCACCGATAAAAAGCAGGTCCTGCAGAACATGGTTCGCCTTGTTTTTTTCTGAAAGACCTGCAAGAGAAATTCTTTCCGATTCATTTTTGATTTCTTGGTATTCTCTTTTGCTGTACCAAAAACAAAACCATGTATATAGGATGACTCCCAGAAGAAAAATCACGCCTTCAAATCGGGATATTTTATAATCCAGGGCCGCCAGATAAAACAGACCTGAAACGGTCACCATGATCGGCGTATCCAGTTTGATCAATTTTTGATCCACTTTGAGCGGAGCGATGAGTGCGCATAAACCTAAAATAAAAAGCACGTTGAAAATATTACTGCCGACCACGTTACCGATTGCGATATCGAATTTTTCAAGTAACGCCGAATTTATATTTACAACCAGTTCAGGCGCGCTTGTTCCGTACGCGACGATTGTTAACCCGATGGCCAGCTGGGATACCCCGATGGCGGCCGCCAGCCGTGAAGCCCCGCGGACCAGCCAATCAGCGCCGATGGTCAACACGGTCAAACCCAAACCCAAAAAGAGTAATTGGTTTAACATAGATATTAATGAACCGATTGCCGTATTATGTAACAGGTATAGCCCAGATACAAAGAAAAAAACAAAAGCCCTTCCCATCGGGAAATAGCGGCTTTCCACCGGAAGACCGGATAACACAAAATGATAACAAAGAGCATAAACGGGATGTCCAGTTTCATGGAAGCCGGATTGATGAGAAGACCCTTGGACGGGATAAGGGCGGAAATCCCCAGGATGACCAGGATGTTTGAGATATTGCTGCCGATAATATTTCCGATCGCGATCTCCCTCTCTCCTTTGATCGTAGCGACAACCGAAGTCGCCACCTCAGGCAAAGAAGTCCCGGCGGCCACGATGGTCAGGGCAATGACCAGTTCACTGACACCAAAATACCGGGCGATTTCAACCGAAGAACTGACAAGCCACTGGGCGCCGATCACCAGCAAAGCCAAACCGGCCAGAATAAAAAATATGTCGCGCAGAATGTTATCGGGTTTTCGTAATTCCCTGATATCTCCCCCGAATTCTTTATCAAATTCATTGACAATCTCCGGGGCCTCCGTCTGGCAGGTCCTGAAACAAATCCAGTTATAAAAAAGCATACCACAGAAAAATACAGCCCCTTCAATACGGCTGATTTTTAAATCCAGCGAGAACAGATAAAAAAGCACAGAAATGAAGATCATGAAAGGAACATCAAAACGGACGAGCTT
Organism: Candidatus Omnitrophota bacterium; assembly: GCA_050250375.1. Classification (GTDB taxonomy): domain Bacteria; phylum Omnitrophota; class Gorgyraeia; order Zapsychrales; family Zapsychraceae; genus JAGOSC01. The sequence continues at coordinate 818,550 of JBFWOS010000002.1, forward strand.
TTGTTCGACTTTGATAGGAGCGATTATGGCGCACAGGCCCAAAATAAAAGCGATGTTGAAAATATTACTCCCGATAACATTCCCGGTTGCAATATCAAATTTTCCAAGCAGGACGGAATTGATACTGACCATCAATTCCGGAGCACTGGTTCCGAAAGCAACGACAGTCAATCCGATGACAAGGGGCGATATGCCGAAGGCCCGGCCGAGTTTCGAGGCGCCGCGCACCAGCCAATCAGCGCCCCAAGCCAGACCAAATAATCCTAAAAACAAAAATACAAAATGATTAAGCATAGATCACAAATAACCGATCGCGGTTCAAAAAAAAGTCCGGCAATTAGTTTAGGCCGGAATCAAAACTCCAGGAATTTTCTTCTCAGTTATTTTATATGGCTTCAATATATAGATAGACGTTCCTTTTGTCAAGATACGAATGCGGTTCATTCATCCATTCCGAAGATGTTTTTGCGGAACGGCATGCAGCAAGACGGCAATCAAAAAGCCCGCGCCGGCCAAAAGCAAGACCAGGAAAAACTGTCCATCCATGGCTGCCGGCCAGACATTAGCTTCCTGAACCGGTATTATTTTCCCAGAACTGGTCGTTAATGTTTGAATGACTTTTTTCCATGGCCAGATTTTATTAAGGGAACCAATGACGAACCCCGTCAGTATGGCTATGGTTAAATCGTGATATTTTCGAAACAACCACTCCAGGACACGGACAAAGGATAAAATTCCGACAACAATCCCGCTTAGAAAGATGATGATCGTTCCGATCTCCCGCTGATGAACGGCCTCAAGGATAAACTGATATTTCCCTAAAAGAAGCAGGATAAATGCCCCTGATATCCCCGGCAGGATCATCGCGCAAATCGCCAGGGCGCCGCTGAAAAAAATAAACCACCATGTTTCCGGGGTGCTGACCGGGACTAATTGCACAAAGAAATATGTCCCGACACTGGAAACCATTAGGGCTATAACTTTTCCTTTGTCCCATTGTTTCATGGCCTTGGCAATGATCGGCACCGTAGCCAGGATCAGTCCGAAAAAAAAAGCATTCGTTAAAACAGGCTGGTTGGCCAACAGCCATGTAACCACGCGGGAGAATAATAATATCGCGCAGCCGATCCCGAAAAAAACAGCGCCGAGAAAACGCCAGGCCACGGACGCCAGGGCCTGCCGGAACTGGCCTCGCAAAACCAGACGGACGAATACAGCGTCAAACGAACGGATCGCCTTGATCAAATCTTCATATATTTCGAGCATAAACGCGATGGTCCCTCCGGAAATACCCGGGATCACGTCCGCAATCCCCATGCAAAAACCTTTGAGGGACAAAGTCAGGAAGTCCGCGAATGAACGGTTGTCATCTACGGGATGATAAAAGGTATTGTGTGCCGATGGTTCTATTTTATTCACTTATATTCTCCTGCTTAATTAAATAATCTAGTAAGGCCTTCCATCCCGTCGATACAAACTCTCCATTTCAGTACAGCCCGCCATTATGTCAGGTATGAATGAGTATTAACGGGATTCTCGCATTAGATTCTGATAGCGGAGTTTCGATGCCCGGATGGATTCCAGGGCTGAATCCCGATCCCCCCACCCCTTGACGCCGGTCTTATGCCCTTCAAGATCTTTGTAAATTTTAAAAAAATGTTCGATTTCCTTGAGCAGATGGACAGGGACTTCATCAAGAGCATGGATATGATTCCACAAGGGATCTTCGATGGGGATACATAAAATTTTATCATCCAGCCCTTCTTCATCAACCATTTTAAACAGTCCGATAGGCCTGGACTTGATAAAACATCCGGGAAATGTATGTTCGGTAATCAGAACCAGGGCGTCCAGAGGATCACCATCCTCGGCCAGTGTTTCCGGGATGAACCCGTAATCACTGGGATAATGCACGGAAGAAAACAACATCCGGTCAAATTTGATCAGTTTTTTAACCGGGTCATATTCATATTTATTGCGGCTTCCTTTCGGAATCTCAATCATCACGGACAGGATGTCTTCTTCGGGCATAATACAGCTACTCTTCTTCTCTTCCGGTATGTGCTTTTGTCTTTAAAATCCGGCTGAGACAAAATCCTAACAGCCAAAAAATCGAACCCCACGATATTAATAAAAAAATCCAGCCGCCTAATTCCATGGTTTAATCACCGTGTTTTTCTGCTGCTTTTTTGAAAGTTTATCCAGGAACACCAGAGTTAAAAATAACAACAGTATCCCAACCCGGACACCGATCACATACCAACGGTTCTCCGCGGAAACATTTTTAAACAGGATGTTGGGAATCCATTCCTGCCATAACCACATACCCAGAATAAATAAAAGAAACGCCGGGGTGATATATTTCATAATAAATTTATAAAACTTCGGGATATTGAGATCAGCCCCTTGATGCAATTCTTCCCACGCCCGATCAATCCCGAAGACCCATCCAAAAAGGATTGCCTCGACCGTCGCAAAAACGACGAGACAAAATGAACCGCCCCAAAAGTCCAATTCATCAACCGCCCCGTTTTTAAGGAAGAAGATGGCCGGCTGGCATAAAGCAAACGTCAGGGCGGCAAATACAAGGACGGATTTTTTACGTGTCCAGTTAAACTCGTCTTCCAGAAAGGTGATAAATGGCTGCGACAACGATACTGATGATGTAACCCCGGCCAGAAAAAGCAGAAAAAACCAAACAAATCCCATTAGCTCCGGTAAAGGCAGATGATTTAAAACAAGCGGCATGGTGACAAAGCTGAGATTAAAGATCCCGGAGGAAACAATCGTTTGGATCTCCTGAGGACCAAAAAAAATAAATGCTGCCGGAATGAGAATACTTCCCCCGAGAATGACTTCGGCCGCGGCGTTTGTACTGACGGCGGTTAATCCGGAAAGGGCCACATCCTGTTTTTTGGAAAGATAACTGGCGTAGGTGAAGACCGCACCGGTTCCGACACTTAATGTAAAAAAGATCTGTCCGGCCGCCTCCAGCCAGACTTTGGCGGATTTTAGAGAATCAAACCGCGGGTTCCAGAAAAAACCGAAACCGTCGCTCAAAGACCAGTCAAATTGGGGTGATTGGAAAATCCCCAGAGTCAGAATCCGGATGAATAACACAACGGCGCATAAAAATAAAAGCGGCATCGCGATATTGCAAAGTTTCTCAATCCCCCCGCGGATCCCCTTATAAAGCACCCAGATATTCACCGAAAATGTGACCAGAAAGAAAAGATACGCACAGTGGATGCCCTGGAAGAACTCATTATTTTCAAGCCCCTGGTATCCCGACAGAAAGGACTGCATGGAAGTATTCGAGTCAATGGACTTTAATTTTCCGAACAAGGAAAAAAAACTGTACGCCAATGTCCATGATTCAATGTACGCATAATAGGAAAAAATAAGCAGCGGCCCCAGGATGCCGAGCACTCCGATCCAGCGGACCCATTTTCTGCGGCTGATATGATGGAATAAGGTGGTCGGTGTTCCGCAATCATTGTTGCCGCCGTACCGGCCCAGGGTCCACTCCATCCACATCAGCGGGATCCCCAGAAAGACCAGCGCAATCAGATACGGGATCATAAACGCCCCGCCGCCGTTTTCAACAGCCTTGGCCGGAAACCTCAGGAAATTCCCCAACCCAACCGCGGATCCGGCAACGGCCAGGATTATTCCTACCCGGGAAGACCAATGTTCACGGGAATTTGAAGGTTTCATTCGTTATCCGGTTCCTCGTCGTGAATTATACCGTCCTCCGGTTTGATTTCCTGTTCCAAATGTTCATCGATGTGCTGGGTGATTTCCGAGATCTTAGTCGCATCGGTCTGATAAATCTTGATCCCGGCCCGGTGTATTTCTTTCAGGGTTTTTCCGCTGAGAATCTGGCAGATGACGGCATCCACCTGGTTTTCTTTTAACATATTCTGCAGATGTTGTTTGCCGTACCGGTGATGATTCTTTGTGTTTTTTAACATGCGCAGATATTTCAATTCAGTATCGTAAAGAGCGAAATATCGCGCATTGGCGAAACGGTCATCCACGACCGAGTTTAAACCTTCATTGGATTTTGACGGAATGCAGACACGCATTCGAGTACTTCCAGTCATAAAAATTGATTAGATCGTTTATTTCCGTTTGTTGACAAGTTCTTCCGCTTTAAGCCAGTCGGCCAATTCATTTCCGTTCTGGCAGCCCCTTTTCTGGTACAATTCATAGGCGACTTGACGGATCTGTTCTTCTTTAGAATACGTTACCTGGGATAAACCCCGATCTTTGTTTTGAACGCTGCTTTTTGTGACATCTTTAATTCTGTTTTTTTGTGTTTTCATCGTAATTCTCCTGTAAATTTTTTAAGTTAAAAAAGAAACTAATGGCCTGGAACACTCATCCCCCCACACCACTTATCGTATAAATGAATTAGGTCTTAAATAATCCTGTTTGAATGTTTGAAAATTTTGGGCGTTATACAAAAGGTGCTTTGTCAGTGACTACGAACAAATTAAAATTATTTTAACATTGTTTGGAAGGATGTCAAATTCAATCCTGTTAACCGTAAAATTGACCGCGCAAAATTGTCCGGTAACAGTCTTACCCTACTTATTGAAAATTTGCCGGACATAAATCGGGATATTCGCCATTTCCGTACCGTCAATCAGCAGGACCACCTGGTAATCTCCCGGCTTTTTAAATTCGATGTTTTGTCCATTAACGGCAAATGAATATGAAGTCTCGGGCAAACTGTTCGGGGGAGGGATGACATTCATGTCGCTTTGCGCGTTGATCAGATTGTTCCCTTCCGCATCCCGAAAAAGAATCGCTAATTTATGCGGACCGTATTCAGAGCGTCCAACCAGCAGGCGCACGCCGATACTGATCCTCGGAATCTTATAAGGGAAGGCCGGCGCGTTTATGGTATCAAAGGTCCGGCACAGAGATAAACAGCCGTTTTCAACCCAGGCGTGATCCGCAACGGCGGCAATGATTGGTTTCATAGGATTCGTCCACCATAAAAAAACATATTTTATTTTATCAAAATTTATTTAAGAAAAAAGTTTTTATATGATTAAATAGAATTTTAATCGTATATGGGGAAACCTATCTTACGCTGGCAGTGAACTGCCAAATACAAATAAAAACGGCTCCCAAGAGACTTCCAAGCGTGAGCAGAGTCGCCAGCAACATAATCCCGCCATACCGGCGAAATTGACCGGAAGCCAGATTCGAACGATTCTGTCCCCGGCGCATCAAGCCCCACAACCCCAGCATCAGCCCCAAACAGGACATGGCCAACCCATAAAAAAACACGGCCGCGATACTCCGTAAATTAAATTCCGGCGGACCTCCCCTCAAGATATCAAATACAGAATAGTCTCCGCCATCGAACCAATAGCCGAAACTTCGAAAGGCAAACCCAAGCAATCCGGCAGCCAGCATCAGGGCAAACAGCGAGCCTTGTGAAGGGGGATTTTTCGCCATTAAGTAATTCCTTAAATGTCGTATTCGCTGTATGTAATATTTTTAGGGGTCAGGAATACTTCATCATTTTTGACGAGCTTCAGGGTTTTAAATTCTTCCTGAGAAATTTCGATCTGGTAAACTTCCCCTTCCTCAGAACGGGCATCAATCTTGACGACTGACCCCGCGGGATTGACAAAGACAATCCTCACCCGAACGGAATCGGCGGATGTTGACAATCGGGATACAGCAAGCTGGTGCGGACGAACATATATTTTTTTTTGTTTGGAGTTGCCGGGCAACGCGTCGCCTTCAGAACGGGCATGAAAGATATTTACATTCCCCAAAAAATTCAGGACAAACACGGAGGCCGGGTTATGATACACCTCTTCCGGGCTGCCTGTTTGTTCAATCCGGCCTTCATTCATAACGACGATTTTATCGGCCACTTCAAGGGCCTCTTCCTGGTCATGGGTGACAAACAGGGTCGTAATATGCAGGTCGTCATGGAACCGTCTGAGCCATTGCCGCAACTCCTTCCTCACCCTGGCATCCAGCGAACCAAACGGTTCATCCAGCAATAACACCTTCGGTTCGATGGCTAAGGCCCTGGCTAAGGCAATCCGCTGACGTTGTCCTCCGGATAACTGGGAAGGATAACGGTCGGCGACCCAGTCCAACTGCACTAACTTCAGAAGTTCTTGCACCTTGTTTTTTATCGCTTCCTTCCCCGGCCGGATGCCTTTCGGTTTAACTTCCAGGCCAAAAGCGATATTTTGAAATACGGTCATATGCCGGAACAACGCATAATGCTGAAAGACAAAACCGACGTTCCGGTCTTTTGTCTTTTTATTCTTCGCATCATCGCCGTGAAATAAAATTTCGCCGCTTTCCGCCGTTTCTAGTCCGGCAATAATCCTCAAAAGTGTGGTCTTTCCCGATCCGGACGGACCCAGTAACGCGATCAGTTCCCCGGTGTTAACGGTTAGACTTACATTGTTCAACGCTTTGTACGTCCCGAATGTTTTGTTGATTTGCTGGACTTCAATGCTCATGCAAAAATCTCCGTCTTTTGGGCCGCTTTTAGTTCTGCCTTATATTTATGTTCAATCATCGATTTTAAGATCAATGTGACCAGCGCCAGCATGGCCAGTATGGACGCGGCGGCAAAAGCCGCGGTAAACTGGTATTCATTGTACAAAATCTCGATATGCAGCGGCAGGGTGTTGGTCTGTCCCCGGATATGTCCTGAGACAACTGAAACCGCGCCGAACTCACCCATCGCCCTGGCATTGCACAAGATGACCCCGTATAAAAGGCCCCATTTGATGTTCGGTAATGTTATCCGCCAGAACGTCTGCCATCCGCTGGCTCCCAGGGTCAACGCGGCCTCTTCCTCTTCCGTCCCCTGGACCTTCATGACCGGGATCAGTTCACGGGCAATCATGGGGAACGTAACAAAAATCGTCGCCAGAATAATGGCCGGCGGCGCAAAAATAATTTTAATCCCGCGTTCCATGAACCAGGGGCCCCAGGCTCCCTGAGCGCCAAACAATAAGACAAAAATCAATCCGGAAATGACCGGCGAAACGGATAACGGAAGGTCAATCAGTGTGATCAAAAGATTCTTTCCGTAAAAGTCAAATTTTGCGATCGCCCATGATGCAGCCACACCAAATACCAAATTTAACGGCACAGCCAATAACGCCGTCACGACCGTCAGTCTCAGCGCGGATAAAGTATTCGGATCGTTAATGGCACTAAAATAAACTCCTAGTCCTTTATTTAAACCGGTAATCAAAACAGCACCCAGCGGCAACACAATAAACAACGTCAGATATGTCAGGGCGACAGTGATTAATATCCAGCGGATAACAGGCGGTTCAGTTCGTATCGGCATTAATTGACTCCAATTCGTTTAGAAGAAATCCATTGTAAATAATTGGTGAACGCCAATAACGCGAACGAAACCAACAACATGACTAACGCAATGGCGGTGGCGCCGGAGTAATCGTACTGTTCCAGTTTAGTCATGATGAGAAGCGGCGCAATCTCCGTTTTCCTAGGCATATTCCCGGCGATAAAAATAACCGATCCGTATTCTCCGATCCCCCGGGCAAAGGCTAATGTAAATCCCGTGATCAAGGGCGGAATAAGATTGGGAAACAAGATGCGGGTAAACGTCTGCCAGCGGGTGGCCCCCAGGCTAGCCGCTGCGTCTTCGATTTCACCGTCCAATTCCTGCAAAACAGGCTCAATCGTGCGGACCACAAAAGGCAGTCCGATAAAAATCAGGGCGATCGTGATACCGAACGGGCTGTACGCGGATTGAATGCCCCACGCGTACAAATGTTGTCCAATCAATCCGTTTTGCGCATACAAAGAGGCCAGCGTAATCCCGGTTACCGCCGTGGGCAAGGCAAAAGGAAAATCAACCAGGGCGTCAAATATCTTTTTCCCGGGAAAGTGGTAACGGACCAGAACCCAGGCAATCAGGAAACCAAAGACCATATTGACCAATCCGGCAACAAAACTGGCCCCGAAACTCAAGCGGTAAGCAGCCAATGTTCGGGGCGCGGTTACAACATCCCAAATGCCGCTCAGGCCAATCGTCGATGACTTGATGAATAACATGGACAACGGGAGCAATACGATCAACCCTAAATAAAACAAAGTATACCCAAACGCCAGGTTAAATCCGGGCAGTGTCGTTTTCTTTCGTAAAATTTTAATCATACGGGTTTCTCTCCGATGGCAGGCAGATGTTATTCCTGGTAAATCTGATCAAATATTCCCTTATCGGCAAAATGGATCGCCTGAGCCTTGGCCCAACCTCCCGCGATTTCTTCAATCGTGAAAAAAACAATCGGTGAGAAACGGTCCGCATATTTTTCGGTTACCGACAGAGACCTGGGGCGGTAATAATGCCGGGCCGCAATTTCTTGCGCGGTGTCCGAATAAAGATAAGCCAAATATTCTCCTGCAATCTCACGGGTTTTGTGGCGTTCGACATTCCGGTCGACTAAAGTGACCGGCGGTTCCGCCAAAATGCTCGTGGACGGTGTGACGATTTCAAATTTATCCGGCCCCAATTCCGTCACGGCCAGATAAGCCTCATTTTCCCAGGAAATCAAGACATCCCCTATTCCCCGTTCGATAAATGTCGTCATTGATCCGCGGGCGCCCGAATCCAGGATCGGAACATTTTTATAGATGGCTTTTACAAAGGCCTTTGCTTCGTTGTCATCATGATCCCATCGCAGCCAGGCATAACCCCAGGCTGCCATATAATTCCAGCGGGCGCCTCCTGATGTCTTTGGATTGGGTGTAATAACGGTCAAACCGGGTCGGACCAGATCTTCCCAATCTTTAATCTTTTTCGGGTTTCCTTTGCGCACCAGGAAAACAATCGTTGAGGTATACGGTGCGCTGTTATAAGGTAACCGGGTCTGCCAGCTTTCCGGGATAAATCCGGATTTCTCGGCGATGGAATCGATATCATAAGACAACGCGAGTGTGACGACATCCGCTTCCAGGCCGTCAATGACAGACCGTGCCTGTTTGCCGCTTCCGCCGTGGGATTGATTAATTACCACGGTCTGGCCTGTCTTATCTTTCCAATACGTTCGAAACGTCTGGTTAAACTCCTCATAAAATTCCCGGGTCGGATCGTACGAAACATTTAAGAGGCGCAGCGTCCCACCCATTTTTGAACAACTGATCCCCGCCGCAAGGATTAAGACCATAATAAATTTGTAATTTTTCATAAAAGTCTCAAATGATAAAATTCATTGTGTTTTTTTGCTGGGCCTGAACGACTTCGGACATTAAATCGGCAAAACTTTTATTATCCAGGATATCAGCCAGGGCATCCCGGACTTCTTTCATCACAAACCGGATTCCGCAGCTTTTCTCATCCACACATTCAGCGCAGCGCTGATACGCCGTCTGGCTGACACACCCCACCGGGGCTAACGGACCTTCCAGGACACGGATAATTTCTCCCAACGTAATTTCCCGGGGAGATTTACTTAAACGATACCCCCCGCCTTTTCCGATTTTACTGGTTAAAACGCCTGTTTTACGTAATTCCAGCAAAATAGCTTCAAGAAATTTTTTGGGAATTCCCTTACTTTTGGATATGTCCGCAATAAGGGCCGGCCCATTTAAATAATGTTCACTTAAATAAATCATGGCCTGAAGGCCGTATTTTGTCTTTTTTGAAATCATATTATCTACTAATCCGATAGATTTACTGCATTATAAGGAAACACTCACAAAAGTCAAGTCTTAAATCCCTAATCCGTTATTTAGCCTGAATAATTTTTTGCAGTAATCGCAGAGTGGTGTCATTCCCGAGAACTTGCAGAACATCGCCTCCCTCAAGAAACGTTGCCCCGTTGGGGATATAAAATTTACCGTCCCGGCAAACCAGGACGACCAGACATTCTTCCGGGATGCCGATCTCAAACAAGCGTTTTCCAATAACGGCGGCATTATAAGGGATGATGATTTCTTCAAGATTGGCATCAATCCCCTCTTTTTTCTCAAATTCGATCGGAAAAGCCTGAACCTGACTGGGCGGAATTTCTACCTTTAATAATCTAGAAATATACGGGATAGATGTGCCTTGCAGAAAAATCGATGTCAACACAATAAAGAAAACAATATTGAAAATGATTTGGGAGCTCGGCAGGTTGGCCAGCAACGGGAATGTCGCGAGGATAATCGGCACAGCTCCCCGTAACCCCACCCAGGACAACATGAACTTTTCATTGACTTTCAACGGACTGAAGGCCAGCGTAATAAAAACACTCACAGGGCGCGCCACCAAGATAAGGAAAACGGACAACATCAACCCTTGGCCGCTAATGGGGATCATTCTCGAAGGATAGACCAATAACCCCAAGATAAGAAACATAAAGATCTGCATCAGCCAGCTGATCCCGCTGTGAAAATGAATCAATGATTTCTTGTGGAGAAAATCCTTATTCCCAAGAATTAATGCGGCCAAATAAACAGCCAGAAACCCGTTGCCTTTGGCCATCGTTGTCACCGCGTAAATCAGCGGCGCAAACGCCAGAGTCATCACCGGATATAATCCTTCATACGCGAAACGAAAGTTATTAATAATAAGCAAAAATAATTTACTCATGAGAACCGCCATGCCCACACCGATCACAACTTCGAGAAAAAATTGTGGGATCAAGCGGTAAAACGTAAATCCCGGCTCCGCAATTAACCGGATCATCCCGAGCGTCAAAAATACGGCCATCGGGTCGTTACTGCCCGATTCCAATTCCAGCAATGATCGGAGACGGGTTTTCAAATTAATTCCCTTTGAACGCAGGATACCCAGGACCGATGCGGTGTCGGTTGAAGAAATGATCGCCCCCAGAAGCATCCCTTGAAGGAAATTAAATTTCAAAACCAACATCGAAAAACAGGCAATCAGGATGGCCGTGAGGGCAACCCCTACAGTCGCCAGACAGATCCCCGACCACAACACCGGGCGGACGTCCGTCCATTTCGTTTCCAAACCGCCGGAAAAAAGAATAAAGATCAATGCCGTGATACCGATAAATTTTGCCAGCCACGGATCATCAAAATAAATTCCGCCCAGCCCTTCCGATCCGGCCAGCATACCCAGGACTAAAAAAATAAATAAGGCCGGCACACCAAACCGGTCTGATATTTTGCTGGCAAATATACTCAGCAGCAATAACGCAGAAGCAATAAAAATTGTTAATTCAATTGAAATTGAGCTGAACATTGTTTTATTTGATGAATTGATTTTCCCAAATTATAATTTTACGGGTATACGGGCGAGGATATTGGCAATATTGTCTTTAAAAGATTTCCAGTCCAGGATATCAGTCTTGACTTCACCTTCTTTGTCCGAAAATATAATTTCTCCTTTGGGAAGGCTGATCATTTTAATTTCAACATCAGCAAAACTATTTTCGGTAATCGAATAAAACAGTCCGCGTTTGGCGATATAACTCTTGATATAGATATACATGACGGTATCCACGTCCGGTGGAATCAGACTTCTGGCCTCGAGCGTTTTGGTAATCAGAGGATCCGGCTCTTTAGGCCCGGACGATTGAACCGCTGGCTGCAGCAATTCAATTTTTTTCCCGTGTTTATCGGTTACCGTCATATTTCCCGACGCGAAGATGCTTTCAATCAGTGACTGCACAATCGCCGCACCGGCGTCGTTGGTTTGGTTTATCGAACCGGATGGATGCAGGAATTCCTGAACAGCGGATTTTACCAGTTGATCTTCGGCAACGTTACTGTCTAAGGCTGAGAATTCCTTTTCATAGGCTTTAACCCCGTATCCCCGCTTGGACAATTCGTCTTTCAGCAAGACACTGATCCTGATTTTTGTATCCATTAATCGTTCACGCAGGTCGGAGGCTGTGATTTTCAGGCCGGAGTCAATCGTTACTTCGGTGACAACCGGCATGATATAAATCGATTTAACCATCTGATGGTCCAGAAAAACATCACTTCGCATGTACGGGCCGGAGGCACAGCCGGCTGTTAGAATCAACAATCCAAACAACAACGCTAAAGGTTGTAAAGAAAAATTAAAAAATCCGGAGATGTTCGTGAAAAAATTGGCAAAAGCCATGCGGGCAACCCACAAAAAATGAAACAAAAAAAGCGGAATTTTGGAAAAACAATTCATGCCAGTTCTCCTGACAGAAACCGATGAATTATTTCACATCACAAGTACGCATATCGTCAAACGATTTAAAAATAAATACTAACGCAACCGCCAGAAATATACAGGCTAGAATCAAAGACATACTCCGGCTTAATTCGATGGCGATTTCAATCGCCAGCAGACCGAATAGGGTTGTGAATTTGATCACCGGGTTAATCGATACGGATGAAGTGTCCTTGAACGGATCCCCCACCGTGTCTCCAACAACGGTGGCGGCATGCAACATCGTGCCCTTCTCTTTTAAATCGACTTCAACTAACTTTTTTGTATTATCCCAGGCCCCGCCCGCGTTGGCCATAAAGATCGCCTGGAATAATCCGAAAAGGGCGATTGAAACAAGATAACCGATAAAAAAATAGGAATCAAGGAATGCAAACGCGAGCGTGCTGAAAAATATGCTTAAAAAAAGGTTGATCATCCCCTGCTGGGCAAAACGGGTACATATATCAACGACCTTTTTGCTGTCCTCCACAGAGGCCTTATGGCCTCCCTCCAGTTTCATATTGGCCTGGATAAAATCAACGGCATGATAAGCCCCCGCGCTGACCGCATGCAGGGAAGCACCGGTAAACCAATAAATCATTGAGCCCCCCGCTAATAACCCGAGGAAAAACGGCGGATGCAGGATTGACAGTTTATCAATATTTATGGTGAGACCGTGGGTAAGAATCATGATAATCGAAAAAATCATGGTCGTCGCTCCAACGACCGCAGTTCCGATTAATACCGGCTTGGCCGTTGCTTTGAATGTGTTGCCTGCCCCATCGTTCGCTTCGAGAAAATATTTCGCGTTTTCGAAATCCGGTTTAAACCCGTATTCTTTTTCAATCTGTTCCTTAATATTAGGAATTTTTTCAATGATCGACAATTCATAAATGGATTGCGCGTTATCCGCCACCGGGCCGTAAGAATCAACGGCGATGGTCACAGGGCCCATTCCGAGAAACCCAAACGCAACCAACCCGAATGCAAAAATGGACGGCGCGACCATATAAACATCCAGCCCCATTGATCCAAACCCATAAGCCATTCCCATTAAAAACAAAATAACCATACCCATCCAGTACGCGCTGAAATTGCCGGCCGTCAGACCCGCCAGGATATTCAAAGATGCGCCCCCTTTCCTGGATGAATGCAGAATATGTTCAACATATTTGGATTCAACCGATGTGAAAATTTTGACCAGTTCCGGGATGACAGCCCCGGCGATCGTGCCGCACGTAATGATCGCCGCCAGTTTCCACCAAATCGTGCCATCCCCGAGATCATGAATCAAAATATAAGACGCCGCAAAGGTCATAAGAATCGATACAAATGAAGTAATCCAAACCAGCGATATCAAAGGCGTTTCAAAATTCATTTTGAGTTGATTGAGATAACGTTTTTTAGCCCAGGCGTCGTTAATCCAGTAGGAAATCGCACTGGCCAGTACCATCACCAGACGCATGACAAAAATCCACACCAATAATTGAACTTGAAGGACCGGATCCTTAACCGCCAGGAGGATAAATGAAATAAGCGCGACCCCGGTGACACCATAGGTTTCAAACCCGTCCGCAGTCGGGCCGACTGAATCACCTGCGTTGTCACCAACACAATCCGCAATAACACCCGGATTGCGGGCATCGTCTTCTTTGATATTAAAGACAATCTTCATCAGGTCCGAACCGATATCGGCAATTTTTGTAAAAATTCCACCGGCAATGCGCAATACAGATGCCCCCAGGGATTCCCCGATCGCGAAACCGATAAAACACGGTCCGGCATAACTGCCCGGAATAAAAAGTAGTATTGCTAACATGACCAAAAGCTCTACACTGATCAATAACATCCCGATGCTCATGCCTGCCTGGAGCGGAATCGCATACACCGGGAATGGTTTCCCCTTCAAACTAGCGAACGCACAACGGGAATTGGCCAAGGTATTGATCCGCATCCCAAACCATGCCACGGAATAACTCCCGATAATCCCGATCAGACTGCAAATGAGGATCATACTGATTTTAAGGGCATCATAATGCTGCAGCCAGCCGAAATAGAGAACAATGATGATGCCGACCAGAACTTCCAGCATCAGAATAAATTTTCCCTGGGCCAAAAGATATATTTTACATGTTTCATAGATCAACTGGGAGATTTCTTCCATGGAACTGTGGACGTCCATTTTTTTGATATTTAAAAACTGGAAAATCCCGAATAGAAATCCCATGATGCAGATAAGGATCCCCCACGTTAAAATGGTCTTTCCGTCCAACCCGCCTACAAACTTAACCTGCGTCAGATCCGGAATCAATAAATCCGCTTCGCCAGCATGGGCCGTACATACCTTTCCAAAAAATAAAGCCAGAACGGCGGCCCCATATTGGTTAATCCTTCGCATAACATCCCTCCTAATTTTCTAATTAAACCGCTGCTGAATAATTAATACTTGAATCTTAACTGCTTATGAATGTTTGAATTATACACATCCGACCGCGAGAAATCAAGGCGAGAAAATTATATCTGTTTACAAACGCCTCGAATCACAACGGCTCGAATGCCGGATCCCACCAGGATCGGGCAAAATATTTGTCCGCGCTCTCTTTTTCTATATATGTATGCGGCATCTCAAAATAATGGAACAAACGATCAAATACGTGACCAAACGCCGGATCTGAGATTTCAATCGTCGTCGCTTGAAGATGCTCCTCCAGCCATTTTTTGTACGCGTCAACCGGCTCACAACCGGCCTGCTGGAAAATCACCCGCCCCCCATACTTTTCATAAAGAGCTTTATTAAATTTCCAGGACGTTACAGTCAGCGCCGCTACATTTTGCATGGATTTCTGCTTGATTTGAGTAAAATTCGGATGAGCTTTTTCTTCTTCTGTGCGAGTCAGTTCATCACTGATTAACTGATTTGTCACGTTCAGATATTCCATCAGCATGTTTTTTTTGTTCTCCGTGAGATCGTCCGCCTGCAACTGACGTAGAAGATCTTTACGTTGGGATTCGAGTTCTCCCAAACGTTCTTTCTCTTTTTTTGTGCTGAAATCGATAAACGCCTGGATTTCACTTTCTGTCGGTTTCAGTCCAGCCTCTTCCAATAAATGGTTTTGTGCTTCTGAAAAAATTAAATACTCAAGGGTACGGATTTGAAATTCTTCGTTCCAGTGATTAAATTCAACTTCTGTCATCTGGGCACGGTTTCTGGAAAGTATTTCCTGCGAAGGGACGATGGCGGAAGGATAAATGATCTGATCAAATATGCGGGCCACCGGTTTTTCCTGAAAAACACAGTGACGATTCCGGCATTCCGGAATTGGACGGGTCTCCATATTTCCGGGATAAGCGCATTCCACCAATTTTTGCGTTTCCCTGTAATATGTTCGGGCCTGCGGCGCATAAGACCGGTTAACGGCGCTCCAGTCACAAGCTCCTTCCACGGCAGTGCAATCTTGCGTATTTTCACAAATGGTCCAGACTCTGGTATCGACCATGACCGCCGGAACTGTTTTTGGAATTAAAACAATACCGGACAACAAAATGAAGAGCATTAAATTCTTCACGATGGAACAACCCATTTTTCAAATATTGATTCTCGTTTCCGGCCAATATCCGGTTGTTTTCTTGAACTTGGCATACCCGCTCTAACGGCCGGAACCAAGGTCACTCGGCTCGCCGTTTTTAATTTCTCCATCAATAAATTTATCATCATTTTTCATTCGGAGGCAGGCCGTGGTGGCTTTTGACTTCATGCTTGACAATTCAAGACTCATGGCCGATCGCTCATCAGGGGTGAACCGGGCATCGTACCATCGAGGATCCTTATGCCCGGTTGGCGGAAGCGTGTTTAACTTATTTTCCCAGGCCTCGCGTAAAACAGCTATATCCGATTCCCATTCCTTGCGTTCCTGCGCGGAAAGATTCATGGAATTCATTTTATTTTCCATCTTATCGGCCACGATCCGCCAATACAATCCATGCACTCCAGCGAGACATTTTTGTTTTTCGTTCAACGGCGGATCAGATTTTATCTTCTGTTCTTTCTCTAGAATGGGATTTTTCTCAATAACACTTACTGATGCGGGACTTTGTGTATTTTCCTGCGGTGTTGTAATATCTTTTTTGTCATTCGTCTGCTGGAGTTTCTGTGTGGCCGAATGGATATTGTCCATGAACCCCGCCGAAATTGTCTTTGAAGTAAATACCAATAAAATTATTCCAACTACACCATTAATACGCAAAAACGCTGTAATCTTCATATACATAATCTTTTTCAACCTGAAAAAAGAAGAGAGACCAGATTCATGAATGACTGTCTCTGGCCTCTCCACAAAATCCCATCTTATTAATAATTTTCCTCGGACATCAATTTTCCGTCCTCGTAGTATTTTTTAACAGCCCCTTTTAAAGCTCCGTTTTCCATAGTGTATTCCATAAAAAGAATACCGTTTTCATAATATTCCTTGCTGGGACCATTTGGGACCCCGTTGATAAAAGACGTTTCCCGGGCGACCTGTCCATTCGGGAAATAACATTTCGCGGGACCGTTTTTAATGCCCATTTTGTATACAAATTCACATTTCGGAGTCGGATCATCTTCAATCACTTCAATACTTAAACCATCTCTCAAACCTTCAACATACGTTTCTTTGATCAGCAATGTCCCATCACTGTCATAAACTTCAGAAATCCCGTCTAATACCCCTTCTTTGTATGTATTTTTTTCCCGAAGTTTACCATCAGCGTATTTGATTTCATAGGCCCCGGTAAAAAGCTGGCCCTGTTCATTCAGCATTTTCCCTTCCTTGAAAGTCATCTCAGCCAATAAAGTCCCGGTGTCATCAAATAATTTCGATACACCATCGGCCGTATTATTTTTGATATTCATTTCACTGACTAAAATTCCTTCTTGGTTCCACGATTTGCGTACGCCGTTCTCTTTACCCATAACATACGTAGTGTTATAACGGACCTGCCCGGTTGGATAATACCCCTTTGCTTCGCCGTCAAGAACCCCGTTTTTATAATTCAATTCGCTCATCAATTCTCCGGAGGGAAAATAATCTTTAACCAGACCGTTCAACTGCTGGCTGTCAGCCGGGGAAGTAAAACCAAGCAGACAAAGAAGCATTAATAGGGGAAAAAAATGTAGTTTTTTCATGAAGCCAATCTCCTTTTGATTACAATTTAGTAAAATTCCAGAAATCAATAAAAATGTGACTGTCTCTCCCTTCCCAGTCATGGCAGTGATTATACTGCATGCAACTGCCGCCTGCAAGGATTATGAGTACCGGATTAAAACCCTCTGGACGGATATTATCAGTTGAATCAATTTGGATTTAACGTTTTTAACAGCCATAATTTGTC
The DNA here is from genome assembly GCA_050250375.1 of Candidatus Omnitrophota bacterium. GTDB lineage: Bacteria > Omnitrophota > Gorgyraeia > Zapsychrales > Zapsychraceae > JAGOSC01. Next base: position 836,092 of record JBFWOS010000002.1, read on the forward strand.
GAAGCACTCCAGGTGCATTCACCGTTTTTAATACGATTATAGTCGTCCGCACTACCGCCCCAGTAAGCACGGCCTTCTGCGGCGTTACGTTCGTATTCCAACCGGGTGCCTTCCCCATTATCCGTTGGTTGTCCCGACTCAGCCGACCAAGACGAAATCTCGTCATCCGGGGTCGGAGGTTGAGTCTTGCGGATTAAAGCCTGCAGGCCATAGGCTGCCTGATTCCATTGATCATTGTATTGCTCAATATACCCGGTGACGTCAAAAGTAATGATCTGGCCACTCGCGGCATCAACGGTTTTACCACCGGAACTGGCTCCGCTGTTCAGTACCCAGGCCAGAACGGGCGGGGCGCCGTTCGGATTCCAAATCCGCAGTCCGGCTTTCTTAAGCGGACCTTTCATCCCGTTTTTCCGGGCGATATTCAATGCCGTCGGCAAGTCGACAAACACCAACGGCAACTGCATCCCGTTCCAATCCAGTAAATTTTTAAATTCATGAATTTGGGAGCCCTTCTCCGTAATCAGCATCATCATACCGGTGAATTGAAAAGGAGAAACAAAAGTAATACGAATCTCAGGACCTTTCATGTTCGGGGCGTCAATCTGCTTGAAATCGACGGAAACTGGCACCGCGTCGGGCTGCCAGGCGCTGGCGCGCCTAATGGATGTCTGTATCAATTCGGGGATATCCTTCGGCAGCGCATGGATTCCATCCCGCTGCGTCGATAAGATAATTTCCCCATTTGTTTTCTTTGTCGAACGCTGCCGTGCGCGTTTCCAGGTAGCCGGCCCCATCTTTCCGGTTCCGACAAAAGTGTCCGGATTGGGCAATTGGTATTCGCCGCCATCCTCACCCCAGGTTTCGGAATAAATAGACCATGTGCCATAGGACGCACTGAAGATTCCCGAATGGATGACCTTCCCGCCAGTACTCAACTGATACGTCCCATCAGCCCGGATTTCCCAATACACAGACTGGTTGGGCAGTTGCCACGTCCCCACCAACCCCGGATCGACCAATCCATTCGCATAAACTGATGATGATAATATTTGGATACCGAACAACCCGATCCTTAAAATTTGACTTATTTTGATCATCGCTGTCTTTCGAGTTTTCAAAGATTCCCAAAACACCACGCGCGTGATGTTATCGGAACCCTCCGATTTTCACACAATTCATTAAATCTTGTTTTGAAGTTAGTCTCTGCCCAATGGCCCATATTCACATTATTTCTTTTTATTTTTTTTCTCGACCTCTTCCACCAACTGCTCAATCAGTTCAATAACTTTTGGGTAAACCACATCGGTCTTTTGATTCGGTTGATGGGGATCAATAAGATCATGACCCAATTCAAGCGCCTGTGGAAAACGATATGTCCGCAATTTTTCCGGGGCCTCGGCCTGCCAATGGTCCCGAATCACATCAATACTTTCCTGGTTGACCACTTTGTCATTGGCGTTTGTAATGAGTAATATTTTATTTGCGGCAGGCTCAGCTTCCGCGCTTCTTTCCTGTACCATCCATGCCAGTCGTCTGATCTCTCCAAGTGCGCGAGAGGAAAACCCCCGGTAAGCATTCAGCGGCCGGATCAGGTCAGATTTTAATTCCCTGTCCCACCAGATGAACCGGTCCGGATATAAGTGCAGGAGGTTAATTGAATGTTTAAGAAAGCGGTTGGGCAGTTTGTATGTACCAAAACACGGCGCAATCACCACCGCCAAATCGATATCGTTACGCATCTGCGCCGCCCATCCGGCCATAACCCCGCCCATGGACAACCCGCTTACGATGACTTTGTCTCCCAGACCTTGAGCAATATCAATAGCTTCATCGGCCAAGGTCCTCATTTCTTCTGCGGTCAGGCGGTTCAGTTCTTTTTCCATGGACCGCTCAAGCCCATGATGCGGGACACGTGGGATTAATACATTATAACCGTCCTCAAAAAATTTTTCCGCCAGATCTTCAAACTGACGCGGACTGTTGGTAAACCCATGAAAAAAAACGATGACTTTATCAGTTTTTTTGTTGTAATGCATGGCGATTGTATGACCACGCAATCCGGTATTGCCGGGATCAGACTGTTTCAGTGCCTCAATACGCCGCAGACTCTCCTCGAAACTCAAGGAAGGCCTGGGCTGAGAACGAAGTGATTTCTTTTCGATAGGGTAATTTTCCAGAAATACCATAACCAGGATCAGGACGATCAACAACCCGCGCAGAATGGCTAAGATAAAATCTGATATCTTATCCGGAAGACTGCGGTAATCCGGAACCGGCATACCTTTGTCGGTTTTTCGTTTCGGTTCAAAATTAAAAGGTAACTGCACCTCGAGTTATCGTCCTTATCCCTTAAATACAGATTATTTCTCTATTATCGAACCGGTTTAGTCATTTTTTCTGGTCCGGTTTTTTTAAACGCCTGATCCCGAAGATTACAGACATACACAGACCACCGTAAATTAATCCAAAGATCATCCCCATCAGCATACCGATAAACAGCATTACGACTGGAAATCGGCTGGCGTTCATCATGCCAGACATACCGGTCAATAGTACTCCCAATCCGGTTCCTGTCAGGCCACAGACTAACAATAGATGATACCACCGGCGAACATGAACTGACCAGGCGATTTCCAATGCAATCAAGACTATGACAACATAGACAACACTGATAATAAAAAAACTGTGAGTCAGTTCCATCTCAGGATCCTTGCGTTTTCTTGGGACGCCGGAATAACCGGATACTGCACAGGCAAATTCCGCTGTAAAATAATCCGAGGGCAAATCCAATTATCGCGCCTTTTATTCCCGCCGAGTCCGATTTGTTCCCGGAACTCATCGCCCCTGCTGCCTGCGCCAGGAAAGATCCTAATCCAGAACCTGCAAGTGCGGAGAATAACCAAAGCCAATACCAACGGCGGATTCGGATAAACCAGGCAAATGCAATACAGACAAAACTTAACACTAAATAGACTACACTAATTATAAAAATTGCCTTAAGCATGTGTACTCCCTAAAAGTAAAAATGACGGCAGCACTCTAATTTCCCGCTACTCGATTATTCCCTTTTCCATATCTTTTTTTTCATCGACTATTTGCATTGTCCAGATTTTTTCTTTCGGCGGGAAAAAATGATAAATAATAAAATAGATAATAAAAAACATTAGCAGCAGCCCGATGGTAATATAATTAACACCGAACATTACATCAATAGCCTGTTCTGTTTTATCCGGAGTTGAAGAACAAATCAGGACTACCCATAAGGAAAAAAGAACACTCCAGGAAAACACAAAACAAAAAATATATTTGATAACCGTCGCCATCCCCTGATCCTCAATCCCGCCAGAAAAAAAGCGCAGCCGTTAATCCGGTTCCGATCCCAGCCATCCACCAGACGTTGCTGATAAAATACGGATAGACTATCAGACCGGCCCCTAATAGCATCTGTTTGTATTCGCTATTTTTTTTACCGTACATAAACCCGACAAAACCAATACCGCCAAATATAACTGAAAGAACCAAACCGACCATCGTCCGAATCCTCACGTATTTTAACGCTTGCCTTATTGTAACCAAAGTTCTATCTAAAAAAAATTATTTCCTGATTTTTCTTTTCTGCCGTTTCAGGGACCAATCCTGTTTTCCCAGCCACTGACGCACACCCCGCCCCCAATTCGTTCGTGCTTTTTCTTCGGTTCCGGGCTTTGACTGATTCTTTTCCGGGTTTAAGGCCGTACCCGCTGATTGGGTAATATTTTTAATCAGGTTCCATTCCGTCCGCAAACGCGCTGCGGCATTCGACCACACGCTGACATCCGTCTCAGTATACACAAGATCCTGATCAATCAGGTCTTCATACAGAGATAAAATCTGCTGCGCTAACTTATCCAGGTCAAATGCCCGGGACGTGACCAGGCATTCCTTTTTCATGTCCTGGATGACATTAGCCGGTCTCTCCATCATCCATTCCAGAGCTGCCGTGAATTCAGCCAAATCAGCACTTCGGATCATCCGTCCGTTTACACAATCCTGAACGACTTCGCGGACCCCGTCGGCATCAATGGCAACTACCGGTGTCCCCGCTGCCACGGCTTCAGCCAATACCATTCCCTGAGTCTCTGTCGTGGATGCAAAGGCAAAAATATTCATCGCATGGTAGGCATTCACTAATTCTTCACCGAAGAGTGTTCCGGTAGCACACAGCCGGCTATCTAGCCCCTCTCTCTGAAAAGCCCGGAGGATTTCATCCAGCGAAGAACCTTTGCCGACTAAAAGAAACCAGGCCTGTTTATTTTTTTTCATGGCTAGTATCACCGCCTGAAGCAAAAACGGAATATTCTTTTCAGGAGCCAATCGGCCGACATGGCCGATCACAAAAGCGTCTTCTGGAATTTTCCAGCGTGATCGGAAGGCTTCCCGATGTCCCGTTGAAAAACGAGTAAGATCAATCCCCGTTGGAATGACATCAATCGGGGTCTGCACCCCCCGTTTGACTAAAAGCTCATAAATACTCCGGCTCGGAGCGATGACATGATGGGCCAGATTGGCATATCCGGTCGAAAGTTCAATAACGAACCGTTTCATGATCGGAGAGTCAAGCGGGACATAATGTGTATAATCTTCGTATTTGGTATGATGGGTGAACACCAGCGGGATTTGGAAATTGTTCGCCACACGCAATGCCGTGTCTCCGATGAGAAACGGATGATGGGAATGGACTACATCCGGTTGAAATTCATTTAAGGCCTTTGACAACTCAATCGAAATGGGTAACTGGATGGAAAAATCACTTCCGTTAAACTTGCGGATGGCCGCAACGCGCACGATCCCTTCTTCATCTTCAGGCATGCCTTCAAACGTCGGAGCGGCAATGAGAACGGAATGCCCCTTCTTCCGAAAAGTGTTTGTCAAAGATTCAATCGATTTCTCCACACCACCCACAATCGGTGTGTACGTATTAGTCATCATCAGAATTTTCATAAGTGAACTTTGCCCAGTTTATTATTTAAGGACAACCGCACACATTTTTCCCCGCCATTGGAGGCTACGACAGTTAACCCGGGAATCTTTATGTCAACGGGAGGAACGACATCAAACCAGCGGCCTTCCCAGCTGATCGTCACGTTTTCACCATCAGATACGAGATTAATCGTTACGGGGCCAAAGACCGTCGGTGCAGGGCCATAACTCAACTTGGCCGGGCTTTCCAGCCATTTAAGGGGAATCCCAGAACAAAGAACCAGTTTTTTCTCTTCATCTTCTTCCCGGACAAAACAATTGCGGACAATGGAAACCCATTCCGCCGCCGCCCAGACATGTTGTCCATCCCCCATACATCCACCGCCGGTCTGGGGATGAACCGCTTCCGGCCACTGCCCGGTTGAGGAGGCGAGCCGGGCGACGTCGGTCATCAGATCATAACACCTCGGATCTCCGGCCCGAAGCAAGACCTGGGCGATATGCAAGGTTAAATATGGGTTTATCCCGGAATGCGTCATATCCTGAAAAAAACCTCCCTTAAAAAAACATTGTTTCATCAGATAATCGACTGTATTCATCACCCGTGGATCCTGCGCCGGACAAAGTTGCAACGGGTAATCCGCAACGATTGAACCGATTGCCCCGGCATCCATCCGGCGATATGGCGAGGCCGGGATAATAGCTTTTCCCAACCGTGTTTCGACTTTGTGCAGGCTGCGTTGTATACAGCCCATAAAATCGTCCGCTTCGCATTGAAACCGGCGGGCGCGGTTCTTATTTCCGAAACGGTCACTCAGCCGGGCGGCGGCCTTGAGTCCGGCCACCCCCCAATAATCATCCCAGTAATAAAAATCATTCGGGCCCAAATGCTCGGCGCTGAAACCCGGAGGAAACAATCCGTCATGGGCCTTGCCTTTTCCGCTTTTCAGGCGTTTTCGCATAATCCATCGTCCGCCGGAATCAACCGAACGCATCCAGGATGGAGGGATCACCTCACGCGTCATCCGGTAAAATTTTTCCATAATCCACAAGGCTTCCCCGTTCGAATCCCACTCCCCTTCTTGCGAAAGAAAATATCCGCCGAGAGTTTGCTTGGAATTAAAATGGTTTATGACCGTTGTAACCCGGCTCTTAAAACCCGCACATAACATGGCGTAAAGAATAAAGGCAGCGTCACGAAACCAAAAACGTTTGTACGTATAGGGGCCGGGATAAACATCTTCTGGGGAATGAAGCACCAGGGTCCTTAACGCGGCTTCATATAAAAATTTAAACAAGGGGTCAGGAATGTCCAGGAGACTGATATTCTGCAGACTTTTATTCCAGCTTTCGGAGGCCGATAAAAGCCCCTGAACCGAAGACGAAGATTTTTTCTTGATCAATGAATGTTTGAGATATGGCCGGGAAGGATAAAATACGTTTCCGGGTTTGGCTTGAACGGTCAATGGGATTTCAATGGATAACTGCCGTTTTTTTCCGGCACTCAATTCAAACTGGGCGGCTGCCGTCGCTAGACCGACATTACACCAGGTTTTTTGATCCTCATCCCCACAAGGGATCTTTAAATAAACATCTCCCTTGCGGTAATAGGAAAACGCATGCTGGTCAGGAATCGTATTAAGATGAACTAAATGTGTTTTATTCACCAGCCAGCCTTTACCATCTTCCAGGCGTTCAATATCGTGGATGAAACTTACCCCTTCGGGGTTATAGGGCCTCAAGGCAACAACCAGCCAGGCCTTTTTTGTCCGGCTCAATCCTTCAATACGGATCTCGCAAACAGGTGATTCGAGCTTGCCTTTTACCTGGGTTCGGGAAACAATGCTTTTATCATCGTCCGTCGTTTCCGTATCAATCCGGACACAATCGTCAAAGTGCGGTATCTGGGTTGCCCGATCACACCGGCAAGGGATCAGGCTACCTCCTTCTTCATCAAGGATCCAAACGTCAATCGACCATCCATCGAAAAAAGGAGTCACCAGTCCCCTCGGATCAACAATGGGCAACTCCATACTGCCGGGAATGCCGACAGCCGTCCAGTTGCGGTGAGTCAGATTAATATGGGTGATCATGAAGGCTCGCGGCACAAAGGCCGGGTTGGCAGGGTTAAACTGGCATTCCACCCAATACGGCCAGATCCAGTCCAGGTTGTGCTGAATGGCCTGACTGTTCATCAATCCTCTCGCATGCAAGACAACTCCTGAACGCAGGAGTTCAGTCGGCGCGGCGACTTCAGCCGGCTGGCCGAATTGTTCGAGCCGCGAGAGAACCTCCAACGGATCAAGAAAACCATTTTTACGTGCCGCGCTGCGTACGATCATGCGCCACGGCAGCCATTTAATCCACATAGAATTTCCTTATTTATTCGGACACAAATAGCTGATTCAACACGTTTGGTTTTACGTGTCGGATCTCAAAATACATTTGATAATATCACAATAATTAAATTCCGTGCATAAATAACTGTTTGAAATTAATCCTTTAATACGATCACAACGACATGTCTTTAAATTGATGGAGTTAACCGCGGGTGTGAACGGTTGAACTGGACTGGTATATTATTAAAGGCAGAACAGGGTTACTCATTCAAAGCCAGCCAAGCGGGCGGCATACCCCTATTGTAATGTTTGTGTATAAGTTTGCCGGGTGACCGTTTGTTTCGCGCCCAACGACCAGGCAATCCATGGGAAGGCCAGCACAGCCAGAATTATAAAAATAATCCCAGCCACACCCACACGCCGGAGGAAATTATGCGGGGCATGAGGAGTCCCCCAAAGCATACAGACAATCCAACTCCAGTGCATAATCAGATGAATCAGGAGCAGCACCAGAAATCCGATCGAAATAAAAAAATGAATTTCACCCCATTGATGCCTGGCCAGGCTGATGAACAGATCAATTGCGCGTTGTCCGCGCCCGCCGCCCAACAGTATTTCCGTCCGTCCGCTTCCGGGCGGCAGGATATATTTCAGGATCACCCCGGTCGAAATCATCAGGCAGAATGTAACCAGACTCAAAATATCGACACCCAAATTCATCAGTGAACGTTTCATAACGTCCTCCTTACTTCACGAAATCGACCAAGCATGTAATGACTCAACCAAATCCGCGCAGGTCTCATTCGTTTCTTCGGGATAAATCGGCCGCCGGACAACACATACTCCGCCGAAATTCAAGACACAAACGCATCGGCACAGATAACGGCCAGATAGAGTTCATTATCTTTGTTGACGAAAACGTAGTTATCCCTCACTAGCCATCCGATGCTCATATTGATTACGTTCCACGGCTCATCCAACTCTTTCTGGATTTCAAGGACACTCATCGGAAACTTATTGGCTTCGAGTAGTTCCAGTATTTTTCCTGCGACAATTCCGATTTCCGTAATCATGACTTACCTCCTTTTGGTTTGGGACACCTATTTCCGGCACCATCTGGTCAAACGCTTGATCAAGCCGATCCTTTATCTAATTGTATTTTAAGACTATTACTTATTGGGGTCTAGTGGATGTACTACGGAACAATCTAGGTAGAACTACGGCTTTTTTAAAAAATTCGGAAAGGTATCAAGTTGCAGATGGTCCGTTTCAACCCGATGATCTACGTGAAAATCAAGAAGACGAGAAAAACGCAAAACGTCCGTCTGTTAGTTAAAGAAATCCGGCGATTAACCGATAAACACAATCCATATTTCTAATCCGTCCGTCTCCGTCTAAAGAAATTTGTGATTTGCCCAAAGAAGGACTTTGTCCGGCGGATACGCAGCGCGCAGGCTGCATCTTTGAAGATACTGCCGTTAATTTCACTGCGGTAATATTCGACGCATTGCGGGCACAGACCATTTGTATCGACCCAGTCAGGATGGTCATGTTTGACCAGATCAATAATATGCCGGTCGGTATGTTCTTTGAAATAAACCAGATCACCGCTGACAGTCTGGTTGCAGACACTGCATGTGTATGGCATTGAAGGAGCCTTTTTAATACAAAAACTTAATCGGACGTTAGTCATGTGATTATAAATGAGCTTCTGCCTATTTGCAAGAAGACTGTTAAAATGAAATGCAGATTTATTTTGAAATTTGGATGAGATTAAATATATGGACGATCTTTCTTACTCCGTCCGTTAACGAACGCGAAGTGATTGTGGCCCCGGAAACCCCATCGATGTCCCGGCGCAAACGCAACGGATGGTTTATGTCTTTTCCGATGTATTGTTTTAGGAATCGCTTTTTTGAAGCCGGTTTTCCCCGGATTTCGTAAAAACCAAGGATAACAACCTGAAGGATTTCGCCATGCTGATTTAATCCGACCAAATAGTGGATCGGCCCCCATTTTCCAATCACGGTATCTTCAAAGGCCCAACCAAGAATCTGGTTTTCCTGAAACACGGCAAAACGAATGATGTTCTGTGCGTGTGTGTCGTTAAAGCTGATATCGGCCTGCTGTGCAATTCGCGTCAGTTCATCTTCGGAAAATACAATCTGTTCCGCCTCAAACCGTGTTGCATCTTTATAAATCTTGGATAAGGCCTCATCGACTGAAATCAATTCATCCGCACTCGCCCATCCGGCTGACAAACAGAAAAGAAATAAAAAAATAAAATTAAGTTTTTTCATCGAATACTATCTGAAAAGGGATAGTCTAGACAAAAGACTACCCCTTTCAAACTTTCGTTCAGATTGTTAAAAACCCATTGCCACAGACGCGATCCAACCGTCGTTTTCACCACTTTCCAGCGTTTCGGCTTCCGTGTCGGTCCATTGATATTCAACCTTAAAAACCCAGCTTTCCAACGGGCGATAATTCAAACCTAACGTATAACGGTCTTCGTCATTGTCGGCTACTCCCGCGTCTGAATCATCGTCAATTTTAGCGCGGTCATACCGCCCGATCAAAGTGAACGTCGGATCATCGAATGTCCGCCCCAAAAATGTATTATCAAGACATTCAAACCAGAAATGATACCGCGCTTCCAGTGAATAACCGCTGAACATATCCGCGATGTTCATCCCGGCCGGGACATCAACATCAAAATAAGCGTATTCACCGGTGAGTTCCAGCGGTCCCCAGGTTGACAAAAAGTCAACCGCCCCGCCCGTAATTGTGTCCCCGGAATTATTAAATCGTCCCCAGTATCCGCTTAATCCGATTTCCTGTCCGAGAGCCGGACTTAAAACAATACGGCTGGCCACCGCCTTTGAATTATTATTATCTGATTCCAGGCTCCCTTTAGCCCCGGACAATCCAGTATCGGAAAACCCGTCATTCAGACCGTTGATCACATACGTTTCGTAAGAAATGACAAGGTCCTCATATTCACCCAAAACAGGATTAAATTCTCCATAAAGTCCGGCACCGGATTCCGTCCAGGTTGTCGGAATAATATCCCGGGCGACTAAAGAACGTGATGTCAGATCACGTAAATCCGCGTCATGATAAATATTCGTCCGGCCGAACGGAACCAGCACAGCCCCGAACCGGGCATTTACCCAATCAGCGATCAGAAAATCCAGCCAGGCCTGTTCCACTTTGGCTTCACCTCCGGCATCTGGGCCGCCATGTTCAATCTCATATTCGGAAAAAAACCGTAAACGTTCACCCAGCTGGGCACCAATGTTAATAATCCAATGATGCTGGTCAAACGTGGATTTTTTATTCTTAAAATTCTCAAATTCATGGTCCATGTAACCCCCGACACTAACCTTGGCCATCCCCTCCGGACTTTCAACCACTATTCCGCCCTTTCCAACCGCGGCACTTTGGTCCCGGCCTTCGTACCGGGCGTTCCATGATCCGGATTTTATTTCTTCCTTGAGATCATCCCTCATTTCGGCGACTTTCGCATCAACCTGTTTATCCTGGTTTACCTCCAGGGTTTCAATCTTGGCCTCCAGATTCCGGATCCTGGATTCATATTCTTCCCGCATATCCTGAATCATTGCTTTCAATTCGGCGACTTCGTCGGCGTAAACCGGCGGGACAACCAGTGATGAAATAATCAGCACCGATAAAATTATTTTTAAGACCTTCATTCATTCCTCCTTTATTTGCATTATTTAAAATCTTGACTAATCCGATAATTTCTCATATTGTGTTTAACAATGACCGGACTTTTCACTAATCTTATCCATTTTATTTCTGTGTCTTTATCCGACTGGGGCAGCATTCATCCGCTGGTGGTTCATTTTCCAATCGTGTTATTGTTTTTCAGCCCGCTGTTCGTCCTGATCGGAATGCTTTTAAGAAAATCAACCAGAATATTTTATGTCTGCGCATCATTGCTTATGATCTTGGGAACGGCCGGTATATTCCTGGCCGCCTCAACCGGCAACACCGCGGCTGAGCCTTTGCAGATCAATCCGGAAACGGTCGCCACCCTTTCCGAACATATTGAACTGGCCGAACACGCCCGGGTGGTTTTCAGTCTGCTGACATTCATCTTTGCCCTGAATACACTTTTTTTCCCGTCTTTATCAAAATCGTGCCACCGAAGCGCCTATCTCAGCGGCATGTCCGTTTTCCTTATTTTCTATCTGTACGCGCTTTTGGTTTTGTTCAACGCCGCCCATTACGGCGGCAAGCTGGTCCATCACCATAAAATCACGTCAAATTTCTTTAATCATCAGCCCAAAGATAGTCCGCCCAAAAATTAAAAAGAAAAAGCCCACACCTTTTTATGAGGTATGGGCTCTGGATTCGTAACGATCTCGTGCCTCTGTTTTATATAAGTTTTATTTAAACTTATTATCGTATTTTATGAGCATAACTTATTTTGTCAAGCATTTTATTCAGACGGCATCCCGGAAGGAGTACTTTTTAAACCAAGATCTTTTCCAAATAACGTTAAATACATCATCCGGTAAATATCGGTATTGTCAACCGTCAGCGGCAGACGTTCGCTGTTCAGACCGGCCGCGCGGGCGATAATCCCGCCGGAAAGATCCGAATACGCGGCAAAAGCCATCCCATAGTAGAATTGCTCTTCCCGGCGGTCAGGGGCTGATTCAAACGGAAGCGAACGCCTTCCTGCCCGGCCGTCCAACGGAGCGCCGTTATCGGTCCGGCTGTCCAGCTGATTGTATCCGTGTAAAGTATTAAACGATGAATCCGCCGGGCTGTACACCTGTAACCCTCCCGCGTCACTGTCTGAGGCCGTGATCAGCAATGTCTTTGGATTTTCGTTAATAAATTTCAAAGCGACGGCATATCCGGCATCCGCTCTCCCCAGAGCTTCCATGACCCCGGAGGCATTATTTTTATTACCAAAATTGTCCGAGCCTTCTTCTTCCGCAACCAATATAAAACCCTGGGAATTTCGGGAAAGAATTTTCAACGCGGCGCTGACCATCTGTTCAAACGCAGGGGCTTCTTTGTTATACATCGGCAGCCGGTTTTTCTGCAAATCTTCCTCAGTTAAATCGTTATAGGTATTATCGTGCGCGAACACCCCCAGCAGTTTATCTGTCTTCTCAAGGTTGACTTTTTCTAATTGTTTTTTTGTATAGACGACCGTATACCCCTTTTCCAGGGCATACTCAATTAAATCCAGATCATCCTGCCGGGAACCATTCCCATGAAACCCCTTTTTTCCGGAGGGCAACAGGTATTTTTCTCCACCGGACATAATTACCTGGGCTCCGCTGGTGATGATCTCCTTGGAAATCCGGTCATAATTATGACGTGTCGGTGAGCTGGAAAGAAATACTCCTGTGCCGGGTTCCGCGATATGGCCGGTATTAATAACTCCGGCGGATTTTCCCGTACCGATCGCCTCTTTCATGATGCTTCCGTGATAGCCGGACAGCGAGCGGATATACTTTTTCCCATTCATTCCGTAGGAATTGGCTTTTACCTTAACCCCGAAAGCATGCGTAGTTGCCCCACCGTTTGATGTAGAGGTAAGACCATCTTTCATATGGCCTCGGTAAATACCGATTTTTGGAATTTTATCCCAATTGATTTCACCGTCAGGACCGACCTTAAAAACCCGAAAGGCGTTCCAGGTATTTAAACCAGCCCCATCCGGATGGATAAAAATGACATTACCGGTATTGCCCTTTTCCTCTTCAGACGGGATGAGTTCTTGAGCCATACCAACCGAAGTTGATAAAGACAAAAAGATAAAGATAAAGATAAAGATAAAGATAAAGATACACTGACGAATTTGATTACCCGTTGACATAGATTCACTATACCACAATTTAAGAAACGCTTTGAATTCGTTTTTCAATCCGTTGATCAGGAACAAACCACATCAACGCAACAAACACGTAGATCGCATGTGCCAGCCATTCCTGCACAAAGGCCAGGATGATAGCCAGCAGATAACCAATAACAGACACTTGCCCTTTCCAGTCCCGCCCAAGAGCTGAAGCCAGGAGTGATTCACGTCCATGACTTTCAACAAGGAAATTCTGAAGAATCAGATAGGCAAGACCGGCCATAAAAAGAACCCCTCCGTAAAAAGCAGTCGGCACAGCCCCTCCGTGTTCGCCCAGCCACCCGCTGACAAATGGGATCAGAGACAGCCAGAACAACAGGTGCAGGTTGGCCCACATGATTTTTCCGTTAATATGTTTTGCAGCGTGAAGCAGATGGTGATGGTTATTCCAATAAATTCCGAGATAAACAAAACTCAGGATATAACTTAAAAAGACCGGCAATACAGGTTTCAGCGAATCAAGATGACCGTCATGAGGCACCTTCATTTCCAGGACCATAATCGTGATTATGATCGCAATGACTCCGTCGCTGAAGGCTTCTAAACGTGCTTTGGGAATATACGGCTGATCAGACATATTGACGTATTTTACGGGACAAAACCAGTATCATTATTAAATATCAATTTGTAATATTCTTCAATTGACTTCATCGACACCATAAAGGCCTTGTATAGAAAATAACTGATAACAAGGACCGACACAGTGATGACAACCTTCTTGAGAAGGCCATAGCGCGGATGGAACCAGATGAGCGGCAGTGCCAGCGGTCCAACGCTCAACAACAGGATAACAATAACATACGTACGGAAATACCATTTTATTTCCGGTTTTCGAACGAGGAATTCACCACAGTGTTTGCATTTGACGGCTTCTTCCTGGATTTCTTCTGCGCAATAAGGACACTTTTTCATACTCTTCTCCGGCTACTTCTGAAAAAAACGCAAATTTAATTTACGTTTATCGACCGGCAAACCGCTTTCATTGACGGCCTTGACATCCTCAATGGTATAAAATGCATTGGGGTTATACTGTTTGATGATGGCAATAACCTCTTTGATCTGATTGCGTTTGATGATCGTAAACAGGAGATCCACCTCACCGGTCGACCCTTCAGCCGGTATCCGGGTTATCCGGTATCCATGACTGATAAAATACTGAAACAGGTCGTCCGCCTTTTTACGTGTAATGATACGGATAATCGCGTACCCGAGGGCAATCCGCTCTTCCAGGACCAAACCAATATAATTGCCAACAGCGAATCCACCGGCAAAAGCCAGATAACAAACCGGGTTGGCCAAATTAATAATAACCTGCCGCACAGCCAGAAGCCAGATCATGACTTCCACAAAACCCAGCAAGGTCACCAGGTATTTCTTATTTTTCGAAAAAAGAACAATACGGAACGTCCCGATTGAAACATCCGCCACCCTGGCCAGAAATATTAGCAAGGGGAGAATCACCCAATTATATAGGTTAACGTCCATATAAATTTAGCGCGTATTCCGATGAATGCCGGAGTTAGGGCAGATTGGCCCGTGTCGCCTCCGCGTCTTTAATTATTTTTTTTGAACTATCCAGAATTGTTTTATGACTGGAAGTATCTATGCCTGCTTCTTTGATAATATTCGTATTTGTCAGCGGCCCGTCATTTCTCTTCTTTTGCAGCATCCAAATTAAAAGAAGTCCGATGATCAGGGCAACGATCAGAAGCATGACCAGCGCGGAAGATTTTTTATTAAAACGATTCACCGTTGATTTCCATTCCAAAAAAACTATTTAAACCGCGCGTTCGGTTTTGACTTTATTCAACAGCCAGATGTCATCGGCATATTCCTGAATGGTCCGGTCACTGGAGAAAAATCCGGCGTTGGCAACGTTAAGTACCGACTTTTTGTTCCATTCCGCCGGATGACGGTAAAGCCTGGACACATTTTCCTGTGTGCGGCAATAATCATCAAAATCGGCGCAGATCATATACGGATCGGCGTAATTGACCAGTTCGTAAATCGATTGGAAAATATGCGGTTCGTGCAGTGAGAAATAATTGGATTGAATCAACCGCAAGGCCTCCTGGAGCACCGGAGATTTCCGGATGTATTCGCGCGGGTCGTAACCTTTTTGTTTAAGAGACTCGACTTCATTGGCCCGGAGTCCGAAAATAAAAATGTTATCATTGCCGACATGTTTGGAAATCTCGATATTCGCCCCGTCGTAAGTTCCTATCGTCAGCGCGCCGTTAAGCATAAATTTCATATTGCCCGTGCCCGAGGCCTCTGTGGAAGCCGTCGAAATTTGCTCGGACAAGTCGCTACCGGGGAATATTTTTTCCGCGAGGGATACACGGTAATTTTCCAAAAAGATTACTTTTAATTTGTCGTTGACCCCGGGGTCCTGGTTCACAACCCGGGCAATGTTGTTCACTAATTTAATTATCAATTTAGCCATATGGTATCCAGGCGCGGCTTTCCCTCCCAGCATAAACGTCCGGGGCTGGATAAACTGTGACGGATTATTCTTGACCTCCAGGTACTGCTGAATAATAAAAAGCGCAAACATGAGTTGTCGTTTGTATTCATGGATCCGTTTCACCTGCACGTCAAACAACGATTGGGTGTCAATCGATACACCCATCGTTTTCTCGATATATTTGGCCAAAGCCGTTTTATTTTCCTGTTTGACCTCATGCCATTTGTCTAAAAAGGAACGGTTATTCGCGAACGGCTTGAGTTTCTTTAACTGGGACAGATCTTGCACCCAGCTATCTCCGATGGATTTGGTGATCAGATTCGATAATCCTGGATTGGACTTTAAAAGCCAGCGCCGCTGGGTGATCCCGTTTGTCTTGTTATTAAATTTGTCCGGCGTGAATTCATAAAAATCCGTCAGCACTTTGGTTTTCAACAATTCCGTATGCAGGGCGGAAACACCGTTAACGGAAGAACTGCCGATGATGGAAAGATGGGCCATGCGGACCCGTTTGATTTCCCCTTCCTGAATAAGCGACATGCGCGACAACCGCTCCTGGTCCATCGGATACCGGCGGGATACTTCCTCAAGAAAACGCAAATTGATTTCATAAATAATCTGCATATGCCGGGGCAACAGATGTTCCAGCAAGGAAACCGGCCAGCATTCAAGCGCTTCCGGCATCAATGTATGGTTCGTGTAAGCGAATGTCCGGGTGGTTATACTCCAGGCCTCTTCCCAGGGCATATTATTGTCGTCAACCAGAACCCTCATCAATTCCGGAATGGCCAGCGAAGGATGTGTGTCATTCAATTGGATGACCACCTTCTCGGGCAAGTTTCTTAGGTCGCTGTTTTCCATCCAGAAACGGCGGATAATATCGGCAATCGAAGCCGCAATAAAAAAATACTGCTGCTTAAGCCGGAGTTCCTGCCCGCTGAGAAACTGGTCATTGGGATATAACACCTTGGATATATTTTCGGAATATATTTTCTGATTGACGGCCTGTTCATAATCGCCGTTATTAAAATATTCAAAATCAAAATCTTCCGTACTGCGGGCAGACCATAAGCGCAACGTATTAACAACGTCATTTTTATATCCGATGACCGGGATGTCGTACGGGACAGCCAGGACATCCTTTGTTTCCGACCAACGGCAATAAAGCTTACTGTAGTCATCGGTATACAAATTTACCTTTCCGTAAAAGCGCACCGGAACGGCATATTCCAGCCGGGCAAATTCCCAGGGATTACCGTACTTCAGCCATTCATCCGGCCGTTCAATTTGAAAACCGTTCTGTATTTTCTGGTTGAATATCCCGTATTCATAGCGGATTCCGTAGCCGTGTGACGGTATCCCCAATGTCGCCATAGAATCAAGGAAACACGCGGCCAGGCGTCCCAGGCCTCCGTTTCCAAGGCCCGCGTCCTGTTCCTGCTCACGGATCGTATCAAAATCATAATCCATCATCTCGCTCAGCGCCTCTGCCACAACCTTGTCCAGACCGAGATTATAAATATTGTTATCCATGAGACGGCCGATAAGGAATTCCAGCGAAAGGTAATAAACCCGTTTTACATTATTTTTGTGATACCGTTGTTGGGTCGCGATCCAGCGTTCCACAATTCGGTCACGGATGGAAACGGCCAGCGCCCAAAAATTATCATTAACAGTGGCCGAGTACTGATCTTTGGAAAGTGCGTACAAAAGATTCTTCTTGAAGGAGTGCACCAGATCTTCTTTATTCATACCCTTATAAGTTAATCGCCACTTCACTTTTGATTTTTTATGGCTTTCCATGAATACTCCTCTTTATATAGAATAAATAAGTATATTAATTACACTTATACAATATATAACGTCTGAATTGCACGCACAACCATTATTTGGATTTTAAACAAGGACAAACGAATCAGATCAGCAGACGTGCCGCCTACATATGTTTTTCCAATAGGTGGGATGAGCAGGGTTTGAGTTAGAAACCGAATAAACGGCCGATCTGGAATACCGACAGGGATGCAAGATAGGCCACGATCGTTAAATAGGCGAGTTGAAACATCGCCCAGCCCGCGCCTCCCGTCTCTCTCCATACCACCGCAACCGTGCTCATGCACTGCAGGGCAAAGACAAAAAACACCAGGAGGCTCACGCACACAAGCGGCGTAAACAATGGCCTCCCGTCCGGCCAGACAGCCTGGCGAAAGGCGTCCCGCAGAACCGGAGTTTCACCGTCGTCTTCAATATTAAAAACGATACTCATAGTGGAAACAAAAACCTCGCGGGCCGCAAACGATCCGACCAATCCGATTCCGATCCTCCAGTCAAACCCGAGCGGTTTGATCATCGGCTCCAGGAGTGTACCGATTTTCCCGGCGTAACTTTCTTTCAGCGCGGCATCCGGTGGCAAATGTTCATGTTTCGGATAGGACATCAATGCCCAAAGGATAATTGACATCGCAAGGATCACAGTCCCCGCGCGTTTGAGGAACAAACCGCTTCTGTCCCACATCTGGATCATGATCGCTTTAAACGACGGAAAACGGTACGGCGGTAATTCCATGATAAAAATCGGTTTCTGTCGTTTCAATAAAGTTTTTTTAAAAATCCAGGCCATCACTCCAACTCCGGCCATACCTAACAAATAAAGCAGGAGCATGATGCCGGCCTTTTGGAATGAATTCGCATTCGGGATCAGCACCGCGATCATGATTGTATAAACCGGTAATCGAGCCGAACAACTCATGATCGGGGCCACAAGTATGGTAACCAAACGGTCTTTAGGACTTTCAATCGTCCGCGCGGACATAATCCCTGGGATAGCACAGGCAAAGGAACTTAAAAGCGGAATAAATGATTTTCCGTGCAACCCCACTTTGCTCATCATCCGATCCATGATAAAAGCGGCCCGCGCCATATATCCGGTATCCTGAAGCAAACCAATAAAAAAGAACAGAATTAATATCTGCGGAAGAAATATAACCACCCCACCGATCCCGGCAATAACGCCGTTAACCAAAAGATCTGTAAGCGTACCTGGCGGCATAATACCTGAAACAAATTCTCCCAGCCAGCCAAACCCCGCATCAATCCAGTCCATCGGAAACGTGGCAATTGAAAAAATCATATAAAACATAAGTCCCATAATACTCAGAAACGCAACCCAACCAAAAATTTTATGTGTTAAAAACGCGTCCAGTTTATCCGTAAGATTTTCACCTGGTTTAGTTCGGTCAACAAGCACTCCCTTCAAAACTATTTTAATCCAGTCATACCGGGCTTCTACCGCCGCAGACCTGGCCCGTAAACCCTGTTTCTTCAAATTTTCCTGGATAATATTGATCTGATGGATCAGTTCTTCTTTATGAAAACGGACGCGGGGATCTGTATTCTTCCCTATCGTTGTTCCAATAGACAAAATGGAAACGGCTTCTGAGAAGGCCTCATGCGGCCCGAATTGTTCATGCTGGACCAATAACCGCGCGATATGTTCGACTTGTTCCTCAAGGTCCGGCGCCATACGCCACTGGCGGGAATAATCGGCTTTGACTCCGGAGGCGATCACCTGTTTAATCTCTTCAATTCCTTTCTGCTGGTTAGCCACCATCGGCACAACCGGAACACCCAACCGTTTGGATAATTCCGGGATGTTGATTGCCTTCCCCTGTTTTTCCAATTCATCCATCATGTTCAAAGCGACAATCACCGGCAGACGCAAATCCTGGATCTGGCTGACGAGGTATAAATTACGTTCAATGTTTCCGGCATCAACGACACAGACAACAACATCCGGTTTCGGCGTATCAACCGTACGCCCCATTAAGACATCACGGGCGACCTGTTCATCCGGTGAGCGGACCGAAAGGCTGTAAGTTCCCGGCAAATCAATAACATTGACGACCCGGTCTTTGGCGAGAACCAAAGTTCCTGATTTTTTTTCAACGGTAACACCGGGATAGTTCCCGACCTTCTGCCGCAATTTGGTAAAGGCATTAAAAAGTGTTGTCTTGCCTGAATTAGGATTTCCCGCCAATGCGATGGTCAGGATCTCGCTGGACCTTTTGGTTGGGGTCTGAGTCGTCATAAATTTCCTTGTTGATAAACTTTGATTAATTCCGCTTCTTCTTTTCGCAGGGAAAGCAAATAACCGCGGACCTTAATTTCGATTGGATCACCCAGCGGCGCGTAACGCACAACTTCGATTTTTTCTCCCGGGGTGACCCCCATCTCTTCCAGACGGGCACACGTGTCGTTTTCTTCAACGAAGTCCGAGATGACGGCTTGTTGACCTGCCGCTAACTGGCTTAACAAAACAATTTTTTTCATAGAATCCTGGTCTTCCCGGCAATCGCCGATAATTATATTCCTGGCCAGTTCCTCACTAATGATCACCTTGGTGTCACAGACTTTGCAGATCAGCGCGCCGTTTTCATTAATTTTCTCAACCTTTGCCTTTTCACAAAACCCCATTTCCCGTAATCGCTGGCAATCACCGACTTCGCCTTCAAGGCACTCAATACGGACTTCTTCTCCGTTACAAGCATCACAGAGCGTGCGCTTCGATTTCTTCGGTTCAGGTTTATTTTTTTTATTTTGGTTAAATAATTTCTTGATCATATTTATTCCTTGCCACAGCCGGAACACGCTCCGCTCTTTTTTTTCCTGACCGCTGTCGACATTTTTTTCGCCAGATAAGCCGCACTCAGCCCTATCATCATAAAAACGATTAAATTCTGGACCATCATAACCACCTCTTGCTCTTAGGCTTAACCAAAACTTTCCATCCGTTGAATAAAAAAACCCACTCTGCGGACAGAATGGGCATCGGATTCAGAATCTCAAGCCTCATATACTTTAAAATTTAACTTATTTAATCCTACTTCGTTAACAAAAAAATGTCAACAACAAAGGTGATAACATCCGGTTTATTTCTTATTTTCCTCAATCATCTCGACTGCCGTTTTTTGAACCGGCGCCAATTGGACCGCCGGTTGCAATGCGGCGGCATAATCCTCATAGGATTTGAGGAAAAGAGGATATTCTTCACGGGTAACGATCATCTTTTTCTCTGCGATAAAATTCTCCATCCGGATAATGGAATCACCCTCCTGACGGTATTGTGTATGAAATTGAAGCAGATCATTATCAAACGTTTGATCCTTCGGGAGTTCAATCGTTTTTAAATTGTCCGGGAGTTTTAATGTCACAGTCGCTTTCTGAAATCCGGCGGCGTCCAGGACTACCGGGTTGACTCTCTTTTGGTAAACATATTCAGGATAAATCGTTCCGTTTCCGAACAGCTTCAACGAATACCGTTCATCTGACCTGTCCAACCAGTCGGCCGCTTTGAAAGACATCTGCAGGGTTGCTTCTTTGATATTCTCAACCTGATTTGAAATCTTGCATTGGCCAAATTTGGCTCCCGGATAAAACTGGGTGAGTGTCTTCTGGATAAAATTCTGGACACTGCCTTCCTGGACCTGGGCAAATTCGGATTTAAAATGACCGTCGAAAATTCCGTTAAACTGGATCGTCAGGGTTCCCGTAACTCTAAAATCTTCGGCCATAACAGCCGTCACATCAATCGTAATGCCATTTTCTTTCGGCATCTTATCCATTGGGATTCGGGTTTGCTCAATCCCTTCTTCCTTGATGATCAGGATATCCGCCCCGTAATCTTCGGACGGGAGCACGTCTTTTAAAAGATACGACCCTGTTGGATCAAGATAACGCGGGACGCCGTTTTCACCGTAAGCGGCGATAATTACATGGTTAAATTCACCTGCGCCGCTGATCCCGGAGGAAACAGCTCCCTGACTCCGGGTACGGACCAGCCCAATCGACGAATCAATCCCGCAGGCATCCAGTAACGTTTTTAATAAAATGGCCAGATCTTTAGCATCCCCGGATTTATTTTTTAGCGTTTCCGCGGCGGTTGCCGGTTCATACACCGCCCGTCCAAAATCTAATCCTTCATACCGCACTTCGTCTTTAACAAATTTATAAATCCGGTCAATAAGCGTATTCAGATCCGGATTACCTTCCTTAAATGCTTTAATCGTTTTTTCAATGGGGTCAGATTGATTATATTTCATAATCGCTATTTCCCGCCACCAGTCCGCTACAGATTCCCACTGCTCTGTTGTGCTGACGATAAGCGACGCGCCAACTTCCCGGTACGGCGGCATTGCTTTCTCGACCGTTAACGGAGGTATATTTTTAACCGTCCACGTATACAAACGCTGGCCGGTTTCCGGCATCTCGGTGATGACCCTCTGGACGGGATGTCGGACACCTAACGAGTAGAGGTCAACCCCCGCCGGAACGATGACCGAATAGTTTGCGACCGCAACAGGGAGTGCCTGCGTCAACGGGAACGCCTGGTAAAACATCCCTCGGGTCAGCGGGCTAATCGTCAAAAAGGACATTTCATATTCAAGAACAACCCCTGGCTCAACAGCGGGAAAATCCAAGACAATGACCCTTGATGGATCATAATACGGGGGCCCCTTACGCATGGTTCCGAGTTGCATTTGAATAAGCGGAACGATTTTACCATCCGGCAGAATAGTCTGGGCAAAGCCCGGGAAAAATGTTTCGTGCCAGTCTACAAACGGCTGATAAATTATGTTTAAGGATTTGTCATCGCTATTCAGAATTTTAATCTTTTCATAAATACGGCGTGATGTCCTAAACTGTTCGTCAATCGTGATCTGGACATCCCGTGACAGGACAATTCCAGAAGCTTGTGATATATCGTAATTGGGATCAGTCCAAACGTCGGTGAGAACTATATCGGACGGACGGGCGGCTGAACCAATATAGAAGCGATTCTGGACCAGCAGTTCGTTATCTTGCGAGCGGATCTCCAAACGCCATTGTCCGATCTGAGCGCTGTCTTTTTTCTTTTTCAATTTAAGCGAAGACATGTAAAGGACTGCACCCTTGCGCACGCAGCGTTCCGTGAAATATACCTGCCCTTGCGGATCGTACCAGACCGCCTGCAACGCGTATGGACGGACGTGCTGTTCCGTGTTCCCCATCCAGTAGAGTGTTTTAATATCGGCCGAAAAAGCTGAGAGGTACTCACCCACCTTGACATCGGGCCTAAACGCCGAACTTTTATAAACAGTCGTTAACTGTGACGTCTGAAAATTTGGTTTTCCAACATTAAAATAATCGGGATTGAAATCAACATCCGAAACCGGAATACCGGAACAGCCGGCGAAGACAGTGATTGATAAGATTAAAATAATTTTTTGTCGGATCAATGAAACGGGCACCTTTCCCCTGGAACAAAACAACGGGTTTTAAAACTATCCATTCATTTTTAAGCACTGATTATACTTGTATTTAAACAAATTATCAACAGGGCCGCAAATTTGTATTTCTATTGACCGTTTAAAAATGAACCGATCGCGCGGATATAATCACCGCCCGCTTCCATGATCCTGTCTCTCATCTGGGCCTGTTGTGTCCCTTCCCAAAATGTCTTTTTTTGCCCGCTGGTGAACAGCCCAACTTCACGAAAACCTTCACAAACATCATCCTGGGAAAAATTACAACCTTTTTTTTCTTTCTCAAGAAAGTGCCGGATATCCGCTGGCAAGTATCCCTGTTCAGGCACGAATTCAAACCGTATGGATCTGCGCATTTGGTAATAACAGGCCAAGGCTTTCTGCACACGGTATTGGATTGAAGAAAAACCATCCAGAAAAATATCCATCGCCTGGACGGCCCCGCCGTTTTCTTCCAGTCGGTCCAAAAAAATAAGGGCTCCGGTCAAACTGGCCGTTGGCCCGCCAAAGGCCGCTACCACCCTGTTTCTTACGGTCTGCACCTTATTCAATCGGGACACCAGCCGGCCCCAGGAGTTCCAGGCGAGTATGCGCACAAAACCTTCCGCATAGTTTTGATCGGTTAGTTTACCCAACAATATTTCGGCCTGAAAATAATCGTCTTCGCTCTGGACAAGAGGATAACGCGACAAATTATCCGCGATCGTGGCTTTTTTAAAACTATCGTGGTAAAACACGTCTTCCAGAGGATATTTTAAATGATACGGTGCCCCGCCAACCGGATGATGGTCCACGACCGCTGATCGAAAAATCCGTAAAGCCCGTGAATGATCTGGATGTACCGACAAGGCATCAATATCCCCTTGAGTTAAAACTTTATTGGACCGGTCAAATTCAATTCGCACTTTTTTCTGTAAGAAAGACTGTAATAAAAAAGATAAGGAAAACGGCAAGACGAATCTCCGCCTAATCGTTAATAGGATAGTCCCGCCCGGATGACCGAAGGCCATACTCAGGAGTCAGGACAATGGACTATTGGATTAGGATGAGATCCTTGGCGGACGGAAGAGTTTTCTGGATAATGAATATTCGATCGTGCAGATACAGATGAATAGAAAAACAGAAGCAGGAAGACAGACATCAAAGGAACTTGCCCATGTCGATAAGTCTTCCAGAAGATCAATAATTTCTTCGGAAAATTCGACGATGCGTTCGCCGGAAAATATGGAAAAACTCAGACAAAAGACGCTGATTATTAATAGAAAAAAAATAAAAAAACGCATGATGTTATTATAAGGATTACTGTCCGTATTGGCAACTGTAAAGGTTTTAATCCCTTTATTTTTATAGAAATGTCAGTTCATTGAGCTGGTCCAGCATCCAGCCTGTGATGGAATAACGCTGACGCTGGCAGACCATAACTTCGTGTTCAATTTGATCACTGCGGAAGAAAACAAGACGCCCGGCGACAGGGGCAACTGGATAGGGAGTTTCACCGCCCTCTTTATTATTGAGGAACATCCGTAATAAACCGCCGTCGCTGATTTGCCATCCGGAATTGAGATAACAGATAAACGTCAACCGGCGGTGGTCGCTAACTTTAAACTGGTCAAGGTGGCGTTTGTAAAAAGCACCTGCGGGGTACATCGCGTAATGCATTTCAAAATCCTTAAGACCGAGGAAACAGATCCGGTTTAGAATTTCCATCAATCTGCGCAACTGATGAATAAATAATCCCGTGGAGATATCCGGCTGGTTTGGGTTAATCCAGTGAATCCAATCCTTACGGATTGATTGGTTAACCTGATATTGATGGACGGCCCCGATCCCGGCTTCTTTAAAATCGCCTTCGCGGTAAAGTTTGTCCATGTGCTCACGGATACAAAGCACGTCTTCAGGCTTTACAAATCCGTCCAGTATCGCATATCCCGGGCCGCACAACCCATCCGAAATCTTTCCGGCAATCGTTTCAATATTCACCTCATCCCAGGATATTTGAGGCAGATCAATTTCGCTCATCTTACATTTCCCTTCAGGGCAAAGGCCCGGCTGCAAGACTGAAATTATACTCTGAATCAAGGGAAAAGCAAGAACGACTTAGACCGTTCATCAGCCATAATTTTTCATTTACGGCTGGCCGGTCATTTGTGGAAGATTCGCCTCTTTCGGTGGAACAAGCGTTAATCCCAGTTCCACGGTCATCCGTGCATTAGCAAACCCGCGATACGTCCCACTGATCGGATACGTCAATTGCGGTTCACTTGAAGTCGACAAAGTGATATGCCGTTCATAACAGGCGATCCCGTGTGTCGGATCATATCCTTTCCATCCGCCCCCCGGAAGAAACACTTCCATCCAGGCATGCATCACTGTATTTTCCGCGGGTTCATCGCTGTAATAATACCCGCTGGCGAAACGTGAGGCGATGTTCAAGTGCCGGCAGACCGCCATGCAAAAGAGCACGAAATCACGGCAGCTTCCCTTCTTCTGCTCAAATGTTACCTCGGGCGACTGCGGATTCCCTTCCGCACGGGTCTGATACTCAAATTCGTTTTGAACATATTGAGCCAGTTCGGCCAGAAACGGAATGGTATTCCACTGGACCTGATCTGCCAGATCATTCGCAAATCCGGCAATTATGCCATCACCGGTAATTGATTGTAAATACGGCTTAAGCACAAGCATTTCGGTATGCGAATACGGCAGCGGGAGCTTCTGTCCTGAATTCGGGTAGATGATAAAATCAAACGGATTAAACTGCCTGGTCTCAATTAGGATTGATGATTGGATACTCAACAACCGGGTCATGTTGTTAAACCAGATTAAATAGGCGTCTGTATTATCCTGGTCCATGATCTGGGTCATCCGCACCGGCGCGGGCTCAATGATGACACTTTTTTCTATAACCTTCTGTGAGAAATTAGTACGCGGAATAAGACGGATAATATGCGGTTCCAGAAAAACATTGTCGGAATACCGGTAAACGGTTTTGTGATCGATCTTGATTAACATGGCGTCACCTCGCTATTGTTGGTGCTGAATTTGTTCGAGTTTTAGAAACACGTCTGTCACCCAGTCGTCCGGAAACTGGTTGATTGATTCGGCGATCCGCTGCTGCCACCAATCCGAGTATTTCTGCAGGTCATTACGAAAAAACCGCTGCGTGAGCATCACATAACTATCCTTTTTGTAAATCAGCACATCAATCGGATACGCGACATCGTTGGCGCTGATGCAGGTGGCGTTAAAGGAAAGGAAACCTACCTTCAAGGCAAATTCCATCGATGAATCATACCGCAGAACCCGGTCCAGGATCGGTTTCCCATGACTGGTGTTGCCGATGATAAAATACGGATTGGCTTCGCCCACTTCGATCCAGTTGCCTTCGGGAAAAACCATGAACAGTTTATGATCCTTATCTTCTTCAAGTTGACCGGCAATCAAGGCATGAATGTTAAAATCATATCCTGAAGAGAGCAACGACTGTTTGTCTTCCGCGGCGACCCGCCGGATCTGTTCGCCAAAAGCGTTCACCAGCTTGTACATCTTGGAAAATTTAACTTCATCCCTCTCAAGAAGTTCTTCAAAATAAATCACGGCCTTGTCACGCAAGGCCCGCAATCCCGAAGTCATCAAAAATAAAGCGTGGTTTCCGTTTCTCTGCTGAACAAGGACTTTCTTTGCCATCAGCGTCTGGTTTCCACTGGTAATCCGGGTATCGGCGATACCGATCAGTCCGTCCTTGACTTTCATTCCGACACAATAGGTCATGATAATATGTTCACTTTCAAATCATTGGTTGAAAAGAATGTTTTGGAAATTGCTTCCCCCAGGTTATTCAATTTGGCCTGAAAATCATCCAGATACTCATGCAGGCCGTACTCCAGAACATCTTTCACATCGTTAAAACATAATTCGGAAATAATCTTCCCCATCTCCTTTTCCGCCGGATTGTTAAACGTTGAAACCTGGGTGTTAGAAATGGCGTGCAGCGACCGGTCCGCGGTCTGCAGGCAAAAATGAATCGCCCGCGGAAACAATCGGTTAAAAAGAAGAAATTCGACAATATACCGGCAGTCGAGTTTTCCGTAGACCTTACGATAAGCTTCGTAGGCGCTGGCTGATTTGAGGACCGCCGACCATTGGAGGATATCAATCGGGGTGCCGACGTCTTCCACCTTTGGCAGCAGATAAAAATACTTCATATCGATAATCCGGTCGGTCTTGTCCGCGCGTTCGATCAGCCGGCCGATATGCGCAAAGTGCCAGGCCTCATTATGCGGCATAGTCACTTCCATGATCCCTTCGAACAGATGGGAGCCTTGTTTAATATGCCGGTAAAAATCATCAAGTTTAGGGCCGTACAATTCTGTCGCGTCCTGCACAGATAAATACAATTCATTTACCTGACGCCAGAGTTCGCTTGAAATAATTTCGCGCACGGAACGGGCATTCTCCCGCGCTGAAGCCAGGCAACTGATGATGGAATTCGGATTATTCCGGTCAAAGGTTAAAAACCGGACGACGTTTTCCCTGGTATACTCCCGTCCGTATAAAGACTCAAATAAATTTTTATCTCCGGTGATAATCACCAAGGGCCGCCATTGTTCTTCAATCCCCGGAGGGAGGTCCATGGTCAGACTTAGATTAACATCCATAAAACGGGCATAATTTTCCGCGCGTTCGATATAACAAGTCAGCCAGTAAGTCGCATTGGCCACGCGGCTAAGCATAACAGCCCTCCTCACGGGTGAATTCCCTCTGCATGACCCATGTGTCTTTTGAACCGCCGCCTTGGGAAGAATTAACCACCAGCGAACCCTTTTTAAGCGCCACCCGGCTCAACCCGCCCGGCATAACATACACAGAACTTCCATACAGGACAAACGGCCTCAGGTCAACATGCCGTCCTTCGATATTCTCACCAATAATCGTCGGCACCCGGGAAAGCGCCATAACAGGCTGGGCAATATAATTACGCGGGTTGGCTTTGATCTTTTCACTAAACTCTTCAATCTGTTTTTTTTCAGCCTGATTCCCCATCAACATTCCGTATCCTCCGGACTGGCTGTCCAGTTTAACAACCATCTTACTCATATTATTGAGGACATGCTGCCGCTGTTGTGAATCCCAGCACAAATAAGTCGGAACATTCGGGAGGATCGGCTCTTCTTCAAGGTAATATTTGATGATCTGGGGAACATACGCGTAAACCACTTTATCATCGGCCACACCAGTTCCGGGGGCATTGGCGATCACAATATTTCCTTTTTTATAGACTCCAAACAGTCCCGGAACACCCAGGACCGAATTAGGATTAAAAGCCAGCGGGTCCAAAAAGGTATCGTCAATACGCCGGTAAATGACATCCACTTTTTTTAAACCTTTGGTTGTACGCATATAACAAAAATCATTTTGCACCGTCAGATCCCGGCCTTCGACCAACTCGACCCCCATCTGCTGGGCCAAGAAAGAATGTTCGAAGTAGGCTGAATTATAAATCCCCGGTGTCAACAGAACGACATTGGGATAATCTTCATGTGATAATTTCTGGAGCATGTCAAGCAGCCGCAACGGATAATCAAAAACCGGCGCGACCGCCAATTCGGCGAACAGATCCGGGAACACACGTTTCATGATCTCCCGGTTGCCCAGAACATAGGAAACACCCGACGGCACCCTCAGATTATCCTCAAGGATATAATACTTTCCGTCCGCATGTTTGATCAGATCGATCCCGCTGATATGCGCCCAGCGGCCTTTGGGCGGGGTCAACCCTTCACATTCTTTTAAATATCCGGGAGAAGAATAGATGATATCTTCAGGAATGATTTTATCTTTCAAAATATGTTTGGCGTTATAAATGTCCCCTAAAAAAACGTTTAGCGCCTGAACGCGTTGTTTCAAACCCCGGTCGATATCCTGCCACTCGTTCCGATTAATGATGCGGGGAATAATATCAAACGGCAAAGTCCGTTCCAACCCTTTCCCTTCATGATAAACATTAAAGGTAATCCCCATCGAAACATAGGCCCGCTCGGCGGCGAATTGCTTCTGGTGGAGCTCTTCCATGCTCATCCGGGAAATCTTTTGCGCCAGGAGAGAATAACTCGGCCGGATGTGGTCCTTCTTTTGCAGCATTTCATCATAATAATCGTCAGTTTTGTAGTCGGCCAGCATATTTTCCCCTTGGTTTTGGATAAACAAAAAAGCCCAACCTTCCGCATGGAATGTTAGGCTTCAGTGTCTCTAGTTATTGCCGCTTCGCTGCCGCAACAACAAAAGTATGTTTACAATATAAATTAAAAAAATAGCTTTGTCAAGCCTCTTGGCGAATGGAACGACGGTCGATACCCAGAATCGGCCGCATACGGATCATGCTGAAGAAAATGGCCAGGCTGTTCGCCGATTGTACCGGACGGACTTCATGAATTGTACGCAACAAACCGTAGGCCACGATAATCCGGCACATGGAGGCCAGGATAAACAGCGACAAAATCTTGTGTCCCATCAAGTCCGGTAAAATTTTAACAATGATTCCCCCAAGAAATGCCCCTGAGGCCAGGGCTACGCTATTCATCACGCTCAAATAAGCCACACACCGTGTCCGTTTCTGAGGTGAAACAGAATCAAACACAAAATTGGTAATACACAAACTTAAACCGGCCCATAGGAACCCCGATAGCATCTCCACAAAAAACAGATAGACTGGATTCCGGTTAATCAGCCAGAATAACGGCATAATTGCGATCACCCGGGTTGTCAGCCGGATAATCTTCAAATTACCGACTTTATCCGCATGCAAACCCCAGCGCCGAATCGATAAAAAGACAGCCAGCGGGGCGCTCAAATTAACCAACGTATATGTCCGGTAACTAAAGTTTAATCCTTCCAACATAAAAACCGAAAAGAAAGGCGCAGCCAGATTAACGGAGAAATTCATTAAGGCGATAAAAATAACGAATTTCACAAAATTACTTTCTTTATATCGTAAAAAAAATTCAAGGAATGTAAAACGGTCATCTTTGGTGATGACAACCGGTGGTTCGTCCATTTTTTGCAAAAACCAGAATGATAATAAACGGCAGATCAACGCAGCGGAGAAAATGATCACAAAACCGGCCGCCGTATTCACGGTTTCCATCGTATCCAAAATCCATCCGGCCACAAACATGATTGCAACCGTATTCAATCCCAGGTTACGGCTGCGCCAGCCAAAGTATTCTCCTCTCTTTTGGACATCAACCAGATCAGATAGAAAACTCGACCAGGCCGGGACAAATACCGCACCGAAACCCGTGAAAAGGACAATCACCATCAGAAAAATCCATGGCGATTTTAGTCCGGTGATGACAAGGATGATGATCAGGGCCAATACCAGCGATTGGAGTAAAATAAAAATGGCGGTCACCCTTTTTCGGGAGCCGCAGCGTTCGGTGATCTCAGAACTGAATAATTGGACGAAAGACGTTAACAGATTCGCAGCCCCATTGAGAATACCCACATGAAAAGTATGCCCGCCCATAAAAAGGATAAGCGGCGTAAAGAATTCCTGGGTAAATCCGGTCATCCCGGAACCAAAAATACCTTTCCAGTAAGAAACCTTCAAAGTCCGGTCTAATTGTTGTTTGTTTAAGGTCATTTTAAAAAATATAACGGACACTCCTAAATTCAACGAAGTGTCCGTTATATTGGTCCTATCCGATTATTTTATAAACCAAGTTTCTTTTGCGCATCTCCGGCGGCTTTGTTCAATTCCTTCGCTGCTTTATCCGCATCTTTTTCAAGCTGGCTGCGGTTGTCACATCCAACCGCTGTTCCCATCACAATCAGGGCCAAGATAGACATTAAGATAACATTTTTTTTCATGGTCGTTTCCTTTCTTTATACGTTTCGTTTAATTTTTCTTTAGAAGATCGCGGATCTCTCCCAGCAGCACTTCCTGTTTAGACGGAGCCGGCGGCGCTGCAGGTTTGGCTTCTTCTTTTTTCTTCAATGTATTCATCGCCCTGATCATTAAAAAAATCGCAAAAGCCAAAATCATAAAATCCAATGTTGTCTGTAGGAACTGCCCATAATTCAGCGTTACCGCGTCTTTGGCCACCCCGGCTGCGTCCACACTCGCCGCTTTCAGAGTGAGTTTCAGATCCTTGAAATTCATCCCGCCCATCAGAATACCAACCGGCGGCATGATGATGTCGTTGACGACCGAAGAAACTATTTTTCCAAAACCGCCCCCAATAATAATCCCGACGGCCATGTCAACCACATTGCCTTTCATGGCAAAATCTTTAAACTCTTTGGCAAACCCCATGTATCCCTCCTTTTAAGTATCAGTCGATTTGGACTTGCATCAACAAAAATTGAAATATTATACTAGCAATATGAAATAATAACAACAGTTAAGGTTCCCCGACACTCATTTTTTTCAATGAGATTTAAATATTATTCATCTGTTCTTTAAATACGGACGAAGAACAATGATAAAAGTGCCGAAAACGAGTAAGGCATACAAACGGATTTTCCGGAACAATTCCCAATTCATCTCGGCCGTCAGGTATTTTTGATAATTACTATATTCTTCATCATTAGCCACATGAAATGGAATATCTTCAAAAAATTTCGCCTCGGACAGATCATATTTATCTTCCGAAATTAAAAAGGGATAAGTCACGGTCATACGGACGGAAACCGTTCCGGTTTTACCTTTTAACCCTGGGTCAGCCGGCACATCAATTTGGACCCATGGAAAGAAAGGTTTGTTGATAATCTTCTCGGGGATAATTGAACCTGTGCCTTTATTATAATACTTAATTTGGATCCCATCTTCATCGGAATACTCCCAGGACTCACCGGAAATAATCGTTGAAACATCTGAAAATTCAGAAATTAACGATCCATCCTGCGACTTGAATTCAACTGTCACGTCGCTCGCTCTCCATAAGCCATCCATGGATTCCTTATGAAAACGGCGAGTGCCGGATGCTACAGACAGTTTGACGGGACGGCCTGGCAGAAAAACCGGCGGTTCCGTGTATCCTGTTTCGTAGATCTTTGGCCGAATTATCCCGAAATCAGACAACTTAGGCCCGGAATAAACCCAACCGGATACAAACAAGATAATTGCACACCCCACACAAAAGACGAATGTAAACCCGGCTTTGATCCGAATTACCCGACGGATATTGCCGATCCGGAAAAATCTAATAACGGACTCCAGCCGAAGCCCAATGATAATCAAACCGAGGCCGACAAAGAATATTTCATATAGGCTAAGCCACGGGAGGCAAGATGCTGACAAATGGCGGCAAAAAACAGCCCCGCATAACCCAAGGGCGGAGATCGTATATCCCGACATTTTAAGACGGAAAGAATGCGAAATCCGCGGTTCGTTGTTGTTCTGCATAAAATTAATTTAGAAGTGTTTTAGAAAATTATCCAAAATTATAATCCGAACAGGAACAATTTGCAAACAGTATAACGTAACACACCCCGTAGGCACGACATTGTCCTTTTCGTTTTTCATCCACCGGCAAATATCCGCCTATAGACCCAATAAATTCCGATCAAGGCGATCAGCGTTGAACATGGAATGACAACCCGTTTTCGGTACCAAGACCGATCTTCAAATCGTCCCACCAGGTACACAGCCAGAAAAACGATCGAAATTTGTGCAAGCTCGACCCCCACATTAAATGAAATCAAAGCCGGAAAAAATTTATCCTCGGGTATTCCTGTCTCATGAAGGATTCCGGCAAATCCCAAACCATGCATCAACCCAAAACAAAAGACAACGGCTGTTCGGGCCGGCATCAATCGAGACGTCACAATATTTTCAAGGGCAATATAGGTAATGGACAGCGCAATCAATGGTTCAACAATATTCGGAGATAATGAAATAAGGCCGAGCACTGAAAGCGCCAATGTTACTGTGTGCGCCACTGTAAACATGGTGATCTGCCAGACCAAAGGTTTAAGCTTCGCACTGAGTAAAAACAGTCCAAGAATAAACAGGATATGGTCAGGCCCCAAAGGAATAATATGTTCATAACCGAACATTAAATACTTACGGATAGTTTCAGAGGTTGTCGGTGGAGGCAGTTCATGGAGGGCTATATCGTGCGCACAAACCCCAGTGATCAGAACAAATAAAATCCATGAGGTCTGGATTAAAAGTAACTTGATGTTAGACATAAAGAACTATTGCCATTTTCCGGGGACCAAATCCGGGATCGGTCCCAGCATGAGCACAATGTCCGGATAGATCTTGCAAAATTCATTTTCACGATCACGGCTATTAGAACATAAATCATAAACCTCGCTAATCAGGGCGTCTTTCTGTTGAATCGCAATATTATAATACTGCATTTTCAATGCGTCGGATTCAGGGGTTTGTTGAAATTTAGCCCATATACCGAGTATTTTCTTTGCCTTCTTGAGCGTGTATTGAACTGCTTTCACACGCCCGTTTTCAACCGTTTCGATAATCGTTCCTTGCCCTGGCGGAGCCTCCATTTGTTGTGCCGGCTGATCGGTTAAATCTTGGGCCATGACCTGTGAAAGAGGAATAACCCCAAAAGTCACTATTCCAATCACCATAAAACATATTTCAGCACACACTTTTACCTTCATGACAACCTGCCTTTTTTATTTATCATTATGACTCTGGAAACATTATGGTGTAATGCTTCTACTGTTCAAGAAGTACAACCCAAAAGAAGTCCGGACAAAAATCGCTATTTTAATGCTTTTCCAGTGATTGGGCACACTTTCGGGCCCCCTGCCGCACCAGAACATTTGCCACAGTCCGCTGATTTACCGGCACATTTTCCACACCCGGATTTACTCATGGATTTTCCGCATTCACCTGACTTTTTTCCCTTTTTTGCCAATTTAAGCGCTTTGACGCGTTGGTCTTCACTCAGGACTTGCTGCATGTCGGCCACGGCCTGGATAAACGTTTTGGCCATCTTTGTCTTGACCGCGAATTTCTGGTCAACAATACCGTTTATCTTTTCGACATTAACCAACGGTTCCCACATTTCAGACTTGAAATCAATTTCAGCGATCTCTACCTCAGCGTTCAACCGGATAAGGTCTTTCAACGCCGCATGTTTGATCTCTTTTAACTTTGTCATCTGCTCATCGGTCAATCCCAAATAATCTTTGTTGTCCCAAAATGACTTGGCAAACGATTTCAGTTTTGAAACTTTACATTCATTTTTTACGGGCTCTTTTGCACAACCGGAGCAAGCGCTGGCGTCAAATGCCGTACAAACAAAAATTCCGGTTAAGATCAAACTGAGGATGGATATTTTCTTCATCAGGTTCTCCTTTTTACAAAAGGTTTACGGTCGAATTATCTTTTTAAATTATAGTCAGGTTACGTAAAAAATGCAACCTCATAGGCGTTTGTTATTAAATATTTATTTTACCGGCTTCCAGAACAGACAGCCCGTAAGCATGCCGATTAAGCAGCCAACGACAGAAAAAATCATCAAAGTATTGGTCAGCGGCAACATAGCCACCATTAAAACAGAGGCCCCGATGGCCCCTGTCCTGAAAGGAAAGAAAGGAAGCAAACCGATCAGGAATTCCGTAAAAATCATACCTTTCGACAAAATTTGACTAAAAATAGCTATCTGCCCGGAAGTTAGAATCTGGCTGATCCATACTCCCAAGATGTAATGATTCTGCTTCAGAAACATGTTGCTCCACGCCTCCCCGCTGAGATATTCCGGGGTCATTTTTCCTATGGCCCCACCCATGAAGATCATCCCTACGATCAATTGCGCTAGAAAACAAGCCAGGCAGCGAAACCCATAGTCCACTCTCCTAATATTAAACGCCACCCAGACCATCCAAACAGAAACCCAAAAACAGGTTACATACGTTGCGTCATTATAAGTATCGAGATGCCAGAGTGAAACAAGTGAACAAACGATTAATAACAGACTGGCCGCGATCAACCGGCGATGCGTTGGTCGGATCACTGCGGGCAGCGCAAGTAAAGGAAGAAAGTAAATGCCGATTGAAACATCAGGGCTTTGCAGGATTTCGGGGAAAAAATCAAAATGAACCGGATAGCGGACAATATAGACAAAGAGATATTCTATAAAATACAACGTACGGACAAACCAGCCGGCCAGCCAAAAGATCATCGTCCAGCGCAGGACCCGAATGTTCGTTGTTATTGATTCAGCGTCCATCGTGATTACCCGTCCGGGTTATTTCCAGGACGCCACCGTTTCGTTTTAACGTATAAGTCGACTCCATCTGGTTTTGCTGATAACGCGAACGGATTAAGAGGTAGCTTTTCTTAAAATCCTGGAAGAACAAATCCCGGTAATGGTTATACGTGACAAAGTGCAGCGGGAAATGGTTGAGCCAGACATAATAATGATCAAGGTTTGGATCCGGTCGATAAAATAAATTCTTTTCATCAATCGGGTCGCGGCTCCACCACAATTCATTGGCAAAACTGTACATGCTGGGTACGACTTGGAGAAGCGCCCAATCGCGGAAGGTCAGGTTGCAGAATTGATACTGTTTGAAAAATAATTTCTGGATTTGCGGCACAAATAACTTGCTGATCTGGAGCATATAGAGCAACAGCAGCAAAACGATAAAAATATACGCCGGCCAGGATTTTTTTTCCAATGAACGGATAACCTGTCCGGCCGGTAATTGTGAAAAGTAGGATTTCATAATAAATCGTTTGACGCCGGTTATGAATTCAACCCATTATTGAGGAATAAAATCTGTCTTCGGTGTGATTTTTAAAATTGTTTCAGCGATTAATTTGGCCGCGTTCTCGCAATCGTCAAAAGAGCAGGTCTCAACCATCGTGTGCATGTACCTTAATGGTACGGCAACTAAAGCTGTGGCCACGCCTTCCCGGCTCACCTGGATCATGGATGTATCCGTTCCACCGGGGCGTCCGGTTGAAATAAACTGGTATGGAATCTTCTTGGACTTGGCCGTTTCAACCAGGATTTTACCAAGCACACGATTGATCACCGGTCCGGCATGCAGCAACGGGCCTTTTCCCAATCCGACATCCCCGACCTGACGTTTATCAATATCGGGCATGTCCGAGGCATGTCCGACATCAACGGCAAATGCTACCGTTGGATTTATCCCGTATGAACTTGTAATCGCTCCTCTCAATCCCACTTCTTCCTGGACCGTGGCCACCGAATAAACCCCGACATTCGCTGGTAAAGACTTTTTACTCAAAATCTTAATGACTTCATTCACCACAAAAGCACCGGTACGGTTATCACAGCCTTTTGAAGAAAACCGGTTATTGGCCAATTCAATAAAATTCGGCGCATATGTTATTGCGTCTCCGACAGCAACCAACTTCAGCGCATCTTTTTTGCTCTTTGCCCCGATATCAATCCACAATTCCTTTAGCGGCAAAACCCGTTTAGTGTCTTCTGTCTCCATCAAATGAATAGCCTTTTTACCTATTATTCCGCATACGGCTCCCTTGGCGGTATGAATCTGCACCTGCGACCCGGGCAAAACTCCGGGATCAATTCCGCCGATCGGAATCATATGCAGATAGCCATCATCTGAAATATGGGAAACAATAAAACCGATCTCATCACAGTGCCCCGCCAGCATAATTTTGAAATCCGCTTTCGGATTTAAAACAGCCACGGCATTGCCATGGATATCTTTATAAGTTTTATGGGCATATTTTTTGACCCGTTTCAACCACACGGCTTGTTGCGGCTCTTCAAATCCGGACGGCCCGCATTGTTTTAAAAGATCAATTAAAAAAATTTTTGATTCGATGTCCATTCTTTACTCCTGGATGTAATAGATTTTGATCTGTGATTAACGTACTTTGAAGGTAGCGACTGGCTTTGTATTGACTTCGGCGACAAAACGGGCCGACGACTTACTGCACTGCGTTTGTGTCCTGTCATCAACCGTTAACACGACATTATAGGATCCACTCTTTGTATATGTATGATAAACTTTGGCCCCCTGCATAGTTGTTCCATCCCCTAAATCCCATTGATACAGCAATGGGTCGTTATCCGGGTCGCTTGAAGCCATTGCATTAAACTCTGTTTCTTTGTCGACACAACAGGATAAATTAGGGCCCGTATCGGCCACCGGTGGAGTGTTGATGCTGACCCGGGCCTCAGCCGTTGCGGTCGAGCAGGCCGATTTTTGTCCATCATCAACGATCACGGTAACTCGGTATTCGCCTCCGCGCTTATATTGATGCTTGACAACTGGACCCCCCTGATGTGTCTCTCCATCACCGAACGTCCAATAATATTCCAAAGGATCCCCATCTGGATCAATAGCGCCGGAGGCGTTGAATTGGAATTCTTCATTCACGCAACCGGTTCGCTCAGAAACAATGGACACTTGCGGAGAAGCATTAATAACGACATTTTTGGTACTGCTGGATGGCGGACACATGTCATTAATCTGGTCTGTAACGGTCAGGGCCGCTTTATACTGTCCGGGCGATTCATAAGTATATTTGGTCTTTAGTCCCTCCTGGAAATGACCGTCGCCAAAATTCCAAACCGCTTTGAGTGTTCCTTTGGTTTCCGAAAACGACTGGCTCCCATCAAAAACAATCTCCTCCCCCGTACAACCGGTAACATCCTTGCCGGCATCGGCCTTCGGCGCCTTGCTTAACCGGACGGTCACAAAATCGACTCCGGTTGAACAATTAAGGTTGGATTGATCATCGACCATAAGTTTGACGTCATACATGCCGGTACCGGGAAAAGTGTGGGTAACCTTCGCACCCTTTTTGGTTCGGGTATCCCCCATATCCCAGATGAAAGTCAAATCGTCAGAATTTAAATCCACCGTATTGGACGCATCAAACACGACGGTCAGGTCGTCTTCCCGCGATACACACTGATAGACATGATCTTTGCCGGCATCAGCCTGCGGGGGTTCATTGACATAAACCCAACGGGTATCAGTCGCGGTATTACAGTTTGTGTTCAGGTTATCATCAACCGTCAGCCGGATTTCATAGGTCCCTGCGCCGGTGTATGTCTTTGAAATTTTATTTTCGTTGATGACTGCTGTAGTCCCATCACCAAAATTCCATGAATAACTCAATGGTTTTCCGTCATCATCCCGGCTTTTTGAGGCATCAATGTCGAACGGTTCATTCACACAGACCCGGCTGGGCGCGGTGAATTCAATATACGGAGGAATATTGACCGCCACGTGCTGGCTGATACTATCTTGAGCGCATTCCAGCCCGGAATTATCGGTAATGGTCAAATTAACAAAATAATCACCCGATTGCTGGTAGATATGCTGCACAACCATGCCGGCAGCGGTGTTTCCATCGCCAAAATCCCAAGAATATATCACCTTTTCATTGTCGGGGTCAGTTGAACCGGTGGCGTCGAACGTAAACTGATTACAATTGAGTGACGTCAGTGGAGGTTTTATCTCGGCATCACCGGAACCAGTGAAAAAAATTTGTAGTATCGTTAATGCCAGAAGGCTGTAAACAAACAGCTTGTGAGACTTAAACATTGAACTCCTCTATAAATTCGCGATGAGTGGATTAAAACAAAAATAGTATACCATAATTAAATTATGGCGGTTGAAGTTTTCAAATTAAATTTAAACGATGAAATTAACGGTGAGCGGGATTAATTCTGGGCAAGGACACCTTGCGTATTGATCGTATAACTGGCCGTACCTGTGCTCGGACTGACCGGTACCGCGAGTATTGAATAAGTGTACAGGTTCAACGCGGCCGTGTAGTTATACCCCTGATGATCCCCTACAAAATAATCCGTGCTCAGATATGGCGGGACTTCTCCGATCAGCGGACTAGTGGTTAATGGATACTGGTTGTTGATACTGTAATAATTTTCGAGGGCCGTGCTGATCGATTTCAGGGTAGCCTTGGCGGCGGATTCGTTGGCCGTAATTCTGGAGCGCAACAGGTTCGGAATCGCAATCGCGGCCAGAATGGCAATGATTAAAACAACAACCATAATTTCGACTAACGTAAATGCTTTTTTGTTTGATTTCATATCAACAGAATATCATGAAATTTTATGAATGAAAGTTTTTTTATTTATTTTTTAAAATGTTTATTTTTTCCAATTATGGACTTAATCAATTAAGACGTGAGTATTATTCCCCTCACGATTGACAAACCAAATTGTTTATACGATAATAGGTCACAAATTTAAAAAGCAAACCACTGATTACCGCCTTTATGGATGAAAAATTCTCAAGCAAACCCGTTGTCCTTCCCGTATATTCGATTGTGCTTCCGGTTTTTAATGAAGAGGCTTGCCTGCCAGATATACTCAGACGGTTGGAAACAATACTGACGCCGCTGGGTGAACCCTTTGAAGTGATCTGCGTGGATGACGGCAGCAAGGATTCCAGCTGGGCCATCATCGAACAGACGAACCGGACAAAACCTTTTGTTAAAGGAGTTAAATTCCTGCGCAATTTCGGCCATCAGCTTGCCGTTTTTGCCGGGATCAAACTGTGCCGCGGCCAATTCATCGCGATCATGGACGCTGACGGCCAGGACCCGCCCGAACTATTGCCAAAATTTTTTGACAAATGCAAAGAAGGTTATGATGTCGTCTTCGCGGTCCGCAAAAACCGCAAAGAAAATGCCATCAAGAAATTCTGCTATAAAACGTTTTATCAATTTTATAAATATATCGTGCCCTTTGATGTCCCGCTCGATTCAGGTGATTTCACGGTGTTCACGCGCCATGTCGCCGAATTTTTGAAATCACTGGATGAAAAAAAACCGTTTATCCGCGGACTGCGCAGCTGGTACGGCGGCCGGCAGACCGGGATTGAATACGAACGGGACACGCGCATGGCCGGCAGCCCAAAATACAGTTTTTACAAACTGATCCTTCTGGCGATCAACGGGTCGATTTCATTCTCAAGGGCGCCGCTACGGGCCATTACGTTCCTGGGAATTTTTATCTCCTTCGGCAGTTTCTTGGCCGGGCTTTATCTACTTTTCCGAAAGATGACGGTCGGTATCGAGTTATTGGGCTGGACATCGACGATCATTATCATCATCTTTTTCGGAGGATTGAATCTGTTTGTCCTTGGCGTCATCAGCGAGTACATCGGTGATATTTTTGACGAAGTTAAAGGCCGTCCTCAATTCCTGATTAAGGAAACGATTGGGTTAAAGTAAAACACTTTCTATTAAAGGCTCCTGATATGGACGGGTTCACCCCTGACATCCAAATTATTTCAAAACCCAATGATTTTACTTTTGTCGAACAATGGTATGAATTGGCCAATGAGGAGCATTTCTGGATGATCTGGCGATTAAAGGCCTTTATGAACCAGGTCCGTTCCCTCAAGATCCCCTTGAACCAGCCGCTACACGGAATTGATGTCGGCTGCGGCCGCGGCCTATTGCGCGAACAAATTGAACAACAAACGGCATGGACGGTCGATGGAGCGGAAATAGACCTTGATTCATTAAAAAGGAACAGCCGCAGCCGCGGACGTTTATTTTTTTATAACATTTTGGAACAGAATGACCGCTTTCGGCAGAGTTATGACTTTTTATTCCTGTATGATGTGCTGGAACACATTGAAAACACCCACCAATTCCTCAGGGCCTGTTGCTTCATGCTCAAAAAAAACGGCCTTTTATTTGTCAATGTTCCCGCGAACCAGCGTTTGTTCAGCCCTTACGACACTGCCATGGGACATCTCCGCCGATATGACAAAATCAGCCTGGCCAATGAATTCGACACCGACACGTTCAGGCTCACCGATATCCGCTACTGGGGATTTTCCCTGCTCCCCGTGCTTCTGGCAAGAACGCTCATGTTAAAAAATAAAAAAAACGGACATAACGACATCATCCGTTCCGGATTCAGGCCACCGCACCCGCTAGTCAACGAGGCCTTCAAGAGTTTGATGTCTGTGGAAACAGCTCTCCTCAAACGCCCTGCGCACGGCACATCCGTCCTGGCCGTGTTCGTCAAATTATAGATCATTCGGGTTTAAAGACCTTCGCATTGATCAAAACAACCAATAGCGGGACCAGCGGGAAAAAATGCAGAAACAGCCGGGAGATGGTAAATGGCGAAAGCATATGCCCAGAGATGCCCAGCAGGAAACTTAACCCAAAATGAAAACCCACATAGAGAAACAATATAACCAGCCAAAGTTGAATATTTCTGTTTGCCCGGACCGTCTGGAGATTGAACGCAATGCTGAATAAAAGCCACCCCCAAAATATATTCCAGTTGGCTGTAAAAAATAGTGCGTCCGCAAATGAAAAAAAAGAATGATTGAACCTTGAAAATACACCCGATAAACCTGGATTGATATAGTTCACTGTTGATATACCGTTAAAATCCTTAAAACAGTAATACAAAAAAAAGATGCTCCAGCAGGGAATAGCGAAACATAACATGGTCTTAACTTTCGCGGGCAAGTCCTCATTTTGATCCCGAAGAATAAGATAAAAAACCAATCCCGATAAAATAACCATATATAAAACTCCCTCCAGTTTGACAAACGTCCCGAACCCCGCGAGCAAGGCCACCAGAATTAAAAAGACCCATTGTCTTTTTTCAACCCATAAAACCAGAAACATGATCGCCGCACAGGTGTAATAAGATAAAAATAAGTCACGGTAACTCAAGGTCGCGTGAAACACGAACAGGTTTGACGAAAACAGAAATAAAGTCCCCAACACCGCCCAGGCTCTGCCAGTCCAATAACGTAAAAAACCGTAATAAATAACCGTAAACGCGATAAAGATCAACGGGAACAAAATTTTAACGTACTGCTCATCCCAATGCCCCAGGCATAAAGACGTCCAGACACATAATAAAGGCAGCTGCAGGGGATAGACGGAATACGGCAGCCATTTGAGTTTGGCCAGGTTGCCGTCAAAATAAAATACCTTGGCGTTATAAATACTGCTGGCCAAAGAATCCCATTCATGGACCGGGATGTTCATCGCCCGCCAGAAGATAAAATTTAAATAATAAAATGCGATCGCCCAAAATGCAATGTGCAGAAATTTGATGAACAGCCCTTCATCCAGCATTTTCTTTTCAGGAGAAAATTTTAATAAATCTGTTACTGTTTCTTTCTCTTTATTCCTCACGAATATAATCAAAAGAAGCAAGGCCAGGATCACACCCTGCATGAGAGAAATGTTCACTAATGTGTACTGAATGCCCAGCATGTTAAGGGCCAGCATACCATTGCTCAACAGGCCCAGGCCCAGCCCGAACGAAAGCGGCGCAACAAACAAAGAATTCAGTTTGTATGGCTGCCCCAGCAGGGCCCGTAACGCCGCGTATCCCATACAATAAGGAAAGATCAGGCTGTACAATAATTTCAAGACAATCATGGGCCGTTCCCTCCGATCCTCTTCGCCACCATATTTTCATCATCATACCGGTGGACCAGTTCGTATCCGGGCGGGATCGCCTGCAGGGCGTTCTTTTTCCCCAGAAAAACCAGGACGTCCGGTACGGCGTCTTGCGGGTGCGACCGGACATTGATCGGATACAGAAAATAACATAACTGCCGATGGAGCGTCATTTCCGCGCTGCGTTCGAGATCAAGATCCGTGATGATCTGCGCAATGTGCTCTCCCGGGATCTTGCGGCGTACGTCCCTGGCAAATGTATACGCAAACTGAAAAATCATATCCTGCTTTTGGTTTAACGTTTTCCCCTGATAATCCATTTTCTCCAGGCTGGCATATTGGGCATGGACAAAAATCTGAAATAACGTGACCATTCCATAGATAATGACGAAAAGCGGAAACACTCCCCGTTTATAAAGGTTGTTTTTTACAAAATCTTTTATTTTCCGGTTCTTTAAAAAAAACACCGCCGCTAACAAAACCAAAACGGACAGGCCGATAGAAAGATCAATAACCCAGTAAATTTTGCTTTTTAATATACCCCCCACATGGGGCGGTGGAAAAATTTCGAACGACAGGATTTTATAACTTATGTCCTGCTGATAGGTGTTAATAAAAATAAACCGGGTAATGGTCAAAAACAAAACGAACAAGATGAAAAATAAAAACAACGGATACAAACTTTTGGAAGGCTTAAACATGAACGATTAACCGGGGAAAAGGTTTATTTAGAGTGATAGGACCATGATAAATGAACGGCATATAAAAAATTATAAATCGGTTATTCAATGAAATTCCCTACCACCGGGAACTGTTTGATATGTTTGTCCCCGTGCGGCGACAAATCGAGGACGTCGGTCAGATCGCGCCCGGCCCAGGCCTCGCCGTGGCTGGGGTCGTGTTCGCCGCCGCGCCACAGGCGGCTTTGCGTGACGTCGTAAATCACCCCGTTGACCGCCACATACGCCGGGCGTCCGTTCTTGCCGTCGAATTCTTTCAGCTGAGCGGCGGTCAGATCAATTCTTGTTTTGTATTCCCTGAGCACGGGATGTTCGAAGGCTGCTTTCAGTTCTTTGGGTTTGGGGACTATTTTGGCGTCCTGCCCATTGGTGGATTCAATCTCCTGGCCGCCGGCGTTCCAGCCGGACGCCCCGCCATCCAGGACGTAAGCGTTGTCGTACCCTTCATCCGCCATCAGGTTAGCGGCGTAAGGCGCGCGCCACGAAGACAAAGTGCAATAAAACACCGCCGGTTTATCGAGCGGGATCTCTTCTTTGCGCTGGTCGAGCTCATCGTACGGGATATTGACCGCGCCGGGCAGATGCCCGGCCGCATATTCATCCGGACGGCGTGTATCGACAAACAAAAAATCACGCCCGGCCTTCTGCCAATTCCGGACCGTTTGGCTGGATACATAGAGGGATTTAGGCAAGGTGGATTCGCTGGCCGGGGCTATATGTCGCATATTAATTAATGCGCAAAAGAGGAACAAAGATATCATAATTTTCTTTAACATACTTTTATCTGATTTTTCTCACTCATTTTCAAGCCTCCTTACGGCTTGTTCTATCACATTTTCGTCGTACCTTCAAGTGGTCTGGAGATTGGGGGAAGGTCAAGATCAGTCATATGCTATTAAATATACCTTTTGACAAGTGGATCTTTCATCATCCTGCTAATAAGATTCTCCATGTCTTTTAATTCTCTAATCAATTCCATATTTTTTTCTGGGATGATAATCGTTCTTTCTTTTTCAGTATTGTCTTCACACATATACTTCGGCAACGAAATCTTGTGAATATCGCAAACCACTTTCAAAGTTGCTTCTTTAAAAATATACCCTGCGACTTCA
This sequence comes from Candidatus Omnitrophota bacterium, assembly GCA_050250375.1. Classification (GTDB taxonomy): domain Bacteria; phylum Omnitrophota; class Gorgyraeia; order Zapsychrales; family Zapsychraceae; genus JAGOSC01. The sequence continues at coordinate 880,326 of JBFWOS010000002.1, forward strand.
GGATTCTTTTCCTCCCCCACATATACATATGTATTAATTAACGGTATATGAAGTTGATCAGTCAACAGACTGCATAGAAAATATATTTTGCCTCTAACTAAATTTTGTGGATTCATCTTAATTCCATTTCTCGATTCAAGTAAAATAGAATTCTAATTTGTTATTGTTTCACTATGGAAAACAACTGTTACTTTATATGAATATACTATAATGGGTATCGGTGTTGATGGCATTATCGTCGGTGAAGGTACTATCGGTATTGAAGTCGGTGATACTTCAGGTAAAACTTCAGGATTTATGTCAATTGTAGGCGCCGATAAACTTGGTACTAAGTTATTAGTCTCATCCCAATCGCCTTCTGGATCTTTAGTAATCGGTATAGGTCGAAGACCAGGACCAGAACAAAACTTCTTATCGTCTTTGCACAGGCAGCTCTTTTCAACTTTCTTCCAATACCAATTCGATTCGTTAGCTTCCAGGTCAAGGCCAAACCATGATTTTTTATAATTCGATTGACATTTTTCAACACCTCCTTTAGACAAACACTCTTCTTCACATGCAGCTCTGTCCTCCTTATCACATTTTTTAACCTTTGAATTCTTATGAGACCCTTTACTACTCGTGCCCAACGGATCAACATAATTAACAGGATTATTATCAACATATTGAAAGAGGTTCATGGAATCAAAATATTCCAGCGAGTCTCTTTGAAGAAAACGCCCTATGACCGGGGCATAGTATCTACGTCGATAATAGTAGATACTACTTTCTTCATCATATTCGCGTCCGGTGAATATGAATCTGTTGCCGATAACACTCGCCGATACGGGTGAGCCTGATGAATTGTAGATCGTGGTATTGCCATACGGATCATAATCGTAGCTCTCTTGAATTACTCCGTTACCATTAGTGAGCTGACGTACAGTACCGAGTCCATCCATGTGGTAGAAATAATCCGTACTAGAACGAGTCATCGTAAGACGTTCGTCAATGCGGGAACCCATCACGTAATCCGCATGAAGAACATCTGATGAATTATATTCTTCAACGACCTCATTTCCATCATACACGTAGTAGGTTGTTACCGAATCGACGGTCTTTGAAACACGTCGATTGAACGCGTCATACTCGTAGGTGGCGTTGTGGGATGTGTTGTCAACCGTAAGAAGACGGTTAGATTCGTCATAGGTATAGTCGTTGGTCCCATCATCACTGAGGTTGTCGTTGCCATCATAGGTAAAATTCGTGGAACCGACTTGCGTGTATTGATTCAAGGTGTTCGGTGTGTAGTTGACGCTGTCAACAGTAGTGCGATTACCAACGTTATCGTAAGCATAAGAGTGTGAATCAGCACCGGAGACCCCCGTCAACTCATAAATGTCATTGTAGGCATACGTGAACGTCCCGGTCGTGACCAGCGTGCCTGTGACGACCATGTCCTCCCGGTTGCCCACATTGTCATACGTATAATCAAACTGCGATACCGAGGTCGACGGCAAGACGTCATTGTTCAGTTCAGTCAACTGGTTAGCGATATCATACGTGTATGTGGCTTTCGGAAGATTCGTTGAAATAAACGACTTCGTTGCCCTTCGGTCAAGCGTATCATACGTATAATCCACCAGACCTGAAGAATTGACGTTGATGTCTGTCATGCGGTTGATATCGTCATAAACATAATTCACAACCTTCCCGCCCGGATAACTCACTTCCGTCCTATTACCCACATCATCATATTCGAAGGCCAGCGTGTAGGCGTTGGAGTTCACGGTCTGAGTCGTTGAGGTAACGCGGTTTAAATCGTCGTAAACATAATCAATTTCACTCGCGTCATTGTCCGCGGCGGTCATCCGTGACCCCACGTCATACGTGTATGTGATATCCAGGCTGGAATCACTCTCAAACTCCTTGGTCAGCCGGCGATTCAAGGCATCATACGTGTAATCAATGTCATTGCCGCTGGGGGTGATGTGTTTGGTCAGGTTGGAATTTTTGTCGTACTCGTACGTGCTCGCGCTCGCATCATCATAGGTCATGCTCGTGCGCCGGTCAAACCCGTCATAACCATAGGTTGTTTCATTGCCCTCGGCGTCCGTGATCTTCGCCAGATTGCCGTTACCGTCATAATCATACTGCGTGACGCCCTGCGGCGTATTCGCATCCTTGTGTTTGAACAGCATATCCCGTTCATCGTATTCATACGTCGTCGTGTTGGTTTCGGCGTCCGCCACCGATTCCAGGTTTTCGCTGTCATCGTAGTTGTATGTCGTGACGTGGTTGAGCGGGTCTTTCACCGTTTCCACATTATTGAGGATATCGTAGGTGTATTCCACCGTCTGCCAGACTGTTGCCCCGGTGTTGGCCTGGCGTTCCAGCTTGGTGACATTGCCGTTTTGATCATACGTATATTTTGTTTCATACCCCAACGCGTTGGTAATTTTTATGAGCCAGTTTAATTCATTGTAATCATAATTCATGGCATGGTTATTGGCATCCATTTTCGTATCTATGTTACCGAAAGTGTCATACGTATAAGCTGTGACCGCATTGATCCCGGAGGGGTCTTGGATGATCTCTTTTAGATAGCCAGTCGCCGTAAAATAATCATACTCCGTGATATTACCGTTAGGGTCCTGCACTTCGATGACCTGGCCATAGGCGTTGTAGGTGAAATGCGTTGTCGGGACCTGACTGTTAACGGTGGGCTGTTCAAGTTTAACCACATTGCCTTTAGTCGCGTATTTCGGATCGCTGGGAGACAACTCATAATCATATGTGTATGTATAAACATTGCCCTTGGGATCTGTTGTCGTTTTGATCTGGTTGAAGTTTGTTTCGTAGGTCATATTGGTGATGATGTCGTTCGTTGAGCTGTCCGCGGCTGCCATATTTGCCTTTTTTCTGATTTGTAGCAAATTGCTTCGGGAACGTACATTGGAATTCGCGTCATCATACACATATTTAACGCCATTCCCTTCAGGATAAGTAATGGAAGTGAGCATCGAATTGGAATTGTACGTATATGTCGTCACAAACGACGCCGGATCCCCGCCCCTCACCCCATCGGTGAATTGTTCTATTGATGTTACATTGGCGTTACTGTCAAAGGTATAGGTCGTGACAAATCCCTTACGGTCGGTGAGCGTGGTGGAATTGGCACCATAACTGAAACCAAACGTGCCTGATAACCCCAAGGCCTGTGATTCAATCCGGCCTTCGCTATCATAATAATTTGTGACAAAGGTCTGTCCTTTGGCGTCAGTCACCGTCGTCATTTTATGGTTCGCGTCATAGGTGAACGTCTTTGTGAGACCAGAAGAATACTGAGCGGTCGCCGGTTTGGTGATGCTTAACAGGTCGCCCGTATCATCGTCGTACGTGAAACTCACTTCACGTCCGGCAAAGTCCGTGATCTTGTCCAGCTTTCCGTCCGCGTTGTAGGTAAAATCAATTTCCCGGCCGACGGTGTCAGTAATAGTCGTAAGGCGGTAATCGTACCCAACGATTTCAGGCGTAGTCACCGGAGGGTTAAGTGGGAATAATGGATAGGAATAAATCGGATCCAGCGTCGCATCATAGGAGAACGTGATCTGGTTGTTGTTACGGTCAAGAATGGCCGTGATTTTTCCATCGACATCAAATTCATATTTTGTTCCGTTTAAGCGGGTCAGTGTCCATGAACCGTTGCCGTTCTGAACGAGGTTAGCGAAAAATCCGGCTGGCGCTGTAAAGATGCCGCCGCTGTTCATAAACTCATCGGTGCGCCCGTTCCCAGAAATGAGGACCACATTGCCGTTGCTCAAAGGACGGATCCGGTAGTAATAACTCATGGTCCATCCAAATCCGAATGGGCCGTTAAAGGGTTTGCCGCTACGGTAAAGATGATTGATCACCACATCCATCCCGCGCCCTGGGATGACGAGGTCGGTGCATGGATAATAAAATTCACCGCTGTGCAAATATACAGGATCGGCTTTTTTAGGGGTTTTGTTGGGTGACTCGCCTTCACAGCCTTCAAACGGCGGGCCGTCAGGGGCTTTGGGGTTTCCGGAACCGGCGGCGGGCGTTGTGTCGTCCAAAGGCGTGCCTTCGATATACCAAAGTGAAGAGTGTCCGGCTAGGGCATACATGGGTGCCAAGACACTGAATGTCAATACACACATGATCAACTGGATAAGCAATCTGAATTTTTTCAATACTCTCATAATAATCCTTATTTTATAGCCTATTGGTGCCAGTGACCGAAACCTGAAACAACGGGCGACCGCCCGCCGATCACTGACCACTGATCCCTGATCACTTTAAAATTTTCACCTGCACACTCTTCGTCCCGATTTCCCCCTCGTAACCGACGACATTCACGGTAATTGAATGGATGCCCGCCCGCAGACCTTTCGTATTAAAGTGGTACGTGAACGGATTAACCCCTTCTTCATCTTCGATCAAGAACGCGTTGTTGACAAACAAGCCTAATTCGTATTTTGTTTCGGTCAGCCATTTCCGGTCTTCCTGGCTGATCGTGACCCGGATGGGATCCATATTTTTGATTTCCGGAAGACCATTCTTTGTTTCCGACCCGGGAAACGTGACCGTGAATTCAGGGGATTTCCTGTATCCTTTGACCGATGACTTATAAATTTTCAAATCTTCCGGGTTTACCGGAATACAGGACAAATTCAGCAAAAAATCTTTACGGGTCCCGAAATCAACTTTCCCTGATGCGTCTTTTTTGTCCCATACTTCCACATGCGTGCCGGCATCCCGTTTTTCCCAGTCCATCAAATTGATCAGCACAGATTTACCCGCCCTGAGTCCGATACGGATCCTGACCAAGGCTGGTTCAGGCAAGGTATATTCAATCCGGCCGGACTCCGCATCAAACGACAAATTTGTGGCTAAGATTTCGGTCTTTACAGGTTTTTCATTTGATTCTTTATTTGAATTATCCTCAGCTGTTTCGGCTCTTATCAAACCGGTCAGACCGAAAATCATACAGATTATAAAACCAAAGACAAAATATTTTTTCATAAAACAATAAGCCTAGTGTGTGACATCGATGGTAGTTTCTAAAGTTGATAAAACAACGCCCTGGGGATCGCTAATTTCAATTTTAAAATTATGCGCCCCCGAACTGATACCTGAAAAATTTTGTTTGAATTCATAAGGCAATTTTATATCCGGATACCAATGAATATAATTACCGTCAAGGTATATTCTCAGCGTATATTTGCTCCCATCCGGAACACCCTGATTTTCCGTAAAAATCTTAAATACACGGATATTTTCAACATTTGTTCCAACCCGGTCCTTCAGGGGCTGTACAACATACAATAAAAAACCGGACTGGGAAACCGGTCGCGCAATCGCTGGCGGCACCCATGAAAACACAAGTGTGCTGACAAATACAAGACAAATGACAATACATTTGGTCATACTTACCTCTCTTTATCCGTGGTAACCTCACACCAATTCGGATCGATCGCCTCGTCTTGGCCATCGGTGAGTTGAACGGCGTTGGTTCCGTCAACATTCATCCGCCAAAGCTGCTGGCTACCGGACCGGCTGGAAACAAACACAATCCCCCCATTATGAGACACCGCAGGGCTGGTATCCAGGACGGCGTTGTCGGTTAACTTGGTTAAACTCCGGTCTTCCAGATTGACGGCGTAGATTTCGTAATCCTCTCCATCGCGATTGGATGAAAAAACCAGTCCTTTCCGGTCCAGAAAAAAATCAGGCAAAACATCAAATCCTTTTTCTCCATCGGTCAGTTGCCGAAGATTCTCTCCTGAAGCCGACATGAGCCATATATGATGCGCCCCTTTATTATCGTCCGCTTTGACGAAGGCGATCTCAGTGCAATCCGCATTATACACAGGCTGATACTTGAGCCGTTTGTCTTTGGTTAATATCCTGGGGTCGTTCCCCCGCGGGTCGGATGCCCAAATGTCGCTGATGTCGTTTTCCCTGGGGTCGAAACGCACAAAGAGCAGGTCGTTGTTTGACAGACAAACATCGGGATTGTTGATGATCTGATACTTTGACAATAGTTCCCTTTCTTCCGATGATGACAGATTTTTGAAAAAAAGCTGGCCGTTATTCGTCCGATAAAGGACGCCTGTTCCGTTGTTCATGCAGACGGGGTTACGTTTATCCGTCTGGCTGTTCGTTATCTGCGTCTGTTTAGTGCCGTCCGGGTTCATCGCCCAGATCTGCCAGTAACCGTCGGTCACGCGGCTGAAAATGACCGCTTCCCCGGCGGATGCGCCTTGCGCGGTTAACACTATAAGAAAAGTTAAGAAAAAAGTTTTATTCATATATTAAATAAGTTTAACGTTTAAGGTGTAAAGTTTAAAATTAGTTGAGTCATTCCGTTAAACCTTTAACCTTAAACCTTACACCAGTCTCTCATTACCTGAATACCGTAACATTTCCTTCCCTTGTTAATACCTGGGGTCCCGATGCCTGGGTGATGGTCAATCTGATTCTGTAGTCACCTTCTTCCACAGGTACTTTATTCACTTCATCCCTGCCGTCCCACTCGACTGTGTGCGAACCGGCTGACGTCGAATCATCTTCCAGTAGCGTGCGCACGACATCATTATTGGTATCGACGATTTCAAGAGTGATAAATGACGTTTCAGCCAGGTCAAACGAAATACGCGTCGCCTCTCCGTAAATCGGGAAGAACGCGTAAGGATCGGCCTGGATATCTTCGACATCCATTGTGCTGTTATTTTTTATAATAAGTCCGTTTTCCGGCAGCAATACCGCCCAACCGACAAATGTGTGCAACTCGTTAACTACGATGTTACCTTGATCATCGCGCCCATTCCAAATTTCTGTATTGGCGCCGGCATCTCGAGGGCCTAAATTGACTAAACTTTTCTTTCCGTTAACCTCTCCTATCACACCCACGTCCAGTGTAACCCATGCAGCTACCGGCAAATCATATGTTAACGTAGCCACTTCTCCTCTGTAAGGATCAAAATTAGCAGGAGAAGCCGACGCATTAGCGATTTCCACAAACCCGTAGACATACTCAGGATCATACAAATCCGTCCGTCCCGGGCTGACAGCCGTAATTGTGTAAACGTACGCGCCGGAAGGAAAAATATTGTCAGACAAGTCCTTCCCGTCCCAGACAAATGTATTGACCCCGGCAGATCGCGGGTCGCCATTTAAGATTATTGTTGGATAAAGAGATCGGGAATACCCTGCCTGTCCGTAATATGCCCCATATATTCTTATGGTGACGTCGGCATCCCGTTCTAAAGTAAAATAAATGGTCGTTGTTTGAGAAGCGGCTGGATCCAGCAAAACTTCGCTCGTTGATACACCTCCCACCAAATTCTCTTCTATGGCCAAATTATAGTATCCTTTAACATTCCCTTCCCGTTCTGTTACCCAAATATAATAGTTACCATCGGACGGGATGGTCACCCCCAGGGTTCCGGTCACATCCGCTGACGCGGCCGCCATCAAAGTTCCATCAACCGTATAGACGGAGACGGCCGGATCAAAAGTCTCAACTTCCAGAAAATACTGTGAAAAACTTATATTCACATGATCTCCGTTTAATGCGGCCAATTCATAAACATCAACTTCGGATCTGGGATCAATCCTAAATAAGTTGCTGATACCAAAATCAATCGCCTGAGTCCCACCCGGATTATTACGTCGTTGCAGGGTAAAACTGTATTTTCCGGTGGCTGTTCCCGAATTCTCTGTAAAATACAGACTATACGTTCCCGTAGAAGAAATCGTGTATGTCAGGACATCGGCATCGGATGTGTATGTCCCGGTTAAGACAGTACTGGAACTGTCAACCAATTCAACTTCAGGCGTAAAACCGGAAGTCCCCTCGTATCCGGAAAAGGGGACATAAAGCAGGTCACCGGCCTGTGCCGTAAACTCATAGGCGTCCATGTCCGTTCCCGGACTGATGATTTCTTCCACCGTATCCCCAAAACTTATAGGGGTCGGGTTCCCTGAAGAAGAGTCCACCTGCCCGCTGATCCGCACATTGGTTAATTTAGTATTAATATAGTAAAGGGCCACATCAACCAGTAAACTTGTACTGCTCGACACGGTGCTGGTGTAAAACGTCGTGCCGTTCTTTTTATAGACCACGGTGCTGCCAGTTTTCTCAACGGAAAGGATATCCCCGACGGCATATGTCGGTCCGGTGGCTTTCAGCGTGCCGTTTTCATAGACATTGATATCATTGTCAATATCCATGTGCAGGCCATAGTCGATGGAAGAATAATTTGCATTGGTGTTTGAGTCCGACAAGCCGGCTACGATATTCCCGGCCAATTGTTCGACGGTAAAAAAAGCAGAAATATCATTTTCATACAAAGAGTTTGATGCCGCCCCTGCGTTCCCCCAGCTGGTGGATGCCGTCTTTGTCAAATCCGCGCCATTAACCGATACGCCGACCATATCGGACCAAATAATATCGAATGCTTCATTCGGCGCAACTTGCACGACATTGGAGGACGCGCTGGATCCAACCGTGTTCTTGGCTACCACCCTAAACTGATAGGCAGTTCCATTGGTTAAACCAGTCACCGTTGCGCCTGGAACGGCATCGTCCGAATAGGTTGACGCAAACGTTCCGCTCGTCACTGTTCCGTATTGAACATCGTACCCTGTGATGACCGAACCGCTGTCCGAAGGAATGCTCCAGTTTAAGACAACCTGTCCATCTCCAAAATCCCGGGTTAAATCGGTAATGGCAGACGGTACTTCGGCCGAAACACCAACAAACCGGACATCGGTAAGCGTAGAAGTGCTATCATAAAGGGCCGCGTCCACCAGCAAACTGCCGCTGCTGGATGCGGCGCTTGTATAAAATGTAATGTTGTTCTTTTTGTAAGTTATAGTTGATCCGGTACGGTAAACTGTAAATATGTCTCCGGTGATAAAACTTCCAAACGTTCCTTTATAGGTGCCGCTTTCATAAATCCGGACGGTCGCGTCTGGATACAAATAAATTCCAAAATGAATGGATGTATAGTTTGCGTTGGCGTTACTGGTTGAAAGACCGCACACTCGACTCTTGTACATCTCGTCTGCCACGAATTCGACGCCTCCATCTCCGCTAAACGTTCCCGTGGAGGCCGCACCTGCATTGCCCCAGCCTGAACTTGCCGTCATTAATAAATTATTCGTACTCACGGAAACTCCCACCACATCTGTCCAAACTACCTCCACCCTCGTATCATATCTGATCTGCACCACGTTTGAAGGAGTTCCGGAACCGACAGCATTCTTGGGAACCACACGAAATTGATAATCGGTTCCATTAGTCAATCCGGAAATACTGGCTCCTGCTGTTGCATCATCAGTGAAATTACTATTAAAAGTCCCGCTTACAACAGTTCCGTATTGAATTTCATATTCTGTAATGGCTGATCCGTTATCGTAGGGTGCCGTCCAATCCAACAACACCTGACCATTGAAATATTTTACGGAAAGATCGTTTATTTTTGCCGGGGCTGTGGCCGGAACACCGATAAACATAACATCGATAAATTTACTTCCTATGTAATAAAGTGCCGCATCGACCAACAGATTGCCGGTGCTTGATGCAGCGCTTGTATAAAAGGTAGTACCATTCTTCTTATACAAAATTGTCGTACCAGACCGTTCAATTTTAAATTTATCGCCATTTGAGAAACTTCCATAAGAACCTTTGGAGACGCCATTTTCATACACTTCAGCCGTTGAACTATTAGTTAAATATATTGCAAAATTAATTGTGTTCCAATGAGCATCTGTGTTTGAGGACGAAAGGCCGATAAGTTTGTTACGGTTTCCCGAATCGGCCGTAAATTCCATAGCAAAAGATCCGCTTTGGGTTAGAGTCGACGCCGCCCCGGCATTACCCCACCCACTGGCAGCGGTCTTGGTGAGATCATTCCCAAGGGCAGAAGTACCGACCAAATCGGTCCAGACCACTTCAACATCCGCCGCACGGGCACTACATATAGGGAATATAAAAACAAAGAAGAAAAGGAAGGCGAGAGGTTTAATGAGTTTTATTATGTACGAAGTGAACAAAATACGTCCTTAATGGTTGAGCAATGCCATTAAAACGGTTTATCTTGAGGTTTTATCCCTTTTATTTCATCCGGACGATAAGCTGAAACCGGTCTTTTACGGATGAATTAAAAATATTTTAACAGAATTTTTTAAAAAATAAATAGCTTTAGCGCACTTTGTACTATCTTTTTTCCACCTTTTTACGAAAAAAGGCCGATTTTTTCTGATTTTCGCGGTCACGCGTTAAAAAATTCACCGCGCACGATGTTTTGAAATAATAATTTTTCTTTAATAAGGTTAATCAACTTGGGATGTCATGTGAAACTTAAAAATAAATATCAAAATCCGGGCTAATTATTCCTAGTGATTCAAAACACTTCTGTCATAACACAAAAATTAAACATTTATACATATTTTTCGCATACTTGATATATAATTTGAGTTTAAAATGCCAATTAAATTCAGAATATGCACATGATCTTGATCAAACCCAACCTGCTGAATTTCAATCGTATAGCGCTCCTTGAACCCTTTCATCGCTTCCAGCATCACTCTCTGCACCCGTTAACTCTTCCGATATTTAACGTTATTTGGATATGAGAATAACATTCCGAAATATTATGGTACCTATACCATATGTCGTACTACTCTTTCATGGAGCCATTATACCTTCGCCGGCCGCTTCGCGCCAGGACAAGCCGATTCATCCCTGCGTCAAGCAGCGCAGGGAGTTCTCGGCTAGTCATTACAGGATAAGAAATTTTTACAGACGATCAAGGGTCCTTCTTCCTGCCAATTAAAAATTTTATTCAAGCCTATTAATAATATTAGCTGCCTTGATCTGCAGGGTAGCGGCATCTTGAACATAAATGATAACATTTGCGTTGACCATTTTGACAACGGCGGGTATTTCAACAGATACATCCCCAGAATTCTTTTCCATGGGTATTGACCGGAAAAACCGGACCACGTTATCGTGCTCCAGCGTTCGGCCTGCGTTTTCGCCCCGTTTAACCTGGAAACTTAAGGCGCTTTCAACAACAGCGACATTCAGCCAATCTCCGGTTACAAACGGGTCAATTTCATAGTGAAACGATACCCATCGATCTATGTTGCTGACTGATGAAATATGAACAGCTGCCTTTGGTGCAGTTTTTAATTCTTCTTCAATATATTTCCGGGCCTGGTCAGACCGGTTGCCTCCGAACGAATGAATGCCGTTGATGATCATCTGCGGGGTATATACGCTGGATGATCGTTGCACCTGTGCATATTTGCGTTGACGGCTGGAATATTCCGGACGGGCAAAGGCATCCGGCCATCCCAGATAATCCCAATAATCGACATGAAATCCAAGGGTAAATATCCGCTGCTGGCTTTCGCTGGATTCTCTGGTGAACTGGCTCAACAGGATATCGGCCGGGGGACAACTGGAACAACCTTCGGAAGTGTATAACTCGACAACCGCAAACGGACGACTCCCATCAATACGTGAATTCTCCGCTGATGCATCCACGAGAAACCAATTCATAAACATCATTAAACCGAAAAAAAACAAAATTTCAGTCTTCTGATTTATACTCCATACTCTTGGCAATTTTTTCCTTGATTGTCTTCATGTAATCCCATGGATCCTTTAGGATAAGTTTGAGATTTCTAAATAAACCTTTAAAAAACCATACGAATCCCCGCGCAATAAAAGCAAACACATCATTAATGCTGTCAACTGTCGCTTCAAATTCTTTGAGATCAGGATGCAACTCCTCCTCAACCTTGGCAAGATTTTTTTTATGTTCCGGATCCGATTTCTTTTCTTCTTCCTTAATTTTACGGGCAATGCGTTCGGCTTCCGCGGTTGGATAAAATGAAAAATCGTCCGCCTCTGGGTCAACAGGCGCATCGGGTTCAATGAGAGGCTCGGCTGTTTTCTCTCCCAATTGACCGAGAATCACGTTAAAAAGATTAATGATTTCATTAAGCCCGTTATACCAAATATGGTTGGATTCTTCTACCGTTGAATAAAAGGATGACGGGACAAATTCAATCCGGCGAAGGAACCGTAATTGATGGGATTCTTCCCCGTACCAGTGAATGAGGACTTGTTCGATCTGGATAAGCAATTGATCAAGTTCGGTTTTGCCGCGGAGCGGCAGGGCCTTGACCTTTTCAACCAATTCCCGGATCAATTCAACTTGTTGTTTCGGGTTGTCAGATTTTTCCATGGCGACAAAATTAAATTTTGTTTAAATTATACCATAGACATTTAGACCGTCCAAAGACTTTAGCCGTATTTTCAGAAGCTGGTTAGACAAATCAGCTGTGGTTTTAACATGCACCCGGACATAATTGTCCGTCACACCGTTAAAAAAACCATCCCTGTTTTGTTCAAACAATACATCCTGCGTTGTACCGATCATAGACTGATAAAAGGACTTGCGCTTGCGCGCACTCAACTCGCGAAGAGTCCGGCTGCGGTCCTGGATTTTCCGTATGGGAACAGATTCCTCCATAAACTGACTTTTAGCCAAATGCCTTTTCGAATAACTAAAAACATGAAAATAATGTAACGGCAAATCCCTGACCAGTTCTTCCGTCTTGATAAAATCGTGTTCTTTTTCTGCGGGAAATCCCACAATAATATCGGTCCCGATGCAGACTTCTTCAACCGCCTGATGAACGGACAAGATAAAATCGCTAAATTCCTTTACAGAGTACTTCCTTTTCATCACCTTCAATACAGGATCAGAACCGCTCTGCAACGGGATGTGCAAATACCGGCATAATTTGGATTTGGATGCCATTTTTGTTATTAATTCAAACGGAACAGTTGTCGGCTCAATGGATGAAATCCTGATCCTGGCCAACCCGTCAATCTGTTCCAGGGCATTGATCACGTCCATAAAAGAATAGTCCTTGTACCGGTAGGTTCCCACATTAATCCCGGTGATGACCAGTTCTTTATGTCCGGCGGAAACTAGTACCCGCGCTTCCGTTAGAATATCTTCAAAGACCCTGGACCTGGCTCGTCCGCGGGCGTAAGGAATCTCACAAAATGTACAAAAAAAATCACAACCGTCCTGAATTTTAATATTGGCCCGGGTATGCCCGGCATCAATTCCGGGCAGCGGAACGGTAAAACTTTCCCGGGAAATGGTTGGTGCGATGACCATCGGTCGGGCTTCTGATTTAAACTCGTCAACGATGGAAGCGATGTCCATTTTTCGTTCATTGCCAACGACCCAACGCACATTGTTCAATTCCGTTAATCGTTCTTTCTGGATCTGCGCCTGGCAACCGACCAGCGCGATTTTAACCTGCGGGTTCAAACGATTGACTTTATTCACCAAACGCCGGGTATCCGCATCGCCGTTTTCCGTGACCGTACAAGTATTGATCACCACAATATCCGCCGGTTGCTCGATCCCGACAATTTTGTAACCGTCGCGTTCAAAAGTCCGCTCAATGACCGCTGTTTCGCTCTGGTTAAGCCGGCAACCTAAAGTATAAAAGGAAACAGATGTAAGTTGTTTATTGGATGTGATCATAATAACTAAAAAATAAGATGGCCCAGCCGATCAAAAAAGAAACACCCCCTACTGGTGTGATCGGACCGAACCATTTGATTTGAGTAACAGCCAGAACGTAAAGCGAGCCGCTAAAAAGGACTATTCCGGCTGACAAAAAAATACCGGCTAGATTAATTTTCGGATCGCTGGACTGAGTCGTCAACCAGGCAACCACGAATAATCCTAACGCGTGAATTAATTGGTATAGAACGCCAGTCGTAAAAACATGAAGGTAATGCTCGCTGAGTTTATTTTTAAGAGCGTGTGCTCCAAAGGCCCCAAAGGCGACACCAAAAAACATAAATAAACTTCCGAGTTTGATCCAAATCATAAAAATCTACCCCTTACCCATATTTAATTCCACCCATTCTATAGCCATTTGAAGACCGGCACAAGTAACTTTTACCCGGGAATCAAAAATATCATATCCTGTTTGGCCCTTGGATTTAAACGTACGGATCAATTTGATATTATCTTCACACGAAGGGTGATCCAAGCGCTCTTCCAATTCAAACGACTTTTTCAAGTATGCCTGGCTGTCAAACATAAACTCATGCCGCACATACCGTCCGTTTAATTGTCGGGCACAACACAAAATTTTGGCCTGCCGCATCAACGGGAAAGCGATCGTCCCTTCCATTCCATTGCGTATAATAATCGCGCCCGGAAATCCGGACCGTTCGCAGAGAGTTAACATTTTTTCACCGTATGGCGGATGAAAGGCCGAGGCAATCATAATCCTGGCCTGGCAAGGATTCACGAATCGTTCCAACGTGGCCATAAACGGACGTTTAATGATTTGGCGCCGGATATCCACCCAGCGGTCCATCGCGGTCGATAAATCCTTTTGACCCAAAAACCACCCAAAATCTGGATCCGGTGCGGCCAAATCACGGTTTGACTGCATAAACTTGCCGCTCAATCCTCTGGCGATATCGTGCAAATTATAAAAAAATTTGGGACCGCTATTGCGTCCGACCAATGAAACGACCCGATAATTGAGTTGCCGTAAAAAATCAGTGATCAAAGGAGTGATCATGTTGGAATGATCCACTCCATCAAATGGCTCGGCAACCGTGATGACCGGCTTACCTTCCGGGACAGAAAGCCTGAACGGCGGTTCAAATGTTTCTTCAATGCTTTTTAACAAACCTTCGTATTCATCCGCCGTCTCATATCGCACCCTTAACAACGACGCCACCATGCCCCGCGCGCCGTCACCCTTTTCAGCAGACATTAAAAATCGTCCCAATTCAGTCGCCTGTTCCAGAGTTAACTCCTGTTTCTCCAATAATAGTGAACACAACGTCTGAATCGTGTCCGGTGTATCCGCAGATAAAACCAGGGCCAATTTTGCCGGATATTCCAAAACGGGGGAATCAAATGCCGTATTCAGCCTCAGTTCGTCAGGCGTTGGCCCTTTCATGATAAGGCCGGCGAAGAAAGCCCCTTTAATCGCTTCAGGGATTTGATTGGATTTTAATTCAAGAATAATTTTTTCAATAAGGGCGCTATCTAGGGATTTACTCCCCTTTTTGCCGACACCAACCATCTTTATCCCCTCTTGAATCGCCAAATTTTCGGATTTATTCATAACTACCTTTTACCTTCCCTTATGGAATGATTTTCAGTATACTAAGCTTAATTTCAAAAATCAATGGCATCCTTAAGTTTAGATTCAGCGTTCAACAGGCATTTAAATTTTAGAAATTTGCCTTATCCCATTGATTCAATTATACTATAACTTCAAAAAAGGAGTTTATGATGCCAAGCCTGCCACCAGGTCTGATTATCATGATTTCTGGGTTGTGCCTGCTCGCGTGGTTTTTGATCGGTGAACGTAAAAATTTTTGGGAAAAAATCATGTCCATCATTGTGGTCATCGCAATTGTTGTTCTATACAGGCTTTGTAACGGTGATACTCTGGGAAATATGCTGGACATCGTTCGGGATTTTCTCATAAGGAGATAATGTGAAAATTGGTCATATCGAAATCAATAAACCGGTCATGCTGGCCCCTATGGAAGATGTAACCGACCTGGCGTTTCGCCGGATCTGCCGGAAAATGGGCGCGGATATTGTGTATACGGAATTCACCAGTTCCGAGGCGATTGTCAGAAATATTCCTCGGGCCATTAACAAAATTGAAGTCTGTGAAGAAGAACGTCCCGTGGCCATCCAGATCTTCGGAGGCGTTGAAGAATGCATGACAGATGCCGCCCGTATGGCCGAAAGTTTAGGTCCGGACTTTATTGATATTAATTGCGGATGTTGGGTAAAAAACCATGTCGCCCGCGGTCAGGGTGCAGCCCTTCTGAAAGACCTTCCCCATTTTGAAAAAATCGTCCGTTCAACCGTCAAGGGAACCGACTTGCCGGTAACGGTCAAAACCCGTCTGGGTTGGGATGAAAATAATATTGTCATCCTTGACGTCGCCCGTATGGTCGAAGACGCCGGGGCTAAGGCGTTGACCGTCCATTGCCGAACCCGCAGCCAGGCCCATAATAAGGCCCCGGCCGATTGGACCTGGCTTGAGAAAATTAAAAAAGTCGTATCCATCCCCGTTTTCGGAAACGGCGATGTGACTTGCGCGGAAGATGCCAAACGTATGCTCGAGACCGGCTGTGACGGTGTTATGGTTGGAAGAGCCGCCATCGGCAATCCATGGATTTTTAAGCAGGCCCGGCATTACATTGATACCGGCCGGGAGCTCCCACCTCCGACTCTTAAAGAAAAAATTGATCTTTGCCTGGAGCACCTGCAGTTGGCCGTGGAAACCAAGGGTGTCCGCGGCGGACTAGTCCCCTTCCGAAAATTTTACGCCGGTTATTTCAAAGGCATCCCGAATATCTCAAAATTACGGAATGATGTGATGCAACTCGCCGAATTTGAGCATATAAAAGACTGTCTTTACCAATTTCTCGACCGCTCACACTCTTTCGACTATAGTTATGAATGATTTTAGTTGAATTTCGTTTCTGAATTGCTAAAATAATTTCATTCCACAAAATAACTTTATTAATCATATCTAACAAATAAAAATTTACATGAAAACTTATGATGTCATTGTGATCGGTTCAGGCGGAGGATCGAAAATCACTTCACCTGCAGCCCGTCTCGGATTTAAAGTCGCCGTCATTGAAAAAGACCAGCTCGGCGGCACATGTTTGAACAGGGGGTGTATCCCCTCTAAAATGCTGATTCATCCGGCTGATGTTGCCCAGGAAATACGGGAAGCCAATAAATTTGACATTAAAAATAATCCTCACTTTACCGTGGATTTTGCCCGATTGATTAAGAGAATATCCCAAACCGTTGACAAGGATTCTTCCGGAATCGTAAACGGTTATACAAAAAATCCGAATATCGACTATTACCGCGGCAAGGCAACATTTGTATCGAATAAAACGATTAAAGTCGGTGATGAAACGCTGACGGCAAATAAAATTTTTATTGCGGTCGGGGCCAGACCGGCCATCCCCGCGATTGACGGTTTGGACGGAACACCTTACATGACCAGCACAGAAGCATTACGGAATACGACCTTACCCAAAAAACTGGTTGTCATTGGCGCCAGTTATATCGGGGTTGAACTGGGACATGCATACGGGGCCCTGGGCAGTGAAGTCCACTTCCTTGTCCGTTCGCAATTTCTACGTTCCGAGGATACGGAAGTCGCACAAGAATTTACCCGTGTTTTCACAAAAAAATATCACTGCCACTTAAAGGCGCTTGCGAAAAAAATAAACTTTAATAACAGCCAGTTTCGAATCAGCTATTCTCAGGAAGGCCAGGATAAAACGATTATGGCCGATGCCTTGCTCATCGCCGCCGGAGTAGTCCCCAACAATGACACCCTCGAGTTGCAGAACACCGATATTGAACTGACCGATACCGGATTTATCCGGGTGGACGACCACTTACAGACGACTGTTGAAGGGGTTTACGCCATGGGGGATTGTGTCGGCAACTATTTCTTCCGGCACAGCGTGAATTTTGAAGGCGAATACCTGTTTGAAGCCATTTTCAACAATCCGCATAATAATCCAATCCGGTACCCGCCGATCCCCCACGCGGTTTTTTCCAATCCCCAAGTGGCGGGAGTCGGCAAGACGGAAGATCAACTGAAATCGGAAGGTGCCGACTATATTGTCGGATTGAATCCATACGCCAAAAGTGCCATGGGCATGGCCCTGCTTTCCGATCATGGATTCTGCAAAATTCTGTTCTGTGCCAAAACAAAAAAAATACTCGGGGCTCATATTGTCGGTGATGAAGCCTCAAACATGATCCACCTTCTCATCGCTTTTATGAATAAGGACGGCACCCTGGATGATTTGCTCAATATGGTTTATATACATCCTGCACTCCCGGAAATTGTGCGCAACGCAGCGCGAAACGCCAAAATTGAATTTTCAAAACAGTTGATTCACACGGTATAAGAAACTATGCGCGATTCGAAAAACGCGATTCTGATTAAAAATTTATCGAAATGTTATGAAAAACTTCAGGCCCTGCATGATGTGTCTTTCCATGTCAAACGCGGAGATTTTTTTGCCTTTCTTGGCCCCAACGGAGCCGGAAAGACAACAACCATCAATGTGCTGACCGGGCTGTCCAATTTTCAAAGCGGTGAGGTTAAAATCTTCGGATACGACACCACCCGCGACTACATCCAGGCCAGACGTTTGATCGGATTGTGCGCCCAAGAATTTAATTTTGATCCGTTTTTATCCATCCACACTTTGCTTGTGTTTCAAGCCGGTTATTTCGGGATTCTCCCCCCGAAAGCCGCGAGAAGGGCGGACGAATTGCTCAAACGCTTTGGTTTGTATGATAAGCGCCAGGTCAAACACAGGGCCTTGTCCGGAGGGATGAAAAAACGCCTGCTCTTGTGCCGTGCCCTGATCCATGAACCGGAAATCATCATCCTGGATGAACCGACCGCCGGGTGTGACCTTGAATTAAAATTTCAAATCTGGGATTATCTCAAACAACTCAATAATGAAGGCAAAACAATTTTTTTGAGTACACATTATATGGAAGAAGCGGAGCAGCTCTGCAAAACGATCGGTATAATCAACCATGGCCAAATTGTCAGGATCGGCGATAAAAAAGAAATCCTCCAGGACAAATCCCTGCAGGATGTTTTTATGGAAGTGACGGGACTGGAATGATCACAAACCCCATCGGCACAGCTTCTCTGGCCAAAAGAGAAATCTACCGGTTCTTATCCGTCGCAACACAAACGGTATTTCCTCCGATCCTTACCTCAACCTTGTTTATGTTTATATTCGGCGTTGCTATCGGCCACCGGATTGATTTTTCTTCAACCGGACTTTCTTATTTCAGTTTTATTGTTCCCGGACTGATGACCATGCATCTTATTTCAACATCTTATGAAAACACATCATTTTCTCTCTTCCTCGGGCGCTGGCATAACCATATTCAGGAAATCTTGCTTTCTCCATTATCCTATTTTGAAATGGTCCTGGGGCTTTTAGCCGGAGGGGTTATGCGTGGGGTGGTTGTCTGCACGGGAATATATCTTGTATCCTTGATGTTTGGTAATACTCCGGCCCTCCATCCGGCCGTACTTCTCTTTTTTATGATCATGATCTCGGTTATCTTTTCCTGTGTCGGCATGCTTTCAGCCCTTTGGTCTGAAGATTTTAATATGCTGAACATGTGGAATATTTATTTAATCCTGCCGTTTGTTTTGCTCGGTGGTGTATTTCACCCCATCCATCTCCTGCCAGATATCGTTCGAGATATTTCTAAATTCAATCCCATGTTTTATCTTGTCCAGGGAGTCCGTTACAGCGTAACAGGCGTGTCGGATATTTCCGTTATTATCAGTGCCCTGGTATCCATTGGAATGGCCGCGATCTTTTTCTTTTTTACCGTTTACCTCTTTAAAATCGGATATAAATTACGCACCTGAATTCTCATACTCACGAACCGTGTAGGCCTGAATTCCCAGGGCGTGAATCTTATCTTTGACGGGACTTAACGCCTGATAGATCATCCGGTGACGTTCCACGCGGGGTTTGTTTAAAAAATTATCACTAACCAAAAGCAGATAAAAATGCCCTCCGCCGGTCTCAAGAGCCCCTTTATGGCCGTAATGTTTATGGCTTTCATCACGGATTTCAAGATGAAAAACAGTAAACGTCTGTTTTAAAATTTTACATATTTGATCACTCATAATCATTCAGGTATCGTTGCACACTACCCAAAAAGCCATTTGTCTTGATATCACTACTATAAAAAGAGGTCGATTTAACTTATGATTTAGTGTAACATAACTTAAACATCAGAATAGAATTAAATTGTATCAGTCAAATTTAGATTATGCGCTTATCGTTAAATACCCAAATCCTCTTTGCTGCCGTATTCGGAATTTTATTCGGAATTGTCATCCGCTGGGTTGGTCAGGACGCCCCGTTTGCGCAATACAGCCTTTATTTCTGCGGCATTATGGGGAAAATATTTGTCGCGCTCCTTAAAATGATCCTGATCCCTCTCGTTTTTACCTCAATCACGGTCGGTATCGCCAACCTTCGGGCCCATACTCAAATGCAGAAGGTCTGGCGGATAACCTTAGTTTATTATATCTCAACCACGATGCTGGCCGTATTACTCGGTTTGGTGGTCGTAAATATTACAAAACCGGGTGCCGGCCTTCAAATCTCCATGTTTCAGGAAACGATGGGAGAACTGAACGTAACAAGCATGAACACGGGTGAGTTCATTGAAAATTTTTTAGTTAACCTTTTCGTCAATCCGTTTACCGCGATGGCCCAGGGTCAAATCCTCCCGACCATCATTTTCGCGTTGTTCTTAGGGATCGGGTTGATTGTCAGCGGGGATAAAGCAAAAACCGTCTTAAATTTATTAAATGAATTCTTTGACCTGGTTATGCTGATCGTCGGCTGGATCATGAAAATTCTTCCCATCGGGATCTTCTGCCTTCTAGCTAAGCTAGTTGCCACCCAGGACACCTCGCTTTTTACAGCTTTGGGAAAGTTTATGCTTGTTGTGATCGGGGCTACTTTGTTCCACGGGTTTGTGACGCTGCCGCTGTTACTGATTCTATTTTCGAAAACAAAACTTTCGGTTTATTACCGCGGTGTCCGTGAGGCCCTGGTCACGGCATTTTCAACGAGTTCCTCTTCAGCGACTTTACCGATCACTTACCGTTGCATGGAGCAAAACCTTAAAGCCGATAAAGATATTGCCGGTTTTGTTCTTCCACTCGGAGCAACCATTAATATGGACGGAACGGCACTTTATGAAGCCATGGCCGCTTTATTTGTTGCAAACCTGGTTGGCATCGATTTAAACCTGCTCCAGCAAATCACCGTTTTTTTCATGGCTATCCTGGCCTCAATCGGTGCCCCGGGAATCCCCAGTGCCGGCATGGTGACCATGGTCATGGTCCTTCATTCCGTTGGTCTGCCGGCTGAGGCTATCGCCATTTTACTCCCGATTGACCGGCCGCTTGACGCATTACGGACCATGATTAATGTCAGCGGCGATACGATCGGAACCTTGATTGTGGATCACCACACATCGCCGTCAGAAAATTAAAACTGGACAAACCTAATTTCATCAGACATAATATGTCAAATATGTGTATATAAACATACTTATCTATGAACCCGATACAAACAATCAACGCCATTTCACCAACCATGTCAACCTTGATTAACCGGATCAAGGCAAAACCTGAAAAAATCCATCAATGGCTCGCCTCGTATGAAGGATCCAAGGAATTACCGATCTATTCCTCCGTAGACATTCGCGAGGCCGGTTTTAAAATGGCCGTGGTTGATACCAATATTTTCCCCGCTGGATTTAACAATCTGTGTGAACACGGACTGGAAGACGCGGTTAAATATATAAAAATGGCCATCCTCAAACGAGTTACCGGTTGCAAAAACATCCTGATTGTCGCTGAAGAACACACACGAAACACCTGGTACCTGGAAAATATCCGGATCCTGCAAGACATCATCCAAAAGGCCGGATTTAATGTCAAGATCGCGACCTTTCTAACGATTCAGCCGGATTTTTGTGATAAAACCCGATTCGTTGAACTGGAAACCGCGACCGGTCACCCCGTCCGGATCCATTGTTTTAAACGAATCCTGGACGATTACAAAGACGGCCGTGAAAATTTCTGCCTGATTATCCTGAATAATGATCTGACAACCGGAATTCCAGAAATATTAAAACAGGCCGAAGTTCCGATCTATCCTTCCATCGCCGCAGGTTGGCATTCCCGGCTTAAATCCCATCATTTCAGTCATACGGAAGATCTGATGAAAGAATTTGCCACCATGATTGACGTTGATCCATGGTTATTGTCCTGCCAGTTTAAAGTTGTTACGGAAGTGGATATCAACGAAGAAAAAGACCGTCAAAAACTGGCTGATAGCACGGCTGACTTGTTCCGATCCATTGCTGCAAAATATAAAGAACATAAAATAACCGACAAGCCATACATTGTTCTGAAAAGTGACTCCGGGACTTACGGAATGGGAGTCCTGTCGGTGGAAAACCCCGATGATATCCTTCAGCTAAACCGAAAAAAACGCAATTCACTGGCCGTTGGAAAAAGTTCCCAGCCTATCCACCGTTTCCTCCTTCAGGAAGGTGTCCCCACCATCTACAATGTTGCCCAACAGGTCAGTGAGGTCGTTATCTATCAGATCGAAAATAATTTGATCGGCGGTTTCTACCGGATGCACGACTCTAAAGGCGAGCGGGATAATCTGAATTCTAAAGGAATGACGTTCCAGAATATTTGCCCCCATTTGGAAAAATACGGAGACGGCGTGATTGATCCGAGTATCAATATGTTTGATGTTTACCGGATTCTCGCGCGAATTGCCGGTATCGCCGCACACCGGGAAATCATCCAATTAGAAAGTAACGCCTGACATAAAGGGACCACGTATGAATTTTGTATTTTTAGTTGATCAGTATGATCACTGGAATGTTGAAAAAGATACTTCTTTCATTTTCATGATTGAGGCCCACCGCCGCGGACACAAAGTTTTTTTACTGCATGAAGGCGGGACAACCCGGAAAAATTCAAAAATCATGATGTGTGTGACCCGGGTGGAACCACAGGTCAATCCTGAAAAACCGTTTATCAATTCACACAGCCAAATTCTTTCCGAAGAACAGATTGACATCGTTTTTATCCGGACCGATCCTCCCTTTGATGAGGCCTATTTGATGCAGACCTGGCTGCTTGATTTGCTGCCGAAACATATCCCGATCATTAACGAACCCGATGGCATCCGCCAGTGCAATGAAAAGATCTGGGCGACCCAGTTTGCCGGACTTCTCCCTCCCACTCTGGTTAGTTCTCAACAAACGGAAATCCTGCAGTTTATTGATGAATATAAGTCGGTAGTGGCCAAACCGACGAACGGATTTGGCGGCAAAGATATCATCCGTTTATCCAATACGACTTATATTGAAGAAAATCTTTCAAAAATGACCCAAAAATGGACCAGGGAAATTATCGTGCAGGAATACATTAAGGAAGCCGAACAAGGGGACAAACGGATTTTGCTATTGAACGGTGATCCGATCGGGGCGGTCCTGCGTGTCCATGGGGCAACCGACTTTAGAAATAATTTTATGGCCGGCGGATCGGCCCATCCGGCTGAAATCACCCTGCACGATCTCGATATTTGTTCTACACTCAAACCGCACCTGCAGGAAAAAGGTCTATATTTCGTTGGCATCGATATCATCGGCCAATATTTGACAGAGATTAACGTAACATCACCGACTTGTGTTCAGGAAATAAACAAACTTAACCATGGCCGCCTGGAAGAACAGGTCATCGACTTTGCGGAAAAACTTATTGACCAATTTAAAGCGGCAAGTACAATATGATTCATTGATTTCAAACTGGAAGCCAATGTCAAAGTTAACCCTTTATTACCAAAATTCGTGTCCCTATTGCCGTAAAGTCCTGAACTTCATGGATGCCGATAATATTCATCTGACGATGAAAAATGTCCATGAAAAAATCGAACACCGGCAGGAATTGATCAATAAAGGCGGAAAAAGCCAGGTTCCCGCCCTTGAAATCGATGGAAAAATAATGTATGAATCCAATGATATTATTGAATGGCTGAAAAAAAATTACAAACATGACTCTTGACGAAATTAGAACGACGATCGAATCCCATGTGCCGAATTCACGGGCAATTGTGATGGACCCGATGCAGGACGGTGAACACCTTCAGGCCATCGTTATATCCCCTGAGTTTAACGGGATGATGCTTGTCCGGCAGCATCAGATGGTCATGAAACCTCTTAAAGAGGCCTTTGCCACCAGCGTCCACGCGCTCGGCCTAAAAACTTTTACACCCGAACGTTGGGAAATCGTAAAAAACCAATACGGATTTTAGCTAAGGAGTTTCTGATGGACAATACCATAAAAGAACGAATTGAAAATGATATCAAAAATAATAAAGTTTTTCTTTATATGAAAGGTTCTCCGGACAGCCCAATGTGCGGATTTTCTTCTCAAGCAGTTAATATCCTTCAACATTATAAGGTTAAGTTTGGCACATCCAATGTCCTGGCCGATGATGATATTCGTCAAGGTATCAAAGAATACGCCGACTGGCCGACCATCCCCCAACTCTATGTAAATGGTGAATTTATCGGTGGGTGCGACATTATGATGGAAATGCACAATAACGGCGAGCTGGAAAATATCTTAAAGTCTTAAGAAGTGATCAACGCAATCTGGCGGATATTTTTGTAAGTATAAATCGCTGACGAATGCCCGTCATTCCAGGCGATTCCTATCCCATAATTTCCTAACGGGGTGATCTCCCTGGCCGCTATATCCTTTCGGATATCGTTCGCCTTGATCAGCCGTTCCCCGGTCATTTCATTAACACTCAAGGCATCCTGTGAAATCATCCGCAGGTCAAAATTTCTGACCAGCCAATGTTCACCATTTTCCCAGGCCAATTCGACTTTTTCGTGATCGAATTTGATGACCGGAATATCCATTTCCCGGGATTTGACATCCTGGATCTGTTTCAACATCGTATCAACCGCGCCCTGAATGACCGCCGGTGCGTCGGTGGCAAGGACACCGTGGCTTAATTCTTCCATGACCGGGATTTCAGCCAAAATCTCAACCCCAAACCGATCCGCCAGCTGCTCGGCCGTGGAGCGGCCGAAAATATAATGTTTTTCACCGGAAGGTGTTTTAAAATAGGCCATGTTTTCGATCAGCCCGATAATCGGCACCGCAACTTTCTCAAACATAAGAATCCCGCGGGCGACATCAATCAGGGATAATGTGTGCGGGGTGGTAATAATCACCGCGCCTGTTAACCGGAGCGTTTGGGTGATCGTCAACTGGACATCCCCTGTACCCGGCGGCATATCAATTAAAAGATAATCTAATTCCCCCCAATCCGTATTGAGTAGGATCTGCTGGATGTAACGGGTTACAACCGGACCGCGCATAACCGCCGGTTTATCTCCCAGCAAAAAACCAAAGGACATGAGTTTCAAATTCAGATGATTGACCGGAAGAAATTGTTTTTTATCGTTTGTAAAGATTTGAACCTTGTTCAAATGGAACAGTGTCGGGACAGACGGCCCGTAGATATCCGTATCGACCAGCCCCACCTTGAAATTTCGTTGGCACAATTCCTGGGCCAGATGGGCCGCCATGGTCGACTTTCCGACTCCGCCTTTGGCAGAGGAGATGGCAATGATATGTTTAATTTTATTCAAAGGATTATGACTGACCGGCCTGGGTTGCGGTTGTTGTTGCGCGGGTTTAATCATGTTGCTGACGACTTGCCCCACGCCTTCCAATTGCCGGACAGCTTTTTCGGCCTTGAGCTGAATTTCATGCGAGATAGATGCCGATTGCGTCTGAACAATCAAATCAAACGAAACATTATTTTGCTCGACAACGATATTCTTCACGATCCCATCATCAACAATATTTTTAAGGCTGGCCGGATTAATGACCTGGCGAAGGGCGTTGATGGTTTTTTGAATGGTGACCATAAATTAAATCTTAAGTTTTTCGATCAGATCGTCTTCGACCGGAACGGAATTTATATACTGAACCTGGTTACGGTCTTTACAAATCCAGAATTTCATTTGCTGCGGCGCATCATCCTTATAACGGGAAAACCGCTGGATCATCCCGGCACACTGGGATAGAATTTCCTGCGGGGGATTTTCTCCTTTTAAGAGCAGTGTCGGGCCGAGGTTATGCGCAAACTGCATAATAATATCATCGGGATGAGCATAACGCAAAAGCCCTTCATTCTCTTCATGGTCCCGGCCGATAATGCATTTGTATTGCGCATCAAACCGGTAATGTCTTCCCCATTTTAAAGCGATGGTTTCACGAAAATTTCTATAACCATGTTTAAACGTATCTTTGATACGTTCTGAAAAATTATGATCGGTCAGTAAACATCCCCCGCCAGGCGCACTATATCCGGTGATTCCTAATTCATCCGCCAGAGTGTATTGCCCTTTTCGAGAGCGTCCGGTCAGATCAAGAAGTTTACTGCGGTCGATCAATCCCTGTTTTTCGACATCCGTCGGTTCAAGATGCTGGGCGGACAGTGGCCGCAAAAGTTTCCCTTTCAGGCCGCTGGTCTCCTCAATCCGATCCATCGAAATTCTTTTTTGAGACATCGGTCGCTGCCCCAAAACTTCACCGGTAAAAACAAAATCCGCCCCAATATGTTTCATGTATTGCGCGGCCCGGGAAAACATATGGATCCTGCAGTCAACACAGGGATTCATCGCTACACCACGGCCATATTTCGGCGAACGGACAACCTCCAGATACCGTTCATCTAATTGCAGGGTAATAAATTTAATACCAATGCTTTGTGCCGCTTCAATCGCAAATGTTTTATCACAACATCCCCAGGGCATGGCAAAAAAAACACCGTAGACATCAACTCCCAGGTCCTTAACCACTTTGGCCGCCAGGGTGCTGTCCAGTCCGCCGGAGATTAAGCCTACGGCCTTTACTGTTCCATGTTCCGTTGTTTGATTAATCATGGATTATCCTCTGGATAAGTGTATCAATATTATCCTCTAATGCAAGTATAAATTGCTTGCAATCAAAAATTGTTTTGGCTATAATGGCAAGTCAACTTATTAGTACTATTGAACTTAGGATGTTTTATGCCAAAAGCTACCAAAAAAAAATCTACAGCAGCAAAAACAAAGACAAAGAAAAACCTCTCTGCCCCATCGCCTAGAAAGCAACTGACGGGCGCAGAAGCACTTATAAAATGTCTGGAAAACCACGGGGTGGAATATATCTGGGGTTTGTCCGGCGGTGCAGCGATCCCGATTTTTGACGCCCTGGTCGGGTCAAAAATTAAATTAATTCTCGTCAGACATGAACAAGGAGCAACTCACATAGCCGATGGCTATGCCCGCGCCACCGGAAAACCAGGAGTTGTCTTGGTAACCAGCGGCCCCGGCGCAACGAATACAGTGACCGGAATTATGACGGCGCATATGGACTCAGTCCCCATGATCGTTTTAACCGGACAAACCATTAGTCCGATGTTGGGAAAAGATGCTTTTCAAGAAGCTGACATTTTCGGGATTACCATGCCGGTTGTCAAACACAGTTACTTGGTCAGAAACACAAATGATATCCCTAGGATTGTTAAGGAATCTTTTTTTATATCTAACACGGGGCGGCCCGGACCGGTCCACATTGATTTGCCAAAAGATATCACCTCTGCTCCTTTTACCGGTGATACGCTCGATCCGAAAATGGACCTGCCCGGCTATACTGTACCGTCAAAAGGCAAACTTTCCGATATTAAGAAAATTGCCAAATTGTTCAACGCATCCAAACGTCCACTTCTCCTTGTTGGACATGGGGCCGTTATTTCCAGGGCATCCGAATCGGTCAGCCAATTGGCCAAAAAACTAAAAGCGCCGGTGACCAACACACTTCTTGGAAAAGGATGTTTTCCTGAGACTGATCCTCTTTCTCTGGGCATGCTTGGTATGCATGGCACGGCCTATGCAAATAAGGCCTTGACCCGCTGTGATTTGATCTGTTCAATCGGTTCACGTTATGATGACCGGATCAACGGAAAGAATGATGAATTCTGTATCGGGGCCAAAAAAATCCATATTGATATTGATCCGGCTGAAATGGGTAAAATTGTTAAATGTGATGCGTCCTGTATCGGGGATGCCCGGTTGATCGTGGAAGAATTGATCAAACATGTCAAACCGTTAGATACCGATGAATGGTTGAAAGAACTGGAATTTTACAAAAATGAATACCCTTTAAAATTCTCAGATGATAAAGGTTTAACTGCTCAGCGCGTTTTGTATGATCTGCAGAGAATTACCCAAGGACGCGCCATCATCTCAACAGACGTTGGACAGCACCAGATGTGGTCGGCCCAATTTAACCTCACCCTCAAGGGAGAGAAATGGCTGTCCTCCGGTGGAGCAGGTACAATGGGTTTCGGATTTCCGGCGGCCATCGGCGCGCAGTTTGGTTGTCCGAATGATCTGGTCGTTGCCGTTGTCGGCGACGGCGGGTTCCAAATGACCCTGTTTGAATTATCCACCGTCTTTATCCATAAACTTCCGGTTAAAATCCTGGTTGTTGACAACAAATATTTGGGTATGGTTCGCCAATGGCAGGAACTATTTTTTGATAACCGTTTAAGCGGCGTTGATCTTGAAGGTAACCCTGATTTCGTCAAACTGGCCGAAGCTTACGGCATTAAGGGTTTCCACATCAATCAGGTCGATCATTGTTTCGACCGGTTAAATGAAGCCTTAAATTATAAAGGCCCGGCTCTGATCCACGCTGAAGTTATCAAGGAAGACAATGTGTTCCCTATGATTCCGGCTGGAAAATCTGCCTATCAAATGATTATTGAACCGCCAAGCAAAGATCAAAAACTTGAAAAACCGACAGGTAGCACCTAATGACTAAAAAAAATAATATTCATACCATCAGTTTACTCGTATCCAATAAACCCGGAGTCCTCATTCGATGCGCCCAGGTCTTTGCCCGACGGGGTTTCAACATTGATTCCCTGGTTGTATCAACATCGGTCAACCCAAAGTTCTCCCGCATGACGATCACGGCCCAGGGCGATCCGGAAACACTTGAACAAATCATTAAACAATCCGCCAAACTCATTGATGTTATCCACACGGAAGAACATAATGAGGAGTCCACGATCACTCGTGAATTCGCGCTGATTAAAGTCAAATCGACCCCGAAAACAATTACTGCCATTAAAAAATATGCCACGAAATACAAGGCAAAAATTGTTGATGAAAGCAATAAACTCTTAATCATTGAACAGGCCGGTACAACCGCGGAATTGGATGAATTCGAAGAACAGATGAAAAAATTCTCAATTGTTGAAATGGTTCGTTCCGGGAAACTTGTCATTGCCAAAGGCCAGGAAGCGACCTGACCTCATCTCATTATTGGTCGGCTAAATTACACGGCAATATTTTTGGAAGTTCTTTCGGAGGGAGTACGATCTCAGCGATTTCAATCCCTTCGTCTGTGTATTCAATCGAGATGATTGAACATCGGTCGGAATCAATGTGAGGATCATCAATTCCCATGTACAAAGCAATCCCGGCACGCAACACGTCCCATTCGGAATATAAAATAAACTTATTTTCCTCTTCTTTAATATCCAGGGCACTGCTTATTTCACTAAAAGGTATTTCAAGAATCTCTGGCAGAGTACGTCCCTTGCAATAACCGTTCAAACCCGTTGAACCGGTGATTTCCCGGCCGCAGGTAATCTTGGCGTAATCAAAGGTGATAAATTTTTCATCATGATCCAGTTTAATAACCATACTGGAAGAACTGTCACTACACGGCATAAAGCAATCTCCATAAAAAAGGGACTCCCGAAATTGAGAGTCCCCTTATTCTACTGTCTGAAATGTGCTTGTCAAGCCCGGGAAACTACCACTCCAAGGCGCCTCCTGTCTGATATTCCGTGACCCGTGTTTCAAAGAAATTTTTTTCTTTCTTTAAGTCAATGATTTCACTCATCCACGGGAACGGATTTTCAGAACCATAATATTTAGGTAAGCGCAACCGCTCAAACCGGCGGTCAGCGATGTATTGAATATACTGTTTTAAAAGATCGGTATTCAGGCCCAAAATACCGTTAGGCAGGCATTCCTCTGCATATTTATGCTCTAAATCAACCGCGACCTGGATAAACTTAACAATTTCATCTTTAAACGGCTGATCCCACACATCCGGATTTTCGTCAATGATTGTATTGATCAACTGCAATCCGAAATTCATGTGAATACTTTCATCCCGGAGAATATATTGAATCTGCTCACACGTTCCAGGAAGCCGGTTTTGCCGGCCGAACGATAACATGGTGACAAAGCCGCTGTAAAAAAATATTCCTTCTGTAATCCCATAAAAACCAACAAGATTTTTAATAAATCTCTGCAATCCCCGTTTAGTCTTGGTATCCAGATTTGGATCAAGAATTCCATCGGTACAGCTCATGGTGTATTCATCTTTATTGTAAATGGCCTCGACTTCCCGGTACATATTGAACATTTCCCCTTCATCCAAAGATAATGACTGCACAATGTATTGAAAGGCATGAACATGAATGGCTTCTTCAAAGGCCTGACGGAGAAGATATTGCCTGGCCTCCGGATTATCAATGATCTTGTAGACGGCCAGGACCAGGTTATTACCCACCAAAGTTTCAGCAGTGGCAAAAAAACCAAACGTTCTCTTGATAACATGTCTTTCTTCAGGCGTAAACCCCTGCGGATTCTTCCACTGTTCAATATCCCGCTGCATGGAAACTTCCTGAGGCATCCAGTGATTTGCACAACCATCCAGATAATAATTCCAGGCCCATTTATACTTTATCGGAACCAATTGGTTGCAATCAACGGTGCGATCGTTGTTAACAATCCGCTTATTATCGGCGGTCATGCGGGCTTTTGACATTTTGATGCAAAAATCTGACATTTACAACTCCAATCTAGGTTTCGATTTTATATCTGATGGAATCAGCCGCCATTATTGACAGGCTTCACAATCCTCAGTTGGTTCTACACTCAATTGGGCCTCTTCGTCCTGATGATCATTGCCTGTAACACGGCCGAAATCATCCCGTTCACGCTGGCCAACGGTGTTGCTATAACGGGTTACATCAACTGTACTTTTTTCAATACGAGTTGCGCTCATTGACCGGAGATAATAGGTTGTTTTCAACCCCTTTTCCCAGGCCATCATGTACATATCACTGACTTTTTTTCCGCTGGGTTTGGCTTGATACAAATTAAGAGATTGCCCCATGTCAATCCATTTTTGCCGCCGGGCAGCAGCTTCTATAATCCACTCATAGTCAATTTCAAACGCAGTTGCATATTTGCGTTTTAACCCTTCCGGGATGCGATCAATTTCCTGGACACTTCCATCAAAATATTTCAGGTCATCAATCATTTCCTGATCCCAAAGATTCTCTTTCTTCAGATCAGCCACCAGATACTCGTTTAACACAGTGAATTCACCGGACAGGTTACTTTTTACAAATATATTTTTGTAAATAGGCTCAATGGACGCTGTTACCCCTACGATATTGCCAATCGTCGCCGTCGGCGCAATCGCCATAATCAGACTATTACGGATCCCGTGTTTTTTCAATTCTTCGCGCACCGGGTTCCAGTCCATCCGCATCCGCGGATCGACTTCAACATACCCGCCGCGTTCTGTTTCAAGAAGCTTCAATGTGTCAATCGGAAGCATTCCCATATCCCATTTTGAACCGCGGAAAGTCGAATACGCCCCTTTTTCTTCAGCCAGCCGGATTGAAGCCATAATCGCATAATACGATACAGCCTCCATGCTTTCATCGGCAAATTCAACGGCTTCCCGAGATGCGTAACTCAAATTCTGAATAAAAACGGCGTCCTGAAAACCCATAATTCCTAAACCAATTGGTCGATGTTTCTGATTAGCCCGTTTGGCTTCCGGCGTTGGATAAAAATTAATATCAATAACATTGTCAAGCATCCGGACAGCGGTCATTACGGTTTGTTCCAGTTTTTTATGGTCAATCTTACAATCAGACGTGAGGTGTTGGGCAAGGTTCACTGAACCAAGATTACAAACGGCTGTTTCTTCGACAGAAGTATTTAACAGGATTTCAGTGCAAAGGTTGGAACTGTGTACGGTACCAACATGGCTTTGGGGGGATCGAATATTAGACGGGTCTTTCCAGGTTATCCAAGGATGTCCGGTTTCAAAAAGCATATTTAGCATTTTTCGCCATAGGTCAACAGCCGGAATAATTTTAAAATGACGGATTTTACCTTGCTGGGCCATTCTCTCGTAGTGTTCATAACGACGTTCAAATTCCTTACCATAAATATGATGCAAATCACTGACATCGTTTGGACTAAACAGCGTCCAATTTGCATTTTCTTTCAAACGTTTCATAAACAAGTCCGGTATCCAGCTCGCGGTATGCATGTCATGGGTTCGGCGGCGTTCATCACCTGTATTTTTCCATAACTCGAGAAACTCTTCGATATCCAGATGCCATACTTCAAGATAGGCACACATTGCACCTTTACGTTTGCCTCCCTGATTAACCGCGAGCGCAGTATCGTTCGCAACTTTTAAAAACGGAATTACTCCCTGGCTTTTTCCGTTTGTGCCTTTGATCCTTGACCCCATGGACCGGACATTCGTCCAATCATTACCAAGGCCTCCGCTCCATTTGGAAAGCATGGCGTCATCCTGGATACATTTAAAAATATGGAATAAATCATCATTGATGGTTGTTAAATAACAGGACGACAACTGCGGATGCCTGGTGCCTGCATTAAATAATGTCGGTGTCGATGATGTAAAACGGAAGGTCGAAAGCATATTATAAAACTCAATGGCTTTTTCATTTTTATTCTTGCCTTCTCTGACCGCAAGCCCCATGGCAACCCGCATCCAGAATATCTGAGGCAATTCCAGACGACGGTCTTCCCAATGAAGAAAATAACGGTCATATAATGTTTGCAGTCCAAGATATCGAAATTGAAAATCTCTTTTAGGTTGTAAAGCCGCACCAAGATGTTTTAAGTCAAACTGCAACAGATCCGGAGTCAACAATTCCAGCTCAACGGCCCGGTGGACATAGTCCGCAAAATAGATCGGATATTCAGTTTTGATTTCTTCAAAACTGGTAACCCGTCTGAGCGCCTCCCGGTATTCTTTCAACAACAACAAGCGCGATGCGGCAAACGTATAATTCGGCTCTTTTTCAAGAAATGATTTAGCCCCCATAATGTTGGAAGCTTCAATCTTTTCTTCGGTGATTCCGTTATAATAATTTTTGAGCGATTCTTCTAAAATCTTGTCGGCGTCAACGTTGTCCAGCCCCTGGCAACATGTTTCAATTTGAAAACGGATTTCATCCAGATCAATCGGCTTTTCCTCACCATCATTGGTCCGGTATTTCAGATTACGGGCCCATTCAAATGTTTGCGTGGATGTTCTTTGCAGTTTTTCCGTCCGACGGGCTTTCGCTCGCCCTTCCCGGTAAATAATAAAACTTCGGGCGACTTCATGAAACCCTGAAGTCATCAGGTTCTTTTCAACCAAATCCTGTATCTCTTCAATATGCACACAACGACCTTCAGGCCAAGTTGTCAAAATTTCATTAATTACGGTGTCCGAAACTTTCTTGGCATGCTTGAGTAATTCCTCGCTTAAAATGCCGTTATTGTGAGCTCGAAACGCCATGGCGACCGCCATTGTTATTTTTTCCGGTTTGAACGATACGACCTTCCCATTGCGTTTGGTCGTTGTATAAAGTTCAAAAAGAATCCTGCGGGAGGCATGCTGTTTCCTGTAATTCGCATATAATTCCGCGGCTTCTTTAAAACCATTTTCATAAAGCTGGCGAATCACCTCATCTTGAATTTCTTCAACGGTTAATTGCTTGCTTTCAAGCCAACGTTCTGTCAATACAGACAAAACTCTTTGCGCTACAAGATCCGTATGCCGCGCATCAACGATGGATAATTCTGCTTCGCGGGGCAGTTTTTTTTGTTCCTTCAATGCATTACCGATCGCTTTTATTATCCGGGCTTCATTAAAAGCAACCACTTGTCCGTTTCGTTTGTAAACTTTCATTTCCAAACTTGTTGAGATTTCATTGGACATGCATGAACTCCTTTACCTTGGGCATGTTAAATTTTTGATATTTTGCGAATGCCTGTTAAATATTTTCATAAATTATTGAAAATAAGGCATTTAAAAAATCCTTAAAAACACTACATATGGAAGATTATTTTGGAGCAATACTATATATAGTAGTCTAATTTAAAACGAAATCAAGAAAAATCTTGTAAATTTTACTGAAAAAAAACAAAATTTTACCGTCGGAAACCCATCATTACGTTAAAAATCGTAAAAAATTAACGAATAGCCGATGAATACAGACTGGAAACTTTATCCCAATTAATAATATTAAAAAAGGCTGAAATATAATCTGGCCGTCGATTCTGATAATTTAAATAATACGCATGCTCCCAGACATCTAGTCCGAGAATAGGCGCACCTTTGCATTCAGCAACGTCCATGATTGGATTATCTTGGTTGGGGGTTGAACAGACTTTAAGTGATCCTTCACTGACACATAACCATGCCCACCCGCTGCCAAAACGATTAACCGCAGCGTTGGAAAATTGTTCTTTAAATTTATCAAAAGACCCAAACGTTTTATCGATCGCCTTTGCCAAATCTCCACTTGGTTTACCCGCACCCTTGGGGGTAAGTAGTTCCCAAAAAAGAGAATGATTATAATGGCCGCCACCATTGTTCCTGACTGCACCCCGTTTATCTTCGGGGATAGCAGAAATCTTTGAGATCAACTCTTCAATGGATTTTGCTTCAAACGGGGTTCCTTCAATGGCCGCATTAAGCTTGGCCACATACGCTGCGTGATGTTTTCCATGATGGATTTCCATCGTTTTAGCGTCGATGTGTGGCTCCAAAGCATTAAACGCGTAAGGTAATTTAGGAACAGCGTGCGCCATGATTAACTCCTTTTTCTTTTAGAAAATTAAAGACATTTTAAATTATATTTTTTTCACAGCATTTAATACGTCGGAATAATCCGGTTCCGTCGTAATTTCTGGAACGATTTGTTTGTATCGTAAAACACCGTTTGTATCAACGATCAGCACAGCACGGGCTAACAAACGGATCCCCTTAACCAATAGCCCATAAGCCTGGCCGAAGGCCGCTTCACGGTGATCTGACAAAGTAATTACTTTATCCGAACCGGTTGCCCCACACCATCGTTTTTGGGCAAATGGTAAATCCATGCTGATTGTCAATATGACCACGTTTTCGCCTAGCGTTTGTGCTTCTTTGTTAAACCGTTTGGTCTGTAAATCACAGACAGGCGTATCAAGAGACGGTACGACAGAAATAATTACTGTTTTACCTTTTAAGGACGATAATTTAAAATCAGAAAGATCTTTAGCGGTCAGAGTACAATCAGGGGCGTCTGAACCTACTTTAAGATCCGGTCCGACTAATGTAACCGGATTGCCTTTCATTGTAACGGCTGATGTAACTTGTGGCATATCTACTCCTTTTCTTTCAAACACACCTGTGTCGATTTAATTTATTTTTGCTCAAGCAAAGTTGAATTGTATAATAGTCCTGCCAAAACACCGCCGGCCACTGGCCCCACCCAATACAACCAGAAATTCTGTAAACCACCACCCAATAGGGCAGGCCCTAAATGACGAGCAGGGTTCATGGCCGCTCCAGTAACCGGACCACCAATCAGAATATCCATGGCGACGGCCAACCCGATAAATAAAGGGGCCGTTGCGGGACCGCGTTTATCCACGGCAGCTCCATAAATCACAAATACCAGAAAAAAAGTCAAAACTATTTCCATGAGTAACCCTGCGCCGACTCCTACACCATCAGCTAAAGCCGGTGTTCCCATCCCAACAGCAGCCAAGACTTCACCGGCAAAGCATATTTTAACAAAAACGGCAGCAGCGATTCCAGCCAGACATTGCGCGATCACATAACCGGTGGCGTTAACTCCGTCAATTTTTTTAGTTACAAGCATGGCTATTGTAACAGCCGGATTTAAATGCCCTCCGCTGATAGCGGCTGTAGCGGCAACCATCGTTGCTATGGCTAACCCATGGGCCATTGCGATACCCAATAATCCGGTTTGACCGCCATTGATATGGTTCCCCGCGATGGCTCCGACGCCAACAAAAACAAGAGTAAAAGTTCCGATAAATTCTGCGATGAAGGCTTTAGTATTCATTGATATCCTTAATAATAATAATTTTTTACGTAGTTTCGTTTGGAAGGTTTATTTATCATACTAAAATTGAAGCGTTTGTCAACCAAAATAGCCCCGTCAAAAACATCGAAAAACTTGTTCACCGGATTAGTTCTGATATAATGTTTAAATTACACCATTTTTTATAATAAATTCTTATCGAGGAGAAATATGTACAGTTATCAAACAAAAATTAAGCTTCATGAGACCGATGCCGCCGGCTTGCTTTTTTTCAGCAATCAATTTAAATTGATCCACGATGCGTATGAATCGTTGCTGGAAACCATCGGTTTCGGATTCGCAGAACTTTTAAAAAATAAAACATATTTCCTTCCGATCGTACATGCGGCCAGTGATTTTAAAGCCCCCCTTTTCGTAGGTGATATTATCAAAATCACAGTAACCGTTGAAAACATCGGGACAACGTCCTTTACCTTTGGGTATCGAATCACCAACACAAAAAACATTCTGGTCGGTACGGCTAAAACAGTTCACGTCACGATGGACAAAGCCAGTCAAAAAAAAATCGCCCTCCCAGCGGATATGCGGGATAAAATCAGAGAGTTGTACGAACAAGATCATTAAATTGCTTTGACCAAGACAGAAGAATTTTCTCTCAACAGGGATTCCAGATTTCTCCGATTTATTTTCATCGCCGATGGCTCAGGCTCCGGAATATAAAAAAACTCGTCTGGAATTTTATATTTCTCGAGATGAATTTTCAGATGAGCGATCAGTTTTTTCCGGCTGAACCGCTTCCCCTGTAACATTTTAACAAAGGCGACTGGACGGCAACCATATAAAGGATCGGCTTTTGAAACAACCACTGCCTGCTCGATCATGCCGCTTTGAAGAATCTCACGCTCGATTTCTTCCGGGTAAATATTTTCTCCACCGGAGATAAACATATTATCACGCCGGCCAATAATCTTTAAACCAGAACCTTTGGTCAAAAGACCTAAGTCGCCTGTTTTAAACCACCCCTCTTTATCGACTACCTTTTTTATATGACCGTTAACATAATACCCCTTAAATAAGGTTTTCCCCTTCACCAAAACATTCCCATTAGAATCAATTCTCAATCGGCGATATGGCAAAATCCTGACGGGACCGGCCTCTTTCATGCTTAAAATCTTTTTGCTTGTCGCAACTTGTGAGCTCATCTCCGTTAAACCATAACTTACATAGATGGGTAATCTTAATTCCCGGGCTGTTTGAAAAGCGACCGGATTGGCCGCACTTCCTCCAATCAGAATGCATTTCATGGTAGAAAGGAACTTCCGGCAACGCGAATCCTTCAGGCACTTGATCAATTGCGTTGAGACTAAAGATATATGGCTGGGTTCGTACTTTTTTAAATTCCGGACTAAATCAGTTCGGTCATCCATTACAGAAAGGCTTGCTCCGGCCATAAACACCCGCCATAAGACACTTAATCCGGCGACATGATAGGCCGGCAGGGAAAGCATCCATTGGTCCCCCTTAATCAGCGGTATGTGACGGTTCGAACCGAGCGCACTGTAATAATGATTCTCAATCGTATGGACAACGGCTTTCGGAGTTCCTTCGCTTCCTGAAGTAAACATAATATTTGAAGTACTATTTAAGGCATACCTGCCAAAATCTGATTCTAATGGACTATCCTGTTTTATAAGATCCTCGCAAACGAGGCATTTAATGGATAAAAACTCCTTTAGATTATTTTGCAAGGTTAGTAGAACCAGGCAATTTAAATTGATAAGCACTTTTTCAACCACGC
Organism: Candidatus Omnitrophota bacterium; assembly: GCA_050250375.1. Classification (GTDB taxonomy): domain Bacteria; phylum Omnitrophota; class Gorgyraeia; order Zapsychrales; family Zapsychraceae; genus JAGOSC01. The sequence continues at coordinate 918,128 of JBFWOS010000002.1, forward strand.
CGAGCGGAAACCGCATGTTTAAAAGAACAGGAACCGCCCCCGCCCTCAGTAAGGCAAAATATATAACGATAAAAGTAATGCCGTTTGGCAAATACATACCAACTTTTGTTTTTTTATTAATTCCCGATAAAGTTAATTGATAGGTAGTCTGCCGGATAAGTTGCTCCAAGCGAGAATAGGTAACTGGGCCGGAGTCCATTAAAATGGCCGTCTTATTCTTGCCTGCCGATAAAGCAATCTTGTTAATCGGACACTGGATATATTTCATTAGATTTTTATCGACTGGAGTAATTCAAAATTGATATCTGATGTTGTCACTCGCCTGGTTCCGATTTCCATTTTACCACGGACAACATCCAGAGGACTGAGCAGTAAACTATCAGTAAACCACTTGGCCGTATCCAGGCCGGCGGCGTTATTTCGGAACGAACAACCCGCCAGATTGGCCAAGGTTAACAAACCAATAGACGACTCGAAGATCGAACTGATCAGCGTATTTAGACCCAACCGCTTAGCGTCCCTGAGTATCTTCCAGGTTTTTTCTATGCCCCCGATCACAGATGGCTTGAGAACTAGGACCTCTACCCCTTCAATGTGTTTAATTTGCTCAAACTCATTTGTCTGGAGCGATTCATCCAGTGCGACAGGGATTGTTGTTTTATGAAAAAATTCCGGTATTTGTTCAATATCCTTAAACGGCTCTTCAATATAATCGACCGCAGCCAGACCAACTTCATTCCCAAAATAAACAGCTTCGTTCAAAGACCAGGCCTGATTCGCATCCAGATGCAACAAGGCTCGGCCATTGATAAGCTCATTCAGGTCCCGGACCAATTTAATGTCTTCATCAATATCCTTCTGTCCGACTTTTAATTTTAACGCAGAAAAACCATTTTCAATTAATAGTTTGGTCTGGCTGATAATTTCTGTCCGGTCCCCTTGCAACAATCCGTTAATCGGTATATGACTGTGCACACTTTCAGATAAAAGTTCTTTCAAAGTCCGCGAACGAATATTCGCCAAAAGATTCAAAAGCGCCATTTCAATACCAAACATGGTTGAAGGCTTCAATTCAAAATTCCCCAACCAATCCTGAAATCGCCCATTGAGACCTTCCAATCCTTCCGGAACCGGATCAGACAACAAAAAATGCCGGACGGATTTAAATTGCGTTAAAACATCATCCAACGATTCCAGGCTGAACCCTTGCAAGGGAGACATCTCCCCGTAACCCGTAAACCCGGCTGCAGAGAATTCAAGAATATACCCACGCCGGATTTTAAGACTTTCCGATTTAATTTTAATCGGACGCCTAAGGTTTAAATCAAAAGAAAAAATCTTTATGTTCTCTACATTCATCGAATCCAGCCTATTGAAAAAAGAACACTGTAAACCAGCAAAACCACTCCGGTAAAGGCCAACGTCTTATTCAAAATAGGACCTTCGACCGAGGAAAACACTGCTTTGATTCCCGGCAAAGAAATTAACCCAACACTCGACGCGTATAAAATAAACACGTGATCATGAATCAGTAAATAAATTATCACCGGAAGCATCGCCGCCAACAGAATTGCTCCGGCATATTCGTATTGTGCAAACGTACGTCCAAACCTGACGGCAAGCGTTTTTTTTCCGCTACGACGATCACTTTCAATATCCCGGTAATTATTCACGGCTAATATGGCCATTGATATTAAGCCAGGTCCGAGGCCAGCCAAAACAACGGCGTAATTCAGTTCAATCGCCTGTAAGTAATACGTTCCTCCAACGGCAACGGGACCGAAAAATACCAGGACAAAAAGATCCCCTAAACCGACATACCCCAAAGGACGCGGCCCGGCTGTATAAAAGATCCCGGATAAAATAGATACAATTCCCAGCACGGCAATAGACCATCCTCCCCGAATAACCAGAATCAGAAAACACACCATCGATAAGGCGAATACTACGATAAAAGCCCATTTAACCGTCTGCGGTTGGATTAATCCGGATTGGGTGACCCGAACCGGTCCAATGCGATCGGCTGCATCCGTACCTTTTTTATAATCATAATAATCGTTGGCCAGATTGGTGCCGATCTGAATTAAAAGAGCCGTAAGAAGACAAAGTATCGCTGTCGGAAAATGCGACAGCCCGTCCCCAAAGGCCATGGCGGTGCCAACTAAAACCGGGGCAACGGCCGCCGTTAATGTTTTTGGCCGAAAAGCCATGATCCAATGTTTGACAGTCGGTCTGTTCATCTTGATTATGGCCGTTTGGGAAATTTTGAAAAGTCGGGTTTGCGTTTTTCAACAAAAGCATTTCGTCCTTCTTGACCCTCTTCACTCATATAGAACAACATTGTTGCGTTTCCGGCTAATTCCTGCAACCCGGCCTGCCCGTCACAATCGGCATTTAACGCGGCCTTCAGACACCGGATGGCTAACGGGGAGTTGGCCAGAATTTCACGGCACCATTGAACGGTTTCTTCTTCCAGTTGCGGGTACGGCACCACTTTATTGACCAGCCCCATATCCAATGCTTGCTGCGCATTGTATTGCCGGCAAAGATACCATATTTCCCTCGCCTTTTTTTGTCCGACGATGCGGGCCATATAGCTGGCGCCGTATCCCCCGTCAAAAGAACCGACTTTCGGTCCGGTCTGCCCAAAAATAGCGTTGTCCGCCGCAATGGTCAGGTCACATAATAAATGAAGAATATGTCCGCCGCCGATCGCATATCCGGCGACCATGGCAAGGATGGGTTTGGGGCATGTCCGCATCTGGCGTTGAAAATCCAATACATTCAATCTGTTCGTGCCATCCGCGTCTTTATACCCGGCATCACCCCGGATTTTCTGGTCTCCGCCTGAACAAAAAGCCTTTTCTCCTTCTCCAGTCAGGATCACCACACCAATAACTTTATCGTCCCTGGCGTCATTTAAAGCGCGGGACATTTCATGGATCGTCTGCGGACGAAACGCGTTTCGCACCTGCGGACGATTGATCGTAATTTTTGCGATTCCTTCCGCTTTATGATATTTGATATCCTCATATATTCCGCTTTCCTGCCATTTCACATTTGAGTTGCTCATACGTCACCTCTGATTAATGCCTTGATATGCCGGCGCAATTGTTGTTGGAAATTAAAGTTTTCTTGTTTCTCCGTCAAAATTTCTATAATGACAGACTTTTGAGATTTTACTCCTTTTAAATACGCTGATTCAAATTCAGTCATGGAATTCGGTCGATTATATTCAAGGTCAAACAATTCAGCTGCTTTTTGAAATGTCAGCCCGTGCGGTGTTTCGAAATATTTTTTATAAACTGCTCCCGATTTGGAGACAGGAAAAAATTCAAAAATCCCTCCCCCATCGTTATTTAAGAGCACAATGACCATCGGATTAATTAGATCTTTTAACATGGAGAGCGCGTTCAAATCATATAAGAATGACAAGTCGCCGGCAATCAGCGTCGCCCTTTTATTTGTTCCTGCGGAATAACCCGCGGCACTTGCGATTGTCCCATCAATCCCGCTGGCTCCACGATTCGCCCCGACCGAAACCGAGCCCCCTGTATGATCAGCGAACATATCCAGTTCCCGGATCGGAAGACTGCTCGCCGCGTACAGAATATGGTTTGGTGGAATCAAACGTGTCACACTCCGACAAATGCCCGGTTCCGTGATTGTTTCGGACTGCGTCAGATGCTTGTCCAGATAAACCGAAACGGATTGATCTAGTTTTTTTAATTTAGGAAGGATTGAAGGATCGGCTTTCTTCTTAAGACCCGGCAAGACAGCCCGGCAAAAATCACCGGCATGGCACTGAACCCGATGGGTAACGCCATGCTGCGGATCATTTCGCAAAGGATGATTCAAAACCATAAGATATGTCTTCGGTTGCGTTTTTTCTAAAAGCGTATAAAATCGCTTTGATGTTATTCGACCGCCAAAATGCAAAACCGTATCAAAATTAAACTGCAAATGATCAACAATCTGATCGTAATTAAAAATAATATGGTTTGATCGCTGTCCCAACCTGAGTCCGGATGTAATATCAGGAAAGATCGGCCAGTTTAATTTTTCCGCCAGTTTTACAATCTGATCTCGAGAGGATTCATCCGGTAATTTACCCGTCACAATTAAACCAGCGACTGAGAGATTAATCAGATCAGTCATTTTCCAAATTTGGTCCTTTGACAATTGCCCGGATGCCCGGACGTACTCTGTAAACGGCTTGCCTGATCGGGACCAAGAATTTAAAAGTTGTTTATACGCTTTGGGTACGGATTCTTTCGATTCTGTATATAGCGGCTCGCGAAACATACAATTTAAATGAACGGGTCCCGGCCACTCACCTTTCGATCTATGAACGGCCTGGTCAACTGTGCTCAAAATAAACGTCGGTTTAATCTGTTCAGCCGGCACAGTAATGTCAAAATTCCACCGGACATACGACCCGAAAATATTCACCTGTTCAATGGTTTGATTGGCACCTGTATGCCGCAACTCGACCGGCCGATCGGCGGTTAAAATCACCAACGGGAGCTTTTTCTTAGATGCCTCAACAACGGCGGGCAGCAGGTTGGCAACCGCCGTTCCGGATGTGGTAATTATAGCGGCACCACCTTTTTTAGCGGCCGCATATCCCATCGCATGGTAGGCAACTGCCCGCTCATCAAAATGAACGAAACTTTTAGCGCTTTTATTCCCGGAGACCGCAAGGGTTAGCGGGGCTGAGCGCGACCCCGGCGAAATACAAAAATAATCCACTCCAAGACGAATTAATTCCTCAATCATTAAATCTGCCCAATATTGTTGCACTGCACCTTCGGACGTTTTCTTCATCGGTCAAAAACTTTCATAAATCGGCTGATTTTATTTTCAATCTCGTCCCATTCCTCTTGGGCCGTGGAGCCCCTGACGATACCGGCCCCGGCAAAAAGCGATAATTTGTCGTTATCAATCAATCCCGAACGGATGGCAACGGCGAATTCCATCTGGTCGTACCCGATGTAACCAACAGGTCCTGCGTACCAACCCCGGGCAAACGATTCGTTCTTTATCAAGGCGTCCACAATCCCTTCCTGCGGATATCCTGCGACGGCCGGAGTCGGATGAAGGCCCTTCAATACATCTTCCATCCGGCAGCCCTGATTCATCACGCCTTCAAAACGTGTGATTAAATGCTGTCCGTTTTCAAGTTTAAGCAAATCCGCTTGCTGATCAAATTGATACCGGCTGCAGAAATTGTTCAGATTGGTTTTAATATACTCAACCACAAAGCTATGTTCACGTTGAAATTTGTCATCATGAAGCAATTTTCGTTCTTCCTGTTTTGTTTGGTCCGTTGAATTCCCCTTGGGGGTTGTTCCGGCAACCGCTTCCGTCCATAGATCGTTGTCGACTACTTTTATCAACCGTTCCGGCGTAGCCCCCAGAAACCCATGCTGTTTATCCGGCTGAAAACAAAAATGATAACAATTGGGGGTTTGCTCCTTCAAGAATTTAATCAGCGCGCTGGGTCTGATGCTGACATCAAATTTAAAATCGGTTCGCCGAGCCAATACGATTTTACTCCAAGGCCCATTGAGGATATCCTCGAAGCTATTGTTCCATTGATTAAACGTCGGTTTGTCTTCGCGGGAAGTAATTCTCGGAACATCCCGGTAATTTGTCGTGGAAGAGAAATCGATTTTCTCCAGATCCCTCAAAATTCGATGAATGTGGTCGACAGAGATATCATTGATCCCAATATTCACGGCAAAAGTATAATTCTGATCTTGCCGAATGATTTCGTACCGCGGGATCACCCAGCGATAACTTCCGTATAAATCCCACTCCTCACTCATCGAATTCACATCAAAACAAAATCCGCCGTAATAGCGCAGGTTCTGGTTATCCGAAGACAATTTCCGCTGAAGCTGAGCGAACACTTCGTGATAATCAAAAACTCCCTGCCCGCTGATCGCATCGGCGATCAAAACACCGGCGACTTCAAACAAGCCTCCACGGTCGGACCAGTATAGTTTTTCATCGACCGATTGGTTATGCAGCCAGGTCAGTAAATCTAATTCTTCGCAGTCATATTCAAACCGGTAAACGGTTTCTAGAGTGCCGATCGCTGAAAGCATCCGCGGGAGTTGTTCAATCTGTTTCCGGATCTGTTCTTTTAGCCCTGACACTGGATGAATCTGGTTGCTTCGAAAAACGGTGATCATGGTTTATCACCCTGATATATCGTTGCTGCACCGAAGAGAAGCGGATTGGCTTTAACACGGATATAGCCCGCCTTTTCCATCAAGGTACAAAAAGACTGGCCGTATGGAAATTGTTCAATTGTTTGATTGAGGTATTTGTAAGCTTTATATTGACCGCTGATGAGCCATCCGAGAAAAGGAACGACCGTCCGAAGATAAAATAAATGCAGAATCCGAATCACTTTGTTTTCCGGTAGCGAAAATTCAAGGATAAGACTCCTCCCTTTGGGCCTCAAAACACGGTGCATTTCTCTGAGAACTGTTTCCGGCTTTTCAACATTCCGGATGCCAAAGGCGATCGTTGTACAGTCGAACGATTGCCCCGGAAACGGCAATTGGTTTGCGTCACCTGTTTTCAAGATAAGCTTATTCTCAAGGCCTTTTCGGATAATTTTTTTGCGGCCGATATCCAGCATTTTCGCCGCCATATCAACTCCGACGCCTTCCTGAATATTGGGCTGACTTTGAACAAGGGTGATCAGGACATCCGCGGTCCCAGTCGCGATGTCTAATATTTTAAGCCCCGTCTGCGCGGGGACAAATGCGGATAATTTCTTACGCCAGGAAATGTCCAAACCAAGTGATAACAAACGGTTAAGTAAATCATATTTCTCCGAAATACGATTAAACATTTTCCAGGAATCTGATTTTGAATGTGTGAGTTCCTGCTCGTTTCCCATGCTCATGACCAAACCCGTAAACCTGTTGTTTTGTTAAATATGATAAAAAGAAGAAAGTTGCATACTAACATAAATCGATATTATTTTCAAAATGTTTTAATCACAGAATTAATGAAAAGGACGGGATTAGCCATGACCGGAAAGGAATTTTTCCGCTTCAAGCGCGGCCATACAACCTGTCCCGGCAGCGGTAATGGCCTGCCGGAATATCTTGTCCTGGACATCTCCGCAGGCAAAAACTCCCTTTACATTTGTCATGGTCGTTCCGGGATGTGTAACAATATATCCCGCTTCGTCGCAGGTGATTTGATCATTTAGGAATGCGGTGTTCGGAGTATGCCCGATAGCATAAAAGAGCCCTCCGGCCGGAACGATTGATTCCTGGTTGGTCTGATTGTTGAGCAGTTTTACTTGGGTTAACGCTTTCTCACCTAAAACTTCTATGAGCGTCGTATTCCACATTATCTCAATTTTCTTATTATCTCGAACCCGATTTTGCATAGCTTTGGATGCTCGCATCTGGTCCCGTCGGACACACATAATAACTTTACTGCCATATTTCGTCAGGTATGTCGCTTCTTCACAGGCCGTATCCCCACCGCCAATGACAAACAGAACTTTATTCCGGAAGACAGGCAACGCACCGTCACAGACCGCGCAGGCGGAGATTCCCTTTTGCCATAATTTATCTTCTCCCGGGACATGCATTCGTTTTGCTGTCGCACCTGTTGCAATAATTATTGATTTGGCTTCAATCTCTTTTGACCCGACAAATACCTTGAATGGATTTTTTCCTAACTCAACCCTGTCAACCGTTAAGGTCTCGATTCGGGCACCACACTTGATCGATTGTTCCCTGAACCGAAGCATCAAATCCGGTCCGGAAATTCCTTCGGGAAAACCCGGATAATTCTCAACTTCAGTGGTAGTTGTCAGTTGTCCGCCCGCGGCGACTCCTCCGGCTAACAACCCTTCAAACAATAAAGGATTTAATTGAGCCCGTCCCGAATAAATCGCGGCTGTATGCGCCGCCGGTCCAGATCCGATAATTATAATATTTTCCATTTTAAATTTTATAACTGTCTAAAATTTTCAAACGGTCTTTGGGGGAAGCATTTTTTGTCTGTTCCTGGAGGATTGTGTCATAACATGGTTTGTCAGGATCGTGATAAAGCAGACCGAAATAGGTTCGATTTTCATTGGCTAATTTAAACGCATTAACCAGATCGCTGGGGTTATGCGGGACACATTCGGTTTTATCCGCAATCCGTTTATCCGGAGGAATTCCCTTGTCATGCGTCAAAAAAGAAAACCATGTAGTCGATTTATGGTCAAAGTTTAGCGGATCGAAATGCGGGCATCGTTGCGAAACATGGATAAATGAAAAGCCTTTGTGTGCATAAGCCGCTTCTAACGTACTTAAAAAATGATCAGGCATCCAGTCAGCCGTGTTGGCAACGAAAGACGCCCCGATACCAAGAACCAAACGCAAGGCCTTGATCGGCTCAAGATAAGAACCGGATGGTTGTGTGTTCGTTTTATGTCCTTTTCTGGTTGTTGGCGATGTTTGGCTTTTCGTCAAGGCATATAGCTCGTTATCGTATAAAATAAAAACGCAGTTAAAATTCTTGTTTATACCGTGAATCAAGTGATTACCGCCAATACTGATGGCATCCCCATCCCCCGAATGGATAAACAGGTTAAGATCAGGCTTCGTCAGGGCCAACCCCAGTGCGACGGGAATAGCCCGCCCATGGATGGCATGCACCCCGTATGTATTGATATAAAACGGTGCCCGTCCGGAACATCCGATTCCCGAGATATTGACCGTGACTTGCGGTTCAACCTTCTGGTTAACCATAAACCTCTTTATTCCCATAATAATACTGAAATCCCCGCATCCGGCACACCAGCGTGGATTTTCTGTATTCAAATCCTTTACGGTGAGTGGATTACTGGCGGATTGTTCTGTCGCTGTTGTCATTTCTCAATCCTTTATGTCTTATTTAAAATCTCTTTAATGGCATTACTGATTGTTTTAGGAGCAATCGGCCGGCCGGTGGCCCGGCAAATCATTGCCGATACGTCTACCAATGTCTTTGAGCGTAAAAACATAGCCAGCGGCGTCGCTTTATATTCGTCACCGTAAGCTTGCTCAACCGTCACAACCTTCTTGAATCGTTTGAATATGTCGTTCATCATAAGCGGCAATGGGTAAACAATTTTAAAACAAATCCCGCCCACTTTTAAACCTTCCTTCTGACAGGCCAAAACCGCCTCGGTGATGCTGCCCAATGTGCTACCCCAACCGATAACCAGGATATCTCCCTGCGAACACTCACCGATGAACTCCGGTTCTTTTAAGGCCCGTCTAACCGTATGAACCTTTTCATTCCGCACCGTATGGGAACGCTGGTTGGTTTTGGCGAAATAATTAACCTTGCCGGTGTGATCCGTATTCAGACCGGTTACCCTCCGCATATGACCCGGCACACCCGGATTGGATTGGTCGGAACGAACCATTTCAATATTATCCGGCAGACGATTAATGGAAAAATGCCCGAGAATTTCATCCGTAATATCATCGACTTTATCCAACGCGTATGTTTTTGGTTTCGGGATAACCTTGTAACAGTTGGCCATTTGAAAGTCGCTCATGATAAATACCGGTAAACGTAATTTTTCGGCTAAGTACCTGGCCACCTGTGGTGCATAAAAACAATCCTTGATATTACCAACGCTGATGACAATTTTCGTATTGTCCCCATGTGGGCCGTAAATCGCCGACAATAAATCTGATTGTTCGGTTTTCGTCGGCATCCCGGTGGACGGCCCTGACCGCTGTACGTCAATAATGATGATCGGAATTTCGGCCGCCGCCGCATACCCGATAAACTCCTGTTTTAAGGACAGCCCAGGACCGGATGTTGCTGTAATCGAAGGGGTTCCTCCATAATAAGATCCGATGGCTGTTCCAATGGCGGAAATTTCATCCTCGGCCTGATGAACCATGCCTCCATAAGAAGGAAAAACTTTGGCCAGTGTATGCAAAATGGAAGACGCTGGTGTAATCGGATAACCGGAAATCAATTTTATGCCAGCATCAATAATTCCCATACTCAAAGCCGTGTTTCCGTCGATCAGGATCTTGTCATCTGTCCCATTTGAAGCGGATTTGATTTCGAATGAAAAATCCACATTATTCTTGGCGAACTTATGCCCTTCCTGAAACAATAAAATATTTTTCGCCAGAATTTCTTCTTTCAGTTTTTTTCCAAATGTAAAATTAATCTCCTCGAGCATTTTTTCTTCGGGGACATTGTAAAGCGCGCTGAGCATTCCCAGATAAAACATATTTTTTCCCTTGCCGGCGAGCTCTTTTAAAATACTTCTGGCTGTATCCGTTAGATCAAAGGGAAAGATAGTCAAACCCAGTTTGCTCGCTCTTTTACAGACCATCTCGTAAGATTCTTCATTGGCCGGTTTATCGCCCATATCAAGCAATACCCGACAACTTGGATTATGTTCTTCATCATCCAGGCGACGATCCAAAACAATTTCGTGCTGGGCAATAATAATATCGGTGTTGTTACCGATGTTCTCCAGATCAAAATCGGCAACCCGGATAATAATCCCGGACAAGGCCGGCCTTGAACGTGCAGGCGGAGAAATTTCAGCCGGAATCATCGGTTCGATAAACACATATTTTCCGGAATGGGCAAAGGCGCTGATCAGAATATCACCCGCTTTCTGGGCTCCAAAACCAGCATCCATTAATAGTTCAAAACGTTGAATGTGATAAGTTTCTTTAGACATTTTTCCTCAAAAATTTAAAAGTTGTTGGAACTAAATATAGTTTTCACTATATCACCTTAATCTAGCGATTCAATAAAATTTTTATAATATTAATATATATTTTATGCATAGATAGCTTACGCCTTACCTCGAAGCTGAGGCCGCAATTCAGCTAATCCTTTTATCAGGTTTTTACTGACTGAATCCGGATAGGAATGGCTTGCTTCAGTACTTTCAGACTCTAGAACCTCATTGATTGAAAAGTCCGATTTGATTGTAAAACCTGCATCTTTAATCATTTGTAACGTTCGTTTTCGTTCAGATCCTTTCATATTTAAATAACCATCCAAGAACAAGGAATCCGCGGCATAAAGCCCCATAACTTCCATACTTCTTAAGTGCATTTCCCGGCCGGCAGCCATTCGAATTTCGGCTTTCGGATTAATGAACCGGTACAGACATAAGACCCGCAAACAATACTCGGGGTTTAATGACGGTTTTTGGTCTAACTTGGCTCCTGGAATCGGCATTAAAAAATTTACCGGAATAGATTCAACTTTTAACTTATTTAAAGAATAGGCAACTTCAATTACATCCTGATGGATTTCATTCATACCAACAATAACCCCTGAACAAAGTTGGATACCGGCTAGGCGAGCCGCGCTCAAGGTCATTAATCTGTCCTGATATGTGTGTGTGGTACAAATATTCCCATAATGTTTTTCCGACGTGTTTAGATTATGATTCAACCGATCCAGTCCGGCCGCCTTGAGCGAGTTTGCTTTTTCCTGATCCAAAAGTCCGGTCGAAACACAAATTTCCAGAGAAGGAAATTGTCCTTTAATGGTTTTAATCAAATTTGATAAACGTTCCACTCGACCGGAGGATGGACCCCGTCCGGCAAAAACCATACAATACCGGAACGCCCCTTTTTGATATGCATTTCTGGCTTCGGCAAGAAACTCTTCATCAGACTTTAAAGGATATTCTTCAATATCAGCCTTTGACGATTTTGCCTGGGCGCAATAGTGACAGTCTTCCGGACAGAAACCATTCTGTCCGTTATTGATAATATGAATGGTTACGGATTTTCCACGGAATTTTTGCCTTACCGCGTAAGCCGCATTTAATAAAGGCAGTATTTCAACATTGGGCGATGTCAGGATTTCAACGGCCTGTTCATTCGTGATCAGGTCGCCCTGAATACTCTGTTTCGCAAGTTGAAAATAGTCCTCTGGATTCATGAATATTCCCTTTCAAATAAACCGATATTTTAGTACAAAAAAATGAGGTTGGCAAGAAAACTATGTTTTTGGAGGAAAAACATTAAAATGCACAAAAATGTGGCATTTTTATAAATATTAGGTATAATAGTACTAATTTAACACTTGGAGATTTTTAAATGTCAACACCTCACACTTTTCATATCCCTGTTATGGGGACGGCTTTTTCGATTGATACACCCATTAAAGTAGCCCATTACGGGATATCTTCCGTTATTTCTCTTGTTGATGATACCTTAATTGAACAGATGCGTCAATTTTATTGTCAAAAATATGGCGAACATTACGATCCAATTACCAAATATGATGAAGACTTCAGAGCCCGCAGAATTACCGCCTATCTTAATTTGGTCGATAAAATTGTAAAACAAAAGTTTGAAAACGTCCGAAATTCTTGTTTCGAAATGGGCAGTGAAATCACGAAATATTTTGAAATGCTGGCCAACAACTCACCATTAAAAAAACTCTATAAAGAAATGTTGCTAACGGAAGATTCCAGCCTTAAATCGGAACTCCAGGCACGTCTACGCTCCTTGATGAAACCTGGAAGTATTGATGTCAATATCATGACGAAGCTTGATCGAGCAAATTTTTCTCAAAAGCGTGAAGAACTGCCGATTGAATTTTCTGATGCCCTCTCCGCTCTTCGCGGATATGCGAAAAGCACCTTAAATTCAGCCATCGTATTCTCAGCCGGGATAAACCGCCGTCTGTATAGTTATGTCGAAAAATTTGAAGATTTCTTTGCTGACGCAAAAGGAAGAATAAAGAAAAAGATTATTTTAAAGGTAAGCGATTACCGTTCATCCATTATCCAGGGACGCTTCTTTGCAAAGAAAGGCTTATGGATTTCGGAATTCAGGGTCGAATCTGGGCTGAATTGCGGCGGGCACGCCTTTGCTTCGGATGGCTTCCTCATGGGACCTATTTTGGAAGAATTTAAAAAGAAAAAAGATGAATTAATTAGTACTCTACATCAAATTTGCAACGAAGCCTTGCAATCCAGCCAAAAGCCATTTTTTCCTTCCGCTCATGAATTACGGATAACAGCTCAAGGTGGGATTGGTACAGCCCTTGAAGATAGCTTCTTACTTAACTACTATGATCTTGACGGCACAGGCTGGGCATCTCCCTTCCTTTTATGCCCTGAGGTAACTAATGTCGAACTAGAAACGTTAAATAAACTTTCCAAGGCCGGAGAAGATGATTTATATTTGAGCGGTGTTTCTCCCTTAGGTGTCCCGTTTAACAATCTCCGAAACAGTGAAAGCGATGAAGAACGTGACCGAAAAATTTCATCCGGCAAACCAGGCAGCGCCTGCCCGAAAGGCCACTTAGTCTCAAATACCGAATTCACCGAAAAACCGATCTGCACGGCGTCACGCCAGTATCAAAAATTAAAAATAGAGCAGCTGGAGTCATCCAGTCTGCCTGAGGAAGAATTGAAGAAAAACATTAAAGCCGTAACCGACAAATCTTGTATTTGTCACGATCTTGGGTCTGCCGTTCTGTTGAAAAACAATATTTTGAAACAAGGAACAAAAGCCTTCTCCGCCATATGCCCTGGCCCAAATATTGCATATTTTTCTAAAATTGTTTCTTTGGAAGAAATGATCGGTCACATATATGGACGATTAAATCTTCTTAATTCAACTTACCGTCCCAATATGTTTATTAAAGAACTTAAGATGTACGTTGAATATTTCATTAAGGAAGTCAACAAAGTTACCCCTGTGCCAACCGATAAACAAATCGCTTATTTTAATGAATTTAAAACCAATATGCTGGATGGGATTGAATACTATAAGAGTTTAATTCCAAAAATGGTTGAAGAAACAAAAGATTACCGCGACCGTGCATTGCAGGAACTGGAAGGATTTAATAAAAAGATATTTGAATTTGTCTGTCAAAACCCATCAATATTTAACATAAGCTCACCGGTACACGCATAATTTTATTGATACAAATTTGCGCCTTGTTGCCGAAACTCTTCGGCCTTTTCAGCCAACCCTTCTTCAATCACATTATCCTCAGAAAATCCTTTTTCCCGCGCGTAATCCCTGACATCCTGGGTAATCTTCATTGAACAAAAGTTCGGACCGCACATGGAACAAAAATGAGCAATTTTAGCCCCGTCCGCTGGTAATGTTTCATCATGAAAATCCTGGGCTGTTTCCGGATCAAGGCTTAAATGGAACTGGTCTTGCCAGCGAAATTCAAAACGGGCTTTCGACAAAGCATCATCCCATTCTCGCGCGTGCGGGTGCCCTTTAGCCAAATCCGCCGCATGAGCAGCAATCTTATACGCGATAATCCCGTCTTTTACATCTTGTTTGTTCGGAAGGCCTAAATGTTCTTTCGGTGTAACATAACAGAGCATCGCTGTTCCAAACCAGCCAATCATCGCCGCACCGATTCCGGAAGTAATATGATCATACCCCGGAGCAATATCCGTCGTCAGCGGACCGAGCGTATAAAACGGCGCCTCCTGACAAATTGCCAGTTGTTTGTCCATATTTTCTTTGATCAGATTCATCGGGACATGACCGGGACCTTCAATCATCACCTGAACATCGTGTTTCCAGGCGATTTTCGTCAATTCGCCCAATGTTTCAAGTTCACCAAACTGGGCCGCATCGTTCGCATCAGCGATACTTCCCGGTCTTAATCCGTCACCCAACGAAAAACTCACATCATATTGCTTCATAATTTCACAAATCTCTTCAAAATGCGTGTAAAGAAAATTTTCTTTGTGATGGGCCAGACACCACTTGGCCAGAATTGAACCGCCCCGGGAGACAATACCGGTCAATCGTTTTGCGGTTAACGGTACATACCGTAACAATACCCCGGCATGAACGGTAAAATAATCGACCCCTTGTTCGGCCTGTTCAATGAGCGTGTCGCGATAAATATCCCACGTGAGATCTTCTGCCTTACCATTGACCTTTTCTAAAGCTTGATAAATTGGCACCGTTCCGATCGGTACCGGGGAATTCCTCAAAATCCATTCCCTGGTTTCATGAATATTCTGTCCGGTCGATAAATCCATCACCGTATCGCCCCCCCAACGGATGGCCCAACTCATTTTCTCCACCTCTTCCGCGATGCTTGAACTGACGGCCGAATTACCGATGTTTGCATTAATTTTGACCAAAAAATTGCGGCCAATGATCATAGGTTCGGATTCCGGATGATTGATGTTCGCCGGGATAATGGCGCGACCTCTGGCGACTTCATCCCGGACAAATTCCGGCTTGCAACGTTCGCGAATAGCAACGTATTCCATCTCCGGGGTAATGATTCCTTTTCGGGCATAATGCATTTGAGTTACAGTCAAATTTTGTTTAGCCCGAACAGGTTTTCTTATTTCCGGAAAACGTACCGCCGTCAACTTATTGTCGGATTCTCGCTGAGCACGATACAATGACGATGAACTCTCTAAAATCTCAACGTCCCCGCGATTGAATATCCAAGACTGCCTTAACTCTTCCAGACCTTTATTAATATTGATCTTCACCTGAGAATCCGTATAAGGCCCAGAAGTATCGTACAGTTGAACCGGCGCGTTCTTGATTATTTTCCCATCCGTTCCGGTTGTGTCGGATAACTGAACGACACGAAAAGGGACATTTAATTCAGGATATATCCTCCCTTTTTGATATATTTTCTGAGACCCCGGGAGAGCTTTATAATTAAAGTCAATTTCTGCGGGTTTTACCTTTTTAAGCGATTCGCGTGGCGAGATCATGAATAATCCTTTTCTGATTAATTTCTAACTGTTTGGATCTTAAACGGTTTACAACGCCGGATGTACTTGGCCAGATCATTTTATCACAAAAATGATGACGAATGCGGCAATTAATATGGCAAGCAGAAGAAGAACCATGGCTCAACTGAAAGAAGTTCCACACCCGCAACTGTTCGTTGCATTGGGATTTTTATATTGAAATCCGCTTTCTTTTAGGGTATCAATGTAATGAATTTCCGTGCCTTTGAGAAACGGTACACTTTCCGGATTAATTAATATTTTAATCTTTCCCTGGTCAATTATCACGTCATTATCATACGGATTCTTCTGAAAACGCAGATCATACGATAATCCTGCGCAACCACCTGTTACGACGCCTACCCGTAGATAATTCCCTTCTTTCCCATCTTTTTCGGCCATGGAGAAGATTTTAGTAACTGCGGCATCTGTTAAATGAATGATCGGTTTTTCCATAAGTCCTCTTAAATTTAAACACCTGATTTCTAATTAAAGAATATACCATAAGCAGAATATAAGTCAATTTTTACCTTAATTCTTTAATCTTATTTTCTACTGTTTGGAGAGGGAGTTTTTGGCTTTTTCCCGACCGAGAGGAGTCAAACTGAGTTTATCGCCTTGCTTTTGGATTAATCCGTCTTGAATCGACTGCGCGATGACCTCCGAGGTATAAAGATTATCCCACAGCATATGTTCGTTCATATGACTAACAATCTGTTCGGTCTCTTCCGCATGGGCCAGTTCCGACTGCAGCAGATGAACCGTTAATGTATCGGAGGCAAAATTCCAACGGGTCCATTTCTTAACGATTAATTTAGCCAGCAATCCTTTTTCAGGAGAAAAAAAGAACACCAAAAGAAAAATGATCCCGCTAAATGTCGCCATTGAACCGGCGATACTTGCATCCAGCCAATACGCCATTGCGTACCCCCCGATCGCTGAAAGAACACCTAATCCGGCACTGATGAGAATCATCCGATCCAGACGGTCGGTTAACAGATAAGCCGCCGCCGGTGGGGCAATCATCAAAGCAACCACCAATATTGATCCCACACTCTCAAAAGAACCAACGGCCGTAATGCTGACCATCGTCATCAATGCGTAATTCAGCACTCCGGGCAAAAATCCCAAAGTCGCCGCTAATCCCGGATCAAATGTCGCTATTTTCAATTCTTTATAAAATAAGACGATAAAAACCAGATTCATTAGAAATATTGTTCCGGTAATCCAGATTCCCTGCGGCCCGAGATCCAGACCGTTGACATATAACCGGTTAAACGGTGTAAAAGCAATTTCTCCAAATAAAATGCAATCGGCATCCAAATGGATGTCAGAAGCATATCGGTTCAACAGTATTACTCCCATGGAAAATAAAAAAGGGAATACAAGCCCGATCGCGGCATCTTCTTTTAACTTCCTTGTCTGGATGATCAATTCGGTTAAAGCAACCGTGATAATTCCCATCACTGCCGCCCCGATAATCAATAACGGAGATGCCAGATTTTTTGTAATAAAGAATGCCAGAACAATCCCCAGCAATATTGCATGACTGATCGCGTCACTCATCAGAGCAACTCTCCTTAAAACAAGAAAAACTCCCGGAAGCGCACAGGTGACGGCGGTTAATGACGCCAAAATTAAAATTTCAATTTGATGCATTGACACTGATCAATTCCTCAAATTCGCTGGTTAAACGTTTGGCTTCGGTTAAACCCTGGGGAGTCAGCGCCCATTTTTTATCCGAAAATTGTTTGGCCCACCCCTTTTTCTTAATTTCGTTCATCGTCTGTTCAATCGCCCCACGACCGATAGCCTTTAACGCGGCAATATCATGCGGATGAAACGGGTCCGTGTTAATTTCCGAAAATAAAAGCAAGTTCTTTAACATTGTGGTGGTCTGCATTTTCTTTCTATTTTTCTGCAGGCGAAGCCAATCCCAAATCAACCCGCGATTCGGGGCAAGCGCTAATGAAAACAACACAAATAAACTCAAACAGATGACGATCATCGGGCCGGTTGGTAAATTTGTGACCATGCTGCTGGCCAGGGCCCCACTGACCCCGGAAATAGCCCCGAATGCCGCAGAAATAATAACCATACTCCTTAATCGATCCGTCCATTGCCTGGCCGCCGCCGCCGGAGCAACAAGCATCGCACTCATTAAAACAACTCCTACGGTCTGCAACCCGATCACAATCGAAACGACAATCAAGGTTGTTAATAATATATCAAGAAATCTGACATTAATTCCTATACTTCTGGCAAAGTCAGCATCAAAAACGATCAATTTGAATTCTTTCCAGAAAAACAATAATATGGAGAAAACGATAAAACTCAAAATACCCATGGTAACCACATCGGATTTTAATAATGTCGCCGCATTGCCAAAAAGGAACTTGTCCAATCCCGCCTTGGTTGCCGTCGGTAGTTTCTGGACAATTGTTAAGAGAACCAGCCCAAATCCAAAAAAAACGGATAATACAATCCCTAAAGCAGAATCTTTCTTGATCCGGGATGTGTTTGTAATAAGCAAAATCAGCAATGTCCCAACCCAACCGGATAGTCCAGCCCCGATCAATAAAATAAGAGGATTTTTGCTCTGCGTGAGCAAAAAGGCTAAACAAACCCCGGGCAAAGTTGCATGACTAATGGCATCTCCCAAAAGGCTTTGCCGTCTTAACACAGCAAACGCGCCCAAACTTCCCGCGGTAATTCCTAAAACGAGAGACCCCATCAAAACGATTTGAACGGTATAATTCGAAAACAACTCAATCACGATTGTTCTTCCTTTGCTTCATCCACCCCAGCTAAAAATGCGGCTCGTCCGCCATAAGTTCTTCGTAAATTCTCTTTGGTCAGAACTGCACTCACTTTTCCTAACGCGACTGCCCTGACATTCAACAATAAGACGTGATCGAAATACTCGCGCAAGGTTTGTAAATCATGATGGACACAAATAACAGTCTTTCCATTTTTTCTTAAATCACGTAAAAGTGTAATAATACTTTTTTCTGTAGTGGCATCGACACCGGCAAACGGTTCGTCCATCAGATAAATCGGAGCGTCTTGGATAAAGGCCCGGGCGATAAAAACCCTTTGCTGCTGGCCTCCGGACAACTGACTGATCTGTCGATTGATAAAATCTTTCATCCCTACTTTTTCAAGACAATCCATCGCCAGGACTTTATCGGCTTTGGAGGGTCTTCGAAACCACCCCAAATGCCCGTACCGCCCCATCAAGACTACATCCAGAACGTTCGTTGGAAAGTCCCAATCGACACTGCCCCGCTGCGGGACGTAACCAACCAAATGGGATTGCGCGCGGTAATTCTTTCCAAGCACCAATACTCGACCGGCAGCTGGTTTAACCAAACCGAGAATCGCCTTGATCAATGTGGATTTTCCGGCTCCATTCGGACCCACGATGGCCAACATACTTTCTTTCGGGGCCTGAAAATCAACATCCCATAAAACCGGTTTTTCCTGATAAGCCACCGTCAAGTCGGTCACATCAATGGCATGCGTATCTTGGATGGTTGATTTCATCATGCTTATTACTCCTTTAAACTTTCAACAATAGTATTAATATTATGCGTCACCATACCTATATACGTCCCTTCAAATGTCCCTTGATCCCCCATGGCATCTGAAAATAATTCCCCCCCAATCCTGACATCCCAGCCGTTTGATTTAACCGCTTCAACAACAGCCTGAATATTCCGGACAGGCACGGAAGATTCCACAAAAATCGAACGGATTCTTTTATCTGCAATAAATTTGGCCAAACGGATAACATCGGCAGCCCCCGCCTGTGATTCGGTTGAAACCCCTTGAAGCCCGACGACTTCAAAACCGTAACGTTTTCCAAAATATCGAAACGCATCATGGGCGGTCACGAGTATCCGTCCCCCTTCAGGAAGTTCAGATGCTTTATTAAAAACGTACTGATCAAGCTGTTCGAGATCCTTTAAATACTGCTCCGCACGTTTTTTATATTTTTCACTGTTTCGGGGATCGGCCTTCATTAATGTATCCCGAACTTGTTCAGCGGCCATCTTCCATAAAGTCACGTCAAACCATACGTGTGGATCGTAATGATTTTTAAACGCCTCACTCTCCAACAATCTTTCTTTAGGGAAATGATCCGCCACTCCTACTACTAATTTTTGGCGCTCCAATTTCTCAAATATGTGCTCCATTTTTGCTTCCAAAAAAAGACCATTAAAAAAAATCACATCGGCTTCGGTCAGTTTTCCAACATCACTTTCAGTCGCCTTATAAAGATGCGGATCAACCCCTGGCCCCATTAAACCGATCGCGTAAACATCTTCTGCGCCGATATTATGTACAATATCGTTGATCTGCCCAATCGTGGAAACAACCGTTAATTTTTCAGTTTTTTTTTCTTCTCCGAAAGAAATCCACGCAAATCCGGTAAATCCAGTAAAAAGTACCAAAGAAATCACAATAAACTTAAAATTTCGTTTCATCGTTACCTTCCTTCTTATTTCTGACAGTTTTTACAAAAACCATAAAAGTGTAATTCATGTCCGATTATTTTAAATCCTTGTGTTTCTAATTGAGACAGATACCGCTGTTCTTCCCCTAAGTCGGTCAGCTCAATGAATGTACCACAACGGATACATCGGGCATGATGGTGTAGTTTTTCATCATAAACATGTTCATAATGATTATGTTTTTCTCCAAAAGCGGTCTCCCGGATTACTCCCGCCTCTCGCAGTTCTTTCAGACTGCGATAAATTGTCGCCCGGGAAACTTTGCGCTGGTGTCGTCCGCAATATTTCACCAACTCTTCAGCAGAAAAGTGACCATGTGTCTGCATCACTTCATCAAAAACTTCCTGCCGTCCTTGGGTCATCCTTAAGCTGGAATTTCGCAGATAATTGGAGAATTTATTTTTTTCTTTTTTTATTCGTTCGTCCATATTGAGACACTGTTTCATTAATATTGAGATAGTGTATCATTTAATATTCAGAAAAGCAAGCAGTACTATAGTATTATTTTGAAAGGATTATAACCATTTAATGGAACAACCCATGGCGGGTTTTTGATCCGGATTGATGGTCCGTCCGTTAGAATAGTCATCAATAGCCGTTTTAAGCTCCTGATGTTTGACTTTCGATTCATCCTGCCAATTGTCATCAAAACGACCATGATAAATCAATTTACTACGATCATTATAGAAATAAATATCCGGTGTGCATCGAGCATCAAATAATCGCGCAACTTTTTGGGAAGAATCAATCAGGTAAGGAAACGGGATGCCCCACTCTTCCGTTTTTACTTTCATCTGGGAAGGACTGTCTTCAGGATAATCGGGATGGATATTAGGATTAATAGCAATAGTATTAATCCCCAATCGTTTGGCGTAACTGGATAATTGAATCAACCGGGGCCAAATCGCAAGCGCGTACGGACAGTGATTACACATAAAAGCAACCACCAGCCCCTTAGAGTGTCCCTGTGCGATCCCTTGAGCAGAATCAAAAATTTTATTAATAGGGTCCTTTAATACAAACGATGGAAGGCTTGCCCCAAGCGGAATTTGAATTGAATTAACCAATGCCATTTATAATCAATCTCCCGTCGAATTAATTATAAAACGGCAAGATCAAAAGTCAAGAAATAGAAAGAGCCATCTAGAAATTTTTTACTACACCCGTATTAATTACCGGTCTGGTTTTATGTAATATCCGGAAACCCTCCATTGGCCGTCCGGATCTTTCATGGGCGTAACCGTTTCAACCGCTTTTTGTCCGTTCTTGTAATTGACATCATAGACAATCACAACATACTCTCCGATCGGGGCATTAGGTAATGCCCGAAAATAACTGGCAGTTCTAAGCGTCCGGGTTTCGGTCACTCCAATGATCTGGTCAATGGAGCCCATTCCCTTCATCCATTCCTCTTCAGATACTTGCTCCCTCAAAAAAGCCGCTGATTTTTTCCAACATTGCCGGTATTCTTTTTGGTCAAGCAATCGTAACCAATCATCGGCGGCCTTCACGGCTTCGGTCTCTAGACCATCCTCGCTATTAGCAAAACCCGCACCGCCCAACATTAGTATGGCGGCTATAAAAATTAAAGTCTTCTTCATTTTTTTCTCCTTGTATGTTTTCCATATTTAAACCTGGTAAAGACATTGATCAATCCGGATAATCTTGTATAATAATAACTTAATCATAGAACAAAGTGAATTACAAATTTATTATATCTTTGTAACAATTAAATGAATTTACCGGAACATCTCATCCTTCATCAAATGGAACTCGGCCCGATCCAGAACTATCTCTATTTTCTTGGAGATCAACGAACTAAGGAAATCGCGGTTATTGATCCTGCCTGGGATGTCGATTACCTTTGCCAACAAGCCGAACAATACGGCTATCAAATTAAGAGTATTTTCTTAACTCACGGCCATCCGGATCATGTCAATGGTTTAAAAGACATCCTATCCCGGCAGGATGTCCCGGCCTATATATCCAAACATGAAGCCCCGTTCTTGAAACCAAAACATAAAAATATCATTGAAGTTGAAAATAACGCAATTTTGCGCCTCGGAGAAATTGAATTCCGTTGTTTATTGACTCCCGGGCATACACCGGGGTGCCAAAGTTTTATCTATAAAAACATAATGATTGCCGGGGATGCAATATTCATCGATGGATGCGGGCGATGCGACCTTCCGGGCGGTGACCCGCGGGTCATGTATAACACCTTATACAATATCATTAAACTCCTGCCGGATGAAACGATCATTTTCCCCGGACATAACTACGGCCCCACCCCCTATGCAACACTTGGACAACAAAAAAGGACCAATCCTTACCTGACTTGTCAATCCGAAGAAGAATTTTTAACCCACCGCATGGGATATACCTTCTAACTAAATCAGCATGTATAATTTTTTTAAAAAACACCCTTATTTACTTTTCTTTGGTATTTTCCAATTGTTTTTCTCGGCCCCGGGTCAAACATTTCTAATTTCCTTATTTGTCGGTTCCATTTTCAATGAATTGAAAATTTCACAAAGTGTTTTTGCCGGCATTTATTCTGCGGCTACATTGTCGGCCGCCTTTTTATTGAACCCTGCCGGGCGTTTGATCGACCGCTACTCAATCCAGACAATTATTAAATACCTGACCATGTTAATGGCCCTGGGATGCTTTATCCTGGCATATTCGAAAAACATTTATACTTTGTTTGCCGGATTTTTTATTCTGCGGCTTATCGGGCAAGGAGCCTTCAGCTTATCCTCCTCAACATTAATGGTAAAAAATTTCCATAAAAACCGTGGCAAGGCAATGGGAATCATCACGCTTGGATTTCCGTTCTCAGAAATGATCTATCCGTTTATTGCACTGTATTTATTGCACAACTTCGGATGGCGGGCAGGATTTATTGTTTTCGGCCTTACAAACATTGTCATTATGCTCCCGTTACAATTATTTCTTCTCAATAAATCCAATGTGAACCATGGTGAATTCCAGCCGGGAGAACTGGATATCAACCCCCAACAACTGCCCGGTGAACCACTTCCCCAAACAACACACGCACAACGTGATTATACGTTAAAAGAAGTTCTCAAAGACTTTAAATTTTATTTGATTATGCTGGCATCATGTCTTCCCCCGATGGTTGTTACCGGCTTGTTCTTTTATCAGGAAACACTATTTACCGCTAATCACTGGAACATCGCGTTTGCCGCTACAGGATTAACCGTCTACGCTGTCTGTAAGGCCGTCGGTTCCTTATGGATTGGCGGCGTTGTCGACCGGCATGGCCCGCTCATTCCTTTTATTGTGTTAATCTTTTTATTGGGAATTGGAACATTTTTGGCCGCTTTAGGGGGCAACACTTTAATTATCGTTTTATATTATTCGATCATCGGAGCCGCACTTGGATTCAGCAGCCCGGTAACCAATGTGGTCTATCCGCATTTTTACGGAACAAAATATATGGGGAGCATTAAAGGTTTAATCGCGACATTTCGAAACGGGGTCACTGCTTTCGGGCCTTTGCCAATTGCCTTTGCACTGGATGCAGGATTCTCCATAAACACAATTTTGTATTGGGTAGCCATTCTTATTTTTGTATTGAGTTCTCTGCCCGTCATCGTCTATAAATTTGACCGGAAGGAAAATGCTACGGACTATATCCAGTAAAAATCGCCCGGCTGACTATCCAGGAATATAATCGAAACGGCAGAAATTTGCGGCACAAATAATTAATCCTGCTGCCAAGGTCAGGAATATTTCGGAACTTCGGATTTTTAGAATTAATCAATTTCTCAATTAAAATAGCCACTTCTTCCGGATCTTTCCGGGAGGAATCGACATGCTTATCAATTCGATTTTTAATGTGCAGGGAAAATGTATAATAGGGACTATTTTCATTGTCAAAATTCTTTGCGTAACGACTGTTTTCATAAAATATTTTTGTTTTGTAGGTCCCGGGCTGGACAAGCAAGACGTCGATTCCGAACAAGCTCAGTTCGTAACGCAAACTTTCACTAAACGCCTCCAGCGCCCATTTGCTGCTGCTGTATGCCCCAAAACATGGAGATGAAGAAAAACCGGAAACACTGGAAACATTAATGATCTTAGCCCCTTTCCGCTGGCGCATAAGCGGGATCGCTGCCCGTGTGACATTCTGGACTCCAAAAAAATTCGTCTCCATTTGTTGACGGATATCTTCTTCGGATAAATCTTCGAAGGCCCCGCCAATTCCATAACCAGCGTTATTGATGAGGACATCCACAAACCCTTCCTTTTGGGCAATTTCTTGTATAGCCTGTTGAATACTCGTCTGATCGGTCACATCCAACCGAAGAACATTGACCTTCGCATCACGTTTATTCGCCTCGCTGAGCAAAGCGGATTGTTTATTTGTCTCCCTCATGGTTGCATAAACAGTATGCCCGGCTGAAGATAAACGGGCGGCTGTCAACAGACCAAAACCGCTGGAACAACCCGTAATTAAAATGATTTTTTTTGTCTGGACCAGATTTGGCATCTGTCTTTTAAGAAATTGTTTTTTGCAGGAGTAAGCTGTCCACTATACACAATGCGATCATCGCTTCAACAACGGGAACGACCCGAGGGCAAATACAAGGATCATGCCGCCCTTTGATCTCTATGGAAGTATTTTTGCCGTCCCGGGTGACGGTATTTTGCGGTTGCGCAATAGAAGATGGTGGCTTGACCGCGACCCGTAAGACGATGTTTTCTCCGGTGGAGATTCCGCCCAAAGTTCCTCCGGCGTGATTGGTCCTTGTTCGGATTCGGTCACCATCCATAAAAAATTTATCATTGTTCTGGCTGCCTTTTAATTTGGTGACGGCGAACCCGTCCCCGAATTCTATCCCCTTAATCGTCCCAATCGACATCAATCCATACGCCAATTTAGCATTAAGTTTGTCAAAAACCGGATCTCCCAGACCCGCCGGACACCCATGCACAATGGCCTCTACAACACCCCCCACCGAATCGAGACTTTTGCGGGCATTATCAATTAACTCAACCATTTTTTCCGCAGCAATTAGATCAGGCGCCCGGACAATATTTTTTTCAATAACAGAAAAATCAATTTTTTCGGCCTTAATATCACCCACCGATAATGTATACGCGATAACTTTAATATTTTCCTGTTCGAGAATTTTTTTGGCGACGGCCCCGGCCGCAACACGGCAGGCTGTTTCCCGCCCGGAAGACCGGCCACCGCCCCGATAATCCCTGATACCGTATTTCTTGAAATATGTGAAATCGGCATGCCCCGGACGAAAAACATCAATAATATTGGAATAATCTTTTGAACGTTGATCCTGGTTGCGGATCAACATCGCCAGAGAAGTGCCCGTTGTCTTTCCATCCAGCATCCCTGATAAAAACTCGACACGATCTTCTTCCTGACGCTGGGTGGTAATTTTGCTTTGTCCCGGACGGCGCCGGTCGAGTTCTCGCTGGACATAATTTTCAGTTAGAGCAATATTAGGCGGGACGCCATCAATGACAACACCGATAGCGGGGCCGTGACTTTCTCCGAAAGTCGTTACTTTAAAAACCTCTCCAAAAGTATTACCGGCCATTTTGATTGATCAGAATTTTCAATTGAGTGAACTTAGAGATCGGTCACCGCCCCTAAAGAAGCCGAAGTGACACGATTCATGTATTTATTTAGAACCCCTCTATTATAACGAGGTTTTGGTTGTTTCCACATTTTTAATCGTTTTTTTATCTCGTTTGCTGGAATACCTAAAGTAATTTCCCGTCGTTTGGCGTCAATCGTAATCGGATCACCTGTTTTTACAATGGCGAGCGGTCCGCCCTCGTACGCCTCAGGAGTGATGTGTCCGACCACAAATCCATGGCTTCCGCCAGAAAATCGTCCGTCTGTAATCAGCGCAACCTCTTTTCCCAAACCTTTACCCATGACCGCCGAAGTCGGAGATAACATCTCACGCATCCCGGGTCCGCCTTTGGGGCCCTCATAACGGATGACAATAACATCGCCCTTTTTAACCGTTCCATCCAAAATTTTCTGAAGCGCCTTTTCTTCGGATTCGAAAACACGCGCCTTGCCGGAAAAGGTCATTCCCTCTTTACCGGAAATCTTTGCGACCGCCCCGGCCGGGGCTAAATTACCGTATAAAATAACCAAATGGCTGTCCGCTTTAATCGGATTATCAAAAGACCGGATCACTTCCTGACCGTTCGGGTAGGGATTGACTCCCGCCAAATTCTCGGCCACCGTTTTTCCGGTAACAGTCAGACAATCACCATGCAGCAAGCCTTTATCCAACAGCATTTTCATCAAAGGAGTAATCCCTCCGATTGAAACCAATTCCGCCATAACAAATCGTCCGGACGGTTTTAAATCCGCCAGCACAGGCACTCGTTTCCCGATCCGGGTAAAATCATCAATTTTTAACTTAACACCGGCCGAATTCGCCATCGCCAGCAAATGAAGGACCGCATTCGTCGAACCTCCCAACGCAATAACGACCGTGATCGCGTTTTCAAAAGCCTTTTTCGTCATAATATCGCGAGGTTTGATGTCTTTTTCGATCAGATTCATAACCGCTTTGCCGGCATTAATACAATCCTGTTCTTTTTCGGCGGATACAGCCGCCTGAGCCGAACTGTTTGGCAGACTCATCCCTAATGCTTCTATCGCCGATGCCATCGTGTTCGCGGTGTACATCCCCCCGCAGGAACCCGGACCGGGGATCGCACATGATTCGATCCCGATTAAATCTGTTTCTTCAATTTTATGATTAGCATACGCTCCAACCGCTTCAAAGATCGAAACAATATCCTTATTTTCCCCTTTATAACACCCCGGAAGGATAGTCCCTCCATAGACAAATACGGCCGGACGATTCAACCGTGCCATCGCCATGAGGCATCCGGGCATATTTTTATCACATCCCCCGATAGCGACAAGACCGTCAAACCCTTGGCAACCCATGACGGTCTCCACCGAATCAGCAATAACTTCACGGGATACCAGTGAATATTTCATCCCTTCCGACCCCATGGATATCCCGTCAGATATCGTGATCGTATTGAAAATAACCCCTTTGGCCCCGGCCTGGTCTGTGCCTTTTAAAGCCGCTTCGGCCAATTTATCAATATGCATATTGCAGGGGGTGACCATACTCCACGTTGAGGCAATCCCGATTTGGGGTTTATTAAAATCTTCGGTTTCAAAACCGACCGCCCTTAACATCCCGCGGCTGGGCGCACGGTCGTAACCATCCGTAATCATGGATGAATATTTTCGTAAATTTATTTTTTTTGAATCAGATTTTTTCATAACATCTCTTTAAATTTTGTTATTGCAGAGGAATTAAATTAAGCTAACCAGGCTTTTTCTTCTCTTAATTTTGCTTCAAAATCTTTAATCTTTTCATCAAATTGAAGCGTCCAACCGATTTGGTCCAGGCCTTTTAACAAACATTCCTTGGAGAAGCCATCAATCTTAAATGAATATTTTTTACCTGTCGAATCCAGCAATACTTGTTTCTCAAGATCGGCGCTCATCTCCACCCCTGGATGGTCGAGCGCCTGCTGAAACAAGGCCTCCACATCATCGGTAGGAAGCTGTACGAGCAAGATCCCGTTTTTTACACAATTATTGGCAAATATATCCGCAAAACTCGGGGCAACGATAATCCGAAAACCATAATCGGATAAAGCCCACGGGGCATGCTCCCGGGAAGAACCGCATCCAAAATTATCACGGGTTAATAAAACCGTGGCCTTCCGATACGCTTTTTGATTTAAGACGAATTCCGGATTTTCTTTTGTTCCCTCATAGTCAAGGTACCGTAATTCATGAAATAAATGGACACCGAAACCTGTCCTTTCAATTTTCCGTAAAAATTGTTTCGGGATGATCATGTCCGTATCCACATTCACCCGATCCAACGGGGCCGCTATCCCCTGATGCTTAATAAACGGTTCCATTATAAATATTCCCTTATATCTGTCAGTTTCCCTTGGATTGCGGCAATAGCGACCATTTGCGGGCTCATTAAATGGGTCCTGCCGCCCGGTCCCTGACGCCCTTCAAAATTCCGGTTGCTGGAAGAGGCGCAACGTTCGCCTTGTTTCAATTGATCATCATTCATGCCCAGGCACATGGAACAGCCGGCAAATCGCCACTCAAACCCGGCCTCTTTAAAAATTTCATCCAGTCCTTCCTTTTGTGCTTGACGGCGCACGCGGTCGGAACCGGGGACAACGATCGCCTGGACATCCGGATGAACTTTCTTACCCTTAACAATCTCGGCCGCAACTCTTAAGTCTTCAATCCGGCCGTTCGTACACGACCCTAAAAACGCTTTATCAATTTTGATGTCGGTCATCTTTGTTCCGGGAGTCAGATTCATATATTTCAACGCGTTTCGCGCTCCCGTTCGTTCGACCGGGTCGGTAAAGCTGTCCGGATCCGGAACGGTCGATTCAATATCCGTAACCTGCCCCGGGGAAGTCCCCCAAGTCACCTGCGGCCTGATGTCTTCAGCTTTAATATTCAATACATAATCAAATTTTGCTCCAGGATCAGAGGGCAATGTTTTCCAATACGCAACGGCCTCATCCCAATCTGTTCCAGTAGGTGAATGATCACGGCCTTTAAGATAGTCAAAGGTTTTTTGATCGGGGGCAATCATTCCCGCCCTGGCTCCGGCTTCAATGCTCATATTACAAATGGTCATCCGTCCTTCCATGGATAATTCACGGATAGCACTCCCGGCATATTCGACCACATATCCAGTCGCCCCAGCCGTTCCGATTTTCCCGATGATATACAATATAATATCTTTGGACGTGACACCGAATCCTAACTTCCCGTCAATATTAATAATCATTGCTTTCGATTTATTCTGTTGAAGGGTCTGTGTCGCCAGGACATGTTCGACCTCCGAAGTCCCTATTCCGAAAGCCAATGCGCCAAACGCGCCATGCGTGGCCGTATGGGAATCTCCGCAGACAATGGTCAGTCCGGGTTGTGTAATACCCATTTCAGGCCCGATCACATGGACTATTCCCTGGTCTTGATGAGCAAAATCATACAAGATGATATTAAAATCGCGGCAGTTGTTCGCCAGTGTTTCCATCTGTTTACGTGATGTCTCTTCGACCAGAGACCAATCCTTGGTACGGGTCGATACGTTATGGTCCATTGTGGCGAATGTCTTTTCCGGACGGCGGACTTTACGGTTGGTCACCCGCAATCCTTCGAAGGCCTGGGGAGAGGTGACTTCATGCACCAAATGGCGGTCGATGTAAATGATCGCCGTGTCTCCCTGGCTTTCCCGGACCAAATGGGCTTCCCAAATCTTGTCGAACATTGTTTTCGGCATTGTTAAACATCCTATTAATATATATTTAATTTAAAAGGAATAGTGATTTTATCCGATCACTGGAATCTTGTCAATACAGCACATCTAATTTCACCAAATTTAAACTTGAAATTTTCAGGCTAATTTACGCAGGACCGTTTGCAGGATCCCTCCATTGCGGACATAATCCACCTCAACCGGCGTATCCAGACGGCAGGTTGTTTGGAACTCTTTCTTCGATCCATCGGCAGACCGGGCGATGATTTTAACATCCTGGCGCGGTTTGATCCGGTCATTGATCCCGTCGAAATCAAAGATCTCGTCTCCCTTTAAGCCAAGGCTTTCCGCTGATTGACCGTTTTTAAATTCCAGAGGAACGATCCCCATCCCGGCAAGATTACTGCGATGGATCCGTTCATAACTTTGCGCCAATACAACCTTGACGCCCAACAAGGCCGCGCCTTTGGCCGCCCAATCCCGGCTGGAACCAGTTCCGTATTCTTTTCCGGCGATCACAAGCAAAGGGGTTTTACCGGATTTATATTTTAAAGACGCATCAAAAATGCTCATTTTTTCCTGGCTGGGAAAATGAATGGTCCAGGAACCTTCCGTCCCCGGGGCCAATTGGTTCCGCAGGCGGATATTGGCAAACGTCCCGCGGGTCATGACGCGGTCATTGCCACGCCTGGCTCCGTAACTATTAAAATCCTTCGGTGCAATACCCTGTTCCATCAAATACTTCCCGGCCGGGCTGTCTTTCGAAATGGAACCTGCCGGAGAAATGTGGTCAGTTGTAATTGAATCTCCAACCATCACCAGACAACGCGCCGCCTTGATTTCTGTAATCGGTTTCGTTTCTTTGGTCATCCCGGTAAAATATGGCGGTTCCTGAATATACGTGCTCGTTTTTTTCCATTGATATAATTCGGATCGGGTTTCTTCAATCGCATTCCAATCTTTATTTCCCTTTGATACATTTCCATAACGTTTTCGAAACGATTCTGCCGTAACAAACTTGGAAACAACCTTGTTGATTTCATCCTGAGTCGGCCAAATATCTTTCAGGTACACATCGTTCCCGTTTTTATCCTGTCCAAGCGGTTCTTTGGTTAAATCTTTATCGACAGTACCGGCGAGGGCATAGGCCACCACCAACGGCGGACTGGCCAAATAATTCGCCTTCGTATGCGGATTGACCCTGCCTTCAAAATTTCTGTTACCGCTTAAAACACTAGCCGCGACCAGATCGCCTTCGGTAATCGCGTTGGAGATTTTCTCTGGTAAAGGTCCGCTGTTTCCGATACAAGTCGTACACCCATACCCAACGATATGGAATCCAAGTTGTTCGAGATACGGCATCAGACCTGAATTACGAAGATATTCTTCAACCACCTGGGAACCCGGCGCCAGACTTGTCTTGACATAACTTTTCACTTTTAAACCTTTTTCAGTGGCCTTTTTCGCCAAGAGACCGGCCCCGATTAAAACAGATGGATTAGACGTGTTGGTACAACTGGTAATCGCGGCAATAACAACGGCCCCGTGTTTTAGCGTTTCCTTTGTTCCGTTTACAACCACAGCTTGATTAGAAAGAGCTTTCTGGTCTAATCCGAAACCTCTTTCCTTGACCGACTTTGTTAACCCCTTTGAAAAATCCAGACTCAAATCCGATAATGTGACCCGGTCTTGAGGCCGTTTCGGTCCGGCCAGACAAGGCTGGACGGTGGACAGATCTAACTCCATTTGATCCGTAAACTCAGGTTGCGGTTTCGCAGGATCATAAAACATTCCCTGGGCTTTCATATATTTTTCGACCAGTTCAACCTCTTCATCCGTGCGGCCGGTGAGACGATAATAATTTAATGTTTCCTCATCAATCGGGAAGACTCCGATCGTCGCCCCGTATTCCGGAGCCATATTCGAAATAGTGGCGCGGTCAGGTAATGACAAATACTTCAAGCCATCCCCATAGAATTCAACAAATTTTCCAACAACCCCTTTTGAGCGTAATATTTGTGTGACCGTCAAAACCAAATCCGTCGCGGTTAACCCTTCTTTCAGCTTTCCTTTCAAGTTAAATCCTACCACCTCCGGAAGGAGCATATCAATCGGCTCACCCAGCATAACGGCTTCGGCTTCAATCCCACCCACTCCCCAGCCGACAACACCAAGACCATTAATCATCGTCGTGTGACTATCCGTCCCGACAAGACTGTCTGGAAAAACAATGGTCTCTCCGTTCATGTCCTTTTGCAGGACTCCTTTGGCCAGGTATTCGAGGTTGACCTGATGAACGATGCCGGTCGCCGGAGGGACGACTAAAAAATTTTTAAAGGCGTTTTGTCCCCATTTGAGAAATTCATATCGTTCCTGATTACGTTGAAATTCAATTTCAACATTCTTAGCCAGAGCGCCGGCGTTACCGTATTCATCAACCTGAACAGAATGGTCGATGACCAAATCACAGGGAACCTGCGGGTTAATTTTTAAAGGATCCCCGCCTAAATGTTTAATCGCCGAACGCATAGCCGCAAGATCAACCACACACGGCACTCCGGTGAAATCCTGGAGGATAACACGCCCGGGTTTAAACGCAATATCTTTCAATTCTTTGGATTGACCAGACCAGTTGGACAATGTGGCAATATCTTCAATAGTGACCGCATAGTCATCATAATTCCGGATGGCGCTTTCCAGTAAAACCTTGATTGAAAAAGGGAGCTTTTCAGGGTTTCCGAATTTCGCCCCGGACAAACTGTTTAACTGATAATACGAAAATTTCTTTCCGCTTACATTGAGTGTTTTTTTTAAATCCTGTTGATTGAACATTGTGCTCACCGGCCTCTACCTCATTTTAAAAGTTAAAAGATCGCTGGAATTATCTTGCCTCGAAAAAATATTTTATAAAAACAGAAGGAAAGAAATGAGTTTTATTATATTAAAGACTCCTTGAAGAGTCAACACCTTATCAAGCCTAAAAAATGCAAAAATACACTTGCATGATTCACTTACACTGTTTAGTATATAAATAAATCTGATTAACTTTCTTCGAAAAAATTAATGAAAATTGCAATACTAAATCCTTCCTTTGGTGAAGATTTTGTCCGAGTCGCCCGCTGGGCCGCAAAATCCCGCGGACGTGTCCAGCGTCATCCTGAATATTTATTGACAGCCGCCCAGGTATTAATTGACCGCGGTCATGATACCATTTATGTCGAAGCTGCCGCCCGGAACTTTACACCGGAAGAATCGTATAAAATTGTTTCCGACCATCAACCGCAGCTCCTGATCATTCACGCGACAACCCCTTCAATTTATAATGATATTGAACAGGCCAAAGAAATTAAACTCAGGACCGGATGCAAGGTTTGTTTCATAGGCCAGCATGCGTCATCGGAACAAGAAAATACATTTGAAATTGCCCGCAATGTCGTTGATTATATTGCCGCCGGTGAATATGACTACACCCTGCGCGATTTAGCGGATGGCTTGGCTCTGGATAAAATACTCGGATTAACCTGGTGGAATGCTGACACTCAAACGGTCGTAAAAAATCCTGACCGTCCTTCCATTGAGGTCAATGAACTCCCGTTTCCGGCCTGGCATCTGATTAAACCCGAATGGTACCCTGATGGCGGGAAAAAATTTCCTTTTTTAACTTTAATGACCGGGCGGGGCTGCAATAACGGTTGCACCTTCTGCCGTGACCCGCAGATCATGTACGGATACCGGTTAAGAAACCGGACCGCCAAAAGTGTTGTCGACGAAATGGAATATGACCTAAAAATCCATCCTCAAATCCGTGAAATCATGTTTGAAACTGATACGTTTGCCGCTGATACACAGCACGTCAAAGAAGTCTGCCAGGAAATCATCAAACGCGGGATCAATAAAAAAATTACATGGTCTTGCAATATGCGCGTAAACACGGATCTGGATGTCCTCCCTCTCATGAAAGAATCCGGTTGCCGGATGTTGATGACCGGTTTCGAATTTGGATACGATGATGGATTAAAAGCCATAAATAAAGGCGGTGTATCGGTAGACATGGCCCGGGAATACGCCTTTGCTGCGGACCGGCTGGGATTTACAATCCATGGCTGTTTTATGATCGGCGCCCCGGGTGAAACAAAAGAAACGGCCCAACAAACCATTGATTTTGCCAAATCCCTTCCGCTGGATACAGTCCAAATTACCGGTGTTGCTTCTTATCCTGGAACATCCCTTTATAAATGGGCGAAAGAAAATGAATTCCTCCGGGCGAATGATTGGCGTGAATGGTTAAACGCCCAAAAAGAACAGCGCACTTTGTTAAGTTACCCTCAATTCACAAGTGAAGACATTGATGAATATATTGATAAAGGCTTAAAGGAATTCTACCTTAGACCAAAACAAATGTGGAAAATGTTTATCTCGATCCGGACGTTTGGCGACCTTTTACGGAAATTGCATGGATTCAAAGCATTTACGGATTATTTTGTTAAGAAACTGACCGGCCAGGTTAATAAAAAGCCTAAACTCAAACCAGCTGAAATATCTGGTATTGAGCGAATTATAGAAAAAGAACCCGTTTCGCTTTAAAAGCTTGAAATTAAACGATTTGACTTTAAAATTATTTTTGGTTATATTTAAAGTAAAGTAACTCATTCAGATTGGAGGCTTAAATGACTCATGTTGTAACCGAACCTTGTGTTAAATGCAAATATACCGACTGCGTAACCGTTTGTCCTGTGGACTGCTTTCACGAAGATGCGGAGATGCTGGTCATTGATCCTGAAGTATGCATCGACTGCGGGGCCTGCATCCCGGAATGCCCTGTTCAGGCAATTTATACCGAAGAAGATGTCCCTGAGCAATGGAAGAGTTATGTTGGTCTTAACTCATCCAAAGCCCCTAACCTTCCGGTCATTACGGAAAAGAAAACTCCTTTGGCCGAAAGTTAGTTTTTCGTTCTTTTTGCAAGTTAACCCCATTGGCGGGGTTTATATAGACAACGACGTTAATACACCGAACTACTCAAAATAGGAGGTGTGTGCCATGACTGGGTACGATCACTACAAAAATATTCCAAATCTCCCTGAAAAGATTTCGGATAAGAAAAAGAAACCCAAAATGGTTGCCGTTGTTGATGAAGATAATTGCACAGGCTGTCAGGCCTGTGTTCCTTTTTGTCCGGTTAATTGTATCGCGCCTGTTCCTGTTGAGAAATATGAAACACCTATCCCTCCAGTACAGATCAAGTTTAACGAATGCATCGGTTGCTCAATCTGCGCACGTGTTTGCACCAAAATGACCTGGGACGCGATCGAAATGCTTACAACCGAAATTTTTGAAGAAAGCTATCAAATTGAACTTAATGACTCGAAATTTCCTCCCTACGGCATACCAAGAACGAATTAATTTCCTTACCTCAAATTTTCGGAGTTAATGCCTTATGTGGTTTTTCATGCATTCTTGCTACATCCTGACGGCCCTGACTTTTGTCAGCCTATGGATTGCCTTTTTCCAAAGTTTTCTAAAATTCCAAGTTTTTCATGCCGATCATGTCACATTTATGATTTTTACCAGCATCCTTTACTCTTTCACGGAAACTTTGGTTATATTTTTCTTTGTCGGAACGGGTGTCAGCGTGAAAGAATATACGATTGACCACAAGCTTGATTCCAGTTATCATAAACGGTCGATCGGGATCAAACGAAAAGTCTACCCCCCTTTGATGTTAAACCTGTTGTTTATGATTATCTTGTTTGTTTTAGTCGGCGCGGTTGATACGTATCGTTTCCCCGGATGGCTGTATTATTTGATTTTTTTCGGATGTATTGTGCACTACGTTAAAATTAAAATTATCCAGAATTCCTGCTTTCGGGATAACACGCAAATAATTCTGGACATGTCGGGAATTAACAAAAAAGTCACTTAATGTTTTACGCGGGAAAATTAATACAAGCGGCGGGTCTGACCATTATTCTGTTCGATTTTATCCGGTCGTTTCCTGAATTAATGAGCCGTACCGTTTTGTGCGCGGGTATCGGAATCTTTACGGCAGGCTGGCTTATCAACCGTTTTTTGATCAAACATGACTAAATTTAAAGACGTTTTAAAATTTGATTCCGGGGCCGATGGATTTATGTTTATGATTTATGTCCTGGCGATCTGTGCCGGATTGGTCCTTATTTTCGGGATCTATTTTATCTGTACTACCTTTTCATTTGCATGAAAACAAATAAACTCGTACAAAAACTGATGACTAAATGGAAAATCACAAGCATGTGGGATTTTACTGCTATCATGCTTGTATTTTCACTGGCCGGGATGTTTGTGGTCAGGGTCAGAAAACCATTTTTTGCTTTGATTGGAATCACCAAAGAAACTCCTTTTTTAGTCAAATTCTTTTGCTGGCTGTTGGTTATCTTCCCCAGTTACCAGCTCGGCTTGCTTATCTTTGGTTTTCTATTGGGACAATTTCCATTTTTCTGGGAAAAAGAAAAGCAGATGTTCAGGGCCATAAAACGATTATTCTCACCGAACAAAGTTAATTAAGATTAACTCCTCAAAACACATACAGCATCAAATAAATGACCACACCTGTCACCGAGACATACATCCAGACCGGATAAAGCCATTTCGTAATCCGGATATGTTTGCGATAGTCCCCTTTCAATGCAAAATAAACCGCTGCTATGCAGAAAGGAACCACTAATGCAGCGAGCGGCGTGTGGGTGATCAGGATGGTAAAATACACGAACCGGATAATGCCTTCTTTTGTGTATTTCGTTGAACCGTGTAAATAATGGTAGGTCAGATAGGAAATAAGAAATACCGTTGAGACAACAAGCGCTGATATCATCAATTTACGATGGGCCATTTGGTCGCCGCGTTTAATCGCCTTATAACCCAACACCAACAATACGCCGGCTGAAAAATTCAGACAGGCATTGATCATCGGTAAAATTGTAATATCCATTAAAACCTCTCTTTAAGCAGGGCGCTGGCATCTTTGAATAAACGATTGATCTCCTCAGTATTTGTCCCTTCATAATACCCACGAATAAAACCGCTACGGTCGACCAATGGAAAATAACTGCTGTGAAAAATCGGCTCATCGATCTTCCCGAGTTTAAATTGCGTGACCGTTATATCCCTGATATCCTCTCTTTTTCCCGTCAGAAAATACCAATTCCCTTTCCCTTTGTTCAGGGGCGTCGAATACGCCTTTAAAATTTCAGGGGAATCCATTTCCGGATTTACAGTGAATGAGACCATCTTTACCGCGGGGACTTTCTCAAAAGTCCGGCTGAGCGAGGCCATATGTTTTGTCATAACCGGACAAACATCACTGCAGGTGGTAAAAAAGAAATTGGCAATCCAGACCTTTCCGTGCAATTGTCTTGAATCAAACGGCTGCCCATCGGAATCGGTGAGAGCAAAAGAACCAACCCGCCCAAGGATTGGTAATTGCGGAATTTTTGAAATTTTTTGAAATGAATATACGGCGAAGATGCCCGCCAATAAAACACTCAAACCAGCAACCGATAAAATGAGTTTTTTATGTTTCACCATTAAAATTGAACATCAAGCATGATTAATGTTAACAAAACCGGAAGATAAATGACTGTAGCTCTTAACAGTTTACGGGCATCAACGATTGAGCGGGATTTAATAAAAATTTCACTCATAATCAATAAAAGAATGCCTGCCACTAAGGCACCAACAAAATAAACCGCCCCGGAAAGCCCGGTGAGCGCAGGAACTAAAGAAACAGGGATCAGCAATAACGAATAATAATGGATTTGCTGAAACATACTCCCTCCGTCCTCTTCAACGCACGGAAGCATTTTAAAACCGGCCTTTTTATAGTCTTCCTTAAACATCCAGGCAATCGCGTAGAAATGCGGATGCTGCCATATAAACAAAATTAGGAATAAAATTCCGGCGTCAAAATTCAGCGTCCCGGTAGCAGCCGCCCAACCGCCTAACGGAGGCATCGCCCCAGGAAAAGCACCAACCGTGGTGTTGAGCCAGCTCACCCTTTTCATCGGGGTATAAACGAGTACATAGAGAAACGCGGTCAGTAAACTCAAAAACGAAGTCAGGATATTTACCTCAATATACAGAACAAAAATACCGGTCAAACATAAAAGGACACCGAACTGCAGGGCATTAGCCGGCTTCATGCGTTTGGCCGGCAAAGGCCGTTTTTTAGTCCTGTTCATTTTTGAATCCAGTTCCCGTTCAAGATAATGATTCAGGGCCGCGGCCCCGGCGCAGACGAATCCAACCCCTGTTAAAAGACAAAAGAGTGTCCAATAGGATTTTATTCCATGACCACCAAGGTAATAACCAATCGTGGCCGTAATCAGAACCATGAAAACAATTCTGGGTTTCGTTAATTCAATATAATCTTCAATTATCTTTTTCATAATTCGGAAAATTTCTTAAAACTTAAAGGCGCTATGCGTAATAACAATAAAAATGTTACCCCTAATGTAGCGGCCCCCGTCACCACATGTAAACTGGTAATCACCGGAGATTTGATTGTCAAAATTGTCATAATCCCGAGAATAATCTGAAAGAAAACGATACCATCCAGACAGAGGATCGTATTCCTTATCTTATCCTTGTTAGGTAATTGACATTTTAGACCACTTACATTTAAAACGCAAACACCAATCACAATAACACCGGCCCAGGCTCTGTGCATCAAATGCAGAAAAACATTGACCATCGTAACCGGATCCAAATCATAATCAAACCGCCAGCTATTAATGTTGTTCAGCATGTCCTGGTTAAACGACGGCCACCAGCTTCCGGCTATCGTTGGAAAATCATAAACGGCTAACCCGGATCCCGTGTGCCGCATGACCGCGCCTAAAATCAGCTGAATATAAATACAAATGAGCAGGACGACACCGGTGACTTGTAAAACCGGATCAACTCCGTCTTTGACAAAGGCCCGCAGCTGGCGTTCTTTGGATTGAGAATAAGCGATAAAGATCGTTAAGAGAAAGAATGTCTGGGCTAGTACCCCGTGCGCAACCGAAACCGGCGTCGGCAAATAAAACAAGACCGTTAACCCTCCGAGCAATCCTTGAACGATAACGGCGCCAAGGGCCCAAAAACCGCACACCTTCACCCATATTCGTTCTTCCTTAAACGCTAACCAGACGGCCAAAGTCAACATCAAAAACCCGACAAAAGAAGCAACCATGCGGTGGCCATGCTCATAAAATACACCCCCCACCATGGGCGGAAATAACGTCCCGTACGACAACGGCCAATCCGGGACTGCCAGCCCGGAGCCCGTGGATGTCACCATCCCGCCGACAAAAATAAGAACTAACGTCGAAAAACAGGTGAGTTTTGAAAACCGCCGCAGCCAGATATTTTTGTTCATATTAAATTTTAGATAAAAACCGGAAGGAAAATCTATTGATTAATTCCAGAAATCGTCGAAGCCTTCGCCGCCCTCTTCGCCAAGGACAGGAGCATTCCGCTCAACCCAGGAATCATATTCATCCTGATGATGGATGAACAATTGTCCCCGCATCCGGTAATGTCCGATGCCGCATAACTGGGCGCATCCGATTTCCGATTCTCCGGATTTAGTCGGCGTGAACCATGTCGGTATGCTCATTCCGGGAATTGCGTCCTGCTTAACCCGCATGATCGGCAGGGCAAAACTATGGATAACATCTTTAGATGACAAATGGATAATCGCCGGTTTTCCGATGGGTAAATGCAACTGATTGATGGTTGTAAAATCATCCTTCCCATTCGGATCATCCGGATCAAGACCTAACGGATTTGTCTGTGTATCCACAAACTTCGCATTGGCGCTCCCGAATATGCCGTCGGCACCGGGATACTGAATATTCCAGGCGAATTGCTCAGCAATCACTCTGACTTCAACAACATCCTTCCGGTTCGGGTATGCATTGACTTGTTTTGCCCAAAATGGAATGGAAAAACCGATAAGCAGTAATGTTTCGGCAATAACAACCCCAACCTCTATATAACTCGATATATGCGACCGGACTCCATGATAATTCGCCTTTGGATTCATCTTTTTATTAAATCTTAACAGAGTAAAAATAAAAAACAGCCCCCATCCAAAAAGCAATCCAAACATCAACATATGGACAAGGATAATGACAAAATCTATTTCATATCCATGTGCAGAAGCAACAACCGGCAAAAATAACATTTTTGAAATATTCATATGCGATTAAAATCTTTTTAGGCTAATTTTGATCTTTTTCTTGTGTTTAAAAAAAACATTCCCAACAATACCAGAATTCCAGATAATACTCCCAATAATAAAAAAATCCCCCATTTTAGTCCGATGAGCATAGGTGATTCAGGATCACCTCCAAAACAAACAGAACAAGCCTCTGCAAGACTTGAACTGCTCAATAGAATAGACATTAGACAGAATTTAAACGCAAGTTT
This sequence comes from Candidatus Omnitrophota bacterium, assembly GCA_050250375.1. Taxonomy (GTDB): domain Bacteria; phylum Omnitrophota; class Gorgyraeia; order Zapsychrales; family Zapsychraceae; genus JAGOSC01. The sequence continues at coordinate 958,213 of JBFWOS010000002.1, forward strand.
CATCTTATACCTTTATTTTCTTGGCAAAAATAATACCATAAACGATAAATCCACCCGCCATACCCAGCGCGGCAAACGTCGACAATAAATATCCGACGGAATGTTTTAACGTGTACTGATTATACGCCCAAAACGCAAAAAAAACCGCTAACGATACGGTCGCTACAACGAAAACAAGATGAAATCCTCTCAGGCTCAATGGTGTCCCTCCTCCGCTTTTGGATGCTCAGCGGCAAGCCCATGGGCATCGGCGTTTTGATGCGAGGAATGTGGTTGAACCGTCGTCTTGTAATCCATATTTAAATCCCTGGTCCCGTGCGGGACACTGTAATAACTGCCAATGATAAGCCCCATCATTCCCGTAAAAAAAATAACCGTTAGGATCAACACGAGATATATGACCTTTTTCTCGTGGCTCAAATGCATAAAAAAGGACGCTACCAGCGAGGCTTTGGTGGTTGCCACCAGCAAGGCCAAGAAGACAGCCAAAAAAAGTCCGAGTTTCAGATTACTGATCGCCACCGTGATAACCGTTAGCACGGCCAGTGAACCGAAAACTTTATAATATAATATAACTTCTTTTTTTAAATCTTGGGTTTCGCTCATATTTAAAGTAAATAAAGGATTGGAAATAGAAAAATCCACACCAAGTCGACAAAATGCCAATATAACCCGACCACCTCTATGCGGTTGATAAACCGCTGGGGTTGGGTTTTAAACATCTTACTCCCCGGAAAAAAAAAGTATAACAACACAACTAAACCGCCGAGAATATGAAACGCATGCAACCCGGTGAGTGTAAAATAAATCGCGAAATAGGTGTTTTCTTTTGGAAATAAATGGTGTGAAAATTTCGCTCCGTATTCAAAGGTTTTGACAACCATAAAAATAAGCGCGAACAGGATCGTCAATCCTAACGTCAGCTTGAACCGTTTAAAATTATTTTCTTTCAAAGCCACCCAGGCCAAAACCATCGTCACGCTTGAACTGATAAGGACCATCGTATTCAGTGTTCCTAACGGCACATTCAGGACATCCGCGCCATGAGGCCAGACCGGCGCACCAATACGAAGAAGCACATAAGAAGAGAATAACGCACCGAACAACATGACTTCCGACGCCAAAAATAACCAGATCCCGAATTTCGCATTATAAAGACCCGTATCTTCCCTGGCCTCAATTGTATATGGGATTGTATCCATTAGCTTTTTTCCTTTGCCGCAGCCTGTACCGGATCGGCCGTTTGTTCGACTAATTCAATTGTTTCTTCAAATTGCGGGGAAAAATCTTTCTTTGCGTTTGGCACGCTGTATTCATACGGTCCCCGGTAACAAACCGGCTCATGAGTAAAATTTCCGTGTCCGGGCGGTGAAGGCGTGTCCCATTCAATCGTCGTGGCATCCCATGGATTGTTATTTGTAATTTTTTCTCCTTTGAATATACTCCAAAAGAAATTGATCATGAACGGAATTTGTGCCAGGCCTAGCCCCCATGCGGCCCAGGATGACGTAATATTTAAATGCAGGACATCTTTACTGATCGCATACCCTGCGCCACCATCATAGAGCCTGCGTGAAATTCCGGCCAATCCGATGATAAACATAGGCATAAATATATAATTCATGCAGACTAATGACGGCCAAAAATGAATCTGTCCTAAAACTTTATTCATTTTTCGACCCGTTGCCTTGGGGAACCAATGATATATCCCCGCAAAAAGGGCAAAAATTGTTCCCGGAGCAACAATATAATGAAAATGCGCGATAACATAATACGTGTCGTGTAAATAAATGTCGGCCGATGATAACCCCAAAGGAAGCCCTGTGAGCCCGCCAATACCGAACATCGGCAGAAAAGCCAACGCGAACAACATCTGGGTATTAAACCGGATGGAACCACCCCAGAGAGACAAAAATAAAGCAGTAAGAATGACAATGGATGGGATGGAAATGATCATCGTCGTGGCCTGAAAAAAAGAACTGATCGCCGTTCCCATGCCGGTCAAATACATGTGATGCGCCCAGACGATAAAAGACAGAAATCCAAGAAAAATGACTGAATAAACCATGGATTTATATCCCCATAAGGGTTTCCTGGTGTTATTTGCAATGACTTCAGAAACAATACCCATGGCCGGTAAGATTAAAACATAAACTTCCGGGTGGGCTAAAAACCAGAAAAGATGCTGCCATAAAAGCACACTTCCCCCACCGCTAATATCCAATGTCTGTCCGCTGATCACCAGTCCTGACGGCATAAAGAAACTTGTATGGGCGACCCGATCCATTAATTGTAAAACACCGGCAGCTAATAAAGGTGGAAACGCTAAAACCAATAAAAATGAAGTAACTAATTGTGCCCAGACAAAAAACGGCAGCCTCATAAAGGTTAGTCCTTTTGCCCTCAATTGAAAGATGGTGACAATAATATTAATTGAGCCTAATAAGGACGACTGTATCAAAAAGGTCATGCCGATGATCCAGAATGTCTGCCCGATAGAAGCAACCACCGCCAGGGGAGCATAAGAAGTCCATCCGGACGATGCGGCGCCCCCCGGCAAAAAGAAACTTCCTAACATAACAATCCCGCCGACAAAGTACAACCAATAACTGGCCATATTTAATCGAGGAAAGGCCATATCCGGCGCTCCCACTTGCAAAGGAACAACAAAATTACCAAATGCACCAACGGCAAGCGGAACAACCCCCAGGAAAACCATAATCGTCCCGTGCATCGCTCCTAACTCATTGTAGAATTCCGGCAACATGACTCCTCCGGGCATCCGGGATTCGCCAAATAATTTTCCAATAAAAGGCAGGGCCTGTTCAGGATACGCTAACTGCCAGCGCATCAGCATAATCAGACAAAATCCAAAAAACAGAAAAAATAAAGCTGTGATCCCGTATTGAATGCCGATCACCTTGTGGTCTGTAGAAAAAATATATTGCTTCCAGAACGGAAGTTTGTGGGTCTCGTGGTGGTGATGTTGGTCGCTCATAGTGTTATTGTACTACTTTCCATCAGGGCGTTGAAATGTAAAATCGACTTCTTTTGTTTCCCCTTCCGCGAGTGTAACCGATACTCGCTGCGGGTTTAAGCGTTGATGCCAGGCTTCAAGGACATAAGTCCCGGCCGGTAAATTATCAATCGTGTATTCACCGGTTTCATCGGATGTTGTAAAGAATGGATTGTCGGTCACTGTTATGTACGCGGTCATCCAGGGATGGACATCACATTTCATTTCAAACATAAATTCTTTTTTATCGAAAACCTTTGTTGTTTCAGCCCGGAATTTTGGCATCGCCAAATTAAATTCCGGATTAATTTTAGACAAAGCATGGACGTTATGCAAGGTCCCATCCGGGTTCAGAATCTTCACCGGTTGGCCGGCCATGACCCCCAGGACCGGCGGTGTATAGATACAACCCGCTTGCGTTAAGACAACCGGTTCGGTCGGAACAGGATAATCCTTCTTGGGCAATCCTTCCACAATATGCAAGAAAACATTTTTCATTTCCGCATTCGGACCTAATACGATCGTCTGCGGATATACTTTATCTGAATGTTTGGTTAGACAAACAGGATCCGCTCCCATCTTGATCTCCCGCAATTTTGGTATTTTCCCATTATAAACAATCTTGCCTTTAATGGTTGCGGCGTAAGAAACATGTGTTTGGATAAGGACGAATATGAAGAAACTGAAAAAAACTGAATTGATTTTACGCATTTATTTCTTATAAATCTAATAATATTAATTAGTCCAGAGTTTCGTATAATATATTTCAATTGAGGAATGTTGTCAAGGAGGATTAATAGTTTTAAAAGGGTGATTCCCTGCCTCGAGAATCACCCCTTCAACACTTTGCTATTTAAACCGGATGGGTGGTGTCTGTTCCGTTTGATACTGATCATAGACGGGGTACGGATATCCTTCCGAATACGGTTGCGGCTGAGGGTATCCGTGATAACGGTAATCCAATTGCTTGACTTGTTCGACCAAATTGACAAATTCGGCCCGGTGACGGTCCGAATCAACCCCGCGCGATTGACGCGCTTGTGCAATAACATGATCATAATTGGCATTCCCTTTAAATCTGGAATTTCTCAGTAATAATCCGAACTCGGCCACTGCTCCGGCAAATTGTAAATCACCTGAAATATACGAGTTCAACTCATTTGTCCTTACAACCCCTTTAATGAGCCGGCTGTGGTCAGATTTAGGTGCCTTAAAACGAAGCTTCACGGTCATCACTTCATTGTTCGTGAAAAGGTTTTGTTTTTGATATTTTAACGAATCGACCCCTTTGCCCGGATCCATTGGCCTTGCTACCCCGTTCGGAATAATTTCATAAAGGGCTGTTACCGTGTGGCCGGCTCCGATTTCCCCGGCATCGACCCGGTCATTGTTAAAATCCTCTTTGTTGAGAATCCGGTTTTCATACCCGATCAACCGGTATGCCTGGACATATTGCGGATTGAACTCGACCTGGATCTTGACGTCTTTGGCGATGGTAAACAGGGTTGAGCCCAGCTCATCCACCAGCACTTTTCTGCCTTCATCAAGGGTATCAATATAATAATAATTTCCGTTGCCGTTGTCGGCGATTTTTTCCATCTTGGAATCTTTATAATTACCCGTCCCAAAACCGAGGATTGATAAAAACACACCGTCTTTCGCGCGTTCTTTAATCAATTCGACCAAATCATAATCATTCTGCATCCCGACATTAAAATCCCCGTCGCTCGCCAGAATAACCCGGTTATTGCCGTTACGGATAAAATGATCTTTGGCCACCCGGTAAGCCAGTTTGATCCCGGCCTCTCCGGCTGTTGATCCGCCGGCGCTTAAATTATCAATGGCGGCGTGGATCCGTTCTTTGTACGCACCGGACGTCGAATCAAGATGCAAACGCGCGGACCCGGAGTACGTAACAATCGCTACTTTTTGATTCGGCTGTAATTGATTCACCATCATTTTCAGTGATTGTTTTAATAATGGAAGTTTGTTCGACTGATTCATGGATCCGGACACATCAATGAGGAATACCAGATTGCTCGGCGGTATTTTATTCTCCGCCGGAACATTTCCCTGTAAACCGATCATCACCAGATAATGGGCGTTATTCCAGGGACAAACCCCGCCTTTGGTGGTCACACTAAACGGCTCGCCCCATTTAGGCTTTTCAAAATTATAGTCAAAATAGTTGATCATTTCTTCAATCCTCACGGCATCCGCCGGAGGAAGCTGTCCCTGCTCGACAAAACGCCGGATGTTGCTGTAAGACGCGGTATCAACGTCAATCGAAAAGGTGGACAACGGCATATTGGCCGCTGAAAAGAACGGATTTTCGTAAATCGGATCATACTCCTCGGTATTCGGCCGCGGCTGGGGATACGGATAAATCGTCCGTTCCGGTTCCTGATAAATAAGGCGGTCGACATAATATTCTTCTTCAGGATAACTCATTGCGCGGTCATTCCCGATATAACCGGAGTCATCCGCGTCATAAAATCCTCTTTGAGAACCATAACCAGTTTTTTCATTAACGGCCGGGGATGAAGCCGGATAATTTTCATATCCATAATTCAACTTAGATTTTCGGGCGACTTGATCGGATGTAACAGCCACCACCGGGGCTTTTTTATTGTGAGAACTTGACTGCCCGCCTCCCCAAAATTCCACATTGGACACCTCAGATTCTTCCTTAGACTCAGCCGGTGCGCTAATCCCTGAACTGACCGTCCCATAACTGGAAGCCTGAAAACCGCCGGAAGCCCGATCACGCCGGGCATCTTTCGCTGCCGACAATTTCCCGCCGGTCCCGGAAACCTGGCCCAACTGATCGGCAACCGTCGGCTTCTCATAAACCTTCGCCAAATCGTATTCAGCTTGCCGTTTCCCTTCGCCCAATGAAGAATCAAGAGCCGCCGTCCGTGAAACAGACTGTCCTTCTTTATCACGGGACTCGATAGCCCGTCCACTTTCTTGAAGAGCCGGTTCATTTTTATACACAGATGCCAGGTCATAACCCTCCAACCGTTTTTGCGCGGTCTCCCTTAAATTTTCATCATACGTCGGTCTATCAGGCTTTGACTCCCTGTAACCGGCGGTTTGTCCCGGAGCCGAATACTGGTCACCGATATCATCAGCGGCCTGTTTCATGCGGGCTTCACCGGTTAAATAATACGGCTCGTAAGCCGCCGTTTGCACATGTTGCTGGATATTCTTTTCGGAATACGTCCTTAAATAGACCGCACCGATAATCAAACAAATAGCCGCGGTTACAAATACACCGCCTCCGAGCGTGAGCATGGATTTTCGATTCATGACATTTGCCTCCCGGAGCTTATCATCAAGAAGAGTTTTCTGGATCTTGTTGGCCATATCGGCGGAAACATCCTCATCCGACCAATCCTTTAAAACTGACGAAAGCTGAGTCAACTCCTTATAATACTCCTGCCATTCTTTGGAATTAATGATCAGGTCTTCCACCTGCTTTCGTTCTTCTTCGGTTACAAAACCATCTATATAGGCTGAGATAAGCTCTTTAATTTTTTCGTTATGGTTAATCATTATGCCCCTCCTGAATATAGGAAGCTAATTCCACCCTTAACTTTTCACGGGCGCGAAAGATCAGGATTTTTACATTATCCAGTGAACAGTTAAGGATCTTGGCAATCTCATCATAAGAAAACTGATGATATTCCCTCAATACAATCGCCTCACGTTGCTGATAGGCCAGCCGGCTGATTGCTTGTTGAACAACCAAAGCCCGTTCTTTTTTCTCCAGATTTACAGCGGATGAATCGTTCTGATCAGGAACATCCCACTGTTCATCGATAGACCGGTCTTTATTGGTAAACGTTAGTGAAAACACTTTTTTAGTCTTTCGGATTTTATCGATACAGCGGTTCCTGGCAATGGTAAAAAGCCAGGTCGAAAATTTTGCGTTGGAATGCTGTTTATACGGGCTGCCCATCAGGGTTACAAAGACATCATGGGTGGTATCTTCGGCATCGGCCCGGTTGCCCAGGATCCTGATGCAGAAATTCAGAATACGGTTTTTATACCGATGAAATATCATCGAAATCGCCTCTCGATTTCCAGACTGGTAATCCAGCATGATGTCTTCGTCTGTTTGTTCCATATCAAATTAATCGTTTAATTCCAACAGTTTATGGAGCGCCTATGCTCCAGCGGGCCCGCGTGTTTCAACTGATCTTTCAATCATTAAACGGCGCCGGTAACGAAATGTTACAAGGAAAACAGGCTATTTTAATAAAAAATCGGGGTTAACGGTATTTGTCGTATTTAAGACCAATATGGTGTAAAAACGGTTTGAACCGCGGGATGTCCTTTTCGAATCCCTGAAACTCACACCCGCACCGGTAACAATTGATCACATACGGCACCTTTTTAAAAAGGAGCCAGTCCACGAGCGCAAAGACCGGCAGGCTTAATCCGTATGTCCAGGGCACGGCCACAATCCCGCATCCCATGACTAAACAACCGATCATTTGATTAAAATTTTTGGAAAGATAAAATTGGCGGCAGGGGCACATGGGGCAGCGGTCAAAAAGGTTCTCACGGTTCTGTACCTCCCCCCATTTCGTCTTGCATTCAGGACAATAAAACTCTGTCTGATCCAGCCACTCAATCTGACCATATTTTTGGCAGGACGGGCAGTGACGGCCGATGATTTTCTTCACAGGAGTATCCCGAACTTAATGAAATAATATTTATAGGCCATATCCCCTAAAACCACTCCGCATAAAATGACATATAAAATCCCTGTCGCGGCCTGGGTATTTTTTAATTTAAGAATCTCATGGACCATAAACAAAGCAAACAATGGAAGCACCGTGCCAAAGAAAAACGGTATGAGCAAAAGAAACCCTTCCATGGTTCGAATGAAATCAAAAACCCTGATCAGATCTCCCTGATACATGACGTGATTTGAGAAAATGTAAAATAGATCCCAAAGAAAGCGCGTCAGGACCAGCCCCCAGAAAAGATACATCGCGCTGCGCAAATGTTTTAAAGGAAGTCCGTGCACGTTCAGGTACCAATGCCCCAGATTCATGGCGTACAGAGAGGAAGAAAAAATCAATCCGCCTAAAATACTGACAGCCAACGCCGCGTAACCGAATCCGGTCAAGGCGGTCTGCACATACCCGGTAATGCAGAGTCCCAAAATGGATAAGACGGTAACATAGACCAGGTTGACCGTTTCTTTGTTCCAATAATAACCGGTCAACGCTAAAGAACCGAAAATCCAGATTATTGATAAAGTTGTAAGGAGTGGTGAAAGTGCCATGCGGATCACAAAAATCAGGGTGATGACTCCGGTAACCGTTGGCAGGCCGATATGAAACCGGTGGAAATTATTTTTTAACGGTTCTTTGGCGCTGATCCAGAAAACAAGCGGATAAGTGAAAGAAAATAACAGGCTGGTTAATAGCGTGATTGAAAATAACATAAAACACTCTTGTCGTTCGGTAAATCCTGTTCGGCCGGTAAGATCGTTATCATGCCAAACAAATGCAACTGGCTTAGTTTTTGGGTAATGAATCGGGCTGCATCTGCGCCTGGTCGGACAGGTTTAACAGGAAATTGCGCAGCACCCGGATTTGTTCGTTTTCATCCCCATCAAGGATATCGGGCGGTCCGGATTCACTGTAATTATCGGGGTCGAAAAATGTCGGCATTTTTGTCCCGGGGACAAGATCTTGAGGGTTCTTGATCCATTCGATCAGCCATTCCGGCTGCAAACGTGTTTTGGCCAAGGCCAGATTAGGCGCCCAGGAATCCTGGGAACCGGATGGAAGTTTATTTCCAACGACGTGACATTGAGTACATCCGAAATAATCTTCAGAAAATAATTTCTCGGCCGCCGCGTACTCCTCGCTGGATATTTTTGTATCCACATCCAGCTTAAAAGAAAATTCATCCCCGTCAATCGTTTGGAAATACTGGACCAACGCGTTCAAATGGGCCGTATTGAAATTAAAAGTCGGCATCCTGACCCTCAGCCATGGACGGATTTGTTGTTTAGGTTCATGCAGAAATTTGAATAACCATTCCGGATTTAACTTTTTTCCGACACCCAGCAGATTCGGCGGGCTGAAGCTGTCCCGCACCTTGATCGCCTCGTTTTCCGTCTTTCCTTCATATTCCTTTAACCAAGTTTCGACGGTGGCTGCAATGGTACCTCCGTTATGATCAATAATATGGCATCCCGTACAATTAAACTGGGCAATCAATTCCTGCCCCTGCTCTTTAAGCAGATTCTCCGGTGTGCGCGGCACTTTCTTGATCTCAACCGTGTCATCGTTGACAAAACCCATTAAAGCCGTGACGATCGCGTCGACTTCGTCATCCCGGAAATGGAAATTCGGCATTTTCAATTTTTCATCCGGGGCTTTAATTTTACCTTTATCAAAAATTCGCGGATCTTTTAATTTTTGGGTAAACCAGGACTCTTTGTTGTGGTCGATATGCACGAAACCAAAATCAAACTTATGGATGGATTTGCTGGATTCTTCCGTCAGTTCCACACCGATCGGTTTGGCATTGTCAAACCCTTTAATATTATGGCAGCTGTAGCACCCGTATTGGGAGATCAATTTCTCACCCGCAAAATGCATTTTTTGTTCAAGTTTCATTTTGGCCAGTTTATTGCGGGCTTCTTGGTCTGTTTCACTATGTTTCAAAAATCCAAGGACAATGTCATTGAGGATGTTCGCGTCAACGGCCGGAACGGCCGCCTGTTCAAATTCGGTATTTTTACTCTGCACAAGGAAACTTGTGATGTCCGCCGCTTCCTGGTCCGTCAAACGCAGATTCGGCATCGAGGTCTCCGGATGATACCGGTTCGGATCTTTAAGCCAGTTATAAAGCCATTGCGGAGACGTTTTTGTTCCCAAACCAATCAGGTTCGGTCCATGCCGCCGGCGGACAGAATCCACGTTGGCTTTATCGACCCCGGGTTCGGGTTTAATTTGATGGCAGGCAAAACAGCCGATGGAACTCACTAACAGTTCACCGTTTTTGGCATCGCCGGTAAAGGGAATTTTTTCCTGCTGAAACGGTTCAGTATTTTCAAACAGGTAATGAACAATCGCATGAATTTCCTGTTCTGATCGTTTCTTCGATACAGGATCGCTGTTATTCGACTGATTAAAAAAGGCCGGCATCAGCGTATTATGCCGGAAAGAATGCGGGTCGTTGATCCAGCGGTAGGCCCATTCTTTCGAAATTTTATTGTCGAGCCTGGTCAAATCCGGGCCGGGTTTTTCCCAACCGGAATAACGTTTGATCTCGTGACAGGCATAACAACCGGCTTTTTCAATCAGGTTCAAACCCAGGCTGAGTTTTTCAGCCCCTTTGATCGGAAATTCACCGCTATGACATTTAAAACACCCGGCCTGTGCGTACGGCAATGGCAGCATCGGGTCTTCCCACAATTCCATCTGGTGATATTTATATTTTTTCACCCATTCTTCTCGTTGTAACGCGGACGATGGCACATGCACCGCCCCGTTAAAGCTGGTCCCCCGCGCCCGGCCGCCGTGGCAGACTGTACAGCCAAATTCTTCAATCGGATGCGCCGAATCCTTGCCGACATACAACTCGAGGTTAGGATGAGTTCTAAACGGCTGGATTTCATCTTTATAATCAGGGTTTGTGATCCCCAGATGGCAGGTGATGCAGCGTTCCACTTTGGGGACATTGGTAAAATTGACGCTGTCCTTTAAATCACTCAGAACGACCTGTTCAATTTTGTTGCTCGGATTGGCCAAATCAATAATCGGTAAGTCCCGGACCAGGGTGGCGATCTGGTTGGCAAAGCTCATTTTTGAAGGGTCAATCTTTTCAAGCTTACGTTCCAGCAAATCTTTTTTACCGGCAATCTTATTTTTCTGACGGTCGATTTGTTTGAGCTGTTCCCCGCATTGATCCAGGATGACCGTCTTTTGATTTAAAGCCGTTTTTGATTTTTCAACCTCCAGATTCAGTTCAGCCGTACGTTGATCCAGAGATTGAAATTCCTTTTTATATTCTTCGGCATGATGTTCATGGTGGGCTTCCGCATGTTCAAACCTGTATTTGGCCGCATCAAATTCCGCCTTCCGGAATTTATAGTTTTGTTCAATCAGGGTCAGCTGGGATTCCAACCCCTTAATTTCAGCCTGTAATTCCGTTAACGAATCGCAATTCTTTACATAATCCGCCTGGGCCTTTTCATGATCGGCGATAAGCTGTTTGTATTCTTCCTGTGCATTAAGGTCAATTTCTTCTTTATCCAGCTTTATGCGGGCTTTCTCAACCTCCATACTCCTGAATTGCCGCTGGTAGTCTTTCCATTCCCGATCATAATCCTGAATAAACATTAAAAAAATCGAACCTAATAAAAGGATACTCGCCAGCGCAAATATGACATTGAGTTTGTTTACATTATAATGACGTTCGTCTTTTCCCACGTTGATCCCTTAAAGTTAAATCCTGACACTTAAATATTAAAGAAAAACTCCGGAATGGCGATGATATATTTGATATTAAACGCCCAGCGCAGCAGCATTTTAATCGGCAGGCTGGCGGTCAAAAGAAGTAAAATAACAAATACGCTGTATCGCAATGGCCCGAGATTTTTAAATAAATTTTTGAAAATCGTTTTGGCCAAAATCAGCGGCATACCGGCCATATAAATAAATACCAACAAAAATCCCCACATTTCCCGGACGAGGATATTCGATGGCAGCTGCCTCTTGAGCCAGATCATATAAACATATTCGGAAACATTAATATTCGTCAGTGCTTCGAGTTTATGCAGATCCCAGTATTCAAAGGGACCGAAAAAGTTCCAGTTCGGTCCGCGTAAAAATGTCCCGACCGAAATCAGGAAAATCCACAAAACCAGCCACAAGAACATAAAAATCGAAACCGCCATCCGGCGTTCCTGAAATGTATAATATCCACAGCCTTTTTTATTATTGTCGATATAAGGAATTGCCATCAGTCCGATCATAATAACCGTTGGGAACACAACCCCGGCCAACCATGGATCAAAATAAACCAGCATCTCCTGTAATCCTAGAAAATACCAAGGCGCTTTGGAAGGATTGGGTGAAACAGCCGGATTGGCCGCTTCTTCAATCGGAGCCTGAAGCATCATCGCCCAGACAATCAGAAGAACAGAACACAAGATTAAACAGATGAATTCAATATAAACAAGATCCGGCCAGACCAGTATCTTTTCTTTGGCATCTTCGGCCTCATTCGGTTTTTGTCCGGCGGCAATGCGGGCGTCATTATCATACGCCTGCTTCATCGCCAGCCACACAAAGAAGACAACGAGAAAAAGCAGGCCGACAATCGGGACATTGTCCGGCTTGGTGACGATTTTCCGAAAATTCGGATCGGTTATCCCGAAACAAAAAAACAAAAAAAGTCCGGACAACAAAACTATTCCGCCGGTATTGGTCCAAATCTTATAGATCCGCAGGCGCTGGTTGATTTTTAAAAAGAAATCATTGATGGGAAATACCAGCAAATACATCCCTGCAAGAAACGGAAAAAGGATCTTCGGGTTTGTAAAGCTGTTAATAAATTCTTTGATTGATTCGACCATAATGTTTTTAGTGATTGATTTAGTTTTTCAATAAAAAATTTTCGATTAGGTTGGTCCGGAAATGCCGCCGTCTTTTCTCACCCGCCAGAAATGGATGATCATAAAAATCATAATCACAAAAGGCAGCCCGATGCAATGCAGCACATAAAATCTTAACAACGCCGCTTCTCCCACAAAACGTCCGCCGAGCATGGCAAACTTAGCATCACTGGTTGACGTGATAAAATTGACGTCCCCCAAAGCCAATAAAGCGGCCCCCGGCCCTGACGTACCCGCAAACGGCGTGGCCCCGGCCATGTTGGAACCGACTGTAATTGCCCAGATCGCCAACTGGTCCCACGGCAATAAATATCCGGTGAAACTCAAAAGCATCGTCAATACCAAAAGAATAACCCCGATCGACCAGTTAAATTCACGCGGCGGTTTATACGAACCGGTCATGAACACCCGGAACATGTGCAGCCAGACGGTGATGACCATCAAGTGAGCGCCCCAGCGGTGAATCTCGCGCATAATCCCCAGCGGGACCTGTTCTCTTAAATCAATAATGTCGCCATACGCGTATTCAACGGTCGGCCGGTAATAAAACATCAATAAAATCCCGGTCACAGTCAGGACAAGAAAGACAAAAAAAGATAACCCGCCCATACACCAGGTATATTTGACTTTTACCGCATGTTTAGGCAGACGCACCGGATGAAGATGCAGGAAAACGCCGTTTAAGACAACCATCATCCGCTGTCGTCGTGTCTTGGGCACACCCGTACGGAAAATCGCCTTCCAGACCTGTGACTCAACGATGTAGTCCTGAACCTTTTTCCACATATTATTTTCAGACATCTACTTCCTCCACCTTAAACCTGAATAAACGATTCAGGATCTTTCCACTCACCTTTTTCCTGCTGAAATTTTTTTGTCTTATCCACGATCAATTCACCGTCATCGGCCAGGCTGACTTTAAACCGTTCCAGCGGCCTGGGGGCCGGCCCTTCAAAATTAATGCCTGTTTTATAAAACCCGCTTCCATGGCAGGGGCACTTAAATTTGGCCTCATTGGATAACCAGTTGGGTGTACAGCCAAGATGCGTACACACCGTTGACAAGGCATAAATTTTTTCCGAATCACGTACAATCCAGACCGCCTGGGTTTCTTTAAAACGCTCAGAAACTTCGCCGACAACATAATCGCTCGGGTGTCCCGCCCGGAACGACTGTTTGGGTTCAAACAAAACATTAGGAAAAAGATACCGGAGAACCAGCGTGCCGTATCCGCCCAAGACAGCGGCAAACGCGGCCCAGCCCAATGCCAGCCATTTCACAAACGTACGCCGGTCCATGGTTTGCTCACCGGACTCCTGGGCTTCGGGTGTCTTTCGGATGATCGGCTGATTGACAACAGCCGGATTCCCCTTAAGTTGCTGGATCGTCACCCCGACCTGTTTCGGAGAGTTTTCTTTATTGGCAGACTGTTCCGGATTAAGGTTTGATCCCGCCTGAGGTATCGTCGGGCGCGGCGGAATTTTTGGCTCTTTGTCCTTATTATTTTTGTTCGGATCTGAATTTTGTGGATTATCGTGGCTCATGATGACTTACAAATTCTTGATTATTCCCAGAGCAGCCGCTCTGACTTTCATATTTTGATCTTTAGTAGATAATTGGATTAATTGATCTTTCAAGTCCCGATCGTCAATCAATTTACAAGCTTCAATCGCAGCAATCAGAAGGTTATTGGCCTCGTTCTGGTCAACTTCCGCAAATTGACTAAGGTATTGACGGTCTAGCAGTTTCAAAAGAATTCCTTTTCCGGAACCGTCCCCCATCTTGGCTAATGATATAGCTGAACCCCATTGTACATTGGGTTCAGAATCTTTCAATCCTTTTTTTAAAAATGACATCGATGCCGGATTGGCCAGGTTCCCCAGCGCCACGACTGCAATGGATCGGACCCGGGCCTCGTTGTGTTCAACATAAGGATATAATACAGGCGCATTTTCTTTTATGCCGAGCATACCGATCGCATAAATGAGGGCCGGAATATTTTCTTCTTTTTCATCGACCAGTCCATCAATCAGCACCTGGCTGAACGCGGGATTTTTCGTCCGTCCGATCGCCAGCGCCAGATACTGGCGAACCCGGTTGTCATCGTGTTTCGATTCCTTGAAGGCATTCAACAATTCATTAACAAATCGTTCATCCTCAGGCAATCCTCCCGGCTGGGACAAGATTTTTGACAATTCAAAAGCCCCGCGAAAACGTTTATTATCCTGGACCTTTGATAAAAAAAAAGCTCCCTGCCAGCGTTTGTCCTTTCCCCCGATCTTGACATCTTCCAGATAATCATAAACACTGCGTTTTTCATCGGTCAGAAGTTTAATCCCGGCAAATAACACAACGCAGGACACCGCGATTAAAAAAGGGATAATAAAAAACGAATGCACGATCACCCGTAAAAATGACTTTTCTTCTTTTGGATCTTCCGGTTTATTTTCTTGTTCCGTCATCCGTTATGACCTTTTTATAATCAAAAAATTTATAATGACGCCGTCTTGGCGGCCGCCAAAGATTCAGACTTTATTGCTTTATCCGTTAAAAGCAATCCTTCGCTGTTGTGATTCACTTCAAATATCCCCGGCGCAATGGAGTAATATAAGTCCAAGCCTTCCTGAACGACGTGCACGACCCCCCTGGAGAGTTTAGAGACAATCGGGGCATGCCGGTTAAGGACCCCGAAAGAACCTTCAACCCCGGGGACGGAAACAGACTCCACCGTCCCTTTAAATATTTTTCCTTCCGGTGTAATGATCGTCAATAAAAACGGTGTCATATTATAAAGTCTTCGCCTTTTCTAAAACCTGCTCAATATTCCCGACCATATAAAACGCCTGTTCCGGAATTTTATCATGTTTACCGGACAGGATTTCCTCAAATGAACGGATCGTGTCTTCGAGTTGAACATAACAGCCCGACATACCCGTAAACTGTTCCGCCACATGAAACGGCTGGGACAAAAATTTCTGGATCTTTCTGGCCCGGTCGACCGTCAAACGGTCCTCTTCCGATAACTCGTCCATCCCCAGAATCGCGATAATATCCTGCAGTTCTTTGTACCTCTGAAGGATTTCCTGGACGCCGCGCGCAACATTGTAATGCCGCTCCCCGACAATCTCCGGGGCCAGGATCGTTGAGGTGGATGTCAGCGGATCAACCGCCGGATAAATCCCCAGTTCCGCAATCGGTCGGGACAATTCCGTTGTCGCATCCAAATGGGCGAACGTTGTCGCCGGAGCCGGGTCCGTATAATCATCCGCCGGAACGTAAATGGCCTGGATGGAGGTGATCGAACCGTTTTTTGTTGAAGTAATCCGCTCCTGCAATTCCCCCATGTCTGTCCCCAAGGTCGGCTGATAACCGACAGCTGAAGGGATACGTCCTAACAGAGCCGACACCTCAGAACCCGCCTGGGTAAAACGGAAGATATTATCAATAAACAACAGGACGTCCTGTTTCATCTCATCACGGAAATATTCCGCAACCGTCAGGGCTGAAAGCGCAACCCGGGCGCGGGCACCCGGAGGTTCATTCATCTGTCCGTAAATCAGCGACGTCTTATCAATAACGCCGGCCTCCTTCATTTCATGAAAAAGGGCGGTCCCTTCACGGGTCCGCTCACCGACACCGGCAAAAACCGAATACCCGCCGTGTTCCTTGGCGATATTGTTGATTAATTCCTGGATCAAAACCGTTTTTCCGACACCGGCCCCGCCGAACAAACCGACCTTGCCTCCCTTTCGGTAAGGCGCCAGAAGGTCAACAACCTTAATCCCGGTGACCAAAATGGCGTCGGAAGTATCCTGGTCTTTAAATTCCGGCGCATCCCGGTGAATCGGCATAAAGACCTTGGACTGAATCGGGCCGCCTTCATCTACTGGATCACCTAACAAATTCATAACCCGGCCGAGCGTGCCTTCCCCGACCGGCATACGCATGCCGTCCCCGGTATTGACAACCCCCTGGCCGCGGACAAGCCCGTCCGTCGTGTCCATGGCGATGGTCCGGACCATGTTATCCCCCAGATGCTGGGCCACTTCCAGGACAAGGTTCCAGTCCTTATCATTAATTGAAGGGTTCGTCGTTTTCAACGCGGTATAAATGGACGGCAGATCTCCGTCATGAAAGGCGATGTCAACCACCGCGCCCATAATCTGGGAAACCTGACCTGTGACTTGTTCTTTTTTTGACATATGATCCCCTTTAATTATTTAATCGCTTCGGCACCGGCCACAATTTCAATCAATTCCGTCGTAATCGACGCCTGGCGGGCCCGGTTTCGCAATAACGTATATTTTTCAATCAATTCCGAGGCGTTTTTTGTGGCGTTGTCCATCGCGGACATCCTGGCCCCGTGTTCACCCGCCGAATTCTCCAGCAGGGAAAAATAAATCTTAAAATATAAAAAGTGCGGAATCAGAAATTCCAGCAGTTCTTCGGCCCTGGGTTCAAAAATATATTCTCCCGGATGTTCAATCTTTTCATCCACCAATTCACCCGGATCAATCGGCAATATTTTTTCAAAAACAGTTTCCTGGGAAATCGGGCTTAAAAACTGATTATAGACAGTATAGACTTCATCAAATTTTCGCTCCAGAAAATCCCGGCAGATATCAACACCGATCCGCTGGGCCGTATCAAATCCGGGCGCGGCGGTTACATCTTCATAATAATTCCGCACGTTTTCTTTCTTTTTAAAAAATTGATATCCGCGGCGGCCGCAGAAACTGAGCGAAATCGTCTTATACTTATTCCGATTTTCATTGACCCATTGGAAGACACGTTTATTCGCGTTGTTGTTAAAGGCGCCGCATAACCCGCGGTCAGAAGTGATCACCAGGATCAGCACATGGTTGACCACCGGACGTGCGACCAGCAATGGATGCAGTGACGAATTCACCGTTGCGGATATCCGCGACGTCAACCCGGCCAGGCTTTGCGCGTAAAGCTTGGCATTCCCCTGGGCCTCCTGGGCCCGGCGCAGTTTACTGGCCGCCACCATCTTCATGGTCCGGGTGATTTTCTGGGTATTCTTCAGACTTTTTAGTTTATTGTTAAACTCTTTGATGCTGCTCATCAGACGGATAATTCTTGTTTTTAAAATTCGTTAATAATGTATCCAGCTCGCCTTTGATTTCATCGGTGATTTTCTTTTCTTTATTCAGGAACCGGATAAAGTCGGCATATTCCGCGTCCAACGCTTCATGCAGCCGCATTTCAAATTCCCGCACCTGGTTCACCGGAATGTTGTCGAGATAACCTTTAACTCCGGCATAAATGATGACAATCTGTTTGGCGACCGGAAGCGGCGAATAAATCCCCTGTTTGATGATCTGCATCAGGCGCTGGCCGCGTTCCAGCTGTTTACGGGTCGCCTCGTCCAGGTCAGACGCAAACTGGGAAAAGGCCGCCAGTTCGCGGTATTGGGCCAGATCGAGCCTAAGTGTTCCGGCGGTCTGTTTCATGGCCTTGATCTGGGCGTCACCGCCAACTCGGGATACCGATATCCCCGGATTGATCGCCGGGCGCTGTCCGGAATTAAACAAATCCGATTCAAGAAATATCTGGCCGTCTGTGATGGAAATGACATTGGTCGGGATATAGGCCGAGACGTCTCCCGCCTGCGTCTCAATGATAGGCAAGGCGGTTAAACTGCCGGCCCCCATCTTATCGCTCATTTTGGCCGCGCGTTCCAAAAGCCGACTATGCAGATAAAATATGTCGCCTGGATACGCTTCACGCCCGGGCGGACGGCGCAATAACAAAGATAATTGACGGTAAGCCTGGGCTTGTTTGGTTAAATCATCATAAATGATCAGGGCGTGACGACCGGTATCCCGGTAATATTCCGCCATCGCGCATCCGGCGTACGGCGCCAAAAACTGCATGGGGGCCGGGTCTGAAGCCGTGGCCGCGATGATCGTTGTATATTCCATCGCCCCGTGTTTTTTCAAAGTCTCGTGGACCGAAGCGACGGTTGAACGTTTTTGTCCGATCGCGACATAAAAGCAGTGTACCCCTTCGCCGCGCTGATTAATAATCGTGTCAATGGCCAGCGCCGTCTTCCCTGTTTTACGGTCACCGATAATCAATTCCCGCTGGCCGCGTCCGATCGGCGTCAACGCGTCGATAACTTTGATCCCGGTCTGCAAGGGTTCATGGACATTCTTCCGTTCAATGATGCCGGGCGCCTTGACTTCAATCTGCCGTATTTCTTTCGTTTGGATCGGGGCCAACCCGTCAATGGCCACACCGAGCGCATCCACGATACGTCCGGTCAGATTCTCGCCGACCGGAACAGACGCGATCGTTTCCGTCCGTTTCACCTGATCGCCTTCTTTGATTCCCGTATCCGAACCGAAAATTGCCACCCCGGCATTATCCGACTCCAGGTTTAACACCATCCCCTTGATCCCGTTTGAAAATTCGACCAGTTCTCCGGCCATGACATTGGCCAGTCCATGGACCCGGGCAATCCCGTCACCGACACTGAGGACGGTCCCGACTTCATAGACATCCCCTTTGTTATCAAAATCAGCGAGTTGTTTTTTTAATATGGAAGAAATTTCTTCCGGCTTTAATTTCATCGACATATCGGATCCTTACTGGTTAAGAATGGCTGATTTAAATTTCTTTAATTTGGACTCAATGCTGTAATCATAAACCAAATCATTAATCTGGACTTTAAATCCCCCCAGCATGCTTTCATTTATGGTTTGCAGGGTCTCAATATTTTTTTTCGTCATTGTTCTAAATTTTTCACTGATCTGTTCCGTCTGCGCTTTAGATAAGGAAACCTTGCTCAGGATGGCCGCCTGAAGGATATCATTTGACTTCAAATACAAATCTTCAAACGCGGCGCATATGGCCGGCAACAATTCCAGCCTGGATTTCCTGGCGAGAAACAGCAGAAAATTCAGCGTCATAGGTTTGACCCGGCTGCGGAACAATTCGGTTAACATTTCGTCTTTCCGGATCTTGGAAATAATCGGATTGATGATAAATTGTTTAAATTCTTCGGATTCCCCGCAGACAATCTTCAACTGCACCAAATCTTTATGGACGTCATCCGTTGTCTTCTCATCTTTGGCTAGTTCAAACAATGCTTTCGCGTATCGTTGGGCGATCAAAGTGCTCATAATTCGGTAATATATTGGGAAATCAATTTCTTGCTTTTGGCCTCATCCAGATTCGCTTCAATAATCTTGGCGGCCAGCTGGACGGCGATGTCCGCGCTTTCTTCTCTTAATGTAGCCTGCGCTTCCTTGAGTTCTTCTTTAATATCACGCCGGGCATTTTCCAGCATGATCTGGGCCTCTTTCTTGGCCTCGTCCGCGATGTGTTTCGCAGCTTCTTTCGCGGCCTTTCTCGAATCGTCAATGATCTCTTTGGCCGTCGATTCGGCCTCTTTTAATATCTGCCGTTGTTTTTCAGCCAGATTTTCCATTTCCTTTTTAATTTTGTCTGCGTCATCCACTGACTTTCGGATATGCTGCTCACGCGCGTCCAGAGCGGCCAGGATCGGTTTCCAGGCAAACTTGGACAACAAAAATAAAAGAACTAAAAAACATCCCCACGTGACAAACATCAAGGTCACATCCGGAGTAAGAAACCCCGGCAATTCCGAACCATGCTGGTTCGCGTGGGCCGCGCCTATGGATTCAGTCGTTTCTTTCATCACGAATTATTTCAATATCAGAGTTAATAAGCAGATAATAATACTGACAACCGCGACCCCTTCAATCAAACCGGCAGCGATTAACATGGCTCCCCGGATATCTTTTGAGGCCTCAGGCTGACGGGCTATCCCTTCCATCGCCGATGCGGCCAGCCGTCCGATCCCCAGCGCGGCGCCGATCGTCACTAATCCAACCCCAATTGCTGCAAACGTTGCACCTGTCATAAAACTTTCCTTTCCTTGACTGTTTCGTTTTCCTAATTTGATTTCAATTATAACAACTCATCACCCGTTGTAAAGTCTTTACCAAATCAATGCTCCGGGTGATACATCTGGGAAATGAACATCGCTGACAAAAACGTAAAAATATACGCCTGCAGGAAAGAAACAAAGATTTCCAGCAGGTAAATAAACAAAACAACCGGCACCACCACCGGCAGGGTGACCAACCCGATCAACACGGTCATCCCCATCAAGGACAACAAAACAAAGTGCCCTCCCAGCAGGTTGGCAAAAAGACGGACCATAAGGACAAACGGTTTAATGAAAAATCCGAGGATTTCAATCGGGATCATAATGAAAAGCATCGGCAGCGGCACGCCGGATGGAATAAACGCGTGAATGAATCCGTGCAGCCCGTTCTTCTTAATCGCCCCCGCCGTCATAAAGCCAAAGGTGACGAGCGCCAGTGCGCCGGTGATATTAAAATTGGCGGTCGCGGTCGAAAAAGCCGGTACCAGCCCCATCAGGTTTAACGTTAAAATCAAGAAAAAGAACGTGCAAAATAACGGCGTCATCCGCCGGCCGTCTTCTTCCCCCAAACATTCAATGGCGATATCATTCCGGATAAAAAGCACGAAGGCTTCCACAGCGTTGGTGACCCGCCCGTAAGGCCGAAGGTTCTTCTCTTTATATAGCAGGACAAAGATGATGAACAAAAAGGCACCGGCCAGCAAAAACATCAGTAAATGCAGGCTCAACGGTTTTGGCAAAGGAATAACCGGCAGGATCGGCAGAACCCATTCCTGTCCATTGGCCACGTGATGCATGATGTACTGGTCTAACTCAAAATTTTCACCGGATGGTTGTGCCATAACGAAAAAGATTGTATAACTTGGTCCCTAGATAAAAGATAATAAATACGCCGGTAAAAAGGATCGTATCGATTTTATTCACCAAAATAATACCCGTCACCGCCGCAAGGAGGATTCCAACCCGGACCATATGCCATTTGAGGATGAATGAAACAGAATCACTCGCCTCTTTTTTCATCGCCGCCGATTCAATGAAGCGGATCATGATCTGATTTAACCCGATAATACCGACGGACAACAAAAGCTCAATGTAATAATCACCGGTCATCAGGCCTGTCCGTATTGATCGTCATTTTCCATATCAGATAACCGCAATAAAAAATCCCGCAACCTACACCGATAAAGGTCCACCACCTGGTTTTAAATTTTGAATCCGCGTAATATCCCGCGAAAGTAAAAAGAGCGACCCCGGTGATCATCGTCCAGCCTAAATTCAGATATTTTAAAAAAGGGTCCCTTTTCTTCATATCACCCGCGTCCGCGCGCACAGACCCGTTAAGGGGATATTTAAAAAACTAATGTAACGGCTCCACTAAGGTCGATGAATCTTCCGAAGACAACCGGGCAATCTTGGAATAATATTCTTCCAGTTTCGTGGTCACGATTGCCTCGACCTGATGGACAGAGGCCTGGCGTTTCATCAGGTTCTCCTGAACGACCGATTCCAGATCATCAATATGATAAAGGACTACATCTTCAATGGATGCGACTTTCGGATCAATATTTCTGGGCATGGAGATATCCATAAAGATAAGCCGTTTCCCCGATCGTATTTCCATAACCTTTTCAACCGTTTGTTTATCAAGAATAAAATGCGGAGCCGATGAGGAGCAAATACATAAATCCACGGTGCTGAGAATTTCCTTGATATCACAAAAGGAAACCACTTCTCCGCTGAATGTATCGGCCAGGGCCTGGGCATGTTCAATCGTACGGTTCATTAAATATAATTTCTCAAATCCGCGGTTGGAAATTTGGCCTACGGCCAGTTTGCTCATTTCCCCGGCCCCGATCATCAGGACCGATTTATCCGCCAAAGTACCCAGATGTTTCTCCGCCTTCGCGACCGCCGCCCAGCTGATGGACGACCCGCCTGAACTGATATCCGTTTCATGCTGGGCTTTTTTACCGGTCCGGATCGCCACATTCGATAGAATATTAAAATGCCGTCCAAAAAAATGTTTGGCCTGCGACTTTTCGAAAGCCGTCTTTACCTGGCCCAAGATCTGTTTTTCTCCGATGATCAACGAATCAAGCCCGGTGGTTACCCGTAAAAGATGTTCCACCGCTTCCCGTTTGTTGATCACATAAAAATAACCCATCAATCCGCTGTTATACGCGATCTCACGGATCTGGCAGATCTGCATCACGATTTTTTCAGGTTCATATTCTTCGTTAATGACGTGGACATACGTCTCGGTGCGGTTACAGGTCGACAGGACAAAGGCCTCAACGACCGACGGATCAGATTTCAGGTCGCTCAGGAGCAAATCCTGCTGCGTCGAATTCAGATAAAATTTCTCCCGGATTGAAATGGGGGCTGTTTTGTGATTAATCCCTACAACGATGATTTCCATGGGTCAATTAGGTATTTTTCAGGCTTTAATTTACTGCGAGTATACCAGAATCCATTTTCACAATCAATGAATTTAAAATGAAATCCTGCCAAATATTTTTCACCGGGCTGTCTGCAGTTCACTTTCAAGGATGAGCGATTTGAGGCATTCAATCCATACCGGATGAACATTCAGACTTTCAACCAGATCGAGCCGCTCTCCCCCTTTTTCCCGGAACAATTCATGGTAGGTCTGGCCGATTTCAACCGTTGTCTCCAGACAGTCCGCGACAAAAGAAGGGGACAGGGCCAGGATTTTCTTCTTCCCCTGTTTGGCCAATTCACCGATCACTTCATCGGTAAACGGTTTGATCCAGGGATCTTTACCCAGCCGGGACTGAAAACACACCGTATAATCCGCTTCGCTCAAGTTGAGTTTTCCCGCCAGCAGCCGGGTGGTCTGGTAACACTGCGCCCGATAACAATACCGGTTCTTGGCATGATACACCGAACAGCATTTCTGGCTAAGCTGACAGTATCCCGACATTGAACTTTTTAAGATCTGCCGCTCCGGCAGGCCGTGATATGAAAACAGGATGTGGTCATAGTCCGCCTTCTTCATGTACGTCCGGGTGATCTCCGTGAACGCCTCAAGAAAAAGCGGGTGGTCAAAAAACTGGCTGATCACGGTTACACCGGGATGCGTTTCCCAGCGTTTTAATTCATCAAAAACCTTTTCAATCGTGGAACCGGTCGATGCCGAGGCATACTGGGGATATAAGGGGACAACAATTAATTTTTCAAGGCCGGTATTTTCGAACGCCCGCAATCCGGTTCTTATATCAGGGGATTGATACCTCATCCCTAAAACAACTTTAAATTCTTCGCCCAAACTCTGCTGCAGCCGGTCCCTGAGTTTTTGTCCGTAGACCAATAATGGCGATCCTTCGTCCGTCCATAATTTTTTGTATTCGTGGGATGATTTCGGCGCGCGAAACGGCGCGATAAGACCGTTAACCAGAAAAAATCTTTTCCAGAAAGGAATATCGATTACCCGGCCGTCCATCAAAAACTCCCGCAAGTAACGGCGCACATCCGCCACTTCAGGGCTGTCCGGAGTTCCGAGGTTAATTAAAAACACACCTGTTTTCTGTTTCATGAATTGAAGTCGTCAGGTTTATTGTCTCAATTTGGAAATAAAATCGGCAATCTTCAGAACCAGCTGCTGGGAATCGCCCCATCCCAGGCAGGGATCCGTGATGGATTTTCCAAAGACCCCGCCATCGACGACCTGGGAACCCTCTTCGAGGTAACTTTCGATCATCAATCCCTTGACAATAATATTGATCTGGTCTGACCGTTCCATACTCTGCAGGACTTCCATCGCGACCCGCGGCTGTTCACTAAATAGTTTTCCGCAATTCGCGTGGCTGACATCCACAATAATGGCCGGATTGGCAAATCCTTTTTTGATATACATCTCGGTCAAACGGTTTAAATCTTCGTAATGAAAGTTAGGAATATTCTGGCCGAACTGGTTAAAAGCGCCGCGCAAAATGCTGTGGGCATACGGATTTCCCGGAGTCTTCACTTCCCAGCCTTTGTAAATAAACGAATGTTCCGCCTGGGCGGCCTGGATGGAATTGAGCAAGACATTCAGATCACCGCTGGTGGGGTTTTTCATGCCGATCGGGATATCCAGCCCGCTGACCGTTAAGCGGTGCTGCTGGTTTTCAACCGACCTGGCCCCGATCGCGACATACGTTAATAGATCTTCAAGGTACGGATAATTCCCCGGATACAACATCTCATCCGCGGCCGTCAAATGAGTTTCCTGCAGAACCCGGATATGCATCCGGCGGATTGCCTTTAACCCTTCAACGATATTCGGCTCTTCTTTGGGATTCGGCTGATGCGCCATTCCTTTATATCCGACTCCGGTGGTCCGAGGTTTGTTCGTGTAGATCCGGGGGACCAGCATCAGAAGGTCTTTTACCTTCTCGTTCAATTTCGCCAGCCTGGATACATATTCGCAGACAGCGTCCTCGTTGTCCGCTGAACACGGCCCAATGATCAGCATAAACTTTTTACTTTTTCCGGTAAGGATGTCGATGGCCTCCTGGTCACGCCTGGACTTTACCTGTTTTAAATCTGCGCTTAACGGCAGTTCGGCGAGGATCTCATCGACCGATGGTATCTTTCGGATATATTTAAAGCTCATTCTCTTCCCTCATGAGGTTAAAATTTATTGGCTGAATATTTACTTAGTGACTAAAACTCCTAAATCTTTGAAATTTCGCCGATTATAGCACTAATCGGCCCAAAGGGCAAACATTTCATTCGCGGATACGGTCGGGAAAATCGGAAAAAATACCGTCAACACCGATTTTTTTCAAACGTTCAATATCCTCTTTTTCATTCACAGTCCAGACATAAACCTTCAGACCGTTTTTCTGGGCTTCACGGATTATTTTCGGATCGGCCAGTTTCGCGTTGAGATGAACCGAAAACGCCTTGATCCGTTTCGCGAATTTAATAAATCCAAACGGATGATAGGCCAAAAGGGCTCCGATCCTGACCTTCGGATGCAGTTTCGCCAGCCGCTTGAGTTTCTTGCGCATGAACGTGGAAACAATAAAATGTTCATACGCCCAGCCTTTCGCATGTACATAATGATCAATGATCTTTAAAACCGGCTTAAGGGTATACTTTCCTTTTAATTCAATGTTAAGCGCGACCCGTTTATCGATCAGGTCCAGCACCTCGGTCAACGTCGGGACCTGTTCCCCTTCACCAGCATCCAGCGATTTAATATACGCCAGTGTCTTCTGCCGGACATAACCTGACCCGTTGGTTGTCCGTTCAAGTTTCTCATCGTGGATAACCAGAATCTCTGAAGTCCGGCAGGAATGCACATCAACCTCAATCATATCCACGCCCAATTCAATTGCTTTACGGATTGATTTTAAGGTATTCTCGGGAGCGTACCCTTGGGCCCCGCGGTGTCCGATTCTCAAGATCGGCGTCGTCATGGGGCTGTCGGACTTTCCTGGATCGTTGTGCGTTCCGTCGGTTGTTTAAACAGCCGCCATTCCCCGATCCCGCCTTTGTAGTTGAGAACATTCGTATATCCTAATTTCTGTAAATGCTGGGCGGCGTGATAACTCATCGGACAGGAACGGCTGCTGCAGTAAACGACAATCTTGGCATTTTTGTCAGGGAGAAATTCGTTGATCTTTTGCGCGTTCGCCTGGACGACAAACAAACTCAGGGCCCCTTTAATATGTTCGTACTCATAATTCTGCTGGGGACGGACATCAACCAAAAAATACGCTTCCTTTGATTCGTATAAACGCACCATCTCTTCGTAACTGATCTCCGTGACCGTGAAAGCCTTCAGGTCAGAGACGTCTTCACTGCAGGGAGTATCCATTTCACAATCCGTATCTGCCCGGGCCGACTGGAACGGAAACGCAATAAAGAAGAATAACAAAATTAACCGGAAAAGTTTCATCCTCATCCTCCGGCCACCGGCGGAATAAAAACAATCTCGTCGTTCTCTTTAATATGCGTCTGCCAGTGGACGTATTGTCCGTTCACAGAAACACGCAGGATATCCATCGACAATTTAAACTGGTGTTTTGATTTTAAAAAACCGTATAAATCCTGGACCGTCAGGCAGTCGGTCTGAAGGGTTTCACTGTTCAGGCCGCGTTCTTCTTTAAGCAGGGCAAAATATTTGATATGGACTGTTTTCATGTTCACCACCGGTAAAACCGGACGACATCCCCGGATTGAACGGCTTGGGTATTCTGCGGGATCTCGATAAATCCGTCTGATCCGGCCAGCGAGGCAAAATCCCCCGAACCCTTAAATGTTTGCGGACGCGCGGATAACCGGGCGTCGGATATTTCTTCGAGTTTGACCGGACAAAAAAAAGTCAATTTTGTATCGGGCTGAAATTCTTCCGTCAAAGTGACAAATTCCCGGCGGGGAACAAGTCCCAGGGCCTTTTGCAGGCTGGGGATCACATGCCGGTAGGTACCCATCTGTGTTGAAACAGGATTGCCCGGCAAGGCAAACACTGGTTTACCATCCGCGGAAACCCCGAACCAGAACGGTTTCCCGGGTTTCTGCTGGACCTTGTGAAACAACACCCGCACCTTTAATTCCTCCATCACCCGCGGAATCAGGTCAAATTTCCCCATGGATACCCCGCCGGTAAGAACCAAAACATCATACCGTTCCAGGATCGCCCCGATCTGCCGGTTCAAGACTTTCAGATTATCTTTAAAATGAAACAGGTCCGCGTCAAACAGCTGGGTTTTTCTCAGAGCGGCCTGGATAAAATAGGAGTTGGATTTTCGGATCTGATAGGGTTCAAGCGGCCCGTCAATATCGACCAGTTCGTCCCCGTTGGAAATGACCGCCACATTCGGTTTCAGGCTGACTTTAACGACGGCCGCGCCGACGGCCGCGGCTGTTGCGATCTGGACCGGCCCCAGAACACTTCCGCCCGGGAGTAACGTTACACCTTGTTTATGATCAGCGCCTTTCGGACGGATGAACTGCAATTTCTTTAGTGTTAATCCGTCTTTAACCAGCGCCTTGCCTTCCTCAATCGTGACCTCTTCAATCGGAATGACCGTATCACACCCCTGCGATAAGACGGCCCCGGTCATGATCTCGGTGCAGGAATCGCCAAACTTTAATGGCAGTGCCGGAATTCCGGCTGATTGTGTGCCTTCCACTAAAAACCGGCGGTTCCCTTTGTTATACGATTCCATCCGGATCGCGATCCCATCCATCAGGGATTTATCAAACGGCGGCATATCCCGGTCGGCCGTGATGTCTTCCCGCAGGACAGCGCCGTAGGATTTCAGCAATGGCTGTTCAACAACCGGAAACGGTTTAACGGCTTTTTCAATTATTAGGTCGGCTTCGGAGATTGTAATCATGTCGTCCTCAATTTCTTTTTGGCCGCCGGATACGCGGCGATTAAGAATAACAGCTGGACCGCTAAATAAATCATCAGGTTTGTGGCGAGTCCGGACGTAAATCCGTAGGAATGCAGCCCGACACTCAGGAGGTTTACACCGAACCAGGCCCACATCACAACGATAATGCCCAGGATACTGCCGACGGCCAGTCCCAGCGGCCCGATCAATTTTCCAATTTTGGCATGAAACAGAATCGCCGTCCAGAGGATAATCATTAAAGCCCCGTTCTCTTTTGGGTCCCATCCCCAGAAACGCCCCCAGGACTGGTCCGCCCAAATCCCGCCCAGGTTTGTTCCCAAAAACGCGAACGTAAGGCCGAACCCTAACGTTCCGATCAGCACCTGATGCGTTGAACGCAGCAATTCTTTATCCTTTGATTTAAAGATCGCCTGCAGTAAATACACATGCCCGACAATCCCCGCAACGCATGTGCCGGCATAACCGACGGTAATCGTGGTCACGTGGGTCGCCAGCCAGAAGTTGGAATTCAGGACAGCCACCAGCATCTGCAGGGTGTCCCCTTCAGCCGCGAATTTATCGGAGATACTCAGGAAAATATATCCGGCAATACCGGCCACAGCAATCCCCAGCCAATTTTTAGTCGCCTTCTCGATGATAATCCCTGACAACACGCTGATGGCACCCACAAAAATAAACGTCTCAAATAAATTGGATACCGGCGGACGCTGCAAAATCGCAACCCGCATGGCCAATCCGGCGACATGGCAGACGAAGCCGGATAACAAAAGAATCCACGCCAGCCGGTAAACCCAGGACATGGAAACAATCAACCCGATGACAAAAACCAGAAAAGTAACAAAATAAATAATCTTGGCGTTTAAAAATAAATTCCAGCGGTTGTACAGCAGCTCCAGATTTGAACGCTCGACTTTGTCCCGGTATAATTCCCCGGCCCGGGATTTAAGAGAACTCTGATATCCTCTTACGGCTAAATCAAATTCAAGGCCGCGCCCATGCCAGTAGTCCTCCAGCATTTTCTGCAGTAAAATGAGTTCTTTGCGTCCGTTCGGATCCCTCAACCCGGTGATCATGGTATCCCACGGGCTGTACCAGTCTTCGTCATTCCCCAGATACGACGGAATGATCTGAAACGGCATCCCGGTATACGTCATGGACCATTTTAACAAATGGGCGGCCAGCATCACGACCTCCCGCTGCTGGTCGGACCACCGGGACTGTTCCAGGCGTTCCAGCGGCTGCGCCAATTTCTGCAGCACATCGGCCTTAAGGGCGATGTCCAGATAACTAAAAACCTGAATCGGCTCGGCAAGGCCCATCATCTTTTTGAGTTCAGGATTATTAACAGTGAAATCAGGATGCGGCAGGACAAAGGCAAAACTGATCGACAAATTTGAATACAGACGGACATTTTCATAAACACGGATCAGTTCAGCCTCAACGATATCGCGTTCTTTCGGATCAATACCGGCCGCGGCCATGGCCAGCCGCTGGAGCGTCTCAAATTTTTCCTCCAGTTGTGAAAAAGTGTAGCGCCGGTGTTCATCTGGTTCAATCCCCAGCGACTCGACAATCTGGGGGTTATTGATCAGGAAAATCTGGTTCTCCCTGGCCCGGGTCGGGTCAAATAAAACCATCGCCAGCCATTGGACAGCCGGTTCTTTATGAAACGTGCTGCGTCCGGAAAACTGCAGCAGGATGCTGCGGGCATAAGTATCCAGCGGTTTGATCCGGCCGTGATCCAGGATCAGAATCTTCTGAAATTCATTTAACGACGGGACACCCTTGGCAATCGGACAGATGTCCTGGGCCTGAGCCGTCTTCAGTGATAACAAAAGAACAATCAGAAAAATTTTTACCGTTTGGAATATGCTTTTCATTTTTTCCGCCTTTTAAAGGCCATCAGCAAAAAATGGATCGCCAGGCCGGCAAACGTGACCAGGCTGGAAATATAAGGAAGTAAGCGTCCGGAATTACTCACCACCGCCAGAGTCGAACGCATCTGTCCGTTGGTATCCACCGAATACGAGGCCTGGTAAAATGTGTAACTCTTGTACCGATACGGGTGGTTCATATAAATCTCGACATCCCGTTGGGCGCCCCCGTGTTCAACCGTGACATAACTTTTATAACTGCGCGCGATCTCCGTGCCGGGGTGCTGTTCCATCTCAAACTTTTTTAAAATGACTGTGATCGGCAGGGCATACCGTTTGCGCTGCACCTGAAAATTCAAAAATTTACCGTTGATCTCCACCCTGGTCGGTCTTGATTCTTTTCCAAAGAGCAGGACATCGGAATTTTTCTGCCCTTGATGCCTGATATCCAGAATAATCCCCGGAAAATTCTTTTCGGGCTCGATACTGACCGGGATTGCGGCCAGTTCGTGGATACCCGATGCATTACGGACACCTGATTCTTCCGTATTTTTCCCGACATAGGCCTCGGCGTTTTTAAAATACAGTTTGACCGCCGTCTCTATGTCCCATTCATCAAAGGTCAGAACTTCCCCCGGCTTAATCCCGGCCAGGTCAAACGCGAAGACTTTTTTACGGCCGGGTTGATCATCCGTCCAGGCCGCCACTTCCCAAAAATGATACGCCTGTCCGACGTTGCTCCCTTCTCCTTCCCGCAGGGTCATACTGGATTCTTCCACCAGGTGCAGGGTGACAAAGGCAGCCACAAAATAAGTTAATAACCCAAGATGAATAATCAGGATTCCGATATGCGACCAGCGGTAAACAAAGCGGGTGATGGAAACGGCACACAGATTAAAAAACAGCACCCACAAGACCAGCTGGGCGCCGGGAAACGGCAGAAAATTAAAAACCAGAAAATACCAGGAATGAAAATATTTCTCCTGGGCCAGGTATAGCCCCTCGCCCACCTGCGCGACCGTACCCCAGAAGGTCAGGACAAATAAAAGGAAAAGACAGATGACGGTAATCCTGATGGAAGCGATTATTTTTAATAAAGGAGATTTCTTCAATCGGTCATACATACTACTCATCAGACATTTTTAAAGACATCAGCAGGTCCTTAAATTTTTCCTGGTTAACGTTAAGCGCCCGCAGGGAACCCGTCAATTTGATAAAGACGGTCTGCTGCTCCAGTTCAATAATGCCGGCCACAATGCTCGGCTGGAGATCATCTTTAAAGGGATACAACGGACGAAAATCAATCAAGCGGATATTAAGCTGCCCGGCTGAAACAAATGTTTCCTGGGCGGACATAAACGTTTCAAATTCCTCATCCGGTAAATCAAGGGCGATCTGGCCCAGCCAGCGTTTGACATTGGCCTCCAGCCCGCCGGAAGGCCCGCTTAAGGAAACGACGCTGCAGTCAATCGGATTCTCACCTGAGGTCGTAAACGTGGCCAAGCGCATGCCCGTTCCTTTTTGTTCTGTCCAGCCGGCGGGAACAGTCCAGGTCAAATTAATCCCGGCAACCGAATTCGTCAGCATGGCCTGCATCGCCGGATCCTGGGCCTGAAAATCCATCCCCCTGTTCATCGGCATGGAACCGTGCGGATTTTTCATCACCGGAGGTTCCGGATTTGTCGTCACTTCTTCATAGACACGGACCAGCCGCCGGTTTTCACAAGAAACGGCTGAGACAACGATCAGACAAAGGATAAATGCGGTTTTTAATTTCATGGATAGGTTCATGCGTTTCATCCATTTTATAAACTTTTATTATAAATACAAGCAATTATTTAAGACAAGAAAATGGTTTTTTTCCTGATCTATATTATAATAGTTCCTATGATCAGCATTAAATCCCTGCGGATTGATTATGAAGACGTAAACGCCGTGAATGATCTTGATCTGGAGATCCGTGAAGGCCAGATCTACGGATTGGTCGGCCCCAACGGCGCCGGAAAAACCTCCACCATCAAGGCCCTGGCCGGGATCATTGAACCGACGTACGGTGAAATCAAGATCGCCGGGTTTGACCTTGAACTCGAACATGAAAAGGCCCTGCAGAACCTCGGGTACATGCCGGATTTCCCGCCCGTTTATGAAAACCTGAAGGTCTGGGAATACCTGGATGTCTTTGCCGCCGCGTACCTGATCCCGCATGACCAACGTCCGGAAAAAATCAATCATTGGCTCAAACGCGTTAACCTGATGGAAAAATATCATACCTTTATCAGTGACCTGTCGCGCGGGATGCGCCAGCGGCTGGTCCTGGCGAAAACATTATTACATGACCCCAAGGTCCTTCTTTTGGATGAACCGGCCAGCGGCCTGGACCCGAAAGCGCGCAAGGACATGCGTGACATCCTTAAGGCCGTGGCCGCCGAGAAAAAAACAATCATCATCTCCAGCCATATCCTGACGGAACTGAGCGATTTCTGCAACGCCGTCGGCATTATGGAAAAAGGCAAAATGGTGGTCTCCGGCAGCATCGATGATATCCGGGCCAGGATCGGTTCCACCAAACACCTGCGCATCCGGCAGGTCTCCGAAGACAGCCACAACCATCAGAAAATCTTAAATTTTTTAAACAATTCCGAACACTGCTCCGCGGTGGAAAGCAAATCCGCCACGGAAACTTACTGCCTGTTCAACGGGACGAAAGAAGACGCCGCCTGGATCCTCTCCCAGCTGGCCTTGCTGGAAACCGGGATCTGCGACTTTTATTGTGAAGAAGATGACGTCGAAGATATATTTTTTAAAATCGGAGCCCAGGAAGTGTCATGACCCTCTTTGACCTGAAAAACAATCCTTTATTTTTGCAGGGCTGGCGGGAACGCAACCGGTTTTCGGCCGTGACCTCGGCCGTCACCCTGATCTCCATCATTGTCATCATCCTGTTTGTCAGCGCTTTTTTAAACGAGACATACGTTTACAATTACATCCCGCAGGGAAATTCTTATAAAACGGAACGGATCCTGCTGCCCTGGGCGCGAAAATTCCTGCTTGATCTGTCGATCCTGCAGGGCATCGTCCTGTTTTTATTCGGCTGTGTCAACGCCTATAAAATGGCCGCGCGCGAACGTACGAGCGGCACCGTCGATTTTCACCGCAGTTCCCCCACCCCTCGCCGCAACCAGATTGCCGGGCTGGTGCTGGGATCAACCTCCCTGGAATGGTGGGTCTTTATCGGTATTTTTTTTATTGAACTGATCCTAACCCTGCTCATGGATATCCCGCTGTGGGCGGTGCTTCAATTTAATCTTCAATTGGCGGTTTGCGGGCTTTTTTACCAGACGATTTTTTCACTGATCGGCATTTCCCGTCACCCGCTTAAAAACAAGGCCGGACCGTTCGTGATCCTCATCGGTGTGTATATCCTTGGTCAACTCCTGATTTACAATAAAATGAGTTTTTTCAACCAATTGACCTGGCTGCCGGCCTACAGCCTGTTTGACCTCGTCATCAAGGGCGTTGAAAATCCGGATTACGGCGGGTACTACCAGCGGCATTCCAGAGAATTACTTTATATGCTCTTCGGGACAAAACTTAACCCGCTCCTGTTCCAGTTGATGGTCCAGATTCCGTTTACGGCCTTGTGCCTGGTTGGGATCGGCCGCAGGTTTTCGAATCTGGATCAGCCCGTTTTTTCCAAACCCCAAACCCTGCTGGCCACGTTTTACACGTTTATCCTTTTTACCGGCAGTTTCGTATCGATCCTGCTGATGGGACAAGACGGATATTATTCGACCGCGCATCACGTCGGATTTTTGCTTTATTTTATTTTAACGTTCGGGATCGGCGGGGCCATACTGGCGACACCGAACTATCTCAGTTTCATCCGGGGCCTGCGGCGGGCCAAAAAATTGAATCTTTCCAAAATAAATTCAGCGGATAATTCCAGCAGCAACGGGATGTGGCTGGTGGTCTTTTGTTTTATTGCTACGGTGACCCTGAGTTTCTTTTATATATACTTTAAAATTCAAACCCTCTCGGCCGTCATGGCCACCGCAACGGTCTTAAGTTATGTGATATTCTTTGCCTCGTTTCTGGAGTTTTATCAGCTCAGCCGGTACCATAACAAAAAGGGCATTGCCTGGACGATCATCATCATTTTCTGGGTCCTGATTCCGGTCTTCGGTCTCGTCACCAAAAAAATCATCCAAGATTCCGTCGTATACAAATTTCTGCTGGCGCCCTCGCCGTTTTTCGGCGGTTTGGAACCGGTCATTCGGATCATGAACCCGTCCCGCCATTCATACACAAACCCTGAGATGAGTCTGGGAATATCCCTCAGCGTCGCCGGAGGAATGGCTGTAATTGCCGCAGTCCTGGCTTACCTTCAGCGGCAAAAACTTAAAAATCAGGCATAAATCCTGTCTCATTTTTAACACAAAAAATATTCCAAATACTTATTAACAAATATTTTAGAAATAATATAATAAATATAATTTACTTCCATGAAGACGATTATGCAAAAGAATGCCCCTTACTTCCTAACGCTTATTCTTATATTCACGATGGCGGGTGGCCTTGCGGTTTGGAACACAACCAGCTTTGCCGAGGAAACCGGCAAAGACGTCCACGAATTCTTGTACGAGAGTGACCCGTTCCCGTCCGCCCAGCAATGCAAGGCCTGCCACCCAGTTCATTACAAGGAATGGTCGGTCTCTCCGCATGCCTATGCCCAGGTCAGCCCGGTCTTTAATTCCATGCAGGCGAAAATCACCAAACTGACCAACGGGACCAACGGGGATTTCTGTATCCGCTGCCACACGCCGGTCGGTATGGCTGAACACGAACCGTTGTTTACTTCCAATCTGGAGCGTTCTCAGGTGTCGTATGAAGGCATATCGTGTATTGTCTGCCACCGGCGCGACCTGCCTTACGGCAAGGTCAGCGCAAGGTTTACACCCAAAAAAGGAAATATCTTTGAGCCCGTGTACGGTCCGTTTGACGGAGATGAAGTCAAACGCGTGATTGAAAGCGGTGAATTTGATGTCGTCACCGAACCGGTGAAAGACGGCCGCCCCATCCACCGCGAAGCAAAACAATTTTACCAGATTACAACCGCCGGTTTCTGCGGGAGCTGTCATGATGTTAATCACGTGACCGGCTTTCGCCTGGAAGAGGCGTTCAGCGATTATAAATCATCACCGGCGGCCCAAAAGGGAATTTCCTGCCAGGATTGTCATATGGGCAAAGTCCCGGGGATCCCTTCCGGTTATGAAGAGATGCCGGCGGCGATCGTGGGGGGAATCCCGACAAAACCCCGGCAAAAAACCGATCACATGTTCGTCGGACCGGACTATTCCGTTGTCCACCCGGCGCTTTACCCCCATAATTCCGCGGTGACGGAAATCGCGGCCCTGAACCAGTGGCTCAAATTCAATTTCACGGCCGGCTGGGGGACCGACGAGTTTGAAGATACCGTAACGCCCGACCAGGAATTTCCCGAACCCTGGACCGATGCCGATGCCCGTTACGAGGCCCGGGAAGTCCTGCAGGAAAACCTGGAACTCCTGGAACTCGCCTCCCAAAAACGAAAACAATTGCTCCAGAACGGATATCAGCTGGGGGATATTCGGGTCGATAAAATGACCAATAAGGAAATCAGATTCCAGGTTGAAGTGCAGAACGCAACCGAAGGGCACAATGTCCCCACCGGTTTTGACGCCGAACGGGTGGTTTACCTGGAGGTGACGGTGACCGACAAAAACGGCAAGGTCGTTTTCAAATCCGGCGACCTCGATCCGAACGGCGACTTGCGTGACCTGCATTCGGTTTATGTCCATAACGGGGAACTCAAACGCGACCCTTACCTGTTCAGTCTGCAGTCAAAGTTTCTGGTGCGTACGATCCGCGGCGGTGATCGCGAACAGGTCCTGGCGGTCAATTCATCCGCCGACCCCCTTCCCTTTATCAGACCTCCGGTGCATGCCACGTTTCTGACCGGACGTCCGGCGGATTCAAGAAAACACCGGCGGACAATCCCGCCGCTAGGAAACTCCTGGGCCAAATATAAAGTCAACGCGGACGATCTCTCCGGCAGCGAAGGCCCTTATCAGGCGACCGTTAAACTGATCGCCGGGATGGTGCCGGTAAACCTGGTTTATGAAATCCAGGATGTCGGCTTTGATTACGGCATGTCCCCGCGTGAAGTGGCCGACGCGGTTGTGAAGGGATATCAGGTCTTGTGGGAACGCAATGTTTTGCTGGAACCAGGGGTTATTGATAAAAATGATTAACCGTCCATTTCTTTTTTTGTGCCCGATGAGATCCTTTGTCAAAAAACAATTTCCATTAACGCTATTCTTCTGTGTCTGGTTTCAGCTCGGGACTCTCGCCCCCTGTGCTTCGGAAAAGGAGACAAGCCGGATCACCGATGAAGTAATCCCCCAGGTGGAAAACATCCCCCAGCCGCCCGCGCTGATCCTGGAGATCGGAGACAAATTGCTTCAAACCGGCCCGATCCAGCAGGGGTTTGAGATCCCTACCGGCGCGGTCTGGCAGCCGTCGTTCCTGATGTGGGGAAATTACCGCACCGCCGTCCAGACTTTTTATAACGGACAGGATGACGTCTCGGAATGGGTCAACCGCTTCGACCTTTACGGAAATTTGTATTTTACGCGCACAGAACGAATTCTGGCGGGCGTGCGTTTTCTGGACCGCAACGGCGAGTTTACCGGATACACGTTCTCCTCCCCCGGTCAGGATGATCAATATAATGACGCAACCAATTTCTACGTCTCCACCCTGTTCTTTGAAGGTGACTTTGGCGAATTATTCCCGAATCTGGACCCAACGGATTCAAAAGGGCTGGACTACGGTCTGGCCATCGGGCGCCAGCCGATCAATTTTCAACAGGGCATGCTGATTAACGACAATATCGACGCCGTCGGGATTTCCAAGATCAATCTAAAACCGGATGAAACCGTGAACCTGCGCTCAACGTTTGTCTGGGGCGCGAATGAACTGAACCGGAATAATTTATCCAGCAATGAAAAAAGTTCACAATTGTTCGGGCTGTTTAACGAAGCGGATTACCGGACGTCCACCCTGGAACTGGATGCCGTTTACGTCAGCGCTAATGATGCCGCGGGCGACGGTTTCTTCGCGGGTCTGGGAACCATCCAGCGGATTGGAAAATACAATACAACCTTCCGCGTCCTGGGTTCTGCCCCGATCCATCAGGAGACCGAACACAACAGCGCCGGTCTCCTTTTATTCAGTGAAATATCGTTCAGTCCGACCGGCAGTCACAATCATATTTATTTGACCGGGTTCCGGGCCTTTGATCATTTCCGTTCCGCCTCCCGCGATCCTTTAGCCGGCGGACCGCTGGGACAGACCGGTATCCTGTTTGAAGCGGTCGGCCTGGGCCGGTATTCCGCGCCGCTCAGCAACGCGGCAGATGACGCCTTTGGCGGCAGTCTGGGTTACCAGATGTTTTTTAAGGAAGCGCGCCGCCAATTGATCCTGGAGCTCTCCGGCCGGTATTCAACCGAAGACGAAGGCCAGCGGGCCATCGGTCCCGGCCTGCGTTACCAGATGGCGGTTGGCCAAAGAGGTGTCGTCCGTATGGACAGCTTTATCCTTTATGATCAGAACAGGGATTCAGACCCTCCGGACCGAGACGAGTACAAATCAGGCGGACGGGTGGAATTTCAATGGAAATTTTGACCATTTCGCCTCTTTTTTCCGCTCCAGCCCCCGGGAAAGTGTTTTCACAAAATTAAGCTTCGCTATTGCCATTTTTCATATATAGTATATATTTAATTCAGATATATTTTCAGGTTCTTTTATTGAACGACAAAGGCAAAACCAGGGTGACCTGGTGACGCAAAGCCATAGGGTCCTAAAGGTTAGGACAGCCGGTTGCCGAAACAGTTAAAGGCCTATTTTTTTGCCTATGACGTTTTGGTCATAGGCTTTTTTATTGAATTCTTGAAAAAAACGGAGAATATCATGAAAAAAACAATCATCCTCTTATTATTCATCCTTGGAATCTGGGCCGCACAAGCCATGGCCCAGGAACAGTGGAATGTCGCTTCCGGCCGTTCTTCGGTCAATTTTAAGGTCAAACACCTCATTTTTTCCCAGGTGGAAGGCAAATTCAAAACCTTTGAAGGCAGGCTGGTCACGCCCAATCAGGATTTAACGGGCGCCCAACTGGAAGCCATTGTCCGCATCGACAGCATTTATACCGGCAACCAGGACCGGGACAAACATTTGTACAGCCAGGATTTCTTTGCCGCAGAAAAATATCCGGAAATGGTCTTTAAAAGCACCACGATCACCAAGACCAATCAGCCGAACATTTATACCATTAAGGGCGACCTGACCATCCGCGGGGTCACCAAATCCGTGGAATTAACCGCCAAATATGTCGGCGTAAAAACACTGGCGAATGGTACCACCCGTATGGAATTAACCGCTACAGGATCTGTGAATCGATTTGATTATGGTTTAAAATGGAATGAACTGATGGAAACCGGCAAGGCCATTGTGGGCGAAAACGTGGACATCAGCTTTAACGCGTCGTTTGTTAAGGATGACAACACCCTGGTCGCCAGCGCGAAAATGTCCGGAGAAACACCGGACCATTCAATTTCAGATTAGAAGCGGCTTTATTTGTTCTGCTTAATTTATTTTGTTCCTTTTGATGAACTGTCCCCTCCCCCAAAAAACGTGTATTTTCAAACTGATGCTGTTTAAGTTGCATCCCGGTTTCTTCGCCCTATAATGAATGCATGCAATACGATCCTTTTCAGAAACGGGCCATTGAGCATATCAACCAGGGACATTCGGTCATTGTCGCCGCGCCTACCGGTGCGGGCAAGACCGTGATCGCCGAACATGTGATTAATACCTACTTAAAGCAGGGTTCCAAAGTGATCTATACCGCGCCCATTAAAGCCCTCTCCAACCAGAAATACCGGGACTTTTCCGCGCTCTATCCGGACAAGGTCGGGATATTAACGGGTGACGTCACCATCAATGCCCAGGCCCCCACGCTGATCATGACCACGGAGATCTTCCGCAATAAAATCATCGAGGAGCATTCCAATATCGCGGATTACGCCTGGGTCATCTTTGACGAATTGCATTATCTGGATGACATGGAACGGGGCAGCGTCTGGGAGGAATCCCTCATGTTCCTTCCGGACCACATGAAAGTCCTGGGTCTATCCGCGACGATCCCCAATATCAGACAGCTGGCCAAATGGATTGAAGACCTGCACGGGCGGCCGGTCAAGGTGGTGATCGAAAATGAACGTCCGGTGCCGCTGCACTTTTACTTTCAGTGTGAAAACACAATCTATGAAGACCTCACCCGGGTCCAAAAGACCATGCGCGCCGTCTCCAAACGGGTCCCGCGCTGGCAGCGGTATCAAAAAGACAGCTACGCGGGCATCCCGAATAATCCGGTGACGCTCCTCCGGCATCTGACTGACCGGGACTTGCTCCCCTGCATCTATTTTGTGTTCAGCCGGCGGCGCACCGAAGAACTGGCCCGGAACCTGCAGGATTTTAATTTTTTAAACAGCGAAGAGTCCATAAATATTAAAAATACGTTCAGCCGGCTGGTTGACAAATACGACATCGCCCACGAATCCAGCACCTATGACATCCGCCCGCTCATTGAAAAAGGGATCGCCTATCATCACGCGGGCATGCTGCCGACCTTGAAAGAAGTCGTCGAACAGCTCTTTACCACCAAACTCATCAAGGTGATCTTCACCACGGAAACCTTTGCCCTGGGGATCAATATGCCGGCCAGGACCGTTGTGTTTGACGACCTGCGCAAAATCTACGCGGATTCTTTCCGTGCGCTGAAAACGCGTGATTTCTTTCAGATGGCCGGGCGCGCCGGCCGCCGGGGAATTGATGAGAAAGGCTCTGTGTTCTGCCGGGTCAATCCGCTGATGGTCGCTCCCGAGGAACTGGAACGCATGCTCTACGGCGAACCGGAACAGGTCGTGTCGCGCTTCAACACCTCTTACGCCACCATCCTGCACCTGTACCAGCGCCACCAGGAAAAACTGTATGACGTCTATCCCTACTCCCTGCATTTCTATCAGCAGAAATCCGCGAACCGGCGCAAGGCCATGGACCTGCTTTTGGCGAAGGTGAAACTTTTAAAACAGCTGGGTCATATCCGCAAAAACAAAATCACCTTAAAAGGCGCGTTTGCCGCCCAGGTTTACGGTTATGAAACATTGATGGGGGAATTATTCGAACAAGGAATCCTGGAGGAGTTAAGTGTGACAGACCTGGCTGTGCTGGCTGTTTCCGCGGTGTATGAACCCCGCAAAGGGGCCGGACGGCCGCGGCTCAGTAAAAACGCGAAGCGCCTGCAGCGGGTCACCAATGATATTATCTTTCCTATTTTGCATGCGGAAAATTCCTTTAAGATCAAACCCTACAGCAAGGCCTGCCATTACCATCTGTCCGGCGCCATGGAAGGCTGGATCAAAGGGGAATCGTTCGCGCAGATCCTTGAGAAATCCCCCGCCGACGAAGGCGAGATCGTCCGATATTTCCGCATGGCCATTCAACTGCTCAAAGAGATGACTGAAGGCCCTTTAAACGATGCTCTGAAAACCCGCGCCTACGCCGCCATTCAGAAAATCAACCGCGATGTGATCGACGCCGAAAAACAACTAAGGGCGTAGTAACCATTGATGGTTATTCATGCTTCATCTCTAAAATATCTGATTATTACAACTGTTTACGGATTTAATGACTCCGCGACTTGATGGATGACTTCGGCAATATAAGTTTGATACGCTATCCCCTTCTTCGCCGCCATTTTCTTAATCCGGCTGATATCCCGGCTGTTAACCCGGATCGTTAATGAGGAATCTTTCTTCCTTGACGCGATCGCATCGGCCACATCTTCTAACTGTTTGCCCGTAACCGGCACAAAGACATCCTGATCAATGGCATCAGAGATCTCTTTTTCTTCCGCGTTTAATTTAACCTTTTTCATCGTCTTTTCCTCCGAGATATTTCCTGGTATATTTCCGGTTCGGAAATGCTGTTTTTAAAAAATAATATTGATCTTCTTCAACATACGGCACAACCCAAATATATCCCTTAAATCAAACAACATAATCTTTTGATTCTGCTTCTTTGGATGTTTTTCAATACCGATGAATTTAGATGCAATTAACTGCTCAAACGTAATATTACGTGTTTCGTACAATTCTTTATTCTTAACAGAACTCCAGCGTACATCCTTCATGGATCAAATATATCACATTACTTTTGTAATTACAATTGTAATTTTTATTTACTGCGCTAATTTTTTCAATTTAGACTTCAGACGTGAGCACCGTTTGCTGTGCGCTACGGATGCAGTCGTTGACCGATACGCCGTCCCAGTAGTTGGCCGTGATGTGCAGGTTGCCGTGCTGTTTGAGCGCGGACTCGATCCTGGCCTTGGCCCGGTGGCGGTACAGGTCATATTGCGGAATGGCGTTGCTCCACGCCTTGAAGAAAATATGGAACGGCTCCCCCTTGAATCCCAGGGTCTGGATCAGTTCGGCGCGCGCGTCGGCGATCAGCTCTTCTTTAGAATATTTAAGGATATGCAGGTTGTGCATCCCCCCAATCATCAGCCTCAGCAGACACTGGTCCGGACGGCTGCGGTTGGGGAAGACCTGGTCTTCAAATAAAACACCCAGCACCGGGCTCTTCTGGCTGGACGGTTTCAAATAACCAAAACCCTGCGGCCGGTTGATAAAATCATTCTTGGAACAGACAAACCCGATCACGGCCAATGGCGCGTATTTGATCTCATGCAGGCACGACGCCAGCGCCGGGTCCATCCGTTTTAAGATATTCCCCGCGGCGTACGCCGGTACAGTCAAAAATATTTCATCCGCCGGATACATCATCTCGCCGGTCTGCAGAAAATACGGCTGGCCGATTTCCTGAACAACCGACTCAACCTCCTGGGACAAAATGATATCATCCCGGTATTTCTGGGACAACGCGCCGGTCAGCGCGCCCATGCCGTCGCGCAAAGAATACAGCGCGTGTTTCTGGGGATCGATCTTGCGCTGTTGCGACAATCCCTTGTATACCGATCCGTACATCTGCTCATACCCGTATAATTTCGGAAACGCGTCTTTAAAGATGATCTCTTTCGCGTCCCCGGCGTAAATCCCGCTGACCATAGGGTCGGCCAATAAATCCGCCCATTTCGCCGATAACCGGCGGCTGACAAATTTATGCACCGTCTCCATCGGGTTATTCCCCGGCTTGACCGACCGTTCCGCCATCAGCCGGAACTTGTCTTTCACGGAAAGAAAAGGAAATCCGGCCAGCTTCAACGGCGATACCGGCGCGGGATACAATTTCTGGTCGATACACAGATAACGGGTTTTCATGGCCGATGAGGCCTCCACCAATTGGTCCTGCATCCCCAGTTCCCGGACCAGTTCAAAGGTCAGCGGCTGCTGGTTGAGAAAACTGCCCGCCCCTGTTTCAAAAATGGCGTCGGCCTCCTTTTGGGAATGGATCACACCGCCGGCCGCGGCTTTCTTCTCAAACAACTTGATCGAAACATCCGGCCGGTCTTGATATTTCTTCTTCAGATAATGCAGGGTGGACAGCCCGCTGATCCCCCCGCCGATGACCACAATATTTTTCTTTACGGTTTCGTTCATTTTGAAATCCATGGAAACTGATGCACCTGGTCCACCACGCGTTTTAATTGATCCGGATCGACATCCGGGAAAATGCCGTGACTGAGATTAAAAATGTACCGCCCGTGTTTACGTCCGCCGATGAGCACATCCGTAACCTCACGGCGCAGGCGTTCGGCGTCCGCGTACAATAACCCGTTAAACAGATTGCCCTGGATCCCCTTGTCCGTGTTGTCGATCACCCGTTCGTGGCCCAGCACCACCGTATGGTCGACCGACAAAAAGTCCGCGCCGCACTGCGCCATCAACGGCAGCAGGTGCTGGGTGTTTTTAAGGAAATAAATCGACGGGTGTTTGACCGCCGTGAAAATCCGCCGGACATACGGCAGGACGTATTTCGCGTAATCCACCGGCCGCAGGATCCCCGCCCAGCTGTCAAACAACTGGTACACAGAAACGCCGGCTTCAATCTGCAGGTTCAGGTAACGGATCGTATTTTCCGTCAACCGCTCCATCAGTAAATGAAAGGTCTGTTCCTGCGTCTGGATGAACCGCAGGGTGCGCGTAAAATTAATGGAAGACCCGCCTTCAATCAGGTACGTCGCCACCGTAAACGGCCCTCCGGCAAAACCGATTAGAGGAATGTTCGCGGGCAGCTGCTGGAGGACCAGCCTGATCGTCTGCGCGACATAATCAAGATTGTCAAAATCACGCAATTGTTTGAAATCAATCGAGCGGTCAATGACCGGGCCGTTCTGGTTGTCAAAGGTGATGTCAAACCCCATCCCCTGCGCCAGGGTCAGGATATCGGCAAACAGGATCGCCGCGTCCACGCCGAGAATTCCGATCGGCTGGCAGGTGATCTGCGCCGCCAGTTCCGGTGTACGGAACATCTCGTTGAGCGAATACCGTTCCTTGAGCGCCCGGTATTCCGGAAGGTAACGCCCGGCCTGCCGCATAAACCACACCGGTACGGTTTGATTCGTGCCTTCAAAGGCCTGCAACAATAAAGGTTGTTCGGACATGGTTATCCTGATTGTATGAAAGATTAAAACGCTGCCGGTAAAACCGGATTTTTAAGCGGCGACTTCCCGGGAATTGCTTTTGACGAGTGATGTGTAAAAGTCGAGGAAACGTTCGAAATCCGGACCTTCGGTTTCGATAATCTGAACGCCGGCCATAAACCGGCCGCTGTCCCCCACCGCCTTGCACCAGACGGAACGGACCTTAATCGTGGAATGCGCCCCGTCTTCCAGGTCGACGCACAAAAGAATGTTTCTCCCGGGTTTGATCGGTTCATGGGTAAAAAAACCGAACCCGCCGGAGGAGATATTCACCACCGTGGCCTCCTGGGTATACGGCAAGTCCTCGGGGATTCCGAAGGAAGCCGCCAGTTCAATGGGGGAACGCTGGTATACACGTTTGTTCTGCATGCTCACACCGTCCTTGAAAAGCGGGCGTTTAACTTCTGCTTGCGCAGGTAAAAGTCAAAGCCCATACAGATA
The DNA here is from genome assembly GCA_050250375.1 of Candidatus Omnitrophota bacterium. Taxonomy (GTDB): domain Bacteria; phylum Omnitrophota; class Gorgyraeia; order Zapsychrales; family Zapsychraceae; genus JAGOSC01. The sequence goes on from JBFWOS010000002.1 coordinate 1,002,279, forward strand.
TTCCGGATAAAGATTTTTCCTAAATCACTTACTCTTATAACACGATTGTCCGCTTCAATCAATCCATCTTGCAAACAATTTTGGATGTGCGCCCGCTCTTCGTCAAAATACTCATCAAAGGATTGTCCGAACCGCTTTTGAAATTCCGGCTTGTCCAGCTTGAAATGGCACATCAGGGAATTGATGGTGAACTGCCTGATCTTGTCGTCCTTCGACAAACATTTCCCCCGTTCGACCGGCAGTTCGTCCCGGTCAAGCGCGCCGTAATAGTCTTTGAGGACCTTGTGGTTCTGGATGAACGCGTCTTCAATAAACCCGATCGACGACACCCCGGCCCCGATGTATTCGTCGGCAGGTTTCACGGTGTAGCCCATAAAATTCCGGTACAGCCGGTCATCGCGGTAGGCGACGGCCAGTTCGTCGTCTTTGAGCGCAAAATGGTCCATGGCGATCGCCTGGTAACCGGCCTCCAGCAGTTGCGCACGCGCCTGCAGAAAGATATCGACTTTCTCATCCGCGCCCGGCAGCGAGGCCTGGTCCATTTTGGTCTGGTGTTTTTTCAGCCACGGCACATAAGCGAAACTGTACAACGCGATACGGTCGGGTCGGAATTCGGTTACCCTGCGGACCGTGTCGGAAAAACTCTTCGTCGATTGAAAAGGCAATCCGTAGATAAGGTCAAAATTAACAGACGGAAAACCAAGCTCCCGGCAATAATCATAAAAATCTTTGACAAGCCCGTAGGGCTGGATGCGGTTGACGGCGCGCTGGACGGTTTCGTCAAAATCCTGGATGCCCATGGAAATACGGTTAAACCCGAGTTCCTTCAGCCGCTTGACCTTGGGCCGGTCAATGGTCCGCGGGTCGATCTCGATGGCGATTTCCCCGTCGTAATCGATCTCAAAATTCCGGCTGACCTTTTCAAACAGCCGGCTGATCTGGTCTTCGTTTAAAAAAGTCGGTGTCCCTCCGCCCCAGTGGAACTGGCGGATCTTTTTGCGGGTGCCGATCGCACGGGTGATCAGGTCCAATTCCCGAAAAAGGTAAGACAGGTATTCCTCGCCGTATTTCGGGTCGTTTTTTCTTAAGATCACACTGCACGCGCAGTACGTGCACATCGTCTCGCAAAACGGGATATGGATGTATAAAGACAGGGTCTTGCCGGACGCGCCGAAGGCCCTGAGCCGCTCCCGGTAAACAGACGGATTCACCTCATCCGACCAGGCCGGGGCCGTGGGGTAACTCGTGTACCGGGGCCCGGGAATATCAAATTTTTCAATGGTGCGTTTATCGATCAGCAGCGTCATAGAGGTACAATAGCAGAGTTCGGGGATATTTCAAGAAAAAGGTGACGTCACCTTACACATCTTTACGGTGTCCGATTTTAATGATACAAACAACCAGCCGCTCATCTTCAATGGTATAGAGGATCCTGTAACGGCCGCAGCGCAGGCGGTATTTTTCCTGCGCGCAGAGTTTTTCACAGCCGGTCGGCCGGGGATTCTCGCAGAGCCGCTCAATAACAGCTAAAATTTTTTTCAGGTCCTGTGCGGGAAGCCTTTTGATTTCTTTGACGGCCGAACGTTTGAGTTCGACGTTATATCTTCCCATCTTTTTTTAATTCCTTTAACAGCGATTCATACGATACGCTCGGTTCATTGACCCGATCGGCAAACGACTTTAAGTCCTCCTGATCTTCGGACAATTCATGCCGGATGGCATCATTAACCAGGTCCGAAACCGAACGTGAAGTTTCAACCGCCTTCATTTTTAAGATCCGGTGCAGGTCCGGTTCAATATAAATGGTCGCCCGTTTGGTTGGTTTAATCATAATCATTCTCCTTTGGATAAACTATAACATTATAACGTTATAACATCAAGACGTTTTTTTGCCAGTATCATCAATAGACCCAAAATTTAATTTTTTGCACCCTCCTATCCTAACTTTTCAGCCGATTTTTTGCAAAGACAGAATGCTAACTATGGGTGGGGCGTAATGGCGAGAATAGTGATCTGCTTCTTGTCCGATCCGTAGCACCAAAAAATCCGATAGGCAGACGGCGTTTCGTTCTGGGCATACGCCCCAAAGACCTTTTCCTTCGGATTTAACGGATTTTCAATGGCATCATATGAGTGGGTATTTAGGGAAGGATGTTTGGGATTGGTCTGAAGATAGCCTAGGGATTTCTTTATCTGCTTACAAAGACCTTTTTTGGCAGAGTTGCTTTCAATAGCCTGCAACTCTTTTAATGCCGTTTCAGTGAATTTTAATTTGAACATGGATTAATCATCTAGATATTTTGAGTAGTCCTCCGGCGCATCTACCAACCGGCCTTCTTTGGCTTCGTCCAAGCCGCTTTGGACCATTTTTTTGGCCTTCTTGTTCTTAAACAGCCATTGTTCATGCGCGGGAATGGTAACCTGAGGATCAAGGATGATTTGTCCGATATCGTTAAGGTAGAGTTTATAGATTTTCGCCTTGGTCAATTTCCCGCCTTTTCCTAAAGTAATGCGGTTTTTTGAGTCCACCTTGACTTCGGCGATCTCTTCAAACTTATCATCTTTTACAATTGTGTCTTTAGTCATGATTTTTCACCTCCCTAAGCTGTTACAAATATAACACATAGTGGGATATAATACAAGTGGGATATTACCACTTCCCCACCTATCCATTATTGAATCAACGAATGAGGAATACCGGTCGTTGGATTCATCCAATGATTTTTTCTTTTTCAAAAATAGATGAAGTAACTACAGGAAGGTTTATTATCGAAGGCGTTACCAGCGTGACCGGCGTGTACATCGTGGCTACCTGGGCATGAAGAACCCGGACGTCCAGGTTACTTAATATGATTAAGCAAGCCAGGATCGTCCGGAGGAAATTGGTCATATTAGTTTTCTAGTTTGATTAAAGTTAATCATTTTTGATAATTGGATCACAAGTACACTGCCAACTATTTTATTTCACTTATGGGCCATATTATTGACCTTTCCCCTAAAAACTAGACCAGCAAAGGGGTACGATGAAGCGGTGTAGAACGTTCTTTATTTAATAAATTCTGTTTAAATTCTTGCGGCGTCAAATTGTTTAATGATTGATGCGGCCTGACC
>JBFWOS010000003.1:0-678290 GCA_050250375.1 Candidatus Omnitrophota bacterium
TTGTGATGTCAGACCCAACCCCTACAAACTGCAATGAACCTGTCATGGAATCACCCGCCGTCTGCACATAAATGTCCTGAACACTCACCGTGTCCCCCGTTATCGTGATCCCGAACCCGGCCGTTAAATTAGTGTCATCACTGATATCAATCATCCCGCCTTCCGCTAACATCACCCATGAACCGTTCACATACGCCTGCAACTCATTGTCCGTTGAATCGTAGGCGATCATACCATTCCTTGGAGTCGCGATATCCGTTAACGGATTACTTAACCTCGTTACTCGTAACGCCGCATCCGTTGCACTTAAATCTAAGATCGTTCCCAACGCCGGTGCCGTTGTCCCTACACCAACCCGTCCACTCGCCGGCATCAACGCTAAATCTTCTCCCGCTCCTGTTGTGATGTCAGACCCAACCCCCACAAACTGCAATGAACCCGTCATGGAGTCCCCGGCTGTCTGCACATAAATATCCTGCACACTGACCGTGTCCCCTGTTATCGTGATCCCGAACCCGGCCGTTAAGTTCGTGTCATCACTGATATCAATCATCCCGCCTTCGGCTAACATCACCCATGAACCGTTCACATACGCCTGCAACTCATTGTCCGTTGAATCGTAGGCGATCATACCGTTCCTTGGTGTAGCGATATCTGTTAACGGATTACTTAATCGTGTGACCCGTAACGCCGCATCAGTCGCGGATAAATCAAGGATCGTTCCAGCCGCAGGAGAACCCGTACCAATCCCAATTCGATCAGCTGAACCATCAATAAATAACAAGTTTTGATTCAAATCACCTTCTACTCGGAAATCCACGGCAGATCCTTGCTCATTAAACACAGCCCGCCCATCTGAACCAAAAAATATAACAGAAGACGGTTCTGATGTACCCCCAATTCCGACGTTGTCCGTTGTTGTGTTCGGATGAACAACCGTTCCGGTCTGAGTCCACTGAGGCATGCCTCCACCTGTCGCAATTTCGGACCACCCTGTATTAGTTACGGCTCCGGAAGACTTTATATAAACCATCCCACCGGTTGGATCAACACAGAGATCACCCGGAGAACCGACAACATTAGACTCAGGATTGCCAACAAATACATGAATCTGGAAATCACCGGCTGTATTCTCCACCGTTACGATCGGAGATGCGGATCCTGTATTGGAATTAACGTGGAAAACGCTGGCCGGCGCTGTTACACCAATTCCCAAAGTACCATCTACAATAAGTGTTTCCGGTGAAGTACATTCAACTAAACCATCATCAAGACGGACACATCCACGTGTAACAATGTTCCCATCAGAATCAATGAAGACTTGGGTTGTATTGGTGACATCTTGTATGTCCAGACCGCTGCTTCCGTTACTGGAATCAAAAATGGCCTCTATATTCAATTGCGCCGATGCGATTACAGGAACATATAAAGAGAACAGCGACAGAGAGATCCCCAGGAGGATTTCTCTGATTCCTTTATTAATTTTTTTATTCATTATCTTCATTTAGTATTAATTTTTTTAACAAACAATTGTATTTGTCTGTATTTTATTCGCTGATGTACCACGTTCTTTTTATACTTTATGTTCCATGAACCTTTTATTTATTTAGAACCATGTTCTTTTAAATTTTTCAGTTCCACGTTCCTTTATTAAAAATAGTGCCAGCTTATTAAGCTTATTTCTTAAATTTGACATTTTTAATATTCACTCCACTTTTTACTAAACTTTTAAACTCTTTAGACCCTAAGACTCCACTTTTTCTATTATCGAGATCTAATTGTGCCCCTAAATACTGATGAATTAAACTTCGATAAACTAATTGCCGTTCGTTATCTGAAGAACCTAAAGCCTTATAAATATCATGCTGGTCAATTTCGAAATCGGCAGACTGACCATAGGCTAATTCACCATACCCACTAAATGTATAGTCCTTGGGTTCCTTAACTAATTCATGATTGACAGGGTTTAAATCGATATACCGGCTACATGCAAGAAAGAATTGATCTGGCTGTACGGCAAAACTTTTGAACCTTCCTGAAAATACATGCCCCATACTGTTATATTTTTGATTAAAATATTTTGCGTATTCGCGGGTAACGCTTTCCATGGCCTTGGAAAGCGCATTATCCTGCTTGGGTTCCACAAGTAGATGGACGGTATTTTTTAGAAGTACGTAGTTATAAACATAAAGCGGATGGAAAACGATTGCGTCTTTTAGAAGAGAAAGGTATTTCCTGTAATCATCCAGATCACGAAATATATCCTGATTGGCATTCCCCTTGGAAATGACATGATGCAGCACCCCTGCTTGAGTTATACGGGTCGCCCTAGGCATTAGTTAAGATGGCACCTTTTATTATTATAGAACATGCTTCTTATTATTTTTAAAGAACCACGTTCTTTAATTTTTATTAGTTCATGGCACTTATTATAATTTAAGTATCTGCTACTTATATATAAAAAAGAACGCGGTACTAAATTCATTAACCCAAATATACTTTTATGAAGGAATAGAATACTCGATTTCCCATTAAAATTTATATCATCATCGAAATGACTCAATGCTTTCTGCCCCAACAACCAATTATACATTTCAAGAACTTTCGAATTTATGCATCTTATTGTCATTACTGATTTTGACCTAATATAATTTGAACAATCTTTCATGACTATTTGGTATCACATTTAAATAAAAATAATTCAACACTACGGTATGTTTATAAACGACTAAAATAACGGTTCCCCCACCATACATCTTGAGCAATGGATTTATTAACCATACCCCCTTCGCCTTAATTGTAACCGTCTACTTATATTATGTAATATAGCATCTACTATTCTTATATAAGGAGCCACCTTAATATCGTAACAAAAACCAATTTTGTGGCAATATTTTTTTTGATTAATTTCTAGGCAAAATAATTCTTCTTTTTTGGAAAGATATTATCGACGAGGATTAAGATATGATCATATACTCAATAATGGAAGAATAGACATTTTGTAAATGCTTGATAAATAGATACTTTTGTAAGTTTGCCCTGACGGGATCAAAAATATCAATCTAGGAAGGTTTTTTGAAGAATCGAAAACGGTTTCGCGCAACCCATTGGTACACAACCGGCCCGATAAATCCCATTCCCGGAAAATAGAAAACAAAAAAAAGTGGGGCCATCATCGGCAAGGAAAAGCATATTTTCCGGAACACATCAAATCCGCCATGCAAACTATTCAACGTGTCTATAAGGATAATCTGGCGTTCACAATCATCCTTTGTAAGCGCCGGATGTAATTGGGAAAGATCTTCGCATTGCCTGAAATTTGTGTATAAATACTTCTCAAAGATATCCATAATCTCAATCCGCTTAATACTGGCCTTACAAAATCCACAATTCCCATCATAAATGATTCTGGGGCGGTGTGTGGCGGATCGATTAAACTGTTGTTTTTCATCAATCCAACGGATTAACTTATCTGGGTCAATGAAAAGAAGTAGCTGTGCGGGGAATAGAAAGAAAAACGTGGCCGGGACGTCAAGGGTCAATATCAATACGATATGAAAAAATACACCCATATACAAGGCTGAAATTCTGGTCTTTCGCCAAAACAGTAAAAATATCATCATTAGCTCGGTAACAATAATACCAATACCAATCCAATAACATAACTCTGGCTGGGTTTTAAGGTAGTCTCTCAATAAGAACCACTTTGTTACCCCTGCCGGAGGTTTATGCATTAAATAATAGATGGGGTTCTCATCAAGCCAGTTTCCCTCGGGGTATATCTTCCATAGCGCCGTATAGAAAAATGTAAAACCAATCTGCAATTGCAATAATCGCTGAATAAAATAGGGACGTCTTTGTCTGAATCCCCCTCCCTCCCGCCGAAGACAATCCACCGAAAAATAGTCTCCATGATATGGAACGAGACACATCAAAAAAAGAGTCACCAATAAAATATCCCAGGACAACGTTCCAACATGAAAACTGTTTAACGCATAGAAATAATAACTTGCAATCGTAGTTAATATTGCACTTATCTGACATAGAAATCCGATAAGAAAGAAAAAACTAAAAAGACAAAAAATCCAGACAAAAAAGCAAATGAGCCAATCAGGGCTGCCCATGATCCATTCAACGGTATAAACCGGAAAGAAACTGGTATTGAACTCTTTATAAGCCGTTGATAAATAATTATCCTCCATATGGAAGAATGACGGGATAACATGTGAAATAACCGTGAAGGCACACGCAATCCTGAAGAAGGATAATCCAAGTGAAGATCTTTCTTCCAGAAATAGTTTGTTCCACATTTCTTTTAAAATACTCATTTTTTAAAAACGGACATATTGTTTATCACATTGATAAAGAATTTTTTGCCTGCGGTCATAAGGTTTTTCAACCATATCCGTATGATATGATGCGGTGACATAAAATTTGTCGAAATCGGGAAACCGGTAATTTAAGTACCGACAAAACTGAGCGGCGACGGCGGGATTATGCGGATTATTCACCGAACCTAATATTCCCCGGTGAATATTGTCATATCCGATCGTCCGTGTCCTAAAAATTTCGTGCGGGTCGATTAACTGTGACTGGTTGCCGGTAACCCCGTAAACTTCAAAATACGCCCCTGATTTATCCACTTGATAAAACATAATCCAACCGGCCGGTGGAAACAAGAATTTAGTTTTTGGAAAATTGTGATGGAAGTGTCGATTAAGAAAAAAAGTCCGGACTGATTCGTATTGAAACAGGCACATCCAAAGGATCACAAAAATGGATATCGCAGAATTTCTCCACCTCAAATTCTTTGAGAAATTAATGATCAATACGATGGGGATAAAAACAGTAAACAATACAAAATCTGGAAACTGCATGACCAGATAAGTCCAGATGACAGACAAAGCCAGCATGATGAGGGCGTTGAATATAGAATTAAGTTTCATAGAAATAGCGGGATTAATTTCTAGTCCTGGCGCACATCTTTGTCCGAAAAAACTTCGGCTGTGAAGATTTCAATCATCGTTTTTTGAGGATCTTTCCAGCAGTCTCGCGGCAGGCCAGCTTTTTGATCACATAATTCTGACAAAAATTGTTCCTTTGTCCAACTTGTCGAATCTGCAACCTGAGGGAGAAACACTCCGCTTTTATCCCCTTTTGACACAATCACCCCATGCACTCCCAAATCTATCTCATCAATATTTTTAATTCGCCGGGGTTTTGACAAGACTGAAATCTCTATCTGAATGGAATCAAGCTCATCCTTTTGAATCGGTTTAAACCGGTAATCATTAGACGCCGATGAAATCGCCATATTCTTAACTGTATTGTACAATGGGCCGTTCCCAAGGATATTTCCGATACAGCCTCTAAGTTGGCCGCTTTTATAAACGGAAACAAACGCCCCCTCATTTTCGGACAACCTTTGGTCATCTTCTTTGATGTCTAATCGCTCTCCATGTTCCACGAACCCTCGGATTGCTTCTTTGGCGATTTCAATTAATCGCTTTTTTTGTCCGAAGGTCAACGGGTTGCTGTTCTTGTTTTGTTTTTTATGAAAAACGATTGATCCATATCCAACAACGCTGTCTTTCTTCCCGCTGACATCTCCCGAATTGGCATATTTCAAAACATCCACTTCCGTCAATCCTCTTATCTTTGCCAATAATAATGACGTGATAACTGGGAAACATCCGCACATTTCCATTTCTCCATTCCGGCACTCCCGATAAATCTGTTCAGCCTCTTGATTTTTAATCGCCTCAATGGTTCTTAGATCCATCTTTCGGGCAAAAGCGTCATCGTGATAATGGGAAAAATCTGTACTGACCACCACCAGAACATCATCTCTGCCTCCAATAGCGTTATTCAATTTCTGGGCAAACTCGGCTAATAATTGCGGACTTGGCTGCCCGATGATGACCGGCACCAGTTTGAAATCCTTAAACGTCTTTTGAAGAAACGGAATTTCCACCTCCAGAGAATGTTCCTTAGCAAAAGCTTTTGGATCGTAAGATATCTGCGAATGCCCCTGCGTAAGGTCTTTTGCGAAATCCTCATCAACATCCACTATTCCTAACGGGGTTTCAAAACCGCCATGATCCCAGATCGAGATGCCGTCAAAACCGTAAAAGTGACTCGGGGCCAGAATAATGATGGTGTTATATTTTTGCAGACTGACCGCTTTAAAACTGTGGCCGGCCACACTTCCCGAATAATAGTATCCTGCATGCGGGGCTATGATAATTTCTACAGGCGTTGAATACGGCTCCACTCCTGCTTCCGCGATCATTCGTCCGATTTGGGCGGAAAGTTCCTTTGGATCGCTAGTGTAAAACTGGCCGCTCACATTGGGTTGTTTGATATTACGGTCACTGGAGGCATTTGAATTCATAAGGATAAGAATAAATAACAAGACAAAATACCGGATCATCCTATTCATTAAAATGACGGTCAAGGGATAAAAGAATCGTTTTCTGATAATTGGCTATTAAAAAGATCGCACAAAGAAAGAGTGTGGCATCAATTACCAAAACACCCTGCAAAGGCAATGAAATGAGTTCCCCAAAACACCCGCATTCAGAAATGGGCAATTGACGGAAGATCGCCTGGCTGACGACTATCATAAATGTAACGGCCATGAGTACAGCGCTATAAAGAAAGAGTCTGGTCCACAGACCCAGCAGAATAAATAAACCAGAGATAAGTTCAATCCATGGAAAACTTTTTGCGATCATTATTTCCCATGAATCCGGAACAATCGCATAACTTTGAATAACGTACTGGAAATTCTGGAAAGGCGTGATCAGCTTTTCGAAACCAGAAACTATGTAGACAAGACCGATTAATATTCGTAACAGGACAAAAATATTAATCATTTATTCCCCCAGGATACTATTAATTTCCTTTTGCAGATCCTTATGCCCGACAACCATCTTATCATTCACAAAATAGGTCGGAGTACTTTTTACCCCTAATTTCTGGCCGTTATCTTTATGCTGATTGATGACTTGGTCCACCTTACTATCCGCCAGACAAATATTCAGCTTATTCATATCCAGGTTCAATTCCTGCGCCATAACTTCGAACGCAGGAAAAGCGTTAATCTGTTTGCTCCATTCGTTCTGGGCATCAATCAATTTGTCATGAAATTCCCAAAATTTATTCTGATTGGAAGCACACTCGGCAAAACGTGAACTTAAAAATGCGTGCGAATGCATCGCCAGCGGGAAATATCTCATTTCAAGATATATTCCATCCGGATTTTTCTTCATGCGTTCTTGAAGATACTTTGAACCAGCCGCACAAGCCGGACATTGAAAATCTATATATTCAATAATTTTGACTCGTGCGTTTGGATTCCCTTTAAACCGCCCGGTTAAAGCCGACACAGGCCGGTTCTCTAAATAAAATTTTATCCCCAATACAAGGGCCACACAGACAACAACAATAATCGCTGCGACAATCTGTTTGCTCTTTTGCGCCATTTTATTCCCCCACCACTAACGTTCTTATTAGTTTATAACTCAATGATCCGACGTCCACTCCATACACAAGTTATTTAAAAAGTATACTTTCTTAAGAATCCAGCGGAATGGACGCCATGGAAAATTCCGCGACAATCCTTTTCTCCCCGCCTATTTCAAACTGTATTTCATACATTTGTGTTTCACTGGGGGAAAATTCGATCCCCATCAAGACCTTATTTTCATAGCCAGAAAAATGGGACATCACAAGTTCAATATATCCCAATTGGGTAAGCCCCGTCTTAAAATTACCCGCAATAAGATTACAAAACGTCCCAATAGAGTCAAGCATGGCTTCTGGGTCATCTTCGTCGACTTCCGGATAATTGAGTTTTTTAATCAACTCCACCAGATAACTTTGCCCCACATAAATAATCAATGCGCCCAAAGCGCCATGTTTGTCCAGGTCATCTCGTGATTTATAAAAATTGATCGTTGAAATGTAGGTTGTCTCATTAAATTTATTCAAGCTGGAAACCCTTATACGGTTCATAAACTCAGCAATCGGTTTAACAATAAAGGTCGGGTTCGACGAAAGATCGATATTTGCTCTCTTCTTAAGAATCCGCTTAACGACTCTGGCCAGCATCAGGGCTTGAATATACCTCTCATCCAGTTGATCATTGTCATCTAAAGGGATATTTACCATATTATCAGTTCCGGGTTATTTAACGAAAGATCTTACAATTTGAAGCAATTCATCCGGCTTAAAGGGTTTAACCACATACCCAGCCAAATTAGGATTTGCATCCCTAGCCTCTCTTTTATTTTCTTCTGAACCTGAAGCGGTGATCATAATGATGGGAATGGCGGAGACTTTTGGAACCTTAATAACACCCTTCATAAACTCTATCCCGTCCATTTTAGGCATTTGCCAGTCTAATAAAATCAAACAAATATCATTGTAGTGTTCGCTTAATACTTTCAATCCTTCCTCGCCGTCACAGGCCTGAAGAATTTCATTGTCGATGCCATTCTTCTTTAGCAAATTCATTGTCAGGCGACGATCCATTAATGAGTCGTCCACAATTAAGATTTTCACAAAAACTCCTGTCTCTAATAATTCCGATTCATTTCAATTCTAACGGCTATTCCCGGATAATTCAATCATATTCCTCCGACTTAACCACATGAATTCCGGTCCAACGGTTCTAAAACTTTATTTCTTTTTTTATAGATTAACCGTAAATTTCTTAAATATACGATTAATCCCATTGACTGCCCCAATATAAACACCGGATTCTGGATGGATATCGAATACAGCAATAAAATAAATCCACCCCCGAGGCTAAAATACCAAAATACAATCGGAAGATAACTTTCTTTCTTAATCTCGGAACAAACCCATTGAACCAAAAACCGGGCTCCAAATAAAAATTGACCTAAAAATCCAATGTACAGCCAATATTGTTCTTTAATCCCCAGAAAAATGTATGTATTCACTTTGTCCCCTTTGTTTTTAAAACCCTGAAAAAATCGATCATAACTCGAAAAATCCGTTTATGACTATATTTCGTCGAACCATATTGGCGTTTGCGGTGGTTCGATATAATTTCATTAACTTTGTATCCTTGCAGCGACAAACTCAAAGGGATAAACCGGTGTTGGCCTTCCCAATTGAGCGCGATCTTGGCTATACAAGGCCGTTTATACGCTCTGAGCGTACAGGAAACGTCGTGAATTGTCATGCCAGTAAATAATCGCTGAAGAACATTACCCAATTTAGATAACCCTGCTTTTAGTGGCGTGTCCTGTCTGGATTTTCTCCAACCGCATACACAATCATACCCCTCTGCAATCTTGTCCAACAACTTAGGAATGTCCATGGGATCATTCTGAAGATCTGCATCAAGCGTCATGACGATTTGCCCCCTTGACCGATCTAAACCTTTGCGCAGGGCGTACGTCTGGCCGCTCCGCTTCTCTAACCGCAAAATCTTAACGACTTCGGGTATTTTCTGCTGAAATTCATTCATGATTTCCGATGAGCCATCAGAAGAACAATCGTCCACAAACACAATTTCATAATATTGGTTTAACGGCGTCATCACCGAGAGTATCTCTGCGAAAAGAGGTTTTAAAGATTCCTCTTCATTGTAAACCGGGATGACAATCGAAAAACTTAACAATTCCTGTTTTTTCTCATTTAACAAGGACTCAGACATCTTTCTCCCTTTTAACTAATACAACGCTTTCCATAAAATAATCATATATCCTCTGCCGATCAAAGTTTAGCAAGGCTACTAGAAATCCCCTGTCGATATTTAACTGTTTACGCAATATAAATTCTTTCTGGATAATTTTCGTGTTTTCAAATATGTCTTTTAGATATTTATTATAATCTTTTTCAGTAATCAGACAATAAACACTTTCATTTTTCCCGAACAACTGCTTCAACATGTAAGTCGTGTATTGATCATTATCATTCGCAACTTTCTCGACCCTAACATCTGAAAAATAGATCTGAAGTTCCTTTTCGTGCAGGTCATGACTTCCGACTCCAATGGAATATTTGATCAGATGTTGTTGATTAATTGTCTCCGCAAATTTCCGTAAAGTTGTATGCGTTGTTAGTCCCAAATTGGATAAGTATGATGTTTGGAAACCGATTAATAAGATTACCCCTCCCAGCACAATGGGGCCGGCCATCGGTGAGTTACTTCTCAAGACAAATCTAACACTCACGACATAAAGCATGCCGATTATGACTAAAACCATCATTGATAAATTTGCAAAAAAAACCATGATAAACGAATACGCCAGGGCTAGTAGCGAAAAAACAAATACGACATAATATGTCCTGGAAAATGTCAGTATTCGACCAGAAATACTGTTCGTTTCAAAGGAATATAACAGGAAATAACTGGTCAGAATCGCTACCGGCGCAGTCATGACAAGCATATAATGACTGATCGTAAAATACATGAATGAAAAGAAAAAATAAACCACAAACACCCAAAAAAACAAAAAAACAACTGCTTCATTCCGGACGCCTTTTTTCCTTATTTTCGTTAGGGCATATCCCAACCCCATGTATGAAATAACACTCCAGGGTGCAAATTGCTGAAGGATTATCTGAAAATAAAACCAGGCATGCTCCAAGAAACTCAAAGACTTAACGAGGAAAAAGTTTCCTCCCTCCACATTAAGTAACCTGTCAGAAGTTTCCTTGAACCACATATACTTGAAATAATCGATGCCATGTAAATTCAGCATATATAAAAACCAAGGCGACACGATCAAGAATAAGACCGCCAATCCTTTTAAAAAATGCATACCTTTCAATATGCTCCATTCCCTTTTATACGCTGAATATAGGATTATAGTCATAAATGGCACAATAATAGCGGCGAAACCTTTAATCATAAATCCAAGCGCACATGCGATGAAAAATAGAAGACTATATCGAGAAGCTTGTTTCTCTTCATTAAAACGTACAAAGAAATACAGCGCCAGTACAACAAAAAAATTCAAGGCTACATCCGGAACGGCATTTTTGGCATGCCTGAAGAATAGCGGCATCGTCATCAAGATGAGCGTGGCCAGATTGGCTACTCTTCGGTTAAATAGGGATTTGGCTGTTAGCCACGTAACGACGAGGGTCGCCGCAGCAAAAAGGCAGGAAACGAATCTTGCAGAAAACCAGCTGATTCCAAACATTTTATAAGAAAGCAGGATGAGCCAATAAAACAAAATCGGTTTCTGAAAACGATCTTCGCCGAAATATTTCGGAGACATAATGTTTCCGCTCTGCACCATTTCGGTTGTACTCTTGACATAAAAAATTTCATCATCCCTAAATTCAAATCCATGAACATTAAGTCCATTAACAAAAATAAACAAACTTAAAAATACGATAAAAAGACACGTAATTAAATCTAGCTGTTTGGTTTTCATAAATTAATTAAGTTTAAACGACAAAATAAATCCCCAACATCCTAGTTTATGGTAAAAAACCGAACATTGGGGATCTATTAAACATCTGGAATTGATTATTTAGCTGATATGACAAAACTTCCCGAATAATCCTTCTTAACTTTCGTCAGATAGTCATCTGCTTCTTTTTTCGTCGAGAAACTACCGACATAAACTCTATGCCAGGTTCCCTTGTCTTTTAATTCTTTAGATACTAAGAACGCCTTATAATCTTTCTTTTCTAATTCACTGATCTTTTTCTCTGCGTTAACCTTATCCTTATACGAAGCGATCTGGATGGTATATTTTGCATCCTTTTGAAGGACCGCAGACTTAACCGGTTCTATTTTCTTTGTTTCCTGAATCACGGTAATCGGTGAATTAACGATCGGCTCTGGTGCCTCCTCCTGGATCGCACTTACTATCATTTTGTCTGCCGAAGTTTTTATGGGCATCGCTGTTTCATTGGCGTTCGGCTGGGAAACAGGCTGATCATCAACATATTCAATTTCCACGGGGTATGTTTCCGTCTCGGGGAAAATTTCACTTAAAGGGACTGTATCCTGCGCCCCCTGATAATTAAATGCAATTAATATGGTCACAACCATCCCAACAATAAAAATCCATACCAGCCATGAATTCTTCATCTGTACCTCCTTATAATCTCCACCATTATTTTCACCATGACTATTTTGGTTATTTTGCTTCTGGCGGATTAACCGATCTTGTTCTGCTTGGTTTAAAAGGCGAGTCATCTTACTCAACCATTCAACCTTTCTAAATTTGGTTTACTTATCTTTTTTTCAATATCATTCAAACGGCTTTCCAACCGTTGTAAATATTCGATGATAATCGCATGTGTCAATTGAGCATCAATCCCGACACTTGATTCGGACCGTATTTTACTGATAATATGACAAAATTGATCTTTGGACTTATTTAAAGGCGTGATATTTTCCATAGACAATCTTTTAAAATATTAAATACATTCTATACGGAATCATTGATTAAAACAAGATTTTTGATTTCATTTTTCTTTATACCACCCATATGCGCTGACCTCAAACGGATAAATCTGCCCAATTTTCTGATTCTTGGGGTCAAGGATCAAAATGCCCCAATAAGGATGGTCCATAATTACATATTCACCGGAAGGTGTCCAGCGGATCTGTTGCAACACGTGTTCTCCATAAGTATTTAAGAATGTAGGGGTTTTGCTGTCATCCACATCACGCTTAACCTTAAATAACCGTTTACGAAACCAGCCATGTTTGTAATAGAAAAAATCATACTCATCAATACCGATAATATCGCCATTCCGGGAAATTAGTTCCGCATTCTCACCAATACGGCCGTAAGACAGGCTTTTGTCCGGACGATAAAGTTTTATGCCTAAGATTTCAAGATGCCGTTCCGGAAATTTTGCTTCATCCATCAGGATATCCGTGACAAACTGTGTTCTTAAATCACTCAGGGCTATTCGGTACAACTTGACTTTATAGATAATTTCCCTTTCCTCCAACTCGCTGGATTCATGCTTCAGGAAATATAAGTTTTCACCCTGTGCATCCCAATAAAGCGAGGATAATTTCCTGGTCGGACTTTGAATAGATTTCTTTGTGCGGGCATTGATATCGTATATGTAGACATTTTCCTGGGACCCGTAGTTTGACCATCGGGAAACTTCATAAGTAAAATTCTTTCCTGACGGGGACCAGCTTATTCCGCTAATCGTACCTTTCAAATCATCCTGATCCGATGAAATATTAACGGAGTCGACCAACCAATGGGATTTATCTTTCCGATCATAGACATAAATTTTCTTGTAAGTAGATATTAAAATGTATCTTCCATCAGGAGAAAACTGAAAATCCCGAACACCTTCATCAACCTGAAAAATTTTGGTTTGATTGTTTCCATTTAAATCGACAGATATGAGGACATTCTCATTGACAAGATATAACGTTAGGTCTTCTTTGACCCAACTCGTATTTCTGGATATCTGGTCGTACATATCAAAATCGATGAAAGGAATCTTATGATTCGCCCAATAAATCGCTATTGTTAAAGCCGATCCAAATATAACTAAGAACACCATGGCCGAGCCTATCACCGTTTCTATATACGATCGCACCTGTGTCTCTACCGGCCGCCTTTTAACCAACAACAATACATATAGGCCTAAACATGCGCTGAACAAACCCGCGTTTATATAGATAAACTCTTCGAAATATTGGCTGAAAAAAGAAACAATACTGTGCCCGATTCCCATTTGATCCTCAAATCCGTGTTTGATTAAATTAAACTATGGGCTATTATCCTATGAGAACCTTAAATTGACAAACGGAAAAATAAAAAGACAAAATGCAGGTGTATAATAGGCGGGTTTGGGTAACGGATCAGCTGTATCTTCTAACAACGCTGATCACTTTACCAATAATGGAAACATGCTCATCAACCGGAATGGGCTGATATCGTGGATTTGCTGGTTCGAGAAAATAACGCCCTTGTTTTTTCCCCAGATACTTGACAGTAGCCTCATCTTCAACAAGTGCGACAATGGTCTCCCCTGTTTGCGCCATGCTTTGTTTTCTGACCAACACTAGGTCATCCGGCATGATCCCTGCTTCAATCATGCTGTCTCCTCTGACCCTTAGGGCAAACGTCGATTCATCCGAAAACATCAAACTATCCAGGTTTAAATACCCCTCAATTTCCTCAACGGCTAACGCCGGGAGACCGGCTTGAACCTTACCGATAATGGGGATGGAAAAAAGCGCATCCGAAATTAGTTCAATCGCCCGGGATTTATTGGCCGTTATTTTAATATAACCCTTTGCTACCAATGCTTTTAAATAATCACGAACCGTTCCCGTTGAAGAAAATCCGAATTCCTTGGCAATCTCACGGATGGTGGGAGGCAGTCTTCTTTGCCTTATAGATTGGTAGATGTATTTTAATACATCCCTTTGTTTGTCCGTCAATTTTGGAGTAATTGCCATGCATCATTTTTACCACACAAATTTGTGCATGTCAATAAGATTTATAATAAAAATTCTTAAAAGTCCGTATCGGGCCAGGCGTTGTCGTTTCGAATATATAATCCCTGTTTCGAACGAATAAAGAAATAAGAGACCAACGGATGAATAATTTCTTGATTTGTATCATCCTCCTCTAAATTATTTTCCGCGACATAAGTAACCTGCTCGGAATCATCAACCAAAAGATGAAACCACGGCTGCTCGCGTGAAGGCTGAACCTGATTGCCGTAATACCATTCATCGGTAGCCCTGCACTGCATATCCATGTCCACAATTATGCCTCGATATCCATACCGGGTGTGTTTAACCACATTTCCCGGCTGGTATCGAGGTTGCATCCCTTTAATAATGTCATCAGGCGTTATATCGCACATTCTTCGAGTGAACATCCGCGAATCAAGGTCCTTAAATAACTCTACGATAAATTCCGAAGAATCCTGATCTTCGTTGATTTGATACGCCCGGATTAAATTGGCCAGATACCGGCGGACCATTCCTTCAGTATCAATTTTCTCAGAAAGTGAATCTGAAATATTCTCAGCCACTTCCTCATCCGCCCTAATAAAATCATCTTCCATAATTATTTGACCGGAATTATAACAATCAACAAAGGCTTTTTGGCCGAACAGTTCGATCCGGGCCAGAAAATGACCGGGAAACGGACACCCTTCAATAGGTATATTTAACCGGTGCCCGACCAGCATATAAACACTGGTTAGACTGATTGGAATTCCTTTTTTTTCATTAATGACATAAATCAAATTACTGTTTTGTGGATTATAGTAATCCTCTTCATTACCCTGCATGGCGTATTCTTCAAAAAGATACCGGGCCAATAAACGCGGGTCTTTGGAGTGATATTTCGACTGATAACTGCCTGCTAACTGATCTAATAGCCTTTTGAGCCTTTTCTCATAATCATAAACGGACAAATATTCAGAGATCAAGATCAACGCAATCTCCAGACGTTCATAGGCCCCATTGACTTTATACCAAGTCGGCCAGAATTGCCAAAGCCTCGTCCGTTGGTGCCGCTCAAATATACTCTCAAGATTTTCCAATTGGCGAGTAGTTAAAGGGAACGGTATCTTGCGAATTTCCATCTTTAATAAAGGCCCAAAGGCATCCAGCTCATGAAAAACTTTTTCTTGAATTTGCAACGATTCGTCGTCTAATAACTTAACAAGGAAGGGGATTTGATTTGGATCTGTCATGAAGGCCTCCTTAACTTAAGTTGTTTAAGGAATCTTCATTTATTATGTTAGAATTAATCTGAAAATCAAGAAATTAAAATAAAAATTTGACCGATGACAATCTCTCGAGGAGAAAATCAATCCAACACGGATCTTATCGCTTGTAAAAGCTTATCAAAATCAATCGGTTTGATTATGTAGTCGACGACACCTTTATTCGTAAAAGCCGAAATATTCTCTTTGTGGGAAGAAAGAACGATGACCGGCAGACGCGCCCTCTCATTAATCTTCCTTAATTCAGAGATAAAAAAATACCCGTTCATCCGAGGCATTTCAACATCAAGAACGACTAAATCAGGACATTCTGTCTGAACCTTCTCAAGACCGACATCCCCATCCCGAGCGACGATCACATCAAACCCCTCCAGTTCAAGGCGTGATTGCAATAACCGGACACTGGTTGATTCATCATCAATAACCAGTATTTTCTTCATCCTGCTTCCTTCGATTAACCGCTCGTTTTGAACGCCAGATTCACAATCTTCTTGATGAGTTTTGTGTAAGGTATTCCATCTTTCTGAGCCGAAAGTGAAACCTCATCGATCTTGGCAATACACGGGTTTGCGTTAGGTTCAATGATATAAACTTTCCGGTCCGATGTTACCCGGATATCGAATCTCAAATAACTCTTCGCGTTTAAAGCCCGGTAAGCCCTTTTACAAACCTCTTCAATTTCTTCTTTAACGCCATCCGCCAATTTACCTGCATGAACGCTTTTAATCCCCCATTTTTCGCGGTAATTGTCATCCCACTTGGCTTTATAGGTCGCAATTCGGGAGTCTTCGGGAAGCTCGCCAAATAACATTTCACGGGGAGAAAACACCGTGAGTTTTTTATGCCCCATAATCGTGACGTACAATTCCCGCCCTTCAATAAACTCTTCACATATCGCATCCATATTCATACTTTCGTGGATGAATTTGACCCTTTCAATAAAAGAAATTTCATTGTCAACGATTGAGGCCTGAGATATGCCTCTGGACGCCTCTTCACAAATCGGTTTAACAATACATGGCAAATTCATTTTTTTGGGTATCCATATTTTATGCCCCCGATAAAACGAATGAAAATATGGAATCTTGATTTTATGGAATCGGAAAAGTTTCCGGTTTAACTCCTTATTATTGCACAAAAACATATTCTCCGATGAGGCACCGGTATATGGAATACCGACAATCTCCAACAAAGCGGCGACATTCTTTTCTAGATTCGACTTCTGATCAAAGACCTCAACCAGATTGAAGATAACATCTGGCCTGTTTTCTTTAATCTCCTCAAAAAATGGGGCTAAATCATTATGAACACCTATCAGGCTGACCGAAAAATTATTGGCCAATAATGCCTGATAAACATCCTGCTCGGTGTACATATCATCCGGGTCGGAGAATTCCTCTTTATAATCGTACCCTCTTGGACGATTATACGGACTGCTAAACAGCATAAGGACTTTTTTCTTAGGCATTAACGACTAATCTCCCCCCCGGTAACGGCCGGTATACTGATAATTCTTAGCCAGGGAGGTGATATAAGAAGAGACATTGAGAAGGATCTTGGATTCCTGCTCATCGGTGGAAAGATGCAACTGACGGCTGCGCTTTTGGATGCTATTTAACAATTCTTCAATCGTGTGTTTCTTTTCTCCCGAGATCATAGCGACGCTGTTAATCAATTCCTTGCGGTATTTCTTAATGATATCATCAGCCTGATACCCCTGCTCCTGCTCCGCAGGCGGTAACCGAAAATGACTTTTCAAAAACCGGTCATGAAAATCCGGGATATCTTCCGCCAGGGATTGTTTTTTTCTTTTATAAAAATACTTCAATGTGCATTTGATCGTTGAAATCCGCCAATATTGTCTCGCACTCGTATTTTTTGGGTTCTGCTCTTTTAAACTGTTCATCAGCTGATCAACATATTTTAATTTTTCAAGAACCTTCCAGCCTTTATACCGGTTAACCCAATCAAGATTAGGGGTCAACCACACGGCAAATGTTTCCACAAAATCTTCTTCCGGGTGATACTGCGCATAATGGCCCTCCAGATGACGGACAAAATTGCGGCTATACGGCCGATATTTATAAGTTTCAGTATATTCCACCTTGGATGATCCGAACAAGGCCTGCCATTTGCGTCGATTGTATATCTTATAAGCATAATAAATCGCATGCCCGGCTTCATGCCGCAGCAATTTCATACATTCGTTGATGCTGTCTCCCTCGGCTGCATCCATATACCTTCTTTCAAGTGCGGTCAGTCGAGGGTGAGCAAGATAAAAAGGTATGCCGATACAGGTCTCTTTTTCCGGTGTCAACCACTCGTCCGCCAAAAAACATTTGGGCCGGTAGCGAATCTGCTTTTGGGCCAGTTCTTTGTACAACTGTTCGATACAATCCTCAACCCATGTACCCTTTAGCGACAAAGGAAGGTCACAAACACGTGTATTTAACAACTCTTCCTCGGAGATTGTGTCCAGATTGATTTCTTTTTTAATATTAAATACCATGTTTAATCCAACTGTTCTTCCAGATGGGCTAAAAGTTCTTTGGCCCCTTTAAGGACCGATTCGGGAGCCAGCCTTAATGTTTCCATATCCTTCTGAAACGATTTTATGGAAGTGATCAACCTTCTGATGGCGGATTGACTGCGCTCTTCCCGCTCCTGATCAGGATCGACATATTTTCGCTCTTTCATTAAAGCTGTCAAGTCTTTTCGCAAAACGGTGGCATTTTTCCCCTTATCAAAGACGTCTTTTTTGAGCTTAAAATAATCCTGCTTAGTCAGCTCCTTTTTATGTTTTGCCAATCTTAAGAAGTTAATCTCTTCATATCCCGGCATTTTATCAGCGTCCCTGTTTTGTTTAAAGTCAGCATCCAGGTATTGCGGTTCGTCCTGTTCCAGAAACAGATATGATTTTAGAAGTTTGGTCGCTAATGGCTTTTTCAGACCAACCTCGCGTTCGATATAATCCTCAAATTTTTCAAATCCCCAGTTTCGATATAGCTTGTCCTGCCAGACGGCATACAGGTGCCGCCCAAGATCAATCCATGAACGTTTAAAGTCCTTGGAAAGTTCTATAATGGTCTGCCGAATGGTATCGTTGATGTAGTTGGCTTTCGGGTGGGAGGGTATTTCTAAAGTATCCATAAGGGTCCTTTCTAGATACAAAAATGTTTTATTATTATACGATCCGACATCTTGCTGACCTGGGCTTTATTGATCCGGCCGGGGATAATGGTTTGCGCATTAACGGTGCCGGCGGCAACAGCCAGCCTCAAACACTCACGAAAATTCAACTTTTTCATGAAACCGACACATACAGCTCCGACAAATGCATCCCCGCAACCGACCGAATTGACTACTTTTACGGTTGGCGCTTTAGCATACCATAAATCATTACGATTGCAACCGATTGCTCCATCTGGTCCGAGGCTGAGAAAAATGTTCTCCACTTTAAACTTCCTCAGTCGTAAAACAGCCTTATATGCGTCATTCAGAGTCCCAATTTTGATCCTGAATAACTCTTCCGTCTCCCGTCGATTGGGTTTGATGAAGTCCGGATTTTCTTTAAGACCTTCCCGCAGAGCTCCTTGGCCGGCATCTAAAAATACCGGAACATTCAACCGGCGGGCTATTTTAATCAACTCGGCATAAACGTCAGTGGGAACCCCTTTCAGCACACTGCCACTCAGGACGACCATTTCAGCCTTATCCAAAAGTTTTTTATATAACCTTTGAAAACCTTCATACTCCTTCCTAGATATCGCCGGCGTCTTTGGAAAAACCCGTTCCCTGCTCTTACCGACGGGGATAAACAACATGATATTGTTACGACTTTCACAAACCGCCGGATAAAACTGATTATTGATTTTCGCGTGATCAGCCAGTTGGCAGATGGCATGGCCATTCACGCCACCGATAATCCCTGTTGATAGGGTGGACATTCCAAAATCATTTACCGCCCTTGATACGTTAATGCCTTTTCCACCGGCTGATCGAACTTGTTTCTTAATCCGGGAAACTCCGCCCTCACACCTAAGAATAAATATTGTGTCGACGGCAGGATTTAACGTAACCGTTAAAATATACCGTTTTTGTGCGTTCTTATCGTCCATCCACATTTTTATTAAGCTGTTCAATCAGCTTTTCGGCCTGTGGTAAACCCAACATATTGGATTTTTGGGCGTCCTTCATCGCATTGACAAAATCCCCCTTACCGATTAATGTTTGGGCCCTGTTAAAATAAACAATCTTATTGTTGGGATCAATGTCTAAAGCGGTGTTAAAATCTTCTAAAGCCTGGTTATAGCGCCCCTGTTGTTTGAACAAATTTCCTCGATTATTATAGGCTTTTACATAGTCGGGACTCAACATAATGGCTTTATTATAATCGTTTAAAGCGAGGTCTGTTTTATTCCATTGCCGGTAAATTACTCCCCGGTTGTTATACCCCTCAAAAAAATTCGGATCAATCTCAAGGGCTTTATTGTAGTCCGCAAAGGCTGATTTGTATTCTCCCAGATGGCGAAAGGCATTGCCGCGATTATTATAAACCTGCGGGATTCCGGCATTAGCTTCAATAACTTTTGAGAAATCCTTTACAGCCAATTTATATTCTTTAATTAACCCATAAAGATTTCCCCGATTCTGATAAGCCTCAATAAAGTCCGGGTCAATCTGGATGGCATGGTTAAAATCACTCAAAGCCAGGTCATTCCGGCCAAGATGTGAATAAACAACCCCCCGGTTACTAAAAGCCTTATATAATTGTGGATTGATCTCCAAAGCCTTGTTGTAATTTTCCAAGGCCAGTTGGTATTCGGCTTTATGCCGGAAGGCATCGCCCCTATTATTCCATATTTCAGCCCAATTCTGGTCAATTTCCAAGGCTTTATTGTATTCCAGGATGGCAAGGTCAAAAAGATGCTGTCTTGTGTAGACAATTCCCTTATTGTTAAGAGTCATGACACTTCTGGGATATATGTCCAGGGCTCTGTTGAACTCCTCAATGGCCTGATCATATTTTCCAATTTCCGAATAGGCAATTCCGGTATTCAAATAGGCCCTCATCTCCCCTGGAGATTTTTCCTTAACATCGGCCCACAATGTAAATTCATCCCGCCAGACCTTGTTTCTTTGATAAGTTAAAAACGAAAATGTCAGGACAATGACGCTCAAAGAGACGACCAACCGCTTTTGTTCTTTGATCAGGAAATAAATTGCACAAACTATAAAAATTGAAAAACCGACACTCGGAAGATAAACCCGATGTTCAAAAATGACATGACGAATCGGAATAAAACTGGACTCAACTGATATTGTCAGGAAAAACCAGAATACACCAAATGCTAGAAAGGTTCTTTTCTTTCTTAATCTATACCCTATTGCAAGAATTAATATGATCAGGAAAAAACCTCCTGATGTTTTCCACTCAAAGAATGACTTAGATGTAGGGAAATCGACTAAAAGATTCTGACCGATCGGAAAAATTAACAACCGCAAATACGTCGGGATAACCCGTAATTGAGTTAATGGATAATAATAAGCGTTTACCAAATCTCCATGGTGTGACCCGGAAGATTTATGGGTAATAGATAACATGCCTTTAACGTTAAATGAATACAACGCCGGTATGATTAATAAAAACAATAATACGGGAATCAAAATCTTCCAATTTAACATCCTCTTCCATTGATCCGTCTTTGAAAAAAATAACCACTCTGTTAACAAGACGGAAACCGGCAGGGTTATCGTAATTTGTTTGCTAAACATGCCAAATAAGGCCGCAACAGCCGATAACAAGAAAAATGGCAACGCCCCTCTTTTCTCTAGGCGTGCCCTTAAATAAAAACTCATGGCCGCCACATAAAACAAAGTCGCCAACGACGCAAATCGCTGACAAATATAGGTAACCGCCTGCGTTTGTAAAGGGTGGGTTAAAAATACCAACGCAATAAATAAAGAAAGAATCCGTTTACGGCTGGATAACGGTGAATTTTTAATGCGCGGCGCATGAAATAACTGTAAACACATCCAATAAACCAACAGCGTCGTAATCAAATGGATGGCATTGTTAACTACATGGTACCCGAAAACATCCGTCTTACCGAAATGATAATTCAGTGCAAAAGTATATAGAACAACCGTTCGACCCGGGGCAGTCAATCTCTCCCAAATAGACCGGACATCGGTTAATGTCCTGATCGTTGGATTATTGACAATATAACTTAAATCATCGAAATGCCAGGAACACCGGTAAGTGTTAGAATAAATTAAAATCCCGACAGCCATCAAAATGACTATAGAAATAATTATCGCATACCGGCTGCTCTCGAATCGTTTCATTGATTAATTTTTATTCTTAATTGATTAATGTACTCTTGATCGATTTTCAGCCCCAAGGTCTGCGCTTTTTCGACATCCGCCAAAGCATCAGCGAATTTCTGCTCGGACGCGTAGATTTGAGACCGATAATAAAGCGCCTTCTTCTGAAAGGGGTTTAACTTAATACTCTGGCTATAATCGGCAAAAGCTTTATCTAGGTGATTCAACTGCAAATATACATTCGCCCGGTTATAATAAACCCCGGCATTGTCCGCGTTCAACTCCAACGCCTTGTTGTAATAGACCAGAGCTCGTTTAAAATCTTTTCTTTTATTATGAATAATACCAATGTTATTGTAGGTTTTCTCCAGTGTTGGATCAATGCTCAAGGCCTTAAGATAATCTTTAAGCGCCAATTCATGTTGATTCAAGACCGTATAAACATTCCCTCGATTATTGTAAGATTCTGCCTGCCCAGGATCAAGCACAATGGCCCTGGTGTAAGCATTTAAAGCCGAATCAAAGTCTTTCTGATTAAGATATGCCGTTGCCAGATGGGTATATGGCCTAATCACATTGGGTGATTTCTTAATCACATCTGTCCACAGCGTAATATCGTCAGCCCAAATCTCATTCCGCTTATAAGTTAATACGGACAATGTCATGACTATGCCTAGTATAGCTGCGGTTAATTTATACCGATCTTTGATAATTTCGGTGAAAAGAAAACCCGCAACTAAAGAAAACCCGAAAAATGGGAGATAACATCGGTGCTCAAAGATCACATGCCGGATTGGAATAACGCTTGATTCCACGAGGAGTGTTGTAAAAAACCATAAAATCCCAAAGGATACGAACGGTTTCGTTTCCCGCAACCGAATGGCCAAAAACAATAATAAACCAATCCCTGAAAAGCCCAATATAACTTTTGGATCCAATACGGTGTATGATGCGGGATAATCGTATAAAAGATTTTGACCGATCGGGAAAATTAAAAGACTTATGTAGGTCCAAATGACTCTGGATTGCGTCAGAAAATAACTTATAAAATCGAGAGTATCACCTGTATGCGAAAGCGATTCATACTGCCTGAACAATATCGTCTGGATATTAAATGAGTAAACCGCTGGGATTATTAAGAATAATGCCAGCATGGCCATAATAAAACCCCATTGAGATCTTAATGAAGATCGGCTTCTCTTATCGGTATTCAAGAACAGCCATTCAACTAAAAAAATCGTGATCGGCAATGTCAAAACAATCTGTTTTGTGAACATGCCCGTTAACCCCGCGCAAACGGCCAAAAAATAAAACAAGGTTTTTAATCTGGTTTCCGTTGCTCTCGCTTTTAAATACAGACAAACCGCCAGCAAATAAAACAATGTCGCCAATGATGCAAACCGCTGGCACAAATAAGTGACCGCCTGCGTCTGGATAGGATGTGTCAGAAAAAGTCCGGCGGCGATTAATGCCGTCACCTGTTTTCTTCTCTCACTGAAAACTTTTCGTTTAATAAGACTATCACCCAATAAAGATATCAGCCAAAAAACTAATACGGCATTTCCTGCGTGGATAAAAATGTTAGTTAAGTGATACCCAAATAAATTGTAACCGTGTAAATGATAGTTTAATGCAAATGTCAGATACGCGAAAAATCGAGTGGGCGCGCTCCCCTCATTCCAGATGGATTTTATATCCGAAATATCTGAAAGTTCCGAATTCTGGACAATAAACACAAAATCGTCAAAATGAAAAGAGTTCTGAAATGTATTGGAATATAAAGCAATCCCAAACAGAAATATTCCCACAAAGATATACCCTGAGAGACTTTGTATCTTATTCATAATCACAATTATTTCAATGGGTCAGGATGGATAAACTGATAGTTTAACGCGTCCTTCAGTTTCTTGTTGGAAACAATCTTACGAATTTCCCCAGAACATTGATCAAAAACAGGTGGCTCAATACCTAATTCCATGGCTTTTCGGGTATAAAGCTCCTGCCTAGTCGGATGAGAATCACTGACGGCGTTAAAAATTTCTCCCGTGACATTATTATGAATGATCCTGAAGACAATTTCAATACAGTCGTCCAAGTGAATCAAATTGACCAGACTTTGGCCATTGCGGCCTTTTATCCTTGGCGTCTTTGGAAAGCGCCCTAAGTGACGCTCACCGCCATACAGACCGGCGAAACGTATAATGGTTGACTGAAAATTTTTATTATTAATCAACAATTGTTCAATTTTATGCAGAACATGGGAACGGGGGTTATCCGGGTCTATTGGATCCCATTCAGATGCCACCTCTACAGAAGATCTGTAAATAGCGGTAGAACTCGAAAAAACAACAAATTTAATTGATGACCGATTGACTTCAGAAATTATTGATTGTATTTGATCATAATAGTAAAAAGGATCAATTAAATCACGTTTGAACGGAATTGTTAGGAACAAAACATCGGAGTGAAAAAACGGATAAAAATCTTCCCCCTCTAACTTCGGAGAACACTTAAGCAAGAATGGCTCGATTCCAGCGTTACGTAACTGGATCATCTTTGAATCTTGAGTCGTTGATCCCTTAACTGCATATCCTTCCGTCAGTAATCGTTCAGCAAACGGTAAACCCAACCATCCGCATCCCAAAATGCTTACGGACGAATTCAACATTGAAAATCGGCATTAATCAAGATAGGTCTTTAATTCCTTCCAGGTCTTCTTTCCGATAACCCCGTCACTGGCAAGATTATGATCTTTTTGGAACTGACCAATAGCTTTCTTAGACTGGCCGCCCAGTTTCCCATCAATCTTTCCGGTATAATATCCCGCATTTTTTAAGGCCTGTTGAACATCTCTGGCCGAGGCGGAAACTCGAAGAATTTCGTCTTCCTTGTACGTACTGCTGCTGACCGTTGTTTTTTCTTCCGGCTCGTATACCTGTTCCCGGCTTGCTTTACGGTAATCATATTCTTCAACCGGTTCATTCAAAGAATAAGTTTCCATTTCACTAATCTGTGAATTTAAGGCCTGAACCTTGTACTCTAACTCTGTAATTGATTTGTTACGCTCCTCCAAATTACGCTCTAACTGGGCGACCTGGATCTGTAGACGATTAACAGCTGTCGGGCTTTGCGTATGGGCACAACCGGTAAGACAAGTTGAAACAAATAACAGGCTGATTATTGGGTGTACTCTCACTTTCTTCCTCCTTGCAATTAATATAAATTTTAAATTTAGCATAACGAATTACTCAAACCTGCTAGAACAGAGTTTTTCGTCAAATGTAAAATACCCATAGAAACAGAGGTATTTTATCACAACCCGTGCCTGTTACCATTGGATTAATAAAAATTTTCAGAAATCCTGCAGCATGAAATTTTGACAAAGATGCGCAAAAGGATTAATATTTGACTGAACAACCATACGGCTGGGTCGTCGGCGTACTAACCGCTTCACCGGATTTCGCCTGAGACAACGCCTTTATGACATAATTGTCGGCCGCTTTTATATCCGCTGAATCAAAACTCGAAATACTGTCAATGGCTCCCTGATAAATAAGGACACCTTCCGGATTAATCACGTACATATGTGGTGTTGTCTTGGCGCCATACATCTTACCGACGGTTCCATCTGTGTCAAAAAGATATGCCGTTGGCATTGCCCCGCTGTTTTCCATGATCTGATTGACCTCATCCGCTGAATATGCCCCCTGTTTTCCTTCCGCGGAGGAATTAATGGATAGCCAGACAGCCCCTTCCTCTGTTAAGCTTTTTTGTAAGCCTTGCATATTCCCCGGCGTGTAATGCTTTTTGACAAAGGGGCAATCATAATTTACCCACTCAAGAATAACATATTTCCCTTTAAATCCAGACAATGAATGGGTTTGTCCATGGGAATCGGTCAACGTAAATTCTGGAGCTTCCGAATTTGTACTGATGTCTGCGTGAGCAGCCCCCATCCTAACCGTGCACAAAATGGCACTTATGCTGAAACATATAAATAACTTCTTCATTTTTAATCCTTTCATAATCGGTTAAACAATTTTTTTACTTAAACATTATATTATTCAACAAAATATTTATCAAGAGTGCTTATCATTATTGCCGGCGTGATAATTTCAGGCAGAATAACCTGGTCGCCTTGTTTCCCTTGTGGATACAAAACATATAGGGGAATACTGTTTTTTCCATATCCATTTAATGCCTTGGTAATTTCGGGATCCTGGTTTGTCCAATCGGCCTTGATTGGAATAATCCCGAGTTGTTCAAACCGGTTAATGACCTTCTGATTATAAAAAACCATTCGTTCATTGACCTGGCAGGACAAACACCATGCAGCCGTAAAATCCAGAAATACAGGTTTGTTTTCCAAAAGATATTGATTAAGCCGGAAGGAATCAAAGGGCTCCCAATTAATCTCATTTCCGATTATTTTCTTTTCACTTTGACTGTACACTAGTGATTTGCTAGCCGCCTGATAAGCACAATACAATCCCAGAGCACACAAAACAATGGCAAAAAACATTAAACTTTTATTTTTATTTCGAATAAGATTGACCCAAATCGCCAATGCTAGAAATAATAAACCAATCAAAAGTAGAATTAATGCCTCGCTCCCACGCTGAACAGATAAAACCCAACCTAACCAGATGACAACCGCCACCATGACAAATCCGAACAACTGTTTTAAATAAACCATCCATTGCCCTGGCTTAGGTACAAATTTAAGCAATTGGGGAAAACGGGTCAGCAGCAAGTAAGGAAAAGCCATACCCATTCCAACTGATGTAAATATAATAAAGGTATACACAGGAGGTTTGGTCAAAGCAAAACCGATTGCAGAACCCATGAACGGGGCTGTACACGGTGTAGCTACAACCGTGGCCAATACCCCATTTAGAAAGGCAAATTCTGTAGATTTTAATCGCGTAAGACCTGTTCCCATTTCAAATAGACCAAAAAGGTTTAACGCCAACAAAAAAAACAATATCGCCATCGAGACAACAAAATACGGGGACTGAAATTGATACCCCCAACCTATTTGTTTGCCTAAAAGGCGTAATAGGAGCATGAACGCAGCCAACAGCCAGAAACTGACCAAGATTCCCAGTGTAAACTGGACCCCGTTGTTCAATAATTTCGAACCATCCACTCTGGATTTATCAACAAGACTTAAAATCTTAATTGTTAAGACAGGAAGGACGCACGGCATTAAATTAAGAATCAACCCTCCTAAAAAAGCAAAAATAATTGCAATGGGAATACCCATCGTATTTAATCCCGTCAATGTTTCATCCTTGTCTTTGACCGGATTATTCTGAGTAACCGGAACATCAATCTCAACCGGATTAATCGAACCAAGATTTTTCTTAGAAAAAGCAAAAATCCCTCGGAAACGGTCCTTGCTTCCAGGTTGATAATTGAGAGATTTTTTTAAAATAATTTCATAGGTCTGATCTATGACTTTAACCTCGGGGAACGCAACGAAATCGACAATATTTTCGTCGTAAGGAAAAAAGTGAATCGAATCCATGCCTTCGATAAACTGAGATGGATTATAACGAACTATAAAATTATTTTGTGTTTGGCCAACAGAAATTGCATCCAAAACATCTCTGACCGGATATTGTGTTTTATGCCGGTTATAGTTGGCGTAATACCGCTGGTTTAAAGTCGGTGTTTCTTGAGTTACGGGTATTCGAATGGTAAAATGCGCAACACCTGGGATACATTCTTCCTTACAGGCCAACCAACTGACTTTAGCGGACAAGACGAGTTCATTTTGATTCTCAAAACTGGGCGGAGATTTTATTTCCGTCAATAAAAACGTCTCATGGTGATAGCCAAAGGTGACAAGCGGGCCGGCTTCAATCCTCTCGGGGACCGGCCAGATGATTTCTCCCGAATGAAACTCATTCGGTAATTGCCACTGAATTTGAGGCGCTAAACCTGAATCGCCCGGGTTTCTCCAATAAACATGCCAATCTTTATCTGGAATAAAACTTAAACCAACCCAAAACGTTTGGCCTTCTTTGATCGTTTCAAATTGAGGAATAATCTCAACTAATGTATTGGCTAATTTTATCGGGTTGGTTTGCGAGAAAGCCGAGGGCGTAAAGGAACATACACACAATATACCCAAAAAAAACTTTAATTTTTTTATCGCATACAATAATCGCTGTCCCATCACCTATTTACCGTCATTAATCGACTG
Organism: Candidatus Omnitrophota bacterium; assembly: GCA_050250375.1. Taxonomy (GTDB): domain Bacteria; phylum Omnitrophota; class Gorgyraeia; order Zapsychrales; family Zapsychraceae; genus JAGOSC01. The sequence goes on from JBFWOS010000003.1 coordinate 28,268, forward strand.
GTAATTACGCCGGGAATATTCGGGAAGCGTTGTTTAAATGCTTGAATTGCTTCTTGGAATTCGTTTAGAATTGCAATTTCATATTCAAAACCAGGTTTTATCACGGGAACACCTCCCAATTTGATTCTTTCTTTAGTTCCAACCAGACGAAGAGTCCCTAAATAAGAAATTTGATCCGGGTTCACTTCAAAAGTGACATTAATTAATTCCGTTGCGGTTGTACCACCGACCGGAATTGACACAGAAGTAATTTTATATTGCCCAGCAGGTAATTCAATATAGAAATAACCCGGGTTTACAGTCCTGACGTTAAATGAAAACGGTTGCGCCGCTATTTTTTCTCCGATATGAAGTTCATATGTCCGGATCGGGTTTTTTATATCTACAATCTTTAGACGGACATAGCTGGTTTTTAGTACTCCTTCAAACCGGGTTTTAGCAAACACAATGCCGTTCTTTTCGATCGGCTCTTCCACTTCATCTTGAGGATCTTCATTAATTGGAATATCAATAGCGCTGCTTTGAACAACGGGTTCCTCGACTACAAATTGCTTTGTCTCATTATCAAAAGCTGGTGGGACAATCATTTCCGGTTCTGTCGTTGTTTGACTGAGAGTAGTCGTACAGCTGCACATAAACAAAACAATAATCAAAAACAGGAATTTTCTAAACATATTAAGAGTATGTTAATAATTTTAACTTTAATTATGTGTAGTTTAACAAAGATGACCCATGACAATCAAGAACTTTATCATGAACAGGATGTTAGAGTTAAAAAAATAGCGGAAGGTTTCCCTTCCGCTATTTAACCATTAAAACAGGCTCATTTTAAGTCAGAACCTCTGACTTTTTGGGGGAGAAAATCTTCTTCTTTTTCCAGACAATCTTGATATTCAGAGAATGGTGAAAATCAACGCGCATTAAAAACCGGTCATGGGACATATAAAAAGTTCCTTTGACCTGGAAACTGAATTTCTCAATTCTTTGCCGTGTATCAAAAAACTTTCTAATAAATACTTCCGGCGGCGTAACTGGCTGCTCCGCTTCATTCATTTTTGAAACTTTGTAGAAAAACCCTTTTCGAACGACGGTTAAAGATTCTTGATCCTCTGACTTTGAAATAATATGTAGAAATTTAGTACCTCTTTTTAGGTCTTTATTCCTCTTAAAACAAATTTTCTTCATTATTTTCCTTATTTTGATTCAACCCATTCATTTGGCTTGAACATTCAAAGTATAACATTCTCACTTACTTCCACAATACATCGGCCCAATAAACAGGAAAACGTTATCTTTCCCCTTCTTCGACGGGGATTATATAGCGCAATGTGTTGTGAAAAAAATATCAATTTAACGTAAAGATTATTGAAGAGAAATCGGGAAATAACAGGAAGCGATCTGATGTTCTTCTAAAATATTGGGGAATAATAACTTATGACTTCTTTGAAGGTAAAAAACCGGGAACCCTTGGTTCCTTTCCAGCCAATAAACGTGCAATATTTGGCTTATGCCGGTAAATGATAAATACGCCAAATATGAGCCCCAAAACCCTGATTTCAGCCGGCTGGCTGGTAAGAAACATTAAAAACGGAAGACTGACTGCGGCAATTATGGAAGATAATGAAACAATGCGGGAAAATATAAAAACCACCAGGAAAATGCCTAAAGTAAGAATTAACACCGGAATTATAGTCGGAATCCTGTAGGTCAACCCAATCAAAACTCCGAGGCTGGTCGCTACACCTTTTCCTCCCTTAAAACGTAAAAATATCGTGTAATTATGCCCCGCAACCACGGCAACACTCAATATAACTCGTTCCCATACAAATATCAGGCCCAAAATCTCGGAAACAATACCCACAATCCAGAAACCTTTATAAATATCGAGAAGAAGGACAATAATCCCGGGCATTTTACCCAACACGCGAAAAACATTAGTAGCCCCAACATTTCCCGAACCATGCTGACGGATATCAATCCCCTTTAGGAGCTTCCCAAAAATATATGCCGTGGGGATTGAGCCGATCAAATAACTGATAATAATGCCAATGGTTAAAACGATCATATAAAGATGTAATTATTCTTCGTCAAGCCATAATAACTTAGCACCTGTCTCAGGATCAATCTGCAAATGCCCCGCATAACGTTTGCCTGTAACCGGGGAATATTTCATACGTACTGGCTGAGACACAGAATTGGCAATGGATTCAACCGCCGATATCGCTTCCGGATCTTCCTTTAATTGTTTCTCAAGATTCTTTTTTTCTTGTTCAGTCAGCGGTTTTCCGGTGACAGCCTCAGCGATTGAACCGATAGCTTCCTGACTCTGGTTCAAGTATTCGAGTTGTCCTTTTTTGGCTTTAATTGTCTGGCAACCGTTGAAAAAAAGGACGCTTAGAAAAACGTAAACATTTAAATATTTTTTGGGGATCATTCAAGTATTCGGATACGATTAAACGGCCAATAAATAAGTTCGGCCCGGCCGATTATATTTTCAACAGGCACAAAACCCCAATACCGGCTATCATGACTAGACTGGCTGTTGTCCCCTAATACAAATACATACCCTTCCGGAACAACGATTGGATGGCCTTCTTCCCCATAAGGGCCGCTGTTATAATAAAAAAAATTCTTAATCCTGGGCTCCATAATTAACTGATTGTTAATATATACATCCCCTTCCTTAATCTCAATTGTTTCACCGCCCAAGGCAATCAATCGCTTAATAAAATCCCGTTTAGGATCATCGGGATAAACAAAAACGATAATGTCCCCGCGTTTTGGTTCTGAAAAACCGGGAAAGCGTTTATTCGAAAATGGAATCTTGGAACCATACCGTAATTTATTGACCATTAAACGGTCACCTTCAATAAGAGTCATGCGCATCGATCCGCTCGGAATTTTAAAAGCCTGAAGGAAAAATGTCCGGATGATCATCGCCAGGATAAACGCAATGACAATCGATTCTGTCCATTCCCTGACCGGTGAATTCTTTGACCAAATGCTCTTTTTTTCAGGTTCTTTCATAATTTTAAAGCGGCTGAAAAAGCCTCTTGCGGAAGTTCAACATTACCAATCTGCTTCATCTTCTTCTTACCTTCTTTTTGTTTCTCCCACAGCTTCCTCTTTCGGGTAATATCACCACCATAACATTTCGCCGTCACATTTTTCCCGACCGCTTTCACGCTGGCACTGGAGATAATTCTCCCGTCACATGTCGCCTGAACCCTGACTTCGAATAACTGCTGAGGAATAAGTTCTTTAAGTTTAGTGACGAGCGCCAATCCTTTTTCATAGGAACGTTCTTTATGAACTAAGAAAGAAAATGCATCACAAATCTTGCCGTTGATTAATATATCAAGTTTTGAAACCATTGTGGGTAAATATCCTTTAAATTTGTAATCAATGGAGCCATACCCTTTTGTGATCGATTTGATCGTATCATTAAAATCGACAATAACTTCTGACAAGGGGATATCAAACAATATTTTCATCCGGTCCGATACGTATTCGCTGCTGACATACGTCCCGCGTTTACGTTTGGCAAGTTCCATAACACCATCCATATAAGCCACCGGAGTCATGATCGTTACGGTCAATACCGGTTCTTCAACGCGAGCGTAAGAACCGGCATCGGGTAAGTCGTTCGGGCTTTCGATCTGAATAACCCTTTCATCCTTAAATACAATCTGATACTTGACATTGGGCGTGGTCAGGATCAAATTAAGATCATATTCCCGTTGCAACCGTTCCTGGACAATTTCCATATGAAGCAGTCCAAGAAAGCCGCAACGAAAACCATGCCCAAACGATTGGGACGTCTCCGGTTCGTAAACAAAGCTTGGGTCATTCAACCGCAATTTCTCAATCGATTCGCGCAGATTCATAAAGTCTTTGGAATTGACGGGATAGACTCCACAAAATACCAACGGATTCAAGATACGGTACCCCGGTAATGGTTTGGCGACAGGATTATCAGGATCTGTGATTGTATCCCCCACCCGTACGTCCCTTGGCTCATGAATATTGCAAGTGATATATCCGACTTCACCTGCGGTCAAGTTCCTCATCTTCATAATTTCCGGGATAAAAACTCCAACTTCTTCAATCGTAAACTGTTTGTCCATGTGCATCATTCTGATCTTCATTCCCGGCTGCAGTTCACCGTTATATAACCGGACATAAATAATAATCCCCTTATACATGTCGTACTTCATATCAAAAATCAGGGCCTCAAGAGGGGCCTCATCCTTGCCTTCAGGTGCGGGAATAAATTCAATAATCTTTTCAAACAACCCACTAATGTTGGTCCCTTCTTTAGCAGAAACGCACTGGATGTCTTTATCGTCAAACCCAAAGACTTCCATCAGCTGAAGTTTTGTATGATCCAGATCAATATTAGCCAGGTCAATTTTATTAATGACCGGCAAGATCTCAAGATTGTTATCGATGGCCAAATAATAATTGGCAACCGTTTGGGACTCTACCCCCTGTGAAACGTCGCTGATCAGCAAAGCGCCTTCACAAGCGCGAAGGGATTTCTCAACTTCATATGAAAAATCGACGTGTCCCGGGGTATCAATTAAATTAAAGATGTATTCTTTGCCGTCTTTAGCCTTGTAGGACAATCTTACGGCCGACGCTTTAATTGTAATCCCCCGTTCACGCTCAAGATCCATGTCATCAAGCAATTGATTTTTAAATTTTCTTTCATCAATAGCTCCCGTCGTCAATAAAAGCCTGTCGGCCAGGGTTGATTTCCCATGGTCAATATGAGCGATGATTGAAAAATTACGAATTAATGATTTATCCATGTTTAATCACCTGAAGCATCCTGTCGACTACTTCCTGAATACTTAAATTAGTTGAATCAATGACGACAGCATCATCTGCCTTGCATAATGGGCCGGTTTCCCGCTCCATATCCTTTTGATCACGTTGAGCAATATCCATGGTTAATTGATTCTCATCGATTAATTTCCCTTGTCCCTGGATTTCTTTCAGCCGTCTCTGGGTTCGCTCATTAATATCTGCATCGAGATAGAACTTGTAATCCGCTTTTGGAAAAACGACTGTCCCGATATCCCGCCCTTCCATGACGATGCTTTGTCCATCAGCGATTTTTCTCTGCCAGTTTACGACGATCGTTCTAACACTTGGGCAATTGGCTATATATTTTGTATTATTGGTGACCATTAACGTCCTAATATCTTCCGTTACCTCTTTGCCATCCAAGAAAATCTTTTGTTGCCCTGAAGAAAATTCCATCTCAAGATTACATTTTTCTGCAATAACAGCTAACTCCTCTTCCCTGGCTAAATCTGCTCCCGATTGCAACGCCTTTAAAGTAACAGCCCGGTACATTGCCCCTGTATCAAGGTAAGATATATTTAATTCTTTCGCCAGCCGTTTAGCGATCGTACTTTTCCCGGCTCCGGCCGGTCCATCAATAGCTATAATTATACTTTTTTGAGTCATGGATATAAATTCAAGACCGGTTTATATCCGGAGGTTGAGTTTTAATTCTACGGTCAGAATTAAGCGATGCTGTCCCGCTTTTCTTTGGCTGTTGTGAAATGTTTGACCAATTCTTTTTCATCCCGATTGATCATAGCCAATCTCAGCTGAGAAAGGCATTCAATCAGTTCATCCAGGGATTTGACGACATTTTTTACATTTGATATACAGATATCATTCCACATCTTAGGTGAGGATGCCGCAATGCGGGTTGTATCCTTTAATCCCTGCGTTGCCAATTCAAGATATTGATTAGGAATTGATTCCATCAAACCGAAAGCCATAAGATGCGGCAAATGACTTATGTACGCCAAGCTGTCATCGTGCGCCGCTGGATTTAAGATTTTAACTTCAGCCCCCACCCTGGACCACAACTGTTTGACTTTCTCCCTGGTCACTTGGCCGGTTTTCTTCGTTGGGGTCATAATACACAGAGCACCCTCAAACAAATTATCCTTCGCATGGTCGACCCCTTTCTTTTCAGAACCGACCAATGGATGACTCCCAACAAAATTACCCGGAAAAGGAAGGATTTCTTCGGCTGCCTCAACGATCTCATTTTTGGTGCTTCCGACATCCGTAATAATCGTTCCTCTCTTGATATGCGGCTGTATTGTCTTTAATAATTTGATAATATCATCCACCGGTGTGGCCAAGACGATTAAATCGGCTGCCTGTACGGCCTTCTTAACATCCGTCATGCCAATGTCTATAGCCTTATTTGCCAAGGCCGTATCTAAAGAAGCCTGGCGGTGTGATAATCCTGTTACTTCTTTCACCAGATTATTTTTCTTTAGCGCGAGGCCTAAGGATCCGCCCATCAACCCGACACCTATAATGGTTACTTTTCTGAAAATATTATTTGAACGTCCAATCATAATTCTCTCACTTTGTTAAAGTTCTCTTGAAACAGCCTGAGCCACTAATTTTAATTCCTGCATTAAAACCTTAAATTTGTCTGGAACCAACGATTGTTCTCCGTCTGAAAATGCTTCTTTTGGATTTTGGTGGACCTCTACCATCAGTCCATCACACCCTGCGGCAACGGCCGCTTTTGCCGCCGGGGCCACTAGTCCCCACCGCCCGGTCGCATGACTTGGATCCACCAATATAGGCAGATGGGATAACTGTTTAACGACGGCCACCGCGTTGATATCCAGGGTGTTTCTCGTCGCCGTCTCAAACGTCCGGATGCCGCGCTCACAAAAGATTACATTGAAATTGCCGTTGGCCAGGATATATTCGGCTGACATAAGCCACTCCTTGATGGTCGCACTCATTCCCCGTTTAAGCAGGACTGTCTTTTTTGTTTTGCCAATTTCTTTAAGCAGCGCAAAATTCTGCATATTTCTCGCTCCAACCTGCAATATATCCACATAGCGGCAAATTAAATCCAAATCCCTGGGATCCATCACTTCGGTCACGGTCGCCAGCTGATTGGCTGCTCCGGCATCCTTGAGGATTTTCAAACCTTCTTCTCCCAAACCTTGGAAATCGTACGGGGATGTCCTGGGTTTAAATGCCCCTCCCCTGAGAATAGTGCCGCCGGCCTCTTTGACAGAACGCGCGACGCGCAACATCCGATCGTGGTCTTCAACAGAACATGGCCCGGCCATAACATGCAGCTTTTTCGAACCTACCTGAATTGTGTCATTAATACGGATGATTGAATCCTCTGGCTGATATTCACGAGAAACCAACCGGTAGGGTGCCAACACGGGAATCACTTTCTCGACCCCCTCAAATGCCTCCAGAGGCGTGACCTGAAGGATTTCTTCCGGACCGATTAAGCCGACAATGGTCCTTTCAATCCCTTTAGAAACATTAGTTTTTAAACCGAGTTTCTCCGCTTTTAGCAGGATTTGGTCTATCTGCTCCTGGGATGCATCCGGCCTAAAAACAACAATCATAATACTTTCTCCAAAGCCTCAATAAATCTGCGATTTTCTTCTTTTGTTCCGACAGTAACTCTGATGTACTGCCCCATCCCCCAAGAACTCATATCCCGGACAATGATGCCATTCTCCATCAATTTCTTAGATACGTCCGATGAATCCCGTTTGACATTAACGAGAATAAAATTGGTGCTGCTCGGTTGAAAATCTATCTTCATTCGAGTGAAACGATCATAAAGGAACTTCCGCTGGGTATTAATTTTTTTGGCCACATTACGGTAATATATTTTATCTTTCAGGCACGCCACTGCAGCCGCTTGAGCGATAGAATTTATATTGAACGGTTCGCGAATACGATCAAATATATCACACAATTCAGGGTTAGCTACCCCATATCCGATCCTCAATCCAGCCAGGCCATACATCTTTGAAAATGTTCGCGTAACGATTAAATTCTTATGTGTTTTCAGCAATTTGATTGAATCAACATAATCTTTAGCATCCACATATTCATAATAGGCCTCATCGATAAAAATTAAAATGTCTTCCGGGATGCCTTCCAAGAACCTCTCTACATCTTTTTGTTTTAAATAGGTTCCCGCCGGATTGTCCGGATTGCCTAAAAATATTATGCGTGTCTTATCCGTAATAGCCTTTTTCATGCCGTCTAAATCATAATGAAAATTCTTTAAGGGGATGCTTATAATTTTGGCACCCGAAATTTTTGATGCGATATCATAAATCAAGAAGGATGGTTTGGCATTGATCACCTCATCCCCCTCATTAACAAATAGCCTCGCGGCCATGACAATCAATTCATCAGATCCGTTTCCAAAAACAAGTTGAGTGGGTTTAACATTCAGATGACGGCTCAAGGTTTCCCTTAGAGAGAAACAATAACCGTCGGGGTAACGGTTGATTTGTAGAACGGCGTTGTTAATTGCCTTAACGACTTTTGGGGAAGGGCTGTACGGATTTTCGTTGGAAGCCAGCTTGATCACTTCCTTTAAACCAAATTCACGCTTGACCTCGTCAATCGGTTTACCAGGCACATACGGTTTAATGGTAAAAACCGTTTTTTTTGCGACACTTTTCAAATCACGCATATCAATCCAGACTTGGATACGAACCGACAATCTTTAAATACTTGCACATATTTTCTAACTGATTTAAGGCTAACTTTACGTTTCGATCTGAACGATGTCCTTCGAAGTCGACAAAAAAGTAATAATCCCATGCGCGTTTTTTCGATGGTCGAGACTCAATTTTTGTTAAATTAATTTTATTTTTATAAAATGGTGTCAGCATCGCATGCAACGCGCCGACCTTGTCTTTTATCGAGAAAATAATAGTCGTTCTGTCTTTTCCGGTCGACGGAACATCCTGTTTGGCAATCACCAAGAACCGTGTTGCGTTGTGAGCGATGTCCTGAATGTTGGATTTTAGAATTTTAAGGCCGTATATTTTGGCCGCCAGACTTGACGCGATCGCAGCAGAATTAACTTCATTTGCGGCCTGCTGGGCCGCTTTGCTGGTTGATTCAACAGGTATGAGGCTGATCCCAGGCATATTCTTATGCAACCAATTTCGTGACTGACCAAATACTTGTGCGTTTGAATAAATTTGTTTGATCTGCGACAGCGATGATTTCGAGATTAAATTGTGGGAAATCTTCATGAGGATCTGCGCGCAAATTTTTAGTTCGGAGTCAACCAGCATATCAATGGTATGTGTCACAACTCCTTCGGTTGAATTCTCAATGGGAACGACCCCATATTCACACTCATCATTCTCCACCTGTTGAAAAACATCCAAGACACTATGGCAGGGAATATAGTCGATCTGTGAGCCGAATTTCTTATTCGCAGCCAGATGTGTGTAAGACCCCTCAATGCCTAAATAAGCTATGCGCAATGATTTTTCAAGGGCCAATGAAGATGACATAATTTCCCGATATATAGCCTCGAATGCTTCCATCGTCATAGGACCAGCATTCAATTTTCTAATATTATCCAACACTTCCTTTTCACGATGCGGGGCATATATTCCTGTATTGCTTTTTAGCTTTTTGCGGCCGATCGACTGGCTCATTTCAGCCCGCTCATTAAGCAACTTAATCACCTTAGCGTCAATTTGATCTATTTTATTTCGAAAACTATTTAAACTCATCGGTTTGCTCTTCTTGTATGGATGGGTTGGATTCAGTCATCGCCGCAGCCACCTGCGGTTCCGTGGACTGAACCATGGATCCGTCGACAGATAGACTCTCCGGATCTTGTTCTTCCGGGGCACTTTGAAGCATCATACTATTCTGGGTTGGAATCTGCGCGCTGTTTTCTTTTTCTGCTCTGGCAATAGCCTGTTGTTTTTGTTTTTCAAGAGAGTTATCAGCCCCGCCCTCTCCCATGGACCCTTCAAGATATTCATTACTGGTCGACTCTTCTGATTGGGCCTGTAAGGCCACTAATTCCTCTAAATTCGGCAATGTATCCAGAGACTTCAGACCGAAATACTCTAGAAATTGTTTAGTCGTTCCATATAAAAATGGTCGCCCTGGAACATCTTTACGACCGGCCAGTTTAATCAATTCTTTATCCAATAAAAGGGCGACAACCCCGTCTGAATTGACACCCCTAATTAATTCAATATCAGCACGGGTGACGGGTTGTTTGTATGCAATAATCGCCAACGTTTCAAGTGCAGGTTTAGACAGTTTTTCTTTATGTTTTGTTTTATAGAAATTGCGCACATAAGCAACATATTCCGGATTGCTGAGCATCTGGTATCCCCCGGCAATCTCCTGAATAGTGATCCCGCCGCTACGGGAACGGTAATCTTCACTTAAACCTTCAATGGCCTTTTTGATCTCTGCCGGAGTAACAGTCTCGAGAACCCGTTTAATTTGTTCCAGAGTAATAGGTCTTTCGTTGACAAAAAGCAAGGCTTCCACCACACCTTGAATGTACTGCAATGGTTCAGTGGTATTTTGTTCCATCAGCTTTTCACCTTTTGTTTATAAATCTCGTTTAACAAGTCTTCCGTTGTTATTATTGCCTTGTTTTGTTTCAGTGCCTGATCAATCATATGCTGGGCTTCAGGTTTTTTATACTGAAGTTGGAGCAGTACATCCAACGCCTCTTGCTGCCAATCCGGCACCGATGCGATATCTGCCGATTGCGGAACTTTGTCCTGCAGCAATCCGTATTTCCCGACCTTACCCTGCAATTTAGCAACGATTTCTTTTGCCCGCTGGAGGCCAATGCCTGGTAAACTTTTTAACGCATTAATATTCCCGGTATCAATCGCCTGCGTAATCTCACTGATCGGTTTACTGATCGCCTTAACAGCGGCCCTGGGACCTATCCCGGATACCTTAATAAATTGCTGAAAGAAATCACACTCAATAGCATTAATAAAACCTATCAGGCACGGAATCGCGCTCGTTTGTCCGACCTGAAGATAATGAAACGTTATAAGTTCAACATCACCCGAACTATCAATCACCTCATCAATTCGTTTAAGCACCGTTAGCGGCACCATTATTTCATAATAAAGCCCCTGGAGCTTTAAAACAACCGAATGTTCTTTTTTTTCAATAAGCTTCCCAGAAATTTTTACAATCATATTTTACGGTTGTTCATGTAAATATATCCCAGACTCAAGGCAAGAGCGTCACTCGCATCCAGGGTTAATTTTTCCTCATCCAATGAAAATACATGTGCGACAACCCGGCGAGTCTGAACTTTTGATGCGTTACCGTTTCCGGTAACGGCCTTTCGAATACGCTTAACACTATATTCGATTAATTCTAAACTTTCTTTTGCGCAAAGAAGACAAATAACGCCTCTGACATGTCCGATCACGGCTGCTGTCGCCGGATGCTTATAATGAGTGTATAGCTTTTCCAAGACAAGCACATCGGGCTTATACTGCTGAATCAGCTGATCCAGAATAATATAAATTTTATGAATTCTGTTTTTGAGGGGGTCTGTGTTTTTCGGTTGAATCGTTCCGACCTCGAGTATCTTGGTGCGGCCGCCTGATGTCTCAACAAATCCATAACCCGTAACCCTTGTACCGGGATCGACCCCTACAATACGCATTACTCTTCTTCAGTAGAAATACGTTCCATTTCTTCATCAGAAATGTCAAAATTGGCATAAACGTTCTGAACATCTTCGTGCTCTTCCAAGGCTTCCATGAGTGCCAAAAGTTGTTTGGCATCATTACCTTCCACTTTGACATAGTTGCTTGGGATCATTGTCATTTCCGCCGTAACCATGGGAACACCCTTAGCCGCTATGGCATCCTTGACCGCAAATAAATCCGCAATGCTCGTTGTAATCTCATGATAGTTGCCTTCGGAGCTTATATCCTCAGCTCCGGCCTCAAGAGCAATATTCATAATTTCATCTTCGCTTATTTTGTTTTTCTCAATAGAGATAAATCCCTTTTTGGTAAATAAATAGGATGTTGCTCCAGCACCGGCCGAACTGCCATTTTTACGTTTAAGAATTGCTTTTATTTCAGACGTTGTCCTGTTGTTATTATCCGTCAGACCGGTAATCATCATAGCCACCCCGCCCGGACCGTAAGCATCAAATGATATTTCTTCATAGGTTATACCAGGAATTTCCCCTGTCCCTTTTTTAATGGCGTTGTCAATCTTATCTTTGGGCATATTGATCCCTTTTGCTCGATCAATCGCAGTTCTTAAAGAAGCATTTATGTCAGGATCACCGCCTCCATTCTTGGCGATGGCTGTAATTTCTTTTGCCATCTTTGAAAAGGCAGCTCCTCTTTTTGCATCAGCCGCCCCTTTTTTATGTTTAATACTTGCCCATTTACTATGTCCTGACATTAAGTTTCCTCCTCAATGATTCCGGAATTATTCGAATAAATGAATAAACCGGTTAACTGATCACCAACTGTTTAAAGCGGTGAAATTATAATTTAGCGCTATGGTTTATATAATCCCGTCTCTTGGACGGGGAAAAATACTCAGCAGATATATCCTAATTTAAATTATATCCAGAGTATAAATAAACAGGTCATAAGCCGAGTTTTGTTCATCAATATTGATGGATGGTTATTCAACTTACTCTAAGGATTACTCCTTAAACTCTTGCAGCTTACCCGCAGATCAACGAACCGGATCAATTCGTTTAATGAAGAGCCAGTCTGTCATTAATTTCTGCCTATTTAGCATTGCTCCATGTAGAGATTGCTCGTTTCACTCCTAAGCTGGCATCAAGTTTGAAGATGACACAACTTAAGCATCGTCACTGTAGCTCTAATCCTCCTGCTAAAAAGCAAGGCCCAGCATTATCTGGGTACATTATCCTGTGGAGCTCGGACTTTCCTCCCCAACGTTAAATATGTCGAGTCCACCATTGAATTTTAATCAATAATAGACTTCAACATTTAATTTTGGTTATTAATCAAAATCAAACGTCGGGGCAACCATCGCGGCCTGTTTTTTTTTAATCGATTGTGTTGCGAGGCGGTCTGCATCTTTGTTGTATTCTCTTAAAACATGTTCAATCTTGAACTTTTTGATGCCTTCTAAAAGATGCTGGGCCTGCTCAAATAACGGCAATATGTTTGCATTCTTTACTTTGTAATCGCCGATCATTTGTTTATAAACTAATTCACTGTCTGTAATTACTTCAACTTCATCCGCCCGCCTGATCAAACTTTCCTGTAAAGCATAAATTAATGCGGTGTATTCCGCCACATTATTCGTCGCCACACCAATTGATTTTGAAATTTCTTTGACCGTTATCCGGTCTTGACGGAAAACCACTCCGATACCAGCTTCACCGGGATTTCCACTTGAGGCGCCGTCAATATTGATGACCAGTTTTATAGAACTCAAAGATCTTCCTCAATGTAAATAAATCGCGAGCAATATTCACAGCGGACCAGTTCGGCTTTCATCTTAATCTGATTCACTGTTTGAGGCATAACATTCATAAAACAACCGCCGCACGAAGTTCCATTCACAGGAACAATCGCCCTGCCCTCTTTATGCCCGAGAATTTTCTCATATTGGACTAATATATTTGGATCTATATCAGGAGCTATTTGATTTCGCTGCCCCACGAGCACTTTGACCCTGTCTTTGAGTACATTCAACTCATCTTCAATTTCTTTTTTCTTGCTGAGGTATTCTTTTTCCCTCTCAGAAACTACGATCTTCTCTTTCTCGATCTCAACATAAACCGCGTCGGCCTCATCATAAGACTTTAATATGTTTTCTTCAACAATAGATTTATCCGCTTTTATGCCCTCAATTTCTTTAATTTTAGCCGCGTACTCTTTATTTGTTTTTAACTGATTGAGATCACTATTCGCTTTGGCTATAACATTTTCTTTGGATTGCAATTCAATTTCAAGGTCTTTTCTGGCAACGACCACACTTTTGACTTTGTCTTCCAGCTCCTTAAGACGGGCTTTCTTAATTTCGAACTGTTCTTTTAGCTGATCGATCCGTTCCGGTTTTTCTTTAATCTCTTTATTCAGGTCATATATCTCGCCATCTAATTTTTGAATGTCTACAAGTTTCTTGATTTGATCTCGGACTGATACTACCACTTTGATTATCCCTTATCTAATTCGATTAAAAATCTGGGCCTTCCTGGACTTGAACCAGGGACCAATTGATTATGAGTCAACTGCTCTAACCGCCTGAGCTAAAGGCCCGAAAACAAACCTTAACCGATTGGTCAATTGTCAAATTTATTAGTGAAACCATTGTAGCCTGCTTTACACGGTCAAATTAAAGGTTTTGTCAATTAACACCTCTAATTTTTGTCCTTCAGCATATCACAAGCCATTTTCTTTTTCAACTGAATTTGCTGGACGTAATGAAACATGAAAAACCATTGTGTATCAATTACTTACAATAGAATAGAATAAATCACGACTCTATAATATATATTTATAGTAGTATAATGTATACGTTCGACTGAAGGCCCGTTTTTCTAGATTAAAAAGAGGAAATACGAATAAAACAACCGATTATTTGAATGGATTTCTTGGAACGAATATCGATTTTAAATAAGGATAATACAAACTTGATTGGGTCGGTCACTTAACAATCTTTAAATTCAAAGTTGCCGTAGGTTCGACTCCTTTAAAGTTCATTAAATATGTCGCATGAATTGTCAAATCCTGGGGCTCCGTAAATCCATTTAACTTGAACTTCCTTTTTAAGGCCCGATTTGGTCTTAACACTTCATTGCCCTGGGTTGGATGGGCCAGATTCAGGTCAGAACCCCAAGTAACTTTGTCATAGGCAAACGCGATCGAATCACTCGACAAATCTTTAATTTTGATATTATTTCCTGTCAAATTCTCAAATTCGGCAATAAATGTAACTGGTTCGTCAACCTTAAAAACGCTTTTATCAGCATAAAGGCTCAATTTGATCGGTAATTGCTTAGACTGGTAGTCAAGGAGTGGCCGGGCAAATTCCTTAACAAACGGAAGTATTTCGATCTGACGATGTTTATTGCTGTTATTCTGGTAAGCAATCAGTTTTACTTTCAAAAGCGGAAAGGCATATTCAAAATGAGCTCCTTCAAATGAATACTCCTGATCCGCATCTATTGGTACAAACTCAACACCAAACTCTAGCTTGTCAACTTGCTTACTCCCCACGACGTCAAGATAACGGTATTTGATAAAATCAAATCCCCATTGGTTTTTCTTAAGCGCGATAATATTAAATAATTCCAAATCATGATAGCGGGGCTTTAATTTTTCTATTTCATTATAAATGCTTTTAACGACATTATTACAGATTTCAATGGTGGCGGGATCTAAACCGGGTTGTTCTGCTATGGATGGACTAACCAAAATGAGCGAACTCAGCAAGAAAACATGATAAATCTTTAAAAAATGCATAATCCATTTCCCGTTATAAATTAATGATTAAATTTAATTAACTCGGGACATAAATAATATGTCCCGAGTTAATTAGACTATATTATCGCATCTTCTTTCGAAGCCATATCGAGAAATTGTTTCACTCGACGTGATCTCGTTGGATGTCTTAACTTCCTCAATGCCTTGGATTCTATCTGCCGAACCCGTTCACGGGTAACGTTAAATTCACTGCCAACTTCCTCTAAAGTTCTGGTAGTTCCGTCATGTATCCCAAAACGCAACTCAAGAATTTTTCGTTCCCGTTCGTCCAATGTGTTTAAGACGGATGTTATTTCGTCTTTAAGCATAGACTGCAAGGTTGCATTGGCCGGAGAAACCGCTTTTTTATCCTCAATAAAATCCCCAAAATGAGTATCGCCCTCATCCCCAATCGGGGTTTGGAGTGAAATAGGCACTTGAGAAATTTTTAAAATTTCTTTAACCTTTCCGATGGGAATCCGCATTTGTTTAGCAATTTCTTGCGCCGTCGGTTCACGCCCATACTCCTGAACAAATAATCTAGATACCCGGATAATTTTATTAATCGTCTCAGTCATGTGTACCGGAATCCGAATGGTTCTCGCTTGATCAGCAATTGAACGGGTAATTGCCTGACGAATCCACCAGGTCGCATACGTTGAAAATTTATATCCCCGCTTGTATTCAAATTTCTCCACGGCCCGTATCAATCCCATATTCCCTTCCTGAATCAAATCCAGGAAGGACAATCCGCGATTAATATACTTCTTGGCAATGCTGACCACCAAACGAAGATTTGCCTCAACTAAAAGCTTTTTCGCCTTGTTAAATTTCGATTGACGGATCTTAATAACCCGGAGCTGTTCCTTGACATCGGCGACAGGCTGGCCAAGCTCATCCAGAAGTCTCGTTTTTTCTTTTTTAAGTTGTGCCTCATTCTGGACTTTTCTTTTACTCTTTAACTTCCGTTCGATTCTTTCAATCTCATTAACCATATTGATAACATGTTCCACGATTCCTTCGTTGAAAGAAGCCGTTAGCTTAAACTGGGCCAACAACATCGCAGACTTGTCAGAACCAACCCGGGTACGAGTAACACTCAATCTGATTTTCTTCAATTCACGAATCAGCTTTGGACGACGGTCCAATTCATCTTTGATAACATCCTCGACATTGACTTCTTCGTTCAAAACCTGCTTTATTTTTGTCAACGCTTCTTTGCGGGCATACGTCGTAAAATAAAGTGATTCAGCAAATTTCAGTTCAGCCTCCTCGATACGCTTGGCCAGGTTGATTTCATTCTCCCTGGAAAGCAACGGGATCGATCCCATTTGCTTTAGATACATTTTTACCGGGTCATCTAAGGGAATAAACTTGTCAGAATAAACCTCATCCTCTTTGCTCTCTTCTCGGACGCGGCGAATTTCCTGCTCTCGAGACTCCTGGTCGCTGTTATCATCCTTGCTACTTTCTTCATCGCTGCTGTCATCTGATTCAATAATCTTTATATCTTTTCCATCCAGAATATCAAACACTTTATCGATTTCTTCCGAAGACTCGACAGATTCAGACAACGCTTCATTGACTTCATCATAAGTAAGGAATCCTTTTTTCTTACCTAAAGCGACCAATTTTTCAATATCTTGTTGGATATCATCTTTTGGCTTTTGCTTTTTCATTTGCTCTCCCCAACATCAATTCTTAATTGATTGGTTAAATTGTTGTTTTAAAACTTCTAACTTGTTATAGTCTCCGGCATCTTCAGCCGCTTTAATTTTCTCTAACAACTCTTTTCGGTGGCCCTTAACGCGATCACTTTTAAGACGATTGATGCAATCACGATAAATTTTTCCTTTGTCACCGCTTATTACTTGTTCATCCGTCACAAGTCGTGTAATAAACCGGACAGTTTCCTGATCGTCAAAACTGTTGATCAACTCCAGACTATTGATGGCTCTTCCCTGACTGAATAAGTCAAACAACCGGGATATAATGCTTCTGATCTTAGAATCATAGAAATCTTCTATATTCACATCTTTCTGCATTGATCGAATCAAATCATTTTCTTCCAGAAGCAATTTTAACAAACTGCTCTCAACAGCCCTTGGAGGGGTTTCCGTCTTTTTGGTTACAATATGTTCCTGTTGAACAGGCTTTCGTATCCCCTCTTGCAGCTTTTTTAATTCAGTTCCCAAAACAGATTCTGAAATACCCAGATTGACCGCCAATTGCTGTATATACCCGGCCCGTTTAACCGAATGAGTGTACCGGTTAATCGTCGGCAACATCTCATCACAAATTTTAGCCTTGCCTTCGACCGATTGTGAATCGTATTTCATGCCAAGCTGCTGCAACTTATAATCGAATAAATTTTTTGATTCACTTATTTTTTGACGAAAAAGTTCTATTCCATATTTTCGTATATAAGAATCCGGGTCTTCATCTTTGGCCAGACTGGCCACTTTCACGTTGATCCCTTCTTCTATCAGTAAATCAAAACTTCGAATCATCGCCGCTTCGCCGGCTTTATCATTATCATAGAGCATGATGACGTTTTTCGTAAAACGCCTCAAATTTCTTATCTGCTGTTGCGTCAGCGCCGTCCCGAGTGAGGCGACAATATTCTCATACCCCGCCTGCTGGGGCATGATGCAATCCATATATCCTTCCACGATCACCACGAAATCATTCTGCGTCACCGCTCCCTTGGCTAAATCAAACCCGTATAAATACTCACCTTTAGTGTAAACATCCGTTTCTGGCGAGTTGATATATTTTGCCCCGGTATTTTCCTGTGTCCGCGCTCCAAAGGCACGAATCCTAGATTGCGTGTCAGCGATCGGAAAAATAATCCGGTTACGAAAACGGTCATAATATCCTTCTCTATTGTCACGGGCGATAATCAGGCCGGCCTGTTCCATAACGCCTAGAGTAATCTCTTTCGGCCTTAAATGCTGCATCAGCCCGTCCCATTGATCAAGGGCAAAACCCAATTTAAATCTCTTGACGGTTTCCAACGTTACACCGCGCTGTTTTAAATATTCACGCGCCTGTGCAACATCCGCGCTTTTATCAGAGAGCAAAATATCATGGTAATAGGCCGCCGCAAGTTCATTCGCCTGAAAAATAATTTCTCTGTTACTTTTCTGGCCGCCCCCACCTGAGATGTCTCTTTCCGGGATATCAATTCCATGTTTTCTGGCCAAAAATCTAACCGCTTCCGGGAAATCCAGCCGTTCCATTTGCATAACAAATGAAACAACATTACCGCCGATCCCGCTGGAAAAACAGTGGAATATCTGTTTGTCCGGGCTGACAACAAATGAAGGGGTCTTTTCATGGTTAAACGGAGACAACCCTTTAAAGTTACGCCCGGCCTTCTTTAACGTGACATAGTTTGATACAATTTCAACAATGTCACTCCGGTCAATCACCTGTAAAATTATTTCTTCTGGGATCAGCGGCATTATCGTTTGAACCTTCTAAATCCTGAACACTCAATAATCTCAACCTTACCTTTTTTGACTAACTTATCTAATAATAAATTCATCCCTAAATTATCGCTGGCCATATGTCCGGCATTGACAACCTGAATATGTTCCGCCCGAATACTCTTATAATGAGCCTCAGAATAATGCATCCCTAAAAGTGTATCAATCCCCAGTTGAGACATCCGGCCGAATACTTTGGCAGACCCCTCGGTCCCGCCAGTCATATCAACGTAGATACGCCCCGCCTTAGAATTCTCTTTTCCAACTAAAATGCACGGTCCGGCCTTATTAAACGTCGCATCCACATATTCGGGCTCTTTCATCAGTAAATCAACCACATGCTTTAATGTTTTAGGTTTACAATGGTTCATCAATCTTTGTAGATAGGTGGTTACATGATTGTCTGCCGGTGTATGACAACACATCATCGGAATATCAAGTAATCTGGCGGTGTCGACACTACGTGTATGATTAGCGCTATGCAGTTTACGCGTGACTTCATCAATCCTGGACTGCATCAGCTTTTGGGCAATGTTTTCTTCAATTCCGGCATTCATGAGAAAATCCGTCTGCATATGCATGACATCATATAAACCAGCTAAGGCATGTCCTTCGGGATGATGCGCTAAAATCAAATCAATTTCATCTCCACGATAAGACAACTGATCGGCCAGAACAACCTCAGCCGTATCTATGTCGATTCCGACCAAAATACGCCTTATCTCACGGTTAAGGTCACCATGTAAAATCCTTGTGTCGGCATAAGGATTTATAAAACTATCTTTATCAAAGAACTTTCTTTGCTGTTGGTTGGCAGAACGGTACTCTTTCTTCTTTTTTACAAAATACTGGCTTATTTGTATTCCTGTTCGGGGATCTGCCTTAATGCCTTCCCGCACCAAAAACTCATAAATATCACTTAGTTTCAATACAACCCCTCGTTCGGGACCAAGCTCTCATTTTCAGGTGCCTCTATTTCGACTTCGGGCGGAGAAATAATATGATACACCCGGTCATTAAATTTTTCTTTCCGAAAAAGCGGCTTAACCACTCTTTCAAACGTAAAGCTATATGTCGCGATGGATACATTTTTAAAGACTGGGCTAGAGAAAGCTGATTTTACATCTCTGGAAACAATACCATTGTCGAACATAGCCAAAGCCAAATATACCAACCCGCAATACAAGAAACTTCGAAGTATAGATAAAGTTAAGCTACCCCATTTCTCAAGAAAATTAGGTGCATTGACCTTAAGTAATGCTTTCCATCCGCCTTGAGAAACAAAAAAAAAGAAAACTGTCAAACCTGCTAATAAACAAAAAGCAAAACTTTCTTGTATCAGATTTGGCACAAAAAAATGTTTTGCTAGATATACTCCAAAACCCAAAAAATAATGAAGCGTGATAAAAGTTGCTAATAATGCCCCTACAAAATGGTATATTTCGGACATAAAATCATTCTTTCTTGCCGAATACAAACCTTTTAAAAAAATAGCGGCCATTAAAATATCTGCCCAGTTAAAACTCATATTTGATCCTATTTTCATTCCATATGAGGCTTGAGCGCTCAAGTATACCACACCGAAAAATGGGTGTCAAGGAAGCGCTTTCCTCATAAAAATTCCATAACATATTGTTATAAATAAACTTATGCTCTGATCAAAAATCATTTTAAATTAATGGATCTTGACAGCACCTCATTACGGTGTTATCTTTCAATTCATGAAAATTGAATTTAAGTCTGGTATTTTTTTGCGTTAAAATATAAAATATTTAATATATGAATAACTCAACAAAAACTGACAATTTAAACGACTTACAACTAAACCGGGCCCAAAAAGACTTAAAAATGCTCTATGACATCAGTAATGCGATGCGTACGACGTTAGAGCTTGAATCTATACTCTATATTATCCTAACGAGTGTAACGGCCCATTACGGATTAGGTTTCAACCGAGCGATTTTATTTCTTGTGAATTCCAAAGATCGCTGCCTAGAGCCAAAAATGGCCATCGGACCTGATTCTTTGGAACATGCCCAGAAAATATGGGATTACATTGCCGAACAAAAATATCATTTGGATGATCTTATTAAAGAAGACAGTATCAGTAACAAAAAACATTCAAGCCTTTTTAAATCCGTCCAAAATCTGAAAATTCCGCTCAATACAGAAACGGAGAATATATTGGCCCACGTCTATCATAAAGGGGCCCCGCTACATCTGGATAAAGATCAAATAGAACAATATAAAAATGACCCTTTATTACAGCAGTTCAACACGAATGACTTAGTGGTGATGCCTTTAAAAGCCAAAGATACGGTCAATGGCATCATTGTGGCGGACAACCTCTATACCCCAAAATCCATTTCCGAGGATGACTTAAGAATGTTCATGATGTTATCCAACCAAGCTGGATTAGCGATCGAGAATTCTCAGCTTTATGAAAAAATTAAACATAAAAGTTATACCGATTCACTAACCGACGTGTTCAACCATGGATTTTTTCAGGACAAATTAAATGAAAGCATTAATTCGGCCACTAAAACTAATCAGAATTTAAGCTTAATGATACTGGATATTGATGATTTTAAGAGACTCAATGATGAATTCGGACATCAGACAGGCGACCTCGTTTTGAAAATTGTCGCCTCAATCCTAAAAAATTCTTCCAGAGAAAAAGATTATGTTTGCCGTTACGGCGGTGAAGAATTCGCCATCATCCTAACCGACACGAATAAAAAACAAGCCTATACAATAGCGGAACGCATCCGGAATAATATTGAATCTTATAAATTCGAAAACTTACCACATAATTACAAGATCACCGTCAGCATTGGTTTGTCCTCTTACCCGGAAGACGAGGACAATAAGACCGCCCTGATCGCTTTAGCCGACAAGGCCATGTATGTTGCTAAGTTCTCAGGAAAAAATCGGACCTGCGTTCATTAGACCCCGGCAGGAATTTCTTCTGCAACTCTTTTCTTCTGCTCATCTGCAAACTTTACCGAAACGATCTTGGAGATTCCTGTTTCCGGCATGGTGATTCCGTACATCACGTCTGAACTGGCGATCGTTTTCTTATTATGGGTAATAACAATAAATTGGGCAATCTTGGCAAAGTCTTGTAGGAGATAACTAAATCGGCCGACATTGGATTCATCCAGAGCGGCATCAATTTCATCGAGCACACAAAACGGTGACGGGTTAACTTTAAATACACCAAAAATAAGTGCGATCGCCGTCAATGTCTTTTCTCCACCGGAAAGAAGGCTGATATTTTGCAGCTTCTTCCCGGGAGGCCTGGCAATAATATCAATTCCCGACTCCAAAACATTCTCAGGATCCAACAAAAGAAGCTGGGCTTCACCGCCACCAAACAGCATCCTAAAATAAATCCGGAACTCTTCGCTGACTTTTGTAAAAGTATCCATGAACATCTGCCGCGTAGAGCGGTTAATCTTGCTGATTGTACTCATTAACTGAGACTTTGCCTCCAAAAGGTCGGCCTGTTGTTGGGTAAGAAACTCGAAACGTGTTTTTAGTTCTTCGTACTCATCCATAGCATCAAGATTGACATTACCGTACGACTCGCAGCGCTTTCGTAATCGGCTCAATTCTTCCTCGATTTCTTCATAATTAAAGATTGGTTGTTCCTCCGTAACATCATTAACCTGGAGAAGGATTTCATCGTAATTAATGCGATATGATTGAACCAATCGGTCTTTAATCCCCTTTTCACTGAAACCGAGCTCTTGTTCTGACATCTCTTTTTCGTGCAACCCGTGTTTTATTGATTCCGTTTCATCTTCAATACCGGTTAAATTCGAACGGATACTGTTTATTTTCTGTGTCATTTCATCTTTTTGGTTTCGGCAATCCCTGGCCAATTCTTCAATCGATTCTTTCTGGAGACGGAATTCATCGATCTTTGCGATCATCTCATCAATTTCCGCCTCGTATTTCTTTATCTTCGTATCCTGTTGGGATAACTCGTCATCAATCTTTTTCATTTCTTCCAACCAACTATCCAGCGCCTCGGTGAACATTTTCAAATTTTCCTGCTGGTCATGAATCTTGCTCTGTTCAGAATGGATTTCCGCTTCCACCTGGGCGATAACAACTATAATTTCCTCATGTTCCTGCGCTTTTGCATTAATGTGCCCTTGTTTATCTTTAATATCACGCTGGCACCATTGGATCTCCTGATGGATCGATTCCATTTCAAAATTATACTCTTCTTCTTTTTTCTTTGATGAGCCTAAGGTAATATTCACCTCAGTCATTTCGACATCAACCGTTGAAAGCTCCTCAATTAATTTCTTGGATCCTTCCGAAATATCACCTTTTTGGGCTTCCAGGACAGACCGGGTTTTTTCCTTCGCATATATCTCATCCTCAAATTCTTGCAGCACTTCTTTCTCAACGGCCAAATCCCCTTCAATCGTCTTTTTTGTCGTCACCAGAGCGGTGATTTCGTGGACAATCCCTTCAATTTGTAAAACCAATTTCTGCAAATCAAGCTCAATAAACTTGGCTTCACAGGTGATTTCATACTTTTGTTTTCGCGGGGGTTCGGTCTTTCTGTTAAAATCAAAAAAAGACGGCGGAAGTGTTTGTTCGAGAGGAAGGACTTCTTTCACTTTGCCAATAATCCCTGTATGGTGCTGTTGGGGTTTTGTTTCCACAATCAATCGTCCCTCTATAATCGGGTCGGGCATCCCTTCATATTGAGTCGTCATACGTTCAATGAATTCTTTTTGAGATCTTAAAAAAACGCACTCTTTTTCTTTGGTATTGATAGACTCGTTAACCTGCTCCAGCCGGGTTATCAATGCATTAATCGCAATCTCTTTTTTCTCCCTTTCAGCTTTTAAATCAAAAATTGACCCGTCAATGGTATTAATCTGATACCCTATATTCTGCAGTTTTTGGTCAACTTCCTGTTTCTCGTTTGATACTTTCTCCAATTCCAATTCCAAACGTCGTTGCCGGGCCAAAGCGCCCTGTACTGTTTTCATAACATCCGTTAAATGGGCACGTACTTTTTCCTGGTTCACCATAAAAGAAAGGATTTTATCTTCATCATCCTTAATTCTTTGTTTCGATTCTTCTACCAGACTTTCAAGAGTGGCCAACGCTTGTTTTTTGTCTTTTAATATGTGTTTGTTTTCCTCACTGGCTTTTAATAATTGCTCAAGCGCCTGCTTAAAACCTTCGATCTTTTCCTGCTGGATCCGGCAACGGTCAATCAACTGAAGTTTTTGCTCTTTATACCGGATGCCGTTTTGGATCAACGTGTCGATGCGTTCTCTGTTAAACCCGATCTGACGGTTATGAATATCCAACTGCCCATCAAGCTTTATCTGTTGGGAATTAATGTCATAAATCTGTTGTTCGATCTCAGTCAGAAAATTAATTTCATTACTGAGGACTTGAGAAAGTTCATTGTGCTCGGCGATTAAACCCTGCAGTTTTGTTTTCAGGTCGGCGATTTCTTTTTGAATGGCTTCCTTTTTCTGGGTAAAATGACCCATTTGGTACCGGGCCATTTTAATTTCTAAATCTTTTAGTTTCTCGAATTCTTCTTTATATTTGCGGGCCTTATTCGCTTGACGTTCAATCGATCCGATCTGACGCTTGACCTCAATCGTAATATCATTCACACGCAACAGATTGTCCTCAGTACTCTGGAGTTTGCCGAGGGCTTCTTTTTTCTTGGCCTTATATTTAGTGATTCCCGATGCCTCATCAAAAATCGCACGCCTGTCTTCGGGTTTTGCGCTGACGACCAAATCAACCTTCCCCTGCTGGACAAGAGAATATGCCGCCGAACCGATACCTGTGCCCATAAACATTTCCTGAATATCCTTTAACCTAACAATAGTCTTGTTAATCAAATATTCACTTTCTCCCGATCGGAACAGCCGGCGCGTTACGGTGACTTCATCATATTCAATAGGAAGGACTCTTGAATGGTTGTCAAACGACAGGCTGACTTCCGCTAATCCCAGGGCAGGCTTAGTCTGCGTGCCGTTAAATATAATATCTTCTTTGGCTGAACCGCGTAATTGTTTGATGCTTTGCTCGCCTAGTACCCAACGGATTGAATCAAAAATATTGCTTTTCCCGCACCCGTTCGGACCAACAATCGCGGTAATTCCTTCTTCGAAGTTAAGAATTGTTTTTTCGGCAAATGATTTAAAACCGAAGATCTCTAACTTCTTAAAATACATGGGCTGGGTATCCTCTCAATTTTTTATTTATGATTAAGAATCTCGGTTACGACCTTAACCGTCTCATTCAAATTTATAAATTTGGCCAATGATTCTTCAGGAATAACAATCCGGTACTTTTTCTCGATGCTGGCCAGTATTTCAAGCGCCATCATAGAATCCATACCCAAATCTTTAACAAAATGTGCATCGTTTTTTATTGTATTTGAATCTTCTTCCAAAATCTCGGCGACGAGAGCCCGGACTTCTCTTTCAACATCTAAATACTTATCTTTACTTAACATCGGCACCCTTCCTTGTTATTGACTTTCGAGCCAGGCGTCAATTCTTTCCTTTTTAAAACGCCATTGTCCGACCGTTTTGATCGCAGGAATTTTTCCCTTTTTCAGCCATTCATAAATTGTCCGTTTTTTGACTCGCAGATAATCGGCCACCTCATCAATTGTCATAATCTCTTGATTCAACATATTATAAACACTTTAAATTAAATAGGTTATCTTCCCCCGACATAATGAACAATTTATTACAGCCACATAGGCTTGTCAATGGAATTTCCCTTTTTTTCATTCTTTAACCTGAATATGTGTTTTCTCTCCATTTTCTGAAATTCCTACAGTAAATCAACTAATATCTTCCAGAATGTTACATAACATGACATTTAATGACATGTTAATCATATATTACTTAAATTTTTTTGTAATTTTATGACAAGGAGGGAATTTTTATATCTACTTCAATATCTGCGTCATAATCAACCCCGGGAAGCCCGAAACCGAATAGTTTCAGAAAATCTTCTTGATAACCCTCAAGATCGGCATATTCAGCCAGATTGCCCTGAGTCAACCGGCCCCAGTGTTTCGCCACAATTTGCTGAACGTCATCGCGTAATTCACGGTCATCAAGGCGAATAAATCCTGATTGGTCGACGGCAAAATCTTCTCCGGAGTAAAGATGTTCTTTGAAAAGACGATAGATCTGCATCACACAGTCTTCTTCCAAATTTTTCTCTTTCATAACCTTGCTAAGCAAAACGAAATATAAAGGAATAAATGGAATCGCCGAGGACGATTGAGTGACCAAGGCCTTATTCACCGAAATGAAGGCCCGGCCATTGATTTTTTTTAATCGTTCGTCCAATTTACGCGCGGTACTTTCCAAATGATCTTTGGCTTTTCCGATAGTGCCGTTTCGATAAACCCCTTGGGTCAGTTCAGGCCCTACATATGAATACGCGACCGTTTTGACTCCCCGGCTCAAAAGGTTTTCCTTTTCCAAGGCGTCAATCCAATACATCCAGTCCTCCCCCCCCATGACCGAAACCGTCTGTTCGATCTCTTCATCGGTGGCTGCCGGAAGGGTGACCACCTCAAGGATTTGAGTCTCCATATTAATGGAATTATTGGTATATTCCTTTCCAACAGGCTTCAAAACTGATTTTGCGATTTGTCCTGTCTTGGGATGTACCCGGCGTGGAGAAGCCAAACTATAGATAATCAAATCAACCGTCCCCAAATCCTTTTTGATCACTTCAACAACCTGATTCTTCAATTCATCGGAAAAAGCATCTCCATTAAAACTCTTTACATAATATCCTTCTTTCATGGCTTTTTGCTCGACCGCAACCGTATTATAATACCCCGCCGTGGCCGTTCTTTTTCCGTCCGGTTCTTTTTCAAAAAACACTCCAACGGTGGCTGCCCCGCAACCGAAAGCCGAAACGACCCGCGAGGCAAGTCCAAAACCGGTTGACGCCCCGATAATCAATACCTTTTTGGGTCCATTTTGGATCGGCCCCTTTGATTTGACATAATCGATTTGATCCTGTACGTGCCGTCCGCATCCTTCGGGATGCGCCGTTGTACAGATAAAACCACGTATTTTAGGCTTAACAATCATGTTCTTCCTCTTTCCATCATTAAATTTGTTGCCGTTTCAAAGCAATAACAATTCCGGATGTGGTGAGGGTAAATCGTTTCATATCCAATTCTTTATCATATCCCACCATCATCCTAGGATGAATCCCAACCTCTTTATCAAGAATGGCATTCTTAACACGGGCGTTCTTCCCGATCGTAACCCCCTCCATGATTACCGAATTCTGGACAACCGCCCCCGCATCAATGGTAACGTTTGAAGACAAAATGGAATTCTCAATCTGGGCCCCCTGGATCAGACATCCGCCGGATATCAATGAATTGACAACCGAACTGGAATTCGATTTGGTGCTGGCCACTTTAATCGGCGGATATTGTTCATGAAATGTCCGTACCGGCCAGGCCCGGTCATACAAATTAAAAGACGGTTTAGGTTTTACCAAATCCATGTTTGCTTCATAATACGCGTCCCTTGTTCCAATATCCCGCCAGTATTTAGGCTGCCCTTTCTCATCGACAAAATTATAAACATAAATTTTCTTTTTGTTCAGCAACATCTGCGGAATGACATTCTTACCGAAATCGTGATGGGAATCTTTTTTCCTGGAATCAATATCAAGCTCTTTGGACAGAACATTGCGGTTAAACAAATAAATCCCCATGGAAGCAAATATTTCTTTTGGACGATGTGGAATTGTTTTCGGATGTTCGGGTTTTTCCTGAAACCCGCGGACATGATTTTCTTTATCGACTTCAATAACTCCGAACTCACGGGAAGTTTCTTTCGGCATAGGGATGCATGCTACGGTGACGTCCGCCTTTTTCTCATAATGATAATTTACCATATGCTGGTAGTTCATTTTGTAAATATGGTCTCCCGCCAGGATAAGGATCAATTCTGGATCACAATCCTTGATCGCGTAGCTGTTTTGGTAAATAGCATCCGCTGTACCCCGGTACCAATCATCACTGATTCTCTGCTGGGCCGGGATGACATCAATAAATTCCCCCAACTGGTTGGAAACAATATCCCATCCAGACAGCAAGTGCTTTTGTAAAGAAAATGACTTATACTGCGTCAGAACATAGATCCGCCTTAACCCGGAATTAATACAGTTGCTCAGCGTAAAATCAATGATCCGGTATATCCCCCCGAAAGGAACGGCTGGTTTGGTCCTGTCTCTTGTTAACGGATCAAGCCTTTCCCCGCGGCCTCCGGCTAAAATAAAAGTTAAAATATCTCGCATATTTCCCCTGATGTCTTTAATATTGTTCCGTATTATAAACTCTGTTTTTTTCTTTTTCAATACTGAATTGAGACCTGTCAATTTAAACTGTCTAAACTGGCTTTGAATTCGGTATTCTCCGGTTCAAGCTCTGTGGCCTTAGTCAAATGATTCTTTGCCTGATCAATCTTGTTTAGATTCTGATAACATAGTCCGATTTTATAATGGACTTTGGCCATCTTGTTATTCTTGTCTAATGAAGCCTGGTACATTTCGATGGCTGTTTCAAATTTTCGATCTTCAAAAACAATATCGGCAATGATCAGCGAATCCCCAATACTTTCCGGACTCATGGCCACAGCCTCTTTTAAAGCCTTTGCCGATTCTTCATACTGTCTGTTAAACGCATATGCCTTGGCGAGAAAAAAAACGGCTTTTGGATCCTCCGGCCACATTTGCCGCAGGGTGATGTATTGATTGATTGCACCTTCATACTCGGCCATATCTAGGTACGCAAGCGCAAGGTTATAGCGGTTCTTCTTATTATGCGGATCAAACAAGGCGGCATGTCGAAAGGCCTCAAAGGCATAATGATATTGTTTTCGTTTTGTAAAAATCTTACCGACCAATTGCAAGGGATCGGCATAATTGGGTTTGATCCTTAGCGCCTCTTTAGCTTCGGCTAGGGCCGCCTCATCATAATCCATACTCTCAAGAGTAAACGCCCGAAAATTATTCTGATAAGGTTCAACATTGACCGCTCCCAGTCGAAGAAGATCAGTTCTGGGCGGAACCCAATGATTAAAATCAATCACATAGCGATCAATGATTTCTTTGTGTTCAGGAACATCTTTCAGAAAAAATATTCCATCATAATTAAAATATACGGGAACCCAGTCTTCACTTTTATCAAGGTACCTCAACAGATCCCTGGGGATTTCTTCCCGGGAGGAATTAAGAAACGCTCCTGTTAATTCATATTTCTTAACCATCTCTTCAAAAACTGTGCTGTTTCCTTTTTCCCAGATGTCGACGTATTTTTTGAAGAAAACCCCTCCATATAATTCAGTGCGTCCATCCATAAAAACTTTTATATTTGGATAGGTCCGGCCGATTAAATACGCCCCTGAGTTAAAATCATTAAAAATATTCGCTTTGATCCCGCTTTCAATTATAAAATCTGCCACCTTATTAGGATACGCCCTCTGGGCAATCCCGCCGAACTCGCTTTTACGCTCGTATCGGTCAAAATCATAGTATCCCCGGGTTGCCATTAAGCGGCAATTTTCAAAAATAAAACATAACAAAAGAATTTTTACAAAAATGCCAGTGAGATAAATGAACTTTTTACTCTTAAACCTGATCGGAATCACATCTTTTGCCGACAAATAATAGCAATTCGTGATAATCACCAAGTAAGCTGCAAAAGCAAAAAATGAAATATTGCGGATGGCCTTCAATGAAAATATTAAGAAGATAATCCATAGAAACAACGCGCTGATATCAATCCGCCGCCTATTTAGAAAAAAAGTCAGGGCAGATACAATAATCATAAGTTTATAATAAGCGTACTGTCCTCCTCCCACCAGGTTGGACCACTCAATTGGAGGTCTCAACTCCTGAATATATTTAAAAAATATTTTGTCTTCACCGGAAATGGAAAAAAACACACTAATCGGGTACAATGCCCCTTGGACAAACTGCGGATTAACCAAACAGGATAGCGTCACAAAGATCAAGGCTTTTTTCAGCCGACTGTATTCAGCGTCGTTCAAACGTCCGGATTCGTTCCATTGATACGGCAACGGGACACGCCGCTTTAACCATTCTGAAAACAGACCAATGAAGACAAAGAGCGGACCGAAAAAGAAAAACCCATGAAAATTAGACCACAAAATCTGTACTAGAACCAGAACGATCAGCGACCACCGCTTATCAATGTGCAAAGCCATAATATAGATGTAAACCGTAAAGAAAAAGAGACTGAATAAATCTGGACGGATCGTAAATCGCGACTGGTAGACAAAATAGACAAACATGAGCGCTATGGTTGTCAGAAGTTGCCGTTCGCGGCTGTATCCGATAAAGAGTAGGATCAGCATGGTCACCGTAACAACGACAATCTGCATCATCGATACGCCTTCCATCCCCCATGTCTGAAAAATGTTATAGACCAGAACCTGAAACAGCCATTCATGGTTATTCCAGAATTTTCCTGCTGTCGAAATATTAAAAATGTCCGTCTGGGGAATTGTTCCGCTCAGAGTGATGTATTTACCTACTCCAAGATGCAGCCACAAATCCAGGTCCTTTATCTCAACACCCGCTACAAATGCCATGAGACCGAACAAGGCCCCGATGGGTAATAGGCCAACAATGTAATTCAATCTTTTATAAAAGGTATCGCTCATATAATTCCCATTATAACGTCATTTTTATTTTCAACAGCAATTCTTTGTCAGGATTTATCTCGTCAATGATTTCCTGAACCGTAAATAAATCCCCGTCTTCTTTCGGCCATAAATCCATCGCAACATCAACTTTATCCTGCTTTGCATAAATTAACGCCGTCAAAGCCAACACCTTTGTGTTTCTCGGATTTTTCTCCAACACTCGCTGACATTGCTTTTCGGCTTCATCCAACCGTCCTAGATGGAATAGGCTGACCCCCAAATAATACCGGATTTCATTGTCCGTCAAATCCAATAACAAGGCATTTCTAAGATACATCAGGGCCTTTGAATAGTCGCCATCAAGAGTGGCTAATTTGCCTAAAATTTTTAAGGCAGTCGGATCATCCGGAGCGATCCTGTAGGCCTCCTGAGCTTCACGGCCGGCCTGATCAAACAGTTCCATGTCATAAAGGGCTAAAGCTCTTTGCGTGTGTTCATAGGGGGTAATCTTTTTGGCGGCAACGGCCGCAATATCTATTTTCGGGGTTACATAATTTGACAGATCCAAAGCGAATTGTTCAATCCATAACTTATTTTCAGGGATGTCCCGTAAGAAAATCGCGGCGTCAAAATCAAAATATACCAATACCCAGCGTGAATCCTGATAAAGCTGCCGGATCAATTTGGCCGGCGCCGGCTTCTGGATCGAGTTCAAGAACGCACCGGTAATTTTATATTTCTCAACGTATTCTTCCATGAGCTCTTTATCCCCGCGCCAAACCTTCATATAATTCTTGAAATATTCCGGCCCGTATACCTCCGTCCGCCCGTCGATGAATACTTTAATATGCGGATGTGTCCGGCCTAAAAGGTATGCCCCCGAATTAAAATCATTGAAGAAATTGCCTTTAATCTTGTTGTTGACCAGAAAATCAGCCGCTTTGTAAGGATAATTCTTTAGCGAAACACCCCCAAATTCACTCTTGCGTTCGAGCGTGTCGAAATTAAAATACCCGCGCGTGGTCAACTGTAACCCAACGTTGATCATCCAGACGATTAAACCAATCTTGAAAATGAGTGATCCGGCTTGTTTTAATTTCTTTTTATTCAACAGATTGATTGAGAATATTTCTTTCCAATCCACATGCTGCATGTTGATAAGAATAACAAAATAGGCGACTACGGCAAAGAAAGTCATGTTCCGTAACGCATTCAAAGAAAATAAAAGAAAGATAAGCCATAAAATAAACATCCCGATATCCAGCCTGCGCAGATTAAGAAAGAAACTGCCGGCGGATAATATAATCATCCAGCGGTACGGCGGGTATTGATCCATGGAAAACAAGGTGTCCCATACGATGGGTTTTCCCAATTCTTTAATCTGTTCAAAGAATATCTTTGATTCACCAGAGAGCGACGTCAGCACACCCAAAGGATAAATTGCCCCTTTTAAAAAATAAGGATTCGCAAGACAAGCGGCCAGGACAACAAAAAAAGCGAAGCACAGTCGTTTGTACTCTTCATCCGAATACCTCCCGACTTTGCTCCAATCAAAGGGCAACCGCAAATGGCGTTTACTCCACTCAGCTAAGACAATCAACAAAACAAGAATCGGGCCAAAAATAAAAAAACCGTGCGTGTTGACCCACAAAACCTGAAGAATAAATAAAATAAGGAGAGAACTGCGTCGGTCTATATGGACAGCCAGAGTGTATATAAAGAATATAAAATAAAGCAGACTGAACATGTCCGGACGGAGCATAATCCGCATCATGTAATTTAGCAGGACAATATTCAGCAGAAAAATGGTAAACCCTATCCTCTTTTCGTTGTACCCGATCATCAACAAAAGAACAAATGTCAGACTGACAACCACAACCCGCATATTAATCAGGCCGTCGGCACCGAACAGTTCGTAAATAAAATGAACCGCCACCTGGAAAAGCCACTCGTGATCAATCCATGGACGGTTGTTGATGGTAAACGAAAGGATATCGTGGTCGGGCACGCTCAGTGAGTCAACGATATAACGCCCGGTCGCGATGTGAAGCCACAAATCAACATCCTTAATTTCGACATTGGCGGTAAATATCGTCAAACCAAACAGGACGATCAGCGCGATCCAGCCGGCATAAACATTTAATCTTTTCCAAAATGATAGTGAAAGCATAGTTTTTTAGGTGAAGTTATCCGATTACAAAATGGCCGTCTTGTTTTTCGATCAGTTTAGCTCCATCAGGAATCTGAATTTCATTGGCCCGGGAAACCGCTTTATAATGGACAGCGGCCGATAACAAATCGATCGTATACGGATGAATCGGATTATTAAAAATTTCATCGGTATTTGCCAGTTCGACAATATTTCCTTTATACATGACCGCGACCCGCTGGCTGATTTTCTTAACGACCTTCAGGTTATGAGAAATAAAGATGTATGTCAGATTAAACTGTTTCTGCAAATCCGCCAGCAATTTCAGGATCTCTTCCTGGACCAAAACATCCAGCGACGATACGGCTTCATCAAGAATCAGCAGCTTTGGATTCAGGACAAGGGCCCGCGCAATTGAAATCCGCTGACGCTCCCCGCCGCTGAACTCATGCGGATACCGGTTGAGCATGTCCTGCGTCAAGTGGACGGCCTTAAGCATCTGCTGAATCCTCAATTCCCGCTCCTGCTGGGTCTTAAAACGTATTTTATCCAGGACCATCCCCTCATCAATAATTCTGCGGATCGTGTACCGTGGATCAAGACTGCTGTAAGGATCCTGAAAAACCATCTGGACATTTTTGCGGTACATGGATATATATGATTTGTCCACCTTATGGCCGTCATAAATCACTTCACCGGAATTCGGCCGGATTAATTGCATGATGATCCTGGCCAGCGTTGTCTTCCCGCAGCCTGATTCTCCAACCAGGCTGATACTTTCTCCCTCTTTTACACTGAGGTTGACCTGGTTGACCGCACGCACGACACTTCTGGTCTTGCCGGTAAAACCGGATTTGACAGGAAATTCTTTTGAAATATTCTTTAATTCAAGCAACATGTTAAATTTTGACAGTCCCTAACAATTTTTTGGTATATTCATGTTTTGGTTCGGCTATAATCTTTGCCGACTCATCAAACTCAACGATCTTGCCTTCGGTCATAACCGCCACCCGGTCACATAAATGGCCCACCATCCCCAGATCATGGGTGATCAGTAAAATGGACAGTTTTAATTCGTCACAGATCTTTTTGAACAAATCAATAATCCTGGCCTGCAGGGTCACATCCAGACTGCTGGTCGGTTCGTCCGCGATAATCAGCTTTGGATCGGCCGCGATCGCCTGGGCAATCATCGCCCTTTGCCGCATCCCTCCGCTTAACTGGTGAGGATAATTTTTAATAATCCGGTTTGGATCAGGCAGGCCGACCATATCCAGCAATTCCATAATCCTCTTTTGACGCTGGTCCCAGTTTAAATCTGTATGGAACTGGAGCATTTCGTCGATTTGATACCCGATGCTGAAAACGGGATTAAACGCGTTGAGTGGCTCCTGAAATATCATGCTGATCCGGCCGCCGCGAATAGCCCGCATTTCATCTTCAGAGCATTTCATCAGATTCTTTCCTTGAAAAAATATTTCTCCGGAAGTAATCCTCAAAGCAGGATCCAAAAGCCCTAAAATCGAATACCCGGTTGTTGTCTTCCCGCTGCCTGATCCACCGACAAGTCCGACAATCTCCGATTCCCCAATATCAAAAACCACATCATCCACAATCTTATGCTGTCCGGTACGATCCAGGCAAACGGTCAGATTCTTTACGCTTAACAGATTCATTTATTTTTGTCCTTCGGATTTTAACATCGGGTCTAACGCGTCCCTTAACGCGTCACCGATCACATTAAAACTGATAACCGTCAGAAAAATAAAAAACCCCGGGATCAGGATCCATGGATAAAACTTGATCCGCACAATACTCATGGCGTCCGACAGCAGATTGCCCCAGCTGGCAAAAGGGTCCTGAATGCCCAATCCGATTAAACTCAACGCCGATTCTCCGAGGATATATCCGGGAATGGATAACATCACCGCGAAAATGGAATAAGATAGTGTGTGCGGCAATATGTGACGGATAATAATTTTCAGGTCGGATAGCCCTATGCTTTTCGCCGCCAGCACAAATTCCCGTTCCCTTAAAGACAGGCACATCCCGCGAATGATGCGGGCCAATCCCGCCCAGCCGATAAATGACAAAATGACAATGATCGCAAAATACACCTGGACCGAAT
Organism: Candidatus Omnitrophota bacterium; assembly: GCA_050250375.1. GTDB lineage: Bacteria > Omnitrophota > Gorgyraeia > Zapsychrales > Zapsychraceae > JAGOSC01. The sequence continues at coordinate 63,085 of JBFWOS010000003.1, forward strand.
TAAACTCAGGCGGGACAGCCGCCCGCAGGGCCAGCAGTAAATAAAATCCCGGAACCATCATCACCATTTCTGACAAACGCATCAGAAAATTATCGACCCTGCCCCCGTAATATCCCGAAATACCGCCGACCAGCAATCCGATAGAGAATGAAATTAAGACACCGATCAATCCGATGGACAAAGAAACCCTCCCCCCGAATAAAATCCTGGAAAACAGGTCCCGCCCTCTTGAATCCGCCCCCATCAAATAGACCCTGCCCTCATCGGCCACGCCCCACAAATGAATATTAGCCGGAATAAAACCCAGTAGTTTGTATGAATCCCCTTTGTTAAAAAAAACGATCGGATATTTGACTGAATGATCATCCTTATATATCCTCTGGTGATATTGATCAAAAGTCAATTTGATTCCGTAAACAAACGGCCACGAGAACTTACCTTGATCAAAAAAATGGATCCGGGTCGGAGGACAATACGAATTTTGCCTGACCTCATTCTTATAAGAATAGGGTGAAAGAAAATCAGCGAAGGCAGCCCCGAAATATAACAGGCCTAAGATTACGACGCATAAAACTGCCAGGCGGTTTTTCTTGAAAGTCCGCATGGCAATCTGAAATTCACTGATTGAATTCTGGTTTTTATCAGTCATACCGTATCCTCGGGTCAACTTTGGCCAGGGCTATATCCGCCAACAAGTTTCCGATCAAAAATAATAATCCGCCCATCATCATACTGGCCATGACCAAATAAATATCTTTAGACCGCACGGCGGTTAACATCAATGAACCCAACCCTGGCCAGCTGCAAATGATTTCGACCAAAGCGGCCCCGCTCAATAAACTGGAAAACTCATACCCCAACAACGTAATCATCGGGTTGACGGCATTTCGCAGGGCATGGTGATAGACAATCCTGTTTTGCGGAAGTCCTTTGGCCTTGGCGGTCAAAATATACTGCTGCCCCAGTACCTCGAGCATATTTCCGCGCATAATCCTTTGAAGTCCGGCGATTGAACCGATCGACAAAGCCACGGCCGGGATCACCAGATGCAACAAGACATCCCATATCCTGGCAAAAAAGCCGAGGTCGTCAAAATGAGGGCTGTACATACCGCCCAAAGGCAGGATGCCGGTTTGAGACGCCCAGAATAAAAAGATCATCGCCAGAAAGAAACTCGATAAGGATAACCCAATATAAGAAAAAAACTGGATAAGCCGGTCAATCCATCCGTTACGATTAAGCGCTGCCCAGATCCCGAGTGGAATTCCGATCGCCCAGGTGATGATAAAGCTGGCCAGAGAAAGAATAAATGTGTTAAACAAACGTGACCGGATGATCTCAACAACCTTAACGTTGTAATAGAAGGAATATCCCCACTCTCCCTTCAATATATTGATGACCCAGGCCCCGTATTGCTGCGCCATGGGTTTGTCCATCCGGTAAAGAGCCTTCATCTGTTCAATCTGTTTGTCAGAAATCTGCGGATCCATGCGAAGGGTGTCCAGATAATTCCCGGGAGTCAACTGCATTAAGGCGAACGTCAGCAGTGAAATCCCCAACAGCATCGGGATCGAGATCAGTATTCTTTTAAATATAAATTTCCACATGGCTAGCGGTATTCCTCTTTAATATAAATCTCCTCGATGTTGTGAAACACCCCGCCAAGATTCGTGGGCCGGAGGTTTCCAAATCTGTTTCGGACGGCCGAAATCTTCGCGCTCAGGACGGTGTAAATCAACGGCAATTCATTGGCAACGATATCCTGAAACTCGTCATAATATTTCTTACGTTTTTCTTCATCCAGCTCCTGGACACCCAATGAAAATAACTCGTCAATCCTTTTTTCCCAGGGAGTGGCCGGTTTTTCCTGCCTGGGGTACCACATGTGCAACTCTCCATCGGAATTCCAGACATTCTTGCCAAAATGCGGTTCAATCCCTCCGGTCAAACCAAGGATGATCGCGTCCCATTCAAACGTGGAATTAATTTTCTGGACCAGCGTGTTAAATTCCAGCGCCTGGAAATTAACCTTCATACCGATCCGTTCCAAGTCGGAACGGATAATGCCGGCAATATCGACCCGCTCATTGTTTCCCGCGTTCGTGAACAGATTGAACTCCACCTTCTTCCCTTGTTTATCTTCAAGAACCCCGTCCCCGTCACGGTCGATGTAACCAGCCTCCTTAAGGATTAATCTGGCTTTATCGAGATTGAATTCATATTTAACGACATCGGGTTTATGAAAAAAGCCGCCGCCCGGACCGATCGGTGAATCCTGTTCATAGCCCAGCCCGTTTTTAACGATCGCGATAATTTCTTTTTTATCAATGGCATGCGCAACGGCCCGGCGAAAATTGATATCGGTGAACCATCTTAATTTCTCCGGGACAATGTGGGATTTATTGGAATCCTTGTTGATCCCCGAATTTTGGTTAAAAAATAAAAACTGGCTGCCCATGTCCGGCCCCAAATCATAAACTGTAAAATTACTTTTCTCCTCGTACGGTTTGATCATGGGATAGTCTCCCCCGCGGATAACCTGCGCATCTGTTTCTCCCTCAATAAATTTTAATATTTCAACATCACTGCTTTGAAGGATGATATAAATAATTTTGTCAATATACGGCAACTGGTCGCCGTCTGCGCTCTTTTTCCAATAATACTTGTTCCGCGTCAAAACAATCCTCTGGCCGGGTTCATACCGGCTTAATTTAAAAGGACCTGTCCCGACTATATCTTCAAGAGGCGTATCAATAGTCCATTGATAGTTAAACGTATGATCATCCACATACTGTTTTAACTTGTGTTTAGGAAGGATTGCTCCTCCCACCGCTCTTAGGAAAGGGGCAAATTTAAGGGGAAGGATAAAACGGACGGTATGGTCATCGACTTTCTCTACAACTATTTTTTTCCCGTCAATGGTAAAAATGTCCGCGGACGAAGACGGAATTTCTTCATTATAAATCAGTTCATTGTAGGTGAACACGACATCATCCGCCGTAAAAGGAACCCCGTCATTCCAAAGGACATCTTTACGCAGATGAAAAATCCAGGTTAACCCGTCCGGGCTGATCTCCCACGACTCAGCCAGGTTCGGCTCGGCCCTGGCATCATCCGGGTTGCTGGTGGTCAAACCTTCAAATATAGTCGCGGTGATTTCGCTCGAAGAAGCGTCTTTGATCAGGACTTCGTTAAATGTTTTCGGATCCGATGTAGTTGAGAAAACAATTTGTCCTCCATATTTTGAACTCTTGCTCTGAGCCAAACATGAAGGACTAAAGGAAACAGACAGGAATAAAAACGCGATCAGCATGCGCAAATCGCGATAATGATAAAGACGTCCCAAAAGACTCATAAATACTCTTGTTATGGCACAACGGCCGGTTAACAATGGCTTGGTTAAGGCTGTTTCTGCGAAATTGGTGTCTTATCAGGAATTCTTTCGATCAAATCTTTTGTCGCGTCTTCCGATAACGGTAAGGCCGGCACTTCCGGGGCCATAGGCGCGGCGACTTTGTTTGGCATCAGCGACTTCCCGCTTTTCGTCGAAAGGACGGCTAGGCTTAGGCACGTCACGATAAATATGACGGTTAATATCGTTGTGGCTTTGATCATAAACTCATTCGTCTGGGCGCCGAACATGGATTCAGCGGACGAGAATCCTTCGGTCAATCCGCCGCCACGGCCGGACTGCATCAAAATAACGACTGTCAGAAGAATACATACAATCGCGTGTATAAACATAATAAATCCCATCATTTCAATATCTCCCTTTAAATTAAATTACTTGGCTACACCCATACAATTTTTTACAATTTGGATAAACGAATCACTTTTAAGACTGGCCCCGCCAACAAGTGCCCCGTCGATATCCACTTGTGAGACTAATTCTTCTATATTTTCCGGCTTAACGCTTCCACCGTATTGAATCCTTATGGATTCGGCCGTTTCCGGACCGAATGCCTTGGTTAATAACTGCCGGATAAACTGGTGAACTTCCTGGGCCTGTTCCTTCGTCGCGGTCTTTCCGGTTCCGATGGCCCAAACCGGTTCATAGGCAATCACCATCTTTTTCATCTCAGCATCCGAGAACCCGGCAAATGAACCATTAAATTGTTTTTGAATAACATCCTTGGTTTTGCCCGCTTCCCGTTCTTCCAAAAGTTCACCGACGCAGACAATCGGTATCAATTCGTGCTTCAAAGCCGCTTTAATCTTTTTATTAACCGTCGCGTCCGTTTCTCCAAAAAATTGCCGCCGTTCGGAGTGACCGATAATGACATATTGCGCTCCTGCTTCTTTTATAAGCGGCGCGGAAACTTCACCGGTAAATGCGCCGGCATCTTCCCAATAAATATTCTGGGCACCCAGGCCGATATGGCTGTCCACCAACACGTCGCTAACGTCCCGCAATGCCGTAAACACCGGGCAAACCACGACATCCACTTCCGTAATGTCACTCAGCTCACGATTGAGTTCAGTCACCAGTTCCATCGCCTCTTTACAATTCTTATTCAATTTCCAATTTCCGGCAATTATCGTTTTTCTCATGCCTTCACCTTATCCTTGTTCATTAAAGCCGAAATACCGGGCAGTTCCTTGCCTTCCAGCAGCTCCAGGGACGCTCCGCCCCCCGTTGAGATATGCGTCATCTTATCCGCCACATTAAATTTCTTGGCCGCGGCCGCTGAATCACCCCCGCCAACAATCGTCGTTGCATTATTCAAAGTCGCCAAGTATTCAGCGATCTCTTTTGTTCCCTGGGCGTATGGTTCAATCTCAAAAACCCCTACCGGTCCGTTCCAGACGATTGTTTTAGCCGTAGAGAGTACTTTTTTAAAAGCTTCACGGGTTTTCGGCCCGATATCAATACTTTCCGTACCATCAGGAATGTCATCAACAATCCGCACCGTATCCTGTTTAGAAAAATCATCCACAATGACAAAATCGGTTGTCAGGACAATATTGACACCGGTTGCCTTGGCTTTTTCCATCAAATCTTTGGCCGTGTTGACGCGGTCTTTTTCCAAAAGAGAATTCCCGACATTCTTGCCCAAGGCCTTTAAAAAAGTATAGGCCATCCCGCCGCCGATAAGAATGGCATCCGCCTTCTTCAATAAATTCTCGATCAGAAGGATTTTATCCGACACTTTTGCCCCCCCCATAATGACAACATACGGTCTGGCCGGATTGCTGACCGCCTGCCCCAGATATTCCAACTCTTTCTCAAGGAGAAAACCGGCGACTGAAGGCAGGAATTTAGTGATGCCTTCGGTCGAAGCATGCGCCCGGTGAGCCGTTCCAAACGCGTCATTGACATAAATGTCCGCAAAAGAGGCCAATGCTTTGGCAAAGGACGGGTCATTTTTCTCTTCTTCTTCATGAAAACGGAGGTTTTCCAGCATAACGACCCGCTGGGAGCCTTTGCTGATAGAAGAAGACACAATTTTCCCGATACAGTCTTCGGTCATCAAGACATCTTCTCCCAGCAATTCCTCCAACTTTTTGGCGACAGGAGTAAGCCTCATCGTTTCATTCACTTTTCCCTTGGGTCTTCCTAAATGACTCATCAAAATCAGTTTGGCAGGCTTTTGTTCTAATATATATTGAATTGTCGGCAAAGATGCCTGAATGCGGTTATCATCGGTAATATTTTGCTGTTCATCCAGCGGGACGTTAAAATCGACCCGCATAATGATCTTCTTTCCGTTTAAATCCATATCTCTGACAGTTAATTTGTTCATGACAATCAATATCCTTTATTATTCTAATATTATATTTATTACCTAAATTTAATCTGTTTATTATATCCAAACACTTTATTTTGTCAAATTATAATCTGCCCTGGCAAATAAATCATAAATAGCTTTAAATAAATAACTTACAATAAATATAATCCATTTTCTAATTCTTCAATTCAATTTTTGGAATAGCCAGCATAACTCCGATGGTTAACCACATGTAACTGGTTAACTGGGTTGAATAAAAATTGGTGTCAAAAAAACTCTGGATGAGAAACGCCCCCAGTCCGGCCATAACCCCTAAATGCAGATGATAACTCAAATACTCTTTTAACTGCTTTAAATGGTTGCCGCCCGCTTTGAACAGGCTCCAAAAAACCCAAAAGAACGACAAAAGCCCCACGAGTCCCATTTCCGCCGCAATTTGAAGGTAACAATTATGCGGATACTCCGGCCTTCGAAACTTTTCTAAGAAAGCGACTCGGGTATAATTGTTCAGACCGACCCCGAAAACCGGACGTTCTTTTATAATACTCAAGGCCTCACTCCAATTGCTCCCGCGGTCAGACGTATTAAAGAATACACTTTTATACGACCCGCCAATGTTCGTGGTCCGCTCATTGACCATTTTGACAACAAAAATCCCGCCAAACAATAATCCCAGCACCAGGTACAGGATCAATAATTTAGGACGTTTATACACAAGACAAAAAAGCGCCAGCCCGCAAGCCAGCCACCCTCCGCGCGAAAAGGTTAATCCGAGCGAAATAACACTCATACACAGCAGGAAAAAACAAATCCCTAGAAAATAAGGTGAACTGAAAAATCCGCTTGAGTCCTCCCTTTCCAAAAATACATCCCTTTTCACTTTCAAATTTAAAAACTGGATGACCGATAAACTGAACAATACCGGGATAACGACCGTCAGATAAGAAGCAAAATCATTCGGATGGCGGAAAGAAGATAATACACGTCCATCCGTGACGACCCGGTGTCTGATAAAATCTTCCCGAACGATATACTGGTATATCCCATTGATGTTAATCAACATTATAGATGCCAGAAAAATGCCTAGAAATATCTTTAACCTTTTTCTGGAATTGACAGCTTCAACAAAGAAAAAAGCGGTAAACAAATTCTGCAATACTTTAAAAACGATTGACTGAAAGGAAACAGACGGACGGATACCGAACACCGCCGACAATACGGCCGCGAGGACAAACAGAAACAAAGGTTTGTTCAGATGATTATCGGCCGGTTTGAGATATTTCAATACAGATTTTAAACTTTGCCCGCCCCGGGGGGATTGATTGGTCGAATCAGTCTGAGCGTATTGCTGGCGGTAACTCAAGCTGCGTTTGATTAAAAAAGCGATCAAACAGATGCCGAACATCCATTCAACCAGGGCCGCGGAAATCGGGATAAACCAGATCATCCCGCATAAAGCACAAAAAATGGTGAGATCACACCGGTCAATATACTTTTGCCAGTCAATCATGTTTGCTGTGCTGCCTGTACCAGTTGATTGTTTTTTTCAATCCGGATTCAAAGGATGTCTTGGCCGTAAAACCGAATTCCTTCGTGGCTTTGCGGGTATCTAAAGACCGCCTCGGCTGCCCGTCTGGTTTGGTCTTGTCCCAAATAATTTTCCCCTGATAACCGGTAAGTTTAACAATTAGCTTTAATAAATCCTTGATGGAAATCTCAAAACCGGCGCCGATGTTGACCGGATCAGGTTTATCATATTTCTGAGTGGCCATAACAATCCCGACGGCCGCATCATCTACATAGAGAAACTCCCGGGTGGCTTTTCCGGTTCCCCAAACAGTAATCGAATCCGCTTTATTTTGTTTCGCATCAACACACTTCTTAATCAATGCCGGAATGACGTGCGAGGAAGACGGGTCAAAGTTATCACCCGGGCCGTATAAGTTAACGGGGAGTAAATAAATGGCATTCAACCCGTATTGCTGACGGTATGCCTGCGACTGGACCAGTAATATTTTTTTGGCCAGGCCGTACGGCGCATTGGTCTCTTCCGGATACCCGTTCCACAAATCTTCTTCCCTGAACGGGACTTTCGTTAATTTCGGATATGCGCAGATAGTTCCCACCGTCACAAATTTCTTGACGTTATGGTGCCTGGCCTGTTCAAGGAGTTCAGTCCCCATAATCAAATTTTCATAAAGAAACTTTCCGGGATTTTCCCGGTTAGCTCCGATTCCACCTACTGACGCGGCCAAGTGGATCACGATATCAGGATGCGTCTGTTGGTAGAGTTTTGTGACATCGGTTTGTTTTCGCAGGTCAAAGTCTTTTTGACGGACGATAAAAATATCCCGGCATCCGTTTTTCTTGAGCCGTTCGACAACAGCCCGCCCGAGAAATCCGGCCCCGCCGGTCACGACAATTTTTTGTTCAGCCAGTGGTTTCATGCATCTTTCCTTTTGGACCCGTATAACTCCTGTTCCACTTTTTTCATATCAGCGTCAACCATCATGCGGACCAATTCTTTAAAATTCACTTTCGGTTTCCAGTTTAACTTTTTCCTGGCTTTGGCGGCATCACCGATCAATGTATCCACCTCGGTCGGCCGGAAATATCTTGGATCAATTTCAACATATTTCTTCCAATCCAGATCCTTATAACTGAATGCCTCGGTTAAAAACTGTTTGACGGAATACGTCTCTCCCGTCGCGATGACATAATCGTCCGGCTGGTCCTGCTGGAGCATCAGCCACATGGCTTCAACATAATCGCCTGCGTATCCCCAGTCGCGTTTGGCATCAAGGTTCCCAAGAAACAATTTCTTCTGAACCCCGTGTTTAATCCTGGCCAGGGCCATAGTAATTTTACGGGTAACAAACGTTTCACCCCGGCGGGGAGACTCATGGTTAAAAAGAATTCCATTGCAGGCAAACATATTATAAGCTTCCCTGTAGTTGACAGTAATCCAGTGCGCATAAACCTTGGCGGCTGCATATGGACTTCTGGGATAAAATGGAGTTTTTTCATCCTGGAGTTTCTGATTGTGACTTCCTCCGAACATCTCCGAACTGGACGCCTGGTAAAACCTGGTTTTGATCCCCGAATCCCGGATCGCTTCCAGCAGCCGGGTTGTTCCCAGGGCCACGGATTCGGCCGTAAACTCGGGCACATCAAAACTGACCCGAACATGGCTTTGTGCGCCGAGATTATAAACTTCATCGGGTTTGACCGTCTTAATAATTTGGTTCAGCGAACTGGCGTCCGTAAGATCACCATAGATCAAATTGAGACGGACATTCTTCTCATGCGGGTCCTGGTAAATGTGATCAATCCGGCTTGTGTTAAATGTCGAAGAACGGCGGATGATCCCGTAAACCTCATATCCTTTGCTCAATAATAATTCGGCTAAATAAGAACCATCCTGTCCGGTGATCCCGGTAATTAAAGCCTTTTTATGTTTAGGCATACTGACCACCCCTTTCTTTCTGAATCGAAAAGCCGTTAATGACCATCAATAATCCGGCCATATACCAAAAATAAGATGATAACTGCAAAGAATAAAAATTGGTATCAAAAAAACTCTGCGTTAAAAAAGCAACTAATCCCGATAACAAACCAAATGCGAGAAATAATCCATCATCCTTATCTACAAAGAATATCTTAATCTGCCGTATGGAATCCTTAAACAACCGAAATAAAATCCAGAAGAAGGCCCCTAAACTGAAAATTCCCGTTTCCGCCCAGATTTGCAAAAAACAATTGTGGGCAAAAGTCGGTGAATGATTTGAATAAGTCATTAAATGACGATATTTCCCCAAGGCTTTTCTCCGGTATTTTTCATTAAAGACCCGCATATAGGTATTGGGTCCGTGGCCCAATAGAGGTCTATCCTTAATCATTTTAAAGGTGTCCTCCCATACAACAATCCTGAAATCAGACGTTCTCCTGTTTAGAAAACCAAACTGAGGATAATCACCTAAACTGATTTTACTCATGACGACGATCATCAGCCCAGCCAGATACAATATCACATAGGCCTTCACTTTTTCCTGCTTGAGATGATAAAGAACGGTAAATACGATAAATAGGCCGCTTAAACCAATCCCCAAAATAGCACCCCTCGAAAATGACAGCACCAGGGACCAGATAAAAATAAAGATGGCTCCCAAGATAAAACCCCGAACTTTCGGCATTTTTGCCCTATCAAAAAGTTGTAGCGCAAACAATGGTAACAAAATTGTATAAATGGCCCCCAGGCTGGACGGAGCTTCGAAACTGCCGGTCGCCCGCGCTCCGGGTTTAATCATCCGCCCCATAAAAATATCCCGATGAGTTATATAATATTGCTGAATACTGTCCAGGGCCAGGGCAATGATTGTAATGGTCAAGGTGGTTAGAGCGATATGGACATGTTTTCGATTTTTAAACGATTCACACACCAGAAAGAAAATAACAAACCATTCACACGTCTTGGAAATCAGACCATGAATGGCTTTTGACGAATATTCACTGAGGATGGCGGAGGCCAGACAAAATCCGAGAAAAATAAAAATTGGGAGCGTAAGACCATTGCGTGGAGGTCTAAAACTTTTGATGAAATAAATCCCATGTTCTACTACAGACATTTTCGTTTTATCAGTTAAACAGAAAAGGACAACCCTTTTGACGATCCATAACAAAAAGGCCAGCCCAACGCAAACCTCAATGACCGCCTGGCTGTAAGGCATCCAGAATATCAATACATACATCAAAAATCTGATCCATTGATCCAGACGTTCTGTCCAATGCATATGGGTCAATAGGCCCCCTTTCCTTTTATGACAACCGGAAGGGTTTGAAACAGGATATTAATATCCAGCCAGAAAGACCAGTTATTGATGTACCAGACATCCCATCTCAACAGACGGGAAAACGAGACATCACTTCTTCCTCTGACCTGCCATAATCCCGTCATACCCGGGCGAACCTCCAACCGTTGCAGCTGCCGCAGGTCTTCCCGCTCAACTTCGGAAGTCAAAAGCGGGCGCGGGCCGACCAGACTCATATCCCCTTTGATGACGTTGATCAATTGGGGAAGCTCATCCAGGCTGTATTTACGTAAAATCTTTCCAAAAGAAGTAACCCGCGGATCTTCTTTGATTTTAAAAATGGGACCGTCCACTTCATTTCTGGACCGTAATTCCTTTAATTTCTTATCGGCATCTTTCACCATGCTTCGAAATTTCAACATTCTGAATTTCTGCCCCTTACGCCCGTAACGTAATGAAATATGAAAAACCGGCCCGGGGGAATCCAGTTTAATCATGATCGAGATCATTAACAGTAGCGGGGCTAAAATGACCGTAAAAATCACGGCAAAGATAAAATCAAAAACCCTTTTTCCGAATTGCTGACGGATCGTGTGCAGCCCGGAATACTGCAGAACTGGAATGATCCCGATATTGGAATTGGAAAACTGGCCGCCGATCAGCTGATATCCGTGCGGGACCACATGCACGTCAATCCCGAATTCTTTGGCCTGTTCAAGGATCTCGGACAATTTATTTTCTTCCAGATGGATCGTGATATAAATGCGGGTAATAAATTCCTTTCTGGCCAGCTTGACAAAATCCGGGATCTTGCCGATCACATCGATCTTGTTGATCGCCTGATCCCTCGGTTTAAAGTCATCCAGAAACCCGACAATATTCAAACCCAGTCCCGGCCGGCTCCTGATCTCATCCACCAAAGAAACCCCAACCTTTCCGGCCCCGATAATCAGAATATTGAAATTATTGTACCCGTGGGAAACGATATAATCGACGAAAACCCGTTTGATCACTCTCCAGATGGACAGATATCCGAACAGAAAAAGAAACGACGTTGAGAATATTGTCCGTGGAAAACCCTCAATTTTAACCACATAAATTGAAACGATAATGATCAAGGCGGCCAGCATGTTCGCCTTCAATACCTGCCAGACTTCCAGGATCTCGGATTCTTCCCGCTTGGTTTCATAAAGCCCGATGGAATAATTCAAAATTAGAATGACCAGCATCCAGAAATTAAAGACAGGCCGGAAAGGATTTTCCGGGGAAAAAAATAAATTGTAGAATGTCAGGTCGAATTTAAGTTTTCCGGGCAGGATAAAACTGGCGCAATAAAACGCCAGGACAATAATAACGATATCAATAAAGATGTACCCCAGGCGAATGAGGTATCGTTTGGCCAGCAGGTTAACCATGTTTGAACAGTTCTTTTTTGATCAGATAATAAATAAATTTTGAATTCCCGAATAAATATCTTTTCCAAAGACGTTTCGGCTCACTGCACAGCCGATAAAACCATTCCAGCCCGTACCGTCTCATCCACTGCGGGGCGCGTTTTTTTTGGCCTGATAGAAAATCAAAAGCCGCCCCCACCCCAAGCAGGACCGGAACATTCAGCAGGTGACGATGATTGTACATCCAGACATCCTGTTTGGGAGAACCCAGGCCAACCCATAGAACATCGGCCTTTGAAGAATTAATCGCGTCAATGACACCCTGATCTTCCAGCTGCCCCGCCATACGCTGACCCGGCGTATAATATCCGGCCACCTGCAGCTCTGGAAACTTTTCTTTTAACCGGGTAATTAATCCCTGCATCCCTTTTTCATTACCTCCAAAGAAATAATGCCGGATACCGGGTTGCTGCCCTATCCGGCAAAACTCCTGCAAAAAATCAGGCCCGCAGGTCCTTTGTATCGTCTGGCTTCCTTTAAACCGCCCGAGCCACACCAGGGGAATTCCATCAGGTACAGTCAGTCCGGCCTTGTTGATAATTGCGTGATAACTGGAATTGTTCTGACAGTCAACTAACGTGGAAACCGGAGCGAAGCAGATATAAGTTTTAGAGTGTTCCTTAATGGCCTGCTGGACAAACTGAGTCGTTCTGATAATGTCAGTATCGGCCACTTCAACACCCAACATACTAATTTTATTAATCATTTTTTATTAATATTTATAATATTAAAAAGGCAAGTTACTTTGAATACTACCACAACAGACCTGAATTAAAAAGTTATTTCTAAGAACCGTTGAGCGGCGGGGCAAACTTTCTCAAGCCTGCTGCAAAACCTGCTGATAAATCTTCATCAATGCGGAATAATTTACATCTGAGGAAAAAGATTGAATATATTTGTTAAACGCCTGTTGTTTTATCCCTGCATAGCCCTTTTCATTTAAGCATAGTCTAACGGCGTCAACCAATGCCCCGGGATTTCCGGGTTCAAACAAAAATCCCTCTTTTTGATCATGAATAATTTCCTGAAGGCTTCCCAGCCGGCTGGCGACAACCGGAATTCCATAGGCCATTGCTTCCGCGACTATCCGTGGGAAATTTTCATAACAAATCGACGGGACAACGACCATACGGGCCCCGCGCATTAATTGATCGTATTTGTCTTGTCCCACATGACCGAGCAATGAAACATTCGTCAACTGGTTATTGTGAATAAAACCGGATACATACGGCATCAGCGGCCCGTCACCTGCGATTATTAACGGATACTCTTTGATCTCTTTCCAGGCCTTGATCAGGACCTCTACCCCTTTTTCATCACTCAGCCGTCCGACATAGAGCGCGTACCCCTGGTCCACCGCCTGCTCTTTAGTCGGAGGATAAATGAAATTAGGTTTGATAAAGATTTTATCCGGTGCGATCCCGGCCCGGACATATTTCTGCTTGGTGAATTCTGTCGCCGTAATATATGCATCAACCTTATTTTTCCAGGTGTTCATTTTCCGGTGGGCCATCAACATCCGGACAACCAGAGCAGAAATGACCCACGACTTCTGATAACATCTGTGTTTGATTCCGTTAAACAATGATCCGTTCAGACATTTCTCGCAGACTTGGTTATTTCGAAAAAACAATCCGTTGGCACAAAGCGGGCGGAAATTGTGGAGGCTCTGGACGACCGGGATCCCTTCATCTTTACTGGCATGATAAACCGCCGGGCTCATCATAAAATAAATATTATGAAAATGCGCGATATCGGGTTTCGTATCCCGGATTAATTTTCGCAATTCCCGGTAACTTTGATCAGACCAGGCCAGATACCACATGAACCGGGATTTTTCTCTGAAACTGAATTTTGTGAGTTCCGTATTCGAACGGCTGTAGACAATGACCTCGTGACCGTTGTCCTGAAGCAATTGCTGTTCCGCCAGCGCGACCGCGTCTTCCCCGCCGAAATTCTGATACTGATTATGCCCGATCAGAATTCTCATAATTGAACGCCTAATTGTTTACGCCAACTCTTTAAAGTCCTGACGAGGCTTTTATCCAGACTGATTTCCTGTTTCCACGGCGTGTGGGCTCTTAATTTGGCATTGGACCCGATCACATCAAAACTTTTTGAACCGGAACTTTCATCTTCAATAATCTCAACATCGGTCAACCTGGAAAAAAGAATCAATTTGAACAGCAGATCTTCAATCCTGGTCGGAACCGATGAACAGACATTATAAATCTGCCCGGACCGGCCGGACTCGGCCAAATGCCATAGGGCCGAGCAGATGTCCTCAATATCCAGAAAATCGCGGCGGCCTTTCAGGCTCATCGTGTTCAATGCGCCTGTTTTGTTCCCCTGTTCCAATCGAACAATCTCTTTAGAAAATCGGCCGGCTGCCAGTTGATCCGGCGTATTTGCACCCGTGATATTAAACAGGCGCGCGACAACCACATTAAAACCCAGGGTTGAATACTGGAATGCTAAGTCTGTCTGTTTAAATTTTACTTTTCCATAATCGGACAGCGGGACGGCTATGGCTCGTTCACTGATCCGTCGGACATTAGCCGGCGGCTCCCCGTACTCGGCGGCTGATCCTGGAATAACGATTTTAGCGGGGATGTGGGCAATCTGGAGTAACGTTGTAAATAACGCTTTTGTGGTTTCGATATTGGATTCTTTCAGCTTCGCGGCATCATTCATCCGACCGCCGGCCAGATGAAAAATATAATCCGGGGAGATATTATCCAGGAAATGACCGAATCTTCTGGAATCACGCATATCCATGGATGAAATGCCAGGAACGCCTGAAGTTTTCATCAGATCTATTCCAAACACTTGAATAGTCTTTTTATGTCTTTTTAGAAACTGCCACAACGCCTGGCCAATAAAACCATTCACTCCGGTAATAAGCGCTTTTTTTTTCATGCTGAAAGTAGAAGTCTCATGTCACAAGGGCACACGCCCCATACGACCTTATAACTTTGTGGAGTTTGACTTTCCCAGAAATTTCTTTTTATGCTTCTCGAATATGTCCTGAGAGGCCTCAAAATCATCGAGTCTCCCCAGGTCGAGCCAAATGGATTGAGTCTTAAAACAGCTTATCTTCTCACCGGCGGCCTTCATCCTTAAAATCAGGTCAGGCATCCCGATGTTTTCATCATCCTTAATAAAATTCCAACAACCTTTGTTCAACACATAAACGCCGATGCTGACGAATGACTTGTGTTCAGGCTTTTCAATATAGTCAGAGAGATCGCCCTTTTTATCCACTTCGATCACCCCGAAATCCGTCTTGACCACACGTTCCTTGATCGTAATCGTGGCCATGGCCTTTTTTAATTTGTGGTGTTTGATCAGCTCCTTAAAATTCAAATCTGTCAGGACATCACCGTTGATAACCACACAATCCGTATCCATCTTTTTGATTAACTTCAGGGCGCCGGCGGTCCCGAGCGGTTTGTGTTCTGTAACATAGGTAATATGAACCCCCCATTTCCGGCCGTCGCCAAAATAGGCCTCAATAAGCCCGGCCAGATGTCCGGTTGAAATAACAATATTTTTCAAACGGGCAGACTCGAGCTGACGGATGATCACTTCGCAGATCGGGTGCTCACCCACCGGCATGAGCGGTTTGGGGATAACAGCTGTGTATGGTTTTAAACGGGTCCCTTTTCCTCCCGCAAGGATGATGGCTTGTATTTTAGACATTATAAATATCCGTTTTAAATGATTTCATATTTTCTTTAATCCACTGACAGGTTTTCTTTAAACCTGTTTCTAAATTTACGGCAGGTGTCCAGTCCGTCAGCTGTTTAAGTTTTTCCGCGCTGCAGATAAGCCGTTCCACCTCACTTTTCTCCGGCCGCATCCGAGACTGTTCCGTGATGACTTTTACTTTTGAGCCGGTGATGACCTGGATCAATTCGAGCACCTCTCGGATGGACGTTTCCCGTCCGCTGCCGGAATTGATCACCTCACCATTCGTCTTGGAAGTTTCGGCTACTTTTAGAAACGAATCAACGGTATTGGCCACATAATTAAAATCCCGGATTACCTCTATATTCCCTAATTTGATTGTTTTTTGCCCGGCATAAATTTGGGAAACAATCGTCGGTATGATCGCCCTGGCCGACTGGCGAGGGCCGAACGTATTAAACGGTCTCAGCACCGTTACCGGCAGATCAAACGACCGGTAAAACGATAACGCCAGGCTGTCTGCAGCGGATTTTGTTGCCGCATACGGCGACTGCGGATTGACCGGATGCAGCTCATCAATCGGCGCGTATTGGGCTGTCCCGTAAATTTCGCTCGTTGAGGTGTGGACAATTTTCTTTACACCGCATTGTTTGGATGCCTGTAGAATATTCAGCGTCCCTTTCACGTTAGTGTCCACATAACTGTCCGGGGAATGATAACTGAACGGGATTCCGATCAGGGCGGCCAGATGGAAAACCACGTCACAACCTTTGACGGCCGTCAAAACTCCATTCGGATCGCGGATATCCCCCGTGAATACATCCACTTTTTTTATAACATTCTTCGGAAAAATATCCATCCAGCCCCAACTGTTAAACGAATTATAAAACGCGAACGCCCTGACATCCGCTCCCAGGCCCACCAGTTTCTCAACCAGATGGCTGCCGATAAAACCATCAGCTCCGGTCACCAATACTTTTTTATTTTTCCAGTCCATAGTTATACTTTTTCCGGTTGAATGTGTATCTTCGAATGATAATACGCAAACGTCATCCCATACAGACTCCAGATCGGAATGGCTGTGTAAGGTATTTCCAAAACAATTAGAAAATTCGCCGCGACAAACCAGCTCAAAATCAATCCGCACAACAAAATCCCGGGGACTGATCTTATCCTCAGAAAGCCTTTAATCATTATAAATAAAACGGCCAGAATACTGAAAATGAAAACAATACCCACCATTCCCGCCCGGTAAATCATATGAAAAAAAGAATTATGCGCGGCCACCCAGCCATCGCGGCCCCATTCGCTCTTTCCCCAGTTTAAAATTTCAAGACTGACAGACCTTAAAGGCTTTCCGAAACTGAAACCAAAAACAGGCCGATATTTTCTTAACTCCGTAAACATGTCCCTCCAAATGAATAATCTGAACACGGCATTATTGGCGTTTGCCTTGAATAATTCGTTTTGATTATGACCGTTAAACTCAATCACATCAACCAGCTGATCATCATTTTTCTGGTACCGATTAATGATTCCCTCTGATTTTTGCCAGTCAATACGATAATTCTTTTCCACGGGATCATTTGGGTTATAGACTCCGGGTTTAATATCGGACAGCATGAAATCGCCCCTTTGTTCCTCAATTCTATTTTCAAATTCTTGATAAATTTTTATCAAACTTTTGTATTCAAAGATTGACCTCAGACGCTCTGTGCCAGCAAACTTGGTCATACCAAATCCGATTAAAACTAAACAAACACCCCCGATGGACAACTTAAGAACATGAGGCCACGTTAAGAAAAAATAACCCATGGCAATGATATACCCCGCAAAAATCAGATGGGCCAGTATCATCATTCTAGCGGTAACACATAAGTAAATATACGGCATAACGACCAAAAGAACTCCACCGAGGCATAACCTGACCAAGCGGTTGCGCAAACGGCTCAACAATACAGTCGCGAGAATGAACAATGACAATGTGTAATAAACATAATACTGTTTATTCAAAAAAATTAGAAGAATGATCACAACCAAAAGTGTATTAGTCCATGCAGTAAAATATTTCTTTTGAAAAAAAGTGTACCCAAAGACAGCAAAGACAGGGTAATACATCAATGCCGCATTTCTCAAAGCATGCGGCCCCCATTCGAGATAACCACAAAAGGCCTTAAAGAGCACAAAACAAAAATAACCGCTGATCAATAAACTCCATTTATTAAAACCGCTTGATTGAACAAGTATTCGTAAGACGAATAAAAAAAAACAAAACATCAGTAAGAACTCACTGATAAAAACCGGAAAATTAAGAAAAGCGAATTGAAAATGCGTTTCAGCAAACGTGGAATCGAAAAGAACATACCCTATGGATACCACACCTATCGCTCCAAGGGCGCTCAGGTTTACCCAATCTGTTTTTATCTTATCAAACATCCTACAAATTCTGCGGATTGATGGTCCGCCGGGAAATTTTCTTGTCTATTTTATTGTTCTTTATAATTTTATATAAACCGGGAATATAACTTAACCCAATACCCAGCAGGCTGACAAGGATTATTCTCGGATTCGTATAATCGTAATAAAACGCCTTCTTACAATGGGAGCGGCCAAGCCGCGGATCTTCACCGATTAAAACCCATCCCACCTGAAAATAAAAACTGGCCCGGGCCTTGTCCGCAAGGTGTTGATTAATCCATCCTTTATGAAAATGTTTATCAATGACCGCCAGGGCACGCTTTAACCTCAAATCATTCGCGCTCTGATTGGTCCCATGCATCCGGTATATCCCGGCCACTTCATTCACATACGCGGCCTTATATTTACGAGTGATTCTCAGCCACAGGTCAAAATCCTCACTGCAACGCAGCTCCGGATCTTCATCAAATCCCCCCACATCCTCAATCGCTTTCTTCAATACAACCGCAGACGAAGATACAATAAAGTTGGCCTTTATCAACCGTTCGTACAGGTTTTCGGGCAGTATTGAAGTCTTCGGTCCTATAATTTTTCCATGATCAGTCGTACCTGGGCTCAAGACTTTGAATTTACAAAACGAAATGCCGTTTATGCCGTTTGATTCCAAGGCCGCAATCTGCGCAGTCAGTTTTCCAGGCAACCATACGTCATCGGAATCGATAAAAGCTATGTACTTACCTGTTGTTTGTTGTATACCGAAATTCCTAGGTGCAGCGATCGTGCCGTTATTGGGACATCTTATATATTTAACCCGTCTGTCACGATAGGAAGACAATATCCGTGAAGTATTATCTTTAGATTCATTGTCAACCACGATCAATTCTAGGTTCTGGTAAGTCTGATTCAGAACAGAATCTACTGCTTCTCCAATGAAAGACTCATGATTGTATGTCGGCATGACCACCGAAACTAATGGTTCGTTCATTTGGACGTTCTTCCCCTATGTTTATAACAAAATTCAAGTGTTTGCCGGATTTCCCAATCTATATCCCCCAATCCGATAAAACCGGTCTTATTAAGTTTTTCAATATTATAGTGGAACGACGTGAATACTTTTTCGAGGTCCATGGTAGGGCCTTCAATCTTAAGATGTTTTAATGGAAACATTTCTTCATAAATCCTGGCCACGTTCTCGGCCGCTTGGCTGATGTTCAGACAATCTTCGCTTCCCAAATTAAACAAACCATCCTGCCATTGATGAATACCATTCGTCAGGAAAAACTCGATCACACGGACCACATCACTCATCGGGATAAAATTCCGATACTGGTTGGATTTAATCGTCAGCCGCCCGTCTTCAATGGCCTTACGGCAAAAGGCGTTAAAGGCCAAAGTCCAGACACTTTCGGCTACCCGGGTGTCACAGGGATATCCATAGGCATTCGCCAGACGAAGGGCCAACACCTTAAATTCAGAAGATCCATATTTCCTGGCGGTCTCTTCACCCAATAATTTTGTTTCGGCATAAACAGTTTTTGGATCGGGCGGTGTTTGTTCAGTGATTTCGCCTGTAAAATTTCCATAGACCTGGAAGGTCGAGAAATAAATAAATCGTTTGACTCCATTTTCTTTGGAACAACGGACCAGGTTTTCCGTTCCCTGGTGATTAATTTTCAAAGCCAATTCCCGGTTCGCCTGACACTCCGACTGCTGTAAAGCCCCCAGATGAACGACCACATCCGGTTTAACGCGGCTTAAACAATCATCCATCGATTTATGCTCCAGAATATTCATCTGTCGCACATCAAACGGTTTGGACCACGCCGGAAACGACGGCCGCGTTGTCGTCAGGCTGATCTTAAACCCGTGGTGCCCGTACAGATAATTGGCCAGACGCCCGCCCACATACCCCAAACCTCCGACAATCAGGACCCTCATCTTCGCGCGTTATCCCATTGATAAGGAATTGTTTGATCGTTTAAATCGAATTGGACGGATTCGTCCGGGCTGTGCGGCATATCCGCGCAGTTAACGATCATGACGTGGTCCGCACCGACCGGTGAAAAAGAATAAAGAACTTGCGGCGGGATTCTCACCAACTGATAATTATTAATTCCAAAAATAATCTCCTGAATTTCCCCTTTTGTCGATGAGTTTTCCCTGCGGTCATAAAGGACCAACTTAAGATTTCCGACCGGAACGGCAAAATGCTGGGTCATTTCTTTGTGCATCTTCCAGCCTTTGACGTAGCCGGGATTGATCGTTGAAAAATACACCTCACCAAAATTCTTGAAAAAAGGAGCGTCCCGGCGCAACATATGCCGTACCTCGCCCCGTTCATCCTTAAAGCTCTTCAGCGGTTCTATCAAGACACCTTCAATCATGACTCTCCCACGACCCACGGTAATTTTTTTTCAAAACCTTTCTCAATGTAAAATTGGATTTGAGACTGTGAAAATTCATACAGGTCGGAATGTTTGGCATAATACTGCTGATACCAGTTGGATGTCATCTCGACCGTTTCCGCGAAAGATAAAAGCGGTTTCCAGTTCAACCGGTTAAGGGATTTGTCGCAATTCAGTTTCAGCAGTGTTGCTTCCTTTTTATCATCCGAGGCAGGTTCATGTTTCCAATCCCCTTTCCCGGAATAACTGATCATCGCCTCGACAAGCTCACCGACCGACTTCACCACATCCGGATCCGGCCCGAAATTAAAGGCCTCGCCTTTGATTCCGCTGTTTTCCCGGTTCAATAACGCTCCCAGCCATAAATATCCGCTGATCGGTTCCAGGACATGCTGCCAGGGACGGGTCGCCTCAGGTTTACGGATCACCGGTGTTTCTTTTTTGTTCCAGGCGCGAACGCAGTCCGGAACAATCCGGTCCGCCGCCCAATCCCCGCCGCCGATCACGTTTCCGGCCCGGGCCGTCGCAATCCCGGTCTTCTGGCTGTTGTTAAAAAAAGATTTAAAATACGCGTGAAACGCCAGTTCGGCGCAGGCTTTCGAAGCGCTGTAGGGATCTTCCCCGCCCAGGCGGTCGACCTCCCGGTATCCCCATTCCCAGTTCACATTGTCATAACATTTGTCACTGGTAATAAAGACCGCTGATTCGACGATGGAGGAATCCCGGACACATTCCAGAACATTGATCGTCCCGCCGAGATTGGTATCAAACGTCAGTTTCGGTTCATTGTAAGATTCACGCACAATCGGCTGCGCGGCCAGATGGAAAACAATCTGGGGTTTAAATTCCTTGAATATAGCCTCAACCTCATCAAAATTGCGGACATCACCTTTAAAATCCTGCAGGCGTTGTCCAAGCTCCATGGCCTCGAAGGCGCAAGGTTTGCTCGGCAGATATTTCGAAAATCCGGCGACCTTGGCGCCGAGTTCCAGAAGCCACAAACTCAGCCAGGACCCTTTAAACCCGGTATGGCCCGTGACCAGGACCCTTTTTCCGCGGTAATTCTTTAAAAACAAACTGCTTGGTTTTACCATTTTTTCCATGGGGCCTGATTCCCTTTCCATATATTTTGCAAGTATGTATAATCCCGGTAAGTATCCATGCACTGCCAGAATCCGTCGTGCACAAATACCTTCAATTGCCCGTCGGCCGCTAGTTTCTGCAGGGCGTCACTTTCCAGGATACTCCGGTCGTCATTTTTTAAATACTTAAAAATGTCTTTTTTGAATACAAAATACCCTCCGCTGATTGAGTTTTTATGGTCATGCGGTTTTTCGTTAAACGATAAAACGTGATCGTCTTCAATCACCAATTCACCATACTGGGACTGCGGATGGACCCCGGTCACGGTTCCGATCTTTCCATGGGCCTTATGGAACTTGACCAGCTGGTTAATGTCCATATCAATGACCCCGTCTCCGTATGTCAGCATAAAATAATCATCCTCAATATATTTCTCGACGCGTTTAACCCTTGCCCCGGTCATCGTCAACTCACCCGTATCGACCAGGGTAATTTTCCAGCCCTCTTCCTGATGTTTTGTATGAAAGGATAATTGTTTTGAGCCCAACTCCAGCGTGAAATCATTCGCGAGGATTTCATAGTGACAGAAATACTGTTTGATGTAGTCTCCTTTATACCCCAGGCAGAGAATAAATTCCTTAAACCCGTAATGAGCATATGTTTTCATAATGTGCCACAGGACCGGATACCCGCCGATCTCAACCATCGGTTTGGGTTTGATTTCCGTTTCTTCCCTTAATCTTGTCCCCTGCCCGCCGCAGAGAATGACGACTTTCATATTTAAAACCTCCCCCAACTCAATTCAGGCATGCTTTTGCATGTTGAATGAACACATCAAAATTCACCGGTGAGAAATATTCTTTTATGTCAACATCAGGATATTCCCTGCTGTCCACGGCCTTAATAACAACTTCTGGGAAATTATGGTCGTACGCACAGAATGAAAAGCGGCTGATAAAATGTTCGATCCCCTGGGTTAACTCTTCCGGAATATAATTTAATGTTTTTACGCCGGCGAATAGCGATTCAAAGGCAACCGTAGAATCCACAGAAATCAGCAACTCACATTCCTGGATCAATTCTTTAATAGGCGTATCCGTTATACTTGCGTTTTTAAATGAACTAAACTGGGAGTTTTTAATGTATCGTCGTTGAAGATACGGATGCGGCTTGATTAGAAATGTGTACTTCGAAAATCGGTCGTCTTTTAAAACTTTTAACAGCTGGTTTTGCAACTGTAAAGCGTTCCCGGGATCAATCGGTAATGCAACAATGATACGGTCGGCTGAACACTTAATCTTGTTTTTCCCCTGATCAAACAAGTAATTGTACCGAATGGTTCCGGCCTCTTGGACCTTTAACGCCTTATTTGAATTCTCAAGAAACCTGGTCCAACAGGTTCCCGACGTCAAAACCACTGTTGGCCGTGGTTCACACGTCTCATAGTCAGATGTATAGTAGTCGAGCCAATTATAAGGAATCGTAGCGTGCTGATAACCAATCCGGTTACAGCCGCTAAAAGCCATGTTCAGCATTTTCTCCCAGGGCTGGTTTTCATATAGATAAATAACAGTAACCGTATCAAAAATATAAGCTCCTATTCCTTTATACGCATAATAATAGAGAAGATAGTCCAGGTACTGTTTGGAGGTTCTTTCCTTGCTTACTTCCTGCTGGGTTAAATGCAGCAATATCTCCAGGTCAACCAAGTCCTGGAACAACCGTTGATCAATAAAGATATTAAACCGGGTGAACATACATTTCACCAGCCGGGTCAAATTTACGTACGCTAATGGATAGATGATATTGGGCACATGTTTTTCGGCTTTACCGATAAACCTGACCGGGATGGATAACGGCGCCAGCCGGCCGGTCTTGAATCCCTCATCAGATAAAGATTTCTCCAGCCTGCCCCAATAAGGGTCATGGGTATCGGCCGGATGATTGAAAAGACGGGCGTCAATCCACATATGCAGATAACAGTTAACATCTTTGATTGAACGATCCTTGCGGCGGACCAACAGTGTCCACAGGACAATGAACTTCAGAATTTTCCGGAAACCTTTATAAGAAAGTTTATCCCTTTTAAAGCCGGCGTTGGACATGATTTCAACATCACTTATTTTCAATCGGCTGAGATTGTATAAAAAATCATCATTATCGGTGACAATCAGCAGATTGGCTTCTTGCCTGGCCAATTCTTCAACGAGTTTTATATACACATACTGATGAAAGACGTCGGTCTGGCTCACCGATTTCGAGGCCAGCCGGCAGGAATACCACAGCACCTTGTTTTCCTGCTGATTAGCCAACTGGCCGACATAATGGATGAAATTATTTCTGACCGCTTCCGTTATGTGTTCAATCAACTTCGCGGTGGAAATCTTTTTATTCTCATCCAGTAATGCATAGATAAACTCGATATCGTCGCGGCAGGCAATATGCGCCCAGCGCCGGTCACGATAGGCGTTCAGCTTTTTTGTGTCTCTGATATGTGAAATATAAACCATCGCTAGTCTTTCCGCAGGCCTTGACTTTGTTCCAGATTAATTCCGTTTATACACTCCAGCAGTCCTTGTCCCATATCCAGATAGCAGTCGGTTGTTAATTTGTAACCTATCTTCGGCGTGAATGAATAGGGGGTCATGTTATAATGTGCCGAATCCGTATCAGCGGATGTAAGCTCAATCTCAATATTGTTGCCGAGTATTTCATTGATCATATTGAGAAAGTCAGTAAAGCGCATCGGGTGATGCCCCGTGATAATGATATGATTGTTTATGTGTTTTTTGTCGGACAATATCTGCACGCTCAATTTGGCCGCATCTTTTATATAGATGTACTCACGCATTTCCTTGCCGCTGGCCGAACAAACAATCTTCCGTCCTGTCAAAGCTTGTTTAAGATACCGATACACACTATTGCTTTCATCCGCTCTTGGGCCATAAACCGTACCGTACCGCAAAATGGTGTATTCCAGGCCGTATTTTCTTTGATACTCCTCAATGTATAATTCAGCCGCCTGTTTACTGCAGCGGTAAAATCCCCCACGCTCGCTGTAAACATACACTGTACTTGCGTAGACCAGCCGTCTCACCCGTTCGCTCCGGCAGGCCTCCAGGATGCTAACGGTTCCCTGAATATTCTGCCTAACAGTATCAACCGGGCGCGTAGTCGCATCGTCCAAGTCCGCAACACCGGCAAAATTGTATACGTAATCATGGCCCTCAATCGCATCACTTACGGCGTCGGGGTCGAGTATGTCTCCGATGATCATCTCCTGATCGTTCCGCAAATAGTGACTGATTGTTTTGTCAAAAATGGTTACCCGGTAACCCTCATCGCTTAAAGAATCCGCCACATGGGACCCCACAAATCCTGAACCGCCGAATACGATAACCTTCATGATGTCATACTCCTCTTAGTTTGTTCAATGTTTTCTAAAATCTCTTCAATATTTTTAAGATCATCGACAACCCAGCGGTCGTTGATGTCCTGTTCACCATCATGTTTACGGAATATAAACTCTACTCCCGTTTCGCTCGCTGCCAGACGGTCACTGTTCGCGTCTCCCACAAACACAACCTCGTCCTTATTTAATCTATAATTCTCCAGGATCATCATGATAATTTCCGGTTTAATTCGGGGCGACCCGTACACACCGTCAAAATATTTCTCCATGTTCCTGTTACGCACCACGATTTCCAACTCCTGATCCGGCGTACCGGAAGCGATAAAGAATAATAAATCATCTCGTCGTCGTTCTAAAAATTCCCGGGCACCAGCCACATACGGCACATTTAAAACACTTTCAAGGGCTAACCGCGTAAATTCTTCACCTAATTCCCGTTCTTTTTCTCCAGTCAACTCTTGCTTCAGCATATTCTTGTAGATATACCTAAATTTAACAAACCGTGATATCCCGCCGTTTGCAACATGATAGGCAACAATCTCGTCAATTAAGTCGGGATAATGGCTGAACATCTGGCGAAAGGCTTCCGTCTTGACCTGCGTGGATTCAAGGATAACGCCATCAAAATCAAATATCACAGCTTTAATCATCCCTTTCCTCCGTGTAAACATCAGCTGGTAAAAACAATTCAGTCCGGCAATCCCTTTTATCTTCTGCCCCTTTCCTTATATAAAACACACTGAATAGAATCCGCTCAAACGGCGTTTGTGCCGTCGAAGAAGGGTTTCCCCAATATCCGTAAGCCCCAATGATTTCAGGCAGCGGATTTAATGAACTGAATAAAACAATGGCTTCCCGATAATTAGTAACCACATAATTGGCCTTCTCCGGCTCCCGATCATTCCCAGAAAAATTGATGTACTGAAAACTTTTTGTTATATCATTGACCGTTCGGGCGGTTGTCAAACGCAATGACACCACAAAATAGCCCCCCGGCTTGACTTTATCCCAGCACTCACCAATGATTTTATCGGTTTCAATATTCCAGTCTGCGCACCCCAAAGACACTACCAGGTCAAATTGTCTGTCCAGATTCAGGGTACTAATATCTCCTGCGATAAAATCGGAATCAACTTTCAACGCCCTATGTTCCTTGGCCCAATCAATAATCCCTTGGTGAATGTCAATTCCGGTGTAAGATTCTAGATTAAACCGTTCACATAGTGCAGCACCAAGCCCTCCTCCGGCGCATCCAACGTCAAACACGCCGCCCAAGTGACCTTTTTCGCCGGCAATATGCTCAAAAACCCATTGTTCCGACGGATAAAAATCCGCCCACGCCTGGCGGTTGGCGCTGTAAAATTTCAGAATTTCATCAGACGTATAGGTTATATTCTGGCTCATGATTAATATCCTTATGTAAGCTGTTCTTGGAAAATTTTATCAATGGCCTCAATGAGCTGAATGGAATGCTGCTCAGCGCCGACACAAATCAGGGACCACCCCTTTAGAAAAGACTCTTCAAATGGACGTCTTACCAATATTTTTTCTTCCTTGAGTCTGCGGGACAGATCGGCAGTACGGCCCTCATCGGGCACATAGACCATTACAAAATTCGCGTGCGTGTCCCGAGCCTCAATATCCCTTTTTCTCAATTCATCGATTAAAAACAATTTACCTTGGGCTATGGAGCGTTGATTCTCCTCTAGGATTTCCGGGTGATCAAGTATCCATCTGGTTGCGCAGGCTGACAGGCTGGTTATTTCATGCATCGGCCGGACACGGGAAATGTATTCAATCAGGGTTTCTTCACCAACCAAATAACCCACACGCAAGCCGGCCAAACCGTGCGCTTTGGAAAAGGTCTGTGACAAGATCACATTGGGAAACCGTTCAATTAAACGGCGGGAATGGCATTCTGTTTCATTAATGTAGAAATATGCCTCGTCCAGCATCAAGAGTACATCTTTTTCCAGCAGGTATTGAGCATATCTTTCGATTTCGGACATGTCCGGCTTAGTCCCCACAAACCCATTGGGATTTTCAATCACCACCATTTTCGTTCGAACATCTACGCGGCTTAACATCCCGTCATAATCAAGCGTCCAGTCTTTGTTGATCGGAATCATCCGCGCCTCCACGCCGAACATATTGGCATATACCCTGAACATGGCGTAACCAGGCACATGAAGAACCACATTGTCGCCTTCGTTCATGCAAGCTTCGTAAACCGATTTGATCGCCAGATCAGACCCTGAAGCCAAAAGGACTTGCTTCTCAGAAACCTTAAGGTAGGCAGCCAATTTCCGGTATGTTTCTCCGAGTTCCGCGTATCCGGATAGATCCTCAAACCTGATATTGCTCTTAAATTCGGCAAAAAGTTTTTCATCAAACGGAATCAGTCTTTCCTTTTTATCCAGCCGCAAATAGTCAAAACGGTCATCAAAAGTATCTTTAATACGCACGAGCCCTTTAACCTGTGGCTTAATCAATTTGTCGATTAGACGGGGTATGTCATTCATGATTTGATTACCTCAGCTCTCCAAAGATCAATGGTTTCATCCACCCAAACCTTCATTTCTTGGATACCCCGTGTGACCGTATACCGCGGCTGCCAATCCAAAACCTTCTTAATCGCATTTATATCGGCCACACAACCTTTAATATCTCCGGCGGTGAATCCTTCCGAATACACCCACTTGGCGAAATCATCTTTACCGTAAACCTTTAACATGGACTGAAGCAATTCTTCAACGGTGGTCTTAATTCCCGTACCCAAGTTATACACGCCGCCAAATGTAGCCGGTTCTTTCTCGCTTTTTATAAACGCTTCGACTACATCATCGACAAATATAAAATCCCTAAAACGGTCCAGCGATCCTTTGACATGGACCGGCTGGTTATTCAGCAAATAAGACATATAAATGCTGACCATCCCCTGTTTCATGTTATGCATGTTTTGATTATAACCGTATACATTGAACAAGCGGAAACACGTTGTATCCAACCCTGAGTTGGCACCTGCGATACGGATAATATTTTCAGACGACAATTTATGACATCCATAATAAGATGACGGCCGTGGCGGATCTTTCTCACTGACAACAAAATTGTCTTCATTGACCTCACCGTAAACACTCATGGACGAAGCAAAAAGAAACCGGCCAGCGCACTTTCGTCTGGAAAGTTCTAACATATTATACGTCGCTTTATAATTAACATCACAATCCCGGGTAGGATCCTCAAAGGATGCTTCGCCGGATGGTTGGGCGGCGATGTGGTAGACAACATCGATCGTTTCGGGAAGATCTGCACAGGCACAAGCCTTCGGGTCACTAACATCAAGCCGGATAAACTCCGCTCCGGCCGGAATATTGCGCTCAAACCCAGTGGAAAGATCATCCAGAATAAATACCTGATAACCGGATTCAATCAGCCGCCGGGCTATATTTGATCCAATAAACCCTGCGCCTCCGGTAACTATACACTTTTTCATTTTTGTAAACTCCCTAACACCACATCGGTCCTGTACAAATCAGCGATCGCCGGGGCCTTCTGGTCAATAACTCCAAACCGTTCGGACACCGGATTGTCTGCTAGCTTCACTTCCTGCCCCTGTAGTTCAATAGACCGGTAGATAGCATTAAGTAGACGTATAGATTGCAGTGCCTCATCTCCAGGCACCAGCGGTTCAGCCCGGCCATTCAAAACATCAACCACATTATTAATAATGGTATTGTGTCCAAAACCGTATACATTTGGAGGATCCTCCTGGAACGCGCTGATATCTTCATCATTAACCGTCCAGGTCGTCAATTTGTTGACAGATGCCCCTTCAACAATCACTGTTCCTTTATCGCCCAAGATCGAAATAGACGCTTCAATATCTTTATTTAATGGCCGCGCAGCCGTCGTTGCCTCTATGGTCCCCAACGCACCGTTCTTAAACTTTAACCAAGCCACAGCACTGTCTTCTACTTCCACATTTACCAGTTGTGTTTTCGCGACGGCCGAAACACTTTCCACCTCTCCGCACAGCCACTGGAGCAAATCTATATGGTGAATCGTCTGGTTTGTTAATGCGCCTCCGTCTAGAGCCCACGTACCTCTCCAAGGATCTCGATCATAATATGCCTGTCCTCGAGACCAACGCAGCCGTACAGTCCCCATAACAATTTTTCCAAGAATTTTATTATCCACGGCCGATTTAATTTTTGTTACAGCCTTGTTAAAACGATTCTGGTGCACAACAAAAAGATTCACACCATATTTCTTCGCAGTCTGAATAAGCCTTTGCCCATCTTCCACACGCAACGCCATCGGTTTCTCCAAAACAATATGCTTTTTGTATTTCTCAATAATATCAATCGCATGTTCAGGATG
This sequence comes from Candidatus Omnitrophota bacterium, assembly GCA_050250375.1. Classification (GTDB taxonomy): domain Bacteria; phylum Omnitrophota; class Gorgyraeia; order Zapsychrales; family Zapsychraceae; genus JAGOSC01. The sequence goes on from JBFWOS010000003.1 coordinate 92,467, forward strand.
CATGCCGCTTGGCGTCATAATGCAAACAGCATCAATTTCTTCTCCAAGCAGCATTGTGTTGTAATTCTGATAAATCTTTACATTTATATTCCGATTTCGCTCCGCGGCCCGTTCCAAATTCAAGTCGCACAGCGCGACCAATTCAGCATTCTCATTCTCCTGGATAGCCTCAATATGACGATAGGCAATCCGCCCACAGCCAACAATCCCAAATTTAATCTTTCGCATACCTCTCTCCTAAATCGTTAAGTACTTCCATATCCTGAACGGCATTTTAATACATTTAATAAGATCCCGTCTGGCTTCGCCCAGAATCAGAAATTTCAGTGTACTCTTAATTTGCATATTAATCTCGCGGGCCTGAACGGACGTGATCAAACCGCTAGACTGAGCCAATTCCAGGACATCCGCGGCCCGTCCAGGTATTTCTGTTATAGTGCACAACACGATAGCCTTATAAACTGCGGACAAGGCCCTTTCTTTGCCCTGTTCCTTTTGTAGAAAATCACTCCAGACTTTGGAAGCCGGCACATAATAAGCTTTCCCCCACAACGGCTCCCCTGAGTGGACAATTTGACTGACGTGTTTTGGTTTTTGATAATCCAGTTCCATTTTGGCCAAATCATAATTTCTTTGTCGCATAAACCGGTCAATATCACTGAACCAGCCTTGGCCTTCCCATACTTTTGTCAGTTCAAACTCTACCTTTACCAGCTTAACGAATCCCGTCTGCAACAATGATTCGCTGCCTTCAAGCACTTGATAATCATGCCCTTCCGTATTAATATCAATCAAATCAATCAATTGGTATTTCCCAACAAATTGTTCATCAAGTGTCGACAGGGCTACCTCTATTGTTTTCTTTGTTAACAGGCTTTGTTTATCATATCGGCTAACAAATTCCATAGATGGAGCATGCAGTGATGACCCCCGCTCGTCATGAGCGATATGAAACGGGGCACGGCCGGAACGGTTGGATATACACAGGGGTAATTCATCCACATCCTCTGTGGGTTCAATACAAAATTTCTCCAGCCTGTTCTCCGGAATAATGTCCCACGGGTGTTTTAGCGGGCCACCGGACCCTACATCTATAAATCCTATCTTGTCCGTAATACCGGATAATAACTTATCGGCAAAATTATACTTTCTCTTATGCGTAACTTTCATCTTTTACGACTCCGTTCTTTTTAAGCCAATAAAGGACTTGGGGAACCTGCCATTCATAATCTACATCACATCCCCCTTCATTGCGGACCGGAAATATTCTTCTTCCCATCCATTTCTGGGGCAGCAGACCTTCATCCATGTTTTCCAAACAGGACGGACGGACTATAGACATACTCATGTCGGCAAACAAAACATCCCCCTGGGAATCCCGGTCGCAGTTCAGCGTCGATGGGTCTCCGAAGGTTTCAAAGGGAACAAATGGCTGAAGCAGTCCATTCTCGTCCGTTTTTCGCGCCCGTAATGGTGACCACATATTATACCGGGACACCGTAACCGCCGAATCATAAGATGGATTTTTCCTTAAGACTTCGATACCCTGATCAATAAGCTCAGCTTTAATTGTAGGTGCATTACAGAACAATAAAACAAACATCTCTTGCCGGCCGGCTCTTTTTGTAATTTCAGCCGCTCCGTGCTTATAGGCTTCCTCCCCCAAAGCCTCCTTTGTACACAAATAATCGGGGCGGACAATAACTTCGACGTCATTTTCCCGGGCAATCTCCATAAGATTCTCATCGTCCGTTGATAAGTAAACCTTATCCACGTACTCTGATCGTATGGCGGCGGACATGGGGTAGTATGCCATCGGCCTGCCGTAGAGCGGATATGTGTTCTTCCCTGGGAAACCAACGCTTCCCTTTCGTCCCAATAATAATGCAGATACCATCTTTACTCCTGTTTAACTCAACGCATGGATTAAATTATCGACCGCCTGCATTTCCATCTTAATCCGGCATTCGCGGGTAAACGAACCGACATGCGGCGTTAATACGACGTTTTGATACGTGGATAACCTTCCCTTGTAAGGCTCATTCTCAAACGTATCCAACCAGCAGCCAAGAATCCCGCCGGCATCCAGATAATCAATTAAAGCTGATTCATCAATGAGACCCCCCCGGGCTGCGTTACAGATAACAACCCCTGGTTTCAATATTTTAAACAAATCGCGTGACAAGATGCATTCGTCACCGGAGGTGTGAAACGTAATAATGTCTGCCTGCGACAACGCTGTTTCCAAAGTAACGGTACGGATACTCTTATCACTACAAAAAGGATCAACAATCAGTAAATGAACATTAAAAGGCATCAGCAGCTCAGCCACCCTGCGTCCGATACGGCCAAATCCGATTATCGCAACATTCTTGCCTTCCAGCTGATACCCGTCCTGCCTTTGCCACTTTCCGGCGTGTAAATCCCGGTCCATCCACGATATTTTTCTCAGACAAGTAAGCATGCCGGCTATTGTTAATTCAGCCACGGCATTTGTAGGCGCATCGGGAGTCGAACATATTTTTATACCCAGACGTTCCGCCGCTTTCAGATCAATATTGGACACACCGGCACCGACCCGTGAAATTACACGTAATTGTGACTGTTGCAGAACATCTCTGTCCAGCGGTTCAACTCCTGCAATAAGACCGGTCACTCCTGGCAATAGCGCCAATACCTCCTCACGGCTCAACTTCCTCTTGTACGGATTTCCGATAACTTCGAAATCTGCATCCCGCAATTTATTTAAAGGCGACACATCATAGCTGCCGAACGACGATGTAGATGTTAAAATCTTCACTTTCACTAATTTTCTCCAACGGCCTCCAATGACCAATTATAGTCCGTTTCGTATCCAAATTCGATTAATGTTTTCCCCAATAATTTTTTGCACTTCTCAATCCGGTTTTCCGTCAACTCCTCTTTCCAACATCCGAATCCTCCTTTTCATGTGCTTCTCCTCTTTATATCCAAACAAAATCTCTACGCATTCATCAACGCAGGCTCTTTCTATCTCCAGAACCAGATCCGGATTTGCAGGAGGACACTCCGATAAAATTATCTATCTCACCAGCCAGCGTCTTTATATACAACCCTTTTGGATCCCGTTGAATCACCGCCTGCTTGTTAATAGGTTGTTCCCGGATTGCGGTCTTAAAATTCGGCCCCGACATCATGCGTTTCTATAAGGCCCTGTATGCTGCAACTTCCCGGTAATAACATCAATCGTTTTCAACGTTGCCTGACTATCAGAATCGGATACCAATTGTCTAAAATTCTTTTTTTGTTCTGCTACGACCCGGTCTCTATGTTCTCTCACCTCCGTCATATGCCGCAGTAAATCTTGTGTGGATTCGGCTCTTAGAACCAGCCCGTACTTTCCATAGGCGGTTACAGGTTTGTTATTCTGGTCTTTGCTCCACAGTAAACTGGATCCTTTGAACCGGAAATACTCAATCACCGGCAACCCCACCGACAAGGCGTCCAGAATCATTGACGACCACATGGAAATCACCAGATCAATATCTTCTGATATACAAAAAATGTCGGTCTTATCAATCACCCAGCGGTTCGCATCAAACATTTTTAACAGTTCCTTCAACTGGGCTTCTGATTGTCTCGGATGGGGCCTAATTACAACAAACGCATCGTCTCTGGATAGTATGGTCTGCATCGTCGTTGTTATTAAATATTTAAAGTTATCCTTGGACAAATAAGTGCTGTGAGGGCCACGGGTAATAAACAGAACTCTATACCTGCCTTTCACTTTCCATCCCGGAGTATAACCCCGCTCAAGCCAACGGGCCCTGATATACCGGATCCACCATTGATCGTATCTGGGATTTCCGACGACAACACGTTCGATACGACTATCCACATCCGAATGATACTCCCTCATAAAACTGCTGGGGCATAACAGATAGTCTCCATCTATATCCCGTTCTGTCTTTTCCATGGCATGTTCCATATGAATATCTGTTCCATGGGGATAAATAATAATTTTGATATGCTTGCGCCGGGCTATGCTAATCAGATCCTTACGCAACCCCACATCACCGCCTGTGTCCCGGAGCAGACAATCAGGATTTTCGGTTTCCATAATCTGCCTTGCTATGTCGTCATTTTTCTTATCAAAGAAACATTTAGTAATTTTGTTTTGTACTCTTCTAACGAGTTTCGATAAAACCCCTAATTCTCCTGCGGGTAAATTGATCAAATCCAAAAAAAACCTATACGGTTGCGCAGCAAAATCCCGTAAATCATAAACCTTGTCTACCGCGTCTGCCAAAAGTTCGCCGACATAAGTATTATCACCGAGAATATTCTCCGATCTGTATGTGTTAAACACAACCAATATTCTAATAGACTTGTAATGTTCTCTCAAATATGTGCATACCGGCAAAATCCAATGAACCTCGCCCAATGAATAATATACAAATATCAGAATTGACTCGGTTTTATTGTTCATTTTTCTTAACTCTGGCCGATAACCATTTCCGAATAATTTGTATAATTCTCCAGGTTTCCTTAAAATAAATTGCGAAAACCAATAAATTCAATCCGACACAAACAAATAACACACTCGTGCTTTCGATGATCATATGCCTTTGAGTGTATCCAACGGTTGCCAGCATGAGGCCCACTGGTAAAATAAGCCTCACGTAATAATCACCGTTTAGGGTTTCAAGATAATGCTTATGGGACGCCCATAGAACCAATCCCTGCCATACAACCATTGAGACTAATGTCCCCCAGGCAACGCCATTGATGCCCCATCCAACCTTAATCAGAACAATACTGATGCCACAATTGACAGCGCCAGCAACGGCCATGAATACATTTAAAAGATTCTGTTTCTTAATATTCGGAGCACCCAGCAACAAAGATTGGAAAACCGTAATGGTCGATACATACGAATTAATCATCAGAATCTTTAACACAAATATGGAATCCATATACTTCGGAAGAATAATCTGAAGAACATCACCAAAAAGAATAATGTTTATGGAAATAAATGTACTTAGCGCGGCAATGCACAGCGTATGAAACTTAATCTTGGCTCCCAGCGAAAATACGTACTCGCTCGTTCCGATCTCTTCAAGAAAATAGGGAGATAAAACATCCGCCACGGACTTATATAAAATTCGGGAATGTGTCGTTATATTTAAGGCAAAGGTATACAATCCTAAGTCCCCCATTGTTAAATAAAAAAGAATGATTGTCTTATCGATCATTCTGGCAAAATAAAAACTCACATTTGTAAGCGAGAACGGAATTGCATACTTGAATATTTTCTTAAACTCATGTTTATCGAATTCAAAAGATGGCTTCGTTCCACATCGCAAAGTATAAAAAAACTGAACAACCAGAACCGAAATCAATTCTGCCAGAAAAACACCATATATTTTCCAATAAAACACTGTCGCCAGTAATATAACCACATTAAGAAATATTTGCAGAACATTCAGCCGGGATATAAAAACAAACCTTTTGTCTATCACGCACGTATTGTAAAAGTAGCCGCCTATCATGGCACACAAATGCTGAACAGCGGTTACTCCAAAAGCAAATACCATAATACATTGAAGATCCGGTGTTTCTCTTGGAAATATGAATGGCAACGCGACTGTAATTATTGATCCAGCAGTGCCCGTAATTGCCAAAAAACTAAATACAGTATTCTGAAGCCGTTTGATATTTTCGTGTGACTCTCCCCCTCCACGCATTGCCAGTGATAGCCGCAAGTATGCCTGGTCTACTCCGATTGAGCTAAATCCAAGAACCGTCTTTACCAACGTTAAAAAACTGACGATTCCATACATGCTCGGGCCGAGATACGCCGGGACAAAGAAACCTTTGACTACTGTGATACAAAAGATCACGATATTCGAACACAGTCTATAAAAAACATCATTCAACTTTCTCATACTACAATCTTTTCAAGGTTCTGATCCATTCATCCCTCCAATGAGGACTCGTTCATCCAAATTTATCCAACCATTCTTTCCTCATTGATTGAATTGCATCCTGTTTCCACCATACTTGAATGTCGGATCCCAGAGAATTGGCCTGCTGTGCCGCAGAAAAACCGTCGTTGAAGAGAATACCTTGAGACCGGAATTTCTCAAAATACGGTTCAGCTTGATGACAAAGTGGAAAGGCTTCCTTCTCCCAATAACAAAGAACCGGAACATTGGCGGCCAGCGCCATATTCAGAGCTGTGCTTGGATTATCCATAATCAACAATTTACACCTAATCATTTCAGCATGAAAATTGTGGCAAAGTATCTTAATATCCGGCCGTTTGCCTTGTATGGATTCCATATCCAGAAAAGTACCGTGCGAATACATACTGCTGCAAATACATCGTTTCCGCTTTGGGTATACACACATGGATGTATATTTCTTTATCTATCATTCTATGTATCAACTAATTGTACTAAATTTCCTCGAACCCAGATTCCTCATTAAATCTTGTAACTTTCCATCCATCTCTCCAGGATGAATATATTTCTTAAAATAACCACAGTCCGTTTTCCTATGCATACTACTATACTCCTTCAACTCCTTTATCATTTCATTTACATCTTCGAAATAATTCACTCGCTTCTTAAGCAATTCTAATGCCTCATTTCCATATGGATTTATCTCATCATTTAACATAAATATATCTGCATCAGTAAACAAGGCCTCGTACAAGGGCGTTGAAGGATACTCAATAACGATCACTTTAGGATTATACTTATTAAGAAATTCGGTAAATGTACAATTCTTCTCAATCTTCAAGTTTTTCATATTTTTAAGTATTGGCTGCATAGAAAAATTCATAAATTTTGTATTATTAAACGGCTTAATGTATATATTTTTATCTTTCAGCTCATTTAAGAATTTCAGTATTTTTATTTGTCTGTTATTTAATTCATGGGGAAACACACGAGTCATACCCCCATTAAATATATCCACCGAATTTGTAATCGGAAACAAGATATCAATATCCATTCGTCGATCCTTGCGCTTTATAGGAGACTTCATTCCAATTGGATGGACATTAACATGAAAATCATACCCACTGTATAGTTTCTTCAGGTTGTCATTAGTGAACCCGTAACTTATATAATCGTCGCATTTGCTAAAATCCGTACCAATCTGCCAAATTTTTCGCTGAGATCCGGGAACACTGCCATGCTGAGCTCCTATAACCTTAATCTTTCTACTTCTTAAATACTCCATAGCGAGTGCTTTAAAACCTTTAATTGGTGGATTACCCCAAACTCCCATATGGATGCCATATTCCTGATTAAGCGCATCCAAAATCCTAAGCCCTCTAATATACCTATTAACATTATGGTTAAAATCTTCTAAAACATCTTGCACCAATACCTTTTCTACATCATTAGCAGAATACTTCTGAAAATCCTTTTCATCAAAGTTGAACTGTTGATAATCGTTGAATTTTTTACTTTTTTGCATTGTAAAATAAGAATTCTCGCTATGTTTAATTACGTTATAATCATTTTCAAAATAACGTTCTACACCCTTTAAATTATACAGGTTACCATATAGCAAAACATTTTTTTTATCCTTACTCCACACACATCTGGCATTTTGTTCCCAAATATTGAAAATTTTATCTACAATGAGAAACGGCTGGGTCGTTATCCTATTTACTTTTCTCAACAATGCGGATGTACCCCGCATGCTTTTACGTTTGGGTTCAATAACACCAACATTTATATTCTTAAGCCGATAGCTTTCAAATAATCTCCTTAAACCATTTTTATTCTTGAAGCCGTTTAATGTTTTGAAATTATATAATATGACATCCTCAATATTCTCTTGGTAAGACAGTCTTTTGACAGCTTCAATTAAGCAGAGATACCCTAAGTATTGATGTTTCGTAAAATATGCATATAGCGCTGTTAAACAGTTCATTTTAAACCCCAGCGTGCTCTCCATGGATTCTGTAATCACATTGTCCATATCAGCTAACAAACGGTCCACCGCGACATCAATCTGTTCTATCCATTTGCCTGTCTCCTGTACTTGGTGATACTCACTTAGCAACTTACATTCCAGACCACAAATACTATTCAAATATACTTGAACACTTGGATGAGTTGTAAATAACTTACAATCACGCTGCCTTTTGTATTTAAGGCAGTCTTTCACATCATCGTATTCATTTAATATCAAAGCTTTTGTCATTTACTTTGCCGAATATGGAGTTGAGAAATTGAACCACTTATAATGCTCGGCCGCGGCTCTCTGTGATTGCTCAATACTAAATTCGCACTGGTATCCAAAATAATTCATAATATCCCTGAAATGAAATTCGATTAGCTGCGCATCTTCAGCTTCAATCCTTTCCGCCCATCTGTTTACATTTACACTTGATGTTTTCTTAAATTTCTTTCCATCAAAGTTATTTCCTTCCCAGAAATAGCCAAATGTAGATGGTGTCAGCATAGATTCATTAAAACTTATATCTATAAAGCTACACAAATCCTTCATATGCGCCTGAGCATCCTGGGTAAAATCTTCAAAACGAATCACTTTATATCTTTCCGAACCTATTGTAGATACATTGTATTTTGCCATCTCCATACCTAACTTACCTCTCTCCAAAAGACTCTGTTTCAACCTTTTAATATCGTCATTAAAATTCTTATACCTTTTGTCCCATCCCGATTTTAGTGATGCCCAATTATCCCTTGGGTCACGAATCAAATGTATGAATCTTGCTCGCGGAAAGATCTTGGACAACTCCAATGCATAAATCTCAGTACTCGTTGTTTTCTCGATCCAAACTTTTGGTTGGCCCATATCCGGGTAATAAACATCTCTAAAACACTTTATAAAATATTTTAAGATATCCTTCACATCTCCTTCTCCTGTGTACTGACTAAACAAATCATAATATCGTTGGTTCTTTTCTTTCAGCATGGCTTTACAAGCCTCCGGGCATCTGGCTTCCTCAATAACAGTTTTAAGATTGTCCGCGATAATGGCATTCGCTAACCTTTCCGTCTTCTGGGCATTAGAATATCTTGATGCCTCGTATCTCGGGTAATATAAATAAAAGAATCCGCTATCATCCGGGTATACTACCGCTTCGTTACTTCCGTCAAATAAATTGACAAGCATGGTCGTTCCCGTTTTTCGATGCCCACAAATAAAAACTGGCGAATCTAAGTATTTGTCGCATGTGTCCAATGTTTGTACGTTTTTCTCTTTTCTATTTAGCATTTTAGTAACCCCACTTTTTTGAGTTCTTCAGCTACAGCCAAAATTACATTTGATTCTATTCCCGACTTCTTCGAAATTCTATCGATCTCGTTCAAGCCATCCGCTAAATTAAGTATCCAGAACACCGCGGCTAAATCTTCTTGTAAATTACTCTTTGTTGATAAAGATCTATATAGACCTCGCTTTCCCAACTGCGGCTCTCCAAATGGCTCCATCCTTTCAAATAACAATTCGGTCTCAAAAGTTGTAACGATTTCAAAATAGGCATTAATGGATTCTAATAGCGAATCAAAAGAAATAAACTCTTTATTATCCAATGAAGTGTGATACTGCTCGAATTCTCCATATTTAGTCCTCATCAACGAACCTACAGGCAGATTATATCCCGGTGAACAGTACTGACGTTCATCGCTGCCATCACTCGGATTAAAATTCAATATAGTCGGATTGTATTTCCCAAGGGCTTTCTTGGCAATTCTGTCGACTAATCCATCCCCATCCCTAGACAATTTATAAGTGAAGTTTCCGGGATCCGCCAAACATGTCAAAACATATCCTGCGACCAGTCGATCTTTTAATAAATTTCCCATCTTGCTTAAATAACAAATTGTGCCGATCGTTTCTGAAGACACCACAAATCTATAGGTAAACTTACGGCTAGGTATTTCTTTAATCTTTTCGTATAAAAAACAAAGTGCCAACGGCCCTGACAATTCATTATTGGCCATCGAAGGATGACAAATATAAGTCGAGAAGAGAATTTCCTTATCAGAAACTCCAGGAAGAACTGCTTGCGCAACTTCAAGCTTTCCATTGTATAATTCTGTATCTATCTTAACCCTATATTTACCGTCTGGTAAATCTTTATATTGATCGTACGGAATACAAAATCCCCATCGTTCCTTATAATACGAGGTAACATACGGGATTGCATTAGGCAGGTCCTTCAAAGTATATAGATGCTTTTTTAAGTCTTCTAAATCGACAGACATATCACACGGCATCGAATAACCTAGTAAAGATAGGTTATTAGCTTTAAAATCACAATACTTCTGGCCATCTGGGCTTATAAAATAAGCATCGTTTACATTCCATTCCTTGGGAACCTCCCAGTCTAATACTTTGTCCCCTGTATTAAAAGTCAGTCGTTCAAAAGGAACAAGCTCCTCTAAAATATCAAATGATCGTCTAGTACCCGGCCCCATGATGCTACGGTTAATCGGCCAGAGTTTATCAAAATATTCTTCAAGTCTTTCTCTCATAGGTATATTTCATTTTGAAAGATCACAGCTCATTGATATAGGCCGTAATATTTCCAAGTATTTTTATAACTTTATCAAAGTCAAACTCTTTTGATTCGGTTAATTCTATCCTAAGCTCACGTTGAATATACGCCGCGGCCATAATCTTACCCAGATCAGTATTCGACACTTTGGCCGATAATCCATGAAATATTGGATCGAGATGCGCAGTTATTTCGTCCGACCAATTATAAATTGAACCATATTCTCCTTCTTCAAGTTGACATTTATCTTTTTGCTCACAACTAGTCTTCAACAAAAGATATCGAAGGTCCCCTTCCCCCATTAACAACCGTTCCCGTTCACTAAGAAATGTATTGCGCCTATGGCTTGTATCATAGTCCATCCCGTAATTCAGCAAGTTAGGTTCTTCAAAGCCTAATTCAACTAGTCGTCTAGAAAGATCGCGGTGGGTGTATGATCTTAGATTCGTGGCATACCAGTCATCTATAAATTCCGCAATATACCGCGTGGGATACCGCATGGCTTTTAAGGTCGAAATGGTCTTCTGAATTGGAATATTTCTTAACATATCTCTCAGGTGATATATAATTCTCCAATACACGCCACCAGAACCATAGATATAGAGCCAAGCCTGTCCGCCTGTTTTCAAAACCCTTGTTATCTCGGCGAGGCATTGGTTGGGGTGGTCGGTATGCATAATAACGCCGTTGCACCAGACGAAATCAAAGGTTTCGTCCGGATAAGGAATTTTCTCTAAAGTTCCTTGTTTTGTATCCACCTGATCAAATCCAAAATCCTTAACAAACTTCCGGGTACTTTCGATGTTTTTTTCGCAAAAGTCATAACTGGTTACATGCTCAGCACCATTCATCAGCATAAAAAGAGTCCCTCTCCCGTTGCCGCACCCTGCATCAAAACATTTTTTTCCATTGAAAATTCTCGATGCGTCAAGTCCATTCCGCTTAAAACGCACAATGAACGGCTCAATAAATTCTTCCATTTCTTTCCGGGAATACATCGCAAATGTGTCTCCGTATACTTCTTCATAGCGTTTTTCGCCAGAGACGTTCACCTGTTCCTGTTCATGTGCATCAATACCTGGCATATTTCTTTTCCTTTATTTACGTGGAGGTTAGTCTTAGAAAAGCCCGCAAAGTATATTTTGTGCTCGGCTCCCTCAGCCGTTCAACGGCGAGTGCTTCAAATCCGGATTTCTGAATGAACAACAATGTCGATAAAAAACTGAAGACATGAATATGGTCGATAAAGAATTCTTCGCGGTGCTTTCCCTCCCGGGCCGCCATTTCACCGTCAGGTATCTCAATGTATATAAAACCATCATCCTTTAAAAATTCTTTTGACCGCGCCAGCATCCCAGCGGGATCATGGACATGCTCAAGCACCTTGTTAAAAGTAATAATATCGAAACGCTGAAGCGTATCAAAATTCATAAAATCTGCGCAAACCGCGTTTACCCCGACCCGATCGTTCATATGTTTGGCGGCGCGCTGATCGGGATCAAGGGCCGTGCACCGATAGCCTGCCTGCTGAATCCCGAATGGGAATACCCCCAGGCCGGACCCGACATCCAACACATCAATTCGACTCGCATCCTTAAAATATTCTTTGGCGAAGCGATCAACGTGTTTTATACGTCCGGCATTGTCCGACTGCCCGGGATCCAGGCCGATAATCCGTTGAAAGGTCCTGTTCAAACCATCTTCATCCTGATAGGTCGAGTTTACATATTCCTCGGAATAAATCTGCGACATGTCCATATCATGGATCGATAAATAATGCCTTGAATCAACACATTGCCAGATTTCACGGTGATACTGCTTCCCTGCATTGAACGAAAACTGTATTTCACCCTCGGGTTTCTCGTTATATTCGAAAACCTTCTGGAAATTAGTGCTGCGCGTGAATGGGCATTTAAGTATCGCGGTGTTATCCATTATTGACCTGTTTTAATTTTTGCTCTAAATTATTGAGAACATCACTATTATCCATCCATGTGATGATCTTTAATTGTTCTTCTTTCAAATATTCTTCAAATTCGGGTTCCTTCCCACGCTCAACTAATAATACAAAATATCGTTTGGATACCATATTTTTTACAAGAACGCCTCTCAGGTTGAACTGTTCCAAGCGTCCGTTTAATGAAGGCGTGGCATAATACCCCCAATCTTTTTTTGCCAAATCATATTCTTTTCCATCTTGGGTTTTAAATGTCACCTGTTCGTTATGGTTCAGATAAATATCCCCGCAGTCGCTGATAGTTATCTGCTTATCCATACCGACTGTAAACCGCCTCGGCGGTTTCTTTTCTTCAAATCTCATACCTCTACCCTGACTGGCCCATACGCCATTTCGTTAATCCTTTGTATTTCCCGGTCAATAAATTCATAATCTTCTTTACTGAAATAATTTTTATGGTCGCCAACAACTCCTTTGCGGGGCTTTACGACCGTTGAGCGGATATTCGCCCATTTTAGAATTTTCCTTTGGACTTTATATACAAAATGACTGCCTATAACGTTAGAAGGCTTAAGAATAACTGGCTTGCGGATATTGGTTTTTAAATGCTCTTGCAAACCTAACGATGCCGCCAGTTTCTTGATGGTTTCTTCAAAACTATTTTTTAAATTCTCATAATTGACGGCAATCACATCGTGCATAAGCCATACTTTTTGATGGTACGCTAAGTAAGCAACTACATTCCGGTCATAGTCTTTCATTGCTCTCCCCGGCATAATATGGTAATTGAACGAACGGATGTACTCAGACGGCGTCATTTCTTTGAGTCTGCTTTCCATAGCATTATATATCCCTCCTCCTGATTTCTCATAATGAAAACGGGAAACCAAGGTGTCATATGGATCACGGAGAATATAAACCTTCCGGGAATTGTAGTAAAGTTGTTCGAGAATTATCCGTTCTTTGGAATCTTCTGGCAATCCGTTCTCGTGTAAGGCTATTTCAAATTCTTCCGGCAAAATATGCGTCTTAAATATCCGCAATTCTGTGTTGTGTTCCTTTGGGAAAGTATACTCATAAAACCGATCCGTTACCTCCTGATCATGCGGTAACAATAAATTCTGTATAGAACTATAAGAGGGTCTTATTTCAGGAAAAACGGTATTCTCAATATTATTTAATATCGAATCAATAAGAAAATGCGTTCCCGACCTTTGGTGTGATATTACCAAAACATTCATCAGCCTCTCCTTTCGTCCATTGCCAGTCAGGTATAAGAAAATCCTTTATTACCCATTGGTTATTAACTTTATGCCAGATATCTCCATTACGGAACTTCTCTATAATTCCAAAAAATGATTCACAGCTAATCCCGGCGAAACCACAAAACTTTTGAATGTCTGCTTTAGGCGTTTCATCCCCTCTCTCGCGGATAATTTCAATTGCCTGTTGGCGCGTCAACCGCCCGTTTCTGATTTCCAAGGATAGATTATCCCAGGTTCGCGTAAATCCAAATTTATACCATTTCAGGTAATGATGAATGGATATAAAGTCGTCATCTATGTCGGCGTAATTGTAATATCCTGTTCTCGGCCCCTGCTCGCTCACCTTAAAACCATTCGCTTGTGCTACCCTGAGACTTTCCTGAGGATCCCAGGGAAAATAATAGCCCAGGAATACCGCCTTAATACCCTGATGGCTTAATGTTTCATCATCCGGACCAAAATAAGGTGTTAATTCTTTCTCTGTCAAATCGTCGTCAATCCAGTCAACGGCCGTCGTAGCATGAGACACGCCAAATTTCTTAAGCCAATTGCCGTTCAGCTCAAAACCTGTTAATGCCTCTTCTTCCGTGCCATATTCAAACGCGGAATTCTCACCCCAAATGATAAGTGGAATGTTGAATCTTGATGCGATATTTAAAGGTATATTGAAAAGAGCCAAATGCATTGGAATCGCCGTGGAGCCAAATCTTCTTAATGCTTTCAGCATAAACCTTTTCTCAACGGCTGGACTGATTTGGTAATCAATATGATCGACGCCTAAACTAACCAGGTTATCCAGGTTCCGCTGTCCGATATCAGTTCGCGCGGGCGTTTTCCACGTAACTGCCAGCGGGTTTAACCCATATTCGAGACACTTTACGATTTGCCAGGTACTGTCTTTGCCGCCGCTCACCGGCACAAGGCAATCATATCCCCGGCTACGGCTCTTGGCGCTTTCGACAACCGACAAAAAATTCTGTTGCCGCCCGGCCCAGTCTATTTCGTCACGCTTACTTTGAGCATTGACGCATGCGTTACATATGCCGTCCTCATTAATAACCAGCCCCGGACGTGTATCCGGCAATATACACTGTTTACAATACTGCATCTAAACCTCTTCCGCCGCCATGGAGTTACTCTGCGACTCCTTGTGGATTTCCAGGAATAACTTGGCGTTTATAAAATTAAACAGAAACTTGCTATAGCTGTTTGGTAACGGCCTTTGATCAAGCAGCTTTTCAATCTTGGCCCTGTCAAACAAATCATAAATCGGGCCGTTATCAAGAATATAAGCCCGGTCTTTTGGGTTATCAAAATCCATAATTGAATTCAGCGACGCATTAAACCCTTTTTTACGCCGATCCAACCGTACCTGATCATTTAAAATTCCTTTAACAGCTTCTCTTAAAACATACTTGCCATACCCATCCTTTATTAGATACTCGTTAGGAATTGAATAGGCGAACTGAAACAAACGTGAATCAAGATAGGGACTGCGGTTTTCAATCGAATATTTCATTGAGTTTAAATCATCTTCATGCAGCACGACCGGTGTCGCTTCATGGAACAATTCGTTAAGCATTCGATTACGCAGCAATCCGTCACAATACGCAGCTTCAGAAAAATCTTCAAGGAAATCACGCTTTAAATAGGTGACAAAATCATCGCGGTTAAGGTAGATATGGTCTCTGATCGACTGATTTTCAAAATACAGCCGCGGATTTTTAAAATACGGATTTCTGACATATTTCCCGGTATGTTTTTCCCAGTCATCCAAATACCTTTGAAATTCCGGATGGTTCCTCATTTCATACAAGTGGAGATTAAAATGATCATAATATCCGGTAAATAATTCATCCGCCGACGTTCCGGAAAACGCGACTTTGTACCCATTTTGAGAAATGGCTTCAGAAATATAAGAATGCACCAGATATGTAATGGTTGAAATGGGACTGTCATGATAGGCAATAAGTTCGCGAAGCTTTTCAAACGTCCGGTCATAGGACAACTCAATTAAGGT
The DNA here is from genome assembly GCA_050250375.1 of Candidatus Omnitrophota bacterium. Taxonomy (GTDB): domain Bacteria; phylum Omnitrophota; class Gorgyraeia; order Zapsychrales; family Zapsychraceae; genus JAGOSC01. The sequence continues at coordinate 108,240 of JBFWOS010000003.1, forward strand.
ATGTTTACAGCCAATGTCTTTAATCGTAGCCTGAATATTGTCCAGTTCATTATAACGTTCATCCCCGTCGATAATAGAGAATGTCGCCACGTCATATTTAAATATCTTGGCCGCAATGGAAACCAGACTGGCGGAGTCGACACCGCCGCTTAAACAAAAGGCCATAGGCACATCGGATCTTAGACGGATCTTCATACTTTCCAATAGATGATGCCGCGAACCTTCTATGGCTTCTTCCAGGCTCATTTTCACGGGAATACATGAAGGCTCCCAATACCGTTGAACCTGTTTATCGCCTTGTGGATTCAAAATCAGGTTGCATGACTGCGGTACGCGCTGAATATTCCTGTAGAACGTTTCATCCACTTTATAAAGGGATTTGTAGCCGTTTATAATATACCGGATCAAATGTTCCTGGTTGACCTCAAGGGCCTCGCCCAATAATGACCTGATAAACTTGGGCTCCGAACCAAAATAGAAGCCGGAACCCGTTTCCATATAATACAGCGGTTTTTCGCCAAAACGGTCTCGCGACAGGAACAGCTCCCCTGTGCGTTCATCAAATATAGCAAAAGCCCACATCCCTTCGAAATGCTCTACACAAGACCGGCCATATTCCAGATATGAGCGCAACAACACTTCCGTATCCGAACTTGTCAGGAAAACAATACCGCGGGACTCCAGCTCGGTACGAATTTCCTTATAGTTATAGATTTCGCCATTAAAAATAAGCGTGCAAGGTCCGATTGAAAACGGCTGATGCGATCGCTTATCTAAATCGATAATAGAAAGCCTTGCGTGCAACAATTGCACATGATTTTCACCGCTGCGGATATAAACGGCTGTCTGAAAATCCGGGCCTCGATTATTCATCAAACTCAGCGTTCGATCAATACAATCAATATCTTTTCGCTGCTTCCCGACAAGTCCTGCAATCCCACACATAAATATTATCCTTTTAAATCTTCCAGTGTAATTTTTTGACCTTTTCCAATACTCCGCACTAACATCTTTCCTACGACCTGATCCTCACTCCCCGGCGCCAAACCTCCACCCGGCCGGACCCAGCTAAGATCGTCCATCTTCAGGCATGTGCCCGCACTTAAATCCTCCCCCGCCACAATGGAACGACGCACCTGTTCCATAACGGCCTGTTCACAAGGCCGGGGATCGACCAAGCCATCTCCAAGCAGACATTCCATCAAATTAATTTTATCAATCAACAACCTCAATTCCTGCGGATCGGCGGATAATTGATGATCCCTGAAATCAGACATATTTTTATCCAGCGTAAAATGTTTTTCGATAATCCGGGCCCCGAGTACCACAGCGGCCAAAGCTGCATCGATGCCTAGTGTGTGATCCGAGTATCCAACCGTTACCCCCAATTCGTCACGCAATGTCTTAACAGCAAGCAGATTGGCCGCATCCGGAGCCGTCGGATAACTGGTTACGCAATGTAAAACCGCCAACTCCTGCCGGCACCCCTGCTTCTTCCACTGCGACTGAATGAAATCTCTTGTCGTTTGAATCTGTTTTAAGTCTGCCAGGCCGGTTGATATAAGAACGGGCTTGCCCGTTTTGGCGACAGCAGCAATCAGCGGATAAAAATTATTATCCGAAGACGCTATCTTAAAAGCCGGCATCAATCGATCAAGCGCGTTTACACTCGCCAAGTCAAAAGGCGTTGACAAGAATATCACATCACATTCCCTGCATAATTCCGCCAGGCTCTGAAATTGTTCATAGCTGAACTGAAACCGCGTCAATTGATTGATCCGCGCGGTGTCAGCTACCGAAACCAGTTTGTCAGGTATAATGGTTTGGAATTTCACAGCACCGGCTCCGGCTTCAGCTGCCGCCCGCACCATGGCGCACGCACGATCAAAATCACCTTCATGATTATTACCAATTTCTGCGATAACAAGAACCCGTTCGTTCAGATTATGAGTACCGATATTCATAACGACCTTTTATATATTTGAATGAAAAACATATTGCTTGCTCTTAATCCGGAACCCTAATCCCTGATACAGATTAAGTGACGGCACATTAAGCAGCTGGGTACCGACGCGGTACTTTACGCAGTTCTGACGACAATGCTGCTGGGCGTAATTAATCATTTGCGTTGCCAGCTTGCGCTTTCTTGCTGTTTGATCAACGGCTATGAGGTCAATCACCAACGTGTCCCGGTCCACAATGAGTTGAACAAACCCGGCGACCTGACCATTGACTTCGCCCAGGACCATGGCATCACCGCGCAGGTCTTTGAAATAATTCCGTACCCATTCGCCCTTGATGCGATCGGCCTGTTCCTTGGCAATGTTGTCGTCGGCATGAAAGCGGGAATACTCAAAATTATTCCGGGCGATGGCCACCACAGCCGCCTCATCTTCGGGGACAGCCAGCCTGATATCATCCTGATACATAAATGATTCTTCCATGAGGATATCTTTCTCCAGAGTGACCAGCGTGTCTACCATCTTAAATCTAAGCCGGGTCAGGATTTCCATAGCATCAGAATCCGTGTCCGCGATCTTGCCATAAAGGAAGACTTCGTTACCCTGCAAGTCCGCCACAACCTCAGCTAATTCTTCGTCAAAATGCTGGTCAACTATAAGCCGGTAAGCCTCCTTTTCCAATTGCTCAGATAAAAAGGCATCATAAACCAAATGTTGATTCTTGACAGGCGTATTCATCAAGCGATTCCTGCCACCTGTGGCTGGGCAGACTCATTCAATGATTTATACCAGTTAATATAATCGACATATCCTCGTTCCAGCGAATATTCAGGATTATAACCAATCAATTTCCTCGCCTTTTCAACCGACAAGGTCCCCCGGTCCGGGGTTAATTTATCCTTAGGTGTGTAATTCACCTTAATATTCGGAAAATGCTCCTTAATGATATCTGCCATCTGAGCAATAGACCGGGATTCACCATACGTTAAATTAAACGTTTCATTAATGGAATTCGGGCTTTCTATAACATTACGAACACCTGCCACCAAATCATTAATGTAGGTAAAATCCAACCGGTCGTCCCCATCTCCCTGAACTGTGACCGGCAAACCGGCAATGGCATTTTCGATAAATATCTGTCCCACACGACGGCTGACACATCTCTCGCCATACAAAGCAGACGGCCGGATAATCGTATATGGAAGATCAAACGCCTGATTGTAGGCTTTAACCATTTTCTCACCGGAATACTTCAGAGATCCATAGATTCCCACCGGATCACAGGGAGTTTCCTCCGTAACGGTCTCCGATACAAAATGGCCGTAAATCATACTTGATGAAAAATAAATAAAATGTCCGATCCGGTTCTTTGACGCATCCAAGGCGTTCTCAAGAGTACGCAGACTATGGTCAAATGTTTCGTAGGGATCCTTGTTGGACTTATTCGCATGCGCCACGGCAGACAATAATACAATGACATTGGGGTTGATATCTGTAATCAGTTTGGATAGTTTGTGATAATTCCGGGCGTCTTCAACAAACAGAGGGATATTCTGTTCTCTGAGCAATGCAAGCCGTTTATTAACAAAATCAATATACATTTCACGGTTGGCGACTTTTTGATTCGTTGAGTGCAAATAGAGCAAATTGTTTACATTCAGACCATCTATGATGGAAACATCTGCTCCGTGTTCTTTCAGGTGCAATGCCATATTGTGGCCGATAAATCCGGCTCCGCCGATCAAACATACCTTCTTGTTTTGAAGACTTCCCATTTACTTGACCTCCATCAGTGTGTTTTTAAATGCCTGAACAATATAGTGCATATCTTCGATATTAAGATGCGGCCCTACTGGTAGCGCTATCGAACGGTAACTGATTCTGGCCGCATTTGGAAATTGTTGTTCAGAATATCCATATTTATTTTTATAGTATGTGAGGTGCGGAACCGGCCGCGGATAATATATCGATGTTCCTACGCCTTTTTCCTTGAGCGACTTAATCATATCAATTCGTTTGTCCGCCAATCTCTCCGGTAAAATAGCCGACAAACAGTAATAACTGCTTTGATAATCGCCGTGTGTAGACGCCAGCAGCTCCACTTCCGGAATACAACGCAGGCCGGATTCCAAAGCCTCATAATTTTCCCGGCGGATCTTTAGGAATCCCGGGACCCTTTTCAATTGTTCAATCCCCAGGGCAGCTTCAATTTCATTCATCCGGTAGTTAAATCCAAGCATATTAACGTCGTACTCACCCGGAATCTTGCGTTCAGCAACGTGACGGTCGACGCCAAAAGCCTTTTGCCTGTCAATTTTCTGATAAACGTCTTCATGTCTAGTTATCAGCATCCCGCCTTCAGCGGTGGTCATGTGTTTGACCGGATAAAAAGAAAACGTACCGAGATCACCATGCAGTCCGGCGTGCACGCCTTTATAGTAAGTTCCGATGGCCAGAGCGCAGTCTTCCACCACAAAAAGCCCATGCCGTTCTGCAATTTTGTTAACACTATCCATGTTAACCGGCATACCGAGAAAGTGAACAACCGAAATCGCCTTCGTCCGTTCGGTAACAGCCCCTTCGAGCAAATCAATATCAATGTTGCCCGTCTTTAGATCGGCATCGACAAATACCGGCTTTGCTCCTACATACTCGACGGCATGTACGGTCGCTGTATGTGTTTGCGCCGGAACGATCACTTCATCACCCGGGCCGATCTCTTTATAAAAATACGCCAGGTGCAGTCCGGCCGTACAGGATCCAATGGACGCCGCATATGGGCTTTGCGTATAGGCGGCAAAGGCCTGTTCAAATTCCTTGGCTTTCGGACCATGAACCAAGATCGATCCGTTTAGCACATCCATCACAGCCTGTTTTTCTTCATCTCCAATAATCGGACATCCAAATGGTAATTGCCGGCTGACAACTGTATCGCTCATATCCTCCCCTTTTTATATATACTCGACGGGTACCGGACCCGTGTTTATAGATTTCTCAATAGCCAGACAAATAGATATCGCATCAAAAATGGCTACCCGCCCGATGTCCGGTTCTCGATTGTTTATAACGGCATCAATAAAATCCTCAAGCAGATCCCCTTTATGCACACCGGGATAGGCTTGTTCCATTCGTTCATACGGAAGTTCCGGATCGCGTGAATGATACAGCTTGCCGAATTCCCGGTCATTCACAAATGTCGCTTTGGTTCCGTAGACAGACAAATTATGAAAATGCGGCTGAACGCAGCCGAAGTTTACCGACATCTTTCCGATCATTCCGTTTTCAAATCTTAATATACTCGTCACCATATCAGGATACCGGAACTGAGAGCCTGCCGAAGCGATCTGGTTTCCGTAGGCGCAAACTTCAATGATACGGCTGCCGGTCAGCCAGAGAAACAAATCAATGATATGCACTCCGCCGCCCAGGACGATGGAATAAAAATCCAGCAGTCCTCTCCACCCTTCAGTCACCTTATGCAGACGGCCGTAATTATAATCCCCTTCGATTGCAAACAATTCGCCAAATTCACCCCGGACAATTTTGTCACGCAAGGCGATAAACCGCGGACATTTACGTAAAATCAAATTGGAAGATATCTTCAGGTGCGGTTTTCTTCCGAGCACCTTCCGTATTTCTTGCGCGTGTTCTTTATATAGACACAACGGTTTCTCTACAAAAATATGTTTATTATGTTCCAGCGCGCTAATAATGTGTTCGTAATGGATATCATCATAAGAACAGATCGAAACGACATCGACCGATGGATCAGTGAGAATATCCTCAGCATTTTTTGTGAACGATATTCCATGGTGATGCTGCTCGGCCCATCGCTGTTTCTCACCGGAAATGTCGCATAACGCCACTACGTCACAAAACTTGCTGCGCTGATACGCTTCCACGTGGGCCTGTCCCACACCGAGACCGATGACGCCAATCTTTAACTGTTTAATTTGTACACTCATGTTGGTCCAATGCCTTATAAAGCTTCATAATTTCATCCCATCCCAGATCACAGACCGGACGGGACCGGTCGTTGATCAATGCTTCAAACCTACTAAAATCTTCCTTTGTGTCGATCGATAAATTCACATGGCTGAAATTTCCGGAAATGCATTCCAAATTAAAAATGTTGAACCGGTCTTTGTTTTTATAAAAATATTTCGTCACGTGTTCCTGTTCTTCAGCCGTTCTTATATTTGAAAATTCTCGAAGAAATGTTTCTGACCTGAATATCTCAAAACTTTGTCCTTTCGGAAAAGTCCGGTTCAGCACGTTGGTGACAATATCATAAGAATTGTTTTCAAACATTTCGATGCCGGCATCAATAATATGAGAATCAATCAACGGGCTGTCACCGGAAATCCTGATAAAGGACGACAATCCGTCCTGTTCGATAACTGCCTTAAACCTGGCGGCCACATTGTCCAATTCTCCCCGGAAAACCTCTATTTTATTTGACCTGCAATACTGCGCCACCGGATCATCACTTTTTTCGGTTGAAGTTGCCACAATAATATCTCCGATATAGATACTCTGTTTCAATCGTTCAATCGTAAATTCAAGTAACGATTTGTTCTGAACCCTGGCTAAAACCTTTCCGGGCAATCTTTGCGAACTCATTCTGGCCTGTAAAATGACGGTCATTTCCAAATCAACGTCCCTCAAAGAGTTCATTTTCTTTCAAAAAATTAATAATCTTATCTGAACAGGCCTCTATATTTAATACATTAGTCTCAAGATGGATTTCCGGATTTGCCGGCGCTTCATACGGCGCTGTAATCCCGGTAAATTCCTTAATTTCGCCCTTCCTTGCCTTTTTATACAAGCCTTTTGGATCGCGTCGTTCACATTCTTCTACTGGACAATCCACAAAGACTTCAATGAACTCTCCCGATCCTAAAATAGACCTGACTTTATCACGGTCACTGATATAGGGTGAGATAAACGCGACAATAGTGATCAAACCGGCATCACAGAACAGCTTTGAGACTTCCCCGATCCGACGGATATTTTCGGTCCTGTCCTCAGGTGAAAACCCAAGGTCCGAACATAATCCCTTTCTAACTTTATCACCATCAAGTATGTACGATTTTCTTCCTTCTCTTAGTAACTTTCCTGCTAAACTTTCAGAAATCGTCGATTTACCCGCACCGGAAAGCCCTGTTAGCCAAATAACCACTCCTGCTGGTTTTGGCTGGATCAGCACCGCATCTGAATTCTTTGATTCCTTAAAAATCGGTTCACTCATTTTTTCCTCCACAAAGAATTTATAAATTAGCTAAATCCGTCTTAGCGATTTCTTTTAATAAATCCATATGGTTATTCCCGTTAAATCCATTCAAATCAATATTTTCAAAACCGGTTAACAAAACCCCGTCAACATCGTGTTCTGGCAGCGCATTCAAAATGTGAATCGAACTGTCCGGCAGCCTGGCTTCCTGAAAAGCCGTTTCAGCCAAAAAAGTCAAATCAGACTGGCAGTATAAATAAAATTTCCGCCGCCCTTGCTGATGCAATTGAATAAGAAAATCTTTCACATTGTCTTTAATAAGGCCGATGGAATTGATCGTATTTAATGTATATTTGACAGACTGGCGCATTTTCTCGGAAATGCCTTTAGGCGTCAAAATATATTTCACATTGCGTTTGTTCAGTTGTTCGATGCGGATGTAGCCTTTGGAAATGAGACGGCGGATGAGCATGTTGATCATGCCCAGGGAAATCTCCATTTTTTGGGATAGATCACGCTGGTTGGAACCAAGCTCTTTCCCTAAGATATTAACTAGTTCAAATTCGCGTTCGTCCAAAACTGCCTCAATATGGGTCTGTTATAGGTTGGAATATTTTTCGTTCAATTAATGAACAACATCATTATAAAGAACCGCTATAATAAGTCAAGAAAAATACCGATAGAATTGAAACAATTTAAAACACATAACTATTTGAAATAAAATAATTTATACATTTATTGCCAATCGCATCATAGTAATTGTACAATACTTGAACAATTTATTTAAAAAATTTGGATTATATTGCTGATTTGACAATTTGAACGATTTAGGAAGATTTGTACTTGATCCAGCCAGTCTTTTCATACCCGAACTGGTAGATTTCCGGATAAAGGATTTCAGACATAATCTCAAAAGACTCAACCAGCCGGGGGCCCGGCCGGTTAAAATACTGGTTGCCATCGGTGACGTAAACCCGATCCGTCCGAACCGCCTTAAGTCCGGCCCATTCTTTTCGTTGGGATAAAAGCGGCATCTCTTCTAAGGTCCGTTTGATATCAAACCCGCAGGGCAGGGTGATGATCACATCCGGATCTTTAGCGACCAGTTCTTCCCAGGTCATCCACGGAGAATGTTTTCCGGGCTCCCCAAAGACACAGTCCGCTTTTAGAAGATGGACCATCTCCGGAATCCAGTTGCCGCCGGCCATCAAAGGGTCAATCCATTCAATGCAGGCCACGGAAATTTTCTGATCAACCTTTCCGGTTTTTCGCACGATCGCATCGATCCTGGACTGTAAGCGCTGGACCAATTGCTCACCTTTCGGCTGGGCGTCGAGCGCGTCAGCCACCTGTCGGATATTGCGCCAGATATCCTCCATCGATTCCGGCCTCAGGGATACAATTTTAGGCCTGTTTTCCATCCAGTCACAAACAGCCTGCTCAACGTCTTTAAGACTGACCGCGCAGACTTCACAATGGTCCTGGGTGACGATCACATCCGGCCTGAGTCCTTTGAGTTTATCCGCGTCAACGCGGTACACCGACAAAGACTGGGCCACCACCTCTTTGACCTGGCGGTCGATCTCAAAACTGGATGTATGGATGTCAATTTTGGGTTCACTGCAGGCGGGAAGGGTAAGTATGCTCTCTGGATAGTCGCATTCATGCGACCGTCCGACGATCTGGTTCTGAAAACCGAGGGCCGATACAATCTCAGTCGCGCTGGCAATAAGGGAAACGATTCTCATAGTTGCAATATCTTAACATAAAACGTTAGAAATCACGTCTCAAATTTTATTGATTCTTTATTCGGGCAGCAGGTCACAATACCAAAACCCATCATCATAAACGCCATGGTCGTGACTGGCATAACAATCGTCTTTTTTTACCGTTTGCCTCGGACGTTCGTACTTTTTGTGGACCACTTCCCCTATTTTGATCTTGACCGGCTGTTGGAAGATCGGCCCGTCATAGACAAAAGAATGAAATTCACCGTTTTCACCGCAAGGATCAACGTTTTGCGGCAGATCCCGGATGAACTGACCATCAATGTCACGTCCGACAAAAGAGCGGTCCAGAAATTTCTCGTGCACACAAACCGTGACCGCTTTAAACCCCTGGTCAATAAACTCCGTCACCAATTCCCTGGTCGGCCGTTTCCATATCGGGAACACCCCGGTCATCCCGACCTTCGCCAATTGCCCTTCCCGGTATTCTTTAAGATCTTCCAGAAAAATATCCCCGAAGATCGAATAGTGGATGTCTTCCTGTTTGAATTTCATTAAAGCCGCTTTCATCGCTTCATTGTAGGCTTCCATCGTCGGCATCTCAGGAACTTCAAGGATATATAACGGTAAGTCCAGACTTTTAGCCTGCTGTTTCAAAAGCTCAATGCGCACACCGTGCATGGACACACGCTGGAATTGTTTATTAACGCTGGTGAGAAGATACTTCACCGCATAATCTTTTTCCCGGAGGATTTGAAACAGAGCCAGGGATGAATCCTTACCGCCGCTCCAGTTAAAAAGCGCATTCATAGCCATAGGTGTCTTATTACTCCGCTGAAATCACTTATATTAATTAAGATGTGATCAGTGATCGTGGAAGGAAAGAAATCTAATCAGGGATCAGTGATCGAAAAACCAAAAACATCACCACAGATTTTTTCGATTTTCTCGCTTCCTTTTTTTGATCACCCTTCAAATTTTTTTCTCACACGATCCCTGATCACCCTAACATTACTTTCTTTCGCGATCACTTCTTAATTTCTTTCTCGCCAAAGGGACAATTCCGGCAGTCATTGTTGCAACAATACCCGCGCCTCAGATGGAACTCCCGGGTAAAAACAAACAACCCGTCCTGGTCGAAATAATAATCCACCCCCTGGAGCAATTCCTCAGATGACATAACCCGCCCCTAAAACTTGATATTGATCCCGCCCAGAAAATTCTTTTCAGGGGCAGGAAAGACATCACGGACCGTTAAACTGCTGTTCGTGGCTTCATACGTATTATACTTACGGTCGAACAGATTATTGACGGCCACAAACAACTCGATATTTTTTCGGTCATAAGACAATTTCAAGTCAGTAACAAAATACGATTTGGCTTTCGGAAGCGAATTGTCGGTATCGTTGATCGCATACCGGCTGCCGACGTAGCGCCCGACCAAAGATATATTATAGTGGCCGAGAAATCGGGTGACAAACCCCGCGTTGGCCTGATGTAACGGGACAAACGGGACTTGCTTGCCATCATGTGAACCGGCCGTGAATTCCGGGTCCTGGAAGGTGTAATTTGTAAAGAATTCCAGTTTATCGATATGCTCCCAGACCGGTTCGTCCTCAAAGAAACTGACAATGTCAGCCCTTGTCCCGAATTCAACGCCGACCCGGCGGATCTTGTCATAGTTGCTGTTTGATCCGAAAAAACCGATGGTCGGGTCAAAAAATATTTCGTCTTCCGTTTCCAACAAATACGGCGTCACACTGAAGACAACCTGGTCATTAAAATTATGCTTCACCCCGAATTCGTACTGTTTACCACGCTGCTGTTCGAGGTCAGTACTCAGGCCGCTGAAGGAACTGTACCATTCATTCGGTGTCAGGAAACGGAAAGTCTGCTGGAAATTCACAAACATGTTGCTCCCCTTGGCGTATTCATACTTGAATCCACCCGAAGACACCGATTCGTCCGGCTTTTGTTTTTCAAAATTCGGGAAATCACCCCGTTGATCGAACGTAAACTCAGCTCGGTGATGCCGGGTTCCACCGACAAAATAAAAATTTTCAATCAACTCCACTTCCATGTTAGAAAAATATCCATACTCATCCTTGGATATATAAAGGTTATCTGTGTTACTTCCGCTTCCCAGGATGAAATTATCATGCCGGTATTTATCAAAACCCAGGATAAAATCAACATTACGGCCATAAATTTCCCGGTCGAAAATATACTTTAAGGCCACGCCTTCTGTTTCAACATCCCGCGTGGTATCGAAATCAAAGGCGTTAAATGTATCAAAGGACTTGCGGTCCCGGCGGGTTCCTTCAATCACAAAATGCCCCAGGTAAGTATCACCCGGCACCGGGTCAATATCCAGATTCAATTGCACATACTGGTCCTTGGTCCTCGCTATATTCCCGACTTCGGAAGGGGCGACGCCCCGGCGGGAATATTCAACGATTTCGGATTGATTGAGTCCGCCCGGTAATTCGTACGTGTCCTCATGATAACCGTAATGAAGACCGATCGATAATTTCTCATTGAATTCATAATCCAGCCGCCCGTTATAATCTTTATAAAGTTCATCGGCGTTTTCCCGGTACCCGCGTTTATCGAAATACTGGGAATAAAAATAATACGACAGCCCTTTTTCACGGCCTGAGACCTGCACCTGTTCTCCGCTGGATCCGTAACTGCCGGCAAAATAACCCGCCTTTCCGGACAGATCCCCTTCGCCCTCTTTCGTAATGATGTTAACGACCCCGCCGACGGCATTATCGCCGTACAGGACCGAACCGCCTCCGCGGATGATTTCAATGCGTTCGACAGCCCCGATCGGGATCTGGACTAAATCAGCGGACCCGCTGTCCGCCACGTTCAGCCGCCGGCCGTCAACCAAAACCAAAACATTCCGCCCGGCCGTGTCCCCGAACCCGCGGATATCGACCACACTGGTCCTGGCGGTACTGGTGTCATAAATAAAAACCCCCTGGACCTGTTCCAGTAAATCCGGGAGTGACTGCGCGTTCGAATCTTCGATCTGTTGTCTGCTGATCACAGAAACATTACCGGCGACCTTCCGGCCCTCTTTTTCATACCGGTTCGCCGTCACAACAATGGCATCCAGATCCATAGTCAGGACGGCAAACGCGTTTCCGGTTGTTACGGTTAAACCGCTTAAAATTAAAACTGATGTTAATAAAAATTTTCCCATGTTTGTTCTTCCTTCGTTGAACGGATAAAAAAAATCCCCACCAGACAATATGTCCGATGAGGAATGCACCCGTTTTCTTTTTCCTTTGAAATATATGTTTACGCCAACTGTCTAACGCAGTTCTTGTAAAAACTATCATGGTGGTGTTCTGGCTTCTTGTAAGAATATTCCTTCTCGCAAGTTACAGCAGCGGGACTGCTACGGCCTTTAACCGTATTTCCCACCAGAATAGAGAATTTTATGGCTCAACCCGCTCGCGCGTGTTCACCATTTGATTTAAAGAGCTTTGGCAAACCGGGTATTTTTAATCCTGGCGGTCAGGAATTCATACCCTCCAAACAATACAGCCGTATAAATGACCGTGCTTAATAAAGTTCCCCTGAAGTACGGGATCGCGGCGACATAACATTCGATGATCCCCGCCAAACTTTTCGGATAAGTGGTGTAAAACACCCACACCGCGAAATTGGTTACGATGTGAAAAATAAGCGCTGAACCGATTGATGCAAACGCGACGGTCTTGACACTCTTGCGTTCCCGGTTCTTTACCCCAATATACGCCGTCAGCAGGATTGTTCCCCATGTGAACAAGATCATGTCATGAAAACCGACAAACGCGTCGGAAATAATCATCATGACCAGCGGGACCATCAAAGCGTTTCTTTTAGACAGATAAAACCCGGCGAACAAAGCAATCGCCAGGATTGGTGTGAAATTTTCAATATGAATGATAAAGCGGGAAAGAACTCCCAAAAGAATAAGTAAAAAAGCTAACATAGGTCTGATCTCCATTTGAATGTCATCATATCGAAATGATATTTTTTGTCAAGTGATTTTAGGCCCGAACTTAAATCCTTAATCTAACTTATCTGCCACATAAATCACTTCATCGCCGGACACAGAATAATGCGCTATACTATATCCCATGGAACGAAACATAAAATAGTAATCCGAACACCTGTAATAATGATCCCCCAAAACCGGATCCGGCGGGAAGAGCTCATAAAAATTCGTCGTCCACTTTCCGTTTCGTATCAGATTAACCAATATGCGCTTAATAACCCTTAACCACGTAAAATAATGTTCACCGACAAGGATGATGCGGCCCCCCTTCTTAAGGACACGATCACATTCATTAAGCAGATGAAACGGTTTGTCGGCATGGTGAAAGGCCTGTGACAAGTAAATCACGTCGATACTGTGCGTGTCAAACTTGAGGTCATAAAAGCTTCCCAAAAAGCGGCATATCTTGCCCGGCTCACCCGATAGCATGCGAACACTATGTTCAAATAACGTCTCCAAACGATGTTTGGATATCTCCACTGACCGGACCTCTCTGACATTGTTCAACCGGGAAATCAGTGCTGATATCCATCCGGTACCGGCTGCCAGATCAGCTACGACAAGATTCTCCTTTCTGGTCTCAGATATAAATTTCTCGGAGAACTCGTATTCTGATAAAAGACGAGATGACTTCAGATAGGTAAGACAACGTTCGTAATTACCGTCTTCAATCCACCATTCCTTTTTCTTTTCCTCCTCAATATTATTCCAGTAGGAGGACGAATAAATCTTTTCGAGATCATTGTCGTTTAACCAGCAAACGATCTCCGGCAATTTTAATTGTTGGGTTTCCGTCATCGTGTCGACTAAGTTTTAGCCGCGGACCATTTGTCCACGTTATTTTCATAAATCTGCTGCATGGTGTCTCGCAGGGAGAATTGTTGAGACCAGTCCGGATAATGTTCCTGGAACTTTCCCAAGTGGCTGATGTACCAGATGTGATCCCCGCTGCGGTTCTGGTCGCTGATTGAATAATTCATCGTGTTTCCGGAGATCTCTTCACAAAGATCAATCGCCTCCAGCACCGAACAGCTGTTCTGCCGCCCTCCACCCATGTTGTAAACTTCAGCGACTTTCGGATTCTGATACACATGCCAGAACGCGTTGATGAGATCATAACTGTGAATATTGTCGCGCACCTGTTTTCCTTTATAACCAAAGACGGTGTATTTATCACCTGTGACGCAGCATTTCATCAGATAAGCCAGAAACCCGTGAAGCTGCGCGCCGGAATGGTTGGGTCCGGTCAGGCATCCGCCGCGGAAACAAACGGATTTGATATCGAAATACCGGCCGTATTCCTGGACGAGCACGTCCGCCGCCACTTTCGAGGCGCCGAACAGGGAATGTTTGGACTGGTCAATGCTCATGGTCTCATCGATCCCGACAAAAAACGGGTGGTCTTGCCGGATCTCCCAGCGTTTATCCAGTTCTTCCAGCGGAAGAAAATTAGGCGTGTCCCCGTAGACTTTATTGGTGCTGCAGAATTCAAAAACCGCTTTCGGACAATGACGGCGGGTCAGTTCAAGCAGGTTTAATGTGCCGTTGGCGTTTACACTAAAATCCGTGAAGGGTTCCTTGGCGGCCCAGTCATGCGACGGCTGGGCGGCGGTATGGATGATCACCTTGATATCCTTGTTGTATTCCTTGAAAACTTTTTCAAGCTCCTGCAGGTCGCGGATATCGATATTCTTGTGCACATAGGCCGGTACTTTTTCCTGGATACGGTTTTTATTCCACGCCGTTGAGGCCTCGGCGCCAAAAAAATATTTTCGCATGTCGTTATCGATCCCGACAATCTTAAAACCATGACCGGCAAAAAATTCCACGGCCTCTGAACCGATCAGGCCGGCCGCGCCGGTAATTAAAGCGATATCCATAGAATCAATCTCCTATTCCTTTATATAGTTCAAATGCATAAGCAGCTGCTGTTCAACAAGGCTGACTTCAACGTCTTTTCGCCGGGCGTAATCCGTCACCTGGTCACGGGCCACACTGCCCAGCCAGAAATATTTGGACTGCGGATGAGAAAAATAGAATCCGCAGACGGACGCCGCCGGCGACATAGCATACCCCCGGCTCAAGTCGATTGCAATATTATTTTTAACATCCAGCAGTCTAAAAAGCATTTCCTTCTCGCTGTGTTCCGGGCAGGCGGGATAACCCGGGGCCGGCCGAATCCCCTGGAACAGGCAGCGGAACATATCTTCTTTCGTCAAAGTTTCACCCCGGTCATAACCCCAGTATTCTTTTCTGACCGATTGATGCATGCGCTCCGCAAAAGCCTCGGCCAGGCAGTCAGCCAGGACCTTGACCATGATCAGATGATAATCATCGTTATCCGCGATAAACTCCTGTTCCAGTTTTTCCAGCCCGAACCCGCAGCTCAGGGCAAAGGCCCCAATATAATCTTTCTTTCCTGATTCTTTCGGCGCGATAAAATCCGACAAGGCGTAATAAGGCTTTTCATCATCATGCCGGGCCTGCTGGCGCAACGTATGCAGCACTTCAAGGACATGCTGCCGGCTTCCCTGTTCACTGTATATTTCAATATCGTCGCCGCTGCTGTTGGCCGGATAAAAACCGACCACCCCCCTGGCCGTCAATAATTTATGTTTGATGATCCGCTCTAAAAGGATTTGTGCGTCGTCAAAGATCTGTCTGGCCTCTTGTCCGATATCGGGATCTTTAAAAATTTGGGGATATTTCCCTTTTAACCCGAATCCGAGAAACATCGTCATCCAGTCAATCAACTCCGTTAAATCCTTTAAATCGTGTTCATGAAAAACCCTGTTTCCCAAAAAAGACGGTTCGGCCGGCCTGAATTCATTCCACGGGATCTGCAGGCCCTGTTCCCTGGCTTCCCGGATCGTTAACAAGGTTTTAGCCGTTTGCTGACGGATAAACGTTTCACTCGACTCTGCGTATTCGGTCTTTAAAGATTCTTTCAGTGTTTGTCTGGATGACGGACTCGATAACGTACAGCAAAGTTCATGGCAGACATACAAGTCCCGGACATAAACCGTTACCCCGCCGGGATAATGCGGAGCGATGCCGTACGCGGTCATGGCCGGAGAAATCCCCGGCCCGCCGACCAGAAAATTGATATCCAGACCGCTTGCCTGCAAGGCGCGGGCGATCTGCTGCAATTCCCCCAGGGAAGACGTCAGCATGCAGCTGACCCCGACGATACCGGCCTTGTGTTCCACCGCGGCCCGGACCAACTCCTCCCCGGAATCGACCGCGCCCAGATCAATGACTTCAAAACCGTTCGCTTTAAACAAGGCCCTGATGACGGTCTTTCCGATATCATGGACCTCCCCGCCGCCCATCGCCAGGATAACCTTACGAAAAGGATCTGACCCTTTTTCTCCGAAAGGGGTCTGACCCTTTTTTTTATCTTTGATTAATTTTGGAAATGAAAACTTCATGGCTTAAAAAAGAGGTCCCGCCCCTTTTTGGATTTTTTCTTGATTAATCCTGATCTTGACTTATGATATTTAATGTTGACGTAAGGAACAGGCATGCCTGTTCCCTACCAATACTAACAAAATTAAACCCCAATATCTATGGAAAGAATCAAAGACTTATTTAAGCGCAACGAACATACCTACTCGTTTGAACTGTTCCCGCCCAAAACCGACAAAGGTTATGAAAATCTTTTGATGACGATTGAAGAGCTGGCCGAGATGAAACCGGATTTTATCTCCTGTACGTACGGGGCCGGGGGCGGCAGCCGGGACAAGACCTTTGACATCGTTGAACACATCGAACAATCCCATCATATCGTGGCCATGGCGCATCTGACCTGCGTGATGAACACCAAAGAGGATATCCGTAATATTGTGGAAGACGTCGAATCGCGGGGCATCCGCAATATCCTGGCCCTGCGCGGCGACCCGCCGGCCGATAACCCGGGGTGGACACCCACCGCGGAAAACTTCCGTTACAGCAGTGAACTGACCCAATTTATCCGGGACGAGTTCGGGGAGAAATTCGGGATCGCGGTGGCCGGGTTTCCGGAAGGGCATGTCCTTTGCCCGGACCGGGAGAAAGACGCGGATTTCCTGAAGATGAAGATCGACGCCGGAGCGGACCTGGTCATCACCCAATTATTTTTTAACAACCAGGATTATTTTGATTATGTTGAACGGCTTAGGGAACGCGGCGTGCATAACCGGGTCATCCCGGGCATTATCCCCATCACCGACTATAACGCGCTGGTCCGGTTTACGTCTTTATGCGGAGCGACCATCACACCGGAAATAAAAGAAATTTTTGGACCGATCGCCGATGACAAAGACGCCACACTCAACGCGGGAATAGACTTCTGCATCAATCAATGCGTTGAACTCCTCAATGGCGGCGCACCGGGACTGCATTTTTATACACTGAACAAATCTTACCCGACATCCGAAATTCTTCAGGCCGTACGTATCTAAAATCAAAATAATAATGTAAGGAACGGTTTTAAACCGTTCCCTACGGTAAATAATTATAAGGGCCGTTCACGAACGGCCCCTACAATTAAATCACTCTCTCGTTTCCCCCATCAATAGGAATCTGGGCGCCGGTGGTTTTTGAAAACACCGGACCGGCGATGGTTGTAACCAACACGGCCACATCCTTTGACGTGATCTCAACCTTCAATAAATTATTCGTCTTGTATTCATCCACCGTGATCCCGTAATTCTTCGCCCGTTTCTTAAGGACTTCATCCGTCCAGATCGCGGTATCAAAGACGGCATTCGGATGAACAACGTTCACCCGGATTTTGTCCGCGGCCAGCTCCAGCGCGGCGACGCGCGCCAGCTGGGTCAATCCCGCTTTGGGCACAGAATACGCGGCCACACCCGGGCCCGGCGCGGCCACATTCTTGGACGCGATAATGATGACCGCTGAATCGATACCCAGCTTTAAATATTTAAGACTATGTTTAATCAGCCACTGATGGCTGGATAAATTCACTCCCAGACTTTTGTCCCACGTATCTTTGTCCAACTGATCGATCCGCTGGCTGAGCGGAAAAATGCCGGCGTTGCTGACGAGTATGTCCAATCCGCCGAAGGCCAGGACCGTTTGGTCCACGGCCTGCCGGATGGCTGTTTCGTCCGTCACATCCACCACCAAATTTAAGACTTCCGCCCGGTTAAAAATCTTGTTCAGATCCGGATTGATATCAAGCGCGGCCACCACCGCTCCTTCGTCAACAAATTGTTCGACACAGGCCCGGCCGATCCCGCTCGCCGCCCCGGTCACCAGAACGACCTTTCCCTGAAAGAGAGATTTCTTATCAGACTTGGCCAGCTTGGCCTGCTCAAGCACCCAGTATTCCATCTCAAATAAATCCTTTTGGCTGAGGGCCCGCCATCCGCCGAGGGCTTCTGCCTGGCTGATCGCCTTGGTGGTATGCCGTTTGATGTCTTCAATGATTCTGGTTTCTTTCACCGATGTCCCGAAGGCCAATGTACCGACGGAAGGCCATATCCCCCAGCGCGGCGCAGGGTCAAGCGCCTTTAAAGACGTATCTCCGTATTCTTCAAAATATTTCCGGTACTGGACCGCAAACCTGTCGATATCTTTTTGTTCATCCGCGCCGATGATCACCGGCACCCGTTTGGTCCGGATGATATGGTCGGGGGTCAGCGGACCTTTCTGGGAAATAACTTTGACATCCTCGCGCGCGGAAAACTGCCGCTGGTCCGAAGAACGATCCAGTCCGGCCAGGACCGGGCAGCCGCGCTGACGGCTCACCAGCCGCCGTATGTTCGCCAGCCTCAACAAATCGACATCCTGATCCTTAATTGTCAATTTTACTTTCTCAACATTATGTTTGATAAAATTCTCCGCCAGGCTGACCAGACGCAGCATCTGCTCATAACTTTTGCGGGCGTGCGGGGCAAACGTGAACACCCCGTGATGAAGCAGGATCATCCCTTCATATTTTGACCAGTCCAGGGTGCGGGTCATGCGGTAAATTTCCCGCGCCAGAATAAATCCCGGCATCACGTAAGGCACGACCAGGACCGTATCTCCATAAATTTCCCTGATCAATTCTCTCCCCTTGGGCGTGTTCGTCAAGGCCACGACCGCGTCCGCGTGGGTATGATCGACATATTTATACGGGATGATCGCGTGCAGGATTGCTTCAACCGACGGATTCGGCGCGTACGGGTCGGTCATCGCCGCGCGTTGTAATCGCACCATCTGTGTGTCCGTGAGTTCTTCCAGGGCGGCCATTTTGATCAGCGCGTCCATCCGGACCGGAGCGAACCCCTCCGGTTTTATCGTGGCCAGATCCCATCCGCTTCCTTTGACATACAGGATATCTTCCAGTTCACCGTATATGTTCCTTACGGTTGTCTTGACCGACGTGTTTCCGCCGCCGTGCAAAACCAGCGACGGTTCCCGGCCCAGCAGCTGTGACGTGTAAACGCGCAGTCCCAGGTCATCTTTGTTAAAAATTTTTGCCTCTTTGTCATTCCATAATGATTTCATCGTTATCCTCTTTTTACCGCCGGCGTTTCGGTTCGTCCGGCAGAAGGTTCACTTCCAAAATATAGGCCGCGCTGCCATCATCGTCATCCCAGGCATTGGTCCGGCCGATCTGTTTCGACGAAGATTCAGAAACATTTCTGATCCTCACAGCTTCTCCTCTTTTGTTCTTTTTGGTGATCCAAGGAGTTGTATCGAGCAGGATCTGCCCCAGGTGCCAATGATAAATCATGGCCGGTATATCTTTGACGGCCTGCAATTCTTCAAAATAATAAAACGGATCTATCCCTAAATAAGCCTCCATCCCGACACGGTCACCTGCTTTGAATCCGTCTTTGTTCCCGGCTTTGGAGTAGGCCAAAAACCCGATATCAATAATCCAGCATTCCGGCCCGGTAAAAACGACCTCCGCCTCGATACGATGAAGCCCGGAGAACAGGTGTGTGCAGACCGCCCCGCGTTTCTCGGACTTCTGAATACTCTTTGAATAAAACTCAACGGCGAAGAAGTAATCTTTCCCCGCCTCAAAATTATCGTAATTTCCGTCCTGGATAATCCAGGAATCAAGACCGATCGAATATTTATTTTGTGTTTCGTTGACCATCTGACAGGAATTGATCCGGTTGTTATCCGGCTGATTTTATTTGTATAATTGTAAATACATCCAGACGGACACGCCCAGACTGGAACAACAATAACCAATATAATAAAAATATAATACGTTTCCAAGATATTTGATCCGCCGCGCCTCCAGCAATGTCCTGGTGACCAGATAAAACACAAACGGCGCGTAAAAAAGCGTTATCCTCTGGCCTGTAAACGGATATTTATGCAGCAGGCCGAGCATAATAAATTCGATAAAAAGGACAAGACTGAGCGAATCGACCGTTGTAATCTTGAATCGTTCTTTCCTGAAACCGCCCCCTCCCCAACGGACCAGCCCGTATAGAAACAGGGGGATAAAAATGACCGCCGCCCGGCGGAAAAATTTCTGCGTTCCCCACCAGAACACAGAAAAACGTTTCACCCCTTCGCCGAATGTCGAAAAAAAGCACGCCGGTGAATCCGTACACAGAAAATAACTTTCCCAATAATCAACCCCGGCCGTGGTGATCGAATGCCTGATATCTGTCCAATAAAAGAGAAGGAAACAGGCCAGGGAGATCACGCTGTTGAGAAGAAACACCGGGATTATCTTTTTGTTACGGAAAGACATGTATAAAAAATTATACACGGCAATCCAGAACACAAACACACAGGCGTAACTGAAGAAAATCAACAGCGGGATCAGACCGGAACAGATGATCATCCAGCGGTCCGGTGTCTGGTCTTTGATTTTATCCTGATGGACAAAAAATAACGTGTATAAACCGACCGCCAGGACATCCATCGAATACGGTTTGAGTTCCGCCGAATAATAAACCATCCAGTAACTGCTCAGCCAGGAAAACAACAGCAGAATAAAATGCCCCTGCTCCTTCCTGATCGGAAGGCCGTCATATATCTTTCTCCATAAAAAGAACGACGAAAGCATACATAGAAACGGCAGGAACCGCAAGGCCATAACATGGTTGTCAAAAAATGCGCCGATCCATTTTATGAGGGACAAATATACTCGTGGAAAAGACTGGGCGGGTTTGAGCGGCCCGAACAATTCGGCATAGTCCAGATGGATAATATTCTGGAAAACAAAATCTTCATCCAGCCATAAGGGGCGTTGAGAAAATAAATGCAGAAGGCATAAGAGGATAAAACCGTAAGAACAAATAAGGGACAGCATTCTATTTTCTAAAAACTTGTGTTTAGAAAATAGGGCGCTGTCCCCCATCTTAGAATATAAATCCGATACGGGCGCCTGATTCAACCGAATTATTCTCGGGTTCCTGACCAAAGCCGACTAAAACGCCGCTGTACGTGATCGGGGCCACATCCGAATCGTCTACTTTCCAGTAACGGACATACGGTTCAATAAACACATCAAACTTTTCCATCTTTTTTACAACCCTGACAGAACCTCTGACACCAAACCCGTCATTCTGGTCATTCTCGACCGTGTTCAGCCCAGCGATCGCGTCTCCCAGATGGCTTTTCTGTTTACCGGAAATGAAAATATCATATTCCACGCTGGCGCTGAGTGACCAGTCGTTTTCCAGTTCAGTCGCGACTTCAACCCCGACCGGGATATAAAAATAATTGGATTCCCGTTCATAACCGGAGGCCCCGGTCGTAGTCCTTAAACCTGAAGAATCATCATTCAGATATCGATAACCAAACCCTATAAAGGGCGTAATGCGGGAATCTTCCGCCACCGGAAAATCATATCCGGCAAGCCCTCTTAACTCAAATATAAAGTCATCAATGTTATCCGCAGAACCGGTTGAGACGGACGTATAATCCACTTCGCCGAAACCGATCCGGGCATCCACCTTAAACCGATTGAGGGTATTCCCGTTGCTGAACAATTCAGAGAAAGACCCAACCTTGCCGTTCTCATGACTGAGGTATGTGTACCCGCCGAAGAAACTGTATAAAATCCCGTCTTCTTCCATAAAATTCGGTTCTTCATAATTAAACCAGGATAACTCACTTCCAAACTCAAATTGTCCGGCCGCATATAAACGGTTGCTCACAAACAATAAAGCAACGGCTATGATGACCCGCAAAACTCTGTGCATTTTAACTCCTTTGTTAATTTTAATTTTCGTAATGGTTCCATTATATTCGTTTCTGGTGCTGAATCAACAGCAAAAACCCGGCAATTTTCGTTAATGGTAGGCCTTGATTTCCCAGGCCACGTCTATATTATCACCGACGATAATCCCGCCGTGGTCCAGCCAGCGGTTCCAGATAATATCGAAATCCTTGCGGTTGATGGTCCATCGGCCCCTGGCCTTCAATAATTTTTCCTTATCTTCAACGGTCGGGCCGTCAAGATAAAAGATAAACGAGAGATCTTTGGTGATGTCATGCAGATTGACCGTCCCTTCTACAAAATATCCGGACTTCAGGCGTTTGATCGATTTGCTTTTAAAGGTCATGTAGGGATATTTTTCGGCATCCAGCAGGCGTCTGGAGCGGACGATCCGGTCCAGGGCCGGATACTTGGAACGGATGCTGGACGTCTTGATCTTCATATCGACCGAACTGTTTTCGATATTCTGTTCATCCAGAATCAAGACCCCTTCGAAATCATTAAATGCCGCCTGATACGTCCCGATCAGGGAATACTTGATCTCCCCTTTTAGAAAAGAATGTTCCTGGGTGAAATAATAATTCTGTGTCTTCGCCCATGCATTCTGGGCAAAAGAAACAAAAATTGTGGAAAGGATAAGAAATTTGCGAATTCTTGAATTCATCTAATTGTTTTGCGCAAGATATAAAAACGCCCCGATCTCAGAAAATATTATACTTAAATTCCAAGACCGGGGCCTGTTTATTTTTAAAAATTATCCTTTGTGATTGGCTTCAATCTCTATGATCACATCAACCATATCGGCGACCATGAGTCCGCCGTTATCCAGGGTTTTACTAAAGCTGATCCCGTAATCCTGACGGTTAATCCTGATTTGTCCAGCTATCCCGATCACATCCGCGCCGTACGGGCTTTTCACCGGACCGGAAAACTCGACCGGTATTGTCAACTCTTTGGTGACCCCTTTTATGGTCAGATCCCCGATAATGACTGCGCCTTCCCCTCTTTTTTCGAGGCGTGTGCTGTAAAACTTAATTTCCGGAAATTGTTCGGTGTCAAAAAAATCCGCGCTTCTCAAATGTTTGTCACGCCCTTCATTCTTCGTATCAATGCTGTTCGCATCAATCGTGACAATCGCCTCAAAATTGCTGTAATCATCCGGGTTATAGCTGATCGCGCCTTCTACCGTGGTAAAACTGCCGCGGGTGGTTCCAACAGCCATATGTTTGACTGCAAATCCGAATGTGGAGTGAGATATGTCAATATTATAACTGACGGCCTGATTTTCGGCGGCCATACCGGCTTCTTCTGAATAAGCCGTCGCGGTCACGGTTAATCCCAAAACAGCGATTAAAATTAAAATCCTGAATTTATCCATGGTCTGCTCCTTTACTGTTTCCATTAATATTCACGGTCTAATGCGGGCATCATTTCCCGGTCTTCCGGTAATTTCATCCCGTTCATTTCCGACTCCAGATCGTTGATTTCCTGGTCTAATACACTGTCCATCGTTTTTATTCTTTTATTGATATCACTTATGCCGGTGGCGATCTCATCCGATAAATCCTCACGGAATCGAATCACATCATCCGAAGCGACGTCAGGCATTTCATCGGTCTCAACGGCCGCATCCGCAACCCCGTCTTTCGCTTCATCCACCTGAGGCGCTTCTGTGTTGATGAGGTCTAGAATCGTTGATTCTTCTTGCGTTGACTGATCCATATTTTGTTCTGGTTCTTCCATGGCCACATCTTCACCAGTTTCTTCTAGGTTCTCATTCTGGAATGGAACGGCCAGGGTTCCCTCTTCCTCAATGGTCTCTGGACTCATATCTTCTTCAGGCATTGATTCTTCTTTAACCACATCTTCAACGGTTTCTTCTTCCCGGGTCGTATTCTGGACAGGAACCGTCAGGATTTCCTCTTCCTCAACGGTCTCTGTAGCCATGTCTTCTTCAACCCATGGTTCCTCCATTTTATCTATATCGGAAGATGGAACTGGTTTCCATCGATCTTCTACGGTACCCAAATCCTCGGCCGCTTCTTCCACATCGGCATGATCCATATCCTCTTCAATAACGGTCTCTTCCAGTGATTCCTCATAAACGTCTTGCGAGGGCTCCTGCGTTGAGTCCGGCAGAGTATCCATGAGAGCTTTTAAGGCCTTCATTTCCTGAACCACCTCATCATCGGCCGAATGCGCCATTGATGCCATTCCAACACACATACATACGGAGAGTAAACACACGGTTGCTTTGTTCATTTGATTTTCCTTTCTTGCGAGCCAAGTTGTCTGATCTATGTTATCTTTCCTGAAAAAAATCCTGGTAATCACCCGGGAGGCTGTGTTTGACCGCAGTCACTTTTCCCGCCTTGTTTATAAAATAAAAGGTCGGAACCCCTATGATCTGGTATTTGGATTCCAATTCCCCTTTTTCATCAAGGAACACATCCAAATCAATATTATTCTTTTTAAGATATTTTTCAACTTGTTTTTTACTCTCACCCAGATTGACAATAACCAGCTTCAGGTTGTCTTTAACCAGCAATTCCCGCTTTTCATTAAGGTCTTTTAACTGTTCCCGGCAATGCGGGCACCAGGTGGCCCAGAAAAAAATAACCGCATCCTGTCCACTTCGGTATTGGGTAAAATTGACGTTCGTTTCTTTGGTCGTATTGAGCGTAAAATCCGGGGCCGTCTGACCGGTTAAATCTTCTTCCATCATAAATAAATACTGGGCAAAAGATAGTTGAACCGGCAACACCCCGGTCAATAACGCACCAGACAAAATCCATATAAAAAACTTCTTCACTATAACAATCCTCCGGCTTTAATTAAAAAATATTCGGCAGCCACTAAAAGCGCGAGTCCGCAAAACTGTTTAATGCGGACCAGCCAGAATCCCGATTTAGGTAAATTGCTTAACAGCCCGCTGAATGTTCCCACTAATATTAGAGAAGCGCCGACACCATATGCAAAAACAAACATGAGCCATACCCCGTAAACAACATTCTGTTTAGAGGCAATGAACGCCAGCAGGGTGCCCAAGACCGGGGACAGGCACGGCCCGATCACCAGCCCTGAGGCCATGCCAAACATAATCACCGCCCAAAGATTCTTCGGTTTTGTCCGCTGGTGTTTCGAGACACCAATGGTCGGTAACGGGATTATATCAAACATCACCAGGGAAAAGATAATCAAAAAGTTGGCGACAATAATAAAAATATACGGGTTATTCTGGATGGACCCGAACAGTTTTCCGGACAGCGCCGCAAAGACGGCTAACGCGCTGTAGGTGATGGCCACGCCCAGCACATAAAACAGCGATATGATGAACCCCATCTGTTTTGTGCCTTTGGTATTGGCCCCGGCGATAAAACTGGCTGTGATCGGCAAAATCGGATAAATACAGGGAGTGAAACTGACCAACACACCGCTCCAGAAAACAACAAAGATTTCTAACGGGCTACCGGTGATTTCCATATTATTTTGTGATCAATCTTATTTGGGTTGAAGAAATTCCTTGGGCGTTTTCTCAAATGTGAACTGCCCGGTTGTATCGTCAAAACTCTCAATCTTGGGGATAATGATTTCCCGGTCAAATCCGGAAACATCAAAACCCGGTTCAAATTCTTCCGCAAATTTCTCCATACAACTCGGCACCAGCACGGATTCCTGGACTGGCAGAAAACAACGGGTCTGATTGGTGCAGCGTTTTGTTTCGGCAATAATGGCTTCCAGGTCTTCGCGTGTCCCGATCCCGTCATGAATTTTTAACAAGTGCTGGGTGATGACACGTGTCCCCATATTACAGGGAATGCATTGCCCGCAGGAAGACTGGGCCAGAAAATGCGAAAACATCCAGGTCAGGTCAACCATCCAGCGGCTTTCATCGTAGACCATAAAACCGCCTGATCCAAGCCCGACTCCGTTGGCGCGTAAGGTCCCGAAATCGATCGCCAGATCAAATTGGTCAGGCGTCATGACCCGGTTGGCCACACCGGAAAACACGGCCTTAAAGGGATTCCGGCCCACTGGCCCGCCGCCAAGATCATAAAGCAGTTCTTTGACTTTAATACCTAATGAAATTTCATACATCCCGGGGTTCTTGACATCCCCGCTCAGGGATATAATCATGGTCCCAGGCGTATCTTTTGTCCCGCGGGATTTAAACCAGTCGATCCCGTTTTTAAGGATCAGCGGTAAATGGCTCATGGATTCAGCGTTGTTCACCACCGTCGGGTTATTCTCCGTCGGTGTCCAGCCGACCCCGACCATATACGGCGGAAAGAGCCGCGGCATCGGTTCCCGGCCGTCAATCACTTCCAGCAAAGCCTTTTCCTCTCCAAATAAATATTCGTCCGGACCAAGCACGATCTTAAGAAATCCCGGTTCAACGATCCCGTCTTTTTCAATTTCTTCCATGGCCTGGGTAATGCGCTGCACAGCGGCTGAAAACTTCTTTTTGGTCCCGACAATAGCTTGTTTCGCTTTGACTGCGTGTGCCGCAATCAGCATGCCTTCAAACATCAAATATGGATTTTTGCTGATCAGATATCTGTCTTTATACGTTCCCGGTTCCCCCTCAGCAAAATTACAGACGACATATTTCTTTTTGGATTCCTCCATATAGACGGTATCCCACTTGATCCCGGTGGGAAACCCCGCGCCGCCCCGCCCGCGCAAACCTGCCTCGGTGACGAAATCAATCAATTCCTCGCTCGTCATTTTCCGGGCTTTTTCCAACCCGGTAAACCCGCCCTGCGCCTTGTATTCTTTCAATGACTTAACAGGTTTTAAATCCTGCGGTAACAATACTCTTGTTTCTAAGCCTGACATCATTTCACCTCTTGAAGAAACAGGCGGCACCGCCTGTTTTAATTAGGGGACAGCGCCCTAATTATTTTCTGTTTTTAAATTTTGGAATAGAATAGGGCGTGCCCCCTATCAGTATCCTAAACTCGGACTCAGCCATCTTTCGGCCGTATTAAAATCCATATTCTTCCGCTTTGCGTAATCAACCACCTGGTCCTTGCCGATCAGATCAAGGGTAAAATATTTCGCCTCAGGATGCGCGAAATATATCCCGGAAACCGATGAAGCAGGTATCATAGCATAATTTTCCGTTAACTCAATACCCGTATTTTCCTTTACTTTTAAAAGGTCAAACAGTACCGGTTTCTCCGTATGATCCGGTTGGGAAGGGTATCCGGGAGCCGGCCGGATACCGCGGTACTTTTCTCCGATTAATTCTTCAAGACTTAAAGCCTCGTCTTTGGCATAACCCCACCATTCTTTTCGGATCCTTAAATGGATGAGTTCGGCAAAACTTTCAGCCAACCGGTCGGCTAAGGATTTGATCATAATACTTTTGTAATCGTCATGGTCGGCCTCGAATTTTTTAACCATCCGGTCAATATTGAGCCCGGCTGAAACCGCGAACGCACCGATATAATCCTTGATGCCTGATCCTTTCGGGGCGATAAAATCTGACAGGGCGTAATGCGGCCGGTTGTCCTGGCGGACGGCCTGCTGGCGGAGGGTATGAAACACGGTCAATACTTTATCCCGTTTTTCATCCTGGTAAATTTCAATATCATCCCCAACACTGTTAGCCGGATACAGTCCGATCACTGCGTTGGCTTTCAGCCACTGATGCCGCACGATTTCATCCAGCATCGCGTTGGCATCGGCCAGCAATTTTGTGGCTTCTTCGCCCCATTTGGGGTCGGTCAAAATCTTGGGATATTTGCCTTTTAATTCCCATGTCGGAAAAAACGGTGTCCAGTCAATCATCCGGCGGATTTCATTCAAATCATAATTCGTTAGAACTTTTGTCCCGAAAAACGCCGGTTGAGTAATCGGAACATTATTCCAATCGCTTTGAAAACTTTTATTTCTTGCCTCTGCAAGGGACAATAATTTCTTTTTACCATGCGAGGCAGAAAAATCAGCGCGCAATTGATCATATTGAACCAATGTTTTACGGATCAAATCGGCTTTATTTTTTTCATCCAGCAGATTTGAACATACCCCGACACAACGCGAGGCGTCTTTTACGTGGATCGTAAATCCATTCGCATATTTACCGGAAATCTTAACCGCCGTATGATTGGCAGAAGTCGTCGCACCTCCAATCAAAAGCGGCAGCTTGAACCCGCACCGCTGCATTTCACCCGCCACATGGGCCATCTCTTCCAGTGAAGGCGTGATCAATCCGCTTAATCCGATGATGTCGGCGTTTTGTTTTTTAGCTTCGTCTAAAATTCTTTCACAGGGCACCATCACTCCCAGGTCGACAATTTCATAGTTATTGCAGGCCAATACAACCCCGACAATGTTTTTGCCGATGTCGTGGACATCCCCTTTGACTGTAGCCATAATTATTTTCCCGGCGGTCCTGACCGTGCCCTGCTTTTCCTCTTTCAAAAACGGGTCCAGATAAGCGACCGCTTTTTTCATGACCCGGGCACTCTTTACGACCTGCGGTAAAAACATCTTCCCTGCGCCAAAAAGATCGCCAACGACATTCATCCCGTCCATTAACGGCCCTTCAATAACCAGGATCGGTTTACCGTATTTTTTCCTGGCCTCCTCTGTATCGACCTCAATATAATCGACAATCCCTTTGACCAGTGAATGCGCAAGCCTTTTTTCCACCGGTTCATTTCGCCAGGAAAGGTCTGCTTCCTTCTTAGCCCCGGCCCCTTTGACCGTCTCGGCAAACGTGACCAGCCGGTCAGTCGCATCCTGGCGGCGGTTCAATATGACATCCTCGATTAATTCCAACAGATCTTTGGGGATATCGTCATAAACCGCAATCATCCCGGCGTTGACAATCCCCATATCCATGCCGGCCTTAATCGCGTGGTACAAAAAGGCCGAATGGATCGCCTCACGCACGAGATTATTTCCGCGGAAAGAAAAAGACACATTACTGACCCCGCCGCTGATCCGGCAGTGCGGGAGCGCCGCCTTGATCCGCCGGGTCGCCTCAATAAAATCAACCGCATAATTGTTGTGTTCCTCAATCCCGGTCGCGATCGCGAATATATTCGGGTCAAAGATGATGTCTTCCGGTGGGAATCCGACCTGTTCGGTTAGAATCTTGTAAGCGCGCGTGCAGATAGCGACCCGTCTTTCGATCGTATCCGCCTGACCTTTTTCGTCAAAGGCCATCACAACCGCCGCCGCCCCGTACCGTTTGACTTTGACCGCCTGTTCGATAAAAACTTTCTCGCCTTCTTTAAGACTGATTGAGTTGACGATTGATTTTCCCTGGACACACTTCAGGCCGGCCTCAATGACAGACCATTTTGAAGAATCAATCATGATCGGGACACGGGAAATATCCGGTTCCGACGCGATCAGATTTAAAAACCGGACCATGGCCTCTTGGGAATTCAACATCGCTTCGTCCATGTTAATATCAATAATCTGCGCGCCGTTTTCGACCTGCTGCCGGGCGACAGACAACGCGGTGTCATAATCACCGGCCATGATCAATTTGGAAAACTGGATCGAACCGGTGACATTGGTCCGTTCACCAATATTGATAAAATTAGTCTCTCTCGTCATATTCAAGACTTCCAACCCGCTGAAACTGGTCTGAACCGTATGCTCCGGGCGTTTCCGTGGAGAAACATCTTTTACCGCCGCGACAAAGGCGCGGATAAAATCCGGGGAAGTCCCGCAGCAGCCTCCCAAAATATTCACAAACCCGCTTTCGGCAAATTCCCTGACGAGCGGGGTCATGATCTCGGGAGTCTGGTCAAAACCCGTTTCGGCCAATGGATTAGGCAAACCCGCGTTCGGATAACAACTGACATAACACGGGGCTAATTTTGAAAGCTCTTTGATGTAGGGTCTCATATCGCCGGCCCCGAGCGCGCAATTTAATCCGATGGATAAAGGGCTGGCATGTTTAACGGACGTCCAGAAGGCTTCTGTTGTCTGTCCGGACAAGGTGCGGCCGCTGGCATCCGTGATAGTCCCGGAGATCATGATCGGGATCGAAAGGTTCTGTTCGGAACAATACGCGTCAATCGCGAAAAGGGCTGCTTTAGCGTTGAGTGTATCGAAGATCGTTTCCACCAGTAAAAGATCAACCCCGCCTTCGACCAACGCTTTGACCTGTTCACCATAGGCCGCCACCAATTGATCAAACGTAATATCCCGTCCGCCGGGATCATTCACATCCTTGGATAAGGTCGCTGTTTTCGTCGTCGGACCGATGGCCCCGGCCACAAAACGCGGTTTGTCCGGAGTTTTCCGGCTATAATCATCCGCGGCTTTTCGGGCGATCAGGGCCGATTCCAGATTAAGCTCTCTCACCAGGTTCTGCATATTGTAATCAGCCATGCTGACCGCGTTTGAGTTAAACGTATTGGTCTCAATAATATCACTGCCGGCCTCCAGATACTGACGGTGGATTTCATCAATAATCTGCGGCTGGGTGAGGGATAACAGGTCGCTGTTATTTTTCACATCCGTTGGATAATCGGCAAACCGCTTGCCCCGAAAACCGGCTTCATCCAGCTTGTACCGCTGGATCATGGTTCCCATCGCCCCATCAAGGATGAGAATCCTTTTGTCTAATAAGGCATAAATCGGATGTTTTTGATCAGATTTTTTCATAGCAATAAGAGTAGCCCATATCGTTGGTTCTGTCAACTAAGGCGTATAGTTTAGACTCCATCCCCAAAATGGCATTAATAAGTTATATACAGACGCCTCAGGGTATCTACAAAACACTGATATTCATCTTTGGATTATTCATTTATTATGATAATATATCGAATTATCAACACCCCTTCGGGAGTTTTATGGATCAAGCACCTCTTTTATTTTGGACTCTTTTTGCCGGGATCATCAGCGCTCTGGCCACCGGATTGGGCGCCATCCCTGTTCATTTTGTTAAGGACAATTCTTTAACCGTCCGGGCTTTTGCCTCCGCGACAGCGGCCGGCATGATGATCTCCGCCTCGGTTTTCTCCTTAGCCCAGGAAGGGATTGCTCTCAAAGACCATTATCCCATGGCCCCCTATATCGTTATCGCAGGATTGATGTTGGGGGCGGCTTTTTTTCGGTTTACAGAAGAAAATTTTGAAAATCCGAATTTTCAAAAACACTATGTAAAATACGGATTTTCTAAACGTGGATTGCTCATTTTTATCGCGATGTTCATCCATTCCATCCCGGAAGGGATCGCGATCGGCGTGGCCTTCGCGACTGAAAATCTCAAGTTCGGTCTGGTGATGGCCATCGCCATAACGGTCCACAATATCCCGGAAGGCATCGCCATTTCACTTCCCCTGAAAGCGGAAGGCGTTTCCACCCGAAAATGCGCATGGGTGTCAATCCTGACCAGTATTCCCCAACCGGTGATGGCCGTCCCGGCGGCACTGTTAGCCTGGATCTTTGAACCTCTTCTCCCCATCGGGTTGGGCTTTGCGGGAGGAGCCATGATTTATTTGACCGTTTCCGAACTAATCCCTTCCGCCCTGGAAGACGGCGGCAAGAGTTTAACCGCCTGGGGTGTCATGGTCGGATTATGTCTCATGCTGTTAATCACAACCCTGCTTGATCATTTACCGGTCAACATCTAATCGACTTTAATAACTTATTACGACGCTGTTTATTCTTCACCAATAAAAAAGGGCATAACAGCCTTCCAGCCATTATGCCCTAAAATCTGATTAATTTTTATTCAATCGATACTATTTTAATATCAAACTGCAATGTCTTTCCGGCTAACGGATGATTGAAATTCAACACAACCGAATCTTCTTTAACTTCCCAAACAACAACCGGGACAATGCTGGCATCAGGTGCCTGTATTTCAAGGACCATTCCGGCCTGCGGTTCAAATCCTTCGGGCAAGGCCGACATCGGAACCTCCCGATAAGCCTCTTCGTTGATCTCGCCATACGCCTCACCGGCCGGAACGATTACGGATTTTTCATCGCCGGCAATCAGGCCGACAAGCCTTGATTCCAGACCCGGAATAATTTGACCGCTCCCTTGGGTATACTCAAGCGGTTCTTTCCCGTTTGAACTTTCAACGACCTGGCCGTCGATTTTCAGGGTATAATCAAATTTGACTTTCTTGCCGTTTTCAATTTTCATGGACTCTCCGTTCACGCTGGTCACCGCCGTTACCCCCAACAGACTAAAACCCAAAAGCCAGGTTAAAAACACGTTCTTCATCAATTGCTCCTTAGATAATTGAATTAAAATCTTTTCCGAAAAAGATCTTTAGGATTTGTTCAGTCTTGTCACACTTTTCGCTTTAAGGCCTTTTTCCGCTTCTTCGAGTTCAAACTCGACCGCTTCCCCGTCTTCAAGGAATTTAAAACCGTCTCCGGAAATGGTCGTATAATGGACAAAAACATCTTCCCCTTTTTCGGAAGTGATGAAGCCGTATCCTTTTTTTCGGTGGAACCACTTGACAGTGCCTTTGGCCATCGTTCGTCCTCCTTTTGATATTTAAAGGGTTTGGAAAATAGCGACTATGGCCTAACCTTCGGCGGGTTTTAGGGACATCTCGACTATTCCCTGCTGAACATAAACACGATACACCTTGCCCCAGGAATTGTCAATTGAATATTGGCTCCCAAAACAGTACTACGGGCTATTAAAGGCAAAAAACCTCTATGAGAGATCTTATTTCTTTACCTCATTCTCAAGATTTAAAAGATCGATGCTTTTCTGTCTTTTTTCTTTAGACCGGTACAATAATTTCCATGGATTAATTTTCAGATCGTATGTGAACTGGTCCAGATTGGTACTGGCTGAATGAAGATTCGCCATGGTCTCATCAAACCTAAGATGGTTGATCGTCATCCGTTCATTCAGGCTGGTTGTAATGGCATTGATATTGGCCGCGCTGATATCCAGGTTAATAATAAGACGGTCAATCAATTCTCTATTCGTGACCAGCCGTTCATTCAGATTCCGGGATATCTCTTTGACATCCTGGGCAATGATTTGTCCGTCCAGCAATAACCGGTCGAGATCGGCCGGATCCCTTCCTTCAATGACCGTACCCGGCGGCAAATATCCTTTTCCAGATCCGGAAACCAATAACCCCACATATTTTTCCCCGAAAAAACCCATATTTTTTGCAAAGGCCTTAGTTCCCACAGAAAGTTTTACGCCTTCCTTGAGCCAGACGGTCAATTCAAGTTTGGTCGATTCGTCATCTTCAACGATATTTATCTTCTCGACTTTTCCCACTTCAAGACCATTGAGCATTACCGGCGCGTTCAGGTTGACTCCGTCAATATTATTGAACAAAACTTTGACAGTATAACCTTTCTTAGAAAAATTAAAATCACCAGACTTGATCGTCAGGTAAGCTAATACGACTAATACCGCAACAACCATCATCCCGATCTTGGCTTCATTGGAAATTTTCATAACTATTCTCCCGTTCATTTTTCATGATATCCTTAAAAGGAATTGTACCGCCTTTATAAATTTATGTCACCTGTATCGGCCCTTCAATATCACCGTTGATAAACTGCTGGACAATCTCATTCTTGGACTGTCTGATCTCTCTGGGCGTGCCGACCTCCAAAACATTTCCCCGGTAGATCATGGCTGCCCGGTCGGCTATCCGCCAGATGCTCTCCATATTATGCGTGACGACAATGGATGTGAGGTTCAATTTTTTGGTCAGGTCCAGGATCAACTGGTCCACCACATGACACACAACCGGGTCAAGACCGGCTGTCGGTTCGTCATAAAACACGACTTCCGGATCCATGGCAATCGCCCGCGCCAAACCGACCCTTTTTTTCATCCCCCCGGACAACTCGCTCGGATAATGTTTTTCAAAGCCTTTTAATCCGACCAGATTTAATTTCATTTTGGCGATTATGCTGATGATTTTAGAATCCAGTTTTGTATGTTCTTTTAACGGGAGAGACACATTCTCCTCAACCGTCAAGAAATCCAGAAGGGCCGACGATTGGAAGCTCATTCCAAAACGCCGCCGGATCTTTTCCGCTTCAGCTTTATTGACCGAATGCAGTTCTTTGTCTCCAAAATAAACCTTTCCTTTTTCCGGCCTGATCCCGCCGGTCATAATCCGCAACAAGGTTGACTTGCCGCTGCCTGAGCCGCCCATAATGACAAAGGTTTCCCCTTTGTGAATATCCAGATTGATATTGTTAAGGACCGTGCTCCCGCCAAAGACCTTTTGTATGTTTCTGACTGATATGGCCACTTTTTTATCTGTCATACACTATATGTCCGAAAAATAATAGATCCCTGTAACAACAGCGTCGGCCAGGATGATCATAATAAAACTGGTCACTACACTGATGGTCGTCGCCCGGCCGACTCCGACAGCCCCGCCTTCGGTTTTTAGTCCCTGATACGCACCGACCATACAGATGATCACAGCAAATACAAACGGTTTTGTTAATCCCGTATAAATATCTTTGAGAGTCAGGTAGTCGAAAGCCGTTTGCAAATACAGGGCCGAGTTAATTTTTAAACTATATACACCAATGAGGTATCCACCCAGGATCCCGGCGATGTCCCCGATAACCGTCAGGCAGGGCAACATAAAAAATAACGCCAAAAACTTGGGGACAATCAGATACCGGACCGGACTGATCGCCATTGTTTCAATGGCTTCAATTTGTTCATTGACTTTCATTGAGCCGATCTCAGCCGTGATGGCGGCTCCGATCCGCCCGGCAATAACCAGGGCCGTCAAGACGGGACCCAACTCCCGGCAGATCGATATACTTGTTAAACTCGCCACATAAATTTTGGCGCCCATTTTCGACAGCTGATAAGACGACTGCATCGCCAGGACGACACCGGTAAAAAAAGTGACAAAGATAACGATGATGATGGAGTTGACCCCCATGAAAACCATCTGGGAGCAAACCGATGAAGAATTGACCGGACGCCCACGGAACGGGCCGACGATGACCCAATAGAGTGTGTCCAAGGTCAGTTTGATAAACTCAACAGCAATGACATAATACTGAATAAAAGGGCGGCCGATATATTCAAACAGCTTAATCATATTTTTAGGTTTTATTTTTTGAACCCGGACTGTACAACCTTGATCGTCCGCAGCAATTCACCGGTATTGATCGGTTTGGTCAAATACGCATCAGCCCCCATCTCCATCCCGATGTTAATGTCTTCCAACTCATCCCGGGCTGTCACCATAATCACCTTGATGTCTTTTTGTTTTTCTTCATTCTTCAGCAGTTGACAAAAATTATATCCGTTGATCACCGGCATCATGACATCCAAGATAAGGATATCGGGACACTGGTCCATGGCGAGTTGAAGTCCCAGATCCGCTTCGCCGGCGGTGGTGACCCGGTACTGATGCTCGGTAAGAATTTTACTTAATAATTTAATCTCAACCGGATCATCATCAACGATTAAGATGCTCGCGTTTTGATTGACTGTCTTCATCCGACAACCTTTCATTTATAAAACCGGTGTATTTTGATTTAACCGAAGCTGAGAATACAATCTTTGTATGATCGACAAACAGGCCGCCAGAAACTCTAAAACTTCCCAATCTTTAAAAGTTTTCTATGATCTTGTTCGTAAAAATAAATGGATTAGAAATGAACCAACGGTAAGGAAATCAGAAATGCCCCCATATCCGGATGCAGAATGCCTCCTCGACATCAATATGGTTCTACAGGTTTTTCTGATTTTGACTCCCCCTTAATTATTAATATCTATATTAAGGATTATAACAGAGATCAATAAAATCAGAAGTAAAAGTGGAATTTTTTGGAAGGATCACGATCTCAATCCGGTCCCTTTGCGCAGGAGATATAAATTCCCCATCATCAGCGCTACACCCATAAGGACCAGAATAAACAAGCTAAGTCCGATATTCACATCGGAAAAGCCATAAAACCCGAACCGGAATCCATTGACCATATAAAGGATCGGATTTAATCTGGACAGATGCTGCCACACATCGGGCAATAAACTGATCGAATAAAAAACCCCGCCCAGGTAGGTCAAGGGCGTCAGAATAAACGTCGGGACAATGGATATATCATCAAATTTTTTGGCAAGGATCCCGTTGAGCATACCCCCGAGGGAAAAAACAATCGCCGTCAAAATGATAAAAACAAAAATAATAAAAATATTGTTAATTTGCGGATGGGTAAAAAATACCGAGACACTAAAAACAAGTATTCCACACAACACCCCTCTTAATGCCCCGCTGGCCGCGTAACCGGAAATAATGACCCAGTCCGGCGCCGGAGAAACCAGCAGCTCCTCCACGCTTCGCTGAAACTTTGAACTGAAAAAGGACCCGGACACATTAGCATATGCGTTATTAATCACCGACATCATCACCAGGCCCGGAACAATAAATGCCATATAGCTGATCCCGTTAATATCGCTGATCTGTGATCCGATAAATTTCCCGAAAATCAGGAAATATAACGATTGAGTCACCACCGGAGGAACCAGTGTCTGCGGCCAGATCCGGATAAACCGGACCACTTCTTTTCTGACCAGTGTGTATAAAGCAATATAATTTTCTTTTCTGTTCATTATTTTATTTAAGCAACTTAAGAAATAGTCGTTCCATACGATTCCCTTGTGGACGAAAATCCTGAATCACCATACCTAACTGGCTGATACGGTTCACAAATTCACTGACGCTATTTCCCTTTTGGATATCCATCGTAAATGTCTGATCGTCCATTTGCCGGGCATTGTACGAGGCCAGGCTGTCAAGCGGTTGTACCCGGTCCACATGAACTACATACGTTTCAGACTCAAGCAGGTTGACCAGGTTCCGCACAGAGTCGTTCGCCACAATCTTTCCATTTTTGATCATCGCGACCTTACGGCACATCTGTTCAACTTCCTCGAGATAATGGGTCGTCAGCAAGATCGTCAGACCTTTTTTGTTTAGGTCCCGCAGATAGTCCCACATACTATGCCTGAGTTCCACATCAACTCCGGCGGTGGGTTCATCAAGGATTAATAGTTTGGGACGGGTAATGAGCGCCCGGGCAATCATAAGCCGCCGTTTCATCCCTCCGGACAAGGTGCGGGACGGGACGTTCCGTTTCTCCCACAGTTCCAATTGTTTTAATAATCGCTCCGCGTCCGGTAGGGCGTCACTGCGTTTGATCCCGAAATACCCCGCCTGGGTCAGGATAATATCATGGACCCGCTCAAACTGGTTAAAGTTCATTTCCTGAGGGACGACACCGATTGAACGTTTGCAATCGCTGAAGTGGGAATCCAAATCAAACCCGTAGACCTTGGCCGATCCGGAGGTTTTGTTAACCAGTCCCGTCAGAATCCCGATAATGGTGGTTTTCCCGGCTCCGTTCGCTCCGAGAAGCGCAAAAAAATCCCCGGATTCCACGTCAAGGTCAATGCCTTTTAAGGCTTCGGTCCCATCCGAGTAAATTTTCTTTAATTGGTTTATTGCGATTGCTTTTGTCATAAACGGGAATTATAACATGAATTGGACGATGTCATGGTATTCTTATTTCAACCGGATAAATTTCGGAAACTGGTCCGGTGCAATAACAGCCAAGGTATCTTCCGGGAACTCCACCCAGTCTTCCTGGTCTTGGTTAGGGATGCTTGAGGTGATGACAGTCATTTTCTTTCGTGGATCAAAGCGATAAAATAAAGTGTTCCCTTTGCGCAGGGCCCAGACAGTTTTCCCATCACTCAGAAAAAAATTTAAATACCGATCCTGTTCGGGTATCTTTCTATAAAGCTTGTTTAAGGCCGCCAAGATGCCTTCTTCAGTGACATCATCATATTCCTTGATTGTCTTCATGATCAGCATAAAATACAACTCCGAATCAATCCAGGAATCCGGCGGCTGATCGTTACACACAGAAGGCGGATGGGCGTTGAGAAAACTGCTCCCGATCAAATCTATCAATATTTCCTTCTTGATCCCCCCGTTATGACCGAACAACCAGGTTTTATTATTGTATTTTATCCGGAATGGATGCGGGTTTGAAACTCCGTTCACACACCCTGAAGATGCCCGGCGTAAATGCCCCATGATAATTTCCGGTTCAAGGACAGCAATATAACGCACGGCGTCATCAAATTTCTGATCAACACTGGCAGCCCCCTGTCCCCGAATAACGACTTCGTCCCCCTGGTCGTAAAATCCAACGGACCAGCCGTCACGATAAGTTTCTCCCAATCTTTTTAATGAATTCGGTTCGCGCAGGAGTTGGTTCGTTATGTATTGGTGGTCAATATCTGCCCCGACCACAACCCAAAAACGGCAGGCTTCACTAGGTGAACTTAGAAAAAAAATGAAAGAAAGCAGCGCCGTTAACTTTAACTTCATTGACGGATATATGAAGATTTATATTTATCAGCCTGTTCTTTTTTAGCCTTTGCCCTTGCCTTCTGGATGCGTTCTTTTCTTCTGTCTGCTTTTCTCTGATGAAGAAGTGATTTCTTTTCCGTTTTACTTTTACCCAAGGTAGCCGCATAGTCAGTGATCTTATTCCACGGGGTGACCCGGTCAAATTCACTTTTTTGGTACGATGCTGCGTGAGCGGACGTTGTTAATAACAAAATCAACCCGGCCATCCATAATTTATTTTGTAACCGCATCAATTCCTCCCCGCCCATGCGGGCTTTTTTTGGTTGTGATTTTGTCCAGGATCACCTTCTGCTGTTTTTGCATTTTTTTCTGATTTTTCTTTGCCTGTTTCTGCCTTGCTTTAAACTGCCGTGCTTCCCGCCGGTTCTTCTGGCGGGTGGCCAGGATTTTTTTCTTTTCCTCTTTATCTTTGCCGATGGTTGAGAAAAAATCCGTCACTTTATTCCACGGAGTCACCCGGTTAGGATTCTGATCGGCGAGGGCGGGACCTGTCTTTGCGACCATCAAAAAAGCCACACTGATAACAATGCATAATCTTCTTTTCATTTCCTCTCTCCTATTCATAGATCTCAATGCTTGTATGATCTTGCTTATCAAATTCCAATGTTTTCATGCCCCAGTTTAATACCTGTCCGGTATCGGCATCAACAACGACATGAAACGGCACGATGGAAAACACACCCAAGACCGTATTCCTTTTATCTTTGAAAAGCAATGTCCAGGTGCTTTTCAATTCTACTCCGGTCCGGTCTTTGGGTAAGACGGCGTAAATCTTTGGCGTCCCATTTTTATACCAGACCGATTTCTTGGTGGCCCGGTACGGCTCAAGGCTGACCAACCGGTCGTACAGGCTGCGCCGGATGATAAAGTCCTGGGCGATCAGCGTCGCTTCCACCCGGTCGATTCCGTCATCGAGGGTCACCATGCCGGCCAGTTCCTTGATGGTTAAATGGTCGAGAACGGGCGCGCAACCGGAGACGATTAATAAGACTATAATCCAACAATTTCTCATCTGTTATGTATTATAAAATGAATCAGTTGGACGTCAATGGAATAAGGGAAAAACAGGCCGAAAGTTTTAACATTAATGATGATGGTGCCGGGAGTGATAATTGCAGTAGCCGAAACCGTAACTGAATCTTGGGCGGGTATAATAATACGATTCGTATGACCGCCGCTGACTTTCGTTAACATATTCCAGCCGAATTCTATCGGCTTCAGCTTTAAATTCCAGATATTTCTCGGTAGTGATCTGGTCTTTCATACGAGCTTCTCTTAATTCATCCAGCCGGGCATAATACCATGTCTTTGTACCAACGGCATCAACGGTGGTACACCCGATTAAAAACAAACAAATAGCAGCCCATTTGAAGTTCTTCATATTTTCCTCCTTCTGAAGATTTCAATGAAACATTGTTATTATAACAGATAATAAGATTTTACAACCGGGATAATTCTTCGGCTGACTGGAAGGAAAACCGCTCTTTACGATCCACTGGACTCTGCTCAAGATCCTGGGCCGTTTGTTCTTGCTCTCTTTCCTGATCATCGGAAATTCCCAGCAGCAGCGGGATATTCAAGATAGGCGTAATATTGATAATTACAGGAACAAACCCCTGGATGTTCAGTTCCTGCAGCTTTTCCAGGTCAAATTGGATATGGATATTCTGATTGTCCCCACGCGTCTCAATCTCAAAATTATTCGGGTTCAAATCAATCCC
Organism: Candidatus Omnitrophota bacterium; assembly: GCA_050250375.1. GTDB lineage: Bacteria > Omnitrophota > Gorgyraeia > Zapsychrales > Zapsychraceae > JAGOSC01. The sequence goes on from JBFWOS010000003.1 coordinate 148,516, forward strand.
CCCGACTTCGGACGTATCATTGGATATTATCGGACCGGGTACACGCTGGGCGGTTTGCGCGACCATCGCCTCATCGGAATTAAACAATTTTTTACCACGAATAATGTCCACCCTGGCTTCAGAATCAACGACCCATTCATCCCAAGGTTCATAGGTCCGCGTGGTATCGACAAATATTGTCAAACTCGATGAAACGCTGACACCCCATTCTGTGTAACGCCGGCCATTTTGATCGACCCCCGATCGTTCAAAACTATCACCAGCCCCTGTCGCTTGATCATCCAGAGTAAAGTGGATCGTTTCTTCAGGGTGATGGACGAAATGCCCCTTTTCTTCGTTAAATACTACCTCGAACCCGTATCCCTCTTCACGTAACAACAAGGCTGTGATGGCGTGGCTTTCATCAACCAACGTTTGCCCTTGTGGTAATCTCCTTTTAATAAACTCCATGGTTTGATTAATATCACCGAGTTTAAAACCGGCCTGAATCGAAATCGTTTCCGCCACGTCAATAATTTTATGAAGCTCCCCTTTGCGCGATAACTCTGTATGACTGACTTCCGGCTGATGGTTGATCTTAAAATCATACCCCATTGATCGTAAACGTATAGCTTCGGTGATAAACTCCGCGACCTTATCTTCCATTTGATAAGTTTTTCCTTGGGGAATACGCTTTCGCAGCCAATAGGCCGATGCTTTTATATCTGCCGCGTCGGGATGATCGATACGAAGAATGGCTGCGATGGCTTGCTTGCGTCGGTTAATGTCTTTGTCATATAAATAACGGATGTGCCATTTAGCCCGAAGTCCAGCCAGCATCGCCTCATCGATGTTTGGTCCGAGCAGATTGACTTTATCCCTGCCTTTCTCGATTAGTTTTTGTAATCGTTCTTCCTCCGTATAAAAATGTTTGGTATAAATTTCTTTCAAAAGAGCCAAAGCCTGCTGGGCCGGGTGAACATCCGGATCCCGGTTCAGATAACCCAAAAGCTTTTGATCCAACCCCAAATTTCTATCCAGCAATTCATCAATAAAATAAAGGGCAACGTTATGGTTATATTCATTATGGCTGGTCAAGAACTCAATCTGATTTCTGATATAATCGAAAAAGAGAAAATAGGCCAAATCTTCCCGTCCTTGCTTGAGGTATTCTTCCATTTCCAGAATTACCCCCTGTAATTTAGCAGAAAACTCCATAACCGCGAGCCAATTTAAACGGTCGGGTTCACCTTCTCCCCTCTGTAGAACTTCAAATTCAGATCGGGTGATCGTCTGGGCGATCAATATTTCCGGGGCCTTCTCGAAGAACGTCCGGTAATCGCCCTTCAGTCCGGCGGTATACGCCGCATCCCGGGCGTGGATTTTTTCTTCAATCCAAACATTTTTTGTCATAATTTGGACAAACTCTTGTTCGCTTAAATTTAGATTTTTAAATAACCGGCCATAAAGCGCTGTGATCCCGTTCGGTTCGTTATATTGAACCCCTCGCTGCAGTTGCTGATATAAATCACGATAAAATTTTTCCCTGTTTTGATGATCAACAAAAGCGAACCAGCCCAACGCGAAGGCATCGGACATCCCCATCTGCAATCCGGTGACGTCAGCCGTCCAGATCGAAAGCTTTCCCAAATACGGCTCTTCTTTCCAACTGTCACGGTCGATGGTCAAGACATCAGCCGTCCCGTCGGATCGAAAACTATTGATGATCCGCCGGGCCGGGATCATTACCTGTTCATTAACCAGCCGGATCAACCGTTCAAACTGTTCACCGTTCAGATGCGCGATCTGTTCCGGCTTGAACGGATGCTGAAAGTTGGAATTGATCGATATGGCCAGATCGACTAAATCTTGCGCTCTGGTCGGTCCTGAATAGTAAATGGCTGTACTGATTTCGCCCATACGGCTGATGAGCTGCGTAATCTTCGCTTCGTGCGGTGAAGCCAGCGCCGCCTCGTCCGCGGATTCACCCAACTGGGCGATTTTCTCGTGATCAATCTCCGGTTCAAATCCCTGATGGATGACCGGCAGCTTATCTACCGGGCCTAATGTATGCAGCCCCTTACCGATTAGGGCCAGATTTTCCCGGCCTTTCAGGATGGATGCGGACAATTCTTCAATCGGAATCAAAGAAACCATCCCGGCCCCGAGATAATTCAACCGGTCCTGGATAAAGTGCACCAAATAGGGATTCGGATAAACTTTCTGTAATTCCATCATGGCCTGTTCCGCTTCTTTCAGGCGGGCCTCGCTGGTCTGGCCGCCCGCCACTGCGCCGGCAAAAATGACGTCGATGGCCGTCAATACATCGCTGAAATCTTCCCGTGTAGGGATAGCCGCCATATTCCCTGCATCCGGCAGCGCCGTTTGCATAAGGGCGAGCAACGTGTCTGAATCAAATGGTTTCGAAAGGATCGGTACACCTAATTTTTCTTTGAGCCTGATAATAACGTCCTGTTCGGCGGCCAGATTCATGATGACGGGGATCGAAGCATACCGGAGATCTCCCTTGAGATGGGTGATGAGTTGTTCCCCGTTCATTTCCGGCATGTTCATATCGGTTAACACCAAATCAACAAATCTTCCCGCCCGGAGTTCTTCATCAATCACTTTTAAGGCGTCCGTCCCATTTACAGCGGTAAGGACTTCATAATCCATCGAACGTAAAAGAGCGCGTGTCGCCTTGCGGATGCTTTCGTAATCATCAACAACCAAAATTCTGGGCCGTTGGGCCGTCATCGCCTGATCACCCGCCGCTGCCACCTCTGCCGCCTGAAAAATCTGGTTTAACGGAAATCCGACTGAACCATCGGAAAACGAATTTAATACAAATCCCATAGCCTTAAGAAGTTTTTGCTGTGATTGGAATATCTCCGGTTCTTGCCGATCCCAGGCAATGAATCCCTCCGCGAATAATCGACGGCGGATCGTGCGCCGCTCTTCTTTTAATATTTCATCGACATCCGAAGCCCAGGAATGAAATGCCTGAGCGGTATCACCGGAAAAATAACCCTGCCAGTAAGAAAACGCCTGTTCCGTGCTGAAACTGTAAAAAGACCGGTTAAAAACAAGTTCTCGGGGAATAATTTGTCCGTCTTGTTTTTGAAGAACTAGAAAATTAAGCGATTTATTCTTCTCCCCCGGACCGCCGACACCCAACACCATTAATCCGCCTTCCTCCAGATATTCATTCATTTGCGCCAGCATCGTTCGACGAGCGGCTGCATCGTAATACATAAACATATTCATGCTCACGATCATTTTAATATTCTTCGGTCTTTGCGCGCCTGTCAAACGGTGATCGTCCTTGATAAAAGTGACATTGTCCGGAACGCGCAACGTCCGCCTTAATCCATCCAGACCCGGTGCCCGATCAACACCGTAAACATGCACCGCTGAATTTACATCGGCCAGAACACCCGCCAATTCCACTGTACCGAACCCGTAACTTGATCCGATGTCCACCACGGCCGATCCTTCCAGATCAGCAAGCGGCAAATACGTTTGTTGTTTAAGCCAGTTCAGAAATGTTTCAGTCCGTCCCGCGTAAGAAACATGGCCCATGGTATAAACCGGTTTCGGTAAATCATTATTCCGTTCTCGGGAAATCCCCTCATCATCGCCCATGATCGCAAAGTCCTCCTGCCGGTCCGTGTATTCATCCATGATCCGGGAAAGGCCTTTAGTCAAATCATACACAAATTCCATCCGGCGGAATCCGGTGTATGCTGTGTCCTTAACCGGAACCGCACCGATCTTGCGGTAAAACGCGTTGGCCCGGCGGTAAACATCCGACTCATCGGCCGGGAAGGTTTCCCAGCGGGCGGTGTCAAGTCCGTCGGCATGGGCATTATAAAATGTGTGGTAAAGCAACCAGGAAGCCAGCGGAGAGCCTTGCAGTTTGGGGTCAACGACGAACGTCGACAGATAAAGGTAATCGCCCTGGCTGGAACGCTCCGCCAGGGTCATGCCGACCGGGTTGCCGTCCTGGTCCAGCACCGCGAGGCTATAAAGCGGATTGAATTCATCCGGCCGCTGGGCCAGGTGCGCGATACGGTCCTGCATCTGGGCAAATGTTTTGCGGGGGTTCATGGCCACCATCAAGGCGGCAAAGGCGTCCTGATGCTGATTTAATAATGCCGGTGTGAGATGGGCCGCGCGGAACGTCCGGCCCTGCAAAATGATCTCCATCGGCATATCGGCCAACATCGCCGCGTCTTCCAGCAATTCACCCTGTTGATCATATTGACTGACGGTAAGATCAGCGCTGGTCAATTTGTTCCGGATCCTATGGGTGATTTCAACAAAACCGTTTTCATCAAATTCAGCCCTTAATTTCTCAACAACCAATACCAAATGTTCAAAATCTTCTTTGGTCCATCCAGCGATTGATAAAATCCGGTCAAGTTCACGGTCTAATTTTTCAACGGCATCGGATTTACCCTGGGCCAGTGTCATATAATAATTTTCCACTTTTCTGACAACAAGTTCTTCATAAGCACGATCCATCATGTTGTCCCTCGGTGAAATACCCATATTCACCAGGGTTTGAAATGAAACAACGTCCAGCACATAACTATGCTCTTCTTCCGTATCTTCCCTTGAAATGGCATAACCTAAATGGATAAGATCATGACTTCCCGTTTGAAAATTATCCTGACGAATCCCATTAACAAAAACACCGTCATGGGTCACCCTGATCGTCACTTCTTCCGGAATAATCCTGTTCAAATAGTGATCAATATCAGAATCCCGGCCTCCAATAATGACCGGATGAGGGTTGCGGCGGTGGACTTGATCAAACGCTTCATCAGTCAGGACTGTTTCGCTAATCCTACCATCGTCCAAACCTAATTCATAAAATGCACCGTCGGTTACCTTAAGTACGGGACGGCCCAATTCAGTCTTTAGTAATATATTCTTGATCGCGGATTCGCTGATCGTCTGATGAAAAGACGTGTTGCCGAACATCGCGTAATCCGGCTCCTTTTTCGCATAATAATCATAAATTCTTGGTAGAAGTGTCGTCAGATCCTGGACATACTCCATATGCAGCCCTATCCCGTCGCGTTGAACAGAAACCGGATAGGCTCCGACATGTTTATAAAACCCGTTCGCCCGGGCATATTCATTCCCAGTCAATTTTGGATAGGTATCCCATTGGGCTGTCTTTAACCCTTTTAAATAAGCGGCTCTAAATGTCCTGTAAAGAAGCCATGAAGAAACGGCCGTACCGTGTAAATTTGGATTAACGGAAAACGAAGACAGATAAACATAATTTTTGTTGTGCGGTTGATAGGCAATGGACATCCCGACGGGAGAACCGTCTTCCGCCAGAACCACATAACTCAGTTCCGGATCATATTGAATTTTACCCTTGGCCTGTTCTTCCAGGTCCCGTTCCAGCATCCAAATGGCCGCATTCTTAGACATAAATCCGATTAATTCCGCCAGACTCCTTTTATGGTTTATCATCAAATCCGGGGAAAGTGGAAGCAATCGTAACCGCTGTTGATTCACCGTCAACACATCGGGAACATCCGCCAGCATGGCGGAATCCACGCGCGGTCTGACCGGTAAAAGAAACGGCAAACGGCCGGTTATCTCATCCCACCATTGGGCCATAGACGCAATATCATTAGGGGTAATCGGCAGCCCGCCGCGGACATACCCGGAACGGACAAAGGCATCGAGCCACCCGGAAAAATCACCGGCCTTGTCCAGTAGCTGGTCGTCAAACAAAGACGGGAACGCGGCTTTCAGTTCTTCACCGGACTTGTTGCCGAAGGCGCTCTTCAGCGCCAATTCAACAAACACCCGGCGTTGATGATCGTCCATTCCCATGGTATACGAACTAATATAATATTGGACGACCGCCATGCGAAACTCCTCCGAACGGAATTGTTCGGAAACGTCCCGGTAAAACCGCTTCGCTGTTTCCCTGTATTGGGCGATCCTTAAATCCGCCAAATATTGCTGTATAAAATCGTCCCATGCCCCCGGCATCACAGATTCTCCGCCGGCATTGAGCCTCTTCAACAGCCAGGCAAAAGAAATCATGAGACCGTTGGGATACCCGTCATTTTTGTACACGCCCTGGATATAACGCCGCAGGTCTTGCCCGGCAACCGTGTCGATGCCTGAGACTTTAAGCCCCCGACGGACAATTTCTTCCGAGTTCAATCCAACGGACGTGGCCACGTTTTCAATGACGTGGGTGATGAACTCGATGTCGATATCCTCTTCGGAAACCCGTCCGGCGTGGTCTTTCCACCGTTTGGCCAAATTAACACCAGTGAGCCCGTCGGACAACGGACGCGGGGTCTGTGGCTGGATGAACTGATTAACCCGTTCATGCTCGATTCCCCGGACAAATACAATGACTGCGTCCGGATTCGTTTTGGCCGTGCGTTCGGCCAACGACTGCAGAAGAGGAATGAATTCCCCCAGGTCCCGCTCAATCATGTTCGACCGGGCATACAACTCCACGCTCCAGCGACGGAGTTTACGGCTGTCCTCCATCCTATCGCTCAAATAGGCCATGGTTTCCAACAACTGGATATAATCGGACCACAACAGGTTCAGAAATGTCAGAAAACTCATCCCTTCAATCTCCCGGTGAAATTCCAGCGAATAAATATCCAAGCTCTTCAAAAGGGCCAGATTAAATTCGAGATCATGGTCTACACGCCCCTCCTGTTGGTTAAGCCGGCTCTGTACTTCCAGCCCTTTAATGATTTTCTCCCGGGTGATTGACGCCGATGATTCTTTCAGGCTGGTAAAAATCCCCAGCAGTTCCGTGATGCCGATGGCCGTCACCGGATCGATGAGCCGGCGGTCGGTCAGAATTTTCTCTGTCAGGTACGGTGCCTGATGCTGGTCCTTCACGTGTTCAAAAATCCGCTCGAAGGTCGCGTTGATGCGGGTCATCTGTTCGAAGGAAACATGCTGTTCCAAAGAACGCAGGTCCGCACCGATGTCTTCCTGTATCCAGATGACTTTCGGTTCCCCGCCTGAACGCGCCTCGACCAGACGCGCGTACTGCTCCATCATTTCCGCCGCGGCCTTTAAAGCCGATTCCTTGCCCCAGTGCTGGGCAAAAATCGGGATGACCGGCACGGCCAGCGGTTTCGGTTTTTTGGTCAATAATTGCAGCGCGGTCGTCATTCTCTTGCCAGATCCAATACCCAGTTTGGCCCGATATCCTTTTTTTAATAAATCATTAACCGTTAGCCCTCTTTCAATATCTCCTTTTAATTCTTCCCACTGCTGGTCAGTGATATTCATAATGACCTGTGGATTGATCCCGCTGGTTAACAGGGCTTGATTAAATGTATGCCGATCCAGATGAGTCACGCCATGCAAGGCCAGCAGCCGTTGTTCGAATGGATCCGGTGTTACGGATGCCATCACCGCCGAGTCCTGATTGATGGACTGCAGCGACCGGATGGCCTCCATAAAATTTGTCAGGACAACGGTCAACCGGTTTAACCGTCCGGTTTGACCGGCGAGGACTTGTTCGCCTTCACGGACGATATCATCAAACTCTTCTTTCAGTTTATCTTTCAGAGCCTCTATACGTTGTGTTTCGGTGGCCTTGACCCAATCGCCGAGTTGATCGGAAACAGTATCCTGATCAATCCGCGGTTGTAACGTTCCATCGCGTAACAGCCGGCCTTTTTTATTATCTTCAACAATAATCCCGCCGCCCGGCTCCCGCTCTCGGAAAAGCAAAAAGCCCTTTTCATATCCACCTGAATCGGCCAATCTTTTTAAGCGTTGGCCTTCGATATCTTTAATTTGCATGGCTTCAGCGATTTTAACAGCGGATCGGTACATTTGACTCAGCGATTGTGAATCAAAGGCTTTACGCTGATATATGCGGTTAAACTCCTTCGCTGCCCGTTTAAGAACATCCCCGGCATCGGCTAATACGGCCTGATCATAACTGTAAAGGAACTTCTGGATCCCCAAAAACAGCATATTCATGATCCGGTCATCGTTATTGATTGAAATTGCCTTGGCGAATCCGTCATAATCTTCGTTATCGTACGCTGCTTTTTCCAAAGCAAGCTGTTCGGATGAACCGCGTCCGATCAAACGGGCTTTGCGGGTTTCCAGTCCGGCAGTCATATGCACCAATAAAAGGTTCTGACGATTGTGCCACTCCGCCGGCACATCCTTGACAACACTTTCAACAATCACAATTCCTTTGTGTCCGTAAAAATCTTTTTCCCACAATTCATCAAAGGCATCCGGCCCTGACATTGATTCCCACAATTCTTCGTAATAATGGATATACCGTTGACTGTCGATATGAGTGTAAATATTGTCTTTATCCTTCTCGAAACCTCTTTGTTTAAGAGCGGCAACAATAATCTTTTTTAGGGTTGTTTTCCCCGAACCAGAAGCACCGTTAATTGCAATCACAAGCGGTTCGTCTTCGCGTTTTGTTTTTAATTTATCGGTAATCCAGCGGCTGATCGTATGTACGCCTTCATCAAATGTCACTGCGAACAATGCATTGTCCCGTTTAAGTGACTCTTTGGAGGCCACCTGTGAGCCGAGTAAAGTTACAGTGGACGCTCCGAAAATATTCGCTTCTTTACTCGCTTCTGCGTAAGTCTTCCCCTGGATCAAAGCCATGATAAAACCGGCCGACGCCGCGTCCCCGGCCCCTGTAATGCTTTTAACGGATACGGGGATCCCGGGTTCAATAATCATCCGGCCTTCGCGGGGAACAAAAATCAACCCTTCTTCATCACGGGTAATAAGAATCCCTTTAAGATTATATTGATCAATAATCCGTCGGGCGTACAATTCAATTTGATCGGCCCTCATGGACCGCTTTAACGTATTGGCTTCAACCAAATCCAGTTTTTCAAGAAGAATGATAAATTCGCGGATATTAGGGGATAAGATGTCTTGCGGCTGTTTTCGCTCAACGTCCAAAACGGATTGAATTTCTTTTTTGGTGGACGTATATTTAAAATCAATAAGTACATCCAGGCCATATTCATGAGCTTTCTCGATCATTGTTCCATACAGATAATGCGACCGGTCATACAAAACTCTGCCGCCGGCGGTCAACATCAGCCATTCTAATTGGGAAGAAGCCGCCAGCATACTCTCAAACTTCAATAAAAACCGGCTGATCATTTCATCACTGATCGGTTCGCCCCGGCCGGCAAAAACCTTCAACCGCTCACCATCGACAATATTCAAAAGATTGACTTTGGTTTTTCCTCTATTTGATTCCGCAAAATATTTCTTAAGATTTTTTTGGGGAAGAGTACTTTCCCAGACCAGTTGTAACGGTTCTGAAGAAGATAAAGCGGTTATCCCAAAGGGAACGTCGTGATTGGTAAATGTTTTCGCGGAATTAACCGGCCCCCCACCAGCCTCAACCAATGTCTCGACCAGTGTGAGCTGTCCATCCTTCTGCGTTTCCCAAATGAGGGTAACATCTAGCGTCGAACTGATTACAGCGCCAGCAACTTTAATTGTCTGCTCCGGAACATCCGGAATATTGTCGAACTGCGGAATGTCCATCGCATCAACAGCCAACGAAGCCAGCGCACGGGTAAAATCATTGCCCTCGCTGGCCGAACTTGTTTTGTAATATTTTACAACCGCCTTTGCTAAAGCGTTACGGGTCAAGTCTCCGGAAATTCCAAATCCCGCCTTTATGCGGTCTGTAACTTTACTCAATGCGGCCTGGTCTCCGCCATCAGTTATAATCGGTTTAGTCAACCCGGTAATGGCCGAAATATCAACTTTCCGCCCATTCTGGTCGATACCGTCGAGACTGACACGCACACGCTTCGCTCCGGAAAATTGTGTTGTTACGGGGTCTACTCCTGTTTCCCTGATATCCTGGCTTAACTGCGCATAGTCAACACCACCGGAAAAATATTTTCGGGGGATTGTATTGTTGGTTCCCGGATCCACATCTTCACGGATGTAGTTATACACGCCTTTTTTAAAGGCCATAATGTACTGGTCATAAATTTTCTGATTGACCTGTTCGTCATCCGTCTCAATCCCTTTGGTTTTTCCCTGGTCAATATAAAATTCCCCCAAGAAACTTTCTTTCAGATTCTGCTTGTACCAGGCCGCCAAAATCAAGGAGTGAAAGATTTGACGCAGATTGGCGAACGTTTCCCCCTCATTCACTTCCCGTTCAATGGCCGGTATCAGGATTTCCCGGACAATTTCAGACGATACTCCGCTGACGATATCCTCAACCTCGGTACCATTTTGTTGCCGAGAGGATTTAAGCGCATGATGTTCGAGCGCCACATAATCTTCCTCCAGCAGGACCTTGAGTTTACTTTCAACCACAAAAACACTCTCGCCGTTACGATGAACAACCGCTTTCTCGGGAACAATCCATATTTTATTAAAAGTATTCATCGGAATTTCGGTCGTTCCAAATCGGTTTTGAGCCTCTTTATGGACACGGGTCCAAAATTCCTGTCCCAACTCCTCTTCCGGGTACATAAGTGAGGCTGTCAATTGCTTTAACAAATAGTCCTGCGCCAGCAGGTCCCGTCCCATTTCGGTATGACCGAATTCACGGGAGATGATTCTGTTTTCTTCATAGGGAGATAAATTGACCCACAACTGATCTTCCGGAATGGTTAAGGCGGCCAAGAAATATTTAATCAGTTTTTTTGATTCATCTTCAAACGCTGCTTCGTTCAAATCCCGGTCACCCGGATGGATGATAAAATCAAACTCTAATGGATTTTGCGGATGGACGGTTATACCCTGAATGACGGCCGGGTTAAATCCTGAGGTCAATGGGACCATGGTTCCCGGTAAAGGCAGATTCAAGACCCCGGCCGGAGACATTCCATAAACCGATGTTGGGATGACCAATGAATTGAATAGAAACGCTACAAGAATTCCAATCGATAGAATTTTGTGAGCGAATGTGTGTTTGAATTTTCTTGAATGAATTATCATATAAAGACCTTAGTCCCAATATTTAAAATTGGCGATGAAAACATTCTCTGCAGGGCAATCAAGCCCCACACAAAAAAACTAAAGTTAGTATGATAAATATACGATTAGATTGGGGAATTTGGATGAAATAGCCATTTGGCTATTGAAATAAGTATACTTCTTATATATATATAAGTCAAGATTTCAAATGTCTTTGGCTTCCAATGAGAAACCCCCAAGAATAAAATTCTATCGAACGTGTAAAGTATTATATTACACATATTTATAGCAAATATAACTCCTCTTGATCCCCTTGCCGGTTACGAATCATATTTTATACTTTAAAAGCAACAAAACGTAACAGATTTTCTGAACGATTATTCTATTTTTTAGATAAAAAACATACGGAATTTGGCGGTTTATTTAAGCGAGGGGTTATTAGAATGCGGATCTTCAAGCGTCACGCGGTACTTACTTTATCCTTGGTCATCACGTCTCACATCTGTGCCTGGGCAGAAAATATTTTGCCTCCTACACCCATTGAAACATTCCAAGTCAGTCAATCAGATATTGATAAAAAATTCATCGCATTATTCCTGAAAAAACAAAATATCCGCAATCTGGACGAATATATACTCTGGTTTAAAAAAAATATCCATTATAAGTCCGATGGTGGGTCTGACCAGTGGTCCACTCCCATTGAAACAATCTTGCGCAGATCAGGCGATTGTGAAGATCTGGCTTTCTTGAACAAAACAGTTTTAGAAGTTTTCGGAATTGAATCAAAGGTGTTGGGCACTCAGAAAGGTTCGGACCATCATGTGTTTTGCGTATTTCAGTATAATCAAAGAATTTACATTTTTGACAATACCAATTATATAAAAACTAAAGCGGAGTCCGTTGAAGAGATTGCTATATTCCTCTATGAAAAATACAACATTAATTATTTACTGGAGGTCTCTCTCTATCCCAGATCTGTTTCTTTGCTGTATTCTAAAAACATGCTGAGAAATTTCTCCAAGTCGGCACATATTAATCCTGCCATTTAACCTTAATATTAATTTATTTGTAATTTAATACACAATCAATGTAATTAAGATTGTACCGAATAACCTTAAGAGTAAACGTGCGAAATTGTGCTTTCTCCAACCGATCGGCGAATTCTACGGCTGAAATTTCAAGAGCAATAAAATATTGAACATCCCCTTGCTCAAAACCAATTTCTTCAACTGATTGGATAAAAGAAAATTCATCCTGCAATAAACGGGTTATATCTTTTTTTTCTTTTTTGTTAATCCCGCTGATCTGCAATACAACTTCATTGTCCTTCAAATTGTAGCCACCGTTTGGCGCACTTATTGATTCCTGTTTTTTGCTGGAACGGCTGGACCTCTTTTTATTCGGTGTCTTTTGCTTTTTAGATTTTTTAGCCACGTATTGCTTATCTATAGGCTGATCGCTGGGTTTAATATCCATGATATGCGACTGAATTTCTTTCTCGTCCGAGGATGCATCCTTGTCCTGAATTCTCAAAGAAGTATCCTTTTCCTGACTTTTCAGGACATACCCCGTCGGTTTACCGGTGTTGATAATGAAAAATTCATTGGAATAAGTTGAGAGGTCTTTTTCAAGAATGGCCGTCCGGTAATCAAATTTGTATTTCATATCCCCCACCAATAATCCGATCACGCGTACACGGAATTCTTTTTCTTCTCCGGTCACAAGAATGTCCTGGGGGGCATCACATTTAGCATCCTCACAACTCCACTGGTCTTCATTCTTGAAACAGTCCTTTAACGAACACATTCCTAAAAAATAAATCGGCTCTGCCAGTTCGTTTCTCACTTTTACGATGACATCATCACCGGTTTTATACTGCACTTTATCCGTTGTAACGATAAGGCCGTAAACGGCCTCACATCGTTGGGGAAGCATTACAATTAACAGGAATACTAATAGCAATGGAATTATTAGTTTGGTCGTCTTCATAGCGTTAAACCAATGAGATTTGAAGTGCCGGTTGTTTCGAACCACACCCTGGCCAACAAAACTTTGATGCATATTTCTTTATGAATTGATTGTACGGACAAACCCTGTGGCTGTCCGACGGGATATGAAACGTGACATAAATAATAAAAAATTATTCATCTTGCCCGGGACGGCCAGTGTTTTCCCCTTCATCATCGCCTGAAATCCAAATTCAGCAACTTCCTTAGCCGTGGCCATATTACTCGTCTTGAACAACCGCTTCTTGTCGACCCCTGCAACCACCTGGAAATTCGTTGCTGTCGGTCCGGGGCAAAGGCATGTCACGGTCACCCCTGTTTTCTTCAATTCATTGGAAAGGGCTTCCGAATAACTTAAAACATAGGCCTTTGAAGCATAATAGACCGCCATTAACGGCCCTGGATAAAATGCCGCCGTCGAAGCCACGTTGCAGATCCGCCCATTCTTCTTTTCGATCATAAGCGGCAGAATGAGTTTGGTCAGATGGGACAAACTTTTAATATTGACCTGAATCATGTCTTTTTCATTTTCCCAGGGATGCTGAATGTAATACCCTCCGAAACCAAAGCCAGCGTTATTAATCAGGATTTCCACATTAAGCTGACGGTATTTAATTTCTTTGACGATCCCTTCCGCAACATTTTCCAAGGATAAATCAGCCGGAATAAGAATGACGCTGTTCCCGTAATTTTTCTCAAATTCCTGTTTGATATCGTTCAGCCGGTCCAGATTTCTGGCGATCAGAACCAGTTGATACTGTTTCTGTGCCAAAATCTTGGCAAATTCATACCCAATTCCTGATGAAGCTCCTGTAATAACAGCTGTGCTCATAATTATCCTCGGTTTATTTTCTTATAATGATCGTCCCTGCATCAGATTTTATATCTAAATAAATATGTTTAACGTCAGAGCCTTCCAATTCATTCTTGTATACGGCGTTTTCCTTAATTAATCCGTCGGCCACAATCTCGGCCCCTCTCACGGTTGTCACCCGTACTCCGACATTCTTGGGTAATGAAATATTTATATCTCCGGCCTCATTATTAATCCACAAAACGAGATCATCCTTAAGGACCCGGGCAGACAAGTCAATATCCAACGCTCCGTTTCTATTCAATAATTTCAACCGATTAAGGGCCACTTCGTTTAAATCAAACGTTCCATGTCCTTTTCCAAATTCGATCGTCAATTCAATCGGTATTTTTTTATCAAATTGAATATCCCACCGGTTCATGGCGTCATTTCTGGAAAAGGAGCCAATCGTGGGAACTTCATCCTGAGTGACCATCAGCCAACCTTTTTGATCAATTTCTTTATAATTCATCGTTGGCACCCAGATAGGATTATTGTATGTATACGTTCCAACCATCAGAGCCAGCCCTTTTGCACCGATGTTTAAGTTTCCGGAAAACATACGCAAATAGACATCCGCCGATTGTGCGTCTTTAATCTGAACGACGTGGTTCGGGACCATCTTAGTTTCAGGCTTAAGAGCTGGATCACATCCCATATTCATCATACATATGAATAACAAAACAAATATTTTTCGGATCATATAGATTCCTGACACCAGGATAATTTCTGCATAACTATCAATATTACATGAATTTAATTAAAAATCAAAAATAATACTGATTACCTTGCAAGGGCCTGTTGGAGCGCTCGCTGATATTGTTGCTGCAGGACTTGTTGATACATGGCCTGTTGTTGCTGGATAGCAATCTGGCGGGCTACGTTCTGGGCTATGGCTTGTTGAATCACCGCTTGCTGGATAGCTTGCTGTCGTTGTTGAATAACGGCGGCCTGAACCATACTGCGTTCAATGGCTTGTCGGACCACTTGCTGTACGGCGGATTGAACGATCGTCCGTTGAATGGATTGACGGATGGCCGCCTCGACCGCCTGCTGAATAACAGCCTGGGTCGCCTGCTGCTGTCTTTGGGCCAAAATCTGGGTCATACCCTGAGTATACGCTTCTTGGACAGCCCGCTGGATAATTTGTTGCTGCAGTCCATCCATAATCGTTTGCTGGATCGCATTTTCAACCACCGCCTGTGAAACATTTAACCTTTGCTGGATCACAGCCTGCTGCACAGCCTGAATGGCCATGGTCTGGTAAAGCTTCAACACGGTTTGCTGTACCAGAGCCTGGGTTAACGCGTTTACATCCTGAGAAAAAACAGGTCTGGTAAACAAAACAAAGCATATACATACAAAAAACGGTAAGGACCTCTTCATTTGATGACCTTCTCATTAAGTTTCCGTTGGCTAACCGGCTGGACAGACAACTTTTCTCCCTGTAGAATCGGTGACAATGGTGATGAATCAATCCTGAGTCCGCCGTCATGTTCAATCTTTATGGTGTAAAGCACGCCGGGAACAAACATAGTTCCGGGAGCTTCAATCTGGGCATTCTTGATCCCGGATAAATTGGTCGTATCGGGATTTAAGGCATGCTCCCAGAATTTCTCCCACAGTTCTAATTCGAAACCATTGTCCAACCCTTCTACTTTGTAACCGTTGGGAATCTCCTGGTATTTTGTAAGATCGAATTCCTGGGTATCCTTGCCATCCAGGAGGAAAACTTTAAGGAAGATATACGCGCTTTTTCCTTTAAGAAGGTCTGCGTTACGAATATGGATATCGTCAAATCTGATAACCAGGGACTGAAACTGGATAATATTGCCTGAGAACTCAAAATATCGAGGTTTTAATGGTGTCCCGTCAGCCGCGTATTCAAGAAATTTAATAGTCGTATATTTCTTTTTGGTTTTCTCATCAAAGTTGACCCCTGTTACCAAAACCTCCGCCAATCGTGAATCTGCTTCTAGGCGGCTTACGACTTTTTTAAGAATCTCAACCTGGTTTAAATGCTTTTTTACATACTGATAGCCAAAGATCCCTGCTCCTAAAAGCAAACAGGTGACCGCAGAAACTTGAATTGTTGATTTGATATTCTGTTTCATTGTATTTTTGACAGTTATGCAGTTGATTATATCCTACCTAAAACCGTTGAGCATGAATACTGATTTCTTCAAATTCTTCCGAGTGATTGTAAAATCCGGGCATTAAAGCTAAAAAGAGAATTACGTGAATCATTGATTCGCCTGTTATAATACGATA
The DNA here is from genome assembly GCA_050250375.1 of Candidatus Omnitrophota bacterium. Classification (GTDB taxonomy): domain Bacteria; phylum Omnitrophota; class Gorgyraeia; order Zapsychrales; family Zapsychraceae; genus JAGOSC01. The sequence goes on from JBFWOS010000003.1 coordinate 164,593, forward strand.
TGCCTGTTTCGGAAGAATATTATTTTTCTTGCCCCTATTGCGCCAGCGAAAATTCCCTGCTGGTGGATTTTACAGCCGGACGTCACCAGAAGTTCATTACGGACTGTGAAATCTGCTGCCGTCCCATTTTGGTCCGGCTTCAACTGGATGAAGAAAACGTCCTTTCTTTTGACGCATCGACCGAATGATTAATCCCGGTGTTTTAAATATTCAATCAGGTAATCCGTCACACTGAAGGTAAATTGTCTGGTACCAATGACATTTAAATGCTGCCAGTCGCTAAAATTTTCTAAAACATACGGCTGCAATAACGGGCCCACCACTTCTACATTGTCATATTTTATCTGCCATTGATTCACCACTTGACGGTAGGTCTGATTATTACCGTTGCGCTCATTATTTTGAAAGATATCACGGTAAACCGGGGCATTAACCAGCAAAACCTTAATTCCGTGTTCACGCGCAAGAACAAAAAACTTTTGATACCAATAATCCATATCTTCATCAATGAGAAGAACCGAGTCGTAATATTTACTGTGTTTGATTTCTTCTTCAGTGACTTTTTTATTTCTGACATAAATAACACCACCATTGTACCGGGCACAGGACAGGATGGTTTCTGACATCGTATCAATGAAATAATGTTTTAGATTAACCGATTTATTATTTATTATTTCTTTCCACACTTTGAAAATTAATTTCTTGATTAGGGCTCTATATAAAACAACAAAGGACATCCGTTCGGCTTTCACGGTTAATGCCACCAAAAATGTCTTAAAGGGCAATACTTCCTTCAACTCTTTCAATGAATACAGCTGGCATAACCGGTGAAGCATCTCAGAACGCCCCACGGATGTCCTTACCCCCCAATCCCCGGACAAGTTAATCATCGCCGATGAAAAAAGAATATATTGAGGGGCGGAATGATTTCTTAAATATTTTTGTAACAACAAATAATAAGCTCTAACCCCGTGATTGGGCATAGAAAAATTATAGAGTTCAAATTTCTCCCCAAGAGCATTCGAAACATGCTCAGACACGTACTGTGCGTTCAAGCTCATAATCCGGCTATCGCCGAAAACTACGGCGTCAATTTTCTTCTTTCCTTTTTCCGATAGCAAATATGACTTATATTCCATGACGCTATCGGAAGATGTCCGTAATCGATCAACTATCCGACTCACAGAAAATTCTGTGACCAGCAAAAGAAACAAGCAAAAAATGAACGCTTTCGGTAAATTCTTAGAATTGAAAATAGATAAAATCTTTGGCATCCGTTACCCCATAAATGATGATCATCATAATGCATAAGTAATAAAACACCCCTTTAATCAGCCAATGACTTTTATAGACAGCCATCAAATCATTCTTCCAGTATTGATAAGTCTGGACAACCATTAAGAACCAGACATAAAAAATAAACCCGCCAAAAAGATTCCACCATTCCAGAAATGAAAACGTGAACCTGGAACAGAATAAGACCTTGGTCATGACCATAATCTGTTCAAACGACTGGGCTCTGAATAAAATCCAGCCGTAACAAACAATATGAAAAAATAAAATGATACCCACTACTTTTAAACCCGCCCTGATGATTTTATTCTTCAAACAAAAATTCCTCACCTCAGGCTCAACGATTCGATACAAAATTAAAATAACGCCGTGATATGCCCCCCACAATACAAATGTCCATGATGCGCCGTGCCACAATCCGCCCAGCAGCATTGTCAGCATAAGATTCCTAAACGTTTTCCATGGGCATCCCTTATTCCCCCCCAAAGGAATATAAAGATAGTCTTTCAACCAGGTCGAAAGACTTATATGCCACCGCCTCCAGAAATCGCTTGGGTTGACCGCAAAATAAGGAATATTGAAATTATGCATAATATCAAACCCCATACATAAAGCTGTCCCCCGGGCTATGCTTGAATAACCGGCAAAATCACAAAAAATCTGGAAAGCGAACGCGTACGCGCCCAAAAGGACTTGTTCTTTATAAAATGTGGTTGTTTCCATGAAGATCGGATCAACAATTGAAGCCAGATTGTCTGCCACAAATACCTTTAGAAACAAACCCCAAAGGATTAAATAACAGCCTTCATAAAACTTTTCTAAACTTAATTTTCTGGGATTGGTTATTTGCGGGAGCAGATGCGTGGCCCTTTCGATCGGCCCGGCCACCAGCTGTGGGAAAAATGCGACAAACAAGGCAAAATCGGAAAACTTCTTCGACGGCACAAGCCTCCCGTAATATATATCCAAGGTATAACTCATGGATTGAAACGTATAAAATGAAATACCCACCGGAAGGATTACTTTTAAGGTCGGATAATCCAACTGCACACCGAATATTGAGAACAACCCGATGAAACTCGAAATAAAAAAATTAAAATATTTGAAGAATCCGAGAAAGGCAAGGTTAACGACAATACTGACCAACATATATTTCTTGCTGCGGATTTTATCTGCAGAACCGGCAATTTTGTTGCCGATATAATAATCAACCCAAGTTGAGATCCAGATTAGAGACAAAAACCTCCAATCCCAGGTGCCATAAAACACATAGCTGGCAACAAGCAGCATCCGGTTCTGCCACCGGTGATTAAGCACCAAATACAGTCCGAAAACAATGATAAAGAAAATAAAAAATTGGACAGAATTAAATATCATGGCATTGGTTGTTTTGATTATTAATAAAACACTATATCAAATAAGATTTCTGGAAGGAAGGACAAACTCGATTGTCACGATACAGACTAATAACTTTCGTCTGTAATCTTGACCTTTCCGCGGAAAATCCAATAGATCGCGATCGTATAGGACAGAACAAAGGGAATGCCGATGACAGCGATGTTCATCATATAATTTAACGATTTTAATGAACCCGAGGCGTTATATACAGTCAAACTGAATTCAGGATAAGGGTTAGATAAAACAATATTGGGAAAGATACCGACACCAAACAGCCCGATCAGAGCCACCATGGCCACACAGGATGACAAAAGAGCCTGCAAATCACGTCCATGAAAAATTTCACGCGGAATATTCGCAATCGCCAGCATATTGATGAAGGGGATCACAAAAAGAATTGGTGAACTACGCAATTTTTCCGCCATTTCAGGTACATATACCAATGTCGCGACCGTGGTTGTGGCATAACAAATGATGAAAAAAATGATACAATTATTCACCCATCCGCGTATCCGATCATGAAACTCCCCTTCGGTTTTCATAACAACGTAAATTGAACCGTGCATCATAAAAAGAGCCACGGTTGTAACTCCGACCAAAAGAGCATATGGATTAAATAATCCAAAAAAAGTCCCGGCGTATTCTTTATCTGGGCCCAAAGGTATTCCCATCACCAAATTTCCCAGTGCGATCCCTAAGACAAGGCTGGCCGTAATGCTTGACAGAGAAAAGCTAAAATCCCAAAATTTACGCCATCGGACGGAATGGTGCTTACTGCGAAACTCGATGGCAACGGCCCTAAAGATCAACGACATCAAAAGAAGCATGACTGCAAAATAAAAACCGGAGGCCAAGGTGGCGTAAACATCCGGGAACGCAGCAAACAAGGCTCCCCCTCCAGTTACAAGCCAAACTTCATTCCCATCCCAAACCGGGCCGATGGAATTGATCATGATCCGACGTTCCTGATCGGTCTTAGTCAGCAAATGCAGTGCGCCAACCCCCAGATCAAACCCGTCAAGCATCGCATACCCGCTAAAGAGGACACCGATCAGGACAAACCAAATTAAATTTAAGTCCAAAGCTGTAAAATCCATCGTCAGGCCCTCTGTATCCCGGCGGGATGATCATCCCAAGACTCCGGTCCATGCTTGATTTTTCGGTCCAATAAAAATATAAACAGCCAAAATAAAAGAAAATAAACAATCGTAAACATAATCAGAGATGAAAGAACCATGTTAGCCGTGACTGTTTTTGACAACCCGTCAGAAGTCCTGAGCAATCCATACACAATCCACGGCTGTCGTCCAACTTCAGCCGTGAACCAGCCGACCTGATTAGCAATCTGAGGCCCCAATACTGAAAATACAAATAACCATAAAACTGGTTTACACTCAAACAACTTCCCTTTCCAGAGTAAAAATACCCCAACAAAATTTAGAGCAATCAGCAATATACCAATAATAATCATCAGATGATATGTTTGAAAAACAAAATTTACCGGCGGACGATCGTCCCTGACAAAAGCGTTAAGACCTGTGACCGATGCATTCGTATTTCCATAAACAAGATAACTTAACATCCCTTTTAGTTTTACACCGGTAACTTCCTGATTTTTGTCATCCACCCAGCCGAAAAGGTAAAGATCGGCAGGAGCTGAAGCTTCATAGTGACCTTCCATGGCAGCCAACTTCGCCGGTTGATGTTTAGCGACTCCTTTGGCACTGTGATGTCCGCTGACCAATTGAAGCACCGAAGCAAATAGTGCGACAAACAAGGCAATCTTCATGGACGCCTTGGCAAAAGGCTCATGCCTTTTTCTTATCAAGTAATATGCGCTGATGCTCAATACCAATGTCGCGCCTGCCTGCCAGCACCCTAAAACAACATGGACCAAGCGATCCATTGAAGACGGGTTAAAAACCATCGCCCAAAAATCTGTAATTTCCGCCCGGGCACTCATCCCTTCACCAACAATATGATACCCGGCCGGGGTCTGCATCCATGAACCGGCCACAACGATCCAAATGGATGAAAAATGAGCCCCCAGGCATACCATAATCGTAGAAATAAAGTGAACCGCCGGTTTCACCTTATCCCATCCAAATAACAAGACCGCGAGGAACCCGGACTCCAAAAAGAAGGCAAAGATACCTTCGGCGGCCAATGCGCTGCCGAATATATCACCGACATATCGGGAATAAGTCGCCCAATTTGTCCCAAACTCAAATTCCATCACGATTCCGGTCGCCACACCAATCGCGAAAGTCAACCCAAACACCTTCACCCAAAACCGGGTCATTTGATGATATAACGGATTTTTCGTGATCAGGTACAAACCTTCCATAATTACCAGGATCACACCCAGACCGATACTCAACGGCGGATATATGTAATGGAAAGAAATTGTTACAGCAAATTGAATTCTCGATAAGAGTAAAACATTCATGATGGATCTGGCTTTCGAATGAATTTAGATTTCTTTTATACTACAGTTAAAATTTAATTATGGAATTATAAGAATTACGTAAAAATCTACGCATAATTACGGACAAGTTTCATTCCCTAAAGCGAGGATTTGTTCTCAGAATGGGTCTATGACACGGAAGCGTTTTTATGATACAAATCTTCTCTTCTTTTCTTTATCGTTTCATCCGACAGATACTCGTCAAAGGTCATCCCCTGTTTGTCGATATATCCATTCGGTGTGATTTCAATAATCCGGTTGGCTACGGTCTGAACCAGTTCATGGTCATGAGAAGAAAAAAGGATGGTTCCATTAAATTTACTCATCCCTTTATTCAATGCGGAAATGGATTCCAGGTCGAGGTGGTTTGTCGGTTCATCAAAGATCAGAACATTGGCGCCGACCATCATCATCCGCGACAGCATACAACGGACCTTTTCCCCTCCGGAGAGGACGGTCACGCTTTTTAAAGATTCATCTCCGGTAAAAAGCATGCGTCCGAGAAATCCGCGGACGTATTGTTCATCCTGCTCCTTGGAAAATTGTCTAAGCCAGTCAATGATGCATAAATCCCTTTCAAAATATTCACTATTTTCTTTAGGATAATAGGCCTGAGTGGTCGATGCGCCCCATTTAAAGGTGCCTTCGTCGGCCTTCACTTTCCCCGCTAGAATCTGAAACAAAGTAGTTTTCGACAAATCATTGCGTCCGATTAAAGCAACTTTATCGCCTTTCTCGATTGTAATAGTGACATCTTTGAACATAACTTGGCCATCAATGGATTTACTCAAGTGATCAATGTGAAGCAAATCATTCCCGGCTTCCCGCTCAGACTCAAATCCTATATATGGATATTTTCTGGAAGACGGTTTGATATCATTCAGAGTGAGGTTCTCCAGTATTTTTTTACGGGAAGTCGCCTGGCGTGACTTTGAAGCGTTGGCGCTGAACCGGGCTATAAAACTCTGCAATTCTTTTCGCCTTTCATCAATCTTTTTATTCGCGTCCTGTTTCTGCCTGAGAGCCAGTTCGCTGGATTGGGCCCAGAATGAATAATTGCCCGGATACAATGCGATCTTGCTAAAATCAATATCACAAACATGCGTGCACACCTTGTCCAGAAAGTGCCGGTCATGCGACACGACTATAGCGGTGTTATCAAAATCAATCAAAAAATCCTCAAGCCACATACACGTTTCGACATCCAGATGGTTTGTCGGCTCGTCCAATAATAATATGTCCGGCGTTCCAAATAGTGCCTGAGCCAGCAAAACCTTGACTTTCTGGCTGCCCTCCAGCTGTTTCATTTTTAATTTATGCATATCTTCGGTAATACCGACATTGGATAACATCTTACCCGCGTCACTCTCCGCATTCCATCCGTCCATCTCGGCAAATTCCCCTTCCAGTTCCGAGGCCCTGATCCCGTCCGCGTCTGAAAAATCCGGCTTGGCATAAATTGCGTCCTTTTCGATCATGACGCTATACAGCCTTTTATGCCCCATCATGACCGTCGTAAGAACATCATACTCGTCATAGGCATACTGATCCTGTTTAAGCACAGACATCCGCTTCCCGGAGCCGATCACAACCTCCCCTGTGGTCGATTCAATTTCTCCAGATAAAATCTTCAAAAAAGTGGATTTACCCGAACCGTTCGCTCCAATTAACCCGTAACAGTTCCCTGGAGAAAATGTGATATTGACCCCGTCAAAAAGTTTTCTTGACCCGTATTGAAGCCCTATATTATTCGCACTGATCATTGTCGTTTTCCCGTTGCCGATTTAGAAAGAGGTCATTATAACACAAGATATTTTAAATTTAAAAAATAAATTTCCGGTTGGACAATTTCCGCTAGATCAGATTTTCTCGGAATAAATCTGTAGATTTTCCTGCATTTTCTGCAGGAGGCGTGATTTCATGGTTCTTCCGTGTAGGTCCTTTTCTTTGATCGGTTTCCATTTTCCCGGGACAAGGACCTGTGACTGAATAAATCGCTCGATCGCGTCCTGAAGTTCGTTAACATCCATCCGCCGTCTGGCCAGGATCGCTTCATTAATGATCCAGGTCAGCCCGTCACCGGTTTTCCGGTATTCATAATTGATAACACTGGACCGGCTGGCTATTTTCTGCAGTACTTTCTTGGTATTTTTTCCGGCTGTCCGGATTAATTGGCTGTAAAGCTGTTGAAATTCAATAGCCTTTTTTTTGCGGTAATCGTTCAAGACCAAATCCTTTTCATCAACATAAGAAGCAGCCATGATTTTACAAAAATCTTCTTCCTCCATCACCGGCCACTGGGCCGAATGAAAATGCTTGAGAATAAAAACCGGCAAAAATCGCAGGATGTGCCGCACCAGAAAAACCGGCGGATGGTCAATCCCGTCAGGGACAACCTCTTCACCTGATGATGTCTTGACATGTTCAAAATAGTTAAGGACTTTACGAAACGCTTCGACTTTGTCCTGATGTTTATCTTCCAATCGATCAATCTGTACCGGAGTGAATCCGATTTTCCATAACATACGCCGGCGGCGCTCCGATTCAAATTTCTGATCAAATAATTCAAGACGTTTGTCACTGTCAAACTCTTCAAGGCTCTGTTTTTCACCGGTAATGATAAAATCCGTCAGTTGGATAAATGTCTGGATGATTTTCCGGGCCCAAAAACGCTGTTCGGTCAATGTCGTGGAGTAACGGTCCACATCTTCATACCGGTATTTATTATGTTTGGCCGCGAACTGGCGAATGGAACCATAATCCAGTAAAGCCCCGCTGGCCAGCATATTATCCCCGTCCCAGGAAAGCCAATTAAAAATATACTCCTCTTCCATCACCGCCGCCAGCTTCGCATGTGTTTGTGTGATATACTCCAGGGCTTTTGTATAGCGGGCTTTTCCGCTTTTCGGAAGATCGTAAACCCGGTTATTTTCCTGGCGCTCCAGGAAATACTCATACGATTTTTTTAACTCTTCAATTTGCCCTGATTTCAGATATCTGAAAAAATGGGCCGGTCGGATTAAATTAGGAGCAGTGCGCACACCAAGCCCAATCTTATTGGGATATTCAATGACCGTGAGGCTCCGTTCAGAAGGATATCCTTCTCTAAAAAAAATCTCTGACATAACGGCTCCTCCCAGCATTTCATCCAAATCCGCCAGGCCCGAGGCATACCCATATTCTAAACTCCCGGTTTGAATAGGCTCTGGGGATTCCTGAGCTCCCGGTGAGAGAATTGTATTTCCGGTTCCGCAACTGGAAATGTCATATATCCTGGATTTGGTTTTAACACATCCGTTCCAGATACTGCGTCCGTCTCCGGAAGTAGCCCCTTTTTTGTTTTCATGCTGGGTCTGCAAATAACGTGTGGCCATGTACAGTCGATCTTCATAACCGTCTTTGGGAAATGACCGTCGGTTTTCCCAATCATATTCGTTAAGAATCTGCAGTGAGAAAGTTTTTAGGATGGTTTGTTCGAGTTTTTTGGTGATCCGTCGCGGGTGGTTCTTGGGGATGAGTCCGATTTCTTTTGCCAGTTGAAAATTGAAATATAATACACGTCCTCCCTTTCGGTACCGGACTGGATAATCAATGTACCCTTCCGGGCTTACCTCACGCCACGGATGTGAACCATCGATTTTTTCAAAATTTTCATACATACCATATTACTGGTCTTTAATATCGACAGAATCGGCAATGTAATAACCAGATATCTTCCAAGGTCCGCCCTTGATCCGGACCGGAGAAATGGTTTCATAGGCAAGTTCTTTATTGTGAAAAGACGTTTGAAACTGGACAACGACCATCTCCATGCCGGGATGATTCGGTATATTACCAAAATAACCAATATCATAAACCTCACGGGATTTCACTTCTCCTAAAGGCAGGCGCACATCGGTTAACTGTTTGATCCATTCTTCTTTCGACACAATTTCCCGGAACTGTTCACTCGTCTGCAGCCAGCCTTGCTCATACAACCCTTGGTCGATAACGGTTACCCATAACAATGTTGCCTCAACCGTCTGGGCCTCTATTTCGGGACTGACCTTCGCATGGACAGGCAGCACCGTCAAATAAATGAATATGAGGATGGCAGAAAAACTTATTAAGTTTCTCTTGATCATATTTTCCCTATAGAATGGTTGACGTTCGGAACGACCTGGACTGACTTACTCATTTTGATCAGATAATTTATTCTAGGAAGTAAAACCGTGGCGATATAATCGTCTTCCCTGGCGTAAATACGGTCGACATCCTGGCCTTCGATCACGCGGTCTAATTCCCGGGTGATCCGTTCAAAGGCCCCAACCAATCTTCCCGAAACAATCTTCGCCCAGACGTAAACAATGGCGAAAAATGTCCAGATGGTAACCAGGATGAAAAGAATGCTGTTATTAACCAACTGAATATTCTTAAGGCTGATATCATATTTCAGATAAACAAAAAGTTCCCTGTGAGCAAACAAAACAAACACCGTCAAAAGAGCACAAAAGATGAACGTCGGAATAAGAGTTAAGCCAATGATTGGTATTTGATAGCGATTTGCTCTTAAATAACTTTTCCGCCGGACATAATCGCTCATAAATCCTCCCGTTTGTTTCTTCACTCCCTTTTATGGAATATGAAGGGGACGCCATCAGAAATAGCGACCTTATAAAATCTGGTGCTTATAATTTTTATTATTCTACAACCAAGATAATGAGCAGACAAGATAATTGGTTAAAAAATCACTGACCAAAAATATATCGGAGGAAGGCTCTAAGGTCTTAATGGCAAACAAAAAAAGCACCCTATCTTAAAGAAATAAAATAAGGTGCTAAGTAAGCAAAAAAATCTAAAATTAGGCTGATTGTAATGCGTTTTCTGCCTGCTGGATAACATGCACATCACGCTGAGGAAACGGAATCGTGCAACCCGCCTTTTCTAACTCTGCCTTTCCTTTTTCAACCAAATCAAACCGGACGCCCCAATAATCCGCCGGATTAACCCACGGACGGCATACAAGGTCAACACTGCTTTCGGCCAATTCGGCTACGGCAATGACAGGTGCAGGGTCTTTCAGAATTCTTGTATCGGAATTAAGCAAATCCGCCAGTGCTTTCTTAGCGGTTTGAAGATTATCTGTATAGGACACACTGAAAACGAGATCAATTCTTCTTTTATCGATTGATGAAAAATTCGTAATGATCCCTGATGTGATTTGAGCATTGGGAACTATAATTTTCCGGTTATCCGGAGAAGAGAGGATTGTATTAAAAATTTGAATTTCTTTAACGGTCCCCATAGTGCCGGCAGCTTCAATAAAATCCCCTAATTTGAACGGTCTGAAGAAAAGAATCATGACCCCGGCCGCAAAATTTGAAAGCGTTCCTTGAAGGGCCATACCAATCGCTAAACCAGCAGCGCCTAATACAGCAATAAACGAAGTCGTCTGAACCCCTAATTTTCCAATCGCCGCCATTATAGTAAAAATGAGTACAGAAAATTTTACTAGATTAGAGGTAAAACCGACGAGAGCCGCTTCGACCTTGGCCTTGGTCATAAGCGTATTGGTAATCTTAGACAAAACTTCTGCCGCCCATTTACCAACAGCATAAATAATAATCGCGGCAAGAATATTCGCCAGAAATGGAACACCCAGTTCGCTGATTTTTGCCAGTACTCCCTCCATGGTTACCTCCTTCTCAATAAAATGCAACTATCCTGATAGTTATACAAAAATGTAATTAAAATTTTTCCAATCTTGGCGGATGAATTTATTGACCCAAATTACCCAATGCGGCCTTTGCCTCACCCACTTTATCAGAAATACCGGTCTTAAACTCATTAGCTTTTTCTGCGGTTATGGCGGCAAGTTTTTCTTTGGCTGTTTCCAATATGCCTTTGGCTTCAACTGACGCCGGATCCAGTTTCAGAACGTTTTGAGCAAATTCTGTAGCTTGCTGATAATCACCATTATCAAGATTCGCCCTCGCTTTTTCCAAAAGTTCCCTAATTTTAATCGCCAAACCATCCGCAGCTTCTTTCGCGGTTGTTGTGACGGCCATCGCTTGTTGTTCAACCTTCATCGCTGCGTCTTCAAGCTTATTTTCAAGCTTTGCGACCGTATCTTTCTTTTCTTCCATTGTTTCCATTGTTTTCTGAGCGATCTGCTCTGTTCCGGCTTTTGCCTCTTGGGCAAGTTTTTCTGCTTTTTGTGAAAATTCGATGGTGTCACCCTTTATCATACCACCGGCTTTCGCCATTTTCTCTTGAAGGGTTTGTTCGGTACTCCCAACATCTGCTGGTTCTTGGGATATGTAACTGTAGGCAAACAACCCGACCACCGCGCAAACGATCACGATCAAAATAATACTTCCCCTCATAGTCCTGCTCCTCTTTTCTTTAAAATTGTTAATATTTACTATTAATCTAATTCATTATAAAGTGTATTATTTTAATCAACATTGTCGTTTTTTGCAAGGAATATATACCATTGAAAACAAATGACTTAAAATACACTTCTTTGCCCTTATAAAAAAAGACCCTGCCAAAATAGGCAGGGCCTTAAATTTAAGACAAATCCGATTAAAAATTACTGATCTATTTTATCCGACTTTGAATCCTTCTTGGGAGATCCCCCTGAAGTCTGTCTTGGAGTCTTCGGATTTTGCCCTCTTTCGGATGTGACTTCACCCAAATAGTCAGGGAGATCAACACCGGCCATTCCCGCTACATCATGTAAGGCCGGCAAGGCTTTAACCATATTACTCATAAAATTAGCCGTTGAACTACCCTTTTCTCCATTGCCACTGTCCCAAACAGTAATCTTATCAATTTTAATATTACGGATGGCCTCCGTTTGAAGCTTGACAATTTCTTCCAACTTTTCAACAATAAGCATGGTCGCCGCGTCTTTAGCGTTAGCCCCGCAGGAGGCGACCAGTTGGTTATACCCCTCTGCTTTTGCGTCCAGAACTTTCTTGATACCTTCTGCTTCAGCTGATTTGATGGAAATTATCGCATCCGCTTCCCCTCTGGCTTCACGCCGATTTTTTTCTGCCTCTGCTTCAGCATCAATTTCAATCTTACGCTTTTCAATTTCTTTCGGGACAACTTGTTCAGCTTCCAGTCGTCGTGTTTCTGCAAATGCCTTTGCTTTTTGAATTTCTGCTTCAGCATTTTGCATGGCCACTTGACCGCGTTGATCAGCGCCCGCCTGTTTTTCCTTTAGGTCGGCATCATAATTGGCGATATTGGCTTTCGCCATATTCTCGCCTTCCACTGCCTGGGCATTGAACTTAGCCACTTGTATCCTGCGTTCTTTTTCAGCCAGAGATGCCCCGACATCCCCGAGTTTGTCCTGTTCGGCGACGTCAATTTTAGCCTGATTGATTGCAGTGGATGCCGCTTTTTTTCCAATACTTTCGATATAACCGGACTCATCCGTGATGTCCGTAATATTTACGTTGATTAATGTCAAACCTATTTTACGCAATTCCGGTTCAATATTATTACGCATGGCCTGCAAAAATCGTTCTCGATCCTGATTAATTTCCTCAATGGTCAATGAGGCCACAGTCAAACGCAGTTGACCAAAAATAATTTCCGAAGCCATTTTCTCGATTTCTGTGGTTGAAAGTTCCAGCAAACGCACAGCGGCGTTGTTCATCGCATCTTTCGATGTATCAATGGCAATTGTGAATGTACTGGGCACATTGATACGAATATTTTGGAACGATAAGGCTCCTTTAAGCGGGATATTGATCGTCATTGGAGTCAAATCAAGAAATTTGGCATCCTGTATTAACGGCCAGACAAAGGCGCCGCCCCCATGAAAACATTTAACGGATTGCCCTTCTCCGACCTTACCGTAAATCGCAAGGATGGCATTGGAAGGACAACGTTTATAACGGGACGCAAGAAAAGCCAAAAAACTGAAAACTAAAAATACAAAAAAAACTATCCCCCAAGACATAATATTCATTTTGACCCCTTTCTATATCTTACTTACTGATATTGTTTTATTATCGACGACCTTGATAACTTTAACTGTTTTAAATGATTCAATTTCCACTTTTCCTTCAGAAACAGCATCCAGCTCCCGCAAAATCCCTCCAGGTAAAGACACATTGACCTTCCCCACCCCGTCAGCCGGTATTCGTTGATATACACTGGCATTAAGACCAACCGTTTCCTCAATTTTAAACACCTCGCCCTTGGAAACCAATCCCATGGCTAATTTAAATAACGTAGCAATTGTAAACATGGCCGCCACACCGACTATAAAAGCAATGATGATCGACAATGATGGACCTAGTTTAAATTGCACAAAGGCTGTTAATCCACCCCAACCGAACATCATCAGAAAAGCGGTCACGGAATTGATTGAAAACATTTGGAAGGCAGCATCCGAGTGCGTATCCAGATGAATATCATGATCCATACCATCAATAGGTGCATCAAAATCATGCCCGATAAGCATCATAACCAATCGAATAATAAAGAAAGCCGTCCCTCCAATCGCACAACACCAAAAGACCTTTCCCAGTGGTTCCGCTGATGCAATAAAGTCGAGATTCATCAAAAAACCTCCTTAAAATTTATATTAATCAATTCTTTTCGAATTTTCCTGATTCACAGGCCCTGACAAATCCTTCCCCGATACACTTCAAATCTTCCCATTCTTTCCGGATACGGTCGGATTCTTTTCTTGTTATCCGTTTCCCTTCATCATACGATTGTGAAATCGCCTCCAGGGCTTCGGAAAATTCTTTAATCAGCATATGGACATTCTTTAAGACTTTGGCCCCAATCGTGGGAAATTCATTATCTTTGGGATTTCTAGCAAAAAAACCATCCGCCTTCTGACAAATCCAATTAATCATCTCAGGGTCCTGGGTCGCATCATAAATCTGTTGTACCCTATCCAAAGGATTAGCCGCCCCGCTGGGAATTATTTTATTGGCCTCGTCTGAATCCTGACACCATTTATAAACCAGAGATTGCGACACATTCAATTTTGCCGCGACTAATTTTGCCCCCACCTTTTCAATGCCATTCTTCAGCACTTCATATGATTTTTGCACGAACGCCTCCGTTGTTGAGATACATTTCAAGTATACTAAAAATACCCGTTGTTGTTAATTACAAATTCAGGGCATTTTTGTAATCAATTAATTGATTATTTCAGAATATTTTAACTCCTAATTGATTATAAATTTGAACAGGAATTTCCTCACGGCTGGCTGCGATTAATGCATTGGTCATGATCATAAACTGATAACATTCTTTATAAGCCATTTTTAGATTATTCGGAAGAACCTCCTGGGGGCGATCTAACTGGGCTAATAACTGCTGAAAAACTTTTGAGGCCAGCATCACTTTAAGGGTACTTTCAGGTTTAATATTTAGCGCTCTTTGAAATGATTCAAGCGCCAATTCCTTCCGATTTAACTTTAAATAAACTTGTCCTAAGTTGTAATGGCTCCAGAAAAATTGCGGATTAAGTTCAATAGAACGCTTATAGGCCTTCACGGCACGGTCCAAAAGATTTTTTCGCGCCAGACAATAACCTTCCATATAAAATCCATCGGCATTCTTGGGGATGTAATCAGACACCTTGGTATAATAAAACAAATATTTGTCTATCTGTTCGTCTTCCAAAGTCTGACCTGTCAGGTCAGATTTTATTAAATCGGTAAGTGGCGGCATAAGCCGATTAAGAGTTCTTAATTTAGCAGTGTCAATGGATTGGTTATCTTTCAGAAATAATCCAAAGATTAGTAAAACGATGCAATAGAAAAATCCCATAGAAGAGATAACCGCGCTTAATTTTCCTTCTTGAGAAAACCTAAACATAGACTGATTCCGACTTTTGGTTTTGATACTCCCTTCTCCATTCAAAAAGTAAGAACATAAACATCCCATAGAATAAAGCGAGAATAAAATAGTTCAACCATCGATATAAAGCTGATCCGAATTTTAATTCAAGAACGTTTTCCCCTGCGGGAAGCAGAACCCCCTGAAAAGCAAGATTGACAGGGATAATTTCAACTGGAATACCGTTGAGAACGGCCCCCCACTGCCTGTGAAAAACGTTATTAAAAACAAGTAGTTTTACTCCCGGAAAATTAGTCTTGATCTTTATTGAATCCACTTGGGCATTTATAATTTCTGACTGATCCGAATCTCCGGTTAAAACCTGATACGCATTCTTTGAATTGGCTTTCAGCCCTTCAAGATTAACATGGGAATGAATAAAGGCATGATTAGATTTATTCTTAAATATGTATTCAATTTTTTTATAATCTGGTGAAGCAGCATCCATATATTCTGCAGAGTCATAAACAATAAAACTATTATTTTTATATCCAAAAAGCGCTTCACCGCTTACGTTAGAATAAAGATCGTTATAATTTCGAAGAGAATAATATAAACTAGCGGCCTGTCCTCCGGATCCTGATTCAACGTTCTCATTCCGGATATATTCGTAAGGGTCATAAACAATGTCCCCTTTATAAAGTCCTTTTCTACGTATGGCATTGCTGTTCAGATAATTATAAACTTCCATGGATTGAGCAACGACCAGTAGAGTTAAAATAAAACATATCGCATGAAATCTTCCAGATAAAATCTTGCTAAAAGACATGATAAAAAAAATCAGACTGAGAACGATAACCACGTATGTTGTTATTATTGTGTTACCCAAGATGAAAACCCCGACAGCAAATAAAGAGTGGATCAAAATGACATAGGAAATTAACCACATTTTCCGGGGGTTTGATTCTGTCTTCAGGCTAATCAACTGATCAAAAAGTCCAACGGCAAACAACACAAATATGGGAAGTATCGCCAGCCAAAAAAACCAGTGGAGATTTCTAAAGTACTTAAAAAAAGAAATGTGATCATGAAGAAATTCATAAAGTGGCGTCATTCCAGGCATACTGAGCAGCAATAGAAATAGCCCCCAACAAAACAAAAGCAATAATTTCCTATTAATCCTAGCTATGGTTCCCAGCATTAATATTAAATAAATGATCCCGGGAAAAAAGATAATCGCGAATTTAAACTTTCTTAAATCGACAAAAGCACTGGTATAGACCAGCTCTTCTAATACGGCCCATTCCGTGATCGTTTGCTTTCCCACTTCGAGAGCATGTTCCGATCCGGCGGTGACACCTCTTCTGGGCATGACAAACTCCGAATTTCCGGCGCTCCGGAATATCATAATCCCGGGGATTAACGATACCAGTAACGCTGCCACACACAAACCTGAAAATAGTTTAGTATGTTTTAAAAATGAAAAACTGTTCTTTATAAACTGTACCGTTTCCTTTGGGTAAATGGGTATAGCAAACAGAATAAAGCTGGCAAAAATCACCAAAAAATAAAGTGGGATATATGTTGTGGCAAGGTTCATTAAACAAAAAATAATCCCTACGAGACTGTACTTCTGCTGTTTTTGTCCAAAAGAAACCAAAAAATAAAAGAACCACACCAACGGAACAAAGACCAAAATTATATAAGAATCAAACTGACGGGTTCCCAGTGAAGAGAACAACAAAATTAAAAAGGATAAATAGGCGGTATGCGTTCTTTTAAAAATCACTCTCGATAATTGATAGAACCCAATCGCTCCCGCAAAATAATAGATGGAAAGGTACCAGTTGTAGGCCATCAAATGAGGCATACCCATTTTACGCAGTCCAACAATAATCATAAAAAACGGATTAAACGATCCCATTCGACGCAAAAAGAATTCATTCGGCACACCGCTGTTAATGGATGGGTCCCAGAAAGGATAAATCCCCCTGAGCATATTATCAATGAAGAACTTGATATGCTGGTAATAAGCCACGGCATCCGAAGCAAAAACTAACCTCCCGGTAATGAAGCCGCGAAAACAATAAAGCCAAATTAGAAATGAAACAACAATCCAAGGAAAAACTTTAAAAGTGGCAGGTTTTTTGATATGTTGAGCCCTATCCATCAGTTTCTTTCTACGACCTGTTTATCCATTCTCTCTGGCACTGACTAAATATTTGAAATCAGATTATTTAGGAATTAAGTGAATTTTCATTTTAGCCAAAAGAATGTCTATTCACAAGCGAAAACAATCCCACGATAATTAAGCTAACTTTGTATATCCACTCTAAACAATCGTAGTATAATATCTGCGGACAATCACTAAATATTAAAGGAGCTCCCATGCCAGCATCAAAAAAGCTAAATAATCACGGATTTATAAAAGCATATAATAACTATGACTTCTTAAACAGTCCTTCCGCCAGAACCATCCGGGTACTGACCGAAATGGTTGAACCCAGAGAGCGGCTAAGACAGTACAGGATCCACAACACGGTTGTATTTTTTGGATCAGCCCGCACCCTTCCCCGATCCGAGGCCAAAAAACAATTTAAGGAAACAGAAAAAATATTCAAATCATCAAAGAACCCCTCAGCGGCACTCAAAAAGTCGCTCGAAAATGCAGAAAGTAATCTTCTCATGTCACGTTATTATGAAGATGCCGTCTCCCTTGCGGAGAAATTAACCCATTGGTTTCAACATTCAAGTATAAAAAACGAAAACTTCTTAGTGTGCACAGGCGGTGGCCCCGGCATTATGGAAGCTGCCAACCGAGGCGCCAAAAAAGCCAACGGTAAATCCATCGGCCTCAATATCAGCTTGCCCATGGAACAAAACCCAAATATTTATCAGACCAAAGAAATATCATTCGAATTTCATTATTTCTTTATCCGTAAATTCTGGTTTTTCTATTTGGCCAAAGCCCTGATCGTTTTTCCAGGCGGCTTTGGGACTTTTGATGAATTGTTTGAACTGCTGACCATTATTCAAACTGAAAAAACAAAGAAATATATGCCCATTGTACTCTTTGGGAAGGATTATTGGGAAGAAGTGATCAACTTTAAAGCATTAGCGCGCTGGGGAATGATCAGCCCAGAAGATTTAGATCTCTTCAAAATTTTTGATGATGTGGATGAAGCCTTTTCATACCTACAATCTGAACTGAACGATCATTATTTTAATAAAAAACGGTAATTCCATAAAAACATTTTCAATTTTGATTATATAGATTCTTGCGGTTCGTCAAATTCTGTCATGTCTGATTGTTCTGTAACTCTGTCACCAGCTCTTCCCTGGTCAATCGATATAAAAAATAAGCAAACAATATAACCGGCACTAAAGAAATTAACCCGTAATGAAGGATGGAGGAAAAGGCATAAAAGAGAAGTAAAATGATTAATAAGATGGCCAACCGAAACGCCCAATATTTATATACCCTTAAGTAAATCCCTGAACAAACAAGATAAAAAGATACCGTTGCGATCAAATAAACCGTATATGGATCCGGCTGCACATACCGGATATTATACCCCGAACCGACATTCATATATTCTAAAACCGGAATAGAAAAAAAATAGATCGAAAGAATTATAAAATATCCGAAAATCCCTACAATTTTAAGCTCGCCGGCGATCAATTTGACCTGACTGGCAGAATCGTTTTCCGCCCGGCGGCGCTGCATCACCAGATGAAACACCAAAAAAAACGGAACCACATTAATCAGAAT
The DNA here is from genome assembly GCA_050250375.1 of Candidatus Omnitrophota bacterium. Classification (GTDB taxonomy): domain Bacteria; phylum Omnitrophota; class Gorgyraeia; order Zapsychrales; family Zapsychraceae; genus JAGOSC01. The sequence continues at coordinate 183,324 of JBFWOS010000003.1, forward strand.
TAACCTTCCCAAAAGATTGGCGAGAACCCATTTATTTTCCATGGCTGCAGCATCACTTAAAAACGTTCCATTTCCATTTTTATCAACATCATAACATCAAGATTGTTTCTCGATATTAAAACAATCGGGCTTCGTTCCGCACTTTTATCCGTGCTCCCGTACATTAAAGTCAGGTCGATGCCGGCTTCAGCGATCTTGTTTGTCACTTCCTGCAAAGCCCCTGGACGGTTATCCAATGTCAACAGGACCACTTCTTCTTCCTGGACATCAAACCCCTTTTTTTCCAACAAAGTCTTGGCCGCATTATTGTCTTCGGAGACAAACATAATAGCCACCATCCCTTCAATCGCATAAGCGCACAATGCAATGATATTGATGCTTGAGGATGATACAACGCTTAATACTTCGGCCAAAGTCCCGGCGGTATCTTTTAAATGAATCATTAACTGTCTGTCTAAATCTGCCTTGATCATAAAAACCCTTTCTGCAATTATTATTCGGATGGTCGTTCAACCGGCAGTCCTCCGGGGTAAACTTCAAAACTTTCACACCCCGACAGAAAACCAACGATTGCTATGATTAACAAAAACTTAGTAAAAAAATTTTCTTTCATAAAGTATATCATACTACTGATAGGAATGATGTCTAGTTCGGGGAATATTTAAAGACAAACGCCTTGGAATACATTGATCGGCGACAAGATGAAAAACAAGTTCATCTTTCTTGATATTGAATAAATAATACCCTGGCGTAAAACAATCCGTCGAATTAACCGCGTCTTCGTAATCCATCCTGATCCGGTTTCGAAGGAGTTCATACTTTCCCCATATATCTTCCTGCCCGTCGCCATCAAAATCGACTAAATACCGATGGTCATTCGTAAACGTCAGGATCATCGGTCCCGCCGCTTGATTTTGATAAACCCAACTACCGACAATCGGAAAAATTGGTCTTTGCGCGATGTCCTGCATCACTGAACAACATCCGGAACACAACAGAATAATAAATAACGCCCATCGATTAGTATCTTTTGTTAATACCCCGCCGGATCGCTTTTTCCCCATATTTATCCTTTATTTGATCAAAGGCCTTGTGCAAATCTTCATCTTTCCGGGTTTTCGAATCCTCGAATAAACTGTCTTGAACGTAGGGATCTTCGAAATTGGAAACTCTTACCCCGATCAGACGAATATACATACCCGGTTTATAGAATTCATTAAACAAGGCCAATGATGTCCGATATATGATGTCGGAAAAATTGACCCTTTGGGCCATAGTAACGGCTCGACTATACGTCTTAAATCCCTTGAGGCGTATCTTAAGCGTAACGGTTTTTCCTTTTAAATCATACTTTCTTAACCGGCGGGAAGTCTTTTCGCATAAATATAAGATTTGGTTCAAAACATCATCTTTGTCCGAAGTGTCCTGATCAAACGTATGCTCATGGCTAACGGATTTTATTTCATTGTCGACAACAACCCCGCGTTCATCAATTCCGTTTGATAACCGGTGCAGATGTTCTCCATGCGCGCCAAATTTGTTCACCAATACGTCTAGCGGAGTCTTGGCAAGATCTCCGACTTTTTTAATGTTCATTTGATTCAAGACGGTCTGGGTATGTTGGCCTACACCCCAAATTTTCCCAACGGGCAGACTCCACAAAAACGTAAGCAAATTATCTTCCTTTATTTCTAAAAGACCATCGGGCTTACAATAATCGGAACAAATCTTGGCCACCATTTTATTGGGCGCGATCCCGATCGATGCTGTCAGCCCGGTTTCTTTTGAAATTCTTTGTTTAATCTTCTGGCCGGTATTGACCGCCGTGCCATAAAAATGAATACATCCGGTTAAATCCATGAAAGCTTCATCGATGCTGACCGGCTGGATATCGGGGGTAAAATCATATAATATCTTAAATATTTCTTTGGAAACACGGCTGTATTTACGATGGTCTCCCCGCAGATAAATTCCATGCGGACATCGTTGGTAGGCTAGGGAGATCGGCATGGCGGAATGGATTTTGAATTTTCTGGCTTCATACGAACAGGTGGCAACAACGCCGCGGCCGTGGCCATTCCTCGGATCGGCCCCGATAATGACGGGCTTCCCTTTCAGCGACGGATTATCTCTTTGCTCCACCGCCGCAAAAAATGCGTCCATGTCCATATGGGCTATAACTCTGGAATTCATAACACTCGACCCGGTCAAACACTGAAACGGAAATAAACAATGTCCCCGTCTTTCATTTCATAATCTTTTCCTTCGAGGGTGACTAAATTTTTCGCCTGCACATTCTTGTAAGAACCTAGTTGTTTAAAATCGTCATATTTATATATTTCTGCCCGGATAAACCCACGTTCAATATCCGTATGAATCTTTCCGGCTGATTTAACCGCCGTTGTCCCTTTAGGGATCAGCCATGCCCGGGATTCCTTCTCGCCGGCCGTAAAAAAACAAATTAACCCCAATAATTCTTGCCCGGCCCGCGCTAATTTTGCCAGCCCTGGAGTGACAATGCCGGCCTCTTGATAATATGTCGTTCGTTCTTCTTCAGGCAATTCTAAAATCTCGGCCTCAATTTTGGTACATATGTCGATAATCCCGGCCTTTTCTTTAGTCGCACGTTCTCTCAACGGTTTCATCACTGATTCATCCGGCCCGGACTCATCTGTATTCGCAACATACAAAACAGGTTTGCTGGTCAAAAACTGGTATTCTTTTAAAATTTCTTCAGGGATTTTCATTAACCTCGCTGACTTACCTTCATTAAAACCCTTAAGTATATCCTCCATCTGGGCATAATTATCCTTGGCTTCCTTTTCCCCTGATTTTGCCATTTTTCGCAGTCTTTCCAGGGCCTTCTCGGCCTGTTGAATATCAGCCAACAAGAGTTCAGTTTCAATGGTGTCAGCGGCATTTATTGGATCAAGATCCCCCATAACATTCACCACGTTTTCATCTTTAAAACACCGGATTACATGGACGATCGCATCTACCTGCCGGATATTAGCCAAAAACTTATTCCCTAGGCCCTCTCCCTGGCTTGCCCCTTTCACTAAACCCGCGATGTCCACAAATCGGATCCCGGCCGGGGTCGTTTTAACGCTTTTAAATTCCGTACTCAGATGTTCTAACCTTTGATCGGGCAGGGGAACGATCCCGACATTAGGTTCAATCGTCGTAAAAGGAAAATTTTCCGCCGCAATTCCCGCTCCTGTTAACGCATTAAATAAGGATGATTTGCCGACATTAGGCAGTCCAACGATACCAATTTCCATTAAAAGCTCCCGTTCATTTTTCTTCATTCCCTTTTACGGTGGAAATGACGAGGTCCGCCTTCGGCGAGATCTCACCGATGCAAAGCAACGGTGGACTCGCCATCAAAGATGGCGGCCTTTAACTGGTTAAAACCAACAAATAAAAACCTATCATACACTAATTCTTATGATCTGTCCTTTTATTTTCAGACATGAAAAAGGCAGCTTAATTGGAATTAAGCTGCCTTAATCATAATTTTCAACAATATTTAATATTATAATTCTGAATGGTTGATTGTTTCTTCTTTGACCATTTCATTATTAATAAAAGTCTTTATCAGTGTTTCAGAATCGTTTTGTTTATAAAGCAACTGGTAGTACTTTGCGATTGTTTCTCCCGATTGATCCTGAAACTGTTCACAATCCCTTCTGGCCTCAGTGTTATTGAGCGTCTTCATTTCACAGGTTTCTCGTATTGATCCGCTGGAATAATAACGGGAATACGGTCCGGAATTCTGACCGTCACTGAAATTGCCTTTGTAAACTATCCGGCCTTCTTCATCATACCGTTTGATCAACCCATGTAAAACCCCATTTTTGGCCTTGCCTTCCACTTTGATTTGTCCATTGCGGTAATATTCCTTAAAAGAACCGTTTAATTTCCCTTCGCGGTATCTACGTTCAGCTTTTAATGTCCCGTTGCTGTAAAACCGCTTGCTCAAACCGTCATAACCGCCTTTCTTGAACGAACTTTCTTCCATCAATTGGCCGTTCTTAAAATAAATTTTCTGAAGACCTTCTCTAAGCCCATTAACAAAATTACCCTTTAGGAATAAATTACCGTTTGGGTGATAACCTAATGTTTCCCCTTCTAATTTTCCATTTTTATAATATCCCACACTTTCAAGGACACCATTGGAATAAAAAGTTTTGTTCTCTCCATCAGGTATTTTATCCTGGGCTGAAACTGGTAATGTAAACGTTAAAGCTAGCATGATTAGTATAAAAATTTTAGGCATTTGTAATCCTCCTGCAAATAACTTTAATGGTTGGTTCAAATACTTAGTTATTTTAACGCGGTGATTAAGTAATTACAAGCACAGATGTAATAACTCAAGAACGATTTCATTAACTTCAAATTGACCACATGAAATGTCCTGTGTAGAATACAAATGATATCAATCCTATGAAAATACAAAATCTAATAATCTCACTATTCCTGATTTGGTTTGTCCCCTCCGAGATTGCCTTCGCGCAATATACCTCTGAGAGTATTTATACGGCTGCCCGCGCAGGCAACCTGGAAAGTATAAATTCCTTTATAAAAAAAGGAATCAACAAACAGACCCTAAATAATGCCCTGGGTGCAGCCGTGGCGGGTGAGCAGATAGAAACCATGGACGTACTAATCAAAAACGGCGCTGACGTCAATCATCTCAGCTCTTTTAATACCAGCCTGCTGAACAACGCCATTATGTTGGGGTTTCACCGGTCGGCAGCGAAACTTATCGAATCCGGGGCAGATCCTAATGTCTACGGATTTAAACGCAAAGAAAGAAATTTCTTAATTGATTGGAGCTGGACCCCATTAATGTGCGCCGCCTATAAGGGGAATAAAGAATTGGTCGAATTATTACTTAAATCCGGAGCTGATGCAAAATTAAACGGCTGGTCAAATTCTCCCAACGATATCGAAACAGCTGCTGATATCGCCGCCTATAAAGGTCATTTAGATATATTAAAAATTCTGATAAAAAATGATTCCCCGGTCAATCCGGAAACGATTTTCAAAACCGCCCGTGGAGGCCATATAGAAACTTTTAAATACTTAATGAAGAATGAAAAAAATCCGGATCGTTTGGGAAAAAACAACAAAACCCTGCTGATGGAGGCCTGTTGGTGGGGACAAATAGACATTGTAAATTTATTACTCAAGAAGAAAGCCAAGGTCAACTTTAAAAACACTGACGGCAGGACTGCTTTAATTGAAGTAGTGAGTAATCCGGATAGGGACTTAAAAGTGCAGTTTGAAATTGTTAAATATTTAACCAAACACGGGGCGGACACAACAATCGCGGTTAATGGTAAAACGGCCCTTGATATCGCAAAAGACAACAACAAAAAAAATATAGTTACTTTCTTGGCTGGTACAAAAAAATGATCCGATTATGATACAGGCACATTCATCTCAGCGATCAGTTTCTTCACCGCAATCAAAATTTCCACACAATCAAATGTCTTGAATACATACTCATCAGCCCCGGCCGCTTTTGCCTGGGTCATCTGGCTTGGTTCCGCTAATCCCGACATAATAATAACCTTAACATTCGAACCGTGAATCTCTTTAATTAATTCACATACTTTTAACCCAGGAATGTCCTCTAACCGTGTTTCAAGGATCACAATGTCCGGGCTTTCAAAATCGACAATCTTCAACCCATCCCGGCCGCACTTGGCTGTTTTAAAATTATTATAACCGTAATTCAAAAGACGGATACATATCAACTCAATAAAATGCTCACTCCTGTCAATAATTAATATTTTCGGATTCATTTCCACCTCACTCTTTAAAATGGATACTTTTCTTATATAGTACAAAACGATCTGAGAATTGACAACAAGGTATGAATACCTACATAATACTCATAAAATATAGGCATTTCATAATTGATCTAACAATTTGAAATTTATAGACTTTTGAGAAAAGTGATCAGATTGGAGTTCTTGCCGGATAACCCCAGCTTACTCCGGATATGATTCCGGTGATTATCAACGGTTCTTAATGAGATATTCAAAGTTTGGGCAATAGCTTTACTGCTGAGGTCATTTTTGATCATATTGCATATTTCGATTTCTTTTGGCGTGAGTTTAAGCTGTTTGTTTGATATCTTATGTCCAAAAGATGCGGTTATCGATTTGAGATTTTTTTCCAACATACTGATTTGCACAGGATCAATCTTCCCGCCCTTATGTTTTAATTTTTGTAATAACGGGAAAAATAATTCTTCTATATTGGCGACAATTTCGCTTTTCAGTTGTTTTTTCTCCAATTCAATCTGCGCCAATATTTCCTGAAGGGCGATGTTCTTCTTTTCTAACGATTTCTTCTGGATCATTAATTCAGACTGTGATTTCTTTAAGGCCTCCTCAGATTCTTTATATTTGGTCAAATCACGGGCCACAGCATACAACAGTCCGGTTTGGGATTTGGGAGCAGGGCAGGTCCAACCCAACCATTTAAATTTTCCGTCTTTGCAGCGGTACCTGTTCTCGAAATATAACGTCTCTTTGCCTTGTGAAAGCTTTTTCAATTCGTCCATTGTCGATTGTCTATCATCCTCGTGGACAAATTCAATAAAGCGTACAGAAAGAAGTTCTTCCTTGGAATAACCTAAAGTTTTAACAAAGGCCGGATTTACGTCGATAAAAAATCCGTCCAAAGAAGCGAGGCACAGGAGATCAATCGACAAACTGAAAAATTTATCGATTCTGCGGTCCTCACCTGAATATCCTCTGCTCACAGACTTTTTCATATTTTTATGGAATGGCTGGTGGAAACGGAGCATCCAGGTTTGCTTCCTGCCAGGAGATTATATTGGCAATAAACGGAGAAAACGGCACACTCAAGTTGGGATTATGAGAATAATTACGCACAGAGAATATACTTAAGTCTATACCTGTTTTATTTCCGCCTTCACCTCTAACCGAGATAGCCCCTTTAAAATCAAATGTTCCTAATCCGACAGAACTTTCTGCCCTGAACTCCCCTTTTGAACTGCCTCCGCCATCAGCAATGACAAAGGCCTCGAGTTCCAAATCTCCTCCGGCCGGAATAACTCCGTCCGCGATGACCACATCCTGCTTGGCAAATAACCCAATGTTTGGTGTAACCGATAATCCGGCATTTTGATCGGGAATAATGTCGCCTTCAATAAAAATATTCCCTCCGGCAACAATAAGGACTGAACGGCCGAATTCACCGGAAATATGGATATCCCCGGCGGCATAAATGATCACCGGACTAAAAGCCGGGTCACTATTTAACTGACTCAGATTTTCCAGGTCTACGTTCAAATCCCCATCGGTACTGTACCCCTCTAACGGAGAATGGCTCGCCGCCAAATTACTATAACGGGATAAATCTACACCGGGAAAAGTAATGGATGGATATTTTTCCACATCTCCATTAATATTTATGTACGGATCGGACGCCGGATTGTTCGGATTTATCTCGTTGATATAAAGTACATCCCCGTTTACCGTTATCATCCGTTCATCCTCGGGAAGAGTAACATTGACATCAAAATACAAATCTTTGCCCAAGATATCCGCATCAATCTGGGAACCGCTTTTAAAACGTAATGCCCCGGGAGTTGAAAGTAAGAACCGGCTGGGATCATCAATCAGTATTCTGGCGATAATAATCCTGGGAAGGTCGGTTAACGCATCACGGCCGACAGACCTGACCCAGCGCGATTCCCCCAAGTTTGTCAAGAACCCACCATCAAGGACTTCCAGCGAATAAAACCCAATGGCGGTTGAATCGTCCCCGCCGACTGCATTTAACTGTTCGTTGATGACCGCTGGATTTCCACCGACGCCCGGCTGCCAATCCGGATTCCTTCTCAGTTCATATATAGCCCGGTCTATGCCCGCTTCTGCAGCATAAAACGCCTGCTGAACATTTTGACGCTGATGCGTTACGCGTAATTGGCTGTTCGTTTTCAGAAAAGCTGCGCCCATCAGCAACGAAAGGAACAACGCAATAAAAACCGCTGACAGCAGAATATACCCCGATTGTGAATGTCTTAACTTTTTTAACATTTTACCATATTAGTTTCTAGGAAAAATCTCGGTTGATGTATCGACATTAATGGTCCGTTTGAATATCACATCTTCAAGACCCAACTCTACTCTTAACCCCCGCCCTTGCTTTGTGAAAACCGACTGACCGGGATTGATATGGCCGGATAGAGTCTTGATCACCCCGTTCTTATTAATCTGAAATCGCCCGTCCGAGGTGATTAGATACGTGGCCACCGGTTGATTAAAACTATCGTTAAGGACCGCCGATTTATTGCCGCTACCGTCTGAAAATACATCAATCGTCTGGGCAAACCGGCCATCCGCCGTCATTGTCTCAATTATTTCATTGGCTTCCTGCCACAAATTCGTCCGGGCAATCCTGTCTTCAAACGCAGACCAGTTGGTCACAAACACCGTATAAAAAACCCCTCCGAGAATCATAAGTATAACCAGCACCGTCAGCATCTCAATCAGGGTAAATCCTCTTTGTTCAAACTGACTTAAACGCATCTTAAACCCCGCCGTTTCGTCTTAACATAATTGTAATATTGAGAGTTTCACCCGCGCTGAAATCAGAGATAACCTCCACATGCGGCTGATAATTGGCCGGATCATGGTTGATTTCAATGGCATGGTTTTTGGGTGACAATTGATAATACCCGTCATTCGGAATTCCTGTCGGCGGCCAGGTTTCTGGAACATTAACAAAATTAACAACCCCACCGGTTGTTGTACGAATCACATTCGGGCCGAAATACGGATTAAAAATCACATTGACTCCATTCATTGTCTGACCAGTTGTCTGGTCAATGACGGTCACATTGATGTTCCCAGCACCAACCGGCCATAAGCGCGCATCATAATCAGCTACGGTATCTGTCAATATCTGAACATCATTTCCATTTGAACCACGGCGGACATATTGGTCATTTCCTGCAGACTGATTGGTATAATACCCATTTCTCTGTCCGGTAAATCGGTACTGCCCTGTTTCAATTCGATATCCTGTTTGACTGCTCGTACATTCAATTAAGTATTGTCCCATCGCGTCTGTGGTGTCTGACGCCGAAACTGTTACATTAACGCTGGGAAGATTATTTTTGGTAAAATCATCAATAACATTTCCACCCACATTTCCGCACTGCTTGTCCACAACCGTAATCACCAAATCTCCGATATTCCGAACCGGATCTGACGGGAATAACGGACCGATATATTGTGTCGGGCTGTTCCGTTGTTCATTTTGAACGATATTACAACAGGTCAGCACCGGCACACCCGCAACCGCCCAAACCTGAAGAAAATTACTGGTCGGATTCGAATTGGGAAACATCCCCTGTACAGCCGGAACGCTAAACGTAAATTGTCCGGCAGAATTAGTCGTCACCGTCTGTAAAACGCCTTGTTTCATCCAATCATAACTGCCGTCACTCCGGGGCCATCGCGCCCGAATCGTCGCATTGGGGATAGGGTTTCCTGAAGATGTAACCACCCGTCCGGTAATAAAAACTTCCGGAACAGGCACAACCGGCAAATCCACCCGAAGCGAATCTCCTGGAAAGACATTAATTCTGTCAGACGCAACGTTTCCGTTGTAGGGGTTGCTGCAGACAAGGCTGCTGTCTGATTGAACGACCGATGTTGAATACCCTTCTCTATTTAATAAGAATTGGCATGAGGGCAACCCTCCGCCGGCGACCGAATACGCAAATCCGGCCCGAAAGGCATCCTGGGTGTTCAAGGTGAATTCTTGCGGGGTAGAGCTGTTGAATGGAATGGAAAACGAATAACTTCTTTGGTTCGCCGTCTGATTCAGGCGTGCCCCATTTTGGTATAAATTGATCAACCCTCCGCTAAAAGAATTTAAAACGGCTCCGTTTGCAAGATTGATGACATTCCCGAAGATAACCGCGTTATCCGGCTTGGATTCCAACTCAAAGGCCACAAATATTTCTCCATTTGAAGGAACGACAATCGACACCGGATGAATGTATGGAAAAAACCTGTTATCATTTACCGACAACGTATATGAACCGGCCGGTAAAATAAATTTTCCGGAGACTACGTCAGCGAAATTAAAGTTGGCCCCTTTAGAATCAACAGCCCCTGCAGAAGTCGTGGTATATGAAGCGGTCGAACCATTGGAATCAATCTTGATCGCGATTCCGCTTAAGGGTGTTGCCGACTGGCTCTGGGAACTGACAAACCCGATTAAATTTCCGGCTAACGGTTCAGGAGGCCGAGAAAGTAGAATTAATGACTGCATCTGTTTTGTTCCGCCAGACTCATTCCATTGTACGGTCGTTAACACCCTTTTTAATTCGGTGCTTCCATTCTCACGATTTACGCTTACGGTACGGGCATAACCGGGAAATGCTGTCGTAATAGAGGACAAACCGCACGTATTCGCCGGCGGGTTATTCGGATCAGGGAACTGGCAGGTTTCAAGAGTATCAAAGATTGAATCAATCTGGGCTACCCGGCGGATTTCCTCCTGGCTTTGCTGCAGTAAGTTTACGGCGTTTAACCGGTTACGTGATAATTCATCCGATTTGGTCATGACCGTGACGGCGGTCCATGTCGCCAGGCTGATCAGCGTGATGACCACCGCGCCAACCATGGCTTCAATAAGTGTAAATCCTTTTTCAGATAATGACTTCATGGTTATATTATAAGTTAATATTAATACAATGCATTATATAAAAAAACCCCACTCATTTGAAGTGGGGTTTTCTTAAATCAGTATTGACGGAAACTCTATTCCTGCCCGTGAACAACCGTGGGCACTACGGTTATGATCAATTCCGTATCAACCGCCGTACTCTTTTCATAACTGAAGAGGTTACCGAATAAAGGAAGTTTGCCAAAGAACGGCACTTTAAACAAACTTTGTTTATCTTCCTGGTTAAGAATACCGCCCAAAACAAATGGTTGTTTGTTGTTGACCCGCACATGCGCTGTTGCCTCACGGGTTCTGACTTGAGGGAATTCATCATTCGGCCCTCTGAAAGTGACGATAAAGCTAACTTCAGGTTCAACTTTCATGACGACAAATCCGTCTTCAATGATCGATGGTGTAATCCTTAAACGGATTCCCGGCTCAACGAATCTGACATCATTAGTCACGACCCCGCCGGTAATATTCGTGATTGTATATGGGACTTCATCTCCGACAAAGATGACAGCTTCCTTGCCGTTTAATGTGGTGACTCGCGGCGCAGATAAGACCTTGGCCTTGTTTTGCTGTTCAAGCATACGGATGGTCGATGCAAACTGAAGCGGGTTCCGCTGGATTTGTGCAATTCGATAAATCGGCGATGAAGACTCTTCCACGTCATCAAAGTCCTGCGGCCGTCCGCTTTCCTGATACAATAGGTTAACCTGATCCGACCAGTCTATCCCGAGATCTTTCAACGCATCTTTATTCACTTCTATAATCTTGGCTTCCAGCACAACCTGCGGTTGAGGCTGATCAATTTCGCGGACAAGTTTCTCAACATTGACCACATCTTCTGGATCGCCGATAACAATCAGGCTGTTTAACTCTTCACTGACATTGACCTTGTCCGCCAGTTCGTCGACCAGTTGTTTGGCTTCCTGGACATTAATGTTTTTGACTTTGATAATCCTGGATATTTTGTTTTCGAAACGGAGTTTTTCCTTTTCCGTGATAAACAACGCATTCCCGACCAATTTAAAACCAAGATCGTACGAATTGGCCACCAATAAAAGGGCGTCTTCCAATTTGATCTGCTTAAGATGAAGATCCAGCGTGTTGCTTTTTAACGCCGGATCCAGAACGATATTCATATTGCCGGCATCCCCCATAATTAAAAGGATATCCGAAAGATTAGTATCATCAAAATCCAGATCAATTCTCTTTTCGCGGTAACCTTGCGGGATGGCATTACGGATAATTTCTTCCGTCGTAACGATAGGAGATTTAACGGGTTCTCGGTCGCTTTTGGAGACACCTTCAGGAGCATCAGGCAGCGTGATCATGGCGGCATCCTTAAAAGCATTTTCTATCTTCAAATTCCGGCTGATATTGTCGATGGACTGTTCTTCAACGGGAACATCCCAATATTCCAGTTCGGCCACCTCTTCCTTAAGCATTCCACTGGGGCTCATTTTTCGTTTCATTTTGATCCAGACAGATTCCTCTTTTTCCTCTAATTCTTCTGCGTCCATATATTCATCTTCGATGTCTTCCGTCTCAGACATTTCTTCGGCATCGTTATCTGCATCTTCTTCCTGGAATGTCTTCAGCATTTTTCCGAAATTAACTTCTTCGTTGTCAGATTCTTCTTTGAGTTTGATCCCGGATTGATCATTTTCGCCGGTTTTAATCAACATGACATTCCCCTTGTTCCCGGTTGTATCATTATCCTTCTTCGCTAACTCGGCATTGGCTGGAGCAGGAACAACTTTTTTAACTTCTTCTGTATTCACTTTCGGCTCAGAAATATCGGTTTTTACAGAAACGATTTTATTTGGTTCTGACGCCTTCTGAGTATCCATCGGCTGGACAAAATCAACGGCTTCAGGTTTGTCCATCGTATAAGTTTCAGAATCCTTTTCACCTGCGTCGGCTGACCAATCCGCCACTGTATTCAAATCTTCATTCTCCACGGACGCATATATATAGTCATTCTGTTGTTGAGTCAAGTCCGCTTTGGAAAGTTCAACCTTATCATAGTAAGCGATCTTATCAACTTTGTATTCGCCTATAACAGGATCGGCTTCTTCACCAACGGGTTCATTCGCTGTTGAATCGGAGGCTTTAACATCCGGGCGTTCATTATAATAATCGGGCCGTTGCTCCTGCAGCAGATTCCATATCTTTCTTCGGCTTTGTTCCATGGGATAATCTTCGGCCGTGGATACGGCCGGAAAAAATAAACAAATACAGCTGGATATGACGACTAGGATATTAACTCTGATTTTCACTTTGATGTACCTCTTTTCAACGTAATTGTTTGGTCCCCGTTCGATAATACTACTTCATCAGGCCCAATTTCGGTTATTGTATAGTCTTTTAACTTATCATCTTTGCGGAATGTCCCTTTTACGGCTCCGCTTTTTAAATACGCGACGTATTCGTTGTTGACTTTCGCTACGCCTAGAAATTTATAACGCTTCAATTCCTGATTTCCGATGGTATTGCGGACGACCGTTTGTTTTTCTTCTTCCTGGATCAACGGTTTGAACGGATCCCGGGTCACGCTGATATCCGATCTTTCCGGTTTTAGAATAATTTTGGCCAGGTTCAAATCATCCACTTTATCCAAAGTCGGCTTTTTGACGACCGTCGTTTTCTTGCTTTTCTTCTGAACCAGGTCACAGCCGGTAAACATCAAGATAATAATCGCTAGATAGATCAATCGTTTCATTTTGTCTCAATCTCGGATAATGTTTTTAAACTGTAAATTTTTAAAGTATATTCACATTTCAGGACGGGATATTCCTTGCCGGAAACAATCTCCACTTCATTGACCGTAACCAGCTGCTTGAAACCTTCAATCGAATTGAAGAAATTCAATAAGGCCTCAAACTCGCCTTCTATTTTCATGTTGATCGGCATGGCCGCCAATGTTAACATCTTTTTAAGCTGCTTCTGTTCAGACAGCTGATCCTGCTGTTTGGTATTCCTGTTCTGGATTACACGGGCCTTGGCACGATTGGTTTCTACCGGGGCTTGGACCGCGCTGAAAGATTTGGTCTTCATATCCGAGATGTTAACCGAAGTTTCCTTGGCCATCCTGGATATATCATCCAGAAATGCGGGGATGTCCTGCTCCTTGAACAGATATTCTTCAAACTCTTTTTTCTCCTGTTCGTACAACGCAATTTTCTTCTTTATCGTGGCAATCTCATCCTCAACAATCTTCAATTCATTCTGTTTTTGTTCATAACGGTCTTTCGCTTCAAAATACTCCCGGCCGTTGTTTATGCTGATTGAAATCAGCGTACAAACAATGATGATCGAGACAAAGATGTATGAGCGTTTAATCTTTTGTTTTGTCATCGACCGGTTGTTCCTTTTTCTTCAGCATGGCCAGGATGCCGAAATTAAATAATTTGTTTTCTTTGATTTGTTTTTCTTTCAGAAAGTCAAACTTACCTTTATCGAGAATGGCAGATTCTTCTATACGACGTAGCATTTCAGAAATAGATTCCATGTTCATGGCTTCACCCTTTATCTTGGCGCTTCCGTTTTCACCAAACTTAAATGAAGTCAACGCCAGGTCCAAAGGAAGCTCGTTGGCCACAACCGCAAATACCTGTGCCCAAGAAACCCTGTTTAACTCCTGCACATAGGTCGCCTGGGCCAAAAATTGCTGGCGGATTTGGTCATATTCCGCGTGTTGAACATAAAGATTGGCCGCCTCTTTCCTCAAAGTCATGGTCTTGCTCTCCGCGGCCCTGCTTTTAGCCAGAAAATCGTTCTTTTGGGCATTAATCCAACCATTGCCCATAGTAAAGGATACCCCAAATATCCCAATAATCAAGGCAGCCAGGATACCGGATTTAATGGCATAACTGGGCAGTTGAAAGCGTCCGAAAAAGTGTTTTAGAGAAAATTGCAGTTTTAACTGGTGAATATGACAGACGATCGGGGCCAGGGCCAGGGCATAAATCGGGTTTAGAGGATAATTCTCTATCGTCTTTATTTTCTTGATCTTACGGACATCCAGGATCTCAACCGGGATGTCAAATTCATCCCCCATATACTGATCAAGATTCGGGGCGACTTCTTTATCCCAGACCAGCCAGATCTTTCGGACCTTGATATTCCGGTTATCCAGCAGAAAAGATTTAAAGACCCTTTTTAACTGGGCCGCCCAATCAAGGACGATCAACCGGATCTGTTCCTGGGACACCGTGTGCTGAAACTGGTTTAGACCGGAAGCCAATTTATAAAATAACTTGTGCTGGTACTGGTCATAAATACTCAGATAGGTTTGCCGATCCGACACAACGACAAAGGCGTCACAATCATCCGCAGAATCAATCGCATTCGGCAGTTCTTTAAAATTAAGAGGCGTAATTTCGATGTGCCGGAACGGAATCCCTGTCTTGTGGACTTCCTTTAGTATACGGTCGAGGATATCACGCCGCACCGCTGACAGAATGACTTTGAATTTATCTCTGGAGACCGGGTATTTCCTGTATATATAATCATAAGCCTGTTTATGGAATGTCGGGATTTTCTCGATCTCCGTCGTGATGACTTCCTCAAACTCCTTGGCCGACAATTTCGGAAGCATAAACTGATGGATAACGGTATCCTTCCTGGATAAAGTAACGAATATCCTGGAGGGTTTAAGTTTCTCCAGTTTAATCAATTCCTTGATTGCTGTACGCAATGCCCCGGGGGTCAAGACATCAAAGTCAATCTTTGATTTTCCCGCCTTGGTAATGACGTAATTAAAACCTTTTGTATTGAGATAGACATACCGGATGGAATCATCCGATATGTCTACCCCTAGGTATTTTTTCATCATAAAATTTTCTCTTAATCCATAAAACTATACTTTTGACAAACTATGGTTGAACCACGACGTCACAATTATCCGCGGCTAGATCAGCAGGAAAATTTTCTTCGCCTTCGCTACACGCAACGAATCCGGCCGTTCCGTTCGGATCCGCTTCAATCGTATATGTTCCACTGAACGGATGAGCTGGTACTGCTTCAAGAAAATTATCCGTCACCAATTGATCAATGTCATTACACTGATCCCAAACCCGTTTTTCTGTAAAACACATAAACATAGCGACTTGAATCGTGTTTAAATTACTTTCATGAGCGGTGACATTTCCCCGCTCAATAGCTTTTAAAACATTAGGCAGGATCAGGGCTAGCAAAATTCCGGCTACAACCAGAACGATTAATATTTCGGTTAGTGTAAACCCTTTTTTGTTTAATTTCTTCATTTTTGAAGCTCCCTTATTAATATGGTTGTTATTGGTTAAAATTTTAGACATTTATATATAATGTTAAACAAAATGCACATATTATTCAACAAATCTGATCCAATACTACTTTTAGCGTTATTTCCTGAAACTTTAACCATTGAAATTGGAACGATTTGCGCATTTTAACTAACCTAATAACCAGCAATTTTTGTACCAAAATGCTGTAATTTTTTGCTTTTTTGATAAAATTTGCCATTATTTACCCAATAAACCGCTCCAAAGCGAGAATATCGGCATATAAATGGCTAAAAGAGTGATGATGACAATAACTCCAACGAATATGATCAAAAATGGCTCGAGAAGGGTGAAAAACTTGTTCTGCTTGTATTCGATTTCCTCATCAAAATGATCTGCCAGGTTTTCCAGAGACTGGACAATAGAACCGCTGGATTCACCCACCCCGACCATTTCAATAAACATGACCGGAAAGAGTTTAACTTCCTTAAACGATTCATAAAGCGATTGGCCGCGTTCAATCTTTTTCTGGGCCTGGCTTATCCCGTCTATGACATATTGATTGGACGTCGTCGTTTTGGCGACTTCGAAACTCTCCACGATGGGGAGGCCGGCGCCAACCAAAATACATAAAGACCGGACAAATCTTCCCAAGGATAACGCATAAAGGATTTTCCCGACAAAAGGGATTTTTAACTTGTAATAATCCACTGTCTGGGCAAATTTGGGGTCTTTTTTGAAAATCTTATATAAACAATAGGCCACCGCCACAATCAGGAATGTCCCGGCGATGAATAACGGAGACCGCATGAATTGTGATAACCCTAAAACAACCCGGGTGATTAACGGGAGTTCAACGTGAAGCTGGGTTAGAACAGTCTGAAATTTTGGAACTACAAACGCAAACATGCAAACAAGAATAATAAACGCAAACACAATGACAATGGTCGGGTAAAGGGTTGCTTTTTTAGTCCGGGTGATAAATAGTTTTTGATATTCCAAGTATTTGGTCAACCGCTTGAGGATAACGACCAACCCGCCCGCTTTCTCGGCGACAGAAATCATGGCCCGGTACATCGGAGGAAACATTTTCGGGAAATCATCCAGCGCAATGGAGATTTTCTTCCCTTCCTCCAGACGGGTGCGCATATGGCTGATGACCAGCTGAATGGTTTTATCTTCGGTCTGCCGCCAGAGGATGTGCATGGCGGTGAGGATCGGAATGCCGGCTTCAATTAAAGAAGACAGCCTGCGCGTAAAAACCAATAACGACTCAAGATCAACCTTCGAATTAAATATCCTTTTGCGGTCAGCGATTTCCGCCGAAATATAAAAAAAGCTGGAATGCCTCAGTCTTTTCTTTAAATCTTTTTTGTTATAAGCCTCAGAAAAACCATATAACGTTTTACCTGTTTCGTCTTTTAACTTGTAAATATAGGTGCGCATCGATTCAATTCATCCCGCCTGTTCGTGTCAATCCAAAAATACGTTGCGTATCGTTTCATTAAATTCCGTTACTTTATTCAGTACTTTTTCCATACCGGACACTCCCAGTGATTTCATACCCTTTTTCAATGCCATATCTGCGATTTCGGATTCACCAGCGGTTTTAATGATTAAATACCTTATATCCTCATCAATCTTCAAAATTTCAAATATCCCGATACGGCCTTTAAATCCTGTTTTTGAACATACTTCGCAGCCAACCGATCTGGCCAGCATCACGCTTTCATCAACCGGAAGAAACTGGCTGATCTTTTTTTCCGTCTCCTGATCAAGGGTGACCCCTTTCTTGCAGGCCGGGCATAATTGACGGACCAACCGTTGGGAAATCACCCCGTTAAGAGCACTGCTGATCAAAAACGGTTCAATATCCATTTCCAGCAGTCGGGTGATCGCCCCGGCTGCGGTATTTGTATGCATCGTTGATAATACCAGATGCCCGGTTAAAGCCGCACGGATGGCAATCTCGGCGGTTTCTTTGTCGCGGATTTCTCCGATCATGATAATATCCGGATCATGCCTCAGGATATGACGAATGGCGTTGGAAAATGTATACCCGATATGAATATTGGTCGGTGTCTGGTTTATCCCCTCTAATTCGTATTCAACCGGGTCTTCAACAGTGACAATACTTTTCTCTGAATCATTCAGCTGGCTAAGCATACTATAAAGTGTCGTTGTTTTGCCAGCACCGGTGGGGCCCGTTAACAGGATCAGCCCATAGGGTTTGTTCAACAAAAAATTCAAATCTTTAACCTGAGCCGGTTCCATGCCCAGGGACTCAAAAGATTGTTTAAGAAAACTCTTGCTTAAGATCCTGACAACCAGATTCTCTCCGTTAAGATTAGGCAATGTTGAAATTCTCAGATCATACTGCTCCGTCCCGACAGAAAAATTGCATCGGCCATCCTGCGGACGCCGGTTTTCCGCCACATCCATCCCCGAAATAATCTTGATTCTGGATACGCAATTTCTTTGCAGATCCTTATCAATCGACTCTTTTTCATACAGAACACCGTCTATTCTGAAACGCACCCGCATCAATCCTTTTTGCGGCTCGAAATGGATATCCGATGCCTTTTCTTTTATCGCCCTCCTGATGATTGAATCAACATACTGGATCACTGTCGCGTCATCGACATTCGGCCGTCTGGAGGAAATCATTGTTTTCCCGGTGTGGATCGAATCAAAATATTCCTGAAGATAATGTTCGATGTCCCGGATGCTGGACATGACCGGATAAACAGAATAACCAGTCTTTACCTGAATATCCTGTAAGGCGTTTACATCAAGGGGATTGTTTGTCGCGACGGTTAATCGCTGGTCCTCTAACGTCAACGGAATAACCCGGTGGGTTTGCAACAAATCGTGAGGAAGCAGTGCTACGGTTTCATAATCAATTTGTCTCTGGCTAAGATCAACATAAGGGATTTGAAACATCTTCGCCAAGACTTCCGTCAGGCGGTTATCATCAATCCACCCCTTGTCGACAATCAGCTCGCCTAACCGCCGATGATCGGTCTTTTGGGACTCCAACAATTCCTGCAATTGATGCTGCTCGATAATCCCCTCATCGCAAAGAATTTGTCCTAATTTTAGTGATTTATACTGCATTTTGGCCTCATTTAGCAACGGCATATCCTGCCGATAGTATTTGAGTATGCATTATTATAGATATAATGTCAAAAAAAAATTTACTCAGACTTTTATCATTTTAAACAACTTTTCCGGAAAAATAAACCCAATAAAAAAAGACAGCCCCCTTGTGAGGGCTGCCTTTCTTTCTGGAGGAAAGACTGGTCTGCAGGTCAGCAAACCGGGGGGAAAATCTATTTTAATTGTGAGACTTTAATGTTCTTTTGGGCCTGAGTTGACTGCATGGCCTTTGATAAATCTTTGGGAACACTGACCGTAATTCTTAACCGGCCGTCATCAAGCATATCTTCCTTTTCTACTTTGACATGGGGAGTAACTTCTTCAACAGCCATCCCGTATTGGTTGGCTACATTAACGATAGCTAACTGCAATGTCATTTTATGCATCATTTGGTATTTAATTTTATCATCCATATTTTCTGTTTTTAACGGGTAAGACACCTGGGTAAAATAAATCCTGTCCTGATCTTGTTGAACACCATTCTTAAGGGCCATTTCCGGCTGTTTGGATGGATTAGTCACATCTTCTGTTTTTTGTTCCAACGTTTTAGGTTGTTCAATTTTGACAACCTTATCTGGAACAGGTGTTTCATTCGCACCGGCTTCATTTGCGGAAATCATCAGTTTCTTTTTATTCATCGCAGATGCATCCGTCTTGGATGCGATCTTTTCCTCAGACTTGTCCATTTCTTTATTAAGAAGGGCCATTTTCTTTTTTATTTGTTCATCGTTGATATGAATATCGAACACCTTGATTTCATCCATATCATAGTCAGCCACATAAATCTTTCCTTGAGCGACACTGATGGATGAAAGTCTTGGAAAATAACTTCGGCCTTTCCCGGCGGAACCGAATTCCGTGACAAGTTTTCCTTTATTGTCCAGCACTTTGACCGTATGCGTTCCCTGGTCGGCAATATAGAGATTATCCCATTCATCAAGCGCCAAATCGACCGGCTGGGCAAACTCCACCAGATCTCCTATGGCGCCGATCTCTTTAATCGGGTTGCCTTGCTGGTCGAAGACTTGTATCCTTCTGTTTCGTGAATCCAACACATAAAGCAATCCTTTAGAATCAAATTCCAAGGTTTTGGGATAATTGAAATAACCCATTTTAGGCGACTTATTGTTCTGGGTACTTTCTCCTTTTTGACCGAACGCTTTTAAATAAATACCATCGCTGTTAAAAATTTGAATCCGGTTATTTCTCGTATCAGCGATATATATTTGTCCTTCATCATTAACGGCCACGCCTGACAAAGAATCAAATTGGCCGTCTTTTACACCTTTCGTTCCGAAAAAATAGTCATGACTTCCATCGGCATTTAAAAATTGAAGGCGGTTGTTTCCAGTATCGGCCACCAGCAATTTACCATCCTTTAAAATCTGCATTGCTGCTGGGGTGTTCATGAGAAGTGATTTGTTATCGAAGTCTCCATAAACAAACAGATCACTTTTTTTCTGATGAAGGATATGTCCGGTTGTTTCCGATAATGCAAATAAACCGTGTTTTTCATCATATTTTAGATCTGATATTGATTTCTCGGCGGATATTGAACGGGCGTAATCCACAACTGGGGCTTTCCCTTCTACCGGATCCAACGCCGCCTTCTGACTTCCGATTACGTCTATGACCTGGACCCGTTTATTCCTTGAATCAGCAACGTAAATCTTTCCTTGCTCATCAGCGATAATTCCGATCGGCTGATCAAATTGTCCGCGGCCTATACCTTTTGATCCGAATGATAAAAGAAGATGTTGATCCTGGTCAATTTTAACAACACTGTCTTTTAAGCGATCAATAAGGTAGATATCCCCTCTCATATCGACAGAAATTCGGGTGGAATCCGTTAAATAATTTCGTCCTTCCCAACTAAATTCAATTGTTTCCGTATATCCGCCATCCATGGGGCGCTTGACGATCCTTCCACTTTCAGGATACAAGATATACATATTTTGTTGGACATCAAATAACATGTCAGCCGGACGCCCTTCAAGCGGCGTGGCCTGGAAGAAAACACCCTTAGGTGAAAACTTGGAAATCGTTTTATTGGCAACATCAGCCACAAAGATGTACCCGTAAGCATCTATACTGACCAATGTCGGCTCAATAAACTGCCCGGGTTTATCACCGGAATTTCCCAACTCATAGATGAAACTTCCCCGGGAATTAAACACCTGTACACGCTTGTTGCCGGTATCCGCGATGATCACATCGCCATCCCTAGATATAGCCAATGACTGCGGGTCGATTAACTTCCCCCAGCCTGATCCATACTCAGCGAAGCTGAAAGAGAGTTCACCGGCCTGATTAAATACATAAACCTGACTGGCTTTCTGGTCTAAAACATAAACATCACCATTTGGAGCCAGGGCAACATCAACCGGCATTTTCAAATTAGCTTTAAGTTCATGGACAAATTTAATAGATTCTTTGGCATCTACTGTCGTTGCTCCCAATAGAAGTAAAGCAAAAATCACCATCAAAGGAACAAAACCTTCTCTTATGAGTCTTTGGTTAACGGCAATGGCTAAAGTTTTCATCATGCACTCCTTATTTTTTCTTAAATTCATCCATAAAAAAAGCCCATTCCACATGATAGGAATAGGCCATGAAACTTTCTGAAATGAAAGTCTTTTCATTCTGTTTCGGTAACTGGCTATCCTTATCAAGGACCCTATAGCTTTGCGTCACCGGGTTACCCCGGTTTTGCCTTTATCGTCAAAACGATAAAATCCAAATTGTCTAGTTGAAGTATAGAACACTTTTTTTGACAATGCAAAATTAAATCTCAAAAAAGGCAAAATAATTCTCTATTTATTCATAAAATTATCTTCGCACCACACTGAACTTACCGTCGACAAAATTTCATTCTATACTCGGCTTTTACTCATCCTGACCGGATATTCAGAATTATTATCAGATACTACTTATATTATAAATAAGACTTATAGGACAATTTAACGTCCCCAAAACTATAAAATAAGGGGGGGCATCCGCCCCCTCTTATTTTATAAGCCGAACTTATTTATTATTTACTCTCGGCAGGTTTCTCACTTTTAATTTCATCTTTGAGAAAGTCGCTGCTTGGTTCATACCCGCGAGCTTCCGCTTCTTCAACGGTTAACTTCTCGACTTCCTTCCCTTTGATAAAACGTGAGTCCTTTTTGTGGTATTTTTTTCCGTTCTTCGTGATATAAACATCTTCAGCGAATACGGCCTGGGTCAGGACCATCATCCCGACCAGTAACCCCAGGAATGTTGAAAAAACCTTTTTATTCATTTTCATCACCTCCTTAAATTATGGATTAAGGAGAATCAAGACCGAATATGTGGGAATCAATACAAAAGGAGGATTTTGGGGAGAAACGAATAATCAAACACTAACACAAATTTGATTATTTGTCAAATTTTTTATATTTAAAACAAAATATATTTTATTCAACAAAGTGTGGCTAATAGTTTATTCATTTAAAGAATAAATTCTTGAGAAATCTTTGGCAAAATAGGAAAAGATTATATCGGCCCCCGCCCGTTTAATTGATGTTAGCATCTCTAGCATGCCCTCCTTCTCATCAATCCATCCTTTTTGAGAAGCCGCCTTAAGCATTGCATATTCACCACTGACATTATATGCCGCAACGGGAACCTGGACATTATTCTTGACCACAGCGATAACATCCAGATAGGCTAATGCAGGTTTAACCATCACAATATCCGCCCCTTCATTTACATCGAGGTATACTTCCCGAATCGCTTCCTTTAAATTAGAAAAATCCATTTGGTACGTCTTCTTGTCTCCGGCCTTAGGAGCCGACTCAAGGGCCTCTCTAAAAGGGCCATAAAATGATGAACAGTATTTGGCCGAATACGCCAGGATGCCGACCTCGCTGAATCCGCTTTGATCCAAAGCCGCCCTGATAAAGCCGATGCGCCCGTCCATCATATCCGATGGGGCAACAATATCTGATCCCGCTTTTGCCTGGGCAACAGCCATATCCGCCAATACCTCAAGGGTGCTATCATTATCAATCTTCCCCTTTATAACCATCCCGTCATGGCCGTCACTGGAATAAGGATCCATCGCCACATCCGTTATAATCACCAAATCCGAAACCGCCGATTTTATTTCTTGGACACATCTCTGCAGAAGGCCCTTGGGATTCTTGCTTTCTGTTGCTAACTGATCTTTCTTACTCGTGGAAATATTAGGAAAAAGGGCTATCCCCGAGATCCCCAGCTTGACCAGTTCTTTCGCCTCCTGAACAGTTAAATCCACACTCATCCGGAATATGCCGGGCATAGAACTGATGGGTTCTTTCTTATTCTTCCCCTCGATAACAAAAACCGGATAGACAAAACTGTGCGGGGTCAAAACGGTTTCGCGAACCAAACGGCGCATCGCCGGAGATTTTCGGTTCCGGCGGGGACGATGAGTCAGATTAATCAGTGATTTTCTGGCCATAATTTCTTTAAAAGAGCGATCCCTGGGTGGCATCTTCAATTTTAAAATTCGGCTTTTCAACTCCGAATTGCTTAAATATTTCAGAAATTGTCTGGACGCCCTGCTGATGCGCCAAAACTAATAACCGGTTCAACACGGCAACCGTTAACTTTACGTCTGCCAGGGCCCGATGCGTTTCTCCAATCTGTACCCCGAAATACTGGGCCACATTCGACAAACGGTGGCGATTCATCTGGGGAATCAGCGTCCGGGACATCTTCAATGTATCAATCGTTTGGGTGGTTGTTCGTAATTTACGCCCGCATAATGACAACTCATAACATAAAAAATCCAGATCAAATTTGATATTATGTCCTACCAAACTTGCGCTTCCGATAAAATCAATGATCCCCGGCAAAACCTCCTCAGCTGGCGGTGCTCCGGCGACCATCTCGTCCGTGATATTATTAATCTGCTGCGCTTCAAGAGGAATTGCCCGGCCAGGATTAATTAAATAATTAAATGTATCCACAATTTCCTTATTTTTTACCTTTATGGCAGCGATTTCAATGATACGATCACCATCTTTTGGAAATAGACCTGTCGTCTCTACATCAAAAACGACACATTCAAGATCAATTGGTTTCATGGAATCCTTTCATTAATTGAATTAATAAAAACTATTTAAAGCGATTGTAACCGCCTGAAATATATTAAACGGCATTATAACCATGTGACAAGAAAATACTAACGCTTTATAGGGAACTGGTTTGATCAAGGCTGGCAATACAGCGTCTCAACCCCCAAATAATTTCCCCGCAATCGCCGGTTTTTATTTTATACTCATCCGCACCGACATGTCTGGCCTTTGGGAAATCGACGTGACGAGCATGGCCGGTCATAACCACCACTTTAATATGGGGATGCTTTGATTTAATCTGTTTACAAACCTCAAATCCATTCATCCGGCCGAGATTTGTATCTGTAATCACAATGGCAGGATTTTCTTTCCCGGTTTTCTCGATGCCCTCTTCCCCATTAACCGCAAAAATAAGATTCCGAAAGCCGTTTTCTTTCAAACATTCGCCGATAATAAACCGGTGGTCTTCGTTGTCATCAATGACTAAAATTTTGTGTTCCGACATGGAAAATACCCACCTTTGTATTAAACATTAGTTTATTACTGTTTAATACATTTGTCAAAACTAACAAATTTTAATCAATTAAGATGATAAATTTTTTCAGTGGGGATTGGGGAATCGGGACCTTCGTTATAGATCAGTTCTCTGGGAACAACAACTCTTGTGGCCTCCCCCAGCTGGGCCAATCGATGCATAGATAAATCGTTTTTGATGATCTGTTCACGAATCTTTGGCAATGACTTTACCGAATATTTACTAATCAGAGGCTGATCGATTAAATCAATCGATGGAGGAAATTGCGGGGTCGCTTTCGCTGGCAGATAGGGATATGTAAGGATGGCGGGTGGTTTGATGTGGCAATCAGTTAAAAGCTTAAATATCTCAATATTTTGAATGCCGACATCACAAGGGGTTAGTATATATTCGGTATCGATTCCTGAACTTAACAGTGCTTCTAGACATCCGATTGGCCCTTTGTTAATCAAATTTGTTGATACATATTTTAAATGTAATAACGATTCAGGCAGAAAATCATAATTTCCGATAAGCACGACCTGGCTGCATACTTGCGACAACATTTGGCAAGTCAATTCCAATTTCTTAACATCATGGACAGACGTATTCCGGGTGATCCGTGAATTGATCACATTGCAAAAAACGGCTCCGGTATGCGGCCATTTCTCAAATTTTGTTTGTTGTGTCGGATTTCGCATAGGTTAATTTAGAATCAAACTGAAATTGCATTCGTTGTATTGAAAAACCATGTAATAAAGCTTGGGTTCTTTTTCGACAATTGATTTTAATCTTTCCGTGAGTATATCTCGAATTAATTCATATGATGGTACCTTAGTCATATTGACCTCCTTTAAATTAAAAAAGCCCCAGAGGTATACCTTTTCAGGTACTTCTGGGGCGTCTATGCCTTTAAAATAAAAAACCCAACTACCTGATCGGTAAATTGGGCTTCAATGTCCTCAAACTATCTATGTTTTTGGTGACAACTTTGCCACCACTCCACTAACAACTAGTCAAATTATAATCGATTATTTTGGTTTGTCAATACCCAAAATAGCACATTTCTTTATTTTTTTTATTTCCTGATTTCAATTCAAGTTAAACAGTTTACTCAAATCATCCATCGTGTCGGCGTCTTTCGTTGCTTTTAGAAGATATTCCGGGACCATAACTCTTGTGGCGGCCGACAGACTGATCAAATGGTGCATCGCCAACTCATTGCGGCTAATTTGTTTCTGAACTAAAGGCAGCAGACTAGCCGAATAACGGCCAATCAGCGGTTGATCAATCAAATGGACAGATGCCTCCCCGTTCTCCTTAGCTGAACCATATTCTAAATGGGTCAAAATTGCCGGAGGTATTACCCAATCATCGATTAACAATTCAAAAACTTTTCTGTTAACTGATCCAATATCACAAGGAGAAATAAGGTATTCCGAGTCTAGCCCTGAACTTAACAGCGCTTCTAATCCTCCCAAGGGTCCTCTATCTAATAAATTATCATTAATTTGGGTGATATGACGTAGGGATTCCGGAACTCCTTGACAATGTCCGACAAAAACAATCTCCCTACAAACTTTACTCAGAGCATTATAAACATGTTCAACCATCGTCAAACCGTCAGATAAAATAAGCCCTGCCTTGTGACAGCCCATTCTCGAACTATGCCCGCCGCAGAAAATCGCTCCTGTATGCGGCCATTTAATCGTTGGATACTCAATTAACTTGTTCATTTTCTGGTCTCATAACCTGGATTGTTTCAAAGACGGACAAAGCCCCTTCTTTAATGACCTTCGCATAATAACCACAGCGCCCAAGAATATCATTCTTCAGTCGAGGATCAATGGAATCCAGAACATAACAAGGCTGTCTTACCTTGCTCAATTCGATCTCAACGCCCCCGGAAAACCTCAAACGTGTTCCCGTCGGCAACTGATTAACATTAAGGTTACTCACAGTAAGATTCTCACCGGTGGCACCGGCATAAAGTTTATATCCTGCGTTTCTCAAATCAACCAATTTCTCTATATCCTGAAGGGAAACTGCCTGGATCGGCCGGTAATGTTTTTCGTGGTTATGACCGTCTCCTTGCAGCCCCCCTTCTTTAATTACGACAGATTCAATCGGATACTTAGGGATTCCTCCCCCGGAAACATTGATTGAGATCACCTGCGGCAAATATTTGTCGCTAAACTTTATCATTACACTTTACCCTGCCTAAAATGATACGGTTGTTTCCACATAAAAATAATCGGCATCATCCGCTTTCCCGGTTTCCTTTAAGAAATCACCGGCGAAGAAATGAGAAACTCCCCCGATGACATTTAAATAATCATTCACTTTGTATTTCACGAGAAAATCAAGTTCATTCCCGACATGTTCGTCCGCTCCGGCTGTAGATGCCGTCCGGATCGGCGCACGTCCGGCTGAGTACAATGAATCCATTGAAGTATCCAGAAAGAGAAAATGAAGATCAGACTGCACCTGTATTTTCTTGGTCGGCTTTGCCGAAATTTGCAATTTATAATTATTTATATTTTGCAAACTGGCCCTGTCCATGTATCCATAAAATAAATGATTTGTCGGATAAAGGTTGTTGAATGTATTTAACTCATCATCTGTCCGGTCATCGTCTCCCGACCCGTAATTATACTCAAAGGCCACCCGTGGTTTCCAGGTGAAATCGGCAAAGGTGTAACCAAGAACAGCGACCGCCATTTGGGCGTCAACATCCAAAGCCCCGAACTCTCCCCATTGTTTAGCGGCTTCAAATTCATAATCAAAATTGGTGTCTTTAATTTTACCAACAATCCGGCCTCCGATTGTGTATACATCCGTATTCGCGGCCCCACTCGGCCCAAAAGAAACATTCGTGTTAACAAACCGTTTGATAAAATACTGTTCGATCGTTATATTCTCAATTCCTTTATATGTAGCGTAATACCCCCCCATTTCATCCTTGGTGCTGTTATCAAACCACTGGTTAAAGTCCCGCGGAGTTTGATTGGGAGTCTTAGTTCCGCCAAACCCGTCGATGCTCAATTTATATTCAGAAAAATTCAACATGATTTTTCCTGCCTCAAACGTCTGCGCGATATTAGACCAGTTAAACCCGCCGATAAGACGCTGGGCTCCATACGAGAGTTCCTGGCGGCCTAATCGAAAGCCGATATCGGGGATCAATTCGTCCTCGAATTTCAAAATGTCTTTCAACTCAATATAACCCTGACGGATCTCGGCATAATCTTCATTCCCTGCCTTACTGCCTTTGTCCTGATCCCAAACCCGGGCATCCTGGAATTGAACGAAAAGCTTTGTCTGATCGGTCGGGATTAATTGCAGATTGACCCTGGTCCTAAATAAACTAAACGCATCCTGTCCGTCAACCGTATCATTAAAATCAAAATTATCCTGATTCTCAAAGCGGTGGCGCACCTCTACATCCAGTTTAACCCATTTGGGCAGGTGTTTGTTTATGTACTCCCCTGCCAGGGCTGACTTTGAAATCAAAATCATCATCATAGACAAAAATATTATTTGTACGTTTCTCATTTTGTACCTTTCTATCCCTCCTTATTGTTGGTTGTTAGGATTAATTTAATAGTTCAATATCGACACCCTCGCTGCACATGTTTTATAAGAAGGCTGGCGGGAATAGGGATCAAAAGACGGGAAGGTCAGTTTGTTCGTTTCATCATAATGCATCGGCAAAAATATTTGCCCCTCTCTTACCGTCGGGATAATGGAGGCCTGGGCCCGTACCTTGCCACGCCGTGTGCTCACGTAAACCCATTGATTCTGGTTAATATCGAGTGATCGTGCATCCCGGGGATTAATCTCGACATAAATATGTTTCGGATACATTTTCCTGAGCACCGCTGATTTCCCTGTCCGCGTTTGGGTATGCCATTGGGATGAAGTCCCTCGTCCGGTCAGGAGTTCAAAGGGATAGTATTCACACGGCGATTCAGGCTTTTCTTTAACTTCCTCGAAAATTATTTTAGCCTTGCCGTCAGGGTGATAAAACAACCCGTCTTCAAATAACCGGCGTTCAGTCTTAAAATCGGCTTCACCTTCTTTCAACGGCCATTGAACACCTCCTTTTTCATCAAGCATTTTGTAATCAATAATTCCGGTCATATCACACGGCTGGCCTTTACTGAGTTTCTTTAATGTTTGGAATACATCTTCCGGTGTATTCCAATTTTTGAACATATCGGCGCATCCCCAATAATCCGCAATTAATTTAAAAATATAAAAATCAGCTAAAGCCTGGCCGGGAGCCTGCGAGATATTCTTGATCAATCCAACCCGTCTTTCAGAATTAATAAACGTCCCCTCCTTCTCCCCCCAGCCTGCGGCCGGAAGGATCAGGTGCGCCAACCGGGCGGTCTCGGTCGTATGATACATATCCTGGACGACAAGAAAATCCAATTTTTTGACGATTGATTTAAATTCATTTTGATTGATCCAGGAATGCGCCGGGTTGGTCGCAATGACCCACAATCCTTTTATCTTGCCCTGCGCGATGCCTTCAATAATCTGGTCATAGGCCCGGCTTTTCTTCGTTGGGATCAAGTTTTCATCAATACCCAGAATCGAAGAAACCTTTTGACGGTGACTGGTGTCCAGAAAATCATATCCCCCCAGCAGGTTTGTCGTATTGCTGTATAATCTTGACCCCATCGCGTTGCATTGTCCGGTGATTGAGTTTGCCCCCGTACCTGGACGGCCGATATTCCCCGTGATCAGGGCCAGATTAATAATGGCTTGCGCCGTCCTCACCCCTTCATAACTCTGGTTCACCCCCATGGTCCACCAGAAGGAAACCCGTTTCCCCTGGAAAATCATTTCAGCTAATTCTTGAATATCTTTACTTGTCAAACCTGAAACTTGGGAAACTTTCTCGACCGTAAATGCTTGAACAGATTTTTTAAATTCCTGAAACCCGTTTGTATGGTGTTTAATAT
Organism: Candidatus Omnitrophota bacterium; assembly: GCA_050250375.1. Classification (GTDB taxonomy): domain Bacteria; phylum Omnitrophota; class Gorgyraeia; order Zapsychrales; family Zapsychraceae; genus JAGOSC01. The sequence goes on from JBFWOS010000003.1 coordinate 213,055, forward strand.
ATTTTGTGTCGATCCATCCGTTCGTGATGAGGATATTCGCCAAACCGTAATACAGCGTTAAATCTGACTTAGGTTTGATTGCATAATGATGCGTGGCCGCCATAGCGGTTTCAGTCTTACGCGGATCAATAACAATAATCTTAGGCTGATGTTTGTTCATCATGACGCGTTCCCACATGATCGGATGGGCTATACACGGATTTGCTCCGACAAAAATTAACGTATCAGATTCCTCAAAATCAAGATAGGTATACGGCGGGGCATCAAAACCGAAAGATTCTTTATAGGCTGTCGCCGCTGTGGCCATGCATTGGCGCGTATTCGAATCACCGTGGATAAATCCCATGCCGAATTTAGTCAACGCCCCCAATAAAGCCATCTCTTCTATCGGGAACTGTCCGGTACTTAAAAACGCGACACTCTCGTTTCCATATTGATGTTTAATTTTGACAAACCGGTTTACAAATTCGTTGAGAGCCGTTCCCCAATCCACCGCCTGTAATTGACCTTGTTGATTTCTTAAATATGGACTTTGGGCCCGGTCGTGGGCTTTAAGCGGGGTTAACGCCTCCCATCCCTTCGGACAGGCCTCACCTAAATTGACCGGATAACTTCTAGTCGGTGTAATATTGACCGGGGTATTGTTTTTGATATGAACATCCAGACTGCAGCCGGTTGAACAATAACCGCAAATCAGCCTGGATACGGTATCCGGCATTAACCGCTGGGGTAATTTACCTAAACCGAGGGCCGACTCCTCAAGGCGCAAATCCTGAGTCAAGGGGCCGTCCTTTTGATGGATCAAATCCTTTATATTTTTGAACGAAAGGTTCATTCTCATGAAAGCTGACCTCCGGGCATTTTCAAAGGAACCACCGCTTTAAAAAAAAGCAGCCGTTCAAACAGTTCAGCCCCTAAATTCAGACTGAAAATCAAAAATCCACCGGTTACGATCCACCCTGAAGAGATGTTGTCATTCAGGCTGAGAAAAAACAACGGCAGCAGGATCCCACCGGAAACGCCCAGGGCAAAACGCAAATATGTATAACCACGCAATTGCTGTATCATTAACAACGCGGTCTTTTTAATGAAAGTCAAATCACCCTTAGTCAGAGAAATAAAAACAACCGATTCAATCATAAGTTTTAATATCGTCATGACGAGAATGGCCAGACAAAATGTTTTCCCGAATGCGTCAACGATGATAAAGGTTGAAATCTTTTGAGATACAAGAGAAACAAGAATCGCTGAAAAGAATATTGTTGAAAATCCCAGGATTCCCATCGTCATAAAAAACTTGGCGGTCGTATAGTTATTGTCCCAAAACGGCCGGCGGGTATCTTTATAAACCTTTACAGAACAATAAATCCCCAACATCCCAAAACCGGTAATAAAAAACGACAGCGCGTCAACAAATCCATCCCCTAAAATTGAACCGATGACATTTGCGACCTTGGGAACCATCAGACAAACCGCGTACAAGACGGCTGATTTGGCAAATAGTCCGAAGGCCAGAATTTCCCGGCTCAGCCATGAAGTTTTTAGTCCCAAAATAGCCCGAAACGCATATTGCGGCCGTCCTAGATGCATAATGCTTGCTCCCAGCGCAAATAATCCGATGAATAAAGCAAAAAAAGTGTGATACTTATGCGTGAGCACATTGAGCGAAGGGTCTATGAATTTCGTTAATAAAATCTCGGCAAAGAAAGCTCCGACCGACAGTTGGGTCAAAACCAGCATAAAAACCAGAGGCAGGTGGGAATGCTCAGGCTTGATATGAAAATAATCATTCGAAACCATATTATCCGGAAAGCGCCTGTTTGTTTTATACCGGGTACTCGGATATGTATAATCGGATGCCGGTGCATCCGGAACTTTTACATAGTCTGAAGGATTTTTTTTAAGATCTTTCTTGTCAACAATGGTGATCCTGATCGCACCGGTTGGACAAGCGCGGACACAGGCCGGAGCCTGACCGACATTCAACCGGCTGATACACATATCACATTTATGGACAATCCCTTTGCTCTTGTTGTATTTGGGCACTTCATACGGGCATTTTAATATGCAATACTGGCAGCCAAAACATTGGTCTTCCAGATGTTTGACTACCCCCGTCACGGTATCTTTTTCATACGCTTTCGTCGGACATCCATGCATACAAGCCGGTTCAGCGCAGTGATGACAGGCGGTCGTGATGTGCTGTATCGCGGGATTGGCACTTGTCCCTCCCTGAATCAGGCCGACAGACCGCCATGTTTCATCCGGGTCAAGTCCGTTTTCATTATGGCAAGCCGTCACACAGGCCTTGCAGCCCGTGCACTTATCCAAATCCACTTCAAAGGCATATTGCTGACCTTCCTGCGGCAGCTTTCCCGGCAAAAGTTCAGTATAATATTTCTCGCCTTTTTCAAATCCGTTTAAGTCGTGTTTGACCGAAAAATTCTCTACGGCGCTGAGTAAAGCCTGTCGGTCTAGGTATTGGTCGATTAATTTCTGGCTCATGGTTAATTATTTAGAGTGCTGTGGATATTTCCGTCGTGAATGTATAACGGGGTGTATTGGATTAACACATTCCCATGTTCAACCCAGGCGTTTAAAACTTTAAGATGCATAGGATTGTTATTCCCTTCTCCGGTAAACAGATCAAAACAAAACGATGTTTTTTTAGAAACCAATTCATCATCTTTGATGACACAATCGCTGACAAGTTCATCGGCCGCCAAAGATTTGTTTTCATAACAATAAACTTTTTCCATCGGGCTTCTGAAGATGACAACCGGCTGCCCCTTAACTTGAAAAACGGTCCCTTCGTTGACGGGAATCTGACTGAACTGACCGAGGTTGATTATAAGTGTTTTGACCATATGATCTCTCAAACTTAAACGGCTAAAGTAAAATTTTTTTGTTGGGGTTCCATTCGTTCACGTGTCTTCTCCCTCTCCACGTCTTGAGACACCGGGTTGCTTTCAACTTCAAGATTGCTTTTATCATCATCCTTCTTTTCGTTTTCAATACCCTCTAAAAAGTTCATCAAATACCCCCGGTATTTGTAATAGTCCGGATGCTGGATGACTTCTTTTTTTATCCGTGGTCTCGGGAAATCAACTTTTAACACATCTCCGACCTTCGCATAGGGTCCGCTGGTCATCATAATGACCCGGTCGGATAACAGCAGGGATTCGTCGACATCGTGGGTAACGATAATCGCCGTGATTTTTTCCCTTGTCCATACTTCCAGTAAAACTTTCTGAAGTTCAGCTCGGGTTAACGAATCAAGCATGCCGAACGGTTCATCCAGCAGTAGCAATTTCGGTTTTAAAGCAAATGCCCGGGCTATGCCGACACGCTGCTTCATCCCCGTTGATAGTTCGGCGGCCTTTTTATTAAAGCTGTCACCCAGCCCGACTTTATTCAAATAGTATTTGCATATATCCATCTGCTGCGCTTTAGTGGCATGCCTGAAAACCTGCTGGACCCCTAAAAGGACATTTTCTAATGCGGTCATCCAGGGGAACAAACTGGGGGATTGAAAAACGACGCCCCGGTCCGGACCGGCCGACGTAATCTCAATGCCCGCCAGAGAAATTACTCCGGATGAAATTTTATTTAATCCTGCGACCATGGATAAGGCCGTTGACTTACCACACCCTGAGTGCCCGATAATGGACACAAATTCACCTTTGGCTATTTTAAGATTAAAGTTTTCCAGAACCACGTACGGCCCTTTCTGGCTTTGGTACACTTTTGAAATATTCTGAAAATGAAGATAATCGTCTTCTATGATCACAACCCCTCCTAACTTTATTGTGCTTTATATGTATCGTAATACAACAAACTCTTCGAGAGTCTTAAATCCAGCGGCTGAATGTCGGGTAATTCAAACTCTTCTTCAAGAACATTTACCCCGGAATCTTGTTTGATATCAATCAAATATTTTGTAATGTCGTTTCTTAATTTCTTAAACCGTTCATGATGGTTCATTTCGGTTGCCCGTCGCGGCCTGGGGATATCAACGACGAAGGCAGGCCCAAGAGTGGCGTTCGGACCGGGATTCAGCGGAATGATCCGGTCGGCCAATAAAAGGCCTTCATCGACATCATTAGTGATTAATATGACCGTTCTTTTGTCCCGGCTCCAAATGTTCTCTATTTCTATCTGCAGAGTTCCCCGTGTTAACGCATCGAGCGCGCTCAACGGTTCATCCAGCAGAAGAATCTCCGGCTGCATGGCCAGGGCCCTCGCCACCGAAACGCGCTGGCGCATCCCGCCTGACAATTCTCCCGGACGTTTGTCCATTGCCGGAGTCAGGTTGACCATTTCAATGTATTTTCTGACATGCTCAGACCGGCGTTTTGAATCCCAATCAGGAAATACAGTATTAACACCGATCGCGACATTGCCTTCGACGGTTAACCAGGGCAGGAGAGAATAATTCTGAAAAACAATCCCTCGGTCAGGTCCTGGGCCTTCAATGGGTTTTCCTTTTAACAGCATCTCGCCGGAATCAGGCTTAAGCAGACCGGCCAGTAATGAAATAAGCGTAGTTTTACCGCTGCCGGAAAATCCGATAATCACAAGAAACTCCCCTTCCTGAACCTTAAGGTTTATCTTGTCGAGAACTTCCGTCCTGTTTTTTGAATCTCCGTATCCTTTGGAGATATTCTTTAATTCCAAAAAAGCCATACAAACTCCTTTATGCTGAAATGGGACCTTTTGAAAAACTGACTGCCCTTTGGAACATGATCATAATCCGGTCAAGCATGAAGCCGATAATCCCGATAACAAAAACAGCCACCATGATCCTGGCTAACGAATGACTGCTCCCATTTTGAAACTCGTCCCAGACAAACTTGCCTAATCCGGGATTTTGGGCGAGCATTTCCGCGGCAATCAAGACCATCCATCCCACCCCTAAAGAAATCCGCAAACCTGTAAAAATAAGAGGCAGCGACGCCGGCAGGACAATCTTGAATATCTTAGAAAATACTCCCAACTGCAGGACCCGGGCCACATTGATATAATCTTTATCAATGGACGCCACGCCTAGCGCTGTGTTTAACAATGCCGGCCAAAGGGAACACAAAGAAACCGTAATCGCCGAATTGATAAATGATTTTTCGAACATCCCGTTTTTGGTCGTATACACCGCGCTGACGATCATGGTGACAATCGGCAGCCAGGCCAACGGTGAAACAGGTTTAAAGATCTGAATCAATGGATTTAAGGCCGTCATAAAAGTCCGGCTGATCCCGCACAAGATCCCGACCGGAACCGCAATAGCGGCAGCAATAATAAATCCGACAAAGACCGTTACTAAACTTGTACGGATTTGTTTGAGAAAAGTCGGCTTACCCGTGTACTTCCTCACTTTTATTTCGGCATCAGGATTTTTTTGCAATTTTTCAACATTACGTTTTTCCTGCTGCTGATAAAACTCCTTCTCCTTGAGTTTTTCCTGACTATGTTCCGCCATAAGCTGTTTTCCAGCTTCAAAAACCTGTATTGGCCCAGGGACTTCCCCCAGGCTGGTTTGGATACGTGAGGCCGATGCTCCCCACAATACCAAAAACACCATTATAGCCACGAGCGGAACACCGATCATCGCCCACATTTCTTTAAATTGTTCCTTAGGACTCTCCCCTGTTAACAAGCGGATTACTGGGATGGGCCATGTAAACCCGGCTAAGTCCAATGCGTTGATCACTTTATTCTTCATGACGAATTATTCTCCTTCGTTTAAATCTTGTCTTTATTGCCAATCGTGAATTTGTTGAGATATTCATTCGGCTTTTTACCGTCATAAATAATCCCGTCGATAAAATCTCCCGTGGCTTCTTTGAAGCCATCAGTCTGGGGAATATCTTCAGCGTTAATTTTTCCTTCCTTTAACAATTCAGCAGAGGCAGCCTGCCATACTTCCGGCATGTAAATACTCTTTGCTGTCTCCAGATACCAGGAATCCGTCTGCGCTTCAGTAATCTGTCCCCAACGTCTCATTTGAGTTAAGAACCAGACGGCATCGCTGTAGAAAGGATATGTCGCATGATAACGGTAGAATACGTTGAAATCCGGCATTGATCTTTTATCGCCCTTTTCAAATTCGAATGATCCGGTCATGCTGTTGGCGATGACTTCGTAATCTGCGCCGACATATTCAGGTTTAGACAATATCTTCGCAGCCTCCGCCCTATTTTTTCCATTATCTTCATCCAGCCATTGCCCTGCTCTGATCAGCGCTTTTACAACGGCGATATGAGTATTTGGATTCTTATCTGCCCATTCTTTTGTCACCCCAAACACTTTCTCAGGATTATTTTTCCAAATATCGTAATTTGTTACGACCGGAACGCCAATACCTTTGAATACCGCCTGCTGGTTCCATGGCTCTCCGACGCAATACCCGTAAATGGTCCCAGCTTCCAACGTTGCGGGCATTTGCGGCGGCGGCGTCACGGATAAAAGCACATCTGCATTGGTCGTTCCCGTGATATCTTCTTTTGTATAAAATCCCGGTTTAATACCGGCGGCAGCCAGCCAATACCGGATTTCATAATTATGAGTCGAGACAGGAAAGACCATGCCCATTTTAAATTCTTTACCGGCGGCACGATATTTTTCAACAATTGGTTTAAGCGCATCCGCTTTGATCGGATGAACCGGTTTTCCATTTTCCATAGGGATGTGCTGTTTCATTTCGCTCCAGATATCATTGGAGACGGTGATTCCATTTCCATTCAAATCCATACTGAACGCCGTTACAATATGGGCTTTGGTACCGAATCCGATGGTTGCGCCAATTGGCTGGCCGGCCAGCATATGTGCTCCGTCCAGCTCACCATCAATGACCCGGTCCAAGAGGACCTTCCAATTGGCCTGGGCTTCCAGCGTGACATAAAGGCCTTCATCATCAAAAAAACCCTTCTCCTTCGCAATAGCCAGCGGGGCCATATCCGTAAGTTTAATAAATCCGAACTTCAACTCATCCTTTTCAAGTTCTCCGTCGGCAAAGACCGGATGCACAATTAACCCAGCCAGTAGGGCTCCCAAAATGACATTCTTGAAGGTAAGCTTTCTTAAAAAATCTATGTAATTTATTCTTTTCATATTCACTCCGATCGGATTATTTTTTAGTTAAGAATTAGTTTAAAATTGCAATCTTTGTAATGGAACAATAGGTAATATAAAAAGTTCTCTTCCTGATCTAACGGACCTACCCCACGCTCAAGTTCAATTAATTTCTTAATTCGTGTTTTAGATGACATTGACTTCATGGTTATACCTCCTCGCTGATTAGGCTAAATCATATTTAAATAAATCTCATCATTTTCAATCTTGACCGGGTATGTTCTCAAAGTCCAATCCTGGTTTCCTCCCAAATGTTTGCCGGTTTTCAGAGAAAACGAGTTTTTATGTAACGGACAGGCGATCTTCGGTTCCCCCTGGTCTTCACCGGTTAACCCCCGGGATAAAACACTTTGTTTTTTATGCGGACAGGTGTTTTGAACGGCATACCATTCGTTCTGGCTTTCAAAATTAAAAATTGCGATTTGAAGCTCCCCGACCTTGACGCAACTTCCGCCGTTGCGAAGGACATCTTCTTTCTTACATACTTTCACCCATTCAGACATTATCCGTCTCCCATCATCGGCTTATGGTTTGAAACCTCTTCCAGAATAAGCGGTTTGATTTGACCACGTTCTTCGGTAAATTGTATGGTTGTATCTGTATCAGGCGAATTGACAAAAGGCCGAAACCTTTTCAACTTTTCCGGATCATCTAACGCCTCCGACCATTCACATTTATAAGTATCCACCTGATATTGCATCTCCGCTTCCAATTCAGCACAAATTCCCAAACAGTCATCAATAATAATTTCTTTGAGCCGGTCAATCCCGCCTTCAAACTTATTTAACCATGTTGCCGTGCGAGTTAATCTATCTGCTGTCCGGATGTAATACATCAAGAATCGGTCAATATATTTGATCAATGTGGTCTCATCCAAGTCTTCAGCAAACAGTCTGGCGTGCTGGGGCTTCATTCCGCCGTTACCGCACAGATAAAGGTTATACCCTTTATCTGTGGCAATAACGCCGAAATCTTTGCTCTGCGCTTCAGCACATTCGCGGGAACAACCTGAAACGGCCGATTTAATTTTGTGCGGAGCCCTTAATCCTTTATACCGGTTTTCGATTCTGATCGCCAAACCGACGCTGTCCTGGACTCCGAACCGGCACCAGGTTGACCCCACACAGGATTTTACTGTGCGCAAAGCCTTGGCATATGCATGGCCGCTTTCAAGCCCGACCTCTTGTAATTTCTTCCAAATCTTTGGCAATTGTTCCAATTTAGCCCCGAACATGTCGATTCTCTGTCCACCCGTAATTTTGGTGTAAAGGTTAAACTCTTTGGCCACCGCCCCAATAGCCATCAACTGGTCGGGAGTAATCTCTCCTCCGGGAATTCTTGGGATCACAGAATAAGATCCATTCTTCTGTATATTGGCCAAAAAATGATCGTTTGAATCCTGGATATCTTGATGCTTCAAAACAAATTCGTTTTGATAGCTGGCCAGGATGGAAGCAACGGCCGGTTTACAAATTTCACATCCCCGTCCTTTTCCATACCGCCCCAAGACCTCCCAATAACTCCTGATCTTTTCCGTACGGATGATTTCAGCCAATTCAATCCGGGAATAACTAAAACATCCGCACATGGATTTATTGACAGTTCCCCCGGATTTCTTGACTTCAAGATTAATAATATCGGTAATTAACGGAACACATCCCCCGCATCCGGTCCCGGCCTTGGTGCATTTCTTTATGTCGGCTACTGTTTTGGAACCATTTTTATACGCCTCAATAATCTGGCCTTTGGTGATATTTTCACATGAACAGATTCCTGCCGTGTCTGGAAAGGCCGCAACCCCGCTGTCTTCCGAGGAAGATTTCAGTTGGATCAATAAAGACTCCGGTGAATCGGGAACCTTAATCTGCGCCTGACAAATTTGTAATAACTTTCCGTATTCAGACGCATCCCCGATCAGAATCCCGCCAATGAGAGTTTTAGAATTTTTATCAATTAATAATCTTTTGTAAATACCCCCTAATCCGTTATGGATCATGACATTCACAATGTCATTTCCTTCAGCAAACGGATTTCCGAAACTTCCGACATCAACCCCCATCAACTTAAGTTTTGTTGACATGTCCGCTCCGGTAAATTCATTCGTTTCACCGGTCAATTGACTGGCGACGACATCCGCCATTTTGTACCCCGGGGCAATAAGTCCATACACCATCCCTTCATAGACGGCGCATTCTCCGATCGCGTAGATATCCTCCGCTGAAGTTTTCAATTGTGAATCCACTAAGATCCCGCCCCGTTCCCCAACCTTAATTCCATTGGACTTGGCAATATCGTCTCTTGGACGAATCCCGGCCGAAACAACGATCATATCCACCTTCAACACTTGTCCGTCTGCAAAGACGATTCCATCCACACAATCATTACCGGAGACTTCTTTCGTCGTCTTGTTCAAATGAACTTCAATCCCTAATTTTTCAATCTGTCTTTGCAAAAATTCTGAACCGGTCTGATCAACCTGTCGGGGCATCAACCGGGGATTAAATTCGATCACGTTCGTATTTAACTTAAGATCCAGTAAGGCCTTGGCTGCCTCCAGCCCCAAAAGACCGCCACCGATCACAGCCGCGGATTTAACATTCTTGGCGTATTCAATGATGGCATCCAGGTCTTCAATCGTCCTATAGACGAATACGCCCTGCTTGTTTATCCCGGGGACAGGGGGGACAAACGGTGTTGAACCGGTGGCCAGAACCAGTTTGTCGTATTCAAGCTTCTTTCCTTTATCCGAGATGATAAATTTCTCAACCGGATTAATGGTTGTCACCTTCTCATTGACATACAGATCCACTCCGTTTTCCTCATACCAGGAAAATGGCGCCATTGTCAGTTCTTCAAGAGTCTTACCGCTGAAATAGGCGGTTAAATTAACCCGATCATAAGCCGGACGGGGCTCTTCTCCAAAAACAGTAACCCGGTATTGGTTCAGTTTGTCTTTATTGATAAGCTTCTCACAAAACTTGTACCCGACCATGCCGTTACCAACGACAATTATTCTCTTTCGGATTTGGTTAATCATGGATCAAACTCCTTCTGAAGACATAAAAAAAGCCCCAGATCCGGCCTTATTAAGGCAAATCTAGAGCATCTATGCTGCGGACAATGTACTTATAAAAAAGCCCAAATCTCCCGTTTTTCGGGTGATTCGGGCGTCATTGTCCCTTAATTTCTTTCACTGAAATCTGATGCAAGCAACATCTTTGCTGCTTCCATCGGTTGTAATAACATTCAAAGTATATATCATTTATCTATTTGGTCAATACTCTATCGTGCATCCTTAACCACCGTCGTGAATCCGAAAAACCTGACTCTATATACCTATGCCAAATAGGCATACAAGCCAGGGCCTTACGCAACCTCCATGGACTTAAGATAAGCAACCAGATCCGTATTCTCTTTTGAAATCTTAAGTTTTTTTCGGATATGGTTTCTATGATTATCTATGGTTCGAATTGATGCGTTCAGTATATCGGCAATCTCCTTACTGGTATGTCCTTGTTTGATCATATTGCATATTTCAATCTCTCTTTGGGAGAGATCCAAATCGCGGCCGGATACTTTTGTCCCAAATCCGGAGGTAATTGTCTCAAGATTTTTTTCTAACATTTCTATATGACGCCTGTCAATGGGACTGCCTTTTCTCTTCAACTTTTCCACCAGGGGCCAGACAAGCTGGTTGAGATTATTGCGAATATGATCTTTGATCCTGTTTTTTTCGATTTCGAGCTCGATTAAAAGTTGATTTAATACGAGGTTCTTTTGTTCAAGTATCTTTTTCTGATGAATCAGTTCCCGTTCTGCATCTGAAAACATGGACTTATTTTTAATTTCTTCTTTTCGGGAGACAAAAAACATGACGCCTCTTGTATTTAAAAGTTGACCCTTGTCATCAAAATGTGCTGAAGCATTAAGAATTACATCAATCTGATGCCCCTTTTTATGCACGAGTGTATAGTGCAGATTGTCAACTTTTCCTTTTTCATGGATATCCTTCCAATGCTGTTCAAACTGGGTCCTTTGCTCCTCAATAATCAAATCCGACCATTCTTTGCGATTGATGATTTCATCCCGGGCATACCCCAGCATATCCAACTCGGTTTGATTCATATAAATAATCTTGCGGTTGGGTCCAAAGGCGTGTAAACCAATGGGTGAATTTTCGAAACAATCACCTAGGTATTGATCGTCCAGATTGTTCATGATTGAAAACCTTCCGTTTTATCCAATAAAAAAACCCAACCCTCTTTAATTTCTAGAGAATTGGGCTTCATTGTCCTATTTATTCTGCCTTGAATCTATTAACGACGCCTTTGTCGTTAACTCAGACTTACTATGTTTTTAAGTATAATCAGATTTTCTGATTTGTCAAGATGTTGCCTTTCAAATCCGTTTAAAGGTTTGGCCCGTGCCCTCCCCAATCAGCAGATATTTGTCTGGCTTTGACGATAAACGCCCCCTGAAGACGCTGTGGATCATATCCCACCTTAATCAATGCCTGTTCCAGTAAATCAATGGCTTCGCAGATATCCACGATTGTTTCGTCTTCCAGGGTGATTTTATGCCCTTCATGTTCAATGGTTATTTTCATTCTAACCTTTAATCCATTTTGGTTTTGTCAAAAAAATTATAACGGGAATTACAACCATAAATGCAGATAAGATCTGCCCCATGGATAAACTAAGCGTGATAAATCCCAAATGTTCATCCGGTTGGCGGACAAATTCAATAAGGAATCTGACAAACCCGTAACCGAATAGATATATAAAAAACAGATACCCTTTACAACTTTCCTTATTTCTCAAAGTCCACAGGATTAAAAACAACACAATCCCTTCAAAAAACGCTTCATAAAGCTGTGAAGGATGCCGCAGATCATAGGTTGGTGCCCACGGGAAATACATACCCCAGGGAACTTGTGTCACCCTCCCCCATAACTCACCATTCAGAAAATTCCCAATCCGCCCGCAAGTATACCCCAAAGGAACAGCTGGTATAAAAAAATCGACAAATGACCAAAATTGGAATTTGCATTTCTTGCAAAACAACACCGTTGCTATAAGCACCCCGACTAACCCGCCGTGATAAGACAGACCGCTGATCCCGACGATGCTGATACCGTCAACTTTTCTAAACGGCCAGAACACTTCCACCGGATGCTGTAAGAAATAACTAAAATCATAGAAGAATATATACCCGATGCGCCCGCCGATCAAGGCCCCAAGGACAGCCCATACAATATAATCTTCACATTGTTCCCGTGTGTAATTGAATTGCTCTTTTCTGATTCTGTATAACAGGACGCCATAAACTACCAAAAAAGACATCAAATACATGATCCCGTAATACCGGATTTGAACAGGGCCGATTTCCAGTAACACTGGATTGATATTTTCCGGCAAATGCTGCCACCAATGAATGAATGAATTCATAGTTTAAAACTCGGCTCTGAACCTATTCTGGCATTACAACTCTTGAAACGGTTCCTCATTAGTCTTTTATTTTCTTGTTCAAGTGAGGCAGGCTGGAAGGATCGTTGGATTTTACAAATCTTTTTTCGGTCCCTGTCGCGGTAACATTTTCGTAAACACCTTTGTCTCGTTTGACCAATTTCGTAAAACCAAGCTCCTTCAAGCGTGAGTCTCCGATGGTAGACTTAACCTGTGGAAAAGCGATCACGCGTTCAACCGGGGCATCCGCTTTCGTGTCGCCCAGGTCAATACCGGCCATATTACAAACTTCTCCCCAAGTCTTTAGGTGTGTTTTGATTTCGTGTTTGACCTCTACTGTCTTATTGTTTGCTTTGCAAAAATAATCGTAGAACGGCATAACGTCTCCTAAGGCTCAATAACACCCGCCAAAAGGATTAATTCATCCACCAAGAGTATTGGAATGTGATCACGGATAGGATAAATGCAACTCCTGTCGCCAACACGAAACAACCCGCCATCAATCGGCTGCTCAACCTTCTGCTGCGATTTGTTGCGCACACGGCCTTCCTTGATCGCTTGATTAATTTTCGCGACCGTATCCTGGTCGGCCAGTTCAACATCCTTTTTGGTTTCCGGGCAAGCCAAAATATCTAATAGGTCTTTATCAATCATAGCTACATGGTCGTGAGCATATAATCCACGACTTTTCCTTCCACTCCTTTTGAACGCAAATAATCAATTTGCTCTATGGTTAAGTTATAGCGGGATCTGGTACGGATGATTTCATCAATAATGATATTGCTCGGAACACCTTTCTGGGCCATATCCGCTATCTCAACAACGGATAAATAACTTGAACCGGAACCGGCCCGCTTGTCCATGGCATTTCCGATCAAACCGCCGGTCAATGCGCCCGCAGCTGCACCGATGGCCGCTCCTTCACCTCCATGGTGATCATCTTGATGGCCAACAATTCCGCCGATCGCTGCCCCGGTCACAGCCCCGATGGCCGCCCCTCTTTTTGTATCGGTATCAAGTGTTTCACACCCGTAGGCCAATACGGTCAGAAGCAATGCCAATACTGTCAGTTTTTTCATATTCATACCTCCTGAAAATGTTTGATCAATATAAGTATACTATGATTTTCTAAAATAGTTTATTTGAAACAAAATTATTGTTTGGATAATGTCCGCAATCGCTCGGCCATGGCAAAAAATCCGTTTCTGCGGTTCGGGCTTAAATGACTTTCCAGCCCCAATTTTTTAAAGATACCTTCTATATTTACGGCCGAAATTTCAGCGGCCGTTTTTCCATCATAAACGATCTGCATGATGGCAATCAGTCCGTTGACAATCATGGCATCACTGTTGGCAATAAAATGAATACTCGGCGGAGTCTCCTGCGTTTGCGTGATCACCATATGAACCGTGCTGATGCACCCGTGAACCCTGTTTTCTTCGGTCTTGTCGGTTTCCTGGAGCTGCGGTATTTTCTTTCCCATTTCGATAATGAACCGATACCGGTCCTGCCAATTGTCAAGGACCTCAAAATTTTTATAAAGACGGTTTAAATCCATCTGCACGGCTGTTCCTCTTGTCTGATCCATTTTTAAATGATTTCAGCGGTCTGTTTGTTTTTTTGAAAATCCTTATAAAGCAGGCTGGGCTGGACACCGGTGTTATTTTGGTACTTATCACTTTGATATTTTTCAAAATCACCTTCAATGGCGTGATAAAAAATCTGGCATATTTCAACCCCCGGATAAATACGGATCGGTTTTACACAAAACATCTCAAGGGTCCAATAACCGGAAAACCCGACGTCACCGAAACCGGCGGTAACATGGACAAAAAGTCCCAACCGTCCGATGGATGAACGACCCTCCAGCATCGGGACACAATTGTCCGTTTTTGTATGCTCAATCGTCCTTCCTAAATAAAGCTGTCCGCACTCCAGTTGCAGTCCTTCTTCCGGAATAATTATTTCGTTCACCTTGTTTTCTTTCTTCATATCCAGGACGTTTTGCTGGTATACAAGCACTTTGTTATGCAGCCTGAGATTATAACTGTTCGTGTTTAACTGATCCTCATTAAACGGATCAATAAAAATGTCTTTGCCCAATCTTTTTTTAATTTCCAAACCAGATAGGATCATGGATTCTTTCCTTTCTCAGCGAAGAAGTTCCCAAGCCAGATGTTTTAATTCCTTCTCGATCAATTTCTCCCAGGCCAGTTGAACGGCATTGGGTGAGCCGGGGATGGATATAATGATTTTATTTCTGTAAACTCCCGCAATGGCGCGCGAAAGCATGGCTGCTGAACCAACTTCCTGATAACTTAGCATCCGGAAGAGTTCTCCGAAACCCGGCAGAGTCTTTTCCAGTTTTCCGGCCAATACGTCAAACGTACGGTCACGGCTGGCAATCCCGGTTCCGCCGTTAAATATAATGACCCGGACAGGCGTATTCACCAGCTTTTCAAGAACGTCTTCGATTTCTTTCGGTTCATCGTGAACAATGTAATAATCCATCAGACGATGCCGGACATTATCCATTTTTTCCCGGAAGTATTGTGCGTTCTGATCCGTCTGGGGAGTCCGTGTGTCGCTCACCGTTACAAGACTTATACTGACCGATTCCTGTTTCGACGCTTGCTGTCTGTGGTCATTAACGGATGAAGAGTTGGCCTTATCCCTAGACATAAAATTATTTTAAACCGCCGGAATGGTTCTTACGAATGACGGCGACCGCATTGTGACTATGCAATGA
Source organism: Candidatus Omnitrophota bacterium (assembly GCA_050250375.1). GTDB lineage: Bacteria > Omnitrophota > Gorgyraeia > Zapsychrales > Zapsychraceae > JAGOSC01. The sequence goes on from JBFWOS010000003.1 coordinate 228,397, forward strand.
TTCCCAGTGCTCAACACTGGCAACCCAATCGATAATCTTTTCTTCAGAATTGAGGACTTCGCTTAATCGCCGCGTGGCATGCTCGACAAACATCGGGTTCTGCGCGTTTAATATGGCAAAAGCCTGCTCATCAATCCGTTTGACAAAACTTTGTGTTTCTGTCGGAATCGCATTCCTCAAGAGCAGGACCAGGTCCTCAACAAAAAAATTGTCGATGTCCTTTATTTCAACGGTTACTCTGGCCTCTGAACGCTGGCTGTGCGGAACAGCCATCCCGTTACCTTCTGTAATTTTTTTCTTGGAATGCTCGTATTCGTATTGTTTTGACATCGACAAACTGCATGGGCAAGTTGAGGAATACTCATAATGGACCGTCAGAAAAAGACGCAACTTTCCCTGGTCATCCTGTCCTTCAAGAATACAGTTATAGTACTGCCAGCCCCAGTAATCGCTTTTTAAAGCCTGTTGTTTCAGGGCATATTTAAATCTCAGCTTCAAATAAGACTTCTTGAAGAGCGGGTCTTTTTCAATATCCCGCATATCTCGACGATAACGTCCTAATAATTTTTTGAAAAACTCGGTACAAACATGTGTGTTGGCCGCTTCTTCCTGAAGAATCTGGTAAAGCCGGCTCATGTTAATCCCGGCCTTTCCTTTGGGGAAATGAATATACATACTGGCTTCAGTATCATGGTTGATCAGGTTACCCTCTGCATTTTTATAATTCAAAGGGATACGAAAACGGTTGATGCCGACTTTATCTATATCAATCCCGAACAAGTCCGGCAATTGATGAAAGTCATTCAAACCTGTTTCATCTTTACTTTCACATTCCAATATACGATCTTCCGACCGGGTCAATGATTGATCCATTGTTTTCTCCTTATCCGATAAAACCTTAATCTTTCGTGTACGTTTCTTCAACCGTAAAATGTCACCTTGTGATCGATTAGGTTGCCATCTTTATAACAAAACTTGGCTGAAAAGAATTGATTCCTGTCCAGCCACGTTAGAAACATTTTATCACCTTCCCATAAATATAAATCCAGAAGGTCTTTGTCATTTATCCACTTAAGTTCACCTTCATTGCATTCTGTCATCTCACCGCTGAAATCTTCAGCTGTAAATAAAAAAACCAGCCAATCTTCTTTATCCTTAAACTCCGGAAAGGTCATGACTGCCCTCAAGCGGGGAGAATGAATATCTAAGCCTGATTCTTCTTTGACTTCCCGGATAACACATTCTTCCGGAGTTTCCCCAGGGAGAAACTTACCGCCCAAACCATTGTACTTGCCTTTATGGACATCCGAATCTTTCTTCACTCGATGCAACATAAGGGTTTTGCCGTCTTTTCTCAAATAACAAAGCGTTGATGCGAGCATAAATTATTGTTGCCTGGCCATTTGTACCATTTGGTCAATATTACTTTTTGTAAAAATCTTCTCTCCGGGTTTGGAAACAGCCCTCTGGTTAACAAATTCCAACACCGCCGTTGTCCCGGCCTCTAACCCGCCGATATAATTCGGCTCAAGAAAAGGTATTATATCATCTGATTTATCTTTAGCCACTAAAATTGCCCGGTCAGCTCCGACCGCCTCAAACGCCTCTCTATCATTCCCGGATAAGCGCCCGTCATCACCTATATAGATCAAATCCAGATCAACCCGTTTTTTTCTTGACCCTTTACAGTTTAACCCATTCTCTCGGTAATCCAATACCTCTTTAACGCGACCGTCTTGGCTAAAATATATCAAATTCGCCCCGCCATTGGCGGCTATTAGTAGCCGATTCATAACCTTTTGAGGGATAAAATTCTGAACCCTGGAAACCGTACGGTCCAGATGGTTTCCTGAAATGATCACATATACGCCCCCTAACTCCAGATATTTCAGCAAATGTTTATACGCCCGGCTTGTCCCTAAACCCGGCGCTTTATTCAAACGGGGACTATCAAACGTAGTCCCATCCCCATCGGCTGTAATCAATGTGCTGGTCTTTGACGAATCGATTCTTGACCCCGGAGTATATTGAATCATAGCAAGCACTTCCGGCCAGTTATAAAAAAAATATTGGATCGGTAAGGCTTTATCGACTCCCTTGCGGTTAATTTCAAATGAAGCGTTGCCTGATAATCGAATATAATACTTTTTTTCGTCGTAATCTTTGTGTTCTTGGATTTGCTCTAAAACATTATCCCGGAAAACTCCAAAAACACCTCGAACAGCAATCTGGGCCGAACCACGGACCCCTTTTACTTTTCGGACTTCAATACGGACCGGATGCCCCACCGCTTCTGAAACATTCTTCCCATATTTAACTAGGTTATTATCACTATAAGTATCCGGACTTAATTCAAATTGCCTGGCTTTGTCAATGATCGAAGGCTCAACTTTATATAAATTAATAAGTGGATTGTTCCCTTTGGAAAAATAAGACGGCTTATTTGGATCATTCAGAAATGTTAAGAATTCCCTCACATGCTGACCGCAAAGACGAACCAACGCTTTGGTGTCTGTTTCACTGATAAATGTTGAGTTTTTTGTCAATTTAAGAATCTCAAATTATATTCAAAAAGTTATTTTTTGATAGTGATAGTAACAGTTCGGAAAGACTATGTCAATATTTATTATAACCTCTTAACCAATTGATATAATTATATTTATGAATATTTTTAAGATAATTTAGTCATAGACATTTCTTTTAAAATGGCTATAATAAAACCAGTCAAGATTACAAAAACACAAAAAATCTTTGACCAAACTTTTAAATTCTACAGAAAAATACGTAATTTAATATGAGCCTTTCGATTCAGCAAGCCAGCCAACTCATGAAATCGGCCAATGATAATCTATCATTGGTGATCCACGGCAAAGAAAATAAAATTGAATTAGTCATTCTGGCACTTATCGCTTCTGGTCACATCCTGATAGAAGATATCCCCGGCATCGGGAAAACCACCTTGGCCCGTGTGCTTGCAAAAACGATTGACGGCTCATTTCACCGCATCCAGTTTACTCCTGATTTACTTCCTACAGATATAACCGGCATCAATATCTTTAACCAATCGGATAATAGTTTTTCGTTTAAACCCGGCCCTCTTTTTGCCAATATTGTCCTGGCCGATGAAATCAACCGGGCATCACCGAGAACTCAATCCGCCCTGCTGGAAGCAATGAGCGAACAGCAAGTGACGATTGACGGGACAAGCCATTCCCTGCCTAGTCCATTCATCGTTCTGGCCACTCAAAATCCGGTCGAATACCACGGCACTTACCCGTTGCCCGAGGCACAACTGGATCGTTTCATGCTGCAGATTGATTTAGGCTACCCTCCTAAAGAAAAAGAGCAAAGGTTAATTATTAACCGGACAACGACTGACCCGGTTGAAGATATTTCCCCGGTTCTTAATCTTAACGACCTGACCCAACTTCGGACCATCGTCGACCAAGTCTCCATTGAAGAATCTGTTAGCGCTTACATATTGGATCTCATTGAAGAAACCCGTCATCATCCCCAAATTAGACTGGGAGTTTCAACCCGGGGCACATTGTTATACGCCCGGATGGTCCGTGCCCGGGCCATTTATTATGAACGTGATTTCGTTTTGCCCGAAGATGTAAAAATGCTGGCGGTCCACGTTTTAGCCCACCGGATCTTACTGGACACCAAGGCGCAATACAGCGGTATTTCCCGGGAAAAGATTATCACAGACATCGTTTCCTCGGTTAAGGTGCCAAGATAGTGCCGAAATTACGCTGGTCGTTCTTTTTACCGGCCCGTGATCATTCTTTTATCAAAATATTTACATTATTAAGTTACTCATGGCTGACTCCTTACGGCATGATCCTGACCACGACCCTCTTTATCAGCATCGGGATTGCTTCTCCGGGATTACATATTTCGGCGTATCTCTTCACGAGTATTCTTCTGGCCTTCATGCTTTCCGCCATCTTATTTTCCGTATTTTTTATACCTGAAGTTACGGTCTCTCGGAAATTATTATCAATCCCCCATACAGGTGATTATTTAATTTATGAAGCCATCATCAAAAATATTTCCGGAAAACCATTAAAAGGACTGTCCGTCACCGAAGGTTATCTTCCCTACGGGCTTTATTATTCGTTTGACCATCCGAAATTTAATAATTATGTTTCGTATCTCGAACCCGGGAAATCAGCAACGGTCACGCTTGTTATGTATTGCGCCCAACGCGGAATCTATACACTTCCCCGTCTATTAATCGGAAGTTCTTACCCTTCCAACATCATCCGCTGGCCAATTAAATGCGGGATCAAAGAGCCTCTGGTCGTCTTTCCATTTTATATTTCACAAACACAATTTGATATTCCCCTCAACAGCATCTACCAGCCGGGCGGGATCACGATCACCTCGACACTGGGTGAATCAAATGAATTTCTCAGCACACGCGAATACCGGCATGGCGACCGGCTCAAAGACATTCACTGGCCCAGTTATGCCCGCACAGGAAAACTGATTGTCAAAGAATACATTAACGAATATTACACGCGGACAGCCATTTTTATCGACACTCAGTTTGCCCCCAAAGATAAACCAATCAATCTGGAACAACGGATCTCTTATGCGGCTGGTATTGCCGATGCGTTGTCAAACCGAGGGTATCTGATAGACCTTTTGATGGCCGGGGAGAACCTTTATGAATTCAAAAAAGGCAATCCCGCGACTTATCTCGATCAAATATTAAATATCTTATCTTCTCTGGAAGGACTTAAAACAACCGACTTTAAAACGGTCGAAGCAAAATTAATGAACCAGGCATCTACCCTGTCTTCGTTGGTCATGATCCTTCGTGACTGGGATGAACCCCGGGCCAGGCTGTGCCGCACACTCAAAAGAATAGGACTCAATTTGCGTATTATTATTGCCCGGGATGCCCCGTTAAGAGAAATTCCAGATCTAGACGTAACACTTGTTCCAACCAATGATAAAAAACATTTAATCCCATGATGACAAGCCAAATAAAATCAACTAAAGAATTAATCGGCCTGTATTTCACCCTTTTGTCTTCATGGACCGTCTATGCAACCTGCCAGGGGGATACCATCCTTCCTGTGATCGGCTTCCTGTTAATTTCAGTATCCCTCCTTAAGAAAATGCTGAAATCGGAAAACAAAAAAAAAGAAAACCTGAAGAAAATATCGTGGGCCACCATCTTGAGTTTATCCCTTCTTTTAAGTTGGGCCTGGATCACCCTTTATCCCCGGAATTACCCGTCGGATTTTATCCAGTCCTACGCAATATTTATTCTCCAAACAGGCTCAATTTTCTTATCGATTTTTTTATGGTTTAACTCATTCTACATCTATCAGGCCTTCTTCTTAAGACTGCTGGCCTGGCTGACCGTTGCATTATCGGTAAATATTTCCTTTTCGCCTGTTTCATTAGCGGCTTTCTGTTGCTTTTGTTTGCTGAATATCGGATTCATCGTTCTACAACAAAACCATCATAAAAAAGAAACCCACCCAAAACCAGACCGCTTTCCTGCCTTCAAACATTTTTTTATCATTTGTACTTTTAGCCTGATTACCATCTGTCTATTCAGCTTTTTTGTTACGGTTTTCAAAGTCGGTGATGCCGTCTATACACGATTTATCCGGGATTATACGATAATGCCGAGCCGTCATCCCTTCTTCAGTTTTAACCCTGTATTGGATATCAAAGGGCCGGGATATAGCGGAGGAGATGTTCGCCCTGTCCTTGAAATCGAAAAAGAAAATTCACAGCCGATATATCTCATAACACAAATTTTTGATCAGTATCAGGATGGTCGTTGGTTGGTTGCCGATACCGGATTACGCAATCCCATCACCGATCAGATTGATCCCCCCAAAAACAGCTTAAAACTCAAGATGCTTATTCAACTCAAGGATGTCATACCGGCCCCCCAAGGGACAGACGCGGTGGCCGGTTATAATGGCCCCTATGAACATGACTCCAACGGCATCATATACAGCGTCCATAAAGATATTCACCAGGTCGAACTAACGACAAACTCCCTCGTAAATTTCCAAGAAAATAAACCGATTGATTGGGTCCAACTCACCCGGCTGGATCAGACTTTTAAATCCAGGCTCAAACCGTTCTTGGATAAAATTTCTGACAACAGCGCCGATCCTTGGGTCATTAGTCAAAAATTGCAGAATCATTTCCAATCAAATTACAACTATTCGTTAAATGTCAACTTCCGGGCCGATGATGACGGTATCATTTATCTGCTGGACCATCAGCCTGCGGCGTATTGTTCCTTTTTTGCTTCAACGATGTCTGTCTTGCTTCGTTCGGCGGATATCCCCTCCCGGCTGGTTGTCGGATTTCTTGCGACGGAAACGACCGGCAGGAAAAATGACAGGTTCTTGGTGCGGGTGCGTGACGCCCACGCCTGGGTTGAAGCTTATTTACCGGTTGAAGGAAAACCCGAACGAAGGCAGTGGGTCAGGTTTGATCCAACGCCGCATGACGCACGGCTTTTTACACTCAACAATGGCCGGCCCATCAATATCATCGCCGACTATATATGGCTTTCCATGGTTCGTCTTCGGTCAGACTTTGAAAATCTGGAAAGCGAGAAACTCCTCTTCCGGTTAGTGATGATCTTAATTTTACTAATAGGCATTCGAAATTTCTCAACAATCGCATCTTTTATAAGGTCTCTAAAAAATCCCGGACAAATAAAATATAAATTAAAAAAGAAAAACACCTTATCGGAACACCTGCACACCTACAGAGAGTTTGAACGCTTTATAAAACAGCGGTTCAAAACACAACAGAGATTTAATGAAACCTTAACAGAATTAATCCTACGTCTTTATAAAAATTTCCCGGATAAAAAAGAATACATAAAAAAAATCGAGCAATTCATTAAACGATATCAGGATTCCCGGTTTGGAAAAAACGAAGAACCATTTCTTAGGCATCAAATGGCGGAATTAAAAAAGTCTTGTTTGTGATATATATGTCTACCGGATTACAGGCAGGATGATTAAAGAAATTCCAAATGTATTTCGATCAAACCCTTCTTAGGCGAGGCAATCTGGGAGAATGCCGCTTCTGTGAGGTCAATGATCCGGCCTTGTTGTACAAATCGCCGGTGAGGCCCCCGGTCGTTAACCCGGACGACAACCGACTTGCCATTCGCCTTATTCGTCACTTTGATGTGCTGATTGAACGCTACGCCCCACATGGCGCACGTCATGGCCTGATCGTCAAAGATTTCGTTATTGGCGGTATGTTTCCGGATACCCGGAGACCTACTGGAATACCAGGAGGCGACTCCATTAAATACATACCGTTTAGGAATGATGGATGCCTGATAAACCGTCGATAAGCTGGCATCCAGGCGTGACTGCAGAAAAAAACCGATGATGCTGACGATAAAACCTATGAATAAATATGGACGAACGTATCGCATCCTTGCCTCTCCCTTTGATTGCCACAATATATCACAGGGATAAACACTACAACAAGGAAGTTCTGCGTATCACCACAGTTATAAGATCATAAATTTCAAGTTGTTATAATTTTCTGAAAAATTTTTCCATTTTTCACGATAATTCTGATCTTTAATTTAGAGATCATTACTTTTTCTTCGAATCCTCATCAACCAACTTTACCAATGTCCTGGCCCAGGCCTTTATAACAGATCGTGTATGCCCCCATTTAGACAGCCCTTTAATGTATTTTGCGCGATTACCTTTCTTTGCGTCCAGGACCGACAGGATGCTTTCTCCGGTAACCGAGTCAACAAATTCAGCTTCAAAATCCGCGCCGCCTAATCCCGGGCCCAGCAACGTTGTTGACCAATGAAGGTTTAAATAAATTTTGTTCGGTTTAACATCCGTGATTGCCGTACGTAAAACCAAAGTGTCTTTTCCCGCCTGGTCAACAACCTGATACTTCTCTGAGAAAATCTCCTTCAAATGAGATTCATAATATTCGACCAACTGCCTGAGTTCTTCTTCCTTTATATCATCGCCATGTGCGTCCACATGGAAATGAATCTCAACCGGATCAATCTTAAATTTTGAGTAATCCGTAATCTTCTTATCGGGGTTCTTGCTGACATAAATCCCTTTAAAAAAATCGACCTCTTCAATATTAGAATAATCGTCCAGAAAACCGGATGGCGTGGGCTTGCTGGCGCACCCGGCCAACAAGACCAACACAGATAATAAAAACAATTCACGACTTGCCCGATAAATAGATCGAATCATATAACAATCCTTTTTCAAATATATTTAAATTAATTGGGGGGAGTTTATAGTCAGGCAAGCCCTGTTTCCATCAAGGTTTTTTCTTTGGTTTCCAACACTTTCTTTAAGTCATCAATCGTAAACCGGCCGCTGACTTTCTGAACCTGTTCCTGGATAAATTTTAATAAATGTTCATCATCAATAACCATTTCACCTGAAGGTTGAACAGACTTGTTACGAAACTGCCCTTCGTATTCCAGAATTAACGTAATATCACTGCTTGTAAATTTACGCTTAATCTCCTCAGGCAAATGCTGAAAAGTAACTGATGAAATAACCTGGATGTCCTGCTCGTCATGTTCATCACCGCGGGACTTTTTGGACCTGGACCGTTGAGTAAGCAAAACGAGCAATAATACGATGCATAAACCCATCGCCAAGAAATCCCTATAGGTTAGGGCTAATACAAACTCCATAAAAGTCAGGTCTTTTATTTTGGGCTGTGGTATCGCAGCAATCTTCTTTCGCAATTCTTCTTCAGACAGGGCTTTAATTTCCTTAGCAGGCTTAGGTTCCGTGGTGATTTCCGGCTGATGTTCTTTTAAAACGGCTAAATCTTCCTGATCGTTCAGGTCTGCGGAAGGCTCCGGGATTTCCATTTTCTCAATCAAACCATTGGTACCTTCGATGACTTTAAAATCATTTTTATTAGTTGATACCTCCACACGCCGTTGAACAGCTTCATGCATTAAAGAATCAATCTGACTTTGAGGAATTTCGCGGTTAAATGTTGTGACTTTACTTCTCTCGAGTTGTCTGTTTCTCTGGGTAGCGGCAGATAGTTCATATTCTTGCTGCACCGATTTCCCTTCTTTGATCACGCCCTCTAAAATATTAATCTCTTTCATCGCGTCCTCAATCAACGCCCTGGCCTTGAGTTGAGCCGCCAGTTTAACCTGATTAGGAGCTTCTTCAACGGTTCCGATCATGGCCTGCTCAATTAAGGCGGTCGCCTTTTCCTGGGCGGCTTTTTTCACATCATCCGGCACGCCATTCGCCGATCCAACGGCTGTTGTCCGTACCGTTTCTTCCAATAAACTATTGGCGATCTGCCGGGCAGCGTCTTTGACATTTTCAGGAGTTTCATTCAGAGAGGACATGGCCTGGGTCAATAAATCAGTGGCCTTTCGTTCCGCAATATTTTTAACATTTTCAGGGGCTTCATCAATTGAGGGGATAACAACATTGCGCATGGCCTGCTCAAGCAAAGACACGGCCATTTGTTTAGCCGCCTGCTGAATATGTGGCGGAACGTCTTCCAGGCTGGTCGATACGTAATTCAGGACTTCCTTTGTCGGGACATAACTCTCGCCGTCCTCAACGATTTTTACAACGTTTTCAACGAGAAATTCCCGGTCCGGGTCACCCAGAAACCTTGTTTCCAGCCGGATATAAATCGGAGTCCGATGAACTATCTTGCCGGTTATTACACGTCCGGATTTTAAATAAATCGTTTCAGCCGAAGCGCTGGAACCGGCCAAGACCATCATAATTATAAATACTATCTTCTTCACTAATATCCGCTCCCGCTGGATTTCTTTATTTCTTTTTGATCACTTGCGTTAGAAGGCACCGGTTGTTCAGCCGTTGTTTTTTTATCTTCCTTTTTAGGCACTTGCAGCGTCGACTCACTGGAACCGCCCTCTTTACTAAAGGCCTTGACCTTGATGAAATCGCCTTCTTTCGCCGGTACTGATACGTTGTCAGAAAACATCAGTGTATTCAATTGGATAGTGTAGTGTTTAACAACAGGTTCTTGGCCATTGACTGAAATTTCAAGCTTTCGGATATAATCTTCCCTCGGATCATGCGTTGTATGCCGCATTTTGACCAAAAATATTTGTTTCTCCAAATCATATGATAATTCCAAATCACTCGGAGGGTGGGAATAACCTGCGTTTGGGACCAAGATCACCCAGGCGATAAACAAAATGGAATAAATTTTTTTCATAACTATCTCCTGTACAAATATTTACCCTGTCAGTCAAACGGCTGCAGGGCCGATCATAAAAACATTATAAATATAATTATTAGTAAAACCCAGTTGTTTTTAAAAAAATTACATGCCCTGATGAGTTAAGAATGGATAAAGAAACTGCTATTTCTTTATATAAGGAAGAATAAACCGGTTTTGGAAATCGGCCTGTTCTTTGTCAAGCATGGGGCATTCATCGCAGGTATGAACCTTGACATTACATATTTTAACCGGGCATGTTACTCTTATTTGTCTAAGAGCCAAGACTATTCTGTGTAGTCTTTGGGTTCCTCTCCCTTTGACAAGTATAACATCCCCGGGCTGGATCATGCCACGGATCAGTTCTATCGCCTGATAGACATCATTTTTTATATAAACTGCGTCCGAACGGTCTTTTCCGGAACCGACAAAACCGGCCCTGGTCTTTTCGAGCTCCATGCCCCCTACCAATAAAACTTTGTCAACGGTTTGCCCGATGTATTGCCCGAGACGACGGTATGTTTCATAGGAATTCCCCGGAGGATCTTCAATATTCCCGCAAATCATTAATTTCCGCTGAGCTCGAACCTTTGCGAACATATCCAAAGCCGAATCAAACGTGTCAATACCTCCTTTATAAGTATCGTCAATAACCTTGACGTCATTGTCCAACGGGATTAATTCAAAACGTGATTTACTAGGCGGCATAGATTCTAAATTCTTGATGGCTGAAGAAACGTCATATTTGCAAATAATGGCCACCGCCACTGAAGACAAAAGCGGATAAACAAAATGCCGGCCCAATAACCTGGTTTTTACCTCCCATTCCTGATCTTGATATCTGATTCGAACGGTCATACCTTCCGGCCAGATATATTGGACATCCATGGCCCGTACCATGCAGTTTTCCCCAAACCCGTATGTGACAATCTGTGCTTTTGTCTGGGAGGCCATCCAGAGTACGTGGGGATCATCCCCGTTTAAAACAGCCGTTCCGGTTGGAGTAAGGCCTGTCAGAATTTTTACTTTTTCGTTTCGTGTTTCCTCGGGACTTGAAAAAGAACGAAAATGCTCAAGTTTAATGGACGTGACAACCACGATATCCGGTCTGGTTAAATAAGCATTCGCCCCCATCATCCCCGGTCTTGATATGCCGGCTTCTAAGACGCCAAATCGATCCCATGGTTTGATAGATAAAAGGTTTTCCGCCAGACTACTCCCATAATTACTGTAAGAGACACGGCGTCCTGCACAACCTAACGCTGTACTGATGGTCCCGGTCGTGGTTGTTTTACCTAATGATCCGACCACAACAATAACTTTTGTCCCGGCGATAAGAGTTCGCCTGTAAATTCTTCCTACTTTAATCAGAAATGAAAACATTCTGTCATATTGGTTCCTTAAGAATATTTTATAGCCATTTCTTAGTCGGCACAGTTTTATGAAATCAATCAAAATATGCATACCAAAGTATACCACGATCATAACGATTCAATTTAATCCAATAAAAAAAATAATGCGCGAATTATTATGTCCACCTGTAATAAAAAAATTGGTTCTTTAGAAATAGTTTTCATGTTAGTTTAACCTGAAAAATTACAAAAACAGGCTTAATTAATCTGTATCATATTGATACCAATTCATTTACATATTTCACACAATCTTCACATATACGCCATGATTGCTTCATATAATTGACATATTATTTACTCAAGCAAATCTTGAAGAGGAGGTAAAATGAAGCGATTAAAATCAATCCCTTTTTAATTGCCAATAATTACCAAAACCAAGTTTATATAAATGATAAACAAAGAATTACGGTTAACAAGGAGATATTGAATGAGGAAAAATCTTATAGGAGTTCTGATTGTGAGTTTCTGTGTATGGATGACCACCATCCCCGCCTTTGCATCCAGTACAGAGGTCGATGCTTTAGTGGAAAAGTTAGTCGAGAAAGGCGTCCTGACTAAATCCGAGGCCAGAGAATTAAAGAGTGAGATTGCGGCTGATGAAAAACTCATGAAAGAAGAAAACCTAAAACAAGCACTTCCCGAATGGGTCCAAAAAATGAAACTCAAAGGGGATTATCGTCTGCGTTATCAAAAAGAAAAGAAATCGGCTAATGAAGAAGCCCGAAACAGAGGCAGGATGCGTTTCCGTTTGGGACTAGAAACCGATATTATTAAAGATAAAGTTAAAGTTGGGGCGGGACTCGCAACCGGTGGGGCCGATCCGCGATCAACCAATGAAACGTTCGAAAACACTTTTGAACACGGCGGTATCTCCTGGGATTACGCTTATGCGGAGTATTTCCCTAATAAACATATAAAAATAATCGGCGGTAAATTTGTCAAATCCAGTTACCTTTGGGTGCCGACCGACATGCTCTGGGACAGCGATATTAATCCTGAAGGCGCCTCCATTCATTTAGAAAGGGAATTAATCGGGAAAGCCAAAGGATACATAAATTCCGGCGTTTGGATTATTGATGAAAATAATCTAGCCGATAAAACTGATCCGTTTATGCATTACGCCCAGACCGGGGTTCAATGGAAAAACGACTCCTTTGATTTCCAAGTGGCCGGTGTCGCATATAAATTCAACGGTGTTAAGGGAGCAGATTTAGACAATGATCGCAGTTCCAACACGAAAACCGGCGGCGTGCTTAAACATGACTATGATTCTTTAGGTGCCTCGTTTGAAGTTGGGGTCAGCCGGCCGGCCGACAGTGATTGTCCTGTCGAACGAATCGCGATATTCGGCGAATATATCAATAATCTTGACCAGTTTTCAGGCGCGGATATTGATGATAACGACGGCTGGTCGTTAGGCATGGTTGTGGGAGATAAAAAAGTGGCTAATAAGGGAAAATGGCAGTTTAAATACATCTTCACGCATTTAGAAAAAGATGCATTCCCGGACACATTCCCGGACTCAGACCGCCATGCCGGTGACACAGACGTTAAGGCGCACGAAGCCATGATTTCGTTAGGCTTAACCAAGAACGTGACCTTTGGGATTGACTACTATCATTCCAAACGGATTAAAGCCGCTGAAGATTCGGAAAAATTGGTTCAAGCTGATCTTGAATTCAAATTTTAATAAGGAACGATCAAAATAGCAAATTCATATGACATTATAAAAATAATAAGGTAAGATTAAATTCATTCCCTCTTACCTGAGGAGAAAACAATGAAAAAACTACTAACATTTTTAATGCTGCTGGGTCTTGCAGCGACCGAAGCCATGGCCGCTGATATTGTCAAAGTCGATGGTTCAAGCACGGTCTTCCCTATCACGGAGGCTGTTGCCGAAGAATTTCAAAATTCTGGCGGTTCTAAGGTTATGGTTGGAATCTCAGGAACAGGCGGCGGGTTTAAACGATTCTGCCGAGCAGAAACGGATATCAGCGACGCCTCCCGTCCGATTAAATCCAGCGAAATATCCGCCTGCCGGGAAAATAATATTGAATATATTGAATTACCCGTTGCCTACGATGGATTGGCCGTTGTTATCAATCCTGAAAACACCTGGGTTGATTATCTGACCGTTGAAGAACTGAGCATGATTTGGAAACCCGAATCACAAGGCACCGTGACCAAATGGAGCCAGGTCAGAAACGGCTTCCCCGATGTAGACATCAAACTCTTTGGTCCCGGGACTGATTCAGGGACATTTGATTATTTCACGGAAGTCATTAACGGAAAATCGGGCAAAAGCCGCGGTGATTATACGGCCAGCGAAGATGATAATATCCTCGTTGAAGGAGTTTCATCAGATAAAGGCGCGATCGGTTATTTCGGTCTGGCTTATTATGAACAAAATATGGACAAATTAAAATTGGTTCCCATTGATGACGGAAAAAGTGATAACGGCAATGGACCAGTTTCACCCTCTATGAAAACAGTCATGGACTCAACGTATCAACCATTGGCCAGGCCAATTTTTATTTATGTCAGTAAACAATCCGCCGATGAAAAAGAATATGTCCGGAAATTCGTGGAGTTTTATTTAGAAAATGCACCCCCATTAGTTGAGGAAGTCGGATATATTCCTTTACAGGATGAGTCTTACAGCGCCGCTCAGGTACGTTTTAACTCCCGGACGACAGGGTCAGTTTTTAATAACTCCGCTTCGATCGTCGGGGTACCGATGGCCGAATTATTAAAACAAAAATAGTTTTTCATGCAAGATAAAAAAACAAACAGGAAGTTCAAGGAAATGTTGATAGAGAGGCTGCTTTTTTCATGCAGCCTCCTATCAATTTTTACAACAGGCGCCATTATATACATCCTGTTTTCGGAATCCCTGGGATTCTTCAAACATGTCTCGTTGTGGCAGTTCTTAACCGACACCGAATGGACCCCCCTATTCACCATTAAGCATTACGGGATACTGCCGTTGTTATGCGGGACATTGCTGACAACGATTATTGCTTTGCTGGTGGCTGTTCCGGTCGGGTTAATCAGCGCAATTTATTTAAGTGAGTACGCCTCCGTCCAATTTCGCAACTCGATTAAACCGTTTATGGAAATCTTGGCGGCCATCCCCACGGTTGTGTACGGTTATTTTGCCCTTATATTCGTCACCCCTTTTTTAAAAAAAATTATCCCTGACCTGTCGGGCTTCAACGCATTATCCGCCGGGTTAGTTATGGGAATCATGATTATCCCTTTAGTATCCTCGCTTAGCGAGGATGCCATGCACGCTGTCCCCATGGGTCTTAGAGAAGGGGCATACGCGTTAGGTTCCCAAAAAATCCAGGTTGCTTTCAGAATCGTTTTCCCGGCTGCATTATCAGGCGTGACGGCCTCCATTATCCTCGCCGTTTCACGCGCCATCGGAGAGACCATGATTGTGGCTATCGCGGCCGGACAACAACCTAATTTCACATTTAATCCGCTGGTGCCGGTTGAGACCATTACAGCTTATATCGTACAAATCAGTTTAGGGGATACTCCCCACGGAACCCTTGAATATAAAACCATCTTTGTATGTGGGCTTACATTGTTTATATTGACATTTTTATTAAATATTATCAGTTTTAAACTTAAACGCCGTTTTCAGGAAGTCTACCAATAAAAACATGTCCATAAAATCAACCCGAATATTGAATAAATCTTTTAACGTGATTGGTCTCTTAACGACTTTATTCGGCGTGATTATTCTCTCCATTCTGATCATTGATGTTTTTAATGACGGATTTTCCCGTCTGAGCTGGGATTTCTTAACGAGTTTTCCATCGCGAAAGCCTGAAAAAGCCGGGATATTTTCGGCCTGGGCCGGGACATTATGGATTATGCTGACAACCGCCCTGATTTCAATCCCTGTCGGAGTCGGCTCCGGTATATATCTTGAAGAATATGCCCGGAAAAATAGAATTACGGATCTGATTGAAATTAACATCGCTAACCTGGCCGGAGTTCCTTCAGTTATTTACGGTATCTTAGGGCTGGGGCTATTTGTCCGCTGGATGCATCTCGACCGCAGCGTCCTGGCCGGAGGTCTTACGCTTGCGCTTTTAATCCTGCCGATTGTCATCCTTGCAACCAGGGAAGCATTGAGAACAGTTCCGTTTTCCATCCGGGAAGCCGCTTATGCGCTGGGAGCTACAAAATGGCAGACCGTCAGCACCCAGGTCTTGCCGGCCGCGTTCGGAAATATCTTGACCGGGATTATTCTCGCCCTGTCACGTGCGATCGGAGAAACCGCACCTCTCGTAACTTTGGGCGCATTAACCTACATCCCATTTTTGCCGACTAACCCACTCTCTTTTAAATCGAGCTTTCCCTATGTTCACGTAAGCTTAAACGGATTTCTTGATCCATTTACAGTTCTGCCGATTCAAATTTTCAATTGGGTTTCGCGCCCACAAAAAGGTTTTCTTGTCTGCGCCGCAGCTGGTATACTTGTATTGTTATTTATAACGCTTCTATTAAACGGACTTGCAATTTTCTTAAGGTATAAAAACCAAAGACGCTGGTAATCTTATGGCAGTTATTGACCATTTAAAATCAAATAAACCTAATCAAAATTTTGTGGTTAAAAACAAACCTCCTCAAGAACCCGAACCTCCAAAGGTGGAAAATATGGAAACGCAAGAAGTTATTTTTGATATCGACCAGTTGACCAGTTTTTATGGACCTAAAAAAGTCCTTAAAGATGTCAACCTGACGATCGCCGGTAAATCCGTCACTGCGCTTATGGGGCCATCGGGGTGTGGGAAAAGTACACTTCTGCGCTGTCTAAACCGTATGAACGATTTGGTTCCAACTTTTAAACCAGAAGGAAAGATTTATTACCATCAAAAAGACTTATACTCAAGAGAAATTGACGTGACCGAATTAAGACGGGAAATCGGTATGGTTTTCCAAAAGCCTAATCCATTTCCAAAAAGTATTTATGAAAATGTCGCCTACGGCCTGCGCATACAAGGCATCTCAAATAAATCCTTTATCAACGATGTGGTCGAAGACAGTCTCAAAAAATCTGCTTTATTGGATGAAGTAAAAGATCGTTTAAGCGATTCCGGCTTTTCATTGTCCGGAGGCCAGCAACAGAGACTTTGTATCGCACGCGCACTGGCCGTTAAACCGAAAGTCATCCTCTTTGATGAGCCCTGCTCCGCTCTGGATCCGATTGCGACCGCTAAAATTGAAGAACTCATAGTCCAGCTAAAAGAAAAATATACGATCGTCATCGTCACCCACAACATGCAGCAGGCCGCGCGCATCTCTGATACAACAGCCTTTTTGATGTTAGGAGAAATTATTGAAGTCGGCAAGACGACAGAAATCTTTACTAAACCCAAACAGAAGATTACAGAAGATTATATCACCGGCCGTTTCGGTTAATCGTTGACAGAATAATAACATTGCTATATTTAAAATTTTGATAAAGGAATAAATCCATGCAAAGACATCTCGACCAAGAATTACAGACCTTAAATGCCAACCTGCTTAAAATGGCGACGCTCACGGAAGAAGCAATCCATAAATGCGTGGAATCCCTGAAACTAAGAAACACCGATCTGGCCCATGAGGTGATCGCCAATGATCAGAAAATCGACAATTTGGAAAATACAATTGAAGAAGAATCAATCGAACTCCTCGCCTTATTTCAGCCGATGGCCAATGACCTGCGTTTTATCACGACGGGAATGCACATCAGCTCAGATCTGGAACGTATCGCGGATTTAACCGTCAATATATCCCGGCGCGTCATTGAATTATCCGAAAAACCTTTGCTAAAACCGTTGGTCGATACCCCCCGTCTGGCCGAAGTGGCGAAACGGATGGTCCGAACCGCCATCGAATCTTTTATTCAACGCAATGATGAGTTAGCCAAATCCGTCATTTTCTCCGACAAGGAAGCGGACGAATTACGCACCAGTATAATTAAAGAACTTATTTATGAATATATGGTCAAAGACGGAACAACCGCTCCCCGCGCAGTCCCCCTCCTTTTAATCGCCCGTGACCTTGAACGGATATGCGATCATGCCACCAATATTGCCGAAGATGTTATTTACATGATCAACGCGAAAATTGTAAAACATCATTTGGAAGAATTGATTTATGTCTATAAGAAAGTAAACCGCTCCGAATAATTGTTCTCAGAAACGGCTTCTTAAAAAGTTTATACCCGTCTCTCGAAAACCAAAATTTCTTTACGATAACGGGTACTTTTTACTGGGAAGGATTTTCTTTAAGATTGACTGATTCGTCTGCGCAGACGCCGGAGTTCCGTTTCGGATTCTTTTAATGATTCCAGAATAAATCCGTCATCATACCGGTGTGTGCGCTCAATCGTTTCTAGGCAATTATGCAAATTGATAATTTGAGTTCTTATATTGCTGACAACCTGATCAATATAAGGGCTGGTTGAAAAATCAAACCTGTTCATTTCGTCTCCTCCTTTCCTCAAAAAATTTTAATACAACTACTATTTTACTGATGCTTGTGTCCAATCCATTACCTTTTGATGAACTCTTTGTGAAATCGATTAATGTCTGGGCAGAGTGAAACGGAAGGTGGATCCCTCTCCCAATTTGCTGGTCACGTAAACTTCTCCTTTATGGGCCTGGATAATATGCTTGACGATGGAAAGCCCCAGCCCTGTCCCTCCGATTTCACGGGAATGGGCTTTATCCACCCGGTAAAACCGCTCAAAAACACGCGGCAAATCATCCTCCGGTATTCCGATTCCGGTGTCAGATATACTGACTTCAATCCCGGAGCCTTTGGAAACCGCGGAAACTGTAACCGTTCCGTTTTCCTTATTATATTTAATGGCGTTTTCAATCAGGTTCAGCAAGACCTGGGCGATACTTGTGGCGTCAAAGGTAACGTCACCGATCGTGTCCGGAATTTCATTCTTGAATGTAATTCTTTTATTTTCGATTTGTTTGCCGAGCCCTTTCTCAACCCGGCTGACAAGTTCCTTAATATTCTGTTCTTTAAAAATAAATTCCATCTTGCCGGATTCAATCCGTGACAGGTCCAGCACATCTTCAACCAATTTTGCCAGCCGCTCAGACTCGGAATAAATAATTTTCGTGAAATCTTCGGCATTGGCCTTATCATTCAAAGCCCCTTCCAGGAGAGTTTCCGCATATCCTTTAATATTCGTAATCGGTGTGCGCAATTCATGGGAGACATTGGCCACAAAATCTTTGCGGACCGATTCAAGCCGCCGTAATTCCGTTATATCATGAAAGACCATGACAGCGCCGTCGATCACTCCGTTTAAAGTAACCGGAGTCGCGTGAATAATAAAATGTTTCTCATGCGGGAACAAAACGGATAATTCACGGGACAAGGCCCCGGCTTCCTGCTGGGTCACTTGATTTACTATCTCCTGAATTTCAACATTCCGGATCACTTCAATCGGTTTTTTCCCGACCACCTCTTCCATGACTTGAAACAAATTTCTGAGGGCTTTGTTCA
Source organism: Candidatus Omnitrophota bacterium (assembly GCA_050250375.1). Classification (GTDB taxonomy): domain Bacteria; phylum Omnitrophota; class Gorgyraeia; order Zapsychrales; family Zapsychraceae; genus JAGOSC01. The sequence goes on from JBFWOS010000003.1 coordinate 247,587, forward strand.
TCAGTTTCATTTTTCCGTTTTTATCTACGACAATGACCCCGTCAAACATACTCAACAAAACCGCCTCCAGACGAAGCCGGCTGCTGACGACCTCATCAATCCTTTCTTTAATCTGCTTGGACATATAGTTAATGGAATTCGACAAATCCCCAAATTCATCATCCGTATGGATATCAATGCTTCGCGAGAAATCTCCCGCCGCGATGCCTTTAGCCAGGGAAGATACCTCCTTGATGGGGCTGGATACAACATATGACGCAAAAAAACCGAGGATGAGGGACAAACAAAAGGCGATCCCCAATGAAATAAAAAGAAGCTTTATAAGGCTGTTGGAATATTGGTCGGCCGAGGACAATGGGACGGCTAACCGGAGAACCCCTCCGGGACTATTTCCGGTTTTATCCTGAAAAGGAACAGCCAGATAAATCATATCTCTACTATCGGTTTCACTGTAACGCTGGCTTTCACCCAGGCCATTTCTAAGGGCCTGTTGCACTTCCGGCCGCTGCAGATGGTTATCAATGGATTCCACACCCTGCAAACTCAAATTTGAGTCACCCAGAACTTTTCCATCCCGATTAATGATGGTTACGCGCAAACCCAGGTCATTGGAAATATGATCGGCGATATCGTCAATGTTCTTAGTCGTCAACGTCCCAGAGTATTGATTTCTAAGAAAACTGGCCGCTAAATTTATCTTGCTTTTAAGGTCTGATTTGATGGCCCGGTAGGTTTGCTCTTTGAGGTGATTCTGGAGATAAATAAAAACCCCCAGGAGGATCACGGCCACAATCAAAGAAATAATAAAGGTTATTTTGTATTGAATATTGACGCGCAACGCGAATTACTCCTGTTCAAAAAACCGGTACCCGTATCCACGAACAGTTTCAATATATTTGCCGTAACGGCCCAATTTTTGCCTCAGACGTTTAACGTGAGTATCCACCGTTCGGGTTGTGACATCGGCTTCAATACCCCAGACATCGCTTAAGAGCTGGTCACGGCTTTGCACGCGCCCGATTCGATTGAGTAGCATGACCAAAAGATCAAATTCCATCGCGGTCAGTTTGACTTCTTTTGAATTGACGAGAACTTTGTGACGCGGGATATCCACTTTTAACTTGTCAAAACTGAGGATGTCCTTATGGCCGGATTCTGTTTTGACAACAGATCGTTTCAGGATGGCTTTCACCCGAAGGACCAGTTCACGCGGACTGAATGGTTTAGCAAGATAATCGTCCGCCCCTAACTCAAGTCCGACGATCCGGTCTATTTCCTCAGCCCGTGCGGTTAACATGATGATGGGGATATGCAAATAGACGTCTTCCTGCTTGATGATCCGGCAGACTTCGAATCCGTCCATTTTAGGGAGCATGACATCGAGGATGATCAGATTGATCTTTTCTTTATCAAGAACGGCAAAACCTTCTTCGCCGGTGACAACCGCATGACAATGATATCCTGCTTTTTCCAGGTTATATTTCACGAGTTTTGAAATATTTTTGTCGTCTTCGACGATTAAAATATTTTCATTGGACATACTGGTTATATTCCCCTGCAAACCTGCCGCCATTAATATTCTTTTTAAAAAAATGATACCACATTCAGGCAGAAAGTCTGTATTTTTCTTAAAATGAAACTTTATTCCCTCTTTTAAGCGACCGGTCCATTGTTTGAATTCCGAATAACAACCCCCCGCCTTTAGTTTAAAGCTTAACCGCCTAATGTATATTTCTCGTGAACAGATTGTGAAGTTTGTGTTACATTTATTCGTCGAATAACATCAACTGTTTGTTAGGCCTACGGAAAGAGCCGCTGGATAAACCGGCAGAATGTCTGTCCAATTTATACCGCCGGCTGTACAGTTTGAAGATTGAATGAACTTGTTCGGCGTAAATCCCTGTACCGCTCATCCGGGTATGAAAGTCGGGATCATTCAATTTTCCCGAGCGGACAGACCTGATCCGGTTCAGGACCTTCTCTTTCTTCTCAGGAAAATGATTTCCCAGCCATTCTTCAAACAGCACCTTAACCGAATAAGGCAGCCTGAGCATGACAAAATGGGACGAGGCTGCTCCAGCCTCAGCCGCTTCTCGAAGAATGGCCGGCAGTTCCTCGTCCGTCAACCCCGGAATAACCGGCCCGATCAGGACACCAACCGGTACCCCCGCCCGGTTCAAGGCCTGAATCGCCTTTAACCGGTCACAGGGATGCGACGCCCGTGGCTCCATCTTTGATGAAAGTTTAGAGTCCAGGGTTGTGACGGAAACAAAAACCTGAACGGCCCTGTACAGACTTAAGATTTTCAATAAATCAATGTCACGCTCAATTAACCGGTTCTTGGTGATCATCGCCACCGGATTACGGAATTCAGCCATGACCTCCAGGCATTGGCGGGTAATCTTTAACTTCCTTTCAACAGGCTGATAAACATCGGTGTTTCCGGAAAACGCGATAACCTGCGGTTGATAACGGGGAGACATCAGTTCTTTACGCAAAATCTCAGCGGCCTCCAACTTAACCAGAATCCTTGTTTCAAAGTCCAGCCCGCTGGAGAAACCGAGATATTCATGGGAGGGCCGGGCGAAACAATAAATACAGCCGTGTTCACACCCGCGGTAAGGATTTATACCGGCCTTAAAACCCACATCCGGGCTGTCGTTATAAGTAATCAGGGACTTGGTTGTATCGTGGAGATAAACAGTCTTTGGTTTTAGCCGGTCCGCGGGGTCGGATTCCGGATCAGCTTCAATATGGATGGTCTCAAAACGATTGGCCGGGTTGGTTAACGCTCCCCGCCCTTTCCAATAATGTTGGTCGCTCATAATTTTGCATACTACCACACATATGTATGCAATTCAATGCCTATTATTCGACTGCCGTGACGTTGCCCCCCCTATTAGTGATCCCGGTGAACAGTGTTTGGTGAAAATGCCGGTAGACAAACGGCCACATACTGGGCACCTTCATCCGGCGTACTGTATTGGACCCATTCCCCTTTATAGGTGATGATGGCTTGGCCGGCTTTAACCTTAAATTCCTTTTCTTTTGTCTTGATGTTCAGACTCCCGGAAAGAACCAGCGTATATTCGTCAAACTCAGGTGTTTGCCCCGGTTCAACCCATCCTTTCGGGCTGTCCATCTGGGCGATGCTGGTTTGTTCGGTCTTGGAATTAACCCGGCCGACAAATTCCTTGATAATTTTGGGTTTATTCCCGGCCGCCTCAATTTTGGTAGGTTTTTCAATAAATTTTGGCATATAATCTCCGTTCACTTTCTCCAGTTGCATTTAAAAAGTATTCTGAAACTATTGGGAACTCTCTACCTCACCGTAAGGTCCTTTATAAATCTCACGGATATTATTCAAATTAACCCACTGGTCGGGGGTTAAAACATCTTTCAAATTCAGATAGGCCATTGCCTGGGCCTTGGCTTTTGTTTTTTCTAATTCAGATTTCTGGTCGATCAGGTCAAGGACAGTCTTACTATCGGTTGTATCCTGGGACAGGACAGACCGCAATTCAATATTAATCACCTCAATCTTGGCATCCAGCAGAACCATTTCCTTTTCCAGATTAATTTTCAGGGCTTCAATTTTGTTGGTCTGTTTAAGATTTAAGCCCAGAGCCTCTTTGTTTTTAAGAATACGCCGCTGCTTCTGAACAAACTTATCACTGATATAATCCTGCGATTGATTACCGTAGCTGATCGCATGGGCGGTTCCGACCGGATTGATTATACCCAAACTTAAGACTCCCCCTAAAACCAGAATAAATGTTTTTGGCTGCATAATGTCCCCCTTCCCTTGTTCGTCATTCCCTTTTAAAGGCCGTTATTTGAACTTTATTTTAATACAAATTTTATATTCTGCCGAATATATTTCCGGTTCCCGGATTAAAATAAATTGATCTGCTGTTCCTGTTTCTTGACTCGGCGCTGTTTTAATAAATTGTGTTCATAGTTTTTTAATTCTTCCTCGATGTCCGCCAGAAAGACCGACGGTTCCGTGGTGTATGTCTTTCCAAACAAGGTCCTGCGGCGGCTGCGCAAAAGATAAAGCCATTGTTTGGCCCGGGTCATCCCGACGTAGAATAACCGCCGTTCTTCCCTGGTGTCTGACGTCAGCCCTTCCAGGTCAAGGGGTAAGAGTTTCTGCTCACACCCGATGATAAAAACAACCGGGAATTCCAGTCCCTTGGACGCGTGCAGGGTCATCAGCGAAATCTTTTCACAGTCAATATCCATTTCTTCCCCGGTAAGCGGACCGGCTTCATCCTCGTCTTCCGGCTTTGTTTTCACCGCTACATTATATGGAAAGCCGATCCGGTCCAGCGCCTGCCTTACGGCATATTGCTGACTGTTCAAACGGTACAAGATCGCGATATCCCCGAAAGAAACCTGCGCCTTTTCAAAGGCTGAAACCCGTCCGGAATCCTGCGAAAACAACGACCCCCCGCCGATCATCTTTTCAATCTGGTGGACCATATATTCCGCCTCGGCCTTCTGGGTCGCGGCCTCATGAATGACCAGCCGGTCCTGAATATAAAGTTGGGCTGTCAGCGGCGGAACCTGGAATAAATTCTCACCGGCGATAATCTGGCCGGCGGCGGTTAGCAGTTTCTCGCCCGACCGGTAATTGTCGGAAAGGGTTAACACGCGGGCGCCTTTAAAGTCCTGTTCAAATTCTTTGAAAAAATTGACGTCAGATCCGCGGAAGCTGTATATCGCCTGGTTCGGGTCTCCGATGGCCGTGATGTAATTCTGATCCGTAATCAGCAAAGTCAATAACGCGTGCTGAACCCTGTTGATGTCTTGATATTCGTCTACAAAAATATACCGGAATTTTCTCCGGGCCTGATCCAGTATTTCCTGGTGCGACGCAAAAAGTTTATAGGCCTCCATCAGCAGGCTGTCAAAATCAATCAGCCCTTTTGACTTTAGCCGCTGATCGTATTCAGCTACCTCCCCCGGCATATCGGCGTCCAGGAAACCGCCGGATTTCCATTTGGAAATCCCGTTGATCCGGTCATTGATCCCGCGGGGCGATAAACCCGGCCATATTTCCTTTAATAAAACTTTAATCTGTCCTGGATCAGCGGGTTCAAGGTTTTCAAAACCTGGGATAAAAGAAGTATGTTCTTTTAAAGTTTTAAGACAAAACTGGTGAAAGGTCCCGGCTTCAATATTCGTTAACCGTCCGCACCGCTTCTGTAACCGGTCGCGCATTTCCTGCGCGGCCTTTCGGGTAAATGTGATGGCGAGGATTCGTTCGTGCGGTTCGATTTCATCGGCCAACCGGGCGATCCGGCAAGTCAGTGTGTGTGTCTTTCCGGTCCCGGGTCCGGCGATGATGAGCAGGTGGCCGCCTTGGTGGTCGACGGCTTTTAGCTGTGACGGATTAAGACCGTCGCCGCGCTCAAGGGTTGGGTTCCCCGGCTGATTGATATTGTTGATAGGCAATTTGTCCATCGTGAATCATTTCTTTGGCAATAATTTTTTCCTGCTCGACATCAATAATAAAATAACTCCCGAGAATTCTTCCCCACCATACCGAGACGTAAACCAGTTTTTCATTGATCCATTCAACCTGCGGCATCCATTGATTATGGTCTTTGATTTCCACCACCAGCACCGATCCGCGTTCATGATCAATATAAATCCGGGTGTTCCAGGGGCCTTCTCTTGAAAAATCAGGCGGAACGGTCACTAACCTGTACGCCCCATTCGGCGACCAAACCGGCTCCGCCGCAGATTCCGGCCAGCGGCCTGTCCTGATGACAACCCGATCCTCGAATGCAGTCTGAAACTCAGAATGAAAAATCCTTGGATTTTCCCATCGGTCCGGCGGAGTGTGCCAGGCCGTCAAACAACTCTGCCTTATCTGACAAGCCGTTAAGATCGGAATGACCGCAATTAAAAAATAAAAACGACCCGGACGGATAATCATACAGGATTGATTAAAAAAGGGTTAACTGTTCTTTCTCAAGGATCTGTTCTTTTTCCTGGCTTGAAAAAATCTTGATCTTCCCGTATTCACCGTCATAACCGGAAGCGATCTGGACTTCTCCTTTACGCATACGGCCGATCCCTTCTGCCAAAAGCGCCCCTGCCGCCTTGCGGATTTCATCAAGCGGACAATCCAGAAGAATAAACAATTCATTCCCCAGCCGGGCCAGCATCTCCTGATAAATCATCAGGACCTTCTTGCTGCCGGGACCCACGTCATTGGCTTCCCCGATAATTTCAACCAACGGAACCAGGCTGAAAAAAGGCCGCGCGTTCGGCGACTTGCGGCCTTGCGGATGATCAGCGAGCTCTTCAACACGGGCCATGACTCCGACGGTCACCGGTTTACCGCAGACCGGGCAGGCCCCGTTATTTTCAATCGTCTGCCGGGGATGCAGACGGGTCTTGCACAAACGATGCCCGTCATAATGATATTTTCCTTCTTCCGGAAAAAACTCAATCGTTCCGGCCAAACCTTTATCCGTCCGGTGATTCTTTAAAGCGTTATAAATCGCCGGATAAGAAAGATCAGTGTTATAAATGGTTGCCTCCCGGCCCAACTTCTGCGGGGAATGCGCGTCGCCGTTTGAGACTAATACATAGGGATCCAGTTGACTCAGCCGCCAGTTCATCAAAGGATCGGAAGACAGCCCTGTTTCCAGTGCAAAAATATGTTCCGTCAAATCCCCGAAACAATCCTCCATCCGGTCGAATCCGCCTTTGGATCCAAGCGCGGAGAACCAGGGCGTCCAGATGTGCGCCGGGATCAAATAGCTGAGCGGATCGGATTCAAGAACGATTTCCAGCAAGTCACGCGAATCCAGCCCCAGGATCGGCCTTCCGTCGGAACGCAGGTTTCCGATCTTTCCCAGGCGCTGGCGTATTTTATCCGCCGCCTCAAAAGAAGGAGCAAAGACACAGTTGTGGACCTTGCGGACTTTATCCAGACGTTTGTAAATGTTGGAAATCTCAACGGTGAGCATGAAACGGACATCCCCCGCGCAGGCTTTGGGCAATTCATCCCGGGTGACATCGCGGAATTCTTTTTTCAGACGGAACAATCCCTCTTCAGCAGGTTCGAGTTTTTTCTTTAATTCTTCAAACCACGCCGGATGGGTAAAATCCCCGGTCCCGATGACCTGGATACCTTTTAATTGTCCCCAAAGATTTAAATATTCTAGATTAAGATTTTTGCTGGTCGCGCGGGAATAGTAGGAATGCAGATGGACATCGGCATAAAATTTCATACATGAATATTAACAAAACAACCAAACCTTTTCAATCGTTAATTCCGGCAGGATTATATTTGAAAGGACAAAAAAAGCCCCTGGTTTCCACCAGGGGCTTTTTTGATTTTCATTAAAAGTGTAAATTAACTTCGTTTTCTTCTTAAAAAGGCACCGGCCAAACCAGATGAGAATAAGAGAACAGATGCCGGTTCCGGAACAGTACATCCTCCCTGCTCACAACCACCGCCGGTATGAGGGACCTTGTCGCTCCCGTCATCTTCAAAACCTCTGAAACGCACGACGAAACTTTTAACACCTTCGCCATCTCCCGGGCCGACTGAATATGTATCAAAAAATGTTTGTTCTAACAAAGTATCCAGGTTATTTCCGGTTAACGAAAATGTAAACGTTTCAGTAACTCCCACGCCGATCCCGGCCTGTGGAGCTCCACCTCCGGTATAACCGCCCCCTGTGCTGACGCCGATATCAAACTGTCCGTTTGATGCGCCATTGACACCGTTATTATTAAAAGGTGAACCGATCAAGGCAAAATCAGCATCAGAAGGATTTAACGTTATTCCTGTAATTAAATTGGAAGGATTGTTAAACGCAAAGGCCGTAATATACCCCCCATTGAGCACCGGGCTGGTATTGGTCAAAGATATATCAATCGTAGCCGTGGTTGAATTAGTGGCCGTATATTCAAACGAACCGGAAAATGAACCTAAACTCCCGCTTCCTGATAAAAATATCAATGCCTCGCTCTTGGATGGATTCCATCCCATCACCACAAAAACCATTACCAAAATTCCAAATAATTTTCTCCCCATCGCCGTTCACTCTCCCTAAAAATAAATTGTTATTTTATATATTTTACAAATGTGTGTAAAGTATATGCGCTGATATTTGTTCTGTCAATATGACGAACTCGGACATTATGGTACAAGATGGGACAAGATAAGACATGCTGTGCTGACAAGATGTTTGTCTTAACTTATTGGAATAATTGGAGATAAAATCTATATTCTTAAATATATATGTTGTTATAATCAATTCCTGTCTGGATCAGGATTTAATCCAGGCAACAAGCAAATACCAATAAACATTATCCCCGCCGATCATCCCTGGCGGTAAATTATCAGCCGCATCCGGCACCTGAAATATAGCCGGTACGTTGGTTCCCATATCGAAATAATTCGACACAATAGTGCCCATAATATCGGTCTGCTTTTCCACTCTGACCTGTCCTTCCGCATAAAACAGTCCCATAACATCTATACCGGCCTCATTAAAACCAATATTGTTGGGCGTCATAATACCCAGAATATTATTTGGAAAAGAATTATTCCCGCTGGTAACCAAGTCGACATTAACTTGCGCACTGCCCGTAACCAGAATCGAACCAGTTCCGGTATATGTGATCGTCTTGTTTGCTCCGGTTTTAGACATATTCAGATTATTCCCTCCGTCAATATATACGACCCCTGAAACATTAAGATTCCCACTGCCGTCCATACTGATACTTCCGCTTCCATTGGAATAAGTAAAAGAACTGCTCGGTTGAATATTATTTAATTCTGTCGTTAAAACCAGTGAATTGTTACGTAAATAGTCCTGATAAGAAGTATATCCTGGATAAGGATCGGAAAGCCTCGGGAACTGGACCGTATCTCCCAGGTCATATTCATTGTTTGTCCCGTTATCCGAATGAACACTGGCTGCTCCCTGGTTCCCGCCCCAGCCGTCCGTCACAAACACCCCATCGACGGTTTCTTTTCTCCCATTGGCATCAATATTGGCTTCGCCCACCGTTGATGAACCGCTGAGACCTACCAGACCTTTTTTTACCCTCAGTTCCGCTCCCAAAGTTTCAACCGTATCGCCATTAATCACGGTAGTCGGCAAGGCCGGCACTTTAGCTTTAAGTGCCGCGTCAACACCGTTGTAATTATTACCCACTATTTCCGCTGTTCCGCCCAAATCAATCGCGTAATCACCCGGGTTCAAACCCGATCCCAGAATATGCACAGAACCGCGGATATCCACATTTCCGTTGACCATCGTCCCCGAAGCTCCTGAACCGGCAAAAATCGCGTTATCCCACGGTGACAGATTGATCATTTTCACATAAACCACAATCGTGTGGGAAACATCGTTGACCGTCCCGACAGAACGGATCCAGACGTGTTCATTACTCGCCACATTTTTTAGGCTGACGGTGTACGAACCTCCATTAATCGTGTTATTGGGAGATTGACCGGAATAGGGTATCGTATAAAAACTGGCGGTATTCGGCCCGATCGTAAAACCATTGATATCCCCGTCCGCCCAGCTCGGGTTAAGAGACCCCACAAAATCCTGTCGCAGGTCATACAAAGCCCGTTCAATCCCGGCTTCCGCCACATGAAAAGCGATCGTCGTCAACCGCTGACGTTCTGAGACTTTTGCTTCATTCGTGCTGTACAGCACAAACGCGGAACCTGCTCCCAGCAAGACAAATATCACAAAATAAGTGATCAACAGCATGCTCCCCCTGTTATTCTGGAGTGAAAATTTCTGTCTTTCCTGGGTTCGTTTCATAAATTAATTCCTTAATTGAACATTAAAATTGAGGTTATAAATGATGGGTAAACCTTTTAACGTGTTTTTTTGAGCTTGGAGCATAACCTCTAACTTCTTCGGAGAGGTCGTGAGACGTCTAAATTGAAGCGAAGTAATATTGTTACTCACAATTTTTGTTTGAACTCCGTAAATGCGCTGCAGTTGCACGGTCCCCGGCCCGGCCCGGAGAAACTGCAAAGTACTGTCGGTCCAGTCAATGGATCCGGCGACGACCCCCTCGGGTATCCTGAACGTAATCGAATTGTACCAATTCCCGTTAGCAGGCACGTCAATAATAGAAGAAGATCCGGCCTGCCGTAAATCATTAACCATGGCGTCCATGGATTTGCGCAATTCCTGCTGAAGTTCAACCTGAACGCGGTTGACTTGCCATGAATTGTCACCCACCGTGGCTATCGAATAAAACCCGGCGACCAGTACGCTGAAAATAAGAACAACAACCAGCGTTTCAACCAAAGTCGTTCCGCGATTTCTGCGGATCATGCGGCTGACTTTACCTATTTTGTTTTTCATAAATCACCTACCGTCGTGTAACGTAACTGATTAATTCGATGCTGGAATCAATCTTCCCATTACTATTTATATCTTCTCCAGCATCAAGCAACCCGTCCAAATCCTGGTCTTCTCCGATTATACGGTTATATTTATTCAACCAACTGACAACAATCTCAACCGTTAATAATTCTGAATTGCTGGAATCAATGTAAACAACACCCTTACCATTAATCAGGGTCAAGTCAAAAGTAGCCGAGGTGTAGTCAGCAGCAATTAGATCGAAATCATGATTCCTGATTTCTTCCAGTTTGTTCTGCGCCTGGCTTAAAGCAATGGTCTTCCGGCCGGCGATATCAACCTGGGTCGAGGTAAAAATGAAAAGCCTGATCATGCCGGCAATGACCACCACCAGTATCGCGGCCACAAACATCAATTCCATCAATGTAAATCCTTGTTTATTATTCACTGTTATCTCCAATAAAAAAGGCCTATCCTTTTATTTGGATAGACCTCAAAATACACAGTTGTCTGATAATTTCGGCGGCCAGGCTATCCCAGTAGGATCCTTTAGCTTTGCGTCACCGGGTTGCCCCGGTTTTGCCTTTTCGGTACACCTAAGTTAACTAAAATCAAGTATATCCTATAATTTGCTTATTTGCCTACTTTTTTGTTAAACCGGTCGTCTGTAAGCCTGATTCCGTAATTGATCACCTCAACCAGATCACCAATATTATCGTAAATCTTCTCCTCAACCAAATCCCCATCACGATTATAACTCTTTTTGTACCCGCCCTTTAGCATATTCGTCAATTCCCATTCATACATCAGCGTACCGTTCCGGTAAAAAATTTTACCGTGTCCAACCTCCGGATCTTCCACAAAACGAAGCGCATCCTTAAAGTCTTCAATGAGGCGGGGAGTCCCGTCAAAATAATAAACTGTATTCTCCATTAACTGGCCGTTATAAAATTTGGCTTTCCTGTAAACCACTCCGTTATCATAATACTCAATGTAGGTTCCGTGTCTTTTCCCCTTCTGATACCGCTCCTCCCCGTAGGTATCTTTGGTCTCATTGATAAAACTGACCTTGCCTTCCGGCAAAACCCCTTTCAGATCTGTAATATCATCGTTTTTTACGCTATTGAATTGGGCAATCAGCAGGCCTTCCGAATATAAGCGGCTTTCGGCAAATGTACGGTTTGGGTTCATGAGAATCTTTCGGATAACCTTCTCTTTATAGATCCGTCTGCGGTTTTCTTCATCCTTCCGTTCAAGTGCCGTTATTTTATTTGAAACAATCGCCCTATAAAGCAGTTTATTGAGGGTTGATTCAACCCATTTGTTCGCAAAAATCATAACACCGGTGAAAATAAGCACCGTTACGGTGAAATACATTTTAGCGGAACTCTTCTTGGCTTTTCTGTACATATTCCCGATCCTCTTTATTTGAAAGCATTATAACATTACGAAAATACAAGAAGTCTGAATAATTCGGAAAAAATATTAAGGTTAGTTATAACTGTCCGGCAAGGAAATTGGCGATCTGATCTTTGAGGCTGCTCTTTAACGGTTCAGTCATCAGCAGTGATTTTTTGAAATCAGGTTCGAATAGTTCCGTCAGGGCCCGCTGGACCGTTTCAGGATCGGACGTGGCGATATTGAATTCCAGATTATCAATAAAACTCAGCTTGTCAAAATTAGCCGACCCGCTGCAGAACCAGCCGTCGTACACGGCGGCCTTGATATGGCTCATCCCGGGATAAAAATAAACTTTGATCCCGTTATCAAACATCCAGTTGGCCGTGATGATATTGTTCATGTTCATGATCTCGTGATTGCCGTTGACCGGAAGGATCACCCTGACATCCACCCCTCTTCGCCGGGCCTTGACCAGTTCGGTGATGATATTTCCGTCTGAAAAATAGGCGTTCGAGATATAAATATATTTCTGCGCCCGCTGGATGGCGGCCAGCTGGGCTTTAAAAATCTGCGGGTCGTCGGGACGGGTGTATAAAGGACGGATGGGGATGCCTTTCATTTCCGTTTTCGGCTTGCGGTATTTGATCCGCTGGACCAGATACGAAATGTCCCCCAGCTTGTCCGCGTGCGCCCAGGCGATGTCAAACTCATGCAGGATTTCCTGGACAATCGGCCCTCTCAATTCCATCATCAGGTCATGCCAGTCATAACGGTATTCCCGGCCGATATTCATGCCCCCGGTGTAACCCACCTCTTCATCAATCACAATGGTTTTGGTGTGGTCCGCTTTCAGCCAGGCGTTAGGCCTCACCCGGACATCAATATCCGACCCTTTTGTTAAATATTTGACGATGGACGCCGGCGGTTTAAATCCCGACGGCAAACCGTCCGGGACAGTGCCCTGCCCCATAATCGTGCCGATGCCGTCCAGCAGGACACGCACGCTCATCTTCTTTTCATCGGATTTTAGTTTCAGGATATTGGCAATGTCCACGGCATAATCATCATTGTCAAAAATAAACGTGCGCACATCAATCGAATTCTGCGCGGAGCGCATTGATTTCTCCAGGGCCGTAAAAAACGCCTCCCCGCCGATCAAAAACCCGATGGTCCCGCTGGATCTGTTCTTCCCGACGATACCATCCAAAATTTTTTCAAATTCCTCCAGGTCCATTCCCGGCCCTTCTTTTAAAGGGGGAACAGGTTCCGAAGGAAAAACGGGCGGCACCCACCTTTGCGGCTTGAGCGAATGGACCGCCGAACCTTTCGCCCAGGAATACAGACGGAAGGCCGACGAAAACGGCCGGGTCGCTACTCCGATGAGCTGTCCGTCCAGAATAATTTGGTCCGCCGATTTCAGGCTGCCGGACAACGGTATCAAATAACCCGATTTTTCCGAATGAATAATCTTAAGACTCACCGCCATCGCGTTTGGAATGTCGATATACAAAAAGGTCTGCTGGTCATCGAAGGAAGACTGCACACTCAGAAGAACCCTTTGTGCGTTCATCCCGTTTGTATTCAGAAATTTCTTCAGCGTACTGATAATCAAATGGGTGAATTGGGTCTGGTTATACGATTTTTGAATGGAGACCTGGAGCGGTTTATCTTTATATTCAATAATCCGGATGTCGCCCTGGGCGTCGTGGTAATAGACCAGTTCAAGAAAATCATACCGGACCAGCGACCCTGCGTTCGTTTTCTCCGGTGCGATGGCTTTGCTTAACTGCGCCTGGAATGCCTCCCACTGGTCCTCGGCCAAAACGGCCACTGCGGACATTTCAGACGATTTGTCCTCCCAGCGCTCTTCGCCGATAAAATCGAGGTTCAGGACAATATTTTTGTCGAGGCTGATCTTGCGCACGGCATCCTTGCCCCATTTCGCCCGGGCAAAAAAATCCCGGCTCTGGTCGCTATCCTTCAAAAAAGCCCTGAACCGAACATAGATCTGGTCGTCGTCACTGCGGGCTTCAAGGACTTCAAGTTTGGCGGACTGGTTGACCCAGACATAGGCGGTATCGGTGAGGGCATTCCCGCGGAACTGCCCGGAGGCCGCGCATCCGCCGGCCAATACCGAGAGGAATAAAATATTCAAAAAATGATAAATTAGTTTCTTTAAGGGCATGTGTGCTTCAGGATTTATGAGAATCCTTGTACCGCTGAAGGGCTTCTTCAATCGTTACATACGCCGCTTTTTTATCGGCCCACCCTTCAACACTTACCTTTTTATATTCCAGATCCTTGTAAACATTAAAGAAATGTTCAATTTCTTTGAGCAAATGCGGCTGGACTTCTTCAATATGATGGATATGGTTCCACAACGGATCACTGACGGGGATACAGAGTATTTTCTCATCAGGCCCTTTTTCATCGGTCATTTTAAACAAGCCGATCGGACGGGCTTCGATAATACATCCGGGAAAAGTCGATTCAGTGACCAGGACCAGCGCGTCCAGCGGGTCGCCGTCCAGGGCTAATGTGTCGGGGAAAAAACCATAATCACTTGGATAATGCACAGCGGAAAAAAGCATCCGGTCAAACTTGATGACCTTCCGGACTTTATCGTATTCATATTTGTTGCGGCTGCCCTTGGGAATTTCTACGGTAACCCAAAAAGTTTTTTGATCAGATATCATATTTTGTTCCTTAATTTTCTAAGTAGTATAACAAATTAAAAAGGGATCGGCCTTTTCTTTCTCAGTTTTTTGAGAGAAAAAGCCGACCCCTTTTTATTCAAGTATTGCTGTAAATTCAAATGCTGAGTCGACCAACTTGAAATTTCTAACCCTGAAACCGGTGACGCAATCAGGCCTAAATCTTTCGTGAGTAATACGTCAATTATGCAATATATTTTGGAATCGTCAAGACGACAGAACGGGTTGGACTAGGACAGGGTAGGACAAAACGAACAGACGGGTTACACCCTGCGGGCGTGGCCTTCTTCGAGAAGCAGATTATTCAAATACACGTCACTCGCCGGGGCAGGTGCTTCCCCTTGCGGGATAAAGACATCCGCGAGGTACCGGGCATATTTATCGGGGCGGCTGGAGCGCATCACGATCAGCGCTGACTCCTTTAACAGCGACTGCACAAACACCTTGGCCGCGTCTCCCTCTTTGGTGCCGAGTTCCGGCGCGTCGATATCCCGCAGGCGCAGGGTTTCGGTGTGCTCAAGACGGAACCCCAGATCAACGCGGACCTTGAGCGTGTCAGCGTCCACCACCCGTTCAATCACCGCCGCGTACGTGAACAGGTCTTTGGTCCCGCGCTCACTGCGTTTGAGCGAATAGCGGTCGGTCGCGGGATCAAAAGCGCTTTCAACAATCTCATCCGCCTCGAATTTCGCTACAGCGCGCGCCGAAAGCCGTTTGTACACGCTGAAACCCAGATCCAGCAGCCACACTCGCTCATCTTTGCCCGCGCCCAGCTGCGGCCGATGCACCAGCCGGTACGTGTACAATTGACCGCGCGCGGATGTCAGCAATGTTTGTGACGGAGGAGTTTCCTTTTCAACAGGAGCACCATTAAATTTCCGTGTTTTAACACGTGTCTCCAGTTCCTCGGCAGACCAGCCGTTGCGTCCCGCCTTTTCCTCGATCAACAATCGTTCCTGATCATCGGCAATGGTGATCAGCTTACGGTAATGACTCCAGGTGAATTGGTGCCGGCCGGCACCAATTGGCAGGCGGGGATATTTCTCAGCGAACCTGACACAACGATTTAACACCGTCCGGTCAACATTCAGGTCTTTCGCCAGGCGCAGGACCACTTCAGCGCCGTATTCAGCACGGTCGGCATGTTTTAAAACATGCGCGTGGATTAACCGCCCGGTTTCCCAGTAAACCTTCACCTTCTCCGCCTCAATCCTCTGCTGGCCGAGGATCAGCGTCTGTTTGACCTTTTGAAAGAGAGTTTTGTAGGTGGAAGGTAAGTTTGTTTTCGGCATGACTGACCTTTATTAATTAGGGTTAAGGTATATTCCTATTTTTACTTGGTCGTTCTTTCCCATGGGGGCCATCCTTAAGGAAGAAAGAATAAGTTTGTTGTCACCCAGTTGAGTTTGTTTGTCCACCCGCGGATTTGTCTCCCGGACGGGTCAAACAAATCTCCCACGTAATCGCCTTTTTTGATCCGTTCACTGCGTGGCTCATCGATGTGTTCGATGGTTTGAAAAGGCAGGACGAGGTTGCAGACTTCCTGTGTTTTCCCGTTCCACACCAGCTCCACTTCCCGGTCGTCGTCAAACAAAAGGAACCGGTATTTCTCAGGCAGGGGTTTACCTTCCTGGATTAATTTGATCGCGTCTCTTTTTTCGTTATCCGATAATTTCATAAGAAAAAAGGTCAGACCCCTTTTACGGCTGACCCGCGCTGAATGGGTTTAAAGCTTAAAGTTTAACGGTTAAGGTTACGGGTGATTCTTAAGGTAATTTGTTATACCACAAAATACTTCGGGTTGAAACCGGCATTTTTCCAACTTTCTCCTGAATGGCGGCCTTTGGCAGGCTCAATAAAAAAGGGCCTTGATAAACGGTTTTCCGTCGATAAGGCCCTTAATTACTTATTTGTGATTTCTTATTTGCCTTCAAGTTTGATTAATTCTGTAGCGATATGCCAGTCATATTCGTTGGTGCCCTGGACGTATCCCTTTTGTTCGTACAATTCATACGCTTTTTGAGCGATCAGCTGCTGGGTTTCTTCATCTTCCAGGTCGAGATCAAACCGTTTTCTTGAACTTGACTGTTCTTTTTCAAGTTCCAGCCGGACCAGTTTGTCCGCCAGTTCCCAGTCATATTTATCCAGACCGTGGTTATAACCCCGAAGCTGAAACAATTCGTAGGCCTTTTCGGCGATCCGTTGCTGCAGGGTGTCGGATGAATCGGCAGTGTTGAAGGTATCCACGATATCCGCTTCATTGGTCATTTCTGTTTTCGGCCGTTCAGGAGCAGGAGCGGCGGCAGCCGTTCTGGGCGCGGCAGCTCTTCTGGGGGAAGCAACCCGTGTCGTTTCCTTCTGAGGAAGCAGAGATTTAGCCCTCCTCAGTTTATTTCTGGTCGTATTCGAATCTTTTAGAGACATGATCAAACTCCTTTTTCAAAAATTTTTAAGAAGAAATCTTGGATTGTTTCGAATGGTGCTGGTGCGAAATGCCTGAGGTGTCCGACTGATTGTTTGAACAATAATATTTCCCGCAGTCCATATCGGCAAAAATATTATTGTCTTTTTCCAGTTGTTCCAAGAAAGCCGTGTTGAGCTTTCCTTCCATGAGATCATTGTATATACGGGTGAACGCCCCCAAATGGGTGTTGATCCGTTCGACCGCGTAATTAACCATGGTCCCGGTTTTCATGATAAAAGGCCAGTCGCTTGATTCGGCCAGGAGCAATTCCCGTGCCGCCTGGTTTAACGCCCGGGTGATCCATTGTTGCGAATCGTCGATATAGGCATGGCCATATTTGGCACACAATTCCTGCATGCAGAGCGAGGCATGGTGCAGATGGCGGTAAACCCAGTCGTTGGTGTCATTGAGCCAATAAGCGTTATACCCTTGCGCCCCCCACGTTGATTCGGCGGGGACCGCCATCTGGTTGACCCGATATTCGTCCAGGTAATCGCTGGGCGTAATCATTTCGATCGTATCCTGGTCATAAGCTATTTTTCTGACGAGAAAATCGATAAACATCGGGCCTTCGTACCACCAGTGGCCGTACAATTCCGCGTCATAGGGAGCGACGATGATGGGTTTGCGGTCCATGACCGTCGTGAGATGTTCCACCTGCTTGATCCTGTTATTCATAAAATCCTGGGCGTGCATGGCGGCCTTCTTCTGCGCCCAATCAGGGCGGTAGGCTTCCTTGTAATTTCCGCTGCCGGTGATGCGCCAGTATTTAATCCCGGTATTGACCCTGATCCCCTCGGGATGGATGTACGGCTTAATATATTCGAAATCACGGTCGAATCCGATATCTTTGTAATATTCCCGGTAATCCGGATCGCCGGGATACCCTTCTTTTGAACTCCACACCTGTTTCGATGTTTCTTCGTCCCGGCCAAAAGCCGCAACTCCCGACGGGCACAAGATCGGGGCATAAACGTTATATAACGGCACCGGATCCGCGTGTGTTATTCCATGCGTATCTGTAAAAAAATATTTAACGCCGGCCTTCTTTAATATTTCATCGACCCCGGCGGTATAACCGCACTCAGGCAGCCAGATCCCTTTGGGGGGACGGCCGAAGATCTTGGTATAAGAATCAACCCCGATATTGATCTGCGCCTCGGCTGATTTTGGATTCACGTTGAGGATCGGTAAAAGGCCGTGCGTCGCGCCGCAGGTGATAATTTCCAGACAGCCGGCATCCTGGAATTCCTTAAAGGCCTGGACAAGATCACAATGATAGCGTTCGGCGTAAATCTCTCTGGTCTCCCGGAATTTCCGGTAATACATCAGGGCCAGACCGTGGTAATGCGGTTCATGCCCGGTATAATCCAATTCCTTTTCCGTCAATTCAATCAATTTATCGAGGTGAATCAGGAAGCGTTCCTGCAGCAACGGATCCTTGAGCATTTGCACCAAAGGCGGAGTCAGAGACATCGTGATGCGAAACGGGATACGGTCGTTGACCAGATGGTCGAACGTATTGATCAGAGGTATATAAGTCTCGGTGATCGCTTCAAATAACCACCGTTCTTCCAGCCTGTCCGGACGATCAGGATGGCGCACAAACGGCAGATGCGCGTGAAGCATCAGACTTAAATAGCCTTTGGGCATTTTTTCCTCTACGAATAGTGTTCTTCGGTCGGGGTTCGTATGACCGAGGTGGTGATTGCTTTTCCTAAGTTCTTCTTGGGTGAATACGCCTTAAAATCCAAAGGCAGGACTCCGTCTTCGAGTGTCCAGTGCAAGGTGAACGTCCCGTTTTCATTGAGCGGAATCCTTTTAGTCCCTAAATAAACCTCTGCGTCGGGTTCCGTTTTTCCCTTAACTGTCAGTGTCATTTCAATCACAAAAGGAAAGACATCCTTGACCTTGTCTTTAAAAAACTGGTCGGAAGATCCGCCGGCCTTTTCGGTCTCTTTTGTCCGCGTCGCGACACCGCCCATCGGGGTCTGTTCAAATTCAACATTTCCCGGCAACAATTGTTTGATGGTAATTTTCTTGTCTTTCTGTATATGTTCCAGATAAAATTTCATCATAGGAACGCGTTTCTGGTAATACAGCCTGATATCGTCGGTGTTAAGGATCAGTTTGGAATTGTCCATCTGCCAGTTGGTCCTGGGTTTCAGCCGGCCCCTTAATGAACGGTTCAACAAACGGACATTTACGTACATATTCTGCAGATCATTGCTGTCGGCGAGTTCTTTCCAGATGAGATCCCTGCGTTGCGACGCGCCGGAACGCTGGGTCCGGATATAATTCGAACGGGCCAGGGAATAAAAATCCCCGGAATTGGTCCGCAGTCCGATCTCGCAGACAAAGGTAGCGTCATCGCTTCCGACGCTGATATAGCGGTGATTCATATGCAGCTCATCCAGATCAAACCAATAATTGGCGTTAGTCCCGTTAAAGTCCAAAAGAGTCACATCGTAAACTCTCAGCGTATATACGGCTGAATCAGCCGCTTGACCGATTTGTTTTTTGATCTCATTGGCATCGTCCCCGTGAATTTCCCAATATGCGTAAAGTACATACGGCTCTTTCGAAAGTAAAGTGACATAAGTCTGAAAATAACTTTGAGGCAGGCTGGCTTTTTCTACGGCCTCATAAGAAGAATATAAATTGAGCGCTGGTTGTTTGGAAAGGGCAGGGGTAATTACTTTTTTCGGACTACTTTTTCGGACGGTTGTTTTTCGTGTGGCTGTTTTCTTGACTGTTTTTTTTACTGTTTTCTTCTTTGGTATAACCGCCTTGGAGACCTTTTTGGTTTTACTTGAAGACGTTTTCTTTTTTTTAGGTGTGGAAGTCGCCACTGTATCTATCCTTCATGTTTAATTGTTATATACCTTCAACGTTTCCTCAGCGATATGGTCCCATGAAAAAGTTGTTTCGGCGGTCAATCGTCCGTTACGCCCCATCCATTGGGCATGCTCCCTTTTTTCCAACATTGTTCCCAATCCCCAGTTGATCGAATCAGGCTGCGGATTGACCTTGTAACCGTTAACATCATGCCAGACTATTTCTGACGGACCACCCTGGCTAGAGGCCACGACCGGTTTGCCGGCACTCCAGGCCTCAAGGATAACAATACCAAACGGTTCATTTCGGCTCGGAACGACCACACAGTCCGCCGTCTTAAACAAATCTTTCAGCCGCCAGCCGTTGACACTCCCTAAAAAACGGGTGGCATGATAAACATTTCTCTGCCGGCTCAAATCTTCACAATAAGAACGCATCCCGCCTTCTCCGGCAAACACAAACTTGGCATTAGGATAATGATATAAAATATTGGGAATACTTTCAATAAGAATATCCGGCCCTTTCTGGTAAACCATCCGGCCCACCAAAAGGATAATCGGGTCATCCACCCCGATTTCATAAAGCTTGCGAACCGCCAAGGCATCAATCCAGCCGTCAAACTGGTTCACATTCACACCGTTATAGACTACATTAAGTTTATCATCCGGAGAGCTATATAGCCATTTTAGTTCTTCTTTGAGTGTCTTTGAAACGGCAATCACCCGGTTAGCGTGATAGATGCCGCTCCATTCCAGATGCGAAACTTCTTCGGAATGCATCCCCCCAAAATTATTCCCGCACCGGCCGTATTCGGTTGAATGCATCGTCAGGATAGCTTTGTAATCGCGCATTTGTTTAAGCCAGATGATCACATTGGCGGTCAGCCAGTCATGCGAGTGAACAATATCAAAAGAGCCGCTATTTCTTTCGGTTGCCAGAAAACTTTCGAGAAAGGCCCGGCACATACTCTCCACATCATCTTTAAAATGATGATGAAAATGATATGAACAGCGGTGGTAACAAACTCCGTTGATCCATTCTTCCGGGGACTGGCCGTTGTCTATTCTGGTAAAAACATGGACTTCATGGCCTTTTTTGGCCAAAGCTCCGGAAAGGTCGCTGACATGCACAGCGATCCCGCCGACAGCGATCGAATGAAGTGATTCCCAGGAAAAAAACGCAATTTTCATAGTGATATTTATTAAATTGTTTGCCAAAAAACTATACGCACAAGGAGAAAAAGTATTGGGTGAAGATTGTTTTTCTAAGAAATAACGGCTGCAATCGGGTGATTTTTCTTGATTGAGATCTCAATCGAGAAAACCGATTATATCATAGTTCTTAATTTTAAGTAAACAATTATTCATATCCCGTTCATTGGCAGGGAATTATCTGTTTTTTCTTTGCATACGGTAATTTACATAATACAATATGGCCATGAGAAAAAATAAAGGCCTTACACTATTCGAACTAACCATTGCGGTTGTGTGTGCGATCGTGATAACCCTGACCCTTATCGTGTTCAATCGGCTCAACACGAAGAACACCAAGTTCTCGGATCACATCACGAACAGTCACGGCATTGACTGTTCCGTTAACGCCGCCACCCGCAAACAATGCGCCGAATTCGGCATCTCTAATCAATAAAGACAAATTATTGAATGAACTGTTGTTCACCGAAACATGAACATTGCGGGCCTGACATCACATTCCATTTGAATTCATGCCCGGGATACCCTTGAGCCGTGCATTCCTGCATGCACACGTTAGCTCTTTCTTCCGATTCGGTATTCTTTTTGTAAGCAAAGTTCAACAAATACGCGACAATAGGAAGCACAACGATAAGTAAAATAATCGTACGTATTGAAGAATTATTCTTTTCAGCCATTTTAGCCGCCTGTTTTAGGTTAATAATTAATTCATGTTAACACAATTAGCCGGTAAACGGAATACAACGATCAAATAATTAAAACGGACTTCAAACGCTTTTGTACAAAACATATAGTATGATGAGTGCCTGTAAAAATAAAACGCACCGGAAAATCCATTGAAATGATTTCTTAGCCGTCTTATGGCGGAATATCTTTTGCCCGGCCAAGGCCCCGACACTGCCTCCTAATAAAGATAACAGGTGCAGCCATTTCTCGGAAATCCTGTGTTTACTTTGTTTAGCCTTAATTTTATCAACCGCATAAACCAGGAATGTGAGGATATTGATCGACAGAATATAATAGATGAGAAAAACCATTTAATCGAAGATAACGGTTTTATTGTTATAACATAAAACTTTGCGTTCGATGTGCCAGCGCACCGCACGGTTTAATACCATCCGTTCCAGGTCGCTCCCTTCGCGCTTCAGTTCTTCAAGAGAATCGCTGTGGCTGACCCGGACCGTATCCTGTTCAATAATTGGACCTTCATCCAGATCTGCTGTCACATAATGACTGGTGGCGCCGATAATCTTAACCCCTTTTTTGTAAGCCCGGGCATAGGGGTTCCGTCCGGCAAAGGCAGGTAAGAATGAATGGTGAATATTGATGATTTTGTTCGGATAGCGCTCCACGAATAACGGTGATAAAATCTGATGATACCGGGCCAGGATTATCAATTCGATGTTCTCTTCCGCTAATATCTTCAGCTGCTGGTTTTCCAGCTCCGGCTTATTTTCCGCTGTGGCAGGGGTTTCAATGTATTTGACATCAAAATTCCCGGCGATATGCTTCGCATCCGGATGATTGCTGACGACAACAGGAATGTCGCAGTTTAATTCACCGCTCCGGTACCGGTACAGCAAATCATGCAGGCAGTGCAGGTGTTTGGATACAAAAACCGCGGTCCGGATCCGGTCTCCCGTAAAGTAGAGATTCCACTGCATATTGAACCGGCTGGCAATGGGAGAAAATGCGGCCCCGATCTGGTCTTTCTTCAGATCAAATCCATCGAGGGACCACTGGATCCGCATAAAAAACGTATTCGACTGCTCGTCAATGTGCTGGTCGGCATGGATGATGTTTCCGTTATGTTTAAAAACAAAATCCGACACTGTGGCGGTAATCCCGCGCTGATCAGCCGATGAGATCAACAATATCGCATCGTTCACAAGAGTATTCCTTTCTCATTTGAAATTCATAGAAAATATCGTTGCATAGATCATGGGAAAGATCAATCAGTGATTTTCCCGGCTAAGAATATCAACCAGCTCTTCGAGAGCTTTTTTCGATTCCTGAAACAAGGCCGTCGATTTAAAGTCATGGATTTCCAATGTTGCCCTGTAATGCCGGACGACCCAATCTTCAAGGATCCGGAACTTCCGGTCATCCAATAAAAAACCCGGATTGACCTGTTCCAGTTCATCATCCGTCAGCGGGACCCGCAAACGCAGGCAGGCCGGACCTCCGCCGTTAAGCATACTCTGTTTTAAGGAAACAAATTTGACTTCGTCAACGGGGTTGTCGGAATGCAATATATTTTCAATGACTTCTTTCGACCGGCCGTCTTCAGATTCAACCGGGGCAATCAAAAGCATTTTTCCGTCAGGTTTGGTGACCAGTTGACTATTAAACAAATAAGAACCGACCGCCTCCTCGACCGTAAGCTGGGAATCCGTCACTTTAATCAAAAACAATTCCGTTGCGTTAAGCCGCTCAAACTTGGCCTTGATTTCTTCCATTAATCGCTCCGTATCACTATAAGCCTGCTCATGAAAAATAAAGACGTTTTCATTACTCATCGCGATCACGTCGTTATGAAAAACACCCTGTTCAATCACCGCCGGATTCTGCCGGGCCAGGACAACCTGATCCTGGTCTAACCGGTGATTCCGGATTATCTGTTGCGCGGCGGCAAGACACTGGCGCGCCGGATACTTTAAGGCTGACTCCTCTTCTTCTCCTTTTCCATATACAAAAATATGCAGACCTTTATCCCCATGCCGGGCGCATAAACGCATGTGATTGGCCGCCCCTTCATCACACATATGCCGATCCTCAAGAGATGGATGAACAATAAACCGGTCGGAAGGAAATATCTGTTTCAAAAACTCATAAGTCTGGCCTGATTCATACGAACGGTGTTCATATGAAAAAAGATTGGCCGGTGTAATGTGTACTTTTGAATCGCCGGTATCAATGGATGGCGTGACCGTGGCCGCGTTAGCCACCCACATCGAAGAAGCGCTGGAGGCCGTCAGTAAAAGATTAAAATTATGCTGCACCGCTTTAATGATGATTTCCTGGTCATCACCGGTATAACCATGTTGCCGCAATATGTCGACATTCGGCCTGGTCTGTGGAGGAATGAACCCCTGCCTGATCCCGTGCGAATAAACCAACTTCATCTTGGAAAGTCCTTCCAGGGCGGCCTGCCGGGGATGGGATACTGAATGCCGGTTGTTCATGGAAGCGATATTCCCGAAGGCCAGCCCGGAAAAATTGTGTGTCGGGCCGATCAGCCCGTCAAAGTTGACTTCATGAACTTTGTTCATAATTAAACACTTTTCTTTTTGTTGTCCGTACTTTCAAAGATCTTGTCAGCCGATTGCGCGACAAAACCTGAAAACAGTTTTCCGTTAGGCAACGGATACCTCCGGGCGAACTCGTAATAACAGGCCGGAATTGTTTTGGTCTGATCAGAAAATTTTACTTCGACCTGATGCGCCAGCGTTGACGATTGTTCCAGAAATTCCTGCGGCGACCCTTTGATTTCCCCGCCGGAAGCATTTAAAGGATATCCGCTGTTTTTGATAAATTTGTTAAAATCCTGCAAATCTTTAAATGTTTTAAGCGCATTAAACAGGACAGTAAAATGGTTCGCCCTGAACCCAAAGACAGACATCCAGCCGGCATATTCACTTTCTTCCTTCAATTGATGGTAAGTGTCATAAGAAACACTTTTCCAGATCCGCCCGCTGACCGGAAAGTCGTCGGCCGTGACGGCTTTGGAAGAAACCTGATCGACCAATCCTTCGATTGTCTCCTTAAGGTAGGGAGAACATTCTTCCAATTTTAATTCACTGATGAAGACCCGCGGGTATTGCGGATCTTTATGTTCAAAATGTTTCGCGAACAGTTTCTTGGAGGGAAATTCATACTCCCCGCTGGCCTGATATCCATGTTTCGTGAAATGCGCCGCGACCGCATCTATACCCACTTTCTTGATATTAAATGTCCGAAACGCAATGTGGTCATTAAGAATGACTTCGCCTCGCTTCTGGAGCAGTTGATGAATCTCCATGGCCTGTTTGTTCATGCCTGCATAGTCGTCCCACAATGCCTTTAACAAATCATCGAGATTTTTCATTTTCTCTTCTCCCATCTTGTTCATCACTTCCTTTTCAGAAGGAACTGACGAGGTTAGCCATCAAAGATGGCGACCTTTTAATCAATGACAATTCCCGGTAACATCGTTTCCGGTAAATCCAACTCAGGAAATTCCATCGTTGCCACAGGATAAGAACAATAATCCGCCGCAAAATAAGCGCTCGGCCGGTGGTTTCCGCTTTTACCAATTCCTCCGAAAGGTGCTTTAGAGGATGCCCCCGTAGTCGGACGGTTCCAGTTAACAATCCCGGCCCGGGACAAATTAAAAAACTTTTGGTATTCTTCTTTTTTGTTCGTCAATATTCCCGCAGCCAATCCATAATTCGTGTTATTTGCTTCTGCGATGGCCTCATCCAAATCATTGACCTGAACCACCTGCAAAAGCGGACCGAAGATTTCGACATCAACTTTTTTGGGAATCGCATTAACATCCATCAGGCCCGGCGTCAGCATCGCCCGTCCGTCGACCAGCTTCATCGGAAATAAAATCTGACCACCCATTTGCACCAGACGCACCTGCCAATCCAGGATTGTTTGGGCGGATCGTTTTGAAATGACCGGACCCATAAACGGTTGCGGTGATTCATCATAAATCCCGACTTTTATGGCGCTGATTGCACGCATCAATTTTCTCAAGATTTCTTCCGTCTGTTTAGTCCGGATTAAAATCAGCCGTCTGGCGCAGGTGCAGCGCTGGCCTGAAGTGATAAATGCAGACTGAAGGATCGTGTAACAGGCCGCTTTAATATCGGGAACATCCGAGACGATCAACGGATTGTTTCCTCCCATTTCCAAAGCGAGGATCTTTTCAGGTCTTCCACCGAATGCGTGATGAATCGCCTGCCCCGTTTCAAAACTCCCGGTAAAAAATATTCCGTGAATGTCTTCGTGCCCGCATAAGTCACGGCCGGTCTCTTTCCCTCCCTGGACAAGATTGATCACACCGGACGGGATCCCAGTCTTTTCCCATAACCGCATATACCGCTGTCCGGTTAACGGCGTCAATTCGCTCGGCTTAAAGACACACGTATTCCCGGCTAACAGCGCCGGGACAATATGACCGTTAGGCAAATGCCCCGGCAAATTAAACGGACCAAGGACTCCAACGACACCATGGGGTTTGAAATAAGTGTGCGTCGTTTCATCTTCCCGGTTGATGTTCAATTCCAGGCACCGGTCACGATAGGCCTGGATGGATATCGGAACTTTATTCAGCATCGCGTTGATCTCCGTCATGGATTCCCACAACGGTTTGCCAGTCTCCCGGCTGATGGTCTGCGCGAAACTATCTTTTTCTTCTTTCAGGACAATAACAAATTTATTCAGATAAACAATCCTCTGGTCAAGGGACAACATCGCCCAGCCCCGAAACGCTTCTCTCGCCGATAAGACGGCAGAACCGACCTGATCCGTGTCAGCCGAAGAAAATTGCGCCAGCAATTCATCCGTAGCCGGATTGACCGACATTACCGGACTCCCGTTGCCGCCTATCCATTGGCCGTTAATAAATAGATCGTTTAATTCACTCATCGTTCAGTCCCTCAGCCGCTGATGCTGGCAAAACGCACCTTGTCCCCTTCTTTAACTTTTAACGCCTGCGCGATGTCTCTCTGGATCGTAATGCCTTTTCCATTCTTGATCAGTGTCCCCATGACCGCCCTGAACCGGTCAAGTCCGGTCGCATTGGCAATCAGATAAACGGATTGCCGGTTAATCGTCTGGACAATTTTAAAAACCTTCATCTCGCGGCTTTTCTTGACGGTACGAATGTTCCTGACTTTTGTTCCGACAACCGGACCGGCTTCAAAAATGTCGATTTCATTAATAAACTTAAAATTCTCCTGGTTCAGCAGCCGCAACGCCGACTCGGTATCTTTATGGACCTGGCCGATGGCTTTCTGGGCCGATAAAGGAAGGATCGGGATATAGATGGGATGCTCCGGAATCAAATCGGCGATAAAAGATTTATCTTCCATCACCATCAGATCGGCCTTCTTAAATTCCATTTCGAAAAAATGTTTGCAGACCGCGTTCCAGAACGGAGACCGGTCTTCATCGTCAAGAATACCCCTCATCTCGGCGATAACAAACTCCTCAAAACATTGCGGGTACTGGGCCATGAACAAAAACCGGCTCAATGATAACAGACGCCCCAGCCCCTTCTGGCGGACATCAGGACTTAAGAATAACGTTCCGATTTCACTCGGCCCGTTGTATTCTTTTTTCAGAACGAGATACTGAATCTTAATATTAACCCCTAATGTTTTTGATCGGTTTACCGCTGTTTTTAATTCATAGGTATAAGAAGGTTCAAACCCGCCGACCTTCGACATGACGGCACAGGTCCCGACAACACGCCCGCTTTCAATATCTTCCATCACAAAAAAATAATTTTCCCCGTTCGGTTTGGTAACGGCCTGTGAAAAATCATAAATAGATTTATCAATCCGTCGTCGCAAGAGTTTTTTATTATGTGGAAACGTGGTCAGGCCAGCCTTTGTGAGGCTGGACAATTTGTAGAGCTGCTCCAAATCCTTTTTCACGACCGGGCGTACGACATACATTGGTTTAGCCCTCCCTCAAGACTTGCCCGATGATCCGGGAAACATCATCAATATCTTCTTTGGTTACCGCCATCACCGGCATCAGGAATCTGACCCTGGCTGGATTAGCCCCGGCGGAAAACCCCATGACGCCGTTGTCATAAAGCCGCATTAAAAATTCTTTGGTTTTCTGCGGACATCCGTCCTTGAACGTCATGCCGACCATGGCCCCTAAACCGAACGGCCCTTTAATCAGATCGGGGAACTGCCGGGACAGGTTTTCCAGATGGGACCGGAAATGATCAGATAGCTTTGATATCTTGCCCTCATCCCCCAAATAATTTCCGTGAAGCAGCTCCAGCAGGATGACTTTCCCGGCGTGTAAGGCCGATGTCGATGCCGTAAATGTCTGGCTCAATAATCCGGGCTTCGGGTTAAAGTCCCGGCTGAACAATGTCGCGCAGACCTGCGTCATCTTTCCGACCGTCACAACATCAACGTACGGATCAAGGCCGAAATACTGAAATGCGAATGCGTCCGTTGTCCGGCCGAAGGTCTGGATTTCGTCAATCATCACCGCCACGTTATTATTTTTTAAGACATCCATAATTGATTTAAAAAAGTCGGTCTGCCCCGGATAATATCCCCCTTCCCCCTGGATCAACTCAAAACACATCCCAGCGTATTCATTTCTATTTTTCCCGAGAAGTGAATTCAGCTGTTTTACAGCGGCCGCTGTGCTCTCTTCAGGATTGTTATGATCAAAAAATGGGATATAATCAACATTGATTGTTTGCGGAATCCCCTGACGGTATTCAGGTTTATCTGTCATTTGCGAAGTAGCGAGGCTCCTGCCGGTAAAACAATGGTTAAACGCAAGCAGTCGGTGGGCCGGTTCTTTTTTCTGAAATATAATTTTAAATGCATTCTCGTTGGCCATCGCCCCGGAGCTGGTTAGAAAACAATGCCCAAGACCGGCTCCATTCTTCTGAGCTGTTTTTAAAAGAAGCTCCATCACTTCAATGGAAGTTTGATCACATTGAAGGTTACCCTGCATGACGGTGTCTTCAATCGCCGCGTCGATCCCGGCTCCTATTATTTTCGGGTGGCTGTGCCCCATCACGTGGACACCGATCCCGGTGATAAAATCATACTTCACGCTCCCGTCCATCAATTCAACAAGCGCGCCCCGGCCGATACCGCTGGAAATATACGGATAAAAAAGCGGCCGTCCGCGCCATTCATTGACCTTGTCCAGCCACTGGGCGTAACTCTTTTGCAGATTGATATCGCCTTTGCGGACCCTTTTTATTTTATTCTGATAATCAACCAAAGCATTGTGGATCAGCCGTTTGGCTTCTTTGATTCTGGGGTCATGGTTAAATTGTTCACCAATCGGTTTCATAATCGTTTATCCTTATTGATCCAGCGCGAAAGAAACAGGGCCGTTAACTTGGCCCGTTGAGTAAAACTGTCTGTTAGAACGTATTCATCGTTGCTATGGATATTCCCTCCCTGGACTCCCAGGGTATCGATGGTCGGCAGGGCGGCTGCGGCCAAACGGTTTCCGTCGCACACCCCCCCGCTTTTAGTCCAGTTTAAATCAAACTGCAATTCCCTGGCGCATTCTTTGACCAGGCCGAATAATCCTTCAGTATTCTTATCAAACGGTTTTGGCGGGGCACTGAACTTTCCATAAATGTCAATTTGCACATCCCGTTCGCTTTCCACGGCCCCGGTAATTTTATCAATCTCCCGATCAAACAACGTTTGCATGTCCGGGCTGTTATAACGGACATTCAGATGCGCCATCGCAAAATCCGCCACGACATTCGCGGCTGTTCCTCCATGCATTTTTCCGACATTGACGGTAAAATCATCTTTATTCGAAAAGATATCTTTAACTCGGGTAATCCAGAGGGCCAGGGCTTCAATGGCGTTTCTCCCTTCCTGCGGATTCCGTCCGGCGTGGGCTGATTTACCTTTAACCACCACCGTAAAGTTTCCTGAACCTTTCCGCTGCGATACAAGATCCCCGTTCGGCAGGGAAGGTTCAAAGACCAGCCCCAGATCAAACTGGGCCGCTTCTTTCATCAACATGCCGCCGGATGAGGGTGAACCGATTTCTTCATCAGTGTTAATAATCACTTTCCATCCGAATTTTTCACGGAACGCACATTGTTCAACCGCTTCCAGGGCCTTAAGCATGACGACTATACCACCCTTGGCATCTGTTATTCCCGGCCCCTTGATGGTATATTCATCCATCGTCTGGCAGGTCTGAAACGGTCCATCCGGCATATGTACAGTATCCATGTGACAGACAAAAAGGACCTGTTTCGGGGCGACCGGACGCTTGGTCAGCGTCAATGCAGGTACAACCCCAAACGATTCGGCTTCCCCTTTTTCATTAATCATTTCGTAGGAAGGTAATTCAACCGGCCTGACCTCTTCGCCAAAAACGGAAAATGATCGTGTGATTTCTTTGGACAATTGACTAATTCCGGCCGGATTGGACCCATGTGTATTAATATCAGACCATTTCCGGGCCAACTCCACCATGGCCGTTTTTTGTCCGTCCAGCCACTTTAGGATATCCGTCATTTTTTCCATACTCACCGGCCTGTCGTTGTCTTTCAAAAAAAAGGGTGACTGTCATACATTGTTATGATCGTCACCCGAATGCCTTGTCAAGACACCTAAGATAGTTGTGTGTGATGAATGACTTTACCAAACTTCATCTTCTGGTTTATCTAAAATTTCCTTCACTAAAACAGGATTCTTTTTAATCGCAAAATAGCAGCCCGCGCAGATAGGCTTCAAGGTTTTATACGTCATAATCATAAGGTCATCCAGGTCAATGTCTTCAAATTCCTTGGTCGGATTCTTCATATATTCAAAATATTCCGCACGGATTTGGTCTGGACTTTTACAGCAAAACCAGCAGCGATCTTCCTGTGGGTCGTTAATCTTATTCAAGTATGCTCTTAAACGATCTGAGGAACTCTCACTCATGGCATGGCCCCCCTAAACCTTTAATATTAGTATAACACTAAAAGATACGTATAATTTATAGGTCTGAACGAAAATAGAAAGGGCTTTCTGATTGATGATGTATTGTTAACGGTTAGAACAAAGCGGGTTATGCGCAGCAGGACTAATATAACAATCTATAAAACCGGCTTTCAAGAAAACGGTTTAAAGCCCCCCGTATTGCTGACTCCAATCATAAACTTCACTTTCCGGCTTTGCGATGATGGTGAGGACTTTGGGCCGATAATTACGCTCAACAAACAGCTTATATTCATCATCCGCTCTGAATTTGAATTGTGTATCCCGGTAATCATATTGTGTACGAATATTGACTGAACCGATTTTCTCACCAGATACGGCTTTCAATATATCTCCGGGTAAAATCCCAGCCTTTTCAGCTGGCGACCCTTTAACCACAAACTCAATCCTGATCCCTTCAATACCAGAGATCGAATTGTTATACCAAAAACCCAAATGTCCATATTTTTCCTTATCTAAATAAACGATCAATTCAGACTCAATCCACATAACAGGATCTTCTTCGCGACCGGTTCCACCAGAATTTACATCACTGGAACGCATGTTAATTAGCGCATCGGCCCCATGCTTGATAGAAAATTCAGCCGTCACGTCTTGCAACATTTTCCATGTCACCCCTGCACGGGCATCA
The DNA here is from genome assembly GCA_050250375.1 of Candidatus Omnitrophota bacterium. Taxonomy (GTDB): domain Bacteria; phylum Omnitrophota; class Gorgyraeia; order Zapsychrales; family Zapsychraceae; genus JAGOSC01. The sequence continues at coordinate 278,938 of JBFWOS010000003.1, forward strand.
CCACGGACGATCAATTTTCCCAATACAAATATTGGACGCTGATGGATTTTTAGATCGTGGTCTTCGAGAATATTAAAATATTTTCCTTTTGGCGGGTAGGCTTGGTCCGTAAAACTCGTAAACTCTGTCCCTATTGCCCCGGTTTCTTGAGCGGACAAGCCCCCAGGGAAAAGGAAAAAACTGACCATTACTAATAACCTATAACTCAATAACTTGTTCATTGAATTGAGTATACTGAATAATCAATCAACATTCCATGACAAAACTTACGGATAAAAATCATTCATCAATTCTTGTTTTTAAAATTTCCGGTCTTAAAATAGGTATATGGGCCGATATGAAAATATTACCAATGAGCAACTTCTTGAGTTCTCCGGTGAGCATTTATACTATGAGATCAGCATGTTGTACGGTGTCGTGGACCTGCTGAATACTAAGGAAAAAATTGCTGACCCGTATATCATCAATGCCTTGATTGAATCTTTTGTCATCCATACACAAGTGATCCTTGATTTCTTTTACATGCCGCAGATGAAGGCTGATGACGCCAAGGCCATCCATTACATTGATGACATAAAATTGTGGAAATCGAATCTGCCCTCTTATGACCGTTATTTCCGCAAATTTAACAGACGCCGGTCAAGGGAAGTTGTACATCTGAGTTACAGCCGTTTAGATGTAAAGGGAGAAGAAAAAACCTGGCATTTAGTTAAGACAACGGAGCATATAAAACTGGTCGTCAATGCTTTTCTTGAACATGCGAATAAGGGGCTTCTTCATCCGAAAATGTATGAATTAAAAAAAAATATTTCTGAGGATATCCTGCAGAACGACGAATAATAATTATGTCTTAGTTTCTTCCGTAGAGAGTTTATTAATGGCTCCGGTCAGCAATTGATAATCCTGCGTTTTGACAACAAAATCATCCGCACCGGCGTTGGAAGCGTCGACGGAATAACTGGGCTGGTAGCTAGCACTGATCATGATCAGCTTAGCTTTCACATCTTTAATGCCTTTTATCTTTTTGCACGCTTCAAATCCGCTCATATCTTTCAAGTGGGTGCTCAGAACCACCACATCCGGCTGTTCCTGCTGAATCAGGAGTTGCCCTTCTTTCAAGGTTTCTGAAAACAAGACTTCCCCTTTATAGGTCTTCATCAAAGCATTACCCATCAGTTTGATCTCGTTGACGTTCTGGTCCAGAATGACAAACTTAAGTTTTTTATTTTTCGAGTTAAGGGCTTCTTTCAATTTCTGGCAATGCTGGTAATTGGCGTTTTCGCTGGCGGTTTCATAACTGATCAGATCGTCCTTGTACAAATTCGCCAGGCAGATTTCAAGAGAATACATCCCTTCCGTTTCACCGGCATCCAGCAATCCGCGTATTTCCTTAAAATCATTGCGCCGGATCAGATTTTGGACGGCCATCGTTCCAAGCATAATTTCCGTGGCCAGAATACGTTTGTTATCATCCTTGCGCGGCAGTAATGTCTGATAAATTATGGCAACGACATTCGAGGCCAATTGCGCGAGAATCTCTTCACGAAAACCCATCGGAAAAACAGAAACAATCCGGTTAAGCGTACCGATTGAGTCAGAGGCATGGATGGTCGTGATAACCAAGTGACCTGTTTCAGCCGTGGTCAACGCGATACGCATGGACTCAAGGTCTCGCAACTCACCGATACAAACCACATCCGGGTCCTGACGCAGGGCATATTTCAGCGCGTTGGTAAAACTCTCCGTATCTTTACCGACTTCCCGCTGGATAAAATAACTTTGTTTGGATTTATGATGATATTCAATCGGGTCTTCAATGGTGATAATCTTGCATTTCCGTTCCTGGTTGATCATGTCAATAATGCAGTTCATCGTCGTACTCTTTCCGCTGCCGGCCGTGCCGGACAAAAAGATGATACCTTTGCGCGTCTGTGCCAGTTTTTTGACAATGGGATGCAGATTAAGCTCCTGATAAGGACGGATAAAGGCCGGCGTGATCCGAATGGCAGCGGCCATATTGCCTTCACTATAATGGATATTGACCCTTAACTGATACTTGTCCTGAAACGCATATGAAAAATCCAGTTCCTTGGTCTTGAAAAATATTCCTTTTTGTTCTTCCGAAAGCATATTCATCAGAAGATTCTGCAAAACTTCCGGGGTATAATGATCGCCCTCCATCTGGGTGAGATCCCCATGGATACGGAATATAGGCGCTTGATGCGCCAATAAATGGACGTCCGAGGCTTCCTTTTCTGTCGCGTATTCTAAGACTGAAGTAATTTCTGATATATTCATTTGTCTAACATTCCTGTTTCTTATTTTATGGGCTAATCCCGATTCCGTACAGCATCCTTTTCAGATTTAATGACCGGGCTATTATTCACTTTCTTCATGATCCAGATGATACGATTCCAGTAAAAAAGCCAGTGCCCTGCATGCGTCAACGGTCGTAAAAATCCCGACCAACTGATCGCCTTTGACAATCATGGCGCTTCCGTAATGGTGTTTGGCCATTTCTTTGGCGACTTCATCCAAGGGAGTATTCGGGTCGACCGAATAAGGCTGTTCGTGATAAATATATTTTACCTGAAGAGTCAATGGAGAGGCTTTGACGCTTCCCGCAGATTTTAAATCCCGGTCCGATACTATCCCTACCACTTTATTGTTAATAACCACCGGCAAATGGCGGATATTATACTTCTTCATGATTTGCTGGGCCTCGGCAATTGATGTATGTTCATCAATCGTGTAAGGCTGCTTGGTCATGAAATCCTTAACTCTGGGGATCATCCTCATATCTCAACCTTTTCCAAACAATTGCTTTGTGGATCACAGACAACCTACTAAGTATAAAATTAAATTTCTTAATATTCAACTGCCTTGAAAAATCTATCCGGTTGATTTCTTTTATATATGTTGACCGGGATTACCCAAACAAATGCAATAAAATGGCTATAATTGCTAATATAAATCCGTTAATGATCAGACATGTCGGGATAAAGACATCCCAATGGCGTATGGCCTGTGACATTTGTTGGGATAATGTTAGGTTTCGAGGCCGATTAAGATCACGCTGAAGAATTTTTTCGTTGCAGTTTCCTCTCACCCACCAGATCAGGCCGATCATGATCATAAAAATACTCAAGAAAAAAACGGTATAAACAATAATCTGAACAGTTCTATGATCACCCATAACTTAAACCCCTCAGAGATACCGATAAGAACCTTTGGCGTTAAACAGGCAAAACGGGGTCAACGTTCTTCATAATCAAATTGATCATCAAAATCTTCTGTACCAATATCCGCGATTCTTTCACGTTCAAATGTGGCCACATGAAATATAGCGTCTCCCCGGTTGACCAGCGGTAATTGTGTGCGTCCGATAATAAGACCTTTTTTGGAAGCCCGGATTTCAATATTTTTATTCCCCAGAGGATCCGAAATAACCCCTAAAAGGTCCCCCTGCTGAATAATCTTTCCCAATGCTTTTTTGATAATCAATATCCCGCTATGTTCGGCCCTGACCCAAAACCGCCCGTTGGCTGTCAGGGATTCCGCTTTTTTTTCTTTTTTCAAGGCAGATATCATCCCGAGAGCGCCCATGACCGACAATATCCCTGATATACCGCAGCGGATCACGTCTTCGTCATACCTCAAGGCCTCTCCGCCTTCAAACACAAGAAAAGGAAGATTTTTGCTCGCCGCCACTTTCCGCAACGAACCTTCAATGATCGTCGCATTGATGACAACCGGTACGCCAAACTCATGCGCCAACCGGTTTGTGACCTTGTCGTTCAAACACGCTCTGACTTGTGGAAGGTTTGTCCGATGGCAGGAACCGGTATGAATATCAATCCCATGGGTGGAATTTTCCAATATTTCCGTCACGAATAGATGGGCGAGCCGGGCGGCCAGAGAACCATTTTTTGATCCGGGAAAACACCTGTTTAAATCCCTGCGATCCGGCAAATAACGGGTTAAACTGTTAAAACCGAAAACATTGACGATCGGGACGGCAATCAGTGTCCCTTTTAATTTTTTCAGAGCCCTGTGGCTAATCAACCTTTTGATGATCTCAACACCGTTAACTTCGTCCCCGTGAACCGCCGCGCAGACAAATAACCGCGGGCCGTCTTCTTTTCCCCGGATAACCTTGACCGGTATGCTGATTTCCGTGAAATCAAAAAGTTTGGCGACAAAAAGATTGATGTCTTTGGTTTCACCGGGCCGAATGGTTGTATCACCGATAATAATGTCGTTGTTCATGCTTTTTTTAAAGACGACTTTCTTTTTTCATGTCTGTTCATGGAAACAATCGACTTCATGTTCTCCAGTTTTCCAAAACACAGGAGTGTGTCGTTTTCCATAATTTCCCGGGTTGCTTTCGGGTTGGATATCGTCAGGTGATCCCGTTTAATACTCATAACAACAATATCTTTTTCCCTGAACCCCGCCTGATCCAAAATCTTTCCCTTGATATCAGAATTTCTTTTGATCTGAATCTCGGCGACCCCGTACCCTTTATCCAGGGTTAATCTCTGGCGTAAATCGATTTCCGGAAAATGGCTCTGTTCTTCCAGAAATTCGACCATAGCCCCGGCGACATCCTTGCCCGTTGCCCGTTCAATGCCTTCCAGGCCGGGTGAAGAATTGATCTCGACAATCTGCGGGCCGTCTTTACCTTCAAGCATATCCACCCCCGAAACATTCAGTCCCATGATCTGTGTGGCACGGATGGCCATCCGTTCATATTTTTCATCCAGCTTGACCGCTTCAACCTTTCCACCGCGGTGCACGTTGCTGCGGTATTCGCCTTTTTGAGCAATACGCCGCATGGCGGCAATGACTTTACCTCCGGCGACAATAGCGCGAATATCCCGCCCCTTGCTCTCCTTCACAAATTTCTGGATCAGGACGTTCTGCCGCGTGCTGTGCAGGGTCTCAATAATCGCTTCGGCCACTTTATTCGTCTCCGCCAGGATCACACCGACCCCTTGAGTCCCTTCCAGCAGCTTAATGACGACCGGGGCTCCCCCTAGCTCTTCAATGGCTTTTAGAATGGATGACGGCTGTTTAACAAAAACGGTCTGCGGAAACCCGATATTGTGCCGCGCCAGCAGTTGCAAGGCCCTGAGTTTGTCCCTAGCCGTTAGGATACCCAATGAAGAGTTCAGGCAAAAAGTCCCCATCTGTTCAAACTGACGAACCACCGCTGTTCCGAAAAAAGTGATGGAAGCCCCGATGCGGGGAATAACAGCGTCGTAATGTTTCAAATGTTTGTTATGATAACTGAGGTCGGGTTTGCCCTGTTGAACATTGATGGAAAAGTGCATCGTATCCAGCACACGAACATCATGTCCTCTTTGCTTGCAGGCTTCAATAAGCCTTCGGGTGCTAAATAACTTCGCCCCGTGCGATAAAATAGCGATCTTCATTTCAACTCCAAAAATTTTTCATGGTAAAATTGATAAAGAGGTTACGGACCGGTTCTGTTTCTGACCTGACGCTAAAACCAGTTCTGTTTTTTAAAATAAGCAATCATGCCTCCACCCAGACATACCATGACGCCAAGCACGGCAAAATAGGCGTAAGGCCATTTTAATTCAGGCATGATCTCAAAATTCATCCCGTAAATTCCCGCAATAAAGGTTAACGGGATAAAGATGGCGGAAAAAATCGTGAGCACCTTCATGATTTCATTCATCTTGTTGCTCATAACCGATAGATAAATATCATGCATGCTGGATAAAATATCCCGGTAAGATTCAATGGTATCCATAACCTGGACAACGTGGTCATAAATGTCTCTCAGAAAAATATCAATCTTCTTGCTGACGAGTTTTGATTCGTTGCGCAACAACGAATTAATCACTTCCCGTACGGGCCAAATTTGTTTTCTTAAATAAACCATACTGCGTTTCAGATAGTGAATCTGATGGACCATATCGGGCTTTATATCTTTTGTCAAATCGTCTTCCAGAGCTTCAATATTACTCCCCAGGTCTTCCAGGACAATATAATAGTTGTCAACGATCGCGTCCATCAGCGCGTAGGCCAGGTAATCCGAGCCCATGGTCCTGATGCGGCCTTTTCCGTTTCGGATACGCTCCCGGACAGGATCAAAGACATCTCCCGTATCTTCAAGATATGAAATGACATAATTTTTCCCCAGGATCAAACTGATCTGCTCCGAAACAATTTCGTTCTTCTGCTCTTTGTCCCGGTAAAGCATCTTGAGGGTGATAAACAGATACTCGTCATGTTCTTCCAGTTTGGGCCTATGCCCGGTATTGGCTATATCTTCCGACACAAGCACATGAACCCCGTAATAATCGTTAATCGTCTTGAGTAATTCTGTGTCATGCACCCCGTCTACATTGATCCAGGTCACGGAACTCTTATCACGGAACTCAAAACACTCTTCCACGCGATTCACTTCTTTTTCTTCAAAACCCTTCGGGCTGTAGTCGATAACATTTATTTTAACGGGATGATCTGTCTTTTTACCGACATGCGTCAATGTCCCGGGTGCAGAACCTGGAGTTTTTGAACCCAGTTTAATAAATTTTGGCACTATCTACCCCTTTACTTTATGATCTCCAATATTTACGGCCGAAAAAATAACCGGCGGCGAATCCGACCGCCAGCACTATGGCGAAGAAAATAATACATGACATACTGATCTTCCAGAAAAGAACATGAAAGGTCACGACCTGTGTATTCTGCAGCAGGATAATCCCGGCCAAAATCGCTAATATACCGATGAATACAACTTTAGGCTTCACTGTTTTTCCCTTTGATTAATTTTTCAATAGCCGGGGTCATCTTCACATGAATATCTCTTTGCGGGAACGGTATCTGGACATCTTCTTTACGGAAGGCTTCATCAACCATAAAATTGATCTGGCTTTGCATTAAAAATTGCTTTTTGGGCTCATCCGTCCAGACCAGAAGTTTAAAATTTAGGGAGGAATCACCGAATTCCAGAAACCGGACTTCCGGCGGCGGATCCTTTAAAACATCCGGGTGATCATTCGCCACCTTTAGAAGCGTTTCTTTAACCTTGCGGACATCCGAACCATATGCCACTCCAACCGGACAGTGCAAACGCACCCGCGGATCATCAATGGACCAGTTAATGACGGGATTTTCAACAAATTTTGAATTTGGCACGATAATAATAATATTGTCTAACGTCTTGATTTTTGTCGCCCGCATATTAATGCTGATGACCTGCCCCACCTGTCCGTCCACATTCACAAAATCGGCTACCGCCACGGGCCGTTCAATCAGCAATATCAGTCCGGCCGTAAAATTGGACGTAATATTCTGCAAACCCAATCCGATCCCAACCCCCAAAAAACCGAAAGCGACGGCCAGCGTACCGAAATTGAAACCGATCGTCTGCGCCGCCATAACCACCCCAAACAAAATAATCAAATAATGCAGAATCCTATTGATGGCATAAATAACCGGAGTGGAAAATTTCGAATTTTTAGATAACCGCGCTGAAATCAACCTTTGAACGAAAGACGAAAGCACTGCGGAACCAAAAAAAATGATAACTGCCGCGCCGATCCCGCCAAACGTCACCGGTGTTGTGCCAATATGAACAATCGGTTTATTAACCAGTTCAATAATGTATTGTAAGTCCATGTTATTCCTTTTTTTGTCAAATGATCAGAAGATTAGTCAAACTTTTTCGTTTAAAAGAAGGTTATCCTCTGTATTCATCTGAAATTTCCTGAATATCCTGCATTTTATTCGGATCATATTCCATCTGGTCAAACAATTCCTGCACCGGAAGTCTTTTCAGGATTGTAAGGGCTGTTCTTTGTCCATTGACTTCGGTATACTCAACCTCGATGACATCATATTCCAGGATCTCCCCCATAGATTGAAAATTCTTAAATACGGTTTTATCATTAATCCGATAGGTAATTTCCGTTGATGCCTTTTCTGATTCATTATACTCTTTAATGACCAGCTGATTATCCGTTTTTTTAAAAACAAATCCCTGCCCCTTTTTGATTTCCTGGGCCGAAGAATGAATCATATTAAAGTTGAGAAATACACAGCCTATGGTCATAACCGTTAATAATGCCTTCAATTTTATCATCCGCTGTCCCTTACCATAAGATTTCCCGTCATGAATTCAGTGAAATTTTTTAACTTAATCATATCTATTTTAAAGAAATATACAACATATTTCTTAGGTCGAATGGCGCTTTATCCCCCCGAAATTTACCCGTAAAGTCAGTATTTTCGGTGTTAACCGGGAATAGTTTTGGTATAATTGGTTCATACTCCATGAGAATAACAACTCTAAAGCAAAAAATCAGTCTATTTTTTCTTGGTATCTTCCTGAGCATTATTCTAATAGAATCACTGCTTACCTTGGGAGGGATAATTTTTCTATCACTCCAGGAAATACGCAACTGGTCCTCAGTCAGACACGGAGACTCCTTCCGAATCCTTTGTCTGGGTGAATCAACCACCGCGATTGATGACGGACACTCATATCCCCGCCAAATGGAAACGATACTTAATCAGAGAAATATTGGAATTACGTTCAGCGTGATTAATAAAGGCATTCCTGGAATCTACACAGAAGGTATCCTCGCCCGACTAAATGAAAACCTTGAAAAATATAAACCCGACCTGGTAATAACCATGATCGGAATAAACGATCCGCTTACGGAAGAAAAAAATCATTTCTTACATTTAAGACGCTTCAAAATCTATAATCTGGCCGTTTATCTGCTTAACACCATGACCAACAAAAAAAAATCCTTTGGTTCAGGTACAATAGCGGCGGGAGAACTCATGATTGACCCTGAAGAAGGCAACCCAACCTTTCTTGGGGTCGCTCCGGAAAGCTTTGAATACTATTCCTCCGGAGAAAAGTTCGTATCGCAGGGAGATTTTGAACAAGCGAAAAAAATGTATGAATTATCCATTCAGGCTGACCCCCGCAATCATGAAGCCTACTCGGCATTGGCCGGCTGTTATATCTATAGCCAAAATTATGTTAAAGCAGAAGAAATATATGAAATAAACAAAAGGAACAACCCCGAAAATATTGATGTCTACGATGATCTGGCTGAAATATACTTTTTACAAAACAGGTATGAAGATATGGAAAGAATTCTCCGGGCCGCCCTCGATCTCAACCCCTTTTATGTAAAAGCATATTTACAGCTCGGACATTTTAACCGTCTTCGGGGAGAATTCGGACGGGCTGAAAAAATCCTGAATGAGGCGTTATTAAAAATGCCTTCCATATTCCATGGAGATATCTATACAGAAATGTCTCTTCTGTATCTGAGTATGGGAAAATTCCAGGAAGTTGAATATATTCACAAAAAGGCACTGAAAGTCAACCCAGACAATGACCATCTGTACGGAATGATAGGCGTATATCATCTAGAGTCTGGAGATGATAAAACAGCGGATAAATATTTCACTTTGGCCAACCGGATCAGGGAACGGCATTATAACCCGCAGACAGCCTTAAATTATCAAAAAATAAGGTCTATTCTCGCCCAAAAAGGAATCAAACACGTGGCCATGCAGTATGCCATGCGTGATGTTGAACTTCTTAAGAAAATTCTGGGGAATCACCACGATATCTTGTTTGTCGATAACCGGCCGGCCTTCCTTCAGGGCATAAAAACTGAAGGGTATAACCAGTATTTTACCGACAGATTCGGAGGAGACTTCGGACATTGCACTGAGAAAGGTGACCGGTTGATTGCTGAAAACGCAGCGAACGCGATTATTGAACGGTATTTTAAATAATGAAAATTCACCAGAGAAGGATCAGGAATTTTTCCGCGGATTCTTTCGTTTGATAATTTTCTGCCGGTTAACCTGTTTGACCAGCAGGATCCAGGTCAGCAGACCCAAACCAATCATGCCGACAAGAAACAGACTGTAAGCCAGCCTCCAGTCAACGACCCCTTCTGTCACACGGGTATATTCCGACATCCCGCCGATGCCGGCGATAAGATTGAGAGGAAGGAACACCACATTGATCAGTGTCAAATTCTTCAGGAAGATATTCATGTTATTGTTGATGATATTCCCGCGCGCGTCCATGAGCCCTGAAAGAACCGATGAATATATCTGCGTCTGTTTGCTGCATTGCTGATGTTCAATCATAATGTCATCCAGCATCTCCTGCTCTTCTTTCGAGAAACCAATCCTTTCCGCATTGGCCCTGAGCTTGACCAGCGCCGATGCGTTGGCCTCAAGCGCGTTAAGATAATAAATCAGACTTTCGCTCAAATTAAACATCTGCAGTAAATACTGATTCTCCATCGACAAATTCAGTTTCGCTTGCAGTTCGGCATTAATCTGCCGGATCCCTTTCAGATGCCCCAGGAAATGATGGATCGTCTGCAGTAAAAACCTTAAGACAAACCCATTAAGAGAAGTCATCCCGTGGAATTCTTTTGACGCAAACGGAATGGTGTTTTCCCCGAGGATTAAAGTCACTTTATCTTTATTCAGGAAGATCCCCAGCGAGGAAACTTCAAACGATAACTGTTCTTTAAAAGCGAACGTATTTGGACGCTTCCAGATGATTGAAAGGTAATGTGTCAGGAATTCAACCCGCGAGATTTCATCCGGGTCCAGCGCCGATTCAAGGGTATGCTGGTCAATCTTCAGGGTTTCCAGCAATTCTTTTTTCTCAGACTCGTTGGGCAATGCATAAACGATGATCTTGCCCGCCTCTAGTGTACTTGGAACAATACACCCGCCACTGAGTTCAAAATATTCCTTCACCCGCTTTTCTTCCTTTTAATGGTTGAGCAGATAACGAGCCCGGTTAAGGGCGTCTTCAATATCTTTACAAATATTTTCCTGGCCGATCTTCCCGTCCAACCTGGCCTTTTTGAATACATCCAGCGGCTGGTTTCTGACTCCGGACAGGACGATGCCCCCCTTATTCTTAATAATTTTATCAATGATGTCTTCGAAAGCCCTCAACCCTGTCGCGTCAATGATCGGGACATCATCCATTTTAAGAATCAATATTTTCTTTCCTTTATGAATATCCTTCAGAACGGTCGTAAATTTATTCGCGGCTCCAAAGAAAAACGGTCCGTTGATTTCAAAGATCGCAACATCCGATGGTATATTCTTCGCCATGTCTTCCTTGGTTTCTTCGGAATCACTCATTCTGATCGTGGAAGTAATATGCTCGACTTCCGTAATCTCAACCATACGTTTCATAAACAAAAAGGCCGCCATGACAAATCCGACCTGAATCGCCACAGTCAGATCAACAAATACAGTCAACAAAAATGTCGTTAACAAAACAAGGACATCACTCTTTGGGGTATTAAAAAGTTTAAGGAACATCCTCCATTCGCTCATATTGTAAGCGACAATGATCAGGATGGCGGCCAGGGTCGGTATCGGAATCAACGCCGCCCATTTTCCAAAGACCAGCAGAATAAACAATAACGTAACCGCGTGGACCAGCCCGGCCACAGGACTGCGGCCGCCATTTTTGATATTCGTCGCCGTGCGGGCGATAGCCCCCGTGGCCGGAATCCCGCCAAAAAGCACCGAGCCGATATTGGCCGCGCCCTGCGCGATCAGTTCCATATTGGACCGGTGCCGGAACCCGGTCATCCCGTCGGCAACAACGGCAGACAATAAAGATTCCAGTCCTGCTAATAATGCAATTGTCGTGGCCGGCATGATCATCTCTTTAACCACATGCCATTCAAACACAGGGATACGCGGCGCTGGAAGTGTATTTGGAATATCCCCGAAACGCATATAAATTGTTTCCACCGGGATATGAAAGACAGCCACCGCAATCGTTGTCGCTATAATCGCCACGATCGACCCGGGTATTCTTTTGATAAACCGAGGCGTCTGAAGAATAATCACAATGGTCATGACGCCCACTAGAACCGACCAAAAATTGATCAAGGATAGATGACTAAAGACAGTATGCATCTTGTGCAGAAAATCCGGAGATGAATCCGCCAACTGCATACCCAGAAAATTCTGAAGTTGGGCCGTAAAAATAATCACCGCGATCCCGCTGGTGAAACCGACGGTTATCGGGTACGGGATAAACTCGATCAAACGGCCGAAGCGGGCCAAGCCCATAATAATCAAAATAACCCCGGCCATGAATGTCGCAATGACCAGGCCATCATACCCGTATTTCTGAACAATACTGTAGACAATGACGACAAACGCGCCGGTCGGACCGCCGATCTGAACCCGGCTCCCGCTGAGCGCTGAAATAATAAAACCGGCGACAATCGCCGTGTACAACCCCTGCTCCGGTTTAACCCCGGAAGCAATCGCAAAGGCAATCGACAACGGCAAGGCCACGATGCCAACAACGACCCCCGCCATACAGTCTCGGATCAGGTCGGAAAGAGTATATTTTTCTTTAAACAGAGTAATCAGTTTGGGAAGAAGTATATCCATCGAATTATAATTTTATCACATCCTAATTGATTGTTTTCGGCAGAATCAACTATTTTTCCCCGGTATAAGTACCGGAAACCTCTTGTAAATTCCCGGTGGAAACTTTAATTTTTTATTTTTTGATAGGGGGATTATGAACGATATGACCGACATTGCTTCATATAAGGCGTCGGGAAAAGGTTGTAAACGGGCTTCCGTTTCCGTGGCCGCGTGGTGAATCCCGTTACGGTAGCCATTAACAGAAGGAATCGGCAGGTCTTTATTGATATCTTGGGAAATCCGGACGTATTCCATGCCCAGTTTATTCTTCAACGGACTGCATAACAACCATTGTTTCCCGGCAAATTTGTTTCTCTTGGCGGAAAACCCGAACAGCCGGCACATCAAAGGACGAAACGCATAAATCCGGCAGCGTCCCTGTCCGGGTGAAAATTTCTGGTAGAACACACATTGCCCCTGGGATGGAAGCGTCCTTAGTTTCTTCAGCCAGAGTTCTTTCTTCGGCCGGTTCCAGAGAATATACGCCAGCGGCAGCAATTCAATGACAGACGTATCAATATAGACATTCTCACAGCATTTGCCGCAGCCCTTAATACAGGTCACTTTGGATTTTTGGCGAAAAACCTTGATTTCCGTGTCAAGCTTTTCATAGAGCCAAGCCAGACGGACGATTTTTTTCAACCGTTCCCATCCCAGCCTGCGAGCCGACCACACAAGTTGTAAGTTGCGCAGTACACTGGCCAACATAAATGATTCCTTTACCAAGAATAAACATTCAATGATAACAAAACCGGGTGATTTGTCAATGGGCGGGATGTTAAATAAGAATAATGCTGTCGTCGGTAATTTCGAATTGAATAAAACTCCGTTTCAGGAATTCTCCCGGCGGTCCGTGGGGTTTCGGGTCCAGACAGTCGTCCGTCCGGCAGGACAACGGGGCGTCTGAAGGAATCCAGCGCGGGTCGGTGGATTCAATCTGATCGGTCGTTCCGAGCACCCCGTCAAACTGTCCATAAATAGATTCGTGAACCGTTTGACCCTGCCCTTCATCAAAAGTCCAGTACGCGACCAGGCCCGTCTCGTTTCCCAGAAGCCGTTTATACATGGTTGATCTGATCTCTTCTTCCGTTCGCGATACGTTCCAGACCCGCAGTTCATCCAATTCTCCCTGAAAAAATGATTGAAATCCGTTATAAAACTGAAGTCCTCCCAGAGTGGACCAATCCCCGGAATCAAATGACATCCCGCTCATCGTCTTGACCCGCTGGCCATTGATAAATAGATTTGCGGTATTGCCGTCATAAGTACCGGCAAAATGAGTCCACTGTCCGGTCAGATCAGCCGTATAACAGACTTCTCCATCCGTCCCGCACTTCGCCGGATTTAAGTCATAACAGAGTTCTGCATCGCTTATTCTTAAAATTATCCCTTGAGTACATGTCGCCGTTGGCCCCCCTCCATTGGCAAAAATCGTCCCCTTTTCTTTTCCAGTCGACTTGATCCAACCTTCAATTGTATTGGCATACAAAGCCGTGAAAGGCCCGACCGTGACAACGTCGTCTATCCCGTCAAACTCAAGCGCCGTCCCGGCCTTTCTCTGAACATCAAGAATCCCCTCTCGATTTTCAATTTGGGCGAAAGCGGGGAGAGTCATCGTTAGAAAAATTACTATTAGGGACAATTTTTTCATGTGAACGTTAAATTCCGTTTATTGACATATAAAATAATCAAATACCATCCATGCGCGGAAATGATGGCCAGGAAAGGCATCATGGGGATACGAAAACGTCCCATGGCCGAAGAAAGTGTCGAGAAAACGGTCACCAGCAAGAAATACATGGCCACGACCAGCAGGAATATCAAATAGGGATTATGCCGGGATTTACAAAATCCCACGATAAACCCTGTCATCCAGAAAACCACCCAAGGGTATGCAATAACCTTTCCCCAAAACTTAAGCCGCTGGGAACCGAAATATTTCAGCGTGCCCGGATAGGTCATCAGATTAATAATGCTGCGTGCCGTTACATTTGTATAATACAATATCGGAGATGTTCCTGCCTTGAGGGTATTTTTATTCCGTGCGTAGCTTTTATATAATCCATCCGTGTCCATGGTGATATCCCTGATCGTACTAAAATTGAACTGGCCGGTGTATTGATGATTACGGATCTGCCAGGGAAAAAGACATGCATAAATAATCAAACAGAAAAGCAGAGCATGCGCGCCCCCCCTTTTTAAATTGGTCCTTGCAAAGAATGTTATTATGAACAATGCAACCGCGACAGGAAGATAATAGATTAACGGCCGGACAAAGGTGGCGAAAACCAGGAGGATCGAAGCAAAAATAAGATGCCTGAATTTTTGTTCCTTCAAATAAATAACCATATTCAGCATAAACAAGGTAAGAAAGACAACAAATAACGATTCCGTCAAAAGCATTAGCGAGCAGACTGTCGTTGGCAAATCATAAAGGACAATAACTGCGGTTAAAAATCCGTAGCGTGGATTTATTAAGACAGCTGTTTTATAAGTAACCCACGCCGAAAACAGTGTGAACCCTATTTGGATCAAAATTATTCCTGTCAGCGGGATATTGAACAAATTATGAAAGACGGCGATAAAAAGAGAATAACCGGGTGTCCGCACGGTGACGGGCGATAATGTCCCGTCCTTTTGATGGGCCGCAAAAACCCCCTTTTCCGCGATCATTTTTCCGGCGTCCAAATAAAGGCGCGAATCAATTTGTATTTGTGTTGAAGGGGCGTTGGTATTAGCCAGGATAAATAAAGAAAATTTAATTACAAGGGCCAGGCTGACAATGAGAAAAGGTAATACATGCGGTGATTTTATTTTCTTGAGCATTAATTTATTGTAATCGCTATACACTTCAGATCAACTAGAATATTAGATTCCGTGGGCAAGTCCGCGCAGGCCCGACCCTTAACTAATGCGGGTTACAAAATGTGACTCAAAATCAATTTTAGCTTAAGGTGTTTTTGTCAGTGATGGGCGGCTTGGGCACTCAGGCATTAATGAAATAGTAGTATAGCCATAAGTCAAATAAAATACTTTTTAAGGAAGGTGTGACCAGAACCCTTTTTCAGATAACGTTCAAACTCCCGGGCCGGATGTTCATCTTTAAATACCAGATAACATTTAATATGCCATGGCGCATATTTGCGTGAAAATGTCGACTTCCTGGCATTATGGGCTGAAAGCCGTTTCTCTAAATTTTTTGTGAAGCCAACGTAATGTTTGGAAGGATTAAGATTACTTTGCGGGATGTAAACTGTAAACATAGATTCCCCTTTTGTTGGTTTAATTAAGGGGAATCAATAACGGGGGTAATTTTTGGTGTTCTACTTCGCTAAATACTTGGTCGCTGCGCTCCTTCGTGTTTAGCTTCGTAGAACATTCTTCGGAGTCAAACACGGAGTCCCGGTCAATGACCGGGACGGAGTATTTTGACGCAGAAGAATGGAGGTGCCGGGAATCGAACCCGGGTCCTTAATGAGCCTGCCTTAAGCCTCTACATGCGTAGTACGTCTTTTAATCTTACTGGTTTCACTCCAACGCACAGGATTTAAACCAGCCAGCCTATTGGTTTCGCTCCATCCCCCTAGGCCTGGGAGAAGCTAGCCTGTCCGTGTCCTTTTATAAATCAACAGGCCTGATTTATAATAGGGCTTAGTTTATTCTTAAACTAAGGCTGGTGTCGCTTCAGCCAGAATTGCTTCTGCTTCAGCTACAGCGTCGTAATTATCGCCGTTTATTGTGTGCCTGGATTTTTAACGAGGCCAACCAGACATCCCCGGCATGCCACCTAAAGCATAAACATCTTAAGTCGAGACCAAATCACCCCCGAATTTTTAAAGAACGAATGTGTAAACTTAATTCTTAATCTGTGGATAGTATACATAATTTTCACGCCCATATCAATCTTTTGTCATGTCCCCGCGTCAGAATAAGTACAAATACGTATCCCCATGCGTAACTATCCGCATGTTCAAAATGCCTGTATGTTTTATAATTGACTACGGAGATTAAATTATGAAAAATGATCAGCCATTTACCTCTGGAGCTATACAAGGTCATGACGTGAACGTTTATATTCGAATACTTCCGTACTCAAGGCCGGTCGATGCCAAAGGGACATTCTTAGTCACGTCGATTGACATCAAGCTCAATGAAAACCAGACAGAATACTGGGTGACTTTACTCGGCGATCAAACCGATAAAATTAACGGTTTGAAATTTTGTGAAATGATCCAGGAACTGCATAAGCAGGGGATCGCTAAAAGGTGCAAAAAAATCGTTTCATTTATCGAACGAGACATGGTTGAACCAAAATCGATTCATCTTTCCGACCACCGGCCCTTTAACCGCAAATGCAGAAAAACAATCAAAGAAAGATATAACAACCATTGAATCGAAAGGCGCTTGATGAGTAAAGAAATCCCACCTATTCAGAAATATATGACCTGTAATCCGCATTTTATTACCGCTGAAAAAACAATTATTGATGCGCAGGACTTGATGAAAAAATATTCGATCCGTCACCTCCCGGTTTTGCATGAAGGGAATATCATTGGAATCATTTCTGACAGAGATTTGAAACTGGCTATGAGCCTGATACAGGCCGATTCATTGGTCAAAGTAGGATATATCAGTCATGACCATGTCTATCAGGTTGAACCTGACTCCCCCATCGACAGAGTTGCCCAAGCGATGGCGGAAAAACATTACGGTTGCGCCGTAGTCGTCCAAAATAACAAACTCGTCGGAATTTTTACAACCGTCGATGCCTGCCGCGCATTATCGGACATCAGCCGCCAAAAATTCCACCACAATTAAAAAGACGGCCGGTAAACCCGATCCCGGCCGTCTTTCTTTGTCTCTTCAACTCATTTATATTTTATTGCTTGGCCATCATGGCTTCGCCGTAAAACTTGTGGACCTTCTGATAAAAGTCTTTCGTTCTTAGACTTTCACGCCATTTTACAACGTTCGGATATTGATTGATATCCACTTCAATGGCTTCCAACGGATCAATATGGGCCAACAAGGTAAAATCAGCCAGACTGAGTTTTTCACCGGCAAGATACTTGGATTTACCCAATTGCTGATTAACAATCGGCAAATATCGGCTCAAAAATTCATACCCGCATTTCATGGAGTTTTCATCGACTTCTTTGCCTAATTTCGGCGCGAAAATTTTATTCCATAACACACGGCCCACCCCGTTCTGGATATGCAGGGAAACAAAATCGATCCACTGATCGATGACCGCTTGCTGTTTCGGGTCTTCGGGATAAAGGTCTGATTTTTTTGTTCTCGCTAAATATTTGATGATGGCATTGCTTTCAAACAGTTTAAAATCACCGTCCACAATGGCTGGAACTTTTCCGGCCGGATGAATGGCCAGGTATTCAGGTTTCTGCCCTTCACCTTCACCTAAATTAACACCTTTCTTTTCATACTTCAGCCCAAGCGCGTTAGCCACATATAAAACTTTCAACGCGGGTGAGGATAAATCTAAAGCGTAAATCGTTAACATATCTTCCTCCTGTGAATAAATGTATACGGTTATTGAATTTTTTAAATTGTACCATTTAGTACAACAATGTCAAGCGAAATGTCTGTGACAACTAAACCCGCAAGGTGTGTATATACAAAATGGCATGCCGGACGGAATTCTCAAAGGCCTTGGTATGCCGGTTGACTTTAGATAAAACCATCCCCCCCTGCATAACGGATAAACAATAGTCCGCCAGAGCATCCGGATCAACGTCCTGTTTTAGCTCTCCTTTTGCTTTCATCTTATGAAAAAAGGTGGAAATCCCCCCTTTAATATGATCAAAAAGCATTTTGACGTCCTGACGGATCAGCTCATCATTTGTGGTGAGTTCATTGGCAATGGTAGCAATAGGACATCCCCGCTGACAACCGGTAGACTCCTGGGCTCCGATAAAAAAATTAAACCATCGTTCCAAATCCTTCCATGTTTCCAGGTCTGGCTTGACCGGAGCCTGTCCGCTTTGCAGCAGACTGAGAAATGACTGCAGACAGGCATGGACCAACCCTTCCTTATTTTTGAAATAATGGGAAAACTGGCTCTTGCCGGTTCCGGATTTCTCAAGGATCTGGTCCACGCTGGTAGCATTGACACCTTGTTGATGAAACAGATCAAACGCCACCTGCATCATCTTGGTACGTGTATCCATTTTTTGGTTTAATATTTTACCCATGCCTCAATTGTACCACGTAGTACATATTATGCAACCTTTGCCGCTTTGCCTTCCCGAGGCCTCTTCATTAAAAGCCGATTTAGACATACAGCCAAAATAGTCAAATAAAACGGTTCCACCACAAAACGGTATCGATTACTGCCTATCCAGGCAAAAAAATTATTCCCGACTGAAATGTAAAATATATTCATCAGCATAAAAAGCAAGGTTAAAATAAAGGCATCATCTTTATCTCCCTTTCTCAAGGCCAGATAAATCAGCATAAAACCGGTCAGAAACAAACCGACATAAAACAAAACAACCACCGAATATAAATTCAAACTCAAATCATCCCATTTGATAGAATCAAACTTATACCACAATAGAAGCTTCTCTGAATACAACGAATAATTATTAACAGCGTTCAAATGCCAGAACATAAAATTATATATATTCTCATACAATTCAATTTTTGCACGGTTTAAGAATGTCACATCGGTTGGCCCCGGAAAGAAATACATTTTATAAGCCCTGACCACTGATTCCTTGTAAGATTGCGGGTAGGTCTTTATTAAAAACCTGGCGTTGTGGATATCAATATCCGAATTGATCAGCGCTTGTTTACTGTGCCAGTTTAATTCTCCGGTGGATGGTTTGATTATTTGATCTAGGAGCGGAATCCCCGTTTTTTCATTATAAAACGGATCGTATGTTTTAAATTTCCCTTCCCGGTAAAGCCGTTCAATCGTTTCAGGAGGGATATTTTTCGCGCTCATTTCAAGAAGATTAAAGGCCATCCAGGCCTTGCTGGTCGTGAAAGACCCGAACAATAAAAAATTTTTAAGATATAACGCCGTTATTAATACCAACGGAACAGCCGCCAGCATAAAGATCTGTTTTCTTTTTTTCTTAACGAACAAAAGAAGGACTCCCAACAAAAAAACAAACCAGACCAGGTGAAACGTACTGTATGTCAAGACGAGACATGCCGTTAAAACAAAAAACACCAGGATATCCCGGCCGGCGTAATGACTCAGATACCGATGCAAAAACACAGCCGACCAGCACATCACGACCAAAATAAAATATGAATATAATAGCCAGTTTTCATAAAGGATACAGGCCGGGTTTAGGGTGAAAAAACACGTAAGTCCTGCCGCGAGTCCTTCCTTTACTTTAAACTGCCGTAACAGTGTGTAAAAACCTATCATGATGAAATATCCCGCCAGCATGAATAAACCGTGAAAAATAACCGTATAATTTTCAGGAAATAGTTTTAAGATACATCCCACAAACAGGTTAAACAATGGCGGCTGACCGTGCAGATAAAACAGACTTTGAAGCAGATTTTCTTTCAAAAGGACCGGATCAATAAACTGAATGCTATTCAAAGGGGTCATGTCAAACCGGACGCCGGCCAGATAAAAAATGACCCTTGAAACAACAAAAACTAAGGTGATGATCATGACTGGTGTTGGTTTAGTCTTCATGACCGCTACCGTTTCGTCCCCCGTTGGACAGCCCGTTTCAGATCTTTGGCCATCTGACGTTTCTTGATAACTTCCCGTTTATCATAAAATTTCTTGCCTTTGGCCAGGGCCAGCTCGACTTTTACAAAACCCCGGTTATTGTAGTACAATTTGGTCGGAATAAGCGTCAATTTTTTTATGACCGATTCATTCTCCATCTTGCGCACTTCCCTTTTATGGATCAGAAGCTTGCGCACCCTGTCCGGAACCGCATTATTAAAGCTGGCCTCTTTATAAGGATCAATATGCAGGTTATAGAGGTAAAGTTGTCCCTTTTCAAACCGGGCAAACGTGTCCTTAAAGCTGACATGACCGGCGCGGATGGACTTGACTTCGGCTCCGATCAGTTCAATTCCGCATTCCCAGCGGTCGGTTAAAAAGTAATCCCGAAAGGCTTTCCGATTTGTTATAATAGCTTCGCTCATAAATCACTTTTCTTGGCTGTTAAGCCAAAAACGGGCGGCTAACCCATTTTCCGTATGGTTTTTCTGCGGTCACGGTCACTCGCAAAATTTTCCGGTTCCTTGGAAACAAAGTTTTGAGGATTATACCACACAAAATATCGATTTCGTAAAGCAAAATATACTTGCACAATATGTCAAAGCATAATACAATACCCCGATTATTTAGGATCCCTCCTGTAATATAACTATATATTAGGTATAAATATAAAAAAGGGTAACACATGACTCCAGATAATGTTAATCACAACACCTCTGAAATTGAAGGTATCGAAATACAGGAATGGCTGAGTTCGCTTGATTATGTCCTTAAACACGGATCGTTAGACCAGGCCCAGAAAATTCTTCATCAACTGCAGATCCGTGCCCAGGAATCCGGGGTGACGCTCCCCTTTACGGTCAATACACCTTATGTCAATACCATCCACTTCTCGACACAACCGGCCATGCCCGGAAGCCGGGAGATTGAACGCCGGATTAAAAGCATCGTCCGCTGGAACGCGATGGCCATGGTCGTCCGCGGAAACCGCGCGGAAGCCGGTATCGGCGGTCATATTTCTACATTTGCCTCTTCGGCCACATTGGCGGAGGTCGGATTTAACCATTTCTTCAGAGCACGCACCGAGAATTTCTGCGGAGACTTTGTTTATTTTCAGGGGCACGCTTCCCCCGGGGTTTATTCCCGTGCGTTTATAGAAGGCCGCCTTTCCGAAGAAAACCTCAACAATTTCCGGCGTGAACTGCAGCCGGTCAGCGGACTTTCCAGTTACCCGCATCCCTGGCTGATGCCGAATTTCTGGCAATTCCCGACAGTCTCCATGGGACTCGGACCGATCTGCGGGATTTACCAGGCCCGATTCATGCGTTACCTTGAAGACCGGGGATTAAAACCGAAAGATGATGCCAAAGTTTGGGTCTTTATTGGTGACGGCGAATGCGACGAACCTGAATCTCTTGGAGCTATTACCGTAGCTTCCCGTGAAAAACTGGACAATCTGGTGTTTGTCATCAACTGCAACCTTCAGCGTCTGGATGGTCCGGTCCGTGGAAACGGTAAGATTATTCAAGAACTGGAAGCGATCTTCCGCGGCGCACAGTGGAACGTAATTAAAGTTATCTGGGGCAGTGATTGGGACAAGATATTGGAAGATGACACCGAAGGTTTGCTGGCCAAACGGATGGGTGAATGTGTCGACGGCCAGTTTCAAAAATATTCGGTCGAGTCAGGAGATTTTATCCGTAAAGATTTCTTCGGGGCCGACCCCAAACTGGCCAAACTGGTGGAACATTTGTCCGATGAACAGATCGAAAACCTCAAACGCGGCGGTCATGACCCGGTCAAAGTCTACGCTGCTTACAAGGCGGCCTCGGAATTCAAAGGGGCCCCGACCGTTATCCTGGCGAAAACGATCAAAGGTTACGGCCTTGGCGAAAGCGGTGAAGGAAAAAATATCAGCCATCAACAGAAAAAAATGAACGAAGACGAATTAAAACAATTCCGGACACGGTTCAGTATTCCCATTTCCGATGAAGATGTGGCTGAAGCCCCCTTTTATAAACCGGAAGCCGACTCAGAAGAAATGAAATACATGCATGAACGCCGTAAGGCCTTAGGCGGTTACATGCCGGCCCGCCGCGAAACAAGCGCACCGCTAAAGACACCTTCCGATGAGCTGTTCCAGGAATTTTATCAGGGAACCGATGGCCGTGAAGTCTCAACGACCATGGCTTATGTCCGTATCCTGACCAAATTGCTTAAAGACAATGACATTGGAAAATTGATCGTACCAATCATTCCCGACGAAGCACGAACATTCGGGATGGAAGCCCTTTTCCGACAATGCGGAATCTATTCGCATGTCGGGCAACTCTATGAACCGGTTGATGCCGACAGCCTTCTCTATTATAAAGAAGCCAAAGACGGACAGATCCTCGAAGAAGGTATTAATGAAGCCGGTGCCATCTCTTCTTTTATCGCGGCAGGAACCGCCTATTCTACCCAAGGGATCAACACAATACCCTTCTATATTTATTATTCCATGTTCGGACCCCAGCGGATCGGTGATTTGATCTGGCTGGCCGCTGACTCACGCTGCCGCGGGTTTCTTATCGGCGGGACATCCGGACGGACAACTTTAAACGGGGAAGGGTTGCAGCACCAGGATGGTCACAGCCACCTCCTGCTCTCATCCGTTCCCAATTGCGTCACCTATGATCCTTCCTTCGCTTATGAAATTGCTATTATCATCCGTGAAGGAATTCACCGCATGTATGAAAAACAGGAAAGCGTCTTTTATTATTTGAGTGTCGGCAATGAAAATTATGCTATGCCCGCCATGCCGGAAGGTTCAAAAGAAGGCATCCTCAAAGGAATGTATAAGTTCAAGGAGTCAACTAAATCCGGAGCTTCACTGAAAGCGCAATTATTCGGAAGCGGGTCTATCACCAATCAGGTACTGTCCGCCCAGAGAATCCTGGAAGAAAAATATAATGTCGCTACCGATGTTTGGAGCGTAACCAGCTACAACGAGCTTCGCCGTGACGGGTTGCACGCCGAACGGCATAACATGTTAAACCCCATGGAAACACCCAGGACTCCGTACGTCACCGAAGTTCTCAAAAATGAAGGCGATGTCTTTGTCTTTGCCTCGGACAACATGAAGGTCATGTCCGACGGGATCGGCAAATGGGTGCCGGGACCGTACATCTCTCTTGGAACAGATGGTTTCGGACGAAGCGAATCACGCCAGGCCTTACGGAATTTCTTTGAGGTTGATGACCGTCATATTGTATATGCGACTCTTGGAATGCTTTTTAAACAGGGGAAAATTTATGAAAACATCCTCAAACAAGCCGCCAAAGATTTAAAGATCAACCCGGAAAAACTTAATCCAATGATCAGCTAGAAATTAGGAAACTCGACCATGTTAGAATTCAAACTGCCAGAAGTGGGCGAAAATATATCTTCGGGAAATGTCGTATCCATTTTCGTTTCCGTTGGTGACACCGTAAAAAAAGACCAGGATCTCCTGGAACTGGAAACGGACAAGGCTTCTTTGCCGGTCCCCTCGCCTGTGAACGGGGTCATAAAAGAAATCCTGATCGAAACCGGCCAGGATGTTGAAATCGGCCAAGTGGTGATGCGCATTGAAGAAGGCACTAAATCCTCACAAAAAACCGCTTCTTCAGATAACACGCCGAAGGGCGAATCAAAACCCCAGCCGAAAGAACCGCCTAAAACGATCCAGCCTGCGGTTAAACCGGTTGCGGCAACGGCCGCACCAAAAGCAGTTATTCCGGCACAAAAAGAAATCGCGGCTGCGCCATCAGTCCGCCGTTTCTCCCGAGAAATCGGTATTGATATTTCTAAAGTCCCCGGAACAGGCCCGGGCGGCAGAATTTCAGAAAAAGATGTTAAAGCGTACGCAAAACAATTAAATCAAGGCGGCGGAATAAGCAGCGGCATCGCCCATAAATCTCTGCCTGACTTTTCTAAATGGGGTGAAATTGAACGGTCCCCGATGAGCAAAATCCGTCAAGTCACAGCCGACCATCTTTCGTATTGCTGGCAGACGATCCCGCATGTCACCCAATTTGGTAAAGCGGACATCACAGAACTTGAGAAACTGCGCAAAAAATATTCAACCAATGACCGTAAATTAACGGTCACACCGTTTCTGCTGAAAGTCATGGCTTCGGCCTTAAAAGTGTTTCCACAATTTAATTCCTCTGTGGACATGGCGACGCACCAGATCATATACAAAAAATTTGTCAACATGGGTGTCGCGGTCGACACGGACAACGGACTGCTGGTGCCGGTTATCCGTGATATCGATAAAAAAACCATTCTCGAAATTAATGATGAAGTCGTCCAAGTCGCCCAGAAAGCCCGTGACCGGAAAATCATGCCGGACGATCTTAAAGGCGGGTCAATGACATTGACGAACCTGGGCGGGATCGGCGGAACCAGTTTTACTCCGATTGTCAATTGGCCTGAAGTGGCCATTCTAGGTGTTTCACGAGGAGGATGGGAACCTGTCTTTGAAAACAGCCAGTTCGTTCCCCGCTTCATGCTGCCGCTCTCTCTTTCCTATGATCATCGTGTCATTGACGGAGCTGATGGCGCGCGTTTTTTGAAATGGGTCTGTGACGCCATTGAACAGCCGTTTATGATGGAACTGTCTAAATAATATAAGGTGGGATTCCTATGCAAGACATTCGATTACCCGAAGTCGGGGAGAATATCAAATCAGGCACAGTCGTCAACATATTTGTCAAAGTAGGCGACCGGGTTTCCAAGGGGGATGATCTGATCGAACTGGAAACAGATAAGGCCTCTTTGCCTGTCCCTTCTCCGGCCGATGGAGTCATTAAAGAAATCCTGATTAAAGCGGGAGCGGACGTTGAGATCGGATCTGTCATTATGAAAATGGAAGCGGCAGCTGGGCAGGCATCTCCATCTCCTAAAGAAACTAAACCGGCGGCCGCAGTAAAAACGGAAACTGCCCCTCAACCCAAAATATCGTCATCCGCTGAAAAACCGCAATCACCGCAACCGTCCACTCCTGTCACCCGGCACTCTTTAAGTTCTCTGCCGTCGAAAGAAGAAGCTGGCAAAGATACCCAGTTGGTTGTTATCGGCGGCGGACCCGGCGGTTACGCAGCCGCTTTCCTGGCCGCTGACCTGGGAATGGACGTTACGATCGTCGATCCTGAAAAAAACCCGGGCGGTGTATGTTTGTACCGCGGATGTATCCCCTCAAAGGCGTTACTCCATGCGGCGAAAGTTATTTCCGAAGCACGGGAAGCCAAACATTTCGGGCTTGATTTCGGCCAGCCCAAGATTGATCTCGATAAATTACGCAATTGGAAAAATGATGTCGTGGCCAAACTGACCGGCGGGACCGGACAACTGGCCAAACAGCGTAAGATCAATATGATCCAAGGTACGGCCACTTTTGTTGATTCCAACACGATTAAAATCGAAAAAGTCGGCGGTGGAAATCAAACACTGACGTTTATCAAAGCTATTTTGGCGACCGGTTCGCGGCCGATTGAACTCCCGTTTGCTCCGAAATCAAAACGTGTCCTGAACTCAACGACTGCCCTCGATATTGAAAATATTCCTAAAACCATGCTACTCATCGGCGGTGGATATATCGGACTGGAACTGGGTCAGGTATATGCCGAATTGGGTACAAAGGTCTCTGTTGTGGAACTGCTCCCTCAAATCATGACCGGGTCCGACCGCGATCTCTCCAGCATCCTCGAAAAACGGTTAAAAACCATCATGGATAAAATCATGGTTTCGACCAAGGTCAAAAGTCTGGAAGAAACAGCCGCTGGAATCAATGTCACCTTTGAAGATACGGATGGAAAGACATTCAAAGAAACCTATGAAAAAGTACTGGTTGCCATCGGGCGAAAACCGAACACAGATAATATCGGCCTCGAAAAGACATCTGTCACCATCAATAACCGCGGGTTTGTGGAGGTTAACGCGCAACTTCAAACACACGATCCTTCCATCTACGCGATTGGCGATATCGTCGGAAACCCTATGCTCGCCCATAAAGCTTCGCATGAAGGCCGGACAGCGGCCGAACACATTGCCGGACACAAAGTCGCTTTCGAGCCCAACGCAATCCCGGCGGTTGTCTTTACCGACCCGGAAATGGCCTGGGCCGGTTTGACTGAAACCGAAGCCAAAGCGCAGGGACGCAATTACGCTGTCGCTAAATTTCCATGGGGCGCATCCGGACGTGCCATCACACTTGACCGTGTCGACGGTTTAACTAAATTGCTGATTGATCCCGAAACGGAACGGATTCTGGGCATATCCATTGTCGGACCGAACGCGGGAGAAATGATCGCAGAAGGAGTCCTGGCCATTGAAATGGGCGCGGTCGTAACCGATCTTAAACTCAGCATACACGCCCACCCCACTCTAACCGAAACCGTAATGGAGGCCGCCGAGAGTTTCTTCGGACAAGCCACGCATATTTACAAACCAATCAAAAAATAAAGAATGGCCTAAGACCCTCCGTCAGCGTCTGGACGGATCGAATGAATTTCTGGTCTGTTCATCAAAAATCATGTAATAAAGGCTAATTCCGTGGAGGATCGTACCGATGGGAAATCCGATAAGAAAAACAGCCGAAACCATCATTTGAAAAATCCGGGCGGATTCTTTCAAGGCCGACAAACCTTTATTTATAAAATATAACAAAACGATCGGGACAGCGCCGACAGCCAGAATCAAAAAAATCATTCCGGTGATATCCAGCCAGGTGATTTCTCCGGCGGCAGACAACCGTCCTTCCTCAATCAGATCCGGCAGGATCATCCCCAAAGCCAGTACAATCACAATGACAGCCACGCCCATCTGTAAACGATTAATAACGATGGAATACTTAACACCAAAAGGTAATCGGGGATCTAACGTCATTTCTTAACCATTAAATCCTTATCCGTCTCTGAATAACCCATAAGGAACAACCCGGGGTTGATCATCGGTGTAAACTGGATGATATTGAATTCCATTCCCTGAAAATTAATCAGTGGTACGGCCGGGACCGTGAGCGGCGATGTGTCTATTGTGTTACTCTGTATCGTCATGACTTTGCTTTCAGTATTCCTTAAATCAATCCCACCTTTTTTAGCGGAGGACTGTTGCAGATCTTCGGCTGTTTCTTTCTCAAAATCAGAATAACGCAGTACCCCGTCTGAATTTGTATTGGCCAGAACAGCCATGTCGCCAAAAACATACCCGAATTTCTCCTGGGTCAAAAGATCTGTTTCCATGGTCAATTCTTCAATCAACTCTTTCCCAAAATGGGCCAGATGCGGTTGTTGTTCATCGATTAATTTTTCCAAGGCCCCCAGGTTTTTGACCGGGATAATGAACCGCCAGTCAAGGATACTATCATTGTGTTGGTCGACTTCAAAATCATGGGCCCCCAATTGTTCAAGTCTCTTGCGGTCGCCTTCATTCAACTCGAGTCCTCCGCCGATGGTATTATACTGGACCGGTTTTCCTGTTTTAACAGGGCCGTGCCGCATCAGGAGCAGCTTTCCATCAACCATGAATCTAACCCGGCTTTTAACCGTCACGCGGACCTCACCAAATCTTTCCAGCGCATCGCCTCGGTCGTCATAAACCGTTTTGTGGGGTACCGCAGAAAACAAACGATAACGTTCGGCCATACCCAGCTGGTCAAATTGTTTGAGGACCGGCGGGACATTGCGTGTGATGACGGCTTCTACAGGTTCGCCTCCGATGGTCGTTTCAAAACGCCCGTTCAAGATTTCTTCATCCGTAGCCAGAATGAACTTCCCGTCGCTACCGCTGGCAGCTTCACGAAAAATGTCCTCCCCTTCGGGGCTCAATTGCGCGTCATAAACCTTCATGTACGTCACGGAAGGTTTTTTATTGCTCTCGGAATAAAACTGACGCTGACCTTCGTAAGATATCGTAACGTGAGGCCCCGTATAAATCGTCTGGCTCAACGGATTAATAAGCCGGTTCGACTTAACGCTGACCTTATCATGAAATTGTGTTTTCTTGAGAGTTTCATCTTCCATCGCTTTTGTCATCCGCTCGCGTCTTATTTTCCTTAAGGCAAATTTCACTTCAAGGCTCAAGAATATGACGGGAATTGTAGCCGGAAAGAGCAACCCTGATAATAAAATTGGGATGCTGAACATCTTCCGGTTTTTGGTCAGATAATTTTTCATTTTTTCGTCAAGTTTGTTTCGTTCCTCTTCACTTATGTTTTTGTCATTTCTGAAGCGTTCAATGATATTTTCAAAGAAACTGAACTCTTCATCCGGTTCCATATAGGCTAAGTAAGGAAGAATTCTTGAAATCACGATGAAATAAACAATCGACAATGAGGCCAAAGACAGGCCGAATACTTCGGGGGTGGTAAATACTTCCGTTATCGTAATATCAGGGAAACTGGGGAGCCCTAGTTTTTCAAGCACTAAATCTAGAGTTGGGACTATGACAAAGACAGAACTGATGAAAAACAATACTGTATAAATAAATTTCATCGCCATGCTGAAATTTCTCTGATGCAGGTCGCTGCCGGTGGCAAGGCTGTGCTGAGGCAGGTATTGATAAGAACTATCAATGCTGTCATGTTCATCTCTTAGATTTTTTAATTTACGTTCATATAAAGCCGCCCGGAAAATCGGCGGCTGGGAAGAACTGATGATTTTGGCCTGTGCGATCTCCAGGTCTTTAAGCGTATCAGACATTTCATCGATGGTAACGAGCACGTCATTGCTGGACCACTCATACAGCGATGTGACCCCGAAGAAATCTCTTAATTTGGCCGCAAGAGTAATCCCGAACGGTTTCCATAAAAATCTGCTTTTCGCCTCCTGAAATTGACTTTTCAAGACATAGAGTCCGGTAAAACTGGCCATCAGCAGTCTTACTTGATTAGCGTATTGGGCCAGCGTCAGAAAATATTCCTGATATTTCAACAGGTCCGGACTGTTCGCCCGGGTCAGAACCATGTAGCTGTCCAAGGCATATTCCCGGATTTCATTATAGTATCCGGCATTCTTCTTAAAATCTCCGATCTTAAGATCCGAGGAATCCATAAACTGCTGGATCCGGGTTACCAGGCGGTTTAGCGGTTCAAGATCAAGACGCTCGGGATTTTCCTTAAACTGGTCCCATTCGTTCATCAAATCAATGAATCCGTCTTTGCTTACCGCGATTTCAACCGTTTTCTGATCCTGCCCTTGCGGCTGGAACCCTATCCCCAGGGCTTCAACACCGGCAGGGACATCCTGTACGTTTATGCGGATACCCGTTGGATGATGGTCGACGGAAACCCTGTCCGGCTCGACTTCTACCCGCCGGCCCTCTTCAATCAAATATAATTTCAACCGAGGATCATCCCCCCCGGCCGCAGTCCCTTGACTATTATTCACAAAAGCCGTTTGAATATTCTGAAGCATACTCCTTTTATTCCTGAAGAAACTTTCAGCGAATATACGCAATTCGACATGCCCGTTGACCCGGACCGTTTTAACATCATAAAAACGCGATGATTTCAGACGAAATAACGGCGTCCACCCCTTGGATTTTGGCATGAAATGTCGAGAAAAATAATTCAAAAACTCCCCCTTAACGGAAATTTTCGATGACTCTGCTTTAATCCCGTTAATATCCGCCCGTGGATCCATGGACTTTAACTTATTCAGTTTCTTTTGATATTCCCTTTCGGTCGCAAAAATAAAACTGTTCGGGACAATAAGCCGGGTCAACCCGAAGCTTCCGACTGCCAGCAAAAATGGAATAAATAAATTAATCAAGAACCCCAGATTCCAGAGCACCAGAAGGACCGAAACGACATAGGCCCTCCTCCTCCAGATGTCATGGCCGGTAATGCTGTCCGGAAAAGGTTTTTCAAGCCCATCGGTGAACGTATAAAATTCCCGCTGTAAATTTTCCAATGAGTAAGACTTCCCCGCGACATAATTTTCTTCTCCAAGGATTTCCTCCTCCAACCGGTCCAGACTTCGACGGGAATTGTAATAATCAGTAATCGCCGTTAAGGCCTTTCGTTTGGCCCGGCCGAAGGCCAGCTCCGACAGGGAAATCATCCTCGACCACTTGTCCAACGGATAATGGAACAATCGGAAACTCAGGTCGTCGCGTGTGGGGAGAAATAAACTCTGATTGGTGTCCAGGGTCGCATTGTGTCCTTTTAACCGCGCAATGACGGTATACTGTAAGGCGGTTTCCCGAAAGTATTGTTTGAATATTTCTGAAACGTTGTTTTCTTTCTTCATCCTTTCCAACATACCGATGGACAACTCCTGAAGATAAAAATTTGTTTCAACCGATTTTCCCCTGACGTCTTTAAAAACAACCGGATTCTCCTCACGAAAACGCCTCATCTTTAAAACCCATTCCTCCAGACTCATGATCTCTTTCAGGCGTTTTGACTGGTCTTTGGCCAGTTCATGCGCGCGTTGGGCCCGTCTCAATTCGCCTTCCAGCATCGAAACCTTCAGGCTTTCCCGTTTTTCCTGATCCAGCAGGGATTTACGTTCTTTTTTTAATTCATGCAGCCGTTTTTTGGTCAGGTCTTTTTGTTGTCTGGCTTTACTGCGGTCCAACTCCAATTCTTGTTGATGTTCATATAGTTTGTCAGCCGCCAAGGTGGCCCGGAACTGATCCAGAAACTCCTGTAATCTTTCTTCGACAAGCGGTATTTCAAACGCGTCGAACTTTTCTCCTCTTATTCTGAAACTGACGGACAGGGGATCTCCAGATTTAAACCGGACTCCTTTTTTCCAATCTTTCCGGGAAAGAACCAAATGCAACTTTATGCTGGTTGTTTTGACTTCCACGTTTGATAGTTTAAGTTCGGTCGGTTTGCCGCGGTTCGCCAGAATTCGGATATCTTTGGATTTAAAAGCCGAAGCAACCGCATCCGCCGTTTCCTGTTTGGAATGTTTCCGTCCATTGAGGGCATTCTTGGCTCTTAAAGTCACGATAACCTCCTCTCCCTTAAGCTCAGCAGATATCTGTTCAAACGCCGTCCTTTTCGACATCAACGCCTCTTTAAGAAAGAGCGTAAAATGATTTTTTTGCCCGCCTTTTAAATAGTCTGAAAATGTTCTGAGAAACGATTCCTTGGATGTTTCTGAACGTTCTTTTCCTTTACGGTTCTGGAAAAACACAAATAAAAAAGAAACCATGGCCAGGACGGAAAACACAATCTCGAAGAATCTTTGGAAAAAACCTTGTTTGGGTGTTTCCGGTGTCCGATCCGTCACTGGCTCTCTTTCATCCATGATTGGCGAAGTCCTTTCTTGGACCTCTGGCTCAACGGATAGATCGTGTTCCGGAATAATTGGTGGTATGTCCGTACGGGGTAGTGGTTGCATCTGTCTTTCCC
Source organism: Candidatus Omnitrophota bacterium (assembly GCA_050250375.1). Lineage (GTDB taxonomy): Bacteria > Omnitrophota > Gorgyraeia > Zapsychrales > Zapsychraceae > JAGOSC01. The sequence continues at coordinate 310,554 of JBFWOS010000003.1, forward strand.
CTTCAGCCCGTTCCGGCGAGGCTCCACCTGAAAGATCGGGTAATGCCTGCAGCAACGGTAACGGCTGTCCGGTCAACCGTTGCTGGACCAATTCCGGTAAAATCCCACGGGCCATCTTAAATGTTTGATTGGTTAATATGAGATCCGGGTTATCAGGGTTGGGAACAATTGTATTGGTTAAGTAATCAACCGCGCCGCCCTCGACCCAGAACGGTTTGGAGAATTCAGACTGCCTAAAATTCGCCCGGTCATGTTTCCGGTATGACCGCCGTATATCCTGCAGGATCTCCCCCATGGTGTCCCCCTGTTCAACCTGGATCACCAGGTTTCCCTGTTGATCGTTCGTATACGTTGCCGCGCTCGCTTGTGAGAGTAACGCCAGATTGCTTAAGGTCAAAAAAACCAGCATGCCGGTTAAGGCGATCGGTTTTTTAAAATGTGCAGGTAACCCTGAAAAAAGCTTAAACCGCCAGGGGAATTGATAATCGGAGGATGTTCCAGGTTCGGAATTTTCCTTGGACTGGTAGGAACGGATCAGTTCACTCGCGCTGACACCAATCGGCTTGAGCTGAATTTTTGTTAATGTCAATTTTTTCTTAAGTTTGTCTAATAAATTGATAACACTGCCGCCGTACTGCGAAACGGAACGGAAACTCAGCCACTGGGAGGGATTTTTAAAACTGAACCCTCCGCTGAAATACTTGCGCGGGATCACCGACTGGTTTTCATCCAGGTCTTCTTTGACATAGTTATAAACACCCATTTTGAGGGCCTGGATGTATTGTTCATAGACCTCCTCTTTAATTTCAACGCGGCCGGAATCAATGCCTTTAATTTTATTCTGGTCTCCATAAAGTTCCGTAATGATATTCCGTTTTAAGTGGCTTTTATACCACAAGGCCAGAATGAGTGAATAATAGACCTGCCGCAATGAGGCGAAATGCTCCCCTTCATTGACTTCCTTCTTTAATTCAGGGAGGATGATTTCTTTGATAATCTGGGCAGCAATCTGATTGGATTTGTCCTGATGTTCCGCATCGTCGGCCGGAACATCCGGTGATAGCCCTGTGCGGAATTCTTGCCGGTGTTCATTGTACCGTGACTGGGCCAGGTAATCTTCCTCAAGCATAACATCCAGGCTTGTTTCACTGACAAAGGCCATATTGTCTTTTTCATAAACAACCGCCCTCTCGGGAACGATCCAGATCTTATTGAAATTGTGGATGGGAATATCCGTTAAACCGTATCTATCTTCAATCTGTTTATACACACGGCTCCAGAACTCCTGTCCCAATTTTGTTTCCGGATAAGTCATTGACGCAGACAATTGTTTTAACAGATAATCCTGCAAAAGAAGTTCCCGTCCCAGCTCGGTCTTGACCAGTTGATCGGGAATAATCCGGGACGGCTCATAAGGCGATAAATTAACCCACAGTTCATCGACCGGAACGGTTAATGTCGTAAGAAAATATTTAATGAGCGTGTCCGCATCCTGCCGGCTGATTGTTTCCTGATCACCGGAATCGATCATAAAATCAATCTCAAAGGGGTTCTGGGGATAAACCCTGATCGCCCTTAAAACAGGATATTGCACCGCGGCCGACGAAGTTATGAGCGTTCCCGGGCTGGTGAGCATCAACTGGCTGGCCTGAGCCAGGTCGGAAACCAAGACGTTGAATGTAAAACAGTGCAGAAGCACCAGGCAAATAAACTTAAAACCGCGTGAACGGCGTATATTTCCCAAAGTACCAGGATTATATTTACTTAACATTTATCAGAACTCTTTCATAAGTTATTTAAGCTAAACAAATATTAATATATGTTTGTTAAATACTTATGAATGGAAGGTGAACTTCTGGGAAAAATCCTGTGACATTTTTCGTCGGCGGGAATACGATAAGTGCATCCATCATTCTATGACGGGGAATCGGTTTTATCCGTTAGCGGTTTCAGTATTTTGACGATTTCCCTGTCTTCATCAATAAACGAAAATTCGTGCATACGTCCGGGGTCAATCCAACTGATTTCCGAATGCACACGAAGTTCCGGAAGGCCTTCGGCCCATTGGGCCTGAAAGGCATACAAGACCATATTTCGGCCTCTAAAATATCCTTCTATCTTGCCCAAAAGTTTCTCGACCTTAACAATGATATTTAATTCCTCTTTCATTTCACGGACAAGACATTGTTCCGGCGTTTCCCCGGATTCGATGTGTCCTCCGGGAAACTCCCAAAACTGGTCTTTGCTGCGTTTGGCGATGAGGATATGCCCTTCTTTCCAGATAACTCCAGCGGTGGCTATTTTCAGCATATTCATATCTTAGCTCGCTTTCAGAGTGCTGCCCACTCATAATATTTTTTCGAAAACCTTTGAAACGTCTTTTTTAAATCGAATACCTGATGCACTTCACCCGTTAAGAAAGGCCCGATCGAACGACCGGGCCAGGGTCCGCAAAATTTTTCTTTTTTCCTGATACGTATACCCTACAAAACGGATCGTTGGAGTATTATTGGCATCAACAATATAAATCCTTTGATCAGACCTGTCCCGGACAATATCCAGTTCCCCGCAATCAAACCCCATCCTCTTGCAAAAAAGAATAATTTTACTGACTTCATCGGAACTGAATATCTGGCCGGATTCCGTCAAACCCGCTTTGACCGACATACCGAAACGGTCAGTGATCGATTTATATTTCAGAAAAACCAGCGGAATATCTTTATCAAAAAAAGGAACCCTGAAATCAACAACATAATTCTCATCATCACGGTTATCAATCAGACGCTGGTAGACCTTTCCTTCTACTTTTTCAATCATCGGGCTCAGAATAATTCTTCCATCGTGTTTTCCATTCAAGTTCGATTTTTCCACATACGGACCTTGGAAATCCGACGGATTGATCATCAACCGGTACCCGAATACTTCGTTAAAGACTTCATCGACGCGATTTTTACTTATATCACGGCAGTTATAATTGAGCATTCTATTTTTTTGGGCCAACCGGTTTAGCCGGTCATCATATTGCCCGAATGTTCGGTCCTGCCAATTAATACAGAGATCAATCACCCCGTCCTCAGATGGATTCATGTTCAAACCCAATTCACGACACAACCGAATGATCGTATAATCCCATGGCATCCGGCAAGGGTGGTCGGGATAAAAAAGAATATTTACTGGTTTTCCGGATAGAATTCTTTGAAATCTTCTAGAAACTTTCGGTTGCCGGAGGAAGAATCGTTTGGCGGCAGCAGGTAAATTCAGGCTGAATCGCAGTGCTTGTTTAACCGGTTGAGGAAGAATTTTCCTTAAGAAATTCAAGAAAAATTCTTTCATTGATTAGCCTTCTTTAATCGATGAAACAGGAAATGACAGATCAGGGCGTCCTGCACGGCCGTTCCTGTTGAAATGAAAAGCACTTTCTCACGCTTTTTTTTCGTGGATGTTACAATTTTACGAAGTTCAACAATGTCGGTCTTGTCCATCAACCCATCGTCATGCCATCTTTTCATATCCCCAAAATGAATATTCTGACGAGATTCACTCACGATAGTCCACTTCCCAGCAAATCCCGGATCAATCTCTGATAAATTATCCGCATCCGCTCCGACACTGGAAATAAAATTGATATCCCCGGCATCAGAAATTTTCAGTACGGGTTTCCGGGACGTGGTTGACAAAAACAAGGCCGTACTTTGCCGGCAGATCACTTTCATGGTCACCGGCTTGATTTCCATACTCCTGTCCAACAACTTTTTAAATTCCGAAACTCGTTTTTGATGGTGATCATACACATATATGGTGTCTAACCCGCACCAGCGGGATAAAATAAAAGCCGTATAATATCCTATTCGGCCCGCTCCCACTACCCCCACCGTTTCCTTCTCTAAAGTACCGGCATGTTTAAAAGCCAGCACACTCAAGGCGGCTGTCCTGAACGACGAGAGGGCGCAGACATCAAATAAGGCTTCAACAAAATTGTCAGTCGCATTGATCAACATGGCTTTACCAACACAAATTTTATCTGGAACCACCCGTTCCTCTTCATTGGTCCCGATCACTTTGACCGCCTTGATGGTCTGTCCTTCAAATGGATGGATGACACAGGGCATGACCCTAAAGTCTCCTTTAAAGCACCCATTGGTAAAAACTTCCTTTTTCGGCTGGTGAACGAGCTTGGAGTTAATCCGCCACTCCCGATAAAATTTCTCCAGGGTATCCATAAACTCAGGTGTGTGTTTGACTAAGGCCTCATGAATCTGTCGTTCTCTAAAATATTGGCATGGTTCATCATGCAGACGTAAATGTTTAAAACTGTTCATGGCATAAAGTATATCACCCCCTTTTGGAAATTCCCAAAATTATGTTAGACTTAATTTCTATGCAAATACACACTCAGAAAAATATTCCACCAAGGCTTAAATTTGGAATTTTGTTGCTTGCAGTCCAAATAATTTTGATCGTGCTGGCCAGGTTCACTGAAGCTAGGTATTTTTGCTGGGCCCCGCATGATTCACAGAATGACTATGTGCTTCATGTCACAGTGAACGAACAGCCATTAAGTGCTGATGCCATCTATACCCGTTACCGCCTGTACAAAAATGGACGCGACCCGCGTTCAATCCAGCATGTGAAAGATGTCTTGTCTCGGTATGAGAAAACCCTCGGGAAAGACCAGCCCGCACAGATCACTTTAACTTACACAACCAACGGCATTAAACAACCAGTATGGAAATGGCCCATCCCGTAAAGAATCCCTTTTCGCTGAATAGTGATGAATTGCCGCCTTCGGTAATTCTAATGGTCAAGGTTATTGCCCTGAGTCTATTGTTAAAAGGGTATTTGTTCCAGATGTCCGATCACTTTGTCCCACTCGTCCCCATTTTTGATTACTTTGGCCCGCCAGCCCTGTTCCGGTTAATTTTACAAGCAGTCTTTTTGTTCTCCACCATCTCCATACTCTTCACATATAAAATCCGGTTAAACTGCCTTTTGCTGGGATCTGTCTTCTTAATTGTCCCAATGTCTTCTATTGTCAGTTATCTGAACGCAAAAGTTTTTTGCGGATTTATATTTTTAATGGCCGGTCTGCACAGAAAAGGGGAAAATCCCTGGCTTATCCGTTTACAGGTGTCGTTGGTGTATTTCGGTTCGGGTTTAAATAAGCTGCTTGATCCGGACTGGCTTTCTGGACAATACTTTGAATACTGGATGCATGAAATTATCATTAATAAAAAATATATTATGGCCGCCTCTTACTTACCTCCTATGTTATTATCCAAACTCATGGGCTGGTTAACCATAATAGGAGAATTTGTGATTTCAGTCTTCTTAACATCTAAGCGATATTATTCATTAGCGATTTGGATGGGTATATGTTTTCACACGACAGCATTGGTCATGACATGGATGGATTATGGAATTTTTACGATCGCGATACTAATGTCGTATCTGTGTTTTATCCGTTGGCCGGAAATGATTGAGATTACAGTCAATCCCGACAGGAGTCTTCATATTCTCCTAAAAAATATTCTTTCTAGAATGGATTGTGACAAAAGGATCATCTGGCGGGAAGCAACCGATCCGACATTATCCGTTACAGTGAATAAAATCATCTTCCGAGGGTTTATCGGGTTTAAAAAAATTGTTCTTTATTCTCCGGTATTTTATTTTTTGATGGCCATTCTCTTGAGTGGAACACAGGGGTATGTCAATTCGTTTCAAATCAGGATGGTTGAACTGATATTTTTATTTTTTCTTCCGGTTCCTGAAATGATTAGTTTATCTCAAAAATATAAACGAACTGTTTTCACTTAAACTTCTTTCTTTAAATCAAAAATCTTCTCAAGCCAAATAAAACCCAGATAAAAAATGCCGGCCATATATCCGGCAGCATGAGAACCGGGAACGGCCCGGACAGAAAGGTCGGTAAAGATTGTTTCATGGGTTGACAGTTCAAAAAATATCTTGGCCACCGTTGCCAATAAAATACCCAGACACATCTTTTCTCCGGTCCGTTTATATTGCGTAACGGCCGCCAAAACCAACATTCCATTTAATGCACCGGACAAACCGCAATAACTGCTGAACTTAGTTTCAATAAAAAACATCCAGCCGCTGACGGCCAGACAGCTGACAAAGAGGCAGGGCAGGAAATGACGGGGATTATTGAGTTCAATCACCGAACCGATGACGAGAAAAGCCAACAGATCCCACAATAGATGTTGAAAATTACAATGCACGAAATGCGCGGTAAACAACCGCCAGAATTCACCCTGCGCGATCAGCGTTTTATCAAACAAAAGACTGTTGAACAAAATTTGTCCGGACAGATATAAGCCGATCATGCCCAGGGTTAACATCACAGTCAGCCACGGCACCTTGAGGGTGCCGCGGCTTTTTTCTTTTTGGAATAGATGGATGTTCATCATAATTAAACCTTATCTTCTTTTCGTTTCCTTAATCCCCATAATAACGGAGAAAACAAGAGCACTGCGCCGGGACCAAACGCCCCGCCGCCACCGGCATACGTAGGCTGATTTCCACTGAACATCGGTTGCTGCGTATCCACGCGATAAGATTGGGCCGGTTGAGCGGAACGAACCTGACGGGCCTGGTATTCCGTTTTTAATCGCTGCTGATTACGCCGGTCAATCCCCAATTCCTGATACACCTCTTCTTTTAAAACAATCATGGACGTGTAATCGGTGACCAGTGAATACTCTACACCGAGATCCACCACACTTTGTTTCTTGTCGGCAGTCTCGCCAAAATCATCCATTTGCTGGATCAGTTCTTCAATGGACGCGTAAGCCCATAATCGTTCGATCTCCGGGTTCGTGGTTGCCGCTTCCGGAAAATTAAATCGTGTGGAATAAGATTTATCCAGACCGGAAATCTTCCCCTGCAACGTCACCTCGGCCGGTCCAGATCCAAAATAGTGGCCGAAAACAATCAACTGTTGTCCTCGGTAAACACTGCCGATGGAGGACGGGTTTATATCCGCGGTTTTAACCCCGTTGATCTTAACCTGTGCGCCGTGTAACGCCTGAAAATTGACCTTGCTCTGGGCCTCGAGGATTTTTCCGATAATATCATCGGAATTGGAAACATTGATCGCGAAGCCGTTCGTCTCCCGGGTTAACGCATTCAATAACGGTTCATTCGCGCTATTGCCCATAATGTAAGTAAACAAACGAATGTCGTATTTCTTGATCATTTCAATAAAGCCCTTTTGTTCCGTCACCCCGACATTGGCAACTCCGTCGGTCACCAGCAAAATGCTGGAGGTGCGGTCAGAGTCTAGGCTTTTTAGTCCAAGTTGAAGGCCCCCATAAAGATTGGTCCCGTTATTCGGACTTACGGTAGAAACGGCATTGATGTAATGATTCACATTCTGCGCCGTAGCCGTGACAAAACCGTTCGTCAACTCTCTCGCCGTATCATTAAACAGGACAATGCGAAACCGGTCTTCGGGTTTCATGGTTTTCAAAGCCCGGGATACCCCCTCGGCCAATGTCGCGTACTTCCCTTGCATTGAACCGGAAATATCCAGGACAAAAACCCAGTCGCGTCCTTCCACAATCGGCTGTAAATCCATGCCCGGGGTAATTGTCAGCATAAACGTTCCGCGCTGTGATGTTGCTTCTTTAAAGGCCACGAGGTCAACGCTTCCGGGAAGATTTTCAGCGTGACGATAATAGATGGCGATATCCGTGTCCAGCCTGAAATTCGGATCAGCCTGGACTGTCGGTAAAGGCGTGTCGTCACCGCTATTACTCTGGTTAATGGTCAGCGTTGAAGGATCCGCTTGAGCACTGCTTGAACGGATAAGATGGTTGTCCAGGTGGATCATCCATTCACCATTATTGTTTGTTATCTGCGCCTGCGGGTGGTTCGGCAGCCGCACGTCGGCAACCGGGTAGGCAGACTTTAAAACAAGGTCAAAACTGAATGTCCCGCTGACCTTATCATTGGTCTTCCAAAAGGCCAGGGCCGCGTCATCCACGCCTCCCTCTTCAAGCGGATACAAATAACGGCCAATGCCGGTGTCGACATGGGCCGGCTGGATGTAACTGATCCTGACCTTGGTCTGCTGATTGGCCCTGACGGGTGAGACACTCATCTCAAATGTCTTGTAATCATTTTTTTCGGTTAGCCCGGCATCATTATTTTTTGATTTCTGCTCTTCATAGACTTCGCGGGCTTTTTTCTTTTCGAGGACTTCACCGCTGATCGGCTTTCCATCAATCCACATCGTAAATTCTGAAACCGCCCCTTTTTTCGGAACAGGGAACGAATAAATGGCCTCAAGATCCTGTCCGTTCGGGTTATAAAAAGTCTGGTCAACCGTCGTGATCGCGTAACCGTCTTCAACAACCACATGAACCTGATGATCTTTGATCTGCAATTCGGGCAGACCGGAATCCTTGGGCGTCAAAAGTCCGGCGGCCTGCGCGGAACCGGTGAGGATCAAGAACATGATACCGGCAGCCAGCCCGCCTCCTCTCCTGAGTTTTGTTTGTTGAGTTTTCATTTTCTGCTCCTCCTTTAAATTAACTGATTAATTGTTTACCATTCAACTATTTAACCAAAAAAAATGACCGGTTATTTCTTTTCAAACCATTCAGTTAATAACCCGGCTAACTGCTTTTGTTTATCCTGGTTTAAACCACTAACGGCCTGTTTCAACTGGACCAGATATTTATCCCAGATCCGGGTCAGCAGATCAGCCCCCTTTTTAGTGATCTTGATCAAATTTACCCTGCGGTCTCCTTCCAATTCCAACCGCATGACCAATCCATCACTTTCCAGTTTATCCAGCATCTTGGTCATATTGGACGGAGTAACGATCAAATGTTCGCTGATCTCCACCTGCCGGATACCTTCATCCCCCCCATGGTGCTGAATGGCGATCAGGATATTCAACTTTCCAATGGAAAGACCATAACTCTTCAGGAAATTGGTGATATCCGTACTAATGACATTATAGAGAAGGGCCAGGGAATATATAATTTCTTCCGGGTATTTCCCCTCACCTTTTGGTACTCCGAATTTCTTAATATCTGCCATTACAATTTCCTTTCACTTGTTGATAGTTTACCATTCAACTATTAACTTGTCAATAGCTAACTTCTGCTTTTCTTCAAAATTATCTATTTTCAAATCTCTTCCGCCAAATCATCCGGGCGGATTACTTTTAAATTGAGATTTTTCCGGCGGTTGACGTATCCGTATAATATTCGAAAAACATCCAGGTCAAACCGGCCGTTGCATGGAAACAAATTCTCTTTCTGGTCCATATCATACCGGAAGGCGTTCTGAATGATCCAGCTATCTATAATAATGACTTCCCCTTTTGTCTTATCCTCATTGTGCTCTTCGATCATGAGCGCCCCATCAAAGGGCCATTCCAATCTCTGTTTTTCCAGGAACGCCTCTTTCAGCCGTAAATTATATTTCAAGGAACTTTCCTTTTGTATGCAGGCCCCTTTGCACTGATTAATCTGATAATAAAAGCAGGAATCGTCTGATTTTGACTTTTCAAGATTCAGCAAGGTCTTGCACAATTTGTATTCCCTGGCCAGATTTTCCAAATAACGCTGGGTATCGCGTTTGGTCCTAAAAACGGCCAGAATATTCTTGAGGTCTTCTTTACAGATTTCTTCACGCCCTTCAAAATAAATTTTATGGTATTCCTCTGAATCGTCTAATTTCACAACGGTCAATTGCAAGTTGCGCCGGGATCGTTTGTTATAAAGCGGAAATTGCGTCTTGATATAATAAGATTCCAATAATAATGCCGCCAATTCACCCTGCGTCTGAACAATGGTGATCCCGGTCACGTTTCTTGATAAATCAATTTCCTGGTTGGAGTGAAGTGTGTTATTAAAATGAGCCATAATCCGGGTGCGTAAATTTTTGGCCTTGCCGATGTAAAGCGGAACTCCTGCCTCATTCAGGAAAAAATATACCCCCGGCAGTTCCGGAATATCATCAATATCTGTTTTTAAGTGCGGCGGAAGGGCTGGTTGACGGATGATTTCTTCGATGGCCAGCGATTGTTTTTCAAGAGAGGTTTTTTCCTGCACAACCTGAAGGAAACCCCAGACGACTCTGGCATCATCCAGGGCCCGGTGCCTGTTTTCGACTTCAATCCCGTAGCGCTGCATGATCGATGAAACATCATGCCGTTTGAATTTCGGAAATAATTTCCGTGAAAGTTTAAGGCTGCAGAGGATCTTAGATTTATACCGGATTCCCAGCCTCTCAAATTCCTGCCGGATAAACCCGTAATCAAAACGGGCGTTATGCGCGACAAAGACAGATCCTTCCAGAAATTCATAAATTGATTCATGCAGGACGCTGAATGTCGGCGCTTTACCGACCATTTCATTGGTTATCCCCGTCAAGGTTGTAATATTGGCCGGGATTTGGCATTGCGGGTCAATCAGGGACTGAAACTCTTCCACCTTTCGGCCGTTGACAACTTTGATCATCCCTATTTCAATGATCCGGTGATTATGATACCGGCCGCCCGTCGTTTCGATATCCGTAATAACGAGTGGAATTTCATTTAGAGTCATATACTTCCGTTTGTTTCCTTCAATGATAATAATTAACTTTATTTCACGTCAGATAGGCAGGATGAACATACGCGTAGTTATTTAATCAACTGATATTCGCCCTCTTAAAACTATTCCCTGCGGATCGTGTGTTTTTGTCCGTTCTGATCGACGTTAACAAACACGATATTTGTCTCAAACAAAACATTGCGGTCGGCCCTTTTTTCCCGGTCATTAAAAACAGTCACCGAATATTTGACCGATGAATTCCCCAGCCGGACTTCCCGGACTTCAAAACATAAAATATCTCCGGTCTTAATGGGTTTTCGAAATTCCACATTGTCAAGCGAGACGGTCACAAACCGGTTATGCGGATAATCCAGGCAGGCGGTTATATAAGCGAACTCATCAATCCATTTCAATAAATACCCGCCGAATAAAATCCCGTGTTCATTCATAAACTCCGGTAAAACCAGTATGTGGTGGGTCATCATGTCTGCCGGCATAATTAACTCCTTAATGATTGATCAAGTTCAACGGCCATATGGATCTTGGCCTTCAGTTTAAAATAAATATAGATTAACAGCGGGATGACAAAAGCCGCGTATAAAGATCCGAATAACGGTGAAATAAGAATCAAAAAATTGTACAACCCATGAATGAATATCGCCTGCCAGAGTCCGATATTGATCAGCCGTTGTTCTTCCTTTTTATCGATAGAAAATTTGGCCAAGCCGATATAATAGCCCATTGTTCCTGAAGCGACCGCGTGCAGGGGAACCGCCGTGATCCCGCGGACCACTGCCGTCTCAAAAGAATTCTGAATAACATACATGATATTTTCTATACACGCGAAACCCAGTGACGCGACGATGGTAAAGATAATCCCGTCGATTATTTTCTGAAAACGGGGACTGTTATAGACAAATATCTTGATAATCGCCAGTTTTATATACTCTTCACATAATCCTGCTACGATAAACGCTTCAAAGAAATAAAAATAGAATTTTGACCAATTATAATAAAGATTCAGCCGGCTGATAATTATCTCCAGCGTACATACAGGGACGATCGACAAAATTCCGATAAGAAATATCTTTATGATAAGGGCCTTTGACTCAGTCTTGTTCTTAGCCAGCCGGCAAAAATACCAGACCAGAAATATGGCCGGAATAACGGCCATCAAAAAAGAAACCCAGGTCGACATATACATAAGACGATTAATCTCCTCACCAACTTACGTTGAGATACAGTCTAAAATTTGCCCTATTTTAACACAATATTTCAAACGGGATTGAACTATTTATCTGGTGGGTGTATGGCTATTTCTGTGCCGCCGGCAGGGGATCTGCGGGCAACTCTTATCAAAATCTTTATTTCTTCTTCCCCATGTCGGAATCGATGTTTGAAGCCTTCTTGAGCCTGTTTTTCATCTGATAGTCTGAAGTAACGACCGTCTTGCGGCCTTTGAGGGAGTTGCTTTCTTTTTGCAGACGCCAATTATCCTGGCGATAAGATTCAAGGAGTCTCTCTTTTTTTCTCTTAAATTCTTTTTCAAGCCTGATCTTGCCGGCCATCATGTCCTCTCCGCCCGTTTGTTCCAGGGCCTCGAGGGCCTCCTCATATTTCTGTTTCAATTCGTCCTTATCCGTCCGGTATTGATCAAAAATTTTCGCCTGTTCCTGTTCGATTTCGCTGATTCGCAACCACTTCTTATTCCCGGCTGATGAAGCACTTCCGGGGTCACCTTGGGCAAAAGCGGGGATCACTAACGAAAAATAAAGACTGAAAATTAAGACATTAAACCGTTTCATGGCTAAAATTATACTACGATTACGCGTAACCCCAAAGGAAAGATTTTCCCGCGTCATGGAATGAGGCTATTAATATATATATCTTTTCCAAGCCCTTTTGCCTTTTTAAAATAAGCTCCGGCTTCCGGCTCCCGGCCTTCATCCCTGGCGATACAGCCAAGGTAATAATAAGCCACGGCCTGAGCCAAACGGCTTGAATGGGGCTTCAGACTTTCCTCAAGTAGATATCGCGCGACCTGAAGTTCTCCCTTTAAATATTTAAAAATGCCGAGATTGGACTGCAAGGCATGAAAAACGGCCCGGTTGTGCCGGGTGGGCTGAAAGGACTTCTCATTAGACTCTATCCATTTCTGGGCTTCATTCATACGTTTTGCACCCAGCAAATTGGCCAAGTAATTATTGACATAAAGCGCCCGGAAAAGTTTAGGAAGCTTATCGGGATTAATGACCTCGAGTAATTTAATCGCCTCCTCAAAACGCCCCAGGTAATATAAACCGGCCGTCCGGTTAATCTGATAACAGCGATTCCATGCGCCGCCGGTATAGTTAATCTCTTTTTCCGTCTCTTCAAGAAATTTTCTAACATCGCCCCGGTCCAGGTAAGCCCTGATTTGATACGACTTCCGGATCATGAAAAACAATTCCAGGCCGCAGACCACAATGATAAAAAAGACGCTTGAAAATAAGAAAGCTCCCGGATTAATCCGGCATATCGGCCGTTGGGGGATTAGAAAGATCCCCAGCCCGAAAATCAAATAAAATACGTATCTTAAGCGTAATTTTGGCATGATGAAATTATTATACAATTCTTCCTCTTTACTTAAAAGAAAGATATGTTGGGTATATTTATGATGATAAAATAAATTATTCGGAGCTAACGTGTATGCAAAAAATGATTCCAAAATTAAATGATTCCTTTTTGCACCGGATCCCATTGATTGTCTTACTAGTCCTTTCGGTATCCGGATTTAAATGGGGACATCGTGCGCCCGTCTTTGATTCAATCGTTCCGGTTATCGTCTACGCCAGGGAAATTCCCCGGGCCGATGGCCTGGTGATTGATTCCGGAAACAATCTTTACATCGCATCCGAAAAATCCCACGGTTATGTATTACGGATCTCCCCTGACGGGCAGCGAAAAACGATCATTAAAAAACTAGACCGCGCTGACGGGATAACAATTGACGGACAAAAGAATATTTATATTTCCGCGGAAACGACGGACGGCTATATAACCCGGTTAACTCCGGAAGGAAAATCGACGAAACTGATCACCGGCATCACGAATCCTGAAGGGATTGTCTTTGACTCCCAGCAACGCTTGTACATCGCTGAAGACAGCAAAGAAGGCCGTATCCTGCGCTATGAAAACGGCCAGCTTTCGATCCTGGCTGAAGGGTTAAAGCGCCCCGAAGGAATCACGATCGATCGCAAAGACAATCTTTATATCAATGAAACATTAACCAACAAAATTCTAATCCTTCGCTCCGGTCAAAACATAGAAACATATCTCGAATCTGAAATAATTAAAGAACCGGACGGTATTACCTACTGTCCTGCGTATGACGGCCTATTCGTGACGGAAGACCAGCACTCCGGCCGTTTATTTTTTATCGACCGTTACAAAAATATCACAACGATCTCAAAGAAGTTATCCAGCCCGCAGGGCTTAGCTTGTGACCGGGACGGCAATCTCTTTATCTCCGAACAAGGCAAGAACCGCATTCTAAAGATTTCCGCCATTCACCTTCGTCCACTTTTAGTGATAAACAACCGCAACTGATCTACCTGCTTATTTCAAATATACCGCGGGGAGGTACGTCTTCCAGAAAGTCCGTTTCCACCACTGGCCGGTTTCTCTCTTCTCGTCTGGCGAAGTAAATTCATAATAATATAATTTGGCCCGCAGGTATTTGGGAGGAGTCTCTTCGAAAGGATTGTGGGCCAGAAGTTTAATGACCGTTGGTTCATTCTTGGCCAAACGTTCCAGCATATTCAAAAACCACGGGCTGTGTTGCACATTCCCGCTGAGCGCGGCAAACCACATCTGCCAGTCGATCCGCGGCTGGAATGGCGCGACCTGCGGCGGACGCCGGTTCAAATCACCGGGTTTGTATTTAAATTCATACGCGTCCCAAAATCTTCCGTCGTGGCTGCCTTCAATAATGATCTCGGGACGTTTGGTGGTCATCACGGCAAAAAGGCCATATCCGTTGGATAATAAAAACGGGTCGGCCTCCTTTTCAATGCGTTTTAAAATATCCGGCACCGCTTTGCTCCCCCCCATCATCCGGACCATAATATTCACATTCAGAACACAGACGATCACGGCCACAGAGAAACAGATCCACGTCTTGATTAAATCAGACCATCGGGGAGGATAAAGGCCGGTCCGTTCCGGCTTGAGACGGGCCATAACCTGGACCGACCAGATCTTCGCAAAAGACTTGTCATCGATCAGAAGCACGCACAGGACGATCATGAGCAGATTAAAAAAGCAATAATTCCCCGTGGCCAGGATCAGCCCCTGAAGCCCGACCAGAGGAAAGATGGCGGCCAGCCGCATGCGCCGGCCCATAAAAATCCAGAACGGGACAAAAATTTCAATCACAAACATCATAAAACACGAAAATTTGTGAAGCCATAACGGTAAATGATGAACGTACCAGCTCACCGGATTCGGGATCGGCTGTGTCCAGTAATGATACGTTAACGCCGTTAAATCCCTCCAGGTTTTGTCGTGGCTCATCCATTTGACGAAACCGGACTGCACCATTACCTTAAACAGAACAATATACAACAACAGCAGGATCACCCGGGGCAGTTTGGATTTAGCCGAACTGAGCCGTAACCCCCAGGGGCTGAAAAAAATACTTAAGAACCCGATTTCAACCAGCAGGATGTCCCATTGAAAACTCATGAACGCCTGCCCGATATAAATAAAGGAGAGATAAAGTCCCCAAAGAAAAAAACAGCACACGGCCGGAAGAAAACCGGCCATCAATACAACCGAAAAGGCCATCCCCAGATAACAGGCAAAAATCAAAAATGAATCCGACGAATTCAGCCAGAATATCGTCAGCTGTTTTAAATAACAGTCCGGACCAAAATATTCCTGTACCGCCTTGAGATAGTCTTGAACCGGGAGGATCCCCTCACGGCCCCACAGTCCCTGGGCCTGGAGCAGGAGAGAAAAAAACGCGAGGAAATAAATGCCGCCTAAAAGGCGCAGGAACAGATTGCGGGCGACATAAAACTGCCTTTTCTCATCATCTTTTTTTTGAACAAAAGTTTCGTCCATGAATCTTAACCGTGAGCGGTATCATTATTTTTTAGAAGACATTATAACACACTCCGCTCGGTTTATTCACCGGGAATCATATTCATACGCATACTCTACTCTGCACCTATTCCTGATCAATGCGTTCAATTCCCCGGACAATTCTCCGGCACACCTGTCCTACGGCGTTGATGTCATCATCAACGGAAAGTTTCATCTCTTTCTCAATGGATTGGATGGTTTTCATGGTTGATGCAGAAACGATCTTTGTCGTGCGCATAACTTCGCGCAAAAAATTGCGGCGTTCAATCACGACACATACCTCCTTCCGGCAGTTTTGAATTTATTTTCCCAGTTGAATATGAAATACGAAAGAAATCACGGGAAGTTTTTAATGACGTAACGGGCCGACAGAAATCTGACCGATTTCCGGTCGGCCCGTTGGGTAAGATTGGCGGAATTAAATGCTCAAAGAAGCTCTTTGTTCATAAGCCCGATCAACCGTAATTTTTGTAATACTGGTGGCCACATGTTCCGTATCCTTTTCTTTATACTTGACCTCAATCCGGTCACCTTCGGCCAGATCGCTAAAAGCATCCATTTCTCTAAGATCCGTATCTTCGTTCACAACAAAGGTCATTTCCTGGTGACTTGTGCCTTCTTCCGGCTCATGGATGATCACGAGTTGGTTGACACCAACGCTTTTAACCATGCCGGCGGCCACCTTATCTGCGGACAAAATCGTCCAGCCCAATAAAACAAGAAAAGCCGCTGCAATCAAAACAGAAATGGTCATCTTGGATTTTTTCATCATTGACCTCCTCTTATTTTCTCATTCCCTTAGTTGAAGGAAATGACAAGACTCGCCATAAAAAACGGCGGACTTTTTGAAAGACGATTCATGGGCAACCACCCGGAAATTAAAAAATTGAATCTATCGCTTTTCCGGTGAGACGAAACGGAAACGAAATGACGTCGCCGACAAAATGAAAAAGACTTCCGACAATGCTGGAACGCTCATCCTCCGGCGGTTGATTGCTGCCTTCCCCGGCACGGGTCACCCCGACAAAAAATACATGAAAGAACAAAACCAGCACAACAAAAAATACCGCTACTCTACATAACTTGTCCATAATGCCCCCCCTTTCTTACTTCTGGTTTGGCACATCATGCCACCGTTATCTAGCCGCATGGTTTCATTATAATTTCTGGAAGGTTAAGAGAAGATTAAAACAATGTTAAATTTTCATCCAAGAGGAATACGCGGGGGGGAACTCAAAAAAAGCATGTCATTGTCCGGAAGGCCGGATGAGTTTGCCCTGATTATTGTATTTCTGGGTGGAAATGCAAACTCCTTCGACGAATTCCTGTTCAAGATAAACCTTTCCGTTGGGGTAATAACATTTGCGCGGGCCGTGACGTTTGCCGCGCAGCCAATTCAGCTCTTCAAGCACTTCTCCGGTGCGGTAATAATATTTTCTGAGCCCTTCCATCTTGCCCTGAATGACGTTGACTTCGCTCAGCAGTTCTCCGGTGGTATAAAATTGCCTGAAGACCCCTTCGGTTGAAATGTCATCCGATTGACCGGGATCATTATCCTTTGTTCCCGATGGGGTAAACGTCCGGATAAAATCCGTCAGCTTTTCTTCTTCGTCAGTGTTAAGCTCCGTGAATTTAATCCCGGTATCAAAACAGCTCATGAAATTCGACGGCCGCTGCCAGACAACTTCACCTTTAGCCTCGATGGGAGTATCATGGCCGAAATGATGGATCCACAACCGCAATGTAGTTTGGGGAGGAAGCTGATCGTGCAGATAAATGCAGACACCGCCCAGACTCAGGTCTTTCATAAACGCGACCGTCCTTACCGGATCGGTCTGGACATACGAATATTCAATAACCGAACCGGAAATACGGTGATGCTGGCGTTGGTCCCGGCTGCTTTTTTCTGGGTTATCAGATGTCATGAATTGATTCTAACAAACAGGTTTATAAAGTCAACGCTTTGCGGTTAAAGTTCGATCTTCACATCCGTCCTGACCGAATTCGCGATAAAACAATGCGCATGGGCGGAATGATGCAGGCGCTCAAGATCCTCTTGCGTCGGAATCTTCTCACCGGAAAAAACAATCTTCGGTTTCAGGACAGCGCGCGCAAGGCTGATCGTTCCGTCCCCGTCTTTTTCCAGGAAACCGACGGCATCATCGCTGTATTTCTCAACGACCATCCCTTTTTTGGAGGCAATGGCCAGAAACGTCAGCATATGGCAGGATGAAATCGCCGCGACCAGGGCCTGTTCGGGATCAACACAATCCTCTTTGCCCTTGTATTCAACAGCGGCTGAGGCGTTTATCTTGATCCCGTTTAGAAAATCCCACTGGTGTTCGCGGTTATAAGAATCGGAATTCATACCTCCGCTGGTGTTGGTCCAACGGATATTGGCTTGGTGTTCAGACATCATTGATTCCTTTCGAAAGGTTGTAATGGAAAACTAATATGATTGAAAACGTTTGGTTAAATGTTTGGTGGCCGAAAGCGGTCTGCACACACTTTTACATCTAACAGAACCTGAATCCCTCCATATATTTTACTTCATCGGGATATTGCGGATTCAGGCCGTCCACTTTATCCTGGCAACCCTTGTCAAAATACCAGGCGACATTCAGTCCGTCCGCGTAGCCGGATTGGTATTTCTTACTGACAAAAAACATTACTTCGTTTTTGACTTCTTCTGAACCGTCCTGGTAACCCATACTGTAAAATGAATCCCCGGACGTTGACACCTTAACGATCAGGAAAAAAACAAGACCGGTCAAGATGATCGTCCCCCAGATCCCTCCGGTGGTAAAAGAACGCGCGTACACATCCTTGGTGAGGATTTGTTCACAATGCGGACAATAAACCAGGTTCCCGGCAATCTCTTTGCGGCAATGCGGGCAAAGGCCCATCCACTTGGCTCCTTATAATTTTTTCCCAAAATCCTTTCTCACCGGCTTATCCGAGAAAATCGTTTTAAGGATCATATCCCCCACCTCCCGGCGGTAATGGGAAGATTCATAATATAAATGATTGTCTGTTGTCACGGAATTGTACCCTGAAAAATCCCAGAGATCACCGGCGATCAGCTTGACCTGCCTTAGCCAGTCCTGGTACTCTTCCTGATCAAATGTTTTGTAAATAATTTGATGATACGGTGAATTAAAAATAAATGTTGGGATCCCGTTTTCCCGGATCAGGGCCATCAAACGTTTGAACCGCTCCAGGTTAATCTTGACCCGCCCCTGGCCCGGTTCACAAGCCAGATCCTCTACAATCCTGGTCTTCGCATATCCATCCGGATCTTCTTCAATCAGCCGGTCACTTTCCGGATAAGACCATTGTCCTGTCGTGAGATCGGCCTGGTAATAAACCGGTTCATTCCGCTTTTTAACCGTCCTTCTCCATTCTTTTAAATTAAACTTAAATAAATACGGAAAATAAAAATCGATCCAACTAGAGCCGGATACTTCGGGATGTTCCTTCGCGAACAGGGAATCATCCGGGACATCCTCGCATAAGAACATGACATCGTACTCAAGCCCGATGATCAGCTGGTTGACCCGCTCCTGGGTCTTGATCAGCCAGCGCAGTTTCTTTTCCATACCGTTGATCGATTCCGATCCGACGGCCAGATTGTAATAAAACTGGCCGGAACGCTGGTTGGCCATATCCACATCAATCATATTTGTCCTCGAAGAACCCAGAATAAAAGCATTAAACCCCGGATGTTCCTTTATATACTGAATCTTGCGGAACCGGCCATTGTCATGGATATTCCTGGTATTGATCTCAGTCAGACCAAAGACCCGGTGTATATCCGTAACCACATTGCTGACCACCGTGATCATAAACATCATCAGGACAAGACTGAAAAAAATAATGTTGTAACGTTTCATATCCATATTTAAAAATTGAAATAAATAAATTCGCTGGCCTTGACCATGTTAACGACACTAATCAGGAAAGTAACCGTAACAAACAAACCCCATACAACGGTCGGTTTCCAGTTTAACAGTTTGTGAAGCCGGGTGACCGGTCCCATTTTAGCTGGGTCAAAATCAACCGTCGGTTCGTAATCCCGCATGATTTCCTGGGTATTCGGAAAGAACTTCACGAGGAGAAGCGAAACAACAACGGCCATGATCTGGTTCACTTCGATCTCATAGGGAGAATATCCGTCATGATTCAGAAAAAACATCCCCCTGAAAACCGCAGACGCGGCCGGAAACGATTCCGCCCGGAACAAAACCCACGCGAAGACAACGCCCAGAAATGTCAGACAATTTCCGGCCTGCCGCATCACAGCGGCCTGAGCCCATGCCCATTTGTTGGACAGGATATCAAACACATAATTAACGGTTAAATAAATCCCGTGCAGTATCCCCCACAGGACAAACGTCCAGTTCGCGCCGTGCCACAATCCGCCCAGAACCATAACAATCGCCATGTTCAGACACTGCCTGAAAGCGCCGTAGCGGTTTCCTCCCAGCGGGAAATATAAATAATCCCGGAGAAACCTTGAAAGTGTCATGTGCCATCGCCGCCAGAAGTCAATGATGTTGACAGCCTTGTAGGGCGAATTAAAATTCAGCGGAAGCCTGATCGCGAACATCCGGCCCAGGCCGATGGCCATGTCGGAATAACCGCTGAAATCAAAATAAATCTGAAACGTGTAACAAAGCGTTCCGATCCAGGCGGCCCCGGCCGACAAGGCCTTTCCTTCCAGGGCGGCATTAAAGACCGGCGTCGCGTAAACCGCCAGATTATCGGCCAGCATCACTTTTTTAAACAGCCCGACCGTGAAAATGGTTAACCCGACGGCCAGGTTGGCATGGTCAAACCAGTATGTCTTCTTTTCTGAATATTGGGGAATAATTTCCTGATGATGCACGATCGGTCCCGCAATGAGCTGAGGAAAAAACGTGACAAAAAGGCTGTATTTGAGAAAATTATATTCTTTAGTCTTGCCTGTGTAGGCATCCGCCAGGTAAGCGATCTGCTGAAACGTAAAAAAAGATATGGCCAGCGGCAGGACAATATGCCGCGCCGGAAGGTCAAATCCGAAAAGATTATTCAGGTTGGCGATGATAAACCCGGTATATTTGAAATACCCCAAAAGGCCCAGATTGAAAATAATACCGAGGGCCAGGACACTTTTGGACCGTTTCCGGGATTGCCCGGCGTGTTTTCCCAGATAATACCCGGCTGAATAATTTCCCGCCATGGAAACCGCGATGAGGAACAAATAAACGGGATTCCACCAGCCGTAAAAAAACAGCGACGACACCAGCAACCAGGCCAGTGCCGACCGGCGATGGCTTCTGTCCCCCAGCCAATAATAACCGATAAAAACGACCGGTAAAAAAACAAAGATAAATTCGTAGGAATTAAACAGCATAATGGGTTTTATGGATTAAATATTTCTGACCACGCCTATTATAGTGAGAAGTCCCGGGAGTGACAAGCCGCTTCTGCTAATTCCGGGACTCCGCTCTCAGGCCGTTCCAGGAAAATATTTTCCATGGACAGGTTTCCTTGATTCATTTAGGATAAGATAACCATCCAAAGACTGGCAGGAGTGTGGTTGTGAACCATCCGAACACTGAAAAAAACATAACACCTTTCAATCCTTCCGGCATCAGCCGCCGGCAATTTCTGAAATACGCCTTTTATCTGACCGCGACGGGAATCGTGTGTCCTTTTCTTCCGGACCTGGGCTGGACGGATACCGATGATCTTCTGACAAAAATAATTCCGCGAACCAACGAACGGATTCCGGTGATTGGGATGGGGACATGGCAAACCTTTCATGTCGGCAAAGATGAAACCCTGAGAAACGCCCGCACCGAAGTGCTGCGCACTTTCTTCGACATGGGCGGCACAGTCATTGATTCCTCCCCCATGTACGGCACCTCGGAAGAAGTCATCGGCTACGCCCTGGGGCGCCTCGACCATAAAAAATCCCTGTTCTCGGCCACCAAGATCTGGACGCCGTTTAAAGCCCAGGGCCTTTACCAGCTTCGCGGTTCTCATTCCCTCTGGGGACTGAACCGGTTTGATCTGGTGCAAATCCACAACTTAGTGGCCTGGCAGGATCATCTCGAATTATTACTGGAATGGAAAAAACAGGGCCTGGTGCGTTACATCGGAATAACCACTTCTCACGGCCGGCTTCATGAACAGTTTGAAAAAGTCATGACATCCGCGCCGATCGATTTTGTCCAGTTCACGTACAATGTCCTGGACCGTGAGGCTGAACAACGCCTCCTGCCGATAGCCGCCGAACGCAAACTCGGTGTCATCATCAACCGCCCGTTCCAGGGAGGACAATTATTTCCCCTGTTCGCCAAACATCCTCTGCCTGAATGGGCCGGTGAGTTCGGCGCCCGGACCTGGTCGCAGTTTTTCCTGAAGTTTATCGTTTCGCATCCGGCTGTAACCTGTACGATTCCGGCGACCTCGCGTATCGATCACATGAAAGAAAATATGGCCGCGTTAGCCGGACGATTACCGACTGAACCGGAGCGAAAAAAGATGGCCGAATATATCACCCAACTATAAAAGACCTGCCCCCGTCACCCGATCGAACAGGCCGAAACAAATCCGTTCTCCAGTATGAGATTCTTTAACCGGTTTTCCAGTTCATCAAAAACAACCCCGGCTAATGTTTGTCCGTTACACGATTTCTTCCACATAACGCTTCCCCAGGCCTGAAAACTTTTTTCCGGAGAAAGAAACATCTTTACCTCCAACCGCTGGTTCACTTCAATACTTTTGTCGGCATAAAGGCAGACTCCGGCCGGAGTCAGGTCCCGCATCTGTGTCCTCACAAGCAGATGATGGATATTGTCGCGGTAAAACGCCCGGCTTGTAATTTCCCAGCGGGGCATATAACGCCGGTCATAAATATAAACATGATCAAAAATATCATACGAATAATTGTGTACGGGTTTAACCGTAAGGTGTCTGACGGCGGTTCCATTCATGATTTCCTCCTCCTTTTAATGGGCCAATGGTTCGAAGGTGTTCAGAACGATCGTCCGGGTTACCCTTTCCATCAAGTGGTGCAGTCCTTCTGCCTTGTGGTAATACCCCGACGCAAACGGGATCAATTGCCGCTGTCTTACCAAAGGATAAATGCTGGCGACAATCACTTTCATGTCCGGATTATACTCTTTGATAATATCAAACATCCTGAGCCCGTCTACATCAGGCAGGTTGATCTCCATGATGACAAGGTCCACCCTGTTTCTGATGATATAGTTGGTGGCTTCTTTCGCGGTTTTCGCTTCAACGACCTCATAAAGCGTATTGCTCAGGGAGTAAATAGATCTTTTGTATATTAAACGGGCCACTTCCTCTTCATCAATAATTAAAATCCTGTACTTCATGTCTGCCTCCTTATTAATTTGTTTATCCCTGGTTCAATTTACCGGTCATAATAATCGAAGGAATCAGTAACGGAGTACTTGCATAACTGCACTATACAAAAAACGACATTAAAGGAAGATTAAATTAAAATTAATTTCTTATAAGAAATAAACCGGCGAGAAAATAAGCGAAGAAAAAATGCGCGGGCACCACCGCAGCGCAGGGATTATGGCGCTGACAAAAATTGATTATCGACCAGGTATCCGGCAATTTCCCGGGCGACCACACGATTGGCCGCCGGGGTCATATGCCCGTCCCAATTAAAATAAAATGCTTCCTGGCTTGTCCGTCGGGCTTGAATCAATTGAGGCGTGACGTTTACAAAAGGAATATTCTTGTCTCGGGCATAGTCTCCGACGAGTTCAAAAGGCCGGTGGTCGGTGTAAAGCCTGTCTTTTTCAAAACCCCAGGTGAACCGCCCTTCGTTCCACTCATCCGCCCCCACATAAATGCCGTAAGGATACACGACCAAGACCATCGGTATGCCAAGTTCGTCCAGACGGGCCTTAATTTTATCGAGATACCGGGCCGTGCGTTCAAATTGCTTGCGGATCAGCCGTTCACGCATCTTCCCCCGCATAAACAAAAGGCCGTCAAAACGCAAAATTACGTCATCCGGGTAATGACCGTCCGGCGTGTTCACAATGTACGCCTTGGAGCGCATGTTTTTATCTTTGATCTTTGAATATTCCCCGCGGCCGATGAGTTTTTTCTTTTCAAAATGCCGCAGGACTTTCTTGTCAAACTGCGCCCAGCTGGATGAATAAAACGTGAGCCATTTCCACCAGGACCTTTTGCCGTCCACATACGTCTGGTCAAAATATTTGATCTCTCCATTTCCGTCGAATACAGCCTGGCCTTCATGCCGCCAGTCATCCTGGATATCGGTCATATCCAGCATCAGGATGACCAGGTCAGGTTCGGCTTTTAAAAGAAAATTATCCAGGTTCACATAATGATAAATCGGGGAGGAATGTCCGACTCCGGCATTGATCACTTCGACGGTATGATCGGATTTCTTCAAATACTCTTCAAGCAGCGCCGGGATCGTTTCCTGATCCTGGGCGCCTACCCCGAACGTAAATGAATCGCCGATCACCATGACGCGTTTTTTTCCGGCGGGTTTGGGCACGGCAAATTCCGGCCCCCGGTAACCGCGGCTGTTGATATGCGCGGTATAATTATATTCATTGAACTGGTTGGTCTGATTTTTCAGGACTGTGTTCGGCGGGAGCAGATGCTCCATCCTGATCTGGGTGATCGCGTTAAGCGGATTCGGAGCCCCCCTGACCAGACGGAAAACGATTTCCAGCAGAACAAAGAAAATAATGATCGACAAAAATGCTGTGATAACGCTGAAAATAAATTTTTTAAATCCCGTTACATGACCAGGCATAGAATAATATCCCTAAAGATTAAAACCGGCGCTATTTTTCTCTTAGCTGAAATATGGCATCGAAATCTACTTTTTCGGCAGTTAACACCATACCCACGGCAGGAAATCCTGTCGTATTCTTAATCAGATTCGTGTAATATTCGGTATATTGTTCAACGGTTTCTTCCGGCCCGGGGGATTTCATCCCGATAAAAACGAACCGGGCATCTTTGGAGGATTCCCGCATTAACGAAAAAATGTCCGGCTGATCTTTAATGACGATCTCAATTTCCGCATCGATATTTTCCTTTTCAACGAAACCCTGAAAATGTTTTAACTGCTCGTCTTTCTCTTCCTGGTCCCCCACGATTGTTTTAATGAACAGTTTGGAACCGGCCCATTCCGGGCTTGTCTTTAAAAGATACGCTAACGCCAGGATCAGTCCCGAATTTTCTCCGACCCGCCTGAACCACAAATCAATCTGCTGGGTATTCTGCCAGTTCCGCATGCTTTCGCCGGACGTGTCCTCCCGGACAATGACGAGATTACTGCGGCTTCGGTATATGGTCATGATGAGATTAACATAACGCGTGAAATCATCGGATTCTTCGACGTCACCGAGTAAAACTGTATTGGGGACAAGTGCACCGAACCCATACGAATTAACCAGCTCCTGCGCCCCGAGATAAACATCATTGGCCTCTATAATCTTGACCATGGCCGGGACCGACCGTTCATTCAAATATCCGCGTATCGAATTTTGCAAGGTTACAATCCGCTCGGGTTCCGTCGATGCAGTGGGAAGAACGACTGCGACCGTCAGAAATCCCTTGCCGTGAGAGATCGCGTCCGCCAGGGCAATCAGATACCATCGCTTTTCAGGGGATCCGCTCAGGACCAGAATATTCGGCCTCCAGGTCTTGGCATGCGGAGGCCTGGCCTCCAGTTTGTAAAGGGCATGCCGGATCATCATCATCAATATCCCGTAACGCATGTCGCCCCAATAGGCATTGAGCTGACGGCGCTTGACCAGATAATAAACTCCCCCTGAAATAAACGTCGCCAAAAATGTGGCTCCCGGGCTGATCATAAACATGACAATCAGACATCCCAGGGCCCCGGCCAGAGGGAGCGACCAGTGGACGCGGAATTTCGGACGCCAGGACGGGTTGCCGATGATCCCTTCCAAAGCGGCGGATAGATTTAACAATCCGTAAGACGTGAGAAAAAACATGGTCAATAAAGAAGCGATGGCATTAAAATTTCCGAACAGGATTCCCAATAAAGCGATGCAGAACGAAAACGCGGTCGCAATGCGCGGATCGTTCTTGCGGCCAAATCCTTTCCCGATCCACCGGGGGATAACGCGGTCTTTGGCCAGGGCCTGCAGTGTGCGCGGAGCTCCCAATAAAGCGCCTAACGCGCTCGACAAAGCCGCGCCCCATAATCCATACAAAACTAAATTACCCCATTTCGCCAGATCCTTCATAATAAAAAAATTGGTTAATAACTGTTCGTCGGGAACTTTGTAGAAATTAAGATATAAAGGAATGGCCAGATACACGAGATAACTGACCATGATGGCGGTTAATGTCCCCCGGGGCAGGGACTTTTCAGGATTTTTCAGGTCACCCGACATGGATAATCCCGCCTCAATTCCCGTCACCGCCGGAAAAAAAACCGCAAAGACAACCCAGAAGGAATGTTTGACCGGAACGATGGCCTGGATCACTTCCTGTGAATTCGGTAAATATCTTCCCGAGAAGAACGAATACAACGACACGAAGATTAACGTTAAAATCAAATATTGAAACTTCAAAGCCACGTCGGCAGAAAAGTACGCCAGAAGAGTCAGTAAAATAAGCGTCACCGTTCCGGTAAAAACCGGCGGGAATTGCGGAAACACATCCATCAACGATTCGGAAAAACCAGCGATATAAAAAGACACGCCCAGGGCCTGCGCAAAAAACAGCGGCAATCCGATCGCCGCCCCGGCCTCCAAACCCAGGGACCTGGAAATAATATAATAGGCCCCTCCGCCTCCGATTTTCATGTTGGTGGCGAGTTCAGAAACGGAAAGCGCGGTCAAAAGAGTAATGGACGTGGCCAGCGTCACCGTCAAAATGGTCTCAAACAGGCCCAGGTTGCCTAACACCCAGCCCAGACGCAGATACATAACGACACCTAAAATCGTCAGGATGCTGGGCATAAACACACCCTGGAAGGTGCCAAAATTATACCCTTTTTTATCCTGACTGGGCGGTTGTGCGGCGGCTTTAATATCCGAAATATTCAATGAATTCTTTTCCCCAAGGAATGACGGCGGTTATTGACCTAATTCCACACGCCGGACATCATAGACTTTGTCGTCTTTGAAAAGGACATGATAGAGCACATAATAATCATCAAAAATATATGACACAAACCGGAACCCGTCTTTGAAACCGACTGACCGGAAATTGGGCTTTCTGAATTCCTGATTGATTTCTTCCTCGGTGGGAAGATGCTCCAGGAACGCTTCAAACCCGAGCTCACCGGCCAGCGAATCAATCGTACGGCCCGAGTCAACGACTTTCACCGTCAAATCAAAATCTTTTCCAAACAGATTATTTTGGATGGGGATTGAAAACGACCCGGCCTTGGTGGGATTCAGGCGGATGTAATGGGTGACCTGGTACGTGATCTTGTCATTGATGATGGTTGATGCCGATGATTTGTACGAACTTTTTAAAACATCACCCCGTTCAGCGGGGATCTCAAATTTAATATCATAAGGAGAAGAAATCACGATCCGCAGCGTCTTCATTTCATAAGTCTTTATGCCGTCAACCAGAAACTCCGCGGGCGGGACATCCTTGGCGTATAAATCCAGGACTATTTCGTAGTCTGCCGGTTTATTGGCCAGGTCCAGATTCTGTTCTTCTTCGCTCAGGCCGTTGATGGCCGGCAACACATCCATGTCGCCGTACGCCTGTTTGAGCAGCCGCTCAATCTCCTGCTCCGGATATGTCGCCGTGTGCGTCACGGTCTTGCGGATATTGTAGGTGGAAAGGTCTTCCTCCGGAACAGTCGCGCATCCGGTCAATCCGAACGAAACGATTGCTGAGATTAATAAATATTTTTTCATCTGATCCATCCTCTCTGGAATTTTTGGTACAAAATATCATGCGTTCTTGGCATAGAGACCATGCAACTTATCCATAAAAAGCCGACGAGTGGAATTGAACCACCGACCTACGCTTTACGAGAGCGTTGCTCTACCACTGAGCTACGTCGGCAAAAAAATCTTTCGCGTCATCCCTGTTGTTGCGGGATCACGACGCTTCCTGTTTGATCCAGGGTCCAGAACGGGTTGTGCGCAACTTCCCACAGATGACCGTCAGGATCGGAAAAATATCCGCTGTACCCGCCCCAAAAAACTTTCTGAGGCTGTTTGACAACCTTCGCCCCCGACGACTCCGCCCGACCGAACAGCGCGTCGACTTCACCTTCCGTTTCTACATTGATCGCCAGCGTTATACCGGAAAACCCGCAACCCTGATCCTTGATCTGCACATCTTCGGCCAACAAATGGCGGGGATAAAGCCCGAAAATAATCCCCTGCAGCTGAAAAAACACAATATTCTCATTGGCCATCGTCACCGGCCAATTCAGCCCCTGTTCATAAAAATCCCTGGATTTCTGAAGATCCTTGACCCCCAGCGTGACTACGGTGAGCTTACCTTTCATTTGTAATCCTTTTTTGAACCCCCAGCCATTACAAACAAGATACAGAAAAATCCTAAAAATACAAATTAAAATTGTAAGGAACGCTCGCGAGCGTTCCCTACATAAAATCGTGTCCTATTCCTTGACGACCTTCACACAATCAAAATTAACCGTACCGGCTCCGGCCTTGCGCGGTTCAAACTGAAAAGACTTGACCGGAAAATCCAGCAGTTTGTTCCCGTCCGCCTTGGGAGGCTGCCAGTCTTCACGGACCGTAAAACTGTAAAACGGGACATATACCTCTTTCCAGCCGTTGAAATCGTCCTGGATCATGAACCGCCACATCTCCCCGCCGTTGTCTTTCAGGTCAAAGGCGATATCCCCCCGTTTGGAACCATACACCTGAAGGCTGATCCCGCTGAAATCCTCCCAGTTGATTTTGTCCGGCTGCGGGCCTTCCCAGACCGCGCCGAATACATCCAGGCCGTACCCGCGGGCGCAGTACATATATCCGGAACTGCTTAAATCATATTCAATTTGCAAAGACTGGTTCCCGCAGACCTTCTTATCTTTCGACGCGGTGACCGTAATCTTTGTGTCTTTGGATGAACCGAAATCGGCCGTCTTTTTACTGACCGCCCCTTCGAAAGAATCAAGCAGCACTTCCTGGCTGTAGGAACTGACCGGCGCCTTGGAACACGCACCAACGATCATAACACCGACGACGGTGAATAAAATTAATCCTTGTTTTAACGTCATACCTTTCTCCCTCTATTAATCTGTTAGGGAACTCGCGGGCGTTCCCTACATTTAAATTTCACTCCCTACGATCATAACAGACATGGCGCATCGGGCAATCACTCTGATCACTTATCCCTTATCACTGATCACTTTAATCTCCCCCACCAGCTTATGAAAAATTTCCGGGACCGGCGCTTCAACCGTGAGCCGTTTTCCGCTGAAGGGATGGGTAAGGGTGATCGCCCGCGCGTGCAGTGCGAGCCGTTCCTGTTTGGACTTACCGGTTCCGTATTTGGTATCACCCGCCACCGGATGCCCGACGTCCGCAAAATGCACACGGATCTGGTTCTTTTTTCCGGTCAAAAGATCAATGGTCACCAGGCTGTACTTACCTGTTTCTTTAATCACCTTGTAACGGGTATGCGCCAGTTTTCCCCGTTGAGTATCATGCGTCGAATGCACCCGGTAATCTTCGTCTTCATACAGATAGCCGGTGATTGTTCCCGCCTTGTGGGCCAGCCGGCCGAGCACAACGGCGTAATAAATTTTTTTGGTGTTTTTCCAGTCGTCTTTCAAAAACTGCTGGACCTCCACGCTCTTGGCGTAAACCAGCACTCCCGATGTATCCTGGTCCAGCCGGTGAACCACATAAACACGTTTGCGTGATTTCGGGTCGCCCTTGCGGACATACCGGTTAAGGGCCGCGTGGATCGTGTTTTCTTTTTCCCACAGCGCGCGGACAGAAAGATACCCCGGGACTTTATTCCCGATGATCAAATCCCGGTCTTCATACAGGATTTCAAAACCTTTCGGCTGGTGGCGTTTCGGGATCTTTTTTATGGTCGACATTGTTTGATGGAAATCGCGGGACATTCACCTTGATCAGACGCGGTGTATGCCCCACGATTCATAGGAAAAACGAGTCAGGCGAAGTTATTTTTTTTTGTCTGCTTTTGGTTTTTTCTTTTCTTTATTACGAGGACTTTTGTCTCCCATGCGCTCCTCCTTTCACTTTAAAAGGTTGAACAGAATAGCGGATTCCGGCAGAGTAACAGATGCCACTCCTCACTTTAGATAGATCCAACTTTTTTATATTCTAGCAGAAACTTTACCAAATTACGCATTTTTAGAACGAAAATTTTTAAAGATTATACCGACGGTTTTTATTTCTTTCGCGCGATTGAGAAAATAACATTAACGTTCAGACGAATCCCTTGATCATCAGATGTCCGGGCGATTTCCTCCAGGTGTTCGGTTTTATAACGCTGGACCTGTTCCTCCGATAATTGATTGAGAAAACCGCGAAATCCGGTATAAGTCACCAGATCCCACCATTGCAGGGCGTCCGTTAAATAATATCCCATCGGCGCCGCGTGTGAATCAATTTGATTTAAACCGACCGTGGTCAACAATTCCCGGTGTTTGTCCGGGTGGTCCAGCCGCTGCCAGGAGTATGTATCCGGCATTTTAATGCCGTACTGTTTGAACCGGTCCAGACATAAATCCGACTGCGGTTTGAACGAACCGTCGGCAAAACTGGTGAAGGCGACAAATCCGCCGGGTTTGACAAAACGGATCAGCTTTTGAAGCGCCGTGATCATATCGGTCCAGAAAAAAACGCCGAACCCGCAGGTCAGCCCGTCAAAATAATCAGGAGGAAAATCGGCACCATCCACATCGGCGGAATGAAAAAGAATATTGTTTAAGTCATTTTCCCGCGCTTTTTCCCGGGCGCGGTTCAACATCCCGTCGGATAAATCGAACCCTGTCACGCGTCCTTTCGGCAGACGCCTGGCCGCGGCCAGCGCGACTTTTCCGGTTCCGGTGGCGGCATCAAGGATATGTTCATCGCCTTTCAAGGCCAGGCCGCCAACCATATGTTCCGCGCTGTTGTCAAAAAACCGCATCGCCGGTTTGTCATACCCGGCTGAGGCCTCATCAAACCCCTTGCGGACAGCTTTCTTAAATTCTTCTTCGTTCATAGCGGGTGATCATCTCCTTGACTGAAATTTTCGCGACGGCCTTGCCGATCAGTTCCAGCGGCAGGTCCTCCAGTTTCTTGAAACGCACGCAGCATTTTCCGATGTCCATCCTCTTGCCGGTCTTTTTATACTCTTCGATAAACCACTGTTCCGCGTCGCCGTAAATTCCCATCAAATAAACGGCCATATAATTTTTTTGCGAAGCAAGCGACACATACGGTAAAGGCCTGGTCCTGTCGTTGCAGTATCCTTGCGGGTACAGTCTAAGCGGAACGACATAACCGATCATGCCGTACTGCATCATCTCCGCGTATCCGTCCGGCAGGTTTTTACGGATCATCCGCCGCACCGCCTCAATGGATTTGCGCCGGTCGTCCGATAATTCATCCAAATATTCTTTGACTGTTTTCGCCAGGCTTTGCATGCCTTCTCTATTTATATTTCGGATTGTAAATTTCCGAGGCCTTGATGATCCAGGGCTCTTTGATCCCGTCCGCTTCCCATTCCTTAAAGGCCGGAAGATCAAGCACAGACTTCATATATTCTGCGGCTAACCCGCTGGTCTCAACACCGTAAGTGCGGAATCGGGTGACCACCGGCGCGAACATCGCGTCAGCGGCGGTAAAGTGCCCGAAGAGAAACGGCCCTTTCTTCTTGAACTTAGTCCGGCATTCCGTCCAAAGTTCGATGATCCGTTTGATATCCAAATCCACCTCAGGGAGACGTCCTTCGCCGGGATAAGATCCCCGGATATTCATCGGCATATTTTTCCGCAATTTAAAAAATCCGGCGTGCATCTCAGCGCTGATTGAACGCGCCCAGGCGCGGTCCGCCTTCTTTTGCGGCCAAATTGTTTTCTTCGGATAAAGGTCGGCAATGTATTCACTAATCGCCAGGGATTCCCACACCTTGACCGGACCGTGTATCAGCGCCGGGACTTTTCCATTCGGGGAATATTTGAGGAGCCTTGTTTTGAAATCTCCCTCATAAAGAGGAATAAAAACTTCATCAAACGGGATCCGGAAATGTTTCAAAAGGATCCACGGCCGTAAAGACCAGGACGAATAATTTTTGTTACCGATAATCAGTTGGATTTTCTTAGCCATACCTGTACCCTTTCAAGATCGTTGAATTTTGGCCTGGTAAAACGTAATGATCATGACCGCGGCCACGACACAGACAACCGCCACCAGGATCTGCGGATTTAATTTCTCCCCGGCAATCGCCCATCCCAGAAAAACCGCCACAACCGGATTGACAAAGGCATTGGTCGAAGCGCGCTGCGCCCCGACGTGTTCCAACAGCCAGATATACCCGGTAAATCCCCAGAGCGAACCGAAAAAGATCAGATAGAAAAATGCTATCACCGATTTTACACTAAACAGCTGCGGGTTGACCAGCGGAATTTCCCCAAGCGCGACCCCGGCCAAAAGTAAAAGAATGCCTCCGGCAACCATCTCGATGGCCGTGGCCATTAAACCCGACGCCGGAAGTTCAACTTTGCGGGCATACAAAGACCCGATCGACCACAATAAGGCAGCCGCCAGCAGTCCGGCCGCTCCCAAGGGATGCACATGATGCACATTCAGCCCGGATAAATCCGGCGCGATCAAAAATCCGACTCCGAGGAATCCCAGTCCGACCCCGGCCCACATCCCGGCCGAAGGCCGTTTGGCGCGCATCCACAACCAGTCCAGCACCACCATCCATATCGGGGTCGTGGCCAGAAAAAGCGAGGCCAGTCCCGACGGTACGTGCCGTTCCGCCAGGACCACATTTCCGTTCCCGCCCAGCAGCAAAAATCCTCCGATGATAAACGCTGAACGCCAGTGAACCTTTTTCGGCGGCGGTTCTTTTTTCATGTACCGGACAAACACATAAAGAATCGTCCCGGCGATCAGAAAACGCAGGCCGGCCGACATCAAAGGCGGCAATGTCTCGACGGTAAAACGGATCGCCAAATACGTCGATCCCCAGATCACGTAAATACCCGTGAAGGCCGCGATGAGTTTGAGTTTATACCCCATGGCTGTGATTGAGTCTGACCCGCGCGCGGCGGGACAATTGAATGGAAAAAACAACGACGGAGGCGGCCGCCCATGTCAGCAGATCAACCTGTTCGCCGAAAAATAACCAGGCAAAAATAATCGTTAAAAACGGCTGCAGCAGCTGGACCTGGCTGACCTTCACCACACTCCCCGAACTGAGCGCCTTGTACCAGAGCGCCATGCCGAAGAGCTGGCTGATCATGGCCAGATATACAAATGCTCCCCACACCGTCCATGAGATCTCAGACGCATTGACCCGGATGATTTGCGGAATAGCGCCGACCGCCAGCACAGGCATCATATAAACCAGCGCCCAGCACATCACCCGCATCCCGCCCATCGTCTTGGCCAGGACCGCGCCGTGCGCGTACCCGACCGCTCCTACAACGACGGTTGCCAACAGCAGGATATCCGCCGGGTGAAAAACACCTCCCGCTTTTAACAGTGCGTATCCGACCACTGTGAACCCGCCCAAAAGGCTCGCCTGCCAGAACGAGGCGGACGGTTTTTCATGGTCCATCCGATGGATGCAATACGTTGTCGCGATCGGTAAAAGCCCGATGACAATCGCCCCGTGTGCGGCCGGCAGCGGTTTCATCGCGTAAGCGACCAAAAGCGGAAAAGCAAAGCTGATGCAAAACCCCACCATATATAGGGAAAACGTCGCCTTGGCCGAAGGCCGCGGCGCGCGCTGGACCAGGAGGATCCCCGCCGCGACCAGCGACGCAAAAAACGCCCGCCCCATGCTGACGAAGACCGGGTCGAGCTGGGTGACCGCCAAACGCGTCATCGGCAGGGTAAACCCAAAACAACTGACAGCGATGAAGCCTAATATAAGACCATAGTGGTCGTGTTTTTGAGGAGTAGACATAGTCGGGTGATCATTGGCCAGGCAGGGATCGGGGATCAGGGATTAGGGATCGTAGGCGGACACCTTCGATCCCAGATCACTGATCCCTGTTCCCTCCTCGCTGATTAATATCGCTTATTCCGCCATATCATACGCGAGAATATTTTTCTTGTCCTTGAAATGATATAAACGTCCGCCGATCTGGTCGATCATGTATTCCGGTTCTTTTTCATCAAAGACGACCTGGTCGCTGGTCTCACCGGTTTCCAGGTTGATCGCCATGACGCCGATCCCTTCTTCCGATCCGTCGCTGACATTGGTCAGGATATACGCGGTCTTTTCCGTATTTTTTGATTTGCTGAACCGTTTGTCCAGATACTTGTCCATCCGCGCGAACTGCGCCGAAATATTATTGGACGCCGTAGACGCCGACATGGAACCTGTCGCGTAATATCCCTGGTAACTCAGGGCGGAAAAAGCCGACACAGCGGCCACCATCGCGATCCCCAGACCGCTGGCGCCGGGCGCCGCGTAATACAAAGACCAATTGATTTCCTGTTTCACCGGATCAAACGACAGGATATGCTGTTGGCCGCGAATAACAATCCGGCCGTTTTCCGTCTTCTCTACCGAGATCGGCGGATCCTGCCGGTCTTTCCCCACAGCCAGTTTCGCGCCGGCCGAGAGCATCCCGCCGAGCCCTCCAGTCAGGGCCTTGACCCCGGCCGAAGTCATGTCGCTCGCCCCGATTGAACGTTTGAATTCGAGCGGCAGGCGGAACGCTTCTTTAATCTTTCCTGACGAGCGCGTATCAATCCCCACCAGGCTTCCGATATCCGCGAACATCACCGAATTCAGCTCCGGCAGCAGGACCAGGTTGGTGATCCCGCCTTTGGCGCCGGTGTATTCCCACAGCTGCGCGCCGTCAGTTTTGTTGTACGCCTTGACCGCGAGCGGTTTGTCGAGCACATATTTTTTCTGGCCCTGGTCATAAAAATTCCCGCCGATACGGGCGATCACCATCTCGTTGACCGGGATCAGCTGGGCAATCAATCCTGAACGGACTTTTTCCGACTGCCATTTGACCGCGCCGTCGGCTTTATTGACGGCATAAACCACACCGCCGCCGGTGGCGTAGATCACATCCCCTTCGATCACGGGAGCCGCGTACGCTTTCTTCAATGTTTTGTGGGCGGGTTTAAAATCATTGCCCCAGACAATCTCACCGGTGGTCAGATTAATCGCGTGCAGCCCCTTAAACGTGACATACGCCATATCACCTTCAAAAACCGGGTCCTGGTAACCGCTGAAATCCACCCGCGGATAAAACGCGCCGGCATTGTCGGCCAGATGCAGCGGGAGATTATTCTTTTCATGATACTGGGTCTGCCACAACATCTCTCCGGTCTCGGCGTTAAACGAAAGCACGTAAACCCCCGGGTCTTTGCCCTCTTCATACATCAGGTTGATAAACAGCAGGACCTGCGCCTTTTCCGGGACCGTGTAAACGCCCAGCGGCGTGCCGAAAATTTTATCGGATTTCCAGATTGTTTCACCGGTGGCCATACTCATGGCCTCCACTTCAGCTTTGCTCCCTCCGAACCCTTTGTCTTTTCCCAGAATAAGGATCGGATACCCGGTCACCTCACGCACATCAAACGGCGCGAGTTTCTTCAAATCTTCCCGGATCCATTGCTGTTCGCCTGTTTCCGGATTGTAACTCGCGAGGCTAGTGTTTGAACCGACCAGCAAGGTGCCGAACAGCGTGACCTGGCTCCACTTCATCTTATAATCTAAAGGGGTTTCCCAGCCTTTGCCGGCGGCGTGCACCGGCTGGACGGAAAGACTGACCGTCACGATAAACGCCAACAGACCATGAAACATTCTTTTCATCTCTTCTCCTTTAATTGGGTCAAATTGACTAAAAAATTTAGGGAACAGAATGACCTGTTCCCTAGCAATATAAATTTAATTTTGGGGTGCGGTATTTAATCCAAAAGAACCCGTTTACCTGTTCGAGAACCAGGCTCAATCATAATGAAAAAATCCGGGGCTTTCAATGAAATTCTGGGAATTGTGTTCTCTACGAGAATGTGTAGGGAACAGGCATGCCTGTTCCTTACATTAAAACTCCAATGGATTAAACAAATCCCGGTTATTCATCAGTTCCACGGGAATGTAAGCCTTGAGTTTACGCTGAATGATCCGGTGCAGGGGAACGGCGTGGGCCTTTTTCAGCTGATAACCGCCCAATTGCAGATACGCCATGTTAAGCGTGACCATGGAATACAGCCAGGCCTTCTTTTCGGGTTCAACGACTTCCTGTTCGGCCACCATCTCGGCGTACGTCCGCGCCATCGCCTCCATCAGGATTAACTGTTCCCGGGGATAAGGATTGTCTTCCAGCCTTGCGACACTTTCGGCCAGGGTTTCTTTATCGGCCCCTTTGAGCAATTGTTTGCAGGCCTTGACCCGTTCGACTTCCTCCGGGGTCAAAGTCCCTGATCTTTTGCGGTAAGTCTTGGCCGGAGTTTCTGACTGGGCCGAAACAGGCAAAGGCAACACTAATAACAAAATTAAAAGGGAAATAAAAAAACGGTTCATAGATTGTGGCGGGCTTTTCCGCTGGTGCCCATTATAATTCAAAGGGGAACAACAAGCAAGAATCCTGATTCCTTCCTCCTGCCCCACCCAATTGTGTCCGCGCGGACACAATTTATAAAGTTACGGTGCTGTCCACTATCTTTCACGGCCCAAATATTATTCCGTGTGGAATCCGATTGTACGTTTATGTGATTCTGGAGGGTGCATCAGTTGACGGATAGCTTCGAATATCAATTTAACCTCCTGGTCTTTTTGTCCCATCCTCTTCTGTTCAAGGTCGCAATTTGCGACCTTGAAGATTCAGCTTCTTCCCATGTCAGTTGAAACATAAAATCAACCGGAAACCTTTTCATGTTTCTTCTCACCTGCTCGTTTAATCGTTTTGTCGTAACACCATAGAGTTGGGCCAAATCACGGTCAATCATCACTTTCTGGCCCCGGATGAAAAATATTTTATTGGAAACTGTTTCGATGGAAATTGTTTTTGATGGCATATTCTCTCCCTTTTTTATACGGGGAGAACGAGTAGCGGGGTATTTGTTTGTATTTTATTGGAGCGTGCCGTACATAGCAAATTATATTTTATTGAAATACAAAAAGTCACATATCTGCATAACGGCATCTGATTATTTAGTGGGCGCTGCCCCTATCTAAAAAAAGCCCAACTCAAATGAGCTGGGCTTTTTATATTTCAAGAGGCAGGCTTGCCCCTGTCTATTCAACCGGGAATCCGGACTCTTTCCATTCCTTGATGCCGCCTTCATACACCCGGGTCTTAAAACCCTTTGCCGCCAGTTTTTCGGCAGCCTGTCTGGAAGCCGGACAATCATAATTCGCGCAATAGGTGATCACTTCCGTTTTTTTATCGAGCTCAATGCTGCGCCTGTCCAGTTCAGTCAACGGGATTTTTCTGGACCCCTTGATGAACCCGAGATTATAATTTTCCGGTGCCAGGACATTGACCAGCTGGAACTGTTTTTTGTCCTGTATTTTCTGTAAAAGCTCTGCCTTGTCGATACTATTGATTGTCAATTGTGCTTTATTTTCCATAATCATCCTCCTTTATTTTTAACTATTGGAAACGAAGAAATCTCTTGCTTAACGGAACATCCTGCAATGAAACATTGACGTGCTGGAGAAAATCTTTCGGATCTTTATCCTCTTCCTGCTGTAATGGGCTGACATTGTCTGCTTCAACATAACGGGTTTGTCCGGGCTTAACGACGACCAGTGTCAGGACGACCAGCCACACAAAAAGCAGCGACCCGCCCGGGAGATATCCCCACGTCGGTCCGTAACCCCAGTTAAACAACACGATAATGGCCAATGACATGATCAATAAAATCCATACGGTTTCTGAAGACATTGTTCCGGTCCTTTCTAGACTGTTTTTCTCTCCTCTTCCCCGGAGACCCGGGTTATCTCAGAAAATCTACTTTTGTTATATTTGGTAAACTTGGTTTGTTGTGATGCGTTACCATGTCGAATCATCGTTCTCTTCTACTCCAATAAAATTCTGCGGATCCTCTTCAAACTGCTTCTTGCACGTTGGACAACACACGTAATATTTCTCGCCTTCAAAGGTTGCGCTTATTTTAGGATTGGTGATTTCCGTCCCGCAAACCGGGCATGCCGCTTGTTTTATTTGTTTGTCCATGCCTGCCTCCTTATGTTTTTTTGTTTTCACAGTGCGTCCGTGGTTTTTTCAACTGCATCCTGGATAACTTCCCCCGTATATTGAATGTCCTTTCCAAAACCCTTGGTTGTTTCGCATCCGGCCAAAACAAATACCAGAAAAAACATCATTACCGGCACCATAAATCCCGTCTTCATAACGCTTCCTTTCTTAATAGTGAACCTCCTTGTCCGGAACGTTCTAGTTTTCAACAAATACAATCTAACAAACGGGAGATTAAGAAAAGATTAAAAAAAGATTAGTTTTTTAGATGGAAAAATAAAAGCGGAACCAGGCCACCCAAATGAATGAGCGGCCTGGTTGGATCGGAGTGCTGTACTGATTAAATATTAAGAAGTTTTAAAACCTCTTCATTCGTCAACGGCCGATTGTAAATCCGGACCTCAT
Organism: Candidatus Omnitrophota bacterium; assembly: GCA_050250375.1. Classification (GTDB taxonomy): domain Bacteria; phylum Omnitrophota; class Gorgyraeia; order Zapsychrales; family Zapsychraceae; genus JAGOSC01. The sequence continues at coordinate 349,071 of JBFWOS010000003.1, forward strand.
CCATCAGCCCCTTAAAATAAACCGGGCCGCCACCGCCGAAAAAGGAACCCACACCCAGCACCGGTGTAAAGTTGAAATTAGAAGAGGTTAAATTTACAGTAAACTGATGCTCTCCATCCAGATAACCGGTTGCCTGTGTTGTACTCCAGACCAGAACAACATGGTGCCACTGGTTGGGATGAATCGTTGAATAAACCCCTTGCGACTGGAATTGAAGCGGACCGACGACAATCTGTCCTTCCGTCGTTTGCTCAAACCGGGTGCAGACGTTTCCGCACGCCGCCGGCTGAAGCCCGCTAAACGGACCGCGGAAATTCTCCACCGCATCCGAATTAATCCAGAACGAAATCGAACCTTCCGTCAACGTCCCCAAACCTTTGAGGCCCGCGATCGTGTTACTGATTCCGTCAAAGCTATACGCCCCGCCCTTTTTCCCGGAACTGGCAAAGGTTGCGCCGTTGACAAGCCCGTTATTTCCAACTTCACTAACATCCTGGACACGATTATTTTTGGGTTCCTCGTTTAAAGGATAATACGTAACCAGTCCGGTTCGTAATGAATCCGGAAGGAGCGTGATTTTCGAGGCACGATGATATTTGATGATATCCGTGACATTTTCCTGTTCGTCCAGAACGGTTGCTTTAAAATCGATTTTAACTTTTAATTCACCCAAAGGAAACGCATCCAGATCGAGCACCGCCATGAATACATTGTTCTTCAGAGCGACAAAAGGTACTTCTGTCTTGGCGATCGTCACTGTTGCTGTCTCCGGAATAATATCTTTTGTTAATTTGACATCTTCAATCGTAACGTACAGCTTTTCGTCGGTTGAAAACGTCTGAAGATCACCCGTCCCTTCCGGGCTGTTTGATAAACGCACCTTGGTCGTAAAATCTCCCACAACCGGATTGACATCAATAACAGCCACCCCGTTAGGCAAATCACCAACGGCAACCTGTTTTAATAATTCCAGATTCCCTGCCCCGTCTCCGAAATAAATCGACAGGCTGTTATCCGCCGGCGCGTTTGTAAATATCACGTCCTGATTTCCATCTTCATTAAAATCAACGATGGTCAACCCGCCCAGCCAGGCTCCACCGGCCGGAACGTTCCCGCCGGCGTCAAAATTGTTCAAAACCGGATTCCACAACCGTATAACCAAAAGGTCTCCGCCCGGATCCGAATTGCCCCCGCGGGTCGCAATGTCGTCATATCCGTCGTTATTTAAATCACCGACCGCCAGGTAGTATGTTCCATCCCCGCCCGTGCGGGTAGTGACTTGCAATTCCGGGTCAAATGTTCCGTCACCGTTCCCTAAATAAACCGAAGCGTATTGACTCAATCCGCCTGCCACGGCAAAGTCGGCATGACCGTCTGCGTTAAAATCACCGATGGCCACTGACTCAGGCCGTTCGCCTGTGCCCAGGCTTTGCTGGTTATTCAGCCCGCCGTTTCCGTTTCCTGTTAAAATCTTGACAGAAGAGCCGTTGTAATCACAGACAACCGCATCCAAATTACCGTCTTCGTTAAAATCGGCGACGGCCGTAAAATTAGTCCGGTTCCCGACAGCAACGGACGTTTGCGCGGTAAAATGGAGCGTGGCATCATCCTCCAGTCCGCCATCGCCAAGCAACACTTGTATACTGCTCCCCTGATCCGAAACCAGAATATCATCATGACCGTCATTATTGAAATCTCCAACGGACAAGCCGACCGATATATTATAAGGAAGATGAAAAGGAACGGGGACGGGCGTAAAAACACCGTTTCCCTGGCCGAGCATAAACGTTAAATTACCGCTGTTATCATTGACAATCACCAGGTCAGACAACCGGTCCTCATTAAAATCACCGGCCGCGATAAAACTGGGACTGTCGACCGGCAGATCATCCGGCAAGCGGAGAAATTCACTCCCGGTCACGTTAACAACCGTGGAGAATGTATTCCCGTATAGATTCGGAACGACAACATCAGGCGCAGTCTTTGTCAGCGCGGATGAAGGGATGGCCAGGCATAAACTCATTGCCACGGTTAATAATGCCCTGTCCCAGCATTTCATAAACTTGAATTTATCAGCAGACATACGTAGTCTCCTTTGTTTTTGACCATTGGTTGAGTTTTCCATATATGATATGCCCCCTTACTCCTCCTTTTCTGTTCTTGTATTGGGTAAAAAGGCAGAGTTCATCCGGCTTGGATACTGTCATTGACGGATTGCCGTTCAGACAAAATATCCACCTATAGAGCTTAATTATCAGGCTAAAGGGAAAATTGTTTTTTCTGCGTTACTTAATTAGACGATGAACAACTATGAAATCTAACAACTTTTTGATAATAAATTTGAATCTGTTGGTTAAATAATTGTTACATCTGTGAAGAATGGACGTGTGGCGGAGATTTGACGTTTTATTTTTTCCAGTTAGGAATCCAGCATTTAATTTTCTGCTGGTAATGTTTATAGTCGTCGCCAAACCTGTTTAATAAGTCTAACTCCTCGATGGGACGGACATACTGATTCCACAAAATCATTCCAGAAATAACATACAGCCCAATAAACCACGAACCAAACCAGATCCCTACCGCCAACCCCTGACACAATCCGGCAATAGCCATTGGATTGCGTACAAATTGGTAAGGCCCGCTAATCACTAATTTTTTTGTGCAATTCAAAGGTAACGGTGTCCCTTCACCCTTGACCGCCATTACAATACCACTGCTTAACCCCAATAGGCTAGCCAAAATAAATATCACGATGGCAATAACCGGCCTAAAATAAAAATCAAATCCGGGCAAATGATAAAATGTTTCAATTTTATCAATCACACAAGGAATTATGACCAGAAAAAGTGTCCAGAATATTGATGTTTGAAAAATCGTTTTAACGATATTCCAGGAAGGATTTGAGGATTTTGATTCATGAAAATATTTGAGATATTTACTCATCATTGATTTCGTTTACAAAAAATAACGAAAGACTCATGGCCGATAACATGATCACGGTACTTAGCCAGCCGCCATTGGCAATGACGCTTAAACCCAAACAGTATACGGCTGCATAGCTGATTCCTCCGGCAATAAACCATAACATTTCCGCTTTAATTCTCTTTCCCATGAATAACATAAAAGCTATGTATAACGAACCCAGGATAAAAAATATAAAATCAGCCAGCCAAAATCCCATTAAAGTAATTTCTTGAACGCCAATGGGTAAAAACATCTTCCTGCAGGGCGGAGAAACAATAAGGACAATCCACCAAACAAGCCCCGCCAATCCTTGGCTAAGGAAATAATACGCTGAAATATTTTCAAGTTTGTTTTTCATCGGACATCTTCCGTCGGCATTATAACACCGTTTAATTGGTGTCCACTATTTCGGGGCTAATCCACTGTCCCGTATCTTAATAATCAAAGACGGGGGCAGGTCCCGTTCACGTTCTCAAGGAAAAATTTGGTGGGGTTTTATAGAACATTTCTAAATAGAAGCGCCTTTTTGACGATTACACAGCTCACAAAGTATCTGTATGTTTCTTACGGTACTACTTCCACCTTTAGAGAAAGGAATAATGTGATCAAATTCCAAGTTTTCCTGACTGCCACATTTTACACATTTTCCCCCATCGCGCCTCCAAACAAGAATCTTAACATCATCCGCAATCTGTCCCCTCTGACGTTCAGTTTGAAAAAAAAATGCATTAGTATCTAAATCAATTTTCAATACATTTTCCTTACTTTTCTCATCAAAAATTGGTTCTATTTTAATTTTGTAATCTGGCTCTGTCTGCCACACAACTTTAAAGATTTTATCCGTTAAAGTTGTAACAAAATCAATGTCAAAACCACAACAAGCATCTATTACTTCTACACTCTCACTAAAAACTCCAAACTCTAACAATCCAAGTTTATCGCTGTCTGAAAGATCACCTCTCGGTTTAAATGACAAACTTTTTAATAATTCAACCAATGCATTCCCTTGCGTAATTTTACTACTTGATTCCATCTGATACGGAAAATCCAGCGTGAACCCATTTCGGTAGTAAAACTTGTACTGAACGAAAACTTCTAAATCATCTGAATCTTGGGAAAGGCAAAACTTCTTCGTATCTAAATAAATAAAAATCACATAGTTATCAATTTTTGATTTGTTTTTAATCCCTTCCATCTTCAAATTTGAAAGCGCATGTTTAATTCTTTCTAAAGTTGACATCTCAGACATATGGTGTTTCCTCATTTACTGCACAGTAAAAAAGGTGAAGTTTTATTTATTTCTGGTTTAGATTCGCACCGAAAAAATGGTGTCTTTTCTCAGTTATCTTAGCCTTTCAATCATTTGGTTGATAATTAAATGCATCGGCGTATTGCTTAGTTATTCCCTTAACGGTTCTTTTGATCACATTCTCATCAAACTTTCAACTGCCCGGTTATTGGGAAAAGGTTACAAATTGTAATAGAACAAAAAAGCCAGTAGGTTAATCTACTGGCTTACAAATATTTTATTCATATATAATCTTAAAAATGAATTTTCAATTTCCATTGAATTACTGTAAAGATATCAGTCTTTTGCGTTTAATGAAAGTTTGACTTTTTTAACCTTCTTTAAGCGGGTCCGAAACTCTTTCGGGTTAGATAAATATTCTTCACTCAATTTTTTCCGAGCTTTTCTCTGAAATGCAACAGCCTTAAAATTAGCTTTCATCAATGACCTCCCTTGGGCTTCTTATCTCTAAACCGGAATATCCATTCTTGATATTGACCCCATTAAATAAATATACTAGAAACATCCAAATTTAGAATTTTGTCATTCAAATGAATTTGCACTATCCTTCACCATTTAAATCCCAATGTTGTTAAGGTATGTTTACCGTTTTTTTGGTGTGCGAATGGCAGGTTTTGGGCAATATTAATAAAAACCCAACTAAGCACTTCTTCTTTTAGATTTAACTGAAATAAATTGACCCGAAATTACCGATCTTGAAGTTATAGATATTGATTGTTTCCAATCTGGCCAATTTTGCACTTTTTCATAATTATCAGATGCTATTTTCTCAAGCGATTCATCTCTTTTTGATTGCTTTTTGTTTCTTGGCATTTTCTAGCCCCTTTCCTAATTCTCCACCGATTGAAATTTCTTTATCTAAATATGACAATCCAAGTAATGGAAAACGAAATAATGCATTTTGTTCTTTCCATTCAACAATCTTTCCCTTTTCTTTACGTTTTATTTTAATCCCATTGCTAAAGTTAAGCGAGAACAAATCAATAAACCTTCTAGGTCCAACACCAATGAAAGTGCTAAGTACAACTTCATCTTTTTGCTTTCCTGATCCCAAAGAGTCTGAATGCAATTGGATGGCTTTACTTTTTTGGTAAGGTTCAATAAAAACAACTCTCTTTATACCAGAAGCGATAATATGTTTAGCACAATTATGACAAGGATATGTTGTTGTATAAAGTGTGCCTCCTTTTGGACTGACCCCGATACGCGAGCAGGTCAATAAGGCGTCCATTTCAGCATGCACAATTCTACCATATTCGGTTATTTCAAATATCCCCGATTCATTAAGAATTTCTCCAATCTCCTTCACAAAATTCTTTTTGTCTTTTACTAATTTCTGAACTTTATCAACTATTCTTGTGGCAATTCTATTTTGTTCTTTCTCGTTAGGATCAAATCCCTTTAGAAAATCTCTTGCATCATTAGGATCGTCAGCCCAGTATAAACCACCACCAAATTTCGGGACATCATTACATCCTGTTGATATTATTTCCCCATCTTGATTAACTACAACTGCACCAACCTGTCTTGATAAATCACAAGATCGGAAAGAAGAAGTAAAAGCTAAATGCATATTAAATTCGTCTTTTGTTGGAGTAATATACGGGCTTCCGAAAATCAAGTCAAAAAATCGTTTGAGATGGCCGTCAAAATCTTTGTCATTTACGTCAAAGAATACATCCGATCCGTGAAATGAATTCCTTGCTTGTTGTCCAAACTCATCATTCTCGTCTTCGTCCCTATTTATTAACTTATTTGCTTCATCTTTAGTCATCCCCTCAATTTTATGCAAATATTCAATTCTGTCTTTTCTTGAACTAAAAAAACCTAATTGAAAATAACCTCTCCCATATACCGTTCTAAAAACATTGGCTTCCCCCGGCGTTTTGATTGAACGAATGATGTATACATTATTTTGGGTTGGTTGATTTAATCCTCTTAATTTCTGTATTTCTAAGATCGAACACCTTGCTAATATATCTGATCGCTCCTCACCAGACCTCGCTTCATTTCCTGCTGTCATAGCTGAATTAATACGATTATACTCGGAAGATGTGTCAATCTTTGTCTTTACACCACCTACTCTATGAATTAAATCGCTTAACCGAATTAGTTGGGGATTATATTTATAATGTCCGGAAAGGAAATTCTGAATTCGGTCGCAGATATGATTTAAATCTGTTCCAACAGGGGCAACTAAACCTAAAAATATTTCCGAATGATAAGTTTTCTTCATATTTTAGAAAAATAATTAATTTAATAAGAAAATTTATCTTAACTCTTATGACTAAATTTTACAATATTCGATTTTCTAACATTATTAAATAGGGGTCGATCAGATTAAACCCAATTTCGTCCGCGCGGACGTAATTGATTGAGGCCCTATCTTTCTGAAATTCCGCCGTCCGGCGGAATTTGCAAATGGACCTGAGGTGGATCAAACCCCTGGCCTCTTCGTTGCGAAGGGCAAGCTGATACAAATGCTACATCTTGTATTTTCAATGATATACAAAAATTTAAAAAAACGTGCACCGAAATTGTCCCATTAGTACAAATTCGGATCTAAAAAAACGAATCCTTATGATTATCACTCAACTAATAATTTCTAATTATGTCATCGAGGCTGGAATTATCACGAGGAACTTGAGGCCTACTTTCTCTTTTCCCAGAGGTAGTCGCACCACTTTTAGGAAGAATTTTTTTCTCAAATTCAGCCTTAAAATGCCCTATTAATGCGTTTTTCTTACTTTCCTTAATTCGCATTGTCTTCTCCCATATGATAATTCTCCCTAAAATGCGGATTAAATTCAAGATTAAAATAGTGCTTTCTCTTTATCCATACAAAGCCGTCACCTTTCGATATAACTGCAACATCAATGGGTCCCCCAACCGTTTCTTTTTCACCCGAGACTCGTTTCTTAAAGGACGCTAAATTAACTAACGACTCCGCCATGGCTGCCAACTCATCTTTAGGGAGTGATGCAACCGTATCCAATACAGGAGTCACAAAATCTTCTTGTATTGTATTGTTAAGAATCTGTCTATACTCATTTATTTTGTTTTTTATAATTGTTTCACTCTGGTCAACAAAATTCTGCTTGGCTTCATCATCAAAGTTTAAAAAACTTATCGATTCATTACGAAACTCAATAAACTTACGATACATCTGAAAAAGTGATTTTTTTTCCAACTGTTCTTCAATTCCCCTCATGAAAAATTTACCCATTTGATCTTGAGCAAAAAATCTAATGACAACCCCTCCGCTTTCTTCGAGACTACTTTCTTCAAAATTACCATATTTTAGCTTATTCTCAAAAATGTTATCCACAAGAAAATGAATATACGATGGAAAATGTTCCTCTGAGCCAAATCCCGCGATAACTATTCCAGAATAATTTACATATCTCTCAAAAAAATTATTTTTAAGAAAATAATTAACAGCGATCAATTCGAGCTTTTCTTTCAACACTTCATTTACTGGCGTATTGCTAAATATTCTATCACTTGTTTCTTTTAAGACATCTTTATAGTTCTTGACTAAATCTTCATCCTTAAGATGCTCAAGGTTTTTAATTGATAGTAATTCATTCTTATATCTATTATATTCTCCATTTATGACATCATTTAAAATTGGTTCTTGTGCGACATCCTCAATTAAAGTCTTGTTATTCCTCGCAATTTTGTAACTCTCATACTCCAACTTGCTGTGTTTATCAATGAAGTTTTTCAAGATTCTCTCAAAAATATATTCAACATTTTGTGTGAACACCGTCTTTTGGACTTCAGCATCAAATAGCGACCTATTATTCTCAAGAAAATTAATAAATTTAATTGAATATTCTTTAACAGTTGCACACTTATTATGATCTAACGTCTTCCTAAACATTTTGATTATGGTTTCCCAAGGGACGCCCATAAAATCCGCATTCTGAAAGATCATAATACCTACTGGGTGGTATTTCGAAAGCATAAACAATTTATTTGCAGAATTGTATATTTTCGTTCCACTTACTGTTACAGCACTATCTGCTGCCAATGCTATAGCTGACTTATTCATTATTGTGATTTCTGCTGTCATGGATGGTCAATTATATCACGTCACTTGATGAAGGTAAATCTCAATATTTTCTAGCTTTTCAGATTTGGTAACTACCTAACTTACTAAAAATTGTGCGGGCACACACACCTAATTATTGAGTTTAGCGCTGTCCCATCTTCGAAATTCCGCCGTCCGGCGGAATTTGCAAATGGACCTGAGGGGGATCGAACCCCTGGCCTCTTCGTTGCGAACGAAGCGCTCTTCCAAAACTGAGCTACAGGCCCAATGGATATATTTATAGCAAAAAAAAATGACTGTCAATTATAGGGATCAGTGATCCGGGATCGTAAGAAAAGATTTAAATTTCTTTCTTCGATCCCTGTGCCCTGATCCCTTATCCCTATTCAATTGCAAAAGCCGCGGAGACCACGGCCATGACCTTCTTCTCGAGCGAACTGGTATCATTATACCCGTAATCTGAGACCTCCGTTGAGGTGGCCGGCGTGATCTGAAAGACCCCCATCCGGGCGGACCGCATCATGCCGATTTTACTTCCGGAGGCCTTGACCATCGTTTCCACGCGGACCTTGGCGTTTTCCGTGGCCCTGGCCAGCATCTCGATCTTCAGTTCATCGAGCTTGGTGTAAAAATAATCCGGGGCGTACGATTCAAACGCGATGCCCTGGTTGATCAGTTCGGTGGATTCCCTCGACACGGCGGTGATTTTATCAACGTCTTTGGAACGGACCTCAATCCCCTGCCGGAGCACATACCCTTCGATATCATTGGTGCTGTGGCCCTCGGCGTTTTTTTTATACAGGGCCGTGATTGAAATCTGGGAAAAAATAATCTCGGCGGGATTGACCTTCTTGGAAACCAGGTACGTGTTGATCTTTTCCAGGTCCGCCTGCAGCGCTTTGTAGACAGCCGGCAGGTCCAGATCCCGCCGGGCAAACGCTCCTTTCCAGACAATATAATCGCTGGTGATACTCTTCTGCGCTGAACCCGTCACATTGATCACCTGTTCCTTGAACTGCATGACCCTGAAAATCCCCTGGGAAAGGATGAGGCTGGCCGTGACCGTCGCCACCGCGATGCAGACGCCTAAAATGATAATCTGTGAATCCTTGAAAATCTTTACCCCTTCCATACCGCCCCCTTGGTGATTGATATAATTATCATTTTGAATGATGTTTAACCGGATTTTGAGGTGGGCCGTTCGTCATCCTGTTCTTCCCATAAATGTTTACGGGTTTCTTCGACAACGATGTGACTGAGGAAAAGCAGTGAGATCAGATTGGGAATGGCCATGAGCGCGTTGGCGATGTCGGCAAACGACCACACGATCGGCAGGGAAACCACCGATCCGGCCATGATCGCCGCGACCCACAGCCAGCGGTACGGCTTGACGGCCTTTTCACCCCAGAGATATTCCGCGGCCTTCTCGCCAAAATATTCCCAGCCGAGGATCGTTGAAAAAACAAAGGTCAACAGCCCGATCGTGAGCAGCCACGGGCCGATGACGGGTATATCGGAAAAAGCCTTTTTGGTGAGGGCCGCGCCGTTTAAGCCGTTTGTCCATTCCATGGAATTGACCACAACAAGCCCCGTTAACAAACAGACAACGACCGTATCCCAAAACGTCCCGGTTGAGGAGACCAGCGCCTGGCGGACCGGATTTTTGGTCTGGGCTGCGGCCGCGACAATCGGGGCGCTTCCCAATCCCGATTCATTGGAAAAAAGTCCGCGGGCAATCCCGTAACGCACGGCCTCTTTGATCGTCACACCGAGAAATCCGCCGATCGCCGCCTGCCCGGTGAAGGCGCTTTTGAGGATCAGCATGACCGTGGCCGGCAGTGTGCGCCAGCCGATGATCAGGATAATGACACAACCTAAAATGTACAAAACAGCCATGAGCGGAACGAGCTTTTCGCAAATACGCGCGATGGATTTGATACCGCCGACAATCACAACGCCCGTCAAAACCGTGATCACCGCGCCGGTGATCCACGGGGAAACATGAAACGTTTCTTTCATCATGGACGAAATCGAATTGGCCTGGACCATGTTGCCGATGCCGAAGGCGGCGACCGCGGTAAAAAACGCGAACAGGACCGCCAGCCATTTCTGGTTCATCCCGCGTTCGAGCACGTACATCGGGCCGCCGGCCATCATGCCGTTTTTGGTCACGACACGGTATTTAACGCTCAAAAGCGCTTCGGCGTATTTGGTGGCGATCCCGAAAACTCCGGTCAGCCACATCCACAACACAGCGCCCGGTCCGCCCGAAGCAATGGCGGTGGCGACCCCGACAATATTTCCCGTGCCGATGGTCGCGGCCAGGGCGGTGGTCAGCGCTCCGAACTGGCTCACGTCCCCGTCGCCTTCTTTTCTACGCTCCAGGGAAATCTTGATCGCCCGCGGGATATACCTCTGGATAAACCGTAAACGGAAACACAAATAAATATGCGTGCCGAACAGCAGCAGGAGCATGGGCGGGCCCCAGACAATGTTATTGATGGCGGATAAAATTTTTTCGAGAGTTTCCATATTTATTTGCGGGAAAAATGAATTGTTTTCATCATATCATGTCTTGCCCATTTGGTGAATGTGTAAACAAAAATTTTATCGCCCCGGTTCCGTGTAAAGGTCCGTTGAAAGATCGGACTGCCAGAATTCCTTGCTGGTAATATCCATGATCGTCAGTTTTCCGTTCCAGCCGGCACCCGTGTCCATCGCCCAGACATTGCACATATGCAGGGGCACCAGGGACTGGAACACTTGTGTGGTCGTGTGACCGATATAAATTTCGTTGTAGGGCCCGAAATGATACTGCGGTTCAAGCTGGTGTTTGAGATAAGCCTCATTCATCAGGTTCCTGTTCCAGACAAGAAAATCCCGGTCCTGCCGGTTCAGGCTCAGGTCGGGGTCGATCCCGGCGTGCACAAAGACCCGGCCGTTTTCTTCCAGCCAGTAACGGGCGTTTCTAAGCAGGTCAATATGCTCCTGGGGCATTGTTCCGTGTTTGTAAGAGATCATCGTGTTTAACCCGCCCTGCTGCATCCAGATCATTTCCTTGAAACCTTCCAGCGCCCAGCGCAGCGCCCATTCATCGTGGTTGCCCATGATGAAATCCAGATGTTTGATTTTCAGAAGTTCATCGATGCATTCTTTCACCTGGGGAAAACCGTCACAAACGTCACCGAGCACGATCAGCCGGTCCTGTGCGTAATCAAACCGGGAGCGCTCCAGGCATTGGAGCAGGGCTTTGTAGTTCCCGTGAATATCCCCCACCACACAAGTCCTCATGACCGCCGGGCCTCCTTCGGACGGATGACCACCACCGGAAGGTCATCCTGTTTCAGCCAGCCGAGGATCTTCAGCAGATCGGGTTCGGCCATGGCCACACAACCGGCGGTGGGCTGGCTCTTCCCCCGCCAGAGATGGATAAAAATGGCGCTGCCGTTTCCGGGGATCGCCGGATCGGTATTATATTCAACGATGATCGCGTATTTGTACAGATCGTCGGAACGCCTGAGTATTTCGTGAGAGGCCGACGGGATTTGTCCCGAGACCCACTGGTTATACCAGACCGAGGCCGGATCGTCGATCCAGAAATCCTCGGCGGTCACCTGATGATATTCCAGGTCCGTATTGATCATCTCGTCGTATCCGAAAGACCGGTACAGTTCGAATGTCCCGGTCGGGGTCCGCCCGTCGCCTTCCCTTTTCTGTCCCGCCGGGGCCAGACCGTTACGGCCCACCACCGCCGGGATCGGTTCCGCGTTAAACCGTCGCCAGACTTCGTCCGGACCTTCTACGGTTTTATGCCAGAGATTGACCGTCGCGTCAACTGCTTCGGGATGATCGGTTGTGACCACCACCACCTGACGGGTATGCGGTTCCATCCCGGCCAACTCCGGAGGCAGTGGAATATCTTCGGCCCGGACATAAGATGCCTGGCCCGTGCTTGACATAATCAGAAACAAAAGAATCAATGATTTAAGACGCATGATCCAGCCAATCCTTTCCGCCCAGGAATCGGGCCACAAGCATACAGCTGACATTGTCGCCGACCGCGTTGACCATGGTCGCGGGCGGGTCAACGAGTGTCCCGATCATCGCCGCCACCGGCAAGGCCTCGGGGGGAAACCCGTATAAAGACACGATCAGCATTTCTCCCAGAAATCCCCCGCCGGGAATACCGCTCATCACGGTCCCGCTTAATAACGCGATCCCCACGGCCGTGGCGATGGTGCCCGCCCCGGAAAATTCCATCCCGAAGAGCCCGAACAAAACCGCGATCTTCAGGATGGCCGATAAACACGACCCCTCCATGTGGATGGTGCTGCCGATCGGAATGACGACTTCCCGGATATCTTCGGGCACACCGTTTTGTTTCGCCGCTTCCAGGTTGGGAGCGATCGCGGCCACACTGCTGCCTGTGCCAAGCGCGGTCAACGCCGTCGGGAGAATATTGCCCCAGAACATCTTCATCCCGCGCGGGCCGGCGGCCAGCCATGTATAGAGGGAATAAAACACAAACAAATAAAAAAAGGCGGTCGGGTAATACAAAAGCATCGCCCGGCCGTACGTGCCCAACAATTGCGGGCCAAACACCCCGGTCAGATAAGCGAAATACGCGCTCAAGCCGACCGGCGCGTAAAGCATGATATAAGCGATGACCTTCATCATGACGGCGTTGCCGGAAATGAGCCACTGGCGAAACGCGGCGCCTTTCTCCCCGGCGGACAAAGCTCCCAGACCGGTCAGCATCGCGAACACGATCAGCGCGAGCATGTTCTTGCGGTTCAAGAGATCGCCGAAATTGCTCACCGTAAAGGCGCGCACCAGCCGGTCCCCGATTGGCCCTGAGTCACTCTCCACCGAACCGGACATCTCCACATTTAACCCCTGCGCGGGATCAAAGATCAGGACCCCGGTCACCATTATTAGAGAAGAAATAATCCCGGTCAGGATAAAAACGGCCAACATTACCTGGAGGATTCGCCCTAGCCGGCGGGTATCGTTCATTCCCGCGACTGCGGAAGAAATGGAAAAGAAAACAAGCGGGACAACAACGGTAAATAACAGATTGAGAAAAATGTCGCCGAACGGCTTGAGGACTTGCGCGCGTGCGCCGAAAACAAAACCGATGACGGCGCCAAAGATTAAAGACCCTAACAGGATTAATGAAAATCGGTAATTTTTAAACGAAACATTCATACAAGTCTTCAATGTTATTTGGTAAGGAACGGTTTGCCCGCTTCGCCGCTTCGCAGCGAAGCTGCGGGCCGAGGAAACCGTTCTTTACATAGTCATTAACCGGCACATCTGCCCGGCCAGTATTCCCAAATATGTCCCGATGATATTGCCCAGAATAGCCATCAGCAAGCCGATCGTTGACAATCCGGGCTGATAAATCTCCGCCACCACCGGCGCTGAGGCCACCCCGCCGAGGTTGGCCTGGCTCGCGGCCGCCGCCAGCATCACCGGCGCCTTCAGCCAGCGCATTGCTAAAAATAGGACCGCCCCATGAATAAAGACAATCATAAATCCGGCCAGGATCAGCACCAGTGAATCACCCAGATGTTCAATGCTTGCCTTTGCGCCGATGGTCATCAACACGAAATACAATAACACGTAACCGATCTTGGTGGAACCCATCGCCTCGCACCGGTTCAACCGGGTCAGGGAACAGCCCAATCCTGCAATGGAAATTAAAATGATCGTCCAGGTAAATGTTGAAATGACCCCTTGAACGACCGGCAGGTGATTCGATACCCAGCCCAGGGCAAAGCTGATGATAAAGCTGAGACCCGTGATCAAAATTATGTTCTTGATACTCCAGACGACATTTCTGGATGTCTGTACATATTCAATCCGCTGACGGATCGCTTCCAGCACTGTACGGTCCGCGTGATTAAAACGGTCAATGGCCCCTTGCCAGTTCGATAGTAAAACAAGAAACCCCATCCAGACATACGGCACGACCGTATCCACGACCACCATCGGCAGATAAATATTGTCCGGTGTCCCGATCGCTTCCTTGACGGCGATCATGTTGGCGCTGCCCCCCATCCAGGAGGCGCTTAACGCGCCGAAACCGGAATAAAATTCGTTGCCCACAACCGGCCGGAACAAGGCAAACACCAATGTGCTCCCCAGCATGACTCCGAAACTTCCGGCTAAAAACATCAAGACCGCCGTTCGTCCCAAACGCGAAATCGCCTTGAGGTCAACGCCTAATAATAAAAGAAACAAACTCGCCGGCAAACCGTATTGGATCACCTGGCCGTACACCGGGCATTTATTGTCAATCAGGCTGAACGAGGCCAGCACCATCGGAAGAAAATAAATCCAGAACACGGCCGGAATATAACGAAAAAACGATTTGGTCCTGGGATGACCGGCCGCGGTGAGGATCACCATTTCCAGCATTCCCAACACGATGAAAATGAACACCGGCTGACGGATCAAATCTTTTTCCTTTGGACCGGTTTGGTCCCGACTCCCTTTTTAACCTTACTTAAATCATAAACTCCGTTGTCCGACAGATACGGATTCCCGGCGACCTCATCACAAATAAAAAACGGGGTATCGAGATCAATGTATTGAAAACACCCGGTCCCGGCGGCCAGGTGCGCCGAGGCCGTCATCGCGACCGAACTCTCGAGCATCCCGCCGATCATCAGCCCCAGTCCGCCGGCCCGCGCCAGCCGCATAATCTCGACCGAATGCGTGATCCCGGTCTTCATCAATTTAATGTTGATCACATCCGCGGCCCCGGCCTTGATAATAGCCGCGACATCGGAGATGCTGCGCGCGCTTTCATCGGCACAGACCGGGATGTCCGTTGAACGGGTGATTTTTTTCAATCCTTCAAAATCTTCACAAGGGACCGGCTGTTCCAGCAGCGCGATGGGAATTTTTTCCCGTTTCAGTTCCCGGAGAAATTTTAACATCTGCGCCGCGCTGAACCCCTGATTGGCGTCGAGATAAATACTTCCTTTGGGCGCGAGTTTCCTGACAGCAGCGACACGTTTGATATCCAGATCAAAATCCCGGCCCACCTTGACCTTGAACTGCCGGAAGCCCTGCCGATATAAACGCTTTACGCTCTCTTCTGTCTCCGCCAGATCCGCAATGACAATTGTAATATCCGACGTGATTTTACGGCAGGTGTCTCCGAACAATTTCCACAAGGGAACATTCAATTGGGAACTCAGCGCATCGTACAGCGCGGTCTCAACCGCCGCGATCAGCGCCGGATTTTTTCCCCAGCGTTCATGCAGCTTCGCCGATATGGATACATACTCCCGGATATCCCGGCCGACCAGCCATTCGGCGGCCGATTTCAAATTCTTTTGTGTGCCGGTGACCGTCTCGCCAGAAATGTGCGAGGCAACCGCTGATTCACCGTAATAGGCGGTATTTTTTTCAACCTGAAGAGTTAATAAAAGATTATCCAGCGTATGGTGGTCGCCCAGGGCGGTGCGAAAAGGCTGGATCAGACGGGACTGCAGCGGCTTGACCGCCGCGTGAGTGATCGTCCACGGACGAGGTTTCATCGGGTATCTCCGATTAATCGCACGGCGTTCAATCTTTTAAGCAACGAACCGCGCTTGGATCCTTCCCCCAGGTTCAGGCTGGAAACCGTCACTTTATTTAAAACAAAAATATCATCTCCCGATTCTCCCGGCTGACGGTAGGCCCAGGCCGCGTGTATGGCATACGCCTGGTCGTCGACCATCCCGAGATAAAGCATAATATGCCCTTTCATGCCCAGCACGGTCACCCCGCCTATGCCGGACTCTTTTAACAACGATAATTTTTCGCTGTCCGCGGCCTGATCGGGCCAATCGTTCAGCCGTTCACCGATCTGAATCTGGGCCGAGGAGTTGCGGGGCAATCTGATTCCCACCGTTGCAAAGATCTCCTGCAGGAAACGGGAACAGTCCTGCTCACCGTACATCCCCCCCCAACCATAAGGCTGATTGAGCATTTTAAAGGCCTGTATCATCATCATCCGCGGCGTATAAAGTAAATAACCTTTGTTGACCTGCTGCGTCATGATATACCCCGGAACCAATACAGTCTTTCCGTCGGAATCCATATCGGGGACGAGCACCTCGGTGATGCCGTCATATTCTTTGATAAACGGCAGCCTCGCGCCCATGCGCAAATATCCTTTATGGCTGGTCATGGCGCTGTTTAGAAAAACATCAACTTTAGGATCAATCATCACGACAAACGGTTTCGAAGACATCCGCTCAAAATCATCTTTGCCGGCCGCACCGACATCCTGCTTTTTCAGCCATCCAGAACTCAAGGCCGCCTGAACATAAACCCACTGCCCGTCCAAGCTCGTATGCAGGATGACAACCGGCGTACCGATGTCCAGCGCGCTGTTCTGCAGTTCGTCAAAATCCACATCATGCGCCTTGGCAAACAGACCGTCAGCGGTGGGCAACAACCGCTGGTTGGCATACCGGACGACAAAACCGTACTGGCGTTTTATTTTTTCAGGAACGGTTTCCGGATTCACATTCTTTGTTATCGAGTCCCAATAAGAATCCGGCACACTTGTCCCATCCAGCTGCATCAGCCGGGCCTTTTTTAAGCCTTCTAACTGTTCCTTTAAATCCTGCCGGATTTGTTCACCGGAATAATACGCAGGCCATAAGACCAAGTCCCAACTAAGCTTCATTTGATTCCTGATTGACTGGTTGAGGGCTTTGATTTGTTCAGGGGTGAGAATAATCTTGTCCGGGGCCGAATGCCGGCTGATCCAGTAACCGGCTGTTTTCATCTGCGGAACCGTTGATGGTAAAAGGCTGGGCGGCGCGTAAAGCGCCGATGGCGTGTGCCGCGCGCATCCGCTCAATATCATTAAGATAAAAACCACACCGATGCCCGGAAAGCACGAAGCCCGCGGCAACAGAGTCGTTTTTATTCTGTAAGATCGCTTGATTGGCATTGTATACAGTATAACAAAGCGCAAAAAATGGTGGGAGAAAAATTAGAAATTAGTAGGGGCCGTTCGCGAACGGCCTGTGTATTGAATAACGGCATGCCTCGTCATTCGTCATAAAATCGCAAACGGTTCCTATTCATACCGCAAGGCATCAATCGGATTCAATTGCGCGGCTTTGTAGGCCGGCCATAAACCGAAAATAACCCCGATGAGGACCGAAAAAAGCAAAGACACGCCCACCGCCACAGGAGAGATCTTCGTGGCCCAGCCCGCAATGTGCGACAATAGAAATGACACCCCGCATCCCAGCAGAATCCCGATGATCCCCCCGAGGACTGTCAACATGACGGCTTCGATCAGGAACTGGACCATGATGTCCCTTTGGCGCGCGCCGATGGCCTTGCGCAGACCGATTTCATTGGTCCTCTCCGTGACAGAGACCAGCATGATATTCATGATTCCTATTCCACCGACGACCAGAGAAATTACCGCGATGGAACTCAGAAGCCATGTCATCGTTTTGGTGGTAGAACTCAGGGCATCTTTTATTTCCGTCATGTCGCGCACGTTGATGCTTTCATATTGTTCCGGGCGAAGCCGCTGCCGTTTGATGAGCAGTTGTGTGATCTGTTCTTTGGCTTCTTCAATGGATTTCTGCGACACAATATCCGCATCGATGCTGTCGACATAATCTTTGCCGAGCACGCGGTGCATCGCGGTCGTCACGGGAATCATGACCACATCGTCGTTATCCCGGAATCCGCCCTGTCCTTTGCTGGGCATCACCCCGATCACCTTGAAGTTGATCCGGTTAATCTTGATTATTTTTCCAACCGGATATTCTTCGCCGAAGAGTTCCCTGTAAACGGTCATGCCGATGACAGCGACTTTTTCCCGCCGGGATGTTTCCTGTTCGGTAAAAAACCGGCCCACCGTGGGTGTGGCCGCCTTGATCGATTCATATTGTTCATTGACCCCTTCCACCCGGCTGTTCCAGTTCTTGTTCCCGTACACCATCTGGGCCCGGCCCGACACGTTCGGTGTCGATGCTTTCACCAGAGGCAGGTTCGCGATCTCTTTGGCATCTTCAATTGTAAAACGGGTCACGGACCCCGATTCCAGGCTGACCCCTCCCCGGTTTGTGGACCCCGCCCGGATCGAAAGGACATTGGCTCCCAGGCTCGACATCCGTTCGACGATCGCGGCGTTGGCCCCGGATCCGAGGGCCATCATCGCGATGACAGCCCCGACGCCGATCAACACGCCCAAGACGGATAATAAGGTCCGCACCTTGTTCGCCAAGATCGCATGCCAGGCCTGACGGAAATGGTCTTTAATGTCCGCCTGGCCGGCCCCTTCTTTTTTCTTAAACAGGTTTTCAAACTTTAAATAACCGGATTTTTCTTCCGTATCCTGCGCAGCGGTGTTCGGTTTCTGACGGCGGTCTTCAATGATCACCCCGTCTTTCATCACCAGCACGCGCTGCGCGTGTTCGGCGACGTCAGGTTCATGCGTGACCATGATGATGGTCCGCCCTTGCGCGTGCAAGTTTTCCAACAGTGTAATAATTTCTTTCGTGCTCTGGCTGTCCAGGTTTCCCGTCGGTTCATCCGCAAACAGGATGAGCGGATCGCCGATCAACGCCCGGGCAACCGCCACGCGTTGCTGCTGTCCGCCGGAAAGCTGGTTGGAGTTATGATTGATCCGTTCCCCCAGTCCGACTAACCCCAGGGTTTCTTTGGCCTTGGTGTGTCCGTTTGAAATACCACGGTAGATCAGGGGAAGGTTGACGTTCGCGTGAGCGGGTAATCGCGGCAACAAATAAAATTTCTGAAAGATAAATCCCATCACCGAATTGCGCAGGACCGCCCGTTCATCATCCGACAAACGGCTCACGTCCTGCCCGCACAAATAGAATTGCCCGCCGGTCGGGGCGTCGAGCAGACCGAGGATATGCATCAACGTTGACTTGCCAGAACCGGACGCGCCCATAATCGCCACAAATTCTCCCCGCTCAATTGTCAGGGACACCTGGTTGAGCGCGCATACTCCGGTGGGACCGCTGCTGTAGGTCTTGGTAATCCCTTCTAACCGGATCACCGGTTGTTCCTTCGGCGTTCCGGCATGAAGGGGTTGGATCCGCTTTTGCGGGATTGGGACAACTTTTGTCTCGATTCCTGGTTCCATAACACAGTATCCTTTTCTGTTAGACCTGAAACAATTTCGGTGTTATCTTCGTCGGATATCCCTGTTGTGATCCGCGCACGATCTTTTGTGCCGCCGGGCCCTTCAAGCATGACAAACGGATTCCCGTTCTTGCCGCTTTGAATCACGTAACTCGGCAATAACAGGGCTTTTTCCTTTTGGTCCCGGATGATATCGACATTCGCGCTCATCCCCGAACGGAACACCTCCGGAATTTTATCCGGGATAATACTGACTTCATAAATGGTTACATTGTTGACCAATAACGATTCAAAAGAGACATGGGAAACCGTCCCCGATACCTCTATATCCGGATAAGCGTCCAACTTCAGCAGGGCCCGTTGGCCTTTCTTCACGTAACCGATGTCCGTCTCATCCACCTGAGACACGACGATCAGCCGGTCGGACAAAACCAGGACGGGATCGGCCGTCGTGACCGATTGACCGGGTTCAAAATTGCGCACAATCACTTCCCCGTCTATGGGGGAAACGAGCGGGATCGGTTTATAAACCTCTTCCCAATAACTCAAGGCCTCCTGCCCTTTAAGTTTGGCCGCATCCAATAAGGAAGACCTCTCGGTTGAACTCAACAAGGCCAGGATCTCCCCGGACCGGACCGTGTCGCCCTCTTCAAAGAATATCTTCTCGACCCGACCGCCCACCGACGGTTTAATCTCAAGCCGGTTCTGGGGTTCGACCACGCCTGTTGTTGTCACCGTTTGTTTGATCCGGCCGTAGGCGGGATTGATCCGGGTGACTTCTTCTTTGTCGGCCGACTTCTTTTTTTTCTGCCAATACATACCGCTGATACCGGTCACAACAGTAATGACCAGAATTGGCCAGATTGATTTTTTAATAAATTTCTTCATTCAAGGTTCCTCCTAGGGAATGAATCCAGCCGGCTTCGGCGGTCAGCATACCGGTCTGGGCAAAAAGAAAATTCTTCCGGGCCGAAACCAGATTGTTTTCAATAATGATCCAGTCGTCAAAATCAATTAAACCCGTTCCATACTGGGCCGCCGCGATTTTGGCGCGTTCTTCCGTTGCCAATAAAAACTTTTTTCGGACCGCCACCGTTTCAATCGCGTCCATCAACCGTTTCCATCTGTCTTCCAGCGTCAGAAGGACCTGCTGGCGGCCGCTTTGTTCGGTCACCTGGGCCCGTAAAAAAGAAATATGCGACTTCTGAATATTGGCCAGGTTTCTTCCCCCTTCGAACAAGGGGATGGACAAAGACACTCCCAGCGAAAGATCGTGCTCATCACCGGAAAATGATTCTCCCGACCGTCCCAAGGAGCTGGTCGCTTTTATCGTCGGCCAAAGGTCGCCTTTGGCCGATTTATTATTGTACATGGACGCCTCGCGCGCCGCGGCCAACTGTTTAAGGAAAGGGATCCGGTCCAATATTTGATTCAGATCGGGTTTTTCCGAATAAGGTTCACTGATCGCAAATGTTCCTGATACTGAAATCGTTTCCATCTCCTCAAACCCCATGGCGATCAATAACCTCCGGCGGGATAATGTCAGATTGCGTTCAGCTTCCCGGACGTCAAACCCGGCCTCGGCCAATTCGGCTTCCGCCGTCAAATAAGCGCCCCTGTGTTCTTTGCCGCCTTCATATCTTAATTGGACCAGTTCAAGATTTTGTTTTTTGCGGTCATGGATCGTCCTGGTCAACGTGATTAATTCCTGCGATTCCATCAATTCGACAAAGGCCGCGCGGATGTCCTGTAACGCATCCGACGAAACGACCTCGTAAGAAAATTGCTGTTCATCAATCCGTTTGCCCGCGGCTTTTACGGCATACGGTGTTTTTAGGCCGTCGAAAATTAACATTGATCCCGACAATCCATGATTGTACGAACCGTTCCAGTCCGTATCCGAGGATTCCGAACGGCGGTAAGCAGACGAACCGGAAATTTGGGGAAACAAGGCGCTTTTGGAGATTTTTTGGTCCTGCCGGGCTTCGTTTATCCTTAGGGCGGCCCCTTTTAATTGGGGTTGATGTTCCAGCGTTCTGGCTACGACGTCCTTCCACTGCAAGGCTTCCTGCGCGCAGGCCGTCCTTCCAGCCATCATCCCCAGAAGGGATATCAAAAACACATTTATTGTCAATTTCATTCGGTTAGTGCGGTTTTCAGTCATTGTTCACTGCATCCTGATTCATATGTTTTCCACTATCAGGTATTTAGACATTATTCCGCAGAAAAAGTTTCATAAAATCAAAAAATAGTTAGAAGTGGCGCATCAAGACATTTCCCCCTCATCGGCAAAGCTGAAATAACAATTGTCCCCAATGATCAGGTGATCCAGTACCTTCACCTGCATAATCCGTCCGGCCTCGGCCAGTTTGCGGGTAAAATCCCGGTCTTCCCGGCTTGGACGGATGTCCCCGGAAGGATGATTGTGGGCACAGATGACGGAAACCGCGCATTGCTCGAGCGCTTTCTGAAAAATCTCACGGATAATCGGTGTGGTGTAGTTGACCGTTCCTTTGGATTCATCCACAATCGTGATGATCTGATGAGACGCATTCAGATGCACGGTCTTGAAGACTTCTTTTTTCAGGTCCCGCATGCCCGGCATCAGGATGCTGACCAAATCCGCGGATGATTTTATTTTGGCCGCCTGGACTTTGTGCTCATCTTCCCTGAACCGGCGGCCGATCTCAAGGGCAGCTTTAATTTGAGCAATCTTCGCCGGCCCGAGTCCCCTGATCCCTTTCCAGCGTGAGGCGTCTGTGTCGCTCATATCCCGGAAAGTTTTAAACCGGCCGAGAATTTGCCGGGCAAGGTCAACGGCGCTTTCGCCTTTGATCCCGGTCCGGATCAAAATCGCCAGCAATTCCGAATTGCTTAAGGATTGTTCGCCGTATTTGGCCAGCTTCTCGCGGGGCCGGTCTTCATCAGGCCAGTGGCAGATGGTGGATAAATATTTAGTATTAGGCATAAATCTTCCCCTTTTTAAAAAGGGGAATCGAGGGGGGTGTTTAAGAGGCCTTCATTTTACTAAATAAATCTAAATAATTCAATTTTTGATTGATGGGTTTATAATTCCAGGCTTTTGAGAAGTTCGGTATATTTCGGATGCGCCGCGTCACCGGTGGCCCGGGCCGCGCCTTTCCTGACCAAAGTCGCGTTGACAAAATGACTGACCCTCACCGGAAAATAACCAAGGTAATAGTCTTTGGGGCCGTTCCATTGGTTGAGATCGCGCAGGGTATACCGGGTGTGGCCGGTATCAACAAACAGATAGGCTTCCCAATCACCGGTTGCAGCCGGCGGACCGGTGAACTCCAGGCGGACTTTCTTGAACCGTCCGTCCTCCTGAAGAATTTCCTTCAGAATCTGGCGTGGAGTTTCCGTCGAATCCTTACCGGAGGCCACCTCCTCAATCCCTTTTAGATGGACCCGTTGATTATTGCCCAAGAGAATAGTGTCCCCGCTGATAACGGACTTTACGTCAAACTGTTCGCTGTGTTCGGCCTCCCAGCCGTCTTTGAACGTCATTTCCCAGGCCAATACCCCCTGGTCATCCCAGTACCAGAATCGGCCGTTCTGTTTTCCTGCTTTAAAATATCCCAGATCCTTGAGCCTGCCGTTTTCGTAATAATGTTTGGATAATCCTTCACGCAGGTTATTCTTAAATTTCTTTTCATACCGAAGATTCCCGTTCGCGTAGTACCCGCGAAGCATCCCGTCCATTTTTCCTTTTTTGAAGTCTAATGTACCCACCAACTGCCCGGCCTGGTATGTCCTGAACTCCCCTTCACGCAGCCCGTTTTCAAAATATCCGACGACGGTCGGACGGCCGCTGTTATCTGTGTATCCCAGGACCTGACCGTGAAACAGCCCGTTGCGGCACATCCCGACTTGTCGTATCTTATAAACCTGATGATAATTAAAACAGGCCCCGGTAATCGGTTTCCCCTGTTCATCAAAATGGACATCCATTTCGCCATGATTGCCGTATTTTAAAAAACGTTTAATCCGGACATGCCCCTGCCGGTCATGCACCCTTAAATGGGTTAACTCTCTGATCGGAGGAACGGACTGGGTCTTAATAAACATCAAAACCATGACCGCGATAAAAAGGATACGGACGACGAGGCGTTTGATATTCATATTCTGCCGACCTTTTACTGTTTACATCTGTTTGATAAAACGGTTACCGGAATATTTAAACCCGGATTCTTTAAACCGGGGAAATTCTTTCTCGCTGACGATCTGGTTTTCACACAAAAAACGCACGAACCGGCCCTTGATGTGTTTTCCGCTGTGCCCGGCCGGTTTATTCTTTCCATCTTTCATCAAACAAAAGTCGACGGAAATTCCGTGTTCATATTGAACCGCTTTTTTGTGGGCCTGAGGCAAAAGATCAATCACGTAAGCATCTTTCAGCTTCTGGGTGATGATTGATCGCCAATGTTTATCAAAGCCGCCTTTTTCCATCGGCCATTTATAATCTGGAATTAACTGATCCGGTTTAACGAGGCCGAATAGGGCCGATACGATCCGTACATGTCGGTTAAAAAAATCTTTCCCCTTCGGACTCAGCGAAACATAATCAATCGCGCTGTATACGACCCCTGTATACCGTTCAATCGCCGCAAGAGTCTTTGCGGTTAAAATGGTCCTGTTCGCCTGGACGGCCTGCTCCAGAACTTTTCCCTTTACTCCCAGCCATTTTGACCAATCCGCCGGCGCAATTTTATTCAAATGATCAATCAACGGCTGATTCTCTTTGGAAACTTTCCTGAGCGGCGGTTTGTTTCCACCGGGCTGTTTACCTTCTGACGGCGGAATCAGAACGATCACTTCTCTATTCATGGCTACAACTATTCGGCATGCCGGAATTCCTCAATCTTGCGCAATTCACTAAGGACATTGTGGCCGGCATAAAACACCTCGGACAAATTGTGTTTGCGTTCACCCAGAATTGACTCACCGGCATCAGCCGTGAGAATCCCCTGTTTATACGTCAATACATAAAAAATAATATGCCCGTCGGCCGGAAGCATCCCGACGGTCGCTTCCTTGAATTCTTCAATAAACTGCTCTGTTTTGATTAGAAACTGTCTGGAGGCATCTTTGACTCCGGCTTCATGACCGGCGCCGATAACACCGCCGCCTTTTTCATAATAAAGGCTGACTGTCCCGTCAGCCAGAACGATCAGACTCAACGCTCCGTCAGGATGACCGATTTCCATCAATATCCCGTATATCCGTCGTAATTCTTTATTGGAATGAACCCCGATATCTTCCGGATCAAGATTGAGCGCGATGTTGCGCATTTTGTAGAAGATGTCGGTGGGGCTTAGATTTTCTTCCATTTCATTTTGAATTGTATTTTTCTAAAAGTTTAATCATAAAATCATCCTTATTCTCCCGGGCAATATCAAGCGGGGTGAATCCGCTGCGCACATACAAGGATGGGCTCATTTTAGCCCGGATATCGGCACCGCGGTCCAGCAAAAAATGAACGATATCACGATTGCGGGTATCAACGGCGGTATGCAGCGGCGTCACAAACTCTATTTTTGTTTTATCGTTCACCAGGGCCCCTTTTTCGACCAGGTATTTCACCGCCTGCTTCTGCTGTCCGATAATCGCCGCGTATAACGGGGTCCGCCCGACCTCGTCCTTTGAATGGATCAATGCTTTCAGTTCATATTTTTTCAAACTCCCGACATCGCCGAGTCCGGCGTGAACAAAGATATCCGGTTTCGCTCCGTTTTTTAATAAAAATAAGGCCATGTCACGATGCCCCTGCCAAATCGCCAGAGAAACAGCCGTGTAGTTTCCATATTTTGTCGCCTTGTTGACGTCGGCTTTGTTGGACAATAAGAATTTTGCCATTCTAAGATAATTGGCCTGGGCGGCGGACATTAATGGTGTCCGGTCACCCTGATTCACATCCCCGCCTTTTTCAAGGAGAAGTTTAACAAATTCAATATCCCCGGTGCTGACCGCCGCGCTCATGACTCCGTCCTGATTGACATCAGCCCCGTACTGCACCAGGAGCCGGGCAAAATCCAGTTTACCGTAACTGATGGACGTCATCAGCGCAGCACCACCGTTCACATTGGCACCTTTTTCAATGAGGTATTGGAACAAATCAGTCGTTGTCGCACCGGACTGGACCGCTTCAGTCAGGACATATCCGGCCTTGGGATCTGCCCCGCGGCTTATAAAAAATTCAATCATCGGACGATTACCGTGTTTGATCGCGTTAATCAGCGGGGTCGTGTTGTGCAATTTGGTCGGCGCATCAATATCCAGCCCCTGGCTCAACAGATAATCAATCACATCCGCTGCGTCCTGGCGGTTGGCGGCAAAATGCAGCGGGGTAAAATGATCGGTTTCCGTCCGCATCTTTATGTTCGCTCCGTTCTCAACCAGATATTTTAAAACCTCCACCGGACAGTTGGTGGCGGCTATGTGAACCGGGCTTTGTCCGTAATAGTTGACGGCATTCACCTTTGCCCCGGCCCTCAGGAGAGCATCGATCATCGCAACAGAACATTGTCTGGCCGCCGCATGGATCGGTTTATTGCCCGCCTCATTTTCCTCAAAAGAATTGATCACCTGCGGATCGCCGGCGATCAAAGAATTTAACCCGTCAAGATTATCCTCTCGGATTAATTGAAAAACAGTTGGTGCGCCAAGTGCCGTCGAAGGGGTTAACAGAAAAACGGAGATCAGAATTACATACAAAGATTTTATAAACATAACTTCATCCCATTAAAGAAAAATGAACCGGATCATGGTTACGCTGAATGAAAAAATATAGGCGTTCCAGAAACGGTCGAATAAATAGATGCGGTCATCCATAAATGTTCGTCTGTCATGCATCCAGTAAATAATCTTTCCCACCAGATAAGGTGTGATGAACAGATTTAAAAAACGGATGATTTCATTATAAATCAGGTTTTGCCGGATGACCACCAGACTGACGGCCCCCATGCACATCCCGAGAATGACACAAAACAGGAACATATACATGTCATCTTTAATCGGCCGGCCCATATGGTCCCGCCGTTTAGGAAAAAAAATCCATTCAAAGGGCAACATACATAATGATTGAAAAACAATTTCCGCGCAAAACTGGATGAATATTCCAAGAAATACTTCCATAGTGTTTATATTCTAGCAATAAAACTTTATTTTGGAAATCATGAACAAATTTAAAGCCGGACAATGCGACTATCCCTGTTTCTTGATAATTTCCCGGAAATAAAAAAGGGGATAGGCGTTAGATCAGCCTATCCCTTGTATGTATTCAAAAAATCAATTAATTCTGGTCGTCCCGATCCGATGCCGGACCTTTTTCCCTTTTACCGCCGCGCCAATCCTTGGAGCCTTTTTCACGCCATTGGTTCTTATGTTTTTCCATCAACCCCATAAATTTGGAAAACTGTTCGGGAGTCAGAATTTTTCTGACATACAAAATGTGTTCCAGTTTCTGGTCGGCCTTTTTGTTCATCATCTCCTTGATTTCGGAATGGATGACCTTCACCCGGTCCAAATTCAATTCCGGTTTCTGAAGTTCCTGGGCAAGTTCTTTCCTCTTGGATCTCATCTGGCCGAAAAATTCTTCCCGGTCTTTGGCTTGCTGTTCGCGATGGGCATCCAGTTCTTTCTGCTGGTCTTCGGATAATCCAAGCTCCTTGTGCATTTCTTTAATGCGTTCTTCCATTTTGGCCTTAAACTTGGCCCGCATCTCTGCACGCGGATGTTCATCCTGGCCGGAAATATCATCTGAATAAGCCTGCGGGGTTCCTGTCAACAAAAGAATCATCCCGCCCAGGGCCAACCATAAAAATTTTTTTCTTTTTAAATTCATCTTTGATCTCCTTAATTAATGCGTTGAAACTTGTATAGTATACTCATTTTCTTAGACAAGCCCAACCATGCTTAAGTTTCAATTTATAAAAAATATTCTTCAATCGCTGTTCCGTACCCGTCGTTATACGGGGCATAGTTGCCCGCAAATTCATCCACCATGAAAGCCAGATATTCCTCGTCATAATCTACTGCCGGAAGATTCTCTTTGACTTCAATCTTGGCGATCGTCACCGGCGCTGTTGTCTGTACCGCTATATTGATGCCGTCTGGCGCAGGCTTGACCCTCAACACCGTCAGGGTCACCAGGACCAGCAGGGCTGAATACAATAATACTGACCCCTGCAAGGGTTTAAGACTCCCGATGAACCTTATAAAACTTCTGAACGAACTGACCGGTTCTTCTTGTGCTATTTCTTCCCTAATCTTATTCCAGACCGATTCGGAAGGTGATAACCGTTCGGCCTGAGCAAAAGGCTGCAGGATCTTTTCGTTCACGACCCGGGCAAATTCCCGGCAATGTACACATCCGGCCAGATGGGTCTCCAATTGTACTTTCTGATCTCCCGCAAGCCGGCCGTCCGCATAATCGGTTAAAATTAATTCCTGGGTTTTTTCACAATTCATTTTGCATCACCTCGTCTTTAATGCTCAACAACTTTTCCCGGGCCCGTTTTAGCCGGGTCCTGACTGTATTGATATTGATATTTAACGAATCGGCAATCTGTTCGTAACTTAATCCTTCTATGTTTCTCAAAACCATACAAGCCTTTTGGTCCGGATTCAACTGGTCCAGCAATTTCTGGATCAGGGATGAATTAGCCTCTTTATCCATCTGGTTATAAACATCATGAACGGGCTGCTCATATTCATATTGATCTTCAAAGGTCACGGTTTTATTTTGATTCTTTCGCATTTTTTTAAAATAATTGATTGAACTGTTAACCGTAATCCGGTAAATCCACGTTTTAAACGACGATTCGAACCGGAACTTCTCCAACTTCTGATGAATCGTGATAAAAACTTCCTGTGTAATCTCTTCCGCTTCTTCTATATTCCCCGCCATACGATAAGCCACATTGTACACAAATCGGCTGTAGGTTTTGTAAATCTGTTCGAAGGCCGTAATATTCCCTTGAGCGGCTTTTTCCAGTATATCGTTTGATAATTCGTCCATATATAGTCCGGATTGATTTTTCAAGTCCACCATAAATTTGATTATATAATTTTATCATCTTTTTCCGCCTGACATTATTTTGTATACATTTCTTTTAACTGGGCGATTTTTGGAAACTCGGGATAAAACTCTCCCTGCGGCCCGATATAACCATTATCCAGCTTCTTGATCTTGACCGTAACCATTTCCCCTTTGCTGTTTTGAATATTCACGTCAAATTCAGACTGACTCCCGGCCTGATCGCCAACCGCCTGACTGCTGTTTCCCTGATAAATATGGTTAATCGTAGTGTTGTTGACCTGAGGTCTTTCATAAGGGTCATCAACAATCGTATAATAGGTCCCGCACACGCTCGGTTGGTAATAGATTCCCCGATAATAATAATACCGTGCTCCTGAGACCCACACGAATTTGGCCTGTCTGGGAAGCGAATAGATTCGTTCAGGGAAATAAGGTCTTGGTTCATAGTGGTTCACGAAAAACCAATCGTGATGAATCCGATGATGATTATGGCCGTGTCCCCTGTAATGGCTCTTCTTATGCCCATGTTTCCCTTTATGATGTCCGCCGCCGCTATAACCGGATGAATAACTGAAAGAAATCGCCCCTCCGGCATCGGCTGTTTTTGGCTGAATCAAAAATGCCCCTCCCAGGACCGCTAAGAGTAAAATTTGAAATAAACCGTTTCTTGTCTTCATGGATAACTCCCGTTCATTTTTTATTCATTTCCTTATAGTAAGGAGATGAACGAGGCTCGACCTAACCTTAATAATCAAGGGCGGCCTTTGTTGTTTGTCGTTACAACCCTTTAGACATAGGGATTCCGGCAAAAGTTCCCTTTATTGAGCAATATTTATTGATCCATAACTTATTTATTTACATTGAGTTATATCTATGGCGAGAGATTTGACTGTTCTCAATTGATCGGGCTGAAAACAATCCGCTATTAAGAAGAAGCTGACTCATTCGTCAGATTTTTGGAAATCGTAAAACGAAAACACGTGTACTGGCCTACTACAGAATCGATCCAGATACTGCCTTTATGTTCATCAATAATACCTTTAACAATACTCAAACCGGCGCCGGTCCCTTCATAATCCCTGGCGCTTTCCAGCCTTTTGAATATACCAAAAACCAACTCCTGGTCTTCTTTCGCGATCCCGATCCCGTTATCTTTCACAGAAAACTCATAAAAATCCTTCTTTTCCGCGCAAGCGATCTCGATCACCGCCTGGTGATCAAGTTTGGAAGTAAACTTGATGGCATTCGTGATCAGGTTGTGAAAAACCTCACCAATCTTGATCCTGTCGCAAAAAACAACGGGAAGATTATCCTGGATCTTGACCTTTACGGTATGTTCGTTAATTTTGAAATCAAGCCGGTCAAGGATGGAATCAACCAGATTATCCATATTCACCGCTTCGTATGGGTTGCGGACCCGGGTAATTTTCGTTAACTGCAGAAGGTCAATAATCATATCGTTGACCCGCTGGGTGCCTTTGACGATTCCGGAAATACAGCGCTGGGCGCGTTTATCCATTTGCTCGGCATATTGTTTTTCAAGGATCGTGCTGTACCCGCTGATGCCGGTCAGAGGGGACCGGATATCGTGGCTTACCGTTCCGACGAAGTTATCCAGTTCCTTATTCACTTTTTCCAGGTCTTTTTTCTGATGTTCGAGAAGGGTGAGGTTCTTGGCCAGGGCCTGATTCTTTTCTTCCAACTCACCTTTTGCCTTGGACAATTGGCCGGCCATCGAATTAAACGCGTTCGATAAATTATTAATTTCAATATTGCTGGACTTCCCCACCTGGACAGCCAGGTTCCCTTTGCCGATTTCTCCAGCGGCCTTGACCAGGTTTTTAAGGGGGGCAGAAATGCTGACAATCAAATAAATAGCCACGATGGTCCCGATCAATATTGTAAATAACAGCGTGTAGAGCAGAATCTCGGCCGCCACATTTTCCGCCTCTTCCGCTTTGTTCACCGAGTTCCGGGTAAACGCCTGAACCTGGGTCAACAATTCCCCGATCGCCTTGGACAGCCGGACTTCTTCCCGTCTTAGATTAGTAATATCTTCAAACGAAATCTGCAATTTCTGAGATTTGATCAGCTCAATCATCGCGCTCACGGATTCATCATAACTGATGTGAGCTTTTTCGATGGCAGTTAGATTTTCCTTAACCCTGACCAGCTCTTCCCGTTTCTTGCCGGAAAAATTCTTCGCCAATAAATCCTCCAAAAGCCTCCGTCCTTCCACAATCTTAACGGCCACCTTGCCGGACAAATGATCGAACCCTTTCTTGGTGACTTCAACATGATCATACAAATGCATCCGGCGTGCTTCGGTGACGCTTTCAAACGCGATCTCTTCGGCGACCCGCTGCAGCCGTTCAAACAGGATGGCCTTCTCCAATTGGTGCTGTGAAATGGAGGTCACAATTTCCGACAGCGCGATATCTCCCTGGGCCACCTGGCGGAATTCATTCCCGACCTTCTTCATTTGTTTCAATCCGGTAAACGTGTTGACAATCATCCCGATGACCAGAAAAACAACCAGCAAGGTGATCCGTTGTGAAATTCTCATTTTGATTGATCCTGTTTGAGATTAAATTCAGCGACGTCGCCCAGCTGAATATTAAACCGGTCCGCCAGGCCCGCATTGATTTCCAGAACGTATAAAGCGCCTGTCAACGGCCGGTAATTCGCACACGGGTCATGTTCGCAGGGCGTCACATTTTTTTCGATATGGACAATGCGCCTCGCGTAATCCAGCCAGATGATATCGAGCGGGATCAGCGTGTTTTTCATCCAGAACGAATAAGCCTGAGCCTCCTGGAAAATAAACAGCATGCCTTTGTCCTGGTCCAGGCTTTTCCGGTGCATCAGCCCCAGGCTTCTCTGTTCCGGCGTCGAAGCAGTTTCGACAAGAAAACAGGATTGTTCGAAACAGACCTGGTTTGCCGATGTGTCAGGGACGCCGCATCCCGAACAGATCAAAATCCCGGCGATCAGTACTTTAAGATTATTTATGTTCATCGACCCGATCAATTAAACGGATGTAATCCCTAAACTGCATTTCACCGTTAACAATCTGATTTATATTGGCAATCCGTTCCGGTATGTGCGGATGTGTCCGGAAATAAGAAAAACGCCGCAACGGTTTTTTGTCATCTTCCTTGCGCAGGGTTTCCAAAAAATCCATCATCTCTTTGGGATCATAGCCCGCTTTTTCCATGTACTTAACGGCGAGTTTGTCGGCCTCAAGTTCATCATTCTGGGAATATTCGTAAAAAAGAGACGTTAACGCCAGATTAACGCCGGGACCAATATTGCTGCGGGACTCAATCGACGCGAGTTGCAAAAGCAGGGCGCCGTAAGAAGCCTGCAGCCGTTTTAATCCGTGCTTGGCCGTGATATGTCCGATTTCGTGGGCAATGACACCAGCCAGCTGGTCATCATTCTTCGCATGCTCCAGCACCCCTTTAAAAATATAAATGTAACCGCCCGGCAGGGCCGTGGCGTTAATATCCTCTTCATCAATAATCTTGATAAAATAAACAATGTCCTGCCGGTCGCAGACGGCCACGATTTTTTCCAGGATCGCCTCAACACGGGCGTTTTCATCAATACCCTCTAGCATTTTAAATTTCTTATTAAACTGCTGGGCGATGCCTTCACCGACCTTGATTTCTTTATCTGTTGAAAAAATATAATATTCCTGTTGCTGGGTCGCCACATTGTATTCGGTCGAACAACCGGTCACGCTGAACATCATCAGCAGTCCCAGCAGGCTGATCCCGGCTTTCTTCAACATCTCTTTTAACCTGGCCATCGGCAGTCCGATGACATTGGTGTAACACCCTTCAATCCGGTGAATAAAAATACCGCCCAGGCCTTCGATATCAAATCCTCCGGCCTTGTCCAGCGGCGGAACCCGTTGGTGGTAAGCGTCAATCTCCCGGCCACTTAAAGGACTCATGTAAACTTTAGTCTTTTCAACCCCGAGGATTTCTTTTTTGCGGTCGATATCAATCACCGCCACCCCCGTGTAAACCCACTGCGGCCGCGCCATCAGAATCTTGAGGGTACGCTTTGCCTCTTTCAAATCTTTTGGTTTTAAAACAAGTTCTTTATTTCCGATGTAAACAACCGTGTCGGCGCCGATCACAACCCCCTCTTTTAACCGGGACGCGACGTCCCTGGCTTTAAGGCGGGCATTGTGCTTAACAAGGGCCGAACACGTTGTAGTGACCTTTGTTATTTCCTCGGCGTCGCTCTTATGAATCTCAAAGGGCACACCGGTTAATTTTAACAGGTTTTTCCGCTGGGGCGAGCCGGACGCTAAAATAAGTTTTCTCATCGTATGAATGGATTTTATTGATGGATTTCCCCGGCCTTGAAGACCGAGACCAGTGTTGAACCCTTCGCTTCGACGGCTTCCCTGGCGCCTTCTTCGCGGTCAACGATACAGATGCATTTGCTGACATGGACACCCATCGACTGAAGGACATCCAGCGAATGGACAAAGGCCTTTCCGGTCGTGGCCACGTCATCAATGACGATGACATGATTCCCGTTTTTGAGGGGCGGCCCTTCAATCTGTTTGCCTTTGCCGTGGGCCTTGGCTTCCTTCCGGATAATAAATGTATTAATCAGATAACCCTGCTGCAGGCTGACGACCCCTATCGCGCCGATCATCGGGTCGGCTCCAAGGGTCGGTCCGCCGATGGCGTCAATTTTCTCATTACCGGTCAGGCTGAGGATTTGGCGGGCGCACAAATAAGCCCCGAGGGGTTTTAACGTAATCAGCCGCGCGTCGATATAATAATCACTCTCTTTCCCGGAGGAAAGGATAATCTTCTCACGGAAATACGCTTCCTGGGTGATCAGATCCAATAGTTGTTTTTTTTCTTCTTTGAGGGATATTTCTTGCGTCTTCAAATCCGGCCTTCCTTTCCATCTGTGAAATACGATCAAATTTAGTCTTGTTGAATAAAAAAATGACCCGCTGCCCCACCATGGATCCGTCCGCAGCCCGTTGTGCGGTCCGTTTATTTGAGCCAGAGGTCGACGGGATCAGGCTCAATGCCGCGCGCGCTCATCTCCTGCCGGAGATAGACGATAAAACGCAGCAGCTCTTTGCGTTTATCATACTCCTTGGCATTTGAAAACCCGGCCCCTTCATGAAATTCGGCGCTGGCTTTTTCTTCAATTTTTGCCTCCAGATAAATTGAGGCCAGGTCCTCATCCGTCAACTGTTTGATTTCCGCCTTGGTGAGGATTTTGATGGAGTACAAAAAGGCCTGGGCGCTGGACGCGAACAAAAGAAAAGCTGAGAGCAAAACGATTAATTTTTTCATAAGTCTTCCTTGTAGTTTTGCTGATATTATACAGTCATCATTTGTGCGATTCAAGCAATCATTCCTCGATACTTTTTGACAAAAAAAAGTGCGGATGATACGATAGGCCCATGATCAGGTCACTTGTCATTGGACTAAAAGACCTGGTTTATCCCCCGATCTGTACAATATGCCGTGAACGTATCCCGTCCGCCCATCCCTTCAAAGGACTCTGTCTGCCCTGTAACGCGCGCATTGTGATGAACGCGCCTCCGTCCTGCGTGAAATGTTTCCGTCCGTTAAGCACTTCTCATCCGGGAGTGTACTGCCGCAACTGTACCCGCCAGACCATCCATTTTGACTTTGCCTATTGCTCCAGTCCTTTTACGCCTTTCCTGCGCCAACTGCTCCATCTTTATAAATTCCACCAGAAGACATACCTGCGGCATACCTTTGCCGATCATATGATCCGGTTTATCCGGCAGTATAATCTGGACATGGACCAGTTTGACCTGTTTGTCCCCATGCCGCTGTCCGGTGTCCGCCTGCGCGAACGCGGATATAACCAGGCCGGTCTGATCGCACAGCTGCTGGCCAAGCATTTTAACAAACCCTGCCCGGAGGATATCCTGCTCAAGGCGCGCCACACCGCCAGCCAATCCTCTCTGGCGAAAAAAGAACGCTTTACAAATGTAACCGGGGCTTTTAAAATAAATTCCTCTGCTAAGATTATTAATACAAATATTTTAATAATTGATGACCTGATGACTACCGGAGCTACGGCCTCAGCAGCCGCTTTAGCCGTTAAATCGGCCAAAGCGAAAAAAGTCGCAATCTTAACCCTCGCCATCGCATGACGGTTTGAAATCTTTATGAAAATATTAAGGTCTTATATCCTGAAGGAATGTTTTTTCCCGTTTCTCCTTTCGCTGATCGTGCTGACCAGTGTGTTCCTGCTGGGAAACCTGGTGCGGCTGGCCAATCTGGTGATTAACAAAGGGGTCGCCCTTTCAACGATTGGTGAGGTCTTCCTGCTGTATTTTCCGGTCCTGATCGGTTACACCCTGCCGATCGCCTGCCTGATCAGCGTCATTATCGCCTTCAGCCGCCTTTCGGTGGACAATGAGATCATCGCCATCCGCGCCAGCGGCATTCACCTCGGCCGCCTGCTGTTTACGTTAAGTATCCTGGGGGTATTGCTGAGCATGGGGTCCCTGATCCTCAATGACCGGGTCATTCCTTACGCCCATCACCGCCAGCGGGTGCTTCTCAAACAACTGGGTGTGAGCAATCCGACGGCTTTGCTGGAAGCGGGTATATTCATCGACGCCTTTGAAGGCCAGATCCTGTTCATCCACCGGATTGACGGCAATAAATTTTATAATGTCACCATCTACCAGCCGCAGGAAAACGGCCCGACCAGGACCATTATCGCCCGGCAAGGTGAATTCACGCCGATCCCCGGGACCGACAAAATCAAACTCAAACTGATTGAAGGAACGAGTGATGAACCCAGCATGAGTGATTCGACGTCTTTTTATAAATTGAATTTCGAGACGTATTTCATGACACTTGATTTCTCGTCACAAAAAAAAGAAATCGGCAAAAAACCCAAGAGCATGACGCTGGCCGAACTGCGCGCGGAAATGGAACGTCTGCAGCGCCTTTTTATCGATGATTCACGGATTAAAACCGAATATTTCAGCAAGATCACCTGGTCCTTCGCGCCGTTGTTCTTTATCTGCCTGGGATTCCCGATCGCGGTCATCACCCACCGCCGTGAAAAATCCGCCAATATCGTGCTGGCCATGTTGTGCGCGGCCTTTTATTACCTGGCCACCCTCGGGTGCGAGGGGTTAGCTTCAAAAAATTTCCTTAACCCGGCATTGATCATGTGGATGCCGAACTTACTCGTGGCCTGCGTTGCGGGCTTTTTAAATTACAAATGCGTATCCTAGACAAATACATCACAAAAAACATCGTCATCACGTTTTTAGCGGCCGTCGTCATCTTTACCATGCTGTATGTCCTGATTGATGTAACGAGCCATCTGGATGAATTTATCAGCCAGCAGGTGCCGATCACCATCATCGTGAAATATTACGTCGCCTTTATTCCGCTGATCCTGGTCCAGACCTCCTCCATCGCCTGTTTGATCTCGGTCCTGGTGACCTTCGGCAGCCTGTGCAACAGCAATGAAATCATCGTCATGCGTTCAAGCGGACTGAGTTACTGGCAGATCACCAAATCGGCGCTGTGTTTCGGGATGATCATCTCGGCGGTGGTCTTCTGGATGAACGAACGTTTTGTCCCGCAGTCGTATCAGGTGACCAAACAGATCAAAAATGAAAGCATGATCCTGGAGTCCGACAAAATCCGCAAGAAAAAAGAAAAGGTCAAAAACGTCACGTTCTACGGATTTAAAAACCGTTTGTATTACGTCAGCAACCTTGATCCCAACACCAATGAACTTTACGGGATCACGATCATTGAATACGATGACAACGCCAATATCCTGCAGAAGATTGTGGCCCTGGAGGGAAAATGGACGGGGATCGCCTGGAAATTCTACAAATGCCAGATCACGACCTACGGCGAACGCGGGATCAGCGAACCGCTGAAGGTCAAGGTCTACAACGAAAAACTCATGGATATCCAGGAAGGGCCGGATGATTTCATGCGCCAGCGGGTCAAGGTCTCGGCCATGAACATCCGTGAACTCAAAGACTATATCGACCGCTTCGCCTCCAGCGGCGCGACCAAGGCGATCAATAACCTGCGCGTTGACCTGCACCACAAGATCGCCTTTCCGTTCGGGAATTTTGTGGTCGTCTTCCTCGGCCTGCCTTTCGCCATCATGTCCAAAAACCGCAAGGGCATGACCTTCACCTCCGTTTATATCGCGATGGCCATCAGCTTCGGATTTTTTGTGCTCAGCGCCGTGGCCCTGGCCTTCGGCAAAGGCGGATTACTTCCGCCGGCGATGTCGGCCTGGATCGTCCCCGGCATGTTTCTGGGGATAGGATTGATCGTGATTGAATATAATTTCGGAAAGTAGGGAACGGTCGCGACCGTTCTTTATTTTTTCATTAAAGATAAACGCGCGGCAGGCGGTTCCCCAGGTGGCAGACAATCTCGTAATTAATGGTCTTGGCAAATCCCGCCAGTTCATCGGCACTGACGGTTTCATTGTTCTGACGGCCCAGGATCGTCGCGACAGACCCGATCTTCACCTGCTCGGCCCTGGAAACATCCACAATAATCTGGTCCATCGTAACCGTTCCGACCACCGGACAACGGATGCCGTCGATCAGCACATCCGCCTTGTTTGAAAATTCGCGCAGATATCCGTCGTTGTAACCGATGGGGATGGTGGCCACCTTCATCTTCTTTTTGGCCACAAAGGTGCGGCCGTAACTGATGCTCCGGCCTTTCTCGATGTCTTTCACAAAAATTACTTTTGATTTCACGCTCAGCACCGGTTTGAGCGGGATCACGTCTCTGACTTTTTTATCCGGATAAAGCCCGTAAATCATCAGCCCCGGACGAAACAGGTTAAACACGCTCGTCTTGTATCCCAGCAGCCCCATACTGTTGGAGGCGTGCACGTACGGGATAACCAGGCCGGTTTTATCCAGGCGGAACACGATGTCATAAATCAGGTCGATCTGCTGGCGGGTGAATTTCTTGTCGGTGTCGGCCGCCGGGAAATGCGTAAAAATCCCTTCAATGATCAGCTGTGAACACTGGCTGACCTCCCGGATAAATTCAAACGCCTCCTCGCACCAGACCCCCAGACGGCCCATCCCGGTATCCACTTCAATGTGCACCCGGACGGTCTTATCCAGTTTCTTCGCGTACGTATTCAGACGTCTGGCAAACTCAAGCGTGCAGATCGTCGGGGTCAGCTGATATTCACAGATAAACGGGATATGTTCGGGCAGTGTGCTTTCAAACAGCATGATCGGCTGCTGAATGCCTTGATCGCGCAGCGAAATGCCTTCGTTGATATCGGACACACCGAAAATCTCAACGCCTTCTTCACTTAAAACCCGTCCGATCTCCACAATGCCGTGCCCGTAAGCGTCGGCCTTGATCACGACCAGGACCCCCATCAGGTTTGTCTGGACTGTTGTTTTCCCGTCACGCGAAGGAATGACAAATTCATTGCGGCCGGACAGTTTCCGGATCTGTTTCAGGTTAAAACGCACCGCCTGAAGATCAATCTCGCACCACGTCGCGTACTGCGGCATCGGATTTTTAAAATTTCGCTGGTTCATGGCCTGACCTGGCAGTCTTCTGTGTATAAATACAACGGTATCAGTTTTGATCCCGCCGCCGCTTTTGCGGACTTGAGCTGCCGCGCGCCTTCCTGAAGTAAATACCTGGCCTGCGGGAAAACGTCTTTCGGAGCGGTGATCAGCTCCACCGCTTTTTTGGATTTCCGGATTTCCTTTTCGTACAAGGCGGCCCCATCGCCGATAAAAACAGCCGGCGCCGGCAGCTGATCCAGAAAAGATTGAATGTCCGTTAACGAATATTCCGCCGTCTTAGAAAGTTTGTTTTCCGTAACCGTGTAACAGCCGGTGTACACCAGCGACCGTTTGGCATCCGCCACCACACACACCGGATGATCGGATTTTTTAACGGACCGGGCCAGCGCATCCAGGCTCGGTATCCCCGCGACCGGCTTGTTTCCCACAAAGGCCAGGCCTTTGACGGTCGCCAGGCCGACCCGCAGGCTGGTGAATGATCCGGGGCCTAAACCGGCGACGTACCCGTCAATATCCGCGGGTTTCATCCGGACCCGTTCGAGGATTCGGCCGATGCGCGACACAATCGTGCCCGACATCTTGCGGCCCAGGTCTTCATTGCGGTACGCCAAGATTTTGTCATCGCTGGCCACGGCCAGGCTCAAATACCGGGTCGATGAGTCGATCGCGAGAATGTTCATTTTGTTTTTTGGTCCGATAACTTTTTTAATATTTCCTTATACCGCGGTCCGACCGCTTTTAATCGAATCCCCCGTCTTGAATCGGCTTGATGGGACAAGGTGATTTCCAGATATTCTTTCGGCGTCAGAGACCCCAGCCGGTCCGCCCATTCCACCAGCGCGACCCCGTCCCCGTACAAAAATTCCTCCAGACCGATGAGGTTCATCTCGACATCGGTCTCCAACCGGTACAAATCAAAATGATACAGCGGCAGCCGGCCTTCGTAAATATTCATCAGGACAAAAGTCGGGCTCAGGACTTTATCCGGATTGTACCGCAGCCCCTGCGCGATGCCTTTGACCATGGTTGTTTTGCCGGCGCCCAGGTCACCGATCAGGCAGAGAATGTCCCCGGCTTTAAGATGTTTGGCCAACGTGCGTCCGACGGCCCTGGTTTGTTCTTCACTGTCAGTCGTGTATTGCATCTTCGTTAAAAATGCCGGTAACCTTTCGACGTGACGGTCGCCCGGATTGAACCTTTCGTCAGCAACGTCAGTCCATGCGCTGTAATTTCACCGATCGGATAAAACGTCATCCCGGTATGTTTACTCCGCTCTAAACGTTCCGCCTGTTTTTTGGGTAATGTAAAAATCAGTTCAAAATCTTCGCCGTCAGACAAGGCCTGTTTGATATTCACTCCCTGATGACAGGGAATCTTTCGTTCATCAATCACGGCGCCTGTACGACTGGCATTTAAAATATGACTCAAGTCCGCGATCAATCCGTCGGAGACATCGATCATCGCGGTCGGTTTGTACTTCCTGACCAGGACCTGCGATTCGTTCACGCGCGGGGTGAACGTCAGGTGGCGGCCGCTCTTGAGTGAACCTCCCAAACGGCCCGTCACAAAAATGATGTCGCCTTTTTTCGCGCCGCTCCTTAAAACCAGTTGATTCTTAAGCACTTCCCCCGTCAAGGCGATGTTCATGATCAGCCGGGAACTCCTGACCGTGTCTCCGCCGACCACACCGACGCCGAACGTTTTGGCGGCCGCGTTAATCCCGCTGTAAACCTCCTGGACAAATTTTAACGATTTGTTCACCGGCACTCCCAAGGAAATAACCGCATATTTAGGGAGACCGCCCATGGCCGCGATATCGCTGATGTTGCAGTTCATCGCTTTTCGTCCGATCAGCCGCGGATCCGTCTTGTTGGTAAAATGCACGCCCTCCGCCAGCATATCCGTCGTCAGAAGCTGGTATTTGGTTTTGGAATACGGCAGGACCGCCGTGTCATCCCCGATCGAAACAACCGCGTTTGCCGCAGGCAGTGTTTGTTTAAAACGGCTGATCAATCCGAATTCGCCGATATCTGATACTCGTTTAGGTTCGGGCATGGTTGAACACTTTCCTGATATTTTCTTTGGACGGTTTGACGATGACTCCCCGTTCACAAATGATCGCGGTGATCAATCCCGCCGGTGTCATGTCAAACGCGGGATTATAAATCTTAATTCCCCTGGGCGTCGTGCGTACGGTCCGAAAGCCGGCGACCTCATCCGCGTTTCGCTGTTCAATCGGGATCTGCGTTCCGTCCTTGATCGTCAGATCAAAGGTCGACACCGGGGCTGCCACATAAAACGGGACCCGGTGGTATTTCGCCAGGACCGCCAGGTTATACGTCCCGATCTTGTTGGCCGTGTCGCCGTTGGCGGCAATCCGGTCAGCCCCGGTAATAACCGCGTCGATCTTTCCCTGCTGCATCAATGTCGCGGCCATGTTATCACAAATCACCGTCGTATCAATTTTCGATTTTTTTAATTCCCAGGCCGTCAATCGCGCGCCCTGCAAAAGCGGCCGCGTTTCACAGGCGACCACCTTAAATTTTGTCCCGTTCTTCTGCGCTGAATACAAGACCCCCAGCGCCGTGCCGTAATCGACCGTCGCCAGCGCGCCGGCGTTGCACACCGTCATCACCGTGCTGTTTTCTTTAATCAACCCTGCCCCGTGCGCGCCCATCGCCCGGCACACCCGCCGGTCTTCTTCGTACATATCCATGGCTTCCTGTTTCAGCCATTTTTTCAACTGAGAAATGCCGGCTGAGGGATTATTTTTCAAAACAGCGCGCATCCGGTCGAGCGCGTAAAAAAGATTTACCGCGGTCGGTCGTGACGTTGCCAGATAATCGCAGGCCTTAGTCACACGCGCGTCCAACAATTCCCTTTTTGTTCCGTCAAACCGGTTCGCTTCCAGCAAAACCCCGAAAGCTGCCGCGACCCCGATCGCCGGCGCCCCGCGCACCTTCAGTTCCCTGATCGCCTGCCAGACACTTTCAATCGTCCGGCACTGGATGTATTCAAATTCCTGCGGAAGTTTGGTCTGGTCAATCAGCCTGACTTCATCTTTAATCCATTTGATGGTTGAAATGGGCATACAGCTCTTGCAGTCCGGGGGTTAATTAAGTCGAATTCAATTGAGGACTATTGTATCATCCAAGCCGGCTTTTTGTCGAATTTTGATTGGATTTAAAAACTGTACGGTGTAACAACAGGAAATTTGAATAAAGCCGTCAAACGAAACATTGGCCGTTTCCCCCAACCGGCCGCGCTCATCGGGATCAGAGACAGCCATCAGTTCACGGTAATGGGTCCAACGGTGAATTGTGACCGCGCGGTCACAATTGGTGGTGCTTGGTGCCACGTGGCATAAATTGGAATTTAAAATGCATTTCGATTTTCGTTAAACAGATTTCTCGCCAGACAGTTCCAATCGGGGAAAGAGGGCGTCGTGGGTCTTGAGTTTGGTGCCGGATTTGAGTTCGCCCCAGGAAAGGCCGGAATCACCCGCGCCCAGGATTTCCAAAACCGTTTGTGACTTTGACGGCATCACGGGCTTCAGGAGGACCGCGCTTAACCGCAGGGCCTCGGCCGCGACATACAGGACCCTCCCCGCCGCAGGCAGGTCGGTCTTGGCCAGTTTCCACGGCGCCATCGATTCCACAAATTTATTCACATAACCGACCAGGCTGATGATCTTCTCGATCGCCTCGTTGATCTTCAATTTGTTGACCAGCTCATTCACTTCGGTTAATGTTGTCCGGGCCAATGTTGAGACGCCCTGATAAGCGGCTGTCTCCCCCGCATCCGCAGATTCAGTAAATTCCGGGACACACCCGTCATGATTTTTGTTGATCAGGCCGCTGACCCGGTTCAGGAGATTGCCGAAATCATTCGCCAGGTCGCTGTTAAAGCGTTTGATGAAGGCCTCTTCCGTAAAACTGGCATCGCTGCCCAGGACCATCTCGCGCATCAGAAAATACCGGACGGCGTCAACCCCGTAGCGTTCAATAAAATCCATCGGGTTGATGACGTTCCCCAGCGACTTGCTCATCTTTGTGTCGCCGGTCAGCCACCAGCCGTGGGCAAAAATGGTTTTGGGTAAAGGCACGCCCATCGAAAAAAGCATCGTCGGCCAATACACGCTGTGGGTGGTGAGAATATCCTTGCCGATCAGATGCACATCCGCCGGCCACCATTGGTTGAATTTATTTTCATCGGAACCATACCCGGGAACGGAAACATAATTCAGCAACGCGTCGAACCACACGTACGTCACATAATCTTTGTCGAAGGGCAGGTCAATGCCCCAGCTCATGCGGGATTTCGGCCGGGAGATGCACAAATCATTCAGCGGCTGGCGCAGGAACCCGAGGATCTCGTTCTTGCGGTGTTCCGGCTGGATAAACCCGGGGTTGTCGTTGATGTATTTGATCAGCTGGTCCTGGTATTTCCCCATCCGGAAAAAATAATTCTTTTCTTTGATCTTTTTGACGTCGCGGAACTGGCCGGATTCGTTTTCCGTTTCCGTGATGAACCGTTCTTCCGAAACAGAATACAGCCCCTCGTATTCATCGATATAAATATCGCCTTTCGCGTAAACTTCTTGCAAGACTTTCTGGACAATTTTAGTGTGGCGTTCTTCGGTCGTGCGGATAAAATCATCGTACTGGATGCCGAGCTTTTCCCACAACTGCAGAAACCTTGGGGCAAGATCATCGCAGTGCGCCTGCGGGAGCATACCGCGTTTCTCGGCGGCCTGCTGGACTTTCTGTCCGTGCTCATCGAGCCCGGTCAGGAAAAAAACTTTTTCATTGTACGAACGGTGAAAACGGGCGATCACATCCGCGAGGATGGTCGTGTAGGCGTGCCCGATATGCGGTTTGTCGTTGACATAATAAATCGGGGTTGTGATATAAAAACCTGTCTGGTCCATAACTGTTCAGTGACACAAAACCGGCCTGTTCTCTGCCTCCGCCGGCCGGTCCGTGTTTATGCTCGTTTCGGGATTTCCGTCTTGACGATATTGCCTTCGGCCATCTCGACACTCACCAGCCGTTTAAGGATGTTCACGTCAATGACCTTCCCTTTACCGTCTTTGATATTATATTTGTCGCCGATGCGCGGCAGGTCCCGGGAGAATTCTTTGTAGACCTGGAATTCATACGCCATGCAGCATTTGATGCGCCCGCAGACCCCGGAAATCCTTGAAGGGTTGAGCGGCAGTCCCTGCTCCTTGGCCATCTTGATCGACAGCGGATGGAATGACTTCATGTACGAGGTGCAGCACAGTTCCCGTCCGCAGACCCCGTACCCGCCCACGATCTTGGCTTTATCGCGCACGCCGATC
Source organism: Candidatus Omnitrophota bacterium (assembly GCA_050250375.1). GTDB lineage: Bacteria > Omnitrophota > Gorgyraeia > Zapsychrales > Zapsychraceae > JAGOSC01. Next base: position 392,546 of record JBFWOS010000003.1, read on the forward strand.
TGTTTTAATTCGATCCGGACGCGGAACACCTTGGCCAGGTCTTTGACCAGCGACCGGAAATCCACCCGGCCCTCGGCGGTAAAAAAGAACAGGATCTTGCTGCAGTCAAACGTGTATTCGATCTTGGTGATGCGCATGTCCAGTTTTCGTTCGGTGATCTTGCGGCTGCACACGTTAAGGGCGTCCTTGGCCTTTTCCCGGTTGTTCTCGATCTGCTTTAGGTCCCCGGGGGTGGCCTTCCGGAGAATTTTTCCCTTGGCACTTTCCGTCTTGCCTTTACAGGCCGTGTTGATGTCAGACACGACGACCCCGTATTCTGACGAACCTTCGGATTCCAGGATGACCGTGTCGTTGCGGTCCGCTTCCACATCATTTAAATCAAAAAATCCCACCGGACGAAATTCGCCCAGTTGGACTTGGACTAGTTTACCCATGATAATTCCCCCCCACATTTTTATTCATTCCTTTTCAAGGGAATGAATAAGGTCCGCCTCCATCAAGATCTTACTTATCTAAGGCGGCCTTTATGATCAATAACGGCAATTTGATATTCAAATTCTCCGTCAGCATCTTTTGCGCCTGCACAACCGAATCGTAAACTTCCTTCAAATAGCTGAAACTGTACTGCCGGGCGAAACGTTCCAGGTCATCCGCCCGGTCCAGATGGATCAACTGCTCCTGGCTGACACCGGACTGGATCAGGATGGCGTCCCGCGTCCAGCTCAACAGGATATCCAGGAATTCCTTGGTGGCTTCTTTTTCCTGGAGGCATTCCTTGATAAAAGCGTCGGTCTCGCGGCCGTAAATAAACCGCGTGATCCATTCATTTTTCGCTTCATAGAGGTTGCGGCTGAGGTAATTCCGGGCTGTCCCGAAACTGCCATCGGCCATGGCCCCCAAAAAATGCGCTTTTAAATCGTTTTCATGATAATGGGTCTTGAGATGTTCCGCAAGTACTTCTTTTGAAGGGCTCGGAAAATAATAACGGTGGCAGCGGGATTTAATCGTCGCCAGTAATTTCTCGCTGACCGAAGTCGTCAGGATCAGCAGACTGCTCGCCGTGGGTTCTTCCAGCGTCTTGAGCAGGGCGTTGGAACTTTCCAGGGTCAGCTGTTCGACGTTCTTGATGATGATGACTTTTTTCTCTGAACTGAACGGCCGCAAACGGATCAGGCTGAGGACCTCGCGGATTTCATCGATCTTGATCTTTTCGCCGAACTCACATTCCAGCACATGCGTGTCAATCTTGTCGCAGAACATCCCGGCGATCTTTAACGCGGTCTCGGACTTGCCGGTGTATTTCGCCCCGATAAACAGGTACGCGTGCGCCAGCCGGTTTGATTCAGCCAGGCTTTTAAAACGGTTGACGATCTCCTCACGGGCGGCGATTTCAAGCGTGGTCATAATCTATCCTAAAATCCGGTCGATCTGCTGCCGGACCTGCTGTTGAATGTCTTCAATGCTTTGGTCGGAATTGATGATCTTGATTCTTTTCGGTTCTTTTTTCGCGATGTCGAGATAACCTTCCCTGACCCGGGTGTGATACGCCATCGCCCGCTGTTCAATCCGGTCTTTGGCGCGTTTGATGCGGGCCAGGCCTTTTTTGGCCTCGATATCAAAAATGAAAGTCAGGTCCGGTTTGATCCCCTGGGTGGCGAACGCGCCGACTTTTTTGATAAACGCCACGTCCATCTGATGGCCGTAACCCTGATAGACAACCGTCGAGTCCAGGAAGCGGTCGCAGATCACGACCTTTCCCTTATTCAGGGCCGGCGCGATGACCTCTTCCACCAGCTGGGCCCGGGCCGCCATATAGAGAAGCATCTCGCAGGACGGGGCCATGGCCTTGTTGCCGGCATCCAGCAGGATGCCGCGGATCTTTTCGCTAATAGACACCCCGCCGGGTTCACGCACAAACAGGACGGATTTCTTTTTGTCTTTCAGGTATTGGCCGATCAGTTCCATCTGCGTGCTTTTCCCGGAACCTTCCGAACCTTCGAATGTAATAAACAACCCTTTTCGGCTGGCCATGTTATCCTCTAAATTCTGTTATTAAAACATATCCGGCGGGATGAACCGACGCAGAATATGATCGATTAAAATTATTTATTCTTCTGGTTATCTTCCAGGGTCTTGATCCGTTTTAGCAGATCTTTCATATGCAGCATCACCGGGTCGGAGATATGAACATGGTCCATCGGATCGATCTTCTGGCCGTCCTGTTTGGTGATCCTTCCGGGAACACCCACCACCGTCGTGTTGGCCGGGACAGGCCGCAAGACCACCGCGTTGGCCCCGACATACGTATTGTCCCCGATCTTGATATTGCCCAGGATCTTGGCGCCGGCGCCGACCACCACGTTGTTTCCCAGCGTCGGATGCCGTTTGCCGGATTCTTTCCCGGTCCCGCCCAAAGTCGCGCCCTGGAACAAGGTCACATTGTCGCCGATGATCGTTGTCTCACCGATCACGACACCCATTCCGTGGTCGATAAACAGACCGTGCCCGATCTCGGCCCCGGGATGGATTTCAATCCCGGTAAAAAACCTCGAGATCTGCGACAACAGCCGGGCGACAATCCTGAGATTGGCCTTCCAGACGGCGTGCGCGATCCGGTGTGCGATCACCGCGTGCAGCCCCGGGTACAGCAGGATGATCTCCAGGTCGCCTTTGGCCGCCGGGTCTTTTTCCCGGGTCGACTTGATCTCCTTGGAAAAGAAAATACTCGCGGCCAGCGCGTAAACGATGACCAAAAAAACAATAACAATCATAAAATAAACGAATCCCATCTTTTTCCTTCTTTATTTTTATTCTTTGAATAATAAAACACTGACGAACGCGGCCATGCCTTCGCCGTTGCCGATCGCCCCCAGCCCTTCCATCGTTGTCGCCTTGATATTCACCGATGAATAATCAATCCCGAGGCGGATCGCGATCTGATTCTTGATGGCCGGTTTGTAATCGGATAGTTTCGGTTCTTCCGCCTGGATGGTGCAGTCCACGTTGCTGATCTGATAACCCTCCTGCTCCATTAAGGCCCTGACTTCATCCACCAGCACCAGGCTGGATATATTTTTATATTTCGGGTCGGTATTCGGAAAGTGTTCTCCGATGTCGCCCAGCCCCAGGGCGCCCAGGATCGCGTCACACAAAGCGTGCAAAAGCACGTCCGCGTCGCTGTGGCCCAAAAGCCCCATCGAATGCGGGATCTCAACCCCGCCCAGGACGAGCTTGCGGTCTTTGGCAAACCGGTGTATATCGTAACCCATTCCTATTTTAAATGACATGATTCAACCCGCCGCGTTAAGCGGACAACAATTTTTCGGCTATCGCCATATCTTCCGGCGTTGTAATTTTTATATTCAAGACGTCCCCCAGAAGGACCTTGACCCTGATCCCCACCTGTTCAACCAGGGCAGCGTCATCGGGCGCGTCCAGGCTCTTGGCCTGTTCATACGCCTCAATCAAAATCCCTTTATGGAACGCCTGGGGTGTCTGGATCGCCCACAGCTCCTCCCGGTTTAAAGTTCTTTCCACCACCGATTCGGAGACGTCGATTTTTTTGATAGTCTGCGTGACCGGTACCCCGGTGACGACCGCCTTCTCGATAATGCACAGATTGACCGTTTTGTCGATCAGTTCGGGCGTGACGAGCGGCCTGGCCCCGTCATGGACCACGATGATGCCGCAATCCGGATCGACATACGTCAGACCGTTGCCGACGGATTCACAGCGCGTCTTTCCGCCCGTGATATATTCTTTGACTTTGGTGATCCCGTTTTTTTCAACCGTCTGGCGGTACTGCTCGGCGTAGTCCGGATGGACGACAAGGACAACGGCGTCAATCGTCTTGCACCGCTCGAACGCCCTTAACGTGTGGACAATCATCGGCACGCCGTTGAGGTTCAATAACGTCTTCGGAACGGACTTCCCCATCCGGACACCGAGACCTGCTGTTGGAATAATCGCCTGGGCTTTCATATTTCTTAACCTAACCTTGCGAAGATCATTTTTCCCGACTGGGTTTGAAGTACGGACGTCACATGCACCTTCACTTCCCGTCCGATCGATTCTCTGGCTTCGCTGACCACGATCATGGTCCCGTCGTCCATATATCCGACGGCCTGATGGGATTCTTTGCCTTCTTTGATCAGTTTGACGTCAATCTTGTCGCCGGTAAACAGGACGGACTTCACCGCCTGGACCAGCTCGTTCACATTAAGGATATCAATGCCCTGCAAGGCGGCCGTGCGGCCGAGGTTAAAATCTGTGGTGCAGATCCGGGCATCCATCATCTTGGCCAACCGGATCAGCCTCGAATCCACCGGTTCCCCGGTGGGCAAATCATCCTCGTGGATGTGGATATCCATTTTCGCGTCTTCCTGCATCAGGCGCAGGAGTTCCAGCCCCCGCCTGCCGCGTTCACGTTTTATATCGTCGCCTGAGTCCGCCAGGACCTGCAATTCCTGCAGGACAAAACGGGGGACAACCAACCGTCCGACCAGAAAATTGGTCTTATAAATATCGGTAATCCGTCCGTCAATGATGGCGCTGGTGTCCAGCAGCACGACACCGTCTTTTACGTCCTGCCGGCGGAATTTCACGTAAGGGATGATAATGTTGAATTCATCTTTGCCCCGTAAGGCCATCACCGCACCCAGATAAGAAAAGACGAGGGTCAGGACGACCCTGGAAACGGAATGCACAAATTCCCCGAGCGGGATCAGCGACAGGATGTCCGACAGGAGTTTGGCCATGAAAAATCCCAGCAATAACCCGAACACCATACTCGACAGCCCGCGCACCGAGACACGGCGCATGGAGGATTCAAGAAGGATCAAAAGCAGTCCGCTGAACAAACCGATCCCCGTCCCGGGCATGGGGGCCTGCAGCAGGCTCCCGACATAATAACCGACAACACCGCTCATGATCAAAAAGAACAACCGGATAAAAGATAATGTCATTCCTTACTCCCGTACAATTTTCGTCATTCCCTTTTGAAGAATAACGGTTTAAATCTGGTTGATTAAATCCAGGGCCTCACGGACGGTTTCAACCGGCAGAATCTCAATCGCCTTGTTGTTCAGTTCCGCATTGGCCTTGATATTATTCTTAGGGATAATGCACCGTTTAAATCCGAGCTTCTGGGCCTCGTTAACCCTGAGGGCAACCTGGGACACACTTCTGACCTCCGATGACAGTCCGACTTCTCCGACGACGACCGTTGAGCGGTCGATCTGTTTGTCCAGCAGCGCGGTGGCCAAAGACAACGCGACGGCCAGGTCCGCGGCCGGGTCCATCAGTTTCACCCCGCCTACGACATTTAAAAAAACATCTTTGTCCTGGAGATTCAGCCCCAGGCGTTTGTCCAGGACCGCGATCAGCAAAGCCAGACGGTTGGTATCAAACCCCTGCGCCTTCTGCCGGACCATGTTAAAGCTGGACCGGCTGACAAGACCCTGGACTTCCACCAGAAAAGGCCGCGTCCCTTCAATGATCGGCACGACGGCCGAACCCGTTGTGTTTTTCGGCCGTTCGGACAGAAATATCTCCGACGGGTTCGGGACCTCATTCAGGCCGTTGGACATCATTTCAAACAACCCGATTTCATTGGTCGAACCGAATCGGTTCTTGGTAGCCCTCAAAATCCGGTAAGACGAATAACGCTCCCCCTCAAAATATAAGACCGTGTCGACAATATGTTCCAGGACGCGCGGCCCGGCGAGCATCCCCTCTTTCGTGACGTGGCCGATCAGAAACAGCGAAAAACCTTTTGTCTTCGCGGTATGCGTCAGGATCGCGGAACATTCCCGGACCTGGCTCACACTGCCCGGCGAAGAACCCAGTTCAGGCTGATAAATCACCTGGACGGAATCAATCACAACTACATCCGGTTTCATCTTCTTGATATAATCCAGGATAGCGTTCAGGTCGACCTGGTTGACAATATACAGAGATTTCGTTTCGTGCTGGCTTATTCGGCTGGCCCGCATACTGGTCTGCTTGACCGATTCCTCGCCGCTGATATATAAAACTTTCAGGCCGCTGCCGCTTAACGCGCAGCCTAACTGCAATGAAAGGGTCGACTTGCCGATGCCCGGATCGCCGCCGATCAGGGTCACCGAACCGGGAACAATCCCTCCTCCCAAAACTCGGTCCAGCTCCTGGATACGGGTCAGATGTCTTTTCTCGTTGGCAACCTGGACATCCCCCAGGAGAACCGGATGGTCGTTATAAGAAATCTCAGAATGTTTGGGGTGGACGGATGGGGCCTGTGTCTCTTCGACCAATGAATTCCAGGCGTTACAACCTGAACATTTTCCCTGCCAACGGCTGGACTGCGTCCCGCATTCCTGGCAAATGTAGACTGTTTTTGTTTTCATATAAACCTTACTTAAAAATCAAAGGCATAAGGTGTGCTTAAAACGGCATCGACCGTTCAATGCCGAAAAGGGCCGTCTCTTCATCACCCTTTGAACCGACGACACCTTCCTTGCGCATAAAATATTTGAGTTCCGCCGAATCCTCTCCGTCTTCGTTAAACCGTTTGATCGTCCATTCTTTGGTGGAATCGGATTCTTTGACGAGCGGAGAGACTTTAAGGCTTTTGATCTGGCGCTTCAGATTCTTGGCGTCATCAATATTGATCGGACCGTTAAACGTAAAACTCATGCCGTCGGCTTTCGACAGGCTGGAGGTGTTGTCGATCGTAAAATGGGGATAAACCCCCTCTACGTTCAGCACGATGCTGTTCAGATTATAATCAATAATTTTCGCGCCGTAACTTTTAAAGTTCCCCTTCAGGTACGGCTGGTCCAGTGTCCCGGTTGCCTTGATTTGTCCGACCACCTCACCGCCTGAAGATTCATATTTATTCTTCTGCATCCAGAACTTCAGAAAATCGGCCATCGGCATGTAGGCAATGTCGACCAGAAAATCCAGTTTATACGGGGCTGTCAAATCAACCAGTCCCGTAAACCCGACGGATCCGAACGAAACATTGGTGATGATGAGTTGATTATTTTCAATCTTGTACGATCCGGACAATTCTTTGACCGGCCTAAAGTCCACCATGGAATAATTGCTCCACACGGTGCCGATGATCGAATTGTTCGGGCTGTTTTCCGATTTCTTGATTTCCACCACACCTTCAATCTCACTGCTGAAATCGAAGCTGAACGCGTTGAGATGGGAAACGTCAAACTTAAGATGGTATTTATTTTCATCTGTCTTTTTGATGACGGTTTTTGCCGCCGAATCGGGATCCAGGCTACAGTTGATCTCCAGCCGGCTGTTTTGAAAATCTATGACCCCGTCAAAGGCCAGCACCTCTTTAGCCGAGGCGTTCCTGGCGCCCGTCAATAAACCCGTCATCAATAATAAGATTAGCCACTGTTTCATTATTTAAATACCAGTTTTTCCTCTTGCCGGTCCGCCTTGACCTTGCTGCCCTCCTTGAACACGCCGGAGATTATGTCTTCGGCCAGAGGGTCTTCCAGCAAACGCTGGATCGTCCTTTTAAGCGGACGCGCCCCGTAAACAGGATCAAAACCTTTTTCAATGATCAATTCAAAAGCGTCTTTGCTCAACTCGACTTCGATGTCCTTATCTTTTAGACGATTCAGGACGCCGGTGATTTCCAGCTGAACGATGTTTTTCAGATTTTCTCTGCTTAATGATTTAAAGACAATGATTTCATCTATACGGTTTAAGAATTCCGGCTTGAATGTCTTTTTAGACGTCTCGAGCAGCCTTTCTTTCATCCCTTCATAGGTGGCTTCCGCGTTTTGTTCCGCGAAACCCAAACCTCCCTGGGAGTTGACCGCGTGCGCCCCGACGTTGGACGTCATCAGGATAATGGTATTTCTAAAATCGACTTTTCGCCCCAGACTGTCAGTCAACCGTCCTTCTTCAAAAACCTGAAGCAGAAGGTTGAAGACATCCGGATGGGCTTTTTCAATTTCATCCAGCAGGACCACCGAATACGGACGTCGGCGGACTTTTTCCGTTAACTGTCCGCCTTCTTCGTAGCCGACGTATCCCGGTGGCGCGCCGATCAGACGCGAGACATTAAACTTATCCATGTATTCACTCATGTCAATCTGGATAAGAGATTCCCGGCCGCCGAATAAAAATTCGGCAATCGTCTGCGCCAGCAGTGTTTTCCCGACACCGGTCGGCCCGAGAAAAATAAAAGAACCGATCGGACGGCGGGGATCTTTGATCCCGGCCCGTGACCGTCGGATAGCCCTGGCCATGGAATTGATCGCTTCGTCCTGCCCGACGACCGCGGCCCTTAAATGCTCTTCCAGCTTGAGAAGCTTTTTCGTTTCCTGCTCTTCCAGCCGCACCAGCGGAACTTTCGTCCACTGGGAAACGACTTTCGCGATTTCTTCATATCCGATCGTGATGGAAACCTTATCGCGTTCCTCGGACCATTTATTTTTGATCGTCTCGAGTTTATCGCGGGTTTCCCTTTCTTTATCCCGCATCTTGGCGGCCTTTTCAAAATCCTGGCTCTTGATAAACGCCTCTTTTTCCTGTTTCAGGGATTCAATCTCGGACTCGAGCTCTTTTAAATCCGGCGGCACAACCATGGCTGACAGCCGGGCTTTTGCGCCGGCTTCGTCGAGGATATCGACGGCCTTATCGGGAAGGGCCCGCCCGGAAATATACCGTTCGGACAATTTAACCGCGGCATCCAGGGATTCATCCGAAAATTTAACGCGGTGATGCGCTTCATATTTATCGCGCAGCCCCTTCAGGATTAGAATGGCCTCTTCCTGATTCGGCGGTTCAACGGTAATCGTCTGAAAACGGCGTTCAAGGGCCGCGTCTTTCTCAATGTGTTTGCGGTATTCATCAAGCGTGGTCGCACCGATGCACTGGATTTCTCCTCTGGCCAGGGCCGGTTTTAAAATATTGGCCGCGTCGATCGCACCTTCGGCCGCGCCTGCGCCCACCAAGGTGTGAAGTTCATCGATAAATAAAATCAGCTTTCCGGAACGCCGAATCTCGTCCATGATTGCTTTAATGCGTTCTTCGAATTGTCCTCTGTACTTAGTCCCGGCGATCATGAGCGCCAGGTCGAGGACCACAATGGTTTTTTCCCTCAGGATTTCCGGGACTTCCCCTTTGATAATCTTCTGCGCCAGTCCTTCGACGATCGCGGTCTTACCGACACCCGCTTCCCCCAAAAGTACCGGGTTGTTCTTGGTGCGGCGGGATAATATCTGCAGGATGCGGTCGATTTCTTCTTTGCGACCGATGACCGGGTCCAGTTTTCCATCCTTGGCCAGCTTGTTGAGATTGCGTCCATAGGCGTCGATGGCCGGAGTCTTGTCGCTTTTCGTCGGTTCCTGCGACCCGTATCCCGGGATGCCGGACCCCAACAGTTCCATCACTTCGTTTCTGAGTTTGCCCAGATCCAGCCCCAGATTAAGCAGCACGCGGTAAGCCATGCCTTCTCCTTCTTTCACCAAACCCAGAAGAAGATGTTCTGTCCCGATATAATTATGCCCAAGAGCGCGGGCTTCCTCGGCGGAAAGCTCCAGCGCCTTTTTGGAACGCGGCGTAAATGGAATGTCTCCCAGCACCTGGGTCTGCGGCCCGGGCTGAACCAGCTTTTCCACTTCGATCCTGATCGTTTCCAGATCCAATCCCAGTTTCTGAAGGACAGCGGCGGCAACGCCTTCTCCCTCCCGGACGAGACCCAGCAGAAGATGTTCCGTGCCGATATAATCATGATTGAACCGGCGGGCCTCTTCTTTGGCATAAACAATAACTTTCCTGGCTCTTTCTGTAAAACGATTGAACATTGTTATGTTCCTCCCAATTTTTTACGGGTAAGATTAGCTCTTTTCGCGTCACGCTCGGACGCGGTTAATTTTTTTCCGCCGATTTTCTGCAAATGAGCGGGCTGTATCGTAATAAAAAGTTCATTGATGCTTTTACGGGTGATATCTTTGAGAATCCCAAGATCGACGCCCAGCCGGACCATGGAAAGCAGGTCCACGGTCTCCTGGCTGCTGATGATGTGCGCGTTTTTTAGGATACCGTATGACCGGAAGATTTTATCTTCCAGCATCGGTTTGTTCTGCAGCAGCAACGCCTGACGGGCCTGCTCTTCCTGCTCAATCACCTGCCGGATCAACCCCTTGATGTTCTGGAGCACGTCGGTCTCACTGTGCCCCAGGGACAGCTGATTCGAAATCTGATAAATGTTTCCGCTGGCCTGCGTGCCCTCCCCGTAAAATCCACGGGACGCAAAATTCAGCTTTGATATGGCGGCCATAACCTTGTTGATCTGTTTGGTCATCACCAGCGCCGGTAAATGGAGCATCACCGACCCGCGCATGGCGGTCCCGGTATTCGTCGGGCACGCCGTCAAATAACCCCAGTGCATCGAGTAGGCGAAATCAAGCTTTTCGGATAACGCGTCATCGATGCTGTTGATCATGCCCCAGGCCTCATCCAGATTAAGGCCGGACTGCATCACCTGTATGCGCAGGTGATCTTCTTCGTTGATCATGACCGATAATTCCTCCTCACGGGAAATCAGTACGGCTTTACCGTCGGGGTTTGAAGCGTGGTCATGGCTGATCAAATGCCGTTCAATCAAAAACTGCTTGTCCACATTATCCAGTTCGCTGATCTTAAACAAGGATGATTTCTTGAAATACCCGATCTCTTCGATGGTATTGTGCACGGTGGTCAGGATCTGGTTTAATTCCTTCTTGGTGGCTTTATTGGGAAACGGCAGTCCGGTCAAATTCCGGGCCAGCCTGATCCGGGATGACATGACGATATTGGCATGTTCCCCTGTGCCTTTGAGCCACTCCCCTGTATTATTTATAAATTCATCGAGTCTCATTTTTTCTTTTTATTTTCGATGTCCCTGATTTTATCGCGTAATTGAGCGGCCTTTTCGAAATCTTCGATCTGAATGGCCTCCATTAATTTGGTTTTCAAATCCTGCATATCTTCAACCGTCTTTTTATCGGACTGCGGCATTTTTTTGGGCGTCTTGCCGAAATGATGGTTAGACCCGTGGATCTTTTTAAGCAGGGTCGACAAATGCGGCCGGAACGCCTCATAACATTCGCTGCAGCCCAGCCGTCCAAACTTGCGAAAATCATCGTACGTAATCCCGCAGGCCGAGCATTTCAGATCCACCTTATCCGGTGACTTGACCTGTTTGCCGAAATCCGTTAACCCCGCCAGCAGGTCGGACAGGCCGAACTGCTGTTCCATCTGGACGCTTTTTTCCCGGGCGCACTCTTCGCACAGATGCATCTCCGACATCTGTTCATCGACGATTTCAGTTAAATGGACGGTGGCTTTTTTATTGCATAGGTCGCATTTCATCTAATACTTTACTCCCTCTGATTGGGTCACGTCGTGAAATTTCTTTAACAGTTTGGCGGTGATGGTTCCCGGCTTCCCTGTTCCGATCACGCGGCCGTCGACCTTGACAACAGGAATAATCTCGGCGGCCGTCCCCGTCAGGAAACATTCATCCGCCGTATAAACCTCATGCCTGGTCAGGAAGCATTCTTTCGTTTCAATTTTCATCTTCGCCGCGATATCAAAGACTACCTGCCTGGTAATCCCGCGCAGATTCCCCTGGATCGGGGTTAATAATTTTCCCTTCTTGATTAAAAAGATGTTATCACCCGTGCATTCGGCCACATAACCGTGCTGGTCCATCATGATCGCTTCATTGTATCCGGCATTACCGGCCTCAATTTTAGCCAGAATATTGTTCAAATAATTCATCGACTTTAGCTGCGGGTTAAGCGCGTCCGGATGATTACGGATAGTCGGCACCGTAATAATTTCCATGCCCTTATTATACAACTCTTTGGGATAAAGAGTAATCTTATCCGTGATAATTATGACGCTGGGTTTGTTAAAACATTTTTTGGGGTCGAGTCCGAGGTCACCCTCTCCACGGGATACGATGACCCGGATGTACGCGTCGGTCAATTTATTGGTCTTGAGCGTATCAACGATGGCCGCGGAGAGTTGTTTCTTACTCATCTGCGGATCAATCATCAGCGTATGCAGGGTTTCATACAATCGGTCAACGTGTTCATCCAGCCTGAAGACCAGACTGTTGTAAGAACGGATGCCTTCAAAGGCACCGTCGCCGTATAAAAAACCATGATCAAAGACCGAAACAACGGCCTGACTTTTTTCAACAAATTTTCCGTTAAGATAAATTTTCATAGACCCTTCCTTTGATTGACTTCTTCTCTTCAATTAAACCATCCCGCATAAAGATCGTGCGGTGACACTGCCTGGCAATGTTTTCATCGTGTGTGACGATTAAAATCGTTTGTTTGTTCAACTCGTTAAGCAGCAAAAGCAGACTGATGATTTCTTTCCCGCTGGCCGAATCAAGATTTCCCGTCGGCTCATCCGTTAATATGATTTTCGGATCATTGATCAGGGCCCGGGCGATGGCCACTCTCTGCTGCTCGCCTCCGGACAGCTGGTTCGGTTTGTGTTTTAATCGTTTCTTTAACCCCAGTTGGGACAAAAGCGCCACGGCCCTTTGTTTGATTTCCCCTCTCTTGACCGTCCCTTTAATGTACGCCGGGAGCATTACGTTTTCGAGCGCATTAAATTCCGGGAGCAAATGATAAAACTGGAATACAAAACCGATCTTTTCATTACGGACCTTGGCCCGTTGCTGGTCCTTGAGCCGATAAATATTTTCCCCGTCCAAAAGCACGTCGCCGCCGGTCGGCGCGTCCAGCCCGCCGACAATATGCATCAGGGTGGACTTGCCGGCCCCGGAAGGCCCGACAATCGCCACAACCTCGCCGGTGCTGATCTGGATATCCACACCCTTAAGGACTTCCAGCGTCGACTTGGCTTGTTTGTACTCTTTACGAATGGCCTGGGCCTGGAGTAAAATCACAGCGTTTCCTCGATTATTCGTATCTCAATGCTTCAACCGGCTCAAGATTGGCCGCCTTTGAAGCCGGATAAATGGTTGCCAAAAAACTGATGATAAAGGCCGCCCCGATGATGGCCGCCATATCAGACAGCTGGATATCCACCGGCACATGGTCCATCGAATATATTTCGGCCGGGACCTCCACATATGTTTTCAACACATAACAAATCGTCAATCCGGTCAGCACGCCCCAGAGAATCCCGCGCAGGCCTATATAAATCCCCTGTTTGGTGAATATACGGCGAATGGATTTTTTGGGAACGCCGATGGATTTTAACACCCCTATGTCGTGCACCTTGCTCGTCACAGTTACCACCAGCGTGCTGATAATATTAAATGACGCCACGATCACCATCAGCGTCAGAATGATAAACAACCCGAGTTTCTCCAGATACAACGCCTGAAACAGATTCTTGTTGGAATCAATCCAGGTCTTGACCAGATATTTAAAACCGAATTTCGCGTAAATTCTTTTCTTATAATCGTCTGCCGCATAAGGGTCATCGAGTTTGACCCCGATCCCGTTGACGATATCGTCCTTGATATTGAAGACGACCTGGGCGGTGGCGATGTTGGTGACAATCAGATTCTGGTCCAGGTCAGCCATCCCCGTCTGAAATATGCCGGCGACTTCAAGGTTGTGCCGCCAGCCGTCTCCGGATATACCGGTCCCCGGGGAGATTAACGTAATCATGCTCCCGATGTCATATCCGTAAAACCTGGCCAGCTCACTGCCGATAAATACCCGGCCCTGGGTTAAATGCTCCAGCCGGCCTTTCTTTAAATACTGGTCGACCTTGGTAACCTGCGATTCGCTTTCGATCTGGATCCCGCGCATCAGAAGCGCCATCGCCTGTCCTGAATTCTCAAGATAAATATTGCCCTGGACATACGCCGAGGCGCTTTTTACGCCGTCCATCGCCTTCAGCTGGGTGCTCAGTTCATTGTATCCTTTAATCCCGTTTTCTTTTTCAATCATGATGTGCGGGGTCGTCCCGATGATCTTTTCCCGCAGATTATTCCCGAACCCGGACATGACGGCAATGACGACAATCAGGGCCATCACCCCGGTCGCGACCCCGGCGACTGAAATAAAATTCAAAAATTTCAAAAACCGTCCCTGGCTTGATCTTAGATATCGGTAGCTGATCCAGTTTTCATAATTCATCATATTTCCTTAGGATACTGTTTTAAACGCAGGCAAGTCATTCTGTACAGAACGATTATTGTATCGGCTTCATCAACGGGAACAAAATGACGTCACGGATCGAAGGTGAATCCGTCAGGAGCATCACCAGACGGTCAATGCCGATCCCTAATCCTCCCGCCGGAGGCATACCGTATTCCAGCGCGTGCAGGAAGTCTTCATCAATGGCACGGTTTCCGGTTTCAACATCGTCCTCGAGATCGTCCACCAGCCGCCGGCGCTGTTCGGTAGGATCATTCAACTCGGAATAGGCGTTTCCCACTTCCATCCCGGCGATAAAGGCCTCAAACCGGGCGGATACCGCTGGATTGTCCGGCAATGTTTTGGCCAAAGGGCATAAAAACGTAAAATAGTCGGTAAAGAAAACAGGATTGATAATTTCATCTTCCTCGAGCAGGTCTTCCGCGATCTTCATGACGGCCGAACGTGTCAGCTTATCCAACTTGACCGATCCGGCCTTGTGGGCTTTCACTTTGTTGAGCATGACAGCCGCTTCGTCTTCGGGATTAATATCAAACTTGTCCTTCATGATCTTCGCGAAGCTGCGCCGTTCCCACGGCGGTTCGAAATTAATTTCTTTTCCCTGGTACATCACCTTGTAAGACCCGGTTAATTCCTTGGCCGCCCCGGCGATCAAATCCTCGGTCAGCCGCATCATATCTTCAAAATCACCGTACGCCTGGTAAACTTCCAGCATCGTAAATTCAGGGTTGTGGCGGGTCGAGACACCTTCATTCCTGAAGTTGCGATTTATTTCGTAAACCCGGTCAAATCCGCCGACGAGCAGCCTCTTAAGATAAAGCTCAGGCGCGATCCGTAGAAAGACATCCATGTCATAGGCATTGTGCAGACTTTTAAAAGGACGCCCGCGCGCGCCGCCGGCCATCGGTTGGAGCATGGGCGTTTCCACTTCCAGGAACCCGCGCTTGTCCAATAAACTCCGGATAAACGTCACGACTTTACTGCGTTTGACAAAAACTTCCTTGACGTCTTTGTTGGCGATCAAATCAACATACCGCTGGCGGTAACGGACCTCGACATCTTTGAGCCCATGCCATTTCTCCGGAAGCATCATCAGAGATTTGGTCAAAAACTTGATCTGACCCACACGGATGCTGTCCTGCCCCATCTTGGTTGTAAAGGTTGTCCCCTCCACCCCGATGATGTCGCCGATATCTAACGCCTTAATAATTTTTGAGATCTCTGATTCGGGATCTTCCAGTTTAATGAAAAGCTGGATCTTTCCGGTCTGGTCTTCAAGGTCGGCAAACAGCACTTTTCCATGGCTTCGCTGGGCCATGACCCGGCCTGCCACTTTGACCGGCTGTTCCGCCTGAAAAGGCTCCAGCACCGCCTTGACCGAATGAGTGGCTTCAAATTTGCCCCCGTAAGGATCAATCCCAGCGGCCAAGAGATTTTTCATTTTATCTATTCTAACTTCTTTTATTTCATCAACTTCCATAAATCAGCCATTCCTTATATATATTAATAGTAAGTATTATCTAGATAGATTTATAGATTATATAGAAAAAGCCCGGAGGTGTCAATTTAAAGTCTTGGGAGGTTATACACGGAAAAAACGAAAGAACAATCGGAATTTACTGCCAAATAAGCCTTTCGGTCACTTTATCCTGCTTGAAATCAAAATAGAGGGTATGATTTTTTCCGCTGATATTCCCGACCTCGTTTTTGTTAACGTCCAGAAATGTATTGTAATGCCACAAATCAATCTTGACCTGACTGCCCCCTTTTAAAGGTTCAACCCGCGCGTAAAAATAATTGGATTTCCAGCCATGGGACTCGATATCTTCTATGGCCCGTTTTATGGCCGGCGCATCTTCCGCCGGGAATACCCCTTTGGTCAAAGACACCGCGCCGACATGGTCTGGGTGCCGGTACGTTCCCCATGAATCGGAAATATTCACGGTGATTAATCCGTTCTCGTCATATTCCTTGATCGAGGATATGCTGTTATTAATATAAAATTGCTCCATTTTAATATTTCCGTTGGAATGATATTCTTTAACAATCCCGTTCAGCCGCCCTTTGATATAATTCCGGGTGCTCCTCAACTGGCCTGACTCGTAATACTGCCGGGAAATTCCGCTGAGGATGTCGTCTTCATAGTTCTCATCGATTTCCAATTGTTCATTTTCATAATAAGTCCGGTGATAACCGTGCCTCAAGCCCAGCCGGTATTTTGTTTCCTGCTGGGTTTTCCCGTCCTCAAAATAGGTAACCGATAAGCCGTGGAGCTTTCCTTCACGGTAATTCGATTTATTTTTCATGACCGTGTTGCTGTAGAATAATTTATACTCTCCTTCTCTCTGTCCGTTGACGTAGCGGACTATCTCCTTAAGGTTTCCGTTGCTGAAAAATGTTTTATTGATTCCGGTTTTCTGCCCACCGGCATAATTAATTTCCCCTTCCAGTTTTCCTTCGGAATTATACTTTTTCTCCTCGCCAAAACGTTCGCCGTTAACAAACTGCAATTCACTCTTAATCTGCCCGGTCGGGTAGAACGTCTGCTGTATCCCCTCGCGTTTTCCGTTCTTGTAATCCACTTCCTGTTTCACATTTCCATTTTTATGGTAGGACCGGAACCTTCCTTCCCTTCTCCCGCCGATATAGTTGACCTCATCCTGACGGCTGCCGTCATTATAGAATGTTTGATACAATCCGGTCGGTTGGCCGTTTTTATACTGAATCTGTTCTCTGATTTTTCCGCCCTTATGAAATTTCCGATAGATGCCTTCCGGCTCCCCGTTTCTGTAAGGCACTTCACTCATCAGTTTTCCGTCTTCATAAAACTTTTGGTAAATACCGTCCGGTTTTCCGTTCTTATACGTCACCGACTCTTTAACTTTTCCGCTTCGGTAAAAATGTTTGCCGACATCAATCTTAACGTCATTTCTGTAGATGATTTCATATTGAAGTTTTCCATCCGGGTAATACTGCCGGGATACACTTTCATTTTTATCATTTTTGTGGATATGCTCGATCCAGAAAAACCGCTTGGTGGGATGAAAAACTTTTTCTGAAGATTCTTCATCGCTGCCAGACCCATGGCTCGAAAAAATAATCAGCAATATAAAAATGATAAGAACTATCCTGGCTGAGGGCGTATTTATCTTTAAAGACAAGGGCAACTTCTTTCGGCTAAGGTTTTCCCGGGTGAATTTTTTAATTTAGATCGGACGGATTATACGGCCACAATACAGATTTTAAACCGGTCGGCTAACTGAATGGTCTTTTCATGATCAATCATAATCGTTTTGCCCGATTCGATGGCCAGGCATCTGCATTTTGATTTCACCATATGCTTGATTGTCCGGGGGCCGACAACAGGAACGTCAAATCTCAGGTCCTGATGCGGTTTACTCATTTTGACGACAACGGCGCCCCCTTTTGAGATGGTCCCCCCGCGCAAAATCGTTTTATCCGTTCCTTCCATGGCTTCAATGGCCACGATCGCTTTTTCTTTGATGACAACCGTCTGCCCGACATCAATCCCGCCCATCGTTTTGGCGATTTGGCGGCCGAAGTCAATGTCAGCGATCTCATCCAGCGTAGGCGCCCGCCTGGTCAGAGTGCCTTTGGGGGCTAAATGATTTTTAATCAGGAAGGTCGAATCAATCAATTCGATTTTGTGCTCTTTGAGTTTATCCGCGACCGCGGAAAAAATCGTATCGGCCTTGCGGTCCTTGATGGCGTTAAACAAATCTTTAAAATCGTCATCGAGGATAACGTTGTCAGAAAACAAATTATCCGGATTGACCTGACCGGCCATGACGACCTGGCGGACTTCTTCTGACTCAAAATAGGAAAACAGCCCTTTTAAATCGCCGACGTTGAAAATGTTCAGCTTATTGACATACGGTTTCAGCAGCAGGGATGTATCCCCTCTTATCCCGGCCGCGATAATCTTATAATCCAGTAATTTCGCTTCCTTGGCAAAAAGGATTGGAAATTTTCCGTTCCCGGCGATCAGTCCTAGTCTTTTTTCATCCATAAATAAAAAAGGCCGCAAGAACACTTGATTTTAATCTTTGCTATAACACAAGTGACTTGAGGCTGTTCTTGAAAATCGTTAATTAACTGCAGAGGCCCCGTTCCGAGGTTTTGCAGAAAAAGATTAAATGCTCCACTTCAGGGCACATTTCCACTTCCTTGACAACCGCCTCAATAGCGTGGGTCTTGGTCAATCCCCGTCGGAATAAAATCTTGAAAGCCTTGTTCAGAAGCTTCATGGATTGTTCGGAGATTTGCGCCCGCTTTAACCCGACCGCATTGGTCCGGATAACCCTTACGGGATGACCGTCAACCATGGCGAACGGCGGGACATCCTGAACCACTTTAGAACAACCGCCCACGATGGAGAGACGTCCCAAACGGACAAATTGATGGACCGCGCTGAACCCGCCGATCACCGCGCTGTCTTCCAAAGTCACGTGTCCGCCCAGGGTCGCGGCATTCGCCATCACACAATTATTCCCGATCACGCAGTCATGCGCCACGTGGGAATACGCCATAAAAAGATTATTACTTCCGATGATCGTTTTGCCGCCGCCGTCCAGGGTTCCCGGATTCATGGTGACATATTCACGGATCACATTATTTTCACCGATATTGAGAAAAACATTATCATCCGCGGAATGTTTTCGGTCCTGGGGAGCGCTGCCGATCACCGCGCCGGTAAACAATTTACAATTGCGTCCGATGGTTGTCTGGCCGGTGACGACACAATGGCTGCCGATGCGGACATTGTCCCCTAACTTGACGTCGCCATCAATGATGGAATATGGTCCGATCGAAACCCCGGGTGAGATCTTGGCCCCGGGATTGATAACGGCTGTTTTGTGAATATTTACATTTTCCATAAAGTTAACTCGAATATCATTTTAACGCAATTACACCCGATTCATACTCATTTCTAAAAATTCTTGTTTCTTGCTTTGGGCCGGCTTAATCCAGGTACGAAGAATCCGTAAAGGAAAAAGTCATATCCGCTTCGGCCACAACTTCTCCGTCAACTTTTGAAACGGCGTGAATCTGGGTCACCCGAGAACGGTCCCTGACAACCTCAACTTCCATCATTAACTGATCCCCGGCTGTAACAACCTTTCTGAACTTGACATTGTCAACGGCCATAAAAAAAGCTAATTTACCACGATGCGCGGGATTCGTCAAGACAACAACTCCGGCCGTCTGGGCCATCGCCTCAACCATCAAAACCCCCGGCATAACCGGACGGGTCGGAAAATGCCCCTGAAAAAAACCGTCATTGATGGTCACATTCTTAATCCCGACGGCTTTTTTACCATGTTCGATCTCAATCACCCGGTCAACCAGGAGAAACGGATACCGGTGAGGCAGGACATTCATAATTCCCTGAATATCAATTTCCTTTTTCCCCGAAAAATCATATTCGGCCCGTTGCGTTTTGACCGTTTCCATTTTTTTCTGTTCGGTAATTTTCTTAAGCAGCTGGGTATTGAGTTCATGCCCGCTTTTTACCGCGAAAATATGCCCTTTCAGCGGACTCCCTAACAAATATAAATCCCCGATGATATCGAGAATTTTATGCCTGGCGAATTCGTCAATAAAACGGACCTTGTTTTCCAGGACATCCTTTTCTCCAACGACCAGTGTATTGCGGTAATTGGCCCCTTTTCCCAATCCGTTTTTCTGGAGTTCAATGGCTTCTCTTTCCAGACAAAACGTGCGGCTTGGGGCAATCTGTTTTTCATAAGTGTCCTGGTTAACGGCGATTTCAATAAATTGTGAATGCAGCATCGGATGGTCATAATCCAACACATAAGAAATAATCAACTCATCCGCCGGGGCAATAAAAATGGACGCCCCGTTGTTGGACACTCCGATAGATTTCGTCACCTTGTAAACTTCCACCGGGGAATCCTGTTCTTTTACCCCGGCCTGCTTGATGGCCTCCACCAGATCTTTTGAACTGCCGTCACAACCTGGCAATTCACCGGCATTAATATCCACATGCAGATTCGTTATTCCCAGTCCGGCCAGGGCGCTCATCAAATGTTCAATGGTATGAACCACACAGTTGTTGGAACCGATCGTCGTGCACCGCGTCAGTTTGGAGTCAAAGCAGACATTCTCGATATTGGCCTTAATGACCGGTTTTAGGGCCAGATCAACCCGCTGGAACTGGATCCCTGTGCCGACGTCCGCCGGTTTTAAGATGATCTCCACATCACAGCCGGTGTGAAGCCCAACCCCTTTTATGGCCGTTTCTTTCAATATGGTTTTATGATTTGGTTTAGTCATTCTTTCCTGATTCCAGCTCTGTAATTCTTTTTTCCAGATCTTTTAACCGTTTGATATACTCCGGTAAATTCTGCACGACGGCATTAACCCGTTTGGCCTGCGTGTGCGGTTTCGCCGGATAACCGCTGACCTTACTGTTCGGCGGTAACGAACCGGTAACGCCGGATTGGGCCGCCACAATGGAGTTTTCCCCGATGATAATATGTCCGACGATTCCTGCCTGTCCGGCGAGAACGGAGTTCCTCTCAATAATTGTGCTTCCGCCGATTCCCACCTGCGCGACAATGATACAATTCTCGCCGATAATGACATTATGGCCGATCTGCACCAGATTATCGATCTTTGTCCCCCGGCCGATGATGGTTTTACTGAACCGGGCGCGGTCGATGGTTACATTGGAACCGATTTCAACGTCATCTTCAATCACGACAATCCCCAGCTGGGGAACCTTCAGGTGCTCTCCGTTAATCTGTTCAAAACCAAAACCGTCAGCCCCGATCACGGTACCGCTGAAAATTTTGACCCGGTTACCGATCAATGATTTTTGCCCCACGGTAACATTCGGATATAACTGGGAATGCTCTCCGATGACGGATTTAAATCCTAAATAACAATTGGCCCCGATGTTCGAATGATCTCCGATACAAACCTTGGGTTCAATGACGGCATTGGGCCCGATGGTTACATTTTTTCCGACGTTCGCATCACCCGCTACGACGGCCGATGGATGGATTCCTTCATAAGCATACGTTTCATCATCCGTAAAAAGCGTTAAGGCTTTGCTAAAGGATACGGCCGGATCACCGGACAAAATAACCGGCTTGTCCGGAAGACCTAAGTTTCTGGGGTAAATGATCGCTGAGGCTTTTGTTTTTTCGGCTAAGGCAACATATTTCGAATTGACGACAAATGTTAATTCTCCGGATTTGGCTTCACGTATGCCGTTTAAACCCGTAATAATAACTGAACCGTCGCCGATAACCTCGCCGCCGATGATCCCTGCAATTTCGGCTAAGGTTTTTCTCATAATCCTTCCTAGTCCATAAGCCTAAAAACAGAGAACGCATGTTCTCTGTTTTTAGGTATTAATTCTAAAATTTATTCTTATTAAGGCTGCGTCTATTTTTTTGTATTCAGCAAATCCAGTATTTTCTGGGTCAGGTCAATGGTTTGATCACCGTACACAAGAACCCGGTCATTCAGGATCATGGCGTACCCTTCTTTTTCCGCGTATTGACTGACCTGGTTTTCAATCTCCAGCAAAATTTCCCGAATTTTTTCGTTGCGTTCTTTTGTCAGGTCTGCTTTTTGTTGACGGTCAAATTCCAGCAAATCGGCCTTCATCTTTTCAATTTCCTGTTCCATCTCCGCCTTTTTGGCTTCAGCCAACAAACCTAATTTACCCTGCGACTCCCTGATTTTTTCAATCTTGGAATTACGCAACTCTTCAAATCCTTTATGTTTGGATTCCAGAGTTTTATCATAGTCCTGGGTCTTGTAATATTCATCAAATAACCGGCTCAAATCGACGAAACCCAGTTTGTCCTTGGCCGAGGCCGTAGTGCTTACCGCAAGGATTAACACCATGGCGATCAATATATTTTTAACGTTCATTATCTCCTCCCATTTCTTTTTTCATCATTTCCTTATTAATCAGGAAATAAACGCGGTCCGCCTTCGGCGAGATCTCGCTGATGCAAAGCATCGGCGGACTCACCCTGGATCTTTTAAATCGGGTGACCTTTGTTAAAATCCTCTGCTGACACTAAAATAAAATTTTCCTTCCCGATCAGTTTCGGTCGGGACATCATCGAGCGGATAACCGTAATCAAGATTGATTGGCCCAATCGGAGTTTTGACGCGTAAACCGAGACCGGTCCCTGACTTGAAACTGCCGGTGCCGAAATCCCCAATATCAGACCAGACGTTACCTATATCAAAAAAAGCCGCCAGTTTTATATACTGGATCAACGGGATCGTATATTCAATATTTCCTACCGCCATCGCCTCCCCGCCAATCGGATCCAGCGTTATCGGATCCAGCGGACCGACATCCCGTTCATCATACCCCCGGATTGAACGGGCCCCTCCAGCGAAGAATCTTTCAAAGATTGGAACCTTTTCTGAATCAGCGATGGCATCAACAATGCCCCCCTTCAGCCTGAATTCCAGTACAGAATTCCATTTTAGAGGAAAGAAAATACTGTTTGAAACCTGATAACGAATGAAATCTTTATCTCCGCCCAGCCAGCTGCCGGCAAAATCAACATCATGCGAGCTTATCCATCCCTTGGACGGATTCACAAAACTGTTGCGGGTGTCACGTGTAAAACCGAATCCCAACGTACTAACCAGGTTGTCCCCGGCTTCAGCCATCAGATCGGCGGAAACCCCGGATGCAAAATTTTCGATCTCAACCTGCTCCAATTTGTAAGAAACGTTACCGGAATATATATCGGAAAACCGTTTGCCCAGGCGTAAAATACCGCCGGTACGTTTTTCGTCATAGGCATAACCTGTGTCTTTTTCCCGGTCACGTTCCGACCGAAACAAATCAAACCCGCCGGAAACAGGATAACCGAACATCCACGGTTCCGTAAAACTGAGTCGATAATTGCTTCGGGATGACCCGGTTTCAGCCCTGACTTCCAGATGCTGTCCGCCGCCCGTAAAGGTCGGCCAGTTCATGGCATCAAAATTTCTTTGCTCCACTTCAACAAACCCGACAATCTTGTCGACCGTACTAAAACCGCCTCCGAAGCTAAATGTCCCGGTCTTGGCTTCTTTAACCTGGACGACCAGATCCTTCCGGTCCTTCGCGTCCGTATCTTCGATATCAAAACTGACATCCTCAAAATATCCCAGCTGATTCAACCGTTCCTTGCTTTTGCGAAGCTGTTCCCCGTCAAAACGGTCTCCGGGAAACATCTTCAGCTCCCGCCGGATAACCTTATCTTTTGTCCGGGTATTTCCTTCAATCCTCACCCGTTCAATATACGCCAGACCGCCTTCTTCAATATCTATTTTGACTCCGACGGTACCGGACTTGGTATCCAGCGAGGTTGATTCTGCGACCTTGGCAAAAATATATCCGCGGTCAAAATAGAGTGTGCGGATTTTTGAAACATCAACGCTCAACTTCTCGCGGCTGAAAACACTGGCGGGCTTGATGTTTTCCATCGCCTTCAGCACTTCCTTTTCCGAAATAATGTTGTTACCGGCCAGCGACACCTCACCGACGGAATACCGCCGGCCTTCCGTAATCCGTATATCAATTTCTATTTTACCTTTATAAAGGTAATCAATCTCATGTTCGACTTTTGCGTCAATATAACCGTTCTGCTCGTAAAAAGACGTAATCCTGTCCATGTCCTCCTCAACCACGCTTTCCTGAAGAAAACCGGACCGGATGATCCAGAACCTAGGCTTGGTCTTTATGACCTTGCGGATTTTCTTGTCTTTGAAGGAGTCGTTGCCAAAAATATTAATCTTGCTGATCCGGATTTTTTGCCCCTCCCGGACGACAAAGTGAATGGTCGCTTTATTCGTCACCTCATCGACAAAGGTTTCCGCCTTGACCTCAGAAGTGGTAAGGCCTTTTTTATCATAAAATTCTTTGATCGTATTCTCATCATCCTTCAAAATCTTGTTATCAAGAAATTTGCCGACCTTGGATTTTAATTTCTTGGTCAGGCTTTTTTTCTTAATATGTTTGGTTTTGGAAAATGTGATCTCTTCAATGATCGGTTTTTCTTCCACATAAATGATGACCTTAAAGCTGTCTTCTTCCACCTGACGGTCGACACGGATGTCAGAAAAATAGCCGGTATTGTACAGCCTCTTCAAATCGTCGCTGACAACGCCCTGAAGATAATCCTGCCCGACCCGTGTTTTAATTTTGGAGAGAATGGTGGCGATGCTGATCGTTTTGTTTCCGACAATCTCAATGGATTTGACTTTCCTGACTTTTTCGTCCAGGGAAACAGAACCGGCCCCGCCCTGCGCCATAATGCTGCGGGGAACAATCCCTCCCACTAAAAGAAGTAATAATATTATTTTGAATACTTTTTTCATTATATTAAATATTTTTTTGATTATAAGGTCAAACGGATAACGTGTCAATCAACATGTGCAAGATTTTCAACGGAGGCAAGATTTTCAAACCTGACGTATTCTTTGAGGAACGAAAGTTTAACAGTCCCTACGGGTCCGTTACGTTGCTTGGCCAAAATAACATCGGCCACACCCCGATTGTCTTCAGTCGGGTTATAATATTCTTCTCTCATCAACAAGATAACCACATCCGCATCCTGTTCAATGGCGCCGGACTCTCTCAAGTCTGATAATTGCGGGCGGTGATCCTGCCGCTGCTCGACCAAGCGCGATAACTGGCTGAGGGCCAAAACCGGAACTTTTAATTCCCTGGCCAGGGCCTTGAGCGATCGGGAAATATCGGAAATTTCCTGCTGGCGGCTCTCTGTTTTACCGGTGCCGCGCATCAGCTGGATGTAGTCCAGCACAATTAACTGTATATCGTGATTCGCTTTTAGCCTCCGGGCCTTGGCCCGTAACTCGAGCGCGGAAATAGCGGGCGAATCATCAATAAAAATTCTTGAATTCGATAACTCGGCCGCCGCCTTGGTTAATAGCGGCCAGTCCGCCGGAGACAGAAACCCGGATCGGACCTTATGCGCGTCCACACGCGCCTGGGAACACAGCATGCGCTGGACCAGCTGTTCTTTAGACATTTCAAGGCTGAAGATCGCCACGCCCCCGCCGTATTTCAGGGAAAAATTTTCGGCAATCGTGATGGCGAAAGCGGTTTTTCCCATCGATGGCCGGGCGGCCACGATAATCAGGTCGGAATTTTGCAGGCCGGACGTCATTTTGTCGACTTCCGTATAACCGGTTGAAATCCCGGTCAGGCTTTCCTTCCTCTGATATAACCGGTCAATGGTTTCTATGCCTTCCTTGACCAAATCCTTGATATGATGTGATTTTTGTTTCTGTTTTAAATCTGCGATTTCAAAGATCAGCCGTTCGGCATTATCAACGACATCCTCCACATTTCCCCTGGCTTCGTAACATTCACTGATGATTTGTGTC
This sequence comes from Candidatus Omnitrophota bacterium, assembly GCA_050250375.1. Classification (GTDB taxonomy): domain Bacteria; phylum Omnitrophota; class Gorgyraeia; order Zapsychrales; family Zapsychraceae; genus JAGOSC01. The sequence goes on from JBFWOS010000003.1 coordinate 418,126, forward strand.
GAATTCTTGATGAGCTTTCTTAAAATACCTTTTTCTTTAACGATGCTGGAATAATGTTCAATATTCGCTGATGTGGGGACGAAGTCGATGATCGCTGAAACATACGAAACCCCGCCGACCTGGGCCAGCTGGCCTTCGTTCTTGAGTTTATCGGTCAGGGTGATTAAATCGACATTCTTCCGGTCATTATAGAGACTGACGATCGCCTGATAGATTGTCCGGTGGGCTTCACTGTAGAACCATGCTTCATCGAGATTTTCTATAGCCAGACCAATGGCTTCGTCATCGATGAGCATGGATCCAAGGACGGATTTCTCCGCCTCAATGTTTTGTGGAGGAACTTTTACTTCTTCGTTACCCATAGTCTTATCTTTGCTGTAACTTCAGGGTGAAGTACTACACCGACTTCAAAAATACCAAGTTCTTCAATTGGTTTTTCAAAGATAATAACCTTTTTGTCTATTGTGTACCCCTCGACTTCCAGGGCCTTGACCACGTCAATTTCCGTGATCGATCCATAGAGTTTTTCAAGGTCATTGACTTCAACATTGACAGTACAAGAAGTCTTGGCCAGCTTTTCAGCCAGTTGCAGTGCTTCCTGCCTTTCCTTTTCGTATCGATCGGCCAGCAATTTCTGCTGTCTCTCAATACGTTTAAGGTTTTCCGGTGTCGCTAGATAAGCCAAATTTCTGGGTAAAAGCAAATTACGGGCGTGACCGTCTTTAACTTTAACGACGTCTCCCACTTTTCCTAGATGTTTGACATCCTGTGTTAGTATGACTTTCATTTGTTTAATCCTAAGAATTGTTTGACTGTTGTTATTTTTTTACTCCACCCGTCGTCAAAAGCGCCATAAACCTTGCCCGTTTGATCGCGATGGCGATCTGTCTCTGCCCTTTGGCCGTGACCCCTGAAATGCGGCGCGGAACCAATTTGCCGCGGTCATTGACGTACTTCTGAATCAGCGAAAGATTTTTGTAGTCAATGTTCGCGTCTTTAGGCAACTGGAATTTGGCTGATAATTTTGGACGACTGATGAATCTCTTTCTTGGTTTTCTGATTTCACTCATTTATACTCTCCGTTTTACCTATTCATCCCAAGCAATGTCTTCTGGCTTAATGGTGTCCCCTTGGTGGCTTCCGACATCAGCCAGCTCGGCTTCAACATCACTCTCGACATCTTCTTTTCCTTTGGTAGAAGCGCCGCTGTAACTGCCCAGGAACTGAACGCGTTCAGCCCGTACATCGATGGCGCTTCTCTTCTGGCCGTCTGTTGTTTCCCAAAAACGGGATTGCAATACCCCTTCAACAAAAACCGGTCTTCCTTTGGTCAAATACTGGCAGCAGGCTTCCGCTTGTTTATCCCAAACTGTAACCGTCAAAAAACACACTTCTTCTTTTAACTCACCGGAACTGTCCTTGAACCGTCGATTAACCGCAATACCTAAATTGGCTACGGCTGTCCCTCCCGGGGTGTACCGCAATTCAGGATCTCTGGTTAAATTTCCGATAAGAAAAACTTTGTTTAAATTCGCCATTTGTTTCTCCTTGCTGATCTAATAAACGCTGTTAATATTAGTTAAAATCCGTCCCCGATGGGGGCATTAAAATCATTGCTGTTATATCTGTTTAGACCTGCGCCATTTCTTTAGTCGCATGCGCGTCGACTTCCAATATAAGCGAGCGTAATACTTTTTCATTCAGCCTGAGATGTGATTTAATTTTTGCAACAGCCGGCTTTTCAGACGAAAAGTTTATTAAATAATATGTTCCTTCTGTTTTTTTCTTGATTTCAAAAGTAAATTTCTGTTTCTCAAACCATACCTGGGTATTAATCACTTTCCCTCCGGACTTAATGACTACTTCATTGACCCCCTTGACAATGGCTTCTTTATCTTCCTTCGACAACTGTGCGTCCAAAATCAACATAAGTTCATATTTTTTTATAATTTTATTGGTTTCCATTTTCCTTCCTTTTGTTAAATTGATCCATTGCTGTTCCGATTCCTTCTTTCAGCCACACCTCACAGCATTGTGCCGCTTCTTTTATAAATTCTTGCAGATACTGTTTTTCCTGATGCGTAAACTCTGACAAAACAAAATCGACATTCCCGTCTTTATGCGCCGGCTTGCCGATCCCCATCCGCAGGCGGGGAAAATCAGCCGTTTCCAGCTGCGCGATGACTGATTTTAACCCGTTGTTCCCACCGTCGGTCCCGGATGGTTTCAGCCTCAACTGCCCATAAACGATGTTCATGTCATCACACACGACCAGCATATCCGAACAGGTGATGCCTTTTTGTTTAATCGTTTGCTTAACGGCGACCCCGGAGTTGTTCATATATGTCAGAGGCAACAACAAACACACTTTTTGTCCGTGTATACTTCCTTCTGCCGTTAAACCGTTTGTAAAAGAACTTAATCTGAATTTTAACTTAAAACTCTCGGCCAAATACTGGGCCACCAAATATCCCAGATTATGCCTGGTCAACTCGTATTCCCTGCCGGGATTTCCCAACCCAACGATAATTTTTATCTCAGACAAGATGTTAACTTTACCGTTTCTGAAAAATCAAAAGCCATGCCTTCCGGATTATTCGTCTTTGGCTTTGGGTTCGTCTTTCTTTTCCCTGGTAATTTCCGGTTCCGTAATACCTTCTTCCGCCGCAATAGCCTCTTCGTCTTTCATCGGAGGAACGACCGAAGCGACCATCGATTCCGGATCTTGTTTTGTCCTGACATTCGCCGGCAAAACCAAATCCGCGACGTGAATGGCGTCGCCGATTTCCAGATGGGCGACATTCACCTCGATTTTTTGCGGAATATTGGTCGGAAGACAGATAACATGCAATTCATGCATGGGTTGGTCCAGTGACCCGCCTGTTTTCTTGATACCAACCGGTTCCCCGACACAAACCAGCGGAACCTTTACTTCGACTTCTTCCTTAAGAGAGATGCGTTTGAAATCCAGGTGCAACAAAGTGTCCTGCACAGGATGATGCTGTTCATCTTTAACAATCGCGGTACAGTCCTGCAGTTTCGTTTCACCTTCGAGAACATTAAGATGAAAAATAACGCTTTGCCCGCGATGCAGCCGCATAATTTTCTCGAATTCCCGCCGGTCAACCTTGATGTTTGTCGGCGATTCTTCCCCGCCATAAACAACAGCCGGAACAAAATCCATTCCACGAACTAATTTAAGATTTTTTTGTCTTGTTTCTTTCCTGAGTTGAACTTCTAATTGAATCTCTTCCATTTTTTCCTTTTCCCTTCCTTATCGCGTTGTTTCTTCAAATAAACAACTGATCGATTCTTCATTATGAATTCTCTGGATAGCCTCGGCCAGCAGCGGGGCAACCGTTACGGCGTGAATACTTTTGACTTTCTTGCCTTTGTCGGTCAGAGGAATACTATCCGTTATAACTAATTGTTTTAAATCCTTACACTCGCTGATCCTTGTCAACGCAGGCCCAGATAATATGCCGTGACTGGCCGCGGCATAAACATCCTTGACCCCTTTCTTTTTCAACGCTCCGATGGCTTCAACCAATGATCCGGCCGTTGCAACAATATCATCGACGATAACGACATTTTTTCCTTTAACATTACCCAGGATATGCATGACCTCTGTCTTTTCGGGATTATCCCGGCGTTTGTCAACGATCGCCAGGCCGGCCCGCAGCCGTTTCGCGTAGGCCCTTGCCATTTTAATCCCGCCCACATCCGGGGAAACAACGACCAGGTTCGTCAGCTTCTTGGCGATAAAATAATCACACAACGCGTTAATCGCATACAAATGATCCACCGGGATATCAAAAAATCCCTGGATCTGATTGGCATGCAGGTCCATCGTCAACACACGTTTGGCACCGGCGGCAACGATCAGGTTTGCGACCAGCTTCGCGGTAATCGGCACACGCGGCTGATCCTTCCGATCCTGCCGGGCGTAACCATAATACGGCAAAACAGCCGTAATCCGTTTCGCCGAGGCCCGTCTGGCCGCATCGATCATGATCAGCAGTTCCATCAGAGTCTCATTGCACGGCGGACACGTCGGCTGGACGATAAAAACATCCTTGCCGCGGATATTGTCTTTAATCTGGACCCTGATTTCTCCTTCGCTAAAACGGCTGACCAACACTTCCGTCAGATCGGTATCCAGATGTTTACAAATGCCCTTGGCCAAAGACTGATTGGCATTCCCGGTAAAAATCGCTAACCCGTTCATTGATTATTCCCTTTTTTGATGACGCGTGCCGGTACGCCGACCGCCTTGCTGTCATCCGGTATATTTCTGCGGACAACAACGCTGCCCGCTCCGATGATTGATCTTTTTCCAATCTTAACCGGAGCAACCAATATGGAATCCGACCCGATAAAAGCCTCATCATCAATCCGGGTCAGGTTTTTATTCACGCCGTCATAATTCGCCGTTACGGTGCCGGCCCCGATATTGACACGGCGCCCGAGGGTGGAATCACCCAGAAATCCAAAATGCTTCATCAAACTGTAATCGCCGATCTTCGTCCGTGACACCTCGGCAAAATTCCCCACTTCAACAGCATTGCCGATCCTTGAACCTTCCCGCAAACGGGCGAAAGGCCCGATAACACATTTTTTCCCGATCCGGACATTGTTTTCAATAACGGTAAACGGACGGATCACCGTATCCTGTCCGATTCTTACATCCGCCTGGATATACGTCGTGTTTGGATCAACGATACTGACACCCTGTTCCATCAGCCGGTCAAGCAGCCTCCGTCGGATAACCGATTCAGACTGGGCCAGATCCGCCCGGCTGTTGACGCCCAGCGCTTCGGTGAAATCATCGGTCGAGACCGTCTGGACCGTCAATCCCTTTTCCGTCAGAATCTCAACGACATCGGTCAGATAAAATTCATTTTTGAGTTTATTTTGTTTCACACGGCCCAGCGCGTCATACAATCCCCGGCAATCAAAGCAATAAACCCCGGCATTAATCTCGGCAATTTCCCGTTCACGTCCGTTTGCGTCTTTATCCTCACGGATCGCGACCGCTCGTCCGGACTGATCCCGAATGACACGGCCATACCCTTGCGGATTTTGCACCACCGCGGTTAAAAATGTGCAGGCCGCTTTGGTTTTCTTATGTTTCCTGACAATATTCTTAACGGTTTCTTTCGTTAACAGCGGCGTGTCCCCGCATAAAACTAAAACGTCACCATTAAATGAATTAAGGTGACTGTGCGCCGATTTGATGGCATCGGCCGTACCTAAAAGTTTTTTTTGTTCGACTACTTCAATTTCTGCCGGCAGGTTTTCCCGGACTTCCTGGATTTTATGGCCTAAAACAACGATCGTTTTCTGCGATCCGATGGCTTGCGTGATATCCAGAACATACTGGATAATCGTTTTCCCGCAAACCTTATGTAATACCTTCGGGACATCTGATTTCATGCGTGTCCCCTTTCCGGCGGCCAAAATAATCGTTTTTAGATCTTTCATAATCGTCTCAAAGTTAACCCTGTCATTTCAATAAAATATTCGGAAAACCCGTCATACAAGCTGCCCAGCCAGGACTCGAACCTGGAAAAGCAGATCCAAATTCTGCTGTGTTACCATTACACCACCGGGCAAAAACTTTTTAAATTTTAAAAGACTGATCCGTTACGAAGCCCCTTGAACAGAACTGTATTGACTGGGATTTTCTGCTTCTTTTTTATAAGCTTCTAGGATTTGTGTTTGAAGATACTCACGAAACTGCTGTGTGATTGGATGAGCAATATCCCTATGATCCGACTTCGCATCCGAACTATCTTCCTGGACAACACCCTGTCCCTGGGAATGAAGCGAAATACCGCACTGATTACAGAATTTGCTTCCGACTTCATTCTTAAAACCGCATTTTAAACAAGAAAGCTTCATTTTACGGGACGGCATAGCAATAAACAATCCGCTCGAACCCTGAATGATCTTGATGTTCCGAACAACAAAGGCATTATCAAACGTCACAGTTGTGTAAGCTTTTAACTTTTTATCTTGTCCTTCTTTAGGAAATACCCGTATTTCTGTAATCTCCATAACAGCTCCTTCCTTTTCTGCTGGCTTAACTCTGTTCGGTGCAGAATCAAAGAGTCCTAACGACAAATACCTGTGAGTAGCGATTCGACAATTGAGCTTGTATTTGCATGGCTTCTTGTTTTGAATCAGTCAATCCATAAACGCTCGGCCCGCTTCCCGATACGGTAACGCCCTGGGCATTTAAGGACTTCAGTCTTTCTTTTAATTTCATGATCCTTGGACAAATCTGTACGACAACTTTTTCCAAGTCGTTATATAACAAAGAACTAATACTTAATATATTACTCTTTCTCAATTTATGAACAAGAATATTAACATCATCACCCTTTTTTGTCAACACATTCGTATGACCGGAACCGTCATTTTTTGTCGGGTAAATATTCGTCGGTATCCTTATGTGGCTGTAGACTTTGGGTGTATGCATTTTTATCCTGGGAACAACCAAAATATGCCATAATTTCCGGTCAATTTTTAATGGCCGAATCTGGTCGCCCCGTTGCGTGCCCAGGGCCCAGCTGGTGTCATAAAGAAAAAACGGGACATCGCTGCCGATCTGGCTGGCGATATCCACCATGACATTTTTACTTAAATGAAGGTTCCATAACCGGTTCAATCCCAGGATGACAGTCGCCGCATTCGTGGATCCGCCTGCCAAACCGGCCGCAACCGGGATCGATTTATCAATATCAATGTCGATTCCCTGCGGGATTTGAAATTTTTCTTTAATGATCCTGGCCACTTTATAAACCAGGTTTTTTGGTCCGACCGGGACATGAGGATGATTGCAGGTGACGGATATCTTTCCGGAATTATTTGAAGTGAGCCGGATCCGGTCAAACAGATCAATCCTTTCAAAGAGGGTCACAATATTGTGATACCCGTCCGGACGTTTATTGATGACTTTCAGGTAAAGATTTAATTTGGCCGGTGCGTTGAGGATGAGTGGAGGCATTAAACCGCTTACTGTTTGTTGGCTTCAATCTCGGTATTTTTCTTGGCTTGTATACTCTTGGTCGATTCAATCTTCTGCATGACGTTTTTCTGCCCGGGGAGAAGTTCCAAAGATAACTCCCAGTATTTTACGGCATTATCAATTTGGTTCATCTTGAAGTATACATCCCCCAAATGTTCATAAATCACCGGATCCTTGAGAAGTTCGTCGGCCTTCAGAAACGTCTCGACCGCCTGTTCGTACTTACCTCTTTTATAATAAATCCAGCCCAAACTATCCAGGTAGGCCCCGTTCTTCGGGCTGACGGTTAAGGCCCGGTTGACCATGTTCTCCGCTTCTTCTAAATTCATATTCAATTCGGCATAAATATAACCCAGCGTGTTTAAACTCCCGTCATGCTCCGGGTCCAATTCGATCGACCGCTTAAGCAGCTCAATAGCCTTTTGCTGATTATCAATTTCAAGATACAGCGAACCCAGGAGATATAAAACATCCGCGTTTTTTGGCTCCAGGCTCAATATTTTTTCAAATTGTACAATCGCCTCTTTATATTTTTTCTGGGAATAATAAAGCTGCCCCAGATAACCATATAACTCAATATTCTCGGGTTCGGCGTTCGAAAATGTTTTTAAGATGTGTTCGTATTCCCTGGCGGCACTGTCATAATCCTTTTCGGTCGAATGAATCAGCGCCAAAAGATAATGGGATTGGAGGTCTTCAGGATTGTAATGGTTAACCAGGCGCAGCTCGTCTTTGGCCTTGGAAAGCATATCAAGACGGGCATAGTTTGCGCCTAGGCGTAAATGAATCAGATAACTGGCTTCATCAAAGAGAAGGGCATTTTCATATTCCATCACCGCCTTGTTCGTCTGCCCCAGCAGATCATAAACCTGTCCCATCGCATAATGGGCCAGGCTTTTGGACGTGGCGATACGGTCCTGGAAAATAAATGCATCCGCTGAACCGACGTGAGAAAAAACCAACATACAAAAACCTAAGCTGACCAATAGTTGCCTTATAGTTGCTTTTCGCATGGGATCCACCTTTGTTTTATCGGTTTTAGATATATTCTAAAACCATCGTCAGGTTATTTCCAGTCGCGTTTCTTAAGATGTCGTAGTGATTTTCGTAGTTTCTTACGTTTGTGAGTTCTGATTTTTCTATTTTTTCTTTTTTTTCCGCACGGCATAAAACGTCTACCTTCTAATAGATAAGTTTGTTTAACGGATATTCGATAATCCCCTCGGCACCTGCCATTTTCAGTTTGGGGATCAAAACACGGACAACACTCTCATTAATGACCGTTTCTACAGCCAGCCATTGAGGATCGCTTAATGGTGAAACCGTCGGCTCTTTCAAGGACGGCAGGAGGCTGCGGATTTTATCGAAATTTTTGGCTAATATGTTCATCTTTAATCCAACCATATCATTTGCGGCCATGGCCCCTTTGAGCAGCATAATGATCTGGTCCATCTTCTGTTTTTTCCAGGGATCAGACGCGGCATCTTTATTCGCGATAAACTGTGTTCTCGATTCACATAAAGTTTCGACGATTCTCAATTTGTTCGCTCTGAGACTGCTTCCGGTCTCGGTCAACTCCACAATCGCATCCACCAGGCCGGATGTGACTTTCGCCTCTGTCGCGCCCCAGCTGAACTCAACTTCTGCTTCAACCTTATTGGCCTTAAGATATTTTTTGGTAATTCCCACCACTTCCGTGGCGATCTTTTTTCCTTTAAGATCTTTAACGGACTTGATCCCTGAATTTTCCGGAACCGCCAAAACCCAGCGCACGGTGTTGGAAGTCTGTTTGGAATAATTCAACTCAGCCATCACCTTTATTTTCGAACCGTTTTCCAGGACCCAATCAGCCCCGGTTATGCCGCAATCAAGGGTTTCATTCTCAACATACCGGCTCATCTCCTGGGCGCGCAATAATACGGGTTCGATTTCCACATCATCAATATTTGGAAAATAAGAACGGCTATGGATAATGATTTTGAATCCGGCCCGCTCGAAAACCTTGACCGTGGCGTCCTGTAAACTGCCTTTGGGCAGTCCTAATTTTAACTTTTTCATATACTCTGTCGACAAAAAATAAGAATTTAGGTTAAAAATAAAAGTTATTATAACGGTCGGCTTAATGCTTGTAAAGACATTTAAATCCGGGACTTTTTAAGTATAGTCTGATTTAAATTTTTAATCAAGATTACACGCGTTTTTTACGTCCGTTTGAAAATCCCTTGTCAAAAAATTGTTTCACGGATATAATCTTGCTTAAATTTAATCCCCTGGCCGATCTCGCTGGCCTAATATAGCAAATTACCTAACTTTTACAAGCACAAAATATTAGGAGTTCAAATGTTAAAGGTCCTTCGAAACAAGGAATTGAAAAAAAAAGTCATCTGGTTTGTGGCGGTCATCATTATCATCTCGTTCGGATTTTTCGGGACGGCTTACTTATTAACGGGCGGCGGCCAGAGTAATACGGCCGGTAAAATCTTCGGGAAATCGATTGATCTGCAGGATTTTGAGAAGGCCTATAAAATCGTCCAGATCCAGGCCATTATGCGCTACGGTGAAAATTTCACCAAGGTGCGTGAATTTCTTAACCTTGAATCCCAGACCTGGGACCGCCTGATCCTCCTGCATGAAGTCAACCGCCGAAAAATCAAGGTCTTCAACGACCAGGTGGTCAAAACGATCGAAGAAAATGAATACTTCCAGCGCAACGGACAGTTTGACAGCATCGTCTACAATGAAGTCCTCAAGTTTGTGTTCCGGATCCAGCCGCGGGATTTTGAAGAAAGCATCCGGGAAAATCTGCAGATGGCCCTGCTTTTCGATCAGGAAACCCAGAACCTGTCTGTCAACCCGGATGAAGTCCTTTCAGAATTCAAACGGGTGAATGAGCAGGTCCAGGTCAGTTATGCGCTGGTTTCTCCGGATAACTACAAAGACGAAAAAATGTATGACGAAGCGGCTGCGCGGCAGTATTTCGAACAAAACAAACAATCCTTCCAGATTTCTTCAGCCGTTAATGTCGATTATATAGAAATCCCTTTCAGTGAAAAAAAGAAACTCATGTCTCTCGAAGAACCGGAAGAAGATTTATCGGTTGACGCTGAGAGTGAAGATATGAAAAAGGCCTCCGATTTGGCCCAGACCATTTATGACGAACTCCTGGGCAATCCGGATTTGGAGACGGCGGCCGCGGCCCACACGCTGAAGGTCAAGCAGACCGGTTATTTCAGCTCTGATAATCCCAACCTGACTCTCGGCTGGCCCTTTGAACTGCTGAACCAGATCTTCACGATGAAAACCGATGATATCCAGGGGCCGTTTGAAACGTCCAACAGTTTTATCATCCTGAAAATTGCCGAAAAACACGGCGCTTATATCCCCGACTACGAAGAAGCCAAAGATAAAGTCAAGGACCGCTATTTAAGGGAACAGGCCAAAGAAACCACCAGGACTAAAACCGAGGAATTCCGGCAGAAAATTAAGGAAAGACTGGACCGCAGTGAAATCCGCGATTTTTCCAAGGCCGCAAAAGAATTAGGCCTGGATATTGAACAGACACCGAGTTTTAACCGCGGACAATACCTCCCCAACATCGGCATCGTCAAGGATTTTGAAAACGCGGCCTTTTCTCTCAGTGAAAAAAATGACATCAGCGAGGTCATTGAAACGCCCAAAGGATATTGTATCCTGCACCTGGATAATTTCTCGCCGGCTGTTCAGGACCAATTCAAAGAACAGGAAGAACAGCTGAAACAAAAACTTTTATCCGAACGCAAGAATAAAGTGTTCAGTGAATTTATGACCCGTATCCGGCTGGAATCGAACATATCCGTCGCCCAGGACCCGAACAGCAGGACCCTTTAGGATTATTGACGGATAAAATAGTCTGAGAAATTTCCCGGCAGGTAATGTTCGACGGCCGCGATAACCCCTTGCCGGTTGATAAAAACAAACGTCGGCAAACCGATAATCTGGTACTGGTCAGAAACCCGGCCATCCAGGTCGAGATATACATTCAAGGTCACCCCTAACTGGCCTAAATATTTCACGATCTGTTCTTTCCGTTCCCCCGAATCAATCAACACGATCTCGACATTTTTGGAACTAAACTGTTCCTGATTGGCCTGGATTTCTTTGAGCTGAGTCCGGCAGTGCGGACACCATGTGGCCCAGAAAAAAAGAATCGTATTCTTGCCGGCCCGCAACTCATCGAGGCTGTTATTTTTGGCATTTAAATCCGGCAGGGTAAACACCGGCGCCTTTTTTCCGATGAGCGGATTCACCTGTCTGACCATGGGGTCCATGGCCATTCCCTGATTGATCCCGAGGCCCAGGAAAAATCCCGCGGCCAAAATTAAAATTCTATTTTTTGACATTACTTCTCCCTTGAGTGGAATCATTAATCCAGTTCAAATAATCTTCATTACCCGCCACGATCGGCAAGGCGATTATTTCAGGGACCGTGTAACTGTGCACGGTCTTGACGGTTTTCACTATTTTTGAGAACAGGGACTTCCTCGTTTTAATGACCATCAGTACTTCCTGGTCGGAATTGACCTTCCCCTGCCACCAGTACATGGATTGAACGCCGGAAACAATGTTGGCGCAGGCGATCAACTTTTCTTCCAGCAATCGATCCGCCACGGCTTTGGCCTCCGGCTGGTCTTTACAGGTTATAAAAACAACGATATGCATATTTACCCTTTCAACATAATCATGGATAAGATCCGTCCGGCGCCCTGTCCGTCGCGGCGGTAGGAATGATAATTGTGATCGTCAAACGTACAGATCCCGCAGTCATAAATATTTTCCGGCCGCACGCCCTGCCCGATCAACTGGTGTTGATTGGCCAGCGCCAGATCAAAGTGATAACGATGATTGTCCGCCGTGACTTCCCGGGGAAAATGCTGAAGAAATTCCGGGCCGACTTCATACCGGGGCGCCCTTATACACGGACCGAACGCGGCCTTCATATTTTCCGGCCTGGTCTTAAATTCCGTGATCATGGATTTAACCGCCTGCGCGGTTATCTCTTCTTTGGTCCCCCGCCAGCCCGCGTGAACCAGCCCGACGGCCGGCGTCTTCTCATCATATAAAAAAACCGGAAGGCAGTCGGCGGTCCGGACAACGAGAGGCAAACCGGACAGATTTGTAATCAGCCCGTCCGCCTCAACGGTTCCGGCCCCGCGGCCCCGGACGATAATGATTTCTTTCCCGTGGACCTGTTTGACATTGGCGATGTCCCCGGTCCTGATTCCGGGGATCAGTTCCAGATAGTTCATCTGCGCCGGGGTAAACGGACTGTCCGCCGTATTCAGGCCGAAGTCCACGTCCTTCCCGCTGACAAACGTAAAAACACCGTCAGGAAAAAAATGATTAAACAACGGTTTGGTCGTCAAAGACTTCTGTGTTTTCAATATCATCGTTATCCGTTTCGATTCGTTTGTTTTGTCCCGTGGATGGAAGCTCCTGCACATGTTTCAGTTTTCGTTCGATGGTCCGGGTCTTTTTGACAGCCGACTCAATCTGATTCGTCGCTTCGTTCAATTTTTTATGCGTCTTGTCCAGGATCTCGCCGAATTTCCCGAACTCACTTTTAACGTCACCCAGCAGGACCCAGACCTCGCTGGCCCTTTTCTCAACCGCCAGGGTCCGGAATCCCATCTGCAGGGAATTCAGGACCGCCGATATGGTCGTCGGGCCTGAAATGGTGACCCGGTATTCCCGCTGTAAAAAATCACACAGGCCGACGCGGCGAAGGACTTCCGCATATAATCCTTCGATCGGCAGATAAAGAATCCCGAAATCGGTCGTGTTCGGCGGATCTATATATTTTTCCTTGATTTTTTTGGCTTCCAGTTTGATCCGGCTCTCGATGGCCTTGATGGACTCTTCAATCGCGGCAACATCCGCCAGCTCCTGGGCCTGGATCAGCCGTTCGTAATCTTCTTTGGGAAATTTGGCGTCAATCGGAATGTAGACGGTCCGGTCATTGCTGCCGGGAAGTTTTATCGCGAACTCGACCGGATCGCGGCTGCCCTGTTTGGTCACCACGTTTTTTTCATACTGGTCGGCGGTCAGGATCTGTTCGAGCAGGTTTTCCAGCTGGATCTCTCCCCACGTCCCGCGGGTCTTGACGTTGGTCAAGACCTTCTTTAAATCCCCGACCCCGGTGGCCAGCGTCTGCATTTCTCCCAGGCCTTTATGGACCTGTTCGAGCCGGTCACTGACAATCTTGAATGAATCGCCCAGCCTTTTCTCAAGGGTGGAATGCAGTTTTTCATCGACCGTCTCACGCATCTTTTCCAGCTTGAGATTATTGTCTTCCTGCAGGGATTTGAGATTTTTCTCAACGACCTCCCTGACCTTTTCCAGTTTCTGCTCATTAATTCCCGTCAGGTTAATCAACTGGGTGGAAAATCCTTCCAGGTTCCGGGACAACTCGTTCCTGTTCGCGGAAATTTCTTCCCTGATCAGCCGTTCCAGTTTTTCCTGGTCTTTCCCCCGGCCCGAAAGGGTGACATACAAAACAACCAGCAGGACCGAGTTAGCGATGATCAACAATAAAAGCGCGATATCCATGATGAATTCCTTGAAATGGGTATGACTAATTTAGTTTTATATTAACCAAAATCCAAAAATATTGCAAATTTTTCGAAGAGATTCTTGAAAAAATAATAAGTTTTAGTATACTAAAGATTCCCCAATCGTTAAAAGGAGTTTATGTATGAAAAAACGATTTTCTTATCTTTCCAATGAGAAAGCCATTGAAGAGATCCGCAAGCATAAATGGATTGAAAGCGAAAAAAAAGGTGAAGAAATCGGCTTTGCCACGGCCGCGATCGATTGGATCAGAAAATACGGTCCATCCTGGAAACAATACTATTATCCTGAAGACAAAAACTAGACGCAGTCTTTGCAGAACAGCCTGTCTTCCGCTTTAACGGCCTGTTCATCCCTTTTAAAATACCGGAAACATTTACCGCATCTTTTTTTCAGCGAATACCGAATATCTCTGAGCGGACACTGTTCACAGGCAGGCCTGGGCTTGCAATAATCTTTTCCGATTCTGACGATCAGCGCGTGGTATTCATTATAAACAGTGATATCCTGACTTAAATTCTTTGTGAAAAGTTCCTGCATAAGCCCGTAGTCGGCCTTCTTGCCGGTTAAACCATGCCGGTATAATATTCGATGCGTATAGGCATCAATAACAAAAACCGGTTTTTGGAAGGCGTACAACAGGATTGAATCGGCTGTTTCAGGCCCGATCCCGTTAATCGACAACAGTTCATCCCTCAATTGCTCCCCTGAACCCCCGGCCATCGCGTCCAGGTCCCCGTTGTAATGCGCGAACAAATAATCCAGAAAATTTTTTAAACGTTTGGCTTTGACGTTAAAATACCCGGCCGGTTTAATCAGGGCGGCCAGCCGCTCATGGGAAATCCGGGAGAGCCTTTGCGGTGTTAACAAATTTTCTTGTTTGAGATTGTTGAGGGCCTTTTCAACATTGCCCCAATTGGTATTCTGGGTCAGGATCGCCCCGACGATGATCTCAAAAGGCGAATCCCCCGGCCACCATTGCTGGGGACCGAAGGATTCGAATAAGCGGGTGTAAAATTTTTTTAAAACACCGGTCTTCATTAATGCCGGCGTGATTTGGACCGGGCGATTTCATCGAAACCCCAGTCTTTTTCTTTTTTATGCGGAGCCTCTCCTGTTTCTTCAAACTTTTTAGCGTCAAACTTTGGTCTCGGTTTCTTGCCTGACTTGCTCATGACAACCTCCCGTCCATTTTTCATCATTTCCTTTTAAAAAGAAATGAATGAGGTCCGCCTCCGGCGATATCCCGCTGATGCAAAGCACCGGCGGACTCGCCCTGAATCACAAACATCGGGGCGGCCTTAGCCTTTAAAACGTTCCAGTTTGTAAGATAACAATTGTCCCTTCCCATCAAAATAAATAAACACTTTGTCTGAATCAGAATAGTTAACCGGCCGGCGGTACATCCACATCTCAGCGTTCCCGCTCCCTTGTTCCGGAACCTTGATAAAAACCGGCTCACCGAACTCTGCCAGGATCTGGTTTTTATCCGTATACCGGCCGAACGACCCGGCATCCATTTCCTGCCTCATCCGCTTAAATCGTTCTTCCTGCCCGTCCACATACTGATCGGTCACGGTCTGATCGTCGCTTAATTTTTTCAGCGTGATCAGCTGGGGCATATGCCCGAGCTTGGCACAGCCCGTCAAAACAACCGCTATCACTATCGTAAACCGTTTCAGATATTCCATTGTTTTACCGGTCTATTGTAACACCGTTCTACTTCCAGCGGAAGTGAACAAAAATCCGGCCCCAGTTTTTATCGTCTTTTTCAATCCGGCGGTAAACACCCTTGTAGTTCTTCTCCAGAAACCGCAGGACATGTTTTTTAAGCTGGCCGCTTCCCTTGCCCGGGATGATTTCAACCAGCGTGGCCTTGTTTGATACGGCCTCATCCATGACCTCGGTCAGCGCCGAATGCAGTTTGTGGCCGTCCGAGAAGATATCATGCAAATCCAGCTTGAGCCGCATCAGTACGTAATCCGGTTCTTTTCTTCAATGAGGTTCTTGATCGTGGTCTCGATCTCCCGCTGGCGGGACTGGATTTCCTTTAACCGTTTGCCGTATTCCTTTAATATTTCCTCATCGCGTTTTTCAAACTGCTTGGACATATGCCGGGCCTTGACATAACTTTCCATCTCCAGCTCTTTCTGTTCGATCTCGAGATTCTTCAGCTGATTTTTAATCTGGGACAGCCGTTTCTGGGCCTCTTTATGTTTTATCCGTAAATCTTTGAGTTTAGGGTTTGTCTCATCGGCAATGTCAGAATCTTCTTCCTCGTTCGGTGATTGCCCGGACGGTTTTGGCCTTTTCGGTTTTTCCGATTTTTTCTCGGACGGCGCTGAATCCTTATGCCCTTTTTTATCCAGATAATATCCCAGGCCGCCGGGATAATTTTTGATCCCGCCGTTACTCACTTCCACAATATGGTCGGCGATTTCCCGGATAAAATACAGGTCGTGGCTGATAAAGACCACGGTCCCGCTGTATTCCTGAAAAGCCTTGGTCAGGGCTTTAACCCCGTCGAGGTCAAGGTGGGTGGTGGGCTCATCCAAAAGCATGAAATTCGGCGGGTTGATCAAAAGCTTCGCCAGAATAACCCGGCTTTTTTCCCCTCCGGATAAAATCTTTACCGATTTAAAGACATCGTCCCCGTGAAAATTAAACAAACCCAGCAGGCTCCTGACCCTGACGGACTGCACACCCTGCGGGGCGGCGGTGGACACTTCTTCAAACGCGTTTCGGGTGGGATTAAGGACATCCAGGCGCGTCTGGGAAAAATACCCGCGTTCGACCTGGTGGCCGAGTTTGATCTCCCCCGTATCCGGCGGGATGGCGTCGGCCAGCATCTTTAATAACGTCGACTTCCCGGCCCCGTTGGGGCCGACCAGACAGATCTTTTGTCCCCGGACAATTTCCAGATCCAGGTTTTCATACACTTTTTTCTCGCCGTACGACTTGCTGATGCCTTGCAGATGCGCCACCACATAACCGCTCGGCTGGATATTGGTGAATTCAAACTCGCCGATGCTGCGGTGTTCCTGGGGCAGTTCGATATGCTCCAGCCGTTCGATCATCTTGCGTTTGTTGCGCACCGCAGACGCGCGGTTCGGCTGGGCGTGGAACCGCTGCGCGAAATCTTCCAGCTGTTTTCTCTTCTTCTCGACGACTTTCTGTTTTTTCTCGAGCGTCTTGAGGTTCACGCCTTTCTGCTCTTCATACTGCTCGTAATTCCCCTTGATCTTGGTCATCTTGGCGCCTTCGAGGATAATCGTATAATTCGTCACGTCGTTTAAAAAAACCCGGTCGTGGGAAATCAGCACGAACGAACCCGGATAACCGGTGAGGTAATCTTTCAGCCATAACGTCGCCTCCAGGTCCAGATAGTTCGTCGGCTCGTCCAGAAGCAGCAGGTCAAACGGATAGGTCAGCAGTTTGGCCAATAACGTCCGCATCTGCCAGCCCCCGCTCAGCTGGACGATCGGACGGTGAAAATCTTCCTGTTTGAACCCGAGGCCGGTCAGTATTTTCTCCGCCTTATGTTCGATGTCATAAATCCCCAGCTGTTCCAGTTCCTGCAGGATATCGCCGTACCGGTTGGTCGCGGCCTTGTTCTGGTCTTCCAGTTTGCGTTTTTCACTCATCAGGTTCTTGATGCGGTCGTCGCCCTGGGTCAGTTCCTCCATCACGGTGTGTTCAGAAGAAAACTTGGATTCCTGCGGCAGGTAGCCGATATTGATCCCTTTCTGGATCTGGATCTCACCCTCCACAGGTTCGCGTTCCCCGCGGATGATGGAAAACAAAGTGGTTTTACCCGCCCCGTTCGGGCCGGTCAGTCCTATTTTTTCATTGGGAAAAATACTGAACGTGACATCTTTGAATAATGTGCGTTGCGTAAATCCCATGCTCAGATTGTT
Organism: Candidatus Omnitrophota bacterium; assembly: GCA_050250375.1. Classification (GTDB taxonomy): domain Bacteria; phylum Omnitrophota; class Gorgyraeia; order Zapsychrales; family Zapsychraceae; genus JAGOSC01. The sequence goes on from JBFWOS010000003.1 coordinate 435,682, forward strand.
GATGCTTATCATAGTTAAATTCTTTTTAGTTGGTTAATTTCCGTCTGAGTTAAGCTTCTCCAGCCGCCGGAGGGAAGGCCCCCCAGCCGGATAGGCCCTTGGGTCAATCTTTTCAAGTATACTACTTTATGGCCGACCTTGTCGCACATCAGCCGGATCTGCCGTTTGCGCCCTTCATGGATCGTGATCAGAAATTCCGTCAGGCTGTCTTTCACGGTCACCCTGGCAATCCTGGCCGGGGCTGTCTTCTTGCCTTCAATCACGACCCCGGACATCAATGCGCTTTTTTCTTTCGCGTTGAGTTCGCCCATGACCCTGACCTGGTACGTTTTATCAACATCGAATTTGGGATGCGTCAGTTTGTACACCGTATCCCCGTCATTGGTGAAAATGAGCAGCCCTTCCGTATTTTTGTCCAGCCGGCCAATCGTGACCAGGTGCCGGTATTTTTCCGGAAGGAGTTTGAACACATTTTCCGCCGTCGGCCGTTCTTCTTTGGTCGTCACGTAACCGGCCGGCTTGTTGAGCATGATATATTCAAAATGTTTATCCGCGACTCCATGGCCGTCCACGGTCACATGATCCCGCGCGGGATCGACCGGCGTGGACGGTTCACGGACAACGTGCCCGTTGACCCTGACCCTTCCGCTCTGGACGATCTCCATAGCCTTGCGCCGGGAACTGACCCCGTTGTGCGACAAAAAGACCTGCAGCCTGATATTAATTTTGTCGTTGCCGATGGGCTTCATAAAGAATAACCGCCGCCGTTACTGAAACATTCAATGAATCCACCCGGCCGTTCATCGGGACAGATACTTTTTCAAAATCTTTCGCGGTCCAGAAATCCGTCAGGCCTTTTTCTTCACTGCCCAATACGACCGCCGTGCCCGCCTTCAAATCCAGCGTGTAAAAACTTTTTTGCGCCCCGGGAACAGCGGCCGCCACCGCGACGCGGTGCTGTTTGAAAAAATCCAGCGCCTCGTCATTGCTGCAGCTGACAACCGGGACGGAAAAAATCGCCCCGAGGCTGGAACGGATCACGTTCGGGTTATACAGATCAGTTCTCGGGTCACAGACAAAGACCCCGTCCGCGCCGACCGCGTCCGCCGTCCTTAAGACCGCGCCCAGATTCCCCGGCTTTTCAATCTGTTCCAGGACGAGATAAAGCCCGTTCGCGTTCGGTTTTATCCTTGCGATGGAACTGTCGGGCGTCCGACAGACCGCCAGCGCGCCGTCATTGCGGTCGCCGTAAGCGATCTTTTCAAAAACCTCTTTGGTCGTCTCGAAACATTCGGCGTCCAGAGACGCGAATTGCTCCAGCAGTCCGTTCTGCCCTTCCGGCCACGCCTGGGGGCACGTATAGATTTCCGCCAGCTTGACCGACGATTTAATGGCGCAGCCGATTTCCTTGATCCCGTCCACCACCGTCAGCCCGGTCTCGTCCCGGTGACCGCGCTGCCTGAGCCGCACGACGTTTTTTATTTTCGGATTGGTCAGACTGGTGATCTTAACCGGCATATTTTCTCAGCATTTTCAAAATGGGTTGATTAACCGTAAACTCTTTGGTGTCCCACGACTCGATCATCTTCTTTTTACTCGATGGCCAGTGCAGGTGATACGTGTCCCAGCCCGTCAGCGGGCCTTCGCGGTGGACCCACGGCGGGTTTTCCTTGTAACTGTAAATCCCGTCGGGAAACAGATAATTCTTGACCGCCTTGTACGTCCAGTACGTCCAGTGGAACCCGAATTGTTTATAAACGCTTAACGTGTCTTCGAGCCATTTATCTTCGCCGTATACGCCTTCGCGGGTGTTGACCCCGAATTCCCCGACAAAGACCGGCACGTCGCGTTTTTTCGAAATCGCGTGAAACCGGGACAAATGGTCCCTGGTCGTCTGTTTGTTCCAGGCGCGCTCGCCGGTCTTCAGCGGATAACGCAGGTGCGCCACAAAATTAAACGTGAATTCAATCGGCTCGTAGTTGTGCACGCTCAGCACATAATTGTCGTCCTCGAATTCATCCAGGCAGTCCAGGTCCTGGGCCCAGCGGTTGCCTTCGATAAAAAGAATATGATTTTTGTCGACCGAACGGATAGTCTTGATGATCTGGTGGTAAAATTTGTTGAGCTTTCCGGAATCGTTCAGCACCGCTTCATTTAAAAGGTCATAACCGGCGACATAATATTCATTCTTGTAGCGGTCGGCCACGTACTGCCAGATGTCCAGCGTGCGCCTCTGGCATTCTTTGCTGTCCCACAATAAAGCCCGGCCGTCGCTGTCGGAATGCCAGTCGTGGTTCTGCGCCCCCGGGGCCGCGTGCAGGTCGAGGATCATAAAGATTTTATATTTCCGGGCCCAGCGGACGGCATTGTCCAGATACTTCACCCCGGCGCGGTCAACGGAGTATTGGCCTTTTTCAACCAGCCGGCCGTTAAAGGGAAGCCGGATGCAGTTAAAGCCCAGCTGTTTGATATTCTTGATGTCTTCTTCCCTGACAAAACTGCCCAGAAAACTTTTTTCGAAATCAGCCAGGGCCTGCGCCCCGAGCATTTTCTTGAAATGATTCTTAAACCGGTGCACGGCGAGATTCGGCGCGTGCATAAAGTAGGCCTCCATCATCAGCCAGCCGCCCAGGTTCACGCCCCGCAGATAAACCGGCCGTCCGTCCTGGTCGATAATTTTTGTCCCTTTTGTCCTCAAAAATGATTTCATCGGTTCACCCCGGTGTTCACAAAATTTTTTATCTCTTCAAACAAAATCGCCTGGGAATACACATGCCCGTCGTTATGTCCGCCCTGTATATCCACAAATTTCTTCTGCCCGTCCGCCGCGCGGTACAGTTTTTGCGCCAGTTCATACGGCACGGTCCGGTCGGCCCGGCTGTGAAAAAAGAGTTTCGGCGCGCTGACCTGCCGGATCTTGCCGAAAGAATCGAGTTTTGTCCGGACCAGGAACCCGGGAATAAAAGGATAAATGTGTTTGGCCATGTCCCGGGCGCTTGAAAACGTGGAATCAAGGATCAAACCGCCGACATTCCGCTTTGAGGCCAGGTCGACCGCGGGCGCGCCGCCCAGCGACTCGCCATACACAATGATCGTTTCGGGCCTGATCTTCCTGGTTTCGGTCAGGTACCGGTACGCCGCGTCCGCTTCTTCATACATCCCTTTTTCTGACGGACGTCCCGTGCTTTTCCCGTATCCCCTGTAATCAACAATGAATGTGTTAAGGCCGATCTTGTCGAACAGGAACAGTTTGTCCAGCCGGTCCCCGTTGTTGCCGCCGTTGCCGTGAAAGAACAAAACGGTTTTCAGGTGGTCCGGCCTCGCGATAAACCACCCGTGGATCCGGTCATCACGGACCGGGATAAACACATCTTCAAACGGGAGGCCCGCTTCAGCCGGCGAACGGACGACATCCTTCGACGGGTAAAAGACCGACTTGCTTTCCAGGAAAAAAACAAAGGCCAGAAATCCGGCCGCTATCAGTAAGAATAATAAAAATATTTTCATCGCGGACCAACGGGTATCAATTCCTAATGGCCGTCCATTTCCGACGGCTTTTTGTGCTGCGGGATCAGGTTCACCATTAAACGGATGGATTTTAACACATCGTCCACCTGGCAGGGTTTGGCGATGTAATGGTCCGCCTCCAGGTTGTACCCTTTCTGGATATCATTCAGCTCGGACTGCGCGGAAATGATAATGACGGGCTGCCATTTCGGGCTGGTGGGGTTTTCCCGCAATAATTTCAGGACATCAAACCCGTTTTTAAGGGGCATATTGATATCCAGCAGGATCACATCCGGGGACTCGGACTGGATCTTTTCCCAGGCCTCCTCACCGTTCACGGCCGTGATGACCTCATAACCGTTCCTGGCAATGGATTTGCTCATCACCGCCAGAACATCCGGCTCGTCTTCCGCCATTAAAATTTTTATCTTTGGTTCCATCATGGTTTTGGGTTATTTATATTATGATTAATATTACCAAAATAAACTCATATTTCAAGCAATACCCTTTACGATCGCGGGATAGGTGGCGGGGGACATTATCAGGGATCGGACGCGAAGAGATTGGCGGGCGGGGGGTACCGGGTGGAAGTCTATCTCATTTTACCGGCTTGTTCAATCACATTTTCGTCGTACCTTCAAGTGGTCTGGAGATTGGGGGGAGGCTAAGCCCCGTTGAATATGAATGCCAAAATGTAACTTAACTCTGTGTCCATTTTATCGGGGCAAGTCCAAAACGACACTATTATTTCCTAATTAATTTTCCTGCTACATCACTTGCATTGGAATCACTTCAAATGATTTATCGTGCTTTAAAGGCAACGGATTTATACTACAATTAAAAACATCCTCTGATACATGAAGGTTGTATCCCGCATGAGAATCCTTAGGAAGATCAAAATAATAATAACAGCGAATTACATTCTTGCCTTCCCATTTATTCCCACCTCCCAATATTTCTGCATGTGTTGATCTATAATGATCACCTGTAATTTGATTTTCTAAAAACAAAAACGATAGGTCACATGACTCTATCGGATTTTTACTAATAAGCCCCATATAGAGCCACGCATCTTCTGCGTTAGCTTTTTTTAAAGTTTCTTTTCCCGCAGGTATTGGAATAAAAAATGGCATATCCCCTCCGCCCTCATATCCCACAACTATGTTATTAACCCAAATTGTGCCATCTCCACAACTGGCTTCATAATATCTTGAATGATTCTTCTTCCACCCATTTGCTTCTTGAGGAACGAGATTGATTCGTCTTTCGTATGATGCACACCCACAGGATAAAAAAAATAGAAATATAATTGATAATCTTTTCACACGCACTCCTTTTATAAACTCAAATAATCATTTTTCATGTCTAACGCTTCTACTAACTACTCCTCTAATGAAAAAATAGTGTCGTTTCTCAGAAGTCTTGATTATACAATTATTTATACTAAATTCAAATCACGATTTCGAGGACGCCCTCTTTTTCGTTTTTTGGGTAATAGCTCCATGATCTGGTCTTGAAACCGTTTCGATATGTAATCACTCCCATTTCGTGTACTTTTATGCAAATGCTGAATTTCATTAGGCGTCAAATTTACATTCACAAACTCCTTATAAGCGTTGATTCTGGACTTTTCGTGATCGCCCAACTTCTGGTAACAAACATTCTCTTCTTTGATGTTCAACCGATAACTACTCCACCGGTATTCATCCATCCTTTTAACCATCTTCGCCCTGAGCGGATTTTGTTCAATATACCGCATCACATTCAACAAATGATCGTCTTCACTAACCAACGGACTGTTGAATCTTCCCTGCCAAACATGTCCGCATCTCCGGTATTTAAAATTATACTGACGAATATGCGCGACCGTAATACATTGCATAATCTTGCTTATTGAAGCCTGCTCACTGACCTTAATCAAAAGGTGGACATTATTGGTCATCAGACAATAGGCAAATAACTTGAACCCAAATTTTTTCTTGTACCTTTGCAGGGTATTCAGATAATGATAATAATCTTCCTCTTCAGCAAACACAACCTCGCGGTTATTGCCTCGATTAATGACATGATAGGTTAATTCGGGATAGGTAACTCTTGCGTATCGCCCCATACGTATTCCTTTCAAGTGGAATCGTTGGGGGATGTGGTTGATTGGACCTTTTATTTATTTTGCCTATTATACAACAACTGTCAACTTTCTCTGACTATTTTGTCATCACTTAATTGAATTATTTATAAATACCCAGATATAAGTACTTTGAGAGAAACGACACTATTATTTATATAGCCATTCGGTTATTAAATGTGAATCCCTTTTTTCAGTAACCTTGATTTTCTTTTTGGGCCATTCCCGTTCTTAAGTGGCACTGCTTTAATCTGGACAGTTAAGCCGATAGAAAGCAATATCTTCTCCAGCGTCATAATACTGCTGAACTCACCGTTCTCCACCTTCGATATTTGCTGTTGTGTCACGCCGACTTCTTTCGCCAGCTGTCCCTGAGTCAAACTGTGTTTGATTCTGTATTCAACAATTTTCTGGATAACGGCGTACTTTTGGGCTTCCAGTTCATAGAGCTCCTTGAAATAAGAGTCTTTGCTCTTCTCTTTTAAATGCTCACTGACATTATAGGTTTTCATGAATATCACCTCTCTTCACTTTTTTCTGTTTAAATATTGAGTTCTCCGGTCTTCAGCAAGTTCTATTTCTTTTTTGGGCGTTTTGTTCGACTTCTTGATAAAGCCGTTGGTCAAAACGCACCTGTTGTCATCGTAAAAAAAGTGTAGAATCCTCACGTGCCCTTCCTGCCCTCTAAATCTTAGTTCGTATACCCCGTTTCCCAACGATTTGGCGTGCGGTTCCGGTAGACTCTTTCCTAAATGTTCAAGCATGCCGACAACGGCAAAGAATTTCTGCTGAGTTCGTGAAGTCAAAGAATCAATAAATTCTTTTACCGGTACTCTGCCAGAATCAGTGACATAATAACTGCATGTCCATTTCATATGGTCTCCTATTACGATTAAAGTATACAACTATATGGTTGTATTGTAAAACATATTTTTTTCTCCCTCGGATAGCATTCCCGGTGGATGGCTTTGAGGCCGGTGATGGTTAATCAGCCCATCCTGAAAATTGACCCCCGTAGTATTATGGATATTGACCGGTACTATTCTGACAACGATTAAATACTCATAGGAGCCGTATGTCGTTTCCCAACAAATTCATCAATCTATTCTCTGAACTCAGCCAGAGTCACCTCAAAAAGCAAATCGACTTTCTGCGCGTCGAAAACCAAATCCTCCGTAACAAATGCCCTTACAGACGCATGGTCCTGACGGACAAAGAACGCAACCGGCTGATCAAGTTCGGGCAGCCTCTGGGAGGAGACATCAAACGCCTGATTTCCATCGTTTCCCCTTCCGCCTTTTACAGCTGGATCCGCAAACAGCGTGATCCCGGCTATACACCAAAAAGACGCGGGCGCCCGCGCGCGTTCACCATCGCCATCAAGGAACTGATCGTTGAAATGGCCAAACGCAACAAGTGGGGGTATACCAAAATCATCGGGGAACTCAAAAAACTTGAGATTATTAAAACCTCAAAGACATCCATTAAAAACGTTCTTAGTGAATACGGCATCGACCCCTTAAGCATCCGCTCCCAGGACACCTGGGACAACTTCTTGAAAAGAACCTTCCAGACCCTCTGGGCCTGCGACTTCTTTGCCAAAACCATCTGGACTCCGTTCGGCCCTAAAGTTTTTTATTGCCTTTTCTTTATTAATATCAAAACCCGCAAAGTCCACATCGCCGGCATAACCACTAACCCCCATAACGAATGGATCCTGGCACAAATTGAAAAGCTGCGTCCAACTTTTCAGGATGAACGGCTCGAGAATGCCGTACTTGTCCGTGACCGGGACAAAAAGTATACGAAGGAATTTGATAAATTTTTTACAGATCAAGGTATTAAAGTGCTTCCCACCCCTTACCGGTCGCCAAACATGAATCCTTACGCTGAGTCGTGGGTCGCTACGGCGAAACGGGAGTGCCTGAACCATTTTATCGTTCTTGGAAAGGTCCATCTTGAATATTTAATTGCCGAATTCGTGAATTATTACAACAATCATCGGCCGCATTCATCAATGAATAATGAACCGCTGACCCGGTTTGAGAAGACCAAACATGGAAAAATCCTCGCGAGGCCCGTGCTCGGAGGATTGATGCATGATTACCGCGTAGAGTAATAATTTAGTTTTTCAAAGAACTTATATTTCTACAGGAGAAGTGTATCTATAATCTGGAGAATTCAAGGTTATTGCTCTTTTTCAACCGCTGTCTGACCTATCGTGACGATTTTTCCTGCCTGAGATCCGTCTTAAAACCGGTGAACTAATTAATTTACCCCCCTGAACTGAAAAATTTAATATTTTTTGATTTTGCACGGAAATTCTACCGTGGATTTCTGTACCTACAGCTGTTTCTAAAAAAGAAAATGAACAGCGGATTGATTACCTCCGGTTTTCTTTTTTAGAAACAGATAAGAAAACTTTGAAATAACTACTTTTTATTCAAATAAATAAACTATGTAAAGTCATTAACCTTGTACAAATATTAACAAATCTAGCTAAACTTTCATTTTATTTCATTCTTTATATTCGAAATTTTAAACTCTCTAACTACTTTTGGAAAATCTTCTTCAAAACTATAAACTTCAAGAAAATCAATGAGACCATTCTTCACAAAAACAATACATCCAGCACCATGCTTAAGTCCGATCATCTCAATTTCGGCATCTCCGAATTGAAATGAATCTGGTGATGATACTTTTGGAGCATTATCTGGCAATAAAAAAAACGTAAACACTCCAGCACCGGTATATTCTCTCTTCTTTAACGAAGACATCGAAAATTGTTCTCGAAGAATCTTTAGAAATAAACTTTCTCCCTCTAGAATTCTACTCATTAATTCTTTCTCAAATTCATTAAATCTATTTTCTGATATTACGTTCATAATAATCCTATTTAATAAATGCTGTTCCAATTCTTGCCTGATTGTTAACTACTTGACCTCTAATTTCAATCGAATATTTACCAATATTTACAGATTCTTCAAATCTTCCAGTAATACCTTTTTTATTAATTGATTTCTGAATCGCCGTTTGTAAAGCTCTAAATGCTAACTTTTGATTATTCCCATATGACTTTAAAAATTCTCCTAAATTGTGTTTTGGATTATCAAAAATATGAATAAGTTTATTTGCATCAGCTTCAACACTTTTATTAGATTGTGATACTTTGTATGCCTCAAAAACTGTTTTTCCAATTAAATAGGCTGATCGAATTCCTTCAGGTATTTTAGAAGCGGGTATTACACTTGCCATTTGACTAACTGTAAAACTAGATTCAACTTTTACTGCACCTTGTTCTACAAGTCTGTTTGTATAAATCAGCGTACCGGCAAATGCTTGATCCATCTGTTGCGCAACTGCGTCACGTTTAACATAATCCAGCTGATTCTGCCACGCAAATCCACTACTGCTGGAATAGCTGCCTAACAATGCATTATCAACAGAATACCGGTCAAACAAACTCGCATCGAGCATTTTTGTAAGTAAATCTGTCGGTATCGGAACCGCAGGAAGCGTAATTGTTATACCCGAATTACGAGATATAATTGTTTCCACAACAACAACGCCGTCTGAACGAACCCTGTTGTACCCTTCCGCAGAAGGAATCAGCGTGTTCCCGCTCGGATCTACAAAATTAACCGGGTTATTCCCGACATACGAGAAGCGGTTGTACGACTGGGAATTAAACGGTGACTGGACGATCCAGTCAGCTGTCAAAAAGCGGCCAACCTTAGGATTATAGTATCTGGCCCCATAATAGTAAAGCCCCGTCTCGGAGTCATAGTGCTGGCCGGTATAGTTAGGACCTTCCGTGCCGGTTGGCGGCGTTCCTTCAAATTCACCGAACGGCAGGTAGTTCGTCACCAGCGTCTGTGTCCCTGAAGAATTCGTGGTCACATGATGACTTCCCAGATGATCATGATGGAAGTACGTAACCGCTCCACCACCGGACACCTTGGCAATCCTGACGCCATCAAAGATCACGTACTGATCCTCTTTTTGCGCGCTTTTCTCAAAGAACGGATAAAAATAATCCGTGCGCTGGCCGCTGACTTTTTTCGATACCCGTTCCCCGAAATCATCGTAGGTGTAATCCGCCAGCGTTACGCTGTTCTGAGTCACTTTCGTCAAGCGGTTTTCCAGATCATACACGTACTCAGTCGTTACTCCGGATTTGATCATGAACTTCATATTTCCATTGTCGTCATACTCGAAGTCCGTTCCATCACTAGAGGAAGTCAACGCATGGTCGGGATCAAAATTTTCACCATAAAACTGCGTGTTATTGTCCTTCAGTTCAAGGTTGCCATCGGCACTGTAATCGTAAGACTTGTCCGGCGACACGCTCGCGTTGACCGCCAAAAGCCGCCCGAGAGCGTCATACGTGTATGACTTCGAATCCGGCCGCAGGTTATCATCGATCCCGATGATGTTGCCTGTGCCGTCATACGTGTACTCCAGGTCCTGAAGCTCGGTTGTGCCTTTAAACGTGTGCACCCGTGTCAGACGCAGGTTCAGCGGATTATACTCATATTCGGTCACCACACCGTTACCGAACTCCACGCGCGTCTTCTGCCCCGCCGCGTTATACTTCACATTCTTCACGTAATCCTGCGCCGCCGGGGCCGCCGGCGTGCCTGAGCGCTCGTTAGACTGCGCCCCTGAAGTATACTGGTTGTTGGCCACCACCACAAAATAATACGGGGTGCCGTTGGTCAGCCCGGTGACCGTCGTAAACGTGTCAGGCCCGGCCTCAAACGGGGTCGGATGGCTGCCCGCTGTTGTGCCGTAATAAACCGTGTAATCATCCGTGTTCGCCGCGGCGCTCCATGAAAGCCCGATGCGCCCGTCACCCTGGAACTCCACCGGATTAAGGACCGGCTGTCCCGGAACGGGTGCTGCTGTCGTCGCCTTCTGAAACGGACTGGACGTCATGCCCGTGGGGTCGAATGAATTAAACGCCCGCACGGTAAAATAATACGTAGTCGCGGGCGTCAGATCATTGACCGTCCAGGAGGCCGCCCCGCCGGTGAGCTGGGCGTTTCCGAACGGGCCGCCCGCGCTCTGGCTGTATTTCACTTCATAATCGGCCGCGTTGGGCACAGGACTCCACTGCAGCTGGACCGAGTTGTGCGTCGCGCTGGAACCGCTGATCACCGGTGCTGAAGGGATGCCCGGATTGGAGCTGGGTGTGGCCTGCAGCGAGTTTGAATATTGTCCGGAAGAGCCCTGGATCTGCGCGCGGACCTTAAATGTGTATTGTGTACCGTTAGTCAAAGGCTGGACCCGGAATGTTGCCGCGTTTGTAGGGGTGCTGCTGGTCTGTGTGCTTGTCCCCGTCCCGTTAAACCAGCTGTATTCATAATCGTACAGTGTTGCGCCGGAAACCGGACTCCAGGCCAGGTCCACAAACCCGTCGCCACCAACGGCGGAATTCAGGACCGGCGTGCCGACCGGTCTCTTTGATACCTCATTCGAGAAGACACTTTCCCCGATCGTGTTGCTGACCGCCTTGACCGCGAAATAATACAACGTGCCGTTATTCAAAGGCGTGACCTGATAACTGGTCCCCGTAACCGAAACCGGTGTCCCGTATGTCCCGGACGCGGTCCCGTAATAGACCTTGTAACTGTCGGCATTAGCGGCCGTTGACCAGGTCAGGTTCACCGCCCCGTCCGCCGGGACCGCCGGATTTAACACCGGCGGGTTGATGGTAGGCGGCGCACCGACGTCCGTCTTCATCCGGCAGACGTCTCCGGTCATTTTGTTACCCGTCCCTGTATTATAGGATCGCGTGCTGAACCCGTAAACATGACTGAAACTACCGGCCGCGTTTGTGCGGGTCAAGGTCGCCACCGGCGTTCCCTCCATAGACGGCACATCGTAGATAGCGGCCGTCACGGTGCTGCCGGTTTTGGTGATGCGGATATAATACCTATTCCCCAAGGTTAAGAATGAAGCACTGATCGTATTGGTAGTGGTTAACTGGAACTGGAGATTGGAGCCGTTTTTGTTAAACGCCAGGTGGATCTTGTCATTTGACCAGTCGTCCATGGTTCCTTCACTATTGCCCACACCCCAGACCAAGGTTGGTCCGGCAAAAGTATCGGCCGCCGAAATTACAGTGTCCAATTCATAGATAAAATCACCCGTAATCGTCTGGGCTTTGTAAACATAAGAGTTGGTGGAGCGTGTTTCAATATTAGTGAACGTAACGCAATCGGTACTGCGTTCGATCTGTGATGTGGGGTCGTTTTCGGTAAAGTCATTAAAATCGACCGGTGAGAGGGTCTGGGCGTATGCGTCGGTGGCCGTAAACAGACCAATGAAAGAACGTCCCAATTGCAGGACGCTCCGGCCAAACCGTGACCAGCTGTTTTCTTTGACGGTTGGAGAAGCCGAAGGACAAACATCATAAACATATCTGGTCTCTTCCTCCTGCTCCAGCGCGCCGGACAAAGGCGCCGGCGCAAACGCCGCGGCAACCATAGCCCACTCCCGGCTAAAAGCCAGACTCCACTGCATGGTGGCCGAACCGGCCGGATCAACCATCTTATAAGAAGAAGCTCCGGCAGCCGCTCCGATGTCTTTGCTTCCTAAAAGTGTCTGTCCTGATCCCATTGTAAGATGAAATAAACTGGTTAGTTGAGCCGTGACGGCATCAATCACCCACGCCTTATTTGTAACCGTTGTTACACTCAAGTTCGGCGAGTTATTCTTATTCGAGTTTGGTGGAAACATTTCCGGCGCCTCCTGTTTGACTCCCTGCAAGGAGGTCGCCTGGATACCGATCTCATCCACGTTGGTGTTAAAACTTGCCGCCAGGGCATTGGTCCCGGTCGGCGGGTTTAACAGGTACCAGAGTTCACTGGTTAACTGATGATTGGTGTTGGTATTATTTGACGCCCGGCCGGCCAATGTTAACGCCTGACCGCCATAGGTGAGTGTTGTGGTCTGCGGAACCGTGGACGTATCACGCAATTCAACCGCCACAACCAGCACCCGGTTTGAACCGGTCGCGGTGACCGTATGGTTGATCGAATCGCTGGCTTTAGCCGTCGTGTTGTAATTGGTCGGCGTACCCAAAAGGGAAATATCCATGGTCCCTCCGCCGCCTGCTGTCGGCGTTGCAGACTGCTGGGCAGAGTCCGGCCCTTGCCCGCCGGTATTGGTCGCGGATACGACGAAATAATACGGGGTTCCGTTTGTGAGATTCGGCACAATGTGCTGGGTGCCGGTGAGCAGCGGAATGGCCGTATCGTATGGCCCGCCGCTGGTTGTCCCGTATTTCACCGTATAGGTGTCCGCTCCGCTGACGACGCCCCAATTCACGGTTACGCTTCCATTACCAGGCACGGCCGAACCGATTGCAGGTTGTCCGGGGACAGGCGGCTGCGGCGTCGCGCTTTTGGGATTAGACGGCTGGCTTTCGCCGTAAGTGTTATACGCGTGGGCCGCGAAATGATACTGCACATTGTTATTCAAAGAATCAACCACCACGGATGTGTTTGTCCCGGCCTCTTTTGTTTGATTTAAATTCGAAGGTGATGTCCCGTAACGTACTCTATAACCGGTGGCGCCGCTGACGGCGTTCCAGGACAATGATACCTGCGTGTTGCCCGGGGTTGGATTATTGAGGACCGGCGCAGCCGGCGGCTGGTTGGACGTCGTCGTCACCGGAGTGGTTCCTGAAACAGGTCCGCTGCCGGCCGCGTTCAGACCCCTAACGGTAAAACTGATCTGTGTATTCTGCGGCAGGTTGCTGACGACGGCCGCGTTGACATCCGCCGTATTTATGTAATCGGATACCTGTCCGCCATTATACGAATAATCGATCCGGTAACCCGTGGCCCGCTCAACATAAGTCCACTGCAGGGCCACCGATGCGGCCGATGGTACGGTAGACGTGAACGCCGGCGCCGTGCTTGGCGCTGAAGCGGACGAAGGTGTATCGTTGTTCGCCACCCTCATCACCTGGCCGTTAAGATTGTATTCATAGACGACATCCTGGTTGTTCGGATAAATGATCCTCTTAATATTGTTAAGGGCGTCGTATTGAGGTGTCACGGCGTAAGAATTGTATTGGACTTTTTTGGTGGTGGCCGCTTCGCGCCCCAGCGCGTCGTAGGCAAACTCCATCACCGGCTGGGAATTGTCCAGGATTTTGGTCAGCCTTCCGACAGCGTCGGCTCCGGCGCCGCCCTGGTCGTACTCATAGCTGATATTCAACTGGGCAAGATCTGATTTGGTCACCGGCCTGTCCAGCAGGTCATACGTGAAATGAATTGATTCGCTGTTACCGTCGGTCTGCTGGAGCATGTTGCCGTTCAAATCATAACTATACGTCCAGAATCCCATGTCCGGGTCGTTAATACTCACGCGTTGTCCGAGTTTATTGTAAGCAATAAGGGTGCTGATCCCGCCGTTCTTGACTTCTTTAAGATTCCCCAGGGCGTCGTAAAGATATTCGGTAACGATCGCCGGGGTATACGCTGTACCCGGATAAGCCGGAGTGAACCGGCCGTCGGCGCCGTTGTACGCTGTTATTTTAGACGGGCGTCCGAAGGCGTCAAATTCGGTATCCTGGCGGTGGCCGTTTTCATTATAATTCTTGACGGTCCATAGATTATATTCACTGTTGGCGCGTGTCCCGTCGGTATTGATGACCTCAAGCGCCCGGCCCAGCGCGTCGTAGGTTATAACACTGTGAGGGTTATTTTCATCCGGCAATTCAAGCTGGTCCAAAGCGGCGAAGGTAAACCTCGGCAAATATTGCTGGAGAGCCTTTCCCTGCGAATCATATTTGGCCTGCCCGCTGATAATATACTGGTTCGGGGTGACGGATAAAGCCTTGGAGTATAACGGACGGTTTAACCCGTCGGCGTAACTGTACGTGTCCACCGTCTTAGGCGCGTTATGCTCCTGCCGGACGAAAACTCCGGTCCGGTAAAAATCATTTTCAAAAAGATAATCATACGAAACACTCGGATACTGGAGAGAATCAAGAGGAGAAATAACCGCGTCAATACGGCCGTGGTCATCATAGACATAACTCTGTGTACGGTTGTTTTCATCCGTCACGGATTTTGCCTGTCCCCACAGCCCTTTGTGCCCCCCCGAATTAAGCGGGACACCGGCGATGCCGTAATATGCCGTGCTGACCGGCTGGCCGAGCGGATTGGTGACCGTCACCGGGAATATCCCGTATTGCGAATCATACGCAACGACGGTGCTTTGAGGTGAAGCACCAGCGTTGTTGACCGGGTCTATAAAGGAAACCATGTTTCCAAACCCGTTATAAACATACCTGGTCACGGGCTGGACATCACCCGGGTTGTCCCCGGCCCATTGTTTCATTTCCGTCAGGTCCCCTTTGGCCGGGGTCGTGCCGTGCGCCGTACCGTCATAACTTAAATACGCTTCCCGGACTTTTACTCCCGCGAAATCACGCACCCTGATCGTCTTGGGCAGTCCGAGGATCCAAACAGCCGGGTCGGTATTGTTGACATAATCGACCTCAACCCGTACTTTGTCTTCTAACAGGTCGTTTTTGTTCGGGTCAACTTCACCGTAACGAATGACCGTTGTCACATTTCCTAAATTTTGGGCGTCGTAAAGATTCTGGGTCCGGGTGCACCTGCGGGCTGCCGTGTCGTTAAGAATACATTGAAATTGTTCCGTCAGCGGCACAAAATTAATGTCATCGTTTTCCGAAACAGGAGTTACGCTGTAACTGTTAAACGATTCGGTCAACAATAATCCGTTGGTATCGCCTTCATAGGTTTTTTGCGATTTGACCAGTCCTTTCTTATAAAAATCCTGGAAATATTCAGTCACAATATATTGCTCTTCGTGACCGTCGCTGGAGACCTTTCCGAAACCGCGGAAATCACCGGCGTCGCCGTATTGCCCGGAAGGATCGAAAATGTCCGGACTCCCCGGCGGAACCCACAACCCGTTTTCATACATTTGCTGAGTCGTAAACGAATCACCGAGGCTGTTGGAATTGGTCACTTCGGTGATGACCGGAATTGAAAACGGCATAAACGTCTGGTTAAATTCTGAGGACGAACCATAGGTATACGAACGAATCCCGCCGTAATTATTGTCTACAGAAGCCAGCAGATCAGCCGGAGCCCCGGTATTCTTGTAAAGTTTGGGGGAGACCCCGTTGAAATGGACGATAAAGTCATTCATCGTATCGGCGTTCGCATCAATCACACGTGTACCCAGATTAACAAAGCTCCCTTCCGGAAAAATCCAGGCGTTATCCAATTGCCAGCCGTTACCGGTATTGATCAGGACCCGTGACCCGGCCGCCTGGCTGCCTTTGGCGATGATCATGTCATCCAGTCCATCGCCGTTGATATCCACCAGTTGCGTGGAACGGTCGTTAAAGTTACCCAACCCCTGTGTCGTTGTCACCCAAGGAGCGGACGCGTCCTCCACCCATTGTGTCCCGGTATTCATAAAAACTTTAATGTTTGACGCGTCACGGTAAAAAATGTCCGGCAGGCGGTCTCCATTTAGGTCAACGAGCTGGGCCCCTTTGGAAAAATCGGTGAAGTTATTGTCCGGCCGTGTCATAGCCCCGGGCACTTTCCCATCAAGGTTGACCAGAACAATTTTGTTAGACGTTATCGCTGCGGTAATATCCGTTGTCTGCGAATTGGTCGGCCCTAATTTATTTGATAAGACAAAATCTGTGAACCCGTCGTTGTTGACGTCCGCTGCGATATTCCCCAGATTCTGCAGCCACCAGACATCATTCGTTGACGTTTTATAATGCGCCCAGAGCATCAGGCTCAGGTCATCCGGCAATGTCCAGTCGGTCGAACTGGACCACCCTGTGTCAGAGTTTTGGTAATCAAATTCATTCACATTCGTTTGAAATATATTGTTTCCGTTGATGACCTGGTTGAACCAGAACTGCTGTTTATACATCAGGTCATTGTACCCGTCGTTATTCAGGTCCGCGATCAGCAGGCCGAAGTCGACATATTTCTTCCCCTGGGATGTATTGATTTCCCGAACAAACGTCGCACATTGACTGGAATCATCAACGCATGTTCCCGGAAGGTTATAACTTGAATTCAAAGACCATGAATTATTCTTATTGTTAATATACGCGGCCTTGGTATGTGTGAACACATTGGATGAATTGACGGCGACATAATCACGGATGAGATCAGGGAACCCGTCGGCGTTGATATCAATGATGCGCACGCCCAGGTCCTGCGTATCCGTCTGATTGGCAAAACGGACTTCACTTGGGATCACCGCGCTCGTGTCAACTTCGAATCCTTTGACATTGTCATAATAATTATAAGTGACCGCCGGCAGCGCGCTTAAACCGTTGGCGTCGAATTCCTGGATGGAGGTCAGCAGATCCCGGTTCGTCCCCAAACTCTGGGTATAACCAAGGCGGTATTCTCTCTGCAGATTACCCGCGGCTTTGACCTGTATTTTTGAAATACGTTTCACCGTTTTGATTTTAAAGCCTGAGGCATAACTGATGTGGGCTGTCCCGCGCGATTGGGTAATGAATTCAACCCTGGCATAAGGCTGCAAAGGGGAACCTGCAGGGAAACCGGTGTTGCCGGTGTAATCGATATACTGCGGATACAGCTGGTTGTTATTATCAGTGGTGTCCTTGGTATAAGAGATCGTCAGAAAATTTCCGTGAACATCTTCAACCCGGTCCAGGCTCCATTTGAATATCCGGGTTGTTTGGGCCGGATCGAATAACCGCGTCGCGCTTGTCGTCCCGAAAAAGTATTTAGTCCCGTTACGGTCTATCGCTTCCCATTTGTCAGAAACTTTCTTGACTCTGATGAAAGCCCCTTCCGTTTTGGCACGGTAAAACTGGCTGGTATTATCATAGACTAATTCAATCTGACTACCCCCCAATTTCAACACAAAAAGGTCTTCACTATTATAGGCCGGAGTTCCAAACTTCAGGTTGACCTCAATGGAACCCATGTCCAGCATCCAGCCCACCCCCAGAATGTCCTGGGCCTGACTTGAGTTGTAAACCAGTGCTACCCGGGGTTCCATACCGTTAATACCCGCCGGTACAGCGATCGGATAAGCCTGAACAGCCCCTCCGGATTGGGCCGATACATCGATCGGAAAAACAGCCGCGGATGTGGGCCGGTTGTCCACGGTGACCTGGCCTGTAGCCGCAGGGATAAAGCTGAAGGTTAAAAAAAATGTTGCACAGACCAGAATCCATTTTCTCATTGATTCCTCCGGGGTTAGGTTGCTGTTTATATTTTTTACAGCTGTCATATATCTGAAACTAAAATTTTTTAAACATTGCGGACGCGGACATAGGTGAGATACGCGCAAAAAGAAATCTGGGATTTCGGCTCAATCAGGACTTAAACGCGCTAATTACGGTGCATATTAACAGAATTTTTAAAAAAAGAAATAGCTTAAGCGCACTTCGTACTATCTTTTTTCTACCTTTTTGAAAAAAATTCAAAAAAATCAGGTTTTTTGGGCTGTTCGGTTACTAAGTTTATTGGATTTGTTGTGTTTTTTGCGTTTCAGCGTTCTTCGCCGAAACCAAATAACACGATTGGTGAGATGTGTGCGGGTGAAACAGGTAAGGATCTCAACTTCTTTGATTCAATTGTTTTCAGTTTAGCAGAAAATTAATTGTTGTCATTAACTTTTTTTTGCTTATTTCGTGACCCGTGAAATGAAATACTATTCTGCACTCTAAACCGGGCTGTTTTCCGACGGGCTAAACAGCCTCCTGCTCCACCCGGCTTAACAGGCGGGTCATGCCTTCCCTGAACAGTTCCGGACCGGGGAGCAGGCTGACAACGAGAAAGGTCCCTTCGGCAAAATCATAAAAGAACCCGGGATGGACAAAGACATGATATTTGTTGAGCAGTTTCATCACCCACTCTTCTTCCGTCTTACGGTCCGAGACTTCAAGGACGGCATACCATCCCCCCTGGGCGCTGAACAACCGGCTGCCTTTGAGGTTTTCCGTTTCCTTCTTCAACCAGGTGAAATTTTCGCTGACCCTGTTTTTTATCTGGTCCTGGATATCATCCTTGTGCCGGAGCCAGGACTCCAGGGCGTTCTGGGCCGGGATGTTGACGGACAGGAATGTATCGGCAATAATCTCCAGGCGCTGCCGGGCCTCGTCCACCAGCGTCGGCGGGCCGTTCACGATAATCCAGGCCAGTTTCATCTGCGGCAGGCCGAGCATCTTGGAAACCCCGCCCAGCGTGAACGACAAGGCCCCCCGGTTTCCCGCAAGGCTCACGGGTTTAATGTCCGAAAAATGAAAATCAAAAAACACCTCATCGCTGATCAGGGATATATTCCGCGCGGAACAAATCTTGTTAAGATGATCAAACTCGTTTGAAGAAACGTAATGACCGGTCGGGTTGTTGGGGTTGACCAGCACGACCGCCTTGACTCCGGGATGAAGCTGTTCAATCAGCCCGCCCATGTTGATCTGCCAGCCGGACTCATAAACGAGCGGATAAAATTCCAGCTGAACGTCATTGATCTCTCCCAGGAATTGAAACAACGGATAACTCGGGGACGGAAACAGGACGGTATCGCCGGGGTCGGCCAGCAGCCGGAAGATATAAGAATAGGCCTCGGACGTGGAGGCGGTGAGAAAAATATCTTCCGGATCAATTTCAAAGCCTTTCAGACGGTATAATCCGGCGACCG
The DNA here is from genome assembly GCA_050250375.1 of Candidatus Omnitrophota bacterium. Taxonomy (GTDB): domain Bacteria; phylum Omnitrophota; class Gorgyraeia; order Zapsychrales; family Zapsychraceae; genus JAGOSC01. The sequence continues at coordinate 455,021 of JBFWOS010000003.1, forward strand.
CGGCCCTGGCCCCGATCAAACCTTTTGAGTCCGGGGCGTAGCGCAAATTTTCAGGACAGGACAACGCGGACAATATTTCCTGCCCGGGATACGTAATCCCGCAGGCCGTCGGATTAGACAGGGTCAAATCGATGATCTTTGCCCCTTCCTGTTTTAACCGGTCAAAAAGGGACGATATCTGGTTGGTCTGCCGTTCCCAGTCCGTCCGCCGGGAAAAGGGTTGGCTGTTATCCATTCGGGCGGTGGCTTCTTTCCAGTTCTTTTTTCAGTTTTTCCACTTCGTTTTCCAGCCGTTTGTAATCGGACTTGGCGATCCAGCTTTCTTCTTCTTTTTTCTTGGTCAGCTCGGCCACGTCTTTTTTTAAATGCGCGATTTCCCGGCGGCTTTCTTCGACTTTCCCGCTCAGGATTGAATTCTCTCTTTCCAGGGCCCGTTTTTCGTTGTGTTCCTGCTGGAATTTTTCTTTCACGTCCCTCAGTTCATGCTCGACCTTGAGCATCGCCGTATGCTCCTTGCTGAAATTCTCCTGCTCGCGCTGGAATTCATCCCGCATCTGGTGGAGTTCTTTATTTTTTTTATTAATCTCTTCCTGTTCTTTTTCGTGCCAGCCGCGTTCGGTGACGAGTTTTTCCTGGAGTTTTTTGACCTGGGCCTTTTCTTCTTCCAGTTCTTTCTGCAGTTTTTTCTGGGAAACTTCGTACTCTTCTATTTTCTTTTCCAGGCCGGCGCTCCGTTTTTCCATGCGTTCCAGGGCCTCTTTTAATTTTGTGTCTTCGGGGACCGGCGCGGCCTTTTCCTCTTTCTTTTTCTTTTTCGTGAGTTTCTTGACTTCCGGGACCAGCAAGACTTCAACCAGCAGCACGGTCAACACGACGAGGACGATGACGGCCACCACAATAGTCGGCGAATTCATTTTATTTTATTCCTTTAATTAATTGTTCTGCTTTTTCTTTCCGGCCGGTCTGAAAATAACAGTAGGCCAGGTTCTGCCGGGTCTGCGGATGCCCGCGGTCGACCGCCAGGGCCTTTTCGAGTTCTTCAATCGCCCGGTCAAGGTCGTTTTCCCTTATATAGACAACGGCCAGGTTATTATAAAGCACCGGGTCACGCGGGTCTATCTCCAGCGCCAGCTGATACATTCTAACGGCTTCCGCCTTATTTTGCAAAGATTCGTAACAATGCGCCAGATCGAAATAAATCCCTTTCAGGTATCCCCGGTAAAACGCCTTGATGTGTTCAGGTTTGGCCTTGCGGACATACCCCTGCATGATCGCTTCGGCCTTGTTGTACTCTTCCACCGCCCGGTGAAAATCCTGGTTAAAATAATACGCCTTCCCCAGGAGAATCCTTATGCGGCCGGATTCCTGGTATTTCAGGGCCCGCGTGAATAACGCGATCTCGGAACGCCAGTACGTATTTTGTTTGACCGTCAGGGCGATGGCTGCAACGACTAAAACAAGGCAGACCGCGGACACGGTCCGGGAGGATAATTTAAATCGGGGAACGAGAAAATATTCAAACAAGGCCGCGACTATGATCAGGATCCCGATCAAAGGCAGATACAAAAAATGCTCGAAGTTGAGGATCGTTGAATATTCATTCACCAGCGGGATAATGTTCAGCACCGGTAAAAGAGTGATCACAAACCAGCCCGCGCCGAACAGGACCGTCTTTCTCCGGTCGCCGCCGCATTTGAAAAGTATCCCCGCAAAACCGGCGAGCAGAATGCCCAGGCCGATCCAGGACGCCGTGTTGGGCTGAAGCACATCCAGGCTGCGGTAATAATGCAGGTTGACCGGGACCAGGATAATGGACAGATACATGAGGATCGACCGGGGGATGGCCATGAACCTCAACATATATTCCCCGTACGGATCAAAGATGTTGCTTAAGGGTGTTCCCAAAATCATTTTTCTGAACAGAAAATACCCGGCCAGCACCAGGAACAATCCCAGCGCCCGGGCGTACCGTCGGTCTTTTCCGCCGTGAAAGACCAGCTCATAAAAAAGGACCAGCACCGGCAGGACGATCATCTGTTCTTTGATGAAACATCCCAAAAATAAAAGGACCGCGGCGGCGGCATAACACGCGCCGGACTTTTGATCCCGGCCGCGCAGATACAATAAAAAACCGGAGAACAGCGCCAGGGTAAAAAACAAATTTGATATGCCGGAAATACACGCCACCGCTTCGGTCTGCACCGGATGGATGAGAAAAAATAAAGCTGTTATAAAATTTATATTGGTTCTTGAAGGAAAAATCCGCCCGAGGATCAGGTACAACAAAAACGCGTTGACCAGGTGAATAACAATATTGAAAAGATGATAGGCAAACGCCTGCAGGCCGAACAGTTTGTATTCGACGCGGTAAAGCAGTTCAATGAGCGGCCGGTAATAAACATTGAGCAGGCCCGCGGCCGGGCCTTCTGTTTTTCTGGGTTGAAAGATGTCCTTGAAATCAAATACCCCGATTCTGGGGTTGGCGGAGATGAACACGACGTCATCGTGCACAAAAGGATGGTTAATCGCGTTGCCGTAGGCCAGGAGGCCCAACATAAAAAAGATCAGAAATACCCAAACTGGTTTAACCTCGGTGAAGTTAAACGGTTTCATTCTTACAGTTCTTCTTTTAACGTCACAATTCGTTTCTTGAGGGCGGCGTATTCCCTGTCCAGGTCTGCCAGCAAATCATCGAGGCCGTCAGCGTTTTGTTCTTTCCCCTGCAGTTCAAGCTGGGCGCAGACCGCACGCAGAAATTTAGCCGATATATTACCCGAAGCCCCTTTGACGGAATGGGCAATGCTTTTTATGGTTTCAAAATCCTTAGTCTTAACCGCCTCGGACAATTTCACCCGTTTCTGCTCAAAATCCTCCACAAAAATATCCAGGAGTTCTTTTAACAAATCTTTATCTTCCTGTACTCTGTCCATGAACTCGGGGACATCAATTACTTCGTCACTCATGAGGTTCCTTTCCTTTGCTGACTATTTTCCCGATGGTTAAAAATAATTCTTTCCGGTCAATCGGTTTGGTCACATAACCGTCCATTCCGGCGTTCAGGCACCGGCTCTTGTCTTCCTGCATCGCCCGGGCCGTCAGGGCGATGATCGGCACATGTTTGCCGGTCGTGCGTTCATTGTCCCTGATCAGCCGTGTCGCTTCCAGCCCGTCAAGAACAGGCATGTTGGCGTCCATCAGGACGACATCAAAATTGTCATTGATGGCCCGGTTGACCGCTTCTTGTCCGTTATCAACGGCGCTGACCGTCCAGCCTTGTTTCTCAAGCAGTTTGATCGCAATTTTCTGATTGATGAGATTATCTTCCGCCAGCAAAACCTTAAGCCCCTTCAGTTGTTCCTCAATAAATTTTTCGTCGACCCCGGCCAGGTCCATATCGGCGACCGAACTCAACGCGCTTTCCTTGACCAGTTTGAACGTGGCCGTAAAATTAAACGTGCTGCCTTTGGAGACTTCGCTTTCCGCCCAGATCCGCCCGCCCATCATTTCAACCAGGCGTTTGGATATGGCCAGGCCCAGGCCTGTCCCACCGAACCGGCGGGTCGTCGAATCATCCGCCTGGGCGAATATATCAAATATTTTATCGTGTTTGTCTTTGGGGATACCGATGCCCTCATCAATCACCGAAAAAAGGATCATCACTTCATTGTTTGTCCTGGAGGCCACCTTAATCTCGGTGATGATTTTTCCCTTATGGGTGAACTTGATGGCATTGTTGATCAGGTTAACCAATACCTGCCGCAGACGGACAGGGTCGCCGAGGATCAGTTCGGGAACATCCTTGTGAATGTTTAAAACCGTATCCAGATTTTTATTCTTGGCCAGGACAGACATCCCTTTTGTCACGCTGTTGGCGACATTGTGCAGATGGAACTCAATGTCTTCCAGCCTGATCTTTCCGGCCTCAACGCGCGACAGGTCCAGGATATCATTCAACAGGCTCAGCAGGTTGACCGACGCGTCTTTGGCCACTTCAAGATTTTCTTTTTGCTCCCCGTTGAGCGGCGTGTCCAGGGTCAGGTCGATCATGCCGATGACCGTATTGATCGGGGTGCGCACTTCATGCGACATGTTGGCCAAAAACAGGGACTTCGCGCTGCTGGCTTCTTCCGCGGCCAGTTTCGCCTGGATCAACATCTCCTGGGTCCGTTTCTGTTTGGTGATGTCCTGCATAATCCCGACGGAACCAATGATATTTTTTTCCGAGTCCAGCAGAATATTGACCGACAAATCAATATCAATGGTTTCCCCGCTCTTTCGGACAATCTTTGTCTCCATATGGTGCATGGACCCGATCTTGCGGATATTGCTGGCCCTGATCTTGTCCCATTCTTCTTTAGGGTATAAACAGCTGACATGTTTCAAATACAAATCTTTTTTCTTCATGCCGAACAATTCTTCCGTGAACTTGTTCCAGGACACGATCCGTTCCAGTTCATCGGTCAGCGTGATGCCGGCCGCCGAATTGTCCAGAATGATCCTGATCTTGTTCTCGGATTCCTTAATTTTGCGTTCGGCCGCCTTTTGCGGCGTAATATCCCTGATGATGCTGGTGGATCCGATCACCGTCCCGTCCAGATCCTTGAGGATGGAAACAGACACATTGACGTCCAGCAGGGAACCGTCTTTCCTGTAAAGCTGGGTCTCCATATCATCCCGCATCCCCTTTTTACGGACGCCAAAGGCCTTTAACCGTTTCCATTCCTTGGGGGGATACAAATCCTTGACGGACATATTGAACAATTCCTCTTTTCCCCGGCCCAGCATTTTCTCGGCGTAAGGGTTCCAGGCCACCAGCATTTCATGTTTATCGGTGACCGTGATCGCCGCCGCCGAATTGTTGAACACGGTTTGAAAAAGTTCTTTTGATTCAATCAGTTCTTTTTCATGGCGTTTGCGCGCGGTCACATCCTCCACATGCAAATCGATCCACCTGATTTTTCCGTCCGTATCACCGATCAGGACCGCCGATATGGAACACCATAAAATATTTCCCTGGCTGCCTTTTAACCGGGCCTCGAACCTGGCCACCTTTTTTTCCGTGTTTAATTTTTTTCTGAACGCCTGATATTTACGGCGTTCTTCAAAGAGATTTTCCAGGAAGAGATTCTGGACACCTTTCAGGGAGTACCCGAAGGCGCTCATCATGCAGGCGTTCATGTAAACAACTTTAGGCTTGTGAACGGCGGAAAAACGCACAATGTTGGTCTGTACGTTATCAATGATATCTTTAAAATCCGTTGATTTGCTTATCATAAATCAGTTTTTGTTCCTGGTCCATTTAAGATTGATGGCTAAAGCGATGAAATTGAATATGATAACGGCAAGGCCCAAGGCTTTTGCGCAAAGTGACATTATGGTCGCCCAATTGTTCCGCAGTTCCTCGGTCATTGTTTCATGGCCGAAAAAAGACACGATCCCGATCGCCAGAAAAACCGATAAACCCGCGACCACAAAAAGGAGCAATGAAAATAAAAACGAAATCAGAACGACATAAAGATTATAAAACCTTAAACTGCCTTTGGAAATACGGCTGGCGGCGATCCCGATCCTTTTCATGCCGATCCCTTCCCGCGTTGCGGACCGTTTTCCAGATATTTTGTAATCATTTTACCACCAAAAGATTAAGATATAATTTAAAAATCAAGTTTTTCGCCCGTGTTGAAACGGCCTTCAGGATTTTCCCGGCCCTCATTCACGCTACCGTTCAAACTTGACCACCTTCTCCCACCACTGGCTGCTGTCCCAGGACTTGATGTCGTTCCATAAACTCTTCGCCGTTGCCGTCTTTAAAAATTTCGGGGCCTTATCAAAAAATTTTTTCGCTTTGGTATACCCGCTGTCATAATATTCCTTGGCCTGGATCAGGCATTCCAGGATGTCCGCGTCACGGGCGGCGATGCTTTCTTTTGTTTTCTGTCCTTCGTATTCTTTCCGAAACGCGTGCATCTCCCTGTTCACCCCGGCATCCAGGTCCTTCATCTGGTCGCTGAAAACATGTTTTTCGGCCTCGCGAAAATCAATATAATGGTGGCCCATCTTGTGCAGGTCATTGATCCGCGCCTCATGGATATCATTGAACAGGGCCATGGTCATGACTTTATACGGGTCCGCCTTTTCCAGGTGGGCAATATAATACCCGATGACGGCACAGCGAAACGAATGCTCCGCCACGCTTTCCGGGTCCTTGATACCGGCCACCCACCATCCGCTGCGTTTGATGTGTTTGAGCAGTCCCGCTTCCGCGAAAAAATTTAAGGCCGCAGAGGTTTGGGCCGGTTTATTTTTGGTTTTTTTGCCGGGTGATTTCATAACACAAAATGGTTGTTGCGGCGGCGGCATTGAACGTGACCGTGCCGACGTGCATCGGGATGGAGATCCGCTGGTCGAGTTCCTTCGCGACAACGTCACGGATCCCTTTTTGTTCCGAACCGATCACCAGCCCCAAAGGAAACTGGAATTTTACCTCGTCAATGGGCTCGCCGTCGGCGGGAACCGCGCCGGTGATATGAAACCCGAGTTCCTTCGCCGCCCGCAGCGCCTTGTTGATATTGCCCACCTTGGCGAACTGGACATAATTTTCCCCGCCGGAGGCCACCCTCAGCACCGATTCGGTGACCTCGACCGATTTATGCGTCGGCAGGACCATGGAAAAATGGCCGAAACAGCCCAAACTCCTGATCATCGCGCCCAGATTCTGGGGATCGTTCAGTTCATCCAGAAACAGGACGACTCTTTTTTTCTTGAGCGCGTATTCCAGCAGTTCGTCGTAGGGGAGATATTCGAAATCCGTCAGGTCCGCGATGACCCCCTGCGCGTTGGAGTTGCGGGTCATTTTATGGATCATCGATTTATCGACAATACGCACCGGGATCCCCCGCTGTTTGGCTTTTTTTTGGATATAAGCGGCCTCTTTGAAATCCCGCTGGATCGTGATTTTATTGATGCTCGCCGGATTGGCCCTGAGGCGTTCGATGACTGGATTTTTTCCGTAAATTCTCATGAGGATGAATCACTCCGTGCTGTAGGTTGAGTCGATGATTTTTGTCCGTTCGTCCACTTCTCTTGAATAGATGTCATCCAGTTTTTGTGTCTCTTCCAGATAGACCGCGTAAGTGATCTCTTTACGCAGATATCTGCTTTCCAGCGCATCTTTCTTCTTCTCGTAATTTGAATAATGCGGGTCCCGGATCAATGACTTGGGGTCGTCCAGATATGTCTCCAGGTCTTCTCCCTGATAGGAACAGCCGAATAACAGTACCAATGCTAATACCCCGATCACGTTTTTCATATTCATTCCTTTGATAAAATTTTATCCCTGTGTTACTTCTTGATCCCCAGCCCCAGATAAATCAGCGGGCGCAAAATGCTCCACCAGCCGACGATCGGTTTCATCTTTGTATAACCGAGTTTCTTAGCCGGATAGATCTTGGTCACGGCCGCTTCTTTAAATTTATAACCCAGCTTGATCGCCTTAAACATCAGGTACGGTTCGAGTTCATATTTATCGAGCCAGGCCTGATCCATATTAATGCCCGGGTCGTCAAAGATGGAAAGCCGCATGGCGCGAAAACCGTTGGTCGAATCCGTCACTTTTGTTCCGGTGATCGCCGACATTAATAAAGGATGCATGCGCGTGGCGATCTTGCGGTAAAACGGCATGTCCCCGCCGATCCCGTTGGCCCCCAGATACCGCGACCCCTGGACAAAATCAAAACCTTCCTGAAGAATCGGATCAATGATCCGGGGCAGTTCGTCCGGGTTGTCCTTGTCGTTGCCGGCGGTGATGGCAATGACTTCGTAACCCTGTTTGCGGGCATGTTTGATGGCCGTGCGGATCGCCGCGCCGACCCCGCCCTGCTTTTCCTGGCGGATGGTCTGCACGCCCTGGTCCTTGTATTTACGGATCACTTCCGTCGTCCCGTCCGTCGAACAGTCATCCATCACCAGATAATCGACCTTCCCGCACACAGCGCTTTTAAGAAACCGGTTGATGACGCTTTCCAGTTTGACGTTCTCGTTAAACGCGATCGGACAGACCAAAACTTTATTCATCCGGGGCCAGACCTTTTTTCGAAGGGTGATATTTCTTCCCGCAGCCGCAGGTCAATTTTGCGTCCAGCATTTTTCCGCAGCGGCAGACATACCCTTTTTCCCGCGCCGGATTTCCGTAACACATGGTGTACGGCGCGACATTTTTAGTGACCACCGAACCGGCCCCGATAAACGCGTATTCGCCGATCTCCAGCCCGCCCATGATCGTTGACCCCGCGCCCAAAGTGGCCCCTTTGCGGACGATTGTCTTTTCCAGGCTCCATTGCCCGTCGTTCGGGCTGCGCGGATGGCGGTCGTTGATAAACGTGATGTTCGCCCCCACAAAAACCTCATCTTCAATCGTGATCCCGTCAAAAATGGCGACATTGTTTTTGACGGTCACGCGGCTGCCGACCACGGCCCCTTTTTCGACAAAACAGCCGTCACAGATATTGCAGTGCGCGCCGATGACAGCCCCGTCCTGGATGTTGGTGAACGCCCAGACCCGGGTATTGTCCCCGATGTTTGCCTTCGCGCCTACAAGCGCCTGTTCATGTTTGAAATATCTCATCCGTTCATCCTTAACTTTATTTTTTAAAAATGGACCGGCTCTCCGTCAGGCCACATTAATATGACTGCCTTTTTTGTCCATGGATTCCTGAATCGCGTGAAGCGTGGCCACAACTTCTGTGCCCTTTACTGCGTCAGCCTTGTCGGGTCTTTTGTTATTCAGGACGCAGTCGATAAAATATTTCCCCTGTTCTTTTAACGGTTCGCTGAAACCGATCTTGGGGATCGTGATGCTGCCCTCTTTGGACAACAGCTGGAATTCACCGTACGTCGCGTAATAGGTTGAGGTCTTCTCCACATGTTTATCATATAACTTGATCGGGCCGATATTGTCCAGGTCATCCCAGACCACCATTTTTTTGTCTCCGACAAGCGTGATCTGCCGGACTTTTTTCGGGTCCAGCCAGCTGACATGGATATTGGCCATGATCTTGTCCGGATATTCCAGCGTCGCGAAGGCCAGGTCTTCCAGGGAATGGTCAAGGCAGACCTGCCCCCTGGCCGAGACATTGACCGGCTGGTGTTCGAATAAATAATTAAACACGGAAATATCATGCGGGGCCAGGTCCCACAGGGCGTTGACATCATAACGGAACGGCCCGAGATTGGTCCGCGTGGCGTACGCGTAATGGATTTTGCCCAGTTCCCCGGACTGGATATAATTTTTCAGCCAGACAATCCCCGCGTTAAAGACAAAGACATGCCCCACCATCAGGATTTTTTTCTGGGCTATGGCCAGTTCTTTTAATTCCACACATTCCTTAACCGTCATGGCCAGCGGTTTTTCACACAGCACATGTTTTCCGCTTAATAAAGATTTTTTGGTTAATTCAAAATGGGTATTGGTCGGCGCCGAGATACACACCGCGTCGATGTGCGGATTCTTCAGGATATCATTGTAATCTTTGGTCGTTGTGATGTTCGGAAAAAGCTGTTTGACCTGTTCAAGCCTGTTCTCATCCAGATCCGCGCACATGAGGGAATCAGAATTGGGCAGTTGGGAAAATATCCGGATATGGTTCGGCCCCCAATGGCCGCACCCGATAATGCCGACATTAATCACGTTTTAACCTTCTTTCTATTGAGGAATATGCTGTTTCGATGATAAACGATCCTGCTGGATAATATTCTGTTCTATTATACTGAGGAAAAAGTTTTTGACAAAGGGTTTATTTTGAGATTTCCTGCCTAAAAACCACCGGCCGGCGTTAAAATTCAAGACATCCCTTGTAGGCCCATGGCGTCATCTGTATAATGGATAATCGGGATTTTACCTCACAAGACAAATCTTATATGATTAAAAGATTCATCCATTTCGAAAACGGAATTGTTGCCCTTACGGTCGCCATGATCGGGTTGTCTTCTTTTTATCTGCTGGCCAACTATATGGTCCAGTCCAAACGCAGGCACATCAAGGTCATTGAACCGGGGACGCAGTTTGCTTTCTTTGTGGATTTTCTGAAGGACACCAAAGAAGTCGGTTTTATGACCAACAAGGACATGAGCGAAGAAAAAAACGACGGCACGTTCCTTCAGGCCCAATACATGCTGGCTCCGACCGTGCTGAACCTGAACGACATCCATCCCAAATTAAATATCCTGGATTACACGGACCCGGTCTGGGCGGTTTATACGATCAAGTCCTTACGCGCCCGGCCCCTGGCGACCAGCCCTTACGGCCAAATCCTGGCGGTTAAAAAGTGATGGGCCTTGTCATCCCTTTCAGTCTGTCCTGTTTGACCGGATACCTGGTCATGCTCACGCTGTTCAGGGACAAACCCGTCTTCAACAAAACGCTCACGCTGGTCTTGTCCGCCGGTTTAGGCATTGGATTGAATTCCATCCTGACGTTTTATTCATTTTTTCTGATGAACGGGTTTAACCGGACAGCCGTCTGGGCGTTCACGCTGGTCCTGCCGGCCGTATTGACCCTGGTTAATTTCAAGATCATCCTTAAAAAAATCATGAATGTATCCATCAAAATCAGTCTGTTGAGCCCGCTGGCCTGGATACTCTGGGGAATATTATTATATGTCGTTATTTTTATGGCCCGGTCGCACCCCTTCGGGGAATGGGACGCCTGGGCGTTGTACAACATGAAAATGAAATTCCTGATTTTCAGCGGTGACCGCTGGAAAGACATCTTTGAAAAACTGCACTGGTACACCCAGCCCGATTACCCGCTGCTGCTGCCCTTTATCAATGTTTATAATTTTGCCCTGGGCCAGACCGCGCAGCCGGCTGTTCCGCTTGTTACCGGGATTGTCTTTACGATGCTGATCATCTGGCTGATGTTCGGGGGATTAAAACAGATTATGCCTTCCCCCGCGGCTTTTTTTGCCTCGCTGTTACTCCTGGCCAATCCCTTTTATATCTTTCAATCCACGGCCCAGTACGCCGATACCATCCTGGCGTTTTATCTTCTGGCCTCGGTCCTTTGCATGAAACTGGCCCTGCTCTACACCGACAAACGAACGGCCGGGCTTTGCGGATTGATGCTCGGCCTGATGACCTTCACCAAGAATGAAGGCATCGTGATGGCGATTCTTTTGATCGCGGTCTTTTCGGTTTATCTTTTATTCAAATCGGTCCCCCCGGAGGACAAGAAAAAATGGCTGCTGCTCATCCCGTGTTTATTGGCAGGGTTTGTGATCACCGCTTCCTCCACCGGCATTCTTAAATTATTCCTCGCGCCGGCGAATAAAGATATTTTCGGAGGTCTGTCCGCGGTCCACATGAAATTCCTGAACTGGGACGGATTTATGATCATCGTCAACGCCTTTATCCGGGAGACGGCCCATAAACGCTGGGCTTTTATCTGGTATTTCCTGGCCCTGCTTTTTGTGCTGGCGAACAAACGGCTTTTTTACAAAGAATGCAAGACGTTCATCTTTTTCCTGACCCTCTATACGGGCATCCTGGTTGTTATTTATCTGACGACCGTTAATTTTGATCTGTCCTGGCGGCTCAACAGCACGCTGCACCGGATCTGTTATTATCTGCTGCCCACTTTATTATTTTCGGTTTATTACGCGATTTTCAGAGGAAAAAAGAACCAGGGGGTACCCACGTGAACATCCGGCCATTTCTCCCTGCCCGCCGGACACAATTATTTTATGTGGCGGCCCTGTTTGGCGTGACCGTCATGAACCTCTTTGTCCTTGGCCAGGAATCCAAACGCATCCGTTCGTTCAAGAAGGTCATGTCCCACCAGACCATCGGCCACCAGTTTGCCGGGCTTGATGAGTTCACGAAGGGAATCCGATATATCGGATACGTGACCGATGAAGACATTACCCGTGATGACGCGGCGCACAAACTCTTCGCCCACGCGCAGTATATGCTGGCCCCGTCCATCCTTGATTTAAACAACTACCGGCATGAATATCTCCTGTTTGTCTGTTCGGATGAAATCTATGCCTGGAAAAAAATCAAACAGCTGGACGCCGAGCCGCTGCGGCGCAATAAATACGGCATGATCCTGGTCAGGAACCCGCGAGGAATCAGCCCATGACACAATTCCTGCTGACCTATTTACCGTTTCTTATTTCTTTTTTGATCGGATACTTTTTTGTCCGGCTGTGTTCCGGCCCGAACAGCCGTGTTGCGTTTTCCGAAACGGTCTTTATGGCCGGAGGATTGGGCTTAGGGATCAGCGCGCAGGTGACGTTCTTCAGCTTTGTCTTTTTTGAACATCTCAACCGGCCGTTTACCGTCGGGATCAACCTGGTTTTACTGGCCGGGCTGATGTTTGTCTGTTTATACCGCCATCAATGGAAAATCTCTTCTGTGTTCCCCGCTGAAAATTTTTCCTTTAAAGCATTGATCCCTTATCTGGTGCTGGTGATCTTTGCGTATCCGTTGTGGGACCACGGCCGTTTTTACGCCTTCGGCGGATGGGACGCGTGGGCGACCTGGAACCTGAAATCCAGGATGCTGTTCCTGTCGGAATCCGGGTGGAAGATTATTTTTGACCCGGTCTTGTGGAGATCCAGCCCGCATTATCCTTTGCTCCTGCCGATGATCAACAACTGGGGCTGGGTGTTTCTCGACACGCCTGACGTTCGTGTCCCGGTCATGACCGCGTTTGTGTTCGGGTTTTCAACCGTCGGACTGCTTTTATCAGGACTTTTACGATTAACCAAATCTTATTATTCCATCCTGTGCGTGACCCTGTTGTTAACCTCCCCGATGTTTGTCAAACTTTCCTTAAGCCAGTACGCGGACATCGTCGTGGCCTATTATCTGCTCTTCGGACTGATTTGTTTATTGAAAACAAAGACCGACAACTGCCGGGCCTGCGCCCTGCTGAGCGGAGTGTCCCTGGGGTTCCTGAGTTTCACCAAAGGCGAAGGGCTGATCGCCGCCGTCATCATTTTGTCGCTGGCGGTATTTTATCTGTTCTGGAAAAACAAACCGGGCTGGAAAGTGATCTTCAGTTTATACGGCGCCGCTTTGGCCGCTTCGTTGGTGACGATCATCTTCACGCTCTTTTACGCGCCTGAAAACCAGACGTTTATCAACGGACTGACCTCTGTTACAAAACCCGTCACATTTTTCCGGATCAAAGCGACGCTCAGTTTTTATCTGGTGGAATTGGTAAGCCCGACGTGGAACGGGGTCTGGATAGTGCTGATTTTCGGGTTAATCCTGACGCTCGGGCGGTGTTTCAGCAAAAACGCGATCATCGTTCCGGCCTTTTTGCTGGGCTACATCGGTGTCATTACCGCGTATTATATCGTAAACACCTATTTCGATTCCTCGCGGATCCTCTGGTGGCTGCAGGTGTCCGTGCACCGGCTGATGTTCGCCGCCCTGCCGACCGTCGTGTTCTGGACGTTTTATTCGTTGTGGAATATAAAAAGGGATCAGGGATGAGGGAACAGGGATCGAAGGTGTTTTTCTACGATCCCTGGTCACTGATCCCTATTCCCTTATTCAATAAACCGTTTCCCCGCATCGGTGATGATCGTGTCCTGGGTCTCATCATCCACGATGACGAGACCTTCCTCGACAAACGATTCCATCATCTGTGAAAACCGCAGGTGCTGGATCAGGTAGGTATTCAAACTGTATTCATGCATCTCGGCCAGCGGCAGTGTCCCGCCTTTCTGGTCCAGATTTTTAAGCACACCCTTACGTGCCTTTTCAAAAAATTCCTTTAACTTCGCCTCTTTGTCTTGATCGGTCATGACATATGTCCTTTTTTAGATTGTAAGGAACGTTCGCGAACGTTCCCTACATAAAACAAAGCCCTCCGGCGGTTGGCGCCGAAGGGCTTCATGAAATATTTGATGGGTCCCGTTATTTCGGTCTTTTGATTTTCAGGACCTTGTATTTTAATGTCCCGGCCGGGACTTTGATCGCCAGTTCAGCCCCGACGGGATGGCCCATAAGACCCTTGCCGATCGGCGCGACGATCGATATTTTGTTTTCTTCGTAGCTGGCCTCTTCCGGCGAAACCATCTGGTACGTAAACTCTTCATCCGTATCCAGGTCCCTTAACGTGACAATCGCCCCGATATAAATCTTGTCGCTCGGAATGTCCTGGTCTTCAATGATCCGGACATTGGCAATCTTGTTCTTGACGTCGATCTGGCGGCCGGCGTTATAACCCTGCGCCTCTTTGGCCGCGTGGTATTCGGCGTTCTCTTTCAGGTCCCCCAGATGGCGGGCCTGCTCGATCTGCCCGGCAATCTTGATGGATTCTTTTTTCAGGTCTTCCAGCTCTTTAAGAAATTTCTCATACGCCGCCCTGGTTAAATAAACTTCCCCTGCCATTTCCAATTCCTCCCGGATTACATTGCTTCAACGGCTTTGGCCATGATCGGAAGGATTTCCTGGGCTTCTTCTTTGGTCATCCGACCCAATTTGGCAAAACGCCATTCTTCGTTCGCGTTCATATTTTCACGGGATAACTGCAGTTTTTTCTGTCCTTCATTATAAGAAAAAACGCCAACGGTGATCCGCGTATCTTCGAATTCTTTTGTCTCTTTAAATGTGGCCACATCCAATGTTTGATCGTACGGCATGAACTGCTCCTTTCAATTGTTTTATTATAAACCCGGCATAACGGTTTTCATTTTCTCAGCGGCTAAGTTCTGGGATTGTTTGATCGCGGCGTTCATGCATCTGAGGATATCATTTTCCAGGCGCTGCTTGTTATCCGGATTGACCAGGCCTGCGTCAATCTCAAACGATTTGAACTTCTGGGCCCCGTTGATCCTGATCTTAATCCCTTTGACTTCTTCCACATTGACCGAAATCGCTTCCAGCTCTTTCTTGATCGAATCGGCCTGCTTTTTCATTTCCATCAGTTGTTTCATTTTATCAAACATCTGTTACTCCCGTTCATTTTTCTTCATTTCTTTTATAGGGAAATGATGAGGTCCGCCATTAACGGCGGCCTTCTATATTATATATAAATTAATATTAACATTAACGGCTGATCAGTATTCTGGAATCTTCCGCTGACCGGACATCCGCCCCTTTCAGCATCATTTCCTGGTAACCGCGGCGTTCGGACTGCATCCGCAACCTGTTTCCCAGGTCATTGAGCGAAGCCACAAAAAACCTGTTAATAAAAATCACCAGAAGCAGGGCGATAAAGGGTGAAAAATCAACGGCCATCGGCGGCATATAACGCCTGATCGGTTGTAAAATCGGTTCGGTCGACTGGTATAAAAAACGGACCAGCGGATTATACGGGTCCGGTGAAAACCAGCTGATCAAAGCCCGCACAAATATCAACAGGGTGACTAACTGTAGGATTATACCAATTATTGCCGCTACGGCAATTAAAAAATTTCCAATGACAAACATATGCTCCCCTCTGCTTCCTCTTTGGGCCTCGGCCCCAATGTTAGACTTTAAAAAACCTTAAACAATTCCCCTTCAATCAGTTTCTGTTCAATCCGGTCAAACAGCCGTTTTGATTTGTGGGATATCTCATCCAGTTCCTTCAGGATTTCATTTAAACTATCGGACGTGCCCAAAAGGGCCTTGGACGATTGCAGCATCGCTTCGGACAATTCCACCATATCGATCTGGCTCATCTCTTCAGCGGTCTTGGTAAATGACTGGGCCGCATGGCTGAACACCTGGGTGAGGTCAGACACATCCAGCGGATCTTCCCCGATGACAGGCCTGCTCAAATCCGGCTTTTCCTTGCCTTCAATGACACTGATCTCCAACAGCTTTTCCCCCAGGACCCCTTCTGTCACGATCGAGAAATGCACCCCCTGCTTAAACTGTTTCCTGAATCTTTCCATAATATTGACGGTCACGATCACATTGCGGCCGTCAATGGGTTCATCCAGGAAATCAATAGCGGCGACATTCCCGACATTGACCCCGGATAACCTGGCCGGCGCTCCTTCAGACAAGCCCCCGATTTCCCTGAACACGACTTTTATCTGAAATTTCGACTCCGTCAGCCCTTTGTCTTTGCCCAGGGTTAATATGAACGCGATAATCAGGAAAATTCCCAGAAGAAAAAACAAACCGGCCAAAAAATTTTTTGATAGGTCTTTTGAGTTCATAGCTCTCCTGTTATTTTATAAACGCTTGAACGGCATTAATCTCTGATTGTTCGAATTCTTCCTTGGTCCCGTCCATGATAATCCGGCCTTTCCCCAGAAGAATCAGCCGGTCGGCAATCCGAAACGAATTAATAATATCATGCGAAGTGATGACGGTCGTACAATTGAGTTTCCTGGAGACATTCCGGATCAGATCGGAGATGTCCCGGCTGCGGATCGGGTCAAGGCCCGACGTCGGCTCATCGCAAAAAAGGATCTTGCTGTCCAGGACAATGGCCCGGGCAAGCGCGACCCGCTTTTTCATCCCGCCGCTCAGTTCGGACGGAAACTTACGTTCTACCCCCTGCAGGTCAATCAACTTCAGGATCTGTTCAATCTTGGCACGGATCGCCTTTTCCTTCAGCCGCGTATGTTCGCGCAGCGGAAAGGCGATATTATCAAAACAATTCATGAAATCATAAAGGGCGCCTTCCTGGAACAGGAACCCGATGGATTTTCGCAGTTCCAGCAACTGTTTTTCCGACAGCTGCGTAATATCACGGTCGCCGATCATGATCTTCCCGCTGTCCGGCTTGATCAGCCCCATGATGATGTTCAACAAAACACTTTTACCGGTCCCGCTTTCCCCGAGTATGGCCACAATCTCCCCCTGGCCGATCGTGAGGCTGACATTTTCAAGGACCGGCTGGCCGTTAAAACTTTTGGAGACATTACTCACCCGGATCATGATTATTCTTTTTTGGTTTTAAAATAACGGTATTTGTTTACCCCGAACTTAGTATACAAACGGTTGTAGGGTTTCACATCGATCTTATCGATATAGATCGTCACGCCCTTGTTCTCATAGACCGGCGCGACTTCCAAGTCCGTTAAACTTTCTATGCCGTCAGCCGGATACCAGGCCTGGTCTTCATATTGAAAAGACTCACCGTTGCGGATCCATTCCGCTTCGACGTTCGAAAAAGGAAAACTCTGCAGGTTCCCTTTGTTCCCGGATGCCCTGGACGCGCACCCGCCAAACAGTACGCCCGCCGATACCGGCAACACAAAATATAAAAAAACTTTTCTGAAAATCAGCATACTTCTTACCCCCAAAGTGTCAGAATAAACTTCGTTAACAATGTGTTGGATAATATGACATAGATGTAAGATAAGGCAACCGCGCGCGTGGTGTACTGTCCAACCCCCAAGGATCCGCCCTTGGTGAAAAACCCCTGGTAACAGCAGACCCAGGCGATCAGGACGGAAAAGAAAATAATCTTGATGAAACCGCTAAAAAAATCAACGAACCGGATGGCCTTGACCGTCTGGTTCAGATAAAAGGCCCCGGGAATATGCGCTTCGTAAACCCCGATGAAATATCCTCCGGCAATACCGACGATCTCGGAGATGACCGTCAGGATCGGTAAAACCATCAAGGCCGCGACAAACCGCGGCACCACCAGATATTCAATCGGATCAACACCCATGGTGCGTGTGGCCAGGATCTGGCTGTTGACATTCATGGACCCTAACTCGGCCGTGATCCGCGCTCCGGCCTTCCCGGAAAAGATCAGCGCGGTAAAGACCGGGCTTAATTCCCGCACCAGGGATAACGCGACCAAAGTCGCGATAACTTCTTTCGCCCCGAAGCGGTTCATGGCGACATATCCCTGCAGGGCTAAGACCAGTCCGGAAGCCAGCGAGGTCAGGACAATGATAACCACCGACTGAACCCCTTGTTCATGGATCTGTTTTAAGACTTCACCAAATCTGATCCGTCCGCGCAGGATATGCCCGAGAATATCCCCCAAGAACCAAAGAGCATCTCCCATGCCTTTGATAAACCCGATCATCGAACTGAGTATTTTGCTCATGGGATTTATATTATAATGAAAAACATTGTTATTATAAATATATTTATTAATTGAAGTTACGGACTACGCTGGCGGATCTTTCTTTTTCAGCCAGAGCGACTTAAGTTCCTCATTAATCTTTTCCGCGGCATCCTTGCCAATCACTTTTGAAGATGACGCCGAGCCGTTCTTGGGCGCCGCCCCTTTTAACCTCCCCAGAAAATCTTTGACCGAACACAATCTGGCTCCGGCCGCGCGCACAGAAAACTGAATGCCGCGGTCATCCGTGACTACGATATAATTTTTGCTGTTACGGGACTGCTGGACCATCCGGATGATCCGGTCATCCGCTGTTTCATCCTGGGTAAAGATGACATCAACAACCGTGGACTGGATCGGCTGGGCCCGGCCCTGCCGTCCGTCAAAGACAAGGGTAACTTTATTGTTCGCGCTCCCCTGCGGCCGGCCGCTTTCAATGTCGCGGACTAAAACCAAACGCTGCTGATCAATCTCAAGGTGAGTTAACTTCGGTATTTGGTGAAGGATGTTGTATCCGTCCAGAAGATAATGTAAAGACATAGATTGCTCCGCCGATTAATCCGACAATGACCATAAATATATACGCGATCAGGGTAATGCTCGCCGCGATTCCCGAATCAATCCCGATCTTGCCAAAAAAATAAACGGCCGCGGCCTCGCGGACACCCAGTCCGCCCAGCGATGGTAAAATGGAGGCCACGCTGATCAACGGGAAAAAAAGCAGAAAATAAATCAGTTTCACGTCCTGGTGCAGGCCTTTGGCGATAAAAAAAGACAACACGGCCAGGCAAACGTGTGAGGCGCAGGATAAACCGATCCCGGCATAACCGTAACCTTTATTGTCTTTCAAGAGCGCGATGTCGTAATGCATCTGCATCAGCGCTTTTTTAAATTTCGGGATGCGGTCGAAAACCCGGCAGACAAATTCATAAATGGTTTCATTAAACAAGACCGCGGCGATCATAATCGTTCCCGGTATGATCAAAAGGATAGGAATGATGATGCCGGGACTGTTGATGAGTTTATACCCCGCGGCAAAGGCCACAATCACGACGATGACCAGGCCCGCGTAGCCGCTGAGCCGGTCAAGCAAAATAGAAGCGACCACTTTGGCCTTTTGTGAGGTGTACTGGCACAGACCGTAAATCTTGATCGCGTCCCCGCCGATGGCGCTCGGCAGAAACAGGTTCCCGAACATGCCGATAAAAAAATACCGGACGATCTCCCGGTAAGGGACTTCCAGTTTCAGGGCCTTGATGAATAGCCGCCAGCGATGATACGTCAGAATATACGTCGTCACAAAAAAACCGAAGGCGAGCAGGACATATCCTAATTCGGCGGACTTAATGACATTCGCCGTCTGTTCGATATCAATCTTGGAGAAGAGCCACCACAATAATGCCGCGCTGATCCCGATTCTTAGGACATAGTTGAATATGTTTTTCATCAGGCGCAACCCGCCTTGGCGAAACACTCATTATAACCTTCTTCGGCGATGTAGGAACTGCGCACGAGCGGGCCGCTCATCACATGCCTGAACCCCATTTTCAGGCCGAGCTGTTTATAAAAATCAAATTCCTGCGGCGTGTAAAACCGATCGACGGGTAAATGCCGTTTGAGCTGGGTCGGCTGGAGATATTGACCGATGGTCAGGATGTCGACGCCGGCCCGGAACAGGTCCTGCATGACCTCTTCGATCTCTTCATGGGTCTCACCAAACCCCACCATAAAACTGGACTTGGTAAAAATGGCCGGCTGAATATTCTTGAAATTCCGAAGGACTTCCAGCGAACGCTGGTACTGGGCCTGCGGCCTGATCGTCTGGGATACACGACGGACGCTTTCGATATTATGGCTGACCACTTCCGGTCCGGCCTCAATCAGCCGCTGGATACTTTTAATCTTGTTGGAAAAATCCGGGATCAGGACTTCGATCTTGGTCTGCGGACTCAATGCGCGGATCTGCCCGATCGTCCGGTAAAAATGTTCCGCACCCTCATCGTCCAGATCGTCCCGCGCGACGGAGGTGATCACGACATAACGCAGGTTCAGGTCTTTGACCGCCAGGGCGACATTCTCCGGTTCTTTTTCATCAACCGGTGTCGGGCGCCCGGCCTTGACCGCGCAAAAACGGCAGGCGCGGGTGCAGATCTCGCCCAAAATCATAAATGTGGCCACGCCTTCCCCCCAGCATTTTCCGATATTCGGACAGCGGGCGCTTTCACACACGGTATGCAGACCGGAAGAACGGAACTTGGTTTTCATCGTCCGGATTTTTTCCATGTCCGGCAGCGGCTGTTTAAACCACGCCGGAAGATGGGCGGCGGTCTTCATGTTATCTTCAACGCGATGAATCATTATTGGGGACCTTTTTGCAGCTGTTCAATCTTTTCCAGGATCGGATTATATTTGTCCAATTCTGCGTCCGTGGCGTAATCAACAATCAGTTTTCCGTCAAGATGATCGGCCTCATGCAGGATGACCCTGGCCAGCAGGTTTTCAAAAGTCTGTTCGACAAGATTGTTGTCAAAATCTATATAACGCACGGTCACGGAAAGCGCGCGGGTGACGTTGATATTCACTTCCGGGATGCTCAGACAGCCTTCTTCCAGGACCGCCGACCCGCTTTTTTTTCTGATGACCGGATTGATGATGGCAATGGGGCCTTCGCCGATATCCGCGACCAGAATCCGCTGGTTGATCCCGACCTGCGGGGCGGCCAGGCCGATCCCTTTTTGGTCATGCATCGTCTTGATCATCGCCTTGATCAGCATTCGTTCGACGATTCCGACCTCTTCAACCGGTTTTGATTTCTTCCTCAAGCAGGGATCACCGTAAAGCCTGATTTTTAACTTGGGCAAGTTCATTATTTAAATTTATTTTGCGGACCCAGGGCGATGACCTTTGTCTGAAGAGATTTCGCCTCTTGTTTGTCGACAAAAACATAACTCAAGATGTGGATCTTGTCCCCGACCAATCCGAGGCGGGCCGCCGGCCCGTTCAGGCAGATTGTGCCGGAACCGGGTTTTCCCGCGATGGCATACGTCGTAAACCGCTCGCCGTTGTTGAGGTTTACGATCTGCACTTTCTGGCCCGGAATAATGTCGGCCTTCGCCAGAATTTCCCCATCAATCGTGATGCTTCCTTCATAATAAAGCTCCGCCTGGGTAATCGTGGCATATGTAATCTTACAAAAGCAAAATTCAATCATCATAATGTTAACCTGTAATAATGGATTAAAGGGATGGCTTGGGACTTTACCCCAGGCATCTACGAAATCTGCGGATTAATTTTCTCAAGCATCTGCTCTTTGGACATCGCCCCGACAATCTCCTCAACCAATTCACCGCCCTTGAAGATCAAAATCGTCGGTATGGACATAATATTGTATTCCGCGGCCAGCGCCTGGGCCTCATCCACGTTCAGTTTTGTGACTTTCAGCCGGCCGTTCAAGTCCTTGGCGAGTTCGTCAATAATCGGAGCAATCATCCGGCACGGTCCGCACCACTCGGCCCAAAAGTCAACAAGGACAGGGATCTTGGAATTGATGACTTCCGCTTTAAAGTTTTGTTCAGTCAGATGAGTGGTACCCATAATTACTCCCTTTCATTTGGCTCATTCATTTCAAGAAGGAAATGACGGATTTTATTAAAATATAATTATAAATATTATTTTTTGTCCTGCCCCATCAAAATGGACCAGAATAGGGCTTATTATATACACAGGGTCATTGGATGGCAAATACATTTTAGGACAGCGGGGATCAGGGCCAAGGGATCGAAGGCCTTCCCCCTACGATCCCTCATCCCTGATCACTAATCCCTTCTTGGAAATCTTATATTTTCCGCCACAGGCCGCACAACAGGCATTTCCGTCCGCCACCGCCAGCTTTTCCCCGCACGCACAAGCATAACCCTTGACCCGCGCAGGGTTTCCGTAGACCAGGGCATAATCGGGAATATCTTTGGTCACCACGGCCCCGGCTCCGATGAAGGCGTAACGCCCGATCGTTACGCCGCAAACAATGGTGGCGTTCGCCCCGATCGTAGCCCCCTGTTTCACCAGGGTTTTTTTGAAAAACTCTTCAGAATTACGGTTCACGGCTGAACGGGGATTTATAATATTGGTAAACACGCAGGACGGTCCGCAAAAAACCTCGTCTTCCAGGGTCACGGCGTCATAAACAGAAACATTATTCTGGATCTTGACCCCGTTGCCGATGACAGCCGTGGGGTGCACAACCACATTCTGGCCGATCTTGCAATTGTTACCGATCCGGGCCCCGGCCATGACATGGCAAAAATGCCAGATCACGGTCCCGCTGCCGATCACAGCCCCCGCATCAATGCAAGCCGAGGCATGCGCCTTAAATTTTTCCACCGGTTTTTTGTCACCCATCTTGCCTTCTCTCCTCATTTCTTTTGTAATATCTCCAGCCGGTTTCGCCAGAGATTCCGGACATGAACGGCCGTATGGTCTTTTTGTTTTTCGCTGAACATGGTCCGGCTGTTTTCAGCCAGGCGGTCATAAAGCGCCTGGTCCGTCAGCAATTTTATACAGGCCTCGGAAAATTGTCCAACGTCTAATGGTTTAACGACCAAAGCATTATAACCGTCAACGGCGAGGTCCGTGATATCACCGACATCAGGGACAATAAACGGCAAACCAAACGCCATTGCTTCCAGCAAGACCGTGGGCAGGCCTTCCGTCTGGGACGTCATAATGAATATTTTCGACTGCTCCAGATACGGATCAATGCTTTCGACAAAACCGATCTGCTCAACGTGATCGTTAAGCCCGAGCATATATATTTTAGCCACGGCCATGTCGCGCAAAGGGCCGTCGCCGATCAAAGCGAGTTTAACCTGCGGAATCTTTTTTCTCACCTGATCCATCACGTCCATAAGAATATCCAGCCGTTTGGCCTGGGTGTGATATCCCACGAAGATCAGGTCGTATTTTTTTACTTTGACGGCCGGCTCTTTCTGAACGGAAAATTCATGGATGTCCGGCGTGATGAAAACTTTATCATCGTCTATCCCCAGCCCGATGATGTGCTGTTTGGAATGGTTTCCCCGGACCCCGATCAAGTCCGCTTTCTGAAGGAAATATTTAAATACGGCGTTTCGATTATATTTATCCGGGCTTTCAATGATCAGCATCATGAGCGGCAGACGGAAGACCATTTTCGCCAGGGCCGTATACACGCAATGGAAAATAAAATGGATGCCCAGCAGACAATCCGCCTTCCTGGTCCAGCAAAGATAAAAGATCATCCACAAACGGTACAGTTCGGTCGTGAGGATAAATTTTTTGAGGATTCCCGGCGGGCAATAACAAACGGTCTTGGGAAGATCAACCGGATAACGCCTGACCAATAAAATCCGGTCAACAAAATCAAGATGAATAACCGGGTCCAGCGTCATCTTCAGTTTATATTCAGAGTTGAGCCGCGCGGCCACGAGAATGTTCATGTTCGGATATGTTGTTGGGCAAAGTCTTCGATAAAATCAGTCATAAACGCGGTCACGTCAATCTTCTCTTTCAGCATCTTGTCTTTGCGTGACTGCCATTCCTTTTTTAAGCCGGGTTTGGCCAGCCATTCTTTGACTTTGGCCAGCGCACTTTCCTGTTCATGATGGATGGACATCAGCTGATACCGTTCAGACTGCTCTTTGAGATAATTGTGCACAAGGGTGCTTAAAAAAACAACCGGCGTGCCCAGCACCGCCGCCTCCGAGGCCATGGTCGCGCCTTCACCGACATACATCGCGGCAAACGCGAGCACGTCATGCATCCGGACCGGGCTGACCGGCATCTGGTACGCTTCCAGTTCCGCGGGCAGTTTCCCCTCGGAGGTGATGATGACCCGCCCCTGTTCACTTAACATCTTCACCAGCCGAATCTTTCCTTCGGAGGTGAATCCCTTTTGTCCGATGTCGTGTGTCGCTTCCCACGAAATGAACCGGACCACAAATAATTTTTTGTTCGCGGCGATTCCCAGTTCATCCAGCGTTTTTGGATTTGCTTGAAACCGGTTCGGGTGCAGGTACGCCAGTTCGTGATATCCGTCATACCGGACATGCTTCGGGCCGAAATCGCGGCCGAAACAGCGGGGAGATACGATCCGGTCCGCGAACGGATGATAGAGGATGTGTTCCTTGATCGTCGCCTCGGTATCATTAAAAATAATGGAATGCTTTCCCAGGATTTTGGCCACATGGGTGCAGCGGATCGATCCCAGCCCGAGGAATAAATCCGGTTTGAAAGATTTCACGGCCCGCAACAGTTTCCAGTCCAGGACCGGGACACTGATTATTTTACGAAACAGGGATTTTCCCGTCCGGCCGAGCTTCACGTATTTGATCTGGTAATCATCCAGCAGTTTCAGGGCGATATCCTTGTCCGCCGCGGTGATGAGGATTTCATGCCCCTTCTGCCGCGCCTCCCGGATGTAGTATTTAAAAAAATGGACATGGGCGGGATGTCCGATATCAACGACAATGCGCATACAAACCTTAAACTTAAAAGTTAAAAAAGTTGGAACAATACCTGATGAATTGATTATAAATCATTCGAACAACAAACTGGAGAAAAATCAAAGATTAAACAAATGCTGATTAGCGCTTCAATTGAAAATAACCGGTGGCACGCTCGGCCTTTGCGAAGGGTCAAGAGTTCCCGGGGCTTTTACATTTCCGCAAATGTTTCAACAAATGACTTATATACAGTAATAGAAAGGGAATCGCGTAGATGACAATTACTTTGACCAATATGTCCGGACGGAACTCCGGATATTTTTGCAACACGATCTCCGGTAAACGATGCTGCATTCCGGTCAGCTGAGCGACGACATAAATCCAGTACAGTAACCCGCCCTTAAAGACAGCAATCCCCCATTCCACCGGTTGAGTGAAGAGCATTTTCCAGATTTCCCACTGATAGGTATGATTGGAATATCCGTAACCCCTGTGCAACCGGATCACATCCAGGGTCAGGGTCGAATTATTACCTTCAAAGCAAAGGACTGAGAACAGCGGAAAAAGCGCGACCAGTCCGATCAGCCAATAGATCCGGCGGGTATATTTTTCCTCCATGTCTTTCAGCCATCCGGCGAAAGGCATGACCAGAAGAGGAATCATCGAACAGATGAAATACCGGTATCCGAAATATCCGCCCTGTCCGTCGGACACTACAATCAGGTGAAAATTGACCGCCATCGGGATCATGCACCACCACAAATATTTTTTATCCGGATGCGGCCGGGCCAGCCACTGCCAAATCCCAAACAGGATAAAAGGCCCGGTAAAAATAAGCCCCCACCCCGCGCCGAATAAAACATGCCACACACGAAAAGGATATACCGAAAGCCACCATGGTCTGAAGAAATACCTGAACTTCCTCTGGTAACCGTCATAATGATTAAACACGCTCGGGACCACAAAAAATACAAGGAGGATTAGCGCGAATATGAAAAAAGCGCCGAATATTTTTTTGTTGCGGGACAGATGGGTAAAAACTTTGTGTTTCAGACCAATGGCCAGCCACCAGAACCCGGAGGCGACCAGGTTATTGTAACGGACTAACGGCATTAATCCCAGCGTGAAACCAACCGTTAACCAGTAACCGAGCGACGGCGGTTTGTCTGTCTTGGGTTTAAAGAAGAGATAGATCATGAACGCCTGGAGAAAAAACTCGTAGGCGTGGGAAAACACCGGCCGCCGGAAAACATAGATCGGAATACCCTGAACCAGGACCATCAGCACGAGCGCAATGATGGTATGCCGCGCGGAACAAAACTTAATTGCGGTTAAATAGATCAACCAGCACCCCAGCCAGAAATAGACACTGCTGGAAACAACAAACCCGAACATCGACCAGCTGTGACGGATATTATCCGCCGTGCGCTGATTGACGATGTCCGCCCCTGTCAACCGGTCGATAAGAGAAAACGCCCATACAAACGGCGCGGCCATAAGCCCGGGCCCGATGCTGTGCAGAGGGCTTTGCTTTCCGTTATCAAAGTGCTCTTTTTCATACGACGGATATTGTCCGAACACGATCGCGGTCGCGTGCGCGAAATACGAAAAATCATCGCCCCGGTAACACAGGCCTAATTTCTGCAGCTGATAAGGCCGCAGCAAAAAAAAGGCCATCAAAACAATCGCGAGCGTTATATATTTCATAAAGAAAAATACTTTCAAAAGGCAAGTGTATTGCGGATCGGGAATTGTCGCCCGCGGGCGACAATTGTGGCCGGCCGGCCACTTTTCTTTTCCTAATTATGCACGCACGTGCACAATTTGACCCTTAACTTCGATCCCTCTACCTTGATCCCTTTCTCCACCTGCCCCTATCCGCTTTACGCTATTTACTCATCTCCATATCGAACCACATGCCGAAGAGGAGAAACTGCAGGCCGGTGATGATGGACATCGCGCAGAGGATTGATTTTGGCCCGGTGGCCCCGCCTCCAAAAAGCTCCCGGTAAATCTGCTCAAATCCTAAGAGGACTCCGAAAGGAAATAAAAATATACCGCAGATAAAGAAAAAGACCAGGGGGTGAAAGTCGAGGTAAACGTACCGGAAAAACATCCGCCAGAAGAATCCGCGGACCAGCATCGGCGCGACCTTGATCGCGTAACGCAGGCCCTTGATCTGGGACTGCCTCTCCCCCTCGAGATAAATCGGTGTCCGGGGGATATCCTTGACCCTCTGCCCGTACGCGTTGAGCCGGATCAGAAAATCCATCGGATACCCGTAACGTTTCCAGGCGATGTTCCAGTCCACAATGTCGATTGCTTTTTTGGTGATGGCCGTGTACCCGTCGACCACATCCATGATCTTGTAATAACCGGAGGCGATCTTGGTCATGCCGGTGATGACGATATTCCCGAAAATCCTGATCTTCGGCATCTTGGCCCGCGTCTTGTCCCAGACAAAAAACCGGTTGCCCTTGGTGTAATCGGCGGTCTTGTCGATCAAAGGATCGAGAAACGCGTTGACCTCGTTTAAAGGCATCTGGTAATCGCCGCCCACAACCACCGTGATGTCATACCCGTCTTTGGATGAGGCCAGATATCCGGTAATGATCGCGCCGCCCGGCCCCTGATTTTGGGTGTGTTGGATCAGCGTGACGCGTTTATCTTTTTTGGCCTGCGATCGGACCACTTCCGCCAGATTGTCCTTGCTGCAATCATCAACGACATAAATCCGGTCGATCTGTTCCGGGACATTTTGTAAAGTCGGCAGGATCAATTTGGATTCGTTATAGGCAGGAATGACCAGGGCGATTTTACGGTCTCTATACATACTGCGTCTTGGTCCCTTCTACTTTTGAAATGGCCTCGGCCAAAGTAGAAACAATCCTTTCCTGGTCTTCAATGGTCAGCTCGGGGAACATGGGCAGAGA
This sequence comes from Candidatus Omnitrophota bacterium, assembly GCA_050250375.1. Classification (GTDB taxonomy): domain Bacteria; phylum Omnitrophota; class Gorgyraeia; order Zapsychrales; family Zapsychraceae; genus JAGOSC01. The sequence goes on from JBFWOS010000003.1 coordinate 482,470, forward strand.
CAGGATTTCTTTCGAATATTTTTCAGCGACGGGAAAATCGCCTTCTTTATGCCCCAGATAATCGTAAGCCTTTTGCCGGTGAAGACAAACCGGGTAATGGATGCCGGCCCCGATGCCATGTTCCTGCAGATAACGCAGGACCGCGTCCCGCTCTTTGACCCGGATGACGTAGAGATGGTAAACGTGTTCCGCACGTTCGTCCGCGTAAGGAGTAATAACATTCACGTCCTTGAGCAAACGATTATATTGTGCGGCCAGCATCCGCCGGCTTTTGGTCCATTCCGGAAGATATTTTAATTTCACATTCAGGATGGCTGCCTGGATTTCCGACAGCCGGAAATTAAACCCTTCAATCAAATGTTCATACTTGTCGATACGCCCATGGTCCGCCAGCATAAACATTTTCTTTCTCAATTCTTCATCGTTGGTCAGGACCAGACCGCCGTCGCCGTACGCCCCCAGGTTTTTTCCGGGATAAAAACTGTAACACACCGCATCGCCGTAATGGCCGATCGGTTTCCCGTCGAACTCCGCCAGATGCGCCTGGGCTGAATCATAAATGACTTTTAACCGAAATTTCCGGGCGATTTCACCGATAGCCGCAATATCACAGGGCTGCCCGTAAAGGTGGACGGGAATGACCGCTTTTGTCTTTTGCGTGACGGCCTGTTCAATCTTTTTGACATCGATATTATACGTTTTCTCATCAATGTCCACAAAAACGACTTTCGCGCCCGTATGGGTGATGGATTCGGTGGTGGCGATGAATGTGTTGGGAACGGTCAGGACTTCGTCACCGGGACCGATCTCCAGCGCCGATAACGCCAGCTGCAGCGCGGTCGTCCCGGAACTGGCCCCGACGCCGAACTTGGCTCCGGAAATGGCGGCAAAATCCGTTTCAAATTTCTTGATCTGCGGACCGTTGATAAACGCCATGCTTTCGATGGTTTGATCGACGGCCTGCTTGATTTCATCTTTGATCAGGGCGTATTGTTTGTTTAAGTCAACAAGCGGGATATTGGTCATGGTTTCTAAAATTGGGTTGCGAATGAGGTTTTGGCCGGTTCCGGTGAGCCACGCCGGATATCGAGGGTCACGCCGTTTAAATTCATGGACGCTTGCGCCGTCTGCAGGACACGGACGACCCGCAGGCCGTTTTCACCGTCGGCCAAAGGCGCCCGGTCGTTACGGATCGCGTCCACAAAATCCCGGCACTCTTCCTGCAGCGGTTCCTTGAAATCAATTTTGGGATAACTGACGTCACCGGCGCGTTTGATCAGCTGGTATTTGCCGAAATCGTCGTAAGGGCCGAGCGAATCACCCATATTCTGCACCTTGATCCCTTTATCGTATATCTGGATTTTATGGTCATCCATGTCATTATAGATGATCATCTTTTCACTGCCGACCACCGTCATCTTGCGGACCTTGCTCGGGTCCAGCCAGCTGACCTGAACGTGGGCGATGATATTATTAGGAAACTGCAGGACCATGAAAATGATATCGTCGATCCCGGGCTGGATAAAATCATACCCCCGGCAGGAAACGGCCTCGGGCAGCATGTCCAGCAGATAAATCAGGATGGAGACATCGTGCGGCGCCAGGTTCCACAGTGCGTTGACGTCCTTGCGCACAATACCGAAATTCAGCCGCTGGGAATAAAAATAATAGGGCTGGCCGACGGTCCCAGCCTTGAGCTGGCGTTTTAATTCCCGGACCGCTTCGTTGTATTCAAAGGTATGCCCGGCCATTAATTTTAGGCCCCGCTCTTTGGCCAGCCGGATCAGATCTTCGGCCTCAAGGATGGAACCGGCCAGCGGTTTTTCAACCAGGACGTGTTTTCCCTTTAACAGGGCTTCTTTTGCGAAAGGATAGTGGGTCGACGGCTGGGTCGCGATGACCACCGCGTCTACGGCCTCACCAAACAGGTCGGTATAATCTTTGGTGGTCCGTACCGATGGGTATTTTTGGGTCACGTAGTCCAGGCGTTCCTGGTCCAAATCCGCCACCATCGAAACCGTGGCATCGGGGCAATCCATAAAGCCTCTCAGCAAATTCGGTCCCCAATAGCCGCACCCAATTAGACCTATGTTTATCATATCGTTGAAGTGAATCCGGTTAATTCTAAATCAGACAGAAATTTAATTAATTGATCTTATTATATATTAATTGACTGCGTTGGCTAGGGAAATTTAGGAGAAAGACAAGAAAATGGGGGACAACGCCCTGTTTATTTCAGGATGCTGCCCCCCCGATTTGACATGAATCGATTGGGGAATCGGAAACAATTTTATGTCAAATTTGAAATACGCTCCGGTCTGTGACCGTTTATTTCACCAAACTGATTTGTATGCTGTCTTCAAAACTGATCTTTTCTTTCCTGTCCGCGGCCGGCGGTTTATAAAAACTGATTTGACCGCCATCCTGCCCCGGATCATCGGCCAGTCCCAATAACAAAGGCAGATTGGTCACCGGCGTGATATTGATAATCACCGGCAAGAACCCATCCACATGCATGTGTTCGATCGGCTGCTGGCTGACCGGCAGCGGAATACCGCCGTCATCGCGTTTGATCTGCAGGTCAAGCAGGCGGGGATTTAAATCGATCCCCCCCTTGGTGAAATCCGTGTCCGTTTCTCCCAACTGTGCCGCATCGGCGAGCGCTTGGCTGCCGGCCGGTCCGGTTTCGGCCAGGGCCCCGGGATTGACCGCCGCCACATGCCCAATGTGTTTGAGAAAATCCGAATTGGAAGGAATGGTCAGCGCGTCAACGATCCTGTCCGTTGAAACACCCATTTCCCGGCTTAAAGTCCGCACGAGGTCAACCGTATTGATGTCGTAATTATTGTTAATGACCAAAAGGTCTTCCATCTGGCCGGCGGAAGCGGCTTGCAGCGACCGCATGATCTCACCGTAGCGGCTGACATCATTCTGATTCATGGCCATCATCGTCATATTGATTTCATCAACCAGGTAGGATAACCCTTCACCCGTCATGGTGATGGACGTGCTTTGCGTGGCATCAGGCAGTTTATATCCGAAGCGGTTGACCGCACTTTCAATCTGCGCGGCCTCTTCGGCCGTAACGCCGTATTGGTCTGTCAGCTGGTTTCTGGAAACCAGGATGTTCGCCAGGCTTCTCGCCCCGGATTCCTGCAGTTTTTCATAAGTCTGTCCATCAACAACCGTCTGCAGTTCGCCGATCTCAATGTCTTCGGCGTTTCGCACCGCCAGCGTGTAGCCTTCGGAGAATACGTTTAATTGAAAACGGGTGGCGGACGCCCCTAATTGACGGAGCGCCAGCGTGTTCGATGGTATGGTGAGCAAGTTGACCAACGCTGATTTGGTCAGCCCGAGTTCAGAACTCAAAAGAGTGATGAACGTGACCGCGTTGACATTATAAACATCCGGCTCTATGCCGTTCGCCCTTAACCGCCGGGCGTCATTATCTGAATTCTTCAAGGATTCCATAATGACCTGTGTGAAATCTTCTTCGCTTTGGGTTTTAATCTGCAAGAGATCATTTAATTCCGTGGCGATCGCTTCCAATTCTTCCTCTGTAAAACTGAAAACAACATTCGTGGACGCCAGTTCTGCCATTTCTTCAAAACGTCTCTGCAGCTGTTCCCGGATCTGCCGCAGCCGTGACGTCGGGTCAAAACCCTGAAGGGCCAGCCCCTGATTCGCCCGCAGGACCGGACGATCGAGGTTAGCCGCGCCGATGATATTGCTGCCGTTTTCCACCTTGGCTAACCGGATACCGGTGGAGACGTCATATAAACTGAAACCGTTCTGATCGGAAACTTTAACCCGGCGAGAATCCCCGGAAAATTCGGCTTTTTCATAGGCCGGAATATTCGCAAGCGTAGAAACCCGGCTGCCGGTGGTTGTATCCCTGACCTCCATCCCGCTTTCAACCCTCACAAGGACTCTTTTATTATCGGAACTGCGGGCGACCAGCTGTTCCGGCGTAATGGCCGCCGGCAATTGTCCGGTTGATCCCGGTTCAAACGATAACGCCGCTTCCTGGGCCAATTTCTGGACGGACGGGTTGGTTGACCCGCTTAAAGACTGCACCAATTCGGCCGGGGTTATTCCCAATTGTCCGGACAAGCTGGTAAAAAACGGGGCTGATTCAATTTCAAACGGATATGTTCTATCCGGATTTAATTCACGATTGGTTTTATTCGCGTCCGCGTAAGCCAGGGCTGTCCTGATTTCCTGCACACGATTACCTTCGGCCACATTCCGGGCCGCCAGCTGCTGGCTTATGATGGTCGAAAGTTCTTCCAGGTTTTGCTGTGACTGCACACTTAAGACCGCCGAATCCTGCTGGGTGTCATAGATCTCGGACAACCGGCTGGTAAAGGCCTGGTTAAACGCCGTAATCTTTTCCCTGATTTCCGGGGACATCGTTTCAAATTCGAAAAGAATGGTCGGCGCGACTTCAGCCGCCCTTTGTATATTAGGGAAGGTCATGGAGTCGTTGGTCTGATTGATGTTGGCACCGTTGACATTGTCATAATTCGTCAGACCGGTGACATTCTGAAAAGGCTGAGTATAAAACGCGTCTTGTCCCAATACGCGCTGGTTAAGGAAAATATTAATCGACTTGTTGGCCAGTAACGGCGCTTTTCCCTGGGCAATCTCTTCGGGTGTGCGGTAGGCTAATGTCGCTTCATGGCCTTTGTGCGCGCGTAAAGGATAAATACCGGTTTCAGTGATGAATCCGTGTTGGGTGGCCAGCGGTGAATTAAATGTGTCCCGGCGGAGTTCTTTCGAAAATGGATCGATTTCATCCGCTCCGGCAAAAATATTCAGCCGGTTACGGCCGTCCGTGATTTCTTCGGAAGCCATCTGGTCGGCCAAGGCCCGGCCCTGCTGACGGGCGTCCTCAACACTATTCACCGCGGTTTGTTTTTCCGGAGTCCCGACGCTGGACTGTTCTTTAGTTCCCGGACGTCCGAAACTCAACAATAGATTCGTTTGCCCGGAACCGATCAGGTCCGTTTCATAACGCTGCGCGGTGCTTTTCCATTGCGAAACATAAGTGGCTGTCAGGCCCCGGACGACTTTCACGTTCGGGTTTGAATTGGCGTCGACCCGTAATAAAGATGTCAAGGCGGTGATAAAATCGGTTGTGAAGATATCAAAGGCCGCCTGCTGGCGCTGGCTGAGGCCCTGCATCTCCCCTTCGGAACTGTCGACAATAAACTTAACCATCGGCAGCCGTTGTTTTAACTCTTCCACCCGCGCGTTCTCTTCGGCAAAGTTTGGAGAAGACTTGTCCAGAACGGCAATGGCAAATGTTTTTTCCCCGGCCTTTGAAGCGGCCAGGTTCCGCAGGACGGACACCGGCTCCAGCTGCGGGTTGGATAAATTATGTTCGCCGTAAGAGATCACGTGCTCCTTGTTGGAACCTTCCATAAAATACTGGCCCAACTCGGTCCCGAGGATCGCGGTTTGTTTTGAATTGCTGATAAACGCCACATGGTCTGTCCCTCTTAATTCCATCATGGCATCCAAAAATTTGGCGCTGTTGACCGCGAGGCTGGCCGGATTGGCGAAATCATTCATCCGGTCAAACTCATCGTGGAGCCGGGCAAAATTATCCGCGTCCATGGCCGGCACAAACATCCCGACGACGGTCTGGGCGGTATAATAGATCGGCGTTTTGCGGTGCATATTGCGTCCGCCGATATCCGGCTGCATCCCGATCTGGATGGCCGCACCGTTGTCCCGGCTATTGGCGCTGTCGGCGAGTGATTTTAAAACACCCCCGTTAGCCAGCACGATCCGTTTGGTAAAACCGTTGGCCAGTGTCTGGTTCGCGACCTGAACACCTTCCCAGGTGCTTCCTGAACGGGAGATATCGATGAACAGCGTCGTGGCCGGATTCATTTCAACCTTGGCTAAATCCCGCGCGGTGGTAACATGATACCAGACCGGATCACTTTCCCCGCGGTTGCGGTTGTACATCTCAACTAAGGCCCACATAAACTGGTCATTCGCCCCGATCCCGTTGGTCACAATGGTCTTTAGATTGCGTCCGCCGTCGAACTGCTGGCTGATATAGCTGCGGATCTGGTCATAATGTTTCGGTTTGAAATCATTTGTATAATAGTCACTCACCGTTTGCGACGTGCCTGTACCCCGGTAATTAAATTGCCCCTGGGCAATGTCCGCCTGGTAAGCCTGCTGGTATTCCGTCAGGGCCTGGGCGACACCGGTACTGACGGTGATCCTGTCCGGCGCGCTGAACTCAACCTGGATGCCGCTGGCCTGAAAGAAATCATTGATGCCGCTCTGGTCAACAAATTTTTGCAGGTCAAACGTTTCTCTTTGGGCCGGTTTTGCGGCGGCCTCTTTTTTCGCCGTCTGCAGCTTCCAGGCCGACGTTAATAAGGGAAGCGACCTGGCCTGGTTCAGCCGGAAAACAAACTGGTTTTCCTGTCCCGGGGCAAGGTCTGAAAATAATCCGTTTTGGTCGACCCCGCTGTAGATGATCCTCTGCATCCGGACAACACTTAGGTCGGTCGCCGCCGGATTTTGAGACGAACTGACCTGAAAGTCACGGAAAGAGGTCATTTTGGCATCCGTGTAAAAATCATCGGTCAATCTAAAATCATAAATATTCGTTCCCTGTTTGACGGCCATCCCGGCTTTCACCAGATTGTCGAGCGTCTCATTGGGAGAAATCCCGCCCGCTTCCGCAAAATCGTCCAGGACTTTCCGTCGGTCAATGCGCGAGGCAACCACCTGGGCAAAACCGGCCGGTGTAATTTGTAAAAGGCTGGCCGCCTTGTTCACGTCCGCGAGCATCGCTTCATCCGCGGTTACCGCCGCACCTTCTTGAAATGTCGGTTCCTCAAAAATATTGGCGGATTTTTGGGTCAGACGGTTAATGCTGGCTCGGGACTTCTGCATATCTTCTGATCCGTACGTGGTTCGGACGACAAACAAGTTTCCTGCCTGGTCGCTGAACAATGTATTGGTCTGCACGATTTGTTCCGCTTCGTTATAGTTAACCCGCTGCATGTTCTCACGGAATCCCTGGCCCAGATGTTCGGTCGCTCCGGTGACCGCGGTCATCGCAACGAACGCCTTTATTCCAAGGGTTTCATCCGACGTGACTGTATTAAGATCCTCAACGGTGTACCCTAATTTCTGGGCGGTGGCGATCTCTTCCGCATTGTATTGTCCGGCTGTTTCATAGGCGACGTTATTTTTGGTCGCGCTCGTTGATACCAGCCGTGAGACCATGCGGGCGCCGGGAATCTGCTGGGCAAAAGCGCGTGCCGCTTCCGCCTCTGCGGAACCGGACCGTCCAAAAGAAATGATCCGGCGAAAATTATTTAATTCCGACGGCCCGGTTAAGGCGATCAGCCTCGGCATCAAATCACCGTCGCTGATCGGAGAAACCTGCATTCCGTCGAACCCGTTTTCCTGTTTGAATCTGACCGCGTCTTTGATGATCGCCGCGTGGCGCTCATTCCCTGAATCCTTTCCAAGATCAATCTCGCGCGGACCGAGTGTGACCACCGTAACCTGGTTCATGAAATCCGTATATTCCGGCGTGCCTTTGACCAACCCGTTGGCTTCGGCAATTTTAGGCAAGGCCACACTCGGCAAATCTATCGGACCGATATCGGCCGGTCTGGGCGCATTATAACTGATGGCGGCCCGGCGGAAATTATCATCAATCGGTAGTAAATATTTTCCCTGGGCGACATCGCCGATTACGGCTGAAAGGGCCCAGCTGTCCGTCGGATTATTTAACGCGGCCGGATCGGTCAGGCCTTCTGTTTTTTCAAGCGCATCGGTGACTTTGTAATAAACCTGCACGCCCTGCGTCCTTAATGTGTCGATCGTTCTTTTATACAAATCCAGATCAAACGTCTCAACTGATTTTCCGTCCGGAGTAAACTTGACGGTGTCAATATATCCTGTGTCACTGAGGTTGGCATTATAAATCCGTCCCAATGGAGAGGAAACTGAACCGTCCCTCTTTCCTTCCGAGGCCAGTTCAATTAATGCAAAGCCCGGATTATCAAAAATAAAATTGATCGTTTCTTCTTCAATCATCTGGACAGCATTACCGTCAGCCGCAGTTTTAATATCCAGACCGTTTTCCGTGTATCGTCCGCGTCCGCGTAAATTAAACGCACCCAGGGCCGCGGCCGAGGCCGTTTCAAGGACATACCGTGCCGCCGGATTATCCGCCAGTATCCCGGCCTGTTCGCCCTGGCCTTTGATCGTTACCACTTCAAAATTGCTCGGTGTTAAACCCACTTGCTGCCTGAGAAATTGATTAAACTGGACCGGCACCGGCATATTCACTCCGGACAGCATGGCCGCGTCAGAGGTTGCCGGGGCTTTTGTCCTTAAAGAAATCCTATCTCTGTGGAGGGACATGCTCAGCGGGCTGCGGTTAGCGACGGTATTCAGATCATTGATGGTTTTAACATCGGCCCCCGGGCCGGCATCAATCAGATTGATATTGACCATGACAGCGTTGTCGGATGTCTCCACCGCCTGTTCTCTGACCATCCCTTGTTCCCGGGGAGTCAACGGTTGAAGATCGGCATCAACGGTCCGGACCACTTTAGACAAATCAATCCCGTCGAACCCGCCTGAAAAATATTTACGCAGGATAACCTGCTGGGCCCGCGGGTCATAGTCTTCCTTTATATAGTTATAGACCCCTTGTTCAAACGCCTTGATATACTGGTCATAAATCTTGTCTTTGGCCTCTTTGTCGGCCGCATCGATCCCGGTTGTTTTGTTTTGGTCGATGTAAACATAACTGAGCAGGCTTTCTTTTAAGTTTTGCTTGTACCATGTCGCCAGAACCATGGCATTGGCGATCTGGCGGAGTTTGGCGAAATGTTTTCCGTGGTTGACTTCATATTCAATCTCGGGGATCAAGACTTCTTTGATCACCTGCGATGTGACCTCGCTGATCGCCTCGGCTTCTTCCTGGTCCACCTGGTCAAAACCGTACAATTCATTATCAAGATTGGCCGTGAGGGCCACATAGTCTTCCTCCAGCATGACCTTCAGCTGGTTTTCGAGGACAAACGCGCTCGACCCTTTTTGATAAACGGTCGCCTGGTTCGGAACAATCCAGATCTTGTTATAAGTGTTCATCGGGATTTCGGTTGTCCCGTACAGGGCCTGGGCTTTTGCCCGGACACGGTTCCAGAATTCGCTGCCGAGTTTTTCTTCCGGATACATCAATGAAGCGGTCAATTGCTTTAAAATATAGTCCTGCGACAACAAATCCTGCCCCATCTCGGTTAAACCCAAACCGGTCGGGATAATGCGTTCACCTTCGTATGGAGAAAGGTTGACCCACATTTCTTCTTCAGGGGTCGTCAACGCGGCCAAAAAATATTTGATCTGTTTCCGGGCTTCTTCGTTGAAGTCTTCCCCGGTCAGCCGGTTTTCCCCGTGGTCAATAATAAAATCAAATTCCAATGGATTGTCCGGATGGGTGATGATCCCTTTGATGATAGTCGGCAGGAAACCGGGCGTCACCTGGACCATGGATCCGGGCTGGGGCAGATTCAGGATCGACGGGCTTGTGATCTGCTGGGCCTGGACAGAAACCGGCGGTACAATCAAACTGAAAATAAAAGTGACGATAATAAAGGATGAAATTAACCGTTGTAAATGTGGATGCCTGTGGGTTTCATGATAATACATGCTCTTCTCCCGTTCATTTTTCTTCATTCCCTTTTAGGAAGGAAACAAACGAGGCCCGCCATCAACGCTGACGGCCTTAAGCCTTTGCCCGATTTATAAAACCAACTTATTTAACATCCCGTCATAAAAAACTTCAAACGGTCCAACCCGTTAAATTTTAGTCTATGCTTTCATTCAGTTTAAATGCGTCAATCCTGGTTGCGTAAGAAAGCTTGAGCGGATCTTCCTGTGTTTCATGATCGACGACATTTTCCTGATTATCTTCATTCAATCCCAACAATAAAGGCAGATTTGTGACCGGTGAAACGTTAATGATCACCGGAATAAACCCGTCAATAATCATATTCTCAAACGGTTGCTGATTAAACGGAAGCGGCACACCGCTGTCATCCCGTTTAATTTGCAAATCCAGTAAACGCGGATTCAAATCGATACCCCCGACCGGTGTGGCGCTTTCCACGGTTGTTGATGTAGCCGCCTGAGTGTTGAGTTCGGAAATACTCTGGGCAAAATTCAATCCCTCTTCTCTGCCGAGCCCCAACGATGCGATCAACTGATCGTCACTGGAGGACAAAGGACTGGACGCACGCACTTTCTGACCGATGGTGTCCAGAGAAGCAAAAACATCGTAAATGGATAAGTTTAACTGCCTTGCCAGAGAAACCAAAATATTCCTGACATCAGGATTTGTCCTCGTAAGGAGTGTTTCTTCAGTGATCGTCAGGGTCTGGCCTTCCCGCCGAACCGCGTCAACCGCGTCCTGAAAATCGTCGTCATTAACCAATCGTTCCGCGGAAGAAAGAACGGCGCGGTCCACCTGGTCACGGTATAATTCCGAAGGGATATTCAGTGTTTCCCCAAGTGCATCATTTAACTGGGCCCTTCGCTGTCCGCTGGGACCTTCCGCATAGATCCGCACCAACGGTTCTGTCCCGGACAAACGGAATTGCACCCAGGATCCGTCGGTGTAAGAAAATTTAAGACCGTCTCCCAGTTTTATTTTAAGAAACTGGTCATTCATAAAATTATCTAGATTGATCACCTGGCCGTTTGAAATCGTAACCTCAATTTTCGAGGAAGCCTCGCCAACCTGGGCCTGCATGCGTTGAACCAGGTCCTGGATATTTTGCCGGACCTGCACAGCGTCCGACGCGCCCAAGGGGCCTTTGATATTATCAGATATACTTTCCGTTAACGGAACATCATTACGGTAATAAACCCACCCGGCTCCATATCCAGCAATGGAACCTTTAGCATCCTGCAGGGCCTGGACAGGGCTTTTCCCTTCCCTGGCCATGATTTCAAACAACAACTGTGCCTGCACAACCGCATCATCAAAAAACACATCATTCCCGATACGGATAACCTGATGTCCTGATTCCTCGGTGGCAATTAACAAATCCGCCATATAAGGCGCAAACCATTTTGATCCCACCGGTGTCTCGACTTCTTCCAACCTGTTAGCCCTGGCCAGCGCCATAAGCCCAGATGTGGTGGGTAAAGTTTTTACAATCTTGGTTGCTCCTTGTGTACGGCCGCTGGACAGAAGATAACTTCCAAACAGGATTCCCAGATCGTTCGGCAACATTTCAACGATCCGTCCATCGCTTTTGACCCAAATGGCCAGGCGGTCGGAATCCCCGTCAATCGCCAGATATAGCGATCCGTCGGCTGCGCTCGCTTCAAAACGTTGAAAGGCTTCTTTATCCAGAAATTTCTGGATGGGTTCCGGTTTATATGTCTCACTCACAACTTCCCCTGTTTGCGGATTAACGGATTCCCATTGACGCGGAGCTTCGGTGGACCGCATGGGGTTGGTCCGGATCACACTGACCGGAAGTCCTGCAAAAGCGGCTTCGACGAACGATCCGGAAGCGCCGTGCATTGTGTCAATCGTAACCTGCACTTCAGGACGTTGAGCTAAATAATTTGTGACCTGCGTGACGAAGTCCGGAAAGGTCTCTTGATAACGACGAAGCGCTAATGATAACGGTTGAGTCGACTTGATCGCCGCCTGGACTTCGCTTTGAGTGTAATCCGTCCGGTCATACGCACCGTAGACATCGGTGCGGTTAGCTTCGGCCGCAAAAAGTTCCGTTAAAGAATCAGGGGCCACGACACCGTTGGCAAATATCTTAACCCCGTTATAATCGATGGCATTGTGACTGGCATCAAAGTGAAAGACCAAATCCAGCGCATCAGCACCCAGTTCCGGCCGTGTTAACGCAATGGCGGCAGGAGTTGTGGTGATGTCTTCCCCTAAATAAACTTCTATTCCACCGGCCGCCGTTAAGACTTCAGCCGCACGAATCGCCGCTTCCCGCCCCAGCTCACGCCCGCCAAACGTCAACCCGATTTTCAGGACGTTTTTACTGACCGGCGTGAAGGCTTCCCGTTCAATGAGACCCTGCATGACATTGGAAGAAGCCGCAATCAGCCGCGCCACATTGTTTAAATTAAATTCACCGATTTTCGCTCGCCATCCGGATGTCCCGATCGAAATCTTGGTCGCCAATTCTTGTTCGGAAAGACGTTCCTGAACGCTGGCTAAGATCGCGCTGTCACTACGCGTAAGCGCAGTAGCAATGTCAATCTGCTCAATCGGCTGGACTCTCTCCAACTGCCCGGATCGACCCACCTGAATGAACACATTATTAAGCAACAACCGGCCTTGTTCATTGACACCGATCTGACTGGCAAATCCGTTTAGGTCAACGACCTGATCTGACAGGTTGTTGATGGCGATTGTACCCCGCAAGTCCGCTCCCGGCATATTTACTTTTCCGACGACATTGATCTCATCCAGATTAACCATACTGGTGCCGCGAAACGCGTTAACGGAGTTAAGTACGTCCGCATAATAATCATCCATGGTCCCAAAACTCGGTAAATGCCCCGGCTTTAGGTTGACCAGCGCCCCGCTTTCAACGTCTACCCCGAAATGATCGGTCTGGGCATAAAGGACAAAATCATAAGCGAACTTGATCGGTGTAAAAAACTTGGTCCGTGTGGTTTCATCCGTATTAATAACTGTCAACAAGCGTGTAAACCCGTATTTTTGCATCAGGGCTTGAACCTGCGGATTTTCCGTCGTGGTCACAAACCCGTTGAGATTCAAAAGCGCGGAACCCATGGCGCCTTCAAGCTGAACAATACGCCTCTCCCCTTTCTTTTTTTCATTCGGGATCAGATCCGGCGTGACTATTTCATTAAACGTGTTCTCACCGATGATCTCTTTCAGTTCTCTTAAAAACGGCTGAAGGGCTGTATAATTGACAGCGGCGATATTGGTGTTAAAAAATTGTCCACCCCTTTCTCCTTCCGTCAATCCCATCGCCGTAAACAACGCTTCCTGTTTGTTCGATTTCGCCTGGGCCAGTTCGAGCATCTGGGCCTTGATTTTCCCGTTATCCATTTCTTCGACGCCGATCAACCCGCCTTTCTTATCAAGCGATGTTTTCGTCGTTGAAATCATAATGATCGGTATATTTTCCCGCGCCATGAATCCGGCAATGTCTTCACTGATTGTATTGTTTGGCCCGTCTCCGTTAAACACGGCCCGGATAATAACTTTTCCTTCGACGAGTTCGGCGGTAAGGGCTTCTTGTAAGACCATCGATCCCAATTGCCCGTGTCCTCCCGGAGCAGAATAATCAAAAGTCAGTTCATTTTTCGCCACATCAATGACCGGCAACGCTCCCTGCATGATCATTGTGGAGGCCAGTTCGATCCCTTCTGTTTGTTCAATAACCTGTCTATAAGTTCTTTTCGGAGCGTTCGGTCGCGCATCAACCCGGTCAAACAGATAAATAGTTTCATCCAAAAATTTATTCATAGGACCTACACTGTCTTCATTCACTAATTCCTGAACGATTATATTGCTGTATTTCCCGGCGGCCCGCAATGCCTGTAAATATTTCAACTCGGTTACACTTATTTGGACTACAGCTTCATTTGGAATTCCGTCCGCATTAAAACCCTGAACCGGGACGTTAAAAAACAAATCCGTTCCCTTCGCGCCTAACTCACTTCTGCCAGCAACCTGTTCAAGGTATGTTTTCCGGGTGACACTGGAACCCAACCCGCCGTTCATCGGATTAGCGATGAGGACAACGGTTTTCGCCGCTTCCGTGTAATCCGCATTTCCGGAGATATCAGCGACGTAAACACGGGCTCCTAACAGCGCGGAAAGCTCCTCACTTCGGAGTAAGGCTGACGGTTTAAAGTTTTGGCCGATCAAAAGCGGCTTTTGCTGGGATTGTCCGCTTTGCAGCGCGACAAATTTTGCGTATAACCCGGCCATATATGATTTGTCAAACTCCGCCAAACCCCGGGCCAATTCATCAAACACGATGCTGCCCAAAGTGGCATTATCTGACACTTGCTGTCTCGGTGTTAAGGACACCCGGTCTTGACCTAACGAAAGGTCGACTGTGCTTTTCTCAGCCGCGCTGACGATTTGGTTTATCGTTGTTGCATCGGCGGCTGGTCCGGCATCAATCAAGTCAATCTTAACGGATAGAACCGCCTTATCGCCCTCCTGAGTACCAAACTCGTCTTGAATTAGTCCCTGAATTCGTTCCGGAACGACATCACGCCCCTCGACAAACGTTTGCGTGGCTGCGGTCCAGTCTCCGTCAAAACCACCCGAAAAATACTTCCTTGGAATCAACTCCTCTGTGGTGGGATCGTAATATTCTTTGATGTAGTTATAAACACCTTTCTGAAAAGCTTCGATATATTGCTCGTAAATTCGGTCTTTGATGGCTTTATCATCGACATCAATCCCGACGGTTTTGTTCTGGTCGACATATATTTGGCCTAACAATCCTTCCTTTAATGTTTGTTTATACCAGGTGGCCAACACCATCGCGTTAGCGATTTGTCTCAATTTGGAAAAATGCTGGCCGTGATTAACTTCATATTGAATCTCCGGGATCAATACTTCCCTGACAATCTCGGACGTGACACCGCTGATAATCTTGGCTTCATCTTTATTGACCTGGTCCGCGCCGAACTGTTTGTTTCCAAGATTGGCGTTCAGGGCGTTGTAATCCTCTTCCAGCATAACTTTTAATTTATTCTCGATGACAAAGGCGTTTGATCCTTTCTGGTAAACGACTGCGCTGTCCGGCACAATCCAGATTTTATTAAAGGTATTCATCGGGATTTCCGTCGTCCCGTAAAGCGCGAGGGCTTTCTTATGGACCCGCTTCCAGAATTCACTGCCGAGTTTGTCTTCAGGGTACATGAGAGAGGCGGTGAGTTGTTTGAGTATATAATCCTGGGCTAATAGGTCGCGGCCCATCTCGGTTGTCCCTAAACCGGCAGGGATAATGCGATTGCCTTCATAAGGAGAAAGGTTAACCCACATTTCATCTTCCGGCGTCGTTAACGCGGCCAAGAAATATTTGATCATATTCCGGGCTTCTTCGTTGAACACTTCGCCGGATAACTGGTTGTCTCCCTGCACCACAATAAAATCAAATTCAAGCGGATTGTCAGGATGGGTCATGATCCCTTTAATCAAAGCCGGCTGAAAGCTGGATGTTACATTCAGCATTGTTCCGGGGATAGGCAAATTTAAAACTGTTTGAGGAGAAAATTGCGCCAGGACTGGAGTAGGCGGCACAATTGAACTAAACATAAACGTCATTACAATAAAAGAACTTAAAAGTCGATAGACAAAAGATGGGCGTTTTTGTTCTAGAAAAGTAATCATTTTTTGATCTCCTCAATGAAATTATGATCAGTAAATTTCTTTTTTATTAAATCATACAATTATTATTATATATAAGAATAACATAAATATAACGAATCAATCAAGCGGTTATATTCATGACATTTTATATAAATATATGTAAATAATAAGTTTACACATATCACGTTAATTTCTAACATTAAATCTAAGAATGTTATCCGTCCAGGTCCTTTTGTCATTAAAAAGAACCTGCCGTAACGTATTTGATTTATCGGCGCGCAGCCAACAAACAAGATTTCCGTCGAGAAATCAAAAGTAAAATAGATTTACCGGGAAACTAATTTTGATTGGGGAATTTGGATTGATTTGTAGAAAATCTTTTAATCTACATTAAAAGTATAGTATACGAGCCATCGAAAGTCAACAATAAATTCACACAAAATATTTCTATAACTTATTGTATCTAAACAATTTATATTATAAATATTCACCCGTTTTGTTCATAATTCCGACACCTAAAGTTACGAGTTATTTTGTGCGAGGACAGGCAAAATAACCGTAAAGATTGATCCTTTATTAGGTTCAGAATGCACCTTAATCTCCCCGCCATGTTTTTTAATAATCTCATAACTTATGCTTAAACCAAGCCCTGTGCCTTGACCGACCGGTTTGGTTGTATAAAACGGATCAAAAATTTTTTGAATTTTATCCGCAGGTATACCCTTGCCGTTATCAGAAATTTCTATACATATTTTATCCTTATCCTGAAAGGTTCTGATCCCAATATCTCCATTCTTTTCAATGGCATGTCCGGCATTAACAATCAGGTTAATGAACACCTGGCCGATCTTTTGGGAACTGCAATAAATCGGCGGTGTTTGCCCATACTCTTTTTTCAGGGTCGCTTTGTATTTAATTTCGTTATGAACAATGCTTAATATGCTCTCCAGTATTTTTTCCACTTGGATCAATTCCTTTTCCCCGGAATCTTCCCGGGCAAAAGAACGTAAATCCAGAACTATTTTTCGAACCCTTTCCATCCCCTGAGTTGATTCCGTCAGCAATGCACCAAGATCATCCGTGATAAGCTTCAAATTGGTTCCCTTTTCCAACTGGGCAAGCTCGGTTAATAATTGTTCAACCCTATTCGTATTGCGCTGAGCATACGCCTTATTAATTTCTTCCACTTGCCGGACAACCTTGACAAATGACTGCGAATATTCTTCCAGCATTTGGATATTACTAAAAACAAACCCTATCGGATTATTGATTTCGTGGGCGATTCCAGCCGCCAATTGACCGATCGCGGCCATTTTCTCAGAATGGACCAGGTGATTCTGTGTTTTCTTAATTTCTTCATTCTGCGCGATGAGTATCCCCTGCCAACGCGTTAAAACTTTTAATACGGTCGCCCAAAAAACAATCAGTAAAAACAGCAGCAACCCAAACACGCACGAAAAAAACCTGAACCTGGACTTCTCAGTATTCAAAGTCTCGCTCATATGCTGCCGGATCTCATCAGCCTGGCGTTTCATCCCCTGGGTATAAATTTTCTTTTGATTTTGATATCTTATCCCGGAAAGTATCGTCCGCGCTTCGACCAACTGGCCTTGTCGAACTAGCTCAAAAACACGATTTTCCATATTAACTAATTTAAGATTGGCCTGTTCTGTCATTTCTGCGTCATTCCCCTTATAGACACTTGGAGAAATCTCGATTGATTCTTTGATCGCCTGGTCCAACTGAGGTTCAAATGTGCGATACCGGGATTCCCATTGAGGATCACCGGTTTCCGCCGCCATCCGTGCGGACATGGTCAAGACTTCGTCCAGGTGAATAATGGTTCCCCTTAATTGCTCAATCCTTAAATCATGATCTTTTAAATTCTTGATCCTTTGAAAGGCTGAATAACTGTAAATAAACAAACCGATAAACAGTATACCCGTTACCGTCATAACGATCAAAAACAGTATCTTGATTGATTTTGCCTGGATGGTCAGATTTTCCGGATGACTTTTCATTCGTGGGCCCTTCAAACTCAGGGACGCAATTATAGACATGGTTCACATGAACTGGGCAAGCGGGCATAAACTCGGATGAGATTAAAAATTATTGTATCACGCTAAATTCTTTATTCGATACTAATTCACAAATAATATTCTAGCGGGGGGATCACTCACTCTTTGCCGTTTTTAATGGAAAAATAAAACCCTCCGCAGTTTTTTAACCGCAGAGGGTTTTGTATGAATGGGGTCTGTTGCTTGGCAAAAGTCAAAACTCCGAAATTCAAGTAGGGCAATTAGTTATATCACTCTACCGTCGCCGGTACGGTCGTCTTCAAAGCTCCCTAGACCTACCCTTTCCCGAAATCAAACAACCAGACCCACCACAAAATGTTATAAATGAGGCACTCCGGGTGAAGGAATTTATGGCCGCACACCCGGACGAAACTTGCCTCTCCGCGGCATCCAAGTTAAACCTCCACAGAAAGCGCATCTCAAAACTTCTCACAATTGCCAATCAACTACCCTCAAATCTTATCACAAAACTCGCCAATTGCAACGATCCGAAAATCCTCCGAAAAATGAATGTCCAAGAACTATACGATCTCGCCAAAAGCAAAAAAGCGAATCCGTTAGTTACCATCTCATAAATTTTATCTTTGTTTCGATGGACATTTAACGGTGCCATAAGAACAAAATACACAACAATCCCCTTCTTTTGGCCTCAACCTTGCCCCACAATGACCGCACTGGTAAAAAAACTGGCAGGAATCGATGGGAATGGTTTCTTCTTTTTCAAAACCGCATTTTGGACATTTTATAATTGATTTTAATTGCATAGCTATTGCCGCAGTAATTCCTCAAACTTTTTAACGTCGTTGGTGGGAAACTCACAATTAAAATTCTTGCAGACATACGCTGTTGTCTTACCACCTAAAGCCGGTTGTCCTTTTACAAATGGTATAAGTTCGACAATCGCCTTTGCTTCTTCATCTGAGCTTGGTCTTAGAATCACAACTTTATTCGGAATAAACCGACTGTAAAGACTCTTCAACATCGCTTGTGTCTGCGGATCATCCTTTTGACCAGCTAAGACGATTTCTCTCGAAGAGCCGATGGCGAAATCCAGAGCCATGAGCGATTGGGCATAAGCGCTGGGGCCGGACGATAACTCCTGACCGAATGCCTTAAAATATTCTTGCGCTTTTTTCTCCCATTCCCGATTCAATGTCAATCGTCCCATGCGAAGCAAATCCAACGCCGCTATTGAATTACCTGATGGAATCGCTCCGTCATAAATTTCCTTTTCTCTAATCAACAATTTTTCCGCGTCCGTAGCTGTGAAGAAAAAGCCACCTTCTTTCTCATCCCAAAATAATTTGATCATATCTTCGGTCAGTCGCTTTGCCTCTTTTAAATATTCCTCCTTAAATGTCGCTTCATAAAGATCGATAAGTCCATGAATAAAGAATGCGTAATCTTCAAGCGTTCCTAAAATACCAGCCTCACCGTCACGATAGCGATGAAGCAATCTCCCATCCTTCCTGACTAAAGTTGACAATATGAATTGCGCTGACTTTTCAGCGGCTTGGCCATATCGCGGTTCATCCAACACACGAGACCCAAGCGCCAAACTGGAAATCATCAAACCATTCCAGTCAACGAGCACCTTGTCATCCAAATGCGGGCGTGGGCGAAATTTACGGACATCAAATAACTTATCTTTGGATTCATTAAGAATTTTCTGAATCTCTTGGGAAGTTTTTCCAAACTTTTGCGCCGTTTCCTCCAAACCATGAGCGACATAGAGAATATTTTTACCTTTAAATTCACCATGAGGATCAGAAAAAGCATTCCCGCGTGATTCGACTCCGTAATAATAATTAAAAACTTCTGCCGCTTCCTTGCCAAGATGTTCAATAACCTCCTGATACCGCCACAGATAAAATGCTCCTTCCGTTTTCTCGCCGGATAAATCTTCCGCTGGCGTCATATTCGTAAATTTCTCCGGAGGAAGGCTGTCCGCATCTTCCGCAGAATAAAAACCTCCCTTGGGATCCGTCATATCCCTTAAAACATAATCAAAGATTTCCCGTGCGGTCTGCGCGTATTTTTCGTCTTTAGTTGCCTGATAAGTTTCCAGATATGTTTTGGTCAAAATCGCCTGATCATACATCATCTTCTCAAAATGCGGAATAAACCAGCGTTGATCCGTTGAGTATCGATGAAATCCACCACCAACTTGATCGTACATCCCGCCTTTGGCCATTTCCGTTAACGTCTTTTCAACCATTTCCAAAGCCTTGGGCTCATTGGCGCGTTTCCAATATCTCAAAAGAAAAGACAGGTTATGACTTGAGGGAAATTTCGGTGCTCCTCCGAAGCCACCATACCGGGAATCGAATCGCTGGGCAAACTGTCCATAAGCGCTTCGTAGCGTTCCTTCATCAGGCATGGGATTTCCGGCGATTTGTCCCCAAAATGATTTTGATTGAAGGTTCTCTGAAATGGAATGACTGGATTTAACAAGCTCATCCCTTTTATTTTGCCAAGCATCGTTAATCGACAATAATAATTCTTTAAGACCGGGACGCCCCCACTGAGAATCAGGCGGGAAATATGTTCCACCGTAAAATGGTTTTCGATCAGACGTGACAAAAACCGTGAGTGGCCAACCGCCGCTTCCCGTCAGAGACATGACCGCTTTCATGTAAATGTTATCGATATCCGGACGTTCTTCGCGATCAACCTTGATTGAAACAAAATATTTATTCATGACCTCGGCAATTTCTGGATTCTCAAACGATTCGTGTTCCATAACATGACACCAGTGGCAGGTCGAATAGCCAATGGAAAGAAATACCGGCTTATCTTCCGCCTTGGCTTTAGCAAAAGCCTCGTCTCCCCACGGATACCAGTGCACGGGATTATTAGCGTGCTGAAGCAAATACGGGCTCTTTTCTTTGGATAATAAATTCTCATCCGGATATTTTCTTGTGAAATCGACCTCAGATTCCATTTTAGCAACCTCGATCTTTTTGATCGATTGACTATCTGTCTTTTGGCGACTCATTCCCTGTTGAATCATAAAAGAAGCAGTTATGATCCCAATCACGAAAACCGTTATAAGTATCTTATTTTTCATTTAGGACTAACTCCAATGACTTTAAGAATTCCGCTGGTGGCATATACCCAGCAACCCGGGCATCTTCAACTTCTTGGCCATTCTCATCCAAAAAAACAATCATGGGCAAACCAAAGACACGATATTGCTCGACGACTTCCTGAACCGCCGGTGCCATCATGTCGGTGGCATCGATTCTTAAACGTACAAACTTTTTTAATTCTTTGATAACTGCCGGATTCGTGAAGACAAAATTTTCCAACTCATGGCACGTAATGCACCAATCCGCATAGAAATCAATCACCACCGGCTGTTTCTTTTCTTTAGCCATCGCAACCTTATAAGGTTTATATTCATCCCAAATTAAACTTTCTTTCGGTGTAAGAATCGATGCGATGATCGAAATCCCAAAAATCAAACTCACCAACCCTGCGACCCATTTTAACCGGACAAATAATAATTTTTCCTTGCCCGACTTCTCGATAAAGCCAAGATACGCGCCTCCCAAAATCAATGTAACAGGAGGAACCCATTTGACAAATTCAGAATTAATGGCGATGACAAAATAATAAAGAGAAAATCCTAAAAGGATGACACCAAAGGCATGCTCAACCCAGATAAGCCAGCTTCCGGCTTTTGGAATTTTCTTAAGCAAACCTGAAAAAGTCCCGAGGACAAGGTATGGAAATCCTAAACCTAAAGAAAAAACAAAGAATGACAGAAAACCAAAAAGAAGATTCCCTCGGTCGGCTACCGAAGTCAACAACGCTAAGA
Source organism: Candidatus Omnitrophota bacterium (assembly GCA_050250375.1). Classification (GTDB taxonomy): domain Bacteria; phylum Omnitrophota; class Gorgyraeia; order Zapsychrales; family Zapsychraceae; genus JAGOSC01. Next base: position 503,780 of record JBFWOS010000003.1, read on the forward strand.
CCGGAGGCCCGATGCATGGAGCGGCAAAAATACCAACGAACATTCCAGCAAAGAATAATCCAAAAAATCGGACTTTCCTTAACCTCTCTAATTTTTGTAATAATCCTGAAGAAATGCTTATCTGAAATACGCCAAACATCGATAGCGCCAAGCCGAGCATAAGTATCGCCACCGTTAAAACGACCCATTTGTTTTGTAATATACCTCCAAACAAGGCTCCCGTCATAGCCGCAAAGACGCCCAGGGAGCTATACATCACAGCCATTCCCAGCACATAAACCAAAGCCCTGCCGAATGAAGTAAGCAACCTGACCTGCTGTCCCTGTGGCGGCTTAAACAACGATGCGGTCACCGTCAGCATCGGATAAACGCAAGGTGTCAAGTTAACAGCTAGCCCGGTTATAAAGAATGTTAAAAAATGAAAGAAATAATTTTGCATTTATATCCCCTAAAAATTACAAAACAATAATCTGATAACCCTTATCCGCAAACTTGGCAATGCTGGGATGACCCTTATACTCGGCGGTTAACGGCGTTTTGTTCTCTTCTAAATTTTCTTTCACCTGAAAAGCGTTGGCACAGAAGTCACAAACGACTTGAGTTACTCCAGCTTCCCTTAATTCTTTATACATCGGTGCCAGCTTGTCGGTTGAATCTGGCTTTGACCATTCAGCAATCCATTCGGTTCCAGCCCCGTCGAATAATAAAACAACTTCGTGGCCATGTTCTTTCAATTCTTTGCTGTATAAAAGGGCATGAACGGCTCTGGCCATTCCTTCGTGACTTTCTTTCCCCGCCTGAAGAACAATCAGATACTTCCCTTTGGCGGCATACGCGTTTGCCCCCAATGAACAAACCAGCAATAAGATAATCAAACTACCGAATAATTTGCGTATCATCTTTCTCTCCTTGTCCCGCCAACAGCGGGGTTCGATTAAATTGGTTACCGTTTGATGTTCTCTCTGACATCTTGATAAGCATTGGCTAATTGATCTAAATTTTGATTCCAGACTAACGCCGTATTAATACGTAAATTCAATAAAAACGTTTGCCAAATTCCCTGTTTTTTCCAGCGTCGGACTGAACAATTAACCGCAAAGGGCAGAATCCCAACTCGCCCTTTTCTTCTTAATTTTTTTGTGAATAAAACGTCTTCTCCAATTTTGATTTCAGGGAATCCTCCCAACTCTTGGAAAATATCCTTGCGGACAAAGATGGCTTGATCACCATAAAAAACTTTCGATACTTTTGCCCTTACGTTTCCTGTCCATGCAATCCATCGATACAATAACGCCGGGTCATCCAACACTTGTTTAAAACAGCCGCCAATATACCCCTTGTCTTTAATCGCTTTGACAATTTGCTGTAAATCCTCTAAATGAATTACGGCATCAGCATGAAGAAATAAAAGAATCTTATGTTTTGCCTCTTTTGCCCCTCTATTCATTTGTGCCCCTCTATTTTTGGAAGCAGTGATAACGCAACCAAGCTTTCTTGCCAATGAAATTGTGCGATCAGTACTGCCGCCATCAACAAAGATAAGTTCTCCAACTTGTGATATCATTTGGTAATAAATATCGTTCTTCGACAAACATTCTTCTTCATTATAAACAGGAATGATAACGCTGATCATCTGACTATCTCGCTGGGGTAATTGGTTCTTTATTTTGTTTGTTTCTTAGAATTTGTTGTAAATAATAAACAACTCCAAAAATGACAAAAGCCACGATAATCTTCCAGAAGTGTTTCGGATTTGTTATGACGCTGATAAACGAAGAACCAAAATATACGAGAGCAAAAGAGCCCGGAAGGATCCCAATCAGAGTAGCCAACGCATAATCGCGAAACTTAACCTTCGTTAAGCCCAGAGCCAAATTTTGAATATCCCAAGCAACATTAGGAATCAAACGAATTAAAAGGACGGCGATAAAGCCCCTTTTCTCGACTGCCTGATCAATCTTGCTAAATTTACCTTGGATCAATTTCTCAACCATTTCACGCGCAAAATACCTAGCGATTAAAAATTCAGCAATAGCAGACAAGTTCGCACCGATCACTAAATAAATAAGCCCTTTTAATCCCCAGATAGCCCCTGCCGAAGCGGAAAAGACCGCCGCTGGGAATAAAATGAGAGGACGAAAAACATAAAGGACAATGTAAATAACCGGCCCCCAGATTCCAAACGAATCAATTTTCTCTTTGAACGACTCAACCGTTATCTTGGAGAAATCCACATTTAAAAACCGTAAAACAAAAAAGATCACAGCTAAAAGGACAATAACCAAAAACAATTTCAACCACGGACTATTTTTTAATTTCCCCACAATATTATGCCCTTTCTTTTATCCATATTATTTCAACAAATAGGTCGCAATTTTCACTAAAGCACTTTGGCTGGCTAGAAAATTCCCGCTCACTTTTTTATTAATTTGCGCCAATGTCGGATAAACGTGAATGGATTTTTCGATTTTCCCAATGTCAATCTTGGCATTGATAACAGCGACCCATTCATGAATCAATTCACCAGCATGGAGTCCGACGATCTGCGCTCCTATAAGTTTTCCCTTTGCGTCTGTAAGGATTTTGATAAATCCATTAGTTGCCCCTTCAGCTAATGCCCGATCTACATGAGAGAAGTCATACTTGTAAACCTTATATTCAATCCCGGTTTTCTTGGCCATTGTCTCATTAAGACCAACAGAAGCCACTTCTGGATCAAGATACGTACACCACGGCACATTAGAATAATCCGTTTTTAAAATCGGAAACGGTAACCGGGAATTTAACGCCGCGATACGGGCATCATATTCAGCCACGTGCGTGAACAGATACCCTCCCTTGCAGTCGCCGCAGGCATAAATATTCTTGGCAGTCGTTTGGAGGCGATTATTAACTTTTATTCCCTGTGGGGCGTATTCCACACCAGCTTTCTCTAAATCCAATCCTTCTAAATTAGGCTGGCGGCCGGTGGCAACCAATAAGCTCTCTGCTTCAATGATTTTACTTTTACCCTCATGTTCAACGGTCAATTTAATCAGCTTGCCATTTCTTTCTGCCTTTTGAGCCTTTGCTTTAATGAAAAAATCAATCCCCTCTTTTTCCAGAAGCTCATGAACGTAACAGGAAACATCCAGGTCTTCTTTCGGCAAAATACAGTCCGCGAATTCAACGACAGTCACTTTTGATCCCAGACGTGAAAATGATTGTGCCATTTCCATGCCAATAGGCCCGCCGCCTAGAACGATCAAAGAAGTAGGAAGTTTATCTAAAGAAAAAATCTGAACGTTCGTAATAAAAGGAACATTTTTCAACCCTTCAATCGGCAAGATTCGAGCCGAAGAACCCGTCGCCAGAATAAAGATTTTTGCTGTGATATTTTTCCCGTTTAATTCAATTGTGTGATTATCGACAAACCGAGGAGAACCGAATTGAGTATCAATGTTATATTGTTTTTTGAAAGCTTCCGGGGAATCGTGCTTTTGGATACCACCGATAATTCTCTGGATACGATCTCGCACTTTGGAAAAATCTACCGGAGCAATATTTGACTTGGGAAGACCATAGTCTTCGGTATGTTTCATCAAATGACAAACATAAGCGCTTTTGATCAAAGATTTCGACGGTACACAACCATAATGGAGGCAATCTCCGCCAAGCTTCTCCTCTTTTTCAACAAGCAGAGTTTTGGAGCCAAGCTGTGCTGACCAGATGGAGGAGGTTAAACCAGCCGCTCCACCACCAATAACAATTGTTCCATAATCAAATTTATTCATTCGTATTGATGCCTTTCTACTTTTTATTGCTAAGCAAGGGAGGGCCCTGTTTTTCCAGAGCCCGCCCTCACTCGCTTTCTTCTTTTAATGAGACCCTTCGGCTTTGGGCGAACCTTCCGACTGCATTTTTAAGTCCATAAACTTTTTTTCAAGATTTTGTATATAGGCTTCCGGATCATTGACAAACATTTTCTGCTGATCGAATCCGGGAAAATAATAGACCTTCCCCTTATATTCCGTTGAAAACTTTGGATTCCCTTTCATATACTTGCCCTTAGTGATACAAACCGGGCAATAACCGTCAATAGCGACATCCGCTTTGCCCATTTCCATATGGCTACCATCCATATCCATATGACTGCCTTCTGCCGCGAAGGACGAAACAACACCAGAACTTAATGCAAAAATCAAAGCAACAAATATAGATAAACCAACTCTTTTCATCGAACTTCTCCTTTTTATAATTAAATTTAATATTAAAATTTTATGACACCCTATATTTTATATTTTTCCATCCTCCTTTCCTATTGCCGCAGGCAGGCTTATTTAAGTGATCCCTGACAACTTGATCCTGCTCCAGCGGTACAGCCAAAACAGTGACTGGCGGTGAAGATTTCCCAGTTGTTCAAATCTTTCAATTGAATATCTGAAATTGTTAACGGCCTCCCATTACGCATCTGCATCCCCAGCATTTGATTAAAATCACAATCATACAATCTTCCATCCCATCCAACACTTAACGTGTTAACGCACATCAATCCTTCAACTGTAGACAAATTAAAACTATTAATAAGAAGCTCGGAATACGAATCGTATTGATTAAATGCTTTCAAATATTTGGCATATCGGGTAATCGGCATATTGGTAATTGTGTAAAGCTGATTAAATACAATTCCAAAGTCAGCATAAAGTTTTTGTTTATACTCCTCTTCTAATTTCTTCTGCGCCGGTGGCAAATGAGGGCCGACGGGATTGTAGACAAGATTCAAAACAAGTTCCTTTTTCTTTCCGTACCCTAGATTATTCAGCCATTTCAACGCTTCGATAGATTTATGAAATGTTCCGTTGCCTCTTTGCTTATCGACATTTTGTTCCTGATAACAAGGAAGTGAAGCCACAACCTCGACTTGATGACGCGCCAAAAAATCGGGAATATCGGACATGCCTTCCTCATAAAAGACGGTTAAATTACACCTATCGATGACCCGCATATTTCTCGCCTTCGCCTCAATGACTAGATATTTAAAATGAGGATTTAACTCTGGAGCACCGCCGGTAATATCGAGCGTTGCCGCACCCGAAACATCCATAAACCGAACCACGGCCTCTGCGGTTTCACGACCCATATTTTCTTTTGTCTTCGTCGGGCCCGCCTCTACATGACAATGAACGCACGTGAGATTGCATAATTTCCCGACATTCACTTGAAGAATCTCAATTTTCCTTTTCTTCAAGTCGATGCCATGTTCTACTAATTTTGATTTAAAACGATCCATTGTCTAACGGCCTCCCAACAAATGTAGTCCAAAATAAAATCCTGCTGATAACAAAGCGGCGATGGGTAACGTCAAAACCCACGCCGAAACAATGCCTCCGATAATTTTCCAATTAGCTTTTCCATTCACCAATCCAATACCAAACAACGAGCCGCAGGAAACATGTGTCGTTGAAACCGGCACGCCCATCTTCGAAGCAAAAATAACTAAAATTGCCGTGATCAAATTGGCCGTAAATCCCTGTCCATGATTCATCGCTGTAATCCGATACGACATAGTTTCCGCGACTTTTTTCGCACTTAAAATTCCTCCCAAAGCCATAACAATGGCAACCAAACCGATGTTAAATTTTAATCCCAACGCTCCAGTAATCACGGCAAGCGCCACAATCTTCGGTGTGTCATTTAACCCTCTGGCAAAACTCACCGCTCCGGCGCTTGCAAAATGTAAAGTATCTAAAATCTGTTGGGCGTCAATACCCATAACCCGTCCCTCATATCGATCTAAAGCTCTCGCTTGACACTGGCTTTTCTCATCGACAAAAATTTCCATAGACTTGAGTTCTGCCACTGAAAGCATTTGCCCGTTAACCAAATTAACGTTAGCAACCGGAATGACTTTCTCTCCCATACAAACACAGGTGCTTCGTTCAACACCCAACATCTGGCGACTAAAACGAAAGGCCATATAAACCACTGATGTGAAAACAACAGCAATGAACGGACTGGACAATAATGGAATAAAAAAGTTCTTACCTAAAGTAGAAAAACCTAAATCTTTGCCGATAGCAACCAATCCGGCACCTACCAAGGCACCTGTTAAGCTGTGTGTGGTTGATATCGGAATTCCCGTCAACGTAGCCAATAAAACTGTGGCGCTGGCACCCAATGCAACGGCCAATAAGAATTCAGGCGTCGCAATGAGAGCGTCCGGCACTAGACCTTTACCGCTAAATGTCTTTACTAAATTCGTTGCAAAGAAAAATGCCGTTATTGATCCAGCCAGCGTCGTAACTGTTGCCCATGTTAATGCCTTTTTATAATCCGTTGTCCCACTGCCAAAGAGCGTTGCCACACCTTTGAAATTATCGTTCGCGCCATTGGTGTAAGCGACGAACAATGTTGCTAAAATAATGAATATTGTCCATTCCATTAAAAATCGCCTTTCTCTAATTAACAGCAACTACCGTTTGAATTAGATTCATTTGTCCCGCTTTGCGGGACAGTCCCACAGGGAAATAACCCAAAATGTTTGGCTTTATTCCCAACAATTTTAAAATGTTTACCAAAACGCGTATTGCTGATCATCGAAGCCGTATTGCCGCAAACCAAGAGAGGCTTTCCCATCACAAAAGTATGATGGTCATCTAAAATAAAGGCATTCGGACATCCTTCTATCGTGCCTTGATAATAAGCTACCTGCCCAAAATCTTCACAGCGGTCTTCAAGGTCATTCAATTTGAAAGCACGGACGGTCATGGAATAAAACACCATTGGCCCGGCTTTTTGAGCAAGAGCGGGATCATCAATCTCAATTTTCTTCTTCGATATAACGCGATAGTCCAAACAGCCAAAACTGGCAAGTATGCGTCTGAAATCCTCAATATAAAGAGCGCCTCCCAAACATTCGCCGTAAGCCAGCGCGTCATCATGAAATTCCTTGGAGACCCGAGAGGTAGTAAAGATATCCGAAAAATAAAGTTCGCCACCCGGTTTTAACACTCTGAATATTTCCTTAAACACTTGAGCCTTGTCAGGCGAAAGATTAATAACACAGTTAGAAATAACCACATCGATGCTGTTATCTTTAATGCCAGCCTCCTTAAGGTCTTCAATATATCCTTTTCTAAAATCGACATTGCATTTGGAGTATTCGAATCTTTTCATCTGAGCATCTTTATATTTATGGGCAACAGCCAACTGTTCATCTGTCATGTCAACTCCAATTGACACCCCATTTTCCCCAACCAATTTTGACACGACATATACATCCCGCCCCGTGCCGCATCCTAAATCCAAGACTGTGCAATCTTTCAAAAGTTTCGGGATCGGAGAACCGCACCCGTAAAATTTATCCAGTATTTCCGGTTCGATATTCTTGATGATAGACTTAATTTCATCCGGCAACCTGTCCGTCGTACAACAGGCACTTGTTTTAAGATCTTCATTACTTTTGAGTACCCTTCCGTAATAATTCTTAACATCCATTTTTTTCTGATTAAGTTGGGTTACATTCATACTCGCTCTCCTATTTTAATTTCGTCTAAGTCCTGTAATTGACTTAACGTTTGATAACTTAAACGCAGATTATTGATTATTTTATATGTCTGAGGTAAAACACTACTTGTACTCCAAGCGATCCCTTCAAACAACTTAGGTTGAAAGCTAGCTGAACCAATCAAATAATATCCACCATCTTCAGCCGGGCCGACAACGACATCGCTTGATTGAAGGGCCTCAAACCCTTGTTGAATAATGTCCGTTGTTAATCCCAACGTGTCACTTCCCAAAGCCATAACTCTTTTAGCCCCTCTTTGAAAAACCTCACCAAAAGCATGCTTAAGCCTCTCACTCAACCCTCCACTACACTGAGGCAAATATTCACACGATAAAGAGAGCCAACGTTTGATATCCTTACTTTTCTCCGGCGGATCATAAACAATCACAAGGTCAAAGATGTTCTTTTGGTACAATGACGCAATCACCCCAAAATTTCTCTCTGCTAACTCGCTATATAATCTTGCGGCTTCTTGTTCTCCCACCGTCTTGGCCAAACGGGTTTTGACCTTACCCGGCGTTGGATATTTCACAAAATAGAGAAGAACATTCGATTTCATAAGATTATCCCTGATATATTTCACGTAATTTGATCGGGCTTTCATGAAAAACTTTATATCCCAAAACAACCCGAACATTCCGCAAAATCTGTTTGATAACACCGTTCTTAAAATACTTTCTTGAAGAAACGATAACTGGTTCATCGACAATCGCAACCCTGCCTTGTTTATTCAAACACTCGGAAAAAATCATATCTTCCAAAAGAGCTACTTCAGAGAACCCATTCATTCTTTCAAAAATATTCCTAGTAACAAACATGGCATTTGTCCCTACCAAACAATGCATCTTCGCGAGATAGACCTGATTTAAGAAATAAATGTAAATTTTTAATAACCACGTACTGTGATCATATGATTTCTTGAAACCCCCACCGATAAAACCCTGCTGAACTTTCTCGCGAGCCATAACAATGGCATTCAAAGGAAGCTTCATGTCAATATGAGCAAAGATAAAAACATCTGATTTTGATTTGCTCGCTCCCAGATTCATTTGCAAGGATCTCTCAGGAAAAGCGGTTTGATAACACATCACGTCAGGAAATTTCTCCTTGATGGTTTCGTATGTCCCATCGGATGATTTCCCGTCCACAATGATCACTTCATCGGCTCCCAGAGAAACAAAATGCTTTAACGCCTCTCCAACGACACCACTCTCGTTGTGAACCGGGATAATAATGGCAACTGTTTGTTTTTGATCCATAACTCAACTCCTAAAACGATAAAAAATATTCCGTATTCCACCCACCGTATCCACTCGAATAAATCTCTTTGATTTTGATACATTAAATAAAAATCCAGATAATACAGAAGAACCAGACCAGAGAATAAAATCAATGAGCGCACTGGAAAGAATAATAAAAAAGGAAACGTCCAACTGTAATACCAAGGATTGCCTGTTGGGATGAGAAAAAATAAACTAGCCGTGAGAATGAGCGCGGATTGGCAAAAAGACAAAGCATCCCTTCTATTCCAAAACCACCGCATCACAAAAATAGAAATCACCGCGAAGATTAGAGCAATCGTAAAGCGCCCCGATAATCTCACCAAATCCTCGGGGAGAGATAAGGATTGGAAGAAAAATGAAATCAAATTAAACAACCCTGCGTTGACTTTCCAATTGAGCGAGAAGGTGATCAGCCCCTCCCAAAGAGATTCTCCAGCGGACACAAAGGGCCTATAGAGAAGAACAATTACGCTCAAAAATAAACCAATATTCAAAACAGACTGCTTGGGCGTTCTCCATGTGGCTCGGATAAGAAGCGGCAATAAAATCAGGGCAAACCATTTCACCATCACAGCACAAGCTAAAGCAATAAAGGAAAATGCCGTCCACTTTCTAACCAAGCCATAGATCACCAGACAAAGAAAAAGCAAAGCGAAAATATCCAGATGAAGATTATTCAAAAATTCTTTCAAAATGAGCGGAGACCACGCGTATAAAACAATCCACTCTTTTCTTATTTTTAAATGACCCAGCATTGCCATTAATATCCAGATGATCAAGCCATCCACAACGAAGATCATCCCTTTCCATCCCCAAGCGCTCCACGGCGTTAAGAGTTGAGAGGATGCAAAAAGATATTGTGCCAGCGGCGGGTAAATAGTTTTAACATCGGGGAAACTGATATATTTAAAAACCTCCTCCATTTCTGAATTCCCATTAATAGCTGGCTTCTCATTTAACAAGTAAGATTCCTGCGGCGAAAGATTGTAGGGATTGGCTCCCTGAATGACCGCTTGGCCATCCCAGAAATATCTAAAGAAATCCGTCTCCTGAATGGCATGAGGTGGAAAGAAAAGAATCCTAATGACCACACTAACAAAAAATATCCAAATCAAGTTCTTGGTCGGAGTGTCTGAATTTTGCATTTTTCTAATGCGCTCCAAAGCGAAAAAATAAGCGATAAACCAAATTAAAAGATAAAAAACCATTATGGGAATGGGCCGCATATGCTGAGGAATATCATAAATAAAGCTCCCATCCATACCACAAATCAAAAAACTCATGACGATAATAATTGCGCCAGTGACTCGAAACCATAAAAGGTTAAGCTGTTCTTGTTTACTTAAGCTTTTGCTCATTCAAACTCCAGTCATAATCCAGCCATTGAATCTTACCACTGTCGGGCAAGTTTTTATTTTGAGGTATATATTTTTTGATAAAAGTTATGCTTCCCCCGGCTTTCTCAAAGTCCTCTTTAAACCATTTGAGGATGGGTGAAAGATAAAATGTGTTACTATGCGCGTCATAATTGAATTTCTTGCGATCTTGCATAAATTTCGTGACCGCATCATTCAATTGTGAATCAAGCCGATCAAACACGTAAGGCTCATCACGCAGGACAGGACACCCCAAAGACGCGCAGACAATCGCAAAATGAATACGCGGATCATGGAATTCCTCCCTTAATATCTCATTCTCGATATAGTTGAGACTGACTTTCTTTCCTAAAATAGTGAGCGTTTCTTGATTCCAGACATCGGGGATTTGTTGAATACTGTTGGCGGGATAACGGAGGGCTTGAAGACCTAAAGATCGTTTCAACGGATAATGATCAAGTACCAATTTTATGGCCTCGACATTGTAGGCGTTGATCCAAAAAGCCTTCTTTTCATCTTGAGGCCATCGGTCGTATTCCTCTTTCTTCACACTCTCCAATTGAGAAACAACGGTATTAAACAAAGCAGGATTTGTTTGAACCGCTGAGTAATTTACCAAACCATCTTTAAGATAAAGATCCAAGAATTTCTGCCATGAAGAATAATCAGAGGCAAAGGCGGGAAACGGGAGTAAACAGGCGATATAGATTCCCAGAAACAATAAAATTATTTTTGTCTTTTTTAAATTCATAATATGTCATGGGATTAAACGATGAGCTTTTCCAGCTCCTCTAAAGGCATATCAGAAACTAAAATACAGGCCGTCCCATCTTCCGGATGAAAGCAATAAATGGTGTGATATCCTTTTTCCGTCTTGACCAAACGCATCCCAAAAGGCTTTATCCCTGACTTAACGGATGCTTTGGGTTGAGAAACATCGTGTAAGTCGGTATAAAAAGCTGAAATCTTATATCCGTCCTTCTCAAGCAGAAAATAAGCTGATTTTTTGTCCTTAAGATGCACCAGCCTTCCCCCCACAAGATGTACCTTACTTAAGTTGATATGCGGCGGCGTTACGGCAAAATCTGTCTTCCCTCGAAACCATGCCAAGGCTTCTTTAATGTCGCTGGTTTGAAATTCTAACGGATAAATCCCTCTTAAATATTCCAGATGATTTTCAACAGCCTCGCTAAAAACAGGAAAAATATTATCACCATGGGGGCGCAAATTAAAAAAGACGGCAACAACTATAACTAGCAAAGCAAATGATGGAGCGATCTGTCTGGCAAAGACGTATTTCCAAGAAAACTTTCGCTTATTTCTTTCTAGCTGTTCAACCAAAGCTTCCCGGAGAGCAAATGAGGCTTTCTCCTTAATAAAGTGAGTTTTTAGAACGTGTCCAAACTTGCGCTCTTTTTCTACCTCCAGAGAGCACATCGGGCAATCTGACAAGTGCTTCTCCATCTCAACCTTGAGATTTTCGTCAATTTCTTTATCAAGGAAAGGATACAAATATTCCTGAAATTTTTTGCAGTCCATTTTTAGTACTCCTTTTTAGCCAACAGGATCATTTTCTTTTTCATGCATTGTCTAGCCATAAATAAACGTGACATGACAGTTCCGACCGGGCATTTCATAACTTCAGCAATTTCCTTATAAGAAAGCTCTTCAATATAAAACAGCATTAAAACTGTTCTTAATCCCTCCGGCAATTGATCAAGAGACTGCTGGAGGGCCTCACTAAATAATTCCTCCGCAAATCCGGTAAATTCTGGAAGGCTGATAAAATTCTCGACCACTTCATAATTGACCTTGTGTGGCTCACGACTTTTTTTTCGGTATTGATTAATATGAATATTCCTTAAAATGGCAAACATCCATGCCCTAAAATTAGTTCCCTCTATAAACCTATGGTAGGACTTAAGTCCCCCCAGGGATGCCTCTTGGACAAGATCCTCGGCTTCCTCACGATTCCGGGTAAGCCTATAAGCAAAATGATAAAGAGAATCCACATGCTCAAGCAAATTCTCCTCAAAGGGCTTTTTAGGTTCTTCCTTCTTAAATAATGTAAGCATAGACAATTCCCCAACCTCCTAATTTGACCTTCTACATATGATATCAATCTAAAAGGCGTATTTATTCAAAATATTTTTGAAATAATTTAAACTTAGGGAGACAAAGAAAACAGCTGGGGATGCTATGGTTGGGATAAAATCAATCATGGGAACAATTTTTAAAGAAAATTTTTATTAAATCATAGGTAAATTTTACTTTACCCCCTAAATGCCAATCCGTATTACGCTCCGGATCCACTCTCGACTTGTAGTCATAAATCGTAAACACAAGGCCGTTGATTCTACCGACCCATTCCGCCTTAATCTTACCGTCTAGAGATTTGCCCAATTGAGGCAAACCAAACACTCTAACAATATCCTCATACCGTGTTCCTTCCGGCAAATAGCCTTGCAATCCAGTGCCGTCATGCGACACCCCACCCATCACAACATCAATATCAATAGTCGCCTGAACTTTCATGACTTATCCTTTTTTGATCCCCAGCCGGATTTCCATCTTGCAACGGCTCCAGACACCACAGTATCAATTTGCTCTTGCGTTGTTCCTTCTGCCAATACTGATTGAAGTTCTTCCTTATTAAGAACCCTGAAATTCTTTATCCCGCGATCCTTTGCCTGCAACATTAAAGAATTGCGTGTTTCTTTAACTTCCGGCTTCACAACTTTTTGCTTCTTGTTTTTTTTAACCATTACGATCCTCCTTTAATTTGCCGGTTTCGATATCCAAAATCTTGAAATACCTGCGATGCTTGCCATCGCTCCATTCTTCTTCAATGGTCAAAGACCACTTTGCCTTTGGCATTGCTTGACGAACCAAATGAAGTGTATAATTTGCCGACTTTACAAACTCATGGATATCGCCTCGAAGCGGAAGGTTTTCAACATAAATTTCTGAACCATCCTGCTTCACGCTGATGTAACGGCTTTTAATTTTGCAATCCATCCCCCAGAACCTCCTTTCATTTTGGGGTGAGTAGGCCATAGTTTCCTCTGAATGGCAAGACATTTAATCCCTCTGAACATCAAACGCCCAGCGGCACTTGACCCGCCCAACTTCGCCGTCACAAACCAGCTTTGCCCGACGGATTTGTCCTTTCTGGGCGTTCTTGTTTTCAAAAACTACATCCTCATCATGAATTTCTTTAGGCAACGGTTTATTGGTAAACAGCCAGAAACCGGCATCGCCAAATCTTTGACGGTAAAATTGAAACCCGCACAAGAACAAAATCGTCTGTGCCAACAGGCGATATTTAAGTGGCAAGACGTCTAAGGGTTTTTCTTGGCGCGAAAGCCAGCCAGATAACTGGTAACCTTTCCCATGATAGTCACGGTTCGTTCAAACCAATTATCATCGGTCTGCGGTGTGGTATCGATGGCATCCCGCAACGCTTTAAGGCCAGTATGAAGCGCGATGATGATCGCGATGGTTAACCCGATCCATGCATGTTGCTGTGCAAAATTGTTGAGATAATCGATTGGATTCATTGTCCCCTCCCTGTTTTATGGTTTACCTTGCATAACCCAAAAAGTTATGCCAAACATCCCTGTGATAATGACCGAAATCAAAAACCAATGGATATTGCGATGAACCTTTAACGACATCACCTCATCACGGATGCCGTTTAGCTCATCGAGTTTCTTTAATACGGTTTTAAGCGTCAGCGTCGTCTTGGTTTTATAAGCGACATCATCTTTAATTTCTTCCAGCTCTCTTTCTGAAAGCCTGATGTCATGATCTTCAGCTGACATTTTTCTTCTCCTCAATGACTTTTTCGTACTCTTGGATAATCTCATCTGCGTCATGATCCAAGCATTTTTGGGAATATGGGCAATTCCAAATTCCGTTCGCTGAATTCATATCGAAAAGATAACTGTCCGGGCGATGGCAAAACGGTTGCGGACAGGCTTCCTTGGCAATGTTCACATGAAACTCATAGCCTAATTTTTTAGGATGGGTGCCGCCCCAGCAAACAACGCCCCTTATTTCCCATATGGCGGCCGCATGGTGCAGAAAACTGTCAATCCCGATAAACCCTTTGGAAAACTTCAAAAGAATGATGCTTTGCCTTAAAGGAAAGTTAATCCGGACAACGCCTTCTCCCTGCAAGTCAGGATAATTTTCATGCTGAACCACCCCCACAATTAGACCGCGTGAGATCAACTTATTAACCACCTTCTGCGCGACACTCTTTGGTAAGGAACGGCGATGCATTCTTAACTGGCTGTCCATAAATGCGGTGTCGCTTTTCTCCTGCGGAACGATGCCGCCAGTCCATTGAAAAAGCACAAAATCCTTAGTAAATTTACTTGTGATCTTTTCAACATATAAGCGGCCAGCCTCAATCTCATTCTCCGGATAAAACATTTCCGGCATCGCATCTTTACGATCAATGCCTATTTCCTTGCACCAAGTATTTATTAAATGCTGGTTATCGAATAAATAATCATACGAAACGTACGGTTCAACCTTGATGACATAGCTTTCCGGAGTGACATAATCGTCATAAAAATAAAGCGGATTATCAAAACGAAACACCCGATAAACGTGGGGGTTATGCAGAAAAATATCCGGATAGCCGGTTACAACAATCAACCTCTTTGACGGAAACTCCTCTTTTAACCGCTTAACGATTGCTGTCGAAGCGATGACTTTTCCTATCCCGCCTTCACTAATAAAAACAATGTTTTTGATTTTTTCGCTTTGAATTAAATCTTTGTCAATCATCTGTCCCCCCTTTTAGTTATATGAAATAGCCAGCCAATTTAAACACCCCGCGCTATCGAGAATAACTGACGTCGCATAGGTATCCTTGAGAGTATAAAGATTGCACCAACAACAACTCCCTGCCCCGCCGCTGACAACGCAGTAACAATGACAAACATGCCCAGCGATAAAACATCCGCAAGCACACGAACATGTTTTGGCATAAGAAGCCCCTCCTGCATTTGCCGCTAAACCCCAATTAATCCCTGCACCAAAACAAAATCCGCTTACATTGCTGGCAACATTGCAACATCCCGAAACTAATCCAGAATTTGTCGTCGGCGGTTTACAACAACAATACGATCCGTTGGAACAAACACAGGCTGTTGCGCCTGTATAAGAATCCACTGTCCCAAGGTTACTTCTAAAAGAAAGCAATCCCCTTGCGCATGCCCAAGAAGACAGACACAAAGATTCAGCGGTAGAGCACAAATGAGGAACAACTGAACAATAGCAATAGCAGACGAATGTGCAGTAAATATTGGAAGGGGCGGTGCCCGCGAAACTCAAATCACAAAAGGTATATTGCGTTTGATTAATACAACTATTTACGCCAGTTAAACAGCACGTGACAACCTTATAAGCGTTCCCGACACCAATGGCACGGCAACAACCAGCAAAAGAAATTGACCCTGAATTTATTCCTGAATCAATCCAAGACAGTCCAGTTGCAACCATCATAATTTCCCATGTAGACCCGCACGGAAAATTCAAAGTGTTATAAATATTTTGAGAAGAGAACAGCTCTGCTGTTGAAGCGTAAGGCTGAAGATAATTGAAAGAACAGGCGCACCAAACGCCGCATCCAAGAACCCGGTAACAAACGTTGTAGCAAAGGCATCCTGCGTAATAATTGGCGCATGCGGCATTGCACCAAAGCGTATATCTGCTTCGCACTATCGTTGAACAGGTATTTGTACCCGTGCAAACCGCTACGGAAAAACCGACATCTTTGATGACCTCCGATCCAACGCTCCCCGTGGTTGTAAGGCACGTATGCGCCACAAAACAATAACCGTAATCAATCGCTGAGTTACACCAAAAAACCGGATTGTCGTGGTAAATCATCCATTTCTGGCATGAATTAATGCTTGAGCAGTTATACGATTGAAGTTCTCTTGCACTTAGAATTATTTGCGGAGCTGTTTTCCATCCGGGCAAACATACCACCCCGCCTGTGCAGACACACCCCGAACAAATTCTTGTTATGTAGGGCACATCCCCGTAAACGTCGTGAAACTTTAACCTCCCCGAATCAAGAAAAGAGTAATTGCATACACACGCCGGATCTTCGAGTTTTAACTGCTGTCCCCAGAAGCATCCATTCTTTATCTCAAGTGTTTTATTGCCTGAACCGTCATAGCCAAAGATGCCGCCTCCGTTAAATTGGATCCTCGCGCCGCTTAACGCCGTCGATAATTGAAAGTCTCCATTACAGACTGAAAACAACAGACAACAGTTGGAATCATAAGAACGAACTCCATAACAATCCATGAGCGTCCGCGCCCCGCCCGATCCTGTTTGAAAACATCCGCCCTGAATAACACCCGAAGTAAGACACCCCATGTTTGCCGATAACGCGGACAGACAAGGCGTTAATATCTTCTCCGGTGTTATGCTGGTAACCCCAATTGAATCAGCGTCTAAATCTTCGTAGGTGATCGTTAATGCCGTGCTGAAATTACCCACACCATAAAAATCATATCCGCGTACTTTAACGTACTTGCGATCATAAATAATGAACCGCGAAGTTGTGTCCGGATTCGTTGTCCATGAGGTTGAAATCGTCACCTCTCCAGTTGTTCCGTTAAAATCATAAATCATCCTTTGCTGACCCGCGCCAGTGCCTGCGGTGATCTCAATGATGTCGCCGTTAAAATAATCGTCTGCCAGACCAATAAGATCGTCATCAACAACCGTCGTAGCTGTTGCGCTATCCGCCATTCCCTGCCGAGGTTTTCTTCCCTGTAACTGAAACGCCCGCCCCGATGTCTTACCGACAAGCGCTTCCTCGCCCGCCCACGCGTTGGTTTCAGAAGCCCAAATTTCATAACCCTTAATATCGATATCCGAAACATCGTTCCAATAAATCTGGGCGTTGTTAAAGAAAACATCATGCCCTAAGCCTGACGGCGCGGATGGGGCTGGATTGGTTGGCGTGATTGAGTTGGAAGAAGCGGAATACAAGCCTGAGGTGTTGTAGGCGCGGATATAAAATGTCCCCATCGTGCGTCCGACAGGTTGCAAAGTCTTTTTATTAGCTGATCCGCGATAGATCAAATGACTGTCATCTGTTCCCCAATCGGTATCGTTATCCCTGATTTCATAACCCGCTAAATCCATCTCTTCATTAGGCGACCAGACCAGCTGAAGTAAATCGCCCCATGTATAATTGAAATTGTTAACCGGATCGGGGCCCACATCCTTGGCGGTTATCACAATACTGTCTGTCGGCGCTGTTGCGAAATTACTCTCCATGCCGTTATAGGCAACGGTTGTGACGCGCACATAATACGTCTTGCCCTTAACCAAATCGGATTCATAAATGAAATAACCGCCGTCCGCCTGACCGATTAACTTCCACGAATCCTGATTATCATCGGACAAATAAATCTTGGCTGTAGAAAACCGATACTCAAATGCTCTCCCCGAATCATCGGGTTTGTTAAACCAAACCTCAATTTGATTCTTAATCGTCCCATCAGATAAAGTGACAACACCCTCAGTGATCGCTAAGTTTTGAACCGGCTGGATATCGGTAGACAAAGACGACGCATTACTTTCCGGCAAAACAATTGAATCCGTATCGTACATATTCTCGTTGTACTCAATCGCCGTAATATCGCACTCAAGGTCATTGGCGCGCTTAATCCCCATGACCCTGAAATCTTTAACGTTCTTTCCTGTTTCACCAAAAGCATAAACTTCATACCCCTGCGGGATTTGTGAAAATGTACTGCTTACAGTTATCGTCGATGTATCACCGGGCGAATTGGTGACGGTCTTTTCTTCAATCTGGTCATTGTTCAAGCGAACTTGTAATTTATACGTCTTCCCGGATTCAATAGTGACCGTTCGATCAATGTTAATACTGGTCGCTGAACCGCCCGCTTTAACGCGTCCCGAATACCCCCACTGCGTAACATCATGGCTGACCGAAATAATATCCCCGACCTGACAAGCAATCGCGTCCACCCCTGCGCGAAACTCAATTGAACGATTGATATATTTACTGACCAACAACTGATACTTGGCTTCCCGCAATGCTTGACTTACTCGCGTGCAGAATATTTTGATTTCTTTCTTACGGATGGGGTCACCGTTAGCGATAGCCGCTTCATCGATGACCGAAACAGTTTCCTGTTTATAGTTTTTGTCTTTATCCAAAAACTGCACCTGAACAACATTGGCTGTTTCTTTAAGGGGCTTAAACGTCTGATTAAATGTCCCCTCAACAATATTGCCCATGCTAAATAACTGCACCGGCGTATCGAGCCTGTCGATAACCAGTTTAAAACTGTTTTCCGAGAAGAATAAAATCCCGCGAAAGACTGCGACGAGTTGATTTAAAATATCAACTGCCCGGGATGAACTATCGATAACAACATCCATCCTGAAACGTTTCTCATCCCCGCCGTCACCGTCTGAAACTTTCTCATCGCAATAGCGCGCCATGACGAGCCACTCTGCCGATGATACAAACGACGTATTGATATACTGCCCCAATCCATATCGATCATTGGTAAGTAAATCCCTTAAACACCATACCGGGTTAGCTGAATACCTCTCAATATAGGTTGACCCATCCCACGTTAAATCTGTGCCGTCCCACTTATGCCATTTGCTTGTTGCGGGATCCCAATAATAATCATCATAAGGAACATCCACGCCTGAATATTGAACTCGAGGAACCAAAACTTTTTTGCCTTTAACAAGACAAGTAATATTCGGCATTCCCCCTGAAAGCTGATTAGTGGCGAGAGCGCGAAGCCCGAGCTTCGCCACGTTTGGATAACTTAAATCTTGCGTGCGGATTTCAACAGCATAAGAAAACGTCATATTCCCCACATGATAAAAATCACTTGCCGTTGAAACACGTGTCACGCGGATATCGTATTCCCCGGGCGTTAATCCTGTTTTGCGAAAATATCGCTTAATATCCGTTCGTTGTTTAACCGCGACATCAATTGTGCCGTTATCAATCCATGTCGAGTCCGCATGCAGTTTATGCTCAACCTTAAATGAAACATTCCACGCCTCAATAGATCCGCTTTGCTGGTTCTGCGAATAAACACCAGCCGGGAAACTCATCTGCACCTCAAAACCTTCCACATCATTTTGTGAGGTTGTATAAACGTAAGAATCGTTAAGATCATCAAGCGGCTGATTAATCGTGAAGTTATCGAAGAGATCCTCAAAGTTAGGGATAATCGAGTCAGTATTTGTGCCTAATCGGTCATCATGAACAGTGATCCCATCAAAGTTTGCGGACGGCTGATCGTTGATCATCACATCCGAAATGCTCTCAATTTCCCCTTCACACAAAGCCAACAGCACATTTAAGAAATTCTTATCTCCATCGTTTTGGATATAGGAATTAATGATGTTGCCGCCGACACGATGCTCACCGTAAACAATAGGAATCGCCGTCCCAACGTCCTGTGTTGTTTGAATACCGTCCCAACTATACGTCTGTGAGTTTTCATCAAGACCGTCGCCGTCTGTCCCAAAACTTGGGAGAGCCGGACTTTTATAGGTCACCGCGGAATAAATCGAATACCCGATAGCAAGAATGGTTGCCGCTGTGATAAACGGATGTGCCACGGCGGCCGCCCAAATCGCACTGCCGATAAAAGCCAATGCCTGCCACTCGACATTAGGGTGCAAAACTATTTGATCACCATCATTGGGTTTAATATTTAGGTCGCTGACTTTTTTCCCAGATAAGATGACTTTATGTTCTTCGTGTTCAAATCCCGCTTTGTTGATGTAATCCAAAATCGACAAAGACGGATCGAACTCGAGATCCTTATGTTCAAAGGATCTTTCGTCAAAGATAATACGAATATATGTGACTCGAATCATTGCGTTCCTCTATACCGATAAAAACCCACCCATCTCTTTTGCCATTCCCGATCCGTAAACCTCGAAACCACAACCCCTGCTTTCACAGCATGAATAAATTTATTCTCTCCGAGATAAACTCCGGCATGATTGACAATGCCTTTTCCATTCTGGAAGCAAGCCACATCCATAAAACGGTAATCATCAACAAACTCCCAATCCTTCGCGTAATTTTCAACAAAGAGATTCCTTCCTTGCCAGCTCCACTCTTCGTCATACTCCTCGTTGATATCCCAAAGCTTTATGCCTTGATCCTCAAATACTCTTAAAACAAGCCCATAACAATCAAGGCCGCTGAGGTCGCGGCCATGGTGCTGATACGGTATCCCTAAATACTTTTGGATAATCTCAGCTTGCAACATACAAACGCCTTATTGGAATACTTGGGAATCCCCCGAACCGCACAACGTTATTAAGTTCCTGACACCGCTGGAATGTTCTGTTGCACGATCCTTCCGCCCCCGCGTAAGCGCACTGCGCTGACTTAAACACCCATCGGCAATGCGTCCTTAGATATTTCCCAGATGGAAGTGGCACATCCAAAACATCAAATTTGCTGGTTAATGTGAACTCAACGTCTTGCTCATTGGCGGTGTAACTGTCGATATAAAAAGTATCGACAATTTTCACGTCCGGGTTACTTAACTGATTTGCCCAGACCAAAATAATATCAACGCGCTTGCCGCGAAAATCGTACTGCTCTAAATACGCCTGAATGTAACGCGACACGTTACTGGCTCTGACCTTTATCTGCGGGATTTCCTGATTACCGCTTTCTGCGATAAACTCGTGCGTTAAAGGAAACGCCGTGTAAACATCCCCGTTAAAAGTGACGTTTGAGTCATACTCCGCGAACAACAAATCGTTCGATCCGTCGTAGTCATAAATCCGATAAAGAAAAATCGGCTTATTTGTCGGCGAGTTCTTCTCATTCTTAAATGTCGAGTTAACGTTTCTCATTTGACCTCAACAAGAGTTGTTTCCATGTTATAAATGCGGTAAGAAATCAACTGCATTGATATTTTGTCCTCTTTAAACCGCACGTTATAACAACACCCATCATTAGGATTCTGAAAACTAAACGAACACAACGCCCCCACTTTTGAATTAAAGAAATCACGCAAACAACAAAACTCTGCGATGCCCCTGTTTTTAAAACACAGATTGAATTCCCGTAACGGCGTGCCAAACCTTGAACGCCTCTGCTCAACGCCATTCTCATAACCAGAGATAAGCGTCTTTTGATTGAAACTTTCCTCAATAGGAAAATCCGGCGTTAAAGGAAAATCAGGCATAGTCTTTAATAATCTTTCTTAATTGAGTGTTGCTCTTAATCGCCTCACTGATAATGCCCGTAATCATCTGACGGTTGCGGTAAACGTCCCGGCTGTCCCACGCTTGAATGACTGGGTTAATGATGATGCTCACACTTGAGCCGCCTAACTTCTCGCCTCGGTTTAAACTGTTAAAATTATCAACACCTAAACCGGCCATTCCTCGGCGCGATAAAACACCCTCTCCTGTTTGAGCAATGATCGGAACTTCATCGGATGCCAACATCCCCGAATGCGCCCTTGGAATAATCCCACCCGAATGAAACACCATCCCACCTTGATGAAAGAATGAACCTAAACCCGGGAAAGCCATGCCGATTGTTTTCATCAAGAAAAACTTGGCTAAAGCGTTTGATAAAATACGCAAGATGCTATTTCCGAAATCCGCGAACACCTGCTTGAGGTTATTGATCTTGCCAGTTATCACATTGAAGAATAAATCACTCATGCTATGAGTCATCGCTTGCGCGGTGTTTTGAGCGATATCCTTCAAGGCATTAAACTGCTTAACAACCGGCTGGATATCGACCTTAGGCGGATTCTTAAATAGATCGAAAATGGATTTGATCTTCTTGTGCGTGTTATCAAAGAAGCTGACCAAATCGCCCTTGCCCGTAACAAAGATTTTCTGAATTCCGCCCTCAAGACTTTTGATGTAGTTGTCCGTCACCGCCGCATTGGCGCGTAACTGATTTGACATATCCTTAAGTGACAATGCCGCGATCTTGTAATTGATCTTCATGCTCTCGGGAAGCAACTTAAACTCGCTGACCTTCTCATAAATCATCGACGCTTTATCCAAAACGGTTGATAACGCCTGATTGATTCCATGAACGATATTCATAAAACCAATGGCGACCATCTTGGTGCCAATCTCAATTGCGTTTAAAACTGGAATCGCAACCCGTCCAAGTTTGTCCCAGAACACAATCAATAAAGCGACCGCCGCGATGACCGCGACAATAGCCATCTGCGCTCCGGATAAACTCAGAAACGCCGCGCCGAGTTTCAGAACCTCTCCCGTAAAGGCCATGACCTTGCCGATGATCGTCACAATCACGCCTGTCATGGTTAAATAAACGCCCGTCATAAACGTCGCTTGAATGATCGCCTGTTGTTGCGCTGAACCCAAACTGTTCCATTGATTAAGAAGCGTGCCTAAAATGTTGGTGAACTTTTCCATGATCGGGGCTAAAGCCTCACCAATCGTCACTTGAAAAGCGGTTGTGACATTCTTAAGCCGTTCCATTTGCGTGCTGACGCGAAGTGAATACTCTGCGGAATTACGAAAAGCCAAAAGCATGGGGCCCGTTATGCTGGCACCTAAAAAACCGATAGCGCGGCCGACTTGGGAAATATCCCGACCTAACTGCTTCATGTGAACGCCTAATTCCTTGACGCTGTTCTTAAAGCGGATTAAGGCGCCCTCAATGCCCTTAAGCCGCTTGGAAACTTCATCACGAAGCCGCATGATAATCTCAAGTTCACGATTCGTCGGCATTAGCTGTCTTTCCCTTGCTTTTCTTTGATCCTGATTAACTCAAGTTCGATAATCTCCATTGCCCGGACAAACTTCATAGGCTGATCTTTCCATCCGCCCGCGTTCGGCAAGAATCCCCTGCTATAAAATATGTATGCCCTTAAATATTCCCAGCTTTGAGCGGTTATTTTCTTGACCGGACAACCTTTAAATTCCTCATTATTGAAATTCCAGACGCTGTTGTCGCATTCCTCTTGATCACATTTAGTGTTCTGAAACTTAAGTTTCGGGCAATCCAGCTGACCTTTGCTATACGTCAACCAAACTGCCAGTGTTAGTTTTTTGCGTCGCCCTCATGAAACTTATCTTCATTCCAAATAACCTCGGCGATTTCTGCCTTTACGTTGCTGGGTAACATATCCAAGACCTCGTCAATAACACCCTCAATAAGTTTCCCGCCAAAATGTCCTGATTTTGTTTCAAACTTGATTTGCTCTTTTGTTTTAGGATGAATGAACCCTTCAATCCCTTTTAAGCCGTATTTAACGATCAAGTGGTTGCGCTTGCCCAGACTAAAATTAACCTTTGGCTTATCATTTGGATTCTTGGGGTCAATATCAAACGAACTCGTGCAGTCCTCAATGGTATTGCGGACATTGGGATCCAATAACCCAAGCGTGAATATCGTCGGGTTAGATAAATCTGGATCATTTGGTGATTTGTAAATCTTGGTTTCATTGCGGTCAATTCCAGTAAACATAGTTCATCTCTCCTTTTTTTAAAGACACAGTAATGCCCATTCATCATTGCCGGGCAGAAGGCTTCCGTTTAAATCAAAAGAACATTTGGCAACAGCAATACCTTCCCGATTTTCATCTTCCACTTTGGTGTATTGAGCGCGCGGAGCAAAAAACCTGAACTTATTGCCGCTGACAGTCCCCCAAGCGGTATCAACAACCATTTCCGTACCACCAAACCATTTGGCATGAAAATCATGAGCCGCGACCAATACCATTTCCGGATCATACGAACCGTTGACATCTCGGTCGGTAATCAAAAACGACAAAAGTCCGCGGTCATTATTGACATCATCGCGGGGTGCCAATTTATTCTCGTGGTTGATTTCAAGGGAAGATATTTTGGCTAAGTAAGCGTCGAGCGAAAACGCCGCATTAATAAACGCCGGGGGCTTGGTTGTTTCATACACCGGGCTGGTAAACAACGCAGTGTCCGCAACCCCAGCCTCAACGCCCATGTAATCAAAATTAACCATGACCGGCTCGCCGCTTTTGAAACTGATCTTGAATTTACCTCGGCAACCTCTCAAAAGTTTTCTGATTCCGTCCTCATAGCCGGACATTGTCTGTGAGGGAATGCTGTCGGTAATCGGTTCAATGACGTTCCCAATCGTTGTTGCAGAAGATGACGTTGTCGCTGTCGCCCCAGATGTACCACCCGTAATCACCTCCCCGCTTTGAAGCGTTCCCGAAATAATAACGTAGAGAATCGCACTGGCACCGTTAGCCGTATTGATAATGACGCGCCCTTTGCCAGCCGATGTGCCGCCGGTAATTGTTTCACCATGTTGAAAGGGCCCGGCTGTAACCGCACCAATATTAATCGATTTAAGAAGGTTGACCCCACATCCGCAATTTTGAAAATGTTTGCCCCAATCCGGTGCTGTTGCCGCAGAACCGGATCCTCTTAGTTCCAATCCAAAACCTAATGACCCCGGGCGTTTGCCGACAATCTTGCTGATATTTGTGAAAGTTAACCTCACCGGATCACGCGGGAACATTTCAGGATCAAAACTTATCCGTGGGTTATAGGCGAGCGTTTTGGCATCAGCAACCGCCAGCGTTTCGGCTACCCCTTCGGATGCCTCAATTTTTGAAACAACTTGTCTTTTTCGTGTAAGCATTTAAAAACCTCCTATTGTTATGCAATGGACGGATCAGATTGTGTGTGTTGATACAAAATCTCAAGTTCGATAGTTAACCCCGCATGCGGCTGTCCTTCTACCGTTTCAAAAGGAACGTTGCTTTTGATATTGGTATCAATTGCAAAACCGCCTCGAGTGTTATCAATCATCAACGCCTTTTCAATATCACCTAAAATGCCGCTTAAAATCACATCTGTCGCGGTGGCATCTGCTTCATCCTGCCTGATCCAAACATCCAAATAAACAGACAAACGGCAAGTGAAATACGGATTAGGCGTCATTTGCTTTTCTTCCTGTCCAGCATTCACAACGATGCAGGGAACCTGCCGTAATGGATTGCCCCGCTTGTCCCATCTCTGAACACTGGCAATCGTGTTGATATAACCATTGGCAACGGTGATCAATTCCAAGGTTGTCTTGATATTTGCCAAAATACGTTCCCTGATGGTCATCTAACCTTCTCCAGAGTCTTTTGAATCGATTTATTCAAAATATTGATCCGTTCGTTTTGCATATCATCCCAAGTCTTATAAAATCCTAATCGCGGACGAATACGGATTTGATTCTTTAAAACGAATAGAGGCAAAATGCTTCTGATCTTCCGTTTTATCTTTGCCAAAAATGTTTTGCCGCGAAGCTTCACCGGAATAACATTTTTAAGCATACGCGGTTTGCGGTATTGTTTTTTAAGGCGGCCATCTGATGTAAAAAGTTCAGTACGAGCGGACAAGGGCACTGCCAATTTCGCCCCTCCCGGGTTCTTTACAATCCCGCCTTCTTCATGCAATCTCGAAATCTTAGAGTCCGAGAAAATCACTAGCCCCATGCCTTCGATTGTTTGCGACACAAGCGATGCCCGTCTAAAATGCGTAAATATCCCATGCGGCCGCGCTTTGATACCCGGCGCGCCTTGAAGCCGTGTCTGATAAAACTGCTTTAAGAATTTCCTGCTGATATGATCCATCCCGTCGCCAAGTTCCATTTTTAATTCTTTAGGGAACACTCTAAGCGCGGTCTCAAAATTCTTGGTGTTGATTTCTGCCGTTAGCTCACTCATGGTTATTTTTGAACCAGCAAATGCCACATCCCCTGATCTTCGCCTAAGATGTCCACCACAACAAAATTGACATCAATACCGCCTACGATTTCCGGGAATAAAACCTCATCTCCGCCTTTATTGATTGAATCAGCCCCATAGGTTGCGTCATTGGCGATAAATATCTCGATCTGATTCTGCAACACACGGCCGGATTCTTCCCCACCGGGTGTTAACCTTTGACGATTAATAACCGCCTTAATCGTTTTTGGGCTTCCACCTTTGGGTGTGTATTGAATCTCCTCAGCAAATTCATCCGCCGATAGAAAAATATTTACCGCATCATTTTTTAAGTTATCCTTAAAACTCATAGCTAAATCCCGGGGGTATCTGTGCCCCCGGGATCTCCTTTACAGTTAGACAACTTTCAAAAGATGACCGAAATACTTATCGAGTACCAGTTCATCAGTGTGCTGGCGAGAACGAAAAACATCCGAACGAATCGATTCATCACGGTATTGTTCCACCATGACATTTTCTGGACTATCATTAGCCCACAGAAACGTCCGGCCAACGGAAGGCTGAGTTGGATCCTGTCCATCTTGAGCAGTAACCGCTAACAAAACATAAGTCGGGCTCCAAATATCAGAACCCGAAAATGCTTGCCCCTCTTTCGAAGAATTTTTAATCGCATTCGCTATCAAGACATTGGGAATGCCAAAAAAGTCCTTTAAGGCGTTGATGATCTCCGCATCTGTAGGACGTGCGGTATATTTAATAGCGTCCTTAATTGCGTTATTGTTTAAACAGAGGTTAAGATTCGTATAACTCATCACCAGCGTGTTTGGCAGTAAACCACAATTGGTTCTGATCTTGACCTTAGCGTCACGGATAGTTTTAATAATGTCCTTTGTCGGATCACTCCAAGCATTACTACCCGAAACGTCCGTGAACAAAGGAGCGCCAGTAAAAATGCTGGTATTCATGGCAATTGACGCAATACGTGTTTCCTGCCCACGAAGAACAATGTTCATGGCCGCTTTGGAAACAGCTAATTCTGCATCAAAGTCCTTCGCATAATTTCTGCGCTCACTGTCATCAAGCGGCATTTCAAAACCGTTTTCCTCACAGCTATAACCGACATCTTTGGCACCAATACTTCCACGGTTGTATTTTCCGTTAACCGCTCTTTTAGTGTCGGGTGTTTGCGTTAAACTTTCGCGGGTGATCGCTGAAAAGTTTGCCGCTTTCTGCGGTGTTTTGAAAATTGGAAATAATCTCGTTCCAATAAAATCACCCGCATCCTGCACATACTCCTCAATGGCCGCGCCTAAATCTAACCTCGGTGTTGCTCTTACCCCTACTTGATCTACTCCCATTTGAACCCTCCTATTTTTAGATAACTGACATGATGTAGTTTTTAACTGACCTTAATTGCCAAAACAAAGATATCGAACGCGGCGGCCGCACTCGCGTTGACTTTCAATGCCGCCCCAGCCGCAACATCCTTTTGAGCATTGATGATATCCCCACCCCGGACGATGGCATCGTTGGTTGTCCCTTTCGCTTTGACAGCAGACGCGTCGGTGCTGACATTAACCAGCTTGACGTTAGCCGCTGTGGTATCGCGGGCAATAATCCACCAATCGATGATCCTGAATTTATAAGGCGCTGTCACAATCACCAGAGATGTGGTCGCATCGGTAATTCCCTGTTTAGCAAAAACTACAGGAACAGAACCGTTAACTGCCGGATCGCCGATTGCTGTCGATGCTCCATCGATAGCACCAGCAACACCGTTATTCTGGAAACATTCGATAACGTCCCCATCAGCAGTGGCCGCTTCCAAAGTAACGCCTTGGGCAACGCCGGATGCCGAGGATTGAACTTTGCCGTCATTGGCACCGTAAATCGTATTGCCCACCGTGATAGCACCCGCGGCAACCATTTTGTAAGTGCGCGATGCCGACCTTAAATTAACGGTAACCATCTCGCCGTTTGCGGCTTTATGACTTGTGACACCAATAAATTCCTCTCCTGCGTCCGCGTAAACAACATTGCCGCTGGAAAGTTTGACACGACGATAGCTTTCTAAATCCTCGCCTGCTGTAAAAGCCTTTGATCCTAAGTTTTCTTGAGACATTGCACTCCTCCTATGTTTAAATAATTATTGTTTTTCTCTGGGTTCAGCCGTTTTGCTCAATGCTTCCTGAAGACTGCACTTGTGTTCTTTTTGATACTCGCGGGCTGACTCCAAGTGCGTTTTCTTCTGCGGCACTTCCTGAGTATCCGCACCGGGCGCCTTGTTGGCGTTTTGCTTTAAGTCCTCAAGACGTTTACCGCGCATGGCCGCTAAACTTGCATCCACGGTTTTGCCGTTATCAATAGATTCCTCAACGATTGAATCCATGCCCATGCCAGCAAATTCTTTATTCGCTGTCTTAACAATGGTCGAACAACGGACGCGCTCATCTTTAATGGCTTCGTTTTGTAAAGTCGAAACCACATCAGGGTTATCTTTTTTCAACTCATCTACTGTTAACACTTTTGTTTCCATCGAAACCTCCTTGTTTTCTAAAACTACTGTGTTTTTGTTTATGTCAACCCGATTAACGCTGTACCTCTCCAAGAATGAAATTACGTATTCCAAGGCGTCGGGATTATCAAGAAGTTTATTCACAAACTCCGTGGCTTTTGCCGACAGCTCGACACTCGCGTTAAAGTGCTTATTGAACATGCCGTCATTGGCCGCGGGATCATCAACGACATCAACCGCCATCAACGAACTGACCCGAAGCCTTGGCGGTAAATCTTTGCCGTCTTTATCTTTTTCTTTGTCCGCATATTCCAAATCAAAATCTCCAAGAACAACTGATGTACCAAACGCATCGGGATCCTTTTCAGCTAAATCCAAGACATATGATGCGATATCACCGTCGGGCGTTTCATAAGCGGTTTTACTGATAAAAAGGTCAGCCCGGGCAATGTTGCCGTCTTTCCTGAAATTTCTTGCCCGCCCGGTAAATGTACCAAGTGCGGTACTGCTCATGTTGGGATGACCAAACCGCGACTTTAAGCCCAGCTGGGCTTTATTGCCTGCCTCAATAATTTGAGATAATGTGACATTATCGATTTGCCAGCCGCGCATATCTTTGACATGCCCTTCTGTCATGACTGCGAATCCCCTAATCACACCTTTATATTTGTCATCTTCAAAAGTACGGTCGATGCCGGACTTGCCTTCTTTAATACCAAAAGCTGTTTCAAGCCTTCTTTGAGCGTTTTTTATTTCGTTCATCCTTGCCCCCTTTTTCTATAACCTCGACTAAAATATTCTTTGCCTTTTCCATGCAGGCCGGGTTATTGACTGACACTTTTATCTTCTTGGCTGACATTTTTCCCCTTTGGCTTTTCTGTCTGTGAAACCTTACCTGCGTCAACTGTCATCTCAATGTCGTATTTCTCTTCTAAATCTTTGATCTTCTTAAGTTCTCGCGCCCGCTGTTCCAGATTTTCTTCCCAGTCCTGCCCCTGCGCCGCCGCTTCTTCCGCTAAAGTCGAAAGATTGTTATTTACCGCTTCCGTTGATGCATTGACTTCATTTTCCGGATCCACCCACTGCCAGCCCGGGGCGATCCATCGCGTGCGAAGATACGCGTCGCGGTTCTGATAGAAATCAAGAATCGGCAATTCGCCTTTCAAATACGCCTCTTCCAACAATATGACCAAGATGTGCTGGCAAAGGTTCTCAGCGATAAATCGCTGTTGCATCATGAAAAATCTTCGCGCTTCCAATAAAGCCGCACGCGTGTTGGAATAATTCGACCTTGAAAAGTCCTTCGCTAGAATTTCATAAGGAATATTTAAGCCCGCAGATATATCACGCAAAATCCTCTCCATGAATATCCCGAATGTCCCGCCCGGACGATTGGGGTTAAAGGGCTGTATTTCCTCGTTCTCATTTAAATACTCGATCATTGCGGGGCTTAATTCTTCGACCCGCTTGTTGTTCTCCGGCTTAGACCTCGCAAGACTGACCTCATAAGAATTTGTTTTCTTAATAAAAATGGCAAAACACGCCGCGACCCGAGCCGCGACGATTTCCGCTTCCATGTAATCTGCTCGATCTTTAAACATATTCATGACCGATGAAAAGAAAGGTTCCCCGCGTGTTTGACCTGAACGCTTCACATGATATAAATGAAAAATATTCGGATCGCCTAGGTCATTGAGCGCGGGGTACTTGATAAAATTCTCACTTGAATTGCTATAACGCCTGCCGTAAAGAAAATCACCGGGATGATTTTTTCTAACGAAATACGAAACCGGCTCACCGTATTCGCCGACTTCAACACCCGCGCGGATATTCTTGTTAAAGATCAAATCGCTTGGTGTATCCAACCGATCAGATTCAATCGTTTGCAAAATCAATGAATATGGTCTACGTTTCTTTGAATCAAACACGCGAAGTGGAACAATGATTGACTCACCGTTAATGAATCTCTGCCGTTCTGACAATTCTTCCAATCCATAAAAACTCAACCTCTGCCCTGCATCCGCAAAAGGCACCCAGCGTTCCCAAACTTTTTCGATTTGCTTCTGCAGTTTGTCTGCAACATCCTCATTAATAGCCAGCGTGTCTTTATCAATGCGGCTTTGCATACGAATCCCTGAACCGATAATATTGGTAATAACGGTGTCGATCGCGCCTGACGCGATACCGTCATTACGGATTAAATCTCGGCTTCGTTCACGCAGTTTTGAAAGATCGGGATGTAAATCCGAATCAGCTGACCCGCCGCCCGGGATCCATGAACCGCGTAACCGCCCGATATCCGCTCCGCGATAAGACCCTAAAAGCGATCTTGTTAAAAAACGAAAATACTTGCGCTTTTCCGCTGTCTCTGGCGAGAAGACACCGATAAAATCATCGACTCGATCAGCAAAAGTTTTCTTAGTCCGGATTGACGAATTTTGCATAATTTCTTCCGCCGCCATTTTCTGCGGCTATTTGTTTGCCTAAATCGGCGCGTAAATTTCTTAATTCTGAAAGCGTCATATATTGAATATTGCGCCCGCCGATTGAATACGACTGTACCCCACCGCCCCGTAACCTTGTTGCAATCGCTTTATCAATCAGCACAATCAATTCGCTGGTTGTCGGTGTTTCATCATCTCCAACCGGCTGTGACAATGTGGCACTACTGACTGCCTGCACACTCCTTGAATACGTGACATCCAAATCTTGGTTGTAAACATCGATGGCATAAACATCCAACGCGGTTGGAGTAAAACTAATTTTCCAATTAAGCCCGCCCACATAAACAGCATTTCCAGACGCGAACAACGAATTGTCGCTTGCCCTAAAAATCTGAAATGTGACAACCTGACCGCTTTCGGATTCCGGGATCCCGACAACCTCTGTATGCGCTTTATTGACTTGGATATAATCCATCTTTACCTCTGCGACCGGATGGTCTTCTCAATTCCGGTGTAGTCGGATCCTTCTTTATCGCCATCCGTTGAATCTTTAATGGAACTCAAGCATTGACCTGCGTTTAATCCATCGCAAATACTTGCCGCTTCCCAAGGATTGCCAGCTAATGCCGCATCGTTTAATTTCTTGCCCATTGTTCCTGCTGTAACATGGTTCGATGTTTCTTCCCAGACAGCACTAGCGACTGTTGCCGCTGATGGCGCTGTCGCCAATGAAACTTGAACGTCTAAATATTTTCCAAACGTTCCAGCACCAGTGTGGCCGCTTTGAGATTCATCCCAAACGTCATCAATGCCAGTTGCGCTTAAACGGTATCCAGTTTTATCGTTGTTTGTGGAAACCGTAACTCCCGACGTAACGCTATTGACACTGCCCGTAATGTTTCCCTGCACCGAAGCCGCCCCTTGACCGAATGACCCGCTCGTAACGTGAGCACTCCTTGATTCATCCCATACTTTGTCAACGATTGCGTCTTCCTGTGCGGATGTTAACGTATATCCAGTTTTGTCATTATTTGTGCCGACAGTAACTGCGCCGCCAGCAGTGATGGCGAATGCAGAAAAATTGGAAGGGAAACTCTGTGTTAATGAATATCCCGATTTATCACCGACAACTTGGGCATTCGCATCAACTCGTCCAGCAATTAAAGCGTTGGGGGCTACACCAAGCCATTTGCTAAGATCGATCCGGCCATTGGTATCAATGGAAAGTAAACTGAAATTGCTAGGGAAGGATTGCGTTAAACTGTAGCCCGTTTTATCGCCGACGACCTGAGCATTAGAATCTACACGTCCAGAGATGAGAGCGTTGGGTGTTCCCCCCAGCCACTTGCTTAAATCAATGCGGCCATTTGAATCGATGTTCAGACTGGAAAAATTAGGGGGAAAAGATTGAGTTAAAGAATATCCGTTTTTGTCGTTATTCGTCGTGACCGTGACTCCGGTTGTTACGCTATTAACTGATCCGGTCACGTTCCCTTGAACGGATGCAACCCCTTGCCCGAAACTTCCCGCAGTCGTATGACCTGACCTTGCCTCATCCCAAACTGCATCCGCGATCACTGCGGCTGATGGGTCATTTAGGTTTGTATTTGCAGTTAGAACCCTTGTGCTATATGCCCAAATATCCGAGGCCGCTAATGTGCTTGTTATCCATGCCGAATCTCCTCTATCTCTTAATGCCTCCAAGCTATCGGTCGTCCTGTCAAAACTCCAAGATGTTCCATTATCAAGCAATTGTCCGATGACTGAACCAAGCGTAACATCCGAAGACAATGTCGATGTGGCATTTAATAATTTGTCGAGCTTGATATCGCTTAACGCGGTATCCACTTCGGTATTGACTTGAGCCGCGCTTAGATCATTAAATCCTGTAATGCCTGTTCCTTTGGCAAGGCTGATATTTGTTCCTGCGGTTAACAATCTTGTTGTAATAGCCCAAATATCTGCGGCTGTATGACTAGATCTGCTCGATATTGTGGCGTTGATATTGTTTCCAATGATGTATCCCGCTGTTCCGGATCCATAAGCGCCGGGCAGAGGCGTTGTCCACGGATCCCCGGCAGAACCAGCCGCATTAAGAGCCGCTCCAGTAGTTGCTGAAGTCAAATGACCGGAAATTGGCTCATCCCAAACTCCATCGACAATATCCTGAACTGTTAAGGCGGAACCCCCTGCGTTATCGGAAATTTCTTTGACAACACTGCCCGTAACAGCATCAGCATAAATTTTTGTTGTATCCGTTGTAAAAAATAACGCCATGCCCGCCGCGCTTAATGAATATCCTGTCTTATCGGAAACCGTCGAAACGGTGTATCCCGTTTTATCTCCCACGACTTGGGCGTTAGAATCTACGCGTCCGGAAATAAGCGCGTTTGGAGCCACACCTATCCATTTGCCGAGATCCACTCGACCGCTTCCATCGATGGCTAAACTTGAAAAGTTTGTAGGGAATGATTGAGTTAAACTGTATCCCGTCTTATCGCTGTTCGTGCCGACAGTGACCGCGCCTGAAGACAGAGAAACTTCACCTGTCCCTGTCCCGGATTTTATGGTGACCTTGGGATAGCCAGCCGTATCCGGCGTGGCAACAGCTGTACCATTCCAATAAACCGCATCTGATTTAATGCGGCCACTGGCTACGTCTAATTGATTGGCACCCGTTCCGGTTTTAACACCAACAGCATTTGTAACATCCGTCACGGTTGGAACGGTAATATTGGTTAAGGTCGTTGCCCCCGTTGCATTCTTAATATTCGAGAAGTCGAGTCCGACCTCTCCAGTCGAAGCAACATCAATTGAATTGCCTGCCGTTGTAACCGTAGCCGCGGCTTTTGGATCTCCAGCGGTCGTCCTAATCAAAATATGCTGTGTTTTTCCGCCAGAAGTTGAAGTTTTAACCTGAATAGCGACGTAATCCTGATTCATTTCACCCGAGGTCAAGCTGAGATAATAAATACCTGTCGAGCCAACCTCGGTTGCTTCATTCGTTAAATCAGTAAAGGTTGAAGGGTTTGTACCGTTGTCCCAATGAGTTTCCTCACTATCCAGCCCAGACGCTCCCGTGATCGTATCTCCGTCCGCATCAATCATCGGGAAAACAATCTTGGTTGCGATGTTCTTCTGTCTTACAATCTCAATCGCATGCGCCGATCCGCAAAAGACAAGCAAAAATAGTAAAAGCATACTTAAAATCTTTTTCATCGGCACACGCCCCTTCCTATTCCCCGACCAATTCCTCTGCCGGAATAGTTATCGACAGGCGTCCCGACAATATTAAAATCATCGTATTTTGCTATCGTTGTTGACGCTTCGGTTTCGGAATAAGACCAAATTTCAAAGATAGCCGTCGACATATCGATAGGGTTCGCTTCTGAATACAAATTGTTCCACGACCCGCCGTCAGCAGAATAATCCCAATAAGTAATTCCTGAACTTTCCCGAATCTTTAAATACGACATGGTGGCGGGGTTGTACGCGGCAGATGCTAGGCTAGAATTTCCAGTGTCTTGGGCATAGATTGTTCCGCCGGTTATGTCAAAACCGACATAACCGTCAATGGTGTTGATATCCATCCCTGTTTCCCAAGTTGAAAGAGATTGATTACCGGCATCGACCAATTTGATTGATGCGGATCCTCCAGTGAGATCGTAATATTGAGTGTAAAAAACGTTGTCGATGCCAGCGGTCGTAGTCGCAAATTCAATCTGCGAATTGACCTCGCTCATTGCCCCTGCAGTACCATCGTTCCAATCGACATAAGCCCATTTGGCTGTATCTATGGAGTTATCATTAAAATTATCCGAAACCGTTGAGATTGCAGGAATACTTTTCGTGCATCCAAATTGTTCTGTCCCTACCTGAACATCGTCATAATAAACATCAATCGCCGGTTGACTGTCATAAGTCCATATTTGACCTAAATTAAACTGACCGGGGCCCACAGCAGTAAGTTTCGTATCTCCGGTATAAACAGCCGCCTTGACTCCATCCACCCATGTTTCAATTTTGCCTACCGTGTTATCCGTAAAATCTCTTGTTTCGATGCAATACCACGTGTCGGGCTGAATAATATATCTCCCTGTATCATTGTCATAAGACGCGGGAGGTGAAACGCTATTGGCATAAGCTAAGAGTGACCATGTATGCGGTATTAATCCGTGAGTTGAAAGCTGATTCGCGCAATTGGAACCCTCGCAAGTTTGCACAAGATACGCTTCACCGTGATCATAAACATTTGATGATGGATAATACGCCCAAAACTTAGACCAAACTTCCGCGCCCAGCGAGATGCTTTTATAGGCATAGGCCATGTTCGCATCCGGGGCGGCCGCGTTGGTATGAATCTTCAATGAATACGTTCCCCCATGCGCGACAGTACTGCTGGTTGCCGCCGTTCCATTGGTTGTTGTCGTTCCTGTCCAGTTACTTAAATTGTTGGTTTCAAAGTTATCCGAAAATGGCGCGGTATAATCAATCGTCATATAAAATTGTGAAACCGTCATAGATGGCGAAGAGTCAGTAGAGTTCAAACCAATTTGTTGTAATGGATTTGATCCTGTGCCGCGAATATCAGCGATAGTCCATGCGGCAGACGTGGCTGGATTTGTTGTGAAGGTATATGTCCTATCAGCGAAAGTCACACTCGGGTTGCCACCGGCATCCGTTGTCCCATAGCGAGTCCCGTTAATTTTTAATGCCGCCCGCATATTGTTTGTTCCGCTGGAATCTTTAATGCGGTAAGTTATTTTTACATCTTGGATGGTCGATCCGGTTGGAACGGTCGAGGAAGTAATGGATGGGAAGGTAAAATAATAATAAGTATTTGCCACATTTGGTGACACTATATAATCGGCATCACCGCCGGAAGTTTCATCGACCAAATTATATCCAGTTGAACCCGATGAATATGTCCAAGTTCCGCTTATATCGCCGTCGCCGGTTGGTAATACGTTCACAGCCGTCGCAAACGCCAAACCCGCCCATAACAAGCACATCAATATTGCGATATTTAATTGGCGAAGAAATTTTTTCATTCTGACGAACTCCTAAAATAAAAAACGGCAGTTGAGTGGTTTGGGCACCCAAACTGCCGCTTTAACAATTTCAGAGCGTCCCCTGAAATTGGTTACAAAGTTAAACTATCATTATCAATATTGTGCAGTCAATAAACTGGTTCAGAAATACTGAAAATTTATCTACTCCTCCTTCTCAATCACTTTGAATTTATTCTCACAATCAACGCATTTGTAATACAAAATTGGTTTATCTGCACCATAACAACGGACTTTTCTCGACCGGCAAGCTGGACACCTCAATGGAACATGAACCATGACATTACTTTTTTCTTTAACCTCGATATCATTCTTCTTGGCAGGCTTAACGTATCCATCCAGCCATCCTTGCTTTTTAATCCACTCAGCCATTGCGCCTGACCCAATTGTTTTGCTTTAAAATCCACGTATCCTCTTTTGATTCACGGCTTCGTTTGCGCTTTTCATCTTGTGGTTGCATAGAAAAAACCCGTAACATTTCAGCCGCGGATGTGGCATAAACTTCCGTATCAAGAAAGTGCGTTGCCGCATGACCAGTGACGGGTCGCCATTCTTCTATCGTTTTCCCATGCTTTCGATCACGAATAATAATTTTATGTTCACCGCAAAATTGCTTTAAATATTCCTGATGGATGTCCTTGTATAAATGCCATCCGCCTAAGCCGTCCATCTTTGAATTCTGGACAAACCGTGTGACTTTATCTTTAAAATAAGACGTATCAATATGCCACAACGATAATCCGCCCGGGATCATATGACCTGTTTCTGGAAACTTATCGATATTGCTGACTTTAAAGGGCACACCGCTTAAATGTTGTTGCCCTTTAATAGGCCGGGCAATATCCCGCCACTGACGGCAAATTTCATAAACTTCCGAAGTCCTATGCCCGCTGTCAATACAGGTTAAACGTACCGGCAAGGAATCTTCTGGGTTCAACTGAAATGGATATTCGGATTTAAACATGATCTGTTCAACATCCGCCCAATCTTCCACTCGTGTTGCAAGTATCAACCATGATTCCTGCCCGTACCCCCACCCGCGAATGCTTAAATAAAAATGATCCTTTTGCACATCAACACCGCCAGTCAACACAATCACTCCATCCGGCAAAACTTCTTTGGGATAACTTAAAGCAAGTTCAGCCAACTCATCCGGCTTCGTTTTGCTTGCTTTCTCTTCCCATACCTCCGCAAGCCACGAATTGACAAAGTTCATCAACAGTTCAATGTAATCTTTTGATTTAAGAAACTCACAAGCGATATCGCTCCATGTAAGCCACGGTGAATATAATGAACTGATCCAAAATCCGCGATTGCGGCTCTTGTGATCTCCTTCAGCAATCCATTCACCATTTAACATCATGCGCTGTTTATGAATATCATCAATCCGTCCATGGCAATGCACGCATTCATACCACGCCAGCCGGTCATTTTTAATATGCTCCGCGGATGCCTCTTCTTTCGGCCATTTAATCTGTCCAAAAACCAAAGCTTGTTTCTTACCACAATGCACGCATGGCACATAAAACCTGCGCTGGTCTGATTTCTCATACTCACGGAAAATATATCCTTCCCGCGTTGTCGGTGTTGAAACCTTCACCGTCTTCTTATTCCAGAATGTTTTCTGACGTTCAGATGCTAATTTAATCGGATCCGCTTCCCGGCCGGAAAACCTTGGATATTTATCGACCTCATCTAAAAATAAGTACCGTATCGGGCGGGAAGCTAAATCTGCAGGGCTGTTTGACCCCGCGAAATAAATAATCATCCGGTCAAAGTGATATTCGAGTTTGGTGATCTCATCAGCATTCTTAGGCAGGTACTGACTAAGTGCCGGAGAAGATTCGATCATCGGCTTAATACGGTTATAGGAAACACTCTTGGCATCATCTGCCCGCGGCATGACCATAAGCGTGGGGCCCGGATCCTGATCGAGCACGAATCCCAGCATGTTATACATCGCTTCTGTTTTCCCGACTTGAGATGCGGCCATGACGGTTATCTCATCCACATACGGATCCGTAAACGCATCCATAATTCCCCTTAAATAGGGAGTTCTTGAAGTTGACCACTGCCCCGGCTCCGCGGAAGTCTTTACATCCAACCGTCTGTATCTGTCCGCCCAGACACTCACTGTAATTTTCTCCGGCAAAACCCATTCCTGTGCGGCATACGGCATAACCGTCTTAAGTATTTCTTTTTCCAGATTTATTGGCATTGAGTGCCTCCGCGAATTGATTGATGATAAATCTGATTTCCTCATCAAGAATGTCGCAAATAACCTTCGGATCCTGTTGATGAAGTTTTGGTGCCACATGCTTGGGTAACCTTAAAAACCCCGTCTTGATTCCCCTGACTTGATTTTTGACAATCGATACATGCTTATCGAATGCAATCAATGCACCTTTTTTTTCAGCTAAAAGAAGGTTGTTGATCTGAGCACGACTTTTCTTGTATTCCTTATCCCAATATTTTCCGCCGTCTTCATCAGATCCTTTACCGCTGTAATACCACTTGAATACCTCGCTGACTTTAAACCGAAATGTCTCTCCTGATTTATCATGAATAATAGGCATACCCTGAGTAATATACCGCCTAACCATGCGCGTGGACTTGTCAAGATACAAAGAGATGGTCGGCAAATCGACGGTGCCGTCGTTAATAACAATGTCTGGTTTTTTCGCCTCGGATTTCTCAAAAACATCCAACTCTTTAATTTCTTTAGGGCTAAGCGCGGCACCGCGCCCCATTTTCTCAACGAGCGAAATGTACCGCTTCTTTCTTGCGATTTCCGCGAGATTAGTTTTCTTTTCATCCATGAACCTTTACGCTCTCTGTGCTTTCTTCCCAGTGAATTCCTCCCAGCGTCGGACTGCCACATCACAGAAGACAGGTTCAATCTCCATAGCAAACACCCGCCTATTTAGACGCTCGCCTGCAATCAACTGCGATCCCGAACCGCTAAACGGTTCATAGCAAATGTCACCGGGCGTTGTATGCACACGCATGGGAATAGCAAAAATTTCCGTCGGCTTAACGGTTGGATGATCAAGGCCGGGATTACGCTTCTTACCCTCCCAATCCAATTCCCAAACATCAGTGTGATATTCTGGCTTTGTTGGATCACCTGAACGTAAATAATCAACAGGCCACACACTGCCAATAGAT
Source organism: Candidatus Omnitrophota bacterium (assembly GCA_050250375.1). GTDB lineage: Bacteria > Omnitrophota > Gorgyraeia > Zapsychrales > Zapsychraceae > JAGOSC01. The sequence continues at coordinate 542,957 of JBFWOS010000003.1, forward strand.
TTATTTTCAGGTTTATAATCTGGCTTATTGCCTTTAATCCACATCAACAAACATGGTTCATGTCTCCATGAATAAAATGAATATGTCAAGATCGCACACGGCTTGACCCAAACAATTTCCTGATGAATAAGAATACCGAGTTCTTTACAGATCCCCTCAATATCGGATCTGCGCTTGGACGCATGCCATAAATACAATGCCGTCCCCTCATGAATATGCTTTAACCCTGCTTTATAAAACTTCCGTATAAAATCAACCGCGTCCGGAATATCAATCTCGTGATAAACATTCGACCAATCCCGCCCGCCATTTGGTCTATTCGCACCGGTGTAATCAACACAATACGGCGGGTCGGTCGAAAATAAACTGACTTTATGACCATCCATTAATCGCGTCACATCCTCATCACTTGTACTGTCACCACAAAGCAAACGATGATTGCCTAAAATCCAAAGATCACCTTTTTGAGTAATTGTTTCTTCAGGCGGTTTTGGAATATCATCCGGTAACGTTTTACCATCCCCTAAACTTTCAACACCCATATCCCCTACTCTCTCCCGCAAATCTTTAAGACGAAGATTGATATAATCCTCGGACGCTTCATTTCTTAATCTCTCCAAAAGGGGAATCAGTGCCGCTGTCCACTGACCGGTGATTTCAGGACTGTTGAGCGTGACATTCATGGCTTGTTCTTGAATCTCATCAACATCAACTAAAATGGCCGTTACCGTTTGAATACCGTCCGCCTGCAATATTTTGTACCGCTGATGACCAGATATGATACGCATGTTCCGTTTATTAACGACCAACAGATCCACATACCCAAACTTCTCCAAGCTATGACGAAGACCGGATAAAGCATCATTACTTATGTCCCGCGGGTTATACGGTGCCGGTTTTAAGTCGGCCATGTTGATGTCACAGATTTCCGGCTTTATATTGATTTTTGCCACACTTGCCTCCTTGACGTAACCTCAATGATATAAATTAGTTAAGTTACAAACGACTGAATTCATACATCAGCGTAAATGCCCAAAATCAGTGACATTGACATCAATTTTTTTCGCCAATATCACTGACGACCTGCGCCTCGCCCGACCCGCGCCCGGCACCCCCCATGGGGGGAACCAAAATCTTCTAAACATCCTTCGCCATCTGGGCAAGGATCTTACCCACGGTCGGCGGTTCCTTCTTAAGCTTCTCGTGCTGTTTAACCTCTTCATTAGCAAAATACTCCCCGCTTTTAACATCAATCATCGTGTGAAACCATCCCCAAGGATTATCAACGCGATCTTTATACCGTTCATACTTACGGCAAGCGTTGATTAAAGCATCCGGTGGGGGCGGGTATCCCCTCTCAGTCCTAAAATCCAAAATGAATCGATAAAGGTTAACCTCTTCAATCAACTGCTGGCATAATGCATCCAATTCTCCAATGACCTGTGTTGTCGGCATGGCATAGGGAAGTTTTACATCTTTCCAGAAATCAAAAAGACAGCTTGCTGACTTGTTAATTAATTCTTGTTTATTTAATTCTTGTTCGAGTGTCTGTGGTGTCACTAGTGGTGGTGACACCACAGCACCTACCCCAGTGCCTCCCGTGTCACTAGTGACATCCATGTCACTAGTTTTTGCTGGTGTTCTCTTAACATCCAAAAGTTTATAAACGTTGGGCTTGCCGTGCTGACGTTCAATCGTGACAACTTTAATCCGTTCAAGCTGGATTATGATGCGCATGACTGTGCGACGACTGATCTGACAATGATTGGCAAGGGTCGTAATGGAAGGAAAACAATTTTGAGCTTTGGCATTGGCGTAATAACAAAGCCATGAATAAACAACAACCGCTGTATTACCAGTTTTCCTGCTAATAAATTCTAAAGCTGACTTGTCCAGCCATAAAAAACCGCCATCCCGCAAATCTCTGATATCGACTCGATCTTCTGCCACTGTTCCATTTCCTAATTATCCATTTGCTGTACGAAACTAAGCAAGGCATACCCGGCAATGTCCTGCCATGGATCTTCATCAAATGCAAATTTCTTGTTAGCGATCCGGAAAAGTTTATCGATGATTCTGATCATGGCTAATGCATCCTGATATTGCTCCGGTGCAATTCCCTTAGGATACAAAACCTCTATGATCCGCTTGGATTGACCAAACGAATCACCATAAGCAATTTGTTTCTTTGTTATTAATTCAGCCAAATTAATAGCTTCTTGAGCATATCGATTCATTCAGTCACGTCCGTTTTTAATAACATTACTTGGGGCACTTACAAACTCATACCACGCCATATTGCCTTTTAAGTTTCGTTTATTACACTCATCCTTATTTAATCGCTTAACAATCCCTTCTCTCACAAAATCACGAATTGTTCGATCTGCACGTATATAATAATTTCTTATTCCATAAGAAATTACCTCCACTTTTGAGAATACATGTCTGTCACGAACCCACTTCAACAGCTGTTTTTCTTTGGATAAAGATAAATCCATAAATCATCGTCTTTTCTTTACAATAAACCTCACAGCATATGAGCCGCAATGTTTGCATTTAGCTACGCCTGCAACTTGTGATTTATGGTCACACCGCAAACATCGAATGAAATATTTTTCCTCATTGGGTTTTTTCTTCTCGCTCATAGTGCTCCTTTCAATCTTTAGAATTAATACGATCTACAGTGAAGCGTTCTTGTCCGACTTTACGGCTCATGCGTCCGGTGAATACCCGCGCGATGTGTTCTCCGACATCGTCGGTAACATCAATCACCGCTTTGTTCTTTGAAACCAAGTAAGAGGCGCTCAACCGGACTTTAGGCTGGCCGAAAACATCTTCCGCCGTGAGTATTGCCTGCGTGATCTCGGCTTCAATCAAATTGCTTTCGATATCGTCATCAAATAGAAATCTACAAACCTTTTTCATGGATCCCTCACTTTATAAATAATCTTTAAGCCCTTCTTTTCGGAACACTTCTCGAATACGTAAAACCTCGTCGTATAACGTCGCCCGTGGAATGTTCAACTTTTTGCTGACCTGATTAAGGCTTAACCCTTCTTCTCTGATCAACCGGCAAAGTTCCTGTTGTCTGCCGGAAAGTTTTTCCAAAGCACTCAACAAAATAAGATTGATGTCAGACTTAAGGATTGACTTGAACCTCTCATCATCAATTGCTAACTGTTGACAATATGAATCGTCGTCGATCCCGTTAAGCAAATCATCAATTGATACACTTTTAAAAATCGTTTTATGTTTCTGTCTCTCTTTTACTTCCAAAATATCTTTAAGTTTGTTCTCGATGACTTGGCTCATAAATGTTTTACAGGCGACTAATTTTGATTGATCGTAGTGTCCCTTTTTGAAATACCAATGAATAAGGCATTCCTGTAAAAGGTCTTCCTTGCCTTCGCGTGCAAGAGTGGGAAAATTTCTCTGAAACTGCCATACCAATTCCCGAGCATGTTTGATTTCCCATGGTTGAAATAGTCCATAATATTTACAATCGATAAAGACACCTCCACTTATGCGAAGTGCCTCTTTGCAAAAGACCTCATGACTCGCCTTTCTTTGTACCGACAACGATTGGAGTAATGCCCAGAAGTTCCTCCTGTGTCGGCTCACGTTTAAGAAGAGCGGTCATGACTGCCTTTATGGCGTCACTGAGTCTTTTTTGATGAAACTGCCGTTCTTCCCCATCTATCGGTTGAATGCGATAAGCAACCTCAATTCTTCCTGCAAACCGTTTCTGAAAAAGTTGTTCTGTGCTATGCCCCATTAATTTTCCCCTCCAACAGCCCTATACGGTGTTTTTCTGCAAAGTGCCGGAAAAATCTTTCAAACAACAAAATATTTTCGGTACCTGTTAGAAAAAGACCGTATAAGGCTGGGGGGAAGTGCTGAGGCCGTCTATGGAATGAGTGCGTCTTCTGCTGATCTAAATCTCGGCTCAACAATTAAATTGTTCAAAGCTTAAATATATGTAATTTAACGAGTTATGGCTATGATTGAAAAAGCTTGACTTGTTGCGGGGGTTGGATAGGGTTGGTGACGCAAAGGCAGATCAATGCTAAAAACAAACAATAACGGAAAGAAAAAACACTACATTATTTACACCCGATGCTCAACCGATGAGCAAGCGATGGGCGATTTTACGACTCTTGATGCCCAAGCGCATCACTGCAAAAACATGCTTGATGCATTTGGGCACGAATTTTCTGAATTTGGCAACAAAGGCATCATCAATGATGATGGTTATTCAGCCAAAGATCTAAATCGCCCCGGCATAAAGAAGATTCTTGAAAGCATCAACAGCAATAAACGGGAATTCGACGGTATTATTTTCTTCCGACTTGACCGCTTGACCCGCAATCCCCGCGACCTCTACGCAATGATCGACCTCTTCAATGAGCATGATGTCGATTTTGTTTCGGTGCGGGAAAATCTGGACAGCTCCACCGCTATCGGTCGCGTTGTTATCGGAATTCTTGGACTTCTCTCTGCTTTTGAGCGCGAATTAACTGGCGAACGCGTTAAAGCCGCATTTATAGCACGCGCTAGACAGGGGATGCGTACAGGCGGCAAAGCTCCTATCGGTTATAAAATTATTCCTGACGGGCCCCCTTTACCAAACGGCAAGCAACCAACTCGAATTATTCTTGATGAAACCATGGCTCCTCACATTAAAGTCATTTGGGAAATGGCGGCAAATAATAAATCTCAAGCAGAAATCGCCCACGAACTGATGAGCCGAAAAGTGTTCACAGCCAATAAAATTCCATGGCGTAGGCAGGGCATTGCACACATTATTAAAAACCCATTTTATAAGGGGTACATTCACTACAGCGGTGAAACTCACCGCGGTAAACATCAACCATTAGTGGAGGAGAAAATGTGGGAAAAAGCGAATAAACTGATGAGCGCTAAAACGCCCGGGCGGAGGTTTTGGAAGAATAAAGATGGGTACGAACATTTACTGAGTGGATTAATGAAATGCGGAAAGTGTAATAGTAGCTTAGTAGGGGTAGGTTACAAGGGACACACTGGCAAAAAATTTTATTACTATGAATGTGGTCGATCTCGCCAAGGATTGGGATGCTCATATAAACGCATCTCTGCGCCTGACTTTGATAAAGCTATCCTCAGCTACTTTAAACGCGCTTCTGACGATCAAGAAGTGATCACACGTGCAATCGGCACGGCGATACACGAATCTGAAATAAAATTTGAGAAAGTCGAGGAAAAACTTCACGAAAAAAGGATCCGCTTTAATACTCTGCGCCATGAAGTTGAAAACCTTCTCAACCTAGCCGCAAAGAATAGCATACCTCAAGGTTTAACTTTCAAGAACAAATTGACATCCATGGAAAATGAAATCCAAACCCTTGATGATGAAATTAAAAATCTTGAAAAGGAAAGAAAAACGGCACAAATTAGTGCTCATTCAGGCCAGCATGTTCACGAAAATATAAAGACTGCTTTAAAACATCTGGATGGCGTCCCCCCTGCGGTGCAAAAGAATCTTCTCAGAGCATTGATACAAAATATAATAGTTTATGAAGATAAGATAATAATGAATGTATATCTAGAACAGGAAAAACTCTCCGGATTCCTCGCAAACGTAAAAAACCTCACCCCGATCACTGATCAGGGTGAGGCTAAAAGCCCCAAACCAACTTCTGTGGCCTCTACAGACCCAGTTTTGACTTGGGGACAAACAAGGGGTGGCTAACCGGGCTCGAACCGGCGACGTCCTGAACCACAATCAGGTGTTCTACCAACTGAACTATAGCCACCACTCAAATCTTTAAATATGAGACGAACCGAAGAATACTCTAATAATCGACTGACCCGTCTATCTACTTCTATCTTGTTTAGCGCAACATTTTAACATAATTTGTTTTAAGAGCAATAAATTCTTTTAAGGCGCATCAGTCGACCGGACGACGCCATTAAATGGAATTTTCAGATCATCCAGCCGGAAATCATCCAGTTTCCTTTTAAATGAAAAACCGGCCTCAAGCTGTAAATCCTGGTTTTCATCTCCATCCTGGATCAGCTGATTCATGATCACGGAAGCCGAATCATTGATCTGACTCGCTTTAAGCTTAATCACCCCGTCAACCGACAAGTCGTTATTCACCGCGTCCAGTTTGACCTTCATCTGATCGTGGCCTTTTGGGTCCCGGACATTAATCGTTCCCTGCAGATCCTTTCTGGCCAAATCAATCCAGCCTTTGGCGTAAATCATATTTTTCTCAAAGGGGGTGTTTTTAATATTCGTCATCGCTTCGAGACTATATTGTATCTGGTGCGAAGTAATAGGAATTTCCAGGTTCAACAGCTGGCCTTTCAAATGGGTCATCTCAACAATGACGGGTTGACTGGTTTTCTTATTGATATAATTTAAAAGACCGTTGTTGATAATAACTTTTTTAATACTATAGGTGTATTTGTTTCCTGTGCTATTATCCGCAGACGCGGGGTTTGCATTGGGCGCTTCTTCTGTGATAGCCGGTCCCGATTTTTGAGTAAGAACCATGGTCGGGTCGACCAGTTCCAGCTGAACAATTTCAATATTCTTTTCAAACAGCGTCTTCGGGTTAAATTGAACATACATTCGCTTAATCGTGAGGTAATCATCCACACTGACATTCGTGGCTTTAAATCCGGAAGGAAAATGATAGGAAATATGATCCAGGTGGACTTGCCGATGAAGAGATTTCATCAGTCTGGCCTGTATAAAATCCCTGGCTGAAAATTGGATGTATAAATACAACCCGAGGAATATTAAGAAAACCACTAAAAATAGACCGACTACTATTTTCTTAAAAATCTTCATATGTGGGGAAAGGTATTGAATGGAATGGCGACCCCGGCACGAATCGAACGTGCGACCCACAGCTTAGAAGGCTGTTGCTCTATCCAACTGAGCTACGGGGCCACATTACCTTATCAATTATATTACGGCCGTCACCGGCTGCGCAACCAGCAATATTAGAAAAAATTTACGCCCAAACCTTTTTTCAAACGATCCGGGACAATCAACTTGCATATATATTAATATAAGTAACCCATTATGCAACTATATTTTTGGCCTAACAAAAAAATCCCGTTAGAAAACAATTCTAACGGGATTTTTCTTGTTCAAAACTATTATTTTAAAAGGCTTATTTGGTCAAACACATCATCTTCCAATTTGGCCTTCGGTTCATCACTTTGATATTCATGGTCATAACTGAATTTCGTCGGGTCATCATCCGGTCCGGCAAACCCTAAAATAAACGGCATGTTAAAGACCGGGGTTAAGTTGATGATCACCGGAATAAAACCTTCGATGTTCTTCAGAAGATCCACCGGTTGCTGCAGCATTGGAAGCGGAATCCCGTTTCCATCGCGTTTGATCTGAAGATCTAACAAGGCAGGGTTTAAATCGATCCCCCCCTTTACGCCCGGTCTTTGTGCTTTCATGGCCTGATCGACTTTGGCCGTGACAGGGTCTACTTCCCCTTCAACGATCTGTTGCCAGGTGACAACTTCACCGGAACTTTGAAGTTTGACAGCCACATCTCTTTGACCGAATTGTTTTCCGGTATAACCGGCTCCATCAGCCGCGCTTGCTCCGATTTTCTTTCCTTGCCCGGCTTCTCTCATGCGACCGACCAAATTTGCACCGGAGTAACCTTGGCTGTCCAGAAACATCGGATTCCCCATCGCCCGTCCTTGAAGGGCATAAGCCGCCCAAGCCAGCATGCCGTATTTATGGAACATTTCAGCAAATTGCTGGGCACTGGCTTCACTGATCTCGGCCCCGGCATATGTGATAAAGTTCAATTGACTGTACGGCGCCTGGCGTTTCAAGAATGTCATCAATTCGAGGTCAGACATTTTCGGTTTGCCGGTCGCCGGATCAACGGCATGCCAGTTGAAAGAAGGAGAAGTGTTATTCGATTTGATTTTTGTGGCCGCATAAATCAGATCATTGGCGGCGTCTTCATCAAAACCGAGCGATACCAGATCTTGTCTGGCCCCGGCCAGACTGATGTCTCTTTTCTGATATTGTCTTAATTTCTCAGCGACTACATCAGAGACCGTCTGTTGTTTGGATTGATCAATTTGATTGATCCAGACCGGGAGGACTTCCTCCTTAACATATCGGATCATTTCTTCATCAATCGCGTTGGCCCAATATTCAATCTGAGCAATGTCCGGGTGATGCTGTTCCATCCACAATATATCGGAATAACGGGCCGCAGCCACGGATCGGGCTGTTGCCATCTGCGTTCCGCTTTCAATCATAAATAAAATTTTACGGCGTTCATAATCGTTCAGTTTTGAAACATTATGATCCCATAAAATGCTGATCCCTTGCTCCTGTCTTAACCCTTTTTCAAAATCATCCCATTGGGTCGCGTTGAGGACATTGATCCCGAACTGCCGGGCGTGTTCTTTGACCTCATCGAAACTTTTATATTTTGACCATTCAAGGAATTCGGCGGTGTCGACCGTAAGGCCATTTTCCTGGATGGCGATAACCACCGCTTCGGCAATCGTCGTCAGACGCGCGTCTGTTTTCCATTGATCAATTTTTTTCTTAATAACATCCGACGTTTCACCGGAAATCTCAAGATCCTTGTGGAAATCATCATAGTTTTCCACTTTTCTTGAAACTCCGAGAATAAACTGATGATCCCGGCTGTCTCCGTCACCGGATATCCATTCCGCGGCTTCACCATCGGTACGGGCATTGATCAAAGTCTTAAGCCCCATGGAATCCAGCTGGAATCTGGCGTCATTCAATCGTTTGAGGAATCCTTCGGTTGGTGTTAAAACCTTGCTCCCCAAATGACCGCAGCGTTTGCAGCCGTCTTCCTGGTCTTCGATATGAATAATCCCGATCAGCGGCTCTTCGATAATTCCTTGAGATCCTCGTCCTGAGAAAACCTCTTGAATCAATGTCTCAACATTGACACCCGTATCGAAATCAACCATAAACGGAACATAAAAATCATAGACCTGCCCTTTTTGGGCCAAGTCTAAAATTTGCTCATCGGTTAATTTTCCTAATCGGTCAGCCTGTTTTCTGACCGCTTGCATCAATTTTCGGGATTGTCTGACAGCCAAACGACCGACGTAACCCGGTTCTTCCAACTGTTCGTCAGAAAGACCTGCGGCTGACGCGGCCAGCCATCCACCATCGTAAATAATTTCAAAACCGGACCGGGCCATCGCTTCTGTTGAAAATTCGTCGGAAGGCCCGTACGTATTAACGGCTGTTTTCGTGAGATATTTATCTAATAAAATACCCCATGCCTTATCAGCCACATGATTGGCGACCCGCCATTGGCGGCGAAGCGGCGTCTGGACCCTGATAATATCATCGGCCGTATGAAGCCGCTTAATATGCCGGCCTTCCTGGCGTTGGGTATCAAATTGCTGCTGGATTTCCAGTTTGAAGGCCGCGCGTTCTTCAAGCATTTTTTTAGCCTGTTCTTCGCTCATCATGGCGGCATCTTCAGACACAAATCCCTGGTTCAAATAAATTCTCTGTACAACTTGTGCAATGTCTTCTTCAGTGACAGCTCCAGACGCGATGCCGAGTTGTGTTTTCACCTGCTGCCGGGTTTCTTGAAGGGAAGCCGCGCTTCCCACTTCCGGATGGAACTCAACGCCTTTCCCTCTTAAAAAGGCCAGACGTTGGTCAATTTGATGCAATTGCCCGGCCAGTTCAGTGGTGTATTGATCTCCTTCGGCAAACATGGCTTCATCAAGCCTTAAAATTTGCGCGTCAATAGCAGACAACAAGGCCCGCCATTCCGTCGTTGACCGGCGGCCTTCGGCCCTTAACCGGTCTTCTTCCGTGGCGAGCATCTTTTGATCCCAAACAAGACCTGTCGCCTGTTCTTTATCCAATTCGGCAGTGACCAATTGTTTTAATTCATTAAGCTGTTCGGGATTTAATTTTTCCAACGGTTCGTTTAATAACGCGTTGTCGGAGTGTAATTGTCCAAGACGGGCCGCTTGAACCTGCTGGGCGGTGTTTACCATCGTTTGCTGACCTGCTTCAAAACCTTCTGTTGTTCCGTTCCAGGCCAACAGGGCCGGCCGCTGTAAACCGCGTCCGAAAGAATAGGAAATTTCCCACGGGGTTTCTGTTAAACCGCGAACTTCATCCGCGCGCTGGTTGTTTCCTTCGTTTTCTAATTCGGTGACAGCCGCATCGCGGGCTTCCACGAACCGCTGTTGACTGGCCAATATCACTTCATTTAAATTCTCAACGACCTGGGTATCATCCTGGCCGCCCGACAAAAATACGATCGCCGGAACTTTGGCCGGAACAGTCTTTAATAGTCCCTTTAAAGTTTCATATCCGACGGTCCGGCTGTCGGTTTGTTCCGAATAATTCTGACCGGCTAGGATCATGCTGGTTTTTAAAACCATCCCTTCCAGATAAACACCGGCTTTAACCAGCTCATCAAAAGTTATGGCCAATGTTCTGGTCGTGGCATCATAACTTGCCGCTAAGTCATGCCCCGCTTTTTCAAACATGACTTCCGGTTCGACAATCGGAACAAGACCGGCTTCCTGGGTCAGTTTTGCCTGTTGCGCCTGAACAACGGCATTGAGCCGGATGTTGCGGTTCGTCGGCAGACCTGTTGCAGGACTTATATGCTGGACGGTCCTCCATTTTGTAAAAACTGCCCCTTTGGCTTTATATTCGGCGAGCATGCCGGGAAGATTTTTTAATCCGTCCGGATTGGCCAATTCTTCTCCTTGACTAACCGGATCAGGGATAAGGCCGCCATCTGTTTTGATGCCCGGAAGGATACCTCTCGCTAACAAATGTTCGCGGACAATATTTCGACCTTCCAGATCAACATTATCAAAAGTTTCTTTAAAAAGTATGACTGAATTAATTCCGGATTCCGCTAATCCCGGAGCGGTCAGCATTAACCGGCGCATTTCCTGACGGTTCTCGGGAGTATTGTCCAACCCGACCATATCCAGCCGTTTTTTGGCGGAACCGGTGCTTTCATCCGCCGCTAAAATACCTCCGATCTTAGGAACCATCCGTAAGGTATTAACCCGGAGAGTTGTCTTTTCAGCATCGGTCAATTGAACGACATTCGGATTGTAAAAGACTTCATCATGCGCGGCCAGGGCGATCTTGATCAGGCGCAAATTTTGCTTTTGATTTCTTAACCGCTTGAGTTCGCTTTCCAATTCCTGGCGTGAACTGAATACACCTTTTAACCGTGCAGATAACACATCGGCATCCTGCTCATCAATCATGGCGTTCATAACCACCGATTCCCAGGTTACCATTTGCGGCGCTGTTACCAGCTGCTTGATGGTCTGCGCGACGGCTTCCCAGTCTTTATCTTCGAAGCGGTCAGCCCGGCCGTCCGTAGGATCGGCCATTGATTTGATATATGCGACCTGTTCATCAATCACTTGTTCGATATATTGTTCGGTTACTCTTTGTTCACTGTCATCCAGGGAGGCCTGATGATGAACCAGTTTCCACAACCAATAATAATTAATTTTTAAGACCGCCAGGTCCTGCATCAAACGCAAGCCCGGACGTGTTTCATCGACGATCGCGACTGCGCCGCCGGCGGTTCTGAATCCGATTGCGTAAGCCAGGGCGTCGTAAACGGCTTTTCGGACCCCTTCTTTGGTGCGCGGGCCTTTGGGCAATTCCAGTAATTTGGCTTCTTCTGCAGCTGTATATCCAAAATCTTCAGCTTTACGGTTGGAATAATCCCCCGCCTGGAATATTTCATTCACGGCATCCACGACCTGTGGAGTGGCTACCCAGGCATACTTCATGCCTTGGTTGCGCTCTGTGACTTTGTCACTCTTTATTTTTTGGACGACCCATTGATCCGTTTCCGGATGACTTCCACCGCGGCTCATCATCTGGACGACCATGCCGCCTTCCGGTTCAGCCCCGCGCTTTAAACTGATCGCGACGTTTCGGTTGATGTACGCTTCCATATGCGGACTGTCCACACCGACAGCCGTCGGGTTTGGTTCAATCTCATCCGATTTGTTGCGTCTGGCCATAATATCCGATGCCAGTTTATCCCATCGTCCCACATTGGTGACCGCCACGTGGTGGCGGGCAGCCCAAAGGGCTTCTTCCAATTCGAGGCTTAATTCGATTCTTTCATTCATCAAAATTATTTTTACGGTCCCGCGTTTTAAACCGACGGCCTGCTCAATATCGGAAATAATCTGCGCGACTGTTTTTAATTCTTCGGCGGATTGAAGTTTAGGGACAACAATATTGATCCCGGATCCCTGTTCAATCAGCTGTTGACGGTTGTTGACGATCAAGCTGACCAGATCTTCCACAATCGCCGGTGTCTTGACCCCTTCGTAACTGAAAAATTTTGAATTAAAATGCAGTCCCCTGACACGGGTTGTTAATACCGGCCACTCGCTGCGTTCCGGAACGGTATATTCACGTTTCGGTCCCTGATAACTGGTGACCTTTCCGTTAAGAATATCCATTTGTGTTTGCTGAGCTTTGATCCCGGCGATACCTGCATCCCAACCCGCGTCTTCATAATCATTAAAAACCCGGACGGCGCCTGAACTCAGTGAGTTGATCGCCCACTTGGGATCTCCCCATGGACCGGTTAAAATCGCTCCCGGACGGGTTAGCGGTTCGGGCACAGAATCAACAACCCAGTTTTCTTCACGGATTTCTCCGGCTGTTTTCTGTTCCCCGTATGCGTCTTCAACGACCCGGTCAGCCGCCATAAAACCATGTTTGGCTTTTCCGGCATCAACCGCTTCTTGTGTTTGGGCCCTCTTCCTCAATAATGCGGCAATCGTTCCGGCCCACTTTTGTGTTAATTGGGCTTTCAACTGATTTGTTTCCGGATTGATCACTTTGCCTTCACCTGTGAATTCATCCAATTGATCTTTCCATTTTGGTGTAATCTGAAATTTGGCCATATCGACTTCTGAAAGCATCGCTGCGTCCTGAAATCCTTGGAGAATTTGCTGGTTGATGGTTCTGAACATTTCCGGCAACGGCCTTTCAGCACTGGCTAATGACTGCAGGAAGTCTAAGGCATCCTGGGCTTCTTCCTTCCATATCTCAGGATTGACGGCTAGAACATCTTGCATGGTTTCATCGCTGATTTTCAAACCGTTGAGGTCAAGACCGTTCTCATCAATTGTCGGCACATCACCGACCGGTGTTGATACAAAATCAGCTTGGCCATCCAGCATCCGTAGGGCCCAATCAATCACGCGCATGTTTTCGCTGTAGCCCGGCCACATGATAAGGCCTTTCTCATCTTTGGCAAACCAATTGACATGGAAAAATTCCGGTGCATTGTCACCCAGTTTTTCCATCATTCTTTCCCAATGTTCAAAATATTCGATTTCATGAAGCGAGAAAAACGGCCGCATGGCTGCCGGATCCCGGCGTTTTTCACCAACCTTACCTACTTCGGCGGCGGTTGATTCAACCAGCATCGTCATTAAACTATAAATACCTTCCTGGGGTGTCCGTAAACGGCGCACGAGCGGTTCAAATCCTTTTGTCCCGACGCGACCGCCGTGAAAAATCGCATGAACCTCAACTCCTTGCGGATTGTAATAATCAGGCGAAAGGCCATCAATATTATCAACAGAGATGGTGGCGCGGCCGTTAGGATGTTCTAATGTGGCTTTCGTCCATTTTAATAAATCTCTTTGATGAGGAGTTAAGTTGGCTAAGGTTTTCCCTTTAAGTTCACCCACCTTGGTATTATCTAGATCTAACTGGGTTATCGGCCTGGCACTGATCAGATTCCCCTGCCAATCCCTCCAGTTGGTGATGTCGCCTGGAAACGTGTCGTTACCTTTCCATGCAATTTCTCCTGTTTCAAGGTTGTAAGCCATGTTGGTATAAATAACTTTCTTTCCGGGTGTTGTTATGGCGTCCCAGAATTTCGGGTTTTTTTCAGGATCAGTATCTGTTACAACGCCGAAAACACCGCGTTCAGGATTAAAGGCCATCAGTTTTCCGTCAATGATTCGCATATGGGAAAGGTCATCACTGATCGGGCTGATTTCATATTTGCCTTTGTAAACATCCGGAACCTTCATCATTGCAAAGTTTGTTTTTCCGGAATTGCTGGGCGCCGCAAAAGCGATATTACGAACTTCACCCGTCTGAATATTTTTAATCTGAATCAGGGCCATATGTTCGGCCATCTTGTATTCACCCTGATCCCAGGCCCTGGCGGCCTGCCAGGAAGCGAGTCTCAATCCTTCAAATTTTTTGCCGAACAAGACGTTCCCGCCGTAATTCGAGCCGTAAGAAATGGTCAGACCTTCTTCCGGTAAACTGATAAAAAACCGGTTATCAACACCGGTTTGCTCTCTCTCTTCCGTCAGTTTATCCAGATCTCCGGTCAGATGGATACCGCGGTTAAATTTTCCGGTCCTGGCCAATGTTCTCCAGGCTTCTTCACCGACACCGGCCATCGTCAATGACTGAAGGGCTACATAGCGGCTATCTGTTAATTGAAAACTCGGAAGACCATAAGCAGCTCCTTCCTGCTCCATAATAAAAGGAATAAGATATAATTTTTTTGTTCCTCCCAGGGCATCACGGAAATTGGGCATGACCTTGGCTTTGACATCATCAGCCTTGACCCAATTATTAAAGGCGCCCTTGTCATTCGGATTGTTGGTGGCCACAAAAGTCCGGTCAACCACCCGTTGGACATCGCTTGGATGAGAAGCCCCGACATATGTTCCTTTTCCGAACGGACCATGGCTCATATCATATAATTCTCCAGAAGCGATCGCTTCCTGGATCAAACGATCTTCATCTTCTAATCCTATAATTTCCAGCTCTCCGGCATTATAAATCGCAGCGTAACGCTGAACAAACTCAGCGACGGCCTGCCCATTGGTTCTTTGAGCAATCTGGTCAATTTTATGTTGAACCCTGGCTGAAGCCTTGGCCGACATGGCCTGGTCAATGGCGGCTGCGTTTTTTCCTAACGGGTCTGCTTCATAAAGATCGACATCCAAGGCAACCATGGCGGCATCTTCGGCGATATTTTTGGCGCCATTGATGACTTCTGCCGGTGCAAATCTTAAACTGAGATCCGTATAAGTTTCAGCTAATACAGCCTTATCAATGGCCTGAAAACCCGCCCCACCGGAAAAATACTGACGCGGAATAACTTTTTGGACGGATGGATCGAACTCTTCCTTAATATAGTTATAGACCCCCAGATTAAACGCTTTAAGGTATTGCTGATAAATTTTTTCTTTAACTTCCGGGTCATCCGCGTTGACACCGGCCACTTTCTTCTGGTTAACATAAACCTGGCCTAAAAGGGTTTCTTTCAGGTTATTCTTGAACCAGGTGGCCAGAATCATTGAATTAAATACCTGTCTTAAATTGGCAAAGGTCTCCCCTTCATTAACTTCTTTTTCGATTTCAGGAATTAAAATCTCCTGAATTAACTCTGAAATTAATTCACTTTTCTGATTCGCGTCCTGCTGACCAACCTGATTTAGTCCATGTTCCTTACGGCCAATGGATTCCTGCAAAGCTAAATAATCCTGGGCCAGCATGACTTTCAAATGACTTTTGACGACAAACGCACTGCCGCTATGTTCATAAACAGCGGCCCTTTCCGGGACAATCCAGATCTTGTTAAACGTTTCAACAGGGATTTCTGTGGTTCCAAAGCGTTCAAAGGCTTTTTGATGGACTCTTTTCCAGAACTTCTGGCCCAGCTCATCTTCTGGATACATAAGAGAAGATGTGAGTTGTTTTAATACATAGTCTTGGGCTAATAAATCACGTCCCATTTCGGTAACCCCGAATTCAGCTGTAACCATTTGGTCTTTTTCATAGGGAGAGAGGTTGACCCAAAGGTCTTCTGAAGGGGTCGTCAGCGTTGCCAAAAAATATTTGATTAATTTACCTGATTCTTCTTGAAGCTCAGCTTCAGAAATATTCGAATCCCCCTTACTCACGTAAAATGTAAAATTTAACGGATTTTCAGGGTTAATCGTTATCCCTCTAATAATCGCTGGGGTATATCCAATGGTCGGTGTTACCAACATGCCCGGAGCGGGGAGGTTTAAAATGGTCGGCAGACTCTGTGCGGCGACCTGGGGTGGACAAACGGATGTAAAAACAAATGAAAACGCGACGAAGGCTGATATTACTCTTTGGGTCAAACCCCTTTCTTTCCGGTTAAAGCTGATCATAATTCAATTCCCTCCCTTTAAGGATGCACTTTGATCCGTTAAAAATCAGATAAAAAATCGCAGACAATATCAAACAAAAGGCTGATATGCCAACGAAAAAATAAAAAAACAGACTAAAGTTATTTAGAATTTAACTTCTGGTGATTGGGGAATTGGTAAGATTTTTTGGCTCTTATTGAGTTGAAAAGAGTATACCTCAATTCCAAAAGAATGTCAAAATTAATTTTGAGCGTGAAAAATTGGGCGTTTTCTCCTCTGAATTTTCAGTAATACGGACAATATACTTTCATTTGCATTAACAAAAAGAGCGTGATATACTACACAAATTCTTGAACCGTAGAATTTCCATTTCAAGTCAATTTTGAGTTCGGGGAGTGGCGCAGCTGGCTAGCGTACGTGCTTTGGGAGCATGGGGTCCAGGGTTCGAATCCCTGCTCCCCGACCATTCTTGAAGGGTCAGGCCTTTCTTAAAATAAAGAAAGATCTGGCCCTTTTTTTATTCCTTTTTGTCGAATAAACTTATATAATGGTCGCAATGAAAAAGAAGATAACGTTCATCTTATTGGCACTCATGATGTTAGGCACTGTTGCCTTCTTTTATGTCAACCATGTCCTGCTGCCCGGCCAGGTGAAAAGAACCATTGAAAAAAAGATCTCGGAATATACCCAACGGCTTGTGAGTATTGAAAAGATCTCTTTTAAAATCACCAAAGGCATCAGCCTTGAAAATATCCTTATTAAAGAAACAGACGGGCAGAGGACATTCCTGCAGATTGATGAAATTTATTTTAATATCCTCCTCATCCCTTTTTTAAAGGACAAAACTGTCATCCTTCCAGCGTTAACGGTTAAAAAACCGGCCATACAGGTCATCCACTACGCGGATGGATCATTTAACCTTTCGGATATAGCCACCAAGAAAGAAGCGAAAGCAGCGGATAAAAATTACAAAGTTTTTGTCACCAAGATTAAAGTATCGGATGGCAAAGTGGACTATTTGAAGAAATCGCCGGACCAGGATTTTTCGGAAAGTTTCCGAAACTTAAATCTGGACCTGGCTATTTCGGCCAACAAACAGTTGTCTTATCAAATCCGTACATACCTGCCGCTGGAACAATCCGATGTGTCGGCAAAAGGCCAATATTGGCTGGGAAGTCATAAAGTTGCGGCTCAATTGTCCTTAACGAATGTCAACATTCTAAAATATTTGCGTCAATTTTATCCGCCGGAACAAATCCGCCTGAATGCCGGCCAGTTATCAAATGCCGAAGTCAATGTTCAATATAATCAGGGGAAATTAAATTTCACCGGGGATGCTTATTTGACCAATGCCGACATTCAACTGAACCCTGATGACAAGTTATCCGGAAACATCCGTTTGCTGAATGCCTCGGTCCTCATTGACCGTCCTCATATAACCGCTAAGGGGGAATTACGTATTCCGTTGACGAAGGTTGAGTTCGGCCTGGAAAATTCATATGAAGGGGATATCCGGGCTATCGTGCAATCCATGACCTACACATTAAACGATCATCATTTTCGTCTGGACGGCAACATAAAAGCCGACAATTCGGAAATCATTTTAAAAAACAATAATAAATTCAGCGGTAACCTGACTTCACGTGATATGACTTTGAGTTACGAAGATCAAAAATTATCCATTGCAGGGGATTTTGACAGCACAAATACACATTTATATTTCTCGGAGAAACAACAGTATGACGGCCATGTGACCGCCAGAAATTTTTCGCTGGATCAGGCCAATGACCGGTTAACTGTAAAAAGCCTGCTCAAAAGCGAAAACAGCTATATCATCTTCGGTGAAAATAAGCTGTTGAACAGCAAGATATCGACGGACGATTTTTACCTGGAGCAATCCGGCGGGGTCTTAACGATGAAAAGTAATTTAAAGTTTGATGAGGCTGTTATTGCTTTCCAGCACGGCTACAAATTTCAGGGGGCTCCGGAATTAGACATTCAATATTCTCACTCATTTAATAATAACGGAAAACCGGAATTAAAAGGATTGCTCACGTTCAACAGCGGATTAATCACCGGCCTTCCCTACATAGAGACGGCCAGTAACATTAACGGGGAACTGAAGATTTCCGACAACAGGATTTACACAAAATCAACCACCTTCAACGCAGAAAATACGAACCTAACCATTGCCGGACAAATCAGCGATCTAACAAATATGGATCTTGATCTTCTCCTGTCCACCGAGAACATTGAACTCAAACGGGTCATGAAATTTTTTCCTGATTTTATCCGGAAACATAAAATTGAACTGGCCGGCTTATCGGCTGTCCAGATCTCCTTTCAGGGAAAATCAGCCGGCGTAAACAACGCGGAAATCAGCGCCGACGCGCAGCTCAAAGATTCAACATTAATGGCCAGGAAACTGCCATCTCCTTTCAGGAACATAAACGGGTCCATCCATTACTCCAAAGACCGGTTCAAATGGTCCGATCTGAGCGGGGTCTACCAGGACTTTCCTTTCAAAATTGACGGTGAACTTGTTAATTTTTCCAAACCGGTTATCCATACGTCTCTGCTCAGCACAAACCTGAACGCGCGTTCAAAAATACAATTATATAATAACACTATCCGTTTTCCTGAATTGGACGCAAAATACTTCCATTCTGAATTTTCCGGATCAGCTGATATTTATCTATTTGAAAATTCAGCGCCGGACTTTCAGGTGACCGGCCGGGCGGTGGTGGCCGCAAACGATCTGCCGAATTTCTTTCCCGCACACAAAGACAAACTTGTTCCTTTAGAGATGGATGGCACCATTGACACAAATGTATTCTTTAAAGGAAAACTGGATCAATGGGAAGACTGGAGCCTTTCCCTCGATGGAAAGACTCCGGCTTTAACCGTCCGCAAACATCCGTTAACCGGCGTAAAAATCACCTACCTGCAGCGTGATAAAAATATCAGCAAGTTAAATCTGGTTTCGGATCTGTACCAGGGCAAATTGAATGTTGTTTCTTCCGTAAATCTCGAAAACAAACAACTCCCTTTTAAATTAACCGTTGATCTGTTCGGCATGGATCTCGCTGAATTGGCCCAGAAACAAAAACTGAAATACGATAAGCTGGCCGGAAAAGGCACATTAAATCTAGAGGCGGACGGCAACTGGCTTGATCAGATGACCTGGAAAGGCAAAGGGAAATTTGACGTTAAGGACGGATACCTCTGGCAGTTGAATATTATCCAGGGTCTTTCAAATGTCCTCCTAATCAAAGAATTTACCCATACGGTTTACACCACCAGCCGGGCTGATTTTAAAATCAAAGACAGGAAAATTTACTCAGAGAATCTGTACCTTGAGAGTTCTACCATGAAACTGAATTCAAAAGGCTGGGTTGATTTTGACCAGAAATTGGACATTGAGGTCTACCCGACATTAAGTGAGATAGCGATGATCCAGTCCGAATCCATCAAAAAAATAACCTCCGCTCTTCTTGCGCAGAATATCAGTTATATCAAAGTCACCGGGACCATCAAAGACCCTAAAATTGATGCGAAGACTTCACCCATTGATATCCTGAAAAATACGACCGGCGTGATCAAAGAAGGCATCGGGGGGATTGTGGACGGAATCTTAAGGCCTTAACGGTTTATATATTCTTTAAGTGTCTGCCGCAGAGCCTGCAGGGCATACGCCCGGTGGCTCATCTTGGATTTGATGGAAGGATCGAGTTCACCGAATGTCTTGTCATATTTCGGGATCAAAAAATAAGGATCGTAACCGAAGCCATTGGTCCCGCGCGCATGGGCCGTGATCATCCCGGGACACTCCCCCTCGACAATATCAATCGTTTCTTCATCATCAACCAAGGCGATACAGCACCGGTAGCGGGCCGCCCTTTTCTCCGGCGGGACACCGTTCAGCGCTTCCATCAGCTTTCGGTTATTGTCGCCATCAGTGGCATTTTCTCCGGAAAACCTGGCCGAATAAATCCCCGGGGCATTGTTCAACGCCTCCACCTCCAGGCCGGAATCTTCCCCCATGGTTAACTGATTCGTATAGGCGGCGATCGTGACCGCCTTCTTCAGGGCATTTTCCCTGAACGTCGCACCGTCCTCGATAATTTCCGGAGCACCGGGATAGTCGGCCAACGATGTAATGATCACATTAATTCCCGTCAGTAATTCTTTGATCTCCCTGAGTTTTCCTTTATTTTTGGTTGCGACAACAAGTTCTTTCATCAGATTTTCCCGATTGTTTTTTTCTGGATCATAATTAAATCTTCAATCCCTTTTTTCGCCAGGGCAAGCAGTTGCCCCAATTGTTCCTGGCTGAACGGGCTGCCTTCCGCCGTTCCCTGGACCTCAACAAATGCCCCGGCCCCGACCATGACCACATTCATGTCCATCTGGGCCTTGGAGTCTTCCTGATAATTCAAATCAAGGATCAGCTTGTCATCAAAAATACCGACGCTGACAGCAGCCACTGAATCTTTTAACGGAATCTTTTCAATCAACCCGTCTTTTTTCATCTTCTTTAAGGCCAACGCAAGCGCGACATATCCGCCGGTAATTGCCGCCGTTCGTGTCCCGCCGTCCGCCTGGATAACATCGCAGTCCACCATAACCGTACGTTCCCCCAGTTGTTTCATGTCCACCACCGCCCGCAGGCTGCGTCCGATTAAACGCTGGATTTCCAAGGTCCGGCCGGCCGTCAAAGACTTGTCCCGGCGGATCCGGGTATTGGTCGAACGCGGCAGCATCCCGTACTCAGCGGTCACCCAGCCCGACCCCGCGCCTTTTAAAAACGGCGGAACTGTTTCCTCGACACTGGCTGTGCAGATCACCTTGGTCTGCCCGAATTCAATCAGACACGATCCTTCGGCATGACAGGTATAATCTTTGGTCACTTTGATTTCTCTTAACTGATTATTTTTTCTTCCGTCAGCACGTGCCATGGTTGCTCCCATTTTTTTCCGTTACTTTTTCTTTGATTTATATTCCGTTTCTACGGTTGTGCCGATCCCTCCGCGGGGGTTCATCACCACTTTGATCTTAAGCCAGCGCGGCTGGCAGGCCTTGATGAAATCATCCTGCAATTTATTAACCAGATGTTCATGAAAAATCCCGACATCACGGTAAGCGACCAGATATAACTTAAACGATTTTAATTCGATGCAGGTCCGGCCGGGACTATAAGAAATGTGTATCGTCGCAAAATCCGGAAGCCCTGTCTTGGGACAGATGCAGGTGAATTCAGGAATCTCGAGATCAACTTTATATTCACGGTCATGATATTTGTTTTCCCAAACTTCTATTTCAGGCATTTTCAGCGACCGGATATTTTCCTGCAGGTCTTCGTATGAGCTTTTCTTGCTTGGCATATGCTATATTCTCCCTAGTATTATCTGACTTTCATGATTTTGTGGATCTGCGGTAATATCCTGACATTGCTTAATTGCCGGGAACAAATCGTTTCATATTTCTGACAGAGATTCATAACCCCGTTACCGAGATCAAACGTATTCGGCTGCAGAATAAATAACATATCCGGATCCACTTCGTAGACCATGTCAACCGACTGCTTGATATCCGCTTCATCCGTCTGAAGACTGACGACCGTTTTCACAAACACCTCTTTTTTCCGCGCGATCGTTAAAAATTTCCGGTGTTCCTCCCAATACGGACGGCATTGTGTAGAACTGGGAAGTTTTAAATCCATTGAAACGACATCCAGACGGTCAATCACTTCGCTGAGCTCATCCGGCAAGACACCATTTGTTTCCAGATGGGCCGGCATGTTCGCTTCGTTCAACATCGGCAATAATTCCTTAATAAATTTATATTGCAACAGCGGCTCTCCCCCGGTTAATGAAACCGAATGGCTGCCCGGCCAATATTTTTGTATTTCCGCGAACACCTCTCCAAGGGACATTTCTTTATAGTGTCTTGTTGTATCTCCGATGGAATGCGGAGTGTCGCACCAGACACAATGCATGTTGCATTCAAAGAACCGGACAAAGACCTGTTTAACCCCTGCGTATTTGCCTTCGCCCTGGATGGATTGAAAAAATTCAATTAGTCTGGCATTCATGTCATGTCCCAATATTTTCAAATGGCCGGATCTTTATATCCGGCATCTTCAAACCCCTTGGCCCTGAGGACGCAACTGTCACAGGTCCCGCATGGTTTTTTCAGTCCTTTGTAACAGGACCAGGTATGCTGGTACGGGACCTTAAGAGCCATCCCTTTTCGAATGATGCCGGCTTTGGTGAGCCTTATTAACGGGGCATAAATCCTGATCGAGTGCCCCTGCACCCCGGACTTCATGCCTTTTTGCGCGGCAGACTGATAGGCCTTCATAAAATCCGGACGGCAGTCGGGGTACCCTGAATAATCAATCGCATTGGCCCCGATAAAAACGGCTTCTGCTTTGATCGCCTCGGCATACGACATCGCGAAACTTAAAAAAATGATATTCCTGGCAGGTACATAGGTCGAAGGTATTTCCTTCGGGTTGATTTTCTTTCTGGACGGGAGTTTAATCGTTTTATCCAGTAATGAGGAACCCAGCCAGGGAAGACTGATGCGGACCACCTGGTATTCACACCGGATGGAACGGGCAATCTTCTTGGCATGGTCGATTTCCCGTTTGTGACGCTGGCCGTAATCAATGATCAAACCATAAGGCCGGAAATTCTTTTCCTTTGCCATATATAAAATCGTCGCTGAATCAAGGCCTCCGGATAATAAGACAATTGCTTTTTTCATGACTCGTAATAAGATGCGCTCGCCATGTCTGATTCCCATACCTGCACTTTAAATACTTTCAAAGAAGCCGCATCCGGACTGTAATTTTGATAAATATATTTTGCAATATTTTCTGCCGTCGGATTAATCGTCTTGAAATATTCCAGATCATTAAGGCATTTATGATCTAAAACTTCAAGAAATTGTTTAAACTGCTTTTTTAATACGGCAAAATCCTCGACCATTCCCAATTCGTTCAAACGGTCAGATTTCATGAACACTTCCACTTTCCAGGTATGCCCGTGCATGTCCTTGCATTTCCCCGGATATCCCCTGAGAAAATGGGCTGAAGCAATGTCGCCTTTTAATGATAATTCGAACATAGTGTTACCTCTTAAATCTTGGTCGCCTTGATCTCTTTTCCCAGAAAATTTCTGGCGATCTTGCCGAATTGCTGCGGTTTATCGGAGACAATAAATTTATATTTGGGCGTCCCTTTTGTTTTAATCATGTTTCTTTCCGTTAATATCAACTTAACCCTTTCCGCGATTTCTTGGGCCGAATCGACCAGCAACACACCCTTCCCCACTGTATCCTGAATGACTTTTCTTAAAAGCGGATAGTGGGTACACCCTAAAATAAGTGTGTCCACCTTTGCCTTATTCAAACTGTTGAGATACGTCCGGGCAATGAGTTTCGTTGCCTCCTCATTGAACCATCCCTCCTCGACTAACGGAACAAACAGGGCGCAAGACTGGGAAACAACCTTCGCCTTGCGGTTAAATTTAAGGATATTCTTGGTGTATTGCCCGCTTTTGATGGTCGCCGATGTGGCAATGACCCCGATACGGTTATTCCTGGTCAGCCGGGCGGCTTTTTCAGCCCCGGGCCTGATCACACCGAGAATCGGAATCTCATAATTTCTTTTTAGGACCGGAATCGCATAACTCGATGAAGAGTTGCAGGCCACAACCACCATCTTGACATTCTTTTTGATCAGAATATCGGTATTCTCTTTGGAAAATGTAATGATTGATTCTTTTGATTTCGTTCCATAGGGTACCCGGGCCGTATCACCGAAGTAGACAATATTTTCGCAGGGCAGATGTTTCATCAACTCTTTAACGACGGTTAATCCACCCAACCCCGAATCAAACACACCGATTGCAGAATTTCTGTCCATGGAGCGGTTTACTTTCCTCTGGAATAATCCAATAAACTGTTGGCAATGCTTTTTGCGATCTTATCCCTGTAACTATCGGATTTCAGAAGCCGTTCTTCCTTGGCATTCGAGACGAAGCCAACCTCAACCAGAACAGCCGGAATAAATGTGTTGCGTAACACATAAAACCCCGCCGTCTTGGTGCCGCGGTTGTTCGCCCTGAGTGTCCTTGATAAATTTTCCCCCATACTCCTGGCCAGCTTCAATGATTCACTCTGTTTATATTCATACATCAGGTCTTCAACAATAGACTCAATATTTTTATCTTTCGGGTTAGTCGCTAAGTGA
This sequence comes from Candidatus Omnitrophota bacterium, assembly GCA_050250375.1. Classification (GTDB taxonomy): domain Bacteria; phylum Omnitrophota; class Gorgyraeia; order Zapsychrales; family Zapsychraceae; genus JAGOSC01. Next base: position 567,438 of record JBFWOS010000003.1, read on the forward strand.
GAAAGGAAAATCTTTTTATTAATCCTGCGATTTTCATCTTCTTTCTCAGCCTGGGTCAAATTCCGCAAAGCGAACACTTCAATCCCGCTGACGCTTCTTTTTGGGGATGAATTGGCGTGAATACTGATAAACGCGTCCGCTTTGGTCTTACTGGCAATTTCCGTGCGATCCTGGAGCGTGATAAAATTGTCATCATCGCGCGTCATATAAACCTTGATGCCCTGCCTTTCCAGAATCCGCTTGACCCGTTTCGAAATATCCAGGACGATATCTTTTTCCCTGGATTTATTTTGCCCCATGGCACCGGGGTCCTTCCCGCCATGACCCGCATCGATAATGACCTCCCTGATTTTTTCTATCCTGTAGGAACCGGGCGTAACCGGCTTTCGTTTGTAATCAGTATCCGGCCTATCGGATCTGGCAATATCCTTGGGAGTGACCACGCCCGTGTTCAGAAGCACCAGTACTTTCTCGTGAAAATCTTTGGGGATGACAATCGCACCTTTTTTCAAACGGAGCGGCTTTCTTAAAACGATTTGTTTTTCCCCCAGCAAGACAAGGTCGCTGTCAATAAGTGCTGTCGCCGTCATGTCCCCTTTTCTCAAAGTGACAATCTGGGTGACCTGGTCCCAATCCCAAACAATATCATAACGCCGGCAAGCGTCTTTGAGATAAACGTCATTCTTGGTATATTTGACATCGGGCTGCTGTCCGGGAGGAACTGTCGCGCATCCGGCGAACAAAATACTTAACCCGGCGAACAACATTAATCGCATCTGACGTGGCATAATTTCTGACTTCCTATTTTTCACTTATTGTTTTTGCAGTCACGAACACAATAATTTCTGTTTTGCGTATACTCCGTTTCTGATTTCTGAACGCAAATCCCAGGAAAGGGATTTCTTCAAAAGGAACATCACGAATCAACGGAATGTCGCTGATCAGAGGAATCCGACGTTCGGAGTTTACGGTAACGTTCTTAAATAACCCGCCGATTACGATCGTCGCCCCGTCTTTGACGAGAATGTTCATTGTTTTTTCCGCCAATGAAAAAACCACCGGCTTAATATGGACCTCAATCTTGTCTTTACCGTACGCCAGCGGTTTTAAATAAAACCGCAGATCTTCTTCCTGGTCTTTGGTTTCAAGGTTTGATTTTTGCTCAGACATGTCGACGGCGTCCAAACCATTGACAGATATTATAACAGCTTCTTCTTTGGATGCTGTATCTTTCATGTCATCCAAAACGGATATATCACCCACCGTCTCCAGGGCCGCCAGCAACACCTTGTAATCTTCGCTGCTGATTGTCCCGAGGCTGATCATTCCGTTCTTACCTTCAATGGAATTTTTCATCCCCAGAAAATCAAGGCTTTTATAATCAGAAACAATGGCTTCCCAATCCACTCCCCGGGTGTGTTCATCATTCAGAATGATTTGCAGAATTCTCGTCTCAAATTTTACTTTTTTATCAGCCTGGTCATATTCTTCAATCTTCTGTTTGATTTCATTCAGTTTGGTGCGCGTATCGGTGATGGTTATGGTCTTTCTTTCCTGATTAACCGAGATTGCCCCCTTGCTTTCCGATAAAAGATTCTGAACAGCATCCGCCACTTCTCCCGGATCTTTATATTTAAGCGCAATCGTTAGGTTGTCAATCGGAACGTCCATTTTTTTAATATAGACATCCATGGCGGCCAATTGTTTAGGAAGATCGATCAGGACAAATGTCTGTGTCTGATCGTTAAATATGATGCGGCCTGATTCGCTTTTCATTTCATGGAGCACTTCAATGATCTCATCCGCATCCGCGTGCAAAAGCGGGATCATTTTTGTTTGGACTTTTTGGGTAAACGGATAACCATACCGCTCCTCAAATCCTTTGGCCGTCAAAACGCGGATGATCCCGTTTTCTTCACTGTACGCCAAACCGTTCGTATCCAGGATGATCCTCAAGGCATCATGGGCATAGACATCTTTCAAAAAGATCGTGACTTTGCCCTGGATATCCGGGCCGGTGATGACATTCAGTCTCCCTTTTTGAGCCAATGTTTCCAGGACTTCATAGATATCTTCATTCTTGGCTTCAAGGATATCAATCTTTATATCTTCTAACTCCGTCCGGTTTTCGAATTCGGTCAAGGCATTATTCACCGTGTTGTTCGTGGCCTCCACCTGCGCAGAAGCGTCACTCATATTTATACCTAATAGGCAGACAAAAAACACCGTCTGAATAAAATACCGCTTATGATGATTTATTTTCTTCATGTTCAAATTTTTCCTGGATCTGTTTTAACGTTAGCTGCTGTTTTTGCAATCGTCTGATTTTTTTTAGCTGTGCACAGGTTGCATCATTAAAATACCGGATATTTGTTTCTTTGGACCGGCCGATTTCTTTCAACAGCCCCATACGCAAGTAATATTTGAGGGTATGGGTCGGGCATCCGCTGAGTTTGGATAAATCCTTGAGTAAATAGATTGTTTGCATAGAACAATGGGCTAGAATTTAATGAAAATCGTATCTGATCTTACGCCTTTATTACCCTAAATGCTTCCAGTTATTATATTTAAATAAAGCTGAACTATCCGAGTGGGCAGTTGAGACTTATTCTTATATATTTAGTCCACCCTGTCAAGGTTTTTGTCCTGCGGCCCCTCAAGTATATTTTTTCTGGACGCTTAAAATATTATCTGTTATAAATGAATTAGTTTTATATAACCCGGTCAACCAGAGGTCTCCATGTTAATTGTCTTGTGGTTAATTCTTAGAATCCTGTTTTTTGCCGCTGCGGCCTTCCTTATATATTATTATTTCAAAAACCTGAATCATGACGGAGCTTTTGATACATTCAAAAATGGAATAAAAACCGCCTTCAAGGACTGCGGGTTTAATGTCAAAACCAAAGACAGCGGTTATTCGATTGAACTATACAAATGGACCATCAATGAAAATGATGAGGTCTGTGAAGAAGCGCTGGACCGCGCGACCTGGCCGGCCATGGATATTGCCGACTGGATGAAAGAGGGCCTGCCCCGCTCAGCCGATGGGACTTCATTATGCGGACGCAATTGCCGGTGCAAACTGAACCGGTATAAGGTCAGACGATCACGGCAACCAAAATCCTTTTAACATTCCCTATGCTGAATATCCTCATAGCTGAAGATGATCCGGCTGATGCCCAGAAATTGGTTCAGGGCCTGTCCGGTGTGGCCGACTGTCATGTGACCAAAGACGGGACGGAAACAATCGAACTTTATAAATCTTCCATCAAAGATAATTTACGGTTTGATTTTATTTTGCTGGATGTCCAGCTCCCCCGCATAAACGGTTTTGATATCTTAAAGACGATCCGTAAGCTGGAAGAATCCCGTCAAGAAATCCCATCCAGAGAAACAAAGGTGATCATGATCACGACTTACAAAGACTCCCTGATGGAAAATTACAATATGGGGTGGGATGATTTTATGTCAAAACCCGTCGATATCGCTATCCTAAAAACCCGCTTGAAAGAATTAAATCTGACCCGCAAAAAATCCGAACTTTCCTGAGGGGGTTCAATCAATTCCTGAAGATGTTCGATCCGGTCCTTCTGCATATCAATAATTTTCTGGTCCTGGCTCGTTTCGACAATCTTTTGACGGATGGCCAGGGCCTCATGATACTCTCCCAAAAGCTCAAGCACCTCCGCTTTGGTATCCAGATAAGCATCCGTATCCGGAGATAACTCAAGCGCGCGGTCAATGAGCCGCAAGGCCTCGTCGACTTTAATATTCTCCTGGGAATAAAGCCAGGCCAGGTCGTTATACGCCGCCGAAAAATCGGGTTTTTGGACGATACTTTTGAGCAATAATTCTTCTTTCTGGGTGGTATCCAGAAAAGTATACTTTGCCTGGTATTCAAAATAGTAGGGATTATTCAGCGTTAAGATGACTACAGGAACAATCGTAACCCCTATGTTATAAATATAATGCAGAACCAGCCCTGCTTGAGTTGTCCCGCTCCACGCCCGTAACAAAGTCAGGGTGAACGCCAATAAGGTAACCATCAGGATCGCTAACCAGTCCCCCCAATATTGCCCGATATGAAGCAGGGCAAATGATCCAGCGATGACATAGATAGCAAAGCGTTGCCCTTTCACTTTCTTAAAAATATGAAAAGAATAGCCCCGAAAGACGATTTCCTCAAATAACGGCGCGACAAACCAGGCCCAGGCGATAAAGATGATCAAAATCAACGGTGACCCGGCTGTTGAAATAACTTCGGCCATCGGGGTCGACGGATTGTTCTCTCCCCGGTTGATCACAATCAGCGATGAAAAGCCGACAAAAAATATCCCCAGGATGACCGGAACGAGAACGCTTTTGATTTTAGAAACGTCTTTCCGAAAACCGACATTTAACCAAAAACCTTCCGGTGAAAAATTGATGGCCGACCGGTAAATAAAGACCAGTGATAAAATGGATAAAAAAATAATCGAGATCATCATCCGGCTGATCTCAGATAAATCCAGTGAAGCATATTTGAGCATGCCTTCGAAAATGATTTCAAATAACATAGAGCTGTAGAGGCTTAAGATTACAACCTTGAACCATTCAAACAGTGTGTACGCCTTCGTAACACTGTCCTGGCCGATTAAGAAATCCAGGGGCTGATCGCGGTCCGTGTATAAAAATACACTCCGTTTGGATAAATAAACCGGGACCAGACCGGCCAGAAAGAAATAGACCAGCAAATTAAAGGGCTTATTAAAAAAACCGGCCAGCAAAATTGCCCCGCAAAAAGAGACGACAGCAACGGCCATCGGTAACCGGAATACATTATAAAAATGTTCCGGGTTATAACGCCTCAAGAGTTGTGCGTCCCAAAAGATAATTACAAATAATAAGATACTGGAAAACACATCCATCGCTAAGCCGCCCTCCTCAATTTGGCGATAAAAAAACCATTCATAAAATCGTCGGGGAGGATCCTGAGGCAATTAGAAACTTCCGGAGAAAAGGTCAACTCTCCCCAGCGCTCCACCGCCGGATATGTATCTACGCGTGTGAATTCAGCGGTCGATATTCTTTCGGCAAAAAAACGCCCCTTCTCTTTTCTCAGAAACCAGTCAACCACCTGTTCATTTTCTTCCGGGGCAAACGTACAGGTCGAGTAGACTAATAAACCTCCGGGTTTCAGCCAGCGCGCGGCGTTGAGCAAAATCCCTTTTTGTTTTTTCCGCATTTCCCTGATCTTGCGCAGACTCCAGTAAGCAAAAGATTTTTTGTCCGACGGATCAAAACGGCCTTCAGAACTGCACGGGGCGTCCACCAGAATTTTATCAAACGCCAGGCCCTGCGCCCTGTATTTTCGCGCATCCATCAGTACCGTCTTAATATTTCCCGCCCCCTGCAACTGGATCACTGATTTAAGTTTAAACATCCGCTGCCTGACTCCTTCAATCGCCAGAATTTCTCCCGTGTTATTCATCATCTGGGAGATCTGGGTCGTTTTACTTCCCGGAGCGGCGCACGCATCGAGAATAATCTCTCCGGGCCGCGGGTTCAGGACTACCGGGACCAGCAGACTGGACAAGCCTTGACGATAAACCGCGCCTTCTTCCTCCAGATTTCTTAACTCGTTTAAATTGTCACCATTTTTGATGATAAAGGCATTTACGAACCACGGAACCTCTTCAATACTCAACCCCGATTGTGTAATCCTTGCGAGGATGACTTCTCTAGATTGACCGGTATTGACCCGGAACGTAATAAACTTTTCTGTCCCGAACGACCGAATGACTTTTTCATACAGACCGGCAGGAATGATCTGCTTTAATCGATCAATAAAATCTGACGGGAGCAATTTTTCTGTTTCGGTCGTTATTATTTCTTCCATTCTATTTTCCAATCATTACTTTTACATAAGCCCGATGGTTAAGCCATAAAAAGACAAAATCTGCGTCTATTCATAAGACCGTATTATAAATCCTTAACCAGGATTTCGTAACAGAAATATTACCATTGCTTTTGATAGATTGTTTTATAACGTGCATATGCACATTAAAAATTAAAAAATTTTTTAGATTTCCTGAATGGTCGCCACGGCTTCATTTAATTCTTTGCACATAAGCTCCATCCGTTCCTTTCCCAATTTCTGGGAGACTTTTTGCTGGAATTCCCTAAAAATATTAAAAGATTGATCACAAAGATCATTGCCTTTATCCGTAAGCAGGATCAGCCGGGAACGTTTGTCATCTCCGACCTTTATTTTGATAAGCCCATCCCGTTCAAGCGGTTTCAGATTTCTGGTAATGGTGGTCCGGTCGGTGGCCATGGCCTGCGATAGTTGCGATACACTCATGGATCCAATCATCCGTAAAGACGTGAGGATGGAAATCTGGCTGGCTGTTAAACCGATACCCCTGAACATGTGGTCATAAATTTGGGTAATGGCCCGCGCCGCTTTCCTGAGGTTAAAACAGATGCAGGGACTTTCATTGGCAAATTGGTTGATTTTGACTTCTTTATCCGGTACCGGCCCCATAAGGTGGCATCCTCCTCGATAAATTGGAGTATATACACCTTAAATATCTTTGTCAATATGAAAAGTGAGGCCCCATCTCACACCCGCAGAGCCGAAGAGAAGGAGTTAAAACGGATCGTAGCCCATTTTCTGGCATACGCCGCCGCAAGGAAAGCAGGAAATGCGTCCATCACTGATCAGGATGATCTCATACTGGAAGCTCCCGTTCACCACTTTATGCATGTGAGCTAAGGAATTCACGATATTGGCCCCGCAAATAATATTTTGCTGTTGGGGATAAATGATGAAATTTTGAAGGGTGGGGATAGTGATATCCAGCTGGGAAATGTTGGTCGCAAAAACACCATGGTCCAGTTGATATTCTTTTTCAGCCACCCAGATGGCCCGAAGGATTTGTTCGGCCTCCTGGTTTTCTCCGCGCCTGAGCTGCAGCGAATAATTAGGAACAAGCAACGATAACAAAACGCTTAAAATGATCACGACAGCGATGATCTCGTAAATACTAAATCCTTTGGTGTTCTCAAATTTATGAGTGGATAAATTCATATTGCGATTCCTCAAATTAATTATGAGTATAACACACTCCCGAACGGGAGAAATATAATAGATAGAAAATTTGTGGGGAAACGATTAAAGGGTTCCCCAACGCCCGATAACCGGCGGACGCCGGGGAAAAAATTTCTTTATAAAATGCGGGGTTTATTCCGGACTGTCTTTTTTCCGAAGGGTATTAACCTCATGCACAACCTGATTGAGCAGCTGCTCCCGTTCTTCCAGAAGGCTGGAAATATGCCGGCGGGATACCTCCAGTTCCTCTTCCAGACACGCCAATAAAATATCCTGTTCTTTTAGCCGGGAGGCCTTCACGATTAACTGGTCCTGGGTTTCATCCAGTTTATTCTCCAGAAACTTCATATAACTGTTTTCTTCACTAATATAAAAAGCCTGCCCGTCTCCCTTCCTCATAACCTGGGCGTAAACGTCATTGAGATGTTCCGTTACGTCGATCTGGCCGACCAGATCTTTTTGAGTCTGGCCCAAATCAATCGCTGTATGGATCAGGTCATCTTTGACCGATTGGAGTTCTATCTCCCGCACGTCCAGATAATCGTCCAGAACCTGAATCAGTTTGTCCTGATAAGCAAACTGGTCATCATAATCGGCCTGCTCACCGTGTTCCGCCAGCCATAGATGAAAATCCTGTTCGTTCCTGGAACTAAGGTCAACGGCGGTCTGAAGGTCATGATATCCGCCCTGATCAAACGGACCGTAAATATGACCGGAATCAGGTTGTCCTCCGGGTCCAGACGATAAAGACGTCCTTTGTGTCCGTACCGGAAACTCATCGGCCCTTGCCTCTTCATCCATCGGTTCAACGATAATACGTTCCCGATAACCATAGTCATATAAATAACTGGCCTGGTCATGATCCTTCTCATACTGAATCCGCTCCAGACGAAACAGCATCCGGTTAAGTTCGGCATCAAGCCGGGCGACTTCCTGCTGATAGTCACCCAGGGCCTGGCTCGCCTGGTCAACGATCAGTTGTTTTTTTCTTGGAGAATCGGAAAAAGAATCTGCCGAAGCGCCTAACTGGTAAAGATAATAATGCGCATCTTCATTATCCTGTTCAAGCAGAAGCGCCTTTCTGAACTGGCGAATAGCGCCCTCTTCATTCCCCTTATCCAGTTCTTTTACGCCTGATTGGACCAGGTATTGCGCCGCTCTGTTCTCGGCTTGAGCCGAACTATTGGCGGCGAAATACATCACAAAGAACACAAGCAGGCATCTGAAAATATTAGAATGAGATTTCATGCTGTGACTCCTTGTTCATAACAAAAACTGCCTGATCAGAAACATTGACTTTTTCGATGGCTGAAGAAAAATAATGATAAAAAATTAAGACCGAAAAATGATCCATCCACATTTTTATACCTCCTTGCGACCGGGTGTTTCTATGCTCCCATCGCATTGCTTTGAAAGTATAACACACGGCCTTTGGGTGGCAAGATTGGCCGGACCACTTTTTTTCGACGAGGAATTGTCAGGATAGTTTTCCACACCCCGTTGTTTCCCGGGCTGTCATAACTCGTTTATTTGAGCTTTCTTTGATCCCATTTTAAATCGTTCTTTATATTTTGAGCATATGCTCATATGGAAAAATATTTTGAATCGCTGTCATTTTTCCTTTAAATGCTCCTCCGGGCCAGACTATTGCACGCGCAACTGATTTATGATATAAAACCATTCTATGAATCAATCATCCCCGACCCTTGAACAGACGGCCAGCGGTTCAGCCTCAGAAACACCGATGCTGAAACAATACCACGCGCTAAAATCCAAACATCAACACTGCATTTTATTTTTCCGGCTCGGTGATTTCTACGAAATGTTTTATGATGATGCCAAGACCGCGTCCAAGGTCCTTGATCTTGTCCTCACATCCCGCGGAAAATCCCCGTCGCAGAAAGTCCCGATGTGCGGAATCCCGCACCACGCGGCCCAAAACTATATCGCCCGGCTTATTAAGGAAGGATACAAAGTCGCTATCTGCGACCAAATGGAAGATCCGGCCCTGGCCAAAGGTATCGTTAAGCGTGATGTAACACGGATCATCACCAAGGGAACTTACCTGGATGAAAATGATAACCAAACCCGGTATATCCTGGCGCTCAGCCTTGACCATAAAACTGCGGGCATTTCTTTTATTGATCCGGCCAGCGGAACCATTCAGACAAATCAATTCCCGAACGACCGAAAAATTCTAACCGAGATCATCGCCAATCTTCCGGTATTTGAATGTGTTTTCCCTGAATCATTGACTGATCACATCCAACCCTGGTTTGAACAGCCGGTTTTAAAATCTAAAAATATCGTCTTAAGTCCTTTTGATGACTGGTGTTTTAACCCGGATATGACCCGAAAATCCCTGCTCGATCATTTCCACGTGCACAATCTCGTCGGTTTCGGGATCGAAGAACGGTTGTCGTCTGTATCCAGCTGCGGGGCTTTATTGGAATACCTCAAACAGATGAACAAACAACCCGTCCGGCATATCGACAAAATAACATTATATACAAATGAAGACTTTGTTTTCATTTCGCCGGCCGCTCACCGCGGTCTGGAGTTTGACAACCTGATCAGGACCATTGATTTCACGCAGACCGCTTTGGGCAAACGTAAATTCAAGGACTGGTATTATCATCCGCTCAAATCAAAAGAACAGATTGAAGAACGCCAGCAGGCCGTGGCCTTATTGCTGAAGAACCAAACCGTCCGGCACGAATTGGACCCATTGTTAAACAAGATCCCGGACCTTGAAAAAAATATATCCCGGCTCAGCTGCGGATACACCCACCCGCGGGACCTGATGGCCATCCGCAACACACTGGCCTTATTGCCGCAGCTAAAGACAATCGTCGAACCGCTGTCCCGGGAAAACATTTATTTCCGCATGGATGATATTAAGGAATTAAGGGAACTTCTCGTCAACGCCGTCAAAGAACAAATCCCGTTGACCAATTATGAAGGGCAGGTTTTTAACAAAGGTTATCACTCGGAACTGGATGAATTGCGCGGCCTGCAGGAAAACGGACGTGCCTGGCTTAAAAAATACCAGGAAACGGAAATCCGGCGCTCGGGCATTAATTCCCTCAAAATCGGGTTTAATAAAGTCTTTGGTTATTATCTCGAGGTCACCAAGACCAATGTTAAAAATGTCCCTCAGGATTTTATCCGCAAGCAGACGCTGGCCAACGCCGAGCGTTATATCACCCCGGAATTAAAAGAGTATGAAGAAAAGATCCTGACGGCTCAGGATAAAATCGCCAGAATCGAACAGACGCTGATTACAGAGTTGCAGCAAAAAATCCTGGAACAGTCCCTGGCCCTGCATCAATTTTGCCAAAGCATCGCGCACATTGACTGTATTTTTTCCATGGCGCTGCTGGCCGAATCACCGAATTATATTCTCCCGGAGATTTCACACGATGCGGTGATCCGGATCACCGACGGCCGGCATCCGGTAGTTGAAAATACGACGGCTGAAACTTTTATCGCCAATGACACTCTGCTCGACAGCGATGACAATCAGCTGATTATCCTGACCGGGCCGAACATGGCAGGAAAATCCACATATATCCGCCAGACCGCACTCTTGGTGATTATGGCCCAGGCCGGCAGTTATATCCCGGCGCGGAATGCCCATATCGGAATCGTTGACAAAATCTTTACCCGGATCGGCGCCCACGATGATATCAGCAAAGGCCAATCCACGTTTATGGTGGAAATGAACGAAACTGCCGACATCCTCAACAACATGACGGACAAAAGCCTTGTCATCCTGGATGAGATCGGCCGCGGGACATCAACCTATGACGGGCTCTCGCTTGCCTGGGCGCTGGCCGAACACCTGCGGACCACCAGCACCCGGACATTATTCGCCACGCATTTTCATGAACTGACCGCGCTCGCCGACGAATACTCTTGTGTAAAAAACTATAATGTCGCTGTCAAAGAATGGAAAGACGAAATCATCTTCCTGCACAAAATCGTCCCCGGCAGCAGTGATGACAGTTACGGGATATATGTCGCCAAGCTGGCCGGTATCCCGGAAAAAATCATCACTCACGCCCGTCAGATTCTAACCCAGCTCGAATTGAATAAAGACCTGAAAGAAGATCTGAAAAGAAATTTCCGGCAAGAAAACCAGCTGAACCTGTTCTCCTCCGTCAAGGATCCCGCGATGGAAGACATCAAAACCACGCTTCAGCAAATTGATATCAACCGTTTGACCCCGGTCGAGGCGCTGAACCGCCTGGCTGAACTCAAACAAAAATTGGAAGAACGTCATGAATAAAGTCCGCGTACTGCCGGAAGAAATTATTGCCAAGATCGCCGCCGGGGAAGTGATTGACCGGCCCGCGTCCGTGATCAAGGAACTGATGGAAAATTCCATCGACTCAGGGGCGGACAGAATCGAACTGCAGGTCAAAGATGCCGGAAAATCCGCCATATTTATCAAGGATAACGGCTGCGGTATCAGCCATGAAGATCTGGAAACGATCTTTCACCGGCACGCGACCAGCAAAATCAAGACGCTCGATGACCTGTTTAATATCCATTCTCTTGGTTTCCGCGGTGAGGCCTTGTACAGCATCGCGGCTGTCTCAGATATTATCCTGCAGAGCAAGACTGCCGACCAGCCGGAAGGCTGGCAGATCCACACGCGCGGCGGACAGAAACAAGCCCTCAAGCCCTGTGCCTTTAACGACCACGGCACGCATATTGAAATCAAAGAATTGTTCTTTAATACACCGGCCCGGAAGAAATTCCTGAAGACCGATGCAGGTGAGTTTCATCAAATCCTGGGCACGTTTATCCCATACACGCTTCTGCATCCGCAGATCCGTTTTAAACTGACCCATCAGAACCGTGACGTCATCGATCTGGCGGCGATCAGCGACCTGAAGAGCCGTGTCGCCCATGTCCTGAACCTGAAAGAAGAACATCTGCTGGATTTGACCGAAACATTTCCTGAACAAAATCTTGAGATGCGACTGATCCTGGGTGATATCAATATCAAACGATCCCGGCGTGACCTGCAATATGTCTTTGTGAACGGCCGGCCGGTGTTTAACAAAAATATCGCATATCATCTCAACCAGATCTACCGGCTCATCCTTCCTCCGGAGTCTTCGCCGTTTTTTATTCTCTATCTGACATTACCGGCGGCGGATATCGATGTGAATATCCACCCGACCAAACGGGAAGTGAAGATCAAAAATGAAAGGGAAATTTGTTCGCTCCTGCGCAAAATCGGCGAACAGGCTCTCATGTCGTCTTCCGGGATGAAACAGGTTTCCTTTCCGGCCAGACTGGCGACACCGGTTGAACAATCATTCCGGTTCACTGGCGGGCAGCCGGATGAAGGTTCAGGGCCACAGCCGCTATTTGAACCAAACACCGCAAATCCGTATGAAGCCGCAAATAAGGACTACGCTTACCCGCGGGCAAATGAACCGCGGGATTTCTATATCCCGTCCGGACGTTCATTAACAGAGGAAAATATCCAGAGCAAGCTTGAGGACGCGCGTTATATCGGGGCTTTCATGCTTAAATTCTTATTGTTTGAGTCGGGAAGAAACCTGCTGGTGGTGGATCAGCACGCGGCCGCAGAACGGATCACCTACGAAAAACTCATCCGCCATATGGAAAAAGGCGATGTCGAAATACAGCCTCTGTTGAGTCCGGTCCTGGTGAGCGTCACTCCCCAGGAACTGGTTGTTTATGAAGAAATACAAGAGGAATTTAAAAAAGTAGGCCTGGAAAGTTCCCTTTTTGATCCGCAAACTATTGCCGTTCATACCCAGCCTTTGCTTTTAAGGGACGTAGAACAAACCGTGCGTTACCTTTTGGCCGGCGACAAGATCACCAACCGTGACCACGACCAAATCGCCCGCCGGGCCTGCCGCTCATCCATTATGTCCGGTGACAAACTCAAACCCGACCAGGCCGAATTCCTGCGTGAAGAACTCCTGCAATGCCTTGATCCATTTACCTGTCCGCATGGACGACCGACCGTCATTGAATTGACTGAATCATTTTTTGATCAGCAATTCTTAAGAACATAAATGCTGCATTGATTAACGGGTGTCATCTCAAAATTCCAAGAATTTTCCATTCTAACGCCAGACGATTCTCAACTCACCGGCCGGAAAATTAAAAACAAGGACAGGTTCTCCGTTTTCATCAATAACAATCTCACTCTGCCCCAGGTGAATCCAGTCGAAAAACAAATTAGGGATGCGCATGAATCTGCGGTCATTTTCATCGAGATAACTTTCCTGATAAATCCGTTCTTCTTCCACCCAAACACCCGCTGGAATAAACCAGGCCGGCACTGGAGTGACCGGCTGCGGAATAATAAAATGGTCCAACACCCGCAATTGTTCCATCAAAAGTTCTTCGTGACCGATAATGTTTAACGGAATGTTAATAGATTTCTCGATCGGGATGATTTTAAAATCGATATAAAGACGGCCCGGAACTTCTTCAACCGGTTCCGGCGGCAAATACTGGGCCAGGAATCTCAGACGTTCAAGGACAAATGGATAATCCGGCAGGCCGGTCAGAGGAACGTCAACAAATTTTTCGATCGGCGGCATCGTTTTATCAATCTTGACCACATCCGGATATCTTCTCAATGGTTCGGGTGGTAAATACTGTGCTAGCATCCGCATCCGATCTCTAATAAAATCGTAATCCGGTAATCCAATGAGCGGAATATCAACGGATTTTTCAATCAGTTCGACTTCTGCATCTATCTTAACCGGCAAAAGCATGGCATCCTCTTTACTTAAGACAACCCGATAAATTTCGTCCCCCAAGTGATCGGCCTTAAATTTTTTCCATTCCTGACGCTGGTCACGTCTAAACCGTTCCCGGATCTGCTGTATGTAACGGACATCCTGCTCTTTGATCTTTTGGGTATAGAACTCCCTCCACGCCGCGGTATTTTTAGATGACGTATCATAAAGTTCAGGCAGACCCCGGGTCAAATACAATTCACGAGCCAGTTGCGCCTGTTCATCCTGTCCGTTTGTTCCATCTCCTAGATTTGAAGACGCTATAAAGACGGCACTGCGTCCAACCTGTTTTTTCGTCAAATCGCCGGGTTTACGTTCAAGATCGCTCAATGGAACATCCACTGATTTTTCAATCACGTCCATGCTCTTGTCAATCCTGATGACATCCGGATATCTTCCAACGGGCTCCGGCGGTAAATACTGCGCCAACATTCTCATACGCTCCCGGATAAATTCATAATCCGGCAACGCGGTCAGCGGGATGTCAACCGATTTCTCAATAGGATCCATGCTCTTGTCAATCTTGACAACATCCGGGAATCTTCTCAATGGTTCCGGTGGGAAGAACTGTGCGAAAGCCTGCATTCGTTCTCTGATAAAATCATCAACCGGCAATCCGGTCAACGGGATATCAACAGTTTGTTCGATCCGTCCTATCTCTTGATCAGCTCCGGTCTGATCAAACACAATCGCGTAGGCCGCATCCTCTATATGATCTTCTTTGAATTTCTGCCATTCGGGGCGAAGATCCCTCTTAAAACGTTCCCGTATTTGCCGGATAAACTGCATATCTCCTGACTTAATTTTTTCACTGTAATAATCCCGCCAGACCGCCATCTGCTTCGGCGTGGTTTTATACATCTCGGGAAGCCCCCGCGTTAAATATAACTCACGAGCCAATTGTGCCTGACCCTCCGTTCCTTCGGAGTTGTCTCCCATCATGGACGAAGCCAAAAAGACCGCACTGCGCACGACCGGCCTCATCAATAAAGCACCCGGCTTACGTTCAATGTCACTTAAAAGAACATCGACTGACTTTTCGATCGGTTCAAGTATTTTGTCGATCCTTATGACATCCGGATATCTTCCAACGGGCTCCGGCGGTAAATACTGCGCCAACATTCTCATACGCTCCCGGATAAATTCATAATCCGGCAACGCGGTCAGCGGGATGTCGAGCGACTTCTCGATCGGTTTCATGGTCTTGTCAATCCTAATCACATCCGGATATCTTCCCATGGGCTCCGGCGGTAAATACTGAGCCAGCATTCTCATACGCTCCCGGACAAACTCATAATCCGGCAGTCCCGTCAACGGGATGTCGATGGATTTCTCAATCTTGACCAGATCTGTGTTGATCGACCCGGGATTAAATACAATTTCAAAAAATTTTTCGTTTAAATAGTCTTCTTTAAATTTCTGCCATTCCGGACGCAAATCCCGTTTAAAACGTTCACGGATCTGCCGGATTATCTGGACGTCCCCGGCTTTAATCTTTTCGACATAATAATCCCGCCAGACCGCTGTCAGTTTCGGTGTACTTTCATATAACTCAGGAACACCCGTCGTCAAATACAGTTCGCGGGCCAACTGCGCCAGGTTTGATTGGCCAATGGTCTTGTCGCCGGCGCTGGATGAAGCAAAAAAGACCGCGCTGCGTACAACTGGCCTCTGCGCTAAATCTCCGGGCTTGCGTTCGATATCGCTTAATAAAACGTCAACGGATTTTTCGATCCGCTCCAGGCTCTTGTCAACTTGAACCAGGTCCGGATATCGGCTGACTGGTTCCGGCGGCAAATATTGGGCCAGCATCCTCATACGCTCCAGGATAAATTCATAATCCGGCAGGGCTGTCAGCGGGATGTCGAGCGACTTCTCGATCGGTTTCATGGTCTTGTCAATCCTAATCACATCCGGATATCTTCCCATGGGCTCTGGCGGTAAATACTGAGCCAGCATTCTCATACGCTCCTGGACAAACTCATAATCCGGCAGGGCTGTCAGCGGGACGTCGATGAATTTTTCAATCCTGACTGTATCTTGAATGGCCTTCTCTTTATCAAAGACAGCCGCGTAACGCTCATCGTTCAAGCGGTCCTCTCCAAATTTCTTCCATTCAGGACGCGTGTCCCTTTTCAACCGTTCCCGCAATTGCCGGATAAACTCACGATCACCCGTCTTGACTCTTTCATCATAAAACTCACGCCACACTGCCTTTTGTTCCGGCATACTATCAAACATCTCCGGAATTCCCGAGGTTAAATAAAGTTCACTCGCCAAAATGGCCGGATGATCCGGCCCTTCGGACTTGTCCCCGACAATCGCTGATGTCAGAAGCAACGATCCGTGCGTGACCGGCCTCCTCGAAGAATCACCCGGTTTGCGTTCAATGTCACTTAACGGGACTTGAATTGTCTTTTCAATCGGATATAAATTAATCTTGATGTACGGACGCTGCGGAACTTGTTGAACAGGTCCCGGAGGAAAATACCGGGCAAGCATCTTCATCCGCTTAACCACAAATTCGTAATCCGGCAACGCCGTCAACGGGATTCTAACAGGCGGTTTCACCGTTTCCATAACCCTTTCAATCCTGACGGGTGACGGCACCCTCGTAACCGGTTCGGGAGGCAGATATTGCGCCAGCAATCTTAACCGGTCGAGGACAAACGCATTATCCGGAATGGCCGTCAGCGGGATCTCGATGTAATCTCTCGGCCGGATTACGACCGGGTCAATCCGCGGCATGGCTGGGACGGAAAGGAATAATGGATCCGGGAGTTTCGTCGGTTTGTAATCTAAGGTGATCAGGGCAAACATCAAAGGAGGATGTATGATCGGTAGAATGCGGAACGGTTCAGAATTTATAATATTTACCCTGAATCGCAGAGGATCGCGCAGATACAAAATATTCGGAATTACTTTAAACATCTTTTGTCCATTCGAAACTATAACGCCAAACGGTCCCCATTTTCTAGAAAATAAAGGTTCTGCGACTTGGCTGTATAACGGTGTTCCTCTCCATATAGATATATCATTGTCACCTGTTTTTTGCCCTAAACTTTCGGGTTTTCCGAACCTCGGATAAAGAATTTCCTTCCATAACTTCAACTTGACCGGTTCGTTTGCATCCGCGGTTCTCAGGAAAAACTCCGTTGATTTTCCGGCAGGCAATGTGACCTGTAAGTACCCGCCTAAGTCCAGTCCGCAGCCTTCCGGGTTCACACAAAAATCCCGGAGGTAATAAATAATCGGCCACCGCGGGAAGAACGGTTCACGGTCATCAAAGTATTCTTCGTAAAAGACCTGGTAACGCAAATCCCATCGTCGGTCTGCGCCGAATTTTTCAAACGCCAGACGGCGTTCATCAACCCTCCTCGTACTGATCCCGGCGATAAGCGTGTTATCCGTTTTGGCCAACATCGAAGAATCATCAGACGTACTTGCTTCTTTCAAGTCCTCAAAGACAACCCCATAATCCTTGTTCTCTTTCCGGTCTTCTTTAAACTGCTGCCATTCCGGACGCTGGTCTCGGATAAACCGTTCCCTGAGTTGCCGAATATATTCCTGGTCCTTGTTTTTTACCTTGCGGTCATAAAACTCCCGCCACGCCGCAATTTGATCAGGGCTGGTTTCATATTTTTCCGGGACACCTTTGGTCAGATCCAGTTCCTTCGCCAACAAGGCCTGGTCTCCTTCACCCTCGGCTCTGTCGCCTGTATTGGTTGAAGCAAAAAAGACAGCGCTTTGTTGATTTTCTCCTTTGTAAATTCTTTCTGATTCAATAACCGCGTGAATGACAACCTTCTGGTAGTCACTCATCGCTTTTTTACTCAGGAGAATGTTATTTATATTCGCCCATAACGATTTAACAAGTTTATTCATGTATTCGACTAATAAATCCAGCAACGATTCAATAAACTCTGCCCCCTTGAAAAGGATATTCAAAGCACTTTCCTGATGATGACTTTGCTTCAAATCCGGTATCGTCAAAGGAACATCAATGGATTTTCCAATGATAAATTTATCTTCAGCCATCATCAGCGGACCGATAATATCATCGACCGTTAACTCAGGAAGAGTCAGTCCCGTAAGCAAGAAATGTTCCGTCTGAACCGGTTGCAAATTAACATAAACGGAGTCGGCTAACCGTCGGGTAGCAGGCATCTTGAATGACTGCAGCTTGATACCGGCTAATTCAAAGACGATTTTATATTCCGGATGGTTGACCCGGTCAGACCTGAAGTGCTGCCACTCTGGTCTAAGATCCGTTTCGAAACGCCGGGCAATCTGCCGTACATATTCGGCATCATTTGATTTTACTTTTTGATCGTAAAAATTCCTCCAAGCCGCTATTTGTTCTTCACTGCTTTCAAACAATTCCGGTACACCTTTGGTCAGATCCAATTCTTTAGCCAACTGGGCCTTATCATCATTACCGGACGTACTGTCTCCTGTATTGGTCGATGCGAAGAAAACGGCGCTTTGGCGGACTGGACGTTCTTTCCGTTCCCGTATTTCTTCCACGGCTCTTGTGACAATTTCCTGACGGTGAATCATCGCTTCTTTATTCAAAAGGACGTCTTTGAT
This sequence comes from Candidatus Omnitrophota bacterium, assembly GCA_050250375.1. GTDB lineage: Bacteria > Omnitrophota > Gorgyraeia > Zapsychrales > Zapsychraceae > JAGOSC01. The sequence goes on from JBFWOS010000003.1 coordinate 585,921, forward strand.
CTTGGCCCACATAGAATCAAAAAGTTCATTCAGATAATCAACCAGAATATCCAGCAATGATTCGAACTGGGTCAACGCCTCAAAGGAAATATAAACTGCAAACTTCTGGGAATGAGTATCATCCAGATCTGGTATAACCAACGGGATGTCGATGCTCTTTCCAATCATCAGTGTTTCCGGGATAACAAACTGACGATCCAGAAGTTCATCAACAGATAATCGAGGAATGCTTAACGGTTCATTCCATGGTGTTTCCACCCAAATCTGATCAACACTATCCGATATCGGTTGAACGACATATACATCGACAACAAATGATGAACGGAAAGTTGCTGAACCCGTTTCGATTCCAGGTCCGGATATTATACGTCCGAACACGGATTTGTATTCCGGTTGGTTCATACGGTCTTTTCTGAACGATTGCCACTCTTCACGCTGGTCAGTTTCAAATCGTCGGGCGATTTGTTCAATGTACTTCAGATCGCCGGATTTAACCTTTTGATCATAGAAGTTTCTCCATGGGGCGCTCTTTTCAGGTGTCGATTCATAAATTTCCGGAACTCCCCTGGTCAGGTCGAGTTCCTTGGCCAATAAGGCCTTATCATCCGCCCCGGCAACACTGTCGCCGGTATTGGTCGATGCAAAGAATACCGCGCTGTATGTTTCCAGGGCATTCTGATTTTCCTGAATGAATTCGAGAGATTTGTCTCTTGATACGACCGGAAGCGCGACCAGTTTTGGATAGGTGTTTTCAACCAAGCCCGGATCAGCCGTTTCTCTAATTTTCAGGTACAAGGCGTCAAACAATCTGGTCAAATATTCAATCAATAAATCCAATAACGATGTGTCTTTCGTCCAATGCTCGGCAAGGACATATTCGGCGGCCCTTTGCGAATGAGTTTGGTCCATATCAGGAATGACCAGCGGTACATCAATGGATTTACCAATAGTCAGCGTTTCTTTGACAACATCCAGCCCGCCTAGTATTTCTTCAACGCTGATGACCGGCAAGGCTAATGAAACATACGCGGCTTCGCTTCCGTTGTTTCCGGATTCAATCGCATAGGCTGATGAAACCAGACGTTCAGCCGTTTTGATTTTTCTTGTTTCCGGTTGTTCTGACATTAATCCGAAGACAACGGCCCAGGCTGGATTATCTTGACGGTCTTGTTTGAATGCCTGCCATTCCGGCCGCTGATCCAGTTCAAAACGCTGGGCGATCTGCTGGACGTACCGCATGTCTTTTTCGGCCACTTTCTTGTCATAGAAGGTTCTCCAGGCGGCATCGGTGTCAGTCAGTTCAGGAACACCGCGGGTCAAGACAAGCTGTTTGGCCAAAAGCGCCTGGTCATCTTGACCGGCACTGCTGTCGCCGGTATTGGTGGCCGCGTAAAAGACAGCACCGACCGGGTTGGCGTTTACAATAGTGTCTTGTTTTACAGTTTGTTCTACCTGAACATCCACAACAGCCAGGTCATGAACGGCCGGCAAAGTTACACCGGTTAACACAGTCTCTATCGCACCGCTTATTTCCGCGCTTCTCTTGCCTTCTTCTATTTTCTGATCGGATACGATCCAAAGCTCACCGAATAACCTTCTTAAATAATTGATCAGAATATCCAGCAGTGAATTATCTTCAAATAATTTACCGATGTTGATCGTAACGATTATTTCTTCTTCCTGGGCTGCATCAACAACCGGCAACATGAACGGCACCGCCAAGGCCTTTTGAATGAGGGTTATGCTCGGTGATTTGTCTTCCGGCGGCAGAATCATGGCTTTGGCGGAATCAGCCAGAATATTGAGGATGATCTGCCGGATATCCCGTTCAGCCAGCATTGATTCGTCCTCGCCTTCCGCTTTCTCAGCCGTCAGGTTATGCCCGAAAGCTTTCGCCTGCGACGGATCAATTAAGTGCGCGATCAATTCATGCGGAAGTCCGGTCATGACTTCTTCGCTGTTGTCAACCGGAACAAAATCCAACCCTTCAAGACTGATGCCCAGGGCAGTTAAACTTTCAAATTGTTCCCGGGTACCAACGGCCAGATGGGCGCCGGATTTGATCACCGGACCGACCAGTTCATGTTGGAAAATTTTATCTTGATCGAATAAACTGAACCGGGTCGCGACCAGCTTGACTTCACCGAGCCTCAAGTTGTCTTGTTCCACATCCACGAACCCTGCCCCGAACGGATGGAACAGACCTTGATGGACAATCCCGCCATCGGAGAACTGCGCGTGGAACGGATCGGCGCTGGCTTCAACCTGCTTATCATGGTATTCGGCCTTTTCATTGATCATACCGAGAACCTTGAGCATCTTGCGCTGGATAACGATGTTCTGCGCGTCTGTCCTTCTGAATTTCTGGATTTCTTTGGACGGACCGCCGACCAGGTGAAGACCGATCAACTCGTGAAGCATGGCTTCGGCGCGTCTTTCATCGGTATATTTTTCACCGGACATCTCTTCCGGATTTCGTCCGATATCTAACAAGAATCCGTCGTTCAGATCGGACGCGCGGGTGATAATGACATTGTTGTGGTCTTCATCCGCGAACCCGGCCGGGAAGGCGTTCTTCATCAGGTGTTCGAAAATAATCCTTTGGGTGGCGCTCATCCCCTTGAACACATCCAGATCACCGATGCCTCTGAAGTCAAGATCAAACCCGTTTTCAATCAGGACATCATTAATGTCTGCGATGATAACGGCCGCGTCGGATTTAGATCCATCTAGAGTTTTTACGGCTTGACGAATTTTTTCTACACGTCCGATAAAGGCTTTTTCTTTGGCGCTTAATGTCTGCGGTTTCGGACTGCTGTTAGCGGCAAATACCCGTTGGAACATCCTTTGATCTTTTCTTCCGCTGAAGTCGTCCCCAAAATGCGCCGCGATCCTGGTGATAATCTGATCATAAACCTGCCGGTCAAATAATTGACGTTGTTCATCCTTGAATTGATCCAGCATGCCTATTGTTTCCTGGGCGCCCAATTCAACCAGCGCCAGCACATCGATGGAAGGATTGTTCGGGTCAAGCGCCCGGGCCATCATGTCTCTTAAGTCTTCCATCAATGCCCGGAAAGCTCCGGTCATTTGTTCCGGTTTAATCAGGACTTCATCCAATCTCTTCACGATGATTTGCGCAGAACGATGATAGGATGAATATTGCGGGTCAGCCGGATTGATTTCACTGATCTTCAAAGCCGCGCCTAATAATTTCTGCATGTACAGGTTCCATTTTTGGAAATATCCGACAAACTTGTTGTCGTTGGCCCGTTTGTCGTCCAGTTCCAGCGCCCGGTCAAATCCCTGTTTGGTCACCCGTCTTGTTATGACTGTCGGTTTTTTCTTGTTTCCATTTTCTACTTGATCACGGATTATTTCCTGTTTCGTGAAGTAAACGGATTTATGGGCCTTTTCTGTGCCTTTAAGATCGACCTCGACAATTTCCGGGGTGCCGTTTTCTTTAATTTCGTAAACAGCCCGGCTGATTCTAAGTTTGCTGGTAAACGGCTGTTTGACATCCAGTTCAAACTGACGTTTCGCGTCGGCCCGGATGACACGGTTGTCATGGATCGCAAGGTCGTGGCCGATCAGGCTGAAACGGTGCATCAAATCTTTATATTCTTTTTCGGTATTGTCGAAGTACGGAACTTCCAAACCTTTTTCGTAACGTTTTCCTTCGATGGTTACCGTTTGAGCCAGAACTTGTTTTTCCAAAATGAGTTCGCCGGATGATTCTACTGTCTTGATCATCAATACAGGAATGTAGACACGTTTGCTCTTTCCGCCTTCGGTATATTTGTAAACAAACCGCTGTTCATACTCGACCCGTCCGTTCTCAACAGCGATGATCTTGCGTTTGTATTGGTCACTACCTTCATTCCGTTCAACAAAGGTGACTGCGTTCGACTGTTCATCTTGCTGAGCTCCGGTCATAAAGGCCGTATCTGTAACGATCATGTTGGTTTCATAAATCAATTTTTGTCCGTAACTCAGCTCTCCGCCGAAATTCAATTCAAGTGGTTTATCTTGATGATCCGCGGTGATGCTCATGGCGCTGGCGGCAACAACAACGGTCTGACCGTCAGCGTTTGTTTCAAAGGCCGTAGCCTGGTATGTTTCAAAACCGGTTCCGGCATCGATGGAAACATTGATTGCCGTCGTTCCGGTCCTGTTGAGGGCAATTATGATCCTGCGTTCGGTGTTTTCCGTGATCAGCTGATTGATTTTTTGGTTGACTTCCGACTGGGTGATGCGGCCGGCCTGGCTCTTGGCCGCAGAGACCATACTGTGGATTTGTGACCGGACTTCCAGAGTATCAAGGATTGTTTCAGCCAGGAACCGCTGACGGCTTACATCGCCTTCCGCGACAGCATGTTTAATATCGCGGCGCATCGTCAGGTTAACGTTCGGATCGTTCTCAACAATAATGATCAATTTGGCCCGATTAATATCCAGACGTTGTATGCCGGAACCTTCTCTCAAATTTGAACGTGAGGTGAACTGGATAGCTTCCGCTGTTGCAGTTGATCCGATAAATACCGTGTTGGCTTTAGTCGGTGCTTCGCCCCGGATCTTAGCCAGGATGTTGGAACCGCCGGAGAGACCTAACTGAACGACGATGACTTCCAGGTTAGGATCTCTTTGGGCTTGCTCAACCAATCGTTTGGCCGCGGCTTCCTGCACCGGATCCGGCTGACCTTTCAATACGGCATCTTCTCCGACAATAACGATTAATTTCTCCCTGCCGAATGAGACTTTCTCGCCGTCCATCAGTTCAACGTCCCTGACCCTAAAGACATTGTCCGTCCCTTCAACCGGACTGGCGGTTCGGAGTAAACGTTCCCGTAATTTTCCAAATCCCAGTGCGTTCCAGATGGAAACGAGGATGACCCGGGCGCTGAGCGTGTTCAATTCAGGATCCGTTATCGTTTTCAACAAGACGTCAACCACCGGTTCGCCCGGCCGGTCATAGCTGGCCCTGGTCAAATCAAAGTTTAATTCCAGAACATCCGGCAGCCCGGATTCTTTACCGGCCCTGAATATCCTGGCGCCCTGCATTTCCGCAGACAGGCGCATAGATTCTGCGGTCGCCGTCATACCGATCGCACCGGCCACCAGACGATGGACATCCGCCGCCTTGACAGCGTGTTCAACCTTAGACAACGCAGCCGTCATGTAATTATCCAGTTTCAGCCGTTCGATGGTGACGATGGCCCGGGCCAGATGGGCGTCTCCCGGGATAGTTCCCGGTTGAGCGAATTTGTTGACCGTCAACATATAAATACCCAGGTCACTGTCGGCATCCCGTCCGTAGACCGGGTTATCACGGGCATACATCGCCTCGACAAACGCATTCACTTGTTCCGTGATCTCTTTGCGGGTTTCCGGAAGCACTTCAATATTCTCTTCCCTTAATTTATTAATTTCACGCTGATATTCTTTGAAGAACCTGGCCAGCGGAGATAACTGTTCACCCTCAAGCAGGTATTCGGAACGAAGGACCGGGCGTCCGTGCTGATCGACATCAAAGATCAATTCTTTCTGACCGTTGACTTCGCTTAACATACGGTCGAGTATTTCATATTTGATCATATCCTGACGGGCCATCATTTCCAGTTCAAGCAGTCTCTGTTTCGCTTCGGCATTACCGGCCTGCGCCTGTTCTCTTAATTCCTGCAGTCTTCGTTGTCCCTTGATCAAATCAGCGGACCGTTCAAACGCGTCGCTTTCGTCGTTGATTTCAAAGACACGTTTGCCGGTTTCGCTGTTCAATAATTTGAGAGACACCAATTCTTTTGAATCTTTGAAGTCTCCGACGTTGATCCCTTCTTCAAGGTTAAATTTCCCTTCTTGTTTGACTCTTCGGATTCCGCCTTTTTCAACGATTTCACGCAGCAACGGATGGTTCATGAAATCACCAACCTTGGCTTCCGGTACGTTAAACAGGATGATCACTCTGCCGTTTGTTTTTCTGTACAACCAGCGGGCAATGGCTGCAGCCAGGTCAGATTTACCAATACCGGTATCGGCGGAAACGATATTAAATTCGCCTTTCTTGTCCATAAACGCGCGGGCTGTTTCTATAAAGACCTTGGCCGCGTGGATCTGTTTGAGACGGCCTTCGGATAAGTCGTAACGGGTATTGTCACCTTTGCTGATAATATAGGCTTCCATATCGCGTTTGACTTCAGCCAGGAATTCGTATAATTCCAGGACTTCATTTTCAAACCGGCTTCGGTTTTGTTTGGCCGATAATTCTGCCGCCCGTTCTCCATCTTTAAACAGACGCTCGACTTCTTTTGATACTTCGATATAATGCAGGTTGATCTTTTCTGTTGATTTTGTCTCGGATGGTGTCTTTCTGACGGACGGTTCACTGGATCCCTGTTTATTATTTCGGCGGACAGATGGATCGACACGGTCCAAAATACGGCCCAGCCGGGATGATGACCGTTTAGCGGACAGAGCCGAACGATCCTGATTATCTGAACCTCTTTGAACATCTTTCCGCCCGGAACGGACCACCCGTCTGAACACTCTCAATATCCATTCATACCACGGATCTTCCGGCGGCTCCGGAGGACCGTTAGCCGGACCAGACAACAACGAGTCTTTAGCGTTAGCTTTTTTATTATCTGAACGGGAATTGGATGATGACCCGCCCTTGCCGCCAAACCCGAACAGGCCACCCATAGCCATCGCCATCATTGTGTGTGCATCACCGCTAGAATCTGTTCCACTGACTAACGCATATCCGAGAACGACTGCCAGGATGATAAACGGCCCGAAGTGATCTCTGAAGACCACCCGTCCGATAAGATGGAACAACCGTTCAACTAGATAACCGACATACGCGGCCATGGCCGTCAAGAACCCGATCTTGTAAATGATTCTCCAGTCTGAGGTCACGTTGAAGTATTCAAAAATATCATCCCATGCCCCGTCAAAAATGATCTCTTTGATTTCCGGAGAAACAGCTGCCCCAACAACCGCCGCCGTCAAAATAACGACAAACCAGACAAACCACCGCACCCACTGTTTGTAATCGCTGGCCGGGTTTCGGAAGATATTCTTCGGTCCTTCCACAAAGACCAGTGAATCATGGATCTTCTTGATGCGGATCGCGCGTTTGATCTTGCTGTATACGACCTTGACCGCGGCCAGACCGAGAAGACCAAGGACAACGGTTAATATGGAGACAGCACCTCTACCCTTAGTTCCCGATTCCCCAATCGTAACTTTAGTTTCTTTATAAGAACGGGTGCTGTCTCCAAGATCCTGAGGATCAAGTTGTGCAAGAACAGGGGCAATGCCATTAACTTCAGTCTCCGATTCCCCAATCGTAACTTTAGCTTCTCTTAAAGAACGGTCATTGCCCCTGTTGTTTATAGATTGGACAGCGTCATCACTTTCAGTCTCCGATTCCCCAATCGTAACTTCAGTTTCTGTTAATGAACGATGAACGCTGTCCTCGATTGCTGTTTGGCCGCGGGCTTCATTCGTGGTCAGGATAACCAGCGCGAGAACGCCCAGGATAAACGGCATTAAATATCTCACGGCACGCATGATGCGGTTTGCTGCCGGGACCGGTTTCGATTCCTTAATCATGATACCGGCGTCAACCAGAGATCGGGCGTGTTCAATCATGCCGCCGTTTCGTCTGGCGATAAAGTATTGTTTGATGTGTTCCAGCCCGCGTCCGGCGATATCATCAACGATGGCCGACATAAATCCGCTCCGGTTTCGGCTGCTGATGAAGTTGACGACGCGTCTGGCGTTGACGAATGTCTCTTTATCCAGAAGGATCGCCGCGATACCCAGGGCGGCGGTTCCTTCAACCTTCATGCCGAAATGCTGCAGAAGGGCCATGGTGTAAATAGAATCCACATCCGCGACCCGGTAGGCGCCGTCGGCATATTCACGGAAGCGGTCAATCGCCGCCGGTTCAGGTGTGGCTGCGTTGCCGTCGGCCGGCATGTTGTTGGCGGCCGGGATTTGTTCCCTGATCGGAACGGCCGCGCCCTGCTGGATCGTGCGGAAACTCATGTCGACACGCGGTGTGGTGAACCCGTAGACATGCGCTTGCGGAATTCTGTTCTTGATTTGGAGTCCGGTTCCGGCAATCCATCCGGTTGATCCCATGGCCATGGTCACAACTAATTCACCTTCTTTTAGTTGTTCAATATTGATGGCCGGATCAGCGATGTAGCTTTGAACAACTTCTTCTCCGCCGGCGGCATAACCTGTACCAACCCATTCTTCAGCTGCTTTATCAAAATGACGGATCTGCATTTTGTGCCGCGGATCTTCATCCACCAGTTTCCAGACGACCTGTTCGGCTTCTTCATAACTTCCGTAATCGGCGTACAACCGTCCGCCGGCGTTTTTAATATTATTCTTTTTGTGTTCCAGGATATCGGTATCTGAATAAACGACTCCCTGCATGGTCTCAACCATTTCAATAAATTGCGCCTGCGTTAAACCGCCCAGCGGCTCTCCGGTAAAGATGCCCGGATAATCCCGCTGCAATTCCAGGAACAGACGGACGAAATAAGCGTATCCGTTTTGCTGTAATTTTTCTTTGACCGCACGCACCGCGGTGACGGTGGCCAGGCCGTGGTTACCGGTAGAAACAGCAATGACTTCATACGGGATCTGTCCTTTGAGGACACGGACAAAGACTTCAACCGGCGCGCGGTTCTTGAATGATCCGGTACGGTATTGCCCCTGACCTTCGGCTTCGAAACCGTAAGATTCGTCTTTGAAGTCGATTCGGATCTCGCGGCCTTCTTCCCGTTCCAGAATGTCATTGACGAACCGGTTGATGCCTTCGATGGTTGTCAACGGCGTGGCTGACGGAACAAGACCGAATTCACGCTGCAGCCGCAAGGCCGCGTGGACCTTTTCATCCGTAATGCCGCCGGCTTCTCTTCTGGCTTTAGCTTCGCGATGCGATAACGGCGTCAGAATAACCCGGTCAATACCGACCGGCAATCCTGTTGGGGTTGTTTGCGCGCGATGGATGCGACCTGACTTCTTCAATAACGCTTTAACGGAGAATAAAATTCTCTGGGCAGCAGCACGAACTCCAGTTCCCGATTCCCCAATCGTAACTTTAGCTTCATCTGTTAATGAACGGCTGCTGCCCATATCTGTTGTGTCGCGGTACGCGACAATAATCGGTGTTTCAAAATGTTGTAACGAAATTGTCTGCGGATAGCCTTGAATGGTTTCTCGCACTTCTACGGTGAACCCGAGGCTTCTTAGATGACTGATGAAATAATCTTGATATTCCGGTTTGTTTTCATCCTGATGAAGTCTGACAAACACGAGACTCTTAGACAATGGTCTGAAGTAACGATCCAGATTCTCGACCAGGTCTTTGTTCGCGCTGCGGTTCGGCGCATTGATGCTCACAATATCAAATTGACGTCTGAACCGTTTATGTTCTGCGGCATCACTGATGCTGATATTTCTGTTTTCTGCGCGGCCTTTGCGGTCATGCTGACGTTTGTTTTGAATCAGATAAGAATGGTCAATGCCGGCGACTCGGGCGAATAAGCCTGTTTCTTTATTTTCCGCCACAATCCGGTCGGCGAATTCATTACGGGTACGGCCGGATCCCAGGTCAATCAACGATACCGGTTTTTGCGAACCAAAATAATCCCGGATGATCGTATAGAATTCAGTTTCAGAGGCAGCGCGGTTGACTTCCGTTTCCGATTCCCCAATCGTAACTTTAGTTTTGTCTGTCGAAGATCGCGCGCTGCCTCTGATATCTTTCCATATGCGGATGAAAATCCATGTAAATGCGACGGCCGCCCCAATAATGATCAGGGCTAAGAACCTGGCCAGGAATGTTTCCACCGGACCGTCGTAAGACGAACCATACGCCGGAGCGGCCAGGCCTGCCGCTGCTGCAACCAACCCGGTTTTAACGAGAGTATTGGAGGCCATGCGTGTCACACCAGTTTCCGATTCCCCAATCGTAACTTTAGTTTCATCTGTTAATGAACGTACATGGCCTCCAAAATGAATTCGGGTGAAATGAACAGGGACGGCGTAATAACCTTCGGTTTCCGATTCCCCAATCGTAACTTTAGCTTCATTTGTTAAAGAAGTTACGCCGTCCCTATATTGGTCAAAGTGATTTAAGACAGTTCCCTGCGAATTGATCGGGGCAGCACGTGTCACATCAGTTTCCGATTCCCCAATCGTAACTTTATTCTTCTTCGCAAAAGAAACGGACACCGTTTCTTTTGCTTCGAAGGAATATTCCTGCCCTGCTCCGCCGTAGCGAAGACTGTTTAAGACAGGCTTCGCAGAGGCGAGCGAAGCAAAAATATTGGATTGATCCGCGCCGCGAAGCAGAATAGTTTCATCTGTTAATGAACGTGTGCCGTCCCGATATTGGTTGACCGCGGCCATGGTGCCGATGCTGATGACCGCGACCAGAGTTATAAATGCTGTCCGGCTGAAAACAGCGCGCTTGATCCATTGTTTGAATTGATAAAGCCGAGGATATGATTTTTTCTGATAAATGTTGATGTAAAGATCGATATAGACTTCTTCGAACCTCTCCAGGCTGTCTTTAACGCTGTAGTGTTCCAGTCCGTATTCTTTTAACAATTCCAAAGTGATCGCCCGGGCGGATTCGGCCTGATGGCCTTTCTGTTCATCTTCGTTGAATAGTTGTTTAAACAGTTCGAATGCCTTGGCCTGGTCTTCCATCGTGAAGATCTGACGGACAATCTTGCGCAACAGGTTGTCGGCGGCTTCCTTGACGACCGGCTGGTTCTTTCGGGACATGTCGCGCTCGTACAGGTGGGTCAGCACATCGACGGATTTCTGATCGATCTGGCTGAGCCGGGCGAAGACTACTTCCCCGACAACGTTCGTCAACCCTTCGGCATCTTTTAATACCAGACGAACCACTTCATCTCTGATTTCATCATCGTAAGCCTTGAATTTGCGTTCAGATTCGTCTCTTCTTTGGTCAACCGCGATAATCGTTCCCAACAGCAGGATGATCCAGGCTGTATTGCGGTTATACGTTGTCAACCCGCGCTGAATACTCAACAAATGTTCAAATGAATCTTCGATCAAATCTCTGGTGTCTCGATGTTCAATGTAATCCACATACAGCCACGGGATCAGTGAACCGCCGGACATGGCCGCTTCTTTGTTATCCAGTGTCTGCAGAATTTCCCTGACGTCGGATCCTCGAATGACATAACTTTGATTTCTGGACACAAACCGTTCGATGGAATCTCTTGTTCTTAACAGGTAGACAAACACCGCTAACGAACCGTGCAGGGCGATTTCATCTTCCGGATGAAGGATGATTTCATCGATCTGCAGGATGTTTTCCATGACCGTGCGGTCAAGCTGCTGCTCGAGGACATCCATAGCTTCCTGATATTCAGCTGTTTTTCCGATATAAAGCAGATGAATGATCAGGCCGCCGAGCGATTTCGCAAGGACTTGATGAAGCTGTTCGCTGTTTTGTTTGTAGGCACCGGCGATTCGGAACAGGTTATAGATCAATGTTCCATAGAATGGTTCTTCAGGAACCAGCATAACGCGCCAAATATCACGGTTTCCGGTGACCGGGTCCCTGGTGTCCAGAACACCCTCACGTAAGAACCGGGCGACGTCATCTTTAGTTGTATTCGGACTTTGCAGCAACAGCCGGTGGAACGGCGCGACTTCGAGGTTATGCTGCATAATAAATTCTTTGGTTTCATGAACACGGGCCAATAATTCCGTTCCGCTGTCGTCGGTCATTTGCTTAAACATTTCAACCAGCTGTTCATCGGTATAAGCCAGATATTCAGCCGAAACAGGTCCGACAATCTGTTTAAACACGTCAATGAATGAATCCTTGTTTTCAGACTGTTGCGGATCGAGCCCAAGCAGGTTGAATAATTCTAAGCGTTCCTTCGAACTATAGGTGGCCACGTGGCTTCTGAATTCGAACAGCAATGATTCTCGGGCCTTTTGTTCATCCAGATAATCCTGGATCATCAGCGACCAGATACCGAATCGTACGGCCAGATAAAGCGTAACCTTCCAGCCGTCTTTTAACCGGACAGGGAAAGCGCCCTGACTTAGAGTATCCGATTCCCCAATCGTAACTTTAGTTTCTTCAAAAGAACGGGCGCTTTCCCTACCAGATTTATTCTCGAGTAATTTGTTTATGTTAATCACAATCATTGACTCACGGACATCAACGATATACTGACTTTGCGGTTCATTGACCAGTTTGACAAAATTATTTCTGCGGTTCGTGTTACCGAATAATTCATAGAACCGGGCGTACAGGAAGGCGTATGTATTGAGCGTATCCCGGGTGAATCTTAAAATCTTGGCTGATTCGATTCTGGATAGTTTTAAATGACCGATGTTTCCGGAATCAATGCCTGAATAACGCAGGCGGACCTGCTGGACGTCAAAATCATCGGCCAAATGATGAGTTTCAATCTTTGCCAGAAGCTCAGCGGCTTGTTTCTCAAATAAGCTGTCTTCTGTATGTGAACGGATCTCGGCGATAAATCGGGCCCGTATACCGTAATCCAGTTTCAGGACCTGCGTGGCCAGGGCTCTTGGCGTAATCAGCCAGCGGCGGATGCCTTTCAGGTCGCGTAGTGTTGATAACAGATGAACAACCTCTACGTCAATCGCGTTATAGTTCCGTATATCGGTATATCGTGCAAAGAATTTGGTGATTCGTACAGCGGTATAAATCAATGCTGCGGCAGAAAGGACACCTGCCAGAACAGCTAACCAGAACCATGCGGTCGTTCCGGAAGCACCCATCAGGAACGGCGTTACGGCCAGGATGACGACAGCGCGCAAAATACGGTCACGTCGTAAAGTTTTCGCCGCCGGAGGCGCGCGGGTTTCTTTCGTTGAGACCGTTTGGTTATGTTTCTTTCTGAGACTGAGGACCTGTTTGATCAACACAACCGGAATGGTGACAATCACGGCTAACGCCGCCACGGCCAGCCACGGGCTGTGCTCAAATCCCGGTGTAGCGGACAACCCAAGAATCACGGCCAGGATGACGCTAAACGGTGATGTCATCAGTTTGGTTGACTCCGGCGCCTGCCAATCCCGGCTGGTGATCTTATCTTTGCGACGGATGGACATCAGTTTTTGTTCAAGGACATCCTGCAATTCTTTGCTTAAAGGTTTATCATCCTTAAGGAGAAGCAAGGTATCGTAAGAAACCTGTCCGATATCCGCATCCCCGATAACCTCTCCTGTCCCGGCGTGGACGTTGATGCCCAGTTGAGTAAGAACAGAACTCAATACATACAACCAACCAGAGAAGTTAACGGCGGAGATTTCAAGCAGTGTCCCTTCTTTGCCCTTGTATGTGGCCCCGGATAATTCGATCTTTGTCAGGATGTCCGTTTGCGGGACATTAAATGAGAGTTCAATATTCGCCTGACGTTCTTTAGTTTGTGTGGCGGTTTCACCCTCGGTGGCTGTTTCTCGTTTTTCTTGCAGGATATCTTCCGGCCGTACTTCTTCATTAATCATGCGTTCGATATCGCGTTTCATATCGGCCAATAAATCTTCCCAGGCCGTGCTGATGCCGGTGCGGTGTTCAACAAAGAAGTGGTCGATGACCAGACCGGAAGGTCCAAGTCCGACTTTGTAGTTACGGCGGGCGAATCCATACGCCAGCAGCACGACAGAAATCTTGTTTAAAATACCCGGCCGGTCTTCATCCATCGGGTCAAACCGGATGAGGATCTCTTCCGTCTTGCCTCTGACCGGCGAAGCACTGGACGGATTACTGACTGAAATGTTGATGCGGTCGTCGTGAGAACGGTCTTGCATGACCAAACGTCTGTCCTCTTCTACTTGTCTGGCCTGTGAGGCGCTCAGCGTTTGCACAACGTAATTCCTGTCACCGATGCGTTTCAGGTCAACATCGAAGACCGGATAGTAATCTTTCAGACGCTGCGCGATACCCTGAGGCTGCAGAACGCTCATCTCGATCATGGTAAAGACCGTCAGCAGGGCCAGGCGGATCGGATCGTTTCCTATGACTTCCTTGAAGAATTCGGCCATATCCGCCGGATTATCACCCTTACGGATGCGGGCGATCAATGCTTTTTGGTTTTCGATCAACCAGACGATCAGCCGTGTTTCGCGGCTGAACGGCAGCATGCCCATTCTGGCCAAAACGAAATACAATCGTCCGGAGTGGAACATTCCGTCAATACCGGCCACGATGTGGACCGGAAGGAACCGGCTCAGGCCGTTGATAATCCATTCCGGTGTGTGACCGTTGGTGTGCATCAACAGGGCCAGGCGCAAAGCCCGTCTCAGGTTATGACGGGTCAGATAATCAATGCTTGGTTCCAGTTTGGCCTGCATGTCCGCAAAGACGGCCTGATCCATATCGTGGACCATTCTCGGTTCATGGAACATCAGCGCCTCACCGCGGACAAACGTTGCGACCGTGTAATGGTCTAACGTCAGATGATGCGGCGGATCAAGGTGACGGCGGTACATCAGTTCTCCGAAACCAAAAACAATCTTGGACAGGATATTGTTGTTGGCCTTGTCCGCAAAATATCTTAATCTCCAGACGCCGGCGGTCAACGGCGCGTTGACTTTCATGTATTGGTGGACGAATCTGAACCGCAGCAGCATCCATGTCCACCATCCGGCGGTTTCCATTTCGCGTTCGATTCGGTCGAAGATCCCGCCTCTTAACGCGGTCGGATAATTAACGGCAACGTTGGTCAATAAGTCGAACAATCGCGGCAGATAACTGCGGCGTTTCGGCTGTTGATAATCAATCGCCAGCGCGCGTTGGTTGTCGCGGTGCTGGAATCCGTCTTCCAGCATGAGATATGTTCCGGTTCTTCTGACAACCACAATGTCGTCCGGAAGGCTGGTGTCGATGGTTTCCGGTACGACCCTCAATTCATCGGCGCCTGACAGGATGAGCCTCAACCGTCTGAACGCGAACGTAAACAAGCGGTCTTGCGCCCTTCTTAAATCTTTCAGGAATTCCGGAATGATCTCTGCCGGTGTCCCGGTATAGCCCAGTTGGGCGGCGATCAGGGCGTATTGGTCAACCCTGACCCTGGTGCGGTTGGATTTGATGTTCATTTGCCCGACGACCGCGCGGACTTTCAGCAGCAGGATGTACGCGCGCCGGGCTTTTTCCAACAGGTCGCGGTCAAACACACCTTTATTCAACAGATAATTCCAAACCGCTGCATCCGGGATGAATTCTTCAGAAGCCAAAGCATTGGTATCGGTGTGTTCGGCGATGAAGCCCGCCAATCCGATTGAATAGATTGTCTGCAGGTCTCTTAATGAACCGTTGCCTTCCTTCAGGTTAGGCTCTTTGGTATTCAAGCCTTCGCGGAAACCGTTCTTTTGGTATCGGATCTGCCATTCCAGACGTTTAAGCTTGGCAAAAACCAGCGGATCAACATTGTAAGCCTGTTTCAGTCCGGCGAAGACTTCCATTCTCCAGCCGTTCCAGATTGAACGATCTCCGGCCACATAACGGGTCTCAAGGATAGAACTCGCGATCTGGACCTGGGCGAGGTTTTCCGATTCCCAGCGGATGGTTGAAGCGTTCGGAACAAATTCAACCTGTTCATTGAATACTTCCGTAACCACCATGCGGACGAACCGAAGTAATTTCAACTGGCGTTCAAATTCGGCCAATACGGCTTGTTTGTCCGCATCGGATTCATCGACAAACCGTTTGATCGCTTTAAATTGATAATCAAAGTCATAAATGGCTTCGACCTTTTCCCGTTCCCCGGCCGGAACGAACTGCATGACTTTATCATGATTTTCTTCATACCCTTTCACTTCGATTCTCAAGTCGAGGTCTGAACCCGGGACATATTCACGGCGGGCATAACTTCCGTGGGCCATGAAGGTCACATCCCCGTCATCGCCGAATCGTTCAACCGTATAACGGTTCAATTGAATGACGATATGGTCCAGCCGGCGGGTGGTCAGGTCAGTCTTAACCTGGATCGGCAGCCGCGCGTGGTCAACCCAGATATAGTTAAATTCATATTCCCATTGTTTCTTTAAAATCTGTGCTGTTTGTTTGATCGCCTCATTGTCATCGCCGATTGCACTTAAACGAATATCGAGCGTGGTTTTGATTCTTTCCAACCGTTCGTTCAAACGCTCTTCCAATTCTTTGACCTGCGCGGCAACTTCTTCTTCGGTGAGATTAGACTGTTCGGATTCTTCGTCTTTCTTTTTACGGAACATGAACGGCCATAACATGGCGAGTACATACGGATTGTTGGTGGTGGAAGACATGACCGTTGACGGATCCGCGCCCATCAGATAAATGGTGACGATGGCCGCTAAGACAAACGCCATGATGATAAAACTGATAAAGCCGTTTTGTTTCAGCATTTTTGCCAACTTTTTAATGCGTGAATTTTGTTTTTTGTTGCTGCCTGCAAAGAAGTATTCATCCGTATCGATCTTTGCCTTGAGGTCGTTGTGTTCCTGTTTGGCCAGGTGGGCGATCACTAAACGGTAAATGATGAACGACTGGATCAGATCATTCTTATCAAAGAAGTTTGTATTCAGAACGATTGTGTTTCGGTCAAAGTCGATGGCGAATAAATGTCCGTTTGAATAGATCGATGAATCCGTCAAAATAAAGGTGATTTCGCGAGGCAGATCAAATTCCGGCGGTCCGCGCGTCATCAGATCCCCGATGACATCGTTGATTTTCGCCAGGAGGATCTCTTCGCGTTGGCTGGCCGGTTCTGATGATGTTTTTTCGTAACGGTTTTCAACCAGCCTGACTTTAAATTCGACGCTCAGGTCTGCGACCACTTGATCCATGGTTACGTCATCGGTTTTATGACCTTCTTCACCCTTAACGCCTCTCAGCCATTGTTTGACAAAGTCGAAGAACGATGTGAATACAATCACATTATGGTTGGCCTTTTCAATAATCTTGAATTCGAATCCAAACTTGTCCGCAAAGGCTTTATTTGTTTCAACAGGCGTGACCATGTCTTGCTGGCCGACAGTGACCAGGACTTTAATACCGTTTTGCCCGATATTTTCCGCCAAGGCAATTGATTCATCCGCGTCAATTTCCAGATGGCGGTATAACCACAATGTCTCAAATCGCTGACGGAAGCTGCGTTCAGCCACGTTGGCGTGTTCGATCAGTTTATTGTATAGGTATGAATTAACTCTTAGGAATTGGACCACTTTTCTGAATCCGAGTTCCCTGAAGAAGGCCTGCATACGGACCAGGGCTTTATTCGGCAGGATGTGAAGCATCATGACCCCCCATAAAATCGGACGGAACATGGAAATTTGTCTGTACGGCAGTGACGCGAACACAACACTGTTGATATGGCTGATCGCATCGGAAAGAATGTTCTTGAACCGGAATGACTGCAGCGTGTAGCGGTTGGTCAAAAGCGCCAGCAGGATCCGTCCGCCGAACGAATGGGCCACGATATCCATTTTATGTGTCCTGACTGAACCGGTTGTTTCATAAACATTTAAATTCACTTGTTTAAGCAGGGATTTGATCTGCCGTTTCAGCCAGGAAGATTCCTCTTCTTCAACGATTTCAAATCCGTTTTGGGCAAAATGGTTGATGACCCAGGCCAGGAATACTGTTGACCGGGCGACAATGTGGTCAATCTCAAGAATATTTCTCAGGACAACTTTTTCCTGGATGGTTAATTCCTGACCGCCGATGCTTCCGGTTTCCAGCAGTCCGCGGATAATCTTGTCGGATCTCCAGTGCTGGATAATGACGATAGTGCGCTGCGGATACAGCCTCTTCAATTCTTCCATGTTAAACGTGAGCGTATCAACGACACCATGAAGGAACAGGATCGGGCTGCCGCCGGCCTTATGGACCTGGAAGGCGTACGGCACATCGATGGTGTTGTCTGAATATGAATTGTATTGTTCTTCCTGGGTTGGCACATCTTCCACATAAGTATCCGTATGATGCCGTCCGTTACCATTGCGTCTCAGTCGGGATAAGCGTGAACCGTTACCTTTATAAGCCTCGATGACTTTTGTCAGGGCTGCCCTGGCGCCGGCCGGTCCGTGTTCCGGCAAGACAATAACGTCTTGCGGCATGCCGGCGTAAATCTTCGGTCCGACCATAACGCGGGTGGCTTTCGGCAGGGCCGCGAACATCGGATGATCCAGTTCGCTGTCTCCGATAACCAGAATGTCTTCTTCATTAATTCGAAGATGATCCAGCAGATCGCGTACCGCGCGTCCTTTATCGGCCCGGGATACGTGCAGAGCGACGGATGACACCAGAACGTTCAGGCTGCTGAACCTTTCGTCAGCGGCCAGACGGCGACGGATGCTATCGGCCAAATGTGTGCGGAATTCAACTGTTGTATTTTCCAGCCACAACTTCAGATCAAGGGTCTGTCCTTCGAACATGACACGGTCCAGAGGCATATCATCCGGCAGAGTTCTGAGCCGCTGTCTGGCCAGATTATATTCGTAGCCGATAATGCCCATAACTTCTTCGATTTCATCATCGGTAGAAGCCAGGATATCCAGATAAATCGGAATATCGTAATCGATCTGGCCTTGACGGTTGAACCGGTAACCAATTCCGCCGTTGGCGGTATACATATATTGCAGGGCCATGGCTTCGGTCGTCAATCGGTCGCTGAACCTGGCTTTGGCGCGGGTGATTGTTTTGCCGGTTACCGCGGCCACCTGAACGCCAAATTGACGAAGCTGTTCGACGATTTGCACCGATTCATTGTCAAACGCGGTCTGATCATCTTCCGCGTTTCCGTGAAGCAGGGAATCATCCAGGTCGGTAATGACCAGCTTGAATTTCTTCTTCAGGCGGCGGTCGATTTCGTCGGAAGCGGCCTTCGCTTTTTGGTACTTGGATAATTCAGCGCTGTAAAGCTGTCGCAACGTTTGTTCAATGGCTTGTGCGTAATCCACGGATACCAGATAACGTAAGGTCGCCACGGAACGGATGATCTTGCCGTCAATGTTGGCCATAACGTTCACTTCGTATTCATCTGCGACATCAACCAGTCCGCCGATATCGATCAACACAACTTTATCATCAATGATGCCGTGATTAACGAATGAAGGATCCTGGTTAATATAACCGTATCTCCTCAGCTCTTCCTGCAGGGTGATCCATTTTTGGACAAATGTGTCGATTTCGTCAAACCGTTTTTCCTTGGCCAGCAACTGTAATTTTCGGGCAAGCGTCATTTCAACTTGTTGTTCCGCGGTCGAAACAGTGACCTTCCACGGCCAGCCGCGGACCCGAATGGTCTGCTGTCTGAACTCGTATTCAGCCGGGATAATACCTGTATCAGCCAGATTATTTTCTATGGTCCGTTCCCGTTCAAAAATCTTGTAGGCGTCTTTTTCTTCCCGGTCGATCACTTTGGCCAGGCGTGGGATTAATCTCAGGACTCTTGTTGGGGTGACGATCAGGATCATAAACGCGACCGCCCGAATGATTCTTCTCGCCACTTGTCTGACCTTCATGGATAACGAATCCGGACTGAATGTGTTAGCATCCACAATAATCCTGTCGTCTGACAAGAGCATTCCCCTTAATCGGAAAATGACCCATTCGGTTAAGCGGATGGCGAGCTGTTCATTGAATGACCGGAATCGTTTGATGACATACGTGCCGTTGCCGTAAACCACTTTTTCCCAGCCGGCGCCGATTCGTTTCAACGGTTTTTTCTTGAGTTCTTCAACATCTTCTTCCGGCAAGAAGATCAGCCCTGAGGCGGCTAATGTAAGTTCTCCTGAACCATTGTTTAACAATTGGTCGGCCAGCCCGGCCAGACCCAGGATGATCATGGCCTTCGGCGTTCCGCGCAACTTGGCGATCAGGCTTACGATAAATAAATATATTCTTAAGTACGCCGGTGGTGCCCGTAATTGAACGACTGCGTCTCTTTCGCGGACATACTGAACTTCGTTCGCCGGCCCGTAGAGCATGAAGATTGCATCCATGCCGGTGTACCTTCCGTTTTCAATCACGCCGACATTCCACTTGACGGCCCCGTTGTGTTCATGGAATCCCTGGGCTGAGGCAGGACTATAGGTGGCCAGGTATTGTATGCCTTCCCGTTCGGTTTGGTCGCGTTGAGCGAGGACTAACCCTTTGGCCAGTCCTTTGACCGGTTTTCCGTTGATCAAATAATAATCTTTTCTTTCTTTCGAGACTGTCCTGGCATCCGGCGCCCCGAGGGCAAAATTGAACCGCGCGTTAGCCGGCACATCAACGCTTCCACTCAAGGTGAACTTATTGGTCAGGCGATTGACGGATTTGAACATGCCGGAACGGATTTTCTTTGTCTGGATATGTTTGATCATGCGCGGTGATAAATATTTATCCACACTCCAGATCAACGCGCCGATAAAGTTTCGTTTTGTTTCCTTATCGATAATTTGGGCAACAACGATGCCCTTGTTGTTATTTCTGATTGCGCTGCGTAATTGTTTCATCGTGACGGTTTCTTGCGGGGTAGTCATCCACGCGTCGTTGTGAACCTGGGTTAACTCCGCAGCTTCCGCGGTATAAGCCCAGCGATAAATCACATAGGCATCTTCACGTTCGTCAATATTGAAGAAAATCAATTCTTTGGCCGGGATGCGTCTGGCATCGCCGAATTTTTGTTCGACAAACCGCTCTAACGCAACCGGGATCACATTTCGGCGGACATAAAGCATCGGCATTTCAGTTCCGGTCTTGAGATGTTCGACCCGGGCTCTGTTGTATTGCTGGATGACTTTATCCCATGATCCCTTAATAACCTTACGGTCGACAAACATTTTCGCCAGCAGTCCGGCCAGCGCACCGCCGATAAGCGTTATGAACAATTCAATGCCGTCAAAACTGTCTCTGGCCGTTTCGGTGACACCGGATATTTCTTGAGCTTGAGCTTCGCCACCCATAAATCCGAAGGCTGTCAATGCCGCCGCGGATATACCCACGATGAACAACAGAGTGGACAACGTGGTAAACCCGCCTTCTCCCCGGTCTTTCTTCGGCCCGTCGCGCGGTTGCTGCGGTTCATGCTGATCGGTGGCCGGGGCTTCGGCGTCTTTCCTGACCGCGTTGCCCTGATCGGTCACGCTTCCTGGATTGAGTTCTTCCTGGAGCCGGATGTACAAATGCAGATATTCATTGATACTGCGGGTCCAGTCGTTATTGATTGACATTCCGTTTTCAATTAACGTTCTCCAGATAGACGGTGCAAACTTATATGTTCCCCAGGCGCGTTCGATCGCATGGTGTAATTGATTTTTATTTTCCCCTCGGGCGATCTCATTGCCTTCTCTGTCGAGCATCCTTGACAGCCCCTTGAACACAAACCCGTTTGGTTTTGATCCGCCTTCAAACACGGTATCCGCCAGGCCGCCGGTCAGACGGACGATCGGGATCACTCCATAACGCAAGGCGAGCATTTGAGTCAGGCCGCTCGGTTCATAATCAGACGGAACAAGCAGGACATCGGCGGCTGAATAAATATGCTGGGCGATCTCGTCCACAAATCCCTGCAGATAAACGATGGATATATTAATATTTTTCTTGCGGGCGTCTTCGGCCAGCTGGGCAAACCGTTGTTCCAATTTTGAATCGCCTGAACCGCCGACGATAATATCGATATCCAGCGCTTTCATCCGGCCGGCGTACATATCATCCACCATATCGGCCAGGATATCGAGCTGCTTTTGTTCAACAAGGCGGGACACGACGCCCACCAGCAGACGATCGCTGCCAGGAGTCAGGTACCCGTGTTTGGTTACTTTATCTTTCGTGACTTCCTTCACGTCACGGCCTTCCGCGAGCATTTCCTGAAGATGCTGTTTGTTTTGTGCGCGGGCTTCAAGGACGGCATCAATACCCTGCTCGATGGAATAATTCTTGAAGAACACTTTGTTGGTTGACGGATCATTCAATCTGAAGTGAATACCGTTTAATATACCCTTGAACCGTTCGCCTAATGTCTTGAGCAATGTCAACCCGCTGAATAATGTGTCGATGACTTCTTTCAGATAACCGCGGCTGACCGTATTCACGGCATTACCCAGGGCGCTGATCTTAGTGAATGTTTGCGGGACAATACCCATCATATTGATCCGGCTTCTGTGGACGACAAGCTCCCTGACGGCCGGAAACTCTTCTAATCCGAGTTCAGGATACAAGGCCTGCGGATAAGATCCCTGGTAACCGATGTTGTGGATCGTAAACAGATTTCCGGTGCGTTCAAAATGTTCTTTATGGATCGTACGCATGTAGAGCGACACCAGGGCTGTATGGTGATCATGGGTGTGGACAATCGCCGGTTTCAACCCGATATGTTTCATTAACTCCAAAGAGCCCCGGGATAACAGGATTGATTCATAGAAGCCGGTGCGTTCGGTCTTATAGGCTGAATCAAAGAATTCCGTCGAGTCGGCATCCAGCATGTAGACCGTGATGCCTTCAACGGTCAATTTCTTAGCCGTCAGGACGACATTTTCGTTTTCCTTGAATGGTACTTCAAAGGCGAAACCTTCGACGTCTTCGGCCCCGGCATAAGCCGGATTTACGGCCAGTTGTTTGAAGTAAGGAATGATGACCACCAGATCGTGTCCGATTTCGGCCAGGGCTTTAGGCAGTTCGTACATAACATCTCCCTGTCCGCCCTTCTTGACCAGCGGCCCGAATTCCATGGCGACCAGAGCAACTGTGCCTTTGAAGTTTTGTTGAATGGTCACACGGCCGTTTCCGTAACTGACGTCTGCCCATTCGCGTGAACCGTCTTCGTTTTCAAGGACAAACGTGTATTCGAAATTACGTTCGACGATTACCTTAACGGTGTAGTGGGCGCGGGACTCGGTGTTTTCAATAAAGGTCACCGGATGGGTATAATCTTTCCATTCTCCGTCCATATTGGAATGAAGGATAACACGGCGGGTTCCCGTTTCATCTCTGCGGTTAGCGGCAACTTCCAGTGTAACTTCTTGCCCCACTTCAACCGTCCTGAAGGCATTCACAATCTGACCTCCGGTGGTTGACCTTAAGGCCGCGATGAATTCACGTGTCCCGCGGTACATGACAACACCCAGCGGCGGAACAGTAATTTCGATGGAGTCGGCACGGCCGTTTGAGGCGACCGGCTGTGTATTGTGTTTGTCTCTGTCAACGACATCGCTGCCGCCGTACTTGACTGAATCACTGTTAAAGACCGGTTCCCAAAGGCCGGCAAACGGCACACCTACGCGGTAATCCTGATAAACAACCGGTGTAAAGTTGGCGACAACCAGAACGACTTCATTCGGGTTTTCACTCCTGCGGATAAAGCTGAGAACCCCGCGTTCCGCGTCGTCAAAGTTGATGGCTTCGAACCCTTCCCGGCTAAAATCAAAACGGTGCAGGTTGCGGTCGTTCTTGTAAAGCCGGTTGAGGTCGCGGACCAGGGTTTGAATGCCCTGGTGCAGCGGATACTCAAGCAGATGCCATTCGAGGTCACGGTCCGGATTCCATTCCGCGGTCTGGGCCAAATCAGCGCCCATAAACAATAACTTCTTGCCAGGTGTGGCGAACATCAGCGCGTACAACAGTCTCAAGTTGGCAAAACGCTGCCATTCATCGCCCGGCATCTTGCCGATCAGCGAACCTTTACCATGGACGACTTCGTCATGGGCCAGGGCCAGCATGAACCGTTCCGTAAATGCGTACATGCTGTAGAACGTGATGTCGTTATGGTGGAATCGTCGGTGGATCGGTTGACGGCTGAAATACTTGAGCGTATCATTCATCCAGCCCATGGCCCACTTAATGTCAAATCCAAGGGCCTTATCACCGGACTCTATCGGCGCGGTTACACCCGGCCAATCAGTTGATTCTTCGGCGATGGTTATGATTTCCGGATATACCTGATGAGCGGTGGTGTTGAGTTGACGGATGAATCGTACCGCCTCAAGGTTTTCATTTCCGCCGTAAATGTTCGGAATCCATTGTCCTGGTTGCCGGCCGTAATTCAGATACAGCATGGATGATACGGCATCCACGCGGATACCATCGATGTGATATTCACGCATCCAGTACATGGCGTTGCTCAACAGGAAGCTGATCACTTCGTGACGGCCGTAATTAAAGATCAACGTACCCCAATCCGGATGGTCGCTTTGGATCGGCAATTCATGAGAATAGAGTTCTGTACCGTCGAAGCGGACCAGTCCGTGCAGGTCGCGCGGGAAGTGGGCCGGGACCCAGTCGAAGAAGACACCGAAGCCGGCCTGATGCAGCTGATCGATCAAATACTTCAGATCTTCCGGCGTCCCGTATCGTGATGTCGGCGAGAAGTAATTGCTGACTTGGTAACCCCAGGACGGATAATAACTGTGCTCATAAGGAGGCAAGAACTGGACGTGGGTAAATTCCGTTTCTTGTAAATGCTTGATCAGTTCAGGAGCGAGTTCGCGATAGGTTAACGGGGCCCTTTCGCCTTCTTCTGTCGTCTTGTTCCTGAACGACCCTAAATGGAGTTCAAAAACGCTGATCGGAGCTGAACTGGCGTTTGACTGAGCCCTTCGTTCCATCCACTTGCGGTCATGCCATCGGTATTTACCTGTATCCGAGACGATGGATGATGTCCGGTCCGCATTGTCGCCGGTCGGGAATTCGCTTGCGAAGGCATACGGATCGGCCTTGATCCTGACCACTTTGTCCCGCCCGATAATGCGGAATTTGTAAAGGGCGCCTTCGGTGACCCGCGGCACATATATCGACCAGACGCCGGTTGATGGATCAAATCTCATGCGGCCGCCTCTGTGCTTCCAGCCGTTGAAATCACCGATGACAGAAACGGAGCGCGCATTCGGCGCCCAGACGGCGAAGTAGGTCCCGTAGACGGTATGTTCCGTCTTGACCAGGTGAGCGCCGAGCTTATCATAAATCTGGCTATGCGCGCCTTGCTGAACGAATAACAGTTTATCGAGGTCTCCGAACTGCAGGCCTTGCATAATCTTTAGAACGCGGGCTGATTCTTCATCCAGCTGAATGTGACCTTGTTCGACGGCCGCAGATATTTCGCTGACGGCTTCCGGACGGCTGGCGTACGTCAGAAGGCTGTCCTGAATATAATTATTCAGATAATGTTCTTCACGGGCGCTGTTTTGTTCATGCGTCAGATCAAATTCAGCCAGGGCGCCGACTTCATGGATCAAACTGGCCGCCATCTGATTGACGGTCAGGTATCCGAGTTCTTCATATTCCGCCGCGTTGGACAGGACGATGTATTCCTCACCGTCATAAACGTAAACAGCAGCGAGGATTCCCGTCACCGGACCGGCGCGAAGGAGTCCGGCACGGGCCATGGTTCTCAGGCGCTGGGCCATGGCTTTATAACCGTTTGCGCGCAGGTATCGATGGGCGGCGATTACGGCCGGATGATTGATGGCCACCATTTCCAGCCGTTTGATATCTTTATCTCGTGATTGTTCAGTGGCGGTTTTAAGGAATGCGAACGCCTCTGGTGTCAACGCTTCAGCCGTTACTCTCCATGTCCAGTTGTTTTCAACCGTACCGGGTTTATTCATCCGGGCTTCTTCATCCAGGCCGAGAATATCTTGTAACGGAACGATGGCGAGACGTGATTTTGAATCGACAGCCATCTGGACAAAACGTTCATGAATATCTTCTTCTATATTTTCTTCCGCGAGATGTTCCGTTATTTCACGTTTCTGTTCAGCAGTAGCTTCGCGGGTATACCAGCCTACGGTGGTATTATTATCATGAGTACCGGTGTAGACCACAGAATTTTCAACGTGATTGTCCGGATGGTAACGATGATCTCCTTCAAACCCGAACTGAAGAACGTTCATGCCTGACAATTCAAATTGTTTAAGCAGGACCGTCACGTCCTCTGTAATAATCCCCAGGTCTTCAGCGATGAACGGCAGCGATGGGAATTGTTCGCTCAGATGGCTGAAAAAGTCGGCGCCCGGCCCAGGCACCCATTCGCCAGCCAGGGCGTTTTCGGCCTTGGCCGGGATGGACCAGTAGCCGGCAAATCCGCGGAAATGATCCAGGCGGACCAGGTCGAAATAATTCAACTGCTGCTGCAGACGCATGGTCCACCAGTCGTAGTTATTTTCCTTGAGCGCATCCCAAAGGTAAACCGGGTTGCCCCAAACCTGGCCAGTGGCACTGAAGGCATCTGCCGGCGCGCCGGCGACATGAAGCGGCTGGTTGTCTTTGCCCAGATCGAAATATTCTCGGTGGGCCCAGACATCGGCGCTGTCATGGCTGACATAGATCGGCGCGTCTCCGATAAACCGGACGCCTTTCTCAGCGGCGTACGCTTTCAAGGCCCGGAATTGTTTGTAGAGCATAAACTGCACAAACATAATCTCTTCAACAGCGGCCTTATGTTGTTCCCGGTAATTGGCCAGGATCGTTTCGTTTCTGTCTCTTAATGAATCGGTCCATTCATACCAGGCTTGCCCGTTGTTATTTTCTTTCAGGACCATGAACAACGCGTAATCTTGTAACCAATAATTATTGTTGAACATAAAGAGTTCAAATTCACTGTTGCCGTTCTTGGCCTTGAAGCGTTCATAGGCCAGTTTGAGCAGGCCTCCCTTGAAGGCAGCAACGGTGTTGTAATCGACCTTGGTTTCATCCGTTGTTTCAAAGGCGGCCGCTTCTTCGGCGGTCAGCAATCCTTCGGCGACCAATTTCTCGATGCTGATCATCAGAGGATTCAAGGCGAAGGCTGAATCGCTCAGGTACGGTGAATTTAATGTTGAAACCGCGGTCGGCGTCAACGGCAGCATCTGCCAGTAACGCTGCTTGGCTCCGGCGAGAAGATCGACAAACGCGTAAGCAGCCGGTCCGAAATCACCGATGCCGTGGCGTGAAGGCAATGAGGTTACGGACAGCAGGACCCCGCTTTCTCTCGGCTGGATGATCCGTTCGACTTCGAAACGGACTGATTGTTGATCCGGCATTTCTTCTCCCGACACCGGCCGCGCAGGATCTTTGGCGGCGACGGTTTCGAATGTTCTGACCAGATATTCGAACGGACGAAGCGTGATTGTTTCTTGAGCGGTAAACGCGCTTTGCTGGCCGTTCTCAACATTGGTCCACACGCCCTGGGCATTACTTTGGCCAGAATTCCACTCTTCCGCCCAGAGGTGAAGGGTGAATTGACGGGTTTCACCGGAATAGTTGGCGATGACCAGCGCCTGTTCCTGGGCGAGGCTGCGTTGATAGGCGATCACGCCCTTCGGCAAGTCTCCGGTATGAACCGCATTTGTGTCACCTTTGCGCCATAACGCTGATTTCGTTTTATTTAACCAGGTATCATAAAATTCCTTCTGTTCTTGATCATACGGCTCGGCTTCATGGTTTTGGGTAACATAGGTTGCGTTCGGTTTTTCGTTTGAACGGCCGCGGCGCTGGCCGGCGTTGATCATCACCATACCCGGCATGGTCATCATCAGGACAGCGGCTGCTCTTTGTTGTTCACGGTTCAATATCCTGGCGACGCGCTCGGACGGATCATCATGGTTTTCCAAGAAATGGACGGTGCGCGTTAAATATTCATTTGATGTGCGTTGCCGGTTGGTCAGGTAATCTCTTAATTCTTCAACCGGGAAACGCTGTTCGACCAGGATGTCGAACACATGTTTGTCGTAGGTAAAATGAATGCCCAATCGCTGCAATGCCCCTTCGTGCTGGGCATAACCTTCGCCGATCAGGATGGCGTTGTTGTATGCACCTAAGAATTCATGCAGGAATCCAGGGATAAATTCTTCTGTTAGGATCTCATTTCCGCCTAACGGTTGTAAATCACGGTTGATATGTTCTTTTAACAGCAGATGCGCCATATCGATTCTGGCACCGCCGCCGTTGGTGATATCCAGGATGTATTGCATTTTCGCGGCCATCTGGGCTCTTAATGCCGGGTTCGACCAGTCTAACTGGGCGGTATCGATCCATGAACCGGAGAACCCTTCTTGTCCGTGCAGAATGGCTTTCGGCCCATTTGCTGTTTGGACCATAAAGTAACGATTCGTGTATTTCTTGACATCTTCGCGGTTCTTCAAATATTCACTCAGGGTCGTGACCGGTTCATTCAATTGAGCCGCGTCGCGTGAAATGAACCATTCCGGATGGGCGATGGTCCATGGTGAATCGGCGGCCATGTGGTTCGGAACAAAGTCGACGACCACTTTCAGGCCGGCGGCGTTGGCGCGTTTGACAAATTTGCGGAACGATCTCTCCGTACCAAATTCTTCGTCGATCGTGTAATCTTTAATGCTGTACGCTGACCCGACCCGTTTTGGATCCCACATCTTGTTGAAGTCTGTTGTAAATTGTCCTCTCTTCCAGATACCCATCATCCAGATCACATTAAATCCGTCGGCTCTCATCGTTCTGAGGGTTTTATTGTCAATTTCATCGAACCGGCGGCCTTTTTCGCGGGTATGCCATAAGAATAAATGGGCGCCTTGTGTTCTGATTTCTTCATCGAGATCAGACCCTGGTTGCGTAGCGGCCGGGAATTCCCCGCTAACCTTTCGTTCAGCCAGTTCAAAAATTCTGCGGTTATAGTCTGCGTGGACTTTGGCCGCCGCGATAATCGCCTCTTCCTTGGCCAGCCAGGCGATTTGCGCATAATCCATATCCGGCAATTGCCGTCTCAATGTTTCCATCGCCCGTTGCAGTGTCTGCGCATAAACCTTATCGATATCAACAGCCAGCTGGAATAAGATCATTTGTTGTTCGACAGATGGTACAACCCACTTTCTCAGGCTCGGCACATAAACCCGTTTGTGTTTGGCCACAAACAAGTTTGGCGGTGTGCGTTTGAAATGAACGGTGCGTTCCGCTTCTTCATCGATCGGGGCGACATTGATCGCGTGGAATTTAACGGCGGTGTAATCGGCATTGACCAATCCCGCGCTGTAGATGACAGATGGTGGTGCGTTGATCTGGTTGAGTTTACCGGATGCGGTCTGATCAACGATCACGTAGAGATTATGTTGACGCTGCAATCCTGAGGCCGGCACCTTCGGCGTCACATCACCTTCAAGCGCGGCGGCCATAATACCAGCCTTCTTCTCGCCGTTGGCCATGAAGAATGTGTTGCGGGCTTCAAAGATATCGGCCAAGCCCATGGTATAGGCGTATGGAACCCGTCGGATGTCTGCGTAGTCACTGATGTTGGAATCAATCGTGCTTTGGGTCAAGCGGATTTGTCTTATTCTTGAGCTGAATTTATTATCGGCTGAAGGTTCATTGAAGGCCAAATGTCCGTTAGCACCGATGCCTAACATCACGATGTCCGCTCCGCCCATCTGTCTCAACGTTTGCGTATATCGTCTCAGATAAACCGGAAGAATGAAGGCTGTGTAGACCGGGCTTAAGATGTATTTGGTCACAATATACGGGATAGATTTATATTGGTACGGATCATATTTCACATAATCTGCGACCAGATGGATATTTTCTTGCGGGATCGCGACTCTGGAGAACAGGTTCTCGTTCAAGAAATAAGCGAATGACGCTTGGTGATCCCTGGTGAGACCTCTGTATTCATCCAGATGGAACGCGTTGATGCGTGACCATTCAATTCCTTCTATCCTGGCCAGTTCGTGCAGGAATTGTTTCATCGTGTTGCCGGTGGCAAAGATAATATTGATCGTTTCTTTAACCTTTAATAATTCTTTTATCTTGGCCGCGACTTGTCCGGCGGCGCCAGGGGCGAATTGGTCAGGAGCGTACACACTTACGTTATTCGTCTTCGCGGTTTGTTCTCCGGCCATTTGTTCTTTATCCGCATGGCGAACGGCTTTGAATGCGGCTTTGGCCAGCCAGACAAACGGACCGACGAAACCGATGAAGACCAGATACCATTTATTTCTTCTTAATTGGGCATCTTTAATGAAGAACCCTTTCTTGTTCACGGCCGATGAGTAGAAGATGTTGAAGAATTGAGTAGAAATACCGTCCAAAGCCACTGCAACCGCAGATAACGCTGGATGTTGAATCATTAAGCCGCGCAGGATCGAATAGAAGCGGGTCATCCAGAACGCTTCAAATTGTTTTTCGTGGGCCTTAAGCGCTTCTTCTCTTAATTGTTCAACATTGCCACGGATCAGTTCAACCAGCTTGCTATAACCAAACGATCTTAAGCGAACCATCGCCCCAATGCCGACAATCTTCAGGGCAGAGATGAAGGCTGTTTCTAAATCAGCTGGCTGGTCACCAAACAGACCCGGCATCACTTGGCCGGCCGCCCAGACAATGATAGTAATAGCCAAAGTACCAAGTGCGACGAAACGGGTTGTCATAAAGAAATTCCTGATTTTGAATGTCTTGAAGAAATTGACCGTGCGGGCTTCCACCATACTTCCAACGACATAGGTCAGGCCGAGGAAGGCGCTGATCGACAAGATCAGATATCCGAGCATCACACCTTTTGGCGCGATCACGGTGAAGTAGGCCAAACTCAAGAGGCCCATCGCGAGGCCTAACGGGAAGGCGAGCACGACTTGTTTCTTGATGATGCCGTGGCCACTGATCCACTGTCCGGTGAGGTCGGTGGCGGCCATAAAGATACCGAAGACGATGAT
The DNA here is from genome assembly GCA_050250375.1 of Candidatus Omnitrophota bacterium. Lineage (GTDB taxonomy): Bacteria > Omnitrophota > Gorgyraeia > Zapsychrales > Zapsychraceae > JAGOSC01. The sequence continues at coordinate 616,575 of JBFWOS010000003.1, forward strand.
ATTGGCCACCGGAACGGCCACCACGCTGGTCAACAACGCGAACAGATATCCGTAGGTCAACAAGGCCAGGCCGGAGATCGCCGCCACGCTGATCAACGCCTTCACCAGGACGCCGTTTCTCGGACGGGAAACTGGCCGTTCGTTCGTTGTTTTACGGACCGGCTCATCCGGCATCATGGCCAGCGGGGCCAATCCGTTCTCAATGACACCGGCGCGGCCGATGAACAGCGGTTCGATGAACCTGAATGAATCGGCCGGAACGATTTTGTTAACAGCCAGATGCTCCAGGAACAGCGCGGCGTTGAATACATGCATGGTCGGTTCGCCGCTTAGATTGGATACTTGGTCGGCCGGGATCGCTTCGCGCATCTTCTCGATTTCCTGATCGGTATCGATAAATATGCGATGGCGCCGTCCGCGGGCGATCTCATAGGTGATCCAGGCCGGATCAGCCACGGCGCTGTAAACCTTAGGCTGTTTCAGGCCGTTCAATTCTTCTTTCTTAAGGATCAGGTAAGCGATATCAAATGAATAACGTAATAATTTTTGTTTGTCTTCGTTGCTAAAGCTTGACTTCAACACGTTTTGTTCGACCCTCTTGTTCAACCGTTTTAATTCTTTACGGTTAAGATCTCTGTCTTCCTTGATGAAGCTCAAAATTTGAGCCGGAACAACCCAGGCAAATCCGACTTCCGGAACAAAATTCCATTTAAACGCGGTCTTGACCGGAAGTTTGTAGGCAAAATGGTAGAACAACAGGATCGGTGAACGGATCAACCCGACCACAAACGATGAAACAAGATATGAAATAACTGCGGCTGCCGCTGTAAAGAAGATGTTTCCGCCGGATAAGCTGAAATAGACGTAAGCCGTTGATGTTGAAACGCCCAGGATCTTGACCGTTTCGGTCACGACTTTTGAGGCCAACAATGTATAGAACATGGCCCAGTAGCCGTTGATTTGTTTTTGGGTCAGACGGCCGCTCGCCAGGGCGCGGTGTGAAGCGAATATCAGCAGTTTACGCAGGCTGTTGACTTTTACGGTCACGGACTTCTGGGCTGCCCGGCTGCCGGCGCGGGCCATCAGGAACATACCCCATACGGCCAGGAACAGGACGAATTCAGCGATCCCCTGTCCGAATTTGTTTAAGGTGGAGGCAACGCCGCGAACTTCAGTTTCCGATTCCCCAATCGTTTTAACTTTAGTTTCATGTGTTAATGAACGGGCGCTGCCTCCAACAGGTTGTATTTCTGAAATTATTTCTTGAGAGTCTACAGGGGTGATGCCGACAACTTCGGTTTCCGATTCCCCAATCGTTTTAACTTTAGTTTCATTTGTTAATGAACGGGCATCACCCCTGTTAGATTTTGTGGAGACAGCACCTTCAACTTTTGCTCCCGATTCCCCAATCGTAACTTTAGTTTCTGTTAATGAACGGGTGCTGTCTCCAATATGTTGTGTTCCTGTTTGAACTTCTGGTGAAATTACAGGGGTGATGCCGGCATCTTCAGTTTTCGATTCCCCAATCGTTTTAACTTTAGTTTCATTTGTTAATGAACGGGCATCACCCCTGTTAGATTTTGCGGAGACAGCACCCTGGTCTTCAGTTTCCGATTCCCCAATCGTAACTTTAGTTTCTGTGAACGAACGACGGGCGCTGTCTCCGACATGAGCTGCATCTCCTTGGAGATACATATCGGTCAATATTCTTAATTGGTCTGATGTTAATTGCGGATAGTTTGGTTCAATGTCGGCCTGAGGATTGACGCTGAGTCTTTCGGCCGTGAGAGCTTTTTGTCTGTCCTGGGCGGCGATTTGTGCGTTGATTTGTTCTGACACATCGCGGCCTTCTTCTTCCAGGCGGATCATATCGACGAAGAATGGAATCATGATGACTGGGTCATAGGCTTCCCAGCTGCCGTTGTTTTCACCGGTACGGCTGTATCTGAATCCGACATGGATATGGTCTTCAATCGGCCGGCCGTTTAAGCGGTCTGCGGCATTACCGGTGACGCCTGAATGACCAACGACTTGGCCGAGTTCGACCTGTTCTTGCTGTTTGACATCGGATTTTGTTAAATGACTGAACTCGACGCGGATCCAGATACCGGCGACTTTGCGGTCAACAAAGACGACCAGCCCGTCTCTGCTTGTCTCGACTTTAAGGATTTGACCTTCCCAAGGCGTTCTGACCGGGGTATTGCGCGGCGTCAAGAAATCAACCCCACGATGATAATCGCTGTTTAATCTGAACGCGCCGAAATAATTGTACGGACGGATCAACCGTTTGATGACATCTTCAGGTTTTTCCACCGCTTGAACGTCGGTTGCATCCATATTCGCCTGCTCAACGGTGTTAACTTGACCGACGGCCCGAAGGGAAAGAACGAGCAGAACGATAAACAACACGGCCGCGAGTATCACAGAGACCAGGCGTCTTGTCGGTGTTCCGGCTTTTCGGGCTGTTTGTTCCGCGGCGAACAGTTCAGTGACGGTGCGGTCAATCGGACGGTTATAGTCAAGCGCGCCAAGATTGATCACGATAAACAGTGTTTGATATTTTTTACCCTGATGTTCTTCGTCAATCGTAATGAATCGGTAAGCGTCCCGGCCTTCTTTGGCTAAAAGATCAAGCACTCTGGTCTGGAATTCCATGCCGCGGGAAGACACATTTCGATTAATGACGGTGTCGATCCCTTTGTTAAACAACCACTGCAGCGTTATGCGGTAGGCTTCAACGGAATATTGTTCACGGATCAATTTTGATGAGCTGGTGGAAACGACGGCCGGTTTGCTCTTGCCCCTGAAGAACACCCCGATATTCAAGTCGCCGGTTGTCTGGTTTTCACGATCACGTAAATCAAGCAGGATATGTGTCTCTTCCCGTGAGGTGCCGCGGACGTTGAGTCGGGCGATCTTGCCATCGAGGACGGTTCCGGCGAACATTTCTTCATAAACGGTGTCGGATTTTTGCTGATCGGTCAGGTCTAGATCGACCAATACGACCAGGCCGGTCAGTTCGTTCAGATAATTTTCAGAAACTTCAATACCGAACGTTCTGAATGCGTTTAATAATTCTGTCAGTTCTTTTTGGTTGGCGGCTGAAGTGAAATAAGAAATACTTGTATTGTTCCGGACCGTCTCCTCATCCTTACCGAATTGTTGATGGCCAAACTCATGACGGAAGACATCCGCCAGCAATGTAATAAATTCTTCAGTTGATTTTTTGCCGGCTGTGAATGGCGGCGCGCGTGCGAGGAAGGCGCGGTTGACCATCACGATACCGGCTGTTTCACTATATTCAGCCAGCCGCTGGGCCAGATCGGTAATTTCTACATGAGCAGCCTGAGCCAGCTTTCCGATCTTTCTTAAGGCTTCAGCCACGTACAATTGTTGATCGATTTCATCCGCAGTCCGGCCGGACGGGGTATGGCCGCGTAATTCAGCCGGATAATTATGAGATGGACGGTTTGTCATCGGATGGGTCAATATCCATTCCGCCATCAGCCGGCGGTATAAGGCGGCCGGGTTATCCGCCGCCTTCCTGCGGATTTCCGCGGCGGTCAGCCTGACCGCGTTCAAGACCCCGCGCTGATCGATCAGGCCCCGGACATGTTCCAGGTTTTGCGCTGCCGGCAAGCCGAGGATATTCCATCCTTGCAAGAAGTTGCTGACAATCCCGCGGTGCCCGTACGGCGTCGCTTTCAGGTGGAATTGTTTGGCCGCGTAAGTCACGTCCAGCGAAAGAATTTCCTGTGTTTCCAGTTCGCCCAACCGGGCCATCTGGGCGGCCATATGTTCGATGGTGACGTACAGCCATTGGGCTTCCTTCGATAACGGGCCGTTGGTCAATTGATGGGACAACTGCCGGACCAGGCCGTTGAGCAGCTTGAAATTCATGGACGGCCATATGACCGTACCATGATAGTTGTCTTCAAAGACTTCGTACAGGTCGGCTTCTTTCAGACCGTTACGGTTTTCCGCCGCCAGCGGAGCTTTGACCACACGTTCCGCAGCCGATACCGGTATGACGTTGGCCAAGACCGGCCCAAAGGTGGTGGCGTTGCCGCCCAAAGCCACCGGGGTCAAGATCACCCTCAGTCCCTGGCGGATCTGCTCGAGCGTGTACCCTTCGGCGGTGGTCGTGCCGAAAGTCAGTTCGTCCGTATCCGGCAGGGTGATCTTTTGTCCACTGCGGTCCAAAGCGATAGCGACATATTCCAGCGTTTCATCGGCCAAAGCCTGATCCAGGAACCGTGACACGCCGGCCAGGAACCGTTCGACGCTGTTATTTTCGACGCGGATATTGGAACCAATAATCTTTTGCGCGTCGGTGATCAGGGCTTTTACATACGACAGGTCGCCCATGCTTTGTTCGATTTCCCAGGCCATCCAGGCAAGAATATTCGTTTTCAATTGTTCTTTGGTACGGGTCACCTTAAACGGCTGGTCGGCCCCGTTCCAGACACCGATCAGCGTATCAAAGTCCACACCGACAAACACTTCAAACACGCCGGCTTCCTGAAGACGGCGGATCGCCTTCAGGGCCATCGGCATTAACAGGATATTGATCAGGGCCGCATAGGCGCCGAACCCGAGAGAATTATCCGCGTCTCTCCATGTCATGCGCGGATCGTTGTCCCTGGCGCCGACCATCGTGCGGTATGTCAACGGCTGGGTGATGCCGCCGGCGATGGCATAAACATGACGGGAAACGTCTCTGAGAATTTCGCCGACCGTTCTGATTTCTTTTTGATGTCTTAGGAAGACCGGTTCGTTGTGGTCGAGAAGTTTATATCGCAACAACGTTTCGGCCAGGCTCAACAGCAGCAGTTCCGTATCCACCCGGTTGGCTTTAAACCGTTTCTCCGCGTGCGTCTTGCTGGCGAAACGGATATCGGTTTCGTGGGTCAACTGCCCTTCCCGGACCAGACCCAGCAGATGGATGAATTGCGAGCGCAGGACTTCCGGACGGACATAGCCGATCAATTCCCGCAGGATGATGACAGTATCGCCGCCGAACGGCGTCAGATAATACGGTGAACCGGCCAGAATGGCGGCGTTCTTGGTGATCAGGTATTGACCGGTGTACAGTTGCATCATGAAGCGGTCATATCGGGCCGTACCGCGTAATTGTTCGGCGGCCTTAAGCACATCAGCAGTATAAAGTTCTTCCAGCGTGTAATGTTCCAGCGGCGTGTGGTTGCTGGCGATGTCCACCGTGAAGCGCACGGCCCGGCCGTCCGCTGGCCGGCTGATCACCAGACCGTTATTTTCGTTAACGGTGACGGTGGTGCCGGCGTTGAAGGCGACCGTCAGGACATAATAGTGGGAGTCACCGTTGCCGTTGTCTTTGGCCGGCTGCAGGGCTCGCAGGACCACCCCTTGAGGCTGACGGATGATCTGCCATCCGCCGACCTTGATATCATGGCCGTTGCCGACATTTTCCTGAATATCGCGGTTGGCTTCCGGGTCATCCCCGGTGCGGCGGTTATAATTTCTGATTGAACGGCCGCTGCCGAACAGCATGTTGTCCAGAACCAGATCGCCTTGTGTTTCGACGGTCATGGTGTATCTCACCCCGCTGAATCCTTGCTGGCCGGCGCCGAACGGTTGCCCCGGCTCGACGCTCATATAACGGATCGCCGGCACAGACGCTTTACCGTTGATCACCTGACTCATCTCGAAGGTAACCTTGGTGTTTCCGGTTGCCCGGGAAATATCGATGGCAGTGGTGTCGGCCAGATTGGTCCGCACCAGGTGGCTGAACAGGTTGCGGCCGGTGTCACGGGCCACCACATTCAGAATACCGCCCTGTTCTTTGACGACGACGGTATCTTGTTCATGATCGATGATGATACCGGCAACAGCTTTCGCGGACGCCAGACGGTTCAACGCCTGCATGTACTCCGTCTGAACGGTTACGCCGAATTTTCGATAAGCCTTCAGCAACTCGGCCAGTTCCCGACGGTTGACGGTTGATTGGAAGTACAGGATGCTGGTGTTCGCCTGCACCATTTGTTCGTTATCGCCGAATTGACGGTGGCCGAACTCATGACGCAGGATGTCGGCCAATAACACGACAAATTGTTCGGTCAAGGCAGACCCGGAGACAAACGGCGGCGCTCGGCCCATAAACGTGCGGTTGACCTTCACGATGTCGGCGGTTTCATCGTACTGAGCGACCTGCCAGCCGAGTGGAACGACCTTGACATGGCCGGCCTGATCCATCTTGCCGATCTTCTTGAGCGCTTCATTCATGTATTGCTGACGATCGGATCTCTTGGTAGTTCTCGCCGTGCGGGTTGTCTTCGCCAGTCGGGCCGGATAATTGTCACCCTTGGACGCCGGAGCCGGCAGGCGGCCTTCTTTTTGCGCCCGGACCGCATTGGCGTTGACAAAGGCGGTGACCGCTTCATTCACCCGGCGGGCGTATTCCATAATCGCGAAATGTCCGCCAAGCAGGACTGAATCTTTGGTTTCTTCATCGCTTAAAATTTCTAAGACGGTTGGGGCATCAGAATATTGTGATTCAGCACGTTTTTGTTCGAGATATTGCTGTTCTTGCTGCAGACGGCTGAATGAAATCAGGCTGTCGTTGACGGAGGCGATCGTCATGACCGGAATGCCGTATTCGGCGTAGATATCCAGCGCCTTGGTCGCGTGGTCAACCGGGAGGGTCATCAAGGCTTCCCCTTCCTGGACGATTCTGGATAGTGAAACATGTTTCGTCATTTCATCACCGAGATAACGGAATATCCACGGAACATCAACGGTTTCATAAGTCCTTTGCAGATCGTAATGTGCCGGATTCAGGATACCGCGCTGGTTCCACAGACGTACCGCGAATTGTGTCCATGGATTCAAATTGAATGAATTAACGCCCGGAACAGCGAAAGGTCTCACCCAACGATCAATCAGATTGAAGGCGGAAACGATTGTTTCGTTATACGGTATGCCGAAGGCGTGCAGGACATCCGCTCTTGACCACGGTGTGATACGGATGATACCGCCGGTCCTTAAGGCTTCTCTTAACTCACGGTCAACCGGGATCAACTGGGCCAGGTATTCGTTGATGGCGCCGCCGTCAGAATGATGGACTTGCGCGACCGGTTGTCCCATGCGGTAATGTTCGACGATGACATCCCGGACGGTTTGCGCCTGATACGGAAGAACTTCATGGATGCCTGTTCCCGCCGGAATACGGCCGCGGTGCAGGGCGGAAACTTCCCAGGCCATCGGTAACCCGGCCAATTGGAAGTCAAACGATTTGTAACCGGTAAAGCCGTGGACCAGGACAATGAAGGTTGGTCTTTCGCCTTCGCCTTCTCTGTGTTCAGCCTTGACTGATGCGGCGTCTTCACTTCTTGTATAGATTTTTTCTTCCCATTTATCGGCGTCTTTATCAACAAAGACGATTGTCTTTTCAGCCACCGCTCTTAATAAGCGAACCGGTGTCTGTTTGATGGTTTTATCCAGGGACAGCGTGTCATTCATGATCAATCTCAATTGGACCAGACGTTTGGTACGGCCGGAAACCAGGACGATAATCTTATTGGCGTTGACAATCGCGCCGCGGTTGAGGGTGATGCCGCGGATGCCGTTCACATCAACAATCTGATAAGTCGGACGTGCGCTGATCAGGTTGCGCTGGTCGCGTGAAAGCATACCGAACTGTCCGTTCTTGCCGACACCGGAGAGGATCAGGTCAAACACGAGGTCTTGTCCGAGGACTTTCTTCAATTCAACCGTTTGTCTTCTGGCTTCAGCCGATAATTCCGTTAACCCGGCTTCAGCGGTTAATGCGTTTTGTTCCACGCGTTGAACCATCACACTCACCATCGTCTCAAGTGTATATTCCGCTAACCGCGTGGATTTAAGCTTCACATAAACCGGTTCTAACAAGTTTTGGATCATCGCATCAACCGGGCTTTCCCATGTGCCTGAACCTTGCTGCGGTTCATACATGGCGACAAACCGGATATGATTAATCCAATTAATGGAGAACGCGTATTCGCGGACCATGGCCTGGAGAACACGTTTTACAGTGTTGCCGCCGCCGATCGCGACGTAGAAATATTCACGCCGTCCGCGGGCCGATTTCCATTCGTTGTAAGCATGGAAAAATTCGCGGGCGGCTTCTTCCGCGAAGCGGTCATTTTCAACCCGGTGAATCGTAAATCCGGCCGGTTGAGCAGCGACCATGGACGCGTCGGTCTTGATCAGGCTGTTCAGGGCTTTCAGGTATGATTTTTCAACACTGACACCGAACGTACGGAACGCGGTCAACAGGATTGACAATTCGCGCTGATTGGCTTCGCGGGCAAAATAAGACCGGCTGGTGCTGGCCTGGACCGCCTGTTCATCCGATCCGAATTTCTCATGGCCGAACTCATGTCTTAAGACCTCAGCCAGAAGAACGACAAATTGTTCGCTCAACGCATCACCGGCCTTGTATGGTGGGGCGCGGCCAAGGAATTGACGATTGACTAACGCTTTGCGAAGTTCCTGGTCATAATAAGCCACGCGTTTACCCATATCAGATACAACCACTTGATTCAATTTCTTGATCAATCCGATCTTGCGTAAAGCTTCCTTGATATAGGTTTGCTGGGTCTGATCATCGGCCGTCTGTCCTGCCGGATTTCGACGGGTTAATTGACCCGGGTAACTATCTTCTTTATGGTCGGCAATTTCGACTTCACTCACCCGGCTGATTTCTTTTAACGCGCTGGCCAAGCCCTGTGTTGTCAGCATCACAGGCATGTCAACGGTCAGTTCAAACCAGACCATATCACTGACATCGTCTCTTTGCGGAATGCCCGTGTGAAGGATATTGATGTTCAATTCGAACATAACGCGGGATATGGCGCTCGCCAGACCCGGACCTTCAATGCCGATTGCTATGATGTAAATATCCTTTGTAACCGTTCGGTCAATGCGGGTCGGAACAATTTCAAACTCACCCAATCGTTCCAACATGGTTCTGATGCCGTCCACCAGAATGCCCGGCATATCCGCGACGATAATGGTGAGCGTTGTCTTTTTAGCGGTATGCCCGCGGATATCACGGATGCTGATATTGCGTGTGGCAAAGATGTCTGTCACCAACTTCTGCAGACCCGGCCGGTCTAACGCTTTGATCGTAAAGTAAGTTAATTGTTCACCAGTCTTAGTTTTCGGAGGCTGGGTGACGGTTACATCAATGCGGTCCCAGGCGCTTAATTCTTTCTTGACGGTCATGGATCCCAACCGGCCTAAGGCCACGGCTTGGTAGACATCTTCCGCGGTGGCGGAACGGGCTTCTTTGACTTGTTTATTTCCACCCTTGGAAGTCTTGATTTTCTGTATACCCAATAAATTGTTGGCTGAATAAGCCAGCCTGGCCGCTACAACAAAATTATTCACATCGATGCCCGTATCAATCAGTACTTGTTTACCGAATTGATTTAAGACGGTGATAATGGTCTCGCGAACGATATTGGCATCACCGTTATCATTTAAGACAACCAGCCCAATGACAACCTCATCGACATTATCAAGTTTCAGAATTTCAGTGACACGTCTTAAAATCTGACTGGTGTTCACTCTCTTTATGTCGACTTCCGTCTGATTTTGGTTCAGCTGGAACCCGATATTTTTAAGTTCCTGCAGACCGGCTTTATAAGCAGCCGCATAATCTTGGCGGGTCAGTGTCTGGACGCGGATCCTGGTGCGTAATGAAGCCGCCGCGCGGAAGATATCGCGTCGCATGGCCGCGTTTTGACCCAGCGGCGGTCTCTTGGTGCTAGGACGGCGGCGGACCATGTCGCCGGATCGAAGCGGCGTCTCTTCAGCAATATCAATCCAGGACTTTGTTCTTTCATTGTATACCTGAACACCGATATACTCTTCTGATAACCCGTCGCGTACGACCAGCATGACATAATCGGCCCCGATCGCGCCTAACGGAAGTTCAACAACATCCACAAATTCATTGTTGAGACCGGCCCGGGCCTGGATATGCATTAATCCTAATTCTTTAATCTTTTGGTAAACACGGTTTACGTCTTCATCCACATCGCCGCTCAATTGAACCGGTTCGGAGGAAACCTTTTGTCCGGACTTGCGCTGGATGGAATACAACCAGTGGGCCAGTTTACCTTCTTCAAGCTCACCGCCGAACAATTGCTGGTCAAATCGTTGACGGGTTTGCAGAACAATTTCATAGACCATTCCATCCTTATAGTTTCTGACCAGGATATGGACATTATCATCAGATTTGGTATCCGGATTTGGCTCTCCTTCTGTTGTTATGACCAATGCACCGAATTGTTCGACAATTTGACTGACCACAGACCAGATCAGGCTTGCGGCCTTGCGTGCGTCTTCATGTTCAATAATGACCGTTACAGCCAATAGGTCATTGAGATGAGCGATTTGGGTATATTTAGGATCAACCTTGCCTTTGCGTGTCTGGCTGATCTTTTCATGGGCGCTGTAAGCTGATTTGACTCTTCCGATAACCGTCATGCCGCCGAACAGATCTTGCAGGGACCCGACTTGTGCCGCAAGATGGCCCTTGAGATTTTCATAAGTAAACGCGCCCGGCAATTTAATTGAGCTCGGTGTTCGTGCCCTGACGATTGCGTCCGTTGTTTCCTGATATTGGACAGGATCAACCAGGCTGAAGATCCGTTCGCGCAAGGCTTCAACCAGGCTGTTTCGATAGAATCGTTCCGCTAAGGACACATAGATATCTTCCACTTCACGGATCAGGGCTAATTCTTCAAGGGTCAGTTCATGCGGCCGGACCGCTTGTTGTTCAATCATTTCATCCAGACTGACGATCTTGGCCGCAAAGGCCAGCCGGATAATATCAGCTTCGGCGATATCTTCTGTCCCGTTGATTCCACCGGCCAATTCGACGACCAGGTCGACATGGTTTTGGATCAATTGCAGCGTCAGGCGTTTGTCTGCCGTTTTGCGTTTGCGGATAACTTTGTCCGGATGGTATTTCAGATTTAAGATACGTCGGAAATTAGAAACAATCTTCAAGGCCTTTGAAATCACATTTTCACTGACTTTCTTGTTGGTATGAAGAATATATCGGTTCAGATCATTGTCACTGTAATCAACTTCAAAGAACAGGGCGGCGATGACCCCTTCCACTTTCGCATTTTGTTTAATGACAGCCTGGGCTAATTTAAGCGCATACCGCATTTGATTCGGGTTGAAATACGGTTTAATGACATCATAGGCCAGCGCGATATAACGCATATTTTCTTCAAGGGTGTTTTCATCCAGAAGATATTGATTATGTTCTCGGTACAATTCGAGCAGTTGTTCTTTCTTTTCATCTTTGCCTTCGATCCCGCCGCTCATGGACATGGATTGATGTCCGTTACCGGAACCGGCCGAAGCCCCGCTGAACAGATAGGCGAACAGGGCCGCACCGGCGACAAGGACAGAAACTAAAATCGCGTGAAGATCATGACGGTTGGCCAGTTTGCGCAGGCTTCCTTTCGTAATCACCCGGATATTTTTAACCCATGTCAGCGGGTTAACCCAAGCCACTGACCCGATCGTCAGGCGGTCAGTCAATTTCTGGACGTAAATAATTGCGGCCGCACTCAAGATGGCGAAAATATGAATAATAGTGGCGACGTTCAGGCCGGTCACTTTATCCAGGATATATAAAACGATGACCGGCAAGACGATGTACTTGGCCATTTCGACCACCGTCTTCCCGCGCAAGATGAACGCCGCCAGGATCACGCCGTAAACCGCGCCGCTGGCGCCCAGTGTAATGCCGGCCGGCAACGCCCCGAACAGAATCGTCAGGACAGCGGCACCAACACCGGTGAAGACATATAGGCTGACAAATTTTCTGGCGCCGATTTGATTTTCCACTTTTTGTCCGAAGACCCATAACATCAGCATGTTGATAGTTAAGTGAAGGATACCGCCGTGGACGAACATATAGGTGAATGTTCTCCAGTATTCCGCCCCGATCGCTGTAATCAAACTCAGGTCGCCGACGTGAACCAAACCAAGAATATTGACCGCAACAAAGGCAATGATGTTTAACCCGATGATTGTCTTAACGGCTGCCGCGCCTGATTGTCTGACCTTCGTTAAGGCGGTGCGGACGGCATTCGGCGCGTTGGCTTGTTTTTTATCTTTTAAGAGTCGGATAATTCTTGAAATCAATAATGCCAATCCGGCCATACCGGCCGCGATGATGGCCGGAAGAGTCATGTCGTTCAGGCTGGCCATCGCAAGATCTGCTCCAAAGGCAGCTGACGGGAACAATGTCATGACAACGCCCAGGCTGACGATGACAGCCGCCTTGGCAACGGCTTTGCCGGAACTTCTGCGGACCAGGCGCTGGATCATGCGTTTAATCATGGCCGATAACCCGCCGAGGATAACGAACAAGGCCAGGACTTGCGCGATCACTCCGCTGGCTTTCGCCAGGGCTTCCCTGTTCTTGCGGTCGTTTTCGCTGATGGCGGCGAGCCGGGCTTCTTGAAGTTTCGTGATCTCTACAGCCGTATGGTCTTCAATAACTTTATTGACCGCATAATTTCTGGACAATAATTCTGGCAGAAGTGTATGCGCCGCTCCTCGGATAACGACCAGATTGACGTCATTTCGGCCTGAGAATTGACCGTTGATATCTTCGTAAAGCTTTCGATCGCGGGCCTCAATCGCTTCATAAGACAGACCGAATGTTCGGCTGCTGATGTTTCTGATAATATTTTCAACCGGCGGGTTTTCAACATAGAGTTCAACCGCATATCCTTGCGCCTTCTTTTCCGCCATGTACCGTAATGTTTCGACCATGAATTGGTCAATTCTTCCGGTGCTGAAATCGGTTTCGTCAAGAGCACGGATACGAGCCAACCGGGCCGGTAAATAAACATTGTTATAGTAGGCGGCGAAATCAGATCTGTAAGACCTGTCTGCAAAAACCCTGGCCATATCCCAGCCCGGGAACTGACGGGCAAACTGGCCACGGACGTCTTGTCGTCCATCAATAACAGCTTCTTCAAGATAAACAGCTGTTTGTTTGTTTCCGGCCTTGGCAGTTAAGAAGATTCTGTCTAACGCTTCTCTATGGACCTTGAATCCTTCGGCTGTGCCATGGTCAACCTGGATCATGTTGGCGGTGCCCCGGACATCCGTATGGTCTGCGTTCGTTGAACGGACGGACAGGATCGTCATCAATGCCAGGGAGATGATTAACAACGCGGAACGAATCAACGCTTTGATGCTCGGAGGCCCGCGGCGGATGACGGCGTAGGCCAATAACGATAATACGAATAAGCCGGCGATCGTTCCAAGAATCGCAGCGGTGATTCCCTGGCTGATCAAGGCTGCGCCCGCGGCCAGTAGGCCAAGACCCAATAAGACAATACCAAATCCGTTATTATTTCGGCTTTCGCCGCGGACGAATGAAATGTATAAGCCAGGAATAAAATGTCTGGCCGGTCTTAAGTCAGCGTAATGTCCGCCGGCGTAGATTTCGCTGCCGGAAACGATGGCCAATGTATCAAGCCTGCCCAGGAACTTGCTCAGGTAATTATGTTTCGCGTATTGGTTTTCTGTTCTCTCAATAAAGATGGCCCTGACCAAAGTCGGGTTGTGGCTGATAGAGTAGAACCGGGTTCGGCCTTCGGTTTCTTTGACTTTGACGACGACGCCGTATTTTCCGTAGCTGATAATATTGAGAACCAATTCAGCCACATCATTATCTCTCATGGCCGCTGCGGGGATATAACGGCCGATTCTAACCACTTCGACACCTTCCATCGTTTCCAACTGGTCGGCATACGCGTCAAATTCTTCTTTTAACGCATCGATACCGACAATTGTTCTCATCTTTTCTACAATGTTCAGGATCTGACGGTTATTATTGCTGTATTCAATACGGCGGAAGGCGCGTAATGTTCTTTCTTCTTCAATCTTCTTGATGAAATCAGCAATCGGCCGGATATGGCTGAACAGATAACCGGTGAAGATAATGAACATCGGAACCGCGAATATGCCCAGGGCAATGACATCGATACCGAGGACGGCGGCAAACGGCAGAGTGGCAAACGCGGCAAAAGAAATCAGCATGAACGGCGTGATGATGGCGATTTCTTCTCTCTTTTCACGTCGGTTTCGATCTTGTCTTAAGACCTCATATTGCGCTCTTAGATCATCGACTAAGACTTGAGTATCTTGTGTTAAAGGTGTGATGTGTTGTTCAACTTCGCGTTTTAAGATTTCATCTTCGTGGACCAGGCGTTTCTCACGGGCACGCAAGAACATGACGTACGCCGCGATCGCGGCGACTGTACCGCCGATCAGGCTCACGATTATGACATCCTTGTTGTCCGCCAGGAATGAAACGGCTGTATCCAAGCCGCCAAAGCCCATCAGGAACGGTGAAACAAGGATGACGAACAAGGTTTTGAGGATTCGAGTCATCCTTGATTCGGACTTTCCGTCCGGTGTGCCTTGGTTTGAAGGTCCGCGTCTTAAGAACGCCACTACTCCGATACCGGCTAAGACAACGGCTACCACGACGGCTCCCCAGGCAAAACTCTTGGTCAGCATAAGCGCGATTCCACCGGCCAATGCAGTGGTGCCGGCCGCGAAACCTAGAGTGATGAACCCTTGTCGTTTGGATCCTAAAATGACCGTAGTATACGGCTGTTCACTTCTGACAGCCCTCAAGAAATACATTGCTCTGTAATACTCATCGCTGGTTCTTTCACTATAACCAAATATGCTGTTAACCAAACGCAAGACCCAGCGTTTATCTTCGTCACTTTCTAATCCGCGATAATGTTTGATCAGGATTTCACCGGCTTCAAATTCATTAGCGAGCACGTCCAGCACATCGATACCGATAAATTGCGGTTGTCCCAATATCCAGGATAGTCCTTTATGGGCGTTAACGTCGCCTCTGAACCAGACCAGTTGCAGGGCCTCAACAAAGTCTGCCTTGGTAATCTTCCGTTCATGAGTTCTGTAATAATTGTAAAGATTTCCGGCCCAGGCCATACCGTCATGTTCGATCATTTGGACGGCCCTGACATAAATGTTCCATGTCTTTTCAAGGGCTCGTCTGGCTTCGGTGAAGACTTGTTTGGCGTTCAGGCCTTTTCTGAGTTGAATGCCCGGTAAAATAATATCAACGGCCTGCTTGGCGTTCTTGGCGACCTTGATCTGGGCCGGGAGATTGTCAAAATTATCGACGATCGCATCCAACAGGAACTTCTTGAATTCGAAGCGGATATACTCATGTTCTGCGGACAGGCTTTCAATGAATGATTTTCCGGTGCTTGGCATCTTGGCGATGAAGAACTCATAAAGCGTGCCGTCTTTAATATCTTCAACCGATTGACCTTTGCGTAATTTGCCGAACACATGCCGTTCGACCAGATCGTGGTCGATCGCATGTTTGTCGCTCAGCAGATTATGACCGCGGTCAGCCAGCTTGATTGCGATCGCCAGGTCACCTTGACGGACAATATGATCAAGGTAATAAATAATATTGCGTTCTTTAGCCTGGGCGGCCAATCGTTCAATCACTTTAAGCAGCCCGGCCGGAATTTTCATTTCTCTTAAGACTGAATAAATTCTGACGTAAACCAGATTTTTATCTTTGACTTTGGTCAGGACGCTGATCAACGCGATGACTCGCTCAATATTGAGATCGACGGCAATACCTTTTCGGCCTAATTCACTAACCAGATTGTAAAGTTGTTCCCGGATATTGTTTTCGACCATCCTTCTCATCTTCTTGGACACATAGATGTCTTTGGTTTCTTTTCGGCGTTCTGCGGCGGATTTTGATTCGTTCTTGCTGTTGGTGTGATAAAGAATGGAATCTTCCATTGAATCATGCAGAACGGCCGCCGCGATCGCTTCTGGAGCGAAGATCAGGTAACGGTTGCCCATGATCGCCAGGACCCCGAAGACGTGGGCCAGATAATTGGTTTTTTCCAGATCTTTTCTGACCTGACCTTCATGGTGGAATCTGGCGATCTTGTAAAGCGCTTCCAGGAATTCTCTTGAAATGTTCGTATCGTATGTTCCCTGACCGATAAAGTCCGCATGGTCAAACGCGAGCTTGCCGTAAATGGTCTTCATGATATCCCAAAGATAAGATTCGAACGTATCCGGTCTTAATTCTTCACTTTGCGGTCTTTCAGCAACAAGCCGTTCTTCAGCCGGTTCCGGTTCTGATACGTCTTCCATGTCATCGATGGCAACATGCTCAACCGGGGCGCCTCGGCGTTTTAAGATGATTTTCCACGCGACAAATCCGGCTATTCCGGCGATAACCAGAACGGCCGCAACGACCCAGCCCCAAACCGGGATCGAAGACAAGGTGATACCGAAGACGGATACGGCTTTGGCTGACGTCACTGTTTGAGCAACGGCGTTGGCCGGAGCCAATAACCAGGCACCTAAGGCAATGCTGATGATCGATGCACCTATGCCTTTTTTCGTCGTTGGGCTTGCTGGAGGTCCGCGTCTTGTAATCTTATTGGCGATCATGGCCAGCATGACGATGACACCGACACCGATCAGGATCGCGCCGGCAACGGTCGGGTTCAGTATTGAAGCGACAGACACACTGCCGGCTACTGTTTCAGTAACTCTTGATACTGTTTGAGCTTTAACTTCCATCATAGCCCCGGCGGCAACAACGGCACCGGCAACGATCATGACCCTGTTGAACATGGATCGGAAGAATCCGGCGATGGATCCCATGATACCCTTGAACAGATATTTAATATCAACCAGGATGCCTTCGCCAAATTGTCCCGGCAGCATTTCCATAATCATGTCTCTGGTGCGTTTGGCCAATGACCAGTAGCGGTCGGTCGCGTTTTGCCTGAACTCAATCAATTTTTGTTCGATGGATTCTTGTGTCTGCTGATCAATAGTTCCTGTCGCAACGGCTTCATTGACACGTTCGAGCAATCGTTCGTATCGTCCGCGGTAGATGAACTTGAAGGCATAATTGGCGATGACGCTGATACCGATAACGATCACGCTGAAGATGGCGATGCCTTTGACCAGGATGCCGATATCGTCTAACCCGATGAAGGCGGTGTGACGTCCGACTTCAGCGTACAGGATACCGGCGATCTTGACGACGACGAACGGTAATTGCCAAAGGACGGACATCCAGATCGCGCGGGATATTTCTGACAAGCCTCTTCTTATGCGGGGATAATAACTGTCAACGGCTTCCTGGGCCAGCCTGTATTCTTCCTTGACTGCTTCGGAAGGCCTGTTATCTTTATGCGCGGCGTTGCGTTTTTGAACGTAATTGACTCTTCGGGCGGCAACATTCTTGATAAACTGGCCGAAGAGCGTTGTTCCCAGACCGAAGATCAAGAAGGCTGCGATGCTCATGATTCCTATATGCATCAACGGCCCGATGTTGATACCGATAACGATACCGGCGGTGATCACGATACCCAGGGCATACGCCGCCAATTTAATCAGCCCTTCGCCCCGGAAGGCCTTGCCGATCTTTTCATGGTAACTGAAGGCCATCAAGACGGCTGAAATAACCAGCAGGTATTGGAAGTAAACCAACCCGACGCTCAAGAGGTCTAACATAGACAAGGCCGCCAGATAGAAGCCGCTGCCGATGATACCGGCGATAAGGACGAATAGATATGTTTGATCCATCGTGATGGTCGGCGGTTTTCTCCATTTTCCGTCTTTGCCGCGCTGCAGACCGAAATGTTGTAAATGGCTTTCTTCCCCGCGGTCGGCACCGGCCATCAGGTTGAAGAATGAACTGACGCCAGGTCCCTGGGCTCTTAAGACGGAGAAGGCGTGGATGAAGATTTGTGAACCGGCGAAACTTCTGATATCCGTCAGACGGTCTTTTAACCAGATACCAAATCCGGCCAGGATACCATGGTTGCGGATTCTCATCGCGAGTGAGCCCAGCGTCCCGACCTGGTTGAGGATAATCCCACCCCACAGGTAGAAGATGATATTGATACCGACATAAGCGGTGGCGCCGATGGCGATGAAGACCGGCAACGCGAAGATCGACAACAAGGCCAGCGGAGCCAGCGTAAAGATACCGGCCAATCCCACTCTGTATTCCTTGACCGTGATCGGTACATTGCCGAGGAAGAACCCGCGCTGCATGGCAATGTTCCACTTCATTTGCACGAAACCTGACGCCCATCTCACCCATGACGCCCATAATTGGTCGATGACTTCTTCGCGCATCTTGACGAAGAAGAACTCGCCGGACTTGAAGTACGGTTTGACTTTGCGGTTCAAGGCGTTGATACCGATGGCCCAGGCGCGTGAGATGTCTTCGCTGATCAAGTCCATACCGTAAACGCTCATCGGGGCGCGTCTTCTTCCGTTTTGGAAATAATCGATGATGGATGAGTTGACTTCATAGGCTTGTGAACCTCCCCAACCATAAGCGCCCCATCCGCCGAAGAAGACTTCTGAACCGACGATGAAATGGCCGAACGATGTTTCTTGCTTTTCAAGGACCTGGGTGGCCTGGCCGTAACCGATGTGCGGATTGGCCACGCGGCGGACCGGTGTGATGCCGGCCAGATATCTTGAACCTTCTTCGTTGGTGTTGCTGCGGTATTCCAACAAGGCTTTCTTGATCTCTTCACCGAAGCGGGAAACGACTTGACGGTCGATGGTAAATTCGGCGATGGCGTCCGGTCTGACGAACGGATCGGCGTTGGCTTCGGAACCGACCTTGTTGCGCGGCGCGTTCACGTTGAATACGGCGGCTGACCCGTATTGGCCGATCAGCTCACCTTCGCTCATGACGTTCGGATCGTAATGGACCAATTGATCCCATAATTGGACGAAACGGAGTTTCAGTTTGTATTCATCTGAATCTTCTCTGTGGTGGGCCGCGTTGTTGTCAGGGATAATCATCTGGACGTAACGGGCTGACGCACCCCACTGAATGGCCAATGAGGTCAGGAACGTAAATAATTCGTAGGTCGTGGCATTTGATCCTGTTCTCAAGGACAAGTATTCTCTGATGATAAAGGCGGCGCGAATGTCGGCGCGGTCAGCCGGAATTTCACCCAAATACAAGGCGTAAACCAGTTCGCGCCCTTCTGAATCAACCGCGCTGCGCTCATATGTTCTCAAATCTTCCAGCAATCCTTGAACATAATTATGGTCTTTCAGGTTGGCCATGGTCATTGAATCAAATCCGACCCGTTTCTGGATATCCTGGATCAGGTAATTCAACTCTTCTGGGATAGCCATGATCAGCCGTTTCCAGATGTTCGCCAATTCAACCGGCGCCGGCGGAATGACGTTTTCAAAGGCGATGACCTTCATGACGGACGGCGGCATAACTTCATGCTTAACGTCGTTTTCACGGTTGTAGCGTTTTGAAGGAACAATATGACGAATGATTCCGTAGAAGGTTACCTTCAGGTATTTCGGAAGTATATAAGTGAAGAACCCGACGATAGACAAGGTCAGGACCAGGACCGCGTAGTGGCTCAAGGCCAGCGTCCACAAGACTTGCAGGCCGGCAACAGAGAACTGCCATAATGAAACAGAATTTCCAACCGCGAATTTCAATTCAAACCATGGGTAAATACTTAAGAGGGCGATAACCGCGGTGATGAAATAAATCGTCTTGTGCAGAACAAATCCGATATACGGTTTGATGCCTTCGAATGAATATTGCGGAGCGAAGTAATATCGTCCGGCGGTACCCAGCAATGAATGGGATGATGCCAACCGGGCCATGGCTTCCATAATCAGGATGCCGACGATGGTATAAAGAACGATCGCCGCATCCACGTTGAACGGAACAAAACTGTTCATGATCGTGTAAACCAGGGCGGCGGCTCCGGTGAATCCGGCGAATCTTCTGATTGATCGTGTGACCGTCTTCTTTGTCGTTGATGTCAGTTTTTCATATTGGGTTGTCGCGAAGGCGACCAATGTTAGGCCGACACCCAGGATAATGCCCCAGACATCATGCGCGTGGTCATTCCAGACGCCGGTCAAGGCCTGGATAATATTCCAGCTGCCGGTTGAAACGGATAATGAATCTTGGAACAGATAGCTGACGCCAAGCCAATCAAAGAAGTCTTTGATAGCGGCCGGCAGGCGGGTAATTTCTGACCGGACGAAGACGGCAGCGATGATGGTCATGGCGATCAAAGGAACGCTGCGGGCTTTATCTAATAAGGTCACGTCTCTGACATCTTTTAATCGTTCGGCGACCCAGGCGTTGTAACGGACAAAGGCGCTGCCGTTTTCACCATCCAGAATGTCCAGGGCTTGTTCGGTGGTCAACTGTCCGCGTCTTAACTGATCGGTAATGCTCCACAAGTAATCGTTGATGAATGTCTGCGGTTGATAACGCTGATCGGCATAGCGGTCGCTTTCCCCGAAGACTTTCGTGCTTCTGATCCTTAATGAACGTCGAATGTTCTGAATACGTCGTTGGATAAAGTTCTTTCGCAACAACTTGAGGGCGGCTTTATAGTCGCCAGCGGCTTGTAACCGGTCAACTTCGGCGGCCACGGCCGGCGGTAATTCTGAGAACTCATTCTTTTGTTTGATGAATTCATCAAAGAAGAATCTGGCCCATTTACCGCTCAGTTCGCGCAACCGTACATCAATGGTGTCGCCTTCAACGGATTTCAAGTAGGCCAGCAAGGCGATCATCCCGTTTGAGGAGGCGATATCCAGAGCGTCGTTATTTTCAAAGGCGATCACGCGGCCTTCGTTCTTGTGGACGATATTGATACTTTCGGTCAACAATCGTTTGGCTGCGGCCACATGCTTCAGGGTGACTCTTACGCGGCGGCGGATCGTCAAGAATCCGGTGGCGATCTTTCCGGTCAATAAATTGATGAATGTCAGCAAGAAGACCAGGCCTAAGACCGCGGCCAACGGATAAATACCCCAGTTGCTGTTATAGAGTTCAATCCTGGTCACGGTCGGCTCAGCGATCTTTTGTTGGGTGGCCGCATCTTGGTAAATGCTGTTTAAGTTTTGAGCCAGGAACAATTCGGCCGTGGCTGACGGAGAAGCGGCCCAGCGGGTGCCGTCCATATATGGGAACACCCTGAAGATCTGACCGGACAAGAACCCTTCTCTGACATCGATCTTTCCGGCGTTTACGCCGACCAATTGCGGCAGCAAGCCTTCCGGTGTTGTTCCGTAATTAGCCAGCGCGATCGACAATGTCTGCGCGGCCCGGTCATGTCCGATCATTCTGGCGACGCGCAACGCGTGGGCGGTGACTTCAGGGAAGATTGCTTCTTGACGGGTCGTCAGGGTCAGATCTAACCCATATTGATGACCCAGGCGGACACCGTTGCTTCGTTCTAAATTATCAAGGACGGTTCTCAATTGTTCATCTGTCATCAAGCCCATGGCTCTGGCGGCTTCAATAAAGTAAAGCGTTGCGTCAGCGGCGCTCCATTTGATTTCTCCTAAGTTGGTTGAGTTAGTGGCGACATCTTTAATTTCAAACATACCCAGAGAAACAACACCGTCTTGAACGACGCGAGGCAGAATATTCGTTGTGAACCATTGTTTCAGGTTGGCTTTCTTGACAGCGATTTCAGCTCTCAGGGCAGCGGTATCCGGTGTATTGCCTAAGGCCGCTTCCATTGTGTTCAGCAGTAAGTACATCTTGGCGTTGGCCCTGACTTCATACACTTCCGGTTTGCTTTGCAATTCGCCGTTGAGGATAGATTCTTCATATCTTAATTGTGAGAACGCCCCGACGCTTCTTGTCCTGTCATTTTCCAGGGCCGGATAGAATTCTTTCATCGTTCCTGTAAGCAGGTTGACCGCCAGTTCGCGGGCGTATTCGTTTCCGGTCGCTCTCCACAAGGTCAAGGACGCGTTGGTGATGGCGACTTGCGATTCGAAGGTGACTGTCGCCGGTAAACTGCCGTTGAAATCAGGTTGAGACCTGAATGGAGTTGCAGTGTTGATTTCATAGAAGTTGGCCAGCGGCAACCGTCCGCCGTTGGTAATTCTGTAAATGCTGTTGGTTGAACCCAGCAGGATATCTTCAGCGATCCTTGTATCACCGGCGGCAATCAGGGCGGAGATGATTTCGCCCATCTTGACTGTTTCGACATATCGTTCGGCCGCTGTTCCCGGAGCGGTCGGGATATACCCGGTGCGGTTGCCTTGTCTCAATTGTTCGATGGCGCGGATAAAGGCGGCGCGTTCAACAGATTGGACCGGGGTTCCGGTTAAGGTATTGGTATTCCAAAATACCGGTTTGTTGTTAAACAGGGCTGACGGATGTTGTTTGGCGGCCAGATAATCACGCTGCCATGTAACACTGCTCATCAGGCGTTCGACCATGTTGTCTCTGTCGTCATATTTGTAAAGCGGATCTTGTACACCCAGGATTGAACGGGCAATCGTCATGTAAAGGTCATTATAGGTTAATTCATTAATGAATCCCTGGTTGCGTCCAGGGACGATGATTTGACCGCCATAGACAGTCACATCCGGTTTGTTTTCAATGACGGCCGGATCATAAATCTGAACGGACGGAACGGCAAAGGCGTTCGGTTTATAATAGGCGCGGCTGGTTCCGTTTTCGACGTTAAGAATAATTTCAGCGTGGTCAAAACCAGGATAACCTGAGTACAAGTTGAATTCCGGTACGGCGTCTTCCTTGATTTCATCAAAGATATACGCTGAGGTGATCGGTGTCGTGATGCCCTTGCCTTCATCGCGGTCATAACTTGATAATAACCGGCGGCCGTCGGTGAAGTATTTGTAGAACGTGCGTCGTTTTTCGGAGGCCTGACGGTCATGATGTCCTTGTTCGATGGAAACCGTACCGTTGGCGTTGAAATGAATGTTGTTATCTGACAATAATTGTTCCAGGGCCGGGGTTAATCCGCTCAACGGTTCTTGTTTGATATGGGTAACGACATAAGCGTCTGAAATCAGGCGTTGTAATTCATCCGTCAATACCCTTAATGTGCGCGGTTGTGACCGGACATCACCTTCGCCCAATACATCCATTGAAGACACGGTGATGTGGCTGGCGGCCGTGCCGGTATAAACGACCCTGGCGCTGCGAACAGTGGTGACATCAAATCCGACATCCCGTAACCATTGAACCGGTACGATGAACGGATTCTTGCCGCTCAAGGTCTTGAAGTCGGCGACAACGCCGGTCACTCTCAACGCGCCGGCTTGCTGAGGAGTAGCGATGGTGTGTGTCGGTGACGGATAAATGAACGGCAGCACACGGTTCGTTCTGATATTTTCGATATCTCTGAAGTAAGCTGTTTTATCAGCGATTCTTGACTTGAAGACGACCGTACGGCCTGATCCGTCAACCAGGTGCAATTCAATGCCGTCATAAACATCTTCTCTTACATCTGAATCAACGAAGAACTTCAGGTAATCATATCGTTGGATATTTCCAGCGGCCGGCACGGTCAGGTTCAGGCCTCTGCTTCCGGCGGTTGGTAACGGCTGATATCCGGTTGCTTCGTCGGCATGGATCGTGTAAGTGACTTTTAAGGCCTGTTCATTGTTGAAATTCTTCAAGAACGCTTGCTGGAAGACGGTGCGTCCCAATCGATCGGTGCGGGTGATTTCATCCCATGACGGCTGACCGGTGACCAGATAATGTCTCTTAAGATCGGTGATGGTTCTTTCGGCCAAGTCAAAGGCTGTTGTGCGGGCTGCGTATAATAAGCGGCTGGTCTTGTTGGTTTCATCAAGGATATAGGTGCCTCTGACATCGGCGATTTCGTAGAACGATAACGGTAATCCGGTGGACAAGACCAATTCTCCGGTGTAGTTGTGGTACGTTCTCTTATCCAGATTCAATCGGTTTTGGGTGAAGACCGGACTATTCAGATCAATGACGTCCTGGGTAAATTGCCGTGAAGATTCAACGGTTCTGTTTCTGCGGTAGATGTCTTTGACTTCATACGTTGTGTAACCTTCTCTTGATACATCAACCAGTTTCAAGGTGATGCGTCCGGCCAATGTCCCGTCAGCCAATCTTACGGCTTCAAATTTCTCCAATTCGGATCGGGTATAAACCACATTTTCTGTACGGCCGTCGGCATGTCGGACTTCAATACTGACCGTTCCGCGGCTGGCTAATAACGGATATTGTCCGCCGTAAACGTAGGTCGTTGTTCTCTTGGCCACGCCGGCGTCACGGCCTTGGCGGTCTTGCAGGGTGACGATCAGGTCAACATCTTTTCTCGGTAATCCCTGGAAGGAGATTACTTCTTCCAGGTTGCGGTTGGTCGCATAAAGCAATTCTGATTTTGTTCGGGTCAATTCACCGCGGGTATATCGGTAATTGCTGTAATTGAATTCAGCCACCCAGCGGTTTAAGGTCGGGCTGAATTTAAACTCGCGGCCGCCGATTTCAACGCCGTCCTGGTTATAGATCGGATAATATCGTCGATCCATTTGGTCTTCAAAATCGATCGTTCGGTACAACATACGTCCGTAAGCGGTGCTGACGATGCTGCTTCGTTCCTGATAGATTCGGCTGGCGTAATCAATCCATTTTCTCTCTTGGGTATTAACCGCTTTGGTGGCGGTGTTAAAGGTTGATGTTGATGTGATCGCGACCTTGCCGGCAACGGTGGTTGTTGCTTCTGTCCGTGTTTCAGTACGGTTATGGCGGTTGGTGGTGACCCAGCGTCGGCCTTCAAGATCAACGCTGCTGATCGTGACCGGCGCGTCGTATCGGTAATCAAAGACCAATGTTCTGACCGCGTTGCCTTTGGTATGGTCTGTTTCTCTGAATGTGCTTCTTCTTGTAACCCGGTCATAATCGGTCAAGACTAATGTCGCTAATTGACGCCCGGTTTCGGCATTATAGATGACGGTGGCGTAAGGCACTTCACCGGCATAGAACCGGTCGCTGTAAAGCGGTTGGGCGGCAACCGTGATTGCCCGGGCGGCGCCGTTTAAGTCGGTGAATCGGTCTGTGTAAAAGCTGATCAACTTACGGCCCAATTCAGCATTTTCAAAGGTGGCGTATGTACTCAAGCCTTTGACCACATCGACGCGCTGAACGGTGGTATTGTAACCGGTCGCGCTTAAGTCCGCGGTGTTTAATGTGACCGGTGTTCTGTTTTCGAATCTCAATTGTCCCTTCACCGGCTGGATCAGGCGTTGTAATAATTGTTGCGCCGTCAATCGGGCCGGAACAACCGCTTCGCGGCCGTTATCATATTCTTGAGAGTATCGGAACAAGCCGTTAGCATTGTATTGGTTTTCCACAATCGATTTATCGGTGACGACCCGGATCGGTTGTCGGTACAAGCCGTAAGTTTCACTTCTGAATTCTCCGGTCATATAGTTGACGTTGACTTTCGTTGTAATGGCGGCTTTAGGATCAACCGGTTGCCGGAAGTAATCATTGACGTGGTAGGTGCTGGTATATGTTTCGGCTGTCCTGACCGGATTTGCACCGAGGTATTCAATCACTTTCTGCACGTAAGCTTGTAAATCAGCGTAACGGCCGTAGTTTCCTTCGAACCGAATCGGATTGTTGTAGCTGATGGTTGATTGTTCGACGTTTGTTGTGCGGTCATATGTTGGAACCGTGATGCGGTTGGTGGTGGCGACGAACCGTAACAATCCGTTTCGGTAAACTTCGATTTCGGTGACGTTCGATTCCGGATTGACGCGGGTGGCAATGACGTCTTGGTCTATCGGGAAGATCAGGGTTGTTAATACTCGTTCTTTTGTGCCGTCGCCGTCTACATCAATGGTCAATTCGAAGTTGGCGAAGTTTCTTTGGGCAATCATGAACCGTTCGGCTTCCGGCAAGGCTCGGATAGCTTCTAAGACCTTGGTGACCATGGTTGAATCATATAATGTGTACCCTTGGGCATGAACATAAGGTCTTCCAGCTTGTTGTTGTCCGGCCGGTGTCATTTCGATTCTGTGGAAGAAGACGCCGCCTAACTGGAAGTTGGCTTCGATACCGTTATGGATAAATGAGGCCTGACCTTGTTTAGCGGCGACCATTCTTCGTGTGTCATGGGCTTCCAGGATTGCGCGCTCGGTGTCTTGCGCGACTTTAGCGGATGACGGTACAAGGACAACATGCCGTACGCGGCCTTGGTTTTCAATAATATTGAATTCCATAGAATTCAACGGATCGATATATTCAATCTCCATCGGGATGGTGTTGAGCCGGTCTAATCTGGCCTGGTCTGCGGCGCTTAACGTGCCGGCGGTGCGTTTCAATTCTCTCAAGTTTTGACGTTCAACTAACAAGTTTCTCAAGTCTCTGTAGTATTCATAATGTTGCGGGCCGACCAATACTTTTCCTCGTTGCAGTTCTTGGAGGGTCAGGGCCGGATATTGAGCCGTGAAATAATCCAGATTATCGTTCACAACGCTGACAACCCGTCCGGTTTCAGCCGCGATGTCGGTCAATTGGACATTGGCCAAAACAGTCAATCCGGTATCTGTTCGGCCTTTCAGATCAGCGGATACTCGTTCAAACGAACGGGCCAGGATGCTGGTCGGATCAATGTATCCTCCGTTCACTCTGATCTCATAATGGATGTGCGGTGTTGTGCCTTCGGCGTTACCGCTGTCACCCACTTGACCGATCAAGGTTCCGGCGTTCACCTGGTCGCCAACCTTGACGCTGATCTTGGACAAGTGAGCGTAGAACACGCTGACTGTTGTATTAGCGTTCAGCTTGACTGCAATTTCAACAACCAATCCGTATCCGTTTTGTCTTCCGGCGCTGATAACTCTTCCGCTGAACGGAGCCGCGATATCGGCGTTCATCGGTCCGGCAATGTCTACACCAATATGCGGACCTTGATTTCTTGACGCACCGAAATGTCCAAGACCGAACGGATCATTGCGGATAATGCCTGAATTGGCCAGCAAGGTTCGAAGTTCTGCGGCGTTTCCACGAACCGGAGCAACGGTTGAACCGGCCACTTCGATTCTTTCGACTTGCGGAGTCATCATGTTATCTCCGGCGACCACGCTGATGGTATATTGGGCGATTGAAGCCAGGGCTTTATCACCCAGCGCTGTCGGATAATTGAAGCCTGATTGAACGCCTTGGCCGACCCGGTTTGTCTGCGGCAGGCTTCCGGCAAAACCGATCATGCTGTCCAATTGGTTCTTGTAGAAGGTGACGCGGTCGTTTTGGACGCCGGCTAACGAGGTCAATCCATTCTTGGCGAAGTAGCGTGATGATTCCTTGAAGACACCGACCATTTCCGCGGTAACTTCTGTGAACCCGATCCTGCGGTTTCTTTCGTCGGTGACGTCGCGGCGTCCGGTTTGGGCGATTTGAATATCAGCCAGATCGAACAGGCTGACTTGACGTCCTTTGTAGTCGACGTTGACCCCGAATGTTCTGACAACGGTATCAAGGTATTGGGCATAGGCTTGCGCGGCTTGCTGATCGGTCATGCCCGGTGTCTTAATGAAGGTTTCAACGAAGCGCTCAACGCCTAAGGCCAGGATCCAGCGTGATTGGGCGTCAGCGGTGAATCCGGCGGCGTTCGGTTGATTTCGGATTAAACCGGTTGTTTGATCTTTCAATTGTGTCGCGGCCCATTGAAGAATATTGTTGGCGGCCCTGACTGAGCGGCTGTCGCGGTAACTACGTCCATATTGATCTAAGAACGCGAACGCGACGGCGTTCGGTTCAGCGAAGTTCAGGCTGATGTTAGAGGCCCGTTCGCGGGCTGACAACGGATGTTCCGGAACGGCATATCCGCCGTTATTGGCTTGAATAGCGATCAACCAGCGTGAAATGTCGTCAAGCATAAAGTCATACCGTCGATCACCGGTTTGCGCTTTGTATGTCATGATCGCCATACCGATCGCGGCGGTTGAAGCTGCATGCGGTTCGCCGATATTTTCTCCGGTATGCGCGTTGTAGTTGCGGGCAAATCCGCCGAATACGGCGTCAGAATTCTTCACCTGGGCTCTGTATGCTCCGGCGTAGAAATCAAGGATGCCTCTGGCAACGTCTGTTCTTCCGGTCAACAAGGCGCGGTTAACGACCAGGGCTTGATCCCAGGTATAGGCGATCGGGAATGATGTGTATGTTTCCTGGCTATGAGAAACAAATAATCCCGTCGGTAATTTCTGGTTGAATGTTCCGTTCAAGGCGCTGGTGTGGACAACGACGCCGCTGTCTTGCATGGAGCGGTTGAAGTTTTCAAGATTTTCGATGTCGCGGCCGACTAATTGGCGCAAGTGTTCGATGCCGGCGGCGGTCATGACGAACACTCTTTGTTTAATCGTTCCGTCGGCTTGCGGTTCTGATATCAGATAGACCGGAACGTTCAGGTGCTGTCTGGTGTTGCCTAACTGGGCAAGGGTGATCTTGACTTCGCCAGGCACTTTATAAAGCGCGTCGAATTCGGCCCTGGTGTAAGCGACGGCGCGGCTTCTTAATCGTCCATCAACGACTTCGTAAGCGCTGATGTTCGGATCATTGTTGATGCCGATCAGGTTTCGGACGAGGTCGATTTCCCAGTTGAGGCCCAACGGATAACCGAAGATGTACAGGTTGAATCTGGTCTTCTTCGGAGCGGTGGTGAACGGTTGGTCCAAAGCACCGTCGCCGAACATTTCATTGGCGAATGATTTAAGGTCAACGGTCACGCCGAAGACGCTGAAGATCTTGTCGAGGACCGGAGCGTTTCCGCCCAATTGGTTGGCCGGAACGAATCTTAGGCCTTGGCCCTGGATCAGCAGTGACATGACTTGCGGGATGTTCAATTCGCCGTTGAAGCCGATGTAACGCTGGCTCAAGATGTCCACCAGGCCGGCTTGTCGCGGGGCCTGGAATTGGATCGTGCCTTGCTGTACGGTGCGGGTGTTGGTGGCCAAAATGTTTCCGGCGATGTTGGAGGCGTTGGAAACGATGCCCAATCCGAACATGATGTTGACTTCTGATTTACGTCTCTCTAAGTATTGGAACATACGGCTGGCGTCTGTCTGGGTGAACAGGCCTTGGATCCTGGTTCTGGCGGTTTGTTCGTAAACAGCTTGCTGGGCCGGTGTGAGCACGCTCCAAAGTCTGGTCAATTCACGGTCAAGTTCGCGTGAAGCCAATGAATTTAATCCAGGATTTTGGCGGACCGCGTCTTGGTAGAACAAGTATTGCGAGAAGAACCTTACTTGTTCTTCGGCCGTCGGTGCTGCCGGCAATGATTTGTGCGGTTGTTCAACCAGGTCAAAGACCAGGTTAGCGGCGGCGCTGACCGGGATCGGTTGTCCAATGATACCGACGGCGATGTTGGCCGGGATCAGGATCAGGTTCAAGGTGCGTTTCTTCTCTAGATAGGTCAAGTATTTGACTTGGGATTCAGCTTCGCGTTCAGCCATGAACTTGGACAGGCTCAACTCAAAGTATCTGGCGTTTTCGTAGTTCAACCCAAAGATGATCTTGTTTCGTCTCAGTACGTCAGCCACTGTTCCTTGGTACCCTTCCAGGTTAGCTGAACCTAATTGGATATCTTGATCCAGGGCGGCTTCCTCAGCGGTACGGAAGGTGAACACCTTCAACGCTTGGTGCTGGTTGAATGGATAATATTTAACTTCTTGATATTGTCCGGCGGCGTTTAAGACCATCATCGCGTTGCGGTTGAACGGAACGGTTTGACGGGTCACTCTGACTTCTTCGGCTGAAACGAATCGGACAACGCTGTCAACCAGGCCGAAGTCGTTGCTCTTGGTTTCAACGGCGATGAACAGGTATTTGCTTTGGCTTAAAGCGGCGTTCGGGAACAGACGGGTAATTTCGCGGCGTTGTTCTTCAATATTTTCGATGGATAACACATATTGAATTTGCTGATTCAATTGGCGGTCGGCGATAGCGGCTCTCATCATGCCTTCTTTGATGTCAGCGGCCTTGGCCCCGGCTTGAAGGATACCGCGGAATTGACGGCCTTGGGCGTCATATCCTTCGACATAAACAATCTTGTATTGTCGGGCTTCTTCGACGTTCTCAGCATCTTGCGGGTTAGTCAATTGAACATAGAATCTTGAATCGGTTATATTCGCCAATTCAAGCGGATCTTTCGGTCCGGCTAATTCTTTATATAACCTGACTTTTGTGGTCGGTGCGTAGATAAAGTTTCTGAATGATTCAAAGTCGCTGAAGGTCGTGACAACACCGTTTAAGTTCGTTGTATCCAATGATGTGACAACGTATGTCGGGCTGGCGGCGTTAACCTGGGTGTACAGGATGCGGTCAACGATCAATTGGTTTGTTGCAGCCACAACGCGTCGTTTTAACACTTCAACATCACCGGTGTAATCGATATCACCGAGGATTCTCTTCATTTCCTGGAAGCGTTGTTCGAGCACGCTGATTTCTTCAGCTCTGTCACCGGCAGCGGCTCTATAGGTTCGTTCGAACTCGGCTCTTAACTGGGCTTCTCGCTGTTCGGCCAAGGTTAATGTCTTGACCGGTTCAGGAGCAACGTAGACCGGTGTTGTGTCGACGACTCTTTCTTCCGTAACGATCGGCCTGACCGGGACGGCCGGTAATTCTTGGACGACCACATCTCGTTTGAAATCCTGGATGTTGACGCGTGGAGCTACCACTTCTCTGACGACTTGATTCGGCTGCACGATCGGGGTTGTCACTTGCTGTGTACGGTTCGAGGCGCAACCGGCACATACAATAGCAACCGCGGCGATGGATCCAACCCCGCGGGCAACGCGGTTAACATGCAATGAACCGTGTGTTCGGATCGTGCGGATCACAGCATATCCGGCGGCAACGACAACAGCGACGATCGCTGCCAGCACAACGGTTTCCCATGATGAGGCAGCAATCATGGCTACGGTTGAGATTCCAGCTAAGGCGGCCAGGACGTTCAGGGTAGCGAACCCGCGTTCACGTGTTTGATTATGTTCTGCAGCGTTTTGGCCGCTTTGCGGAGGACCACGGCGGGTAATGGATGTTAAGGCGCTCAGGATGCGGATGATGCTGTGGCCGCGGCGGCGTTCTTGTGTCAGCTGTGTACGTGTCTCTCTAAGGGTTTCGCCGGCCTGGGCCTTTGACTTTTCGATCTTGACCGGCTCAACGGCGGCGTCAGCGGCTTGAGCAGCTCCCTGTCCAGGGACGGCTGTTTGATTTTCGCCTGTTCCGGCTTTGACGAATCGGTAGCTGTGTTCAAAGATGATGTTGGCGGTTCTTTCTTTTAATGATCGTAGGCTGCCTAAGATCATGCCGCGGACATTGATCAGGGTCGGGACAACCGTCGGAACGACCGGCATGTTAACCGGCAATTCAATCGTTTGCGGTAATACCGGCACATTCAGCGTTTCAACATCTTCACCAGCTTTTTCACCGACAGTAATTTCAGCTCTTTCAAGAGTTGATTCTACCGCTTGGGTATTAGTTGTTTCATCTGTGCGGTTAACGGTTGGTCTTCTATTAATAAGCACCTTGATGGCTTTGACGGCGCCAAATAAGACAGCCACCGTTAACAAGCCGATGGATAACGGAAGCATTTCCAATTGAGCCAATGTGATCACCAGGGCGATAGCACCGACGATCGCCGGGCTGTTGACTTGACCATCATTACCTTTTTGTTCGGCCTCTCTCAAGAAGTGTTCTTTTCTCGCTTGATTTTCTTCGGCGGTGTAAAGTTTACGGTTGGCGGCAGTTGCACCAATAATTTTTACTAAACCGGCAGCCAGGCGGACCGTTACAGCTTTTTCATTGCCGCGGATGAAACGGTCGGCCAGGACCAGATATTCACGGCCATCTTCTACAAACACCGTTTCGGTGAATGATTCATAAGATCCGCGGACGATTCTTTGTTCAGCGGCCATTGTTTTCAATTGAACGGCGAGTTCGGCCATGCCGTTTCTTTCCAAGAAATTGACAGCCGCGCGTAATTCAGCCGCCAAGACCGTTACGTAAGACGTATGCTCCATGCCGAACCGGGCGATTTCGATATTGGATATCGCTGAGGAAACAATGCCACTGACGGAACCGTTTTCGTTGCGGACATTGATGATTTCATTATAGTTGCGTGTTTCGACCGGTTGAACGGTTTCGGCAGCCTTGATTTCCGGAAGCGGTAAGGTCATGGTGACGACGGCGCCTTGGGCGTCGGTGCGATTGGCGATCTCCATGCGGCCGCTGACCATGCGGGTCACCATGAACCAGGTGTGCAAGAACATACCTTCACGTCCGGCGTATAGGACAAAATCACTTGGCCGGCTGCCGGAATATTGTTGCTGACCGAGTTTTTTGAGTTCTTCGGCTGTCAGACCATTACCGTTATCTAAAACTTGGAACGTCAAGGTACGGCCTTCGACAGCCACTCTGAAGGTAATTTCGGCGCCGACTAATGTCGGTCCGAAACGGCGGGTAACGGTGTTCAAAGCGTTCATGGTCAAATCAACAATGGCGCCGCTTAACAAGTCTCTGACGGTCACGTTTTTCGCGACTTGCACAGCGCCGTATCTGGCTTCAAAAGCGGCCAAGACCTTATCAGCCAATTCGGCAACGACCGTAATGATTTCATCATTTTGTTCAACGGCTTGAGTGACGGTTAATTTTTCTTGGAAGATCGTGATGGATTCGGCTTTGACAGCCTTGCTGGCGGCTTGCTTTCTATTTTCAGGCATTAATTCGACCAGGATTCGGCCGGCGATTAATGTTTCAAGGTCTTTTAATGTCTTGGCGTCTAATCCGGCAGCTGCGGCCGCGTTAATTGCACTGTTTCTCAAATATTGGGCCAGGCCGTACACTTGCGGTCCATTCGGTCCAGCGAAGATGGTCATAGCGGCATAACCCAGGTGGTCAAAGATGGCTTGCAAGACTTGCGTTTGTGTTCTGGCGCTGATCGCGGCCAATAAGGCCGGGTTCTTTTCAGCCAGCTTGACGATGATGAAGGTCAATTGTCCGTCGAAATAGGTGTTTTCGAATTTCAACAATTCGGCGGCGGCCTGGTTTTCAAGGATCTTGGTCAATCTTGGTGTTTTGAAGTTAACCAATTGTTTGAATGTTTCGCCAGCGGTGATACCGGCTTTAGCCAATAATTGGCCGTTAATTGATTGGTCGGCGACGGTCACAATCGCTTCTCTTGATTTGGCGAAGAACGCATCCACATCCACATTGCCTGTTTTGTAAAGATCAGACAAGTTGACGCGGATGCGTCCTTCTACGATTGGGGATATCGCCACGATATTGTTTTGTTCATCGGTTAACTGTGCTTGATCGTCACGTCCTTCGACTCTTGATACTTGATAGGTGTATGAAATGGTTTGAACATCGGCCAAGGCTCTTTCCGGTGAACTGATGGTGATTGAACCGGTGATGTCTTCACTAATTGCGTTAAAGACATATAGTTCAATTCCGGTTGTCTTGTTGCGTAAGAGGACCGTAAATCTTTCCTGTGTATCTGAATACTCAACCGCGGTATGGTCTAATCGCGCGCCGATCTCGATGGTGATCGGCTGGGCCTTGATCATTTTTGTCATGCGGTCAATGGCGGCCGGTAATGACAAGAAACCGGTCTTCAACGTTCGGTAGAACTTGCGGGCCGTTTCGATGGTTGACTTGACCATTTGCTTGATGAACTGATCAAGTTCTTCTGATCCCATGCCGAACGGACCGGCCATGGCCAGAACAGCGCCGGCTTCGTTTTGACCGAACATTGCTGCCGCCATAGCGCCGCCGATCGTCGCGATCATGATAATGATGCTGCTCGGGCTGATGCCTTTGTCATTGCCTTTGGTTGTATTTTCCGTTGCCGGTTGATACGGTTTGGCGGCGATCAAGGAGACTAATTTTCGGGCGTATTCGATTGAAGAAACCTGATCGATGAATGACGGGCTGGTGGCAATCGTAATCACTTTGGCGCGTTGGGCCAGGCCGGCGAACCGTTCTAAATGTTGTTCAGCTTCTTCTTTGCTTAGACCGTTGAGGACATCCACGTCAATATCGATCAAATTAAATTCAAATTCTTCAGCATTGATTGTTCTTGAGGCATCTTTGACGAATGCATATTGTCCAGGAACCATATATCCGGTTGTTCCGTAGTCGTTCATGTTGTGCAGGAATGTCCAGTTTTTAATGAAACCGTTCATGGCCAACGGAGCGATAAAGCCTTCAATACCCAGGATTCTGAATGAGAATTCAACGATCGCGGCGAATCGGTTTTCGGCGCTAAAGAACGGATCTTCTTCCGCTTTGTAGCGTCTCGGGATCACTGCGTCCGCATGGGCATCAATATGAAGAAGATTATTGCCTTGGGCCGGAATCATACCTTCACGCATCATCATCCACCAGAAGGCGTATGCATAATTATGATCGTCCATCACCATGATTTGGCGTCCGTCAGCCAGTTTGATGATGACCTTGTTTCTCAAACCGATCACTTCGATCTTTTGGTCTTCCGGTTTGGCGTTTTTCGGATATCGGTATTCATTGGCCTGGATGTCGCTGACGGTGCCATCTAAAATCCAGCCCTTTGTTCCTTCGGTGATCACGGCGGCTGACGTCGCGGCGTTTGTATTTTCAACTTTGACCATTTCCACAACTTTGGCGATCAGGGCGTTATTGGTGGTTTCAACGTTTCTTCGGGTGCTTTCGTAAACTAATTTAACGCCTGCTTCCAATTCAACGATCGTTAATTGCGAGCCTCTTTCTTGTCGGCCGATCAAGTACAACAGAACTGAACGGGCAATCAGTTCGGCGGATTGCGCCAAGTTGAATTTCACGGCTTCTTGGTAAGTTCTGATGTCAACGATGTAGGTGGTGTTGTTGATCACAACCGGAACGAAACCGAGGATCTGATAAATTTCCATAACGGTGAATTTGCCGGAAGCAGTCATCACTTTGGCCAACTCAAGAATTTGCTGGTCATCCATTTCTGAGAACTGGATATTGACGTTGAATAGGTTGACGCCAAGTTTCTTCAAGGCGGTCAGCTTGCCGGCCAATGCTTGCGCATCTTTGATGGTTCGTTCGTATTCACCGCCGGCGAATGAATTGACGATGCGGATATTGTTTTCTGTCAGCGGTGAAACGCTGTCATCAATATCGCCGCCGCCAACATAATTCCAGCCGCGGATGGAATCTAACTGGCTGACATAGTCAAAATGTCTGTTATGGAGGCTGACCAGACCATCATGATGTTTACCTTCTTCTGCGGCAACGGCTGGTGACGGCCAGGCGAGGACGATTCCGTCAAAGATGCTGATAGATAATCTCAACGGTCCATATAAGGCTTGAAGAATTGCGGCATTATCCATTTTCAGGAATTCTTCATATCCAGGTAACAAGATACGGATACCGTTAATGACTGTTGAAAAGACTGATTGTTCACCATCTTTGAACAATTCAGATTCAGATCTGGCCGGGTGGATGCCTTTGGCCGTTAATTCATCCGTTCTGATTACTGTATTGGCAAATTGTTCAAATTGTTTTAATTCGGTTTGTCGGAGATTGGCGTTATTTCTCAACGTTGATTTGTATCCATACTCATATGATTCAACTTCTTGTTCGTTGATGATTTCGTAAGTCAAGGCGCCGGTTTTTCGGTCGAGGTCTAACCGGATAGCGGCACCTGTTTCAGCCAGCGGGGTCAATTCGCTGAAGAAGACCGGTCGGGCGCTGAACGTATTGATGTAACGGATATTCAAACCGGTGTGCTGATTGCGTCCGCCTTGGTTGATCAGGATCGCTCTCGGTCTATGGGTTAATTGGGTGAAGTCTAATCGGTTAGCTTCAAAGTCATTAATGTCCACCAGGATAATGGCGTTTTCCGCTTCCAATGATTCGATTTCAGACTGGGTTCGGATTTGTCGGACAATACCTTTGACCGGTGTGCCGCGGGTACCGAATCGGTAAACTTCCGGAGTCAGAGCCGGATCAACTTGCTCTTCTTCAAGAATCGGTGAACGTCTGGATTGGAACACGGCGATGTCGATATTTGATTCATTGAATAAGTTGGCTCCGAATTCAATGATCCATTCCAGTCTTGAAACTCTTCTGTATTTGCCTAAAGCTTCTCGGACCTTGCTGACGACTTCAACGATCTTCATCTGGTTGGCTTGCGGGATTTGTCGGATGCCGTTATTGCTGCTCAAGATGTTGCCTGAATAATCAAGGACGATATCATGCGGTGTTTCTCTTGAGCTGGCTCCGTGAGCGCCTTCCACATAGCTGATCGTGATGGTTGTGTCATTAGCCGCGATGACGCCGCTTTGTTCGGTGACATGCATTTTTTGGAGCAAGGCGATATCGCGAATGTCCATCATGACCGGTTGTTGGCCGTTTAACATGCCTTCGACTGTCTGCAAGCTCAAGAAGCGGGCGTATCGGCCGAAATGATCGCGTTTGATGTCGGCGGCTTTTAATTCATATTGTTTGTTTAATTCGTTAAATCTCGGCAGGAACTCAGCCGCGACATTGGTCATTACATAAGATTCAAGGATACCGGCGGCCCAGCCGATATCGTCATCCAGGCTTCTTAAGATATAGACACCGTTCGGTGATTCAATCGTTCTTAAGACGGCGTCTAATAATAATTGTCCGGCATTTTCGTTTCCTTCCAATTGGCGGATATCGATCAGGTAAGATTCACCCAACGGTACGCCGGCTTGGTGCAGGATTTCAAGGTTGATGTATTTCAACGGATAAAGGGCGATGGTTTGGTCATCGATGCTGGCTTGACCGAACGGAACGACAATGCCTTGAGCGACCGGAGCGGTGATGCCGATCATGTGCTCCACTGTTTCGCGTAATTTGGCCACGACGATTTCGATCGTTTCGCTGGTCTTGACTTCAACGTCTACGGTGAAGCGGACGGCGATCGTATTGTTTTCTTTCGCTTCAACGTTGACATTCACCAAACGGTGCTGATTCATCAGGAACGTTCCGATCATCTCAACCAATCCGGCGACTCTGGTGACATCGACATTTACGGTCGTAAAGGTGACGTCGTAAATTTTCTTTCCTTGCGGATGGGCTTCAACCGTTGTGTCGTTGGTATTGACCAGAACGCTGGTGATGCGCGGTTGGTCACCAGCCAAGACCGCTGCAACCGTTTCTTCCCTAACAGCAGCGGTGGTTATGGCGTTTTTGGCGTTGGCCAATACGTTTTGGATAAATGATCTGGCTTCAGCGGTGACGCTGGCGAGTAACTGGTCTTTTGTAACATTGGTTGTATTGATGTTTTGGACAAAGGTGTCAGCCAATGCTTGTCGTTTTGCTCGGGATAAGCGGTTGAATAAGTAGTTGGCGGCAGTCCATTGGACAGACGGAACAGCGTCGATTCCGCTCTTGCCTGCGTATACCGGTTTGTTGTCGCCTTTAACGGTGTACAAGGCCAATCTGAACATTTCACCGACAAGGATATTGATCAATGTTGATCCGGCTACGGCTGTGTTCGCGCGGATCGTATGGCTGATCGCGTTGACGTTTCCGGCTTTGATTTCATCAGCGAATACAACTTCAACCGTCGCTTTGGTGCGGAATTGCTGCAACGGCGTTTGAATGAATACAAATGTATGCGCTTCGGCGTTGTTTAATTTGCCTTCAGCTGCCAGGATATTTCGGTATTGTTCGAAGTTAGCCTTGGTGTTGGTTGAGGTATTTTCAAGGACGACATTTACGCCTTCAACCAGGGTTATGCCTTCGAATTCAGCTTCAGCCGCGACGATTTGATTCATCACTTGCAGAATGATTTGCGCTTCGCTGACTTTGATTAATTCAGCTCTGTTTCCGGCGCTCAAGGCTGAACTCAATTCGGCCAATTCTGCGACTGAGCTGACGATTCTGTTTTCAGATACTTTAACCGTGAAACCGGCCGCGACCGCTTTTTCGATCAACGGCATGGTCAAGCGGCCGAATCCGCCGGTGACAACGATGCGTTCGGAGCCTGACACTACATAAACTCTCAAGGCTTGACGGAAGGTATCGACATTATCATTTCCGGCGATGACGACGTCTCGGATGAAAGTTTGATCCAATTGCTGGATTGTCATATCGGATTGGGCGACAAATTTGGTCAGCGCATAAGCTGTTCTGGCTGTTTTTCTAGCCATATATCTTATGCCAAAATATACAGTCGCAGCTACCATGATCAGCAATCCAATAACCGGTTTATATGCCATCAAGAAAGCTGTCACCATCGCCGGTGAGGCTAATTCAAAGACTTTATTTTCGCTTCCGGTATTTTCTTCTTTTCCAATAATACTGGCCACGAATTGTTTACCTTTCAACTGAAGATCTTCAAAGAGTTGGGTGCGGGTAACGGATGTTGTTCTCCAGTTAGCAATCAATTCATCAGTCAATTCTTTCTTTTCCACTTCTGTCATACGTGTGATCAGATTCACGGCTGATTGCCAATCGGCCTCTGAAATGACGCGGATTCCGGTCGTTTCTTCATTCACCGGTAAAATATCGCCTTTCTTTGTATAAAGAATAATCTTGAACATTTCCGCCAAAACCTTAGCGGTCGCTTCCTGCTGGGTCATGTGTCGGTCATATTTGGCGGTATGACTGTATGAGTTGACCAGACCGGACTTGATTTCTTCGGCAAATACCAATTCGGCAGTGGCTTTTGTACGGAATTGCTGTAACGGTGTTTGAATATAGACGAAGGTGTATTTTTGTCCTTTAACCAATCGGCCTTCTTGCTGCAACATCGTTCTATAATTAATCAGGTTGTCTCTTGTGTTGGCTGATTGTTTTTCAAGTTTGACGTTGGTTCCTTCAACAAGATCCATATGGTGAAACTCTCTTTCGTGTTCGATGATAAACCGGAGTACTTGTAAAATAATCTGCGCTTCGCTGTATTTGATCAGCTCTCTGCGGTTTCGAACATTGATAAATGATTTAACTTGATCAAATTCTTCTTGTGAATTGATAATCCGGTCATCAGAAACTTTGACATGAATGCCTGATTCAACGGCTTTCTGAATTAACGGCATG
The DNA here is from genome assembly GCA_050250375.1 of Candidatus Omnitrophota bacterium. Classification (GTDB taxonomy): domain Bacteria; phylum Omnitrophota; class Gorgyraeia; order Zapsychrales; family Zapsychraceae; genus JAGOSC01. Next base: position 655,543 of record JBFWOS010000003.1, read on the forward strand.
GTCAATGATCCATAACCTCCGGTGATCACGATGCGTTTGGCAATACCGGTTTTAAAGATTCTCAAGGCTTGACGGAATGTATCAAAATCATCATTCCCTGTAATGACGATATCATCCACATGGATATTTCTTAATTGATCAAATGTCAGGTCAGATTGGGTTGTTGTTTTCAACAGCTCTTCAATTCTGGCCTGAGCATACGCGTCAAAACCTTTTCTGCTCTTCAAATATCTTAATAACGCGATCAGGAATATCCCGCCGAACAAGACAATTGACCCGCTGATGAATGGATTCATGATCATTTGGATCAATCGTTGGAAGAACGACGGTTGAGCCGGTTGAACAGCCTCAACCGGAAGCGCTTCATTGGTCAATAATACTTCAGTCACTTGCAATGTGGTGTTTTGACTGTTTAAAGCTTGACCGAAATATTCTTGTCCATAGCTGAAAATAATTTGTTCAACAGAAGACAAGTTCACGCCGCTGAGGTTTTCCAACGGAATTTCTACTGTGTGTGTTCCTTCGCGGGTGATGACTTGATAATCCCCTTGTCCGGCCACCGGAAGTCTTCCGGAAGGCAATACTTGAACCATGAATTTATCGCCGCCGGTCAATCTGAAGGTGATTCTTAAGAATCGTGATTGAGAAATATTCGTTCTGTCCAAATGAAGGACTGTAGATTTCCATTGCGGACCGCTGTACTCGGCGACCCGACTTTGGAGAAGCAAGTTACCTTCGACGGCCGGTCCGGCGACCAATTGTTGGGCGTAAGCCGCTTCGGCTTGAACGATGGATTGAGTCAGGCGTTGGGCCATTTGATCAAGATTGACTGTTTCAGGTCTTGTCCATAATTGCTGCAGAGCGGTATAAACTTGTTTTGGTGTTCTGTTTTCACGGACTAAACCGAAATATTCTTCGTTGAACATATTGTCATACTGGCCACCCTGAATGTTTCCACCGCGATTTTGGACGGCCGGCGCTCCGGCTTTCCAGTATTCATCAGCAAATGACATGAATGTCACACCCATGAATATTTGCGGATCGGCATTCTGCAATAATCGGTGATACATAAGGACGTTTTCGGCGGCTTGCCGTTCTTCATCTTCACGGCCTGTAATCGCGTTGTATGAATCAGCACCTGTCTCAGAAACATACATACGGACACCGCTGCGTACCTGGCCGCTGTTTACGCGTGATCTGAATTCGCTGATAACACCGGAAGGATCGCTGTTGCGGTAAACATTGATACCGAAGACGTCGATAGCTGGCAGACTTCTCATCGCTTCTAGGGTCGGAACTTCGCCCCAGGCGGTTGCGACCGGATGTGTGCGATCGATTTCTTTGGTAACGACAGCGACCTGGTTCAGCAGTCTGTACCAGACGTTCAAGTTGTTTTCGAAGAAGTATTCCGGATGGTAATTAACTTCATTGCCGAATTCCCACATCAGGATTGCCGGATGTGTTCTGAAACGGTTGACATAATCTCTGAAAGTACCGCGGACAATATCGATACGGGTGCGCGGCGCAAGGCTGCCGGCATCATAAGGAATACCCATAATTACTCTTATTCCGTTAGCCTGTAATTCATCCAGGAACCGTCTAGACGTGATCGGGTAATATGTGCGGATCGTATTCACACCCATCGCTCTTAAGACAGCGATGTCTGATATGTTGGCGTCCCAATCAATTTCCGTACTCAAGTCCTGGCCTTGTCTGAACGGTGAATAAGTCACCCCGCGGATCGGCATTCTTTGATCCAGTTGAGCTATGGCCGCTGTTCGTTGATTGTCCTGAGCCTGCGCGTTGTTGTTGATTCCAGACGGTAAAGTACTGGTCAGAAGCGCGGCGATCAGGAAGAATTTGCCGAAGAACCCGAATCTTGACGGCGGTCCGCGTTTTGAGGCGCTGACGTTATGGCCATCGGCTTCGGTAGTTGTGTTTTCTTCGGCTTTCTTGGCCTGGCTTCTGAAGTAGAAGACCGCGGCGATCAGAGCGGCCAATAACATTAACGGCACAAAGACCGGCGGGTTGTAAGGGATCACCGCCCAAGCAACAACGAAGCCAGCTCCCAGATCAAAGAAACGATTATTTGATCTGCGGCTGGTGTTTCGTTGGTCGGAGGTATTGCCGTTGTCCGGTCTATTGTTCGTGTTTCTGTCTGCGGCCTTATCCATCTTATCGTTGAATGACTTGGTGATGCCTTTGAAGACAAAGTAGATAAATCCGATGACCGTCACGACGGCAAACACCCCGGTAATCGTAACCGGTATGAAGAAGTATAATGCGCTGACTGATTGGGTCAGGGCTAACGTGATGGCGGCTGCCCACATGACGACTTCGAAGGCAACCAGGCCGATGCTGTTGATCAGTTTGGCAAAACCTTGATTGATTGTTTTTCTTAGGTCAGCCGTATTGGCTCTCAATTCGGCTCTCATTTTCTTGTTGTTGTTGATATTTTCCGCGTCAGTTCGAACAGTTCTTGCTTTTTCTGCGTGTTGTTTGAACGCATTCTTGATAGTCGCGATAAATTGGGTCAACGATTCAACCGGCATCATAAATATTTGTTTGGCGTAGTTGAATAAATTGTTCCTGAACCAGTTTCTGAACCCTGAAATTCCGCGGTAATCCGTTGACCAAGGCAATAAGGCCGGCATGGTCAAGATCGGTGAGTACAACCATAAGACAACGGATGTGATATACAGCGCTGACCAAACGATCGGGAAGGCTTGCCATAAGAAGATACCCAACGATGATATCAATATAAATAAGGACGCGAATGTCATCTGGAACCGGAATGACAACTTGGCCGGGGCATCCGGGTTGTAAATATTTTTCTTAAAGTCGATCTTACCTAACTCCCACCCTTTACCTGAGATGACGAACCTGGCCGAACCAGCCATACCGTTAAAGATACCGATCGCGTAAACCGGAATGTAGGTCAGGTATACCAAAACCAGCATCGGGAAGATACCGAATAGTTTCGATGTCGTTCCTTGTATACCTCTGACCTTGGCAGCCAGACGGCTAAGGATCGTGTTAAGCGTAACAATTCCAGTCAATCCAAGAACAAACGCAGTGGTTGAAATACCCAATAAGGCTGGTACACCGAGGAATCCGAGAGCAACGCCGCCTAACAATGTGGTCGGGATTATACCTAACCAGTACAAGAACCCTTTCACGACACCCTTCTCTAACATGGCCTGGCCGATACCGGTGAATGAGATCATTTGCGAGAACCAGATACCCAAGAAGGCCAGGGTCAACTCTAACGGGAAGGCCGCGAAACCGCTGATACCCAGGAACAGAACGGTCAACAGGTAAACCGGCAAGGCCAACAAGATCACAGGTTTACGGGTGAAGAAGCTCAGGGTGAAGAACAACATGAGTTTTTGGTACCAGTTGAATTCGTTGCTGGCAAACAAGCGGGTCAATTGCCGTCCGATGCCCAATTCGGCGCTACCGGCGGCGAATTTCTGGAATGGTACAGAACCGCCCTGGACGCTAACTTCGCGCCCCTTACCGACCTGGGTATATTCACGATGTGAAATATGGTAAGCCCGGCCTTCTTTTAACCAGACCTGAATGGCCAACATGATGTCTTCCGATACATAATCCGGCGGTAATGTACCGAATTCTTTCAACAATTCTGTTCTAAAGAACGCGCCGTGTCCGTAGAACCCTAACGCGCCGACTTGAGCATTGACGCGCATAACGAAACTGGTCCAGGTTCTGTCCCCGAAGCCATGGGCTTCAGCGACTTCGTTGTAATTGCTGGTGATAATATATTCCGGAACATTAATGACCATCAGTTGTGAATCTTCGTTGAATTCTGCCATTATGCGCGGGAACTTAAGCGCGTCTTCGAATCGGATATCATTGTTAGCATCAAGGAACAGGTTGATATCACCGGTCGAGAAGTTCATCATATTGTTTTGGTTTAACGGTTTATAGTTCGGATGAATTCTATTGAGTGCCGGCGTTGTCAGATGAACAAATTGTTGCTGTTCAACATCGAATCGGACCAGGCCGCTGACTTTGTCTGTCAAATATGCAACTTCTAATTGCGGGAATTGTTTTAATAAATTCTTAATTTGATTTACCTTAGCTTGGTCATCCGGATTCTTGGACGCCTCAAATTGTCCGTAATTTTGATAAGCCCAAAGAAGTTGTAATTTCTCAGAAACTTTTCGTTCAACTTCCGCTTCAGAAATTTCAGGATAATATTGTCTGACAATGATTCGGTATGCTTCCCAGGTGTTCATCATACCAAGAACAGTACGGTAAATCGGATGGAACCGTGCATTAGCGAAGCGTTCCACCAGGAATTTGATTCTTTCCTGATCAGCTGCAGATAATGTTTCCGGGATTTCAAAACGTTGAGTCCCGTTCAGGTTTCTCCATGCATCGATGCTTTCTCTTACTTTGATGCCGAATTCGGCTTCGATAAAGTCGATCAAATATTTATACTCTTGAGAATGACGCCGGATAATTTGGGTCAATTTAGTTAAACCAGAACCTACTTCTTCCAAGTTGAGATCATTTTCGGCAATTGGATCATTCAATTGATAAATGACATTTTCACCGGCCGCAGTAATATTGATTGTCAAGCGGGCTAAATCTTCCCAGGTCGGCAGATTCGGCATATCCATACGTAAGAATGAAGTTGCCAGAAATTCTAAGCGTTCACGGGCTTCCTTGATCTTGATGATTTGTGGATAACGAGACTCATCGTTGCTTTGTAAAGCTTCTTTTTCGTCTTTACTGATGTATTGCGTCGTATAGAGATGCTGAATAACGGCTCTGAACGCCTCTTCACCCATCGCTGTTCGTAAATCTTTGATGCTCTTTCTGAATGAAGAAGCTGATGTGATATAACCTAATCCAGATGTCCACCCTTTCACCAGACCGACAATCCATTCAAGTAAGTAGAAGAACGTGAATGTATCCAGGATGTAGAAGAGTACGAACGGCGCCCACAAGATAGCCAGGTAGATCGCTGTCGCAACAGGTGTAAACCCAAAGGCAATGATGTTTGCCGTCGGTACAGTTAACCATGTGAAGACCAGAACGTTCCACAAGAACTTCAAGCCCAGTGTACCGGCAAAAATGAACGCACCATAAAGCGATTCCCGGATAAACCGTTTGGTGTATTGTTTACGTTCTTTGGCAGTTTTCAGGCTGGCGATCTTCTTCGCGTAGTTGACAAAACTTAATCCGATCTTATAAACCGCAAAGATGCCCAGAGCGGCTGTTAATATGATCGGCACGATCAGGGCAGCACCTTGCAGATAGATAAAGCCAATCAGGATTGACATCGTCCAAGGAACCATGGCGATGAACATCAGGTTGTTCTTCAGGTATTGAACCCAGCCTCTGGCTCCGATAAATCCAATCACCAGGCCGGCGATTGCGCCTAAGGTTGCAAATAAGGCCATAGTACCCAATAAACTTCCGGCTAATCCGGTGATGACGAAGGCCGCACCGACGACCGCACCGATCAATGCCCCTATAATGCCATTTCGTTTTGGTGTGCCGTAATGCCCTGAGATATCACCGTAAGTCTTATATTTTTGGATCTCTTTACTCAGGGTATCAAATCCGGCCGCCTTACGGAAGTCAGCCGCGTTTTTGGTGTACTTACTCAACTGTTCAGCCAAACTGAACAAGTGATCCAGAGCTTCTAGGAATGGTTTTGGTTCGCCTTTACCTTTTAATTGTCTGTTTCCTAATTTATTGTTGCGTTCCAAGATGACCCATTCCGGAGTAATATTTTCTACACCTGCTACAACTGATGTTTTCATCAAATGTTGAATAAATACAGATTCATTAAACAAGTCTTTAATATCTTCCCAAATCAAGCGGTATTCTTTCGGAACATCCGGGAAGTTAGCAATACGATAGAATTCAGAAATTGATTTATAGAACTGATCTAATTCCTTGGCATAAATCGGCCCGAACTGATCTCTTGAAGTTCTTAATGACGGATCGTTTGATAACCGGATGAAGTAGTAGTATCTGACCCACGGGATAACTGAGCGGATGTGGCTTCCGCGGGTGGATAATAATTCAAACAGGATGTAATTTTCCAGATTTCTTGCCGGAGCCTTGTCGGCTTGTTTGACTTTACCGATCCAGGAATCAAATTCTTCGTATCGGGCGGTCAGGATTTCATCATAGGTTTTCTTTGACGTAGTCATTGTTTCAAAGACTTTATGGACAACGGTTTTAACTGTTTCTTCATCAAAGCCGAATTGATCCGCTAAATTCTTAATAATGGTTTTAAGGACACTTTCGTATCTTTCTGTGTTTTCCGGTTTAAGCAATTCAATCATTTCTTCTGCCGGAATCAAGCCTTCGCGAACAACCGCTTCTTCAAGGGCTTTTCTTCGATCGTTGCCGACAACACCGTTAGAACCGTTGCCGTTCTTGCCTTTACGGCGATTTCTCAAATTCACAAACAAGCCGCTTAACAAGGCCATGCCTAACAGAGGCAATACGATAAATCCGATCAGCCAGATCGCGACATATTCTTTAATCTTCATGTCGGCGAAATTGAAGCTGGATAATCGTTCAATGAATGATGAACTGTCTTGTTCATGATCAAAAATGACATTGATGGTATGATTTTGCTGATCAACTTCTGTTCTGAACCGGATATCCCATCGGTTTGGATTATTGGTATCTTTAAGCAGGAATTGTTCCAGGAATGACCGATCAAGTTCGACCCATGTATCCATACGTCGTTTTTCAACGTATTGACCGTCATGGTAAATGTAACGTTGGACAGAAATGTTGCCGGAGGCTTGATCTCTTTCCGTGACAATCTGGACTTCTCGAACAACTCTTTCGCCATTAATTTCAACAACAAAGGTACTGGCCGCTTCAAAGATAGCGTTCAATTCCCATTGTCCTTGTGCGGTGTATATGTATCCTCTGTAAGCTCTTTCATACGGAACGGTGATGTCATACACAACATAATTAAATCCTGATGTCGCGATCGGCATACCCAAGAAGCCTTGTGCCGTTCTGAAGACAGATGAACTGAATCCACGGCCTAACAATTGCCCGCCGGCTGAGTTGATAATTGTTGTCTTGAATTCTGAATCCAGAACAAGGTATTCGTTGCCTTGGACGCGGGTGATCACTTCGCCGGCTTCGTTCAAGTATTCAACTTGTACCCTATTATCGGCGTCTCGGGTTATTCTTGAGAAGACGGATCCTGTTTCTCCCCGGCCGCGGGTTACTTCAAAATTAAATTCTTGACGTCCTTCTTCGACTTCAGGTGAACGGAAGATTTGGACTTCACGTACGATGTTATTTTCTCCGATGACAATTGAACCAGGAATGATGCCGATGTTGATACGGCTAAGTGTAATCGGGGCCCCGCCGTTGTATTTAACTTGAAGATCATGAATTCCTTCAAAGTTCCACAGGTTGATACCTAAATCACCGGTTGAGTAACGGACAGCGATGTCGCGTCCGCGGGCATCGTTCGGGATCAGATAATGATGGATTGGGGTCTGATCAATTTGAGTATATTGGCCATTGACAACAGATCTAGGCACTTCACGGATATCGGTTAACTGCGTGGTCGGCGAAATACCCAATGAATTCATGATTTGCCAGAATCCGCCTTGCTGCGGCAATCGAGCATATTCGGCCGGGAACCGGTTTCGGAAGGCTTGCATATAAGCATCAATCACCGGTTGAGTAAATACGTCTCTGGCAAGAACTCTGGCTGTTTCTGTCTGGTATGTGTTGCTGACTTGATAATCCGGAGTCAACTTGAATGATCGTGTTTGTTCGCCCGTTCTTTGGTCATACTCAAGACCGACGATGAATTCGATGATCCTTCCGCCTTCCGCCCGTACAGTAATGATCTTACGTTCCAACGGATCAAACGGTATACGGAAGTCGATAGAGATGACGCCATCGGCTGTGACAACCGGTGACGGTTCAAGGCTGGACATGTCGGTAATTCTGAATTCTCTCATCGCCGCGGCGAATTCCGGAATAGATCTCAGCCGTTCGAAGTCGATCGTAATGCCGCCGGCGAAATTATAGATATCTGGTGAATTCGGAACATTTTGCAGCCGATCAACGATATTTGCTCTTAAATTTGCCATGTCGATCGTTTGCTGACCGGAGGCGATAATGGTTTCTGTTCCGTATATTTGTCTGAGCGCTTGCCATTCGCCGTTTGTGCGGATTTGAACGTTTCTGACCAGCAGACGGCCGGTACCAAGGTCATAATAATACTGGTCACGGTTTTGGAAGGCTCGGCTTTGATCAACATTGGCTAAATTAAAGGCCCGGCCTTCTTCAACCAGGTTGAATAACGTTCGGTTGGAGCGCTGGGCGATGGATTGAGCGTCGTTTCTTAAGAATTCTTGAGGAAGCTGGATACGTCCGGTCAGATTCATTTGAACGACGCCTTCACTCAAGACAGATCGTCGGACAGATACGTAACCGCCGCTTTGTTCAAGTTCGCGCAAGTTGACGAACGTGACCACTTTAGTTGATTCATCTACCTCGACAACATTGTAGATACCGGTGACATTATTGACCATGCCGAGGTCTGTGCCGTTATCGAACATGCGTAAGGTGATACCGACATTTTGTTCGAATTGATCAAATTGTACATTCAATCCTCTTTCTGTAATTATACTGCCGAAGTTTTCTCTGATATAAGTGATTGTCGCCGGATCAATAGTTGTTGTGTAAAGTTCGTTTTCGTTGGAATCGTAATTAATGATTTCATGGAACAACGGTCTGACGTTTCGTTCCAGCTGACCGGTCAAGCGGATGCTGCGGACGATCTGGCCTGCGGCGTTAAAGACGTCGGCCTTGACGGTTGATGAACGTGTATCGATTGATAAGATATGACGTTCGCCGTTTGCATTGAATCCGTTGTCAAACGATTCCCCGATGTTCGTTGTTCGGTCGATTCGGCCGGCTTCGATATCGAACTGATAGAAGGTTGAATGTCTCATACCAAATACGACGCCGTCAGAGACTTCGACGGTTGATTTTTCCGGCGTAAAGTCTAGATAAATTCTTGTTTGCTGTTGGCCTTCCATGGCGAACTGGAACAATTGATAGTTTGAAGACTCGCTGCGGATCGCGTTATAGTTAATTAAATTGCCTCTCTCGTCTCTGGCCAGTAATTCTGCGATTGTTGTGTAATACCCGCCGGCGTTGTTCTTAAGTATAACTAGGTATCCGCCTCTGCGGATATCAGTCATGATTTGTTCACCAATGGTGTTCAATCGTACATCCTGGCTCAACAGCGGGAAGAATCCAGGCAATTGTTCCTGCATATAACGGATCGTTTCACCTTGGTCATACAAGGAGTTATTGTTGACATCCGCGAAGAAGGCGCGCAAGTTTCCGATTGTCGGCTGGGTACTTCTGACGTAGATGCCATTGTATCCGCCGCGTCTGTTGAGCTGCTCTAAGATGGATCGTGTGATCGGCTGGTTATAAAGCGCCTGTTTCTTGTCGGTTGTTACGGCTTGGGCGACAATGACTTCACCGCTTCTGGTTCTTAATTCGCCGCGCTGCAAGGCTTGATCCAGGGAGTTCATGTAGATGAACGCGCGGTTATTTAATGTAATCGGTGTTCTGACGAATTGACCGTTGACTTGCTTCACTAAATACCATTGATAAACAGCATTTTCGCCTTGGCCGCTGACTCTTTCGTATTCGATGTATCCATCGAATCTTAAGTGAGCGTCACGCAATGCTTCACGGGTCAGGGTTCCTTGGTTGACGATTTGACCCATATTGTTTGTATCGCCCATGGTTTCCAGACGGCTGTGAATGTAAGCGGCCGCTTGGTCGGACAGGCTGATGGAGAGATCATTCAGAACGGCACCTGCCGCGGTTCTGTAATTGTTGATTCTCCAATCGAATACGTCACGTCCGTATTGGTCTTGGAATAACTTCAATTGCAACGTTCCGTTCGTAGTGCCTCCCAAGTTGTTTCCATCAACGCTCATGTTTCTCAGGTCGTTCAGCGTGACCGGTGTGAACAGCAGACGGCGGGTAGCATCGGTTTGTCCGATTCTGGCCACGACACGTTGTTCGGCCGGACCATTTTCACGAATGACAAGCTGATTATCGATCAAATACAAGTTTCCTCGGGTGTAGGCTTCGCCTTCTGCCAAGGCTCTCGGTGACAAGCCGACGGTTTGATTATCCAGGGTTCTTAAGGTATACAAGCCAGTGGTCGGATCAAATTCCCAATTCAATTGGTTGGCCAGTATACGGGTGACCACTTCACTTTCGGTCAGATAAATCGTGCCTTGAGCGGTTGGAACGGCGAATTTCTCATAAGTGATATTGTTGACCAGCGGCATGAATTCGAACGGAGCATTGTCACCGGCGGCCGTGCGGTGCGTGGTCACTTCGAATCTGTACAGCGGATTGCCGCGTTCATCCAGGATGTTCAACGGAATGCCGTTGATGGTTCCGTTGTTGATGTCGCTGTCCAGCAATTGGTTCAATTGCTGCGGCAATACGGCGATGAACAAGCGGCCGGCGGCCACATCGGATATACCGATGCGTCCAACAACTTGATACTGGCTTAAATCCGGATTTACTCTCGGTTCAACCCTGAATTGGCCGTCAATTAAATATAACCGGCCTTCTTCAAAGGCTCTTCCTTCTTCAAGGGCTCGTTCGGAGAATCCGATCGGCGTTCCGTCTACAGTGACCAGTTTGTATTTTCGGCTAATGTCATTGGCGTCAGGCGCGGCCCATCTTAATTGACCGTTGGCGACGCGCTGGATGACTTCCGTTTCAGTCAAGTATACGGTTCCTTGAGCGGTTGGAACAGCGAATCGGTCATAAAGGACATTCTTACGGGCTTCGGAGAATTGGAACGGAGCGAATTCACCGTTTGCGGTGCGTTGGGTTGTATCGACAAATCTGTAAACCGGTTGTCCGTTTTGATCGACGCGTCCCGGAACAACAATGCCGTTGATTGTTCCGTTGGCGATGTCACCGTCTACTAACGGAGCCAATGTCGTATTGGTATAAGGTATAGACAATGTTCCAGTAGCCAATTGCGGATTATGGGTCATACCGACGACTTGTTGGGAAACCAAACTTTCATCCACGCTGTCTCTGATCACCAGCTGACCGTTAATCAAGTATAATCGGCCTTCATTAAACGCCTTACCGCGTTCGATGGCTTGTTCAGAGAATCCGACATATTGACCTTCACGGGTAATCAAGCGGTATTCTGTCACGTTTTGTTCAGGGGCAGGAACAAATCGTAATTCACCGCTCAATACAGATTGAACAATTTCTCTTTCTGTCAGATATCTTGTTCCGTTAGGTGTTGGCACGGCGAACTTGATGTAGGTAGCTTCAATGCGTCCGCCGGCAAATTCAAAGGCAGCCGGTTGATTATCAGCGCCTTGACGGCTGGTATCGACAAAGCGGAGGATCGGTCTGCCTTCTGCGTTTGTGCGTCCGGTATCAATACCGTTGATTGTACCGTTGTTCAAATCGCCGTCTACTAACGGTTGTATGCTGGTATTTGTATGGGCAATGAACAATCTTCGGTTGGCGGCATCAATCGTTAATGTGCGGCCGATCACTTTATTGCCTTGGTTTAATTGTTGTCTGACGTCCGGTGTTGCTTCAGAGGCGATGACATATTGGCCGTTGACTAAATACAGCTCACCGGCTCTGAATGCGTCGGTGATCGCGTTTACTCTTTCTGGGAAGGATACATACAATCCTTCACGTGTCTTGAGCTTGTAATCGCTGTCCGCCGGATTGGCCGGCGCTTCCCAGGTTAATTGACCGGCTACGATCATGTCAACCACTTGACCTTCGTTAACGAAGACAGATCCTTCGGTCAACGGTACGCCGAAGAAGCCACGGGTTAATTCTCTCATCAATGCGCTACCAGCCGGATTCAATTGGACGATTCCGCCGTTCAATCTTTGTTCGTAATTGTTAATGACCATCTTGTAATTAAGTTCGCCCGTCAACGGATTCATCGTTCCGGCTGGTGTAAATCTGATCGCACCATTTTCTACGGAACCATCTAACAAGGTTCTTAAATCAGCTTCCGTTAAGGTTACAAATCCTTGTCCAGGAACAATCGCGTAACCTAAGCTGCCTTCAAATCCAACCAGTTTGTTTAACAAGGCCAGGTTAGCTTCAACAATAATCGGATAACGGCTGGCCTGATCACCATAAGCAGCGCTAACCTGAGGCAAGATCACCAATGTTTGATCGTTGCCTAACGGGAATGGATAGTATCTATTGTTAAAGAACAATCTTGTATAGTAACCTGTTTCACCTCTGATAATATCTGCGGCGCTTAACTCTGCTTCTGTTAAGTCCCCGATACGTTGGGCTTGTGTAACCATAGATTCAGGGATAAATGCCGGATTTCTTTGATCCAGGTAGATAGCGGTTCCGCCCGGTGTGGTGTTATTTAACCGTTCCAATTCTTGTACCATTGCTTCAATGCCGTAGATAACGATACGTCCGTCCGGTGTAACGTTGTATCGCAACAGGTTGATGTTTCGTTGCCCGGCCGCATCCAACGTACCGACGCCTTCGGTGTTGAATCTCGGGATGGTGTTTCTGTATTGATCGAATAATTCTCTAGCCATGAAGTTTTCTTCCAGAAGCCTTCTATGCTCTTCAGATGGCTCTGTGCCCATTTGGTCGAGGTTGACTCTCGGGGCTCTGGCGTTTTCTTGGAACAAGGTGAATCGTCCGTCGAACCCGACTCCGCTAGGTGAAACGCCGGCTGACAATGACAATCGGTCGATCGGTCTATAGGTCAAGCCGATGCGGCCTCTGTAATCGCCGGTGATGGCGCTTCTTTCAACACCCAGGTTAACGCTCCATCTTCCGCTGTCGTCTTTGTAGATCAAGTTCACTTGCGGTGTAGCCACGCCGTTAACCACGCTTTGTGAAGCAGATAGTCTCACGTTATCGGTGATGTTGACGCCAGCGCCGAAGGCGTAACGGTCGGTTGTCGTCACGGTTCCGCTGATATCAAAACGTCCGAAGTCGATGCGGGTGGTCAATCCGCCGAAGGTATCTGTTTGACGTCCCATTAAATCATCGTTGGTTGATTCGCGGTTGGCTGATAAGGTTACGGACATTGACCGGATAAATTGTGATTGAATTTCCGGAGAATATCGAAGACCCAGGCTTTGATAATCATATGTTTCCCGTGAATTGAACCGGATGGTTTGTGACCCTAGGTCTTCCCCGGTGAACAGGTTGATGCGTTGATTTTGGACTGAACCTTCACCGGAGGCTCTCACCATACCGGCTTCCATGACAACGCTGAATTGTCTGTTCAAGCGGTAGTCAACGACGCCCGTCAAACCGGCGATGGTGTTGTTGCTGCCGTCCATGTTTCGTTTCAACAAGCCAGTGACGTTCGCGAATACTCTATCATTGCGGATGGTGAAGCGGTCAACCAAGAAGAAGGCGCGTTGTGTTTGTGATTCGAATTGATTTGGCGCAATTTCTAATGTCTGTGATTCTTGGGTCATACCCATGGTCAACCGATGTTGAATTGTGTCGATCGCGCGCGGTGAAGCATCCAAACCAATAGCGAATACGCGCTGGCTCATGCCTCCAGCCTGCGGTGTGATGGACCCGGCATAGATGTCAACGGCGCCGCCGAAAGCGTTTAAGATCGCCAGGATTTGTGATTGGCTCAATTGACCATTACGGACATCAACGACGTGTTGAGCCACTTCATGATATCGGGCGCGGTCAAGTCTTTCCAGTCTGATCGCCACGACTTGACCGTCTTCAGCTCCCCCTAACGCGTACAATGTTGTACCGACGTTGATGGCTTGTCGCGGGCTGTTGGCCGTCAATTGGCTGATATTTTGCTGAAGAACTTGTCTGTTGTAAGCGCTAACTTCAGCGACATTGCCTGAGTTTAATGCGCCAACGATGGCGGCCAACAGTTGGTTCCCTAATTCACGGGTGTCACGATATTGTTGTGTCGCTTGAACCAGAGCGGCTTGTAATCTGGTTTCTGCGGCTAGATGGGTTCGTTCAGCTTCACGTAAACGGTTGCGTTCTTCCATCACTCCTTCTTGGGCACGGCCGATACCCAGCATGGCCCGGAGAATTTGATTTTCTGTATTTTGCGGGCCGATGCCGCTACGGGTGAAGTAATTATTGGCGGCTTCGATGGCGATTCTGCGTTCGAAGTCTAATTGTTCTCTTGCGCCGGCAGCCAGATCAGGACGTAAATAGTTGGTTCCCAACGATTGTAATTCTCTTAAGATTTCTATACGTTGGTTATATATAGCCATGGCGGCGGCAAATTCAGTCGCCTTACGTGTTTTTAATTGTTCGACAGATTCTCTTTGAGCCTGTTGAGCCGGCGTCAGTTGATCCAATGGTGTCTGGAAGAGTCGGTCTAATTCGAGGCCTGGTCGGGCGACTGTGTTGTTAAAGTTTCGTTCGGCGATCAGGTTATCCAACAATCTTCTGTAGATGGCTTTAGCTTCATCGCTGAATCTCGGGTTGTTGAAGATCAGTTCTGGGAATGTTCGTTCAGTTTGTCGGATCTCTTCGTTTCTGGTCGCGATGCCGGCGATGGCTTGATTGATTTGATCCAATGAAGTCAACGGCAATCCGGTCGGTAAGCCTGTGGCCGAGTTAACCGGGCCGGCGTTGTTTGGAACCATGGTGGTTTCGGCACGGGCCAACAAGTCAATGTTCATTTGCAATAATCGAATTCGTTCTGTCGCTAAGTTGATCTTTCGTGTGGCAATCTCTTGCGGAGTTTGCAAGGCGGTGGTGACTCCGCTTCTTTGCATTACGTCATACACGAATTTGTCATCCAGGACAGCTTGATAGCTGGATCTTTCCAGGCTTTGCATGGCAATGTTGAATTGTAACATGTCGCGGGCGAATTGGTTCCATTGCGGTACGCCGCCTGAACGGCTAACTTGATCTTGCCAGAACCTTACTGCTTCATCCACGCGGGCCAATCGGCCTCTCACTTCACCGTTAAATCTTGCGGCACTCGCATCATCGACTTCGTAGTAATTAACGGCCGCGGCGATCTGTTGTTGACTATACAAGATGTTGCTATAGTCACCTGAGTTCAAGATGCTTTGAGCAGCGGCACGGTCGCTTTCGGCTTGGGTGATGGCGTCTCTGGCGGCTTGTTGTAATTGAGCGATGGTTTCTCCGGTGATTGTAAATCCGTATACTTGATTTGCGTTAACCGGAGTGGCGTTGGCGATGGCGTTGAGAATACCGACCCCACCTTGGATATCTCCGATCAGACCGTTAAGGAAGTTTATAGCGTCTGGAGAAGCTAATGGCGGCGTTGCATTGAAATATCGGTTGATCTCAGCCAGGGCAGCGGCTCTGAAATCACCTGTGCTTCTTAAGTACGCTGTGAATTGTTCGATTGTTTCGCCACGTTCGATGGCGATTCTATGCAGGACTCCAGCGAAGAATTCCTTTGATTCACGTTTGACGGTTTGTTCTGCGAAGGCTTCTAATAAGCCGAACATTTGTCTGACTTCGGCTTCATGGGCGCGTCCATTGGTGGCGATGACCCGGTCAAGCGCTGTACGGGCTTCGGTCAAGGCTGTGGCAGCTCGTTCCAAATCTTCTCGATTTGTTCTGTCTCTGCTTAAGGCTTCTTCCAACGCTCTTAATCTTTCTTCGACTTCCGGTGTCAATGCGCCCATTTGACTGATGGCCGTTCTTAATTGAGCGATGTTCAGGGTGCCTGTAAACGGTGTTGAATAGAAGTCTTGCAAGTTGGTTTGACCGACGATTTCTTCCTGGGCGATAGTTGGTGGTAAACCGTTTGAATAGATACTTGGATCAAAAGTTCCACGTGTTCCGGCTAATGCCCCTGATTGGTCAACTCTATTTTGCAGACCATTATATGATCGTGCGAATTCCACGATCGCTATGTTTTGTCTTCGTGTTGTAACATTTTCTTCACTGTTGCTAATACCAGGTCCGGCAATTGCGATGACTGGTGCGGCTTGACCTGGTTGGGCTTCAATCACTGTGTCGATCGGGAATACCCTGCCAGTTGGCTGACCATCGGTGCCAAGTTCGATTGATTCCATCGGAATTCTTTCGCCTTGTTGCATCGGTCGGATTCTATATTCATCCAATTCGGCTTGCGTATAGATGTATCGTGTGAATTGCGGTCCGATAACGCGGGCGATCGGTTGTCTGGTCGTTGATCGATCGACCACGATACCGATGGCATTGTCTCTTTGTGCTACTTGTAAACCTCTTGGTAAGCCGAGGCCTCTTTCATTCAACACTTGTTGGTCTGATGTGGGGTATATTCTGAATTGATCAAATTGGTTGTATAGATCAGCAAAGATGTTTTCAACCGGTGTTCTTACCGGAACTTGACCTAAGGTCGCAACATGTTGGACTTCCATGAATTGGCCGGTTTCTCTTGAGAACCAGATAACATCCGCCGCTTGATTATGATTTTCTGAACGGAACAGGTAGTCGAGCATGACGGCCTGATATGAGTAATGAACGGTCGGATAAATCGGCTGTCCATTGGCACCATATCCGATAATAAATCCGGTATGGACGTCAGCCTGTACTCGTCCACTTTGTTGGAAGAAGTAGCTTGAACCAACGGTATACGTTCTTTGGTCGCGGACAACGCCCAAGCCCGGCAAGAATTCACTATATTGAACAGTACCTGACTGCGGTGTGCGGATGATCGCACCGGTCAACGGATTTCTCAAGTAAGCCAATACCTGATCGCCTCGATCGTTCGTACCTCTGGTCAGGAATTCAAGATCGCGTAATGTTTCTAATGTCTGGAATGATTGAACAACGTAAGCCTGGCCAGGCTCTAAGAAGGCACCTTGTCGTCTGAACAAGGCTTCTGTGACCGATACGTTTTCTTGCATGGCGCCGGTTTCTGAATCAACGATATCAATGCGAGGATATCGCAAGACTCTGAATGCTTCCCTGATTCTTTGGTTAGGAATGTCTAAGACGAAATGATAGACAAATTCATCATCCACGAATTGTCGGCCTCTGTATTCTACGGTTTGATCTGAACGTCCTCTTAATTGGATATAGAGAATTTCGTTCGGTCGGGTGTTGGCTCTGGCCGCTTGTTCAAACGCTTTTTCCGCTTCGCCATACTCATAAGCGAATCGTTCTGTTGGATTTTCAAACATGGACACATCATTGGATTGTCCGAATATACCTAAGGTCAGGATTCTTGTCAGGAAGTTTGATGTTTCGTTCAATAATTTGGCCGGCCCGAATCTGAACAAGTTAAACTCATCAGCGGCATTGGCCGGGATGAAACGTGTTCGGTCGATGAATAACCGGGTTGGGTCTTGTAATGCAGTTCTGTTCGGCAAGACATATGTACCGATGAATGTCGGATAGTCGGCCTGAGATCTTAATCTGACGTCATTCAACAATTGCAAAGCTTGGTCAGACACAGCAATTCCACCAAAGACCATACCCGCCGGTCCGGCTTGGGTGATGCCTTGGATACCAAAGCCCACATTTAACATTTCGAGCACGCCGGCCAATCTTGAATTTTCAACAGAAAGGTAGACATAAGCTGAACCGCCGGCGATCGGTACGGCGACCAGAGCCGTTCCAGGAGCTGAGTTACCGATTCCAACGCTGAACCTTGTTCCCGGTTCGCGTTGACTGAATTGTCTTAATAAATCATCCACATTTGTTTGGTAATGGGCAGCTTGGGCGGCGGCTGTCGCTGAAACAATATTGAAGATGGCTGATTGGTCGCCTTGGGCTCTAGCAACTTCAGCAGCTCTTCTGGATTCAATTTCTCTTTCAACTTCCAATCGGCGGGCTTCTAATTGATCGCGTTGCGCTCTCATCTGATCAAACTGATTGGTCGCCCCGCTGACCAAACCGAAGTCTTGGGCAACTCTTAATAGAATGTCACGTTTATAAATTTCGGTCGGTCTTAAATTTTCTGGATCGCGTACATATCCAAAGCTGATCGGTTGATCGGCAATTCTCAACCCTAACAGAATTTCTGATCGCTCTTCACCGCTAACACCGGCTAAGCCAATAATTTGACCTTGTCGAATTTCTTGACCGACCGTTAATTCAACAGAATTACTCAAACGGCTGAATACGATTTCAACCTTTTCTTCGGTAGTGCCGTTATTTCTGGTCGTTTCTACGACAACCGTTCGGTATAGATCTCTGAATGTTTCAATTCTTGAAATTCGACCGTCAACCGGGGATCGTACAGCTGTATATTGTCTGTTTGCTGAGATGCTTAACAGGCCGGTATTCGTATCTTGAACCATGCGTGTTTCGACCGCCGGTAATACATTTTGGTTAACGGCATAATCAAATAACCGTTGAAGTGAAATTCCACCGTTGGCTGTTTGTGAAGCGAAATAGTAGTTTGGTCGTTGGGTAAGAACAACGAATTCGACATTGTAAACATCCAATCCCATCACTCGGGCAAACTTGAATTGTAAATTATCCACTAACAATCGACGTAACAACAATTCACCGGATTGGATATCGCTTTGTGAAACGCCAATGATAACTTCCCCTTCGTTCAACCGTATGGTCGGATCAAAGACTCTAAAGCTTTCATTGCTGTTTTCAGTAACCCTGAATAAGCTGCCGTCAGCATTTCGCCCAATAACATAAGATGGTTGGTTAATCGGAACTGAACGAACAGTGACTCTGAATGGTGTTAGACCACGGCTGATGACATCTTGACGTGCTATTTCATATTGAGCATTGAGATCAGCTGTGCCTTCCGGAGCGGCGTTAGCCATGCGGGCTAGAACCTGTTGACCTAGAGGATCAATATAATTTGTTTCAACCGGAGGAGTCACCACAATCGCGCTTTGTGAATAATTGGCAAGGATTGCTGATACATATCCCGGTGTTTCATTATTTTGAGGAATGACGCGGCCGGCATCGATGACGGCTTGCGGTCCGGCGTTATAAGCAGCCAGGGCCAGCGGTTTGCTGTTAAATCTTTCCAATTGTCTAACGAAATAATGTGATCCGGCGCGGACGTTGATGACCGGATTGAAGACATCGGCGGCTTGCCAGCTCATACCAAGCTCAGTAGTGATTTCGGCAAACGTGACCGGTCTGACTTGCATTAATCCTTGCGCATTTCTTCTAGACACGGCATTTGGATTAAATGAGCTTTCTTGGGTAACCATCGCTTGGATAAATCGGGCAAAATCATTGAAGTTCACGAAATGAGTATCGATTACTCCCCGATTGGCGTCATAGGTTTGTCGAATGGAGGCAAGAACAGGTTGACTTAATCTAAATGTAGCTAAGTCTAGATCCGCTGTGTATTGAACATCCGGTGTCGGTAGGGCATTAAAGGCAACAACAGCGTCTCTCAGGCTGAGGTTGGCCAGGGTCGTGATACCATTGACCGTTCCGCCTATTGTTCTATTTCGTTGATATGCTTGAGCAACCAGATCGGTTGGATCAATTACGTTACCGTTAAACTTGATTTCAAAGTGAATATGAGGATTGGTCCCTCGAGCATTACCCGTCGTTCCAACCAGACCGATTATGGTTTGAGCAGAAACCTGATCACCGACTCTCACATCAATACGTGATAAGTGAGCGAATAACAATTGGACTGTATTATTGTCGTCTAACCGAGTTTCTATAACAACCAGGTTCCCGTAACCGTTTTGTGAACCGGCTGTTATGACTCTTCCGCCAAAAGGTGCCAAAATAGACGCCCCATTAGGCGCAGCGATATCGAGACCATCATGTGAACCACTGGTTCTGGATGCTCTGAAATGACCATCTCCATGACTATCATTTCTGATAATTGACGATGATAATAGTTGAGTTCTTAGTTGTTGAGCTGTAAGTGTTGCTTGCTGATCTGACGGTTGTGATAAGGCATCAACTGGTCCTTGCTGTTGCAGCGATTGGAGAAGCTGTGAAGCATCTGCTCTGACATATTGAGCTAGTCGTTGGGTCAAGACGGTTCGGCCAGCTTCAATATCCATTTGATCCAAGGCTGCCACATGCAAGCGGGTCATTACTGGTTGTGCCCAGGCCGGAATTGTATTTGGTGTCTCTTCACCAAACCACATACGTCTGCGACCCGTATCCAAATGCAGATGATGATGTCCTGGTTGATCATAGAATCCGACACCTCTGAAACCAAGCTTCAAGGCCATTTCAAGGAATATTGCTTTTTCTGCATCGGTTAATGATTCAATTCGGAAGTCAAAAGCCAGACCGTTCATATGTTCGGATCTTGACGCCCCTGGATTATCTGAAGCGATACGTGTTCCGCTACGTAATCCATTAGTGTCATTACCATTTGGTTCTAAGTTCACCAATACTCTCTTGCCCGTAATATCGAAGAATCGTTGACCAAGTATGTCCGCAGCCATAGCTGAACCGGCATGAACCCAGGCATTCTCGGTTCCGGCCTGTCCAGCTAGTTCGGACATTTGATAGAACTGAAGGCCGTTGTTTTCATACGTCCAACGGCCGCTAACTCTTTCTTGAATCATTTGTTCGGCACGAACTGGCTGTTCGTAGTTTTCGGATCTTAACGGATTGATTGGCATTACTCCCATATATATGGCGCTTGCCAGTACGACCACCAGAACTGGATACGTAATGGCGCGCATGGCTTCAAATATACCGCCAGCCTTAAATCCTTTAATAAACTTAAAGAATGTTCTAACAAGAACCACACTGGCAATTAAGGCGGCCGCAGCCAATATCCATTGCTGTGGCGTTGTTATGGCTAACTTTTCAACCAATTCACCAAAGAAGCCAACCCCTTGATCCGCAGCTGTATCTTGCGCCAATGCGGTGCTTGGTAAGAAGGTAATGGCGGCTAATACAGCTGCGACTTTACTAATTAAGGTTCCTGTAAATACTCTTAGTAGAGTACTGAGGAACTTCACCGCTCTCCATAGCTTGCTGGACAAGACTGCGGATGCGTTTTTGGCCATGCGGATCAAGTTCATTCCACGTATCACTAAGACCGTCTTTGCTGTAAATGTGGTCCATTGTGTTGGTAATGAGATATAACCTGATCTTGTTGGTTGCTGTCTCACGGCAACTGGCGATGAAGCATTGGCTTTGAGGGATTTGAACGAAATGAGTGATCCTAATGTTTGGTTGAGTGTTAATAACGACCATGATGCACCTCCTGAAATAGTAGAGGCCTGTGTAGAAACGCGTACATCAGATGTACGGAATCTAGACAGGCCACTTGTTTGGTTAATATTTTTAGATTGAGTGGTGGATTGCGCTGTAGGCCCTCTAATTAGCCCGAATGTGACTAATAAGGCCATTAGAGCCATGACTACAGCGATTACAGCAGACCCTGTTAAAACAAGGCTTATTGATGTGATGCCAGCAAACACAAGAATTCCACTGGCAGTTCTTGGGTTAGAAACTACGGTGGATATAGACAGACGCCCAGCATTTCGTGCCTTACCTTTTTCACTTTCTGTAGGCACACCTGAGGCGATTTGTTTCGTATTAGTTAGGATACCTGAACTTACAACCGATAAAGTTGTTGGCTCAGGAATGAATTTTTCAGCTGTTAAACTTCCAACAACTGAACTGATGATTGACTCATCAGTGTATTGGTTCACAAAGCTTGAATCATTGGCTGTTAAGACTTTAACTCTGGCAGCATTTTCGCTTACAGAACTAGAACCAATGGCTTTGATCTTGTCGTTTCCATTTTCTGAAACTTCAAGATCGTTATCAGATTCTTCGTTTTCACTTCTTACGCTGAATCTGATTGCGCTTTGATTACCTTTATCGTTGGTTGTAGATGCCGTGGTTACAGCATCAGAACTGAATCCGCTCTCGTTGCTTGGAGCAGGATTGATTACTGTTGCAATAGTTTCATTCTTGATTTGCTCTATAGCCTTGGCTACTCGCACTTCAAGAATTTCTTCAGACACGCCTTTCAGCACTATCTGAATATTACTCACAACGATTGCACTAAGAACACTTTCGCTTGAGTCGATTACAACAGTTGATTTCTCGTTATCAGCTGCTTTTCTTCCGATCAGCATTTGAACTACGAGAACTTCATTCTTTCCATCTACATCGCTGTAGACGAATCGAACTGCTGCTTCAGCCAATCTTTCGATTGAGCTGATGCTTTCTACAATAATGTCTGTAGCAGCTTGCGCTCCTACAGTGTTTCCAGTAACAGGTTGCCCTATTACAAGAACTATTCTAGAACTTATCGCTCTAGATGAAGCTTCTTCGATCGTTAGATCAGCTGTAGCCTCTTTAGCTGTACTTATTGCTACTGTGTAACCAGTAACTTTCTTGGCTCCATCTTCTCTACTTACGTAGATCGGACGTACTTCAAGAACTTCATTCTTTCCATCTACATCGCTGTAGACGAATCGAACTGCTGCTTCAGCCAATCTTTCGATTGAGCTGATGCTTTCTACAATAATGTCTGTAGCAGCTTGCGCTCCTACAGTGTTTCCAGTAACAGGTTGCCCTATTACAAGAACTATTCTAGAACTTATCGCTCTAGATGAAGCTTCTTCGATCGTTAGATCAGCTGTAGCCTCTTTAGCTGTACTTATTGCTACTGTGTAACCAGTAACTTTCTTGGCTCCATCTTCTCTACTTACGTAGATCGGACGTACTTCAAGAACTTCATTCTTTCCATCTACATCGCTGTAGACGAATCGAACTGCTGCTTCAGCCAATCTTTCGATTGA
>JBFWOS010000003.1:678300-731122 GCA_050250375.1 Candidatus Omnitrophota bacterium
AACCAGTAACTTTCTTGGCTCCATCTTCTCTACTTACGTAGATCGGACGTACTTCAAGAACTTCATTCTTTCCATCTACATCGCTGTAGACGAATCGAACTGCTGCTTCAGCCAATCTTTCGATTGAACTGATTACTACATTCACAACATTGTTTCTATCTCGAGTAGCAGATTGCTCTGTTACTAGAACTAATCTAAGCTCTAAAGGCTCAGATTCGGATTCTACAGCTACCGCATCCGATTCGGCTTTTGTTACTCTTGCTTCTTTCTTCTGCTCTCGTGCTCTCGCACCAGAACGACTACTTCTACTATATCTAGCTAAGATTTCCTTAACTAGTCTTTCTAACTGCTCTAGGATTTTTCTAATGTTAATTAGAAGTCCTTGAACAGATCCTTCTACGACTCTATCTTTGCCGTTGGATCTTCTCCTACGACCTTCTAGAATCGCCACTACTATTGTTGCTGTATTTCCTTGCTTATCAGTGTTTCCACCGTCTTTGCCTTCTGAAGTTGTATATACAGCAGACACAACTTGAGAATCTGATGCTACGTTGTTTGAATTTAATTGACCGAAATCAATTATTTCTAACAATTTAGCAACATTGGCGTTATTTAGACTTACGTCTAAACCTACAACATTTACTACTATACTGCTTACTAAGTCTGTTCGCTCTACGACCTTTTGCACTGCCTGAATCCTTGCGAAAGGATCGGCAGCTGTGAATGCTGTCGGACTGAGGCCTGTTGCCAGGCCACCATTCCTCATTTTATTTGAATCTTCAATAGTCGTAGATTTTTTAGATTTAAATTCTTCCGATATTTGTGGGCCTTCTGTTATATATGCTTTATCTTGACCAAAATCACGTTGATATATGACCACCGATACTGGAGTTTTTCCACCTGCTTTGGCGCCTGCCCCTGATGATGGCAATGGTTCGGCCGTTGGAAGGCTAACAGGACTCGTTGTGCCGCTGACAGGTACTGCTTTTCGTTGTTTACCTCTTCCTGGAACCGCAGATTGGTTGTCATATGGATAACCGGATGTATCTACTTTGGCAAATCGGTATCCCATTTCAAACAAATAATCCTGCGCAGCATCTCTAATACCACGAGTACTGCTTAGTAATAGACTTGGAATATTAATAATTGTTGGGGATATATTTTGTATAGCCGGTAGATTGACCGGCAAATTAATATCTTGAGCTGGAAGTATGGGTAGATCAGGCTTAATTTGTGAGCGATCTAATTCTTGCCCATCATTTCTTTCTTCTTGAACACGCAATTCCTCTTTAAATAATTTCTCATCTTCTCTAATGACTGTATCTGCAGAAATTTCCGGTGGACTACGACCTGTTTTAATTCTATCTGCCAATGTTTTAATATTACCTTCATCTGGGTTTTCAAGCGTTATAGCAGGATCATTCTCATCTAGAGATGAATGAATCGCAGTAATTGTTATTGGTTGATGAACTATATTATCTACTAATTCAGCTCCGCTAGCTTTAGAGGCAAAGACAAGGGCACCAAAAGCAATTATTGTAGCGATAATTCCAACAGTAATAATTTTATTTTTATTTGAGGTTATCTTAACTGGATTATTTTTGATCTCTTCTAAAACGATTATTGCTTTCTGATTAAACAATTTTTGTACTTCTTTAACTACTTCATCATCTTTAGTTGTTTCGCCAGTTTTCCATGGTTTTTCTTGCGCAAGACTAACCATATTCAACGCTGCAATAACCGCGGCCTCACTAATTTGGTCGGTGGACTCTTCAACTGCTAAAAGCAAAGCTATATCTGGATGATCTTTCTTTAATTGATTTAACTGACTATCGGAAATCTGATACCGTAAATTCAGGACAAAGTCTACAGTTCGCTGCACCAGCGTGTCAGCAGTTATTTTATTTATTATAGTATTAAGACTTTCTAGCGTCTCTGCATCATCCCCTTCCTGACTAGCAACATCTTCATTCTTCTCTTCTATCTTTTCGGACTGTACTCGTTCAACAACTTCATCAAAAAGATTAATTGCTCCCTGAATAAGATTTTGTCGGGTTTCTTCCGGCAAATCAGCCATAACGTCGGCTTTTAATTGCATTTCAGAAACTATTTCAAATGCTGTTTCAGCTGTCTTATAGTCAACTGATTCTGCTGAATTCACACCATTAAAATGTGAAATCAGCCCATCAATTAACCTTGATAACGGTTCAAATAATGCCTGCTGAGCTAATATTTTCGGCCGATATTGGCCATCATCATTTCTTTCAACGAGCAATTCAAAGGTAGACTTTAAGACTTGGGCTGTTTCCGCTGAAAAGCTTTCATATTCATTTGTGATATAATCTAAGACAAATTTTGTCACATTAAGATCTTCAAGAATGATCGGGTTAATATTTAATATCTTATTCCCGTCTTTGTCGGCGCTCTTCATTGGAAGTAATGGTGTTTCGACATCAATCAAAGTTATTAATGTTTCGTCGTCGGATGATTCTACCGATACTGTGCTGCCAAACCTGATTCTCGAATAAGCCGATAGGGCCAGAGCCAATTTTTCATTATTCATAGCGGCAAACTGCAAAATCATTACGCTCTTTAGTATTTCATCCTCTTCTATACTCTCAACCCCAATGGGAACAGGCTTCTGATTAACAACTATTTGTGGTCTGCTCAATATTTGCTGGCGCTGCTCATTAACCAATTTATTAATCTTTCCTTCATCCAATAAATTGACTAGAGTTTTTATTAATACTTTGTCAATTCTCTTCGAAAAGACCGTTGATTCTAAGATGGATTGCCGTATTTGATACGCAATATAATCATTTGGTTCTTTCGTTATATCTGGCGGATTGCTCAAATAACCAGCTAATATAGTCAACTCATCCGCCGCATCAACTGCCTCAGAAAGATCTAATCTGGCCCCTAACTCATCCCACTTCGCTATAATATCCGCAATACTTTGAAGAGCCGTTCGCGCCTTAGTAAGATTATTTTTAAACTCATCCTCTGTAAGATCAACGCGGCCAGAAATCAATCGTAATGATTCAATTAATAGTTTATCAACGGCTTTTTGTTGTTCCGGTGAAACTGTTTCTTCATTCAATAGAGACAGAAGTTTTTGCTCCTCTTGACTTCGCTCCGACTCATTTCTGCCAAGCAGGATTGTTTTGGCTAATGCTGTAATTTCCGTACGATCCAAGTCAACAAGAGCATTTAAAGCAATATTTAATTGCGGCTGCACATTTTGATCAACAAGATCTTCACCCAAACTTTCTTTAAGTTCCCTATATCCAACATGTTCCTTATCTGAAGCTAAAAGTTTCACGATAGCCGTCAATTGCGCCTTGTAAACAGCGGGTTCTTTTTCAAGTTTTTCTTTAAGAGTCTGCAACTCATCTTTTGTAACTAAAGCCCGTCGTTCTATCAATAGGGCAGTTATCGCTTGTATCACTTGCTCTCGATCCGGTATATTAGGATCTAAATTGGCCTGAACCCGATCAATCATGATCAATGGTTCATCAATCATTCTAATAATTGTAT
Organism: Candidatus Omnitrophota bacterium; assembly: GCA_050250375.1. Taxonomy (GTDB): domain Bacteria; phylum Omnitrophota; class Gorgyraeia; order Zapsychrales; family Zapsychraceae; genus JAGOSC01. Next base: position 681,838 of record JBFWOS010000003.1, read on the forward strand.
AAACTGACTGTTTAGCCAACCATTCTTTGTTTGCCGTGCGCTCAAGGTGTTTATAAATCTTGACTACAGGTTCCATCTGATTAAATCTGTTCGATAGCTTAAACATTCCCAACACTTTAACCAGCTCTATCGGTGTTATATTAATTGGAACATCGGTTTTATTAAGGGCGCTGAAAAGTGTTTGGATGTTTTCTTGCGTAATAATCTCGGTCTTTTCGGTAATCTTCTGCCCAAGAGCTTCCAGCGATTCTTGTAAGGCTTTTAATTCTTTATCTAAAGATCGCAATGACGAATCCATCTTTAAGTAGCGTAATTGATTTAAATCTTTAAGCATATAACCTATTCTTCTCTTAATTACACCGGCCTTTTCACTGAAAGACATTTTCTCCATATCTTCTTGTGACACCTCTCGTTCACGCCGCTCATGCTCTAATTGTAATGCCAGTAATCTTGCCCTATTTGACATATCCGCTGACATCTTAACCAAGAACTGGCTTCTTGCCCGGTCGATTGCGATTTGTTTTTGTTTTAGTCTGTCCACATCTTGATTGAACTGCTGAATTAAAGTCAACAGTTCTTTAATATTCTTATGTTGTTCTGGATCATTTTTAGCCAATATATCTTGGTTCATGCCTTCATTAACTAAATAATTAAAGAAAGTCATTATCGTTGCATTAGTTTGAATTTCTCTGATCATCTTGCTAAGAGCATCAATATCTTTTGCCCAGCCCAAGGCAATCAAGACCCTTAGATATTCAATGTTTTGATCATTAATTTCATATCTGTCTAACACCTCTGCCAATTGATATAATTCTTGCGCCGTCGGCTCATCTTTAAGATCAAATAATATCTGACCAATCTGACGTTGTGCATCGCTCGAAAGACTTGTTACCCTGTTAAATGCTGATATGAATCTCAAGCCAGCCGGTGTAACCATTCCGTCAATTCCGACAAAGTTTATATTATTGGTAAATAAATTCTCAACCTGCTGTGTGAATTCAGGGGGTATATTTTCAAATTGATGTCGATTGCGATCATATCTTTGGGCCAATTGATTGGTGATCATGTTTGCAATTTTGTTCATGCTCGCTTCGGACATTCGTGTTGGTATAACCTCTTGGACATAACCCACAGACCTTTGAGCGATAAATCCCTGGAGTTGTGATGCCGCTGTTAATATTAAATGCGCCCTTTGTTCTGAATTTAACTTTTTGAGCTGTTCACGCACCTCATACGTTATATTGCTTTCGTTATCCGTATCAATGATCAGATTCCATGTAGACCTTCCGTCTGGTGCAGAAACGCGATTTTCACTGCCAGCCCGTTTTAAGGCCTGTGTCATCCGAGTGGTATCAAATTGATTAACCAAATATGTTGAACCTGATACAAGCCCAACACCATCATCTCTCTTAAAGGCATTAGCCCCTGTTGGATCACCCACAAAAAGCGCAATGACTTTAATTTTAGGATTCTTTCCTGCCTTTTGCATAAGTTCAACAATACGTTTTGTACCTGCGGCATTCTTTCCTTGGTCATAACCAGACACATATTCAATAAGAACATCATCGTATCCTTCAATACGTAATTCACCTTTCTTTTGCAACTCACGTAACTGTGTATATAACCTCTCCAAAACATTTTCATACCCATAAATTGCTGTACCTTGGGCCGTGTCTTCACTCAAAGCATTGATAATGGTATCAATATGTTTCTTTCCGTTCTCCCCGCCTTCAACACCAATTACATTCAATCGATTGGCTAAATAATCTCTCATAGCGATCAATTCTTCTTCAGAAACAGGAATAATATCATTACCCAGAACATCAAACACCGGTTCGGCGATCTTGCCTGTACCCGTCGTTGAATCAAAAAGATTTATTCCGATAGATGACATCGCCAATATGATATTTATCCGTTCATTCGATTGTTGGGCCAAAGCTCCCATAATCGCACGAATGCGTTGCTCATTATCGATTTGTGAACCACGAGATTGAAGTATTCGTATGGCCTTTGAGGTTAAAAAGGCAGAAACTATCGCTTCTCCAAAAATTGTGTTTGCACGGCGTGTCCCCTGATCACTACGGATTGAGTAAGGTAATTGCCCTTTAGCTAGACTATATTGGCTCTTTGGACTTTCTGTCGGATAATTTTCCTCGATTAACTCTCTATTAATTCGTTTAATATCCAGACGATCGGTTTCCAATGGACCTAATTGTCCGAGCTCTAATCGTTGGAACAACTCGTCAGTTTCCGCCGAACGTTTAGTCATTGATTTATATAATTCTTGATTCGCAAGTAATTTATTCAATACTTCAATCGGATTATCCGCTTCTGGAATAATGATCCCGGCATTTGACATAGCGAGTAATAAATTTTCAGGTGTATTGGTATCACTAAATTCACCCAGCGAATACTCCGAATCGCCAAGCTCAATATCAAAATGACGCTGTTCTACCATAGCTACTGTCTGAGCAAAAAATTCTGCCAATTGCTTGAACTGTTCTATATCCGCAAAAGGATGATTTTTGTCATCCCCGATTAATTCTTGATGAAGCCGCGCAATTAATGACTGATAGCGCTTCTTATATGTTACTTGCAATGGATTTTTCTCTTTAGTGTCCGAATCGGTCACATTTTCTTGGAATAAATCCGGATATTCCGCTTGTAATGCCATGAGCCGTTCATAAACAACATCAATAAATTTCGCCTTTTCCTTGAGCGTGGCATAAGTCTTTGGTTGATTAGCCTTTAAATAGTCTATAATACCTGCCGTAGATTTAATACGTTCGGCTTCAGAGATAAATCCTTGGATTTCATCAATCAGAACCCTCTTTATCTGCTCTTCACCAAATTCATTTTTTCCTTTGTGGTATTCGACTTTAGAGGCCCGTTTTAAAATTTCCTCAGTTGCGGCAAATCGCAATTCTAATCCGGTTCCTGTGTCCTCCTGATTAAATCCAGACATATTGTCAAATGCTAACGGAGCCACTTCAACATGGTCTAAATCTTTTGGATCATTGACGGATTTTATTACGGTTAATTTAGCGATTTCTGAAATGCGTTGTAATACATAGAGAGAATATTTGTCCGCTTGTATTCCCTGTATCAAACTGTCATTTAATAACCAAATTTCAAATGTCCCTTTAATTTGTTTATCTTTAAAGACGTTTAATGCAGTATACTCAGCGATACGTTCAGCCAACGTTTTTCCTGCCCCTAAACGCTCAAGAACGGCCACTGGTGTAACTTTTGAATTTTCTTGTAAAAATCTTTCTTCTCGACGGACGATATTGGCCGCACTTAATAACGAGTGGATGATTTGTTCTGGGCTTTGACGGCGCCCCATTTTGTCTAACTCTCCATATATATCCGCCATGGTTTTAATAAAGCTCTCACGAATATCTTGTGACAGACCTAAAATCATATCTGATTTTCGTAACGGGTCTTCTGAAATCAAAATGGTTCGATACAAGGCTTCAACAAATTCATTTGAGTAGCCGTCAGCATCAATTCCAAACTTTGAAGAAATGACTGTCAGCGCCTCTTCTCGATCATAAACAAATCTTGTTCCAGCAGCTTCTTTAGCTTTGTCCTCTGCTAAACGATAATTGAGCGACGCTTGTTCACGTTTGGCTTTATATTCTTTGGTAAGGCCGGCATATTTTTCTTCTAAATCTGGAATATTGCCTGCCCAAGTATTGTCTTTTGCTGCTGATTTTAAATCTTGTTCAAGCAGTCGAATCTGTTCAGCTAAATCTAATAATTCTTTATAAAGTTTAGCTGCTTCTTGAAATTCCGCTAACTTAGGCAACGCATCATCTAAAGATGATAAATGCGCCAAATCAATCGTTAGCGGTGGGGCTCTAGATTCTCCTGTTTTAACCAATGGTGTAATCAGCGGAGTTGCGGCTGGGACTGCTGGTGGTTGTAGCGTATTTACCGGAAGCTTTGGTTGTTCTGGAACAACAGGCAACGCTGGTTGTTTGTCAATCGTATTGGACTCAAGACCCGTGACAATGACCAAAACAGGCTCCCATTTGGCATACGTTTCAATTTCTTTCTTCTCTAATTTAGTTCTAAAAATAGTCCAATTTTCAAATCGTTGAACCATTCTTTGGGCCATTTCAGTCATAAAGGCTTTATCGCCGGCCTCTATCTTGCCTTCATAGTATTTTCGGTAAGCATCATCATTCGGATCACCGGCTGTGCGTCTTGTAAATCCTGCCAATTTCGCGTCATCTGACAATTTAGGCGTTGAAGAACTGGCCAGAACAGTAGATCCTGTTTTTAAATTGGTTGGACGCTCAAAAGTTGCTTTTCTCTTAACTGGGCGCTGTTCAGGACGTTTAAATGCCGGAATGCTGGCGTTTCTTCTGGCTAAATCAATTGCCTGAAGCTTGCCTTTGAAATCTTTAGATTGTAACACTTGATTGAATTTCGCATCATCACGCGCTATATCTGCGGAAACCATCAAGACAATTTTTCCGGAAACATTCATCGGTTCAAATATTGTCTTCTGTTCCGCAGGACTTTGCTGAATAACTTTAACCATATCAATTGTTTGCGACTCAGAAACCCTGTTATGACTAGTTATAAAACTCTTAATTAAACCGCTTATTTCTAAGTTTCCTGAATCAAACACCAATCGGCCAGCATCTAATTCTCCTTTATGTGCTTGAACTGCTGCATTAACCACATTGAATACTTTCGAAGAAGCTGGAGTCAGAGATAAATTTTGAACAGTATTTGTCTGAGGCAATCTGGCCTGGTCTATAGTTGGTAATACTGGTGTTTTTTCATTAGCCGATGCCGTCTTTGATGGGGCACCGGATTTAGCCGTTATTGGTGTAGCCATATACATTCCTGTTACATTTTGGCTATCAGGCAATATAATTTGATGGAGATTTGTAACCTGTAAATTTTGATTACGTAAGGCCAATTCCAAATCTGGGTTAGTTTTAATTCCAGTTGTAATGATTATTGCACCTTCCGGTTTCAATAATCCTGCAAGAGGAGCGACAAGATCTGCATAACCTGATTGTCTGTCGCCTTGAATTAAATCAAAATATTCATCATTAAACAAGCCAGATGAGAACACCAAATCAATATTATTCACATCTTCCGGGGTAATATCCTGAACTGGCTTTCGAATTACTGTATATTGCCCTTTCTCAAAGTCTGTTTCAGGGAAAACTGGATTGATGACAAAAATCTGAGCCGATGGGTACTGCGCCTTTAAAGATAGCGGCAGTTTACTAGATTCTGCCCCGACTAAAACTATCTTTTTATTATCAAGTTGTGTCACAGCCTGTTGAGCTTGCGGGAATGTTGCTTTCAATGATTCTCCAAATCGACTGACCATATACCACATATCAGGCGCGCTTTCGTAAGTGGAAATCATTCTTTGGTCTGTCTGGATAGGTAATTGCGGCTTTCTGGCCTGATCAATTGCCGCAGGAACAACCTCTACCTCTAATTCATTTCGTACTGACGAAATAGCCATAGATTGTGTCTGACTTGGTTCTTTTGCCGCTTGTTCGGTTTCTGTCGGCATTTCAAATCCAATGACTTTTAACCCTTTTGTTGCTTTCGGCTGAATTGGAACATTATTAACCGCAACCTTTCCAGCCATTTTGCTGTCTGGATTGGAAATAATTTCGGGCATCATTGAAGGCACGGTTCTTCTGGCTTGAATTGTCTCTGACCGCTTAATCTTAATCGTAGGAAGATTGTTTCGGGAAAGGTTTATAGTATTATTATATATCGTCTGTCCTGGAGCCCGTGCCAACTGTGATTCAAGAATCGCGTTAACCTGGCTCATATTTACAGAATCGGTCTTGCCGATTCCTTCTATAAACCGGATCAAATGTCCCATTCCTGTCAGAGATATTGCATGGGCCCTGGCCTCTTCGACTTTTTGTTTCATACCATATTCATTAAGTATTTCAGGCTTATTGGCAATATCTTCACTAATAATTAAAATTCTTTTTCCATTTAGTTCAACGATTTCATAAACTGCTTGGACATTTTTATCATCTCCAAACCATTGAGCTAACTCATCCGCAGATAGAATCTTAATTTGTTCTATACCAGGTCTTTGGTAGAATGCTGACAAGCGGTTATATTCTTTAACCACATCAAAAACGATAAATTGACCATCTTCTTGGATTGGTTTATCCATTGATTCCCAGGCAATCAATATGGATTTAAATTCTTGCGGTCCTACGGCTTTAAAGAATTCCCGGATCTCAAAGTTGCTGGCGTCTGATACCAATAACGTAACTTCAGGATTAATAATAACTATCCCGTTTTGCTTTTTAATATCTGCAATTTTTACGGATTGTGATTCTTGTTCTGCTCCGAATCGTTGATAACGCAACCCATCCGCACCTAATTGAACTTCATAAACAGGCCGTTCGGGCATTACCAATTGAATTTGTTTTGCCGTTTCTTCAATTTCTGAAATATGATCGACTTTAAATACCGGTGTTCTCTTTTGATAATCCGCCAAAGAAACCTTAAGTTCAACTGAATCAGGTTTAAAAATTCCATATTGGACAATTTCGTCTAACGTATAATCCCTATTTTGTCGGATTTGGCTTATGAATTCATCATATGTTTTAACCACTCGTATGGTAGGAATAGTGTCTTCGATTGTAGCTTGACCACTTCGACTTTCTTGCTCGGCTGCAACACCAATAGAGCGGATCGCAGCTAAGGTTGCTCCCTGGAATAAATTGAATTTACCTTCTTTGATTTCTTTTTGAGTTTCGGCATTATTAACGATGCTGCTAAAGAAGCTTTCTGTTTTGGCCGCATCTTCTCCCGTTTCTTTTCTTGCCAAGGCCATTTTAATCATCAATGGATTATGCGCAATGCTTTCACGAACCAACAGAATCTTCTTTCCTTCACTTGTTTGGACAATAACCGCATTACCTGCGAAATCCAATCTTGCTAAATCCGCCTTGGACAAGACCTGCACTTCATCAATTATGGTTGTTAATTGCGCAATAACTTCGTATATAGCATTCTGCACCTTCATCATGTGATTTCGATCTATTGTTGCCGGAAGGTCAACAGGAATATTCTTTCTATTTACCGGAATGATATCAATGAATCGTCTTTCAGTAACCAACGCCCTAATGTTTTCACCTGAAGGACCGACTTGAATATCTTTTAGATCCAAATATTTCTTTAACATTTCCACATCGGCTTTACTTACTGGGGCATCTTGTGTCAGATAATAAATACTGGAGGCAACCTGATTTTGTAAATATCGGTCATCTCCCACCAATTCAAACAATTTTATAATTTCTTCTTTGGCCGCCCGGATCCGGTTAACCCGAATAATGGCATTATCTGTATATTCACCTGCCCCTTGTCCAATCTCAAACGGTATTTCTTGTTTGCTTTCAACCAATGCGCCCGCAACAAAAGCCAATTGAGCGGCCTTTGCAACTTCAAAATTATTCGTCTCATTTCTTTGGCTTATATTGATTAAGCCTTCAAACGCAAACGTGCTGTATTCCGGTTGAACAGCTTTGTTAGAAAGCTCACGAACCATAGTCATGGCCGTTTGAGGATACTGGTAGGTTGCCTCTACTAATTTTTCAACTTGTATTCTTGCTTCATTTGATTGAACTCCAACGGCAGGTCTGACATTAACAGATAACAGACCCAATTCAGTTAATGTCTGTTTGTAAGTATTTAATCTTACTTGATTTGATACTTTCTCATCATTCGAATCCATCCATCCGGTTTCAATCGATAGCGCCCTTGAGGCTTCTTCCGCTACATGAGCCATTATCTGAGCAACGACAACAGGCTCATTATTTGTAATAAATGCCTTGAACGTTTCGAGTGTTTGTGCGGCTTGACCGGCTGATTGGACATTTTCAAATATTTGCGGAGTTGTTGTTTTATAATAATCAACATTATCCTGCGCAAATAACTGATCTGATTGGGCAACGGCCATAGTCAATTTTCTGATATTCTCAATATCTTTAAGAACTATTTGTTGTCCGATTTCTTTCGCCGCCAATTCCATCGGTGAAATTGACGCACCATCACCCACATCAATTCCCTGTGTCCAAAGAGAAATCTCCTGACCGTGTTCCCAGATCCCGCTGGAATTGTATTGGGTAATCGTGCTTACCAAACCATTAATTATTTTAGATTTAGCATAAAGTAATGAATCTTCTCTTGTATCTTCTGAAATTGAATATGGATTAAATCTAGGTAATGCGTCCGCATTATAACCAATCAATTGACCCAAGGCATAAATTACATCATCCGGAGATTTTTGTTTTATGGAATTAATAATAGCCGGCATCGGGATACTGTCTAAAGCATCTAACTCTAATTGCCCTTGATCTGTATTTATTGCTCTATTCGCTAACTCAATCGTTTTTTCAGTTTGCGCTGACATACTGTTTCTGTACTGCGCTCTTATAGATCTGGCCTCGTTCGGATTCTCTGTTTGTGTACGTGGAATAGTGGCTATGCGGGAATTATGTATTACGTTTGAATGGTATTGACTGACTACTTGGGTCAGCGCTTGGATTTCATTGCTGGTTATTGCAAATTGTCCTTCGATGGATTCTGGTGCACTTAATGCCTGTCTAATCGTTTCTGGCGCAGCGTCTTCTCTAATAAACAAGACCGCCTGCCCATCCACATTGGCTACCCGGACAGTTTTTTCAGATTTATCTTGCTGTAAGGCAATAACGGCTTTAATTTGTTGGTCTGCATTTTGGACATTAGCGTTATAACCATTTACTTCTTGCTGTACAGCAGACCTTAACTTTGTATCTTCTGGCGCATCTAAATTAAATACTAAAACACTCGATTTACCACTATTAGCTGTAATTGCGTTTTGTGATAACTGATTTGTTGAAACCACTTGTTTAAAGCCATCTAATTGCAACGCCTTGATCAGGGCCGGGGTTTGGTTACTAGCTGGATCAAGCCTAATTTGTTCATTACGAGGCAAAACTAAAATCATGTCGGCTGTTATCATATCAATCGGCGTTGCAGACTGAGCCTCTTCCCCGGTCAATAAATCAAACTGTTTAAGTGTATTATTAACATACGTAAATACTGGACGATTAATATTTCCCGGCTGTAATTGGATCATTTCAGCTATGGCTAATTGTAATTGTTGCGGCGTCGCATCTTGCGCAACTACCAAATTGGTTTTTGCAGAACCTGCCTTCAATCTTGGCAATGCAGATGATGTGATTTCACTGTAGACCGGCTGTCTAGTTTCCATTCGATTTGATCTAATATCTTGGGCTTCAACAGTCACTCCATCAAATATATCCCTGATTTTTCCGGCAATCTCAGATTTCGCTACCGGCTCAAAACTGCCGGATTCATAAGCTTTTAATATTACATTAGCTTTTTCGTCTAAAACTTTGGCTGCTGACTCTTTCAATTGGGCTATATCCGTTGGCGTCGTAAACCGTTCATCAAAACCTAACGTGGTTGGATTTCCATAAGCAGAAATGATAAATTGATCCACCCGTTCTGTTTTTGCTTTTTCTTTCAAAAATGCAATGCTTTCTTTCAAATCATTTGAAGTTTCTTTATAGGCAACCCTGTATCCTTGATTAATCAAGCTTTCGATATCACGGCTGATACTCAACAATGCCCCGGTTGTATTTTTTACAGGAGCAGTATAGACTACCAACGGTCTTGTTTCCGTTTGAACAGGTTGCATTGTAGCCGTTTCGATAATGTGTTGTCTGACCTGTTCATCCCACAACAACACTCTGGTTAAGTTCAGGTCTTGCAAGTCCTGAAGTTGATTGATAAATGTTTGGGTATCCGGGGACTTCGAAGCCATGGAATATATACTTTCAGAAATGACATTATTTAACTTTTGATCCAGTTCTATGCTGTTACCTGAAGTCGTCATTTTCTTAGTTGCGACGATGATATTGCCAATTTGCTCCGATGCATCAACAGCCAGTTGAGATTGCGGCGTTAATGGTTGTCCGATTGAAATTTGTCCTGCCTGTGATCTTCGTGCGATTTCAACAAACGCGATATCGGCGATTGGACTATTGGCAGCCAATTCTGATAATTCTGTTGTGGATATTTCTTTTACATAATCACTACTGCCCGCTTTGACCAATGCCCTAACAGCCGCAGCATAACGATTTTTCGCCATCGGTTCAGCGATCCTCGCGTTTTCCTTGGCAATCGTTGTAAGCACGTTAATGGTGTTGGATTCCGGCTTTCGGATAACCGGACCGCCATAATTATCTAATTCAAATACCTGACCGATTGCTTCAATGGCCTTTGTACTTGTCGCATTTTCAACAGCCAACATTTCTAAGGCTGTGGTTGATTTCGATTCTTTAGCGATACTGACTAATAACGGATATGGGTTATACCCTGATTCTTTTATTCCTTCTGGACCATCATACTTGCGCGCGGCATGGATCAAACCGGAAACGATTTGTTCGCCGACCTCTGGCCTCATTCTAGCCAGCACACCTACTGGATTTTCTATTTGAGTTTCCGGTGAAAACACATTGACCAATTTCCCTGAAATTGGATCTTTGATCTTGGTTTCTGACAACCGGCCAACCGCATTGACCATTTCGAATATTACTTCCGGCCGATCAGCAATAATTGCGCTGAATTCACTTGTAAGCCTGTTTTGCTTTTGACCAGAAGCATTAGAGTTCAAGGCAACTTGTTCAAAGGCCAACGCTAGTGCCTGATTATAATAATTTTGGACAGGCTGATGAACAAACCGGTTATTACCTGACGAGGCTAGAATGGCAAAATCTGACGTAGTGCCTTTTGAACCTGTTCTAAGGGCTTTGAAATCCTGGATTAGAGCATTAAATTTTTGATCAGTAATACGCGTTGACTGCGCGGCTTGTTCAAGTTCGCGACGCTTTTCGCTGACATACCGAATTCTTGCATCTTTTTTAATTGTAGATGTTTCAATTTCAGCATCCATATCTTCAATTGCATTTACACGATGTTGCAACAAATATTGCATTGGAATTTGCTGTTGATACGTTTTAAACGTATCATAATTGACCAGTTCGCCCGTTGACAGATCAGATACAAGGCTACCTTTATATTGAAGCTTACCGTATTCTTTTTGGAATACATCTAATTTGGCGACAGGGATTAATTCTCGATCACTGTTAAAGGTCATTTCTCCATCTTTCAAAATTAATGCCCCGCCTTCTTTTATACTAGATTCCATATTAGACATAAAATCACGTTGCTCCTGAGGAGTCATGTGTGTTTTCACAAAATTAGCAGTAACAACTTCTACCCCGCCGATTGTATTACTAAACTGCGGAAGGTCTTCTGATGTAATTAAGCCAACACCCACATTATTAAGATCTTTAGCAATTGGATCATATTTTATTTTTAGATTCTTTTGTTTGGTTTTTCCCTGTTTATATAAACCAATTAGATCATTTGAAGCTACTTTACTGAAAACAAATCCTGTAATTTCTTTAAATAATTCGGTGTTTTTAGCAGTTTCATCTGTTTCTTTCGAGCCTCTACGAACATAATTCAAATCTGGTGCTACTGCTATGGTTTGTAAACGTTCACGTCCTTCAGAATAGTACCTGGCAAGAATTTCACTGACCATGCCGTCTTTGGCCAGCCCATTCTCTGTAACAACCAAAATAATTTCAGATGGTTCAATTCCAGAGCCTAGCACCCTTCCTACTTTCTGCTGGAATTGTTCTAGAATATCTGGTGAGGTTATATGCGCTAATGGAAGCGCTGATTCCCGCTCTGTTCCAATAACTTCAATTCCTGGATTAATGCTTTTTGCCGCCCGTTTCAAATCTTCAGTATCATATTCTGCTGCTCCGACACCATAATTCGCGAATACAACAGGTTCTGTAGATTTTTTATCATCAGCTTGAAGCTTAATACCACCGTTCGTTAACATTTCATTAAAGTAAGCTGATGCGACCACATTTTGATAAACATCCGTCACATTTCTGGACGTAGCTGTTGTAACTGGATTGACCACTCTTTGCCGCATTTCTTGCGGCGTGAATGTCTTTTGGCTTTGTTCAATCGCTTTCGTTAATCGATGTTCAAATGATGTTGTTTTTCCAAATGCTAAAATCGCTGAATCAGCCGTTCCTGTCGAAGGCTGGGTTAGTTTTAACAACTCGTTTTTCAAGGCTAATTGACGGAATACAAATTCTTTTTTATCATTGTTAGAAGTTTCCTTAACCATTGGTTCAAAATTCTGAAGACTACCGTCAAATTCAGCAGGATAACCTGTAGATTCCGTAATAGCCCGGACAACCCATAAATCGACTTCGTTTGTATCAACGGCGCTTAACTGCGGCGATAGACTACTATAAAACATTTTGCTGTCTGTCTTACTCAAACGACTATCTGTTGTAATGTTTTGGGACGCTAGTTGCTGCTGAACAACACCTTCCATAAATAAGACCAATGAACCTGTTTTAGTCGTATCTATAAATCTGACACCTCTCGTAGACAAATCTTCTGATAAACCAGCTTGTTTTATATATTCTCCTAAACTGCTGACAGCTTGTTTGATGGCTGTCTGACTTTCTTCTTTTAGCAACGTTTTGTTTTGAATTTTTCCGATATCACCCTTGACAACAGCATCCAAAACATTAAAGTACGCCTGTTTAAATTCAGGATATCTTTCCGGACTTACAACAGTTTTTGTATCAATCCCTATCTGAGTTTTAGCCTCATCAATCATGGCTAACGTTAAAAACTCTGCTGTTTTTGATTCCGAAAAAGCTCTAAAGGTAGTCTTTGACACAAACATAGCCGCCGGATCACCTCCCATCAAACGATCTGCATCCCTTAACGCAAGAGCATCTCTCACTAAATACACCCTTCGTTTTCCATCATTGGGCAGACTTTGAACAAAGGCTTGAAGATTTACCGCCTTAAATTTTGCAATATCGATAATTTCTGCTGCATGTGTTTCTTGAACACCTAAATTCTTGGCAACAACCATTAAATCCTCTTTATCTGCCACTTGATTCAAGGTATCAAATGACTGATCCCACCATTGTATAAACTCGGACGCCTTCTTTCCTTCAAGAGGCCGTGTTATCAATTCATTAGCCTGTGCTGTAAACATATTAACTTGTGCTGTCGATAATCTTGCGTCATCTGAGGTCGATCTAGCATTAGTCGCATTTCGCTGGCTTGTTTGCAGTTGTTCAACCTTATTTATCTCAGTTTGGGCTGCTGATATATTTGTCTTTGTAACCGGTGTTTGTTGCGATAATCGCGCGAAATCTGATGTTGGTTGAATATAACCTTGGATCACTTTCACGGCTTCTGCAAAATCCTTAGGAGTATTATCAGCCGCTGCAAATACCATTTCAGAATAGGCTGCGGCCAAAGGTTCAGATGTTCTCAAGTATTGCGCAAGGGTTGAATTTTCCGGTTTGCCTAGTTCTTCATGAATTCTTGCTGCTTTAATTATGCTTCCATCAAGCTTGGATACTATGGTCTTTGCAGGGAAAACCACCGATACTTTTGTATCATACATTCCACTGTTGTCGGTTCTGGCTTGCTGTTCGAACGTCCAATCACCGCCAAAATCTTTTACCGTTTGGTCTATATAGCTTAATCCCATGCCGGTTCCTTCATAGCGGGTCGCCACCTTGCCGCTGGAGAACCCTTCCATACTGAGTAGCGTTTTAATACGCGTTGCATCCGTTTGCGAGGATTGATTAATCTTTTCAATCTCCGCTTTCATTTCGTCTGACGTAATAACGACTTCACCGGCCTGTAAAACCTGCGGAGCCTGAATAAAGCCTACAGTCCCTCTCGGTGTTCTCATTTTTATCACATCCGGATTTTCGGCCAGGGCAATGGCATTTTGATAAAGATCAGCATATACGAGGGGTTTGCTTGCCGTATTTATTACGTCAACGATAACGGCATCGGCTCCGTCCGGCGCTTTTGCTTCTCGTATTTGAATCTTGACGTTTTCTTTTTCCGGGCTTGCAGCCAATGCATTGATAACCAACTCATGTGTAATTTCTCGTAAAATCCTTTCATTAACTTTAACATTGCTTGAGTCAACAACAAACCCTGCTTTGAAACCGTCCGGTATCTCTAATTTTACCTTCTCATCGTTTGCTACATTAAATCCACCTCTGTATCGCGGATTTTCAATATGACCTTTAATACCGGCTACAAAATCGGCTTGATATTGTGCCATTCCTGCATTCGCCGGAATTGGCAGTTCTTTTCCGGATTGAAGCGCAACCTTAACAAATTCTGATTTAGCCGCTTGAACCTCTTCTTCTTTTACCTGTGATAAATTAATTTTTGTAATGATTGAAGCCAACTGTTGTTCAGGCAATACAGCGTTATCTGTTGTTTTAGATTTAACACCTTGCGGCCTTTCAAAAGCCGCAATACTTACCTGCCCTGCAGAGGCAAACGATCGTGCCGCAGCTTGATAAGGAGTTGATTGTTTTCGCTGCATAACCACTAACTCGCCATTGCCCCACTGCATTCCCTTAATCGCCGGGTTTTGGATAGCAACAAAATCATTTGTATTTCCGGCCAATAATTCTACGGCTGCCGGTCCGGCATCAACAGTTTCCCGGTCACGAAGGATGAAACCATCTTTCTTGACTAATTGAATTTGGAGTTTATTGTTTTGATCAATGTTTGCTTGCGCAGATTCTAATGCTTTTTGTCGATTTTCTGGCTTAGCTGTATTGACTTGAGCATAATAATTTGGCGCCTTCTCGACGAATACATCAAGTCCGCCGTTGGCTTGAATCGTTTGTTTAACTTCAAATGGTAACGTATCGGCATCAATATCTTTTACATCGCGGTTTGCCAAATAATAAATCGTTCTGCGGGTTGGCTTTTCTTGTGATGGATGCTGCCAATCAAATTCAATTTTGTAAGTTCCGTTTGCGTTATTCAACGGCTGGATGCGGATATCTTCAGGTTTTACCCCAGCGATTTCTAGAGAAGCAACCATCAGTTCGCGAATATTGCTATTGTAATTGGATGAATTTGTATAAGCCCTTAAGTTATCATCATCGGTCGTTAATCCCGCTTCATTAGGCAGACTGGATGTCTGTAAGGTCAAGGTAATATTTTCTTTGAGATCTCTGCGGGATTGCTCTCCCCGATTTGGCATAGCCTCACCGAAGTTCACCTTATCAGTCATGATTAAAGTCGTTGGATTAGCCGCGATCAGCGGATTAATCACATCTGCCCCTGCATTTGTGTACATGGCAACCACGGGTCTGTTTTCCGTCTTGATCATGTCATTTACTGAAGCAAGGAACGTTTCGCGTGTGGCGAATTCCGGTATATTTTGAGTCACCGGCGACATCATGGCTAATTTGGCTTGATCAATTGTTTTATTTGCATCAGGGCTTCTGGAAACATCCGCTCCTGTCGTCTTAACTGGACGAATGGTGGCATCGTTAATCCTAATTTGTCCTGCCAATGAAGATCTCCCGCTTGTAGCGGACGGTTTTTGGTAAACCGGTAGGGTGATTGCGATCGTTGTTTCAAATTCAGTTTTATCGGCATTGACCGGCAATGAGACGACGGCCAATGAACCGTTTAATTCCCGGGCTAACTGAGCTTCCTTTTCAAACTCCTGAGCCATAGTGATTTTATTAGATCGTGTTTTAAAAGTTAGCTGTGCTTGTCCCTTTGGATTGCTTGTCAATTCCATATCGGATTTCGGACGAACATCTGAATTACGCACCTGCACCACTACATTCATAACAAACTCTTCAAGTTTTTGGGTTTGCCGGTCATCCAGCGCAATTTCAACTTCTGCGTCGATCGTTTTGTTCATACGATTGCCGAATGTCGGCGGAATTTGGGCAATCATATCATTCATCTTATATGCACGGCCTGACTGTTTGGATGGTCTTTCACGTGTCAATTCGACCATAATATCATCAACGGCATTAAACTTAAGCATATCCGTTGTTATTGCCCTGGCTTGTTGTGTCCGCGCTTCAAGGTTAGAATATTTGTTTTGACCCGTTTGTTGTCCCATGACCATATCAGCCGCTTTTACTTCAGCTTCGTTTTGAATTTCTTCCCAGGAACGATCCGAACGATTCAAGGCCAATGAACGGGCGATTGTCGCTTTTAGTCTAGGTTTCATGCTGTTAGCGATGAGCATATCATAATTATCATGAACATAGATTGAACCGCTGGACAATGACTCAAGCCATGAAGCGTTTCCAGTTACATAGGATGGGAAGTCGACCCAGAAATCATTGTTTGTACTGCGTTTGAAGGTGCCATTTAACTCAGCTTGCAATGTTTTGAATTGGCTATTGTCGATTCCTTGGCTAATCACCACTGTAACCGGCACTTTTTCTGTTCCAGCGGTTTTTAATATATTGCCATTTTCGGTAACGACGGTAAATCCGCGGCTGGTTAATTCCTGAGGATCAAATGTTTGTTGCCATTTTCCTGGAACAAGTTGAATAACAATCTGCTTCCCTTGCTCCGCAAAAATTTCCTTCTGGGTATTTCCTGATTGGATGTCGGCTCTTAATAGATCCATTTCATTTAAGAAATTATCCGTATCTTGGAAATAACCGGATGACCAGACGCTAGAAGACACATCCCACCCTTCGGCTTGACTGATTTGTGAAAGGCTTGATCTTTGTTGTTCATTTAGATTTTTGTCCAACCAAACTTGTCGTTTAGCCTTGAATTCAGTCGGCGTCCAAGCATCTTTTGCGATTTTTCGATCAAATAAACTTCGGTCCATGTAAACCAAACCATACGGATCTGATAAATCCTGATTAGTTTCTATATCAGCATCTTCGTATTTACGGCTGATAGAGGCTTGTGTAATTGCGATTGGGAAGAAAGTAAATGTAGCGTCGCTTGGGTCAATATCGTATTTCTTTGACGGAGTCATGCTGATACCGATATGAACCCGCGCACCTGTTTGAGGTAATTCATTAGGGATTTCGTTAATAATTTTGACGCGGTCATTGTTTTCGTCAAAAGTAATACCGTCGGCGTTTATACTTCGATTAGTAAAGATGTTTATCTTCGCTTTAGGGGATGCGTTTAGAATCGCATCGGCCACCAATTTTGCTCGACCGATATCTCCGGCACCTACGCCTTCATTGTCCGCATAAATATTAACGATTTGATCCGGTCCGGCCGATTCAATAACTTTAGCTAAACCCTCTGTTTTAGCTAATCGTTGCTGGGCAACTTGACGAACCACTTCCGGTGTTTGGGTCTTAATCGTATTGATTTGAGTAAAGAGTTCAGCCGCTTGAAGAGTTGAACTGGATAATCCTTTTCCTTCCAATGATCTTACGGCATGCAATTCAATTAATTCCTGATTCCAGTTACGGCCGAAATCAGTCGGTTCCAATGTACGGACCAATTCATTCCCTTTATATTCCTTTCTGGTCAAACCTTCATAAACAATTCGGATGTCTCCGATCGAGTAGTCAAGCCGGGCATTATTCATCAGCGCCGATTTTCCTGTTGTCGGCAATATCGCTTTGTCGTTTGTAGTAGCAACAGCGGCTTTCAAAATCGTATTCGTTGCTGTCGTTGTTGTAATTTTTTCCTGAGCACTCTTTCCGCTTTCCAATGTCGCTAAAGCGAAATGAACAATGTTCGGTTTCACCGGAGCTTGGTCAAATTGACCTACGCCTTTTAAACCGGCCAGCATCTGTCCTTGACGTTCGTTGCTGTTTTGCGATAATCCGATCGCAGCCACAAAAGCGGCCATTTGCGGATCGTTTTCATTCATGGTTACGTCTTGACGCGCGATGATTACTGCTCGGTCGGCCATATCGGCGACTTTCACTTCTTCCCTATTTTCTGTATCAGCTTTGACTATCGTTAATCGGCCTTCTCGTTCAACCGCTTCATAAACCGGCCTGTTTTGTATCTTCATTTCCTGAACCATTGTTTCAAAATCTTGATCATTAGCGGCAATCACGATCGGTTTAACGCCTCTGTCATCGCTGATTTGAACGGCTCTACTTAACATGGTTACAGGATCTTGAGCGGCTATCGGTTTTAATCCGGCGACTTGTGTTCTGGCCGCGGCTTGTTCAAAATCTTTGGCCGTTACGGCCGGTATAATCGCCGGTGTTGTTTTGTTCGCTGATATTAACGGAACAGCCATAATGCTTGGCGTGGTTGTCACCGGAGCAACGTTCATCAGCCCTGGCGTTGTTAATGGAGGTAAATTAATTTGCGGAGTGGTTATCGTAAGGACAGCTTGATCGCTTGTCGGAGTTTCGATTGTCTTGGCCGTGGTCGGCGCTCTAGGCTGTATGCTGTCAGCATTCTTGACGCCGGCTTGCGGCAAGGCTGTTGTTGTAACAACGGCTTCTTTTTCTTGTTCAATCGTTACCGGCTTAAAGTCCGGTTGAATGCGAACAGCCCCCCCTATATTTGATTGAGTCGTTCCTTGGCCAGAGGTCGTTAAGGATTGGCCGCTTACTTTGCGAACCAATTTCACAAAACGATCATCTGTAAATTGGTCAATGTTTGTTCCCGTGTACGTGACTGATTCCGGATCTTCGAATTTCAATACGCTGCCTGTAATTTCACCGGTATTCATGTTAACCCCTGCCATACTTTCCCCATAATAGAGTAACGCGCGTTGTGTTCGTGTATCAATGACGACATCCCCTACCCGTAGACTGGCGACATCTTCGGCGTTAACAGGAAGCATGGTTACTTCAGGATTATTGCGTAATTTTGTGATTTCATTGCTCAACGTGCGGGCCATGGTTCTTATTTGTTGAACTGCACCGCTATCGTCTGTTCCTCTCGTAGCAACTGTGGCCTGATGATACAATTGCGCGGCTATAAGCACTCTGTCTATTTGTTCTGAAACTGGCATTGATTGAGATATAGTGGTGACCGCATTTGACGCCGTAACGAGGGCGGAAGAAGAACTCTTAACGGCCTGAGATGTACCAAAAGCTTGTTCGATTTCTTGAACAGAGGCTAATTTTGAACGGACGAGCCAGTTTTGTACATTTTGACCAAATGTTTCTTGAGGATTATCCGTTGCTTCTACAGGATGGTTCTTCATTTCTTGAATTAAACCATTGATTTGTTCTTTAGAAGATACGCGTTGCGCGATTGTATTTATGACGCCATAATCCATACTTTTCTTATTCGCTTCTTCTACAGAATTAATCAACAAGACTGCGGTAACAGCGCGTGATAATTCGTTTTCATTAAATCCTTGGGCTAACTTGGCAGCTGTGGACGGATTGGAATCCTTTAACATTTCACCAAAATATACTTTGCGTTTGAGTGCGTCATCATAACTGAAGACCATTGAACCTGTTTCTTCTTGGCCTAAGAAATCACGGCGGACATCGGTTTCCGGTAAATCTTGTTTCAATAGCATATACGGCGCGGTGTGGCTTTGTCCGCGTAAAACTAATATGTTGGCATCCGGATTTTCTTTCTTAAATTCTTGGAGATCAGAAATTAATTGTTGATCTCTCAAAGCATTGATCTGGCCTTGAGTAATCGTCAATCGTTCATATGCATCCAATACTTGTTGGGAATTTCCGCCGAATAAGGCTTGATTAAATCCTTGGCTTTCCTGAGACAAGCGTTGTTTTAATTCTGCAACGCGTGGATTTGTATTTCTTTCTCCAATAACCGGCTTATGGCTGTTATGAACCGCCGTTAAGGTTGTAAATATTGCTTCAGGGAACGTCATTTGTCCATAACTTTGCAATTCTAGCATGGCATCCTGCGGAGAACGTCCTTGGGCCACCTGAGCGTAAATATTATTAGGCAGCCATTCTTCGACAAAAACCACATCGACATCCGGCTGATTAATTGTTTCTTTAAGTTTTTGTGTATATTGCGGACGGGTTCTATGATTATCTAAAACGAATGATAATCGCGCGTTATCACCAGTTAATGGGATATTGGCTGATTCAATCTTTTGCATTTGTGTAGTTGTTGTCACCTGTGGTTTGGTGAAATCATTAATGACGACGGAACCAGAACTAGCCATTGCTTTTTCGGCTTGCGCCGCTTCTTGAGTAACATAGCGAACCGGTTGCCGGTCTAGTGCGGCTGTCACTTTCGCTGTTAAGATCGCTCCTTCTAGTTCATTGCCCGTCTCTTGTGTTCCGACAGCAATCTTACCCGCGTCATTTATCTGTAGTCTGCCCGCATTAAACTTATTCTTGAATTGCGCCACTTCAATCGGGTTCATATTCCTTTCAGCAACAAATTGATTGACCAATGTATTAACTTCTACTTCATTGATCTTCGCCGCTCCTGCTGGTCTTTCCATATTAATAAATTCCACTAAACCGGCCTGCACTCGGCTGAACTCTGCTTCAGGCATATTAAACGCCGCGTCAAACTCCTGCATACTTACAGTAATTGTATTGGTTTGTTTGTTAACAGGCTTGTTATCAAATCCGGCCGCTCTTAATACCGTCACCGGCGTTTCTCTGACATCCAATTCATAAGACTCTACCGTCGGTTGTTCCGGTCTTTCCACATTAACATTGATCTTCGCAATCTTGATCGCGCCTAAATCTTTAGAAAACTCTACCGCTTTGACTGCTTCTGCCTTAATCACCTCTTGTTTAACCGCGACCAAACGCATATTTCCGATTTTCGTGATTTGCCCTTGCTGATCAAATTCAACGGCCGTTCCTTTAGGTATTTCAATATCCCGCGCCTGAACTTTCGTCGCCACTTTATTATCTGCTGTTACCGGCAATGCGACCGTTTCCTGGCCAATTTCTATAGCCTTGTACTCTGCCGCTTCGAACCCTTCTTTTGCTTCAATCACCATGCCTTTAATCAAGACCGCTTCATCATTCAGATTTTCGATTCGCGCCCCGCTTACATTCAATCGGGCGGTTAGACCAGTACTGGCCAATACAGCGCTGTCAGTCGTAAAATGCGGCTTCTTGTTAGTTCCCTGATTTAACTCGTCTTTCAACAAGGCATATTTGTTTGTATATTCTTTGATTCTCAGGCTCCAGTCATTATTTTCATTCATGCCGTTGACAACCATTGTATTCCATTCTTGTCCTTGATTACCAACATAAGCCGGAAGCGCGCGTTCTTTTAAAGTTGCATAAAGTTCATCCGAGTTAATTTGCATTAAACGTTGATCTTCTTTAATATTCTTTGCAAGTAATTCTTTGTTTGGTTGATTCCTGTCATAATGCAATCGGGATACTCCGCTGAATCCGAATCCTGTTTCACCTTCTTTAACCGTATCGGCGATACCGCCTGTGTACCGCACGATCGGTACAGAACCATACCGCATTGATTTGAGCTGACCAATACCGGCCGGTTCAAAGTCAGAAAGCATAAGTGTGCCGTCTGTACCTGCCTGGATTTTATCTCCGATAGGACCAACGAAACCTTTTAAATACACCATGGACATCCAAGGCCTTTCTTGACTTGCCAATTTCTTAAATCGTTCATCAAGATCTAATTGGTCAGCAGATATCGGCCCTGCAATTACGATATCCATAGGAACAGGTTCTTTGCGTCCGGCATCAATATCTTCAATTAGCTGAGCCAATATATCCATTTGTTTTTGACTGGCAATCCGTCCGACGAAACCGAATAAAGGCCGCTCAGACCCGACTTCTAAATGTCCGTATTTCTCCAACCCTTGTCTTTCACCTTTCAAAGTATCCACTGATTTGTCTTGGGCTAAAGCTTCTTGTAAGGCCCGCTTATTGACTGGTCTCGCCTCAACAGCAGTTTCTGCGGTATAGTTTTTAACCAAATTACGATTGGTGGCCGGATTATGAATTTCAAAATCAATTCCGTTTAATACGGCACCAAACCGGCCTCCGGCTTTCTTAAGGGCCGGATCCCAACGGCGGATATCACTTGCATACGTGTCACTAACCGTTTGGCTGAGGTGACCTGTTGCTTTTCCAGAATTAATAATTGATACCGGAATGGCCGCTAATCTTAATTTATCATTTTTTGTTACTAAATTTCGGTTATCTTTCGTGTCGTCTAAACCTAAGCTTGGGAACCACTCTGCCGGATACTCGCCCTGGTACCCGTAATTATGATAAGTGAAGGCCTTGGCCGTTTTCTCAAACTGATCTTTATACAGAGTTTCCATATATAAAGGAACAAGGCCGGTATGATGATCATTGCTGTGAATGACATCAACCGGTTCATTCAATTGCTTTAATAATTCTAATGATCCTCTGGAAAGGATAATGGATTCTTTAAATTCTCGATCTTGTCCATTTTGTACATTTGCGTCACCGGAAGGATATGGCCGCTGGAATAATTCATCATTATCCACATCCAACATTTGAATAACCAAACCGTCCTCCGTTACCATTTCTTTTACTCGAACCGTTTCAGTTTTGCCCGTATTGCCAAAAGGCACCTGGAATTCAATTCCTGTATCCTTTATCTTACTTCTTAATTGTTCGCCATTTGACCCTTTGAATTTTTCTTCCATTGTTTTCTTGAAGTAAGGAATAATAACCCTGACCTGATTTCCTTCCTTCTTGACAGCCTTTGGCAATTCATTCATCCAATCACCTAAGCCCCCTGTCTGTACAAACGGCGCCATTTCCATACCTACATAGGCCACATTCAATTTTGGCTGAACAACAACCCGTCCATCATGACCAAAAGGTAATTCGGCCCATTTTTTAGCACCATCAGATTGGACAAAAGCAAAAGTATAATCAAAACTATTCGTTGGTTTAACTTTAAACTCATAGACAGCATTTCCGTCTTCATCATAACCGGCCGGAATATCAAGAGTTTGATCAAAATCTTTCCATTGACCGTCAATGTTTGAATGAAGAACCACTTTTACAACATCCTGGCCTGGCCGAACAACAGCTCTAATAATTGCGTCTTCTCCTTCACGAACCACTTCTTTTGAATTATAGATATAACCGCCATTCGTTACTAAAGACTGCGGATCATTATCATTTTGAGCAATTAATGGTCTGTCAGGCATTGTGCTTGTGAAAGATGCCCGTTGTATTTCAACCGCACCAGCCGAACGACCCAGGGCTTTTTGAATATTGCTTGATGCCGCGATACCTAACTTTTCATTTGTCCAACCTTCCCCGCCTAATTCTCTAATCTCTACATCTTGCCCACTCGTTAATTTTCCAATCTGTCCGGCATTCACCACTAATGTATCATTAAGGATTTTGAAGGTTGCTTCTTTCATCACATCGCTACTGGCCATTGTAATGGAAGTTACTTTTTCTACTCCAGTTACTTTTGGCACTAAGCGATCAAACACGGCTTTTGCCTGTAGCGGCGTTAATTCATTCTGGATTCCTTCATTTCTTAAAATTTCAATTTCTTTACCTGAATATCGCATGACATCATTCAATCTAACGACAACCGGTGATGTCTTGGTGGATAATTGGGCGTTATCTGTTGTTCCCGTTTTTACGACATCCGTCTTGGCGGATGTCGTAGTCGTTGCGCGGGCATTTCTTGATTGCGTAAAGTCGGGTTGGATATTGATGGCGCCGCCCATACCGGCCGAAACTGACTGGACCATTTCCACTGGTTTTATATTTTCTTTTTCTGAGGCCAACGTAAACATATCCCCGAAACTGGCATCAATTGATACGCGGCCAATATTAGTATCATTTATGGCTGCATTAACGGCTTTTTCTCTAAATGACAATGGTTTATTCTTAGTTACTTTTTGGCTGAGATAAGATTCAAGTTTCGCGTAGGCAAATTCTTCCTTGGAATCAATACTGACCGCTACCCGATCAGACGGCTTTAAAGTTAATTCTTTTTTCAAGGCTGCCTCAACCAATTGCGGTTGATCAATCAAGTCTCGGCTGACACCAATAACCAATTTTGGAGCTTCTGTTTTTTCATTTGTGGCGAAAACAGTTACTGTCTGATCAACACCGCTTAAAACCTTGACACCATGAACTTCCTGATTTGTGGCAGCCGTAAAGGCATCGACCGCCTTTTGAAGCCCAAAATATCCAATATTTTGCTGTTCACCATCCAAAGCGCTGAGATCATAAGCAACCGGCATGGCTTGACCGGCGTTATTTTGATGCTGGACGATCCTCGGAGCAATCGAAGGATTTTGTTTAACCAATGCCGTTAGTATCGCCAACCTTGCGATATCTCTGTCTTGAGAAGCAACCGTTTTATTTTCACTAATATTTTTTAAGGTCTGAATATATACCGGTTGTTGGGCATCCTGAATTTGTGCCTGTTCAATGAAACCATCGACAATCTTTTGAGTAAAACGGCTATCTACAGCTGGCGTCGCGACAATATCGGCCATCCGGGCAATCGTTTGAGCCTTGATACTTTGGTCAACATCACTGCGTAAAATTTCATTGGCACCAATAATCGCCTGACGAACCACATCACCATTGATTTCACCTTTAGTAATCGTGTCGACTAATCCATTAAATCTGGCGATATCCGCTTGTCCGGCTTTGAATTCCTTTCCTTTCGCGAAGAAATATTTCTTTGGATCGTTGACCTTCTTGCTTTCGGCGGCAGAATCCATTTCAAATGTTTTTCTGAAGCCTGCATTGGCCATATCTTGTTCAGACATGGTTGAACGTAAATCAATCCTTAATTCTCCACCTTCAGCCATATAATCATTCAGACGAGTGAAATATTGTGGTGTCGCATAATGAACATGAGCAAAATAACCGCTGTATAAATTGATGCTGCCTTTATCCATATAATCAAATATGGCTTCAGCCGGCCCATACACAAACTCTACCCCTGATGAGGCTTGTTCCCAAGCAGGATAATATTGATCCGAAACCCCGACCAACCGTATATTTTCAATGTTCAATTCTTTCAATTTGCTGCTTAATTGGGTCAGCGCCACCCCTTCGCCTGTACCAAAATCAACATACGTGATCGGTTGATTACGTTTCACCGGATCTGATTCCAATTTGCGGGCCTGATCCAATTCAATAATTTTCTGTGTGATGGCATAATGATGGTCGTAAGTCGGCAGATCCGA
Source organism: Candidatus Omnitrophota bacterium (assembly GCA_050250375.1). Taxonomy (GTDB): domain Bacteria; phylum Omnitrophota; class Gorgyraeia; order Zapsychrales; family Zapsychraceae; genus JAGOSC01. The sequence goes on from JBFWOS010000003.1 coordinate 706,865, forward strand.
TTTTTCGACCGGATATCCGGCTTCTTCAACAACTTCAAATTTTCCATCAACGGCACTAATCTTTGTTTTGGATAATTTTCTTTCCGGAGCGGAAGCATTAGATCTGAAGATTTCTCTTATATTAGCGCCAAGCTTATTAACTTGATCACCTAATGTACTCGTAGTTGCTGGAATGACTCTCACTTGTTCAAGCTGTTCGGATGAAATCGGCGTTGCGATCTTGGCCCCGTTGGTTAACTGAGCCGTTCGAATGGTCATCTTAGGTAAGGCCGCATACTCAATCACTGATCTTTCGGCAGAAGGTTGTTCTTGAGAAGCAATGAACTTAGGCATATCTGCTTGCGATACTACCACGATTCCTTTATTTGACACGGCATTATTAAGATCACCCGTGGCCGGCAATAACAATGTTCTGCCTGTTAAGACAGGTCTGGTAATTTGTGAACTGGTATCAACCGCATTGATCGTTGCTCTGTATGATTCCGGGACTTGTTGATAGATGGCGTTCACCGTTTGTTCAGTAACAACGCCTTTTTTCACGACGATCGGTTGTTGGCCGGCCACAACGAAAGTATCAATTTCAGCGTTTTGGAATTCAGGCGCCAGTTCCGCTTTAGAAATAGTTGCGGCTTTGGCTGAAGAAGCTTTTGACACGTCAATCGGCCGAATATTCACAGCACCATAACTTGTTGCTTGTTTTTCGACATTAACAGCCATTGGTTCTGTCTGCGCTGCTTGTATTTCGATGATTGGTTTTAATGCCTTATCCGGAGCCGCCATAACGACAGCGATTGAATTGGCTTGAATGTCTACCATCTTTTGCAAGACTTGAACATCGACCGAGGCCGGCGCTCTGGAATCGGCGATGATTTTGCCATTATTATCGACCTCAAAATTGATCGTCTTTTGCGGTTCGACCGTGGTCATCAAGGTTTTAATATCTTGTGCAACACTCGCTGGCGTTCCAGGAACTTGCGCATCATCGATTTTGATCTGGAAGCGGGTTACATTATCTTGTTTCGCGACGACTTTCAGCATTTGATTAACCCGGCTGTTTTCCGGAGTAGAAAATCTTTCGACAGCCTGGTTAAATTCACTGATCGCTTTTTCTTGTTCCGCTGCCGGCAGACTTTCGATGTTGTTGAAATTTTGAATAGCTTGTCTGGCCGCCAACCGGCTGACCGGCCCTTCCGATCTCAAAGCTGAGTTCAAATCAAAGAATGTGACTTCAGCTGATCGGGTTTCACTGAGAACAGCGCGCTGCGTTGATGTACTTAATGCCGGTTGTTCGCTCTTGACAAAATATTGTTTGGCGCTGACATATGGGACTTCCACTTGCTTGACAAATTGGAAGCCGCTTTGGGCCATATCGTCCTGGGTTACTTTTATTGAAAGATCTGTTCTGATCTCGCCTTGCGGCTTCAACAAGCCATTGAGTTCTCGCATATATGCAACTGTTTCCGGCTTTGTCGCTTCTTTAGAGAAGTGGTACAATCCTTTATGGCTATAGATGAAATCGACTTGCCCCTTGTCAAAATATTTAGGCATATTTTCGGCTGTATCAAAAATAAACTCGACTCCGGTCGGGGCTTGTTCCCAGGCTTTATAATATTCATCTGAATAACCAACCAGACGGACATTCGGAATCGCAGCCGTATCAATAGCTTGTCTCAATCCTACCAAAGCGTTTCCATCGCCAGCTCCCCAATCGACAATAATAATCGGCTCGCTCGGATCATTGCGTCGGGCATCCAATGCTTTTACTTGATCAACCACACCAAAGAACTCATTAATGATCGGTAAAGATGTGCTCGTTACCGGCCATTCACGGGATTGATCCAGGCCAACTTGATCAGCCTTTTGAACCACTCTGGATTGCTTAGTAGCCGTTGTTCTGACTTTATTCAGTTGATCAGAACCTAGCTGAGTCAGGATATTAGCGCCGGATTGTAACGATTGTGTGTTGATATTTGCTAACCGGGCAGCATCTTTAGTTATTGTTTTTGTCCTTGGCGCATCAAATGACAATGTAACCGTAGTTTTATATTGTTTTGCATCAGCATCAAATTCATTATTGATAACCACATCACCATTTAGCTCTTTAGCGTATTTTCTAGCGCCGGCCAATCCCGTTCCGCTATTCCTACCGGATGGGAATTCCATGGACTTATCGCGGCCGATACCGGCAATAAACATTAATTCCTGCGGATTTTCATAAGCCATCTGAATGACTTCGTTATTAATGGACGTTAAGCCTTCTTTTTCGATTGTTGTTTTATCGAGGGCAGCGATTGTTCCATCCGATTTTCTTGCAAAACTCATTTGGTCGTTTACAACTACTTTTCTTGCTTCGTTACGTAAGGCCTCGAAATCAATTCCTTTTGTTGAATAATTCGTAAATCGAATAACTTGTTGTCCGCGTCTGTTTTGGTCAAACTCCATGGTGGCCGGTTTACTTGGAATGTCGCTTTCTTCAATAGAATTCGTGGCTAATTCACCGACGATATCAACAACCATTTCTTCCATTTGAGTTAATTCTCTAGTCATCAAAGCTTGCTGTTGAGAAGGTGTAACCGTAACAGGAAGCTGGAGCTTTCTTCCATAATCTTTTCCATCAGCTATTTCCGGAAGAAAAGCTCGTAGTTGAGCCATGATTAGCTCTGGTGATGTCACCGGATCATAACCAGATAAAATTGACGGCTTACTACCTGCAGACCTTTCAATTCTTAAATTCGGGAATCTGAATTGGGCCATTTCTTCACCATCGGTACGACTGGCTCTGATGGTTGTATCTAAAGGTGTTACACTATATCCTGATGCCTTCATGCGGGCATACATCTTAACCGCATCGATTGACCTTGTGTTCCAATCATTTTCTCCGGCCGTTGTATATATCGGACCGTCAATTTTCTCCAACAAACCGCTTAATAACGCTTGACCATACCCCTTACCACGATCTTCATTGTTTGTCGGGTTTATAACAAAAATATTAATACCGTCTCCAGGATTTCTGTATTCAAATACAGCATTGGTCAATCGTTTAGACGGATCATTTCTATCAACCAATACGGCTGTGAATAGACCGTCTTGACCTGCTTTGGGCTCTTCTATTTTAATTTCAAAATTTTGAGGAAGCTCTGTCGATAATCCCCCTTGTTTGTATTCTTGTCGATACCGCTGGACATTGCCATCAAACAATTCAGCCCATTTCACTTGAGACGCTTGATCCATGCCACTACTGGCTGTTTGAGTTTTTGCGGCAACCTTCGGCAGGATTTTAAGTTCAGGGAACTTCATGCCTCTTAAATCTTCTGATCCGGTACTATTACCAGGGATCAAACCGCCTGTAAATTCGACCTCATAACCAGCTGCTTTTAGTCCGGCAAAGGCTCTGATCAAATCATTACTTGTACTGTTGCTTCCGCTCAGGCCTTTGGCTGAAACATAAACAGGGGCCTGAATATCTTCGACCAGCTTCGCTAATAACACTTGTCCATGACCCTGACCGCGGACATTGGCAACAATACCATCGATGTTAATTCCGTCTTCAAAAGTGGAGTACTTTACTGTAGCCAATGCTATCGCAGGATTGTTTCGATCAAATAAGGTGACTTCGCCTTTTTTGTCTTCACGTATATCCAAGGTTGCCGGTGTTGCCGTAATTCGCCCTGACGCCCGTTCTTGTTCATAACGGACCACATTTGAATCAAATAATTCTGTCCATTTGATTGCAGAAGCTTGATCTAAAGAAGGCAAAACGGCTTTATCAACCGTTATCCTTTTATTTACAGTTTCAATTTGTTTTTGTTGGCTGGCGACAGCAATACTTTGAGTGGAAGGATTGATGCGTAATGTTTGTTTCGCCTGGGTCTTCATGCTGTAAACTTCCACATCAACGGAATCATCATTTAGAGAAATATTAGAGTAATTCAAATCACCAAAATTACTTTGAGACAATCCAAAGGCCTTTGTCACGATTGCCGGATTTTCCGCCATTAAACCGAATGCTTGCGCAACGGCTTTTTGGGCTTGTACGTCGGCATGATCTTCGCCTTTAACCAAAGCCAGCGCTTTATATGTATTTTCGTAGGCGATCGCTTCATCTTCCAAAGCCGACATATTCGGGTTTTTCATTTTGTTATCAAGATGCGTGCCTTCATGGGCGACTTTAATGGCCAACCATTTTTGTTGCGCTGCCGGAGATCCTTGCGCTTCTAACTCTGCACGGTCAACGACAATAACGCCCATTGTTTCCAGGGCTAAAGCGACACCCTTCATCCGGCCGCTTTGTCCGTCATTTTCCAAGAACAGAACAGGGAATGATAGATCCGGGGCCAATATTTTGTTATCACTTAGATATTTGTATGTATTGCCGACTAATTGTCGATTTTCTTGCCGGTTAGAAAATTCAATGGCGCGTTGCGCCTGCGGCAATGAAACTTTGCCAAGCACTGAGTTACTGCTGATCGCATCAAACATACGGTTTGTTAGGTCGGATTGACCAGCAATTCTGAAATTTCGATATGTTGGAATGGATTGGGTTGTTTGTGCACTGGCTGAGCGATCAAAATGAGGAGCGACAAATACAGCGGCGCCAATTATGGCGGCAGCGGCGGCTTGTTTAGGCAATACCGCTTGGTCGACGGCTATGGTTTTAACCGCATCCGGCGCTCTAGGTTGAACCACATCCGTTAAAGCTGTTTTTGCAGGTATCTTGGTTTCTGTTGAGGCTACGGCTGTTATTACTTTTGGTGTCGCGCCAAAGGCTGGTTGCACATCCACCATCCCCGCTGAAGCGCTTGTCTTCGCGATTTGTTCATTGGTCTTAACATTGGCGATTCCCAAATCTTCTCTCGTTCTTTCCCCGCTTAACTTCGTGATGGCTGTGTCCTGTCCGCTGGTTAATTTTCCTATCTGTCCGGCGTTGATCACTAACGTCTTGCCTTCATCGACTGTTGTATATGTTGCCCCTTCCATCCTTTCATTGCTCGCAAACGTCACTGCCGTCACTTTTTCTATTCCACTAACCTTTACCCCCTCTAATTGTCCCATCACGCTTCTGGCCTGGAACGGACTTAACTCACTGGTCTGGATCTCTATATCCCGTCCCGCATACTTCATAACGATATTCGGTCTTACTGCTGTTGATGCGATCTTACTGTTACTGGCTGTCGTTACTCCATACGCGCTCGCCACCGCCTGCGCAAACTCAGGATTACTTTCGATCTTCTTCACCAGTGTCGGCGCGATCGTTGCCATTCGTTCATTACTGATTGTGTTATTTGATTGGACCGCTGCACTCTTCACCACTCTTAACTCAGCTTCTATTGTCTGTGCTTCTGTTATCGCTTGCGCTTGCGCCACAGGATCATTGCTTAATCTGACGTTTTGTTTCCTTAAGATATCTTTCATCACCACCGCTTCCATCTGCGGTAAAACACTCATCGCTTGTGTCTTAAGCGCTGCTGGATCTATTGTTGCCGTCGCTAATTGTGCATTGTCCGTAGTTGTCGTTGCCGCTTTTAAAATTACACGGGCAGTGGTCTTACCTTGATCGGAAATCAATTCGATTGTACCCAAATCTTCTTTTTGCAATTCGGCACGAATAGTACCTAAGGCCATACCGCTCTTGCCATATTGGCTTTGGATTTTAACACCTTCTTGTAAGCCGAGGATAAACGGCAATTCGGTGTCAGCTATTTGATCAGGATTGATGTTTACGGTTTGTTTGGCGTCAACTGGCTGTACACTATATCCATAGGCCTTTCCTTCGGGGTTATAATCCAATCGTCCTTCTTTGGCGACTTGATTGAGCCTTTGGCGAAGAGCTGGATAATTGACAGCCCCTTGATTGCCTACTTCAAAAACAATATTATCTCCAGATTTTTGCAGGCTCACTTGGATCGGACCGTTGGTTTGTTGATCTAAGGCGTTTTCAATGAGCTCAGGAACAAATAACTTTTCAATCATACTGTTCCCCGCAAACGCAACTTCTTCATCGGCACGCACAATATCAATTCTCTTTGAATCCGGATGGTTTACAACAACGCTATTTAATTCATCACTCAGATTTATGACCGTTTGAACTGATGCTGTTTGTCTGTTTCCACTTGTTAATTGGGCATTATCGGTTGTGATTCCTTTTGAAAAGGCCTGACTTAAAATCATTCTGCCTTGCGGTTCGATTGTCAGATCGTCAACAACAAACTGCATATCTGCATCACTCTTAACAAACAAAACGTTTTCCATTAATTGATTGGTTCTTTGGGTGAGCATAGCTGCAGGCATGCCAGGATTTTCTTTGGATACGATCTGGCTTACTTGTCGTATAATGGATTCTCGCTCTGCAACATCTGCAATAAACACCGCCCTATTTAAAGAAACCGGATCCGTTGAGGACACAACTGATTCTATATCTGATGTTTTTATTGATTTACGGCCCTTGATATCCTGTTTAGGCAAGATGATTCCAGAGATTCCTTCTTTAGCATAAGCATTGCTAAAACTTCCCAACGTGAAATAAACCTGATTATCTAAAGCCAACTCTCCGCCTTCATTTAAATCCATATCCATTCCATAAAATTCAACTTGATCCAATACTCCTTGTTTGTTCAAATCTGCCTGTGAATATAATTTCTGACTGGCAATAAGTCTTGGTAAATTTTGCGGGAAGGTCCCATGGAAGGCCAAATCATTTCGATCAAATTTCGGAGCATCCGCTGTGTCAACAGTAGCCTTGACTTGCTCCATCATTTCCGGTAATGTCAACTTTTTATCAATTCCAGATGCTAATATTCTTGCAACTTGAGGATTGGCCTTTGCCAATATTGAACTATCTGCTGTAATTGATTGAACATCGAACGTTTTTGCGGTAGTTGCTTCAATCTGACTGATAGTCGCTGTAGCGGTTGCCCCTTCTTTGCCAGCCCCCAAATTCAAATCTTGACGCTTGATTTCTGGCAAACTAAACGCTTTTATGCCCGGCCCCTTAATAAATGATTCTTTAACTAACAATGTCGTGCCGTTATTCGTGGTCGCGGCAGGTGTAATGATGCTTGTTTCAGGCATAACAACGACTTCTTTAATTTTTTCAATTTGTGCCCCCGTAACGACCAGACGGTTCTCTATTGCATTTTTAACTTCAGCCGGCATTATTTGAAGCGCATCTAATTGCCGAATATCCAATCGGGCCTGGGTAATACTATTCCCTTGCCGTTTATTAACTAATGAAATTGTTTCTGCATTAGGATTGGATACGGCCAAGAAGGTTGATTCATCTAAAGGAAGATTGCTTCTTGTTATTGACTGGGTTACCGGTTTAACCCCGACGACTGAGAATCGATTACCCTTTTTAACTTTCTCAAATACATCAGCAAAGAAACTTTCTCTCGTTGTTATAACTCTTGCCAATGGGTCCTGGGTGGATGATTTATTCGATACCGCTGATGCTGCTCTGGAAAGGCTGTCGCCGTAATACTTTCGTAATTCTTGTTCAGATCCATCAAAAAGATCGGCTGCGCCGGCATCGACAACTAGCGCTCTTGGAACTGTAATAGAAGCCGTTGTTCCGATCATGATGTTCTTCATGGTAAAGTCTTTGATGATTATCTTATTGTCAACCAGCCGGTCAACCAAATCATTGACCAATTTTGCGTCTTGCTCTGTGTATTCTCCTTTATCCCAAATACTTTGCCCATTTACTTTTTCCATACGTAATACAGCGTCTCGATCTTGATTGATCTTTTGTACACCTCTGGCTTTGGGTGATATATTTGCCTCGCCCATGCTCTTTAATTTTGCGTATTCTGTATCAACCGTAGCTGCTCCACCGGGAATAAATTTAATCGCTTCACTCTTATCCTCAGGTGATTCAAAAACCCAGCCCTTTGTTCCTTCTGGAGATAAAAGTTTAGCTTCTTTCCCTTCAACAAAGAATTTAACCTCTGCCTGTGGTGTAACTAAAAATTTATAACTTTGATTTGTTCTTGTTCTGCCGTCAGACTGTACTTGCGTCTTAATTCTATCCCCTTGGGAAACACCTGTCGCCAATTGTGCGTTGTCCGCTGTGGGCACAAAAGATTGTGAACTTAGAACTGGTTTATCCGTCTTCTTTTGGTTATCGCCATTTCGAAGAGCATCTAAGTCAACGATTTTCAAACCTGAGATTTGTGGTTGAGCAGGAAGCGCCAAAGTCACTTGATCTGAAACACCGCCAATCCGTTTTTGGGTTGTTGTATTAACAACCGGATTGTTGTCGCTGGCCAACCTCTCTGAAGTATCCGCCCCAATCGCTATAGCTATATTCTGCCGATGCGTTGCGACAAACCGCTGAAGATCTTTTGTTTCTACCCTTGGAGCCGTTTCTTTAAATCCACTGTACTTGATTGAATCATTTTTGATCTCACCCTTTTCATCTACTGAAAACTCAACCGCTCCATACACCGCCTTTGCTTTATCCGCCTGTCCAGGCAACTGCGCCACTTCTTTTCCGCCATTGAGAACAAATTCATTCACCGTTAATTTATACGTATTATCGCTGGTGATCTCCAACGCCTGCGCCACTTGTTTCTCAAAATCATTACCAGCGGTGGCTCGTACAGCCTGATTATACAATGTGGCCACTTTTTCTCTGATCGGCTGCGGCAACTCTGACATCCTATCTACGTGCTCTGCCACTTGCTTAATCGCCGCATTCCGTTCCCTTAAATTCGAAGAATTAATCATCTGGCTTAAATTGTATTCTTTGATGCTGGCCAGCGTCTCACTGTCCGTTCTTGCCTTGCCGTCTTTATCTTTAATCGTTAACGCCATCACAACTTTACGGCCGGCCTTGCTTCCCAATAATTGACTTGTTGTTGCCTTTAAATCTTCCCCGCTGTTACCAAATATTACATTCTGCATCAAATTACTGGTTGATTGCTCAAGTTCTTTGGCCGTTAATCTGGTATTTCCTGCTTGAACTAAACTGCGGACCTGGTCTGTGATCGCTCCACGATCATCTTGTTTTGCAATAATAATTGCGTTCTGTAATGAAACCGGCTCCAAGGAAACCACTTGATCCGAATTTTCATCGGATGTCTGGCTTGCTCTAAAATTAAGAATAGATACAATCACCCCGGAATCATCTTTAGGATCAATTTGTTCCGGATTAAGCTTTTTAAATTCTCCTCGTTCCGCTTGTTGACGGAAAATCATTCCGGAAAGCTTTGTCGCCGGAACTCCGCGATACGCCAGCTTTTCTACATCAACCTTGATGTCATCCAATTCAGTTAATACGCCCTCTGGATCCAACAGAGCTTCATTAACAAGTTCAAGGATTCCATTCAAAGGCAGTTGCTGCTGGGTGGCCTCGGCTATGATCCCGGTAACCGCATTGTGCTGTTTGACCAGTTTACGGTCAAAATCAGCCCTTACAGATTGCGAATCAGGCAAGAAACTGGACGCTGTCGCTAATTTCGCCGCGTCAGCGGTTGTCGGTCTAGATAACCGTGGAACATTAACTCTAGATACATCAATCCTTCCTGAGATAATACCATCGACCATGCCGGCTAAATCACCATTTCTATCAATCGGCGCCCACATGGCGTAATCATTTTTCTTAAATTGAGCAAATAAATCTTGAACACTGCCTTGAGCGTTAAAATTTGTTATTTGCCCCGGATCGACTAATTTGGCCTGACCGCCGGAGATAATGACACTAGACGGCTTGATCGGATCGCCGACATAAATATTATTGGAATACAGTGTGAGCAGCATTCGGGTGACTTGCTCGGCGTCACTTCGATCAAAGTTATCTTTTTTGTCTAAAGAAGTACCTGGCACATAATCAACCAGAATGACTTGCCGTCCATCTTGGCCTACCCCATGATCAATCAAACTTGGCGCAATGTTTAATTCGTTCCCCAATGTCTGGAAGGCCTGAATTTCGTTTTGAATTCTTGCCGCGGGCAGAGTTTTATCTTTAATAACTCTTACAGCGACATCTTCATTCATTTTATATACCCAAGTATATGAACCATCACCAATCTGATCGAGCCGTTGACCTAACGCTTGTAATTTGGCTTCCCCGCTACCAAAATCAATTTGCATGGCACTTATAATTGGATTATTACCCGGCAATACGGCATTGTCTGATGTGTTTCCCGACTGTTTTTGAATATTTAATGAAGACGCCGCTCTTGTGCTGAGTGATGCCGATTGAGAAGCGATAAACGGCTGATTGTTGACTTCAACTTGGCCATAACTTGTTTGTGTTGATGCAAGAACGGCATTGTCGCTTAAATTTTGTGGAGCCGGTGCTTTTTCGGCTAACGCAACTTGCGCTTTTCTGATCTCTTGGGCGAGATTGCTGACTTCCAAAGTAAACGTTTTTTGGTCGCTATTTTCAGCTAAATCATAAACTTTTGCTGCAACTGACGTTAAAGATCCTTTACTTAATGTTTGCGCTAGCGGTTGATTTTCATCTTTTTCTAATTCTGCGATTATTCGACGTGATAATTTTTGTGCTTGTTGCGTTGGTTTGGAAAAGACTGTCTTTTCCGGAAATACCGCTGAGAATGTTGTTTCAAATTCTCCCGAACCGTCATTTGCAGGCTCGCTCTTTACTTTAATCCATCCGCCAAATTTGGCCAATTGAGCCTGAATAAGGTTTAATCCAACGCCTCTTCCTTGGGTCAAACTTAAGGTTTCTTCTTTTCCACTTGATAAGCCCGGCATAAACAATAAATCCTGCTGGCGTGCCGGGATAGCATTAATTTTGTTCAACTCCGCTTTCATTTCTTCAGCGCTGATTTCCTTTTGTCCCTTCTTAAGCGGTACGCCTTTTTGGACAAATCCAACATGCCCTTTAGCATCCCGAATATTCACCATCTCAGAATTTTCCATCTGGGCAACAGCTCGTTGATAAAGAGATGTATAATCAATTCCTGATTTAGCCCTGTTAGTTACGCTTAATACAACATCCCCGGAATATGTTTCAGCTAAATCAACGCTCACAATTCCATTTTCTTTGTCAGCGCTCGCGTCTAGCGCATTAACAACTAACTCATTCGTAATCCTTTCTATAATTGCACGTTTTTGTCCAACCATAAATGGATATGAAGAGGAATCTGTATTAGCCAATACCGCTTCTGGGATTTCAAAACCTAACCCAACCCTAAGACTTTCTTGTGCCGTTACCTTGATCCTTTCTGACTTAGCTGGATTGGCTTGGCCGAGATACGTGGCTTTTGTGGCATGTCTTGAAATTACTTGTGATATATCCACCGTTTCTGAATCAAAATCTTCCTTAATAATGTCTTGATTGTTTAACGCTAGGGACACAAATTGTGCTTTGGCCACTTCTCGCTCTTTAGGATCTGTCGTTCTATCACCTGCGATCACAACCAAGTTAGAAGACCGAACCATATCTTGATTGCCAAAAGTATTTTCTAATATTTCAGAGAACTTGACCCGCTCTTGATTTCTGGCTTTTGCAGATTGCTGATTAAATTCTTGTCTTGTATCACTTGTAAAGAATTTGACCGTTACCGTTGTCGGTCGCATACCCTGTTCAAATCTTGCTGTGGCAGGATATGTCATCGTAACAGTCTCACCTGATTGAATGGTGGGTATTCTGGTTCCTTCTGTACTGATCTTCCCTAATTTATCAGCTGTGGTTAATATTTCATTAACACCGTCTTCCAACTGATCAGAAGAAACAACACTGGCTTTTAATTCTACTTTTGCATCGACAGGCATTGTTGCGTTGATATTTCTGGCGAAGGCATCGACCATTCTGGCGATTTCATCTGGAGATCGGGTAAGTTGGGGATTACGTCCATTATCAATCGTAACAATATAACCATCCGGCGGACCTCTAGAAACAAATCCTCCATCCACACCTAATTCTTTTAAAGTATCGTTATAAGTTACTGCCAACGAGGCAATAACTTCATTAGCTTTTTCATGATCGGTCATTTCATTTATGACCTTAAAACCAAACGTTCCATCTTCGGCCTGTCTTAGCGAATCCGGTGTATGATCACCTGATTGATAAGCGGCCTCTACTTTTTGAGCCATTTGCCCTTGCGGTCTATATCTCGGATCCAGCTTGATAACTGTAACTTCTCGGCCCGCTTCTCTGACCGGAGCCAAGATTTTACCTAACTCTTCCCGTTTGACAGCAAGAAAAACAGGTTCAACTTGATCAGAATAAATTTGGGTCGCGGAAGCTTCCGGATTTATTGTTCTGATAAAATCACTCTTCTGGTCTTCGGTTAATTTCGTTAGATGAGATGCTGTTTGATCTGTAAAGCTGGCTAATTCCTTAGTGAATGATGTTTCAAGCCCCGGCCGGCCGGTCTCTTTGGCTTTACTTTGAATAAACTCTGCCCTGCGGATGGCTCTTCCATAAATAGCAGCCGTGTCAATTTCGTTGCTTTCATTCACAACAATCGGCCGTTCTTTCGCCATATCAATACCAACCACGACCTGAGGACTGAATAACCTCATTGCGTCTCCCTGACGCATAACTTGACCTTTTACCCCTTCAGTGGCTAATGCAGCATTTAACAAGACGACTTGATTTTCAAAATCCCGATCTAATTCAGTAACTCCGCCTTGCCGGTCAAACACCATAAACAATCCATCATCATCGCTAAACACACCGTTCAGAATTGAGTCGCCTATATTTGCCTGGGCAATATTCATAACGCGATCGCGATTTTCGGAGGTAATTCCATCAAATTTAATTTGCCCGAAACCGAATCTTCCCGGAACAAAACTGGCTACATTCTTTTGTATTTCAACACGAATCTGGTCTACCTGACTTTCCGTTAAACTAGAAGGCAAGATAAACTCAATCTCATCACCTGACTTTCTGATCGCTTTTCCACCGTATTTTTTGACCGTATTATCAATGACTCGCACAGCAGCCGGGATCAAGGCATCAACGACCGGAGAAACATATGCTTTATCCATAGCTGCTACTTTGGACATATCGGCAAAACCAATATAAGCCGTCGGATCTTGTTCCAGTCTTGCCTTTAACGTATCAATACCGTCCTGACCAAATCTTACACCAAAGTATCGATTCAACTGGGTTCGGTTGCGTGATAAAATATTTGTTTCATTTGCATCGGGCCTTAAAAGCTCAGGCGTGGCTCCGAACAAGGACAACTGTATATCACCCGGAGTGTCATATTTTGAAGATTTCACCTGAGAGGCTGTTTTCTTGGTTGCAATTTTTGTTCTTTGTTCTTGATTTAAGCCCGGACGCTGGATACTATCAGCATCCGCGATAATGCTAAATTCAACCTGTTCTTCTGTTTGCATTCTTTCATTAAGATTATTTCCTTGCAGCGGCGTTACTGTCAGCTTAGCTAAAATTTTATCCGCATCAGATGATTTAACATAAGCCTTTAATCCGACGCCCATTTCTTTGGCTAATGTTACTCTATTATTTCCATCATAAATATTAATTTCACCATCTCCCGAACCGACAAAATCCAGGACAACCGGATCTTCAGCCACGATCCCTTCAATCGCTCTTTGGGTTCTATACGGACTCGGGTCAAGCTTAGGAGTAATTAACGCTACCTGTTCAGGGGCCAGAGATATTTCCACACGGTCAACAGGACGATCGAATCGAATGATCTCTGCATCGCGGCCAATTTCCGGATTAGCTTTATAAATTTGAGCGATTGTGGTAAGAATTGACTGGCGAAGCTCAGGGGCTTTTTCTATCTGAGCAGCCAAAGGACGAATTGTATTTTCAAATGTAATTTCATTGCGGCCGACTTCACTATTAACAGCTGCTTGACGATTATTGACAAAATCTGTAACTTCCTGAATATAAGCATCACGATTTGTAATTGCTTGCTGAAGCGGTGAGTGATCTTTCAATACGACTGATGAACCGGTTTTAATTTCTCCCGATGTTATCGGCGCCACTTCAAATTTCGGAGCGCGGACAATCGTTGTAACCGCTGCAGACTTTTGGGCGAAAGTTGTTGCCTCTTTTGACCGGTCGGTTATCGCAGAAGTATCCAATCCTAACGCCGCATATCTTGATTCCAGCACAGCCACTGTTTGCTGATCATTCGTTGTCTTGTTTCCTAATGCAACCAATTCATGGCCTAATTGTTGTTGCAGGTCAGCTGTTTGTGCTTGTGTTGTGTAGATTGTGTTTGTTTGTGGATCTGCCACCGCCACAAACATGCGGTTCCCCAGCTTTCTTCTAAAGCTATCCACATCCAATTCGTTCATTCGTCCGGCTGCAATCTCTTGCGTGAAAAATTCTTGATCTAATTGATTGATCTGTTGTGCTGAACTGGTCAAGACAACGACATCCGCTTTTTCCGCACTGGTTTGTCCTTGCATTGCCCTCAATAATTGCTGCTCGCGGGCAACGTCGCCTTTAACATCGGCTTTCATTGAAACCAAGGTCTGCAATTGTCCGCCCACTTGTTCCATAGCCTGCAAAGTTGGTAAAACCGTCTCATATTCGGTGCTGTCTTTTTGGACATTCTTGACTACTATCGCTCGATTGCTGTTAGCTTCTGCTTTCGCTAAATAAAGGTTTCGACGAGCTAACGTTGTTTCAAATGTTTCCTCGTTGATTTCAAAATTTTGTTCATATTCATTTAATGTAATACGACTCAACCCAGACTCATCCGGAGATTCAAATTTAGCAATTAACTTCGCATCCGCTTTTTTAGCTTTTAATGCGTTTATCAATTTTGGTGTGCTTCTTACAATTAACTCAGGTGCAGCTGTTTCAATTTGATTGTCGTATCGTACACCTGTGATATTAAGGAAGTCGCTTTCGTATCCTTGATCATAGGCCACTTCGGTATATCGGGGAGCCTGATAATTAACATCCAGCCGTACTTGAGCCTTTGGCAGGTTCGTTTCTTTATCAAGAATTCTATATGTTTTTTGATCTGCCCCTGTCACTTCAACCTTATCGCCGACATTAAATTCGACTCCGTTAGCCACCACCTTTTCAGCAATTCGATTATTCACATCGAATTTGACCATCTGTATCCCTGCTCCTGATGGCACAACAAAAGTATTTATAGTTGCCTGGGCAGGTATTTCGCTGGACATTACTCGGGCGCTTGAATCTTTGTTTGAATTTAATAACTGCGTGATCCCGCTGGCCGTATTTACCTGCGCACTCACATCCGATGCATCTGATGTTCCCGGTATTCGGCTTAACATAGCCCCATCAATCGTTTTTTCTGTATTACGATTTGACGACAATGTCATAAACCCGCTGGTTACTGGCAACGTGTTAACATTCACTGGTAGAATCGGTGCTTGTAAAGTTGGTAATGTTGCGTTATCAATCGTTGGAAGGTTTAAATTTGGCGTGACCGGTGCGGTGGGTTGCTGCGTAACGGTCATTTGAGACGAATCAAGCGTGACAGACGGAGTGGAAACTCTTTCTCCGGTTGTTGCCGTTGTTTTGACAACACTTGGGGCTCTTGGCATTGTATCAGTAAGAGCTACCTTCGCTGGCAATGTTGTGTCGGTATCAGAAGAAGTAATTGGATTTTGGGTTGCTTGTATACCGCTGAAGGAAATAGGCTGCATTTCAACCGCTCCCGCATTACTTCTCAAATCATTGAACTGAGAACCAGTGGCTAATTGCGAATTTTCAGTAGAAGAAATTTGATTTAAATTACCAAAATTCGTATTTGATTCAATTTTTTGCAGATCCAAGTTTAATTTACCTGTTGCAAGATTAATGGTCATTTCATCTTGTCGTTCCACTTTGAATGAAGAACCTTCTCTGTTGATTCCAAATGTTTGTAATCGTAATACTGGCTGCTGGGCCACTTGTCCGATTTCAACATTGTACCCAATGCCTTGTTGACCGGATTCAGGGTAAATTTCATTCTTGAACAACTCTCTGCTATCGCTGGTTAGAATATCATTGATTTCTGCTGTGTCGCCGTTCCATTTTCCAGTGGATTCAAATTCTTTTAATCTGGATTGAACAAAATTATTTATTCTGCTGATCTTTTGCTGGGGTTGACCGGACATTTCTAATGAACGTCCTGCTTCATTATTATAAGGAAGCTCTGCTAATTGGGCTGTAAGAATACTGGCCATTTCAGCATGTGTTTGAGTTCCGGCTTCCAATACGAATTGCTCTGCTAATACAGGTTTAGTTCCTTTCGATTCCAAAGCAGCCTTGGCTTCAACAAAGCGGGTTCTGGCCGGCGTAATTCCAATTAATTGAGGCTGTTGATCATTAATTAAAGATGTTGTTGATGTAACCACACGGGCCGTCGCGATCTGTTCATTGGTCTTAACATTGGCGATTCCCAAATCTTCTCTCGTTCTTTCCCCGCTTAACTTCGTGATGGCTGTGTCCTGTCCGCTGGTTAATTTTCCTATCTGTCCGGCGTTGATCACTAACGTCTTGCCTTCATCGACTGTTGTATATGTTGCCCCTTCCATCCTTTCATTGCTCGCAAACGTCACTGCCGTCACTTTTTCTATTCCACTAACCTTTACCCCCTCTAATTGTCCCATCACGCTTCTGGCCTGGAACGGACTTAACTCACTGGTCTGGATCTCTATATCCCGTCCCGCATACTTCATAACGATATTCGGTCTTACTGCTGTTGATGCGATCTTACTGTTACTGGCTGTCGTTACTCCATACGCGCTCGCCACCGCCTGCGCAAACTCAGGATTACTTTCGATCTTCTTCACCAGTGTCGGCGCGATCGTTGCCATTCGTTCATTACTGATTGTGTTATTTGATTGGACCGCTGCACTCTTCACCACTCTTAACTCAGCTTCTATTGTCTGTGCTTCTGTTATCGCTTGCGCTTGCGCCACAGGATCATTGCTTAATCTGACGTTTTGTTTCCTTAAGATATCTTTCATCACCACCGCTTCCATCTGCGGTAAAACACTCATCGCTTGTGTCTTAAGCGCTGCTGGATCTATTGTTGCCGTCGCTAATTGTGCATTGTCACTTGTAACAGCCGTTGGTAGTGTGCTAACAACTGTCTTTCGGCTTATATCTTGCTTTTCCCCATTTTGTAGAGTCGCTAAATCAACTATTCTTAAGCCTTTCACCTGCGGCTGGGCCGGTAGATTTGACTTATCTAACTGAACCAATCCTCCTCCCATTCTTGGCTGGCTCAATCCCTCTACCTGGTTATTCTCACTCGCCAATCGGTCGGATGTATCTGCTCCCAAGGCTATATTGATATTTTGCCGATGCGTTCCTACAAATCGCTGAAGATCTTTCGTTTCAATTTTCGGCGTTTCCCCGGTAAATCCACTGTACTTTACCGTATTGCTGATTACATCGCCTTTTTCATCCACTGAAAATTCAACCGCCCCATACACTGCCTTTGCTTTATCCGCCTGTCCTGGCAATTGGGCGGTTTCTTTTGCGCCTTTAAGGATAAATTCATTAACCGTTAACTTGTAGCTGTCTTTACCTGTAATTTCCAACGCCTGTGCCACTTCTTTTTCATAATCATTGCTGGCGGTTGCCCGGACGGCTTGATTATAAAGAGCAACTACTTTCTCTCTGATCGGCTGCGGTAATTCTGAAATCCTGTCCATGTGATCACTAACCTGTCTAATCGCCGCATTTCGTTCCCTCAAATTAGAAGAATTAAGCATCAGGTTTAAATTGTATTCTTTGATACTTGCCAATGTCTCACTATCCGTCTTGGCTTTCCCATCTTTATCCTTGACCGTTAACGCCATGACTACCTTGCGGCCCGCTTTACTTCCGAATAACTGACTTGTTGTCGCCCTTAAATCTTCCCCGCTGTTACCAAATATGACATTCTGTAACAAATTGTTCGTTGATTGCTCTAACTCTTTGGCTGTTAATTTTGTGTTTCCTGCCTGGACAAAACTGCGGACTTGCTCTGTAATCGTACTTCGATCATCCTGTCGGGCTATTATAATCGCACTTTGTAACGAAACCGGCTCCAGAGAAACAACTTTTGCTTCATTATCACTGCTTGTTTGACTTGATTTTATATTAAGGATTGAAACGATGATCCCTGAATCGTCTTTCGGATTAATTTCTTCGGGGTTCAGCTTGTTAAATTCCCCTCTTTCCGCCTGTTGTGTGAAAATCATCCGCGGGAGTTTTGCCGCAGGAACTCCTCGATAACCTAACTTTTCTGTGTCAATTTGTATGTCTATATCATCCAACTCACTTAATACACCTTCTGGATCCAACATCTGGGAATTCAACAACTCTAGTATTCCGTTAAGCGGCATTTGTTGTGCGCTGGCTTGCGCCAATATCCCCGTAACTTCTTTGTGCTGGTTGATTACTTTTCGGTCATACTCAGTTCCGCCAGGCTGCAGATCGGACAAGAAACTTGGCGCTACCGCCAACTTCGCCGCATCAAAGGTCTTAA
This sequence comes from Candidatus Omnitrophota bacterium, assembly GCA_050250375.1. GTDB lineage: Bacteria > Omnitrophota > Gorgyraeia > Zapsychrales > Zapsychraceae > JAGOSC01. Next base: position 725,263 of record JBFWOS010000003.1, read on the forward strand.
GTTTTGATAATTGCGCGGCATTAACTGAACTAACACCCACAACTTTATTTATGATTTTTTGTCTATCCAAAATACCTGCCACTTGCGCTGATAATTGTCCACGCTGGATAAAATCACTTGTAGCCGCCTCATCGTTATCTGGTAAAACCTTTGCGGTTAATTTTTTAACTTCTAATTTACCCTGTTCATTTGTAGCTAACGTATTTGCATCAAATCTATATTTAAATTGCGCAACTTCAATTGGATTTAGACCTGATTCGCTGATGAAATTGTCTGTAAGCGTATTAATTTCTGCTTCACTGATTGGTGCAGTCCGATTCTGAATAGCCTTACTTGAATTGATGAAACTAACGAGCTGTGTTCGCACTTTATCAAATGTAGCATCCGAACCTGAAATCGCAGATTCAAATTCTTGAGCGCTAACCCTTATTCTGTTATTCACAACAGGTTTGTTATCAAATCCTGCCGCTTTCAAGACAATGGCCGGGGCTTCACTAATATCCAACTCATATGACTCAGGCGCAGCTTGTCCAGGTGTTTGGACATTATAGTTAATATTTGTTATCCTGAACGCACCTAAATCTTTACTGACAACAACAGCCTTGATAGGAGCCACATTGCCTTGATCCTGTGCAACAGGTTCAAATTTGATTTGTCCTATCTGGGAAATATCGCCATTTGCATCGTACTCAATCGGATCACCTTTTGCGATTTGTAAAACTCCCGCCTGCGTTTTTGCTTGGACAATAGCGGCAACTTTGTTATCTTTAACAGGCAATGCGATCTTTTGGTCACCAAATGAAATGGCCTTGATTTCATTCGCCTCAATTTGTTCACCTGGTCTTACGACCATACCGTTAATGTTATGCGCAACGTTATTAGGATTTTCAATCGTATTGCCTCTTATAACTAATGTGTCTGAATTTCTGACTTGTGCCAGGGCATCTGAATCAGCCGTAGACGCAATGGTTACGATCACTGTCTGCTGGCCGCCTTGGGTGTATAAAGCTGTTTCCTGTGCTCCAAATTCAGTTTCAAGAATCTTTTGCGACTGGGCCCTTTGCTCAGCTCTTGAATTGGCAAATGCAACGCGGACTTCATCCGCCACTTTTCGTTCATAAATTTTGACATCTGCTCCGGTCGATGTTTTGAATGTAGGAACATTTGTTTTGCTTGTGTCCGTCACAGCCAAATTCTTTGCAAGATCATACGCGGAAGCAACACCACCTTCATTCAAATCCATCTCATTGATCGAAACAACACCTGCTGCCAATTTAATTTTATCTGCATCAGATCTCGTTTGATTAACTCTCTGCTCAATAGAATTAACCAATGAAGTGATTTGGGAGGACGATTTAATGGATTGTGGGTTTCTATCCTGATCTACGGTTACATAAACATCCGTTGGAAGATCAAACGTAACGATGGCACCCTGAATATTCTGAGCTTCTATACTACTGTAGATAGCGGGCAGATCTTGCGGCTTCATCTGTCCTTCTAGATTTGTTCCTCTTAAGCTGACGACCACCATTTCCGGTTTCTTACCAGCCTTTATTACGGAGTCGATCGCCGAAACAACCCGTGCTTTCTCGAAGGTACCGGCTGGTCCAACATGACTTGGATTAAACGATAATCCTGACGTAGCTTTAATACTATCAACTAACTTGGTCCTTTCTGTCATCGTTAATGGGGCGACACTTTCATAGCTATTTTCGATATCAAATGCGCGTATTTTAGCACCCAAAGAAGATTGTACTCGGTTAATCGCTGAACTATATACTTTTTCAACATCGACTTCGGCTGGCTGTGACGCCAATACCGGTCTGGTCGCTGTAGAATCAATCCCTACAGAAACCTCTGGGCTAAATAGCCGCATGGCTTCCCCCTCAACCTTTACAGTCGCTTTGATCCCTTGCGAACTAAGCGCGTTATTCAACCGGTTGACTTGATTTTCAAAATCTGAATTTAATGTAGAAACGTCACCAGTTCTGTCGAAGACCATAAACATACCGTCCATATCTTCGTATAACCCATTAAGAATTGAGTCACCTAGCGTAGCGGGGGAACCTAGAATCTTTGTTTTATCTGCCTGACTGGCCCCAACCAATGATACTTTTCCAAAACCATATCGATACGGAATAAAGCGGGACACGTTATCTTGTATCTCAGCTCGGGCTTGATTAATTTCTGCCTCGGAAAGGGTTGATGGTAAAACAAATTCCACCACTCCATTCCCGCGGTCAATCGCTTCCCCGCCTTTTTCACTAACCGTATTATTTATGATACTAGCCGTTGCCCGCCCAAGCATTGTTGCAATTTTTGGATTATAGGCATCTATACTTTCTTCACTATGCTGCATAACCGCCATTCCAATGCTGACTGTCGGATCTTGTGCTATGCGGGCTATTAACTTTGGCCGGCTATTACTAATTTCAAAACCGGCAATTAACTCTTGCTGGTTTGATCCGGAAACATCGGGCGTTGCTGGATTTCTTTGGAATTTTGCAAATGTTTTTGTTACCGCAGCCGGTTGTATTGATGTCGTGCTAGGCAGAGTAGCGTTGTCAGTCGTTGTATTTTTACTGATGAGCCCCTTTACGGATTGTCCCAGTTTATATCCAAAACTGTACGCTGGTACCGTTTGATTCAAGGTTGTCATCTTTCTTGATAATCCTGAACCTGCATTATTGGCGGCCAAATCAAATACCCGGGCAGCCAAATCTTGCGTAGCTGGCGACTCTTCTTTTAATGCTGCAGCTAATTTGCCATTAGTTTCTCGATTAAGTTCGATCGCAATTTTTTGAGCAATCAATTCTGCTTTTTGTGTTTGAGTAAACACGGTCTGGGCAGGGAATATGGCTGAAACTGTGGTTTGATAGTTTCCACTTCCGTCATTAAGAGGCGTACTCTCAAATTTAACTGATCCGCCAAATCTGTCCATAGATTCCTTAACATTGCGCAATCCAAAACCGGCTCCGCCAAATTCGTTTTCGCTGGTTTGTTTTCCTCTGGATAAACCGCCCATAAATAAAAATTCTTGCCTTCGGCTTTCATTTTTATAAATATCTTCAATTTCTGCTCTAACACTGGCTTTTTGTGAAGCGGGAATTATTTGCTCGCCATCAAACAAATCTTGTTCTTTAGGTAAGAAACCAATTGAATTATCTTTGAATCTTACCAAATTAAGAGCAGGGTTATCTAATTGTGCAATGGCGCGGTCTCGGAAATTCTCATAATCAACCGGTTTGTTGGTGGTATTAATAACGCTTAACACGACATCGCCTGTTTCCGTTTCATTCATTTTAACCGTTACATGATCATTGCGTTTATCAATTCTTTCATCCAACGCATTAATAACCATCGTTCTGGCGACATATGTTACTTGATCAATTTTTTGGGATTCCGGGGTCGATTTAGGTGCCAATATACTTCTTTTAGTGGTCGGCTCACTATACTCAAATTGTGCGCCTACTCGTAAATTCGATTGAACGTCAAAATCAACATTATAGGCCATGGCATCGCCTAATTCAGCCGGGAAAAGCCGTTTACTAAAATGCGTTGTGATTGTATCCGATAAATTAATTGTTTGGTCCTGAACAGCTTGTAAATCTTGTGCTCTTGTCGGATCTCCGCTTAGTTGTGAGGCTATTTGGACCATGTTAGCTTTGGCTGTCTTAACCTCTGTTGCGCTGGCCGTTGGATTTGAAATAACGGCGTTGATCTGGGCAGCTACCGGTAAAACAGCATTATCTTTAACGGCTGCTTTTATAGGAGATTTTGTTGTCATCTTGGACTTATCAAAATCTGGCCTTACAACTACGGCCCCATAATCTTGAGCTGTATCTACTCCTGCCTTTTGGGCTAAAATTTCACGATCAATATCAAAAACACTGGTCACCTTTTCTGTGCCCTTTATAAAGGAAGGCTTAACCAACAAGGTTTCACCCTGATCTGTTGTTGCAACAGGAGAAACCATTGAGCTTTCTTCTACAACCTCGATCCGTGCGAACTTGGCTTTTTGATTACCCTGAACGACCAGTCTATTTTGTATCGCCGTCTCTACTTCGATGGCCGTTAAGCCGGATATTTCCAACTGTTCAGATTTAATATTGATTTGCTTTAAGTCTGTTTTTCCTTGATCACTAAAACTAATCGCTATAGACGTAGGTAAACTAATCCTTTGTGAATATTCAGGCCTTTGAGATTCTTGTCTATAACGCGCGAAGTCTGATCTTTCAAGAACGATCGTTTCAGATTTATTTGTTGGGTTTATTATGATTGGTTGAACGGCAATATCGGCGAATGTTTCCGTTTCGGCATCTCGTAAATCAGTTAAAATTAGAGAAGAATCTGTTTTTGCAGTAGCGCCTGATTGGGCTGTTTTATAACGGTCGAAATCTTGTCGCTCAAGAATAACAATATCATTTGTTTGGGACGGATTTAATATATCCTTGACCGGAAGTAATAATGTTTTTCCGTTATCTGTAAGGACAGGCCGTGTGAACTCCGTTGTCACATCCATCGCTGCTATCGATTCTCTTAGTGAAGGCAGTGTATTTTCAAAAATTTGTTGAGCGGATTGTTTTGTGATCGCTCCTTTACGGAAAATGATAGGTTGATTACTTAAACCGGATAACGTTTCAATTTCGGTATCTCTTAATTCGTTTGGAATAAATGTTTTTGTTGCAGTAGCTAATTGCGCATTATCGCTGCTAGCGGTTGACTTTGCTTTAATAACAGGCACCCATGATCCTGTTGCCTGATCATAACGTTCCAGATCATTTGCATTTACTGATTTTGTATAAGCATGCCCGCCTCTTCCTTTAGAAAGAGTTCCTTCACGCAAATCGACTCTAGGCACTCTAAATATTAATGACTCAGCCCCATACCATTTGCCAAAGCCTTCCTGACGATGATCCACAAACCAAATCAACCCGTCTTCTGACTCATTGGCGTCTAATCCACCCTGTGTAATCTGATTCGCCTTGCTTGCCGGAGAAACATGATAAAAATATCCGGGATCCTTTATATTGCCAACGACACTACTTCCATTATTACTTATTGGAGCTGGAGAAGAAACCGGAGCGTCACTATATTTCAGAGCAATAGTTGCTCTTTCCAGCATATCATTGGTTTCTCTATTATTCGGACTTAACAATGCGGCTTGTTTCAAATAAACCTGAGCGGAGGCAAAATCATTATCATCGATTGCTTCCTTAGCAAATCCCTGCAAGTCTTTAACAGTAATTGGTGCCTTAATTTTCACCGCCGCTAACGTCGCCGCATCACTCGTTGCTCTCACTGCCGCTGGCTTCAGCCCTTGCTCTGGTAACTCGATCGTCACGGTTCGCCGGTCGCTTGACACGCTCATCGTCCCGCCTAGCTTCGCCACTTCCCCGGACATCACTTGCGTATTCTCCACTGGCTGCGCGTTACTGATCTTCATCTGGCTGATTCCGGCCGCTGGCGTACTTAACTCCACCTCATTCACTTGCGTCGCCGCCAATATCTTATTCATCCCTTGCGCCGCACTCACGCTCATCACGCCGCTCTTATCGGTTCGATTATCCGTCATCGTCGCCCCTTGCGGCAACACCATACTCACATGTTCCCCTATATTCACCGCCGCTAACGTCGCCGCATCACTCGTTGCTCTCACTGCCGCTGGCTTCAGCCCTTGCTCTGGTAACTCGATCGTCACGGTTCGCCGGTCGCTTGACACGCTCATCGTCCCGCCTAGCTTCGCCACTTCCCCGGACATCACTTGCGTATTCTCCACTGGCTGCGCGTTACTGATCTTCATCTGGCTGATTCCGGCCGCTGGCGTACTTAACTCCACCTCATTCACTTGCGTCGCCGC
>JBFWOS010000003.1:731132-872346 GCA_050250375.1 Candidatus Omnitrophota bacterium
CGCCTAGCTTCGCCACTTCCCCGGACATCACTTGCGTATTCTCCACTGGCTGCGCGTTACTGATCTTCATCTGGCTGATTCCGGCCGCTGGCGTACTTAACTCCACCTCATTCACTTGCGTCGCCGCATCATTATTTTTGTTCAATGTTGCCAAAGCAAAATTAACAATCGTTGGAGTTGTAGTCGGAGTGCGGTTAAATTGTCCCACTCCTTTTAGCCCTGTTAATATTTGTCCTTGACGCTCAACATTGTCTTGAGACAAACCTATAGCTTTAACAAATTCTTTCACCTGTGGATCATTTTCATTCATTCTTACATTTTCACGCGCAATAATGACCCCTTTTTCGGCAATTTCCTCTATTTTTACTTCTTCACGACTTCCTGTGTCTGCTTTAACGATCATTAAACGCCCGTTTCTTTCGATCGCTTCATAAACAGGCCGCCTTTGATTTACCATTTCCTGAACCATCGTATCAAACGATTGATCATTGCCTGCAATTACCAAAGGCTTAACCCCATTTTTTTCACTTATCTGAATCGTCCTATTTATCATTGTGACCGGATCCTGATCACCTATTGCGCTTATTCCAGCTGTTTGTGTCCTTCCCGCGGCTAACTCGAAATCTTTGGCCGTTACACTTGGCATAACTGTTGTGGTTTTATTGGAAGATAATAATGGAAACGCCACAATGGACGGCGCTGTTAAAACAGGAGCTGAAGTAGGAACATTTAAAGTAGGCAGACTGACCGGGACTGTTGATTGATCCTGTAATTCGGGAGTGACTAATAAGTTTGATTCCGCATCCGTAGAGGTTGTTATTTTTGATCTAGGAGGCGCTCTTAATGTTTTTGCCTTTAAAGATTTTATACCTTTCAATTTTGCAAATTCTTGGTTAACAGAAATGGTGGCCGGCTTTAACTCAACCAGATATGATGAACCCTGAATATCATTATTGTTTGAAGAATTATATTGATCACCCAATAATCCCATATTTGGAAACATCGCTAATGACGTTATATCAATATTTGTCACAGATGTGATATTCACTGCCCCTGAACTTGCCAAAAAAGCTGAATCGGCTGTTTGAAGACTCGGCAATCCTAAAATATTTGATTCCGCAGTCCTTACCGGTAATAAAGCTAATGATTGTACCGTGCTGATATCCATCGGCTTCTGGCTTAATGTCGCATCTAGAACGAATGATTGCGGCAACCTTAATTCGTTTTGATTGGCAATAAAGGTTGGCGCAGTTAATCTATTGTCCTGCGTAATTGATGTAATGTTGTTCCGCATATTACTTGATACGTTATTTAAGACGGAACTTGCCTCAACCGATGAAATTCCAGACAGCTGGATTGGACGACCGTCAAAATTAATTAATCCGTTGACATCTTGGTTATCAAAATTAACAGAAGTCGACAGATTAGTATTAAGTATATTTCCAGCATTTAACATTAGTGGTGTTGAAACAATAGAAGACACTGGACTCCTGATTGAAAATGTTGGCATCTGAGGCTCCAACAACCCATAATATGGTGACGAACCTTCCATTCCACTTAAATTCGATAATCTCACTGATCGGTTATCTACATCCTTTAAACTATCTGAAAACCGCTTACTTGTTTCCGCCCTTCTGGTTTCACCGGACAAATTAGTAGTGGTATCTCTATCGTTTAAATTTCCAGAAAAACTACTGGAATTTCTTTTTCGTTTTTCGGCTATTGGGGCAATTTGATTACTGGCATTATTTTCCTCATCCGGATCCGGCGGCGGATTCGGTCCGGCTGATAACCGAATCGGTTGCAGGTTTGATCTGACCAACTCTGTTACAAAGGCTTGTGTGGCAGAATCAGCCGGTTTAACCATAGCCAAACGATATCCTGAGTCATCAGCAACCATTTCAAAAACGGGAACAAAATTTTGTTCTGTTAATTCTGATCCCTGAACAACTTCTTGTGTCTGCGGTTTACCACTTAGACCTTTGCCAGCAGATACATACGAAGGACTATACACTAATTTATAATCCTCAAGATCTGGTGCCGCTTGTTGAAGCGAGGCGACGTGGCTAACATTTGCTTCATTGAACATATTCGTTGCCGTTGCTTTTGCATCGGAAGGATTAAATGCTTGTAAAGCAGACGTAACGACTAAAGCTAAAATCATCGCTTTAGTTCTTGAATTTGAACTCTTTAATCTGGCTAAGCCTTCTTTTTTCTCGGATGATATATCTAAGTCTGCACCCTCCACAGAAGCCTTAATCCCTAATTTTAATGCAGCAGCCCTAGCTGCCACTCCTAAAATTGATGCATCAGCCGTTTTTGCTAACGCTTGATTCTCTGCCTGCACGGCTTTAATTGGAACCGCAACTCTTTTTGCCAATTGCACATCAGCCTTTGTACGTCCGTCCTGAATAACCGCTCTTTCATTTTTGGCTAATTTAGAGCCGCCTTTAGAAATAAATTCTTTGATTTGACCTGTTGTTTTGTCAACCACCATACCTCTTCCGGTATTAGGATTTACATATTCAACCGTAATGTTATCTGCATTGTCAGTGCGAACCACGTCGCCTGTTGATATAATTTCCGATACAACACGAACAGCATTATCCGCAGTTACATCAATACCTTTAAAATTTCCACCTTTCTTAACAGCTATATCCAAAGATCTTTGAAGTCTTTTACCTCGATTATTGGCAATTTGATAAACAAGCGGATCCTCCGTCATTTGAGTCATTGCTTTTGCTCTTGTATCAAGTAAAGCCGACTCCTGTGCACTTCTTACCATTGAACTATTTAAACGGCTTATCGCTATTTGTTCAAAATCAAATTCACCTTTTGCGGTCTTCATGCCTTTTTCGGCTTCTGACATTTCCGCCGCAGAAGGAATGTGTTGTTCAATTTTATAATTTAACCCTTGTTGAAGATCCGTCACGACAAAACTAACTACGTGCTTCATTTCATCATATTGAACTTCCACGCTTTGGTTATTATTTGTATAAATTCTACCAGTGTTGTTTTGAGCGCTGATTGTACCATTTTTCATGATAGCCAGAGCATATTCAATATTTGCTTTGGCTGTGTATCCGAAAGAACTCCCTCTAGCAGCAATGTCCGCGGCCAATAACGACCGTTCCTTTGCTTCACTTACAGAACCTTCTTCATACGCCGATCTAGCCCCCAATCCTTTTAAGAAACTTTCAATTCTATGAGTCACTTGTTCAGCCATCGTGAAAGACTTTCCTTTGGCCCCATAATCCTTTGGATTTAAACCAACTAACAACATTCCTCCCAAATTATGAAATCTTGTGGCAAACATTGCTGAATCGGCACCTTTCCGGTTTCCTTGATTGTCTTTCAAATGGAAAAATTCGTGTTTCGGTATACCCGCACCCATGCCTGTTGAATAGTACGGCAACATGTTCACAAGAGCGCTCATCCCCAAAGATATTGTATCCGTTTCAACGATTGTTTCAGCGCCTTGCCCGCCACCTAAATCCAGCAGCGGATCAAACTGAATATTTAAATCATAATTTCTTTGCCAAGTTCTCAATACATTTCCGAATGATTGTGGATTTTCTTCTTTAATTTCGACAACTGCGGCTAACCGCTTAGCGAAATCGGATCGACCTTCATCCAACAATGCAGCCAATTGCGGAGCCCTTTGTTCCAATGTCATTTTTTGCAGGCCTATGGAAGGCGTGGTTCTTAATTCTTGAGCCTCAAACTGTAAAGCTTGTGTTTGTCCTTGTTGCCCTGCACCTGAGTTTAAAATCGACTCAACAATTGAAGCATCAACAACTTCAATAGCTTTCAATGCCTGCATTAACGTACGTTCGCTATTGGCATTTGTTTCATTGGCCAAACGATATGCGATTCTGTCTATGTTTTGAGAAAGAATCGGTGCTTGAGCAGTCAATTGTTGTGAATTTTGTAGAATGCTTGGGTCTTGTTGAACTTTCTTTAATTCAGCTTTTAAAACCTGTCTTGTTTCCGGTAGAAAACCAGTATCTAAAAGGGCTTTTTCTATACCCTCATCATCCATTGTTTCAAGAGCAGATAAAGCCAAATCTCGGTCATTGGATACGGCCGGTGTAACTAAATTTTTCAGACCAGTCGTAACGTCGGCCTTGTTTAATAATCCGAAAAGCTGTGGCGCATGAGCGGCGAATTGATCTACTTGGTAAACGGCTCCCGGATTATTACGAAGGCGGGCTATTTCATTTTTCACTATGGCAACATCTTCGTCATTAATACCCACTTCTTTCAAAGCCGCTTCGACTTTAGCCATATCGGCCATCTCAATTGCTTTTTTAGCTTCAAGGGTTGAAAATATTTTTAAACCAGGCCTAATGGCTATGGGGCGCCCCTTTTCGTCTTCTTTGGTAATTAATGTTTCTTGGACACGGACATCATCGGAATCAGACACAATTACGCGTGCTAATTTAGCCGCTTCAACGATCGTGTTATCTTTAAGTATGCCGTGATGTGATGCTTGGGTTATTTGATTATATCTTTGAATTGCGACAGATTTAATTAATGCAGAATGAAATTCTTGTTTTGAAATGGAAGCAAATTGGACATCATCCGTATTGCTCGCCACTGTTTCCTTATTATTAGGTTTAGCAAATCTGGACAACCCTAACTTGCTGAGCATTGTTTTGCCTTGATCGTCTAAACGGATAGTCAAATCTGAACCAGGCGCATCAAGATCAATATATTGGCCATTTACTATCGCAGCTTTATAATCGCCTGAATCCGCTACGCTTATTCCGCCAGTAATATAGTCTAGAATCTTACCAGGTTGGGAGTCTCTCGCTTGAACCAGTTGGACAAAACTTTGACTTCCAGGATTTATTGTAATAATTCTGTCCCCGGCATTTAATCCATAGTCTGTATCTTCCAATACCCGTCCTGTCGTGTTCACCTCAAAATCATGTATTTCCACATTTTGTTCAATTCTAACTGTTTTCGCTGTTTCTCCTGAGGAAACTTGGGACAACACTAATGGCGACTCTCTCGTAACAACATAATTTCCTCCAAAATTTGGCACATAAGCATCATTTATAACAACACCCGCAATCCGTTTATCTTTTTTGTCAAACACAACCCTAAAATCATCATTAGAAGAAGACGTAATTTTAACCTGCCCGTCTTCTATTGGTAATGTTATTGGTTTGACTTTTTCAGATTTATTTTTACCTTTAACTTGCGGCATCGCCACAACCGCAATCGCTTTTTCTTCTTCCTCCTGTTGTATTTGTACCAAATTTAAGACCGCGAAGGCAGCCCCGATATTGTTACTTGAATAATCGGCAACAAGGATTTTCTGCGGATTCCCCTTGGCATCACGTGAAATAACAGCCAATTCCGGTGCATTATTTTCGCCAGCAGAAGTTTGATCTGTCGGCGTGTCCGGTTTTTCCGGGGCCGGTAACGCCAACTGCGGCTTTGATGGTTCCGTAATTGCCGCCGATTGAATCGGCCTTCCCGTTCTTCCATTGGCTAATCTGCGATTCGCGTAATAAGTTACCTCTCCCTTATCATTCCTTCTCGCATATGTATTTGTGATCAATCCTTGGGTTGAATCAAACAACACAAGATTTGCCGCGGATTGAAAAGCAGGATCATGCCCTAAATTTGCCGCTAATGTGGCCAACTCTCCTTGGGTTAATTTTTGCGGTGACTCTAAGACCGGAATACTTCTATTAGCGCCTAACTGGACAACCTGCTGAACAGCGGAATCCGTTTGATTTGATTGTGAAGAATTCGTTGGTTCTATACCTCTGATAAATATCGGGCGTCCGGCACTTGCGTTAGAATATCCTCTAGCCAAATAAATGGTTGTTTTTCCGTCTTCAACTGTTGAATAACTGTCCGAAACATTTAGCCGATCAGACAATACGACCCGGTCAACACCTTCTAAACTTCCAGATACTTTTTTCAAATTACTTGTTAATATATCTAAATCCGTTTGTGATAACTCTTGATCTGAACCAGTAACTTCAACTGTAATTTGTCTTTCACTAGATAATTGTATTAATTGTTGTACCGATTGACTGGTAGTCTTTGGCTCTGGTGTTTTTGGTGCTGAAGGAATGCTCTGTATTGTAATTGGTGTTCCGGATTTACCTTTTGTAAGAGCAACTGGTAAATAAACTATTGTTTGTCCGTCACGTTCAACCGAAACACCGACATTAACTTCAGCATCGTTAGTCAATACAATTCGATCCACATTATCCAAGCCTCGGACATTGGCCAAATTGGATTGTAATGTGGCTAATTCTGCTTGTGTTGCCCGGGACGGCGTACTTACGTCAACTCTAGTGCCGTTTGTTGTTGTAATGGATTGGCCACCGCTGGTTCTTGTTGGCAAAGAATAAACTGTGTTGTCTCTTGCATCGAATCGTGATTGAGCTGGCAATGTAATGCCATGATGCTGCGCTTCAGAATTATTGTAGTTAGCGAAGCTAACTAACTGTGGACCACCAGCCGAATTGAGAGCTATAGTTTGAATAATTTCAGGCCTTCTGGCCAGCATAGATGAAAGCACGTTCGAAGAAGATTGATCACCTGTAGCTTTCACAGCAATTGACATTCGAAGCTGTCCTTGAGCAAAACCATTTGAAATTTCCGGCAAATCAGCCAATTTGACCCGAGCATTTAAGGTCTGCACCAATTCTCGCGGGGTCCTAACATCGACTAATGCGCTAACATCAGCCGAAACAGAATCTTTAGCAAATGTTATTTGTAATTCATTCGATTCTAAACTATGGATATCTCTATCAATTTTTTCTCTTGCTTCAGGGCTTAATCTTGCATATAAACTTCCGTCTTTTGCAAATTCTGCCTTCAACGTTTCTACTGTATGCCGTAAACTCTCGGTATGTACTTCTGCCGTTAACCGTCCCGTCTTTCCTATGTTTTGATTTTGCCAAATGCTGTTTGCCTGTAATGTCCTATCCTTTGCCGCCTCAAGCGCTGGTTTCATACTTGGATCTATTTCCACAATTTGATCAAAATAGTCTTCCGTTACTCTTTGTTCAAAATCTAATAATTCTCTATCTAACAGTTGTTTGTCAAATTCAACTTGATTCGACTCTGTTCGAGATTTATAGGCATCAAAGGATTGTCCTCTAGAATTTCCCAGAACTAATAATTGCTTTTCAATCTGGAGCATATTACCTTCAGAATCCTGCACCCTTTCTTCTAATTTCGGTGATTTAGAATCTGTGATACCCCGGAAACGGTCAGGCCCTTGTTTCAAAAACATATTAGCTGTGCCCTGATCAGCCACAATTGCAACAATGTCATTTTCTGTGGCACGCAACGACTCCCCTATCATCATGGATCGATCAGCAATAATGATTAAGCCATTTTCCTTTACCATCATTTCCTCTATCTTACTGACAGCAGAATCAATACTTCCATCCTCTCTTGTTGTATCCTTAATCGGGTCTAAATTTGTATCCTTGAGACCTTGAGATAAATCAATTACTCTAAAGGCCTTTTTCGTTGCATCAAATATGATTGCCCCCGTCTTTCCTGTGGCAACCGCCTCTTCTAGTGCGATTCGGGAGAATTCATCAAATTTAGCTTCCGGGGTGGAGCTTAAAGCATTTCGATCCATCCTTGCATCAAAAACCGTGACGTTTCCTGTTTCATTCGGACGGCTTTGCAATGCTTGTCTAATCGCTTGGCGCGGATCGTTTGTTTCAAAACCAGTGTATTCGCTTTCGCTAAATGGTTTGCGCCCAGCAGCATTCAAGGTTTCCATACCAAAATCTTTAGCTCCGAACATAATCCGCAATCTGTTCAGCTTTGCTTCGGAAATAGTACCAGACATCAATCGCACGCTGCCACCAGAATCCCTAGTCGTCTGATATATCTTTAAGTCGGTTACTCTTGCTCCCTCTGCGCGATTAACAACGTCTTTCAACGTTGTTTGCATAGGCGTTCTTCCACTTTGTTTACCGGCCGTCTGTGAAGCCATATAGTCTGCCATAACCTGCAAAATGCCGCGTTCGGTTACTCCTTCAGTACCCACACCAAAACTATCGACAATCATTGTTTCTTTGCCATGAATTGGCAATCGCTTCTCGCCGGTACGAATCTGAACCATTGATCTTATCGACGCCTGAACCATACCGATAATGAGCTGACCTTCTTGTCCCATACCGCGCAATTCTTCAATGGTAATATCCCTACCGTTTCTAATTAATTTAGCTTCCCCAGCCAAATCTAAGGCAATCCTTTCGGCTTCGGGACTATGTTCAAGATTTAGATTTACCCGACGGCCCTGTGGTGTTTCTCCCTTGGACGAACTCAGATCAATAAAAATAACATCACCGGATTCAGTAATAATCGGTGTGGCTTGAGCTTCTAATTTAATATTGTCTTTTTGTAATCTTTCAAATGTACTTTCAAAATTTTCCGCCATTTTTTGCTTAACCGCATTCCCGCCTTCTTTGGACATGCTTAAAGCCGCCATAGCCAAATCTTCCCCAACGTGCAAATCAATTCCGCGTTCAGCGATGGCCTCTCTAAAGGATTTTTCATATCCCGTACCCAACAATGTTTTGAGGTCAATATTGGTAATATGCCCAACATCTCCAGTCTTAATAGCTTCAATAATCTGTTCTGGTGTCATTCTTGAAAGTTCAAGTCTTTGAACAGAAAGCTGTGGACCCTCTTTACCCGACAACAATTCACCCGTCCGGATTCTCCCAGCCCAAATAGCTGTTTGTTCTGAGTTTTGCCGCAATTGCGAGGCATCAGTTTCAACAGAAAGAACAAAAGGCGCTTGAAGTTTTCTGCCTAATTTTTGAGACAACTGTTCATACCGCACCTTTAATTCAGCCGCAATGGCCGGAACAGAAACCGAACTTTTACCTGAACCGGTCGCACCGGCGACAGAATAAATCTCACCTTTCCCGGCTTCACCAGACATTACTTGCCGTTCTACTAAATCAAGTTGATAGTCTAATTGGTCTTTTAATGCCGCGTCCATATTAACCTGTTCTTGGTTGCGACCTTTTTGCATAGCATTTCGCAACGGACCAACTAATTCGTCTTCTGTTGTTCTTTGCTTATCCTTTAATCCATCCGAAGCACCGACGCGCAGGCGAGACGTTGATGTTTCAGCTGAAGTTCCTCTTCTGGACATTAAGAACGGGAGGGTGGTTGAAAGTATTCCGGTTGGCGGACCGGTGATTGGAGGAGTAAGAATATCCGGCAACTTAAGCGGACTATCCGGAGCGCGCGGCTGTAAGCCGCTGGCTTTTTCCGCAATAGTCCGTCCCTGACCTGCTTCCCCAACATACCCTAACACATTTTCAACAAAATCATGCGGCGTGCTTGTAGACAGCCTATCCGCTACTTCAGCAGACACGACCACTTTTCCCAAATCCATCATATCTTTTTGACGGGTGCGAGCCATTTCAGAAATTTCATGCAATCGAACAGAACCTTCACCATTATGGATTAAAACTGTTCGGGTGCGCCCATTGCTGCCAGAACCTTGCTGTGAATACCAAAGACCAGACCGACCAATGGATTCCGCACTTGAAGCCAGAGGATCAATATATTCATAAACTTCAATGGCATTACCTTCAGTAATACGTACCCTTAACTGTCCATTACTATCCCGGAATTCTCTTACGCTTAAAGGTGATGTCCCCTGTCCTAATTGCTGCCGGGTCTCTGTCCAATTTTCCCGTCCACCGCCTTGCGCTTCTAATCTGACAATTTGGGTGTTCACAAGCATTTCAACTTGAGAATTAGTTAAACTTCGCGCACCATCCGATGCGCCTGTAGATGAATCAGAAGCCATATTAGTTGTTGGATTATTTGCCCTCCACTCTCGTAACTCGCTTACTTGCGCAGATCGCCATCCATTAAACTCAGCATTTTGAGCTGCTAATTGTTCTGCCTGTGAACGACTTAAAGGTGTTCCGCTTGTTTGTTCCGCTTGACCTTTAGAATCCGCCATGATTTGATCTACATTAGTAGTTTTTTCCGGAGCAAATCTTAGAGCTTGTTCTAATATGTCCGCCCCTTCGACATTTCCGCGCGAATGAAGATCCTTTGCCTGCTGAATTGTCACCTCAAATACGCCTCTTCCTCCAGATGTTAACGCTAATCCTAATTGGTCTGCTTCAAATCCTGTCCTAGATCCGACAGAACCCGTTTCTCCACTGCCGATACCAGTTGGCCCTCTTCGAGTAGAAGGAGTTATACCCGCTCCACTTCCCCCAGCCAAAGGCCCCTCTTCAAGTCCCGGGATGGTGCGACCTCTTCCGCCTGCCGCAAAGCCCGGCAAACTGTAAAATGCTACCTGACTGGCCATTTCATCAACCTTTTGATCCACATAATTTCTTTCCGCATTCGCTTTAAATTGGGCCGCATCGGCGCCGGTTAATTCCTCATAACCACGACTTCGTCTTCGGGAATTTTCTTCTCTAAGCGCTTGTTCAGCGGCAGCTGGGGCTGACGATTGTATAGATTGTATGAATAAATCATTTCCTCTAATCATATTGGCTGTAATTTGATGGATGCTTGTTAGCTTTGCTACCGTAGCCAATTGCGAATGCATATATGGATGCGCCATCAGGGTGTCAAATGCCCCAGCCACATATTTTGTTTCTCCTGTAGCTGTCGTTCGGGCAAAGGCAATTGAAGATAATCTTTTTTGACCTAAAGCTAATGGCAAAGCTATGTCCGTACCCATATCAAATCCGGAAAGCATATGAACCAACATTGAGTTAAATATACCTATTTCTCTTCCTTGCGCATCAACGAGGAATAATTTATTTAAAGCGCCCCTGAAATGTTGCGCCATTGTTTTATTATCATTTCCCATAGAAGATGTAATTATTCCTTCCACCGGAACCGTCATGGCCGCAAAGGCCGGCATAATTAAGGCAAAATCCGCGGCCCCAAACATTGTGACAGACCGAACCAACTGTGGATTGTCTAGAAGAACCCGCAAACTCAATTGTTCCTTTGCTAATTCACCCAATACCTGCTGGCGAGCAAACTGCAACCCTCCGCGCATTGCGCCCATCACCCCACCGATAGCGCCACCTCCCAACGCATATAAAAGAGTGTTACCGGATAACAACGATTCACTTACACTTTTTCCATTAGCCAAATTCGCAGAGACCCCCACACCATACCCCAATAATGCCCCCGAACCGGAGCCTAAAGCACTTTGACGTGCTATATATCCACCCAAAGTTTCATTGGTAAAAAATTTCCCAAGCCCTTGTTTAGTTGAACTGCTTAGCAACAGACTGTCTCTTAAAGGAAGGCCTTGCGGATTAACTCCCTTTGCCCATGCCGCCATCCTATTTACTGATCCTACTACTTCTGTTTTTGGCATACTTATTCCAATGGCCTCGGCTAACGACGATCCCCCGAAGTAAGACGAAACAAAATAACCCGCTGCGGCGTTCAATAAGTATCCTGTTAGCCCATATTCCACAGGTTTTCCGTCTTTATCTATCTTATAATAAGTTTCCGCATGAGCTCCTAGCGCACCCATTAGGGCAAACCTTGGCCCTAATAAGCTTCCTACGCCTCGCTTAACGGCGACCTCTTGACCAAATAATTTAAAAATTTGCCCGCCGCCCATTTGAAGCGCTTGCATATTTGTCCCCAAACGCCCCCTAGATAATATTCCAGGTAAATTACGCCCTCCCAATACAGTGCCTAAAGCAGCTCCAACCAAAAAATCACCTGCAGTAGCACCAATTCCATTATTATGCTGTCCATCCCGAGCAAAATCTGCTCCAGCGCCACGAGCCATATTAAATACGCCTCCTGGCAGTGCACGCGTCATAATCACCCGTCGGGTGGCTTCTGTCATTGAGATGCCTAATATTTTTGTATTTTGAAGATTTAACGCTCGGCCAGCAATTAAAAAATCTTGGAAGGTTGCCGTTTCTTTCAACCCAAGGGTATAAATATTCATGAACCGTTGTCCTGCGGCCGTTTTAAGTAATCCCAAACCCAGTCCGCCTACAACCAACGCCCCCGCAAATCCAGCCCCATAACCTTGAGCAAAAGACTTTATAAACTCATACCCACTAAAGTCTTTCCCAGACGCAATTACGCCGCCAAGATATCCTGCTTGATTTCCTAACCCGGCAATTAAACCGAAATCTCTTGCTCCAACAAATAAATTCCTTGCTGACGTAGATGTCAACGCTGAAGCCACGGCCGCACCTCTGGCGCCGCCCACATATGTAAATGCACGCGTTAATAGTCCAGGCGTTGCTGCTACTGTTGCTGCTCCGGCCTCGGCCGCAGCGCCAGCCTTTACACCACCGCCAAGCATGGTAAGACCCCGGCCAACAGCAAGCACCGAAAGCGGCGCAGAAGCCCCAACTAAAGCCCAATTTCCTAAATTATTTCCAATATTATCCCATCCGCCGGACATAACATTATAACTCGCACCAAGCCCAGTTGCCAACGCTGATGTCGCCGCTGATAATTCTAAAAATCCAACCACTCGAGCTAAATTTGGGGCATTTTGAATACCCACTCTTGCCAACGTATAAGTACCAGCCGTTAACATTGCTGTGGTTGTATATCTAGTGGTCGCAGTACCAACTGTTCCCAAGAAACCAAATCTTAACGGTGTGATTGCGCCTAAGACCCCATACAAAGCAATTTCTCCCCCCGTGAGGTGTCTACCCGTTTCACCGTGTTTTAAAATGTCCGCACCTATGACTGATGTGGCAGCGACCCCTGTTGCAATAAGGCCACCAGCTAAAACTTTGGAACCAGCTACAGATGGATCAAAAAACGTACTAACAATTCCGAAAATGGCTCCACCAACGATTAATGTGTATCCGCCGAGTTCAGACCAAGTGACCGCATCATTCACGGCTAACATCGGAGTCCCGTATTGCATCATCTGATCGACAGACATTTTTGACAACACCAAATCCATCTGTTCCCGATTAACTCTTCTCATCGCATCAACATATGCCGGATTAATAGCCCCACTATCTAAGGTAAACGAAATCCCATCAATAGCATTCTCCCGAATACTGTAATAACGGTCTCTATCGCTTGAACTTGTCAATATGCGCGCTAGGCCAATTTGTTCTTCTGAGGATTGCCCTAACATAGAACCATCAAACAATAAATCATCATCATTACCGAAAACGGTTGATCGAGCAAAAAAGAAATTTTTTGCCCTTTGCAACGCCCCCTCAAAGTTGTGAATTGAAGCTACTTCCTGCTGAAGTGCGGCACGCTGTTCTTTTAACTGAGTCAACCGTTGTCTGTCCGTTGGACTTAATCTATCAATTGCCAATTGGTCTATATCGACGTAATCATAGGGCCCCACACCCATCCCCATGTCTCCCCCTCCGCTATTAGCGAAATAATCTGTCCAATGCCTTCCAGATCTAATAATGGCTCTTATCTGACTATTTAAGGAATCAACCTGGTCTTCTTTCGCTGAAAGCGTGCGCGCTAAAGCAGACCTTTCATCCTCTAAAGCAAGTTCATTTTGTGCATCCTGCAGTAACGATTCGGTTATTTGCCGATATCGTTCAGACTGGACTATTGTATGAAACTCTCTTGATTGTGAATAAAATGCTGCGGCAAATTGTTCCCTAGTAGCCGATGTGCCGTTTTCGTTAAAATACAATACATCTGGTAAATTGAATGGATTTCCTTCCCTATTATCTCGAACCAGGGTGTACATTGTCATACCACCAACTGTTCGCTTTGTTCCATCGGGATCTGTCACCTCGATTCCTCTGATCCGTTGGGCCTGATAATTCGGGAAAAATTTCCTCCCCTGAGGTGTGCTTATAAGAGCTCCATTTATTAATCGACCATTCACCTCCAAACCAAAAGAATTTATTACCGCATGTACTTCGTCTCCTTCTTTAACGAAGCTCAAATTCTGGATAAGATCCCCTCGCATTCTTGTGTGACGATTAATCGTTGCTTGATCATCCCCATAGTAAATATTTTCAAAGTTGCGTTCTAATATGCTCTCAACATTCGTCTCTCCTCCCAGAAAAGCATAAATAACTTGCTCCGTAGTTCCCCGCCTTGTTACCCCGTATAAGAGGACAGGCGCCCTGTCCGTAATACCGCCCGCATTAGAAAGCGTTATAGATTTAGCCTGTGAAAACTCAGGAAACACACCAGCGCGAGGAATTCCGCGCTCAGAATCAGCTCCCGCATAATATTTCATTTCAAAATTTCGATCTACGATTGTTGTGCTATCCTGACCCCATAACGGAAAATCCTGCATGACATTCCCTGTCGAACCTTCTGCGCGGAGAGTAGAGTCCAACCGAATGACAATTTCTTTATTTTCATCGCGTGAAAAAATCCTTCCAGGTAAATCCGAAGGAGTAGGCTGAATTGTCGGATCATCTTGCTGAGTAGACCCAATAGCTAAGGATAATCGGCCATCGCTTCCTAGAATAATTTTTGTTAAAACTGTTTCGCCTTCCCCTCTAACACGGGTTGTCTGAATAACATTTTCTTTGCCCCGATCCAAGAAGATATCCGGAGAAGACTCCCTGTAACCTGCTTCCAATCTACCGTCAGCCGTAGCATCTTGCCTAACCCTTGCCGCCACCTCTCTGGCTTGGGTCCTGGCTACATTTTCATCCAGCTGACCGGACGCGGTTCGTCCATTAATATCGTAGGTTCTGCCATCATTCATCTGAACCCGAATCACGCCCGTTTCGCGGTCAACGACAACTTCTCCTATCTTAGTATTATCACTTCGCCTGATATCCTCTCTTACTACGTTCTGTTGAGCATTGGCTCCTGGTAACGCTGAGGCGTTAACAAACACTTCCCCACCTTGAAGGATAAGCGCATCCCGCAATTTTCCTGTCCTGTCACGATATAGGTATACATTATTTCTTCCTGTAATATATGTTACAGCTCGCTCTATCCCACCCCTCCGTGAATAGTTTGACCATACCTCACCAGTCGGGTTGTTCAAATATGTCGCAAATCCTCCGTCCGCGCTTGTTAATGTTTCCCCATTATCTCTGAAATTGATTAAACGACCGTCATCGACAAGATCGCCAACTATCCGGACATTATCCGCATACATACTCCATTGATTGGTAAAATTGTAATAACGTGAATTGCCTCTGGCGTCCATGCTAATAATTGATCCGCCTGCATTAGTCGAAAGCTTGTTGGTTTGACTCACCTGAGCCGTTCCCCCGCCTCTTTCATTGGCAATTACTTGAGAAACACTATTTGAAACAATCAATTGGTTTGCTCGATTTATCGCCGCATTGGGTTCATGCTTAAAGAAATAATTGGAATTGGACATAAACTCATTAAAGGTCATACCTTGATCGGTGATTCCATAAAACAATGCCGTCTCAGTATTGACTCCGCCCGCCTGATAAAATTGATCGCCTTCTGCACGAGGATCTGAATCCGTCGCTAAAACATTATTTTTGATTGTTTGAGCATCAGCACTGGCCTGTCGTCCAGCTCTAAGAAGAACCAATCCCCGGCCGCCACCCTCATCAAGCGATTCAACTACCGCAGTTTGACCGGGATCACGGGAATCTGTTGTCCTTTGCTCAGCCGGCGGATTAGGCGCGTTTGGATTTTTATTTTTGTCAGGATCTAGATAATCTCTTATCACTTGAACCCCGTCGCTTGCTCCAATGAACAATTTGTTCCCGTCGCCAACCCGGGCTAAATTAAAGGTGGAAACTTCTTCTCCCGAGCGACCTCGAATAAAATCAACCGCTTGTCCTAATGCTGTATAATAAACTGGTCCACTGGCGTCTCTTCTGCTATCAGGCGTGTTGTTTCCTCTTGAAGCGACAATTTCCCCCGCTTCCATACTCATGGAAGCTTCCGGGGAAGCAACTATAGTACCGTCAAAATATCGGGCGCTTCTGATCAGACCGCCCTCCCTAATCGTTCTCGTTCCAACAATCCTTAATTCACTTATACCAAACCCGACATTTGAAGGTACAGCACCTTCAGGTAAAGCTGGCGGTCGATCAGCACCAAACCCAGTTGCGTTTTCGGTGCCGGCGATCGCCCTTGCGACAGCTTGTTCAACATTATAAAAATCTCCCTGGGACTCGCTTCGCATGTTAAACCGTCCGTTTGCATCAATACCACCAATGGAACGTCGATTAACCGTCATCCATACTGTACCGCCCTGGGTTTCCGTTCTTCCATTGAATTCCGGGGATGTGCTATTAAAAAGCCGCCCCATACGAACATCCCCGTTAATAGGATCGACCGTTAAATTCCCCTGCTTAATATTACCCGTCAACGGCACCAAACTGTTATTGGCCAGCAACATCTCAAATCGGCCCGTTGCCAAGTTAATGCCTGGTGAAGCGGCAGTTATTGTTGCCGTTCCGTCCGTATCAATCGGTACATTTAATGTCGCAGCCTCGGAGCCGGATTGATTGTCCCGTTGAGGTTCAGCTTCAGATTCAGCTTCAGTCGACTGAGTACTCGCTCTTAACTCATTTTTTATAGCTTCGGCTTGGGTAATAAATTCCTGCACGCCTTCCGTACTTTCCCCCCTGGCCGTTCTTCGAATAAATTCCGGATTTCTCACTTGATCCTCCGGTCTAATTGTTCTCTCAAGCCCTGGAGACCCAGCCGTCACAACACCAGTTAAGGTGTGGTACGTTAACCCCGCATTAACTGTTTCACTTATGATCGACCGGGCAGATATGGCTCCCATCGCATCAGAAATGAGAATTTGATTTTGTTGACCGTTTTGACGTTCCGCCGGTGTAAATATCATAAGCCCTGTCGGCCCATCTCTTCGAATACCGCTAAATAAAGCCAAATACGCTTCTCTTCTGGGCGTTAACCCTCCTCCTGCCATTGTTTCAGCACTCACCTCGCTGGCCAATCTGCGCTCTTGTGAAGCATCTGAAACAACCACGTCTTGTTGGCTAATAACATAAGCTTCGCCTCGATTCGTAGGATCAACCGTTATCCATTCTTTGCGATCACCGTCATATACAAACGGCCGCCCTCTATTGGCAACAGCAACATAACCAGCCTCCCGGACAGCAGAAGCCCCCTCGCCAATTCGAGTTGACGCCCTGCCGGACAACGACAAGGCCAAGGCGCCTCGATTTAACTCATTTGGCTGTACCATTTCAGCGCCTATAATTTGACCATCTGGGCTGCCCCCTTCTCTCACAGGGCGAATGATATAAACCGTGCCCTGTTCCACTTGGCCATATACAGGCATCCCCTGATCATCTTGATAGAGAGCATTTGTAGTAGGATTATAATAAACTTGTTGGAATGGATTCTTACCAAAAACGGGATCTCTTCTAACCAATTGGTCATTGCCGTCTCTGACTATATTGCTTGTACGAATGACGCTTCCCATTCCAATTTTAATGCCGTAATTTTGCTGAAAAGCGGATTCTCCATAAAAATCAAATGGTTCTACATACGCCTGGTCATACCGATCTCTTAACCCTAAAATAACAAGACCATTAATGGCAGCCTCTCCGGCAGGATCAGGCCTCAAGGCCTGTGCGATAGTGGCTTCAGTTTTTACCTCATTTGATCTATTTTGATTTGACTCTGTAACAGGGGCGCGTAAAAATGGTGCTATTGTTGAATATACAGAATTTGTAACAAACATGCTCCTGGCCGCAGCACTATTATCATATCCTAAAAATCCCTGCGTAATGCCTGCACGTACAACTCGGTCTGTTTCGGGATTATAACGAAGCCTGAACAATGAATTCCCTAAATCTTCGGGATTAAGTTGCGGCTCTTGAATAAGCGTTCCGTCTGCGTTTCTAGCCCCCAGTCTCGCTTGTCCCATTTGATTGGCTTTATCAGGATTAATTATTCCTTCAGAAAAGAGAGCCCTAGAGGCCAGTGGCGTTCCAGCAGCTAAAACAGACTCCCTTGTCTCTGGTACAGAATTGGGGTCTGAATCGGCAGGACTGGTTCGAATACTAGTCGTTACGGGAGCCCCGCTTGCCAAGACTTGGTTCCCATTTTTATCCAGGATGAAAACATCATAAAATGCACGACCATTAATTACTTTTTCAATGTTAATAGTGCCATCCGCGTTCCTTGATAAAGTAGGGTCATTCGGATTGATTGCATCTGCTAAAATAACCTGGGTCGCAATCATCCCATCACCACCCGTCAACCCTTGTAAAAATGCTTCATTAATTCCAAGAGCTCTTAAACTGGCTCGTGTATTTTCATCAATTGGACCTGCCGCAAGCATCGTCGCAGCCGGCCTGATCGCTTGGGCTCGATATAAAATATTACCAGCAAGATCCCGCGTAATAATTGTCATACTGCTGCCCAAATCAACACCACCCCGACCAATATTAAACGATATTGGTGCTGTTAAAAATTGATTAGCCCTACTCGACAGAAGCCTTTTACCATCTGCACTATATATTTCTTCCCTGTCGGATGCCGTATAATTTATATTTACTGATATTCCATTAGCATAGGCCCCTCTGGCTAATGATAACATTCCGTTTACCCGGCCACTTACGGCAGGATCTATCCCCATTGCAGCAGCCAATTCTTCTGCTCTTTCAAGTTTTAACCCTGTAGATTCAGGATTTCTTACCAATACACCATTATTTCCATCAGGGTTAGCACCTGCAATTAAATAGTGCTGGCCAATTAATCCTTGAATAGCTTTTCTGGTTTCTTGATTATCGTTTGTTATAATTTGAATGGTTTGCTGAAGAGTAAGAAAGTCAGACCTTCTGGTTCCGATAAATTTTAATACACCTGCTCCTTCTTCGCCCTCTTTAGGGGTAACAAAAGCAGCCGTTGAAATACCCTTAGTCAATGATGAGGCATCTAATGTAATTCCATCTTGTGCATTTACGACAGGATTATTAGAAACAAACAGTTCAAGTTGATTATTAAGATTAGCAACTACTTGAGATGAACCCGGAGCTCTTACCCGGGCTCCCCCAAATACAGTGTATACATCCCCCCGGCTTTCTATTTCCCGATTATGCGCCAATCGGGCACTATACTGCTGCGCAACAAACTCTCTCTGTTGCTCTATGGTAAATTCTTCTCCATCCCGCTCTCTCCGCAACCTTTCAAGATTTAAACGTCCCGCCGCAAATTGTTCTGCCTCATTCCTATCCCAACCGATTGCCCTTCTAAATCCAATCGGAGGACCCGGTTCAAATAGCGCATCACGATATGCTCTTTGGGACAAGTATAGCGCATCGTCCTTACTTTTCCCTTCTGATATAGCGTTTCTATAAGCTACAATTGACCGAGCAAATGCCTCTGACTCAGAACCAACAACCTTATTATTCGTTAAAATAAAATTATCCGGCGTGTTTCCTGTTTTTCCTTGAGTGCTGGTTCTTAACGCTCCAAATTGAAATTCTTCACCACGCCTATTCATTAATCGGCCTTCTGAAATTTCTACATCCACGCCGTTTGCATTCATATAAGAAATAAAAGCAGGATCAACCAATGCTTGAATCTGCGTATCTTGGTTAGTTAATAACGCAAGCTCGCCATCTTGATCAATTCGTACACGCTCGCCCGTAGTCGAGTTTACTCTATATAAGTACCCGTCATCGTCCCGTTGGAACATATACTGCCCGTCATACATATCTTGCATGGAAGTAAATCGTCCACCATTCCATACGCCCGCTGTTTCAGAAGTCAACCCAAAGACACTACTTAAAACTAGCGGATCAAATCGTTGAATCATTTTAAAACGTAATGTCCCCCCGCCAAGCCTGTCTACCATATTCAATCCATTCTGACCAAACCCGATAAAATCAGCACGATACCCGACTCCTGTTTCTGAAGGATTATTCTGATCAAATTCAAAACCATAGTGTCCGCCAAACAAATATGTTTGTCTGCTTTCTACACCAGCAGCATCTCTAAGCGCAAAGCTCCATCTTGTTGGCGCCCTAGCCTGGATACCTAAAGTATTTAAAGATTTGGTAAATGCGCTATTTTCACCAAGAATATTTACCGTATTTGAAGCTAATACCGCATCTACAAAAGTTGGATTTTGTATATTTACTGAAGATGAACGAAGCGTATTGAGAGTTGCGTTAACATCGGATGCCGTTGCATCGTAGGCACCGAATAACACCCCCCCCATTGTAATTAATTCTTCGACTCCTCGCAATCCAGGACTGTTTCCCCCTATTAAATATTCCCCTATATAACTATTAAACGTATCATAAAAATAATTACTCATGTTATTAAGAGGATTAATTTGATTGAACAAAGATGTAATTACTTGATTATGTATATCGTCATCTGATTTAACTTCACTTGCGTAGCCCATCTCAATTAATTCTTGATTGCGTTCCTTCATTCTCTTTTCTGTTAGCTCACGGTTTCTTTGAAACTGCGCGACTCTAATAGGACTTCCCCAGATTCCAGCCATATCTGCCTGCTGCATCCATCGCCCCATAAGAGCATTTCTAGATCTGACTGTCATTTCCGCATCAGACATCGTCGCATCAGCGCCTCCCCTTTCATACAAATCTCGCTGTAGCATATTCGTAGGGTCTGTCCCATTTAAAGTTCCCATAGCCACTAACGCCCCAAAAAGCGGCTGTCCAATTTCTTGGATTGCTCGCACTGCCATGTCGCCCCATATACCGCCATAAGTACTGTTGTATTGATTATTTATTTCAGTGGAAATACAGCTCGCCTCTTTACCTTTACAACTGGCAATAACAGCCCCCATATCAACATACTGCGACCTTTCTGCTGTTTGCTCGATATCATCTAATTGTTGACTTGTTAAATCAGGATTATTGGCAAGAGCCAATTCCCGGGCAATGGCGCCCCTTCTGTTAGAAATAATTGCATCCGCCGCCGTCCCTATGCCCACATCAAGAGCACCCAAAATCAAAAGACCTGTAAAACGTATGCCCGCCATTTTTTGCCTGTCCAACTGATTAATCCCAGCACGATCTGATGTTGTCGCACTATCTTCCCATCGATCAAGTCCCGTAGCCACAAAATATCTAACTAAGCCACTAAACAAGATGGCCGACAATCCTAACATATTGTCTTTACTAGCTTGATTAGTAACTTCTGAAATTAAATTAGCTCTGGCCGTTCCTGTAATTGCCGACCGCCTCTCTTCCTCGGTGCGAGTCGCATTCGCTATACTAGCCTCCGTACTCCTTTCACTAAGAACGCTCTCCCCAGATGCGGATGCAGTCTGTGTGGCGCTTTCACCACCAATCCCCCAACTAAATCCTAATAAAGAGAAGAATGACATTTTTTTTGAAGTGCTTAAATATTCATTGTATCTCTCCTGAGCTTGTCGCTTAGCTTCTTCCGGATTATTAGATAGCGGCCTTGTGTCATTTTCCAACTGGGCCTTTGCATGATTTTCCGCCAAGACTTCCTTACCCCAAGCAATTGTAGTTCTAATAACGCTCTCAAGAACCATTAATGCCAAAGAATCCGGCTCTAACTTCTTATTAAACAATTTATCAAAAGCCTCAATAACAGCCATTTTAATTGCTAGACCAAAAAGCCGATCTATAATAAAGTCGAGTTGCAAACTAAACGATGCCGTCAACCGATCCGTAAAATATTGACCAAATCCACCACTATTGGTTGTACCTGCTGGAGCGTTCGCTGCTCCCCCAGAAGCCGTATCACCACCAGAAGAACCATTAGTATTATTAGTATTTCTGTTAGTACCGTTATTTTTTTCTAATCCGCCTTGTCGCCCCGCCCCAACACCTGTCTCCATAAAATAATCAAACGGCGTAGAGGCAATATCTCCGGCAAAGTTTCCGATTGCGCCAGACACTATTCCAACAAAAGCTTGCTCTAAAATTCCAAGAGAGTCATCCTCATCATCAATAAACATCTTTGAGAGTTCTTCAGCCACCAATTTTTGCACATACATAGAGGTCAATGAATACGCCAACGCCGCGGGCAATTGCTGCGCGACTTGAGAAAATATTTGACCAAAAGTTGCTGAAAGCGTTGCTGACTTTGCTGTTCCAGCAGCCGCTTGTTCTCCGCCAACTTTTAAGGCAGCCCCCTTAAATAAAGACCCACCAACAGCGATAGCCATATTTAACAACATGGCTTGATTTTCGTTGCACACCCCCTTCATGTAACAAACTGTTGCTACAGCTGATGCAAATTGGGATAGCCCATATGAAAAATTAAACGCTGCCGCAAAACTAGCAAATGAATCAAATGCTCCCGCACTGGAACTAAACAACTCTGCCAACTTAGCCAACAATTGGGCCAGTTTGCTCATTTCATTTGCAGCCTTAGCGGCTTCTGCTGCAGCGGTCAGCGCTTGCCCTATACCCCAAGTCACAACAATGATGACAAGAGTTGTGATAACCCCGCTCCATTCTTCGCTGGAGCTTACAAGACCAGGTAAATCATCTGATTGATCACGCCATTTATCACCCCACACAAACGCCGCCATTGAATCTGGAATGAATTCAATTTCTAAGTCTTTTTTATTCTCCAGGTTTTTAGCAAGAACGAAACCGCTTAATTCTGAAATAAATACATCTTTTGCTAAATATACTGGAAGACCTATATCATTATAATAAATTTTATTATCATCAATAGCTGTGACCGTCACAAAGTGTTCGTTCTTGAAACTGGCAATGAAAGGGGGTTCCAATTTTACAACATCTTCAGGGGCTAATTTAGCATTTTTAAAATTTAAGCCATACGCATTTACGATTTTACTGATTGAATAAAGAGATGTTTTTAGCTTTTTCTCCCCCGGCTTAACAATATTACTCATTAAATCTACCGTCAAGGAGGTCACAGATAACTCTTCTAATTCAATATCAAATTCATAAGATTTTAAAATATCCTTAAGAGAATAAACACCACAATTTAACGGATGAATTTCAGGATTCGTTAACCAATTTGTTATCTGAGAAATATAGCTATCATTAAAATTATTATTATTTTCTAATAGAATACTATAAATTTCATTATTTTTATTGGAAGATTTAGGCAACTCAAGCTTTACGCGTGAATTCTCTTGGTAGGCTATTTGATCTAATAAATTTTTAATGCTTTTAGAAATTTTGTTTGAAACTAAATCACTGGAAGATTCACCCTGAATGTGTGAGGTAGTTTGCGAAGGATAAACACTCTTATCTCCCCATAAGACTAAAGGATTATAATTAAACGCCCAACTAGCCTGCTCTGGAACAAAAACTAGTATAATAACTAAAGATACAGCCCTCATCCACGACTTAAATCGACTTCGAAAACGAACATCAGATCTATTAGATTGGACATATGGGCCAAGATCTAACTGATTTTGATACACGATTCCCGCATCATTATCAGCAAAATTTAACTCCAAAGATTTCATTTGGGATAAATCTTGCCAATCATCGGATTTCGGTTTTTTTAAGTTACCCCGATTGATATCTAAATTGTCCTCTTCAGAACCCATATCCATAGCCTTTTATGTCCAATCTAAGCACCCCAACGACATAATTTTTTAGGACTATCCATACACACCCAAACCAGCCCCATACTTACGGATCGTGAATTTAGCACCACCCCTAAAAACACAAATTTTAACAAAGAATACATGAATTCAAGTTTTTTATATAAACTAACCGCACCCTTGTTATAAATGACCATATTCGACCTTACCTTGGACAGATTGATTTAAAGACAAAAAAAATGACCACCCTTTTTGAGGTAGCCATTATAAATTGACGCTGACTGGATTGAAAAAATTGAATTTTGGTTAAGGATCTATTCATTCTTATCCCTTTTCGTCAATCTAGCGTTGATTTATCTTAAGATCGAAATTTGGGAATTTATAACGATAAAAGCGCAAATTATGTTTATTCCCCTATAACTTGAGTATAATATATTATAACTGTCGGAACACAATGTTTCAAGTTTTTTTATACTTAAAAATCTTTTATTTTCAAAGATTTACAACATTTTAATGGCGAAATGAATATTTATTTTCTGCAACAAAATTTAATTCAATTTTTTTATTAATACAATAAACTAAAATAAATTTTTAAGAATTATATATATAAAATATACTATATTTATGTATATATCAAGAAAAATTTCAAATATTTTTTAGAGATACATCTTTTGAAGAATTAATCGTCGACGATAAAATTTAATTTTTGAGATTTTAGTAAATATTTTCTTGAAATTAATTTTTTAAAGTTAATTTCTATTTGATTTTTTATGTTTAAACTAAATACCTTCTTTTTCTTTTTTTAAAATATTCAAACTAGCAACTCCGAAGTTTCTTTTTTCGATGAACCCTCAATAATGTCCATTCTGCGCTCTAGTATGGCCTATTTTTAATTTTTTTATTTTGGACAATAGATTCTATGACTCCCTCTATTTCTTTCAAAATTAGGCCAAATAAGCGAAAAATAGAGCCATTTAAAATTCAAGTGCCCTGCTTGCATTGATTATTTCGTTTTTTTATGCCCCATATGTTGTATTAAATCTTTTGTTGGGCTCAGTATCTGGTGCCTACACTAGTTCGATTTTGAAATCCCCCCCCTAATTACAACCATCTTGATATATTTGGTGTTAAGTATCGCGTTTAATTCTTTATAAAAATGACGGCCCTATTAAACTTAAAATGAATTAACAGAATTTTTAATCATTTTATAATTTTTGCATAAACATATAATTTAATATAAAAACCTGTGCTTCTAGAAAATCTACCTGGGGTAATTATTGGGCATATTTCAGTAAGAATAATAATGCTTTAAACAAATATTTCTGTTCTTTTACATATCGCAATATTCGCATCTAAAAGCCAACCATAACACCTAATGTATCTATATCATTCACTATATATATTTAATTAAAATTTCTGATTAAAAGTGCTACCCAACACCATAAATACTTATGTACAAGATGACTTATTAAAAATATTAATAAACATGGTTATTCCTATTTAAATGTTAGTTATTAAAAACTTATAAATTTTGAAATTTAAGAAAGAAATCTAATAATCCACGATCAGAAAATAACAATCAAGTAGGGATAATAAAATTTCGACAGGATTATCCGCCGGAAAGATGTTCGAATGGATTGTTTTCGACAAAATCTAATAGGATGGGACCTGCAACAAGAATACCAACAACAGGAAAGATAAAAAGTAACAAGGGCACCAACATTTTCATAGGTGCTTTGAGAGCCAATTGTTCCCCTCTACGATACCTCGCAAGCCGCATATCTTCTGAAAGAATATTTAACGCTTCGGTTACGGAGGTCCCCATTTTATCAGCTTGAATTAATGTGCGAGAAAAAGTCGATAAATCTGGCAATTCATACCTTGCTGCCAAATCTTTTATTGCATCTCTTCGGGTCTTTCCAACATTAATTTCTTGAAGGACAACGTTTAATTCATCAATCATAACTGACGGCGGCGACTTTTCAACAACCCATTTCAATGAAAGCATAAAGTCCAACCCTGCATTGACACACAACCCGAGCAAATCAATAGCATCCGGCAACTCTTTGACTATAATCGCCTTAACTTTTTTGATTTTTCCGCGTATTAGCATTTCTGGAAGAAGGTATCCGACCCCGAGACTCATAAATAACCAAAACATCATCATATCAGGGTTAATTGCAGGAAATGTTACGAATAGTACTAATATAATACATAATTCTTTGGCGAGTATAAATTCTTCAGGCGTAATATTAATATGCGCTACAGCCAAATCCTTTTCAATTCTCTGTCGCATGGCACCTTGACAAACAGGTTTATTCAATTTTGCCACAATTCTTACAACTGAAGATAAACTCTTCTTCTTCTTTGGGGCTGTCGGCTGTATCCCTAATGCACTTAGAGTTGGTCTATGTTCCCATTCAACAGGAATTAGCCCTAGGATAAAGAAAAATATACATAAATAAGTGTTAATTAACAATATCGTGAACACGTTTAAAAGTCCTTGAAAGTACTAATTTTCCACACCATATATGCTCCAAACGACCAAGAAAATCCAGCATAAATTAGCATTGTTCTACCTAATTTTGACGTGAACATATTATCAAACATTTGCGGATTGGTTGAATATATAACAAAACCGAAGCCGATAGGAAGTAAAGTTAGTACTGCGCCCTGAATTTTACCTTGAAGCGTTAGTGTATCCAAATTTTGTTGTATTTTTCTGCTTTCACGGATATTTGTAACAATGCGATTAAAAATTACAGGTAGGTTTCCGCCCGTTTCTCTTGCTAATAAGATAGCGGTAATCATTTGTTGTAATGCTATGGAGGACATCCTGTTATATAAATGATTTAGAGCTTCTTCTAATGAAACTCCCATCTTATTTTCACCTAAGACAATCCCAAACTCTTTTCGAATGGGATCCGGCATTTCTTGTTCAACAGCTTCCATTGCCTGCACCAAACTCAATCCGCCCCGAAAAGAACTCGACATAATCATTAGCGCATCAATCAATTGACCGTCAAATTTATCCCGGTTCTTTTTGGTTAACATTTGTATATAAATACCCGGAAATAAAAGGCCCAAAATGACGCCAAAAATAATCCCAAAAAATCGCATTTCCTCTGGAAAAATGAAATAAAACCCTGCTGCCAATATTAATGGAGCTAAAATAAATACACGACTAAGCTTCCTAGCATCTGTACGGGACATCAACTTTTCCATGTTATTGGATAGCTTTTGTTGACGGCGCTCGCTAATCACTGCGGTTCTGCTATAAACACTAGGAATAAGTTGATAGCCAATTAATGTTACTGTCGCAAATACTAATAATAAAATAATTATTAACATTCTAAATTCCCAATTTCAATATTTTAATATAATTCTATTATACAATATAAAATTAAGATTACCAGTATTGAAAACACAATTTTTTACATTTGATATTAATCTGCGGGGGGATAATTTTGGAATTTAAGCCATTAAATCAGAAAGGTTTGAAGGCGAAGTTAAAGATTGCACACATCTCTGCCCCCATAACTTGAACGACAAGTTGTATTAATACATTCTTGGCAATCAATCGGGTTGGCTGTTTCCGCAACGCAATCTGGCTCACCACATGTAGCATCAAAACAAACCGCGTTATACCATAAACCTGTATTTTGCCACCGATCGTATCCACATTCGATTGTAAGGTTTGGATCATATAGTCGACCATGACCTATCGAATCACCCACCCCTTTCCATCTCCCATATATGCCTCTTGCTATATATTTTTGAAAGATTAACATAGCTGTCAATACAAACATTAATAATGCAATAATTTCAATTACAGATTGCGCTTTATTTGCATAAAATTTTTTTAACATAATGATCCCAAAATAATTTTTAAAAACCTGCCGCCGGACAGTCAATGAACGAAAATGTAAGGCCTGGTCGAACGCCGTCTTTATAATAATATTGTGCACATGTTTCCGATGCAATCCCCGCATTTGCTAAGATCGCATGCGAACGGTTCCAACAATTCCAATTATTTCCTGGCGCATCATCCCCCCCACAATCTGCTAAACAGTTTCCAGAACAGGCGGGACACCCCGGCCCTCCACAGGCGGCAACACAGGCCGGTGGAGCTGCTGGGCCCGCCCCTATTCTTTTATTCATCAAAAATGCCCCTTTAAAAGTATCGGGAGGAACAGCGGGATCAGTGATCATAATTGGCTCACAGGTAGAACCCAATGTTGCTGCGCTCATGTCCGCCCGCCCCGGATTTGGATGAAAATATTTAAATTTCCATAACGGTTGTCCATTTGGAAAAACTAGCCCGGTGCCTGCGGTAGAATTAGGACTTTCATCAAATCTTGTAACTCTGAATTTTACAATACCATCTGTGTTAACCAACTCATAACACCTCTTAAATCCGCCCTTCTCAGTATAAGTGCGAACTTTTGGCCACTCCGGATCCGGACCTCCGCCTAAACCACAGGCATTATCACATCTTTTCGGCATTCTTCCTTCCACTTTCGTTATGTGCCAATAAGATTCTCCTCCCGGCGCGCCTAATCTAAACTGTGGTGGAATTTCGTCTTGCCAGCCATAAACTACGTGAAACGGAAAGGCATCCGGCGGATCTGCATCATAATCAAATCGTGCTTGAATTAAGTCCGCAACTGGACCAGTTAAAAAGTCACTAAATCGATTACTTGCGGTAATTAAAAATGGTATGTGACTATTCAAATCCGTCGATATGCTACTTAAATAATCTCGACGCATCTCTAATTTTTTACTGTGATTTTGTGCCTCTATTGCGGCTGTTCCTGTTAACTGTAACCAACCCCCAGAATTTATATCACAGATGGGATTAGCTTGAACCAATGCATCCCTAACTAAGGTCCTAAAATTGTTTGTATTATTTAATGCGAACCCTGTACAATCAACAAATTGATCAAAAGTTCCAATAGTCGCTTGATATGGATACGCCGCTGCCGTTGAACTTTGAGTTGCTGGCATCGCTGTACAAGAAACATTCGAGCAATTATAAACACATTGCAACATCGCCAACATATCTGGCTCATCCGCAGGATCTGCAGCCACATACGCACTTGGATCATACGTTGCCAAAGGAATAACTGAACGCGGAAGATTACTACAATTAGCTGAGCTACAAGTTAACATACATTGCAAATATCTCCAGGTATTTCCTTGATTAGTGCCCGGACCATTAACACAACTTATATCCGGTACGCCACCATTACAAGCATAATCATACCCTTCCACATTAAAATTCATACAGGCGACAATATCTTCTAAGTCACCATCAATACCATTTCCGTTGGCATCAAAAGTAACCTCCTCATAAGGTGATACACCTGGACATCCCCTCGGGGGAATACACCACGGCGATCCACAGGCTGCACCTTGAAAACTTTGATCTCTTAAGTTAACCAACTCATCCTTAATTAATTCAATATTGTTATGCCATATATAAAGCTTACCTGGCTGGGTTTGACACGCATTGGCTGTTACAGGATCATAATCACTATCCCACGGATAACATTGCCCGTATGGGTTCGGTGCAGACGCAGGAAAAGTGACTCCAGCTAATGGCCCTGGATCAATCCAAGCCTGCCAATCATTGAACCATTCTGTAAATTTTTGGGATAGTTGGGCCCTACTCGTTCCGAGTAGTTTATTTGCTTCTGCTATAAAAACAGTTAAATCATAGACCATATCATCTAACAAATCCTCCGGAAATAATGCGGGAGCTACATCTAGAGGATTTGCCGCGGATGGATCTCCGCATTCGCATAAAGCAGGAATCGGATTGTTAGATGAATCGCATTCCGCAGGACAATCTGCAACCCCATTCCTATTTGGATCCAGAAAACAATTACCATCATAATACTTTCGACACTGACCTTCATACGGCCAAGCAGTATCACCACCTATATCTCCTTCAGAACAAAACCGATCAGCCCCTCGTTTCCAAAACGGTCCACCACCATAACTATAAGGATCCGCGCAAATATCCTGACTCATTTCAAATGAACCGGTTAAAGCCAACGTAACATCATCAATATCTGTATCAACACAATAAGATGTTTGATATGTCAACGCCAATGGATTTTGAACCAAATCTAACTGTGTCATTAAATAAGGAAGGTTTGGATTACATACTACTCCTCGATTAGCGTCGCACCATTTGCACCTTTGATCATTCGGATTATCAACGGGTTCTGGCGAACCTCCCGTTATAACATCGTCTAAATCAAACCCCCAATCACTAACCATATAAAGGAAAGGAAAGATTCCTATACGATTTTCAGCAACAGCTGGAGGAACAACAGTTAAACCTGAATAAAATCCAGTTGTGTCGTCTACATAATAGCCCGACCCATTCCATGGTGGTGCAAATTGTTGCGCCCAATTCGGGTCGCTCGAATCTTTGAAATATAACTGATGTTCATCATCTCTCCCGATTAATTCTCTAAATGAAAAAAAGGCATTTTCGTAATCTTCAACATAAACATCATATACCCATTGATAAAAAGTTCCAAGTGTTGGCTCTATAGCTCCATATGGACTTAAAGCCTGACAGGTTGAAGCCGTACCACACTCCAAACTAGGATTAACTGTTCCACAATTTGGATCAAAACCACAATAATCGGGATTAGTTACAGTGATCGTATTTCCAGGGTTTGTTGGATCTGGAATATCTATTGTTGGGGGTTTTGTACAACAATCACAACAACCAGGTCTAATAGGTAATTGTCCAAACGCAGGTCCACGGGGATCAGGGGATGTCTCCGGTAAACAGCATGAACTACAAACAGATGGTATGGCTGCTGGATTAATAAAACAGGGGTGTGTTGGATTAGCCGCTTTATTAAATCCAAAACTGATCGGTGGAGTACCTGGAAAACTTGGCCCAGGAATATATCCTTGAGGAAGAGGATCATATAGCCCCCAGGCTGTTTGACAAGTTCCGGCAACACATTCTTCACTTGGAGCACATAATGCCCCCCCACCACAATCTGTAGTTGTTCCAGGCATTGGACCATACGGGGGCAATTGATACACAAAATTTTGCAACTCTATTTGAAAAACTTCTGCTTCAAGGATAAAATTAATAACAATTCCCTCAAAAACTTTGTTCCAATAAAGTGAAAAACGACTAACCACATCGTGAGCTTGCCCCAAACCATCTAAGCCAAAAGAGCCATCTGTATCAAAATCATACAAATCAGGAACTTGTTTTGAATCATTAGTCGAATTTTGCATAGAATTTCGTAAAGCTGATTCCATGAATTGATCAACCAACGGCAATATTTCGGCTGCTAAGCTGTTCCAAGCACTTGTAATGCCTGGTTGAATAACTGTAACCTGAAGGACAACATTCGCCACAGACAGTACCGCTCCAACAACAGCCAAGGCAACATAAGCCGTCGCTCCTACAGTATAAATAGCTACAACTAACAAGATAATCGCAATGATGGCGCCTACAATTGCCCCTAAAAGGCCAGTAGAGGCACATTTTTTTCTTTCTCCTCCCAACTGTGTCATTAATAGAGAATGACCATAGCTTGCCATAGCGGACGCTAAGGATGCAGCCCCTTGATTAGAGCCGATCTGTGTTGATGTCTTATTTTGACCTACTCGACCTAAATTAAGCGTAACCGCATAAAATATCAAAGCAAAAGCAACTATAAGCAAAATAACAACTGAAACTTGGCCATTTTTTTTAATTAATGATTTTTTTGAAAAAATGTGCATTCTTACCGACCCATTAAATTAATTTGTCCAAATTGCGTTCATATCTGAACCACCTGAAAAATAAGGAGAAATTTGTTTTATTTGCTCACTATCCGCGGGATCAACATAACCTCTAGTTCCTGTAGATCTTAATACTGTGTCATGCTTTTGCCTTCGGTCGGTAAACTCCCTTCCGCTCCATTCAAAAATTTTTGTAAGTGAATAAATCATTAAGAAAACTATAATCATGCACAAAGTAAATTCAATCATTACTTGACCAAGTTTTTTTGATCTATCTTTCCTTTGCAAGCGCAACATAATTTCGAACTCCTACCGTAACAGCATTATTTCAAATATTGCACATTTGGATCATTGTCCGTGGGGGTAATCCATTTCCTTCCATGTTTATCTACAATTCGACTTCTAACAAAAATAATAGGATCTAAGGTTCCTGGTCCGGCTGTAACCATGCATGTTCTGGTAAAATTAGCAGCATTAAAACAGCATAAATTATCCGGACAGCAAACTTCTACAGGATTTGTAATAGATGCTGTCCAACCCGCTTGATTTCCTAAAATTGTTCCGGGCAAAACAACCGTTGTCCCATCACAAAATCTGCGAGTATCATAGCTTAATTGTAATGTACGCTGAATAATATCTACTGAATCCTTCCTTTGAGCTGATCGTACATATCTTCTAGTATCCCCGCTAACTTCATACAATTTCCCTTCATCAATTAATAAGTACGTTCCTACGCCATCCCCGGAAGCCAAGGGATTTTTACTATAAGTGTACATTTGAACATCCTGATTTGAAAAACCAGGCGATGGCCGGGTTTCATCAGGGCTAAAGGATAGATCCCCTTCCTGAAAATCCATAACATCGACCGAAATATTCCCATTCTTTCCTAAAACTCTCTCTGTAAAACCATCGCCATCCACATCCACTAATGTAAACGCGCCGCTCTCCGTATCTATTTGACTTGGATCTGCAGCAATCCACTGCCACCAAAATGCATCACAATTCGTATTATCAACGCCATCGTCCAATAAACCATTTTGATCCAAATCAAATCTGTAATGTGTCACTCCCCCAACGACATCAAAACAACTATTTACATTACCACCACATCTACAAAAATCTGTAGCAGGATGATTATATTGCTGCTTAAAAACTCCCTGATTAAGGGGATATGTCCTTAAGCTTGCCGCTGTTAAAGGAAAATGAACTCCATTTACAAAAAAATCAGTC
This sequence comes from Candidatus Omnitrophota bacterium, assembly GCA_050250375.1. Classification (GTDB taxonomy): domain Bacteria; phylum Omnitrophota; class Gorgyraeia; order Zapsychrales; family Zapsychraceae; genus JAGOSC01. The sequence continues at coordinate 763,591 of JBFWOS010000003.1, forward strand.
ATCGGTAAATTTGCAAACTCCCCTGGATCCACGGGCATAAATAAATTTCTGGAATGTGAGGCGGAACCAGTCGCTATTTGAGGCGTTCGATCAATCGCACCATATTTCGCTGATTGTGCAGTTAAACGATCTTCCAAAATAAACACTGTGGCAGAATTACGAGAGGCCGTTCCATCTTGCCAATTTCCTGGTGGAGCTTTTATTCCCTCACTATACTCAAATGAAGTTAACATAGCCATTCTAAAGGCCTTTAAACGAGTATCTTGCTGGTAAGAAGAACCTAAAATTGTCCTTACAATAAGTCCCACCAAAAATATTACGACCGCCCCAAATACGGCCAATTCTAATGTTGTCTGTGCTTTTTGCATATAATTAAAAGTCATCAATATTGTATGTTAATATGCCCCGACGGCAATTGATCCCCTTCTTAAATCCAAAGAATTAGTGCTGTCAATTCTTGTCGTTTGTAGCCCCAACGGCGTGTCGATTGAAAACAAAGTTGTTTCTGTATTTGATAATAATGTATGAAGTACGCTCGTATTAGCCGTTCTTGGATCATATTGATCAGCCAATTCATCTACTGAATCTTTCCAGCGCCCCTGAATACCTCTTTTGAAATAATTAGATGAAGCCAATAGTGCCCCCATAATGATGATCAATAAAACAGAATATTCTATTGCGGATTGCCCTTTTTTTAATTTTTTTAACATAATAAATCCCCATTTTTAATTAGGATTTGGTTGTACCCCTAAATTAATTACTGCATTAGTATAAATAAACACAACATCATCATACACATAGTTCATAACGCCGGCTACATCATTCGTTCGTTTATTGACATCGGCTCTTGAAATCGAAAATGAACTATCCAAATGGCTTTGAGACATATCATTAAATCTCTGATCCGCTAAATTCTGAACACCAATTTGATCAGCTACAAGCTTAGTCCATCCTTGCGAGGACCTTCTAACCATCGGCCCCATAGCGGCCATAATCGCAATTATTGTTGCTAGAATAATTGTGTACTCTATCGCCGATTGTGCTAACCGCTTTTTGTATTTAGTTAATCTAAGCATATATTTTAATCAGCATTTACTGGAGACGCCGTCGTGCTGACTGAACCCGTACTTGTCGTTTCACTTAAACTTTTACGAAATATTCCAGATGACAATGGATACGAAGGTAAATCTTGACTGATATTGTCTACGGTTCGTACAACATCAGATACGCTACTAGTATAATAGGGTTCATATTGTATATATACGTTTGTGCCAGCATAGGCAGTACCAACACGCGTTCTGACAGTATTCAACATAGAATTGTGCGCGTCTCTTACTCTAGCCTGAATAGCTCTTCTGAAATATGCTGACATCCCGGAAATTACTGCAATTGCAACAAAAAAAACAATAACATATTCACTTGAAATCATTTGAGCTTTTTGGCTTATAATTTTTTTGTTTTTAAGAATTCTAAGCATAATTAGTTAATAACCCTGATACTAATATTATACATTACTACTCATAAAAACACCAAAATTAATTATAGTCATTGAAAGTTTTAAAAACAAAACATGGCTTACCTGAGAAAATTTACTTCTCAAGTAAGCCATGCATTGTGAATGTTTTTTAATAACATATTGTGATTAATTACACAATATTAGTTACCCCAAAACTCCTGATTAACGTTCATAACTGATGAATTCATCAGATCAGTTGTTACTTCAGCTTTTGTTAAAGTTGATTGCGTAACGCCTGACAAGAACGTATCTTGTGTTTGAGATGAAGTAACCATTTTCTTAATAACATTAGTATTACCTGTTGAGAATTGGTCACCGATGTCATCAGCAGCACTCTTCAATCGTCCTTGAACACCACGTTTGATGTATACCTGGATAGACAAAAGGGCACCGATAATGATGATAATCAGAATCGCATATTCCAATGTACTCTGACCTTTTTTTCTATTTTTGTTAAAATACTTAAGCATTGATATATCCTCCTAAATTAATCCTCTAACATAATCGCAGAGGGATTAAGTTATTAACTTCTGATTACAGACCTTGAATTAACCCCAGGGTTGTATTATATGACGATTGTTGAAAACCACCAATACCTCTACTTCGTTGGTCTTCTAACTCTGTGCGTGTCGTAGTATTGTCCAATAATTGAGATTGAACTGAGTTAGTACTAACTAGGTAGTTTGTTGTTAAGTAGTATGGTTCATACTGGTTTGTTGTACCCAATGCCGCTGATTGCGTAGTTAGATACTGCCCAGCATCACGAACCCTCGCTTGTAGAGCGCGTTGAGCGTATGTCTGCATCGCAATAATACCCGCAACAACCAGAGAGATAAGGATTGCATATTCAGCGGTATTTTGCGCCTTTTTATTTTTAATTAACTTTCTAAACATTTATTTATCCTCCTAAGATTAAATTCACAAAAAATTGAATTTTCGAGCATTAGTTAGATGTAGGCCGTGATGTAAGTAATCGGTTGGCCATATCTTCCATACCATTGGTGCCCGTAGCTAATGTACCGTTAAACGCCGTTCGGAAAATACCACCAGGCCCTAGAAAAACAAGTAGGGCAGCCAAAACAGCAGCTACCAAGATGATATACTCAACGGTACTCTGACCTTTCTTTTTCTTTTTAGGGTTATTCACAATATTCCTTTTAAGCATTGTATTCCTCCTTAAAAAAGTTCACTTTAGGATAATCTCCGTTGGAAAAATAACGGATTACTGATTTCTGGATTCTTGAAGTATTATCTGTTGTGTAGCTTGAACCGATCTAAATACATAGGTACTCATGGCAATAGCCGCTGCTGCCACAATAGTTGCGATTAAGGCATATTCTAATATGCTTTGGCCTGTTTTGTTGTTTCTAATTTCTTGTTTTAGCCTCATCGTAACCACCTTATGTACTTCTCAGATAATCTTTGCTCTTATCACATTATTTTGCGACTGAATCCTAAGAGCTATATTGCCAAATCTAGGTATAAAATAACCCTAGACTTGACACTTCAAAATGACCCAAAAGTCATTCTGAAGAATAAAACACCTAATCAGGTGTGCACAACTCAAAAAAAAGCCTCTATATTTTTATAGAGGTTATATCTTAATTCAATAATTCTTTCAAAGAACTATAAGAACATCTATTTATTAAGTTACTATATAATAAATCTTTCATCAAATTCTCCAAGCAGAATTTCATATTAAATACTGTATATAAATGTTCAAAGTGTTAAAAGTATAGCATATGAATCACTGCTGTCAAGGCGAAATGCCAAACTATTTAATAATTTAATTATACCCTAATTTTTACACATCTTCCGAAAGAATCGAGGACGTCTCTATTATTTAAAACCTTCATCGCGTCATTAATTAGACAAAAAAGTGGTGCGCTTTCTTTAATATCCAAGGTAAAGATTAATTCATTTTCCTGAAAATCGACTGTCCCGCAAATTTTATAAATTTCTATAAGTATATTATTTTCAATGTCATAAGAATCATCTATTTTAAAATAATGACAAATCATGTAAGTTCTTAGAAAGTTATATACCTTCATATAAATATCCTTTAAATGACAAAAATCTGCAAGATCTTGTTCTTTTTGCGCATGAGCTGTTAAAATTGACTTTTCAGGTGAAAAATCTACCTTAGACTCACCAATTTTTTCCAAATATCGGCTAATAACATAATTATATCCTTCTTTTAGATTTGTAATTATTGCAAATAACGGGGCCAGATTCTCCCCCTTCCAAACTGTCAAAACTGTTAAATCCCCCTTTAATCCATCTACTTTTTTATTAAAATAGTCCGTTTTTGTTGTAGTATACAAGATTGCCTCTTTGCAACTCCAAACCTTAAAACATTCTTTAGGTGCCCATTGTGAGGCTTTTGTAATTTTTGTAAAGTTTATATTATTTTCAAAAACACCAAAGGCAAATTTTCTACGAAACTGGGGGATAAATGAAAAGCTTGCTAAAATATTATCGGCATCCTTGGTTCCAATTACACAAATTTCTTCTATCTTATAACCGTCTACTCCCTCTAAAGCACCCATTAGATCAAAAAAGTCATTTGAGAATATATCTTCAGATAAGTGATCAACCATTATTAGTGGATGCGTATTGTTTATGATGAAATTCGATAATTTGTCCAATGAGGTTTTCAATGGAAAAAAACTTTTTATAACTGTATCCGCACCAATTAATTCTGTAAGATTTGCGTTTAATTTTATTGCTTTTTTGTTTTCTAGTCTAATTAAAAAACCACCAACCTGACTTAATAACTGATCTAATTCAAGTTCTAACTTTGAAATCATCGAAAGCCTAGTATTCATTTTTATCTCTTCGTCCAATATTTGTGTAGTAATGCTCAAATCTTTAATCTGGTCCGTAATAGACAAAAACAAATTTAAATCCCTATTTTCTTGAATTATATCTAAAGCCACATACATAAATACGGAATTACAAAATTTATCATACACTTCTTTGTTATGATCTGTATTATATGCCTGCATTAATGTCCCCAGGAATCCTTCTTCTAAATTTTCTAAAAATGCTAATTTTAAGAAAATTAGTCCTGCATATTTAATATTTATCTGCGAAAGAGAGACATCAACAGCATTTTTAATCAAAACCGCTTTTTGTTCAGTTAAACTAACACCTGAACCTGTTGAATTCTGATTGGACAAAAATTCATTTTTAGTTTTTACAGAATTTGTATCTTTTGGAAGAGGTATCTTGTGTAGCTCTTTTGAGATTTGCTGTTTCTTCTCAGAGGGTATTTGAAATTTTTTATTCTTTTCTTCAATTTTCTTACTAGGACGTCCCACTGAATTACTTAAATTAGTACTTTTAATGATTGAATTTACGGATGATTTCGAAACTTTAATTTTAAATTTCTCAGAAGTCAATTCGGCTAATTCTCTACAACCAAATTTTGGATTATCCCTTTTCTGATCAATTATAAAATTTATTACATCTTGTTTAAGTTTATGTGTAACGCCCATAATTATTTCAACGTTCCAGATTGGACAAAAACTTAGTATAACAAGAGTTTTCAAGGCGGTCAATGACTTACTGAAAGATAATTTTGTCCCCCAATTCACTTTTTGATATAGAAATGGCTCCAACCGGTAATTCAATCGCAACCGAAGCATTCCAATAAATCCTACTCATTTGATTAGGTTTTATATTTTTGATTAAACCAACTACTTTCTTTGAATTATTAACAAAAATTACGTCTATTGCAAATTTCATAAAAAACATATGAATAGAATTACACCGGGTAATAACTAGCGCCTCATTGTTTAAAAGTTGTTCATGTTTCAGCAATCCAATCATTCTGGACAAAAATGTATCTGCGATTTTTGCTTTGTTTGCAATAACCGTTTTTTTCGAATCATTAAAAATAATCATAAATTAGAAGAGATTTATTATGGTTTGATTTTATAATTTGGGGCTATTAAACGCAGACTTGTCGAATTTAATCCCCCTTGTTACGAAGTCATCATAACACTTAGGAATATAACCTGTCGCCTCAAAATCACCTATAATTTTACCGTCAGAATCCAAACCTTTTTGCTTAAAAATAAAAACGTCTTGTAATTTCAACTGAAAATCATCGCTTAACCCCAAGGTTTCGCTGATTCCTGTGATCTTTCTAGAACCATCAGAATAACGATTGATATGTACAATAACTTGAACCGCAGAGGAAATCATTTCATTAATTGCTCTTACTGGCAATTCAATCCCGCTTAATAAAATCATTGAATGCATCCGGGTAAGAACATCTCTGGTTGAATTAGCATGAAGCGTTGTCATAGAGCCATCATGCCCCGTGTTCATGGCCTGAAGCATATCCAAAACCTCCGCTCCGCGGCACTCTCCAACGACTATTCGATCCGGCCGCATTCTCAGACAATTTATGAACAAATCCCTAATAGTAACCTGCCCTTTCCCCTCAACGTTTGAAGGACGAGACTCTAACCTTCCCCAATGACTCTTTTTTAGCTTTAACTCGGCAGCATCTTCTATCGTTATAATTCTTTCATCATCTGGAATAAACTCCGAAACAACATTTAATAGGGTCGTTTTTCCTGCCCCTGTACCGCCCGACACAATTATATTTTTTCTAGATATTACACTAGCTTGTAAAAATTCCGCCATTGGTTTAGTCAGACTATGGTATTTGTTTATAAGATCTGATGCTTCCAACCTTTCTTGGCCAAACTTTCGAATGGTGATCATCGGCCCCGCAAGAGAAAGCGGAGGAATTATCGCATTAATACGCGAACCATCTTGTAATCGCGCATCAACCATTGGAGTAGATTCATCAATCCGGCGGCCAAGTGGAGCGACAATACGATCTATGATGGATCGCATTTTCTCATTTGAAACAAATTTTTTATTAGTAAAAATCAATTTTCCATTCTTTTCTACATATATCTCATCCTTATTATTTGCCATAATATCCGTAACATCCGGATCTGCCAAAAAATCCTCCAACGGACCCAACCCCAACGCTTCATTGACAATATCGCGCACTATTCTAGTTCGATCCTCTTGGTTTGTAATTTTTCCTCCCGCTTCATCCAATAAAAGTGTTAATACAACCTGTTCGGCGCTTTTTTTAATCCTTTCAGCCGATTCAGGGTCGGCCAAAGCATCTGTAGAAATCCCGTCTAAATTCAACCGTTCCACTAATTTTTCATGTATTCGTTTTTTTAAAATAATCGTTTCATCTTCTTCAGACACATATTGATTAACTGAGGAACCCCATGTGTGTTGAGAAACACCAAATTTTTTCCAGAAAGATCCTGGTGAAAATATTCCTTCCATGGATCGCGCTTTGCCTATATCGCCTGTTTGTATATAGATCGAATCTTTTTTAAGGGCTACCGCGATTTTAAAAAACGCATCTGAAACAGGGCTTTTAGGATTATCCAGTACACATGGAATGCCACTATTTAATGCCATTCCAACCGTTTTTCCATCTGACGGAACATGACCAAATATTTCGACTTGTATGGCTGATCTTATTTCTTGCCAAGCAACACTTCCTCGGCTTTCGGAACGATTAAGAATTAATTTAATCATTGTAAGGGGATAATGCAGGCTCTGAAAAATTTCCAAACACCATTTTATCTGATAAACGGATAAAATATCCGGAGTTCCAACCAATAAAATCAAATTAGTAAAATCGAGTGCAGAAATAAGAATTTCACTAAACGACCGTCCAGCATCAATAATGATATATTCATATCGATCTTTCGCAACTTGTAGAAAAGGCTTTATGTTGTCCGGAGTTATATAACCAATTTGTTTATTATTCTTTACGGCGGGAATGAAGTGGAGACCACATTGATGCTTGGTGGCATGTTGTTCTATTTCTAAAGCTTCTCCCCCTTGTTGTAAAAGAGGAATAATATCGACGATCGAATTTCGAATGGTCAAATTCAACATGCGGGACATATCTTGACCCGCTTGAAAATCCAGATCAATCAATAATACTTTGTTATCAGATTTGCTTAGAGCGGCGGCAAGATTAACGGCGGCTAATGTTTTTCCTACTCCTCCCTTACTGCTAAATATCGTAATAACTTTACAGTCCATACCTTACTTTCAAAAATAAACAATTGAATTAAAATATTGAAAAGGTATTATATCCCGCTGTTAGTTTCTTTGCAAACTATAAACAATTGGAATTGTAATATTTAATTCCTGCAGGTCGGTATCCGTAGGAAAACCTTCGTAAGGCGCACTATTTTTCGCTGTATTTAGTGCGTAATCGTCAAAAATTTCATGTCCAGAGGATTCTTTGACTAAAGCATACGCCAAAGTTCCATCATTAAGAATGTGCAACCCTAACTTTACTGTTCCTTCCCAACCATACTCTTTAGCCTCGCTCGGATAAACCACCTGCTGTGAAATTTTCTTTTGAACTGCCCGCACATAATCCTTCATTTCATCCGGAATCATAATCGCCGTTTGTGCAGCCGGTTTATCTTGTGATAAAACTCTTGATGTCCTTGGGATCGAAGTTTGTTCTTTTTGTGTTTTTTCTTTGGCTGTCAATGGATTTAACCCTGTATCAATTCTATGCGGAGTCATTGAAATGACAACTTCCGTGTCTTGATCAGGAGTTGGGTTTGATCTTGATCTAAACACTAATCCTAATATGGGAATGTTTCCAAGATAAGGAACCTTTTTGATAAGCTCCCCATGGCGTTGTTGAATTAATCCAGCAAGAACTATCGTTTGCCCGTCATCCAAAAACAACTGCGTGCTTGCGCTTCGAGTAACAAAAGCCACATCATCGCCAACTGCATTAGATGCGTCAACATCACTAATCTCTAAATTCATGAGTACATCTATTTTATTTTTTCGAATTGTCGGAGTAATAGTCATCCCAACCCCATATTCTTTAAATTCCACATTTTCCTGTGTGGAAGTACCCGAAGATGTTGTTGTTCTAATAGGAATTTCGCCACCCACTAAGAAGCTGGCCTCTTCTCCGCTTAGAACTACAAGCTTGGGTTGAGAAAGTACGCGCCCCATCCCTTCTTCAAGCAGCGCATTGACAGTTGCAATTAATGCAGAAGTTCGGCGAAAATCACCAATTTTAAAAAAATCTCCGATCGAACCATCAAAATCTGGAAGGTCTTCCCCATAATCAATATTTATTCCAGCGCCACTTCCTGTGTCCCCCTGCCCTCCAGCAGAAGCCCAGTCAATCCCCATACTTTTGGTCAAAGTCGTATTTAGTTCTGTAATCTGCACATCTATTTGAATTAAATCTTCAATGTCTTGCTGTTCAACTAGACTGATTATATGGTCATCAAAATTTATGACAATATCCTCAAATATAGGTTCTTTATACTCGGGAACCGTGCCAGTAAGCACGACCCTTCCTTCATTCTTATTCACGGTTAAATACACATGATACAGTTCTGCATCATTAAGAAGCTTTTGAATCCTATTTTTAATAACATTTAATTCGGCCCCGGAAACATTAATCATGATAACACGCTTTCCATGTTCATCCCAAATAAAGAGCGGGGTTTGCCCTACATTTTTAGCAATAAGAAGAACCTCTTGGTCATCGGCATCAACAACATCAGCAATTTCAGGATCCGTCATAGAAAGACGCGTTAACGAATAGACTTTCAGTTGGGTTAACTCACCCAACACCATATTAACTTCATCAATATAAATGGTGTCTATCACTTCTTCCGACGAATTAGATGTTTTAGCAAAAGATTTTTGTGGAGCCCACGTGCAAACACCTATTACGATTATCACAAATGAAAGAAATAAATTTTTCTTGAAGCAACTCATCGTTGTTTTCATATTTATAGCTCCCTACCTCCCCGAAAGATTTCAACAAAAGGCGCGTCATCTGCTTCAACCTCTTCGGTTTCAACAACTTCATTTTGTTTTTGTTGTTTTTTTGCTTTAGGTAAATTTAATTCTGTTCCTTGCTTATCCAAAACATAATCCGATAAAGAGTCCCAGGCCGCAACTTGTAGTGCTTTTGTATCTTTCTCGGCAGGAGATCGTAAGGCTAATTTCAACTGTCCGTATTTTTGAGCAAATGTAATAAGACCAACTTCTTCCGGGGCAATCGCCAAAGTAATATCCAAGGAACGGGACTTTTGTTGCTGTTGATAAATAAGAGCACTTCCTACTGGTTTAAAATTAGAATTAACAGCTAATACCTGTATGTTTTGGAACAATACAGAGGTTACCTGCATAGGCTTTTCTTTTGGGTCTTGCGGATAAGGCACTTCAAGATCCGCAAGTATATCGACAAAATCTCCGGGATTAATCAATCCACCGACAGCTGATAATGCATCAATCATAATCGTCATAGCGCGTTTTCCTGGGGGAGTAATCGAAGCAAATACCGTACTATCAACTATTTGTGTAGGAACGCCTGTTGTTGATTTAACTGCTCCGCCTTTGGGCAGATTTGCTAGTTGTTGCGCTAAAGCTTGTTGCTGCTGTTGCGCCATAGTCTGCATTTGTTTTTGTAACTCCCTATTCTTTATTTCCATTTCCTTTCTAAGCGCCGCCGTTTGAGCTGCGGCCTTTTTTTCATAATCTAAGGCCAAAGCTTTTGTTTGTGATTCAATACTGGTCTTAACATATTGGCTCATTAAGAATGCCGCCACGAGCCCCAACCCAACAGCTAAAAGAATAGTGGCAAATTGTTTTTTATTCTCAATATTCATAATTTCTCACCTCAATTAATTTAATAATTCTTCTCTAACCTCAACGGGTATTTGTTTACGAATCTGGTCAATATGCCCCAATATCGCTTCCTGCTGTTTTAATAAAGTCTGCGATTGAATAATTTCATTTTTAATTTCATCAAAAGGAATAACCTGCCCATCCTTAATTTCCTCTAACTTTATCACATAGAACCCATTTGGCCCTTTAAATACATTACTTGTTTCTCCTGCTTTAAGTGCCAAAATTTCAGTTGCCATTTCTGGAAAAGGTTCCTGGGTAATGTATCCCAAATCTCCCCCTTTTGAAGCTGAGGTGCTAATGGAGTTAAGTTTTGCTAATTCAGAAAAATCGGACCCCTTAAGAACTTCCACCAATATTTCATTTGCCTTAATTTGATCTTTTAGAACAATTTCCCTTACCCTGTATTGTGGAGGATCAACCAACTGATCCTTTTTCTCAATATAAAAATTCTGAGCGTCTTGATCTGTCACAACTATTTTCTCAACAAGATTTTTCGCAGCCTCTCTAACGATTAGGGTTCGTCTAAACTCCTCAACAGCGGCTAAAATGTCTTTATTTTTATCCAAACCGGTCTTTTCGGCTTCTTCAACTAATAATTGTTGACGTACAAGCTCATCCAAAACTAACTTTTTTGCATCAATATTTGTAATATCAAATTCAGGGATAACTTCCTTTAAGGCCGATAGCCGTTCATTAAATTCCTCAATTGTTATTGTCCATCCACCTACCCGAGCTAATTCGTTTCCTGAAAGTGGCTTAGCTTGTGTTGACACTGATGTTTTCGGCGTTTGTTGTGAAGTTGTCTGAGATGCTTCCTTGGGAACGGCTGATTGCTTTTTGTCATTATCTAAATCACTCTTCTTGGAAGGCGTCATATCACATCCGGAAATACTTAAAACTACAAGACTGAATAAAACAAAATTTTGACATGAACTGGATTTCAATGGTATCTCCTAACTATTAATTTAAATTTAGGTTCACTAAGTATATCCTTTAACCTTCGAACTGACAAGGCATTTAAAGCACAAGAGTAAAGAAAAACAAAATATTACAGTTTTTTCACAACATTTTCTTTTACTTGCCTAATTATTGGGCAACATTAACAATGATATCATATAAACTCACTGAATCAAATTTTTTTTGTTTTTTTTTAACTTGTTTCAAATATTATAGTTATGCATGATTAAACCATGCTTTTTACGGCATCTTTTTCTTCCTGCAGTTCCTTATAGGTAATATTAATTTTATCTTGTGCAAATTCATTATGTTGAATTCCCTGAACAATTTTCCATTTTTCCCCATCTGATTGAATGGGAAACCCAAAAATAAGTCCCTTTTCAATTTCATAGCTTCCATCAGAACTTACAGCGACGGAAAAAAATTGATTTTGTGGAGTGGGCGTGATTAGATTTTTTACAGTATCAACCACAGCATTGGCGGCCGACGCCGCTGAAGACATACCCCTTGTTTTAATAATTTCAGCTCCCCGCTTCTGAATCGTTTCTATAAATGTTGACTTTAACCAACTTTCATCAGTTATAACTTCCGGTATAGCCCGTTTATTGATTGAACCATGATAAAAATCTGGAAATTGTGTCGAAGAATGATTTCCCCAAACAGCAATATTTTCAATATTACCTACATCTGTACACGCTTTTTTAGCAATTTGAGCAAATGCTCTATTCTGATCCAACATTGTCATGGCAAAAAAATTTTCGCTTGGCAAATTAGGGCAAAATTTTTTAGCTATATAAGCATTTGTATTACAAGGATTTCCAACGACAAGAACTTTGCAATTCTTATTGGCGTGATCGGAAATAGCTTTGCCCTGAATGGTGAATATCTCTCCATTAATCCTCAGTAAATCGCTTCTTTCCATTCCAGCCTTTCTAGGTACACTTCCGATCAGCAAAGTCCAATCAGCATCTTTAAAAGCGACATTGGGATCCGATGTTTGAATTATTGATTTTAGTAGTGGAAACGCGCAATCTTCCAACTCCATGCATACACCTTTTAAGGCCGGCAATGCGACTTCCAACTCCAATAAATTTAAATGAATATTCGTAGTTTTCCCAAACATTTGTCCTGAAGCAATGCGAAATAATACCGCATAACCAATTTGACCCGCCGCCCCTGTGACGGCAACACGTACAGTTTTATTTGACATAGTTTCTCCCAATATCCTTTAAGATAATTGTATTTCTAGATTTTATTTATTAATTAATGGTACCAATATCATTGAAGATATCCGTGGCGGTTAGATTCATTGATGTAATAGTTAATTCAACAGCTTGATTGACAGATGTGGCAAACATTCCACCAGGGCGAGTAAAAATAACAATCACAGCAAGAACAGCTCCCATCATCATCAAATATTCAGCTAAACTCTGGGCAGTTTCGCATGAATTTTGTTTTTGATTGCGTTTTAACATCATCTTCTCCTATACATCCTGATTCGTTAGTCAATCAATAACGTTTGTCGTTTTTTTTTGATGGTTTTCATATCAAGTGTAGCATAAATTATTTCTTCGCGATCAGCTGTAGCTTCTTTCAATATCTTCCCCCATGGATCAACAATCAAACTGTGTCCGTAATATTCAATTCCTTTTGCATCCCGCCCGATTTGGTTTGGCGCAAGAACATAACTCAAATTTTCAATGGCCCTAGCTCTAAGCAGAATTTCCCAATGGGCTTTACCTGTAATTTTTGTAAAAGCCGATGGTACACATAAAATATGAACACCCTGCTTATAGTAACCTTTATAAAGTCCCGAAAATCTCAGATCAAAACAAATCGATAGTCCGATCTTAAATTTTCCGATTCTCGCGACCACTGGATCTTTTCCACTTAAAAATTGCTGAGATTCGCTAACCTTTTTATTACCAATTATAGCCTCAAATAGATTCATCTTTCGGTATTTAGCTATAATTTTCCCTTTATTATTAATTAATACTGAGGAATTATAAGCTTTCTTTTCGTTCTTACTTTTCTCAAATATTGATCCTATTAAGATATTCGTTGAATACTTTTTAGCTAATTCGGAAAAAATCGCTGTCGTATCTCCTGGTATATTTTCAAATACTTCGATTCTGGTATCTTTTTCATTCAACTTCCCCCGGTACACAAACACCTCTGGCAATAAAATAAATTCAGCTTTAGCTTTGGCCGCTTTCTCAACAAAAAAAACAGCTTTTTTTATGTTTTCGCTTTTATGGTTTGTCGCATTTAGCTGAATTACAGCTGTTTTCATTGGATTGAAATAATTTAGTAATCTCTATTGGTCACGCTGTGACCAAATTCAGTGTATAGTTATTCTAAGTTCTAACAAAAAAAAACGCAACGGCTATTATTGGACTAGAATTGGATGTGGAAAGTTTCCTGTATTAAAAAAGCATTCCAACGAATCAATGGTAATTCTTGCCTTTTGAAAAATTGCTTCTTCTGTGTTAAATGCATTGTGCGGCGTACATAAAACATTTTCTCTGTTGGAAAAATCAATTACCTTTTTCGCATATCCACGGCCCGATCCCCCGCCCCTTAAATCCTCAGCCAAAACATTCTCATCCTGATAGACGTCCAAACTAACCCCCGCCAAAATATTTTCATTCAAAAGTTTAACCAAATCCTCAAAAGGCGAGATCTCTCCACGTGATATATTAATAAAAATCACCCCTTTTTTAACATCTTTTAACACCTCATAATTAAAATATCCCCGTGTTTCATCGGTTAACGGTAACGCACAAAAAATTATTTCTGCCCATTGCATTCCTTCAATCAAACTTACATAATTGATATCACCACGTTTTGGAAAAATATCAATTCCTCTCACCTCCATGTTCAAGGCCTTTGTCAGATCGATAATTTGTGAACCAATTTCTCCAACCCCCGCAACAAGAACTTTTCGTCCAAAGAATTCTATCCCTGTTAATCCATCCCTATTAAATGTGGCAAAATGTTTTATTTGCCTCTTTAATTTCTTTGCTAAAACGAACATACTTAAAATCGCATGTTCAGCCACAGCTCGACTACAATAGGCTCCTAAAAAACCAAGTTTAGGTGGTTTTGATATCATTTTAAACATTCTTATCAAATGGTCATATCCTTGACTTCGAGTGAGCACGGCTTCTATACGGCCATAACACTCCTTAGGTATTATGGATTGTGTTCTTATGCACAATACTCGACCCGATGGGATATTTTCCAGGCTTTCTTGAATAGTTTCCGGAAAATACAGAGCATTTAAAGACTCCGGCAGACGTTCTTTCAGGGCTTTCTGTTCTTCATGAAACGCTTCGTAAAATACAATGTCATACATTTTATTGAGTTTTCTTATAATTAGATTTGAATCCCAATTCGATTATTTAATTGGGCGTATCCAAATTTTAAAATGTTCAGCCGGAAAAATATATGTCCAAAATCGTTCGTAGGTCACTGGACAAAAATTAAAAATTTTATTAAGAAAAAATCTTCGATGGGCTCGATGAAAAGTCAACTCTCTTTTAATCAGTTCAAACTTTTTTCCTTTTAACCAGGTATGTTCATTCTGAATATAATCGTCGAATCCGAAATAATTAAACCGCAGCTTATGGTGAGGGGTATTAGCGCACCATGAAGAGTGGTGTGGAACTTCTATATATATTGTTCCTTGTTTTTTACAAATCCTATGCAATTCGGACATAACCGGAGGAAGATCCGTTAAATGCTCTAAAACATGATGGCAGGTGATATCTTGAAATTGATTGTCGTCAAAGGGATAAGGAAGGATATTCAAATCATGGATTACATCCGGATTGTGCTCCGGATCAATGTCCACAGTAATGGCGGTCTCATCATTTTTACCAGCGCTTCCAAGAATAAGTTTGTGTTTTTTCATTTGTACAGGTCATTCCATAACAAATATGAATTGAGTACTTTGAATATTTAAGATTTTTAGGCGCCTTGTGTCTCCAAATATTTTATCCGTGTCAGCCTAAACATAAAAAGACCACCTAAAAGGTGGTCTTTCAAAAATGGTGACCCCAGCGGGATTTGAACCCGCGCTGCAAGCTTGAAAAGCTTGTGTCCTAACCAGGCTAGACGATGGGGTCATGATTTTAAATAATGATCACCTATTATATTAAAGATTTTTTTAGGGTCAAGAAAAATATTATGTCAACCTTATTCATCTTTGGTGACAACGTTCGCGATAGAAGTGACAAGATCACTTTCTTTAAGAGAAATCAGCCTTACCCCAACAGCACTTCTTCCTGTTTGCCTGATTTCTGCAGGGGAACAGCGAACAATCATTCCTTCCTTTGTAACCACCATCATTTCATTGCCCTCCATAACAGCGAGAACCCCGACTACAAGACCGTTTCTGTCCGTAACTTTAACATTAATAATCCCCTTCCCTCCTCGGGTTTGGGTACGGTAATCATTGAAGTCAGACCTTTTGGCATACCCTTTTTGTGTTACGGTTAACAAGGTGCTCCCAGTTTTAGCTATATCCGGAGGAAACACAATCATGCTGACCACCTCGTCATTTTTTGCCAAGTTAATGCCTCTGACCCCCTTAGCGGTTCTCCCCATGTCTCTAATATTTTTTTCAGGAAACCGTAAAGCTTTTCCTTCCCGTGTAGCCAAAAGAATTTCACTTTTCCCGCCGCTCAACGCCGTTCCTATCAACATATCATTTTTTTCTAATGTTATACCAACGATACCGCCTTTACGTGGATTGCTGAAAAACGATAAGTTTGTCTTTTTAACATTTCCTTTGGCCGTAGCCATAACCAATGAAAAATCTTCAGAAAATGCCTTTACCGAAACAATAGAACTTATCTGTTCATCTTTTTGCATGGATAAAAGATTAACGATATTCTTTCCTTTGGCCGTTCGAGCAGCTATCGGTATCTCATAAACCTTAAGCCACCTTACAATCCCCAAGGTAGAAAAAATCAATAAATAATCTTTAGATGAGGCGACAAAAAGTTGTTTAACAAAGTCTTCCTCTTTCATGGACATGGCCGATACGCCTTTGCCACCCCTGCGTTGTTTACGGTAAGAGGAAACGGCCAGACGTTTAATATACCCCGTGTTACTTATGGTAATCGCCATATCTTCTTCGGCAATTAAATCTTCGACTTCAATTTCTTCAGCCTTTGCTGCAATTTCCGTTCGACGTTCATTGGAATACTTACTTTTAACCTCTAATAGTTCGTCTTTGATAATTCCATCTATCTTTTTTTCAGACGCCAGAATTGCCCGGTAATTTTCAATATCCTTTAGTAATTCCTTATATTCCTTTTCAATTTTATCTCTCTCCAAGGCGGTCAAGCGTTGAAGTTGCATTTCCAAAATGGCCTGCGCTTGCATTTCGGACAAACCGAATTTATCCATTAAATTTATCTTGGCCGCTTGAGTACTTTTCGATTCACGGATGGTCTTTATTATCTCGTTTATTCTGTCAATGGCGATCTTCAAACCTTCAAGGATATGGGCGCGCTTTAAAGCTCGGTCTAAATCAAATTGTGTCCTTCGTCGAACGACGACACGTCGATGGTCAATATAGTGTCCTAATATTTCTTTTAAATTCAATACTTTAGGACGATTATTGACTAGGGCAAGATTGATGACGCCAAAAGTGGTTTCCAATTGCGTATGTTTATACAAGCTGTTAAGAATTATTTGTGGCTCAACATCGCGCCTCATTTCTATTACAATGCGTATACCGTCTTTATCGGACTCATCGCGGATATCCGTTATGCCCTCTATTTTTTTATTTTGGACAAGATTCGCGACCGTCTGAATCAGATTTGATTTATTAACCTGATAAGGAATTTCAGTAACAACAATACTGTCTTTTTTACCTTGTTGTTTTTCAATAATAGCTTTTGCACGAACAATGAGTTTGCCCCTGCCTGTTTCATAAGCTTCTTTTATGCCTTCTCGACCGCAAATAATTCCCCCTGTTGGAAAATCAGGCCCCTTGACGATTCGTCCAAGTTCTTTTATTGATATGTCAGGATTTTCAATCAATTGAACCGTGGCGTCTGCTACTTCTCCAAGATTATGTGGAGGCATATTTGTCGCCATACCAACAGCAATACCACTTGAACCATTGACTAATAAATTGGGAATGATCGCCGGTAAAATTTCTGGTTCTTTGTGCTCTCCATCAAAATTAGGCAACAGATTTACCGTGTTTTTTTCAATATCCGTCAGCATCGCTGTAGATATTGGGGCCAATCTTGCTTCCGTGTAACGATAGGCCGCGGCAGCATCTCCATCAATGGATCCAAAATTTCCTTGCCCCTCAATTAAAGGATACCGCAGTGAGAAGTCTTGGACCATACGGACTAGGGTGTCATAGACAGCAGAATCTCCATGAGGATGATATTTTTTAAGAACCTCTCCAACAACGCCTGCGCATTTTGAAAATCTTTTATTGGGCAACAATCCTTCATCGTACATCGCATATAATATTCTTCGGTGGACTGGTTTAAGACCGTCCCGAACATCCGGTAAAGCGCGGCCGACGATAACGCTCATCGAATACGCCAAATAGGACTTCTTCATTTCCTCTTCTATGTAAACTGGGATTATCTTTTCTTGCATGGATGGATCTTGCATTATATAGGCCTTTCTTATGGTTCTATCTATATATCTAAGTCTTTTACTTCATGTGCATATGCTTCTATAAATTCTCGCCTGGGAGCAACCTCGTCTCCCATCAACATTGTAAATGTCTTGTCTACCTCAACAGCATCTTCCAGGGTTACTTTTAAAATGGTCCTTCGTTGAGGATCCATAGTGGTGTCCCAAAGCTGTTGGGGATTCATTTCCCCCAAACCTTTGTACCTTTGGATATATATCCCTTTGTTCGCCTGATGCCTAACGAATTCCAAAACTTCCTGTAAAGAAAAAAACTCATTTCTGTCATTATCATTTTCAATAGAAAATAATGGTTTCAATACAGGCTCATCCGGTTTAACCCCTTTGGATTTTTTACTACCGACATTTACTTCTATTGGTTTTGTAATGATTGGTTTTGTATAATCCAAACAAGTTAATTCATGTTTTGACAATCTGTCCTGAATTAGCTCCAAATCATCGTGTTCAAAAATTTCGGCATACTTTGCATCCTCTGAGGCTGTGGTTAATTTGGCCAATTCATCATCGCTGGTTAAATAATGATTTTCTCCATCAACTTTCATAATATATTTAGGCATTTTTTTAGTTTTTTGATTATAGTTATTGATATATTTTTCAAAGTCAACTCCCTTTCGATTCAAAATACCTAATATTCTCTCCAAATCAACAATCGTATTCAAAACATCCTTAAATTGACCGCTGTTATAATTTTTATTACCCTTAATTTTATTAAACTTTATTCCCTCAGTTCCCATATCCAAAATGAGCGCGCTCATTTCTTCTTCAGATTCAATATATTCTTCCCTTTTCCCACGTTTAATTTTATATAAAGGTGGTTGAGCAATGTAAACATGTCCCGCTTCGATTAATGGTCGCATTTGGCGGTAGAGCAGTGTTAGAAGAAGCGTCCGTATATGAGATCCATCAACATCCGCGTCACACATAATAATAAGTTTATGATAACGTAAATTCTCAAGGCTGAAATCACTCCCAACCCCGGTTCCCAAAGCTGTTATAATTGTACGAATTTCCTCATTACTTAATATTTTGTCTATGCTTGATTTTTCAACATTTAAAATTTTTCCCTTTAAAGGAAGTATCGCCTGAAATGTTCTGTCCCGACCCTGTTTGGCTGAACCGCCCGCCGAATCCCCCTCAACTAAATAAATTTCACAAAGGGACGGATCGCGCTGGGAGCAATCGGCTAGTTTCCCCGGTAACCCCCCCGACTCAAGGGCTCCTTTTCTTCGGGTTAGTTCCCTCGCCTTACGCGCCGCTTCACGAGCGCGCGAAGCAGTAATAACCTTTTCGATAATTTTATTTGCAATCGGTGGATTTTCTTCAAAAAAACTGCTCAACGCATCTAAGGTTGTCGACGCAACGATTCCCTCAACCTCAGAATTCCCTAGTTTTGTTTTTGTTTGTCCTTCAAATTGAGGATCCGGTATTTTAACGCTGATTACGGCAGTGAGTCCTTCTCGAGTATCGTCCCCAACAATGTTAATGTTATCTTTAAGTAATTTTTTTGATTTGGCATAATTATTAATTACCCGCGTCAACGCAGACCTAAAACCACTTAAATGTGTTCCACCTTCGGAGGTATTTATATTGTTTGCATAGGTAAATACATTTTCGGAATAACCCGTGTCATATTGTAAAGCCGCTTCAACCTGTATATTGTCTTTTTCCTTTTGAAAATAAACAACTTTTTTATGAATAATTTCCTTTTTTTCCGTTAAGTCTTCTATAAATGAAACAATGCCCCCTTTGAAAACAAATTCATTTTCTTTTTGCTTTCCATCGCGCTCATCCGCAAGCCGTATTTTCAACCCCCTGTTTAAAAATGCTAATTCTCGAAGCCTTTTCGCTAAAGTATCATAAGAATATTTTATATTTTGTAGAAAAATAGTCTCGTCTGGTTTAAACGTAACCTTTGTTCCTGTAGTTTTTGTTTTTCCAACAACGGTTAATTTGGATTTTGTGACACCTTTTTCAAATCTTTGATGATAGATTTGACCATCACGTTTTACTTCAACTTCTAACCAATTCGATAGTGCATTAACACAACTCACACCCACTCCATGTAAACCGCCAGAAACCTTATATGAATTATGATCAAACTTTCCTCCAGCATGAAGCGTTGTTAATACAACTTCAACTGCCGGCTTTTTTTCCGTTTTATGTAGATCGACAGGGATACCTCTTCCATTGTCGGTAACAGAAACCGAGTCCCCCTCATGAATCACAACACTAATTTCTGTACAATATCCCGCTAACGCTTCGTCAACAGAATTATCAACCACCTCATAAACCAAATGATGCAGACCACGAGTAAATGTGTCCCCAATATACATGGCCGGTCTTTTACGAACAGCCTCCATCCCTTCCAATATTTGAATATTATTGGCATCGTAATTTTGATTTGTTTTTGGGGTTTCTTTTTCAACCGACTCATTTAAAACTTCTATCGATTTTTCTGTATTCTTCTGTGTCATTTAATTTTACCTATCTTAAAATTAATATATTCTATGTTTGAAATTTCTTCTTTTAGCGATTCTAAAATTTTTCTCTTACGCGTATTCATTTGATATAACCATGCCGGAGAATCCACATGTACCGACACTTTGCCGTTATTTACACCAATAAGTTTAGTGTGTTTTAATTCAGACTCATTTAATAAGCTAATCCATAGTCGATATATTTTTTGGTGATCTTCTAATTTTCTATCTGCAATTTTTCCAATAACATTTTTGATAATGTCTTCTATATTATCCATAGCGGAATTTTAATATCTATAAAAATTTTTATTTATTTGATTAAATACGCATAGGAAGGGCTAAATATAGATAGTCATCCATTCGCATAACAGCGGGTTTATCCACCCCTAATAATTCCATATAAATTTTTTCTTCGTTAATATTTTTTAAAAAATCAATTAAAAATTGAGGATTAAACCCGACAACCATTTCAGAGCCTTTATATTCTACCGTTATCTCCTCTCTAGACTCCCCAATATCTGGTGTACTTTTAGAGACAACCATTTTATCTGAAAAAATTTCAAATTTAACTGCTTGAAAATCAGGGGTTGATAATAAATTAGCCCTTCTTATAGAAGCTAATAATTCTTGAGTTTTCATAACTATTCTATTTTCAATCGGTTTCGGAATAACTTGGTTATAGTTTGGAAATTCTCCTTCAATAATTCTAGTCGCAATTAAAGTTCCATCAATATTGAATAATACTTGATTTGCTCCGACAACTAACGACAAATCTCCATCATCAGTTAAATTTCTATTAATTTCTTGAATTGCTTTGATTGGAATAATAACATTAACATCTTTTTTTAGGGTTGAATTTATTTTACGTTCAATTTTTGCTAATCGTCTACCATCTGTAGCGACTATTCTCATAAGATTACCGTTAATCTCTAATAAAACACCATTTAATACATATCTGGATTCTTCATGAGAAACAGCAAAAGATGTTAATTTTAACATTTCTTTAAATATAAATTGTCCAATTTGAACGTTTTCTTTATTATTAAATTCTGGAAATTTAGGAAACTCATCTTTCGGTAATCCGATTAATTTAAATCGATAATTTGTACCTTCAATATCAATTTGATTATTCTTTTTTGTGTTTATTAAAATATCCCCACTAGGTAATTCTTTTATTATGTCACTAAATCTTTTTGCAGGAACAGTTATTGCGCCTTCTTCATGTGTTTCCACAGGGATTTCACAAGATATTCCGATATCTAAATCTGTAGCATTAAATTGTAAAATGTTATTTTTTGTTTCTAATAATATATTAGATAGTATAGGTAATGTAATTTTATTAGAAACAACATTTTGAACTGTTTGAATTCCATGGAGTAGGTTTTCTTTTGTTACTTTAAATTTCATTTATTAACACCTCGTTTATCTAAAATTTTAGTTAAAACTAGTTGTAATATTAGTAGTGGCTGTGAATTTTTATAATATACTTCTAAGTTATTCGTTATTAATATTTTGTAGAGTTTTTATCTGTTAATAACCTCTTTAAAAAAAGTTATTATTGTCTTAATTGTGTTGATAATTTTAGGATTGCAATTTTCAAGTCTTCATTGTTTATGGCTTCTTTTTCAATTTTTTTGCAAGAGTGTAAAACAGTTGTGTGGTCTTTTCCACCAAAAGCGTTACCGATTTCAGGTAATGACATATTTGCTAATGTACGAGCTAGATACATCGCAACTTGTCTGGCTAGGACAATATTCTTATTTCTCTTTTTAGCGCGCATATCTGTCAAATTGATACCGAAGAATTGAGATACGGTCTTTTGAATCAACTCAACGCTAATGATCTTCATGCTTTCACGGACCATATCTTTAAGTATAATTTTAGACATTTCAAGCGATATGGGTTTTTCTTCTAATAAAGCATATGCGGCTACACGGATGAGCGCTCCTTCCAGTTCGCGAATATTTGTTTTAATCTGTTCCGCTATAAAAAAAATGACATCATCCGGGACTTTGACTGTTTCCGATTCCATTTTTTTTCTTAGGATTGCAACTCTAGTTTCAAAATCAGGGGGTTGAATGTCGGTTATTAATCCCCAAGAGAACCGCGAACTTAATCTTTCTTCAAGGTTGGATATTTCTTTTGGGGGGCGGTCGGAAGTAATGATAATTTGGCGTCGGTTATCGTGAAGATAATTAAATGTGTGAAAAAATTCCTCTTGGGTAGATTCTTTGCCGGCAATGAATTGAATGTCGTCAATTAATAAAACATCAATGTCACGATATCGTTTTCTAAAGTCGTTGGTTGATCGAGTTCTAATTGAGTCGATTAGTTCGTTTGTAAATTTTTCAGAGGACATATAAAAATGTTTTAAATGAGGATGTAGAAGGGAAATTTTATGGGTTATCGCTTGAATCAAGTGGGTTTTGCCCAAGCCGACATGACCGTAGATAAATAAGGGATTGTAAGCTTTTGCGGGAGATTCTGCAACAGCCAATCCGGCAGCCGCCGCAAATCGATTGGATGGACCGACGACAAAATTATCAAACGTAAATCGTGTGTTTAATTTCGACAATGACGTGCTGGATATCTCAGGGAAGCCTTTTTTAAGTTCGTTCAGCCGATTTTGTGTATCTTTTTTTAAGATATTGGGGTTAACGGTAAATTCGATTTGAAAACGTTTTTGAGACGCATTATTCAATGTATCATAAATAAAGTTCTGATAATGTTCAATAATCCAATTTTTAAAGAAGTCGTCAGGGGTTTCTATTATTAATGTATTTGGCTCTATTTCTTTCGCCTGAACCGTCGAGAACCAGGTTTCATATGAGGTATTACCGACTTTTGATTTTATTTCGGGTTGGGCATTTTTCCAAATATCAGTAAGGCTCATACTATGGTTGGCTCCAATAGATTATAGGTTGATAACTTGAAACGCGTAATTCATTAAAAACAATGTATTTACAGCTATAAAGTTAAACAATTAACAAGTTTTCCACAAGCGTCTGGAATTATGCTTATAGATAAAAAGTGATTCTTATAAGTGGGTAATCCCACAATCTTCATGAAGTGATAACCTTCGAGAAGGACTAAAGCAATTGATAAGATTGTTCAGAGTAAAATTTGTTTTATTATAACAAAGAAAAAACGTATTTCAAATCTTATTTTCCGTATTAAACTATTTTTTAGAGTTTAATTCCTCTATTAGGAATTTTATCTAAATTTAAATAAATTCGTCGAGACAAACAATAGATTTAAATCTGTAATCCTATGGAAAATAGAAACTTTTGTGCGTATTGCATCAAAATGTCTTGACTATCATATGACCTATGTTATAATTGTGCCCATTAAAGATTAGGTTTAGAAAAATATAAAGGGATGGTTCATATGCCATCCTCTTTTACTATTAGGGACTATAATGAAAAAAACGTTAAAAACACCAACGATTCTTAAAGGTAAAAAAACGCACGGTTTTCGTAAGAGGATGAGTACGAGAGACGGTCGCGATGTCCTTAGTCGCCGCAGAAAAAAGGGTCGAAAAAGACTAACAAAGTAAAGCATCTGAACCCCCATCGAAACTACAGTCATTAAATTTATTTTCCATACAAGGGTGTGGTATAATTTAAAAATATGGAAAAAAGACTTGTTTTATCCTTTGTTTTGTCTTTTCTGGTTCTTTATATTTGGGCAAGCGTAACTCCAAAGGCTCAAAAGGAAAGTGTGCCCTTAGAAAAATCAGAAACCATTGATAATAAAGAGTTTTCAATGGATTCTTCCTCCAGTTCCAACCTTGAAAACCACTCGACTCCAACTCTTCTTAAGCCTACATCTGATCAGATACAAGAAAAAAATTACACATTAGATTCCGAAAATTTTATTCTTATTTTTTCAAGTTTGGGTGCAAAAGTTGAGAATGTGTTTTTGAAAGAATATAACGTTAGTTTACCTTTAAATAATATTGCCACGATTGATTTATATAATAATATTTCATTTGATGTGGTCGAACAAAGCGAAAATAGCATTGAATTTTTTTATAGTTCAGATAATATTAATATAAAAAAGATATTTAAAATTACAAATGGATTTACATTTAATCTAGAAATCCAAGTTAAAAACAAAACATTAGCGCAAGAAAACACGCCAATTGATTTTAAATGTTTCACGTTAAACATGAATAAATTGGACAATAATGAAAAAATGTCCAAAGGAGGAGATGATTCTTTATATGAGTACGTTTTAAATTTAAATAGTGGAATTAAGAGAAAGAACAAGGCGCATAAGTTTAGTATGAAAGATAATGTGAAAAATAGTGAGGCCGTTCAGTGGATTGGATTTAGAGATCGATATTATTGTGCAATTTGTAAGCCGCATTTTAATTCGCAAGGATACTCTGTTAAAATGATTGACGAAAAAAATCTTGATATTACTATTACTTCTGAGAATGCTCAATTAAGTTCGGAAGATATGATAAATTACTCCGCTATGTATTATATTGGGCCTGAGAAAACGGATATTCTTTCAAAATATGATTTTGGGTTTCAAGATATCAAACGATATTATAAATTTGGTTTATTTGATAAAATTGCAAAACTAATAGACTGGATAATGAAGTTGTTATTTAAATTTATCCCTAATTGGGGAACATCCATTATATTAATAAGTATAATAATATATTATTCGATGTATCCTTTGACCGCCCGTGGCATGGCATCTATGAAGAAGATGCAGTCGTTGCAACCTAAAATTCAAGTGTTAAAGGAAAAATATGAAAAGAATCCACAAAAGCTAAATCAAGAAATGTTAGATCTTTATCGTAAAGAAAAAATAAATCCTTTGGGGGGCTGCTTTCCAATTCTTTTACAAATGCCGGTTTTTGTTGGGTTGTATCAAGTTTTATGGCGAAATGTTGACTTTAAAGGTGCAAAATTTTTATGGATTAAGGATTTATCACAGCCGGATCGGCTTTTTTACTTACCATTTGATTTGCCTGTTATTGGGAATGAAATAAATTTATTGCCAATACTAATGATTTTTATTATGTTTTTTCAGCAAAAATTTTCTTCAAAAAATATGGTGTTAACTGATCCTATGCAAATACAGCAGCAAAAAATGATGGCTACAATAATGCCACTATTACTTGGTTTTATTTTTTATAAGTTTGCAAGTGGATTAACGCTATATTTCACGATGTTTTATATATTCTCCACGCTAACACAATGGAAGTTATCAAAAGAAACTACGGTTAAAAAATAGGAATGATTAGAAAAGATTCTAAAAGTTATGAGTTTGAAGGCGGGACGGTAGAGGAGGCGATTAATCTAGCTTTAAAAAAATTATGTGTGACCCGAGATGATATTATTGTAAAGGTTGTATCTGAGGAGAAAAAAGGTTTATTTGGTATGGAGGGGGCAAATCCCGCAAAAATAAAAGTGATTCTAAAATAATTGTGATTATTCTTGATTTTTTTATTATTTATAGGAAAATATTTATTAAATATAAATCACACCTGTTTCACGTGAAACAAAATCTAACCGAATGATCGTTATTTAACATGACTAAAATTATATCAGTATGTAATCAAAAAGGTGGGACTGGAAAGACAACAACGGTAGTTAATCTATCTGCTGCATTGGCTCAGCTGGGAAAGAAGGTGTTGATAGTAGACGTTGACCCACAGGGCAATGCAACGAGTGGCGTTGGTGTTAATAAAAGTGAGTTAAATAAAACAATTTATGATCTTTTATTACATAGAGCTGTTACCGATGAGGTTATTGTTAAAAATGTATATCCGAATTTGGATATTATTCCCTGTAATATAAATTTAACAGGCGCTGAAATCGAATTAGTTGGAGCTATCGCCAGAGAAACACGATTAAAAAATGCATTAACAGCTATCCAGAACAATTACGATTTTATTTTTACAGATTCCCCGCCGTCCTTAGGTTTATTAACCCTAAATGCCTTAGTTGCTTGTAATTCAGTAATAATTCCAATCCAATGTGAGTTTTATGCATTAGAAGGGGTTTCTCAGCTTTTAAATACTCTAAATTTGATAAGAGAGGGGTTAAATCCAAATCTATCAATAGAGGGTGTTTTATTAACAATGGCAGATTATAGAACAAACTTAACAAACGAAGTAATTAGTGAAATCAAATCTTATTTCAAAGATAAGGTTTATACCACCATAATTCCTCGAAATATTCGACTAAGCGAGGCACCAAGTCATGGAAAACCAATTACGGTATATGATGATAATTCTATCGGGGCTATAAGGTATGAGGAATTGGCCCAAGAAGTACTTGGTATATCCAGCCATGATCATAAGTCGTTGGAAGAGAATAGCTTAAATAAAAATCGCCAAATCATAAATTTGACGGAAAAAAATAAAACCAGTAGTTAATTTTGGATTGTTCAGTGGTTCAAATATTGAACAAAGGAGATCTAAATGGAAAATCGAGCTTTAGGAAAAGGGTTGTCGGCTCTTATTCCCGAGAAAACTAAAGTAACCGCAATGGATCATCCGGTCAATGATGCGAATCAACCAGTTATTCTTGTTAATATAAATTTAATAAATGACAATAGGTTACAACCTCGAATTAATTATAATCAGGATCGTCTGGAAGAACTAAAAAATTCTATTAGGGAGCAAGGACTTTTGCAACCTATTTTGGTAAGGATCAAGGATAATGGATATGAGGTAATTGCGGGCGAACGACGGCTGAGGGCGGCCCGCTCGTTAAAATTAGAAAAGATACCCGTTATTGTAAAAGACGTTACAGACAAAGAGGCCCTGGAAATTGCATTGGTAGAAAATATTCAACGTGAAGAATTGAATCCGATTGAAGAGGCAAAAGCATTTAGAAAACTAATCGATGAATTTCAATATACTCAGGAAGAGGTGGCGCAGGCTGTCGGTAAAGATCGGACAACGATTACTAATTTATTGAGAGTTCTTAACCTCCCCGAAAACATTCAGCAGGGTGTCTTTGATGGAGCGATTAGCGTTGGGCACGCACGGACATTATTAGGGGTTGAATCCGATAGTGAAAAAAACAGGATGTTTGAAAAGATTATTAAAGAGGCTTTATCGGTTAGAGAGCTTGAAAACATAGTAAAAACTCAGACACAAAATTTTGGTGGTGCCCGGAAAATAAAAAATGAAAAGCAAAAAAATTATGAAATTATAAAGCTAGAGGAAGACCTGCAGAAAATTTTAGGAACAAAGGTTAGAGTTGATGCCTCTAAAAAGAGAGGAAAAATAATTATAGAATATTATTCCTTTGAAGATTTAGAGCGTGTTTTACAATTAATTAGAAAATGAAAGAACCTGTTTTAGTCATTATTAAACCGGATGGAATTAGTAAAGGCTTAACCGGCCCCATCTTTACAAAATTCTCACAAGCCGATTTGGAGATTGTTGCAATAAAAATTGCAAAGTCCAACCGGACGCTAATTGAAAAACACTATGATCATTTGAAAAAAGAACCATTTTTCAATGACGTTATAAGCTATTTGCTTGGAGAAGGTTATAAACGAAAAAAACTCCTGGCCGTTATTTATTACGGTGAAGGTGCAATAAAAAAATGCCGTAAGATTGCTGGAGCCACAAATCCAGAAGATGCCCACCCGTTCAGCATTCGCGGATCTTATGGACGAATTACAACAAAAGGTTTGTTTGAAAATGTGGTTCATGTATCGTCTGATAAAAAAGAAGCAAAAAGAGAGATCAAGCTTTGGTTTGATCCAAACGAAATAACACGAGATTTATATCCCACCGATATAATTCGAATATCCAGTTTAAAAAAGCGGATTTGGAAATGATAAAAGGTATGACAGGATTTGGATGCTCGCAGATAGCATCTGGAGAAATGAAGGCCATAGTCGAAATCAAAAGCCTCAACCATCGATATCTTGATATTAATTTTTATTTACCCATTGGCTTTGGGTCTATTGAACAAAGTATACGCCAATTAATCCAAAAATATATTGAAAGAGGCCGGGTGACTGTATCGATTAAAATTATTGATAAACCCAGTCAAACAATTATTTGTCATAAAGACACAATAAAGAAGCACTTGAATTATGCAAATCAATTAAAAAAAGAGTTTAATTTAAAAAATGATCTAACGCTTTCGGATATAGTTAAGTTGCCGGGAGTATTTGAAATAAAAGAAACGTTAATTTATCCGGAACAAATTTGGCCAAGCTTAAATAAGAGCATGACTAAAGCGTTGATTGCTCTTGAGAAAATGCGGAAAAGTGAAGGCCGCAGTCTTTCCGGCGACGTTTCTGATCAGTTACAGAAAATGAGCGAACAAATTCAAATCATTCTAAAAAAATCAAAAGAATTATTAAAGGAAAAGAAGAAAAAATTAACAGCTGAAGAATACACTTCTTATCAAAAAAGTTCCGATATAAATGAAGAAATATCCCGATTAAAACATTATATCGCTGAGGTAAAGATTCTGTTGAAAGCTAAGATATCCGTCGGGAAAAATGTGGATTTTATCGCTCAAGAAATGCAACGCGAAACAAACACTATTGGCTCCAAACTGCAAGTTACGGCTATATCCAACGCGGTTATTACATTGAAAAGCAAGATTGAAAAGATCCGCGAGCAAGCGCAAAATATTGAGTAGCCGGAAAATTTAAAAACGATATGTCTAAAAACAAAAATAAGGGCAAAATTATTATTTTATCCGGCCCTTCAGGCGCAGGTAAAACCACTCTCTACAAAGACCTTCTTAAAAAAAACAAAAATCTTGTAAAATCTGTTTCGGCAACGACCCGCCCCATGCGCACGGGTGAAGTTCACAAAAGGGATTATTTTTTTATAAGCTTTAAAATGTTTGCATATAAACTTAAAGCAGGGCACTTTTTGGAATATGAAAATTTTTTTGGTAATTATTATGGAACTCCGCACAAAGCGGTCCGGAATTTGGTCAGCTTAGGAAAAAACGTTTTGTTGTGTATTGATGTTAACGGCGCTAAAAATGTAGTTAAAAAATATCCCAATGCAATTAAAATTTTTATTATGACTCCAACTATCGAAGATTTGAAGCAGCGGTTGCTTAAAAGAGGGTCGGAAGATTTAAGAACAATAGAAAATCGTTTAAAACGAGTAAAGCAGGAGTTAAACGAGGTAAAGAATTATGAATTTGTCATTGTAAATGACAATTTATCCCAAGCCAAATCAAAACTTAATAAAATTATTAAGGGGCAAATAGGGCGTAGTTCAGAGGTAATGATGCGTAAGCCTAGCAAGGACATATAGTTAAAAAATATGATTAAATTTGCTTACAGAACTTTCTTTTGACAATAGACGTGAGGTGTGTTAAATTACTCCCTATTATATTTTTATTATAATAGGTTTTTTTATGTAAATTTCATATTGAATTTATAGGAGGCAATTTGCAATGGCACATCAACCGATTGAAGAACTTTTACCAAAATCCGGATACAGCGTATATCGATTAGTGCGTATGGCTGCAACGCGGGCATTAGAGTTGGCCGATGGCAAACCACCGCTTATTAAAAAGCCCTCAACGGACAAATTAACATCAATTGCGTTGGAAGAAATTTATCAAGGAAAGATCGAAACCTCAGGAGCTGCTGTAGTGCGGGAAGAAATGGAAAAAAGTCGAAATAGGAATACAAAGGCATCGGAAAGTGAACAAAAGTAAAGCCAGTGACGAAAAAACAAAGAATTATATTAGGTGTTACGGGAAGTATTGCCGCGTATCGGTCAGCAGATATTGTTAGGGGGTTTATTGAAAAGGGGTTAAGAGTATCGGTTGTGATGACAAAATCAGCCGAAAACTTTATAACCCCTTTGACATTATCGAGCTTAAGCGGTGAAAAAGTCTATACATCCATGTTTGACGACTCGATCGATGGTAAAATGATACATATAAATTTAGCTGGTGAGGCGGACGCCTTGCTCATAGCACCGGCAACGGCTGATATTATTGGTAAATTATCTAATGGGTTAGCCGACGATCTTTTGACATGCATTGCTCTAGGAACAAAAGCCCCGATACTCTTGGCCCCTGCAATGAATACAGAAATGTATCAGAACAAAATTGTCCAGGATAACTGTGCAAAATTGAAAAATTATGGGATGAAATTTATAGATCCTGTAAAAGGTAAATTAGCCTGCGGGGTTACCGGTGAAGGACACATTGCGGACCAGCAAACAATTATTAAGGCAGTTCTAGCGGCCTTGAAGTAGATATTGGCGTGGTAGCCAAGTGGTAAGGCGGAGGCCTGCAAAGCCTTTATTCACCGGTTCGATTCCGGTCCACGCCTCCATATTTGAAGCTGTTGGGCAAGTGGTGGAATGGCATACACGTTGGACTTAAAATCCAATGGCCGTAAGGCTGTGTGGGTTCGACTCCCACCTTGCCCATTTATATTTGTTTGCAAGAGTGGCAAACAAAACTATGACAACATAGGGCTTTCTCAAAATTTATTATATCTGATATCGTTTTGTAATTAAAAGCGGGGGTGTTCCCGGCCAAATATATAAATTTTTATGAAAAAATGTAAACAATAAAAATATGGACCCGTAGCTCAGTTGGTTAGAGTGTTACCTTGACATGGTAAAGGTCAGAGGTTCGAGCCCTCTCGGGTCCACCATTTATAAAGGGAGAATATAAGATGAAATTAAAATTAATTTGTTTGTTAATGGTGCTGAGTTTAGGCTGTATCGCTAAGGATGGATTTTGCGATGAGGTTTCGAAAAGAGAGAAAACAGAAAAACTTTTAATTTTGTTAAAAGTCGATCAGCAAATGGCTGTAACAAACGAACGGATGAAATTGACCGCGAAACGACAGCTGAGTGCATCTAACTTGCCTCAGAATTTACTGGAAAGAATGGAGAAAATTTTTGATAAACAATTTGATCTTATTGCGCAAGCGACGAGTTGGGAATTAACCAAGAATGAACTTATTGGGGCGTATTCAACTGTTTTTACGGAAGAAGAAATTGAAAATTTAAATAATTTTTATGAAAGTGACCTCGGGCGAAAACTTGTAGAAAAATTACCTGAGCTTTTTACAAAAGGAATGGAAATCGGTCAGGAAAAGTTATTGGCAAAACAGTCCGAAATTCAGAAAACGATGATGGAAGAGTGGGTTAAATTTGAAGCCTCCTTGACCGAAGAAGAACGAAAACTATTTCAAATGAATTCAGTGCCCGCTAATGGAATGCAAAACTGATTTAGATAAGTTAAGACACAGCTGTTCGCATATAATGGCCCAGGCTGTACAGGAAATTTGGCCGGAAACAAAAGTGACGATTGGCCCCGCTATTGATAACGGTTTCTATTATGATTTTGATAAAAAAGATCCATTCACGGATCAAGATCTTAAAAAAATAGAAAAGCGGATGCGAAAAATAATTGAACGTAAACCGGCGTTTAAACAAACTTTCATGCCGAGGCAAGAGGCGATTTCATTTTTTAAAGAAAAGGCCCAGCCTTACAAAGTTGAGCTCATTGAAAATTTGGAAGATAGTGAAGTATCTATATTTCATACTGGTGAGGAGTGGTTGGATTTATGTAAGGGTCCTCATATTGAAAATGCCGGAGCCATTAAGGCATTTAAGCTGCTGTCGGTAGCAGGGGCGTATTGGCGGGGTGATGTCAATAAACCCCAGCTTCAACGGATATATGGCACGGCCTTTTTTTCTCAGGAAGAACTGGATGCTTACCTTAAGCTTTTGGAAGAAGCCCAAAAAAGGGATCATAGGAAATTAGGTCCTCAGCTAGATCTTTACAATATTTATCAGGAATCCGCAGGCGCCGGCTTGATTTTTTACCCGCCGGCAGGGGCAACCTTACGAAATACTATTGAGAATTATGTGCGGGAAGAAAATATAAAAAGAGGGTATGAATTGGTTATAACCCCCCATTTGTTACGAGGAAAATTGTGGGATAAAAGCGGTCATTCAGGACATTATAGGGAAAACATGTATTATCTTGATATTGATAACGAAGAATACGCCGTAAAACCAATGAATTGCCCCGGCCATAATTTAATATATAACTCAAAAGTACGCTCTTATAGAGAGTTGCCGATTCGGTTTTTTGAATTGGGAACGGTTTATCGTCAAGAAAAGGCCGGAGTTTTACATGGGCTTTTGCGCGTGCGCGGATTTACCCAAGATGATGCCCACATTTATTGCCGTGAAGATCAATTGAAAGATGAAATAAAAAATGTTATCGATTTTGTTTTTAGCATTTCGAATGATTTTGGATTTAAAGATATAGAAATTGAATTGAGTACACAACCTGAAAAATTTATCGGAGAACAAAAGAATTGGGATCATGCTACAAAAACATTAAAGGAATCGTTAGAGGAAAAGGAAATTAAATATAAAATCAATGAAGGTGACGGGGCGTTTTACGGACCGAAAATAGATTTCAAATTAAGGGACGCATTAAATCGTGAGTGGCAATGTGCAACGATACAGTGTGATTTTTCATTGCCGGAACGATTCGATTTAACTTATGTAAATGAAGAAGGAAATCGAGTGCGTCCGATAATGATCCATCGGGCAATATTAGGAAGCGTCGAAAGATTTATAGGAACCTTGATTGAACATTTTGCCGGGGCGTTTCCTTTATGGTTGGCGCCAACCCAAGTTTTGATCGTACCCATTAGAGATGAGCATGTTGCATATGCGACGCTTCTAAAAGGAGATTTACAAAATAAAGGATTTAGAGTTATAATTGATCAGCGCAATGAAAGCCTTAACAAAAAAATTAGAGAAGGAACGATGAAAAAAATCCCATATTTGTTAATTATTGGGGATAAAGAAGTTAGTGAGCAGAGAGTTTCAATTAGAAAATATGCTGAGCAGGGCGATACTGAGATTATGTCGATTGAAGAGCTGACTGAGTGTATGTTAAGTGAACTAAAAAATAAAAAATAATTACGGAGGTGTGGCTATTAGAAAGTTTACAAGAATTAATGATCGGATTAAGGCCCAGGAGGTTCGGGTTATAGGCCCGGATTCTGAACAATTAGGCGTAGTAGTTTTAAGCCGTGCGTTGGTTTTGGCTCAAGAACATGAGCTTGATTTGGTTGAGATTGCTCCGACAGCAAACCCGCCTGTTTGCCGAATAATGGATTATAGTAAATTTAAGTATGATCAGGAGAAAAAAGAACGGCGGATAAAAAAGAACCAACATGTGACGCATTTGAAACAAATCAGACTGAAGCCGCATATCGGAGAGTCGGATTATCAAATAAAGCTTAGACAAGCTATAAACTTTTTAAAGAAAAAAGATAAAGTAAAGGCTAATATGTTTTTCCGGGGGCGTGAATTGATGCATAGGGATTTGGGCAAGGAAATATTAGACCGTCTAATTAAGGACATAGCTGAACACGGGACACCCGAAAAATCCCCATCAATGGAGGGGAAGGTCATGTCCGTGTTATTTAATCCACTTACGGAAAAAAAATAATTTTGCATATTAACCACAGGGGTTTCCCATGACAGCGTTTTTATGCGTATTATGAAAAGTTTAGAAAGAGAGGATAAAAAATGCCAAAATTGAAAACAAATAAATCTGCGGCGAAGCGGTTTAAAATTACCAAAACAGGTAAGCTTAAGAAAAGAAGCGCTCGTCGGGGACATATTTTAGGAAAAATGACTCGAAAATCAAAAAGAAAATTGCGTCAGAGCGGATATGTTTCAAAAGTAGATGCAAAAAGGATAAGGAGGTTGTTGCCATATGGTTAGGATTAAAACATCTGTTGCCTCGCACAGAAGAAAAAAGCGTGTATTAAAGGAAGCAAAGGGACAATTTGGCCATCGAAGTCGACGATACCTTCAAGCAAAAAGATCCGTTATTAAAGGGTTAGTCTATGAATATCGCGACAGGAAAGTAAAAAAACGTGAATTCAAGCGGCTCTGGATTATTCGTATTAACGCGGCTTGTCAGGAGTCAGGCATAAAATATAGTCGGTTTATTAAAGGTCTGACGGATGCAAAAGTAGAAGTTAACCGAAAAGTAATTGCTGAATTAGCGGTAAGTTCTCCAGACGCTTTTAAAAAACTTGTTACTATTGCCCAAGAAGCAAAACCTGAAAAAATGGTCAATAAAGAAAAGAAACAAAAAGTAACAAGTTAACGCATAAATTAGTTAGAATAAATTAAATTGGGCCCTTAATATAGGGCCCAATTTTATTATTAAAATTATTTGCAAGAATCGAAACATTTCCATCCATGGCGTACCTCGCGGGGATTTCAAATAATAATTTAAATAGAGACTAAGATGCTTTGGGATTTTGAAAAAATAAAATTGGATATAAATAAAGAGGCCCAATCGCTTTCCAACGATCAGGATTTAGAAACATTCAGAATTAAATATCTTGGAAAAAAAGGACTTATTCAGGATATATATGCCTCTTTAGTTAAAGTCTCAAATGAAGAAAAGCCTTTATTGGGGAAGAGCGCAAATGAAATCAAACTTCTAGCAAATTCTTTGCTGGAAGAAAAGAAACAAGCCATAAAGGCCAATCAATCACGTCTCCAGAATTATACCATTGATCCAACAATTCCAGGAGTGGCGCAGGCCATAGGACATAAACACATCCTGACTCAGACCATTGAAGAAATATGCCAAATTTTTGAAAAATTAGGATTCGTCATTCAAGAAGGTCCTGAAATAGAAACAGAGTTTAATAATTTTACAGCGTTGAATATACCCGAAGATCATCCTTCCCGTGATGGATTTGATACATTTTATACGAACGTTCATGACCCTCAGAATAAGAACCGTCATTTGTTATTGAGAAGCCACACATCTCCAGGACAAATTCGCATCATGAAAGAATACAATCCGCCGTTAGCGGTCATAATACCCGGTAAGGTTTATCGTCCGGATGCGGTTGATGCCAGTCATTCATTTATGTTTCATCAGATTGAAGGGTTATTGGTGGATAAAGATGTAAAATTTTCCGATTTAAAGGGACTTCTATCGAGCTTTTGTAAAAGTCTTTTCGGGAAAGATATCAAGATGCGTTTTCGACCGCATTTTTTTCCATTTACTGAGCCATCAGCCGAAGTTGACATTTCATGGAAGGGCGGAAAAAAAGAATGGCTGGAAATAATGGGGTGCGGGATGGTTCATCCAAAAGTATTTGAATACGCTGGCTATCCTAAGGGAAAATATACTGGTTTGGCTTTTGGGTTGGGCGTGGAACGGATGACAATGCTTAAATACGGAATTAATGATATAAGATTGTTTTATGAAAATGATAAACGTTTTTTGGAGCAGTTTTGAGAGATGAAAATTAGTTTAAATTGGTTAAAAGATTATGTAAAGCCCGGCGTAACTAAAGATATTCTTGCCCATAAATTAACTATGGCCGGGCTAGAGGTAGAAAACGTCTCCACGAAGGATGGCGATACGGTGTTTGAGCTTGAAATAACGCCGAATCGTGCAGACTGCTTGAGTTTGCTGGGCTTGGCGCGTGAAATTTCTGCTATATTGGATAAACCGCTTATTGATCCACGTATTAAACCGACCGCCGCTCCTAAAGGAAAGATTCCAATTACTGTTCAAGAGACGAAAGACTGCCGCGTATACACAGCTGCTCTGATTGAGAATGTTATCGTCAAGGATTCGCCCAATTGGATAAAAGAAAGGATATCTGCGTTAGGTATTCGTCCAATTAACAATTTGGTTGATATTACTAATTTTTGTTTAATGGCGTATGGACAGCCGCTACATGTTTTCGATTTTGATAAAATTGAAGGTGGCTATGTGGAGGTTCGTCGTTCTAAAAAAGGCGAGAAAATAATAACGCTTGATGGTGTGGAGCGGGAGTTAGATCCATCAATTTTAGTTGTTGCAGACGCTAAAAAGCCGGTGGCAATCGCGGGTATTATGGGTGGGAAATTAACGGAAGTAACACCTACGACTAAAAATGTATTGCTTGAGAGTGCGTATTTTGACCCTATAGTAACCAGACGGGCGTCACGTAAGTTGGGTTTAACCAGTGATTCTTGTTATCGTTTTGAACGGGGAGTGGATATTGCTGGGGTTGTCAAGGTGTCACAACGCGCCATAAATTTAATTTTGGAAATCGGTGGAGGAAAAATAATAAAATACGGAAAAGCAGGGTCAGTGGTTGTAAAAAATCAAAAGGCCATTACGTTGCGTTTGGAAAAAATTAACTCTTATCTGGGGTCAGAAATTTCATTGTCAAAGATAAAAAAAATAATGGCGCAGTTGAATTTTAAGGTAACTATATCTAAGGCGCTTATGAGTGTTGTTCCGCCGTCCTCTAGGAGTGATATAAAATCAGATGTGGACGTCATTGAGGAAATCGCAAGAATTATCGGATATGACAATTTGCCAGAGACCGTTCCAAATATCAAGATTTCAAATATAAAAACAAATCCGCAACGATTGACCAGGAACAGGATTAGAGACTTTATTATTGCGCAAGGATTCGACGAAGCGATTAGTTTTTCATTGCTTAACCGAAGCGCGCTAATACAATCAAAAGTACAGAGTGAAGATGTCGTTTACATAACAAATCCGTTATCATTGGATCAAGAGGTTCTGCAGCCGTCGATGCTGCCGTGTCTATTATCCGTTTTAAGAACGAATATTAATCGGGGACAAAAAGACTTGAAAGTATTTGAACTTGGAAAAATTTATCTATCGAATGGAGAAGAACGTGAGATGGTAAGTTTGATTATGACCGGAACACAACGGCATGATTGGAGAGATCGGGTTAAACCATCCGTTGATATTTACGATTTAAAAGGCACATTGGAGCAGATGTTTCATCATATGACAATTGAAGATGTCCAATTTATAAAAAAGGACAAGAATGTTCTAGAGCAGAACCAAAGTATAATTCTAGAAATAAATCAAAAGGAAATCGGTTATCTAGGTGAAGTTGACAATACAATTCTGCAGAATTACGGTATTAAGAAAGAAGGGGTTTTATTCGCTCAAGTTGAAATTCCGTTTCAAAATATGATGGATCTAGGTAAACGAAAGTATGTTCCTTATTCCAATTTTCCAGCTATTATGCGCGATGTCAGCTTATCGGTCGCGCAATCGGTCAATTTCGAAACTATTAGAGCCTTGGCAATGAAAGAAGGCGGCGACTTGTTGAAGTGGGTGTCGTTTACAGAGTTGTATCTAGGAGAGAAAATCCCTGCAGGTATGAAAGGGCTGATTTTTTCATTGTTATATCAATCGGATGAGAGGACCCTTACAGAAGGAGAGGTAAACGAAATTCACCAGAAAATCCTGAACAGTTTGACAGGTATTCTAAAGGCAACGATACGATAAAATAGAATTTATTGACTATTATGTTATAATAGCTTCTAAAGAAACTCCCTGCTGTGTGCGTTAGGGGGATAAAAAAATGAACCTAACATGTAAAACGGGACGCCTAAGATCTAATTTGCCTTTGGGCTGTTAGCAAGGGTACCCACTTGGTGACTGGTTCACCATTTATATCTCTCGACGGCATGAGCGGGGATTTCACTTTTGTAAGACGTTGTATTTCAAGGCTTTAAAAATCGATTAGCCCCAAAACCTATCCCTGAAACCATCTCTCCCAGGCCTTATAATTTAAGATTGTATAAATTTTAAAATAATGTTATGATATGCCACATCATGAATTTAAAAAGGTCTATTAATTAACTAAAAAGTGCGATTTAGTACAAAAAAGGATCTACGAGAAAAGGTCAAAACGCTTTTAAGGAGTCAGGAGGAGGAAAAGCGGTTAGAAAAAAGTTTATTGATTAAAAATAAACTTTTTAATATGGATGTGTTTCACCGCGCATCTAATATTCTGTTTTATGCATCATTTGATGGGGAAGTGGATACATTTGACATGATAATTAGTTCAATAAAATTGGGTAAGACTGTGGGATTGCCTGTAATCAAAAAGGACAGCACACAGCTTTTGCCCAGAATAATTCATAGTTTTGAAAGAGATTTGGAAAAAGGCCCGTATGGTATTAAGCAACCTAAAATTAATCCGGAAAATGAGATGAAAACGATCGATTTGGTCATAGTCCCTGGTATTGTGTTCGATAAACGCAATTACCGAATAGGACGAGGGGCGGGGTTTTATGACCGGTTTTTGAGTACATTATCGGATAAGATTTATACATTAGGTTTGGCTTTTGACTTTCAAATTATTGAACGCTTTCCTCAGATTGATCAACATGATGTTCCCGTAAAACATGTTCTTACCAATTAACCGCCAGGTATTCTTCCAAAGATGATTATCAACAGTTTTTTCTCGTGATACAGATATTGAGAGGAGTTTTATATGACCGAAGAAGTTGGTATTTATACGCAGAGTATTATATTGTCCATTATTGTCATGGTTTCTGTTTTGGCCGGATATTTATTGCGTTGGTTTTTTGCCAGCAAGAAATTCAGAGATGCCCAAGCTATGGCAAAAGACATCATCGAACAAGCCAAGAGGGAAGCAGATAATAGAAAAAAGGAAGTAGAGCTTCATGGAAAAGACTTGTTGTTAAAAATGCGCCAGGAATTTGAAGCCGAAACCAAAGAACGCCGTGAAGAAACCATATTGGTCGAAAAGCGCCTTCTTCAGAAAGAAGAGAATCTGGATAAACGGGTCGATCTGCTGGAAAGAAAGGAAAAGGATATAGATGCCCGATTAATGGCTTTAAA
The DNA here is from genome assembly GCA_050250375.1 of Candidatus Omnitrophota bacterium. Taxonomy (GTDB): domain Bacteria; phylum Omnitrophota; class Gorgyraeia; order Zapsychrales; family Zapsychraceae; genus JAGOSC01. The sequence goes on from JBFWOS010000003.1 coordinate 802,674, forward strand.
AGCAAATGAAGAAAAGGTTTCTGAAAAAAAGAACAATTTAAATCAGTTGATTGAGGAAGAAAAACAGCGGTTACAGAAAATTTCTTCAATGACAGAAGAAGAGGCCAAGAAGCTTTTACTTTCGAGAATTGATGAAGAGTTATTACAGGAAAAAGCAGCCCGTATCCGATCGATGGAAGATGAAATCAAAGATTCGTCCGAAAAAAAGGCCAGGGAAGTGGTTAGTGTTGCAATTCAACGGTGCTCTTCGGAACATACGGCAGCTTCCACGGTAACGGTCGTGCTTCTTCCGAGCGATGAAATGAAAGGCCGTATAATCGGTCGTGAAGGTAGAAACATCCGTGCGTTGGAAGCAGCTGCGGGAGTAGATATCATTATTGACGATACTCCGGAAGCGGTAACTATTTCAGGGTTCGATATGTATAGACGGGAAACCGCCAGAATAGCACTTGAAAACCTTATAGCTGATGGCAGAATTCATCCCGGGCGGATTGAAGAGGTTGTAGAAAAAGCCAAAAAAGAGATGGAGACTATCATTAAAGAAGAGGGTGAGAAGACAGCCTTTGATTTAGGGATTCATGGCATGCATCCTGAGTTATTGAAATTGGTTGGCCGACTGAAGTTTAGAACCAGTTATGGTCAAAATGGTTTACAACACACCAGAGAAGTTTCAATGTTGATCGGATCCATGGCGTCCCAATTGGGACTAGATGCTAAAATAGCCATGCGTGCAGGTTTATTGCATGATATCGGTAAAGTTGTTAGCCAGGATGTGGAAGAAGGTACCCATGCCATTGTCGGTGGAAACTTAGCTAGAAAATATGGAGAGCGGGAAGAGGTGGCGAATGCCGTAGAGTCCCATCATGATGAAGTTGAGTCAACGACAATATACGGGGCCTTGGTTTGTGCCGCAGATGCCATCAGCGCATCCAGGCCGGGAGCAAGAGCGGAAACGTTGGAAACGTATGTCAAACGGCTCGAAAACCTTGAAAAAATAGCCAATTCCTTTAAAGGGATTAGTAAGGCATATGCCCTGCAAGCCGGACGTGAAATACGATTATTGGTCGATCCGGACAAGATTAATGATGATGAAGCTATTGTCTTGGCGCGAGACTTAAGAAAGAAAATAGAAGAAGAGATGGAGTATCCTGGACAAATTAAAGTTATTGTTTTGAGAGAAACCCGCGCAGTTGAATTTGCAAAATAAAATATCAGTCGTAGCAGGCGCTTGTTTAATTTATTAAATAACCAAACGTCGGCTACGGCTTATTTTTGTAAGAGGTAGAAATGAACATTCTTTGTGTTGGCGACATTGTCGGTAAACCAGGACGTATTGCACTTGAAAAATGTCTTCCAGAATTAAAAGAGAAGTATAAAATTGATTTTGTGATTGTGAATGCAGAAAATGCAGCCGGTGGATCCGGATTGACCACAAAACTAGCTAAGCAGTTTATTGGTGAGGGATGTGATGTCTTAACGTTGGGTGACCATGTTTGGGACCAGAAAGAAATAGAAAGTTTTCTGGAAGAGACAACGCAGGTCATACGTCCGGCAAATTTTCCTGAGGGCGCGCCAGGTAAAGGTTGGTGTATTCAGCCAACCAAAAAAGGACTTAATGTCGGCGTTGTTAATCTGCTGGGCAGAACATTCATGCGATATCCGGTTGAATGTCCGTTTAAACAATTAAAAGGTATTGTACAGGAAATTAAAAAATACACGCCTATCGTAGTCGTAGATTTTCACGCTGAGGCGACCAGTGAAAAAGTGGCTTTAGGTCATTTTATAGATGGAGATGTTTCCATTGTCTTCGGCACGCATACACATATTCAGACTGCCGATGATACTATTTTAGATAAAGGAACGGCCTATATTACGGATGTCGGTATGAGCGGGCCGTATGATTCTGTCATTGGTCAGGCAAAGGAAAATATAATTCAAAAATTCTTAACGAGCCGGCCGATTAAATTTCAAGTAGCGGAAAATAAAATAAAGCTCTGTGGAATAGTAGTTTCGGTTGACGACTCCAGTGGAAAAGCGAAATCCATAAAAAGAATTCAAATGCCTATTCAAGTTACTGCATGATTTAGTACGAATTAGACATTTATCTTGTTCCTTTATCCGGGTTATATTATAATTTTATGAATCAAGCGATTGTAATATCGATATGAATAAAAAGGGGGTTTTATGGGAAAGTGGGATGGTTTAGACAGAAGAAAGTTTCCACGCGTAAAATATCCGTGTTTAGTCATAATAAAAAATGGCGATGAAGTAGATAAAGAAGTAATTTTAAGCCACACAGAGAATATCGGTATTGGAGGGGTATGTATCATTTTAAAAAAGAATGTTAAGATGTTCACCTCTGTGGAATTAGAATTGGATTTGTTGGACATGGGAGAACACATTAAATGTAAAGGAAAAATTGTTTGGAATGTCCAGAGAAAGAACGATGTCAAAAAAAAGCCGTCGTTTTATGATGTTGGGATAGAATTTGACTCTTTAAATGATAATGAAACACAGCGAGTGGAAGATGTCGTTAACCGCCTGGTAAGACATGATCGGGAAGTCCCCTACACATAACTTCATTTTCAAACATTTCTGTGAATTTTCGTCTAGAAATTCAAAAGGATTATAATGGTTAAAGTAAGATTTGCCCCGTCACCGACGGGATTTTTGCATATTGGAGGCGCCCGGACAGCTTTGTTTAATTGGATGTATGCCCGGTCCCAAAACGGAAAATTCATTTTAAGGATTGAAGATACTGATCAGCAGCGATCCAAGAAAGAATTTGAAGATGAAATTCTAACGAGCATGAAATGGCTGGGATTTGACTGGGATGAGCTCCATTATCAAAGCCAACGGTTTGAAATTTATAAGGAATACGCACAAAAGCTGCTAAGCGAAGGCAAAGCATATAAAGATGGTGAAGCCATCATATTAAGAATGATTCCGAACCAGCAAATTAAGATTTATGATCTGATTCGGGATGAAATTACGTTTGACAGTTCTGACTTGAAGGATCAGGTTTTGATGAAGTCAGACGGATCCCCCGCGTACAATTTTTGTTGTGTCGTTGACGATGCGTTAATGGAAATTACTCATGTTGTCCGCGGAGAAGATCATATATCCAACACGCCAAAACAGTTAATGATTTGTAGTGCTTTGGGGTGGAAAGCCCCCAAATACGCACATCTTCCATTAATTTTAGATGATGATGGAAGCCGGCTTTCAAAACGTTTTGGAGCGGTGGCTGTCAGTGATTATAAGGAACAAGGTTTTATTCCTGAAGCGCTCGTTAATTATTTAATGTTGCTTGGGTGGTCTCCGGGGAATAATCAGGAAAAAACAACGCTGCAGGCAGCAATCAAAAATTTTTCTATTAAAAAAATTAATAAAGCCGGGGCAGTATTTTCCATTGATAAGTTAAAGTGGCTTAATAATCAATATTTGAAAGAAATGGAAACAGATAAGCTGATAGAAATTTTAATTCCTTTTTTGGATAAAAAAGGTGTTCAGTACAATAAATTGAATGATCAACAATTGTTTAATATTGTTCAATTATATAAAGGACGATTGGCGACTTTGGCTGATTTTATCGACTGGGTTGATTATGCCTTTGTAGATGAGTTAGAGATTAACGAAGATCTTAAAAATAAATATCTTACTCAAAAGACACAAGATGTCCTTAAGATACTAAGTCGAAAATTTGAAGAATCTGATGAGTTTACGGATTCGATGGCAGAAGAAATCTTCAAAAAAGAATTGCAGGCTTTGGGACATAAGCCTGCGGACTTTGTGCACCCTGTTCGCGTTGCATTAACAGCAAAGGAAGTGGGTCCAAGCCTTTTTCAAATTATGGCTATTTTAGGTAAGAAGATCACCATATTACGATTAAATGGTGCTGTTGCGTAAATTATTAGGAGGAACGTATGGTTAATAAATGGTTTATTTTATGTATGTTTGTTTTTATTTTGCAAGGGTGTGAAACTTCTAAAGGGGCTGATAGTGGTTCTACAAAAGTCAAAGATGATTATAAGAATGCGGATAGTTGGATAAAAGAACATCTTTGGTAAAATTTTTCTGCGTTACTTAATAAGAGCCGGGATCGATCGATATCCTGGCCTTTTTCCTTCAGTGGATTGTGATTGAATCGGGGTTATTTTAGGAATAGGTTTTAGCGGTCCAGGTCCGATAGGTATTTTTTCTTCTTTTTGTTCGGATAATACTTGGTTTTGTCTTTCCACGGCGTGGCTTTTTTCCATTTCATTCAATTTGAGTCGGTCGGCATTAGCGTCATAGATAGCTTCTTTTCTGACCATGTCTAGCGGATGCAGCCGGGATACTCTAAAATCGATTATCTTCCAACCTTCAGACGTCTTTTTTAAAGCAAATAACCACTCACTGTTTTTAGGCATAAAATTATTGTCGGCAAATTTTAAATCAATATGGAATTTGGCAAATAAGACATTGTTTTTTTTATATATTTGATGATTTCTAATCTTATAAGCAGTAAGCTTTGCAACATTCGGGTAAGCATTTCGATCTTCCCAATAATTCATTGGCGATAGCATGTTTTCTTCAGTCCAATCGTTTAATATGGACTTGACAATTTTTGTTGCGGATTGATTACGCAGGACAGGCAAAACTATAAATTGAATAAAAGCTAAAGCCGCAATGATTAAAGCAATGTTTGTAGTTGTTTTATCTCTCATATAACATGAACTCGTTGATTATTAAATTACTTTAAAGTTAACATAATTAGCAAATATAATCAATATATTTAGGGGCGGCTTAAAAATGGTTTATGTCTAAAAATAGTTATGTTATAAATAATATGGATCGTAACAATTAACTCAATAGTTGAATTTAATGAAATTAATTAAGCGACTGGTTTTTATAATTTTGTTGGTGGCGCCGCACTTAAATGGCTGTGATTTTGTCTATCGTTTGTTAGACAAGGAAGGGGCCCAGGAAAAAGAACTAGTTGGGGAAATTTCTCCATTTGAGAAGAATCCGGTCATCGAAGAAGTTCAGACACTTTTACAGGCTTATGGATATAATCCTGGAACGATTGATGGTGTATTGGGGTTGCATACGCGTAATATGATTGAGAAATTTCAGATTGATAATGATTTAAAGCCATCAAGATTTATAGATAAAAAAACCTGGGAAAAACTGATTATATTTAAAGATATCGGTTTCATTGTGGACGGTCAGCTTAATATTAAATTCCTCCAAGAATTATTAAATGCCGCAGGATTCCCCGTTGGTGAATTAGATGGTAAATTCGGTCCAAGGACTAAGAAATCGGTTGAAGAGTTTCAAAAGGCCCACCAATTAAAAGCAGATGGAAAAGTTGGGTATAAAACCATGGAAGCGCTGGCCGCGTATATCGTTCAATAATAACCAATCAGGGCGCACTGTGATAAAAACTTGATTTTTTCAAAAAAGAAGTTATGATCATTAAATAAACTTTTTTGAAATTTCCAAATATCAATGAAAATTCACGAATATCAAGCCTCTCAATTATTTCGAAAAGCCGGCATTCTTACTGTTAATGGTCAAGTAACAACAGAAGTGAATGATGCGTTGGAATTTGCCCATTCGATAGGCTATCCTGTTGTCTTAAAATCCCAGGTTTTGGTAGGTGGTCGCGGTAAAGCGGGTGGCATCAAGCTCGTCAAAGATGACAATGAATTGCGGGAGAAATACGGTCTTCTCAAAAAGTTAACGATCAGCGGTTATGCTGTGAAAAAGATTTATGTTGTCAAGGCTATTGATATTCGCAAGGAGTTTTATTTGGCCGCTATTGTAGATACCGCTAAAGATGACATCGTGTTGATCGCCAGTTCTGAAGGCGGAGTTGAGATTGAAGAAACGGCTAAGAAAAATCCTGAAGCGATTAAGAAATACTATCTTCAAGGAGAGCGGGATATTAATAATCCCCGGTTTAAAAATTTCATTTCTTCTGTATTTGACTCGGAAGATTTATGTGCGCAGGGGACAAAAGTGTTTGAAGGTCTTATCAAGGTGTTTTTTGACAATGATTGTTCGTTAGCCGAGATAAATCCGTTAGTGATTGACGGGACAGGAACGATTTATGCCGCCGATGCAAAGGTCAATTTAGACGACAACGCTATGATGCGTCATGAAGGACTGGCCGATCTAAGAGATTTGGATTATGAAAATCCGGATGAATTGGAAGCAAACCAGAAAAATTTAAGTTTTGTTAAATTGGATGGAAATGTCGGGTGTATTGTTAATGGCGCTGGTTTGGCTATGGCCACGATGGATATTGTCAAATTATCCGGAGGGAACCCGGCCAATTTTCTGGATGTTGGCGGGAGTTCCAACCCCGAAAAGGTATTAAATGCTCTAAAAATAATTTTGAAAAGTCCGGACGTAAAAGCAATTTTAATCAATATTTTTGGTGGAATAACCCGGTGTGATGATATTGCCAATGGTATTTTAGCCGCCAAGAAACAAATGGATTTGGCCGTACCATTGGTGATCCGCCTAACAGGGACGAATGAAAAAGAAGCCAAGGAAATCTTAACGAATAATGGTCTACAGACTTATTCCACAATGCGTGAAGCCGTTAACAAAGTCGTTGAATTGGCCAATGCTAACACAAGTGCAATTAGATGAGTGTATTAGTCGATAAAAATACAAAAGTGGTTGTTCAAGGCATTACTGGTCGTGATGGTTCGTTTCATGCCCAGCAGATGATCGAATATGGAACGAATGTTGTTGGGGGTGTAACGCCTGGTAAGGGTGGTCAAACCGTTCATGGTAAGCCCGTATTTGATTCTGTTCAGGAGGCCAAAGAAAAGACCGGGGCCAACTGTGCGATTATCTATGTTCCGGCCAAATTTGCCAAAGAGGCCATTCTGGAAGATATAAAGGCTGGGATTGAATTGATCATTTGTATTTCAGAAGGGGTGCCGTTGCTGGATATGGTGGAAGTTCGTCACGCTATGAAAGGTCGCAATATTCGTTTAATCGGACCAAATTGCCCAGGTATAATTTCTCCGGGGAAATGTAAAGTCGGTATTATGCCAGGGCATATCCATATGCCCGGCCCAATCGGAGTGGTTTCAAGAAGCGGAACGCTGACGTACGAAGTGGTATATAACTTGACGTTAAAGCAAATTGGACAAACTAGTTGTGTAGGGATCGGAGGGGATCCGATCATTGGAACTAGATTTGTTGATGTCCTTGAAATGTTTAACCGCGACCACGAAACTAAAGGGATCGTCATGGTTGGTGAAATCGGTGGAGAAGACGAACAAATTGCGGCACAATACATCAAAAAAGAAATTAAGAAACCGATCGTTGGATTTATTGCCGGACGTACTGCGCCAAAAGGCAAACGTATGGGACATGCCGGAGCAATTATATCCTCAGGTGACAGCACCGCTGAAGCCAAAAGAGCAATTCTGCAGGATGCGGGCGTAACTGTCGTTGATTTTCCTGATGAAATCCCCGCCTTTTTTAAACAAAAATTAGCTTAATTCCCGCCAAACCGTATTATAATAAGAAAAATTTAGTCAAGGGAAGCATGAGAAAAAAAATCATAAAAAATATTTTTATTTCTTCTATTCATCAAAATGCCGGAAAAACGACGGTTTCTTTAGGGCTGTATAAAGCCCTTAAAGCAAGAAAAATTAAGACAACATTTCTAAAGCCGATCGGACAGCAATATGTAAATGTAGGCGATCTAAGTGTGGATAAGGATTCTTATTTGATCGGAGAGGTCTTTCGTTTGGGGAAACGGCTTAAAGAAATGAGTCCGATTACTATCGGCCGCGGGTATACTGAGAAGTATATTTTTAATCCAGATAAAGAGTCGCATGAGAAAAAAATTATGAAGGCTTTTAATAACCTCATCAAAGGAAAGGACGCCATTATTGTTGAAGGCACCGGGCATGCCGGTGTCGGAGCGGTCATTGATCATTCTAATGCGGATGTCGCAAAATTATTAAATTCTAAAGTTGTTATCATTAGTGAGGGCGGGATTGGCCGCAGCATTGACGAAATTATCCTGAATAAAGCCCTTTTTGATTTAAATAATGTGGAAATTTTGGGGGTTATCGTCAATAAGGTTTTATCAGAAAAGTATGATAAAGTGAAAATGACATTAGAGCGTGGCTTAAAAAACAAAGGATTGAAGCTGTTAGGGGTAATCCCGGTTGACCCGTTATTAAGTTCTCCGACGATTGCTCAAATCAAAGACCGGCTGGGTTTGCAGCTTTTGTGCGGAAATACGAACATAATCCGACGGGTCAAGAATATTATCGTGGCCGCTATGGAACCACATAATATGATCCATTATTTGCGGGACGGCACACTGGTAATTACTTCAGGGGACAGGGTCGATAATATTCTTCTGGCCGTCAGTTCACATTTGATCCATGATGGAGGCACTTTTCAGATTTCAGGGATGATATTGACAGGAGGGTTGATGCCAAATCCAAAAATCATCGAACTTTTAAAAAAGAGCGAAATACCCGTTCTCATTACAGATGAAGATACTTATACTGTTGCCGCCAACGTTGAACATATGATTTGTAAGATTCAAAAAACGGATAAAGATAAAATAAAAGAGGCCGAGTTTTTGGTTAAAAAGTATGTTGATGTCGGAGCGATTCTGGATGGATTTAAAGATGAATGAGAGTCGTCTAAAAGAAGAGATAGTGATTGTGGATGGCTTACGAACACCGATAGGCAGTCCTTATAAAAGTTTAAAAAAATTTAAAGCCGCCGAACTGGCGGCTTTTGTCATTCAGGCGGTCATTAAACGAAACAATATTAATGCCGGTGATATCGATGAAGTCATTTTAGGCAATGTAGTATCTGCGGGGCTCGGGCAAAATATGGCTCGGCAGGCAGCTATTTGGGCGGGGATTCCCGCGAAAGCGCGGGCTATAACCATAAACAACGTTTGCGGGGCAGGATTAGAATCGCTTATTTTAGGTGCGAGATCAATTCTTGTCGGAGATGCCAATTTGGTCCTGTGTGGCGGTTCAGAAAGTGCAACCCATAATCCTTTTTTTGCGGAAAGGGATTTGGAGCAAAATTTTAATCCGCATGATTTTAAGGACAGCTTGATTCAGGACGGCTTGACGTGCGGTATAATAAAAAAGCACATGGGAGAGCTGGTTGAAATTCTGGCAAAAAATAACAAAATTAGTAGAAAGGAACAGGATCTGTTCGCATTAAGCAGTCATTTGAAGGCGACGAAAGCTCAGCAGGAAAATTGTTTTGAAGGAGAGGTTGTGCCCATCAAGATTTCCCCGAAGAATGTTTTAAAAACAGATGATCGCCCAAGAAAGAAGATATCCATTGATAACTTTCAAACATTAAAGACGGCTTTTGTCCGGACAGGAACGGTAACGGCCGGCAATGCGTCTTCCCCGAGTGACGGCGCGGCGATTTGTTTATTGGCCAACAAGGTGACGGCTGGTCGTTTAAAATTGAGACCAAAGGCAAGATTAATAAAATATTTGTCGATCGGATATGATCCTAAACATGCCTTTGAGGCAGCCATCCATGCCGTTAATCAAATTTTAGAAAAAGCCGATTTACGGCTGAAGGATATTGATCTCTTTGAAGTGGCGGAATCATTTGCGGCACAATCGCTTTTGGTTCAAAAAAAGTTAAATATACCCTCTGAAAGGCTAAATGTGTATGGTGGCGATCTGGCGTTTGGGCATCCCCTGGGTGCAGCCGGAGCCCGGATACTGGTTACCCTGATACATGCTTTAAGGAGTAAGGGTTTAAAGCGCGGGTTGGCTGTGATTGCCTATGGCGGTGGAGGAGCGACGGCAGTTATCGTTGAAGTTGTTTAAGATTAAATTTTCATAAGAATTAAAAAAAATATTGATTTGCCGATTATTAAGTGATATGATTCATGCTTAAATTTCAAAATCACTAAATTTATACTCTTCCGTAAGTTAAATAACACTCAAAAGTTAGAATTTTAATATTACTTAAACTCTATAAGATTTAATGGATCAAATGAGTACATTTAGTTTTAAAAAAGGTAAAGATATCCGTTTAAAAGGCGCAGCTCGTAAGGAAATCGTTGAGGTGCTTTCGCCAAAGCTTGTGGCTATCCAGCCAATGGATTTTCGAGGATTAAAGCCCAGGGTCATTGTTCAAGAAGGTGATTCCGTTAAGAAAGGAACGCCCATCATCGTCGACAAATTGATGGAAAATATGAAGCTAACGGCGCCTGTTAGCGGTAAAGTTAAATCCATTAGTCGCGGAGAAAAAAGAGTCCTGCTGGCGGTTGTTATTGAAAATGATCATAAAAACGCGTTTGAGTCATTTAAGAAATATCAAGAATCGGAGATAAACAATTTAAAGCGCGAAGAAATTATTCAGAATTTGTTACAAAGCGGGCTTTGGCCGGTTATCCGGCAAAGACCGTTTACAAAAATCGCATCAGCGCAGGACAATCCCAAAGCTATTTTTATTAGGGCATTGAATACTGATCCCCTTGCTGCTGATATTGATTTTGTCCTGGAAGGCCAGCAAAAGGAATTTCAAGCCGGACTTAATATAATAAAAAAGTTGACGGCTGGAAAGACCCATCTCTGTATTAAAAATAATACTAGTTCGCAGGCGTTAACTTCAGCCAAAGGCGTTGAAATTCATCGATTTTCTGGGCCACATCCAACCGGAAATGTCAGCACGCATATCCAGGCGGTCGATCCGATCAATAAAGGGGATATTATTTGGTATATTGAAGCACAAGATGTAATCCGCATAGCCCAACTGTTTTTATCAGGGGCTTACCCGAGTCAATGTATTGTTGCTCTCACAGGAGAAGGGGCGGATAATACCGTATATGCCAAGACGATCGTAGGAACATCGATCAAAGATTTGTTGCCTAAAACTAATTTTGATCATAAACGCTGTATAAGCGGCAGTATTTTAAGCGGCCGTAATGTTGGTCCCGATGGGTTCCTGGGCTTTTATGATTCACAGATAACGGTCATTCCTGAAGGCGGCAAGCGCGAATTGTTGGGCTGGATGGTTCCAGGTTTTAATAAGTACACGCTTTCTCATACATATGCCTCGGCATTTCTTCCCGAAAAAGAAGCATCTCTCAATACGGATAAAAACGGTTCTGATCGTGCGATTGTTCTTAATAATGTATATGATAATTACATGACGTTGGACATACTGCCATATTTTCTTTTTCGCGCGATTTTTTGCGGGGATATTGAAGAAGCCGAGAAGTTAGGGATTTTAGAATGTGATGAAGAAGATTTTGCGTTGGCCTCTTTTGCATGTCCTTCCAAAATCGACCTGGGGTCTTACATCCGTTCCTGCCTGGATTTAATTGAAAAAGAAGGATAAGAATGAAAGTAATTGAAAATCTTTTACATAACTTAGGAAAGTCATTTGAGAAGGGAAAGCCGCTAGAAAAGTTTTATCCTCTTTTTGAAGCGATGGATACTTTTTTAATGACGCCTGGGCAGACAACCCGAAAAGCCCCGCATGTCCGAGACGCTGTGGACATGAAGCGGGTTATGATTTTTGTCGTTGTTGCTTTAATTCCATGTGTACTGATGGCTTTTTATAATACAGGTTTACAAATATTGCAGGCCAAGGGGTTGTCGTATAATTTCTGGCAATGCTGGTGGCTGGGACTGGTACAAATACTGCCGATCATTATCGTTTCCTATGCGGCCGGAGGGTTGTGGGAAGTTGTCTTTGCTGTTTCCAGAAAACATGAAATTAATGAAGGATTTTTAGTTACAGGGATACTTTTTGCGCTTACACTGCCTCCAACCATTCCATTATGGCAGGTGGCTGTCGGGATATCCTTCGGCGTTGTGTTTGGTAAAGAAATATTTGGTGGGACCGGGATGAACGTTTTTAATCCCGCTTTGGTGGCCCGGGCCTTCGTCTTTTTTGCTTATCCGGCACAGATGGCTGGATCTGCGGTGTGGGTTGCTGTCGATGGATTTACACAGGCAACGCCGATCGCAATATTAAAAGAAGCCCCTCGGGGAGCCGATCCAGTCCAGGTTTTACATGATGCGGGTTTTACATTTGGTAATATGTTTTTGGGTTTTGAGCCTGGTTCAATCGGAGAGACATCTGCGTTAGCATGTATTTTAGGGATGGTCTTTCTTTTAGTCACCCGTGTGGCCAGTTGGAGAGCCATTGCCGGGACAGTTTTAGGGTTGTTAGGTATGGCGACTGTTTTTTATTTTATCAGTGGCCCGGAAAAGTTAGCGATCTTTGCCCTGCCGCCGTATTGGCATCTTATTCTAGGGGGATTTGCTTTTGGAACGATTTTTATGGTTACCGATCCGGTTTCCTGTTCGGCTACCAATCTGGGGCGTTGGATCTACGGGATTCTAATTGGGGTCTTAACGGTTTTGATCCGCGTGGTCAACCCTGCATATCCGGAAGGTATGATGTTGGCGATTTTGTTCATGAATGCTTTTGCCCCGATGATCGATTATTTTGTTTTACAAAACCACATTAATAAACGTTTAAAAAGAGTAAAAGTAAAGGCTTAACAGTGAAAGGTAATACTTACGTTTTTGTGTTTGCAATGATTGTCTGCGTTGTGTGCAGCGTTTTGCTCTCTTTCTTATCAGAGGGATTACGTCCCCGGCAAGAATTGAATATGGATTTGGATGTTAAGAAAAATATCCTTAAATCGGTTGTATTAAAGGACCCCTTGCCAATTAAAGCAAAACCAGAGGATATATTGAGTGTTTATAAGAATAAAATAAAAGAACTCGTTATTGATGCTAATGGTCAGGTTATAGAGGGGCGAACGCCGGCGGACATTAAACCAAAAGAGAAAGCCTATCCTTTTTATGTTTACAGTGAGGGCGATACGGTTGTTTCTTACGCCTTTCCTATTGTTGGACAAGGTTTATGGTCTACATTATATGGATATTTAGCCTTGGAATCCGATGCGATTCGGGTGCGGGGCATTACATTTTATAAGCATGGGGAAACGCCTGGATTGGGAGCCGAAATCGAGAAAGAATGGTTTCAAAATAATTTTAAAGGGAAGAAAGTTTGGTCGGCCGCGAAAAATGCGTTGAGGCCAATAAAAGTGGTCAAAGGCAAGGCTACGGATCATTATAAAGGCGAAGACCTTGACTATTACGTTGATGGCATTACGGCGGCAACGATAACCGGCAGCGGTGTTACGGAAATGCTTGATCGGAATTTGCAATATTACGACCCGTATTTTAGTAAAGTAAGGAAGAAATAAACGGGTGCAAATTAAACTGGAAAGCGGTATCATACTAAGAGTATAAAAATTTTAATGATTGGTATTCTACCGGGAGGTGGAAATGGCAGAAGCATTGTTAACAAAAAAAGAAGTAAAAATTATCAAAGACGGTTTTTGGGATGCTAACCCTGTAACTTATCAGGTTTTAGGAATCTGTTCAGCCTTGGCGGTTACGACGCAGCTCAAGACGGCCTTTATTATGGCGGTTAGTTTGACTTTTGTTACGACTTTGGCTAACGTGGTGATTTCTTTAATCAGAAATTATATCCCAACAAAAATTCGGATTATCGTTCAATTAACGGTTGTGTCGGTTCTGGTCATTTCGATTGATCAGATATTAAAAGCTTTCGTGTATGATGTCAGCAAACAATTAAGTGTTTTTGTTGGATTAATCATTACTAATTGTATTGTTATGGGCCGTTTGGAGGCCTTTGCGATGAGTAATGGTCCATGGAAATCGTTTTTGGATGGATTGGGTAATGGTTTGGGTTACAGCGCCGTACTCATTGCTTTGGGCATTGTCCGCGAAATTTTTGGTAGCGGAACACTTTTGGGATTTCATGTTGTCCCACAAGCGCTTTATGACGCCGGTTATGTAAATAATGGGATGCTGGTCTTAGCCCCGGGAGCATTTTTTCTTTTAGGGTGCATTATATGGGTTCAGCGGTTTATTTCTGGTTATGCGGAGGGAAAATAATATGGTTCATTATGTTAATTTAGCTTTAAAGAGCATATTTGTTGAGAACATTCTATTAGCCTTCTTTTTGGGAATGTGTTCATTTTTGGCCTGTTCAAAGAAAGTAGAAACAGCCATTGGTCTTGGGTGTGCGGTCATTTTTGTATTGACGATCTGTACGCCTACTTGCTGGGCCGTTAAGAATTTTTTACTTAAAAAAGACGCGTTGGTATGGGCCGGTATTACGGGTGTTGATTTGAGTTTTCTGACGTTCGTTTCTTTTATTGCGGTTATTGCGGCCATGACGCAGATTGTGGAAATGGTTGTTGAGAAAATAAGCCCGGCATTATACAGCGCGCTGGGGATATTTTTACCGTTGATCGCCGTTAATTGTGCTATTTTGGGGTCTTCTCTTTTTATGGATCAAAGAAATTATAGTTTCTCTGAATCAGTTGTCTTCGGTGCCGGATCTGGTGTTGGCTGGGCGATGGCAATTGTCTCAATGGCATCTATTAGAAAAAAATTGTCTTATTCTAACATTCCTGCGCCTCTTCGAGGATTAGGGATCACGATGCTTTTGACCGGGTTGCTTTCGGTCAGTTTTATGTGTTTTGCTGGGATCAGATTATAATTAACAATAGGATAAAAATATGGCATTGGTTTCGTTTGTAATCTTAAGCACTATTGTGTTCACCGGTATAATATTATTACTGGTCGTCATATTAAATTTCGTTGAGTCTAAATTTGTTAATAAAGGCGACTGCAAGATATTTATTAATGATGAAGCCAATCCGGTATTGGTTCCTGCAGGAAAGAATCTGCTGTTTACACTTTCTAATAACAAAATATTTTTACCTTCAGCCTGTGGCGGCGGCGGTACATGTGCCATGTGCAAATGCCAGGTGCTTGAAGGGGGCGGGAACATCCTTGCTACGGAAACCGGTCAGTTGAACCGTAGGGAACAAAAAAATCATTATCGGTTGGCCTGTCAGGTGAAAGTCCGGAATGATATGAAGATCCGTATTCCAGACGAAGTTTTTCATATCCAGAAATTTAATTGTACAGTACGCTCCAATAACAATGTGTCTACTTTTATTAAGGAGCTGATCTTGGATTTGCCGCCCGATCAGAATCTTAATTTTCAAGCGGGTGGATACATCCAGATAGATATTCCCCCGTATACTATCAATTTTAAAGATTTTCTCATTGAAGAGAAATTTCATCCGGATTGGGATAAATTTAAACTGTGGGATTTAAAGGCCAAGAACGATGAAGAAATTTTTAGGGCTTATTCAATGGGGAATCACCCTGCTGAAGGTAACAGGGTTATGCTTAATGTTCGCATTGCCACGCCGCCTCCGCGTGATATGAGCCTGCCCCCGGGAAAGGCTTCATCCTATATTTTTAACTTAAAACCGGGTGATAAAGTTACTGTCAGCGGGCCATATGGAGAATTTTTTGTTAAGGATACCAAACGAGAAATGGTTTATATAGGTGGCGGTGCCGGTATGGCGCCTTTACGAAGTCATTTATTTCACCTGTTTCATACATTAAAGACGAAAGACCGGAAGGTCACTTATTGGTATGGAGCCCGTTCAAAGAGAGAGATGTTTTATACCGAACATTTTAATGATATTGAGAAAAATTTTCCTAATTTTAAGTATAATGTTGCGTTATCTGAGCCATTACCGGAAGATAAATGGGAGGGATACACGGGCTTTATTCATCAGGTTCTTTTCGATAATTATTTAAAAAATCATCCTGAGCCGGAAGAAATTGAATATTATTTGTGTGGTCCTCCGATGATGATTAATGCTGTCCAGAAAATGCTGGATAATCTGGGGGTTCCGAAGGAAATGATCGCATTTGATTCTTTTGGTTAGATTATAGAAAAGGCTGCAAATTTAAATTTGCAGCCTTTTTTTGTGAGTTATTGATCGCAGTTTGCAGGATCTTTTCCCTGCATTTTACAAGAGCAGGATTCAGGGTTTTCGGAACAGCCTTTTCTCAGGACTTTATTGGCAAATATTAGTCCAATAGCCATCGCCAACATACAACCACCAATAATTAAAAACGTTAATAAATAATTCATATTTTCAGTATAATAGTTTTATAATTAAAAATCAATTAGACAAATACAAACATGACCGCAAAAACTAAACTGAGCAAGAAATTAAGTATCAGTCCTTCCATGGAATTGGAGGTTTTACGCAAGATCGTTGAAATCACGAATTCCGAATTGGATCTTAACCTGGCCTTAAATGAAGTCGTAAAAGTTGTCAATGACATGACCAAGGCGGATTCTATATTTATTTATTTGTTTGATGATAAGCGAAAACATCTTGTTTTAATGGCTTCCAAGACACCACATCAAAAAGAGTTAGGTAATGTCATTCTTAAGGCGGGGGAAGGGATAACCGGATGGGTTGCCCAGGAAAATAAACCGGTGGCGATTAAACAAGGGGCCAGCCAGGATAAAAGGTTTAAAAATTTTGACGTCCTTCCCGAAGACCAATATGAAGCCTTTCTTTCGGCGCCAATTGTCCATAAAAACAAAGCTATCGGAGTAGTTAATGTTCAGCATAAAATGCCGCATGAATACTCATCGTCAACCATTGACCTTATTTGTTTAATTGCCAAGCAAATAAGCGGAACTCTCGAACACGCCCGGTTATTTGAAGAAATAAAGAAAAAGGCGTTGCAATTTGACACCTTGAATAAAGTAAGCCAATCCATTATTTCTCAGGATTATTTGGATGAGATATTAAATTTAATTGTCGTGGTTACCGCTGAAATGCTTAATTCAAAGATATGCTCGATTATGTTGCTGGACAGCCAACGAAAAGAGCTGATGGTAAAGGCCACGCAATCATTGACGGAAAGTTTTAAGAAAAGACCAAATGTGAAAGTAAACGGGAGTTTAAGCGGTGAGGCGATCAAGACGAAGAAATCGATTATAGTAGAAGATGTTCGTCTGAATAAAAAGTTTCAACAGCAGGATCTGGCCGTTAAAGAAAAACTTTCTTCTGTCTGCATCGTTCCCATGGTCGTTAAGGATGAGGCCATCGGCGTTATTACGGTATATACTAAACAACCGCATATATTTTCTGATGAAGAAGTCGATATTTTACAAATGGTCGCCAATCAAGCTGCTGTCGCGGTTGAGAATACGAAATTAGTGGATGAAATGATGCGGGCTAAAGAAGCCCTGGAAACCAGAAAATTGGTGGAAAGAGCTAAAGGAATTTTGATGAAAATGAACAATCTTACGGAAGATGCCGCCTATAGAGTGATTCATAAAAAGGCCATGGACTCCTGCAAAACGATGAAAGATATTGCAGAATCAGTTATCTTGATGGAAGAATTGCGGGGTTAATCTTGAAGAAAAGTGAGGTTGTTTTAAGAAGGAACAGAGACAAAAACGAAAAACATCTAAACATGTTTTTTGTGTATCATGCTGATTTTTAGCAGGTTAAAGTTTAAAGAAAATATTTACTTGACAAAAATGTGACAAGTCGATATACTTTAAACATCCTGAAAGCCAATGAGGGTTTTCAACTGATGTTAAGACAATGATGTCCGGCACTGAATAGGAGCCGGATTTTTTTTGGACAATGGCGTCCCCTTTTAAGCATAGTTGCTTTAGAGGGGATTTTTTTTGGAAGACATAGAGGTCTTTCTGTTAGATTCTTGATTCTAACGGAAAGGCCTTTTTTGTTAATACTGGTAAAAGGGTTTTCTAAAGAGAACCCGTAACCGGAGGAGAATAAGATTTTATAAATTAAAAAAGGAGGGATTATCCATGGACAATAAAAGTTAGTCATCGTCACGTATTCATTGCTACTTAAACAATAAACCCTAAGGAGGGAATAAGTTATGTTATTAAAGTTCCTAAATAAATTATCTAAATCAGCTTTTTTGGCTGTTTTAGCGGTTGCAGGCACAGGGCTGGTGACCTCAGCCTATGCAGATCCTGTTTCCGATGTCATGACCAAAGCAGATCTTGGGCTATTCACTATAAATAACGTGTGGATGATGGTGTCTACCTTTTTGGTATTCACGATGCATCTTGGTTTTGCCACGCTGGAATCCGGCTTATGCCGCTCAAAGAATACGGTTAATATTTTATTTAAAAATACCTTGATTGTGGCTATCGGGTTGCTAACTTATGCAATTCTTGGATTCAACCTGATGTATCCTGGGGATTCTTGGATCGCCGGTAAATGGTTAGGATTTGCCGGATTCGGAATATCTACCGATGAGGCCGGGATCACCAGTGCCTATAATGTCGGATACACCTATTGGACCGATTTTCTATTCCAAGGGATGTTCGCCGCAACCGCAGCTACAATCGTATCTGGGGCTGTCGCGGAACGGGTAAAACTTCATAGTTTTTTAATTTTTTCTGTATTCTATGTCGGTCTTATTTATCCATTTTTAGGCAGCTGGAAATGGGGTGGCGGATGGTTAAATGACAGAAACTTTTATGACTTTGCCGGATCAACCTTGGTTCACTCCGTGGGTGGATGGGGCGCATTAGCAGGCGCGCTTTTACTTGGCCCGCGAATCGGAAAATATGTTAAAGGCAATGTCAAAGCTATTCCCGGGCACAGCATGCCGCTAGCCACGATCGGTGTTTTCCTTTTATGGTTAGGATGGTTTGGTTTTAATGGCGGATCAGTTTTGTCGGCAGACCCAGGGCTTGTATCTTATGTGCTTGTAACAACCTGCTTAGCGGCGGCTGCCGGTATTGTAGGAGCCATGTTTGCATCAGAAATATTCCTTAAGAAACCTGATTTGTCCATGGTTCTTAACGGGTCACTGGCTGGTCTGGTCGGAATTACAGCTGGCGCAGATGTTGTTTCCATATTTGAATCTATTATTATCGGATTAGTGGCTGGTGCGCTTGTCGTGGTGGCCGTTCTCTTCATTGATTCTAAATTGAAGATTGATGACCCGGTCGGGGCCATATCCGTCCATTTGGTTTGCGGAATTTGGGGAACGCTGGCAGTCGGATTATTCAGCAGTAACCCGGATCATTCATTCGGAACCCAATTGTTAGGGGTAATTTCTTACGGGGCGGTAGCATTTCCGGCAGCGTTTTTGTTCTTTTTTATATTGAAATCAACGCTGGGTATCCGTGTTTCAGAAAAGGATGAATATCGCGGTTTGGATATTTCCGAACATGCCATGGAAGCATATGATGGTTTTCAAATTTTCACAACAACATAATAGTCAGGGTAAAAAAATGGAAAAATATCGGGAGCTTGTGCAAGAAAAAATCAAAGATGGATTATCCCTCCTTTCTTTGAAATATTAAGGAAAACCTTAAGCTTGCACAAGTCTCCTGTAAAATATAAATCTTCGGGAGGATAAAAATGAAATTAATAATTGCGATGATAAAACCGCACAATTTGCCGGCGACAAAACAGGCCTTATTTGACGCGGATATTAAAAAAATGACCGTGACCAACGTTGTCGGCTGCGGTCAGCAAGGCGGCTATAGTGAAACCTACCGCGGGGTCGCCCATGAAGTAAATCTTGTTAAGAAGGTGCGCCTGGAAATTGCTGTCAATGATGAATTTGAAGACATCACAATAAAAGCAATTATCAAAGGGGCAAAAACGGGCCGAATCGGTGATGGAAAGATTTTCGTGTTAGATCTTCCGCGCTGCATCCGGATTCGTACAGAAGAAGAAGGTAAAGCCGCTATTGGTTAAGTAAAATCAGAAAAAATAAGAGGTAGAAGGCGGGAAAACTCCGCTTTCTACCTCATTCTTTGTTGATAAAACCATTTTATTTAAGGGATTAAGTCCTTTGTTAGCAGCAAAATAATTGCCTTGACAAAATTTTTGTCAAATTGTATACTGCCCTAACTTTAATCAGTAGGGCAAAGGCGTCCTATATGAAATACTTCTCTATAATCAATAATTTTTTAAATATTGGGCATTGAAGTCCTTCTGAATCGCTGTTATGTGCGTTTTCAAGAAGGATTTTTTTATTATTTTAGGATATAAAAGGAGATAATCAAATGAGCACGACATCAAGACTTAAAGGACTAGAAGGAGATACTATGGCCGAATTAATGGAATTTCAATCAATTCCCGAATACTATGGCGAAAAGGTTTTCAGCCTTAAGACAATGAAGAACTATCTTTCTGAAAAGGCCTTTAAATCCCTCAGCGCTACGATTAGGGAAGGTGGAAAGTTAGACCCGAATATTGCGAATGAAATCGCCGAGGCCATGAAAACCTGGGCCGTTTCCAAAGGCGCAACACATTATACCCATTGGTTTCAGCCGTTGACTGGTTCCACAGCTGAAAAGCACGATTCGTTTATTGCTCCTGATGGAGAAGGCGGCTGTATCCTTGTGTTTTCTGGAGAAGAATTAATCCAGGGTGAGCCGGATGCTTCTAGCTTTCCATCCGGGGGATTGAGACCGACATTTGAAGCCCGCGGATATACCGGATGGGATCCAACCTCACCGGCCTTTATCAAAGAAAGTCCCCAGGGAGCAACGCTCTGTATTCCTACCTATTTTGTCGGATGGAACGGCGAAGCCCTTGATAAAAAAACACCCCTTTTAAGATCAATGAAAGCCCTGTCGAAACAAGTTGAACGGTTAGCCGCAATATTGGATATTAAGGCTAAACAAACGGCCTATGCAACATTAGGGGGAGAACAAGAATATTTTCTGATCGATCGTGAATTTTATTATCAAAGAATTGATTTGGTTCAAACCGGTAGAACCCTGTTTGGAAAACAACCGGCTAAACACCAGCAAATGGCCGACCATTATTTTGGTGCTATTAAAACCCGGGTCATCGGATTTATGGAAGACCTTGACCGTGAAATGTGGCGATTAGGTGCACCGATTAAAACGCGTCATAATGAGGTTGCCCCGAATCAATACGAAGTTGCCCCGATATTTGAAAGCCAGAATTTAGCGGTTGACCACAATATGTTAACGATGGAAGTTATGCAAAAGGTCGCTGAAAAACATGGGTTGGCCTGTTTGCTTCATGAAAAACCGTTTGCCGGTGTTAATGGTTCGGGTAAACATAATAACTGGTCTGTCACCGGGCCTGATGGCAAAAACTGGTTGTCACCGGGCAGTAATCCGCACGAAAACGAACGCTTTTTGATTATGCTGTGCGCGGTTATAAAAGCAGTGGATGAATATGCTGTATTGTTACGTGCAGCTGTCGCATCCGCCGGAAATGACCACCGCCTGGGTTCGCACGAAGCGCCGCCGGCGATCATTTCTGTTTATCTTGGAGAACAATTGACGGATATTATTGAACAGATTGAAAAAAGCGGTAAAGCGGAAAGTACAAAATCGGGTGGAACTTTGGAAGTAGGGGTTGATTCTCTTCCCATTTTGCCTCGAGCTGCTTCAGATAGAAACAGAACTTCTCCGTTTGCCTTCACCGGGGCAAAGTTTGAATTTCGGGCCGTTGGATCCGGACAAAGTTTGTCCGGTCCTAATATTGCCCTTAACACAGCCGTAGCGGCCACATTAAAAGAAATCAACGATGAACTCGAAAAATCCGGAAAGAAAAATTTGAACAAAGCTGTTCAAAAACTTTTACAGGAAATCATTAAACAACACAAACGGGTCATTTTTAACGGTGATAATTATACGGAAGAATGGGTTAAAGAAGCCAAAAAACGCGGGCTTCCTAACTTCAAAACCACTCCGGAAGCCTTGAAGGCCATTAAAGATCCAAAAATTTATAAGGCCTTTGAATCTCAAGGTGTTCTTACTAAAAAAGAACTTGATTCGCGATTTGATATTTATATGGAAACGTACCAGTCAATCGTTAAGTATGAAGCGGACTTGATGGTTGATATCGCCAGAACAATGATTGTTCCAGCGGCTCTGGACTATTCTGTAAGTTTAGCGGAGACCATTAAATCGGTTGAAGGCATCAATAAAACTAAATCAACCTCTTCCCGTAAGTTACTTAAGGAAGTGTCCAAACTTACTGAGGCGGCCATTGCCGGGGCTGATAAGCTGGAAACAGCTACGGACGCGGCAGAGATTGACAAAACAAAAGCTGCCATGGTTGACCTGAGAAAATCCGTTGATGCGCTTGAAGGATTGGTGCCAACGGAACGATGGCCATTACCTTCATATACTGAAATGCTGTTTATTTCATAATCAAATTCTTAGTTTCTTTAATATAGCTATCAGTTTTCAGCCATCAGTTCTCAGATATTTTTCTGAATAAAGATGGCTGAAAGCTGATAGCTTTTTTTATATGATCCTTTTTATTAAACATATTGATATTGAAGGGCCGGAAACCATCGGCCAGTTTTTTAAAAACAAAGGGTACGAAATTAAAGTCGTAAACCTGCAAGACGGCGATGAACTACCCTCCAACTTTAGAGATCTGCAGGCCGTGGTTTGTTTAGGGGGGCCGATGAATGTTTATGAAGAAAACAAATTTCCGTTTTTGAAAAAAGAAAACACGTTTATTCAAAAAATATTGCAAGAAGAGATCCCTTATTTAGGAATATGTTTAGGTTCTCAGTTATTGGCGAAGGCTTGCGGATGGAAAGTTGTTAAATCTCCTCAAAAGGAAATCGGATTTTCTACCATCAAGTTGACCAAACAAGGGATTTCAGATCCGTTATTTGCCAATTTTAAAGGTTCGCTTGTCGACGTTTATCAGTGGCATGAAGACATGTCTGAACTTTCCTCTGAGGAAAATTTGTTGGCCGCTTCGGGCGGTTGCCCGACTCAAGCGTTTAAAGTCGGTCATAACGCGTATGGTCTGCAATTTCATATTGAAATAACAGACAAGAGTATTAAAGAATGGTCGGACAGTTATTTTAATGATCCCCACGTATGTCAAAGGGAAAAAGATAAAATGTTGTCGGATTACAATAAGATTAAGGCCACATTCGAGGACACGGCTCAAAGGTTATACAACAATTTTTTGAGTATGGTGAATTCAGCAAAGGCCCGAGTTTAAAAAATTTTGAATATAATTGCTCAAATTTTAGGCAAGATGATTAAATTATGTTGAGACTATCCATCGCCCAAATTAATCCGATTGTCGGTGATCTGAACGGCAATAAAAGAAAGATACTGGACTTTATAAACAAAGCCAAAAATCTGCAGGCTGATTTGGTTGTTTTTCCTGAACTGGCCGTCTGCGGTTATCCACCGGAAGATTTGCTTCATAAAGAACATTTTGTGTCAGACAATTTAAGGACCTTGAAAAATTTGGCCAAGGAAGTTAGCGGTATCACCGTTGTTGTCGGGTTTGTGGACATAGGGAATAAAAAGGAAATATATAACGCGGCAGGTATTCTTGCCCAAGGCGAGATCAAAGGAATTTATCACAAAGAAGAATTGCCGAATTATGGCGTATTTGATGAGAAAAGATATTTTACTCCCGGAAATAATAATAATATATATACCTTAGGATATGATTATTTTGCCGTCAATATTTGTGAAGACTTGTGGATTGAAAACGGTATTTATCAAAAACAGGCGCTGCAGGGAGCGAGCCTAATCATTAATATCTCCAGTTCCCCCTATGACATTCAGAAACACCGATCCAGGGAAAAATTGGTCAAGAAAAGAGCCCAGGAAACGAATTCTTTTTTTTGTTACGCGAACCTTGTTGGCGGACAGGATGAACTGGTGTTTGACGGGGGGTCGTTTATTGTTAATCCTAAAGGAAAAATTATGGCTGAGGCGCATCGATTCGAGGAGGATTTAATCGCTGTCGACATATCCTTGTCTGAATCACGGGAAAGAAAGTATAAGCCGTTTGATATTGTGGAAATAATGCAGCCGATTCATAAAAATAAAACCAGAACGATCAGTAAATACCTAAACAAAGATTTGAAACCGATCGAAGGTGTATTTAAGGCATTAGTCCTTGGGACACGGGATTACGTGTTTAAAAATGGTTTTCAGAAAGTCTTGTTGGGTTTAAGCGGAGGCATTGACTCGGCCCTGGTGGCCGCTCTTGCCGTTGAAGCCGTCGGAGCGGAGAATGTGGTAGGAGTGACTATGCCGTCACGGTATACTTCCAAGGAAACAAAATCCGATGCCAAGACACTTGCAAAAAATTTAGGCATCGAATATCTGGAAATTTCCATCGAAGGAATATTTAAATCATATCTTGATACGTTAAGCGGCCCTTTTAAAGGGATAAAGGCCGATACGACTGAGGAAAATGTCCAGGCTAGAATCAGGGGAAATATTCTGATGGCCTTATCAAATAAATTTGGATGGCTGGTTTTAACAACAGGCAATAAAAGTGAAGTGGCTGTCGGTTATTGTACTTTATATGGAGACATGTCCGGTGGTTTTGCCGTTATTAAAGATATTTCAAAAACACAAGTTTATAAATTAGTTGAACTATTTAATCTGCGGCATAATCCGGGTATTCCGGAGTCCATTATTAAACGGGCCCCGAGCGCAGAATTGCGGCTTAACCAGAAAGACCAGGATTCATTACCGCCGTATGATATGTTGGATGAAATCCTTAAGGGGTATGTTGAGCAACATAAGTCTCCTTCTGTGTTATCAAGAAAATTTGACAATAAGATTGTCAGCGAAATCGTAAGGAAAGTGGATATTAGTGAATATAAACGAAGACAGGCTCCTCCAGGGATAAAAATCACACAGCGAGCTTTCGGTAAAGACTGGCGGTTGCCCATAACCAATAAATATCAGGAAAGTTGACGTCGGGTTCAAATCGAACAATCTGTAATGAACCTTGCATAAAAAACAGGCATGACTTTAAGAAATGGCTGATATAAGACTATATGTATGGTTTTAATAGGAATGTCTTCTAAATGTAATTAATTCAGTATTTTATGAGCCTGATGGGATGGATTTTTTAGTTGCAATATTATGAAATATCTGTAAAATAAACTTCTCACGAACTGTTCCAACAATTTTATTTTCAGAAACTTAAGATTCCAATAAATAGAATCAGTTTCGAATTAACCTATAAGGATGAGGGTGATTCCATGGACCTAGAACACAGAATAGAGCAGTCATTTGTAACCCATAAAGACGGACAGATTTATAAGGCTGTTATTGGTGATACGGAAAAACTGCTGATCGAAAAAGCATTGCAGAAAACCCATGGCAATCAAATTTTGGCCGCCAGAGTCCTGGGTTTGAACCGAAACACATTGAGGGCAAAAATCAAGAAGTTAAGCATTCCTATGGAGAAATTTAAATAATGGGTAACCATTTTTTCCCCAAAAAACAGGGGTTATACGATCCGGCCTTTGAACATGATAGTTGCGGGGTAGGTTTCGTCTGCCATATGAAGGGCCAGAAATCACATAAGATTGTCCGGGCCGGGATTCAGATCCTGGAAAATCTAACTCACCGCGGGGCCTGTGGTTGTGATCCTGAAACCGGTGACGGCGCAGGGATCCTTATACAGATTCCGGATAAATTTTTTCGTAAAGAATGTAGTAAATTAAATATTGATTTGCCGCCTTTAGGGGATTATGGTGCTGGAATCGTTTTTTTGGCGCCTAGCTTGAATGAACGCAATGAAATTGAACGGATGTTTGAGCACATTATCCACGAAGAAGGTCAGAAGCTTTTGGGATGGCGGGTTGTTCCTAAAGACAGCTCACAAATTGGAAAGGTTGCCCGGTCAGTTGAACCGGATTTTAAACAAGTATTTATCGGACGCGGAAAAGACACGGATCCGGAAGATTTTGACAGAAAACTTTATGTCATCCGAAAAAGACTGTTTAATGAAGTTCAAAAATCAGTCTTGTCCCAAAAGAATTATTATTATTTCTGCAGCCTGTCGAGCAAGACGATCGTTTATAAAGGTCAATTGATGTCCGAGCAGGTAGACCGGTTTTACCTGGACTTAGCCGATGAAGACTTTGAATCCGCGATCGCGATGATTCACTCCCGCTACAGCACCAACACATTTCCGTCCTGGTCGTTAGCGCATCCTTACCGGATGATCGCGCATAACGGTGAAATTAATACATTGAGAGGCAATATCAACTGGATGCATGCCCGGGAAATGCAATTTATTTCGGAAAAATTCGGAGAAGACTTAAAAAAAGTTTTGCCCATTGTTGTTCCGCATGGCAGCGATTCAGCCACGTTTGACAACGTTTTTGAAATGCTTGTGTTATCCGGACGCTCTTTGCCGCACGCGATTATGATGATGATCCCGGAAGCATGGAGCGGGGACGAAAGCATGCCGAAGGATAAAAAAGCTTTTTATGAATACCATTCCTGTTTAATGGAACCTTGGGACGGACCGGCTTCCATCACGTTTACCGATGGCCGGTGCATCGGGGCCATTTTGGATAGAAATGGGCTTAGACCGTCACGGTTTTTGGTGACTAAAGATGATTTTTGTGTCATGGCTTCGGAAACGGGCGTGTTGGACATTGCCCCGGAACGGGTGCTTAAAAAAGGTCGGCTAGAGCCAGGAAAACTGTTTCTTATTGATACGGTGGCCGGACGGATTATTGATGATGAAGAATTAAAAAAAGAATATGTATCCCGTCATGATTACCAAAAGTGGATCAAGGAGCAGGTCGTTGATCTTGAAGAACTGCCGCAGCCGGATAAGGTTGAAGGGCTGAATGAAAAAACACTTTTAGCGCGTCAACGAGCGTTTGGTTATACCATTGAAGATATCAAATTGATATTAAAGCCGATGAGTTTGACCGGCATTGAAGCAACCGGATCCATGGGAGACGATACGCCTCTGGCCGTTTTATCAAAACGTCCCCAACTGCTTTACAATTATTTTAAACAACTGTTCGCCCAGGTTACAAATCCTCCGGTTGACCCGATCCGCGAAGAGGTCATCATGGCCGAAGATGTTATGCTCGGAGCCGAAGGGAATCTTTTGGATGAGACCCCGGAACATTGTCATCGATTGAGATTAAAACGGCCGATTATCACCAATGAAGAACTGGAAAAAATCGCATCGGTCAAAAAGAAAAGTTTAAAATCAATAAAACTTAAGGCCATCTTTGACATTGAATCCGGTCAGGATGGATTAGAACCGGCTCTTGAAGATTTATTTGCGAAGGCAGACCAGGCGATTGAAAAGGGTTATTCAATCCTAATCTTGTCTGACCGCGGGATCAATAAAAAGAAAATCGCCATGCCGATGCTATTGGCTTGTTCAGGGTTGCACCAGCATTTGATCAGACAGGGGACGAGGACGAGAGTAAGCCTTGTATGCGAAACAGGTGAAGCCAGAGAGATGCATCACTTTGCCGTTTTGATCGGTTACGGCGCAAACGCGATCAATCCGTATTTAGCTTTCGAGACGATTGAATATGAGATCGGCAACAGTTTTATGGTTGATATGTCTTTTAAGGAAGCGCAAAAAAACTTTATTAAATCAACCCGAAAAGGATTGTTTAAGATAATTTCCAAGATGGGAATATCAACGATCCAGTCCTACTGCGGGGCGCAGATATTTGAAGCCGTTGGCTTGGGTAATGAGTTTATTGATAAATATTTTACGGCCACACCGTCACGTATCGGCGGTATCGGAATTAAAGAAGTTGCCATGGAGATGATCCGCCGACATCAGGAAGGTTATCCTGACAGTAATGTTTATGATGATATGCTCAATGAAGGGGGCTTCTATCACTGGAGACGTGATGGCGAACACCATCAATTGAATCCGCAGACCATTGCCATGTTGCAGCATGCGGTTCGTTCAGGTGATTATGAATTGTTTAAAAAGTATTCAAAAATTGTAAATAATCAATCGACCAATTTGGCCAATATTCGGGGACTGATTAAATTTAAAAAAGGAAAATCGATACCGTTGGAAGAGGTTGAGCCGGCCAGCGATATCGTGAAACGTTTTGCAACCGGGGCGATGAGTTATGGGTCGATATCCAAAGAAGCTCATGAAACTTTAGCTATTGCGATGAACCGGTTGGGAGGGTTTTCCAACACGGGTGAAGGCGGTGAAGATCCGGACCGCTTTACACCGGATGCCAACGGAGATTTACGGCGCAGCCGGATTAAACAGGTAGCCCAGGGACGGTTTGGTGTCACTATCGAATATCTGGTCAATGCCGATCAAATGCAGATTAAAATGGCGCAGGGCGCAAAACCGGGTGAGGGCGGCCAGCTACCAGGACATAAAGTCAGCCAGGAAATTGCCAATACCAGGCATACAACAAAAGGCGTCGGGCTTATCTCACCTGCACCGCATCATGATATCTATTCGATTGAAGATTTGGCCCAGTTAATCCATGATTTGAAAAATGCCAATCCACGAGCTGACGTCAGCGTGAAACTTGTTTCTGAAATAGGGGTCGGGACAATTGCGGCCGGTGTTTCTAAAGGCAAAAGCGACCATTTGCTGATCAGCGGATATGAAGGCGGCACGGGCGCCTCTCCGCAAACGTCAATCAAACATGCCGGACTGCCCATGGAACTGGGGATCGCCGAAACCCAACAGGTATTGGTCATGAATGATTTACGTGGACGGATTCGTGTCCAGACCGACGGGCAGTTAAAAACCGGACGGGAAGTAGTGATCGCCGGGATGCTTGGAGCGGACGAATTCGGTTTTTCGACCATTGCGTTAGTGACGCTGGGATGCATTTTGCTTCGTAAGTGTCATCTGAACACCTGTTCAGTCGGGATCGCCACACAGGACAAAGATTTACGAAAGAAATTTAACGGAAGCGCGGAATATGTTGTTAACTTTTTTACGTTTGTTGCGCAAGAAGTACGGGAAATCATGGCGGAATTAGGTTTTAGAAAATTTGATGATTTGATTGGCCGCGTGGATATGTTGCAGACCGATGAGGTTATTAATCACTGGAAGGCAAAAGGCATTGATCTGACGAATATCCTTCATAAGCCGGATGTGCCTGCGAACGTCGCCATTCGTCACGTTGAAAAACAGGATCATGGTTTGCAAAATGCTTTGGACATCAGGCTGATCGAAAGTTGCCGGGAAGCGATTGACAATAAGAAATTCACGTCGTTTGACTGCCAGATTAAAAACACCAACCGTACGGTCGGGACAATGTTAAGCAGTGAAATTGCCCGCAAATACGGATTGGCTGGCCTGCCAAAAGGATGCATCGAGATCAAATTCAAGGGATCTGCCGGACAAAGTTTCGGGGCATTCTTGGCACATGGAGTTGATTTTTCCCTGGAAGGTGACGCCAACGACTATGTCGGTAAAGGCCTTTCCGGCGGTCGGATTGTCATTTATCCGTCAAGAAATGCCACATTTATTCCGGAAGAAAATATCCTTATAGGGAATGTTGTTTTGTACGGAGCGATTAAAGGTGAGGCGTATTTCCGGGGGATCGCCGGGGAACGTTTTTGTGTTAGAAACTCCGGGGCGTTGACGGTTGTTGAAGGAACCGGAGACCATGGCTGCGAATACATGACCGGCGGTCGGGTGGTTGTCTTGGGAAAGACGGGGCGGAATTTTGCGGCGGGAATGAGTGGAGGGATCGCGTATGTATGGGACAAACACGGCGATTTCGACAAAAAATGCAATATGGAAATGGTTGAGTTGTTTAAAGTCGAAGAACAGGATGATTGTAACGAACTTAAACAGTTGATCGAAAACCATTTTAAATTTACGAACAGTACGGTAGCCCAGGATATTCTAAATGACTGGGACAACTCATTAAAACAGTTTGTCAAAGTTTTTCCGAAGGATTACCGTCGGGTTCTGGAAGAAGCTAAACAATTGACTAATCAGACAGAACTTTCAGAAGCTGAAAAGGGAGAAGCTGTAGAGCGGAATTAACCTGCTCGTACGCGGCCGGCTGTCTTGGATAGTTCGATTGTATTAATATTTAGGAATAGATTTTATGGGTGATGTCACAGGTTTTATGAAATATGACCGTGAGGATTTCTCAAAAGAGGATCCGAAAAAACGCGTCAAACATTGGAAAGAGTTTACATTGGAAATGCCTGAAGAGAAGATAAAGACTCAAGGGGCTCGATGTATGGACTGTGGCGTCCCTTTCTGTCAGAGCGGATGCCCGATTGGAAATATAATTCCGGACTGGAATGATCTGGTTTACCGGAATCACTGGAAAGAAGCCGTTGAACGGCTGCACAAAACAAATAATTTTCCCGAATTCACCGGACGTGTTTGCCCCGCCCCTTGTGAAAACTCCTGTGTTCTGGCGATCAATGAACCTGCCGTTACGATCAAAAACATTGAAGTCTCTATTATTGAAAAAGCCTACGCGGAAGGATGGATTAAACCGACCCCCCCCAAACACCGGACAGATAAAAGGATTGCGATTGTTGGTTCTGGTCCGGCCGGGTTGGCCTGTGCCGATCAGTTGAATAAAGAAGGTCATACCGTCACGGTTTATGAAAAAAATGAAGTCCTTGGGGGGCTTTTAACCTTGGGTATCCCTGAATTTAAGATGGAAAAAGTGGTGGTTGAGCGTCGTTTAAAACGAATGGAAAAAGAAGGCGTGAAATTTAAAACAGGGGTGAATGTCGGCGTAGACATTTCGGCAAAGAAGCTTCGGGATGAATATGATGCCGTGGTTCTATGCGGTGGAGCGGAGCATCCCAGAGACCTCCCGGTCAAAGGCCGTGACCTGAAAGGAATTCATTTTGCGATGGATTTCCTGACCCAGCAAAACCGTCGGTGCCTGGGACAAAAGATCGATCCGAAAATCAGCATCACGGCCGAAGGTAAGAATGTCGTTGTCATTGGCGGCGGGGATACTGGTTCGGACTGTATTGGGACGTCAAACCGCCAGGGCGCAAAAAAAGTATATAATTTTGAACTTTTACCTAAACCGTCCGAACAGCGGGAAAAGGATAATCCCTGGCCCAATTGGGCGTTTATTTATCGAACGTCAACATCACATGATGAAGGGGTGGATCGTGATTTTGCCGTTATGACAAAATCTTTCAGCGGGGATGAAAATGGCAATGTTAAAAAATTGCATGCTATCCGTCTGGAGTTTGGAGAAAAAGATCCTAAGACCGGTCAGCGTCCGATGAAAGAAGTTCCGGGTTCTGAGTTTGACTTGGAGGTGGATTTGGTTTTATTGGCGATGGGATTCTTGGGACCCGTCAAAAAAGGATTGTTGCAGGAGTTGGGAGTGGAAATGACGGAACGGGGAAACGTTAAGAGCGATGAAAACAAGATGACAAGTATTCCAGGGGTGTTTACGGCGGGGGATATGACCCGTGGCCAGTCTTTGGTTGTCTGGGCCATTCAAGAAGGGCGGGCCGCTGCAAAAGGGGTTCATTCATATTTATTGGCAGGCCAATCATCTTAAATTTTATTATTTTGATGGCGGACCTCGTCGTTCTTATTAAAAAGGAATGACAAAAAATGGACGGGAGCTTATTATGAAAAAAATGATTATTATATTGATGGCTGCTTCAATGTGCGCCGGTTGCGGGGAGGAAAAGCAGGCTCAAAAAATGCAGAAGCCTTCCCAAAAGAATCAGAATTACATTGCCGCCGGGATTAATTATCTTAATGAGCAGGATGTTCCCAGGGCCATACAAAGTTTCGATATGGCGATTAAGACCGACCCGACCAATGTTGAGAATTATTTAGTTTTAGGGCAGGTCTATATGCGCTTAAAACAATATGACCGCGCGATTGATACCTTTTCTGCGGCTATAAAAGTTTCGCCCGATAATCCGGAGGCTTATTATCTTTTGTCTCTTAATAGTTTGCTGGATGGACGATTTGAAACAGCCGAAAAAAGCGCTCAACGCAGCGCGGAGATTTTTATGCTTAACCGTGAAGAAGACAAGCTGAAACGATCGGTGGCTTTGCTCAAAACGATCTCCGAGGCAAAAAAACAACAGGAAGAGGCTGCACAATAATATAAATAGCCATTCGTCAGGGGCTGGATAAATTCCAGCCCCTTTTTATTTGATAAATTTATTAATATCATCTGCATTTTTTATTCTGTAATTGTTATAATGAAAACATGCTAAAAATTTTAAAAAATTCCTTTTTGATTATTGGAATCATAAGTTTTCCGCATACCGCATGGGCAGGGGCAGGTCTAGATCAACGGTTAAGAGCAGTCCAACAACAAAGAGCCCAGCAGCAGCAAATTCAACAACAGGCATTGTTACGGCAGCGGCAGGCCGCTGTTACCCAACAGGTGGCTCAAAGACAAATCCAGGTCATGCAGCAGCAGATGGCCTTGCAGCAAGCCGCCCAGGTCGGCCAGCAGCAATTGATCAGACAACAACTCCAGCAACAGGCCATTTATCAACAACAGCAAGCTTATAACCAAGCCCTTCAAGAGCGGCAACACATGCAGCAACAGCTGGCGCAGAATCATCCTGATGCAAATAGATTTTCATCCGGCGGGCCGTCTTATGAGCCGTACGTTGAAGAAGTGGTAGATATGGCGGTTTTATGGGAGGATCTAAAGATTTCTTCCGAAGCCTGGCCGCTGATCATTGATATGGGTGCGAAAGAAATTATCGTTGCCAAATTTATTGAGGATTACCGTTTGGAGGGAGTGACGATCAAAAAGGATCCGCGGCATTATGCCCAACTGATTGACGCGATGTCTTTTGATCAGCCGGAAATGTTAAAAAATTCGTTTGATAAATTATTACAGATCGTTGCGATTATAGAATATGACTTTAATAACGGGGCAAATCCCGATTTGATGGCCCGGCAGATCCTAGGCGACCAGGGTTATCAGCAGAATAAAAAACGGCTGGGGAAATAAAAATAAATGGTTTATTCTAACGAGAACTTTTATGCCTAGAAAATATATTTTATCGATCGATCAGGGAACGACGGGTTCACGTGCCTTTATCATTGATCAATCCGGAAAAGTGGTTGGAAGTGCCTATCAGGAATTCAGACAGTATTTTCCAAGACCCGGATGGGTTGAGCATGATGCGTCTGAGATTTGGGATTCAGTCTGCCGGGTTATTAAATTGGCCGTTAAGAAATCCAAGATTAACAGAAGTCAGGTTGCGGCTATTGGCATCACTAACCAGAGGGAGACGACGGTCTTATGGGACCGCAAGACATCTAAACCGGCGGCCAGGGCCATTGTCTGGCAGTGCCGTCGGACAAGTGATATCTGTACGCAATTAAAAAAGTATGAGCCCATGTTCCGTAAGAAAACAGGGTTGGTCCTGGATGCGTATTTTTCAGGGACGAAAGTAAAGTGGTTGTTGGATCATGTAAAAGGATTACGGGGGAAGGCGAAAAAAGGTGGGGTGTGTTTCGGGACCATCGACAGTTGGTTGATCTGGAAGCTGACGGGAGGACAATCCCATATGACCGACATGACCAATGCCTCCAGGACTCTTATTTTTAATATTAAAAATTTTAAATGGGACGGAGAGTTATTACGGATCCTGAATATTCCGCCATCCGTGTTGCCGCAGGTACAAGATTCCGGTTCGATTTTTGGATATACCGATAATCTGCAGACAGGGCTTCCCAAAGGCATTCCGATTACGGCGGTGATGGGTGACCAGCAGGCGGCCTTATATGGCCAGGGATGTTATGAAGTGGGTTCGGTTAAGAATACTTATGGAACCGGATGTTTTATGGTCTTGAATACAGGAAAAAAAATGATCCACTCAAAAGGGGGGCTGTTGACCACCCTTGCCAGTGATCTCAAGGGGAAACCGGTCTATGCGCTGGAAGGATCCGTTTTCATCGCCGGGGCAGTGATCCAATGGCTGAGGGATCAGCTGAAAATTATCCGAAAAGCGGCGGATGTAGAACCCTTTATTAAAGGGCTGAAAAATACGAACGGCGTTTATTTTGTTCCGGCCTTTGTCGGACTGGGGGCGCCGTATTGGGACAGCCAGGCCAAAGGCATTATTTGCGGATTGACCCGGGGTGCGAATGACAAGCATATTATCAGGGCCGCCGTGGAATCCATGGCGTATCAGACTAAGGACGTATTTGATTTGATGAAGAAAGAGTTGGGGCGATTTCCACGGGAATTAAAGGTTGACGGCGGCGCCTGTAAAAATAACTTTCTGATGCAGTTTCAGGCTGATATGCTTAATTGTAAGATCGTTCGTCCGAAGAATGTTGATTCGACGGTACTGGGTGCTGCTCACTTAGCCGGAATTGTTGCGGGCGTCTGGAAAGGGAAAAAGGATTTGGATCACATGCATGCCAAAGATAAGATATTCCTTCCTAAAATGAAAGAAAAAACGCGCACAGCGTTGTATCATGGATGGAGACAGTCGGTCAAACAGGCCCGGTCAAAATAAAAATTAAAATCACACAAGGCCGCAGCTGAAAATCCGGCGCGCGTTTTTTAATGAAACGAAATATTAATCAATTCAAACAAATTCCTTATGATCTTCTTGTTGTTGGCGGAGGAATCAATGGTGCTGCCGTGGCTAATCTTGCTTCTCAGAACGGCCTGCGGGTTGCTCTGTTCGATAAAGGGGATTTCGCAAGCGGGACATCCAGTAAGTCCACAAAGTTAATCCATGGCGGCCTGCGTTATTTAGAAAATTTTGAATTCGGTCTTGTGAGAGAATCTCTTCGGGAACGTACCGCTCAGCTAAAGAGTGCACCTCACCTCGTCAAACCCCTGGGTTTTATTATTCCTGTCTATAAAAATGACCGGCGTCCTTTGTGGATGATGAAATTGGGGGTTTCTCTCTACGATTTTTTGAGCGGAAAACATATTATACATCCATATAAGCCATTGACGGCCGAAGAGGTTGTTCATTTCGTCCCATCCATAGAAAAGAAATTGTTGATCGGCGGTGTGATTTATTGGGATGCCCAGATGGATGATGCGCGTCTGGTGTTGGAAAACGTGTTGAGTGCGGATAAACACGGGGCGCATGTGGCGAATTATGTCGAGGTTCGTTCCATGACCAAAGAAAACGGAAAAGCGGTCGGGATTAAAGCGAAAGATTTACTGACCGATGAGTTGTTTGATGTTCAGGCCAAAAAGATTGTTTGTGCGGCCGGCCCGTGGACCAATATTTTTCAGAAGAAAGAAATGAGTAAATCTCCGGATAAAATACGCATGACAAAAGGGATTCATATTGTTTATGATGGCCGATTTTCACAACATGCCGTTTTTATTCAGTCCCAAAAAGACCAGCGGGTCTTTTTTGTGATCCCGTGGTATGGGAATACGCTGATCGGAACGACGGATTCGGATTATTTCGAACATCCTGATGATGTTTCCGTTAAAAAGGAAGATATTAAATATTTGTTTGATGAAGCCGCAAGGGTTTTTCCAGAAGAAACATTCACCGATACTAAAATAATTACCACTTTTGCCGGATTGCGTCCCTTAATTAACAAAGAAGGAACCTCTCCCGGCAAGGTTACCAGAAGGCATGTGATTGAAGAATCGTTTTCCGGGATCCAGTATATTTTTGGGGGCAAATATACAACTTACCGGGTGATTGCCCAGCAAAGCCTTCAGAAAATCTTAAAACCAAAAGAAATTTCCTTTTCTGATCATATTTCACTCTATGGCGGAGAAAAGCTGAGTAAATCCCCGGATACGCTTGGCGGTGAATATGGATTGGAGCAGAACGTGATTGATTCTTTGATTCAGACTTATGGAAGCCGGGTGGAGGATGTCTTGCGGTTAACGAACCAAGAATCTTCTTTAAAAGAGCGTATTGACCCGCATTCTCCAATCATAAAGGCCCAGATCCGCTATTCGGTTGATGTCGAAATGGCCATCAAAGAAGACGATATTTTAATACGCCGTCTGCCTATATCGTATACCGGAACGGCCAGTTCAGAGGTTCGCCGGTACATACAAAGCGTCCTTCCCCAGTAATTACCCCATCCATTCAATAAAATTCTAAAAAGATCATTATTTAGATTTTTTTCTAAAATATGAATAATAAATAAATATTCATAAATATGCAATATGTGTTTCATAACTTATTGAAATTAACTATAATATGAAATTGTAATTGACATAAAAGGGAGAAGTTGTGCCCATTAGTGTGCCTATATGGGCACAATGTCTTTGTTAAAAAAGGATCTGGTTTGGCATCAATAAGAAAAAGGGGAGACCGTTATTTTATTGATTACCGTGTTAATGGTAAGCGGGTCCGCCGGAGTGCGGGCGTTTCCAGAGAACAGGCCGAGCAGATCCTAAATGAATTAGAGCGGAATCTCTCCCAGGGATTAATTCCCCCAACGGCCATTGACGTAACCTTTGAAGATTTGTGTCATCTTTATCAGACCCAGGCCGCACAGATTTATTCATCTAACACCCTTCAGCGGTATTCGGCTGTATTATCCGGATTTCAAACATTTCTAAAGCACGAAACCCCTTCTATAAAATTTATTAATCATATTACTTATAGTCTTATTGAGCGTTATAAGGCCTATCGGACCAGCCAAAATGTTAAAAATAAGACCATTAATTCTGAATTGATGGTCTTGCGGCTGGTCTTTCGCTTGGCGGTCAAGTTGGAATATATCGCCATCAATCCGGTTGAAGATGTCTTAAAGCTCGAAGAAGATCAAAACCCTTCACCGCGATATTTGTCCCAAAAAGAATGTGAACTGTTATTCCAGGCGAGCGACCGCTGGGGATATGCGGTATTTTTCACCCTGCTGAATACCGGATTGCGTAAATATGAGATTGAAAATCTGACCTGGTCTGATGTTGATTTCAACCAGCGGATGATCCGTGTGCATGATCGAAACGCTCCGGAAGATTCACGCATAATTCCTATCAATAATGATTTGTTTACAGTCCTGATCGAATTGTCTAACAACCGCAGCAATGATCAGGTTTTGATTTTCGTCGACCGAAAGGGACGGCCGCTTTCTAAAAATTATCTGCGTGATTATTTAATCAAGACAGCGGGAAAAGCCGGTATCAACGATGTGACCCAGGTTAATGTCCTTCGCAATACATTTATCGTACGTTTGATCCAGAAAGGCGTTCAGTTTAATACCATCAAGGATTTAATGGGTGCGTCGTACCAATATGTCGATTACTTTTTTAATTTGGTGTCTGAAAAAAACGCAGCCGACGCCGTAAACGATTTAAATTTCAAACCGTCCGACCCGAAGCGGGAGGCGGAAGAATAGATTATGTTTAAATGGTTAAATAAAACTTGGAAAGCCATATCAAACGTGAGCAGCGGGATCATTGCCGCCAGGAGTCTGACTGTTTTTGCGGGAACAGCCGTTTTTATTGTCTTTGTTTCTGCGGCGACGGCCAACGCAGCGGTGATTTTTGATGATCGTTTTACACAAGCTTCTGATACAACATTAGACTCTCACACACCCACCAATGCCGGGGCCAGCTGGAGCGTTTTGATTCAGAATGGAGCCGCGACCATGCGGGCGACAGCGGCGACCGACGACTGCCAGGTGAATACCGGCGGGGATGATGATGGTGTATTGTACCAGGCCAATGTGACCGGCGGATACCAAACGGCGGACTATGAAGCCAGCGTTGTCTCGGTGGATGGAAATTCCGGGGACGACTGGAACTGGATCGCGGTCAGAGTCCAGGATGCCAATAATATGTACGTCTTCCGGTTCAATGAAAGCTCCGGGCAGTTGTTTAAACGGACGGCAGGAACCTATACCGCTCTAGGAGCCGCGACCGCGGGGATTGTTGACGGATCGGTTGTTGTTTTAAGGGTTATTGGAGATACATTGACTGTCCTTGATGACGGGGCAACGATCCGCACGCTTACAGATACAGATCATACCACCGCTGGAACAGCTGGGCTGGGGATGGGAAATATTGACGAAACGGCAACGGATAATATGAACGCGCAAATATTGGATACATTCTCAGTGACAACCTATGCCCGTGT
Organism: Candidatus Omnitrophota bacterium; assembly: GCA_050250375.1. Classification (GTDB taxonomy): domain Bacteria; phylum Omnitrophota; class Gorgyraeia; order Zapsychrales; family Zapsychraceae; genus JAGOSC01. The sequence goes on from JBFWOS010000003.1 coordinate 840,426, forward strand.
CACCGGAACGGTTTACACCGATGAAGGGGTAACCACCATGGGTTCCGGCCGGACGGTATCCGTTTCCATCAACGGGGCGGCCGCGGCGGGCAGTGCGAACACAGATGCCGGAGGGGTTTATGATATCGGCGGGTTGACGGTTGTGGCTGGCGATGTCTTAACTGTTTACCTGGATGGCGCCGCTGAGGATGGTGTCACGGTGACAGTGGCCGACGGTGATGATTTGAACATTGATCTTTATCAAGATTATCTCAAACTGCGCCAGGATAACGGCGGATCATTAACTAATGCCAATCTGGATACGGCTGACAATAACGGCGATACGGATATTACGGCCTTATTCAGTGTCTCCGGAGGAGCTTTAACGGTCTCATCTGGAATAGAATTGTTGATTGATTCCGGCCATACGTTTGTTCCGGGAGGGGACGTCACCGCCGATACCTTTGACATTAACGGGGTGTTCACCGCGGCCGGTAATACGGTTACTATATCGGGAGACTGGGACGCGACCGGAGGATCGTTCAGTTTCACAACAGGCGCCGTTATTTTCAATGGCGGGGCTACCACGCAGAACGTGATATCCAACGGTTCGGCGTTTAATCATGTGCAGCTGGGCACCGGATCGGCCGGATCGGTTGTCGCTGTTACCGATAACATGGACATCAATGGTAATGTGACGGTGTTAAACGGCGGAGCCACCACGTGGGATGTGACTAACCGTACGATCAATGCAGCCGGATCAATTGCATTAACAAACCTCGATACATTTACAAATACGGGATCAACCTTTGTGTTTGATGGAACGACAACGTTAACGAGCGCAGGGTACGCGTTTAACAACATTCAGCTTGGTACAGGATCGACAGGTGGGTCGTTAACAACCGCAGATAACATGGACATCAACGGAACCGTTACTGCGTTAAATGGCGGAGCAACGACATGGAATGTGGACAGTGATACCATCAATGTGGCCAGCACGGTCACCTTAACGAATCTGGATACATTTACAACGACGGGATCAACGTTTATCTTTGATGGAACAACATCGTTAACGAGCGCCGGATTAGCGTTTAACGCTATTCAAATCGGGACAGGAGCGATAGGTGCGAGTCTGACCGCAGCAGACAATATGGACATCAATGGTAATGTGACGGTGTTAAACGGCGGAGCCACCACGTGGGATGTGACTAACCGTACGATCAATGCAGCCGGATCAATTACATTAACCAATCTCGATACATTTACCACGACAGGATCAACGTTCATTTTCGATGGAACGACAACGTTAACGAGTGCAGGGTACGCGTTTAACAACATTCAGCTTGGTACAGGATCGACAGGTGGGTCGTTAACAACCGCGGATAACATGGACATCAACGGAACTGTTACGGTGTTAAACGGCGGAGCAACGACATGGAATGTGGACAGCGACACCATCAATGTGGCGAGTACAGTCACATTAACGAATCTGGATACTTTCACCACAACGGGATCAACGTTCGTGTTTGACGGAACAACAACGTTAACCAGCAACAGTTTAGCGTTTAATAACGTGGATCTGGGAACAGGGTTGGTGGGAGGATCATTAACGACGGCGGATAACATGGAAGTTAATGGAAATATGACAATCTTAAACGGCGGGGCAACGACCTGGGATGTGACGGGCGATACAATCACCATCGCGACTGATCTGGATTTGACGAACCTGGACACATTTACGGTGACGACATCAACATTTGTGTTTGACGGGACGACGTCATTAACGAGTGCCGGAAAAGCATTCAATAATATTCAAATCGGGACAGGAGCGATAGGTGCGAGTCTGACCGCAGCCGACAACATGGACATCAATGGTAATGTGACGGTGTTAAACGGAGGAGCGACTACTTGGGATGTGACTAGCCGTACGATTAACGCAGCCGGATCAATAACACTGACTAATTTGGATGCTTTCACCACAACGGGATCAACGTTCGTGTTCGACGGGACAACGACATTAACCAGCAATAACTTGCCGTTCAATAACGTAGAGTTAGGGACAGGATCAGGAGGCGGATCATTAACGACGGCGGATAACATGGAAGTGAATGGGAACATGACGATCTTAAACGGCGGGGCAACGACCTGGGATGTGTCAGGCGATACAATCACGATCGCGACTGATCTCGATTTAACGAATCTGGACACGTTCACGGTGACGACATCAACATTTGTGTTTGACGGGACAACGTCATTAACGAGTGCCGGAAAAGCATTCAATAATATTCAAATCGGGACAGGAGGAGTAGGTGCGAGCCTAACGCCAGCAGATAATATGGACATCAATGGTAATGTGACGGTGTTAAACGGAGGAGCGACTACTTGGGATGTGACGAGCCGAACGATCAACGCGGCTGGATCAATTACATTAACCAATCTCGATACATTTACAAATACGGGATCAACGTTCATCTTCGATGGGGCCACCACGTTAACGAGCGCAGGGTACGCGTTTAACAATATTCAACTCGGTACAGGATCGACAGGAGGTTCGTTAACAACCGCGGATAACATGGACATCAACGGAACTGTTACGGTGTTAAACGGCGGAGCAACGACATGGAATGTGGACAGTGACATCATCAATGTGGCGAGCACGGTCACATTAACGAACCTGGATACGTTTACAACGACGGGATCAACGTTTATCTTTGATGGAACAACATCGTTAACGAGCGCCGGATTAGCGTTTAATGCCATTCAGATCGGGACAGGAGCGATAGGTGCGAGTCTGACCGCAGCAGATAACATGGACATCAATGGGGCGGTCACTGTGTTAAACGGCGGAGCAACAACCTGGGATGTGACTAACCGTACGATCAACGCGGCCGGGAATGTAGATTTAACGAATCTGGATACGTTTACAGTCACGGGATCAACGTTCGTGTTTGACGGGACAACATCGTTAACAACAGCCGGATACGCGTTTAACAATATTCAACTGGGCAGCGCGACGGCGGGAGGTTCGTTAACACCAGCGGATAACATGGACATCAACGGAACCGTTACTGCGTTAAATGGCGGAGCGACAACCTGGAACATCACGAGCCGAACGATCAACGCGGCCAGCACGGTCAATCTGACAAATCTCGATACATTTACAGTCACAGGTTCTACATTTGTTTTTGACGGGACAACAACGTTAACCAGCAATAACTTGCCGTTCAACAATGTGGAACTCGGAACAGGATCAGGAGGCGGATCGTTAACGACTGCGTCTAACATGGAAGTAAACGGAAACATGACGATCTTAAACGGAGGGGCGACAGTATGGAATGTTTCGGACGATACGATTACCATTGCAACTAATTTGGACTTAACAAACTTAGATACGTTCACGGTGACGAATTCCACGTTTGCGTTTGACGGAACAACATCATTAACCAGCGCCGGGTATGCCTTTAACAATATTCAATTGGGAAGCGCGACAGCCGGAGGTGTGTTAACACCAGCAGATAATATGGACATCAACGGGAACGTGACGGTGTTGAACGGTGGGGCAACAACGTGGGATGTGAGCAACCGTACGATTAACGCGGCCGGATCAATAACGCTTACTAATTTGGACACCTTCACCACAACAGGATCAACGTTCATCTTCGATGGAACCACCACATTAACCAGTGCCGGGTTAGCGTTTAATGCGATTCAGATCGGCACCGGGGCCGTGGGGGCGAGCGTAACAGCAGCCGACAACATGGATATTAATGGGGCGTTAACCGTCTTAAACGGCGGGGCCACCACATTTAATGTAACCAGCCGCACGATTAATGTGGCCAGTACGGTCACACTAACAAATCTGGATACATTCACCACCACCGGATCGACGTTCGTGTTCGATGGGACGACCTCGTTAACGAGTGCGGGATTGGCCTTTAACAATATTCAGCTGGGCAGCGCGACGGCCGGCGGGGCCTTAACTCCGGCCGACAACATGGACATCAACGGGACAGTTGCAGTGCTGAATGGAGGAGCCACAACCTGGGACGTGACCGGTCGTACGATTAACGCAGCCAATACGGTGAATTTAACGAATCTGGATACGTTTACGGTGACCGGATCGACATTTATCTTTGACGGCGGGGCAACAGCCAGAACCGTGACGAGCGCAGGGTTTGCGTTTAACAATTTCCAAATCGGATCGGCCACAGCCGGTGCCAGCGTAACGATGGGAGATACTGCGGATATCAACGGCACTATAACGGTGACGAATGCGGCCGCAACCACGTGGAACATCACCAGCCGAACGATTAACGCGGCCAGCACGGTCAATTTGACAAACCTCGATACATTTACCGTCACGGGTTCGACATTTGTATTTGACGGGACGACAACGTTGACCAGCGCAGGAAGGGCGTTCAACAATATTCAATTGGGCAGCGCGACAGCCGGAGGTTCGTTAACGCCGGCGGACACCATGGATATCAACGGTACTGTTACGGTTCAAAACGGCGGGGCAACCACCTGGGATGTAACCAGCAGAACGGTCAATGCGGCCGGATCGGTGAACTTAACAAATCTGGACACATTTACAGTCACGGGATCAACGTTTATTTTTGACGGAACGACAGCGTTAACCAGCGCCGGATATGCGTTTAACAATATTCAATTGGGCAGCGCGACGGCCGGAGGTTCATTAACTCCAGCCGACAATATGGACATTAATGGAACCGTGACGGTATTAAATGGCGGGGCAACCACATGGAATGTCACCAGCCGCACGATTAACGTAGCCAGTACCGTCACATTAACGAACCTGGATACATTCACAACGACGGGATCAACGTTTATCTTCGATGGAACAACATCGTTAACGAGCGCCGGGTTAGCGTTTAATGCCATTCAGATCGGGACAGGAGCGATAGGTGCGAGTCTGACCGCAGCCGACAACATGGACATCAATGGTAATGTGACGGTTTTAAATGGAGGAGCCACCACGTGGAACGTTACCAGCCGAACGGTCAACACGGCCGGGAACGTAGATTTAACGAACCTGGATACGTTTACAGTCACAGGATCAACGTTTGTGTTTGACGGGACAACATCGTTAACAACAGCCGGATACGCGTTTAACAATATTCAACTGGGCAGCGCGACGGCGGGAGGTTCGTTAACCCCAGCGGATAATATGGACATCAACGGAACCGTTACTGCGTTAAATGGCGGAGCGACAACCTGGAACATCACCAGCCGAACGATCAACGCGGCCAGCACGGTCAATCTGACAAATCTCGATACATTTACAGTCACAGGTTCTACATTTGTTTTTGACGGGACAACAACGTTAACCAGCAATAACTTGCCGTTCAACAATGTGGAACTCGGAACAGGATCAGGAGGTGGATCGTTAACGACTGCGTCTAACATGGAAGTAAACGGAAACATGACGATCCTAAATGGCGGGGCAACGACGTGGGACGTGGCGGGAGACACGATAACCATCGCGACTAATCTCGATTTAACGAACCTGGACACATTTACGGTGACGACATCAACATTTGTGTTTGACGGGACAACGTCATTAACGAGTGCCGGAAAAGCATTCAATAATATTCAGATCGGGACAGGAGCGATAGGTGCGAGTCTGACCGCAGCCGACAACATGGACATCAACGGTGCGGTCACGGTGTTAAACGGCGGGGCGACAACCTGGGATGTCACGAGCCGAACGATCAACGCGGCCGGTTCAATTACATTAACCAATCTCGATACATTTACTACGACAGGATCAACGTTCATTTTTGATGGAACGACAACGTTAACGAGTGCGGGATACGCGTTTAACAATATTCAACTTGGAACAGGATCGTCAGGTGGATCGTTAACAACCGCTGATAACATGGACATCAACGGAACTGTTACGGTGTTAAATGGCGGGGCAACAACATGGAATGTGGACAGCGACACCATTAATGTGGCGAGCACGGTTACGTTAACGAATCTGGATACATTTACAACGACGGGATCAACGTTTATCTTTGACGGAACGACATCGTTAACGAGCGCCGGGTTAGCGTTTAATGCCATTCAAATCGGGACGGGAGGAATAGGTGCGAGTCTGACCGCAGCCGACAACATGGACATCAATGGTAATGTGACGGTGTTAAATGGAGGAGCGACAACCTGGGATGTCACAGGCCGAACGATTAATGCGGCCGGATCGGTGAACTTGACGAATCTGGATACGTTTACTGTCACGGGATCAACCTTTGTATTTGATGGGACAATAATCCAGACAGTTACCAGTACCGTTGGAGGATATTTTGAGAGAGTGCAGATTTCCAATACGACCAATCCTGTTAATTTAGGATCTGACCTGGATCTTATCGGGACATTGACGATTGATCCAACAGCAACGTTGGATGTCACCATCAGTAATTATGATATTAATTTGTTTGGCGGACCGCAGGATTGGATCAACAACGGGTCATTTATTCCGCAATCAGCAACTGTGACGTTCAACCCATCCGCGGCGGGTGATATCAGAATCTTTGGATTGACAACGTTCTACAATTTAAATTTTGATAGTATTTTGTCCGGCAATGTTGTCATTAGCGACAATCTCACTGTTCAAAATAATTTAATGATGAATTTAACTGATCCGGGAAGTGGTGTAGATTCCGATGCGGCCGAAACACATACGATCTTTGTTGCCGGTAATGTGATCAATACTAATGCCGCGGATATGGAGGCAGACTTAACGATTGAAATGAATGGAACCGCTGTCCAGACAATATCACAGACGGGATCAGGTGTTTTTGGAGATATAACAATATCAAATATAGTCAATGAAGTCTTAATGCTCTCCAGTCTAACGGTGGCGGATGACATAACGGTGAATGCAAATACAGTGTTTGATCTGGATGATAATGACATGACCGGTGCAGGGGCGACAACCTTTACAATCAACGGAACCTTAGAGCTGGATGGAGGCCAGGCGTTTGTTTCGGCCGATCCGGTTTTCAGTGCAGGGGCCTGGGCGGAGTATACAGCAACCGGAGGAACACAATCAATACAGGATTGGTCTTATTCTAATATTCAGATAAACGGAGCCGGTGGAACATTTACCATGCAAACGGACGAAACGATCAGCGGACAGTTCATGAATCTAAACGGGATGTTTGATACAACGGCCAGCAATTACAATTTAACAACAACGGGAAGTTTTAGACTATTCGGAGGTAATTTTACGGCGAACGCGTCAACCGTAACGTTAAATAACAACCTGTATATTGCCAATTCATCCGGATTATTTACGGGCGGGACGTCAACCGTTGTGTTGAATGCGTCCTTTGATGTATTCAATCCGGACGGGGCCAACAGTCTATCTAATGTCTTGCAAAGAGATGGAGTGACAACAACGTTGGTGGGGAACTTCTCGATCGGTAACGCAGGCGTATTCACGACAGGTGACGCAACTTCGACAATTCAGACGGATGGGAACGCCCGTGACCTTCAGTTTTTTGGGACTTCGTCAATCAGCAACAATGGCGTAGTCTTTAATACAGCCGCCCCGACAGGAGATTTGCGGGTCGTCTATTTCGGCGGCAGCCGAACAACCGGTGGTGGAAACTATAATATCACGCCATTCCTAATCAGCCTAGATGATGCCGCGACCTTAATTCTGGGAAGCAGTCTGACTGTAGGCCAATTCACGTTCCAAGGCGTAAATGCCGGCGATTCGCATACATTCGATTCCAACGGCCAAACGTTTAACGCCAGTCTTCTTACCATCGGGACAACAGGTTTTATAGACCGATACAGCACGTTTAACGGAGGATCGTCAATCATAAATATTACAAACGATTTGACGATTCTGTCTTCAGACGGTTCGGGCGACAATTCATTAAACGGCCAGACCGCCACCATTACGATCGGGGACGACTGGTCCAACAGCGGTGTCTTTACCCCTGGAACATCAACGGTCGAGTTTCTTGGAAATAGTATCAGCCTGGCCGGATCAACAACCTTTTATAATTTGATCATCGAAGAAACAAGCAATGACTTCGCGGATCCGATCGTCACGTTAACGGCAGGGGAAACATATGTGATTGAAGGAACCTTACGATTAAACGGGCTGGATGCTAATGACCGGGTGACTATGCGCAGTTCTGTTCCAGGCGTACGTTGGAATATTTCCATCACATCAGGGACTGGCAATGTTGATTATCTGGATGTTTCTGACTCAGAAGTCGTCGGTACGAATGATATTTTAGGGACAAATTCGTTAAATACGGATAATAATGACGCCGGAGAAGGATCGCCTCAATGGGTCTTTGTTTTCGGAGGAGTTATTGACATTACCGGGACATCCAATTTGCCGGGCGGGACGATGATCAGAGTGGCCGCGACCGGATCGTTCCAGAATCTGCCAACCACTTTAACCAACGGTGATGGTTCCTGGACCATTTCAAATGTTCCCGGGATTGCCATCGATGAAATTCTCCATATTTGGGCGGAAGGTGTCGCGGAAGCTCTTGAATCGAATGCCGTTACGCTTTATGACGGGGCAGGCAATGTGACCGGTATGATCCTGGAAACCAATGTCCTGGTCATCGGATCAGATGATAACGCGACCGTGACGTTGTTGGATATGAATGAATTTGATAATGATGACGACGAAGATATGATGTTTACAGCCAACGGAGGCGTATTGAATGTCGATGCAGGCAATGTTTATTCAGATGAAAGAATACGGATTTTAGCCGGAAATACCCTTGTTTTTGGCCCAGGGGAAATATTAAACGCCCGTGACGTAACCATAGAAGGTACGTTAGATACCGCCGGTGTAACCACCATTAACATTACCAACGGAGATTGGGCCAATTCCGGGACATTCGTACAGGCCAACTCAACGGTGACGTTTAATATTCTAAGCGGAAATAACACGACATTCTCCGGAACGACAACATTCTATAATGTGTCTTACTTTGGTGACGGTACCACAACCGTGATGTCAGGGGCCCTGGTCAGTGACAACAATTTGCTTCTGACCGCTGGAACGTTAGACATCAATGATAATACCTTAACGGTTAACGGGACATTGTCCATCTCCGGCGGGCAATTGTTCACGGGAGCAGGAGTTGCGACGTTTGGAGATGCGGGCGCCGATGTGGTGACAATCACGTCAGGAACATTACGCATTGAGTCAGATGATCCGGATGGCGGGGATATCATTATCAATGCCGCCACGTGGAATAACACGGGAGGCACAATCGAATTCACCGGCAGCTCATCCGCAACGATCTTCTCAACGCTTGAACCATACAATAATCTTGTTTTAAACAATGCGACGAGCACATACACGGCCAACAATAACATTGATGTTAACGGATATTTCAGGCTAATAGCCGGGACCTTCAGTCAAAATGTCAGCAATATGAATGTGGCCGGTAATTTTACGCTGGAAAGCGGAACGACGTTTACCAAAGCCGGGGTGACCGGAACGCTGATTCTTGACGGGGATCTATATTTTGCTGATCATAACGTTGTCAAACAGGATCTGGGACGATTGTTTATCGGATCATCCCCGGATACAACAACGTTAACGACTGATATGGCGGCCACGACATTAACGGTTGATACAGGAGACGCGTTGGTTACGGACGGCTACGAAGTGGATATTTCAGGGGCGGTCATCATTGATGGTTTACTGGATGCCCGCAGCGGCACAGATAACACAACGACCATTTATACGGGCGGGCCATGGGACATGAGCGCGGGTGTGTTTAGCGGCAGCCGTTCCACGGTTGTTTTTGACGGCGCGTCCGGGACAACCACATTCACGGTTGGCAGCAATTCATTTTATAACCTGACGATTGATGACAGTAATGGCGGCGGGGATTATACGGTCAGCCCGACCAGCGATTTCGAGATCACCGGGACATTAACGGTTGCGGACGGCACATTTGACGCGGACGGATATGAAGCGACCGTATTGGGAAGCGTCGACATTAACGATACCCTTGACTTAAGTCCAGGAACAGACGGCAATGCAACCATGTACGTCGGCAGCAGCTGGGATGCTTCCGGAGGCACGTTTACCAATACGGCTTCCACGGTTGTATTTACAGGCGTATCCACATTATCGAACATTACATCTGATTCAAAAGCGTTCAATAATGTTATCTTTGATGATGGAGTAGTCGGTTACTGGAAGATGGATGAATACATACCACCTACAATGGACAGCAGCCGTTTCGGAAATAACGGAACATGGAATGATGTTCCGGTGTTTAGCACCAACACTTCGCCGAGTATTGGTTTCAATAACTCCGGGGCCCTAGCCTTTGATGGATCCAACGATTATGTGAGCGCCCCGATCGGCAACATGACTGTTCCGTTGACGATGTGCGCATGGTATAACATTGATCCTACCAGTGATGTCTTTAATAATACCGCTCAATCGGATACGATCGTGATGTTAAGATCATCCGCGGCAAACTATGAATCCTTTATTATCCAGATTGCAAATACCGCGGCTGCTACTGCCAGCGTTCGAGCCGGCGCGCTTGATAACACCAACGGCAGTTATTCTTCCGCTACCGGAACAACGAATCTGTGGAGTGCCGGCGGCACGTGGCATCATGTGTGCGGGGTGTTTGAAAACAGTACGTCCAGGTCAGTCTATTTGGACGGGGTGCGCGAAGGCACCAACACCGGCAGCGAAGATGTTCAGGTGTCGACTTTATTTGTAGGTGTGGCAACAGATTCAACAACATTTACCAGTTATGCGGAAGGGATAATCGACGATGTCAGGGTCTATAATCGCGTACTGAATGACGCGGAGATCGCCAATTTAGCCGGAGGGGGATACAGCGCAACAACGGGGCACACTTTAACAGATACTCTGGATGTCAATGGGACATTAAGCTTCTACTCCGGGACACTTAATACGGGAAGCAATAATAATATTACCATCGAGGACGGCTGGCTTAATTATGCCGGGGCCTTTATACCCAATATGGCTGCTGTAATTTTTGATGGTACCGGCGCCGGACGCTCCATTCTTTCCGCGGAGCAAACTTTCTATGATGTCAACATTCCGGGCAGCGGTTCCTGGATTTTGGAGGATAATATTTCGACATCGACCCGCATCGACATTAATACCGGGACAATAACCTACACCACTAACACAGCACTTGAACCGGTTACTTTATTCGGGGATATGGCGATAACCGGCGGGACATTCACAGGGACGTCGACCCGGTTCCGTCATGATGGAAACCTTACGATACAGGGGGGTACTTATACAGCCCCGACGGATGTTCTGGAAATATCAGGGACCTTCACGCACAGCGGTGGAACCTTTACTAATAGCGGTTCCACCGTCATGTTTATTGGTACACTGGATAGCAGTCAGATCGACACGGCTGCCGGAACGATGTTTAATGATCTGATTATTAATGACGGCTTGGTTGGGTACTGGAAGTTAGATGAATTATCATCACCATCGGTTGATTCAAGCGGTTATGGGAACGCCGGTATCTGGAGCGGTAATACGGCTACAGCTGTTGGGCCGCAAGCGATAAACTTCACAAATCCCCGCAGCAAAGATTTTGATGGAACGGGCGACTATATAACAGTCCCCACGATTTATCTTCCGGGTGAGTTTACATTTAGTACATGGGTCAATACGGATGACATAACAAATCCAGGTATGATTATAGGAGAAGATTCTGGTACCTCCGGAGGCGGCCCGAAGATCGGATATTCGACAGGAGCATTTTTTGTCAGGATCGTCAGCTCATCCGATACGGCGGTAGCGGCTCCTGCCGTAGGAACCTGGAATCATATTGCCATCACCCGCAACAGTTCAAATGTTGTCCGACTATATGTCAATGGAACATCCAGCTTGTTGTTTGGAGGAGCCGCGCAGAGCGGAGTATTCGGGTTTAATCGCATTGGAGCCAACGGCGCGGACGGATCGCAGGAATTAAATGGTCGATTGGATGATTTCAGAGTTTATGATCGGGCTTTGAATGCCGCAGAAATTTTGGCCTTAGCCGATGGCAATATGCCAGGCACGTCCGTGGGGACATATACCTTGCAGGATACTTTGATTATCAACGGGACCTTAATGTTAAATGCCGGGGAATTGAATGTAGGAAGTAATCAGGAAATCGATATCCAGGGCAGCTGGATGAATCATGGCGGTGTCTTTACCGCCAACAACGGGAATGTCTATTTCGATGGAGGTCCCGGACCGGATTACATCTTGTCAGGTTCACAGACATTTAATGTCGTTGATATTACGGGTTCACCGACATTAACCTTGTTAGATAATATTCCGGTCAGCGGAGCTTTAACCAATACATCGGGGACGTTGACCTATTCAACCGATACCAATATCGAACCGGTCAGCGTCATCGGTGATTATATTAATCTCGCCGGAACATTTACTGGACAAAATGTGCGTTTCCGTCATCAAGGAAATTTAACGATTCAAGGCGGAACATATACGGCTCCTACGGATGTCCTTGAAATATCCGGCACCTTCACCCATAGCGGAGGTACATTCACCAATAGTAATTCGACCGTGATGTTTATCGGAACGATGGACAGTCAAATCAATACCGCAGCCGGAACCGTATTTGATAATTTGATCATTAATGACGGCCTGGTCGGGTATTGGAAATTTGACGAGAGCGCTTCACCGGCCTATGATTACAGCGGGTATAACGCTCATGGAACTTGGAATGGAAACTCAAGTTCCACCAGTGTGCCGGGAACAATCCAGTTCACAGATCCGCGCAGTGCTTCATTTATCGGCGGGTCATACATACGGGTAACCAACCACGATGCGATCGATATTGGTGGGACTAATATGACGATCGCGGCATGGATTAACGTGGTAGATAACGGAAGTGGAGGGTCAGACCAGATTTTTGCCGGTAAAGCGTATTATGATGTTGGAACATTCGCCAGTCCGTACTTCCAGTATGACCTTGAATTTGATGATAACGGCGCCAACACATTTGATTTTTATTTCACATCGACGGCTGGGGCGTTCCAGGGACCGTTCTCTGTAACGCCGACACTGGGTCAATGGAACCATGTGGCATTTACTTATGATGGGGCGAATGTTCGTGGTTATCTAAATGGGGTGAATACATCAACGACGCCGGAAACAGACCAGATTATTCAACGAGGCCGGGATCTTTTATTTGGTGTTGACGGAGGATTAAGCCAACCATTTAATGGATCCATGGATGAATTGCGCATTTATAATCGCGCGTTGTCAACGGCAGAAATCCAGGCATTAGCTAGCGGGACAACGCCTCAGGCCGGACTTGGAACAAATACTCTCCAGACGGATCTCAACATCGATGGAACTTTGTTTATCAACTCAGGGGAGTTGGACGCCGGCTCAAACCGGCTGATTAATATTGCCGGAAGCTGGTTTAATCACGGCGGTATTTTTGATGAACAGACCAGCACAGTCATATTTAATGCACAGTCCGGAACGGTCGATATCCTCGACATGCATACATTCTATAATCTTGTCTTTGATGACACCCCTGGAGCCGGCGCGACCTTCCGTCAGAATTCTCCACTGGGGGTCAGCGGTACTTTATCGATCAATGGTGGAACCCTGGATGCCTCAACAGATAATCATTCCATTAATCTTGCCGGAAACTGGGTGAACAACGACACCTTTAATGCCCGCAGCGGAACGGTGACGCTGGTAGGAACAGCCCAATTATTAAGAGGTGCTACCAGCTTCTATCATTTAGCGAAGACAGAAACCAGCAATGATGCCACGGATTCTGTTTTAACCTTTGAGGCCGGGACAATATTTACGATTGGAGGTGCTTTGAGATTACAAGGTTTCGACGATGACGACCGCATTAATCTGGTCAGTTCTATACCGGGGACAAGGTTCACTTTTGATGTGACCGGCGGTAATCAACGGGTTAGATTTATTGATGTGACCGATTCACAAAGTTCAAGCAACAACATTGTCGCCCGCCGCACCGTAGAGGGGGCCAATACCGATACGAATGAAAGCGCCCCGCAATGGGTCATATCTATCGGAGATATATTTGAATGGACCGGGGTGGCGGACAATATAACATGGAGCAATCAGCTCAATTGGGATTTCGGTGATAACACTCCGGGAAATGATGGTTATCCGGATGATGAGTTTGAAGAAGTCTATATTTATTCAGGATCAGATAATATCGTTTCACCATCCGGGACTTTGACCATTGGCGGAATGTTAATGACTTCAGGTTTCAGCGGTTCATTGACGCTGTCAGGCACTTTAGTAGTTGATGATTCAGTCGGGCTGGATGCGGATGTCATTATCCGTGGAGGAACGCTTTTCCATGTGGATAATTCGACAGCTGAAACGAATAAATTGATCATGCAAATTGACGGAGATTTACTTTTAGACGCGGGTACACAAATCAATGTGGATGGTTTAGGGTATGATTCGGGATTTGGCCCGGGCGCTCCAACGACCCGCAACGGAGGAAGTTATGGCGGGATCGGCGGGGACCATGAAGAAGACGGAACAGACGGGGCGGTTTACGGGTCAATCACGGCGCCGGTCAATCTGGGAAGCGGCGGGGGCGCCGGGATCGGCGGAGACGGCGGCGGGGCGGTCATTCTAACCGTTTCCGGAACAACGACGATTGATGGGACAATCTCCGCTGAAGGGGGAAGCACCGGCGCCGATTCAGGTTCAGGGGGAAGCATATTTATAACCACGGGTCGGTTAATGGGTACCGGAACCATGTCGGTCAACGGAGGTGAAGGGGTGTCAAACCGCGGCGGTGGAGGTGGTGGTCGCTTGGCCCTTGTCCTGACGGAAAGCGGCGAGAATTTCAGCGCCTTTACAGGTACGACGACAGCCTATGGGGGCAATGGATGGGTCAACTTTAATGCAGGGGCGGCCGGGACGATCTATCTGGAAACCGAGCCTGTTTTAAGCGGACAAGGAACGTTGATTATTGATAACGACATTGATAATAAGACTTTGGATGTTACGCGTCAGGTTGTTACCCAAATGCCGGCGGGAGTGAATTTAAATAACTTTAGTGAAATCATAATCCGAAATGGCGGATATTTGGGGATCGATGCGGATGATACGATAAATTTCGGAACCGTCAATTTAACAACGGAATCAACTGCCCAGGCATTTATTACGATCATTGACGACTCAGGTGTGACATTCCCCGATCCGTATGTCATTGCTGACTATACATTGAATGCGGACGGCGTATCTTCTGCAACGGGTGATTGGATGATTACCACGGGCGCTTTATCCCATTCCCAAAATGGTGAAACAGAAGAATTCAAAATCAACATGACGTTAACCGGTAATCTAAATATCAGCAGTACAGGAAGAATTGATGTTAGTGAGAAAGGGTTTGAATCAGGCAAAGGTCCCGGCGCGCCCGGAGAGGTCGGCGGCGGCGCCTACGGTGGGGCCGGGGGTGATTTCCAAAATGACGGACAGACCTCAACCACGTACGGATCGGTCACCGCTCCGACGGATCTTGGTTCAGGCGGTGGTGACGGTGGCGGAGGCCGGGCAGGCGCTGGCGGCGGGGCTGTTATTCTGTCCGTGACAGGAGTCACAACGGTTGATGGAACCATTGAAGCGGTCGGGCGTGACGGCGGGGCATCCGGTTCGGGCACCGGTGGAAGTATATATCTCACCACCGGTTCGTTAGCCGGATCAGGACGTATAATGGCTGACGGCGGTACTGGTACGAACAGCCGGGGCGACGGCGGCGGCGGACGCATCGCGGTTATCCTGACAGGCGGCGGTGCTGATTTCAGCGTGTTTGATGCCGGCGGTGCCATGACGGCTTACGGTGGCACGGACAGTATCTTTAATAACGACGGAGCGGCCGGGACAATTTATCGGCAGACAGCCAGCCAAGGGGCCGGCAATGGAATTCTAATCGTCGATAACAACAATAATACGGATATTTCTGTCGCAACGAATGTTTATACGGCGTTGGATGATCAGGACGCGAACTTGACCGTGGTCGGTTCACTGGTGATTGAAAACGGTGCGGCTTTTGTGATCGGGTCGGATGATGAACTCACGGTCGGAGGAACATTGACAACATTAACTCTCGACGCGACCGGGACATTGATCAACGAAGGTACATTAAATCTTGGAGGAAGTGTCTTTAGTCTCGCCGGAGGCGCTGACATCGATTTCAGCGGTGCCGGCAACACCGTTGTCTATATCGGTCAAGACGATGATGTCGCCATCACACCGATTGATACGGTCTATTATAATTTAAGGTTTAACAATGCGGGAACATCATTCACGAACAGTAATGACCTGGATGTCAACGGTTCCTTTAACCTGGATAACGGTATTTTTGTTCAAGGGAACAATGATGTCAACGTGGCCGGAAACTTTACATTGGCATCCGGAACGACATTTACAAAACCAGCCTCAAGCGGCACGCTGACTTTTGATGGTGATTTATATTTTGCCGACTTCACGCTGCCCCAGCAGGATATCGGACGATTGGTCATCGGACAATCGCCGGATACGACGATATTAACGACCGACATGACGGCGACAACGTTGTCCATTCTTTCCACCGACGTTCTTGTGACGGACGGATATGAAATTACGCTGACCGGGTTGATGGATATAAACGGTTTGCTTAATGCCGGTAGTGGTACGGATGGAAACACGACCATTATCGTCGGCGGGCTCTGGGATATGACCGGAGGGGCCTTCACAAATACAAACTCAACAGTCATGTTTACCGGTACGTCCAGTTCGTTGACCGTTACATCCGACACCAAGTCTTTCCATAATATGATCATCAATGACGGCTTGGTCGGTTATTGGAAAGCAGATGAAAGTGCGGATAATGACCGGGTGACCGATTCGAGCGGATATGCTAATCACGGAACTGCGGCGAATTTCGCTGCGGGCGGAGGACCGAGTACGACCGTTTCAGATACGATTAAATTTGCCAACCCGCGCAGTCTGGAATTTGACGGTGCTGACGATATCGTGACAATCCCCGATAATGATATTCTGGACGGATTAGGTCCCTTGACGTTTGCCGTCTGGATCAATCCGCAAACCTTAGGGGAAGGTTCGAATGGACGGATCATCGGAAAATATAATGGAACAACACAGTTTAGACCAGATTTTAGGGTTAATGACAATAATAGTCTTTTGTTCCGGCATGATGGAAGCACTACGTTAGAAAGAACAACCGCAAACAACACCATTACTTTAAACCAATGGCAGCATGTGGCCGTGACCTGGGATGGAGGAATCGCATTTTCAGGCGTCCATATTTATGTTAATGGTGTCGAGCAAACTTACAGTTCAAGCGCAAACGGTGCCGGCTTGAATGACGGCTCCGCGTTTAATTATTACATTGGTAATGTGGACACCTTAGACCGGACTTTTGATGGTCACATGGACGATATTCGTATTTATAACCGGGTTCTTTCCGGGGCGGAGATTTTATCCCTAGCCAATGGTTACATGCCCGGGACGGGAACAGGGGCGTATACTTTACAAGATAACCTGGATGTAAATGGAACCTTGACGATAAATGCGGGAGAGCTCCATACAGGCTCAAATCGTGACATCAATGTCGGCCGCGGATGGATGAACCATGGTGGTATCTTTACGGCGACAAACGGTGATGTCTTCTTTGACGGATCAAGCAGTGATGCCTTGATCTTGTCAGGTTCACAAACGTTCTATAATGTTGACGTTACCGGTGGCGGGGTATGGACTTTGCAGGATGATGTCCTGGTCAGTTCAGTTTTTGATGTGAGCGCAGGGACATTGACCTATTCAACCAATACCGTGATCGAACCGATCAATATTATAGGAGACACAACAATCACCGGCGGTACGTTCACAGGTCAATCGACCAGGTTCCGTCACGATGGTAATCTATCCATTACTTCAGGGACCTACACGGCACCGACCGACGTCCTTGAAATCACAGAATCATTTACGCACACAGGCGGGACATTTACGAACGCCGGATCGATCGTTATGTTCACCGGTACCGGAACTGAAACCATTGATACGGCCGGTGGAACGACCTTCCAGGATGTTATCGTCAATGACGGACTTCTCGGTTATTGGAAAATGGATGAAACGTCCCTTGGTATGTGTCCCGACGGGTCTGATACCTGCGACTCTTCCGGCTATGGATACGGCGGTGTATGGACGGGCAACGTCGCCGCTAACACAGCCGTTCCTGCGGTTAACTTTACCAACCTGCGGAGTGTCGATTTTGACGGCGCCGGCGACTATATCAGTTTCGGTGACATGAATGTCATTGATGGAGCAACGACGTTATCAGTTGCCCTTTGGGTACAAGTGGATAATCTGACAGCGGATAATTCGCTGATCAACAAGGATGTTCACGGGGCCAATGCCGAGTTTCTCCTTTGGCGCGATGAAGCGGGCAGTGTAAGCGGTCGGACGGACATATTCAGCATTTTAATCAGCAATGGATCGACCGACGCGCGCATAGAGGGGGCGACCAATAGCGCCAATGACGCTAATTGGCATCATGTGGCTGTGACATTCCAGGCCGGCAGTGTCACCGGGTTGAGATTATATATCGATGGAGTGGAAGATCCTAACAGCCCGGTATCCACCGCAGCAATTGCCGCCCTGGAGAGCAATGCCAATCCGGTAAGAATCGGCGCGGATTCCTCGGGAGGTGTGGGATTGAACGGCCGTATGGATGATGTGCGCCTATACAATCGGCTTCTGTCGACAACCGAAATTCAACGTCTGGCCAGTGGAAACATGCCGGAAACAGGTGTTGGGTCATATACACTTCAAACTAACCTGGATATTGATGGAACGTTGACCCTTAATGCGGGTGAACTGCATACAGGTTCTAACCGCGACATCAATGTGGGCCGAAGCTGGATGAACCATGGCGGTATCTTTACGGCGACAAACGGTGATGTTTTCTTTGACGGATCAAGTAATTATGGCGTGATCCTTTCAGGTTCCCAGACATTTTACAATGTCGATGTGACCGGCAGCGGTGTTTGGACCTTGCAGGATGATGCGCCGGTCAGTTCGGTGTTTGACGTGAGTTCCGGGACCTTGACGTATTCAACCAGTACATTGATTGAACCAATCAGGATCGTTGGGAATACCGCGATCACCGGCGGTACTTTTGCCGGACAGGCCACGCGGTTTAGACATGAGGGAGATCTAAGCATATCCGCAGGGACTTATACCGCTCCGACCGATGTCGTTGAGATTGACGGATCGTTTACACACAGCGCAGGTACGTTTACAAACTCCGGATCGACTGTAATGTTTACCGGGGCAGGCGCAAATACGATTGATGCATCCGGCGGGACTATGTTCCAGGATATGATCGTCAACGACGGGTTGGTGGGGTATTGGAAACTCGATGAAAATGCTTCACCGGCGGTTGATTATTCCGGGTATGGAAATAATGGGACGTGGGTAGGTAATGCTATAAGTAGCACCAATACTTCCGGGTTAATTCATTTTACCAATCCGGCCAGTATAGATCTTGACGGGACAAATGATTATGTTGAGATTGCTGATAACGATATCCTCGATTTAGCCGGCGTCACAAACTTTACAATATCAGCATGGATCTATCCTGAAAGTTTCGGGGAGTCAACTCAGGGACGGATCATTGATAAAGGCGGCGGGACAGGGCCGACCTTTGGCGGATGGGTATTCCATATATCCAATCTTGGGGCGGGCGGACATCCGACCAACGGGTTGGTCTTGCAATTAGAAGATTCCGCCTCAAACAATACAGTGGGGTCCAATAACAATGTCGTTAACATCAATCAATGGCAGCATGTGGCTGTTACAAGAAACGGTTCAACGGTTACGTTTTATGTAGACGGTGTGAATGCTGGAACCGGGTCTGCATCATTAATCATTGCACCATCGACCGATCCAATAAGGATTGGGATAAGGGCGAGTGATACAGACCGTGATTTTGATGGCTTTATTGATGAAGTGAGGATCTACACGCACGCGTTATCCGATAACGAGATTTTAACTATGGCTCAAGGCAATCAGCCGGGGACAGGCGTTGGGACGTATACTTTACAAACAAACTTGGATGTTGACGGCACATTAAGATTAAATGCCGGAACACTGGATGTGGGAGCCAACCGTCAAGTTAATGTGGGTGGGGATTGGGAAAACTTCGGCGGGATATTTGTAGAACAGGCCGGTACGGTTATCCTAGATGGAACTGACCAACAGATTCCATCCTCCGAAACATTTTATAACTTATCTAAAACATTAACGGTGTCACCAGCACGCACATTAACGTTTGGCCGGCAATCCACGGTCACCATTTCCAATACCTTAACCCTGCAAGGATTTAATGGTTCATCCAGGTTAAATCTGAGATCTTCATCGGTCGGGACCAGATTTGATGTGAATGTTCCATCCAGTGTACAGACTGTCAATTTTGTCGATGTTCAGGATTCAGAAGCTTCCGGTAATAACATAAGGACCAATAATTCCATCGATAGCGGAAATACTGATTCGAACGAGACGTCTCCGCGCTGGATTTTCGGGCCTTTGCGCGGGGCCGTTATGATCGTTGATTAATTCTTCTAAAATTCCCCCTTCCAGCCTTATTTTTATGATAGATTACAGTTTGGACAATTGTTAACTTTTTTTATGCTTTAATGGTTAATAATTGTAAGTTTCTGTTCAATCGGTTAACTGTAATCCATGCTCAAATCCCATCCAAATTATATATCCACCGCTGAACTGGCCCGTTTTTTAGGGATCAGTGTGGTAGCCATTTTCAAACGCATCAAGAAAGGGCAGCTTAAAGCGGTAAAAATCGGCCGCAGTTACGCCTTGCCGCGCGGTTATATCGAAGAACAGTTTCCGGATTATCCACGCCATAAATTAGATTCTGAAGAATTTGTTTCTGTTATAGAAGCCGCTGAAATCTTGGGTGTTCACCGGATGACTGTTTTCGAAAAAATTAAAAAAGGGCAGATCAAAGCCCTTCGGGTGGGGCGGCATTATGTAATAGAGAAGAAGCAAATCATCCAATCCAAAGAAACACCGCTTCAACATCCGGCATTAATCCGTGAGCATGTATCTGTCATGGAACTCGCAGATCTTTTGAACAGCAATCGCAAAACAATCCATTATCAAATTCAAACCGGAAAAATTCGGGCGACTAGAATCGGCCGCCGTTATGTCATCGCCCGGGAAGATATTCCGGGGAGCGGCCTGCAAAGTGTAAGCCAGACAGGCCCTGTAGCTGAAGATTTTATTTCTATCGCTCAGGCCGCCCGAACATTGTCTGTCAGCCGGATTGCGGTATTTAAGAAAATCAAAAAAGGACAGATCAAGGCGCGCAAGATCGGACGGTCATACGCGATATTGGAATCTGATTTTACAGAATATAACCTTCGGCGCAAAAGCGCAGGGGATGACATAAAAAGTGATGAGTAAACCGTTTAAAAAATTTGTGATGAAAGGTCTCTCGAGGGTCCAGCTCGCCGTATTTATGCTGGCCGCGGGCTGGGTTATGCCTGTTTCAGTTGATTCAGCCACCATCGGAACGGTTCGTTTTTATCTGCATGCAGAACCTTCCGAGGAAAATCCGACCTATAACTCGATGCTGCCTTCCGTCACAGCGGAATCGAACACGCAGGATCTGGGGACAGACGATTCTACCCAAGACTGGGGAGGCGCGCCGCCGTGTGAGGCCTCCGGCTTTACCTATCCTGACAATACTGTTATGGTCAATGAGGAAACCGATAGCGCCGAGCGGTGTGTAGCCACGTTCTTCAGTCCGATTCTGGGCAGCTCGATGCAGATGGATAATACGGATACGAATGCGATCTTCTATTCGCTTTGGGCATCTGAAGAAGGGAACTGCACCACCTGTGTCTTGAGGGCGCGCTTGTATGAATATGTGGAGCCGGGAGGGACTTATAATCTCATTAATACGTCAGACAGTTCAGCGGTCACGGCTGGGGGGGTCACTAACATTACCTGGTCATCGACGCCGGATTCAAGCACAACGGTTGATGCCGGTAACCGGCTGGTGCTTGTCGTCACGATGGACACCGGGACCGGGGAAGACACGTCCGGAACCAATCCGGATACGATTAATGTCAATTTTGACCGGTTGACAGCGGCGCCGGCTTATTTACAGATTTCCTATACGTACACGACAGCCGATAAACCGAACCTCGGGTCCGGCATGGATGACGATTTTGATGTGCCTAACGGCTGCGGATCGAGCTGCGACGGCGACGCCATATCCATTTGGACCATGGAAACCAGCGGGAACACGGCCACTGAAACATTGTCGATTGATACCGGCCTTTCTTCAGGAAGCACGGGGTGGTTGACACTGACGGATGTCAAAACGGCGGATCTGGTTCCAACGAGTTTAGCGAATTACACCTATATATATCAATCTGTATTAACTGGTGACGGAACCATTTCAACCCAGGTCAGTTCTTCGCATGCGACTTATCCGACTACAGACCCGCGCGACCTGGCGGGATTGTTGATGAGATTTTCTGCCAACACCAACTTCCTTATTCTTCAAACGTATTACGATGGCGCCAACAATGTGGTGGAGGTTAATAATAGCGGGGTGTTGACGGGGACGACAGCTACGATCACCGGAAACGCCAACAATATTTTATTGAAATGGATTAAAACCGGAACAGACTATCAGGCGCAATATTGTGCATCGGACACGACGGACTGCACGGTTGACGGAAACTGGACAAATCTTGGCGGCGTTATTTCCAAGGCAGGCCTTACGCTAGACCAGGTTGGTTTGACAAGTTTTGTCGAGTGGGTGACCGGAACCAATATCCGTTACACGTCGGCGTTTGAATGGTTCCATTCAACCTTCCAGCGGCTGTACGTATGGGACGGCGGAGGCGGCAACGCGAACTGGAACACGGCGGCCAACTGGACTAATGACACAGTACCGGGCGTTAACAATGTCGCGATCTTTGACGGAACGTGTGTTTCCAATTGTTCGCCGACCGTTAACGTGAACCCCAACGTGGCGGGTATTATTATCAAGTCAAGTTATGCCGGGACGATCACCCAAACGAATGGAATTGATATTACTTTGGGCGTTGAAGGTTACATTCAAAATGGCGGAACATTCACCGGAGGCAATTCCAATATTAATATGACGGCAAACTGGACGTTTACCGGCGGGACATTCAACGCCGGAACGACAAATGTAGTTTTCGGGGGAAGCCCGACAATCAACAGCGGATCCATGAGTTTCAACAATGTCACCATTAATACAGGGGGGGATGTGACCATTTCCGGAACAATGAACATCAATGGCCAGCTGACGGTTACCGATTCTAATGTTATATCGGGAGGAGTCATCGCGGTCCAAGGCAATGTGACGACCACTGATGCGGCTGTTTCAGCTCCGCACGACGCAACGATTTATTTTAACGGGACAGGGAATCAAACGTTGCAGGTGGATGGGGCGGGAGGAACGGCGTTTCTCCCGTCGGTCACGATCAATAAAACTATGGGAACATTGACCATCCAAGACACCATCAACATGCCCGGGGATTGGACGTATATTAACGGAACGGTGGATGCCGGAACGAGTACCATCGGGTTTTTCGGCTCCCAGACCATTAGTGCCGGGACGATGAGTTTTTACAACGCAGAGTTCAATACCGGCGGCAATGTGACCATCAGTGGAACCATGGACATTAACGGAACCATGACGCTCACGGATGTGAATATTCTTGACCAAGGGGTCGTTACGGTGGCTGGAAACTTTATTCACAATGATACCACAATGTCAACACCCAGGGGCACCAGCTTCATCCTTGATGGAAATAATAATCAAACTCTTATGGCTATCGCCGGGGCCGATTGGCAGGACACGGCCCTGACCATCACTAAAACCGGCGGGACAGTGACGTTAGCCAGCGACTTCAGTCTGGACGGTCCTTTCAGTCTGGAGAATTTGATCATTACCAGCGGAACCTTGGATCAGGGCGCATCTTATAATCTGACGACGGCGGCGCTCACGATAGGCAGCAGCGGTGTCTTGTACAATGTCGGAGCGGGAGATTTAACGCTCGGCGGCGATGTGGCCAATTCGGGTACGATCATTCTTGATGGATCCGGTATCGGTTGCGGGGGCTCAAACAGCATCATTGTTCAGTCAAGTTCTCCCGGCGCCGCCCGCAGCTGGTCCGGCAGCGGATATTTTGAGGTCCAGGACGTGGTCGTCACGGATCAGACCGGTCCGTTGACGGCTTACAGCAGTACCCAGGGTAGCGGAGCGACATGGACATTCATCAATACATGTACGACCAAAGTGTGGGATGGGGGCGGGATTGATGGAACATGCGGCGGGGCAGGGACGGCCAATAATTGGTCTTGCGCGGATAATTGGTCGGATGACACGATACCGATAGTTACGGATACAGTGCTATTTACTTCACTGAGTACAAAAAATGCGGATATAGACATAAGTATTAATGTTACGGGTGTTGAGCTTACAGACGGTTACACCGGAACCCTTACGCAAGAATCAGGCAATTCAATAACGCTCGGTGAAGATGGTTACACTCAATCAACAGGTGTGTTTATCGGCGGGGATTCAAACATAGATGTCAACGGCACATTTGCTTTAAGCGGAGGTTCTTTCACAAATACAACGGATTCGTTGAACGTATCGGGGAACTTCACCTTAACGTTGTCTGGAACGTTTATCAACCAAAACGGCCAGGTCATATTGGACGGTGATCTGTTCTTTGCTGATGCCACAAGTCCTCAACAGGACCTCGGGCAGCTCGTGATCGGCTCTTCGCCGGATACCACGACGTTAACGACGAATATGACCGCGTCTTCCCTGACAATCGATGCGGCGGATGTCCTGGTGACCGATGGGTATAACGTTATTATCTCCGGGGATGTGGACATAAACGGTGCCCTTAACGCGGCCAATGGTTCCGGGGGGAACTCAACGGTCTATGTAGGCGGATCATGGGACGTCACCGGTGGGACGTTTACCAACACAAATTCGACCGTCAATTTCACGGGGACAAACACACATACAATTATATCCGATACAAAAGCTTTTAATAATTTCACCGTTAACAGCGGTTTATTGGCCTATTGGAAATTTGATGAAGCGGATTATAGCGCATCGGTCGTGGATCATACAGGCAACGGTTATAACGGGACTCCATCCGGAGCGGCCGGAAATTATAACGCGTCAAACCCCACAAAGACTTTGCCTTCGTTGGATTTTCCTAATCTCTATGCCAAGGATTTTGATGGAACAGATGACGTTATAAATTTTGGACCGGTTAATGAAATTGGAAATGTCAATGCGTTAACCATGACAGCCTGGGTTCAAAGAAGAGCGGCTAACAGCGTTATTTTTATCGGGAAGCAGGAAACCGGCGTCCAGGACGACATCAACATCGAGTTATGGAGTGACGGAAATATCTATTTTGCAATCAGTGATAACGGATTTTCCACCGGTTCAGTCGCGTTGAATGACACGAGCTGGCATCATGTGGCTCTGGTTTTTGACGGAACTCAAAGCGGGAATGCCAACCGGCTCAAAGGTTTTGTAGACGGGATTCAGCAGACACTGAGTTTTTCAGGAACCGTTCCGGCCTTGACGCCGGCGATGGTCACGTCATTTGTTGTCGGACAGGATGGAGAATTCGGCGGGGCTTTTGCGGATGGATTTGTTGATGATGTGCGTGTATACACCCGTGTTCTATCAACATCTGAAGTCCAGCAATTGGCTTCCGGAAATCCGGGTTCAGGCACCTACGTCTTGGAAGATGCCCTGGATGTTAATGGAACAGTGATGATGGTGAGCGGTACGCTGGATGTCAAGAGCGGAGAAAATAATCCGATCAATGTGGGCGGAAACTGGCTGGGTTATGCCGATTTTAACGCGCGTAACGGAATCGTAACCTTCGATGGAATCAATCAGACAATCGGGGGATCAACGATCTTTTATGATCTTGAGAAAAATGATGTTTCAGATAACGGGACAGATGTTTCGTTGACGATGGAAGCCGGATCAACACAAACGATACAAAGTAATTTGACTCTAAACGGTTTGGACAGCAATGACCGCGTAAACATTGCGAGCACCTCTTCACAGATGAGGCACAACATCCATTTGCCTAACGGCAGTCAGAATGTCAGCTGGGTAGATGTGTCTGGTTCGGAAGCGCTGGGTAACGATATAGTCGCGGCTGACTCTATTGACAGTGGGAATAATGATGACACAGAACCAGCGCCGCATTGGGACTTTTCAGGAGCCACGGAAGTTCTGGGTTGTTTTAAGAAATCCAATTTAAACCAATCCATTTTTGCCACAGAGACAGATATCCTTGAATTGGACGTCGGTTGTTTTGAAAATGGAAGTGATTACCTGATCTTCGGCGGAATCGGCGGTATGCGCTGGGATGATACAGGCGTTCGACTGGAAACCAGTTTAACGATTAACAGTTCAACCACCCATTTGACGATGAATGAAGAGATTCAGGAAGGTCCGGCCGCCGACAGGGGTTCTTCGTTTATGACCATGGGCCGCAGGACATGGGGAACGAATGAAACGCTGGATCTCGTCAGCCAAAGGATTGTAGGAACCGGAAACGGGGACGCGGATGAATCATACTTAATGGCGCTGGATACTTCGTCATTAGGGACAGAGAATACAGACTGGTTCTGGAATGAAAACACAATCGTGGCCGGGTTGCCAACCAGCTTGGGGACTGCCTATGCGCAAATTACATTTACCCCCGATGGTACCAGCGATTATCTGGTGATCGCCAATATGCGTGCGACTATTGATACACTCGAAGAAGAAATTGAAATGGATATCTTTGACGGAACGACACAATTATCTCGGCACATCCGTGATTCTGAAGATGTTGCGGATGAACAGCAGATGTTCGCGGCAACTTTATTGGAAGCCCCGTCAGCGAACCCGGTCACCCTGTCGGTCAGGGCGCGTACTAGCCTCGCGGACACGGTTGCTGATCATCACAGTTCCCGTCTGCTTATTATCCGGTTGAATTATTATGACGCGCACAGCTGTCAGGAGGTGGATGAAAACGTGGCGATCACGACATCATACGTTGTCAGGGCCACAACAGACCTTACTTTAAATACGGCCGGGGACGTGGTTGTTTTTGGCTACGGATACTTTTCTACAACAGCCGCCACATCGGAAGTATCGGCCCACTTGCGTCAGGATGCAACAACCTTATATCAAATTACAAGCGCGGATCCCAATAACGGAGACGGTCGCATCGGCGTCTGGCAGATTTCGGACTTCATGCCGACGATGTGGTTTGATATTATTCCTGCGGTTGATACTAACGCACATACATATGATTTTTCTTATTTACGCAGCGGAACAGTCGGGTCAAGCTCTATCAAAAGTATGGTCTGCGCCTGGAGCCGGAAGACAACGAATCCGAATGGATTCACCTGGTCCGGATCAGGAAACTGGTCCACCGGCGGAAATTGGCTGGGCGGTATAGCCCCTGGTCTAAATGACATCGCGGTTTTTAACGCGACCAGCACAAACAATTCAACCATTGACACGGACATCAGCGTAGACGGGATTTCAATAAACAGCGGTTATACCGGGACGATTACCCAGGGAGGCGGGAACTCGGTAACGATCGGGGCATCCGGTTTTACTCAAAGTGCGGGTGTATTTATCGGCGGTGATTCGATCATTGATGTGAACGGGTCATTCTCCCTGAATGGCGGAAGTTTCATGACTACATCTGTCAACATGAGCGTTTCGGGTAACTTCATTCTCAGTTCGACCGGTACGTTCGCGAATCCCCAGGGGACATTAATTTTTGACGGGGATCAATATTTTACGGATTCGACAGCATCCTTGCAAAATCTTGGCAAGTTGGTCATTGGACAATCACCCGATACAACTACCTTGACCACAGACATGTTGGCCGTTTCATTACAGATAATGCCTGCTGATGTGCTTGTGACGGATGGGTACGACATCTATTTAACCGGGACAATGGATATTGATGGAGCATTAAACGCCGGGTCCGGCCCAGGTGGAAATACAACAATCCATGTTGGCGGCCTTTGGGATATGAGCGGTGGAACGTTTACAAATATCAACTCAACGGTTATGTTCACTGGAACAAGTGCTTTATTAACCATCACTTCCGATTCCAAGGCATTTAATAATGTGATTATCAATGACGGGCTTTTGGGTTATTGGAAATTGGATGAGGGATCAGAAAATTCAAATCCGGCCTGCAGTTCTGCCGCATCCTTTGATGACGCCTGTGATTCATCCGGTTATGGCCTTCATGGGGAATGGATCGTTACGCCTCTGGCCAGTATAGATGTTCCCGCGCTTCATTTTAATAACCCGGGTAGTATTGATATTGATGACGCATCTTTGGAATACGTGAATATTAAGGATAATGAAATATTCGATCTGGATGTTTCAGGACAATATTCTTGGTCGGTCTGGATAAACTCAGATGATTTATCGGCCGGGAGTGGTTGGCCCACGCTCTGGAGCCAAACGATTGACACCAGCAATTTCTTTTATTTTTACGCGCAAACGCTGGGCAGCGGATCTGGTACAACGGGTGGAAGTATAACAAATGGAATTGCCGTATGGTGGACAAGCCCTTCAGGGAGTGTCGTTACCGAGGCTGAGAATGTTGTTTCCGTGGGAGAATGGTATCATGTGGCGGTCACTTATGATGGTTCATTGGCCCAGGCAAACAGGTTCAGGATTTATGTTAACGGTCAGGATGTAACCGGAGGAACGGTCAGCAGCGGTACAATTTCATCCATCGCCACAACCGATATCCGTATCGGAAGCAACGAACCATTCCCTAGTGATAATTATGACGGAAAAATAGATGAAATGCGTTACTATAACCGCCTTCTTTCAGCTACAGAAATTCAACGCCTGGCCGCTGGAAATATGCCAGGGACGGCACGGGGGACATACACCTTGCAGGACAATCTTGATGTCAATGGAACATTGACGCTGAATGCCGGAGAACTTCATGCCGGAACAAACCGCGACATCAGCGTAGGAAGAAGCTGGATGAATCACGGCGGGATTTTTACAGCAACAAACGGGGATGTGTTCTTTGATGGAACATCTAGCGACGCACTGATCTTATCTGGTTCACAGACATTTTATAACGTTGATGTTACTGGTAGCGGGATATGGACCTTGCAGGATGATGTTTCGATCAGCAACATTCTTGACGTGAGCGCTGGAACGTTAACTTACGCAAGCAGTCCGGTGATTGAGCCGGTCAATATCCATGGGAATACCACCATCACCGGAGGGACGTTTGCCGGACAATCGACCCGATTCCGTCATGATGGTGACTTATCCATTTCCTCTGGAACTTACACGGCACCGACCGATGTCGTTGAAATAGACGGATCGTTTACGCATAGCGCGGGTACATTCACAAATGCGGGTTCAACGGTGATGTTCACGGGGACGGGTTCGCAAACGATTGATTCAACCGGCGGGACAGTGTTCCAGGATGTGATCATTAACGATGGATTGGTCGCTTATTGGAAGATGGAAGAACAAGTTTCACCGTCAGCCGATGCAAGCGGATATGGAAATGCCGGGACATGGCAGGGCAGTCCGAGCAGCACAACAGATTTGCCCGATGTTCATTTTGAAGACAGCAGGAGTTTGTCGTTTGACGCCAATGCCGATTTTGTGAATGTGCTGGTTTCCGATTCTATGGAGTCCATCTATGAGAATGATCAAATCACCGTTGCCTTATGGACGAGAAATGATGCAGTTCCCGTCCAATATGACGGCATCATCGGAAATCCGTCGGACGACAGTTGGGCTAACGGATGGGGTCTTTATTATAACGCGGCCGGGGTTATTAACTTTTATATTTCCCTATGGAACGTTAATGAGGCTTCCGCAAGCATAACGGCCCAGCAATGGAATCATGTGGTTGGTCTGTATGACGGGACAAATGTGCGTATATTTGTTAACGGGGTTGAAGGGGCGGCAGATTCTTATGCCGGTGAAATTACAGACAGCCAATCTCCGGTGACAATTGGAAAGCTGGAAGGCTCCGGGGCGTATAATATTGTCGGAAAAGTAGATGAAGTGCGCATTTACAACCGGGCGCTTTCGCTTTCTGAAATCCAGGCTCTTGCAAATGGCAATATGCCCGGCGCAGGCATCGGGACGTATACATTACAAACGAATCTGGATATCGACGGCACATTAAGGTTAAACGCGGGAACGCTTGACACCGGCAGCAACCGCCAAATCAACCTCGGCGGAGATTGGGAAAACTTCGGCGGCGTTTTTGTTGAACAGGCCGGCACGGTCATCTTTGACGGGGCCGATCAACAGATCCCGGCTTCGGAAACGTTTTACAATTTAACCAAGACGTTGGGTTCCGTTCCGTCGCGGACGTTAACATTCGGCCGGCAATCAACGGTGACCATTTCTAATACATTAAGCATGCAGGGATTTGACGGATCGAGCCGGCTGAACTTAAGATCATCTTCCGTGGGTGTAAGGTTTAATGTGAATGTATTAAATGGCACGCAGACAGTTAGATATACCGATGTCCGGGACTCGGAAGCATTAGGGAACAATATCCGGGCCAATAATTCAACCGACAGCGGAAACACAGACAAACAAGAGGCGACACCACACTGGATCTTCGGTCCTTTACGCGGGGCGGTTATGATCGTCGATTAATAACAATATTAATATTAAATCTATATACAGATTTATTTGATCTTCATTGACATTTCGTCGTTTCAAATCGAGAATATGGGTATATCTTTAAGTAGATGGTTCTTAATCCCGTAAACATGTTGGGAAAGGACAAGTATCAACCTGATGCGCAAATTCTCGATTTCAACCAGTTTTTTTTATTTCCTGCCGGGTTTTATTAAAAAAACCGGCACGGCCGTCATTTTTATTGCCCGCTCTTCACTAAATTCTCATCAAAAATATAAAATTGTTTGAACATCAGACAATGAAAATTCTTTTTCCAAGAGTTTGGAATAAGGTTTTGGCCAGGCGATGGGCTTTAATATTATTTAGCGGTTTAGTGTTTTTGACCGGCAGTCGTTCTGCTGAGGCAACGACCTATAACTTTGTCGGCGTAACAACAGCCAATGATGGAGTTAGTCCTAATCCGATTGCTGAAGAACATGATTCCGACCAATTTCCCTGGGATGCTGCCGGTCATGTCAACGACACAGCAACACCGTCAGATGCTGAATATGTCAATATTTCCGCAGATAACACCAGCCAATGGGTTTCTGATGACCCCGGGGCCGGAGACTATCTTCCCATTGAATTTAAATTTTTTATTGAATCACCTGATATCCTCACCAATATCAATCTTTTATGGAATGGAAATACGGATGACGCCAACAATATAGCCCATTCCATCTGGGTCCTGGCGGACGGAACCAGTGAGACCACCGCGAGCAATTGGACTCAAATCGGAGGAACAACCTCCATCAATCAGGATGTTGACACGGACGTCTCACGGGATATTGCCGCTTCTTTTTCAACCTATGTGAACGCGACAACGGGTTTGATCGAATGGGTGTTGTTTCCCAACAAAACATCATCAGATGTGAGGACCAATTATGTACAGGTTGTCACCAGTACAGCGGTGGACATATCCGGTACAACGAACCTGGGCAATGGAGTAACTGTGCGGGTGGCGGTTAATAATACGTTGCAGGCGCAGACCGGGACAACCAGCGGCGGGACCTGGACGATATCCGGGGTGGTGGACATCCCGCAGAATGCCACCATCACCGTTTGGGCGGATGGGGTGG